>JHZO01000008.1 GCA_000620945.1 [Clostridium] viride DSM 6836 | reverse complement strand
CAACCCCGGTGAATAAATCCACCGGTTTGGCCTCTTCCGATTTCGCTCGCCACTACTTTCGGAATCTCTGTTGATTTCTCTTCCTCGTCCTACTTAGATGTTTCAGTTCAGACGGTTCCCCACCTACGCCTATTTTGTTCAACGTAGGTTACTAGAGTATTGCTCTAGTGGGTTTCCCCATTCGGAAATCTACGGATCAACGCTCATTTGCAGCTCCCCGTAGCTTATCGCAGCTTGTCACGTCCTTCATCGGCTCCTGATGCCAAGGCATTCCCCTTGCGCTCTTATTAGCTTGACCTAATCGTTTTCTATAAAGAAAACTCTGGTTCTCGAAATAAATAAGAATTATGCAGGCATTTCAAAAGAAGTTTTTTAGCTATTTGTTGTGTGTTACCCTAGATTAAAGTTTCCACAATTGCTTATTAAAAATTGCACTCTAAGAGTGCCCTCTTCTGCTGCTTGCTCTTCATACTTTTCATCATATTGTTCAGTTTTCAAGGTGCGTCTTCCAGTCTCTTTCGAAACCAGATCAGAACATCTAATGGCTTAGATCCTCTCATCCATTCTCGAATACGCTCTATGTAGAAAGTGGTGGGCCCAAGTGGACTCGAACCACCGACCTCACGATTATCAGTCGTGCGCTCTAGCCAGCTGAGCTATGGGCCCATTTCCCTCTTCTTCTTTTAGAAGGCTCCACGAAGCCCACTCCGTGGAGCCTGGTGGAGATAATCGGGATCGAACCGATGACCCCCTGCTTGCAAAGCAGGTGCTCTCCCAGCTGAGCTATACCCCCGAGTTGAGCTTGTGCATTGCCTGCACCCTCTAAATTAAACAATGAACTCAAAACACATCCAGAAACGTCTGACCAGGACATAAGAACAGATCATGTTGTCTGCCTTATTCTCCTTAGAAAGGAGGTGATCCAGCCGCACCTTCCGATACGGCTACCTTGTTACGACTTCACCCCAATTATCGAACCCACCTTCGGCCGCGCCCTCATTGCTGTTAGGCTACGGACTTCGGGTGTTCCCGACTCTCATGGTGTGACGGGCGGTGTGTACAAGGCCCGGGAACGTATTCACCGCGGCATGCTGATCCGCGATTACTAGCGATTCCAACTTCATACAGGCGGGTTTCAGCCTGCAATCCGAACTGGGACGCCTTTTAGGGGTTTGCTCCACCTCGCGGTATTGCCTCCCTCTGTTAAGCGCCATTGTAGTACGTGTGTAGCCCAGGACATAAGGGGCATGATGATTTGACGTCGTCCCCACCTTCCTCCGTTTTGTCAACGGCAGTCTCGCTAGAGTGCTCTTGCGTAGCAACTAACAATAGGGGTTGCGCTCGTTGCGGGACTTAACCCAACATCTCACGACACGAGCTGACGACAACCATGCACCACCTGTCACCTCTGCCCCGAAGGGAGGGCCTATCTCTAGACCGGTCAGAGGGATGTCAAGCCCTGGTAAGGTTCTTCGCGTTGCTTCGAATTAAACCACATACTCCACCGCTTGTGCGGGCCCCCGTCAATTCCTTTGAGTTTCAACCTTGCGATCGTACTCCCCAGGTGGGATACTTATTGTGTTAACTGCGGCACGGAAGGGGTCAGTCCCCCCACACCTAGTATCCATCGTTTACAGCGTGGACTACCAGGGTATCTAATCCTGTTTGCTCCCCACGCTTTCGCGCCTCAGCGTCAGTTAATGTCCAGCAGGCCGCCTTCGCCACTGGTGTTCCTCCGAATATCTACGCATTTCACCGCTACACTCGGAATTCCGCCTGCCTCTCCATCACTCAAGAACTACAGTTTCAAATGCAGGTCCAGAGTTGAGCCCTGGAATTTCACATCTGACTTGCAGTCCCGCCTACACGCCCTTTACACCCAGTAAATCCGGATAACGCTTGCCACCTACGTATTACCGCGGCTGCTGGCACGTAGTTAGCCGTGGCTTATTCATTCGGTACCGTCATTTGTTTCGTCTCGAATAAAAGAAGTTTACAACCCGAGGGCCTTCTTCCTTCACGCGGCGTTGCTGGGTCAGGCTTGCGCCCATTGCCCAATATTCCCCACTGCTGCCTCCCGTAGGAGTCTGGGCCGTGTCTCAGTCCCAATGTGGCCGGTCAACCTCTCAGTCCGGCTACTGATCGTCGCCTTGGTGAGCCATTACCTCACCAACTAGCTAATCAGACGCGAGTCCATCTCAGAGCGATAAATCTTTGGCAACAGAACCATGCGATCCCGTTGCATCATGCGGTATTAGCACACCTTTCGATGTGTTATTCCCCACTCCAAGGCAGGTTACTCACGCGTTACTCACCCGTCCGCCACTAAGCACATCTTTCCCTTGTCCGAAAACTTGTTC
>JHZO01000007.1 GCA_000620945.1 [Clostridium] viride DSM 6836 | reverse complement strand
GTCAATACCGGCCCCTTCGCAGTACTAGTAACAGTGCCACTATAACTTCCGGTACCAGTTGCTTTAACTCTTATATACTTCCCTGCATCACCAGCAACAAGTGTATAAGTGCTTGATGTTGCTCCATCAATATTTGTATATGTGCCATCAGAACTAGCACTACTCATCCACTGATAGCTTACTGTCGGCGTTCCCGATGAGGCTGTTACTATTCCTGCCGTCAGTATCTGTCCAACAACAGCATTTCCAGCAGTAACAGTAATAGCACTAACGGGGGTCGAGTAAGAACCACCGCCGCCGCCACCACCTCCGCTAGTAGTGGAAGATCCGGAAGTTGATGTCTTGCCAGCTTCTACCTTGCTCGTACCAGCCATGACACCAGTGGTGCCCTGTGCTGCCGTAACAGAGGTAGAGGGTGTGGAAACCACAACATTGTTTGCGTTTGCCTTAACTGCGCTTACGGTACCGGTACCGCTAATCTTAGCACCTTCTTGGTTTGCAAGCACTTCTTTGATGGTTGAACCCTTTTCAGCGACAACTTCACCGCTTTTTGCATTCATAACAACAGAAGTAATCGATACTTTGTCGTTTACAATAATCTTGGATTCATCTCCGTTCAGGATTGCTGATCCAATGGTAGCATTTTTTGCAATTACTGTAATATTGGGCGCCTCAACCTTGACTTCTCCAACCTTACCTTCAATTAGCACATCATCTTTGCCGTCAACTACAACAGTACCAACTTGGGTTCCATTCTCAGCATACACTCGAACTTCGCCGTCCACCCGAACAATAACAATGTTCTTAAGATCAGAGTTGCCTGTGATTCGAATGGAGTGTACACCACCACCACGAACGATGGTTGTACCAGTAACCACAACATTTTCAAGGGTTACGTCTCCGTTACCAACGCCATCACCAATAATCAAGTTCCCAGTAATAGTCATGTTCTTCAGGACTGCACCTGGAGTGTTAACCATAACATTACCCTTAGCATCCTTTGAATACGTATCTGCTTTGGAGATATAGGTATTCACTAGGTTGTCCATGATTTTAGCAAACTCGGCTCGGGTGATGTTTTGCTTCGGATTAATCTGACCGTTGAATCCCGAAACGTAGCCTGCAGACACCAAAGCCGAAACTGCACCTTCGGCCCAACTGCTAACAGAATTTTTGTCGGAAAAGCTATTGAGTGCCGTGCCGCTTGCATCGGACAACTTAAAAGCACGGGCTAATACCGTAAAAGCTTCCTCTCTCGTGATAAAGTTGTCAGGATTCAATTGATTCCCGCTACCCATAAAGGTCTGCATATGTACGGCTTTGGCCATGTCATCGTAGTACCATGCGGAGCTTGGAACATCCACAAAGTTGCTTAAGGAAGCTTTTTCCGTGGTGCCAAATGCTCGATTCACCATGGTTGCCATTTGCGCCCTGGTTAAAAATGCACTTGGCATAATCATTCCATTGTCGCCTTTAAGCAACCCATTGCTGATGGCAGCCTCTAGCGCAGATTTTGACCAATCGGCTGGCATGTCCGTATAGTTGGACGCTAACGCTACCGTTGGGGTCAAAGTTGTGAGCATGGTTGCTGCTAAAAATCCAGCAATTTGTTTCTTCATGTCTAAGTCCTCCCTTTCTTCTGTTAAGTGTTTGCACTTAGTTCAAAGTATAATCCAGTTAGTACCAATTTCAATGATACTTAAGTTGACCAGTACCACTTTCGTTGGTTATATCTTGTAAAATTTTGAAAAATAGTATAGAATAAATACTACCACTATGTATTTGAGGTGACTACATGCTGCGTTATACGACAGAAGCCATATCCAAATACTGGGACAACGAAGACTATCGAATTTTTACGTTCAAAATGACTACTGAGGGAAATCTAATCATCATTTCTAGCAATAGCACAAACTGCAGATTGTACGATTTTTCGGAGCAATGTGTTGGAAAAAGCCTCTATGATGTTATGCCATCAGAACATGCCGCTCGATGGCACCAACGTTTTCCAGAATGGAAAGAGCGTGGTTTAATTTCATATATAGCTCAGTTTGAAGATACCTCCATTGCTTGGGATACTACCATTGAGGTTATTGATAATACACTTTTTGGTATTGGAAAAAAAGTAATAGCGGAGCATTTATATCAAGCCCCTTTGGAAAATCATGAACTATTCAATCATTTTGTGGTTCAGCAGGAGGAGTTCATCCTAATTACCTTGCAAGCTGAATTAGAAAACAACTTATTTACCATTGATTCCATATATCCTGACTCAAGCATTGGTCTAAATTCCTTTATTGGCAAAGATATTAGTGCTATTACCTATCACTGTACAAACATTCTAAATAAAAAAGTGTATAACAAAGCATTACAGAGCAATAAGGTAATTCATTTTTTAGATGAATTGCATTATCATGGTGAATCGTTCTTTTTTGATATCAACTTATTTCCTTTTGCAAAAACAAAAGTAATCCTATATGCAAAAAGGATTTCTGCGGACAAATACAAAGTATTGCAAAAGAAATTAAACTTATCGAGTTCAATCTATCCAGAATCCGATCAATTCGGTGTTTGTGAAATTAGTATCGTAAATGAGCATGATCCATATATCGTCGGATGTAATTCTTACTTTAAGAAACTACTAAGCGAAACCGACATAAAAGTCAATTCTTTAATAAACAGCAGTCCATTTCAACAGTGCCTTATATCACTTTCTAAAGAAAACGGAAAAATCAACTTAAATAGTAATATAGGAGAGGCTATTTTTTTTGAAATAACGACCTTCTATAGGCCAGAAGAAAACGTATTTATGGTTGTTCTATCTAAAGAAGAAAAGCCTGTTGTGCATATCAATTTAGAATCTACTACCCTATCAACTCGCCAACAAGAAATAATAAGCTATGTAGCAAATGGTTATACCAATCGCTACATCGCAAACAAACTAAATATCTCTGAAGGTACCGTCAAAAAAACTATCTACAATAGTTATAAAAAGTTAGGCATAGGTTCACGAGTTGAGCTCTTAAAGCTATTGACCTCATAGCAGATTGCAAATGTTAAGTGTTGTTATCTTCTGCTACTAGCAAATATGAAAAATATTCTAGCAGCGAAGTGTAATGTCAGGAAATCAGGCTGTTTCACATCCAAAAAATCATCTAAAAAATGCTTAGAAAACTATTTTTGCATCTCTGATTGAAAAGTCATTGTGTTTACTATATTTCTGAATTCAGAGTGCATCAAACCATTGGAATTGCTAGGTTTTTGACAAATAGAAGGTATCACCACGCAATACAATAAAGTATTTAAGAGCATTGTGAAACATATGGTTTAATACATTCGAGTTCTGTTGTCTCCACCAGAAATGCACCTGATATCTTCGGATTTCGGGTGTTTTTTCTTTGTTTTTGAAGCATATTGATTCCACAAACAATCCTACTTGATGCATGTTCATAGAACGAAAAAACAGGCGGCCAAACGGCCACCTGTTTTCTATCTTCTAATCGTTTCTTGGCTTTCACACTCGGACTTACAAGGAAACTCATGCCGCCGATTAAACTCCTCGGCGGGCATGGGTTTCGCATAGTAGTAGCCCTGAACAACTTCACACCCAACTTCACGCAGAAACAAAATGTGCTCCACCTGTTCCACCCCTTCCGCCACGGTATGAATGTTCAGCTTCTGTGCCATATCAATGACGCACCCCACCACGGTCTTGGTTCGATGCTCCTGTTTGTTATTCGCGAAAAAGCTTCGATCCATCTTTATGGCATCCACCGATAGGTTTTTGAGAAGCCCTAAAGACGAATGCCCTGCCCCAAAGTCGTCCATCGACATGGTAAACCCGGCTTCATGCAGCTGCTCCAAGACCTCTACGAACTGATCCATATATTCAAAAACAACGGTTTCCGTCAGCTCAATTTCGATGCATTCCTTAGGAATGACATAGCGATCCGCGATGGTAACCAGTTCTTCAATGAAATGTGGATTCAAAAGATGCAGGCGAGAGAAGTTGACCGAAATGGTGACCAGGGGCTGCGCCCGTTCCATCCAGTCTCGAAGGATGGCACAAACCTGTTCGAACATAAACAGGTCCAGCTGTATGATGAATCCATTGCGCTCAAACAGCGGAATGAACTCAGCGGGAGAGACCAGATCTCCGTTGGCCTCCTGCCAACGAACCAAAGCTTCCGCTCCGACAATCGTCTCGTGTTTGAGTTCGTATTTGGGCTGCAAATACACCTTAAATTCGTGATGTTCCAAGGCAGAGTGCATTTTATCTTGCAGTTCCGTCTCGCGCAGTGCCTTAGCCTTTTCAGCGTCATCGTAGTGAAATTCCCAAACCCCAGATTTCTCTGGCATCAATTTGGCTTGGCGATGCGCATAGTTTACCTTTTCAAAAATATCCTTCATGGAGCACTCTCCCGGGGTGGTGATGTAGCGTCCGGACGGGAATCGAACATAGTACCGTAATGCCGGACCCATCAAAGCATCAAAGCGCTCCATGAACCGTTGCTGTAGCGCTTCTAGCTCGTCTTTTTGCGTTGCATTTAGCATCAAGATGAACTCATCCACGGCCACGCGAGCAAACAACTCGTCTTCCTCTTTGACCACATCGCGAAGGGCTTTCGCCATGTTTTTGAGCACACGATCCCCTTCCGCAAAGCCAAAGCGATCGTTGATCAGCTTAAATTTATCGACATCCAGTTTCACAAAACTGAATTGATCCTCCGCTCGTTCCTCCAGGGTTCGTTGCGCTTGTTCTTGAAAGGAATTAAAGTTCGGCATCTCAATGAGTTCATCATAGTAGGCAATGCGTTCCAAGCGGGTTCGATTCTTTGCGTTTTGAATCAGGATGAACAGGATCAATCCCACACTCATGACTGCCGTAAACACTGCAATCGAGACATTACGCAGAACAATTTGATACGCATTCTGTGAGATCACTTCCTTTGGTACTACCGAGACCACGTACCAATCGTTGACTTCCACGCTAGAGTAAGCTCCGATCCGAGCAACGTGATCCCGTTGATACTCGAGGATGCCGCTTTTCTTGTTCTGCATATCTTCTCTTAATTGGCGCATTGTTTCTTCTCCGTCTTCATTCATCCGAATTTCCTCAAAGAAGTTCTCGAATTCAGAAAACTTTTGATGATTCTCGGAAAAGACCACTGGTGTACCATCCTCTGTAATGACATAGGAAAAGCCCTGACCGTCAAAGAGCGGCGTGCTTAGGAGATTAGTAAATTCACTTGTCTCGCTCGTTGCGAACAGAACTCCTTCTAAGGTGTCCTGATGATATAAGGGCACCGCATAGACGTTGATGGAACCTCCGTCCGTTTTATCCGTGAGTCGATCGGAGATACTCCCCTGCCCTCCCAGGGCCTGGGAAAAGTAATCTCGATCCGCAATGCTAAAGACCTCACCATCCGTTGTGAGCGCATCCCCCTCTAAATTGGCATAGCCCATTCGCTTAAAGGAGGATCGCTTATTTTCGAGCTTTAGCAGTCCCATCACATGGTCCAGACGAAAGGTCCCCTCATGGTTTAGAATGTTGGCAATGATCTTCAACTCGTCCAAATTCATTTGTACGGTTCGTTGCACGCTTCGCGCATTCTGCGTGGCGATCTCACTTAAAAACTGTTGTTGCTGTTGGTTGATATCCTCGGTGGTTTCCTCTATAAAAACATGTGCACCAAACGCTGCAATGATAAAAATAGCCAATGCACATAGGACAGCCGGTATCATTCGTTTTAACAAGGTATGTTTCCCCATTGACCTTCCCCCTTTGTTTTGATTCGGTGGAACGCGACGACTTAGTCACTCCCTTTCTCACCCGTTTTTATATGCCAAATAGGACTATTCTATCTCTATATTACAATAAGTTAAGTAAAATAGAAACATGTTTTTTCTGGTGATGTTCTCTTTTCTCTCCGGAAACCCATTTTTTCAGGGCTTATGCAGCCTGACAACTTAGAAAATCGAGTCCTTACTGGGTATGCCTTCTTTTCGACCCTGAGGTCATGAATAGTTTTCATGACCCTTCTTAGAAAGAGTCGTTTTACAGCCGGTGTTCTAGAATATATACTAACGGAAAGGCCCGTCTTCCGCCGATGGGTCACTAGAAAAAGGAGTGCTTGCTATGGGAAGTGAGAAAACACCGGTCACCTCAAGAGAATTGATGAACCAGATGCTCAAGCGACACTACGAAGAAGCATATCAGGCAAAAGAAAGCGGAAAATTGGTTTGCTGGAGCACCTCCATTGCACCCCAGGAGCTTTTGACCACCATGGATATTGTTACCTTGTATCCGGAGAATCACGCGGCGGCCCTTGGAGCACGAAAGGACTCTCCCACCTTCATTGAACATACGGAATCCATGGGCTACTCCTCCGATCTGTGCTCCTATGCCCGTGTAAACTTGGCGTATACCGAGCTGGGGCACAGCAAGGCAGAAAATATGCCCTTACCGGATCTTCTCCTTTGCACCAGCAATATCTGCCATACGGTGATCAAGTGGTATGAAAACCTCTCTAAGGAGCTGAACATTCCCCTCATTATGTTCGATACGCCCTTTAACCACACCGATGAGGTGCAGGAGCATAATGCCAAGTACATGAAAGCGCAAATCTATCACGCCATTGAGCAATTGGAGGAAATCACGGGAAAATCATTCGACTTTGATCGCTTGCAAGAGGTCATGAAAATCTCCAACGAAACCTCCGAGTGGTGGAAAAAAGCCACCGACATGGCGATCCATACCCCCTCCCCCTTAAACGGCTTTGACCTCTTTAACTATATGGCCATCATCGTCTTTGCCAGAGGCACCCAGGAGGGCCGTGCTCTCTTCCAGCTTTGGCACGATGAATTGGCCGAAAAGGTCAAACTCGGGCAAGGCCCCTGGAATGACCGAGAGGAACGCTACCGGATTCTCTGGGATGGCATTGCCTGCTGGCCCTATCTGAATCACAACTATAAGACCTTGAAAAACCTGGGCATGAACGTGGTGACCTCCACCTATCCAAAGTCCTGGACCGTCACCTATGAGACCGGCGACATCGAGGGAATGGCCAAGGCCTATTCCATGAACGTCTACCCCAACCGCAACCTCAACTACGACGTGGAGAACATGGTGAGCTTAGCCCGCAAGTTCCAGCTGGACGGCATTGTATTTCACTCCAATCGAAGCTGTAAGCTGATGGATTTCCGTCAATATGAACTCCAACGTCGCATCTACGAGGAATGTGGCGTCCCCTCCGTCATCTTTGACGGGGATCAAACCGATCCTAGGCTCTTCTCCGAAGCACAGTATGAAACGCGCATGCAAGCACTGGCCGAGATGATGGAGGAGTCCAAACGAAAGAAAGGAAGGGACTAATCATGGCAAAGGTACACGATCTGATTCAGGAACTCTACGATGCCGGCTATCATCCAGCCCAGACCATTCGGCGCTCCATGCAAAGGACCCAAAAGCCTGCCGTGGGGCTCTTCCCACTCTTCCTGCCAGAGGAACTGGTCTACGCCGCAGGATTCCTTCCGGTGGGCCTTTGGGGTGGCGTCTCTGGATTTTCCCATGCGGACAAATACCTGCAAAGCTTTTGCTGCTCCATCATGCGCGCCAATATGGAGCTGGCCATGCTGGGGTCCTATGATGTTCTGCGCGCCATTTTAATTCCTTCTCAATGCGATACGCTAAAATGCATGTGCGAAAATATGAAGGTGGCGCTTCCTCACGTACCCATCCTGGGTGTGACCATTCCCCACAACCGAACCCTCTCCGGCGCACACGAACAGCTTCTGAGTGAGTTCTCCTATCTATCTGACGCACTGAAGGCCTTGCAGGATCCTTCCGCTACCCCAATTTCGCTGCAAAAAGCCATTGCCATTTATGAAAAGTACCGGGCTACGATGATGGATTTCATCCAGACGGTACCGGACTACTTACAAACCATCAACGCCAAAACCCGGCATTACCTCATCAAAGCTGCGTACTATATGGACAAGGAAGAGTATACCGAAACGCTATCCGCCCTCCTAAGTGAGCTTAAGAAACAGCCGAAGGAAGACTTCCATGGGACACGAATGGTGGCAACGGGGATTATGATTGACTCTGAATCGGTCTTGGATCTCTTGGTTGAGTTGGAGATCGCCATCGTCGATGATCTTCTTTGCCAGGAATCCTTGCAGTTCCGCACCAAAACCCGGGAGAGCGGCTCACCTGCCTCCAAGCTTGCGTACCGCTTCTTAGACTTACAGGCCGCCTCGGTTCTTTACGAACCCAAAAAGCCTCGCGGAACGCTCCTGGCGGACATGGCCATCTCCCATGGCGCCGATGCCGTCCTCTTCTGCCTCACCAAGTTTTGCGATCCCGAAGCCTTTGATCAGCCCTTAGTGCAAAAAGATTTGAGCGAGCGGGGGGTGACCATGCTCAGCATAGAAATCGACCAGCACGTGGACTCGGTAGAGCAGCTTCGCACCCGCATCCAAGGATTTCTGGAAACGAAGTTGTAATCCTTGCTACTTTTTCTGGAATGGAAGGTGTTATGATGTTTTTGGGGATTGATATTGGCTCTTCCTCCTCCAAAGCCGTCCTTCTCGACGAAGAAAAGAACATTCTGGCTGCCGAGGTCTATCCACTGGGAACCGGCACCCGTGGCGTACAAGAGGTATTGCAGTTGGCCTTTGCCGCTACAAAGCGCTCCCCAGACTCCGTCCTGTACACCGTGGCCACGGGATATGGACGAATGAACTACAAAGGAGCCGACAAGCAGATTACCGAGATCAGCTGCCATGCCAAGGGCATGCGCTTTCTTCAGCCCGACGTGAGAACTATAATCGACATCGGTGGACAGGACACCAAAGTCATCCGACTAGATGAGTCGGGCGGGATTGAAAATTTCGTCATGAATGACAAGTGTGCCGCTGGCACAGGGCGCTTTCTCGAGGTGATGGCCCGGGTTTTGGACTGTCACATCTCGGATCTCTCCGCACTGGCTGGCAAAGGACAAAACCCCGTTCCAATTAGTAATATGTGTACGGTGTTTGCCGAATCCGAAGTAATTTCGCATCTATCCAACAACGTAAGCCTTGAAAATGTCGCCTCGGGAGCGGTTCTTTCCATTGCCAAGCGCGTTTCCGGGATGGCAAAGCGTCTTGGCGCGGTGCCTCGCGTGATGATGACCGGGGGCGGCTCTTTGAATCACAGCCTCGTTGCTGCCATCAGCGAGCAGCTGGAGCTTGCCATCGATGTTCCAGCTAACCCCCAAGTCATTGGCGCTTTGGGGGCAGCGGTATTCGCTCATACCCTGTATCAAAAACAATCCTAAGGATTTGGGGCTCTTGGGAAAACCAATTTATAGACCAATGCAGAAGAGAGGACGGTGTTTCGCCTAGCGTGACACGTCCTCTCTCCATCCTTGTGCCAGAAAGAGCAAGAAATTCTCCAATCCTTCCCTTCTCGGGTGCCATCGAGTATGCTAAAATGGGGGTAAACGGGAGGTGGGTCGGATTGAACATCAAAAACCTAGAGGTATTTCTCAAAACCGTAGATTTAGGAAGTCTGACCAAGGCAGCGCATGTGATGGGCTACACCCAGTCGGCTGCCAGTCACATCATTGCCGGTCTAGAGGATGAGCTTGGCGTTCCTCTTTTGGTGCGCCGTCGAGATGGCGTTCACGTCACCGAGGAAGGAGACAGCCTGCTTCCGAGGATACGTGAAATCTGTCAGCTGAGCCAAGACCTGTTTCAGCATGCCGCGCAGTTCCAAGGCCTGGAGATGGGCACCATTCGCATTGGCACCATCTTTAGTGTCTCCGTCCATGTGCTGCCGCACTTGCTCCAGGAATTTATGGAAGACCATCCCAACATTCAGTTTGACCTGCGCCAAGGAAACTACCAAGACATTGAAGCTTGGCTTCAGAATGGCACCGTGGATTTGGGCTTTTCGCGGCGCCCCACAGGGAACTCCTTTGAGGTCATTCCCATGCTCCGGGATCAATTCCTTGCGATTTTTCCAGCACATCATCCTTTGGAGTCCGATACCTTTTCCATGGCGTCGCTGCAAAACGAAGCCTACATATTGCGTCCGGAATCCTTGGATGGCGAGCTGTTCGAGGCCTTACATTCCGCCTCGTACCAGCCCAAGATCACCTATTCCGCCAAAGACGACTATGCGGTCATGGCCATGGTTGAGCAAGGCCTTGGAATGAGCATCTTGCCGGAACTGTTAATCCGGGGAACCACACATCAGTTCATTCGCAAGGAGCTGACTCCCCCGGTCTATCGGGAGCTTTGCTTGGTCTATCGAAAGGATCAAGCCCTTTCCCCTGCATCCCACCGATTTGTGCAATCCATCAAACGAAAAGCCATGGAACGGAGTCCCTGACCCAATACATTTGCGCTAGAACAGAAAAAACACCTCCGGCTCCCGAGAGCCGGAGGTGTTTTAAGTTAAAACATACGCGAAAACAGTTTATGTTGCTCAACGGCTTCTGTGACGGAGGCAAGTTTATCCACATTGCCTAGCAAGATCGCGCCAGTCAGTTGACCATTCACAAACCAGTATTTCTCATATTCATGCTTTGTGTCATCCCGGAATTCCACCGTCTTATACGTCTTTTGGGAATCCTTCCCGGCATCCCCGATGGCATAGAGCGCGGTACCCATACCATGAAAGCTCATACCCGCCGAGATACCCTGATAGGTGACCGCATCTCCAGCAGCATTCGCCCCTGCCACTCGACCCTGCTCCAGGGCCTCGGGCCAAATGGCATAGTTGATCCCTTGGAACTGCGCGCAATCGCCGCAGGCATATAGATCCGGCACATTGGTCGCCATGGTGGCATCCACCAGAATTGCCCGCTCAAGGGCAACGCCAGCTTCTCGCGCTAAGGCCGTATTGGCCGTAATCCCCGTGGAAAGGATGACCAACTCGGCTGCGATCAGTCTGCCATCACCCAACTGAACGCCGGAAACCCCATTCGTTCCCACGATGCCCTCGATCTTTACTCCGGTCATGATTTCAATCCCTTGTGCCTTTGCCAGCTCCATCAGAGTTTGCGCCGTGTCCCCATCCAACTGTCGTCCCATGAGTTGCGGGGCAAGCTCCAGCACGGTGACGGAGCACTTGGCCTTTCTCATCTCCCACGCTGCTTCCAGACCAAGGACACCGCCGCCAATCACGACCACATTCTTGACGCGATCCAAAAGCGCACTGATCTTCGCAACATCCCCAATGTGCCTTACGGTCACAACCTCCGGCTGATCCAGGCCCGGAATGGGCGGCAGGAAGCTTTCGGCTCCCAAGGCATAAATCAGCTTATCGTAGGAGAGGCTTTCCCCGTTTTCTAATGTAACCTGCTTGGACTCGGGATCAATTCGGCTGGCCGATTGTCCAAGCTTCAATGCAATATTATGTTCTTGAAACCACGCAGCGTCGTAGATGGCAATTTGCTCCGGCTCCAAGCAGGCCAGCATGGATTTTGTAAGCATGGGGCGATTGATTGGCAGATAGGGTTCTGCTGAGACCATGGTGATGACACCGCTCCGATCCCGCTCTCGGATGGCATTTGCCGCGGACACAGCAGCGACGCCTCCACCCAGAATGACATAGTTCTTCTCCGAATTCTGCTGGAAGCCTACCTCTTCTTGCTCCACTTGTACCCATTTGTCCGGTCCAACCCCACACACGGGACAAAGTTCCAGGGAGGAGTCGAAAATCTCGCCACAAACTAAGCACTTCACTAAGGTGCGGTTTGCCTTCTTCTTTGGGTTCTCCTTGTTTTGAAGAACACAGCCAAAGTTATATCCATACTCAAAAGCATTGATGAGATCCACCTCACTGGGCTTAAACCGAACTCGGAATCCATCATCCGCCACCTTCATTTTCAGCTGTCTGAGCCGCTGAAGCAGGTGCGGGACCCCCTCCCCGCTCCAACCATAACTGCCGAAGGCGGAAGCCAGTTTCTTTCCATGGGTCGCTGCAAACATAGAGGTCGTTAGATCCCAAATCGGCTTGAGTGCATCCCCCAGAATGGTGGGGGTTCCAAACAGGATGCCGTCGGCAAACGAAAGCTCGTCTAATACCTTGCTTTGCTCTTCCTCCACCATATCATAGGCGCGCACGTCAATATCACCGGATTCCTGGATGCCTTCTGCAATCTTCTCAGCAAGAAGTTTCGTATAGCCATAGGCAGAAACATAGGGAATGATCACCGTTTTCTTCGTGTTTGGATTCGGAAGGTTGCACCACTCTTCGTACCAGTCAAGAACCCGATCTAAGTGCTCGTCCAGAACGGGACCATGCCCCGTGCAGATCAGATCAAGGTCGAGTGGTTTCACTCGTGCCAAGGCCTTGGCCATAAAAGGCTTGAAGGGCGCGATGATGCAGTCAAAGTAATATTTTGCGGCCTTTTGGTATCCCTCTTTGTCGGCCAGCTGACTGAGCAGCACATCCGAGTTGGCATAATGCGCACCAAAGGAATCACAAGTGATTAAGGTTTTGTCCTCTTCGAGGTAAGTATACATGGTGTCTGGCCAGTGGAGATTTGGAACCACCAGGAAGCGCAAGTTCTTCTCTCCCAACTGCAGACGCTGATTGTCCTTCACTGCAATGCTGTAGAAGTCGCGGTTGACGATTTCTTTGAGGAAGGTAATCGCCGCGGAGGTACCAACTACTTTCAAATTCGGAGACAGATCCAAAAGTGTCTCGACACTACCCGCATGATCCGGTTCTGTATGGCTCATCACCAGGTAATCAATGTCCGAAGGGTCACAGACTTCCTTTATGGTTTCCATCCACTCTGTTTGAAACTTTGCTTTGGCGGTTTCAAAGAGGATCGTGGTTCCCCCGGTCTTGAGAACATAGGAATTGTAAGACGTGCCAAATTCGGTATACATGATGATATCAAATACCTTAAGGGTTTCGTCTACCACTCCGGTCCACCAAAAGTTCTCTTTTAGCTTAATCGACTTCATATCGTACCTCCACTCTCATGTTGTAATGATTCCATTTTACCACATTTTTCAAAAGAATCAATTTAAGGAAACCCTGCTTTCTGGAAATGCAACCTGTCAGGCCTTGGTTTCCGTTGATATAACAGATCTCGCAAAGAGAAGTATCATTTTACCGTGGTCGGTTCAGGATACTCAACGCCAAAGGTTTCTACGGTGACCGACTTCATTCGCTGATCGACGGTGGGTTTATCCTGAAACCCACGCTCCACGGAAACGATTCGATCCACCACATCCATGCCCTCGATGACCTTTCCGAAGGCGGCGTACTGACCATCTAAGCTATCCGCTTTTTCAACCATGATAAAGAACTGGCTCCCGGCGGTGTTGGGCTTTTTGGTGCGCGCCATAGAGAGGACACCCCGCTCGTGTGCAAGCTTGTTTTCAACTCCGTTGGACTGAAACTCACCCGGGATAGAATAGCCGGGGCCACCACCCCCATTGCCTTGTGGGCAGCCACCTTGGATCATAAAGCCGGGGATGACACGGTGGAAGATCAGGCCATCATAGAAGCCCTTGTGAATCAAACTGATGAAGTTATTGACCGTGTTGGGCGCCACATCCGGATACAGCTCGGCCTTAATCTTGCCGCCATCTTCCATTTCAATGGTTACAATCGGATTCTGGTGATCCGTTTCGCCAGTCCCGGCGTTCGGATTCGTAGATTCCTTGCTCCCATCCGTTGCAGTAATGGTAGCATCATTTCCTTCGTTCGTTTGTGGTTGTTCGGTTGCGGCACAAGAGGATAACACAAAGAACAAAGCAATCAGGACGGAAAGTCTTTGATAGTTGCGTAACATAACGAGAACCTCCAATTTCATGTAGAACGGCATAGTTTCTTCTATTTTACAATAGTTCCCTTAAAAAGACTAGACATGTTTTCCCTAATGCACGCTCGCATATCGCAAGGGCAGAATTCTCTCCAACAAAGGCAAAGGATAATGTAAGGATTGAGCACTCCTGTCTCCCGAAGAACTTGGTTTCTTCAGGTCTTTGATCGAGGTAGTCAGGAAAATTATTGGTTTACTTAGGATTTAGAGTTGAATCTTACCATATTTTAATATATCCTAAAATATATTCTAACAGAATAGATCGATTTTTAGGGAGGGATACTCATGCCGTGGACACAAAATTTATCGGTTGGCGTAGCCATGATTGATGACCAACACAAAATGTGGTTTGAAAAGGCTGAGAAGCTTTTTGAGGCAGGAAGAAACAAACAGTCAAAAGAATACATAGGAGAGATGCTTGCATTCCTCGACAGCTACACAAAGAAACACTTCGCAGATGAAGAAAAGTACATGCTTAGCATACGTTATCCCGGATACGAAGATCAGAAAAAAGCCCATACCGCTTTTATTGGAGAGCTGGAAAAGCTGCGCAACGACTATAACACATCTGGCGGTAGTTTGTTGGTAATTCTCAATGCCAATCAAATGGTAATTGATTGGTTGACCAAACATATTTCAAATATGGATAGCAAAATCGGTCAGTTTACGCGGGATATGCGTTAACTACAGTTTCCTGTGACAAGAACACGCAAAAAAGGACGGAACTGTCTACTTCAGTTCCGTCCTTTCTAGTACTTTCTGCTACTTCGAACGACTAAGCCGGGGTTCCCTGTCCAGATGATAGGTAGAATACCATGAATCAATAATAGATAGAACGATCCCATCATACCAGTATGAGTACAGGGGGAAAGAGGGGAAAGCATATGGATCAACCACAGGAAAAGGAAATATTATGGACGAAGTCCTTTGTGTTTTTATTGATCGCCAACCTGTTTACCGCAGTTGGTTTTCAGATCCTCCTGCCAACACTGCCCATGTTTGTTTCCTTGCATGAAGGCAATAGTTCAGACGTAGGCTTAGTGATTGGTGTACTTACCATTGCCGCCGTACTCATCCGCCCGTTTTCAGGGGCAGCCTCCGATACCCTTGGCAGAAAGATAATTCTAGCCATCGGCGTATTCATCTGCTTTCTGGCTATGGTCTTTTATTTCTGGGCAAGTACGATTCCATCGATTCTATTCGTTCGGATCGTACATGGCATTGGTTGGGGCATTGCAACATCCGCCTTCGGAACCCTGGCCTCCGATATGGTTCCCGCTTCCCGAAGAGGAGAAGGAATCGGTTATTTTGGATTTGCCTCCCTGATTGCGGGTGCTTTGGGGCCATTCATCGGAATCGGGCTTATGAATCAGTTTGACTTTACCGCTGTTTTAGGTTTCTCAGCCGTCAGCACCTTTCTTTCCCTTACGGCCCTCTTGCTCATCAAGCTACCAAAATTTGAGGGATTCCATAGCCAGTCCAGTTCGATTATGGCAAGGCTCGTGGAAAGCAGCTCACTGTTTCCTTCCGTATTGATGGGACTATTAGGGCTGGTTTACGGAGGAATCGTCAGTTTTATTACCTTGTTTGGAACTGAAGTGGGGATTCAAAATGTAGGCTGGTTCTTTTTGATCAATGCCATCAGTTCATTCCTGATTCGTCCTTTATCCGGTCGGCTGTTTGATAAAAAAGGCCATATCTATGTTTTGCTTCCTGGCGCATTGCTCTCTCTGACCGGTGTCTTGCTCCTGTCCTATGCCACTTCAACCTTGCACCTCTCATTCGCTGCCTTTTTCTTTGGCTTCGGAATGGGAGCGATACAGCCCTCTTTACAAGCTTGGGTGATCAATCGCGCCGCTCCAAGTCGACGAGGCGCTGCCAATGCAACCTTCTTCTCTGCATTTGATCTAGGCATTTCCGGTGGCGCTATTATGCTAGGCGGTGTCGCAAGAGCATTTAATTATGCAATCATGTATCGTTGTTCTAGTTTGATCCTAGTGATCTTTATGATAACATACCTTGTGTATATCAAATTCCGAAGGAGAGGCGGTGACCTATCTGAAGATTGCTCTTTGTGATGATAATAGTGGGGACCTGCTGCAGATTGCATCCCTCTTGGAAGCCTACCGGCATAGTCGAAAGGCGGAGCTTTCCTATGTGAGCTTTCAGGGCGCCACGGAGCTTTTGGCCTCCATGGAACGACGGGATTATGATTTGCTTCTGCTGGATGTGCTAATGCCCGGCGTCGATGGCATGCAGGCTGCCCGCGAATTGCGGGAGCACAACAGCCGGACGGAAATCGTCTTTCTGACCTCCTCCCCCGAATTCGCGGTGGAGAGCTACAGCGTCCGGGCGCACTACTATCTGTTAAAACCTGCCACGGAAGAAAAGCTGTTTCCCATCCTCGATCGGCTGATGACTGACTTCAAAAACCCCGAGGATGCCCTGCGCATAAAAACACAGTCCAGTGTGTTCAGCCTCCCCTATGGAAAAATTGAATACATAGAAGTAAGTGCAAAAAAACTATATTTTTATCTCACAGATGGTGGCACCCGGGAGGTTGCAGGCAGGCTGGCCGACTTTGAGCAGGCCTTGCTAAAACGGCCCGGCTTTATCAAGGTGCATCGCTCCTATCTCGTGAATCTGCAGTGGGTGCAGGAACTGCGCCAAGGAGAGCTTGTGACCGTGGGGGGACGGCGTGTCCCGGTTTCAAGAACAGGCTATCCTCAGGTTCGGACTGCCTATACTCAGTTTTTGTTCGCGGAGGCGGATAAGCTGACGCAGAGCATAGGAGGGGGGCTCGAATGATGGAAACTGGGATAGGCCTCATACGATTTGGTTTTTCTTTGCTCTTTGGTGTGGCGGTTTCATGTCTCTTCGCTGGCATAGAGCGTACGCGGAAAAACAATCGAATTATTACCTTCTCTTGCATCATTCTCCTGTGCGTTCAGACCGCCTGCTGGTGGTTCTTGGGCATAAACACCACCTCAAAACTGTATCCGTTTATCATCCATGTACCGATGATCCTGTTATTCTCCCTCTATTTTAAGCGATCGCTTCTCACGTCTATCGCCAGCGTACTTTCCGCTTACCTTTGCTGTCAGGCTCCGCGCTGGATCGGTTCCCTTGCGGGCACCATCTTTGACAGCAAGCTTCTCAACCACATGGTTTATATTGCAGTGGGGGTTCTAGCCTATGTCTTCCTGAAACGATATGTGGCCGGGTCTGTTCGGAAGCTGATGGCGCAATCCACAAAGACCCGCGTATTTTTAGGGGCAGTGCCACTTCTTTATTATGTGTTCACCTACCTGACTGCCATCTACACCGATGTGCTTTATCGGGGCGCTATTTGGGCGATACAGTTCATACCCTCCGCAATATCCGTGTTCTATTTTGTGTTCATTATCCTCTACTACGCCGAAACCCAAAAGCAGGCGGATGCACAACGAGAGCGCGATATGCTGGCTGTCCAACTTCAGCTGGCAAAAACAGAGTTTGCCAGGCTCCGGCAACTCCAAGAATGCAACGCCCTGTATCGCCACGATCTGCGGCATCATGCCAACTTCCTGCAAAGCTTGGCCTCGTCGGGAAACCTCGAAGGAATCCAGGAGTATCTCAACGCCGCCCAGTCCGACATAGACGCCATCACGCCCATGCGGTTTTGTGAGAACGAAACGGTGAACCTAATTTTATCCTCCTGTTCGGCTCGAGCAGCACAAGAAGGAGTTCTCCTGTCGGTAGACGCAAAGCTGCCGGATGCCATTCCCATGAGCGATACCGAGGTTTGCTCTCTGCTTTCCAACGGCCTTGAGAACGCCATCACCGCCACCACGGCCTGTCCCGATTTTCAGCGTAAGCCCATCACTGTTAAAGTACTGATCCATAAAAACAAACTGTTGATTTCCATAGAAAATTCCTATTCCGGCGAAATTACCATGAAAAACGGACTTCCCCAGTCGCACGTAGAGGGTCATGGTTATGGTACGCGTAGCATTGCGATCATCGCCGAAGCCCGTGGCGGGCAGGCAATCTTCAGCGCGGAGCGTGGTGTGTTCAACCTGAAAATCATGATTCCTCTTGGACTTGAGACCCATAATTCTCCCTGAATGATAGTTCTATCTCTCAAAAACAAACCTCCAGTCGTAGGTAAGTGCCTACGTCTGGAGGTTTTCTTTAACAGCAAATTGGTCACCACGTTGCCCTTTTTCACTTACACAAAATTTCCCGCTATTCAACTCATTATACGAAGTCCCTTAGGGTTCCATCGCTGAATCGATACCTGCGATTACAAATGGATGCAACGTCTCGATCATGTGACACAATAATTAATGTGGAGGATACATTGCTTAATAAGTTTAATGCTAATTGGCTAGAAGAATCGTCCAGTGCACTGGTCGGTTCATCCGCTAAAATTATGGGAGGCTCCAGTGCTAAAACACGGGCAATGGCCACTCGTTGCTTTTGCCCCATGGATAGCCGTTTGACTTGATCGAAAGCAAGGTCTTCCATTTGAAGTTTTTGTAACACATTGAGTGCCTTTTTTTCTGCCTGTTCCTTGGACATTTGGTGCATCCTTAATACAAAACTGATGTTTTCCAGCACAGTATACTGGCTGATCAGACAGATTCCCTGTGGTACCACACCAATGCAGTCATATCGATACTTGGCCCGATTGCTTTCATCGGTCAGATCGATCCCCTTACGTTCTATCATCAAGCCGGAATCTGCTTTCACTAGCCCCGCTATAATATTAAGAAGGGTTGTTTTTCCACAACCACTCTCTCCCGCAATCCATATTCGATCACCTTTCTTGACCTGTAAGGAGACATTGTTTAGTACGGTTTTGATTCCTTGGTTTGTCCGAAAGCTTTTGCAAATATTATTCAGTTGTAACATGTTTCCCTCCACCCGTCCATACTAACACTGATTTTAATGAGGTTACGCTTGATGATATCATTCCGACCAGTAAAACGATTCCAATGGCGACCAACAGGGTTTGGATACTAAACCGTAAGCCGGCTAGCTTCGAACATGCAAATACAAGCAATAGATCCACCCCGATCACGCTAACAAAGTATATAAGAATACCACGTCGGAGACGCGAAATGCTATGTCCCGAAAGGAACATCACCCCATATACATCAAAATTCTTCTTTAGAAAAATATAAAAAAGGATCGGACAAGTTAGGATTGCTGCCATGACCAGTAAACCGTTAAACGCTTTGGTTGTGACGCTGATTACACTAATCATTTGGATATACGCATTTTGCAAGGGGTCAGACGCCCCTACCGTTAGTCTACCAATCTTTAATTGATTGGCTTGCACCAGATAATAGTTTAACCTTTGAAGTTCACTTAATGGAATTTTCCCTGTTAGCTTATTTGCATAATGTCGAACTTGAAAGGTATCGTCCTCCAAATCAACCGGTGCAGCACAATTGAAGGATGGCATGATGATATAACGATCTAAGTAAACCGCTTGATTATAGAGGGTAATGTTGCTGTTAGGTTTTAGAATACCAACAACCTCAAAGGTTACATCTTTTAAAATATATTCGCCATCAATTTTATCACCAACCTCTAGCATTCCATCATATTGGCTCCCTACTAGTACTGGCATGGTATCCCCATTGGAATACGTCATGTCTTCTTTCACGAGTGGTCTTCCTTTTGCGAGTTCAATTTGGAATTTGTCCATGCAATTGGAACTAAGTTGAAAGGCTTTCACGCTAGAAAGCGGTACGACCCCATGCTCTGTTTCTAGCATATAGATACTACTATCTCCATGCCCACTTTCATACCCATATAAAAATTGATCCCCAAATTCGAAATTTGGTATATGAAGAGACTGAGAATTAATTTCATAGTAATCTTCCAATTGTGCAAATAACTCATACGCCGATTTTATTTCCGATAACTTCTGGTTGTATAGGGTTGACATTTGGGGCGTATAACTAATTCCCGTCCATTCTGTGGAATCAGAGTATACCTCCTCCTTAGAAGCATAGTTGTGTGAAAGGTTTTGTGAAAGATTGATTCCATACAGCAGAATAAAAGTAAGCACAAATACGATATAAACATATCGTTTCTTTCCACAATTTCGATAGAAACACATCAACGAAACACCCCCTGCAGTCTTCTCTCTGTGTTGAAGTATGTATAGATCATGGATGGAATTATCATAAAACAAAGTAATGCCCCCCACGTAATATAGTTTTGCACGTGTTCGATTCGCAATAATTCAAAAATAGCGTTTGGCAGAAAGCGAAGCAAAACATGAAGCATACTATAAGCGATAAGCCCAGATAACCCAATCGTGATGAACGCATACCTTGATGCCCTCTTGGCACAGCATCGAATTGAACTTCCGAACAGAAATTCGGTTTGATATAATTCCATCGTGCAATTAGACCGTAATTTTTCGGAATAGAAGATAAATAGCACCAATATAATCGTGACAATAATGCTTAACATTCTGATGCCCCTATCATATCCCATGAGTCGGTTTACACCATTGATCGGGTCATCAATATAAGTAACATTTCCATACTCCTCTAACGTGGAAAAAGCATGTCTCATCTGTGCCCGATTCTTACCATCGATATAAAATATTTCGCATGCCGGAACGCTATCTAAGTTATAGTAAATGCAGTCATTCAGCTGTGTTTCCACCGTTGTTCCGACTATCCCGATGACGCAATAGTCTAGATTATTTATTTTGATACATCGTTCGCCATTCACAACGAAGGTTTTCTTATATAAATTTTTCCCTACTACTGCCCTGTTTTGATTATCAAAAAAGTCACTAGCTACAAAAAAGCGGCCTTCCACTACCGGTGGTAAATCATGAACGGCGGTAAACAGTATGCCGATGATATCTGTTTCATTCAAGTCTCCGGATAGGGCGACAAAAGGGATATCTTCTTCATACATTTGTTTCATGGAATGAAAAGAAGGTAGATCGTTCAATTCTACCTTTTGCGCATAAGTATGACTATATTTTAACTACACTTTTCTAGCACCTCCATATTCTTTATGTAGTAGATAAAAACGACCAAAATGAAAGAAACCAGGATCGCTAGCGTAATATGGAATAGTTCAACTGTCTTTTTGATACACTTATCCTCCATTACCTACTATGAGCGTACTACTCTTCCTTTTGAAGAATCAGCGAGATCATTATAATATAGATACTGACCCAAAGCTGGTCACCAGATTACAGTTGCATCCCCAGTTGATTGGCAGCAATTAAATGCCAAGGCCCCGGATCTGTTGCCCAGGACCATGGCAAGCAAACTAGCTAGTAAAATTTTGCAATCCTGAAAGCTCTGAGTTGGCTATATACAAATAGTATACTCATTTTAGATATTGTCAATCGAAACTGCGCGAATAGTATGTTTTTATGCGCGAAATGAATTGGTCATATTTAAATACATTGTGGGCAAGACATTAGCACCGCTCATCTTAAATTCTCAAAACATAAGAAAAACCCCCCCTGACATCAATGATTTCAGGGGGGTTAATTGAAGTGCACTAACATACCTAACAGCGGCTGAATTTGCCCGTAATGCCAAGCTTTTGCCGGTTTCTAACCTTTGATTTTTAACATATAGGCTGGACTCATTTTGGGGTGAGGCTCATTCCTACTGGGACCATGATCAGTCCAACTTTTCATCCGCAGCCACTACCATATATTACAATACAGATTCTAATTCATTTCCTTTATCATCATATAAAGTACATCCGTTCACAAGTGATGATGAGTTATCGGTATTTGCAATTGTAAATACCTCGGTGGAATGATCCACGGTCGACTGATCAATACCACTGAAGTACACCTCATAGGGCATATATTTCATCGGACAGGTGTGGGGTAGGACAAGATCCACTTTATGATTCACATATGCCAAGGCTACTTAGTCTGCGCTTCGCACACACAAAGCATCACTGCCCTTGGATATACAAAACCGCCGCCTCTAAGAGCTCGTCACGGCCCTTCGTAATGCCCTCGATGGTCGGCTTGCATACGATATCGGGCGAAAGACCGATGCGCTGGGTCTGTCCACCTTCAGGGGTCAGTATACCAAAACCACTAAAACTCGTTTGTATGCCGCCCGGCAAGGTCAAGGTCACCACATCACCATTGGCGCCGGCGGAATTCGTGCCAATGACCGTGGCACGTGGCGCCTGCCGCAGGGCCATCACGGTGGTTTCCGACTGACTGATGGTGTCTCCGTTCATTAAAATCACCACTTTACCCTTGTAGTAGTTCGGATTCTCCGTCCCGTAGATAAAGGAGGGAAGGACGGTGGTATAAAATTGACCCGGGCAGATATCGTCGGGGAAGAACATTCTGAAGTAGGTCACTTTCCTATCCAGCAAATAGTTCGCCAAGTCAAATACGATGGGCACACTGGGGTATTGACGCATATCCACAATGATGCCCTGCGTGTCGGCAAATTCGGCCATGATGGCATCAATTTCTCCCTTTTTGATAGTTCTGGGGTAAATCACACCGATATTGCCGTCTAATCGTTCGTATGAAGCCGACGTAGCTTCCTCGCGGATATTGTTGCTAGAGCAGGGCACCTCAATGCGCATCGCCTCGCCCTGCCGTACAAGGTCCAAGAGCATACTGTCCTCGTTCGTGGCAAAGAGATAGACAGCGAGGCGATTTGTGGCAGCATCCTCTCGGGACACGCTCAGGTAGCGGAGCTTTTGAGCGATGAGCTCGTCCATGGGAAGACCGTTGCACCGCGTAATTACATCGCCCGGCATCAGCAAGTTGGTTAGATTGTTCACCACCACCTGACCGTCCACGATTTCAAAGGTAAAGGACGGCATCTTGCTCCCCCAGAAGTTGCCCCATTCGCTGCGTCCCCCGTAGAACACAGCATGCGAATCTTGAATACGGGCAACCAACTCGGCCATCGTCCCCATATACCCTAGCCCGTCGCCCTCAATCATCCGTGGGATAAACTCCTCAAGCACGCTGTCCCAGTCCTGATCCATCAGGTTCTTATAGGGGAAGTAATATTCAATCATGTTCCAATAGCGAAACAGCGCAACAAAGCGCAGACCGTCATCGGCTTCGTTCATGTTCGCATATTCCTTTTCGTTGCTAAAGCTGGGGCGTATCATCTCCGTGTAGTAAAACGGCCCTTTGCTGCGCTTTTCGACAAAGGTGCTCAGCAAGGGCGTGAGAGCGGCCTTAAGCTGCGGAGAAAGCGACTCTGCTTCTAGCCAAGTGTACCCTGGCGACAACACTGCACTAATGTTGTATGCGGCGTAGTCATAGGGCACGCCCTGCGTCACCTCGCCGAGCCCAATCACCCACTGCGCCAGCAGGGCATCCGCCTGCTCACGGTCGCTCGCTTGCAAGACCTCAGGTAGTAGCGTGAGCAGCTCTTTGTCCCAGTTGCGTGCACCGCTAGCCAAGACCGGGTGATGGTATTTGGCTAGTCCCCACACACGACAAAGGGTGTTCAAATTTTCGCACTGCACCGCACTCAGACTTTCGATTTCCAGTGGTTTTCGTGTGTTACTGCGCAAAAACAGCGCCGCCATCAGTGCTACCACAAGCACCAGCGCAATTAAGCAGCTTATTAAAATGGTTCGTCTTTTTGCCTTTTCCAAACCCTACCTCCCCGATTCGCCGAACGACAACAACGTTTGCTATGCCGGTTTAGGCTGTGAATGCAAGAGTTCCTTACTGGCGATCTTTTTCAATGTCTTCCAGAGATTCACCTTTACAAAACGCACTCACCTCTTTATATGTTTTGATATTCAATCTCTTTTTTTCTTTATCTAATCTGATTCCAAAATACAATGTTATAGCAAAAAGTACAACATGAACTGATCTATAGATAGGATCCTTGAAGACATAATATAACACCATGGATAAAATTAGTGCTACTAGGAGAACAGAAAAAATGCTACCAAGCTTCTTGAACTTTGCTATATCTTCTCTTTTGGTTTCTGTCTTATTGGTATCTTTCATTGCTTTAATAGCTCCTTTCACGAATAGATTGAGAATTGCGATGTAGGGCAGGGCTGTGAAAATTTGGCCGACCAATGTAGAAAAGCATGTAAACTGTGCCATAAGAGTTCCGCCATTTGCGCCCTCGGCTATTTAATTTTATCATATGTTTGACTGCTCTCATAGTGACATAATAGCATGAAATATCATATCATGAAACTGTATATCAGTCTTTTGTTTCGATAAGATCAACGAGTATATATTATAATAGCCGTTCAGAGTAATTCTCTGAACGGCTTTCACTATTTTTCCAGAATGACAGATAGTGTCCACCTTAAACAACACACTATTCTCATAAGCTCTCCAAAAACGCTGATAAGGTCACTTTCTGCTTGGGGCTCAAACGTTCAATCTCCCGCAGCAGAACATCATGATCGGTATCATTCATCATAGCCAGCATTCACCGTTTCTGCAAGCGGCTTGCTAACAAACGTAATCTCGATTATTTCTGCATAATTAAATATGTCAGATTATTGAAAAGGTCTCACTTTCTTTTCCACTATTTTCTTGCCTAATAAGCAATTGGGTTCAGGGCATTTGCACTTCTAGCTTGAACACAGAAAAAAGTAAGAAAAACACCCTGAAATCATTGATTTCAGGGTGTTTTATGGTTGTGGAGGCTGGACTTGAACCAACGACCTCCGGGTTATGAGAGGTTAACCGCTTGCATCCATATAATTCGATACATCTAAAGCTCCCCAAATAGGCATATATGAGCTAGCAATTAATCCTATTGACCCTCATATTCCTGTGTTACTGCAATTAGGTGACTCTGGGCTGGGGTCAAATTGGGGTCAGCAATTTTATTTAGATGAGCCCCGATTTCTCCAGCAAGTGCTGAACCATGACTGCCACTTCTGCACGGGTTACATAAGCCTTTGGAGACAATGTGCTTGCACTACTGCCTTTTACAACCCCGCTCTTAACGCAGGCTGCAAGACCCGCCTTGGCGTAGTCCGAAACTGCATTGCCATCCTCATACTTTGCAAGCAAGGTGCTGACCTCAGCGTCCGTCAGACTTACCTTCAGACCTGTCGTCTTCATTGCACGCGCAAGGATAGCCATAGCTTGCTCTCGAGTAATGGTATCATTGGGGGCAAAGGTTTCACTGTCATAGCCAGTAATCAGGGCGTAGTCCGTTGCCGTGTCTACATAACCATTGAACCACTGGCTTTGTGACACATCGCCAAAGCTACTTTCTTTCGTTCCCTGGGCAAGCCCCAAGGCACGAACAACAATTGCCGCAAATTCCGCTCGAGTAATGCTTCGGTCTGGTTCGTAGGTGCTCTTCCCTACTCCGGTGACAACCATTCGAGAGCCCATATCGTTGACCGCGTCCTTTGCCCAGTGGTTAGCGACATCGGAAAAGGTAACAGGGTTCCAGATAACAGAGTAGGTACTGTTGGTCAGACTGTTGATCTTTGCAAAGTATTTTCCATCTGCCTTGATAATGGTTGTCGGCACATGCCGGAAGGTTCCGTCGCTGTTTAATACAATACCCGTCGTGATCTTGGATGGGTCAACTCCGCCAGGAATGGCGACGGTACGTTCCACGTAGCCGTCAAACTTGCTGACTTCAACGGTCTTACTTCCACTGGTGCAGCTAATCTCAAAGTCCACCGGTTTGACAACAAGCTGGTAGCTCCCCTTTTTGGCGGTAGCTTCTACAATCTTCACCGTATCGGCAGAGGGCTCTGCAATTTTCACGCTTACCTTGATGTCTTTTAGCTCGACTTGTGCACCAATCTCAGAGGACACTGCGTCAATGTTAATTTGAGAAGCAGGTAACGTATAGGAAACTGTACCAGTCTTAATCTCTAGAACCGCTTCCTTTTTCTCCATGTTCTTGACTGTTTGACCACTCAGCTCACCAACTACAACACCGGTAGTCGCATTCGCTGGAAGGGTAACGGTCGACATTTCTCCTTTACTTTCCAATATCTTGTTGAGCTTCGTATCATCCACGGTTATGGTTGTGACGGTTTGCCCTCCGCTTGTTTCTGTTTTGGCCGTTCCTGCGTCCTGCTTCTGTCCATTCACTTCCACGACTGCGTTTGTTGAAGTTGGTGCACTGGAACTTCCACTCCCCCCACCTCCGGAAGGCCTTTTGGTTACTGTTACGGTAACTGCTTTTACTCCCGTTAACGTTCCATCGCTGGCGGTAAGTTCTAAAACATAGTCATTGTGAGCATCTGCATCGCTTGGTTCGCTAAACGATGGGGCTGTTTTAAATGCAACCACTCCTGTGCCGGAAACTATGCTGAATATTTCTTGGTCAGCGCCACCCGTAATACTCCAACTGAGTGCACTTCCTTCCGGATCTGAGCCTACAGCGGTAAATGCCGTCGTGCTGCCTTCGGTAATGCTGATTGCACCATTCGTAGAGATAATGGGGGCTTCGTTGACATTTGTTACCGTGATGGAAATGGTCTTCGTCGCCGTGAGGTTTCCAGTGCCATCATCGGTCACGGTTATCGTTAGATCATAAACATTGTTAGCCCCGCTGTCTGCAGGTGATTCAAAGTTCGGCGCTGTCTTAAAGCTTAGCACTCCTGTACTATGGTCGATGTTAAATAGTCCTGCGTCTGTTCCACTAATGCTCCATGTGATGGAACCGTCCTCTGGGTCGGTTCCTGTGGCAACATACACTACACCCATCCCATTTTCGGCAAAGGATGATGGCGCTCCAGAGGTAATCAGTGGGGCATCATTCTGGTCGTTTATTGTAATTGTGAATGCCTTTTCAAACGTCAGGCCATCCTGATCGGTAGTTAGAACACGAACCAAATAGCTATTTTCAGTCTCAAAATCGGGGCTGTTTGTGATGCGAAGATCGTTGCCTGCAATATTGAACGCAGTGCTGGTCGTGTCTCCGTCTACCGAAACGATGGAATAGGTATAGGTGTTGCTCGCATCAGGATCTGTGGTGCTTAGTGCTCCCACCGTCGTGTTCCCCGTTACGTTTTCGTTGACAGAGCTGCTCGACAGGGCAATGTCTGTGGGTGCTTCATTCTGATTGTTAATGGTTACCGCAACGGCCTTTTCATAGGATAAGCTACCCTGATCCGTGGTGCGAATGCGAACAGAATAGCTGTTTTTCTCTTCATAATCGGGGCTGGTTGTGATTCGCAAACTGCTACCACTGATATTAAAGGCTGCGTTATCCGTATCTCCCATTCCGGTAACGAGAGTATAGGTAAAGGTATCGCCCACATCAGCATCCGTGGAACTCAATGTACCCACAGTTGAGTTGTCAGTCACGTTTTCGTTGATTGAGCTCGCCGACAGTGAAATATCGCTCGGTGCATCATTTACTGCATTTACGCTCAGCGTCATTGTTGCGGAAGAGGCAGAGTAGTCCGTTCCATCGCTTGCCTTCCATGTGAAGGTCGCATTTCCGCTGAAGTTTAATGCCGGTACAAATGTGATGTTTCCCAAATCGGCAGCATTCACCACCTGAGTTGCCGTTATGTCCACACCGCTGAGCTGAAGCTTTCCGTTCCCAGCATCAGGTAGCGTTTCGATTCTCACAGTACTAAGCGCAGAGCTTTCAGCAGCGTCACTGTAATTTCCGGTGAAATCTGCCGCGGCAAAGGTTAGCGTTGTGTCCTCATCCAAGGTCTTTGTGCTGTTTATTACAGTCGGTGCATCATTGACTGATGTAATTGTAATCGTGAATGTCTGTGAAGCCGAGGCGTCAACTCCGTCATTCGCGGTGCCGCCGTCATCGTGAAGTGTCACGGTTAAGGTCGCTGTTCCGTTCGCGTTCGCTGCGGGCGTAAAGGTCAGGGTGCCGTTTGAGGCAACTGCAGGCTGCACGCTGAAGAGTGCGTTGTTATCATTGGAAGCAGAAAAGCTCAGAGCCTGCCCGCTTTCGTTGGATGGACCTGCAGAGATGGATGTTGCCCAGCCTGCTCTACTTTGTGCCCCGCAGTCCTCAAGCACCGTTATGTCACCACCCTTAGTAAAGCTCGGCGCATCATTTTCTGCCGTAATTGTAATCGTGAATGTTTGCATCGCCGAGGCATTAAATCCGCCGTTCTCTGTGCCCCCGTCATCATAAATCTTTACGGATACCGTCGCTGTACCAAACTCGTTCGCAGCTGGCGTAAAGGTCAGCGTGCCGTTTGCGTCGATTGCGGGCAGTGCGCTGAAGAGATCGTTGTGATCATTGGTCACAGTGAAGCTCAGAGTCTGCCCGCTTTCATCGGCGGGACCTGCGGATATGCCTGTCGCCCAATTTGCGATACTTTGCGCCACGCTGTCCTCATTTACCGTTATGTCGGCGCCCTTAGTAAAGTGTGGTACATCGTTGACAGAAACAACCGCAACCGTTGATGCTACAGAGAGGACTGTCGTGTCCACGCCGCCGTTTGCTTTGCCCCCGTTGTCCTGAATTTCTGTAAGATTAACTACTCTGTTACCTACTGTGGGATTCTGGCTGGAGTTTTTGTATGTAATTCCGTTTATAAGAGTCTGCATAATCGCTGTTGAAATACCGCCGACTTTCGTAAGCGTTACCGTTGATGTGCTTCCTGTTACCGAAACGCTGCAGCTCATGCCATTAGTTGAAGTTGTGTAGTTTTTTTCGTTTGTCAGAACTACATCTGTACCGTCAACATTCAGCATTTCGATTTCACCGTCCAAGAGATTGTCGACGGTCAGCACCAGTGAGGTAATCGTCTGTCCAGATTCAATCGTGGACACTGTGGTTCCGCTAAATAGGCTTACGGCACTACCGTCCTCAGTAAATGTGGGATTGGAAAATGTCGCTGTCAAAGTCGGAGCATCATTGACGTCGGTGACACTCACTGTTTCGTAGCAGTATTGCTGGAAGCGGTGCCGTCATTTACTACAAAGCTTATCGTTCTGTTCGTTGCAGTGGGGTTTTGTGAATTGTTTGCGTATGTAACGGATCTCAGCACGCTTTGCCACTGGGCAAGCGTTGCTGTAGCATCACTGGATGTTAGTGTCAAGTTGCCCGTGCCCGCATTGTAACTGCCTAATACATTGCCGAATGTTGTGGCGTTATCATTTGTAAACGCCAACACATCCCCTCCCGATTGGAAGCCCCCGCTAATGGTTACGGTTGCGCTTGCAAGTGTTGTATTATCGCTGTCCATCACCGTAATACCGCTGTCGATGACAACCGGTAAACCCTCTTCGGTATAGGAAGTGGTCGAGCCCGTCGTCGTCACCACCGGCGCGGCGTTGGCCCCCGTTCCCTGAATTGTGAAGCTATAGGGGTTCTCGTCGCTGTCGTTGTTGGCAATTGATACTTCCGCCGTTCGCATTCCCAGAGCTGAGGGGTCGAAGGTTATGCTGCAGGTGGTGCTGGAGGCTGCATCTATTGATGCAGTTGGTGTAGCAGTCACGGTGAAATCGCCCGCGTTTGCTCCGCTGATTGTAACGAGCGGTGTGCCCGAAAGCGTCAGGGATACGGTGCCGGTATTCTGAATCGTAAAAGTCCTCACAACTGTTCCATCAGCAATCGCAGCTGAGCCGAAATCGGTGTGGTCGGTCAAAGACGGGGTATTATCACCATCAGCAATGGTAGTGTCGTTGCCTTGAATGTTCATTTCAGGTGCAAGTGTTGTAAATGTCACATCGTTTCCATAGCTCGTTCCGGCTGTGTTCGTCGCATAAGCTCGGACATGGTATGTAGTGCCTGCGATGAGTCCCGTCATGCTGCTTGTAAACGCACCTGTTGCGGCAGGCGCGGCCACCTCAGTTATGGAATCCGCAGTTGTCGGGTTAGAAGATGTGCTCCAACAAATTCCGTATTGGGTTGGATTGGGAGTTCCAAGTGCGGTGAGGTTGCCGTTTCCAGTTGCCGTGGTTGTAGTGATACTGCTTACGGCCTGCGTGGTCACTGTGGGGGCGGTGGTAGCAGCGGTTATGTTAAGCATACATGAAGTTGACGGTTGGGAATCATTTAGTAAGCCAATATAATACGTAACATCTTTCGAAAGAGAATAAGTGATACTTACATGATCACTTAAATCGCCCCCCTGTGCCAAGGCCAACTCAGTGTTTGGAACGTTATATAATGCGCCCATATAGTAAACCCCTGATATACCGCCAGGTGCGTCCGATGTTGTTATTGTATAAGAAGCGGTGGCTGTTGGAATAAATTTGTAGAAAAGTGGCACGTCATAATGAGTCATTACCTCTGTTGAGCCAGATGGAATTAATACAGCGCTAGATATATCTGCATTTCCTATTTCCACCGCCGCTGCCGGCAGGGTCACCGCCGGAAATAGGCTCATGACCATGGCCATGGTCAGGACAATCGATAGACATTTTTTTCTGATTATTTTATTCATAATGATACCTCCGCTCTCTTTGTCATTCTTGTTCATCAGTCCGTATACTTTGCAAATCTTTTTTAATGGTTTTCAATAATTTTGCGTAACTCTTGTACTTGATTAGTTCCCAATCATACGCCCACATGGCGGAACGGAACCGGGGGTCATCCTGTGTCAGTCCAGACAAGGCCAAAAACTGCTCCAGCTTTTCATTGTAAAGGTTAATTAGTTTATGCTCCAATGTATTGATGTTTTGAAGCTGCGTGTCAAGAAGCCTAACTTGTTCATCTCGATCCAAGGCTCCGGCAAAATAGAGCTGCATCAGAAACGAATCGCGAGAAATAAAGTCGGCAACGGTGTTTTGTTGTATTTGCATCAAATACTCCCTGCGCCCATTTTCCGTAATGGCGTAAACCTTCCGGTCTACCGTTTCTCCCTTTTTCTGTTCCTTGAGCTCCACCAGCCCGTCCTTACAAAGCTGTTTCAAGGTTCGATAAATCTGCGACTGGTTCGCGGGCCAGAAATATGCAGCAGACATATCAAATAGCTTTTTGATGTCATAACCAGACAAGGGCCTCATTGATAAAAAGCCCATAATACCCTGTTCGAGAGACATACCGACCTCCTCAAAGAATCACTCCAAATTATGGAACGCAAAATAATACTTGTATTATATCTAACAGGCGAAGAAAAAGAAAGCATTATTATAGTAAATAGCCCAAAATATGAAGATGTCAATTCACTCCTTCTCATCTGACATTTTGATCACTGCTTCATAACGTATACATTAATTGTGTGCTGATTTACATAGGACAACAGTTGAATTTCGGAACACCAACCTTATTGAAAACCTCTAAAAAACAAGAAAAACACCCTGAAATCAATGATTTCAGGGTGTTTTATGGTTGCGGAGGCTGGACTTGAACCAAAGGACCCTCTGGGTTGTGCTGTTATTTCGCTATAATTCTGATGTGATGAATTGTCACGTTAAGTAAACAAGGTGTTAAGTTAGCTAGTAGCAATTACACCTTGTCACTTCTTTGGCCTGTGAGTGTACCATCATCTTATTTGGAGAGAGTGGGAACGTGTGATTCCTATGGGGTTACCTTTTCATTTTGAATATGAAATTATCACAGCAACAGGGCAGCGAAAATGGGTGGTAGAAATAGGTCAGGCTTGAAGGTATTATCATTGACATAACTAATCGAAAGGAAAGACCCTATCATTATCCGACAATGGATTCGAAAAATAAGTTTTAGATAAATGATTCATCCTCAAGATCTGACAACTTCGGATTGGCATAGAACACACTGTATATGGTAATGCCTTCTTGTTCCGCAAGAAATGACTCGGATATGGCAGCGAGCATTTGAATGGTCACGTTATCACCAAAACTGACCGAATAGGTTCCGTCATCATACGTGCTTCCCCCATTGGTACTATAGTCAAAGGTAGTAAATTTGAAGGATGTGTCGTAGTCTTTTCCGTTATGCGAGTAAGGAGAAATAAAAGACTTCCCTAATGCTTCTGCCCCAGTTGGATTGGCTGACTTGTTTGCAGCACCATCACTAAATAATACAATATACTTGAGATTGTCGGAGCTATCTGCACCCAGAATATCTCTCGCAACTTTGATCCCCATTTGTACATTGGTTTCGCCACTAGGTTGAAGGAGCCTATCCACTACATCGCAGTAAACATCAGGATCGCTGGTTAATGAGTTCTTCGTGATGTATTCAATGTCATCATACGCATCGAATTGAGGGCCAATCCCACCATGGTAGGATACTAATCCAAGCTTATTTTTTGAGTTGTTCCCATTTAGGAACTGATTTGCAAATGCCTTAAGTGCCTCTCTCGCATATGTAGCAGGTGTTTTGGAGCCTTCTCCCAGGGCCATACTTCCTGAGTTATCCAGAACCAGAACCACGGATGCCCCTTTTCCGGCAATTGTCTTAATCTCTTGCTGCGTGCTCACATCAAGCGTAATGGTAAATGTATCGGTATCCGTCTGTACAATGGATTTACGATAGGACAAGAGGGTGTCATCCTCTGTTTGTTCGCTTGGATTGGTAACAATTTGATCTTGAAACGGCTCCGCAGCTCGAACCATTGGTAAAGTGCCTGATGGAATCATTCCTGTACAAAAAGCAATCACGAGTAGGATTGCAACGTAGTTTGAAGGCGTTGTTTTTTTATTACCCATTTTTTGTCTCCTTTTGTTCATGTCGCAATAATTTATCCTATTACAAATGATAGGTGTGGCTATTAATATCTTCATCTCCATGGTTTATGCCACAAATACCCTCGTAGTCCGTAGCTTTTTGGGCCATCCAGTGAATTGTTAGCGAAAAAACAAGTATAAGTGCAATCAATATACCAACATTAATCCAGTTTATTTGTGTCATACCATCCTCCATAAAGACGTTGAATTGCTAATTTCTTTTTTCTCCTTACCCATAAAAAGAGCCGAAGGTAGGGGTACACGAGAAAAAGTCCATATACAATAACTAAAACATTAATGAACATAAGTATGTAATCCAGTTGATTCAATAGAGGCTTTTCAAGCTGCGGTAGAGGCTCGAACTCTGGTTCCGTCCAAGGCTCTAATTGAGTTGACGAATTGGGCGTGGTGGCTTCTAGTGTTGTAGACTCTACCGAGCTGGATTTGCTTATCTCCTGCTTACTAGAAGCTGTGGAGGAAGAAAGTGTTGGAATGTTCCTTTCCTCATAGTGACTGCTGTTATGTAAGCAATAGCGTTTGGCATATCCCTCCCGTTCCACGGATGGTGCAATTTCTGTGATCCAACTTGCCCAATTGTGTCCGAGCATGGCAATAGGGGTGATTACTGTCTCTCCACACAGACGGCAGACACTGGCGCGTTCGCCCACATGGGTACAATCCGGATCGGTCACCTGTTCGACGAACTCATGCGCCAAAGCTGGAATGGGTTCTGATCTCCAGTAATCACATCGCGCGCAAGTGAGCTGTTGCTTCCCACCTTCCTTGCAGGTCGCTGCTTGGAGTACATTCGTGTGCAACGTGTGACCCAAGGGTGGGATGGGTTCGTACATCGTAAGCTTGCACTTGTGACAGGTATGTTCGCGAAGTCCCGGATCTTCGCAGCTTGGTTCGCTCAATATTTTCCAGGACCCCCAAGCGTGAGCCGGGGGCTCTTCGGCCGCTTTGACGTAAGGCAAAGATACTATGGTTATCATGAAAAAAAGCAGCAGCCATTTCTTCACGCTGTCCCACCTCCTCTTGGTGTCATACTACAATAAAAAGCTTGCAACATGAGCCTTTTGCTTTAAACAGCAAAATAATGTCGTAAACAACATTAGGGCACATGTAATGCAAGCTTTACGTTTTGCAAGAATTTTCGTCCAACAGGTAGAATAGTTCCTGTTTTTAGGGTAATTTTACTGGAATTAAACGTCTCAATTTTAGAAATTGCCACAATGTAAGAACGGTGTACGCGTAAAAAACCCTTTGGCAACACAGTAATTTCCAATTTCCCTATGGAAGAGTAAAACTCAAAGGTCTCATTCTGAGCGTAATGTACCGTGATAATTCGTTCATGAATCTCAAAGTAATGAATCTCAGAAATTGCAATGTTTCGGTATTCTCCAATGCCCTTGAATAGGATATATTCTTTTCTTTTTTGATCGGCTCTCTGCAGCGCTAATCGCAATATGGCTTTTACCTTTTCTGCCGATGTCACTCCCTTCACAATGTAATGAAAGGCTTGAACATCAAACGCCTCAATGGCGTGTTGCTCTGAGATTGTAATAAAAACAATCTCTCCTTTAAAATGATACGGTGCTCGGCGCAGTTCAGCTGCTGTTTCAATCCCATTCAACCCGGGCATATGGATATCTAATAGCAACAAATCAACATTGGTTTCCTCATGAGACATGGAGAACAACGCGCGCACTCCACTATCAAAGTTTATCAGTTCAATAGAAATGGCTTCTTCTTCAGCAAGCACTTCCATTATTTGAGCATAATAGTCTAAATCTTGAACATTATCATCGCAGATTGCTACTCGCATTATTTCTACCTACTTTATTAGTATGTATATATGAATTATAACTTATTTGGAAAAAATGTCAAGTATCCCCTTGACCCAACAGGTAATACTAGCTTTGTTTTTAACCTCTGTCGAACAAGAAATTGCTTTATAGATACTCTCTTGCACGACATCTACGGCATCGTCTGAACTTTTAACATAGTTATGGTCAAGCGAGATAAGGATACGAATTTGAGTTTCGATTTATAACACAGAATTTTCCAACTCACAATAGTTTGCAATTGTTTAGGTAGGTGGATAAATATATTTTTACGTACATCCCAAGGAGCCAACACAGCAGCCGGTAGCCAAATTATATTTTCCACATAGCATCTTATTAAAACTTACTGTACAAGAAACAATTGGGATCAAATTGGGGTCAAGCCATTAGCGCTTTTAGCTTAAAAATAGAAAAAAGTTAGAAAAACACCCTGAAATCAATGATTTCAGGGTGTTTTATGGTTGCGGAGGCTGGACTTGAACCAACGACCTCCGGGTTATGAGCCCGACGAGCTACCAACTGCTCTACTCCGCGATATGGTGCCGGAGACCGGGGTCGAACCGGCACGGGATTTCTCCCACGGGATTTTAAGTCCCGGGCGTCTGCCAATTCCGCCACTCCGGCATCCCAGTCTGCTTGTGTATCTGGTGCTTATATAATTTACCACAGTACAAGCCACCTGTCAATACTTTTTGTTAAGTTTTTTTCGCCTAATCCCGACACATACTTCAGTGGGTATCGCATATACTAATCTGTATCTCTCAAAAAGGAGGCAGATAGCATGAGAATCGAACAAGAGCCTCGGCCCTTATTTCCCGAAGACAGATCGCCTCAAGATGTGGACGATTTGGTTTTCTTGTGGGAAACTCAGACTCTCACGCCCAGCGATCGCTGAGGCAAGGAGTGCATCCTCTGTGCAGCGTGCTTTTCCCTTTACAGAATCAAAAGCATCGGATATAATAGAAAGGATAGTTTAAAAGAATGAGAGTGGTTAAATCATGCTGCAATTTGATGAATACAAAGTGAAACTGAATGCACTCCTGCCAGCATTGGACGAATTGGAAAAGGCTCTGGATTTAGAAAGTGCCGCCCGTGAATTGGATATGCTGGAGGCAGAGAGTGCCGCTGACGGATTTTGGGATAACCTTGAAAAATCGCAAAAAGTTCTTCAGCGAATCAAGCAGCTGCGCGATAAGCTGGAGGATCAAAAAGCACGTCGTGAGCAATGGGATGATTTGATGGTGCTTTGCGAAATGGGCTCTGAGGAAGAGGATGAAAGCCTCCTACCTGAACTGGAATCGGAATTTGCGGCTCTGACGGAGAACCTGGAGCAGGCAAATCTACAAACCCTACTAACGGGGGAATACGACAGCAACAGCGCCATCCTAACCTTTCATGCCGGTGCAGGTGGCACCGAAGCACAGGATTGGGCACAGATGTTATATCGTATGTATACCCGCTGGGCAGAGCGCCGCGGCTTTACTTATAAGGTAATTGACTACCTCGATGGGGATGAAGCCGGACTGAAGAGTGCTACCATCAGCATCGAGGGGCCAAACGTTTATGGTTATCTAAAGGGGGAGCATGGCGTTCATCGCTTGGTTCGCGTGTCTCCCTTTGACTCCAATGCCAGACGGCATACCTCCTTCTCCGCGCTGGAAGTGATGCCCGAGATTCCCGACGATGTCGAGATTGACATCCGTCCGGAAGACATCGAAATGCAGGTGTATCGTTCCTCCGGCGCAGGTGGTCAGCACGTTAACAAGACATCCTCTGCGGTTCGTTTGATTCATAAACCCACTGGAATCGCCGTTTCCTCGCAAACCGAGCGCAGCCAATTCCAGAACCGGGATACTTGTATGAAAATGCTCCGCTCGAAACTGATTCAAATCAAGACCCAGGAGCATCTGGATAAAATATCCGACATTAAAGGCGTCCAGCTCAAAATTGAGTGGGGCAGCCAAATTCGCTCCTATGTCTTTATGCCCTATACCCTAGTTAAGGATACGCGCACGGCCTTTGAAACCAGCAATGTCAATGCCGTCATGGATGGAGAATTGGATGGGTTTATCAATGCCTACCTCCGCGCCTTAGCCACCGGGAACTGGGCAACCAAGTCATAAGCACACGGGATCGTCAATCTGTCAAAAACTGCTGGCTTCGGCCGGCAGTTTTTTTATGACAGAAATCCTTCGATTTCCCCTTTTCATCTTGACCTTTTCTCTTTTTTGTGTTAAAGTTGGAAAGCATTAAAGGTAAAAAGAAAGAAACGAGGATCTCATTATGACCTTAGCCATGCTGATTGTCTACTTCCTTTGCATGATTGCGGTTGGCGTGTATTGCCGTCGTCATGCAACCAACGTCCACGGTTTTGTGTTGGGTGGACGTTCCGTTGGGCCCTGGCTCACAGCCTTTGCCTATGGTACTTCCTACTTCTCTGCCGTCATCTTCGTCGGCTATGCCGGCCAGTTTGGCTTTAAATATGGTATTTCTGCCGTTTGGATTGGCATTGGCAATGCCTTTTTGGGCTCCCTATTGGCTTGGGTGATATTAGGGCGTCGCACCCGAATTATGACCCAGCACCTCAACTCCTCCACCATGCCGCAGTTTTTCTCTTCCCGCTACGGAGCCCCTTCCCTGCGCATCGGTGCATCCGTGATTATCTTTGTCTTTTTAATTCCTTACACTGCCTCCCTTTACAACGGATTGTCTCGCCTATTTGGCATGGCCTTTCACATTGACTATTCCCTTTGCATCGTTTTGATGTCGGTCTTAACGGCCATTTATGTCATTTTGGGTGGTTATATGGCCACTGCCATCAATGATTTTATCCAAGGTATCATTATGCTGTTCGGTATTGTGGCCATCATTGCTGCACTCCTGATGGTGAACGGCGGCTTTATGGGTTCCTTGGAGAGCCTGGCAAGCATTAGCGATCCGCTTACTTCCAGCGCACCCGGCATCTTTGCCTCCTTCTTTGGCCCCCACCCCCTTAACCTGTTTTTTGTGGTTATCCTTACCTCCCTTGGCACCTGGGGCCTTCCTCAAATGGTGCAAAAGTTCTATGCCATTGAAAGCGAGACGGCCATCAAGAAGGGCACCGTCATTTCTACGGTCTTTGCAGTCATCATTGCCGGTGGTTGTTACTTCCTGGGCGGCTTCGGTCGACTCTTTACCTCTCCGGAATCCGTGATGGCCAATGGCTATGATGCCATTATCCCTGAAATGCTCTCTCACCTATCCCCCTTCTTCATCGCCTTGGCGGTCGTCCTGGTTCTTTCCGCCTCCATGTCAACCTTAGCGGCTTTGGTGCTCACCTCTTCTAGTACACTGGTTATGGATTTTTGCAAGCAGACCTTCACCAAAAATATGGAAGACAAAGCACAGTTGATGTTAATCCGTATTTTAATTGTGATTTTCATTGCCATTTCTGCGGTGATCGCCATCATTCAGTACAATAGCAACGTAACCTTCATCGCGCAGCTCATGGGCATTTCCTGGGGTGCTTTGGCCGGTGCGTTCTTAGCTCCCTTCCTCTATGGCCTCTACTGGAAGAAAACCACCCCCACTGCCTGCTGGACCAGCTTTCTGTTTGCGGTGATTGTCATGACCGCAAACCTCTTCTTCCGCCAAATCTTCCCCCCCTTCCTACAGTCCCCCATTAACGCCGGTGTGATGACCATGGCGGTGAGCCTCGTTCTTGTTCCCGTGGTATCTCTCATCACCAAGAAGCCGGATGCAGAACTGGTGGAAAGCGCCTTCTCCTGCTATGAAACTCCCAAGCAGGCCCCCCAGCGCGTGACCTTGGGCAAATAACGAAGCAATTCCATACATACTCTGCCGGCCGAATTCTCGGTCGGCAGTTTTTTCTGCTTGACAAGATGCGAGAATCGAAGTATTATTTTGATATCAACTTGATATCAAAACCCGAAGGAGGAACCCACTATGAATCCCGAAGAACGAACGAGGATCTTTGAGGAAACGGAAGCCCCCGCCAAAAACGGCATGGCTGTCTTGTTGCTCTGCTCCATTCTCTACCTGGCGGCCATTGGCCTGCTGGTCTATGCTTCCTGGCTTGAATCAATTGCAGGTCTTGTGTTTCTGATCTTGTACCTTTGCCTTGGTTGGATCCCTTTTTGTGGCCTAAAAGTTCTAAGACCGAACGAAGCGTATGTCCTGACCCTTTTTGGTAAGTACTACGGTACCCTGAAGGGCCCTGGATTTTACTTTGTCAATCCCTTCACCTCTGCCATTAACCCTGCCGCAGCGACACCGGGGCATGAGAATCCTCCGGCTGAAAATGTTCTTGGCAGCCTTTCCAAACGTCCGAGTACTGCCACTACAAAGCCTGGAAAGCAGATCTCCCTCAAGTCTATGACCCTGAGCAACGACAAGCAGAAGATTAACGATAAACTGGGTAACCCCATTATCATTGGCATTGTGGTCATCTGGCGCGTCACCAACACCGCCCGTGCTGCCTTCAATGTGGATAATTACGCAGAATACCTCTCCATTCAATGCGACTCTGCCCTGCGGAACATCGTTCGCTTGTATCCTTACGATATTTCCGATGAGGACGAGATGGGTGAGAAGTCCCTGCGTGGCAGCAGTGTGGAAATTGCAGAGCACCTGCGCAAGGAGATTCAATCAAAGGTGGAGGTGGCAGGGCTCGAAATCATGGAAGCCCGCATTACCCATCTTGCCTATGCTCCGGAAATCGCCGCCGCCATGCTGCAACGCCAACAAGCCAAGGCCATCATTGACGCACGTCAGATGATCGTGGAAGGTGCGGTTGGCATGGTGGAATCCGCTCTCTCCAAACTCAGCGAGAATCAGATTGTGGAGCTCGACGAGGAGCGCAAGGCAGCCATGGTCAGTAACCTTTTGGTCGTTCTCTGTGCCAACAAGGAAGCTCAGCCCATCGTCAACAGTGGTTCCCTGTATTAACGTAACGCCATGGCTAAGTCAGAGGATAAGAAAAAGCAAATCCCATTGCGCATCTCTGATGCACTCTATCAGGAGCTGGCTCACTGGGCGGAGGATGATTTCCGCTCCATCAACGGACAAATTGAGTATCTTCTGACCGAATGCGTCAAGTGGAGACGCCGAAAAGGGAAAGCTTCCGAGGAAAGCAACCCCCTCGGGGAATAACTAAACGAAGCGGGCATACGCATGCCCCCTTCTAACAAAAAAACAGCGCCATCGTAGGTAACGATGGCGCTGTTTTCATTTATTCTGGTTTTGTCGGTTCGTCTTCGGACGGGCTGTTTCCCTGCTCCGAGGCAACGCGCTCGATCAGCTCTCCCAAGGCGCCGGTTCCGTAATTGAGTACCCGGTTGACCCGGCTCACCGTGGCAGAGCTTGCGCCGGTGTTGGATAGGATGGCCGTGTAGACCATTCCCTCATGCAGCATTTTCGCAACATCGAAGCGCTGCTCAATGGCGTATAGTTCGGTAATGGCACAGAGATCCTCAAAGAAGCGACTGCATTCCTCTGGGGTCTTCAGTTTCACAATGTGTTCGTAGAGCGCCATGCTACGCTCTTTTTTTGCGGCTTTTGCCATACGCTCGCACTTCCTTTCGTCCTTAGGACATATTCTGCATGGCTACCAGCTGTTCCGCACCATAGCGCTTTCGCAGAACTGGTTTTTCAATTTTTCCGGTGGCATTCCGTGGAATTTCCGCAAAGATAATCTGTACCGGTCTCTTATACCGGGGAAGCTCCTTACAGAAGGCGCGAACCTCGTCCTCGGTGGACGCCATTCCCTCCTTGATTTCCAGGATAGCACCCACAATTTCACCAAGGCGCTTATCCGGAAGACCAATGACGGCCGCGTCTTTAATCTTATGGAAGGAGCGAAGGAAGGCCTCTATCTGCACTGGGTAAATGTTTTCACCACCGCTGATGATGACATCCTTCTTTCGGTCGACCAAGAAGTAAAAGCCGTCCGGATCCTGCATGGCCATATCTCCCGTGCAGAGCCATCCATCCTTCAAAACCTCATCCGTTGCCTGGGGATTGCGGTAATAGGCACTCATAAGGCCCGGGCCTTTGACGCAAAGCTCTCCCACGTCCCCCTGGGGAACCGTGTTTCCGCTCTCGTCCATAATCTTGCACTCCCAGCCGTAGCCAGGAACGCCGATGGCACCCACCTTGTGGATATTCTCCATTCCCAGGTGAACGCAACCTGGGCCGGCCGATTCCGAAAGACCGTAATTCGTATCATACTGGTGATGGGGGAAGTACTCGCGCCAACGCTTAATGAGAGAGGGGGGCACGGGCTGTGCGCCAATGTGCATCAGTCTCCATTGGGCAAGATTAAAATCAGAAAGCTTTAAGTCTCCCCGATCCAAGGTGTCTAAAATATCCTGTGCCCAAGGCACTAAGAGCCAAACAATCGTGCAACCCTCCTCGGATGCCGCCCGCAGGATATGTTCCGGTCCGGTACCCTTGAGCAGCACCGCAGGGCTTCCGGAAATCAGGCTGCCAAACCAGTGGAACTTAGCCCCGGTATGGTACAGAGGAGGAATGCAAAGGAAGTTATCTTCATGGGTTATCGCATGGTGGCGCTGCTCCATCTCCGCTGCGTGGGTCATGCTGCGATGCTTATGTAAGATGGCTTTGGGAAAGCCGGTGGTGCCGGAGGAAAAGTAGATGGCTCCGTCATCGTCGTCCGTAACTAACACAGCCGGTGCCGAGGAGGAACAGTTTGCGGTTAACTCCCAATAGCTTTCCGCAAAAGTAGGGCAATTGTCACCGGCATAAATGAGCAGGCGGCCACGGGATAATTCATCGGCAATGGCCTCGATGCGCCCAATGAATTCCGGCCCAAACACTAAAATATCCACCTCGGCCAGATCCGCACAGTACTGGATCTCTTCGGAAGAATAGCGGAAGTTAAAGGGCACAGCAAGGGCCCCCGCTTTTAAAACTCCAAAGTAAATCGGGAGCCATTCCAGGCAATTATACATTAAAATAGCTACCTTGTCTCCCTTTTTGATGCCACGGGAGAGGAGCATATTGGCAAAGCGGTTGGCCTTCTCGTTGAAGACATTCCACGTAATTTCACGGCGATAGGGCTCCTGCGAGGTAGGCTGCATGAGGTCATATTCTTTCCAAGTGGTGCGGCGGTTTTCGCTCACTTCAGGGTTTCGTTCCACCAGCGCAACCTGGTCGCCGTACAGTCTCACATTTCGCTCCAAAAAGTCGGTCACAGGCATAGAGATAAGTCCTTTCTACCGCCTTGTCCCGCAAGCAGGAAAGGCAATTTTAAGCTTTAATGTTCTAAGCATTAAAGTGTTACTGTTAAGCTATCACGCTTTGCAGAAAAAGTCAAGGCTTAGCCGATTTTATCCAAGGAATCGACCCCATTCCCATGTTACGATTCACTGGGAAAACGCAAAACTAGAGGGCTGCAAGTCGCAGCCCTCTAGTTGTTTATGGGAATAGGGGAAACGGGTTATGCCAGTGCGGCGGTGATGATGGCCATCTTGTAAACCTCATCGGCATCGCAGCCACGGGAGAGGTCATTGATGGGAGCATTCAGACCCTGCAGAATGGGGCCATACGCGGCAAAGCCACCCAGACGCTGTGCAATCTTATAGCCAATGTTGCCGGACTGAATTTCGGGGAAGATGAAGGTGTTGGCGTAGCCTGCTACGGGGGAGCCGGGGAACTTCAGCTGACCCACGGTGGGGGAAACGGCAGCGTCGAACTGCATCTCGCCGTCGATGGCCAGGTCGGGAGCGGCAGCCTTTGCCTTATCGCAGGCATTCTTAACCTTATCCACGTCATCGCCCTTGCCGGAACCCTTGGTGGAGTAGCTCAGGAAGGCAACCTTCGGGTCAATGCCAAAAGTCTTTGCGGTTGCTGCGCACTCCAGTGCGGTCTCAACCAGGGCATCCTCATCGGGGTTAATCTGAATGGCGCAGTCACCCATGCACAGACGCTCATCGGTGCCATCGGCATTCTCCCGCACCAAGATAAAGCAGGAAGATACGTTCTTATTGCCGGGCTTGGTCTTAATAAGCTGCAGAGCGGGACGGACGGTATCTGCGGTGGAATAGGTTGCACCACCGAGCAGTGCGTCGGCAACGCCCATCTTTACCAACATAGTGCCGAAGTAGTTGCCCTTGGAAAGATTCTTGCGGCAGTCTTCGGGGGACATTTTGCCCGAGCGCAGCTCGACCATCTTTTCCACCATTGCATCCATACCTTCATAGGTAGCCGGATCCAGGATCTCTACTCCACTGATGTCAAAACCGCCAGCCTTCGCGGCAGCCTCAACCTCAGATACGTTACCAACCAGAATGGGGGTCAGGAAACCGTCCTTCTTCAGGCGTGCAGTCGCTTCTAAGATACGGGCATCGGGGCCCTCGGTAAATACAATCTTACGGGGATTTGTCTTGAGATTTTCGATCAACTTATCAAACATGAGTTTATTTCCTCCCAAAATGTTCGCTTAGAACAAAGAATTGACGCAGGCTTTACCTCGCAGTGCCCCAATGAGGCAAACTGCGCAATCAATAGTCGCATTGCGACTATTTTATCACCATATGGGAAAACATTCAAGAGGAATTCCCCGCAAAGTCGCATCCTCAATCCCCGAGCACACACAGGCAAAGACGCTGCACCACCTCGGATACCTTCTCCGGCTGAATGCCGGCATAGTTGATCACGAGCCCTCGTTTCTGTGCATGGGTAGGGTCGTAGTAGTAATCGGACAGGCAGGTAAGAAGCAGTCCTCTTCCCTCCGCCCTTTGGATGAGTTCGGCATCACTCCACTGACTCTCTACCTCTAGGAGAAAATGCACACCGGAATCCTCTTCATGGATTCGGATACGATCGGCCAGGGGACTTTCCCGGAACTCCATCAGAAACTGATCCCGCAGGTTCCGATAGTAGGTGCGCATCCGGTTGATGTGCTTTTCAAAGTACCCACCTTCAAGAAAACGGGCCAGGGTTAGCTGCTCAAAGCAAGATACCGTGCCGGAGTAAAAGCCTAAGTAATCGTAGAAACGTTTGACCAAGTGCTGGGGCAAGACCAAGTAGCTCATACGAAAGGCCGGCGCCAAGCTCTGGGAGAAGGTGTTCATATATATGACTTTTTCGGAGCGATCGATGCTCTGAAGGGATGGGATCGGTTTGCCCGCCAGTCGAAATTCACAGTCGTAATCATCCTCAATCAGATAGCGTCCCGGGGCACGGGAAGCCCAACTCAGCAGATCATAGCGACGGCTGATGGGCATGACGATTCCGGTTGGAAAGTGGTGGGAAGGAGTAATGTGCAAGATCTCGGTTCCACTTTGTTCCAATTCCTCCGGAAGAACCCCTGATTCGTCCATGGGAATGTGGCAGCAGCTCACATCATTTCGTTCGTAAATCCAAGATAGGCGCAGATACCCGGGATCTTCGACCCCGTAAATCCGGGAGCGGCCCAGCAGTTGAATCAGCACAGCATAGAGATATTCGGTTCCGGCACCCACAATCACCTGCTCCGGTGCCACCTGCATGCCACGAAAATCACGCAAATGGGAGGCAATGGCAGAGCGTAGCTGGGAAAGTCCGGCGGCAGGACGATCCGTGAGCAAGCGCTCCTCGTTTTCCGTCGCCATCACCTGCCGCAAGAGCCGAATCCATACGGAAAAGGGAAAGAGTTCGGTGGGAACGCCATTCACCATAAAATCGGCAAAGCAAGTGGGCTCTGCCTCACTGGGGAGGGGCATCTGGATCCTGTTCGGGGTCTTTTCCGCAATCTCACGATCCAAAGGCGACACAAAATAGCCACGCTTCGGCAGGGCATACAGGTAGCCTTCCGTCACCAGTTGCGCGTACGCACTTTCCACAGTGGTAATGCTCACGCCTAGGTTTTTGGCAAAGTTGCGCTTGGATGGGAGCTTTTCATGGGCACGAAGACGGCCATCGGCGATGTCCTTTTTGATATAGTAGTACAGTTGCTCGTACAGACTTCCCTCCTGCTCGGAGGCAAAGGAGTATGTTAACATCCTCCCACCCTTTCTGACCTTCTCAAGGTTCTCATATTCTTTAGTTTTGGTCATATCAGTCTTCATTATAGTCCGCAATAAACCGTCTGTAAAGTTTCTTTTCCCATTTTGCCAGTTCGTCAATTTTTCCGATTTTTCGCTCAAAACAATCTGTAATTTTGGTTTGGATGTCTTGGCCTTTTTTGCAGGATTTCAGTCATGCCGATTTCTTGTTACTTTTTACTCAAAAAGAGGATGCAAAGAAAGCCTTCCTTTACTATAACTGACATGCCAAAGCTGCCTTTTTTGTACCATCAAATATTTTCCTGTGAAAATCATGTGTCCTCGCTATACGAACACTTGCAACCAAAATTCCTTTCGTGTATAATTGCACCTATAAATAGGTAGGAGTCGTCGCTTTTTGCAGCCGAAGCGACTGCTGACTTGAACGCCGATCCAACGCTGCGATTTTTCTCATTCTTGGATCGGATCTAATTTATTGCGCCCCTTATACATAGAGTAAAAAGGAGATTTTTCATGAGTGACGTTAAGATTACCCCGTTTAAGAGGGTATTGGTGGCGAACCGCGGTGAAATTGCGATCCGTGTATTCCGCGCCCTGGCCGAGCTTGGCATCACCACCATCGGCATTTATTCCAAGGAAGATAAGTACTCCATTTTCAGAACGCGTGCCGACGAATCCTATCCCTTGAATCCGGAAAAGGGCCCCATCGACGCTTACCTGGATATTAAGGAAATCATCAAAATTGCCAAGGAGCGCAACGTTGACGCGATTCACCCCGGCTATGGCTTCCTGGCCGAGAACCCTAACTTCGTAGAAGCATGCCAAAAGAATGGCATTGTGTTCATTGGCCCCACCTCGGATATCATGAATGCCATGGGCGATAAGATTGCTTCCAAGCAGATGGCCGTGACGGCCAATGTGCCCATCATTCCCGGCGTCGAGCATGCCATCAAGAGCGAGGAAGAGATCCTGAAGGTTGCCGAGCAGATTGGTTACCCCGTCATGCTCAAGGCATCCAATGGTGGCGGCGGTCGTGGTATGCGTATCGTTTATTCTGCCGCTGACATGCCCCGTGAATATAAGGAAGCCCGTGACGAATCCAAGAAAGCCTTTGGCGACGATCAGATCTTCGTCGAGAAGTATTTGAGAAGCCCCAAACATATCGAAGTTCAGGTCTTAGGCGATGCCTATGGCAATGTGGTTCACCTGTATGACCGTGACTGCTCTGTGCAGCGCCGTCATCAGAAGGTGGTCGAATATGCCCCTGCCTTCAGTGTTCCCGATGAAACCCGCAACATCATCTTCGAAAGTGCCATTCGTCTTTGTAAGCAGGTGAATTATCTCAACGCCGGTACCTTGGAGTTCCTGGTGGATGCGGATAATAACCCCTACTTCATTGAAATGAACCCCCGCATTCAGGTGGAGCACACCGTCACCGAAATGGTAACCGGAATTGACCTGGTGCAGGCACAGATCCTCATTGCTCAGGGTTATCCCCTAAACTCCCCCGAAATTAACATTCCTTCTCAGGAATCCATTCAGGTGAGTGGCTACTCCATCCAGACCCGTGTCACCTCTGAGGATCCCTCCAACAACTTCCTGCCGGACACCGGAAAAATCACGGTCTATCGTTCCGGCTCGGGCAATGGCGTCCGTTTGGATGGCGGCAATGTCTATGCCGGAGCGGAAATCCTTCCCTATTACGACAGCTTGCTGGTCAAGGTCGTGACCCACGATCGTACCTTTGAGGGTGCCGCACAAAAGTCGGTCCGCGCCATGCGCGAAATGCGTATCCGTGGTATCAAGACCAACATTCCCTTCCTGATTAACGTCATCAACAACCAGACCTTCCGGGAAGGCGCTTGCTATACCACCTTCATCGAAGAGACCCCCGAACTCTTCATGCTGGGCCAAAGCCAGGACCGTGCCACGAAGATTCTGGAGTTTATGGGCAATAAAATTGTCAACATCAGCTCCGGGAAGAAACCGTATTTTGAAGATCGCGTTATTCCCGTGTACGATGACACCAAGCCCATTTGGGGCGCCAAGGATGAGTTCAAGCGTTTGGGTGCCACCGGCTTTACTCAGAAGATTCTGCAGGATAAGAAGCTGTATATCACCGATACCTCCATGCGTGATGCACAGCAGTCCTTGATTGCTACCCGCATGCGTACCAAGGACTTAGCAGGTGCTGCGCGGGCCACCAATGCCTTCCTCCAGAACGGCTTCTCCGTGGAAGCTTGGGGCGGTGCCACCTACGACACCACCTATCGCTTCTTGAAGGAATCCCCCTGGAAGCGCCTGGAGATCCTCTCCGAGCGCATGCCCAATACCTTGATTCAAATGCTCCTGCGTGCCTCCAATGCCGTGGGTTACAGCAACTATCCCGACAATGTGGTGCGTGAGTTCATCCGCATTTCCGGTGAGCGCGGCGTAGACGTATTCCGTATCTTCGACAGCCTGAACTGGCTGGAGAATATGAAGATGCCCATTGAAGAGGCTTTGAAAACCGGAAAAATCGTCGAGGGCACCATCTGTTATACCGGAGACGTGATGAGCTCCTCCGAAACCAAATACACCATGGATTACTATGTGGGCAAAGCCCGTGAGCTGGCCGCCCTGGGTTGTCACACCATTGCCATCAAAGATATGGCTGGTCTCTTAAAACCCTATGCCGCTTACGAACTGGTTTCCGCTCTGAAATCCGAGCTTAAGGTTCCCGTCCACCTGCACACCCACGACACCACCGGTGCCGGCGTTGCTACCGTTCTGAAAGCTGCCGAGGCAGGCGTTGACATTGTCGACCTGGCCATTGAGTCCATGAGCTCCTGCACCAGCCAGCCTTCCATGAACGCTGTGGTCGAATCTCTGCGCGGAACCGAGCGTGATACCGGTCTTGCCTTCGAAGACCTGGATAAGTTGAGCCGTTACTATGAGCACGTCCGTAAAGTTTACCACTCCTTCGAGAGCGGCATGATTGCCCCCAACGCTCAGATATACAAGTACGAGATCCCCGGCGGCCAGTACTCCAACCTCTTGGCACAGGTCACCGAGATGGGCTCTAAGGACAGCTTCGAGGAAATCAAGGAGCTGTACCGTCAGGCCAACATTCTGCTGGGCAACATCGTGAAGGTTACCCCCACCTCCAAGGTGGTTGGCGACTTTGCCATCTTCATGCTGAAGAACGGTCTGAACATGGATAACATTCTGACCGAGGGCGTTGGCCTTTCCTACCCCGACTCCGTTGTGGAGTACTTCAAGGGCATGATTGGCCAGCCGGATGGCGGCTTCCCCGTGGAGCTTCAGAAGATTGTGCTCAAGGATATTGAGCCCATCACCGTTCGTCCCGGTGCGCTTCTCCCCGATGAGGACTTTGAGGCCATCAAGAATCATCTCAAGCAGAAGTTTGGCTTTGAAACCATCAGCGAAGACCTGATGAATCAGAAGGCTGTGAGCTATGCTCTGTATCCCAAGGTTTACGAGGATTACTGTGAGCACTTCGAAGCGTACAATGATGTCACTCGCTTGGAGAGCCATGTCTACTTCTATGGCCTGCGCAAGGGCGAAGAAACGACCATTCGGATTGGCGAAGGCAAAGACCTCATCATCAAGTTCATTGAGATGTCCGAACCCGATCAGGAAGGCAACCGCGTTCTGACCTTCGAGGTCAACGGCATGCTTCGCGAGATTACCGTGCTGGACCGCAAGCTGGAAGTGATTACCGATCGTAAGCTCAAGGCCGATAAGCACAATCCTTGCCACTTAGGTTCCACCATTCCCGGTACCGTGGAGCAGGTTCTGGTCAAGGAAGGGGACGAAGTAAAGGTCAACATGCCCCTCATGGTGGTCGAAGCCATGAAGATGGAGACCACCGTAGTCTCCAAGGTCAACGGCCGCGTTGATAAGCTGTATGTCTCCGCCGGCGACCGCGTTCAGAATGAGGATCTGCTGATTTCCTTTGTTGTGGAACAGGACGACGACTAATCATTCTTAGCATAACCAATGAAACAGGGTGCACGAATGCCGTGCACCCTGTTTTTGTATGCTCTTCTTTCTTGCAAATCCCATCGATTGGGCTATACTTATAGTAAGTAACCCTCTCGGTTTCTTGATAACCATCCCTTTTATTGTTCTTAGCAAACGGCCCTCAAGGAATCTATCGTTTCCAAACAGGATGCTAGCCCGCCGCCCAGAGGACAACAGCAGATGCTTACACTCTTGTTAGAAAGAAGGTTGCACCATGGAGCCACAAGTTTGGTATCTTGATCAAGAACATCTTAGCCAATCCGCCCCCACCGCCTTAAGTGATAGGAAGATCATTCCCGCCGGCAAATACATTCAACCCAGTTATCCCGGTTGTGAGGTGACAGCCCTTGACCGCATCTTTTCCGAACAATACGATTTCCACCTCTGTTTTCCGAAGGAACTGCCGCAGTTCTCCTTTTATCCGGTTCCAGAGCTTTTGGTGTTTGCCATTGACAGTCATGGGGGCAGCTTTGTTTCCACCAACCGGAACGCAAAGCTGGAAGAGGTAGAACGTGCGGACATTTACTATCTTGACCGAACCCATCAACTGCATTGGATAGCTCCCTCTTGGAAGGAGTTTCTCTCCGTGTTGGTTTTCACGGAGGACTGGAAGCGTGGCTTTCTGGAGGAAGCCTCGAAGCCTGAACCCAGTGAAAAAGCTCGTATCTTCTTAATCAATACTTTTCAGCTCTCTCCTCCGGATCACTCAGTCGAGGAACCGGAAAGGGACATACACATCTTTTCCTCTCTGGCCGCTGCCAGGGAAGCACTTCCCTTCCTGGACTTACCGGGTTAAGAGAACGTACCCTAAAAACCGTAAGATCCAAATGGAACATGAGTAAAAAAAACACCCTCTCCGAAGAGAGGGTGTTTTTTTAATTAAAACTGAAGAGCTAATTACTTGCCAGCAACGCGAGCGATGCAGCGGGACAGACGACGTACGCACTCGTCACACTCTTCCTTGGTCACGATCAGCGGGGGAACCATACGGATGATTCCGGTGCCGATTGCGGTAACAAGCAGGTGATCCTTTACGCACTGACGCTTAACTTCAACAGCGTTGATGCCGTCTTCCAGCACTACGCCGACAAACAGGCCACGGCCACGAACCAACTTGACGTTGGGCATCTTAGCCAGCTCAGCCATGAAGTACTCGCCAACTTCCTTAGCGTGATCGCCCAGCTTGGTCTCTTCCATGTAGTCAAACACAGCATTGGAAGCTGCGCAGCAGATGGGGGAGCCAGCATAGGTGGAACCGTGGGAGCCGGGGCCAAAAGCAGAAGCCAGCTTATCGGTAGCAGCACAAGCAGCGATGGGGGTACCACCACCCATAGCCTTAGCCATGGAAACTGCGTCGGGCTTAATGCCGTAGCCCTGATAGCACATAAAGGTGCCGCAACGGTTCCAGCCAGCCTGGATTTCGTCCATCAGCATGAAGATGCCCTTCTCGTCACAGAGCTTGCGGATGCCGTCCATGAACTCCTGGGTTGCGGGGAACACGCCGCCTTCACCCTGAACAGGCTCGAACATGATAGCGATGGTGTTCTCGGTGATAGCGTCCTTGAAGGACTGAAGGTTGTTGTACTCTGCATACTTAAAGCCGGGGGTCAGGCCGCCGAAGCCAACCTGGATAGCACTGTCGGGCTGACCGGTAGCGGTCATAGCGCCGAAAGTACGGCCATGGAAGGACTGCTTAGCGGTGATGATTTCCCACTTGTTGGGGCCAAAGTTCTCAACGCCGTACTTACGAGCCATCTTGATCATAGCTTCGTTAGCTTCTGCGCCGGAGTTCTGATAGATGATCTTGTCCATGCCGGAAGCCTTACAAATCTTCTCGGACAGGATAGCCTGGGGAATGGTGTACGGATAGTTGAAGGTGTGCATAATGGTAGCAACCTGATCCTGAACAGCCTTTACAACTGCATCGTTACAGCTACCAACGGAGTTAACAGCAACGCCTCCGTAGAAGTCCAGGTATGCATCACCATTCTGGTCATACAGGTATGCGCCCTTTGCAGACTCTGCCAGGAAGTCCATACGCTCGTAGGTCTCAATCATGTACTTGTTTACTTTTGCCTTAATGTCAGCAACGGTCAAACCTGTGTCTTTCAATCTCATAGAAAAGTCCTCCCATCAAAAATAAAAGATATAATGCAGGTAGTACACTCGTGTTCCTCATCGCAAACGTTTGCCATTTTGCTCGTGAGGAATTGGAAAGAAACAGAAAAGCGCACATGGTCCCTGTAGCTTGTCTGTAACTTGTGACTATAATAGCACTTCCTCTTAAAAAATGAAATGCACATTTTATACAAAGATAATTTAAAAAACAGTGGGCTTGACACGGCCTTTTTTGGCGCTTTTGTAGGCATTTCTTTGGAAGTTTTCGCGCCACAAAAAGGGAAAGGAAAAAAAACGAAGGTTTTTCTCGCCTTACTGACCCTTTTTCCTACCATCGAGCCCAAAACAAAACGATCCTCCTCTTCCTTTTTTTTCATAAAATGTGTTTTTTATTTCGTCATTTTGGACAAGTATATAGAAAATCTTTCCCAATGACTTCGTTTTTTTTGTCATGACAAAAAGCGACAATTGTTCCTTTCATCTACCCCCTTTTCGCCCTTGCCTGACTGTGATATAATGGATAACTCATAGTTGCTAGGAGGTTTGTCATGACTGCTTCACTGGATGCCATGCCACAAAACATCGCTCTTTCTTCCACGGAAGAGGCCCTTTGTATTCTTGACCAGAGTCTTCTCCCCAATGTAACCCGATATATCACGTTAAGGAGCGCCGAAGAACTGTTCGAGGCCATTGCCTCCCTTCGTGTGCGCGGGGCTCCTGCCATTGGGATCTTCGCGGCCTATGCCTTCTATCTGCTGGCCAAGCAGTCTGCTAAGACTTGCGATAGCACCGAGGATCTTCTTCATCAGTGCCGAACACATGCACAATACCTCAACTCCGCCCGTCCCACGGCGGTCAACCTTTCCAAGATGCTTCATCGCTGCCTAACCCGTGCGGAATCGCTGGCGTCCTCGGATCTTCCCACCATGCTTGCTGCCCTCTGTGAGGAAGCACGATCCATTCAAACCGAGGATATGGAAATGTGCCGAGCCATCTCCGAGCATGGCCTTTCCCTTCTCCGGGATGGGGACAGCGTCATTACCCACTGTAACGCCGGCCCCCTGGCCACCTCGCGCTATGGCACGGCGCTTGGCCCACTGTTGTTGGGTAACGAGCGAGGGTATACCTTCCATGCCTTCTGCGACGAAACCAGGCCGCTCCTACAAGGGGCTAGACTCACCACCTATGAACTTTCCCGTGCCGGCATCTCCTGCACGCTGATCTGTGATAATATGGCCAGTCTCGTGATGCAGCAAGGTAAGGTTTCTGCCTGTCTTGTTGGCTGCGATCGTGTGGCCCGCAATGGGGATACGGCCAATAAAATTGGAACCTCCGGGCTTGCCATTCTGGCTCACTACTACCGCATCCCGTTTTATGTACTTGGCCCATCCTCCACTCTGGATTTTTCCTATCCAGACGGTGCCCACATTCCCATCGAGCTAAGGGATGCCTCTGAGATTAAGACCCTGTTCTTTGAACAGCCCTCTGCCCCTTCCGACGTGGCCTGCTTCAACCCCGCCTTTGACGTAACTCCGGCCTCCCTCATCACTGCCATCATTACGGAACGTGGCATATGCTACCCACCATTCTCAGACAGCTTTGCCAAGCTGTTCCCGAACGAATACAAGGAGGGGAACCCATGAGCCACTATCCTACCGATCTGGATGCGAAGAAGGCCCTCCTCTCCTGTGGAGCACGCCTATATTCCCGTGGCCTTGTGGCGGGTAATGATGGCAACCTGAGCGTTCGTGTCAGCCCGAATCATGTTTGGACCACTCCCACTGGAGTTTCAAAGGGTCAGATGACCGAGGAGATGCTCGTTAAGGTAAGTCTGGAGGGTGAACCGATTGAGGGCACCCATCGCCCTTCCTCCGAGCTAAAACTCCACCTCCGGCTCTACCAAGCACGTCCGGACATTCGTGCCGTTCTACATGCACATCCCCCTGCTGCCACCTCCTTCGCAGCCGCAGGCCTTCCCTTAACGCAGCCGGTCTTGCAGGAAGCCGTGTTGCAGCTGGGTGAGGTTCCCTTGGTTCCCTACGCACTGCCTGGCTCCGAAGCCCTTGCAGAAGGGGTGGTGCCCTACTGTCGCGATGCGCGCGCCCTGCTTCTAGAATTTCACGGCGCCGTCACTTGGGGAGGCGGCCTGGAACAAGCGCTCTTTCGCATGGAAACCTTGGAGCAATATGCCACCGTTATGCTAAACCTTCGCACCCTTGGCATCAGCCGGGAGCTCCCTCCCACCTTGGTGAGCGAGCTGATTGCCCTGCGGGAGAAGCTTGGTCTATAAGCTAAAAAAGAAGCGATCCTTTGTATATGGATCGCTTCTTTTTTCTTCAACCTTGGAATTACGCCACTTGTGACAACAATTAGCAGTTGTTGTTGTTCTTGTTGTTGTTGTTATTGTTGTTGTTATTGTTCTTGTTGTTGTTGTTATTGTTGTTGTTCTTGTTATTATTGTTGTTGTTGTTATTCTTGTTATTATTGTTGTTCTGATTGTTCTGGTTGGTATAATCGATCATTTTCTTTCACCCCCTTTTCAAACATAGGTTTATTATCCTTCCTTTTGGATAATCTATTCATAAGAACATGAAAATGGGTGATAAAATGTTAATTCTTGGTGGTAAGGTATTCACCATGGCAGGCCGCAATTATGAATGCGGCAGTATTCTAATAAAGGATGGAAAAATCGCAAAGATTGAGGACGTCATTGACCCAAGCGAAAATACGGATGATATCATCATTGATGCCAAAGGAGCCTGGGTACTGCCCGGACTGATCGATCCTCATAGTCATATCGGGATCTCCGAAGAGAAAACGGGATCGGTAAACAACAATTCAAATGAATGCAGCAACCCCATCACCCCTTTTATCAAAGCAATGGATGCCATCAACCCCATGGACTCGGCCTTTCATACGGCAATCAAATCTGGAATTACTTCTGTCATGGTTGGTCCCGGAAGCGCCAACGTCGTGGGTGGGCAGTTTGTTTTTCTGAAAACAAGAGGGCGTTGCGTCGATGATATGATTGTGCTCGAACCCGCCGGGATGAAAATTGCCTTGGGTGAAAATCCTAAAACCACCTATGGCAATAACAACATGATGCCCTCTTCCAAGATGTCCATAGGGGCCATGTTGCGAGAAACGCTGTTTGCTGCAAAGCAATATGCCGATGCAAAGCAGGCTGCCAAGGAAAAGGGGGAAGCCTTTCAGGAAGAGTATCGGAATGAATGCTGGCTCCCTGTGTTGGAAAAAAAGATTCCCCTCAAGGCCCACGTACACCGCGCGGATGATATCTTAACTGCCATTCGAATTGCCAAACTCTTTGACCTCGATCTTACGCTAGATCACTGCACCGAGGGGCATTTGGTCGCAGAAGAAATCAAAAAGTCTGGTTATCCTGCCATCGTTGGACCCATTCTCACGACCAGAAACAAAGTGGAACTACAATACATGGATTTAAAAACCGCAGCTGTGCTGCATCAGGCAGGCGTGAAGGTTTCGATGACCATGGATCATCCGGTGACCCCCATTGAATATTTACCCCTCTGTGCGGGCCTGATCGCACGGGAAGGCCTTGGCGTCGAAGAGGGCTTAAAAGCGATTACCATACATGCTGCCGAAATCTGCAAGGTTGCTTCCAGAGTTGGGAGCATCGAAGTGGGAAAAGATGCCGACCTGGCCATCTTTAGTGGTAACCCAATGGAAACTTTTACTACCTGTCTCTATACCATCATTGACGGCCTTCTGGTCTACCAATACCACGAAGGATAAAGGCAGACATCGAAAAGATAAGTACTCCCTCATGGCAAACCTTGCCTTGAGGGTTTTTCTTTCCCCAAGGGAACACAAAAAACCCCCAAAGCAAATGCTTTGGGGGGTTGGCGCCCTCTGTTGGACTCGAACCAACGACCCTGCGGTTAACAGCCGCATGCTCTACCTGCTGAGCTAAGGAGGCAAACCAAAGTATTCAAATGAGTTGTCAATAAACCCGGAAACAAATATCCGGTTTTGATCACGAATTTTATTATCTACAGTTCTAGGAAATCTATGCACAATAAAAAGTTTCTTTCGAGCAAGAAGAAACAATCCACGGGTTTCATAGAACTTTATCTTGACAAAGGCTCCCTTCCTTGGCATAATATTAGTACATTTGTTCTATATTTATCTGGGGGTGCTTGTTTTGGATTTGATGGAGAAACTTTCGATTCTGACCACGGCTGCGAAATACGACGTGGCCTGTACCTCCAGTGGACAGCAGAGTAGCCGCCGTGGAACCATGGGAAGCACCCTGCCAAGCGGATGCTGCCACAGCTTTTCCTCCGACGGACGCTGTATTTCTCTTCTTAAAGTGCTGCTCACCAACGTTTGCCGCTACGATTGTCAATACTGTGTCAACCGTCGCTCCAATGACCTGCCAAGAACCAGCTTTACCCCTCGCGAGCTGGCAGAGCTCACCATCGAGTTTTACCGGCGGAACTACATTGAGGGTTTGTTTTTAAGCTCTGCCGTCTCAAAAAGTCCGGATGACACCACCGAGCAAATGATCGAAGCACTGCGTCTTCTTCGTCAGGAGTATGGCTTTGGCGGATACATTCACGCCAAAGCGCTGCCAGGAACCGATGCCCTGCTCCTTCAGAGACTGGGGCAATTGTGTGACCGCTTGTCGGTGAATATTGAGCTTCCATCGGAACAAAGCCTGAAGCTCCTTGCTCCCGACAAGGGGCGACAATCCATTCTCCGGCCAATGGGGCAGATTGGGCAAAGCATCGCCCGCTTTCAGGAGGAGCGGCGAAAGTATCGCTCCAGTCCTGCCTTTGCCCCCGCCGGTCAGTCCACCCAAATGATCATTGGGGCAACGGAGGAATCCGACTATCAAATTCTGCGCCTGAGCGAGGGCTTGTATGAAAAGTATCGCTTAAAGCGCGTGTTTTACTCCGCATATGTCCCGGTTTCCCAAAGTCGTCTGCTTCCCTCGCCCGAGGGTTTTTCGCCCCCACTCCTTCGCGAGCATCGCCTGTATCAAGCCGACTGGCTCTTACGCTTTTACCACTTCAAGGCGGAAGAAATCCTCAGTGAAACCCTACCTTCCTTGCATCCCCAGATTGACCCCAAGTCCTTTTGGGCTCTGTCGCATCCGGAATACTTCCCCGTGGAAATTAACCAAGCGGACTATCACACCCTCCTGCGCGTTCCGGGCATCGGGCCCACAGGAGCCAAACGCATCCTTGCGGCCCGACGAATCCGCAGCCTTGATTTTGACGGTTTGCGCAAACTGGGGGTGGTCTTAAAACGAGCGCAGTATTTCATCCTCTGTTCGGGCCGGATGCACGAGGGTCTGCGGGTCAAACCCGCCGGTGTCATGCAGCACTTGGCCCTCTTGGAAAATCCCCTGCTGGCTTTCGAATCCTTGGAACAACTCTCCCTCTTCCCCTCTTGAAAGAAGGTGCTTTTATGTCAACCTGGCCCCAGGTCAGCCTGGTTTATGACGGCAGTTTTTCTGGCTTTTTGTGCTGCGTTGCACACAGCTTTCGTGACAAGGAATACCCATTCTACTTTTTTACGCCGGACGAGACCCAAACCACGCTCTATCCCCTGCGTGAAATTGTGCGTTGCGATGCACGTTCCAAACAAGTGTATTCCCTCCTAAAAGCAAAACTCTCCCCATTCGTCAGACAAGTGGTGGAGTACGCCTTTCTCACTTGCCTGCCCCATAGGGAGCGTCATATCTACGACTATATCTACGCCTGTGCATTCGGAGGGCCGATCCATGATCCCACCGATGAGCGGCTATTTATCCTCAACAAAGCCATTCGCCACCTCATGGGAGAGTGTGAAAAATACTTGGGCTTTGTCCGATTTTCTGACTACGAGGGCATGCTGCTTTCGGAAATCTCGCCCCAAAACCGGGTGCTTCCCCTTCTGCGTGCACACTTTTGCTCCCGTTTTCCAAACGAAACCTTCCTGATTTACGATCTGACCCATAAGGAAGCGCTCTTCTATACGGAACGCAAATGGCGAATCCTCCCCTTGGAGGAGTTGGTGCTGGATTCCCCCGGGGAGTCGGAGCTACAACTACGTGCCTTATGGAAACAATTCTTTCAAAGCATATCCATTGAGGAGCGAAGCAATCCTGCGTTACAACGCTCACATATGCCAAAGCGCTACCACAAGCATATAACAGAGTTAAACTAAGGATTACGCCCCCACTGGTACGGCTCCGGTAAGCATAAGCCCATCGGCCACGCCTTCAATTACGTGCACAGCATCGCTCACATTTTGTTCTAAAATGCGGTGAAGCTCCGCCACGGGAGCTTTGTACTCCCCGGTGAGCTTGTTGCGGTAGTAACGACCAAATTGGTTCATCTGACGGCAAATCAGACCCATCCCAGAAAGACCAGCTCGATACTCCGATGCCTTCACCGGGGCCATCACTTCGGTTGCCAGCCCCCCCATACGCTTTTTGCCGGGGACCGACGGGGTCGGAAACCGTTCTTTTCCTAAGTCTGTTAAAATACGCAGGTCAAGGCCTATCTCCAGGATGCGATGAGACAGTCCTTGCTCCCGCATGAGGGCATAAATTTTTTGATGGCAGGCATCGTCCAGCAAAAGATGACATAAGTAACCCGCGGCAAAACTCTGCTGCCCCTGGTTTCCTTCCTGCAAACAATGCTGCATCGCAAGGCCACTTTGCTCTTTCCAATTTCCATGGAGCAAGCGAGAGAGGCCAAGTCCGCCAGGGAAAAACAACAAGGGATCTGGTCCATACAAACCACAGCGAAATGCCACGGGCTCTTCCTCCACTGCGTTACGCAAGGATTCCGATAGTTTATTTTTCACGCGAGCTCCGAAGAGCTCATGAGCCACATAATTCGGCATGGTAAACCACTCCTTTCACGAAGAGAACCTTCCTATCTTATGCGAGTGAGAATAAAATGTTATGTAAAACATTCTCATTTGTTCTTTGCGAGTACTAACTTTATCACAGGTGTTTCACTTTTACAATGGTAAAAAAAACAAAAAAAACAGCGAATCCCACATAGGGGTTTCGCTGTTTTGTTTCGTATTAACCACCCAGGTATGCTTTTTTCACGGTCTCGTCCTTTAAGAGCGCGGAGGCTTCCGCACTGGCAATGATTCGGCCGGTTTCCAAGACATAACCACGGTTGGCAATGGCCAGCGCCATTCTTGCGTTCTGCTCCACCAAGAGGATGGTGGTTCCCGCACGGTTTAAGTCCTGAATGATTCGGAAAATTTCCTCTACCAAGAGGGGGGCTAAGCCCATGGAGGGTTCATCCAACATTAAGAGCTTGGGCTTAGACATCATGGCACGACCCATGGCTAGCATCTGCTGCTCACCGCCGGACATGGTGCCCGCGATTTGACGGAAGCGCTCTTTCAAACGGGGAAACAGGTCATACACATGGGCAATGGAATCCTCGATCTCGCCCTTGGGTCGTGTGTATGCGCCCATTTCCAGGTTATCTCGCACTGTCATCTCCTGAAAGATGCGGCGCCCTTCCGGGCAGTGTGCCATGCCAAGACCAACAATGGAGTGGGGCTTTACCCCCAGGAGGGACTTCTCTTCAAAGGTGATGGCACCGCTTTTGGGCTTCATCATACCAGATACGGTTTTCAAAGTCGTGGACTTACCGGCACCGTTTGCACCAATGAGGGTCACAATTTCGCCCTGATTGACCTCGAAGGAAACACCTTTGATGGCATAAATGCTGCCATAGTAGACATGAATGTCTTCGACTTTCAGCATACTCATGTCATTCGTCCTCCTTCTGCTTGCCTAGGTAGGCCTCAATGACCGCAGGATTTGCTTGAATCTCCTCCGGGGTTCCCTTGGCGATGATCTTGCCATAGTTTAGTACGGCGATGCCCTCACAAATGTTCATCACCAAACTCATATCGTGTTCGATGAGCATGATAGCAATCATGAAAGTATCTCGAATCTTTTGAATGTTATCCATCAGCTCTGCTGTCTCCGATGGATTCATGCCCGCAGCGGGCTCGTCCAAAAGCAAGAGCGAGGGGTTTGTCCCCAAGGCGCGGACGATTTCCAACCGACGCTGGGCACCATAGGGCAAAGAGCCTGCCTTTTGATTGGCCATGCCTTGCATATCAAAGATGGAAAGCAGTTCTAAAGCCCGTTCATGGGCAACCTTTTCCTTGCTCCAGTAGCGGGGCGTACGCAGGATGCCGTCGAACATGTTATACAGGGTGGAGTTATGCAGACCTACCTTAACATTCTCCTCCACGGTGAGCTTATCAAATAGACGAATGTTCTGAAAGGTACGCGCAATGCCCGCACGGTTCACTTGTTCCGTGTTCATGCCCGCCGTATCCTTACTGTCCAGCAAGATGGTACCACGGGTGGGCTGATACACTTTCGTGAGCAAGTTAAACACGGTGGTCTTACCGGCGCCATTGGGGCCGATGAGACCCGCAATTTCGGTTCGTCCGATGGCCATGTTAAAATTATCCACGGCGGTCAGGCCACCAAAGTCGATGCCTAAGTGGCGTGCTTCCAGAATCGGAGTTTTGTCGGAATCTCGTTCGGGAATTTGGTAGTCACTGGGCAGGTTCACAAGTTTGGTTTTATTCACGACTCTGCACCTCCCGCTTGCTTTGCTTTCGTGCTCTTGTTCGAACCGTTGAGCACAGTCTTGATCTTCATGACCGCTCTCTGCTTCATATCCTTCAAGGTATCGTTATTGGTGATCAGCATGACCAAAATCAGAATGATAGAATACACCAGCATGCGGTACTCCTGATACTCGCGCAAGAGCTCTGGGAGAATGGTGAGCAAAGCCGCGGCAATCATGCTGCCACGCAAATTGCCCAATCCACCGAGCACGACGAAAACCAGAACCAAGATGGAGGTGTTAAAGTCAAACTTCTTAGCCACAACGGTGGATAGGTTGAGGGCGTAAAGCGTACCTGCCATACCGGCAAAGGCAGCCGAGGTCACAAAGGCCATCATCTTATACTTGATAATGTTCAGTCCGGTGGACTCTGCGGCAATTCGATTGTCGCGAATGGCCATGATGGCACGACCCGAACGGCTATGAATCAGATTCTGAACGACAAAGAGGGTAATCAGCAGTAGCACAATGGCGGAGAAAAAGCTGGAGATGCGCGTCACCCCTGCGGCACCGATGGGGCCGTTAATCAAGAGCTTACCCGCGGTATCCATACCCAGCGCTTCTGCACTCTTAATGCTGATGTGCAGACCTGCATTGTCCAGTCCAACGTAAAGACAGTTGATGACGTTTTTAATAATTTCACCAAAGGCTAAGGTAACGATGGCCAAGTAGTCCCCGTTTAGACGCAGAACCGGAATGCCAATCAACACGCCGGCTAAGGCGGCCACAATACCACCAATGAGAATCGCAAGCGCCAGGCGCAAAGGTGCAGAAGACACCGACTCCATCAAGGAAGCGGAGGCCACGACGCCGGAAAATGCGCCAACGCTCATGAATCCGGCGTGTCCAAGGCTAAGTTCGCCTGAGATGCCCACCACCAGGTTGAGGGAAATGGCCATGATCATATAGACACAAATGGGAACCAATTGGCTGGTGAAGGTGCTGGTGAGGTTTCCACCATTTTGTAAAAACTGCATGATGAAGTAGAAGACCAATACGAGGCCATAATTGATAAATCCGTCCAGGCCGGCACGATGGTTGCGTAACAGTTTCATCTACATCACCTCAGACTTTCACACGGATTTTTTTGCCCATCAGTCCTGTGGGCTTCACCAGAAGAACCACAATCAGTACGGCAAACACAATCGCATCGGACAGTTGATTTGAGATGTAAGCTTTGCCAAAGATCTCTATGATACCCAAGAGAATGCCACCAATCATGGCGCCGGGAATGGAACCAATGCCACCAAACACAGCGGCCGTAAATGCCTTAATACCAGGCATAGCACCGGTGGTGGGGTTTAGCAAGGGGTACATAGAACAAAGCAGGACACCTGCAATGGCGGCAAGAGCCGAACCAATGGCGAAGGTGATGCTAATGGTATAGTTCACGTTGATGCCCATAAGCTGTGCGGCCGCCTTGTCCTCAGACACCGCACGCATGGCTTTTCCCATTTTGGTCTTTTGGGTGAACGTCGTCAGCAACACCATGACCAGCAAGCAGGTCAGAATCGTCGTAATGGCCTCACCGGAAATAATGAGATCCCCGCCAAAAAGGGTGATCTTTCCAAAGGGTACCACCGTCGGGAAGTTCTTCGGACTGGAACCCCATCGAATGAGGGCAAAGTTCTGCAAGAAGAAGGAGACGCCAATGGCCGTAATCAAGACGGCCAAGGAGGTGGCATTTCGCAAGGGGCGATAGGCCAGATATTCAATCATGACGCCCAAAAGCGTACAAATCGCCATGGCAAGAAGCACGGCTACCACTGGTGGCAGTGACTGTGAATTGATGGAAAAGAAGGCAACGTAAGCGCCAATCATAATCACGTCGCCATGCGCAAAGTTTAGCATTTTTGCAATGCCATACACCATCGTGTACCCGAGGGCAATGATGGCGTAGATGCTGCCGAGACTGACGCCAGCGACTAAAAAGTTGAGGAAGTTCATCTCTCACACCTCTGAAGTTTCTTAGGTTTTTCTATTTTCTCTCTACATTTGAAAAGTCTGATGGGGAACCAATGCACAACTCGTCAACCAGATGGCGAGCTGGGCATCGGCTCCCTATTAATTAAAAACCAGGAAATAGGGGGTTGCCATTTGGGCAACCCCCCATTTGTGCTGAGTAAGGGGAAGCGTATGAAAACCAATTACATGGGAGCGTAAACGCCGCCCTTGATTTCAAACACGGTGGTGTTCTTTGCGACCTCACCGGTCTTGGACCAAGTCATGTTCTCACCCGTCAGACCAGAGAAGGTAAAGGTATCGGAAGAGAAGGTCTTAATCATGAGCTCGCAGAAATCAGCAGCGCTCATCTTGGAGACGTCCTCACCGGAAGCCATGGCTGCGTTGTAGATAGCATAGACACAGTCATATCCGTCGGCAGCAAACTGAGAGGGAATCTCTCCGTTGTACTTAGCCTTATAGCTCTCAACGAACTTCTTGGTGGCATCGTCCTGACCGTCTGCGTTGAAGGGAGTCATCAGCATAACGCCTTCAGCCAGGGTCTTGTCGAAGCCTTCGATGCCCAAGATGCCGTCCATGCCGTCGCAGCCAAAGAACTTGGGAGCGTAGCTCATGTCAGCAGCCTGCTTGATGATCAGGGAAGCGGGGTTGTAGTAGATGGGCATGAAGATCAGTTCAGCGCCCTTGGTCTTTGCATCCTGCAGCTGAACGGTGAAGTCCTTCTCATCGTCGCTTGCAAAGGTGGTTTCGGAAACAATCTGCAGGCCCAGCTCAGCTGCCTTTGCCTTAAAGGCAGTAGCAATACCCTGAGAGTAAGCATCCGCATTGTTGTAAATCAGAGCAACCTTGCTTGCCAGAGCCTTGTCCTTGATGAACTGAGCCGACTCGTTACCCATGGTGGGGTCAGAGAAGCAGATCTGATACACGTTGTCGCGGCCTTCGGTTACCTTGGGGGAGGTAGCGGAGGGGGTCAGCATGAACATACGGTCTGCATTGGCATCGGGAGCAACTGCAAGGCAGGGAGTGGTGGTCACGCAGCCGATTACAGCCTGTGCACCCTGATCCTTCAGCTGCTGATAAGCATAGACTGCTTTCTCACTGTCGTGCTCATCGTCCTGGGGATTGAACTCGATGGTCAGCTTGCCATCGGTCATGGCGTTGATTTCGTCCACAGCAATCTCAGCACCGCGCTTAGCAGACTCACCATAGAGAGCTGCGCCGCCGGTCAGGGGGCCAATAAAGCCGAGCTTTAAGACAGCCTTATCGCCGTTTGTTTCGGGAGCGGGGGTCTTATCGCCGCCGCAAGCTGCCAGTGCAAAGCACATAGAAAGCGCAAGAAGCAGTGCAAGAATACGAGATTTCTTCATTTTCATTCGTTCCTCCTAAATTCAAGTTGTTGACAATTATACCTAGCTCATCTTTTATTGTCAACCTTAAATTCAAAAAGCGACCTAAATCACAAAGCCACCATTGGGGGAAAGAACTTGTCCGGTAAAGAAACTGGCTCGATCGGAAGCAAGAAACAGCGCGCAATCCGCTACATTTCGCGGCGTTCCCACGCAGCCTAATGGGGTTTCTTCGCACAAACTGTCCCGATCTTCTTGCGTTAAATTCCCATTCATGTCCGTATCAATGAGCCCTGGTGCAATACAATTTACGCGAATGTTGGAGGGACCTAATTCCTTGGCAAGTGCTTTGCACAAGCCAATGAGAGCCGCCTTAGTGGAAGAGTATGCCACCTCACAGGAGCCACCAACGAGGCCCCACATGGAGGAGACCAAAAGAACGGAGCCTTGCTTTCTGGATAGAAAGTGTGGCAGCGCTGCCTGTATACAGTGGTACGCCCCATCTACATTCACCGCAAACAACGAGCGCCAATCTTCATAGCTCAGATCGGAAAAAAGACCCGCGTGCCCGATGCCTGCATTGCACAGCAAAGTGTCAAGTTGACAGAAATTGTCCAACACAATGTCAACCATGCGCTGTACATCCTGTGGATTGCTTACGTCTGCTTTTACCGGCAGAACGGTGCATCCCTTCCGCTCTAATTCCGCACAGAGTGCCAGCGCTTCTCGTTCAGACCGGTGGTAGTTCACGGCTACCGCCCAACCTTCTTCCGCAAAGAGCCGAGCGCAGGCTGCGCCAATCCCCCGGGAGGCACCAGTAATTAAAATACTCTGCTTTGCCATCGCTGCTTTCCTGCCTTACACGTTGAAGCGGAAGAGAACGACATCACCATCCTGCATGACATACTCCTTGCCTTCCGAGCGCACCAGCCCTTTTTCCTTAGCGGCTGCCATGGTGCCACAGGCTTGCAGGTCATGATAGGCCACGATTTCCGCACGAATAAAGCCCCGTTCAAAGTCCGAGTGGATCTTACCCGCTGCTTGGGGTGCCTTGGTGCCCTTGGTAATGGTCCAGGCACGCACCTCTTCTGGTCCGGCGGTGAGATAGGAGATCAGACCCAGCAGGGTGTAGGAGCAGGTGATAAGACGGTCAAGGCTCGACTGAGTCATGCCAAGCTCCTCTAGGAACATGGCCTTATCCTCGGGGGGAAGCTCTGCAATTTCCTGCTCAATCTTTGCACAGATGGGCAGAACCAAGGCATCCTCTGCATCGGCCATAGCCTTGAGTGCCGTATAGTAAGGGTTGGTCTCATAGCCAGAAAAGCTCACATCATCCAGGTTGGCGGCATAAATCACGGGCTTTGCGGAGATCAGCTCCGAGCTAGCAATCAACTCCCGATCTTCCTCGGAGCAATCAAAGCTGCGCACCGTCTTCCCTTCGTTCAAATGAGCCAACAACTCTTCAAAGACTTCCGCCTCATGTAAGAACTTTTTGTCACCCTTTGACGCCTTTTTTGCCTTGTCAATGCGGCGCTCAATCATTTCCATATCGGCCATAATCAGCTCCATGTTGATGATCTCCACGTCGCGAAGGGGGTCAGCTCCCCCTTCCACATGCACCACATTGTCATCGTCAAAGCAGCGCACCACATGGACAATGGCATCGGTCATGCGAATGTTGCTGAGAAACTTATTGCCCAAACCTTCGCCCTTAGAGGCACCTCGCACCAGGCCAGCAATGTCAACGAACTCAATCACCGCCGGAACATAGCGTTTGGAGCCGTAGAGCTCGGCCAAAAAGTCCATGCGTGGATCCGGAACGGAAACCACGCCCACGTTGGGCTCAATGGTGCAAAAGGGATAGTTCGCCGACTCGGCACCGGCGTTGGTAATGGCATTAAACAGGGTGCTTTTTCCCACGTTGGGAAGTCCGACAATTCCAAGCTTCATAGAATCAAAGCCTTCCTTATAATAGTATCGTGTCCCGCCTTGCTTGCGGATAAAACAGGCCGCGGAATGCTCCAGCGAAGGCTTCGGAGGCATCCATGCGGCTCATCATTTCCGTGCCATTATACTGGATTTCCGTAGAAAAGACAAGCTTTTTCCCGATCCTCCATGATCTGCCTGTATTTTGGGAATTCTGCAGGAAAATATCAAAGAATGCCTATCTTTCCCTAGCAAGCTATGGTATAATGGGTTGATTTTTCTGCTGAATTTTGTCCCATTGGGATTTGTTCTCTTGCGGACTTCTTGCCGCGTTTCATTGTTTGTATGCGGCAAAAAATTTTGCCTATGAACAGGCAGCTTTTTTCAAAGGAGTATCGACTGTTATGCCTTCTTACGATGCGATCATCATTGGCGCTGGATTTGCCGGCGCGGTTGCGGCACGCGAACTCGCGGAGCGAGGTTCCATGCGGGTGCTGCTGTTGGAGCGGCGAAGCCACATTGCCGGGAATGCCTATGACCGAACCGATGCCTCCGGGATCCTGATTCACGAGTATGGCCCTCACATCTTTCACACCAACCAAAAGCGCGTGTTTGACTATTTATCCCGTTTCACCCAATGGCGCAACTACCAACACCGTGTGGTTGCCAAGGTGCACGAACACCTCATGCCCGTCCCCTTTAACCTCACCTCCCTGCGTTTGGCCTTTGGCGAAGAGCAAGGAGCCAAGTTAGAGCAAAAGCTCTTAGACGCCTATGGTCCGGAACAAAAGATCGGTATCTTAGAACTTCGCCAGAGCTCCGACCCTGATCTTGCCATGGTGGCGGATTACATCTATGAACACGTCTTTTTGCACTACACCATGAAGCAGTGGGGTACCTCTCCGGAGGAAATCGACCCCAATACCACGGCGCGGGTTCCGGTGTTTCTTTCCCGGGACGACCGCTACTTTCAGGACCAGTACCAAGGCATGCCACTTCACGGCTATACCCCTCTATTTGAGCGCATGCTGGATCACCCCAACATTACGCTTTGCTTAAACACACCTGCGGAATCTCGTCTCCGCCTCACAGATGATAAAATGTTCCTGGATGGAGAACGCTTTGAAGGCCCCGTGATCTACACCGGTGCTCTGGATGAATTGTTTTCTTGCCAATATGGACGCTTGCCCTATCGCACCTTAGACTTTCAGTTTGAAACCCTTCCGCAGGATACCTTCCAAAGCCATGGCACGGTCAACTATACCATCAGTGAAGAGTATACCCGCATTACGGAGTTTAAGCACCTAACGGGACAAACCATGCCTGGCATCACCACCATCGTGAAGGAGTATTCCCGTGCATACGATGGCGCTTCTGGTACCATCCCCTACTATGCGGTAATCTCTCCGGAAAGCCGCGCCTGCTACGAGCAGTATCGTCTCCTCTCTTCCCGCTATTCGAACTTCCATCCCTTGGGACGTCTGGCGGAGTATCAATACTACAATATGGATGCCATTACGGAGCGTGCCTTGTTGCTCTGTGATGAGCTTTTAGCACGATGAGGTCCAATCGCTATGAAAAAACTGATAACATTTGCCGTTCCTTGCTACAATTCCGCTTCCTACATGGACCACTGCATTGAGACCTTACTGAACGCGGGAGAGGATTCAGAGATTATTTTGATCAACGATGGCTCGAAAGATAGCACGGGAGAAATTGCAGATCGCTATGCTGCCGAATACCCCGATACCATTCGTGTCATTCATCAAGAAAATGGCGGTCATGGCGAGGGTGTAAACCAAGGTCTTCGAAACGCAACCGGCCTTTATTATAAGGTAGTTGATTCCGACGACTGGCTGGATCAAGCTGCCCTCCAAACGGTGATGGAAACCTTGCGCGGCTTCACTGCCATGGAACATCCCGTGGATTTGTTGATTGCCAACTACGTGTATGAACATTCCATCGATCAAAGTCAAAAGGTCATGCGCTACACCAACGCCTTTCCCCAAAACCAAATCTTTTCCTGGGCCGAAACCCAACATTTTCACCCTTCCCAGTATCTTTTGATGCACTCGGTCATTTATCGGACTCAGCTGTTGCGCGACTGCCATCTTGAACTCCCCAAACACACGTTTTACGTGGATAATATCTTTGTATTTCAGCCGCTTCCCTATGTAAAAACCATGTACTATCTCAATGTGGATCTCTACCGCTACTTCATTGGCCGAGAGGATCAGAGCGTGAACGAACGCGTGATGATTACCCGCGTGGATCAGCAGCTGCGCGTCACGCGTCTCATGATTGCCGCACACAATTTGCGAAAGATCATGCAGGAACAGCGTAAATTAGGCCGTTACATGGTAAACTATCTTGCTATGATGATGTCCATTTCCTCGATCTTCTTGATTCTGGCGGACACCGAAGAATCCTTGCAGAAACGGTCGGAGCTCTGGGCCTACCTTCGTTCCGTCGACCCCTATCTTTGCAGAATTTTAAAGTACCGCAGCTTTTCTGCCTTTACCAACTTCCCCGGGTACCAGGGCCGTCGTCTTTCGGTATCCCTGTATCGCCTTGCCCGTCGCATCTATAAATTTAACTGATTTTTGCAAGTTTCTCCTCCCGTCCCTTCTTTTTCAGAACTTTTTTGTGTTTAATCTTGAAATTTTGGCCTTATTGCAGTAAAATACCATCTTGCGTAACCGCAGGAGGTGTCTTTTATCGTCAATATAGTTTTAGTTGAGCCGGAGATTCCGATGAATACCGGTAATATCGCCCGAACCTGCGCCGCCACGCGCAGCCGTTTGCATCTCGTGAAACCGCTTGGTTTTGATATCAGCGACAAGGCGGTAAAACGCGCCGGTCTGGACTACTGGCATTTGGTGGATCTGCACGTCTATGATTCCTTAGATGAGCTGTTCCTACAGAATCCAGATCCGGATCTTTGGCTTGCCACCACTAAGGCTCCCCGGCACTATGCCGAGGTGAGCTTTCGCGAGGATTGCTGGCTCTTTTTCGGCAAGGAAACCGCCGGACTGCCCGAGTCCTTTCGCTTGCAATATGCCGATCGCTGCATTCGCATCCCCATGCGAGAGGATGCCCGCAGCTTGAATCTAGCCAATTCTGTGGCAATTCTTACGTACGAAGCCCTTCGCCAGCTGGAGTTTCCCGGCCTTTTGGGCGAAGGAGCCATGAAATGTCTCTGATCGAATATGGTCAGAAAGGGGTTTATTTCGTGAAATACAATAAGAAAACGGTGCGTGATGTCGAGGTTGCAGGCAAAAAAGTTCTGCTGCGCTGTGACTTTAACGTACCACATGATGAAAAAACCGGTAAAATTCTGGACGATACCAGAATCTCTGCCTCTCTCCCCACGATACAGTACCTGTTAGAGAATGGCGCCGCCGTCATTCTCTGTTCCCACTTTGGGCGTCCCAAGGGAGTCTGGAAGCCCGAGTTTTCCCTTTCCATTGCCGGTGAGCATCTGGCTACCCTGCTGGGAAGACCCGTCCCCCTCACCCGTGACGTTGTCGGGGAAGACACGAAAGCGCGTGCCGCTGCCCTTCGTCCCGGCGAGCTTCTGCTAATTGAAAACCTTCGCTTCCGCCCGGAAGAGGAGAAGAATGATCCTGAGTTTTCCAAGGAACTGGCATCCCTGGCCGATCTGTTCGTCTTTGATGCCTTCGGCGCGTCGCACCGTGCCCATGCTTCCACCGCAGGGGTCACGAAGTTGCTTCCTTCCGTCGCCGGATTCCTGGTGGAACGCGAATTGGAAGTCATGGGAAATGCCTTAGAGAATCCCCGTCGTCCCTTGGTTGCCATCCTTGGCGGTTCCAAAGTTTCCGATAAGATCGGCGTGATTCGCAACCTGCTGGACATAGCCGATACTATCATCATTGGCGGCGGCATGTCCTATACCTTTCAGGCCGCGCGGGGTGGTCAGGTAGGCAGCTCCCTTCTGGAGGCCGATCGTCTGGACTTTGCCCGTGAAATGATGGATTTGGCGGAGAAGAAGGGCGTCTGTTTCCTCTTGCCGGTGGATGATATGGCCGCGTCCGAGTTTTCTCCTTCGGCAGAGCCGATTCCCGTGGATTCCTTAGCCATCCCTGAGGGCCTTATGGGCCTTGACATCGGCCCAAAAACCATTGACCTTTTCTGCCAGGCACTGGCCGATGCCGGCACGATTATCTGGAACGGTCCCATGGGGGTCTTTGAATTCCCTGCCTTTTCAAAGGGTACCTTTGCCATTGCAAAAACCATGGCCGAGTCCACGGCCATCACCATCATTGGTGGCGGAGACTCTGCTTCTGCGGTGGAGCATATGGGCTTTGCCGATACTATTACTCACATTTCTACCGGTGGCGGCGCTTCCTTGGAATTCCTGGAGGGGTTAGCGCTCCCTGGTATCGTTTGCCTCTTGGATCGAGAGTAAGCCTGTTTTTCCTCTGGGGGCCAAGTCCTCAAGAAGTGACCGAACGGATTATTTTAGAAAGGTTGACTTGTGTCGATATGAATCGTAAATATCGTAAAACCGTGATTGCGGGCAATTGGAAAATGTTTAAAACAGCTTCCGAAACTCGTATCTTTGCGGAGGATCTTAAGAACTCTCTTCCCCGTGCTAAGCGTTGTAGCATCATCCTCTGCGTCCCCTTTGTCAACATTCCTTCTGCCATTAAGGTCTTAAAGGATAGTCGGGTTGCTGTCGCTGCCCAAAACCTCCATTGGGAAGAGCAGGGCGCCTTTACCGGTGAAATTTCCGCGTCCATGCTTGCCGAACTTGGAGTCCGCTATGTTCTCATTGGCCACAGCGAACGTCGTCAATATTTTGGTGAAACCGATCTCACCGTAAACAAAAAGATCCATGCTGCATTAAAAGCCGGTCTTCGTCCCATCCTGTGTGTGGGAGAAACCTTAGAGCAGCGAGAACTGGGTGTCACCGCTGACCTCATCTCTTATCAGGTTAAGGCTGCGCTTTCCGGCGTTTCCGCCGAGGATATGCGTCATATCATCATTGCCTATGAGCCGGTTTGGGCCATTGGAACCGGAAAAACAGCCACTCCCGAGCAGGCCGGTGAAGTTTGTGGTACCATTCGTACCGTGTTGCGAAAGCTCTACGGTGCACGCGTGGCCCGTGGTTCCACCATTCAATACGGCGGCTCCATGAACCCGCAAAATGCCGAGCGCTTATTGGCCCAGGCGGATGTAGACGGCGGCCTTATCGGTTCCGCATCTTTAAACCCTTCCGATTTTCTTCAGATTATTTCTGCCGCCAATCGCGAATGATAACCCAAATGACACCGTTCACATGAAACAGAGGTTACTATGAAAACTCCAACTACGTTGCTCATTTTAGACGGCTTCGGTTTAGGAAACTCCACGGCCGACAACGCCATTTTTGCCGCGAAAACCCCTCACCTGGACGAGCTTTTTGCAAGCGCTCCCGGCTGCCGCCTTTCGGCCTCCGGGATCGACGTGGGTCTGCCTGTGGGGCAAATGGGCAACAGCGAGGTCGGCCACACCAACATTGGTGCCGGTCGTGTGGTGTTTCAGGACCTGCCACGCATTTCGCGTGCCATTGAGAACGGTTCCTTTTTTCAAAACGAAGCCTATCTTGCCGCCATTCAGAACTGCAAAGAGCGGGGCAGTGCCCTGCACCTGTTAGGACTTCTCTCCGACGGTGGGGTGCACAGCCACATTCATCATCTCTATGCACTTTTGGAACTGGCCAAGCGCGAAGGCCTCACAAAGGTTTACATTCATGCCTTTTTAGATGGACGCGACGTCTCTCCTTCCTCCGGCATTTCCTTTGTTGCGGAGTGCCAAGACACCTGCCGCAACCTTGGCATCGGAGAAATCGCCACCGTTATGGGGCGTTACTATGCCATGGATCGTGACAGTCGTTGGGATCGGGTGCAAAAAGCCTATGATGCCATTGTGGCTGCGGACGCTCCCTATGCGCCCGACCCGGTGCAGGCGGTGCAAAACTCGTATGACAAGGGCCTGACGGATGAGTTTATGCTTCCTGTGGTCTGCACAAAGGAAGCTCACCTCAAAATCGGGGACAGCATGATCTTTTTTAACTTCCGTCCGGATCGCGCCCGTGAGCTTACTCGCGCCTTTACCGATGCCAAGTTTGTGAAGCTCAGTCGAAAGCACGGCTTTCTCCCCGTCACTTTTGTTTGCACCACGGAATACGACGCAACCCTTCCCAACGTGCTCGTTGCCTTTCCTCATGAGAGCCTATCCAATAGCTTTGGTGCCTATATCAGCGAACTGGGATTAACCCAGCTTCGCATTGCTGAAACCGAAAAATATGCCCATGTTACCTTCTTCTTTAACGGTGGCATTGAGGCACCTTATCCTGGGGAAACCCGCATTTTAATTCCCTCTCCCAAGGTCTCTACCTACGATGAAAAGCCCGAAATGAGTGCCTATGAAGTCGCGGAAGAGGCCGTTCGTCAAATTGAAAGCGGCAAGTTTGATGTCATCATTTTAAACTTTGCCAACTGCGACATGGTTGGCCATACCGGTTCGTTTGACGCGGCGCGCAGTGCCGTGGAAACCGTGGATTACTGCGTCGGCAAGGTGGTGGCCACCACCTCAAAGATGGGTGGCATCTCTCTGGTGACGTCTGACCACGGCAATGCCGAACAGATGCAGGATGAGAAGGGCGAACCCATGACGGCGCATACCTTGAACTACGTTCCCTTCTATATCGTCGGGGCAGATGTATCCCTGCGAGATGGCCGTCTGTGTGACATTGCCCCCACTATGCTGGATTTGATGGGTCTGGAAAAACCGCCGGAAATGGACGGTTCGACCCTTATCATTAACTAATACCAAAGAAGGAGCTAAGCCTATGAAGCAGATCATTGAAATTACCGACGTATTAGGGCGCGAAATCCTCGATTCCCGCGGAACCCCCACCGTGGAAGTGGAAGTCTATTTAGACGATGGTACGGTTGGACGTGCCGCGGTTCCCTCCGGCGCATCCACCGGCATCTACGAGGCCTGTGAGCTGCGCGACGGGGATGCCACCCGCTATTTCGGCAAAGGGGTTTCCTTAGCGGTCACCAACGTCAACACCGAGATTGCGGATGCCTTAGTTGGACTGAATGTACTCGATCAGCTGGCCATTGACAAGGCCCTCATTGAGCTGGATGGCACCCCCAATAAGAGCCGACTTGGTGCCAATGCCATTTTGGGCGCTTCGCTTGCCTGTGCAAGAGCCGCTGCTGAAAGCTTAGGACTGCCGCTTTACCAGTACTTGGGTGGCGTTGGTGCACGCACCCTCCCCGTCCCCATGATGAACATTCTCAACGGCGGTGCCCATGCCACTAACAACGTGGACATTCAGGAATTCATGGTCATGCCCATCGGTGCCGACTCTTGGAAGATGGCGCTTCGTATGTGTACGGAAGTGTTCCAGGCCCTGAAGAAGGTGCTTGCTGAGTTAGGAACCCCTGCTACCGGTGTTGGAGATGAGGGCGGCTACGCTCCGAACCTTAAGAACAATGAAGCTGCCCTGAAGGCCATTGTGCTGGCCATTGAGTCCGCCGGTTATCGTCCCTATGATGACTTTATGATTGCGATTGACGGTGCGGTTTCCGAGTGGTATCGCGAGGATACCGGGGACTACTTCCTGCCAAAGGCTAAGAAGGTCATGACCCGCAACCAGCTTGTCACCATGTGGAAGTCCTTCGTGGAGAAATACCCCATCATTTCCATCGAGGACGGCATGGGCGAAAATGACTGGGAAGGTTGGAACATGCTGACCCGCGCTTTGGGTGACCGTGTCCAGTTGGTGGGCGATGACCTCTTCGTCACCAACGTGGAGCGCGTCCAGATGGGCATTGATCGCAAGGTCTGCAACTCCGTGCTCATTAAGGTGAATCAGATTGGCACCTTGTCCGAGACGCTGGAAACCATGCAATTGGCGAACCGTGCCGGGTATACCACCGTGGTTTCCCACCGCTCCGGTGAGACCGAAGATACCACCATTGCAGACTTGGTCGTCGCCTTAAACGCTGGCCAGATTAAGACTGGTGCACCCAGCCGTTCCGATCGTGTGGCCAAATACAATCAGTTGCTGCGCATTGAGGAAGAGCTTGACTCCGTCGCTTACTACCCCGGTAAGCTTGCCTTCTTTAACTTGAAGCAAAAGTAAACTTGAATCAAAAACGTGGCGGTTGCAAACAGCAACCGCCACGTTTTTCATCTCATTAATAGTCTGTCTCACGCAGGGCACGCAAGTCATACCCGTCTTTTTCCAAGGCCTTTAAGATGCTGGACAGCGTTCCGCCCTTCACCTTATTATCCAGCAACAGGCGAACCTTTCCACTTCGTTTTTCGATGCGTTGGAGCACCGTCTGATAGGTGGCACTGTCGCTTTTTCCGGCTCCGGAAATGGAAATGTTGGAGGTCCAAGGAAGGTAGCCTTCCGAACGCAGGGAAGCATAGACCTCATCGGAACCACCTTCCCAAAGAACGAAGACTGCCTTTTGCCGCAAGATATGTTTCAGCAAGCGATTTCCCTCATCCAGATACTCCCTTTGGGCATCCACCGTAGTACCGGAAGCAATGAGCCCCACGCGATGCCCTCGCCCAATGACCTCCCGGAGCAAATCGTCATTTGAAACCAGTTGATCGACTCGGAAGAAAAAGATGGCTTTGATTTGCCGGCTTTCATCGAGGGCTTTTAAGATGCTATTTAGGTTTGAGCCATCGCCCACACGAATTCCCAAATACACTGCCGTTCCGCGGCCTTCCCCGCTGGGCAACGTCTCATTAGGCTTTATGGTGGTGCTGCCCCCAGATTGATTGCCTCCTGAGGAACTTCCTTCGCTGCCCCGATTATAGTTCAAGGTGCGCTCGTCCAACAGGGGCCGCGCCGAGCGAAGAAACATTTGATCGTCTAGAATTTCACTCCCATTTTTGATCCGAAGAATCTGCATTTTCGCATCTTCAGTGACCGGGAAGCTCAAGTTTAGTCCAAAGTACTTACAGGTTGAGGCGGCAGGAACGTATGCCATTCCATTGCGCACCACCGCCTGATAGTTATACTCCTTTTGGTTCTCGTAGGAAAAGGCCGTTCCGGTCTTGATGTTAAACTCCAGCGTTTGTGACTTGGAATAGATGGTGACCGTATCGGCCTTTGCGTCCCAAGCATAGAATACGCCAAGGACAACGCCACTGTTTCGCCGATCAAAGATGGTGCAAGGAACATAGGTAACGCCACTGACACGGATGGGTTGTGTCTCCAGCCGAAGTTCCGGGAGCTCATCATTGACCGCGATAAAATAAGGCTCCTCTGCTGCCAGACTGCTTAGGGGAAGCAGACTTATCAGCACCAAAAAAAGACATAGCATGGACAAGCCTTTTTTCTTCATCGTGTTCCCCCTTCCTGTGGTGTCTTTGACGAATTTTATTCTAACATAGTTCCCCTTTTAAGTAAAGGCATGGCTTTCTGCCTCCACCTCTCATTTTTCTGTTCCCAAAAAGCAAATGATATGGTATAATAGCCGCAACGCGGCTTTTATTTTTTTACACCAGATTCTTCCCGTATCTTCTAGAATATCACCACAGGTTGAGGTGACCGTTTCACCTTACCTCTATTACCTTTCAAGGAGGTGCTCGTTTGAGTAACCGTCGCCCCCCATCATCCTCTCACTCACCGGAACGGCGCCCTTCATCCGGACGTGCTTACGACGCGTATTCCGACCGAGAGTATCGTCCTACCACCCGCAATAGCGCCCCCAGCGGTCGCAGTAGTTCCTCCTCATATCACGACAATCCTACATACCGATCCAGTCCCCCCCGCAGCGGGGATCCTCGCGGCGGGGACCCTCGCTACTCGTCCGCCACAAGGCCCCCCTCCTCGTCCCGGCCATCCTCTTCCCGCCCTTCCGGGAGCAGACCGTCCTCCTCTTCCAACAGCCAGCGCTCTGGACGACCTTCCAACCATCGCAAGAAACGGAAGCGCTCACCCTTTGCCCTCCTTCTGCCGGTGATCGTCCTCCTTGCTCTCGTTGCCTTGCTGGTGGTTGGTTTGAAAGCCTGTGTCTTCAATGGAGCTGGGAAGGATGCCGGAAACTACAGCTTGGAGTTCTCTGCCCAAACCATGGCGGTGGGGGGAACGGCCACGGTGAAAGTGGTCGGGCTACCAGAAAACTTTGATGGAACCATTACGTGGAGCAGTAGTGATAACGAGATTGTTCGCGTGAATGACGGCAACCTAACTGCCAAGAAAGTCGGAACGGTCACCATCTCCGCTTCTGTGAACGGGAAAAACGTACCTGGTACCGTCAAGGTCGTGGAAACCGTCGAAGGCATTCGTTCCGTGACCATTACACCCAGCAGTGTCTCCATTCTTTCAGGCAAGACCTATCAGCTCCAATATAAACTGGAGTTTGATCAGGACAACGCCCCTGCGGTAAACCCCACTTGGTCCAGCAGCAACCCCTCGGTTGCAAGTGTATCTAAGGAGGGACTTGTCACGGCCCGAGATGTGGGCAGTGCCTCCATTACGGCAACCGTCGGCAATCAATCGGCAACCTGCATCATTACCGTAGAAAAGGACCCGAACAGTCAGCCTGCGGAATCGACCGAAGGAGCCGAAGAAGGGACTCCGGACGCCAACGCCGGAGGAACGGAAACTACACCACCCGCCAACACTGGAACCAACAACACCAATACGGGAAGTAACACAGGCACGACCAAGCCCGGCAACAACAGCACAACCAACAACGCCGGAAGCGGGAATACCGCCGGCACCAAGCCTTCCGTAACCAGTTTGGCTCTCTCCCAAAAGGACGGATTCCTCGATGTGGGTCAGACTCTGGTGCTTGAGGCTTACGTTGCTCCTGCGGGCTCTACGGTAAAGTGGACCAGCAGCAATGGCAACGTGGCTTCCGTGGCTCCCGGTGGTCTTGTAACCGCAAAGGCGGCAGGTACTGCTGTCATCACCGTCAGCGCTGGGGGATTTTCTCAATCCTGTAAACTTATTGTGTCGGCCCCAAGTGCGGAACCTTCCCCGGAAGAAACTCCCGCACAATAAACGAAGCGTTTCCTGCACGTTCTGGCGGCTCCTGGATTGACAAGGTGCCTTGGATACGATACAATGAATCAAAATAAGGATTAGGAGTCTGGGCTTGGCATGGACAGCGACAGTACGAGCGCAAATTTCGATGCACTGACACATAGTTTAACATTTTAAAAGGCACACCCTTTGTCTCTCACCCGACAAAGGGTATGCCTTTTTGCCGTTTTATCCAGTCTCTGAAACTCCCCAGCAACCCATGTTTCATCTACTTAAGGAGGATGTATTTTGGAAGTTGACCCCATTCTATGGCAGATGCTCTTACAGCTTGTGTTGATTGGTCTAAATGCCGTCTTTGCTTGTGCGGAGATCGCTGTCATCTCCATGAACGACAACAAACTGGCTCAGTTGGTTTCCCAGGGGGACAAACGCGCCCTTCGTCTGGCACGTTTAACGAGCCAACCGGCTCGCTTTCTTGCCACCATTCAAGTGGCCATTACCCTCTCCGGATTCCTAGGAAGCGCCTTTGCGGCCGACAACTTTTCCGACCGTTTGGTGCAGTATTTGCTCTCCATCGGAACCCCAATTCCCCTTGCTACCCTCGATGCCATTTCCGTCATTGTCATTACACTGATTCTGTCCTATTTTACCCTGGTGTTTGGTGAACTGGTTCCGAAGCGTCTTGCCATGAAAAAGGCAGAGCCCCTAGCCTTGGGTATGGCCTCCATGATTTCCTTTGTTGCCCATGTGACTTCCCCCATTGTCTGGTTTCTGACCCTATCCACCAATACGATCTTACGTCTCTTGGGCCTTGACCCCAATGCCGAAGAAGACGAACTGAGCGAGGAAGAGATTCGCATGATGGTGGATATCGGCACGCAAAAGGGTGTGATAGATGCGGATGAGAAGGAGATCATTCAAAACGTATTTGATTTTGACGATACCTCCGTTGGAGAATTTTCCACCCACCGCACCAAGCTTTCCATTCTATGGCTGGAGGACGATCTCGAGGAGTGGGAACGTACCATTCACGAGACACGTTTCTCCCGTTATCCCATCTGTGAAGGCAGCGCAGACAACGTGCTTGCCATCCTGAACGTGAAGGACTACTTCCGTTTGCAAGACAAGAGCCGGGAAAACATCCTTGCCCACGCGGTTCACCCGGCCTATTTCGTTCCGCAGAGCATTTGCGCCGATGTTCTATTTCGCCAAATGAAGGCAAGCCGCAACCATTTTGCCGTAGTGCTGGATGAGTATGGCGGCGTCTATGGTGTGGTTACCCTGTATGACCTTTTGGAGCAGTTGGTGGGCGATTTGGACCCCAAACTGCAAGAAGAAGTCGATGATACCATAATTGAGTCCCTGCCGGATCATCTGTACCGCATCAGCGGAGGAGCAACCCTGGGAGATGTTAACAAGCAATTGGGCATTCGCCTGCCAGGGCCGGAACATAGCACCTTTGGCAGCTTCGTGTTTGATCGATACGGCTTTATCCCCACGGATGGTACCCAGTTTGAACTCTCGGCAGAGAACCTCCAAATAAAGGTGACGGAGATCCTAAACCATCGACTGAAAAGTGCCTTGGTTTCCCTCTCTAAGGATGGCTCTGCAGGCAAGATCCCCATGGAAGCACCCATGTCCCGCAAGAATGACTAAGAAAGAGGAGCGACGAAACCCGTCGCTCCTCTTTTTCTTATTTCTTAAAGAATCTTTCGCCGGTGCCGTAATGCTCAAAGACATAATCGATGTCCTTATCCCCGCGACCGGAGAGATTCACCAGAATCGCGCCGGTATCCTGCTCTCTGGCGCGGCGGATGGCGTAAGCCAGGGCGTGGGAACTTTCAATAGCGGGAATGATGCCCTCATAGCGGCAAAGCAGGAAGAAGGCTTCCATGGCCTCTTCGTCGCTGACGACATCGTAATTGACCCGTCCGCACTCACACAGATAAGCGTGCTCAGGTCCTACGGAAGGATAGTCCAGACCGCTGGCAATGGAGTAGACAGGCAGGGGCTCTCCTTGCTCATCTTGCAGAAGGATGCTCTCAAAGCCATGCAGAGTTCCAAGCTTTCCGAACTTCATGCTGGCGGCATGGTCGCCCACTGCCTCCCCACGTCCTAATGGTTCCACACCCACGATCTCCACGGGATCACTGAGGAAGGCTTCAAACATGCCAATGGAATTGGAGCCACCACCCACTGCAGCGCAGACGGTATCGGGAAGGATTCCGGTCATCTCCAAGAACTGTGCCCTCGCCTCATAGCCCACCACAGACTGGAAGTCACGCACCATCATGGGGAAGGGGTGCGGGCCAACGGCGGAGCCGATGCAGTAAATAGCATCCTGATATTCCTTCAGATACCCTTCGAAGGCAGCATCCACGGCTTCCTTCAGGGTCTTCAGGCCATGCGTGACCGGAATCACGTTGGCTCCCAGCATCTTCATTCGTACCACGTTGGGGTGCTGCTTTGCAATGTCGACTTCACCCATGTAAATGTCGCACTCCAAGCCAAAGTATGCAGCCGCAGTGGCCAGTGCGACGCCGTGTTGACCGGCTCCGGTTTCTGCAATGATTTTCTTCTTGCCCAAAAACTTTGCCAACAGTCCTTCACCCATGCAGTGATTGATCTTATGGGCCCCGGTGTGGTTTAGGTCCTCACGCTTGAGGTAAATCTGACTCTTGCCCAAATGGCGAGACAGGCGGTCGCAGTGGTACACCGGGGTGGGTCTTCCCTGGAACTCCTTGCGAATGCGGCGCAACTCGCTGATGAACTGGGCGCTGTGGCAAATTTCTTGGTAGGCTGCGGTGATGTCCTGAAATGCAGGAACCAGCTCTGGGGGAAGAATGGCGCCTCCGTAGCGTCCAAAATACCCATTCTTATCGGGGAATTCCTTTAAATAACGATCAAAATCTCGATACGTTTTCATGCCGATCTATCTCCTTCACTAAAATTTCCAATAAAAAAACGCCTTATCACATGGAATCATTTCCATGGGACAAGACGAAACTCCTGCGGTGCCACCCAATTTGGCGCAAACTGCGCCCACTTTTGCACGTACTAACATACGCTCCGCTGGATAACGGCTGCGGTTGCCGTCGATTCCTACTAATTTGCATGTTCGGTCGCCCTCGTAAGGCCATTCGGCATACATACTACTACCGCGCTTTCACCATCCGCGGCTCGCTGAGAGTTACTCTGTATGCGTACTCTTCTTACTCATCGGTGTTACGATTATGTTTAATTGCTAGTCACTATACCACCGCTCTTCTAAAAAGTCAAGATCATTTTCCCTGCCCCCTTGTCCAAGTTTGAAACATGATAACCGGCAATCTTGCCCCCGTTCCACATTACAACAAAAAAGAATCGGCTCCGTTTCATTGAGCCGATTCTTAGCGGAATTACTTCTGCATCTTGACGGTACAGTGCGGAGCCAAAGGAAGGCGCTCACGATTTTCGGATTGATCCAATACAAAGGCTCCTTGCTTCAGACCACTTAGTACCGCCTCATAGGCCTCCGGAGTAAAGGTCTTCCAGCGCCAAGCATTTGGCTCCTTTGCCAAGGAGATGGCCCCTTCTGATACCCCGACATGGAAACTGCGTCCCGCTCGCTCTGCATTCCAACGCCCTTCATTGTCCTCTAGGGCCGACAATGCTGCGTATACCTGCCCAGCGTAGTCCTTCACGGTAGAACTGAGTACAACCTCACCCTGCATACTCTGGTCTGCATCCGTTGCAATCACCAGTCCAGAGACTTCTTTCGCCGTGGCAATGACCGCATTGGTGAGGGCTTGTGCCTCTTGATCACAGACGAAAATGACTTCGGTTCCCCTTTGGTACCACTGGGAGACCACGCTTTGGATGGCGTCTTCCTTCCTGTCTGCTCCAAGGTACCAATATTGAATGGTAATATCCCCATTGCCCAAGCCAAGTGTAGTCGCAGCCGCTTCGGCTCCCTGGATAAAGCCATAGCCATAGCGAACCACTCCCGGCTCTGCGTTCTGTCCGCAGAAACCTAAGTGACGTTTCCCGTCCATCACCGCGGCATAGCCTGCAAGAAAACCGGCTTCTCGTTCCCGAAACAGCAGGCAATGGGTATTGGTTCTGGTTTCATAAACGGAATCAGTGCTCCGTCTTGGCTCTCCATCCACCAACAGAAAACTAATCTCCGGATACCGCTGCTGCGCTTCATAGAATACCGTCTCATCGTCTTTTCCCATGCCAATGACAGCGACAACGGAAGAAGAAAGGCTATTCTCCAGTGCCTGTAAACTCGCTTCTACGGTATTCTCCGAGCGAACCACCAGCCAAGCTTTGTAGCCATGCTCTGAGGCATAGGTGCAGACACCTTGCCACAGTGCTCGCTTGGCTGCAGACTCTCCCAGTTCCCCCTCATTGGTCAGCATAAGCAGCTTTCCCTCCGGCTCACTGTTTGTGACCGCGGTGACCTGCATCCCACAGACAACCACTGCCGCAAGCAGGACGCTTCCTACCACAAATACAGATAGCTTTTTCAAGAGAAAACACTCCTTTCAGCTCGTTCTTGCGACCCCTTTGGTTCTTCGCGATTATAATCCAAAGTGGGGACGGAATTGCCAGAACTTTGTCTGAAAGGACGGTCTTCGTGCTTTGCGGCTACTTTGCCTTAGATTTTTTGCTGTTTCGCCATGGGAATAAGTGCACTGCTTCCCAGCCGGTAGGCCCCGGCTTCCAGCATTGCCTGGGCTGCTTCAAAGGTTCGAATTCCACCTGAGGCTTTGATCTTGACTTCCTTGGGTAGAATGGCATGAAACAGTCGGACATCTTCCACCGTGGCTCCTCCCGTAGAAAAGCCGGTGGAGGTCTTAATATAGTCTGCTTTGGCTTCCGAGACCAAGTGGCAGAGCTTCCTCTTTTCTTCCTCGGTGAGCAAGCAGGTTTCTACAATGACTTTTAAGATTGCCCCTTGGCAAACCGCTCGCAGGACACAAAGCTCCGATAAGAGCGCATCCCACCTCTGATCCTTAACCATGCCCAGATTAATCACCATATCAATTTCCGCTGCGCCGCTGCGCAGGGCATGTTCCGCTTCCAAGGCTTTGATGGCGCTGGTCACATTGCCATGAGGAAAGCCAACCACCGTACACACGGGGATGCTACCCTTCAGATATTCCGCGGCCTGCGCAACATAGCAAGGAGGAATGCAAACCGAGGCGGCCTGTCCCCACTTCGCTTCCTCACAGATGGTTTTCACCTCTTCCCACTTGGCCTGGGGACTCAAGATCGTATGATCCACGTGTTGCAAAATTGATTTGATTTCCATTTGTGCTTCAACACCCTTTCCTTTCTGCTTCCAACGCAATCTCACGTTCCTTAGGAGAAGGGCAGATAGCGATGAACTCCACGATCCTCAATTCGAACCACACGACGCTGCTCACACAGATAATCTAAGTGTGCAAGTGCTTCCCCTACGGCGAACCACTTTTGAATCACCGGGAATTCCGCCCAGTTTTTGGCCTTAATGGCCCAGGTCATCTTCCCTGCAATCTCATAGGTGGTCATGCCAGGCCTTGCCGTAACGATGGACTCCGTCTCACTGACGCGATGCTCATGATGGGAAAGGAGCTCGTCTATTCTTCCAACATAGTTCCCCTCTTCCCGGTGGCCTGGAAGGGATTGCTTCACGGGGTAGGTTCGGAATCGCTGCAAGCTCTCCAAATAGGTTCCCAAGGAGTTTTGCATATTGGGCCACATAGTAATATTGGGCGTAATATCATAGAGAATGTGATCGGCCGTGAACATCACACCATCCTCTTCCATCCAGAGGCAAACCATACCCGGCGTATGTCCGGGTGCGTCCACGACCTCCAGGTGATGCCCCCCAATGTCAAAGCAGTCGCCTCCCCGTGCAATGGTATAGTTGGGCAAGTCCAATTCCGGCCCATAATTACGGGCGGGGTTTGTGTGAACCAAATACGCGAGATCCTCCTGCGGAAAACCTTCCAGCAGGAAACGCTCATCCATAATGTTCCAATAAAGGTTGGATTCGTCGGAAGCGGCCCAATGAAAGTCTCCCGCCCCTAAGTAGATCTTACGGCCATGCCCAACTACTTCGGGGGCCAGTCCTATGTGATCGGAGTGAATATGTGTTCCAAATACATCTAAGGTATCTCGATTGACCTGAAGCTTAGACAGCGCGCCAAAGAGAGCCTCTCGGCATTCTGGCTGGCGAAATCCGGTGTCCACCAATAGGCTTCGGTCTTTACCTCGAATCAAATAACTATTGAGCATCCGCAAAGGATTGTTTGGCAGCGGAACCTGAATCCGATAAATATTGGGTAACAGTTCTTCCAGCATAGTCGTTCTCCTTTCGTGCTTTACGGGTACAGTATATCATAGTTTTCTCCTTTTTGTGCAATAATAAAATCCGGGCTTCATTCGAAACCCGGATTTTTTGACTTTTGCTGTAGAATCATGAAAACCAAAAGCGCTAACAACATTTATCGTTTTTCCATTGCATTTTTTGCACTACGTTCTACGTTCTGAGTGCCCTGTTCTATATCGCGCCCTGCTTCACGCATTCCATTTGCAACATCTCGACCTGCATTCTGCAAGCCGTTTTTCGTATCGCGTGCTGCGTTTTCTGTGCCGCTAATTACCTTTTCACCTGTATTTTGAATATCTCTGCTAAGAGTGTTCCCGTTCGGTGAATTTAAACTTTGATTTTGGGAACCTTGATAATAGGGGTCACCAGCGGTTGTCTTTCGTTCATGCCAGCTAGGATCAACGTTGCTCGTATGCACACCATTGTGTTGCATGGACGAGCGATAACTGGCCGTCGAATTATCTACCCTATTGTCTGGGTAGTGTGACATGGTGGAACAACCTGCTAACGATCCAATCAAAAGGAAGGCAAATACGGCAGTAAACATGCTTCTTTGCATGATTTACCTCCTCGGTTGCAAAAACTAGATTCCACATCGGGAATCTAAGCCTAGTATGTCTCGCTTGTCGAAAAATAAAATGTAAAGAAAAATCCAAAAATACCACTTGACAAAATGATACCGCTCAAATATAATCATAACTGTAAATAGTAATTATTATCGATTGGGGTGACTTATGAGGCAGACACGATATTCGAAACAACGGGAACTGATTTACGATTCGCTGATTCGGCGCTGTGATCATCCCTCTGCCGAGATGATTTATCAAAGCTTAAAATCTGATCACCCATCCTTAAGTTTAGGCACGGTCTATCGTAACCTGAACCTTCTGGTGGAGGAAGGTAGAGCCATAGCCATTCCGTTTGCGGTCAATCGGTATGATGGAACCACCCACGATCATCCCCACTTTTACTGCAGTTCTTGTGAAGCTCTGTATGACATTACATTGGATGTGGATCGAACCTTGGATTCTGCGGTGGAAGGATTGGGACACAAAGTGGAGCAACATCAATTGATCTTTAAGGGCATCTGTTCGGATTGTCTCAAGAAGGCGCATTCGAACTAAAATATTTTTATAAACAAACTGAGGAGGAATTTTTTTATGGAACTCAAATTGTATAAGTGCAGCCACTGTGGCAACATTGCCTACAAGCCGTATGATTCCGGTGTGCCGCTGGTCTGCTGCGGGGAAAAGATGGAGCAAATGAAGGCAAACGTGACCGATGGCGCCGTGGAAAAGCACGTCCCCGTCGTGACCCAGAATGGAAAGGACGTCACGGTTGTGGTTGGCTCTGTCATGCATCCTATGGTAGAGGAGCACTATATCCCCATTATTGCAGCCACCAACGAAGACACCGTCGTGTTTAAACTTCCCAAGCCCGGCCAGGAGCCCGTTCTCAATACCTCCCTCGAGGGTAAGGTGACCGCTTATGAGTGGTGTAACCTGCACGGTTTCTGGAAAGGTGAATAAGCCTCTCTCACTTCGGAGAACTTATGAGTGATTGCCTCCTGGTGTGAGGCATGATTTGAAAGGAGTTTTGTTACGATGGAATTAAAGGGAAGCAAGACGGAAGCCAATCTGTGGAAAGCTTTTGCCGGCGAAAGCATGGCAAGAAATAAGTATACCTATTTTGCTGGTGTTGCCAAAAAGGAAGGCTATGAGCAGATCGCAGCCATCTTTGAGGAAACGGCCGGCAACGAAAAGGAGCACGCCAAGCTCTGGTTTAAGGAACTGGGCGGCCTGCACTCCACCGCTGATAACCTGATGGCCGCTGCCGAAGGGGAACACGAAGAGTGGACCGATATGTATAAGACCATGGCAGAGGAAGCACGCGAGGAAGGCTTCCATCGCATTGCTGATATGTTTGCCTCCGTGGCGAAGGTGGAAAAGTCCCACGAAGAGCGCTATATCAAGCTGGCTGAGAACGTCCAGAACAAGGAAGTGTTCAAGCGCGGCGAGATTAAAGTCTGGTACTGCCGCAACTGCGGACATCTGGAATATGGTCTTGAGGCTCCGGAAGTCTGCCCCATTTGTTCCCATCCGCAAGCTTACTTCGAAATCAAAGCTGACAACTATTAATCCCCCTTACGGAAACCCGCCAAAACCGTTCTCCCTCCGGTTTTGGCGGGTTTTTCTTTCCATTTTTCATCGTACATTCTTTCGATTTTCCTCTTGTTCCCATGATGAAACTGTAGTATACTATATGGGATGATTCGATTCGTTTCGGCAAACGAATTTCGCTGGAGAGGAGGCCCTCCATGAGCATTCACCAAGGCCATCGAGAACGTGTCAAACAAGAATTTTTACAGGGCGGTTTCACACATTTTTCGGACCTGCGCGCACTGGAACTGCTGCTCTTTTACTCTCGCATGCAGGGCGATGTCAATCCTTTGGCCCATGCGCTTCTTGACACCTTTGGTTCCCTCTCCGGCGTATTGGATGCCGATCCAGAACGCTTGCTTGCGGTGCCCGGTGTGGGCGAAAATACCGTGGTTCTGCTCAAGCTGATCCCCGCCATGTCCGCCAAATACCTGTCCTCACGCACCAATTTGGACACCATACTCTCCAACACCCATGAGATTCGAGAACTCTTTGCCCCCTATTTCTTTGGTGCCAAAAATGAAATGACCTATCTTGCGGCCCTCGATGGGAAACGAAAGCTTTTGGGTGTCCGCAAGCTGAGTGAAGGCATCCCCAACGCCACCGACGTGACCACACGCCAAGTGGCGGAAGCCACCCTCTCCCTCAACGCAACTATGATCATTCTCGCGCACAATCACATCAGTGGCATCGCCACCCCATCGGAAGCCGACTTGATTACCACCGCATATCTTCAGGACTTTCTGTCTAAAATGAGCGTGACCCTCTTAGATCACGTGATTTTGGTGGATGACGATATGGTTTCCTTGCGCGATAGCCGTTACTTACGATAATTCTCCCCACGAAAGGAGGCACATGCATGCCGCCGTTTTCCGTCATCAGTGACTACCAACCTGCCGGTGATCAGCCCAAGGCCATTGCCGCACTCACCCAGGGATTGAATTTAGGTCTGGACGAGCAGACGCTCCTTGGCGTCACCGGCTCCGGCAAGACCTTTACCATGGCAAAAATCATTGAGGCCGTTCAGCGGCCGACGCTGGTTTTGGCTCATAATAAAACCCTTGCGGCGCAGCTTTGTGCCGAGTTTCGCGAGTTTTTCCCCAACAACGCGGTGGAATACTTCGTCTCCTACTACGATTACTATCAGCCCGAAGCCTATATTCCTCATACCGATACCTTTATTGAGAAGGACAGCAGCATCAACGAAGAGATTGAACGTTTGCGCCACTCGGCCACCTCCTCCCTCTTTGAGCGACGTGATGTCATTGTGGTTGCGTCCGTTTCCTGCATCTACGGCTTAGGGGACCCCATCGACTACTCTCAAATGGTCATTTCCCTGCGAACCGGACAGGTGCGCAAGCGAGATGAACTACTCAAAAAGTTAGTGGAGATCCGCTATGAGCGCAACGACGTGGCCTTTGACCGCAATCGCTTCCGTGTGCGCGGGGACACAGTGGAAATTTTCCCGGTCTATGCCCGGGATAAGGCCATCCGCGTGGAGTTTTTCGGGGACGAAATTGACCGCATCAGCGAAATCAACGTGGTGACCGGCACCCCCGTTCGCATCCTAGACCACGTTGCCATATACCCGGCCTCTCACTATGTGTCCACGCCGGAAAAAATGGCCGCAGCTGTCCAGGAAATATATCGGGAAATGGAAAGCCAGGTGGCAAAGTTTGAGGCGAACCAGCAGCTCATTGAAGCGCAGCGGATTCGCCAACGCACCATGTTTGACATTGAGATGATTCAGGAACTGGGCTACTGTTCCGGCATTGAAAACTACAGCCGCGTCATCTCGGGCAGACCCCCAGGTTCCCCACCCATGACCCTCATTGACTATTTCCCCAAGGATTTTCTTCTTTTTATCGACGAAAGCCACGTGACCCTCCCCCAGGTACGGGCCATGTATGCTGGGGATCGGGCTCGCAAAACCACCTTGGTAGAATACGGCTTCCGTCTCCCCTGTGCCTATGATAACCGGCCCCTTAACTTTGAAGAGTTTCGGGAACGCATTCACCAAACGGTGTATGTCTCGGCCACGCCGAGTGACTATGAACGCACCCGCTCGGGTCAGATTGTGGATCAAGTCATTCGTCCCACCGGTCTGTTGGATCCTCGCATTGCGGTTCGGCCGGTGGAGGGACAAATTGATGACCTTATTGGGGAGATCAACCTCCGTGTGGACCGAAAAGAGCGTACCTTGGTTACCGTTTTGACCAAACGAATGGCGGAGGATTTAACGGATTACCTTAAAACTTCGGGAGTTCGGGTGCGATACATGCACAGCGATATCGATACCATTGAACGCATGGAGATTATCCGTGACCTGCGGCTTGGTGTCTTTGATGTACTGGTGGGAATCAACCTCCTGCGAGAAGGACTTGACCTACCTGAGGTTTCTCTGGTTGCCATTTTAGACGCCGACAAGGAAGGCTTCTTGCGGAGCGAGACCTCCCTCATCCAAACCATCGGACGTGCGGCCCGAAACGCGGAAGGTCTCGTCATCATGTATGCCGATAAGATCACCCCCTCCATGTCTTCCGCCATCCAAGAAACCGAACGCCGCCGCGGCATTCAGGATGCCTTTAACCAAGAGCATGGCATCGTTCCGCAAACCGTCATTAAGTCCATCCGAGAGCTGATCGAAATTTCTCGTTCGACCGAGGCGGAGATCAAACGGGCCGACGGTGTTTCCATGACGAAGAAAGAACGCGACGCTGCCATCACGCGCTTGGAAAAAGAAATGCGAGAAGCCAGCCGTCGTTTGGAATTTGAATATGCCGCTGCCCTGCGCGATCAGATCATTGAGCTGAGAAGCGCCGGCGATGAATCTGTTCTGTAGGAGCTTACTGTTATGCATACTCACATTGTTGTGAAAGGCGCGCGGGAAAATAACCTCAAGAATATTGACGTTTCCATCCCTCGCGACCAGCTTGTTGTCTTGACCGGTCTTTCCGGTTCCGGCAAGTCTAGCCTTGCCTTTGATACGATTTATGCGGAAGGACAACGCCGCTACGTGGAATCCCTCTCCTCCTATGCCCGGCAGTTTTTGGGGCAAATGGAGAAGCCGGACATGGATCAAATTGATGGTCTCTCCCCGGCCATTTCCATCGATCAAAAAACCACCAGCAAGAACCCCCGCTCCACCGTGGGTACGGTGACGGAGATTTATGACTACCTGCGCCTTCTTTGGGCACGGGTGGGCGTTCCTCACTGCCCCAAATGCGGCAAGGAAATCTATCAGCAAACGGTGGATCAGATTACCGATCAAGTAATGTCTCTTGCGGAGGGAACGCGCATTCAAATCCTTGCCCCTGTGGTGCGTGCACGAAAAGGTGAACACGCCAAGGTGTTTGAAGACGCCCGCAAAAGCGGCTATGTCCGTTGCCGGGTGGATGGTTCTCTCTATGAACTCTCCGAAGAGATTGTCCTGGAGAAGAACAAAAAACACAGCATTGACATCGTGGTCGACCGTCTGGTCATCGAGCCGGATATGGCGCGACGCCTGACCGATTCCGTGGAAACTGCCGTGGCCCTTTCGGGAGGATTGGTCATCATAAACCTCTTCCATGAGGATGAAGACTTGCTCTTTTCCCAAAATTATGCCTGCCCTGATTGTGGCATCTCCATCGAGGAGCTGGCCCCTCGCATGTTTTCCTTCAACAATCCTTACGGTGCTTGCCCAACCTGTACGGGCCTTGGCAGTCAGCTGAAGGTGGATCCGGCGCTGATCATCCCTAACCCCAAGCTTTCCGTTATGCAGGGTGCCATCTGTGCCTCAGGCTGGCAGAACATTAAGGGCGATTCCATCTCCCGAATGTACTTTGATGCCCTCTCGAAAAAGTATCACTTTAAGCTGGATACCCCCATTGAAGAGCTGTCTTCGGACATTCTGGATATCATTCTGTACGGCACCAAGCGGGAAAAACTCACCCTAACCTATGAGCGAGCCCACGGCAAAGGAACTTTAAATCAGGCCTTTGAGGGCATCGTTAATAACTTAGAGCGTCGTTATCGGGAAACCCAGTCCGATTCCATGCGTCGCGAGCTGGAAGAGTGCATGAGTGAGTGCCTCTGCCCTGATTGTCAAGGCAAGCGCCTAAAAAAGGAATCTCTGGCGGTGACCGTAGGTGGCATTGACATTGACAATTTTTGCCATAAGTCCATCACAGAAGCTCTGGACTTTTTGAACCAGCTTATCCTCAGCACTACCCAAGCCATGATTGCCCAACGCATCTTAAAGGAAGCTCGGGAACGACTAGGCTTTTTGCAGAGCGTTGGTCTTCAATACCTGACCCTTTCCCGACAGGCCGGAACCCTTTCCGGCGGAGAAAGCCAACGCATTCGCCTTGCCACACAGATCGGATCTTCCCTCATGGGCGTCCTCTACATTCTGGACGAGCCCTCCATTGGCCTTCATCAGCGAGACAACGACATGCTCCTTGCCACCATGCAGCGCTTGCGGGACTTGGGGAACACCCTGCTGGTGGTGGAGCACGATGAGGATACCATGCGGGCAGCGGACTATATCATTGACATTGGTCCTGGTGCCGGCATCCACGGCGGTGAGGTTATTGCCGCCGGTACCGCGGAAGAGATTATGCAGGTACCGGAATCCATCACCGGGCAATACCTATCCGGAGCGAAGAAAATTCCCATTCCAAGCGTGCGCCGCACGGGCAACGGCAAGAGTATTACCGTCCGGGGTGCGTCCGAAAATAACCTTCACGACCTGGATGTGACCTTTCCCCTAGGAACCTTCACCTGTGTGACGGGGGTATCTGGCTCCGGAAAGTCCAGTCTGGTCAACGAAATCCTGCACAAGCGCCTTGCCTTGGATCTAAATCGGGCCAAGACCCGCCCTGGCAAGCATAAGGCCATCGAAGGCTTGGAGCATTTGGATAAGATCATCGACATTGACCAATCTCCCATCGGCAGAACCCCTCGTTCCAACCCTGCAACCTACACGGGGCTCTTTGGTGAGATTCGGGAGCTTTTTGCCGCCACCCCCGATGCTAAATCACGTGGCTATGGCCCCGGACGCTTTTCCTTTAATGTGCGAGGTGGGCGCTGTGAAGCCTGCGCCGGAGACGGACTCTTAAAAATCGAAATGCACTTCCTGCCGGATATTTATGTTCCTTGCGAGGTCTGCAAAGGCAAACGCTACAACCGTGAAACCTTAGAGGTTCGGTATAAGGGCAAGAACATTTATGAAGTTTTGGAGATGACCGTAGAGGAAGGCATGAACTTTTTTGAGCACCTCCCCAAGATTCGTCGTCGACTGGAAACGCTCTTTGATGTGGGCCTAGGTTATATCAAAATCGGACAACCCTCTACGACTCTTTCCGGCGGAGAAGCCCAGCGTGTGAAGCTTGCTACCGAGCTATCCAAACGCTCCACCGGCTCCACCATTTATATTTTGGACGAACCCACCACGGGCCTTCACACCTATGATGTGCACAAGCTTCTAGAGGTGTTGGAACGGCTGGTGGAGGATGGGAACACGGTGGTGGTCATTGAGCATAATTTAGACGTCATTAAGTGTGCCGATCACGTCATTGATCTGGGTCCCGAAGGGGGCGATGGCGGTGGCCATATCGTCTGCATCGGCACACCGGAAGAGGTTGCTGCCTGTGACGCTTCCTATACCGGAAAATACCTGAAACCCATTTTAAATCCTGTCAAATAATGCTTTTACCGCACCCTCCGCTTTCTTCCTTCATAGGATAAAGCGGAGGTGTTTCCCATGACAACCCTAGTTGAAATCATCCTGTCCTTCTTTGCTACCGTCGGCATTTTTTCCATGCTATGGTTGATCTTTGGTCATATGCTTTTTCCGGTTTCCTCCGTGCTTCCTCTCTGTGCCGTCATTCCCATACAGGGAGACGCCCCGTACTTAGAGCATACCGTGCGGCAGCTGCTTTGGCTTCGAAACTGCCGTTTGGTGCATGTACGCCTGATTCTCCTGGATCAGGGCCTGAGCCCGGCGGGACTCTCCCGGGTTTCGCTCCTGCTGTCTCAGGAACCTTCCCTTCGCTTTACCACCCCCGATCAGCTCCACGAACACTTAGAAAAGGATGGATAGTCGATGGAGAATTTGCTCTATGAACTCAGCTACTTAGAAGGTACCGTCTCCTCCGTGATTTTTCGCAATGAGGAGAACGGGTATACCGTCCTGCGAGTGGATGGTGGCGACGAGGGTGAACTCACGGTGGTTGGGTGTATGCCAGGGATTGCTCCGGGAGAAGGGCTGGCGGTGCACGGCACTTGGGAACAGCATAGTACATACGGAACCCAGCTGAAAGCTGAAATTGTGGAGCGCACGCTCCCGACGGGCGAAGATGCGGTGTACCGCTACCTTGCCTCGGGTGCCATTCGAGGCATTGGTGCGGTGACCGCCCGCCGTTTGGTGGACGCCTTTGGTGCAGAGGCCCTCACCGTCATCGAGGAAGCTCCCGAGAAGCTTACAGAGCTTCCGGGCATTACGCCAAGAAGAGCCCGGGCCATGAGCGAAGCCCTCCGCTTGCAGGTCTCCATGCGTCGCCTCCTGGACTTCCTTTCCGCCCACAATCTCCCCTTGCAGGCAGCCATGCCCCTCTACCGCCGCTATGGAGATGCTGCTCTAACCGCCATTCGAACCAACCCCTATGTGCTGACGGACGAGAGCATCGGCGCAGCCTTTCATACGGCCGATGCCCTTGCGCTCTCTCTTGGCTTTCCCAACGAAAACCAACTTCGCTTAGAAGCTGGACTTCTGTTTGAACTGATCCACAATTCCGATCATGGTCATGTCTTTCTCCCCCGAGGAAAACTCCTCGCTGCGACTGCGCAGCTCTTATCGGTTCCCGAGGATCGCTTGGGCGATGCGATGCTTTCCCTGCAAGAGGGCGGCAGCTTAGTCTGTTCCGAGATTGCGGGGGAAGACGCTTGCTATTGGGGAAGACTCTATGACTGTGAATGCAGCGTGGCCCATCGTCTCTCCACCATGGCACAAGAAGAGCTTTCCTCCACCGTTTCCGTGGACAAGCTCTTGGATCGGATCGAAGGGGAGACGGGGATGACCTATGCTCCCTTGCAGCGACAGGCCGTCCATACGGCGGCCTGTCGCCAAGTCATGCTTCTTACAGGCGGTCCAGGTACGGGTAAAACCACCTCCCTGCGTGCGGTCTTAGCACTCTTTGAGGCCATGGGCCTCCATACGGTGCTCACCGCACCCACCGGGCGCGCTGCAAAGCGTCTGTCCGAGGCCTGCGGCATGGAGGCCGCTACCATACATCGTTTGCTCGAAACGCGCTACGATACCAAGCATGGCAACTTAACCTTTGCCCGAGATGATCAAAACCCCTTAGCGGCGGATGCCGTCATTGTAGACGAAGCCTCCATGGTGGATTTGCCCCTTATGGCCGCCTTGCTGTCTGCTCTGCGCAATGACTGCCGCTTGATTTTAGTTGGGGACCCTCACCAGCTTCCGTCCGTGGGCCCCGGCAACGTCCTTTCCGACTTGCTCCGTTCCGGGACCATCCCGACACTGTCCTTAACCGAAATCTTCCGCCAAGCTGCTCTTTCTTCCATCATTCGCAATGCGCACTGTGTCAATCAGGGAGAGCCTCCGGAGCTAACCAACAGTGCCAGCAGTGATTTCTTTTTTCTCCGCCGGATGGAACCGGACAGCGCCCTAGCTACCCTGGTGGAACTTTGCCGGGTACGGCTTCCGGAAAAAATGGGGATTCCCCCGGAACACATCCAAGTCCTCTCCCCCACCCGCCGGGGAGCCCTTGGCACCGTGTCGTTAAATGCGACGTTGCAGGCCGCGCTGAATCCTCCTGATCCCCAAAAACCGGAACGCATGTTTGGCGAACAATGTTTTCGCACCGGCGACCGGGTCATGCAGGTGAAAAACAACTACGATCTTCTCTGGCAAGACCGCTCCGGAAAGGAGTTCGGAATCGGAATCTTCAACGGGGACATCGGGCGCATTGACCGGGTAGATCCGAAAAGCGGCATCCTCGTGGTGGATTTTGACGGTCGCTTTGCCGAGTATACCCCCGACCTTTTGCATCAGCTGGAGCCTGCTTGGGCCATTACCGTACATAAGTCCCAAGGCAGTGAATACCGCGCCGTCATTCTCTGTGCACCGGATGCCGCTGCCATGTTGCAAACTCGTGGCGTACTGTATACCGGCATTACCCGGGCCAAAGAGCTCCTCATCGTGGTTGGAGACGATGCGGTTCTCGCCCGTATGGCCAAAAACGATCGTCCTACCCGTCGATACAGTGGTCTGCGCGCTCGCTTAGTGCGCCTTGCAAAGGCGCAGCAAATGTGAAAAAAATTTTTCTGAAAATGGACGAAATAATGAACTTTATTCAGGAGAAGTGTTGAATTTGCATTTTGAAAAAACAGCTAAAAACGAACGATCCAACGATTCACACAACTAAAGTTCTGTGTAAAATGATAGACGAGAGATTGGCCTAACAGGGCTGATCCCTCGTCTTTTTTTATTTTTCGAAAATGATTTCATCGTGCAATCGATTGCAGAGTCATCAATCGCTTTGCTCCAGATAAGCTTTCAGTGCTGAAAATGTTTCGGGAGTAAGGAGCCGAAAACCGGCAGGAGATAGGAGCATTTGCAATCGTCTTTTCTCCCAGTCCTTTATCTTTCCCTTGTTCTGACCGTCCTTATAGATAAGCTCAATTTCGCTTGCTTCCTCTGCAGCCATAGCCGTTCCTTTTAAAAACTCAAATTCAATTTGATCCATTTCTGCGTGATTCTTTTGCACAGCACGGGCTTCTATATCGAGTGATCTGGTCTTGTCACGCATAACCATCCGGATATAGTTCCTCACAGCGTCAAGGGATGAGACTGCATCTTTGTAAACTGCATCTGGATCTCTGGCTGAAATCGAAATCTGGTACAGGCCGGATACGATATCACGAACGGATTTCATGACATAATCCTTGCCGCTTTCTCTTTTTTCATTGGGCAACATGTGTACTGTGCGATTGACGATGTATTTGAGGTCTCTTACATTTTCCAGCACCCAAACATACTGCTCAGCGCTTTGCAACTTCTGGGAGTAGAAATAATCAACTTCCACATCAAGCTCTCGACACAGTTGTTTCATTCTATTCAAGGGAATTGATTTTCCATTTTCCCACGAGCTGATGATTTGCCTCGAAACATCCATCTTATCAGCCAGGTCGCTTTGCGTGAAATGCCTGAATCTTCGCATTTCACCTAATCGTTTCCCGGTGTCATCATTCATTTTTGCTCCGGTATTTTTAAAATTTGCCACGACAGAACATCCTCCAAAAAATATTTTTTGATTAAAATGACCGGCAGGGTTTCCAGAACTGGCTTCACTATTTCAAAATATGCAATTATATTACTTTACAAAGAGACTGAAAATGAATTGCAGAAAAAGCGATATAAGGCAATTGCGTCCGACGTGGTCTTGCCTGCGATGGAGGAAATGCTCCAGTGCATTGAGGAGCAGTATGGTAACGTTGCCGTAAAGTCTCTGGAAGAAATCATTAGAAAGGTGAACTATGGAAAAAAGTAAATTCACTTCTATTCTGTCGATACCCGATTTTGACCACATATCAATCCGGGAAGCAGAATCACTATTTTATGCATATAAAGAAAAGAATGTGTTCCGTGGAGGCTTTTTTGATGAGGATGTTTGGGCGGTTTGCGACGAATATGCGAACTACAGATTCAATTTCTGCATTTCAGTGGCCGAATTCGAGCAATTCTCCAAGTTTCTGCATATAGATCTTCTGCAGTTCAAGAAATGCCTAAAGACCTATATCATGTGCCAGATGGGCCAGCTGGCGATAGACTCACTTCAAAGCATTATTAATGGGGTAAAAAAGGTTATAGCTTACTCTGTAACGAATCTTTTTGATTTGGCAAATGAACAAGGAGTTATCTTTGTCAACAAAGTAGCCGAATTCTTTTCTATGCTACCGGCAGAGGGCAGAGAAAATGAGCTTTCCTATATTCTTGACAGTCTTGATGCTGTGGATGATCAAATCCGCGCAAAAAATAAGCCAGGCCAAAGACAGCTTGCTGCTTTTGAGAGCTATTTTCGGTTTGGAGATATCGTGGACAGTTTCTGGGCTGAGTCGGAGGATTTGAGAGAAAAGCTGTTCTTTTTCCCTATTTACCTGTGGTGGCATATTTCCGGTATTATCCCGATGCGCCCCCGTGAGTTTGTTCTAACACCGCGAAACTGCTTGCGCATAAGTGGTGACCGAACGTTTCTAAGTATCCGAAAGAATAAGATAAAGGGAAGTGAAAAAACCATATCCTATAGAATCGATGAAGACTACATTATGAAGAATTATGAGATTCCGGAGCATCTGGTCAAGGAAATCGAATGGTATCTCGAAGAAACAAAAGACTATTTTGGCACTGATATTCAAACGCTGTTTATCGCAGACACGCATTATGCCAAATGGGATCGCTGTAAGCCGTATACAAGCCGTTATTATACCTATGTCAACCTATCGACATGTCTTCGATACTTCTTTGAAGAGGTTATCAATGGGCGGTATGGTTACACCATTGTTTTTGAACGCGGAGATATGCGCTTGAAGGACAGAGAGATCAATTATCTGCACCTCGGCGACACAAGACACCTGTCACTGATCAACATAATCGCTGAAGGTGCAACACCTATGATTGCGATGATGCTTGCCGGGCACGATGAACCAGATATGGCATCGAATTACTACGCGAATATTTCGCAGATGATTGAATGCAAGACATATCGCCAATACAAAAAAATGCTCAAAGGGAAACAGATGTACTCAATCTCCGAGTCCAAAAGTGCCCTTCGTATCGGTGAGTTTACCTTGTTGGAGGATAATAGCAGATGCTACTCCGCACATATGCGCATGGGTGGTTTTTCCGACTGCTATAAGGTAGCCGGACCCTCGGGTGAAATTGGATATTGTAAGGCTTGCACTTATCATCGGGATGAAGGAAAAATGTTCGGAGATTCGAAAGACTTGTATAAAGGGATGATTGAAAAGGAATGCGCCAGTCTTGATGAGATTGTAAAGCGGGTGCGGAAAACAAGAGGTGACCCGGAGGAGATTATGCAGGCACTGCTCAACTTGCGCAGTGCAGAATATTCATATCAACAGTATCTGATGGAGACAATGGAGGAGGAAGAAAGTGGCAAGAGCGAAGAAAATCACAACAGATGAACTGATAAGATTTATTGATGTGTTCCATTTTGAGAAGCCCGGCGAAAAAATTAGCATTCCGTCCCTTGGCGTCTATCTCCGCAACAAGGGCGTTGATGTTGCAGACTATCTGATACGACGGGACGCCCAGGCGCGCAAATATATTACGATGCTCAACTCCAAAAACGAAGATGACATACATCGTGAGATTGTTTCGTTCCACCCTCTGGACGTTGCCAATTTTCTTGAGGTTAATATGACAAAGGATCGACTGGTGGTAGCGTTGACCCAGCGCGATAACTATTATGCGTCCATCGCATCTTCTGCGGCTAGGACATTCAAAAAAGCCAAAGAACTTGAAATGACCAATGCTGAACTAATGCAGGAAAATCTGTCGTTGCAAACGAAACTGGCTGTGAAAGCGGAAAAGGCTGAGTATTCTGCAATGCAGGTGAAAGATACCACAATCCAGAAATTGAAAAGGATTATTGATACCTATATCTACCCTGAAATAGCGAACACTTTGCTTGAAAAGGAAGGCCTTCTGGAAATTGCAAACCAGATTGTTGCCCCGGGTGCAGTAGAAGAAAATCTGGTAACAGCGAGCACCGAAATCAAAAAATTCAAGCACAGCGCAATAAATAGTCTGATGAATGGGTTTGGCCAATGAGATTACAGAAAAATGTTGAAGCCGAGAAGCCTGAGAAGCAGTCTTGTAAACTGTTTGAGAAATGTGCTGCGGCGAAGGAAATGTGGGATTATAAAAACAACACAGTAAAACCGGAAGAAGTGCGAGCAAGCTCGAATCAAGCAGTTTTTTGGCTTTGCAAAGAACGCGGTCATAGTTTTCGTCGTGCACTTAACAGCTTTGTATTTCAGAATCAGAGCTGCCCTGCTTGTAAACATCTGAGGTCCAGAGTGATTGGCAAACCGTACATGATGAAATTTTGGGACGCTGAAAAGAATAAAGCGAATCCGGAAGATATATCTGCGAAATCTCTGGATACTGCTTTTTGGAAATGTCCCAACTGCGGTTACAGCTGGGAAGCTGTGATTGCGAGCCGTAAAAATGATTTATGTCCGTGCTGCAATGTGGGAGTACGGATCATGGGCGGTTTCAATGATTTTTCTACGGTGTACCCGGAACTCAGGATGGATTTTAAGCAGGAACTCAACCCGGATATTGACGCTGCAACGCTTGGTATAGGCTCACATACACGCTTGAAATGGCAGTGTCATGTGTGTTGTTATCAATGGATGGCGCCAATTTATGGGAGAACAAGAAAAGACAAAAACGGAAACATCTATATTACCAAATGCCCTGCCTGTGCCCGAAATAAACGAGTAATATCGTTTGGCCAACAGTATCCGGATCTGATCGCACGGTACTCTGAAAGAAATAAGCAAAAACTCTCAGAACTCACGGGGACTGATTATCGTAAAAAGTTCCTCTGGATATGTGAAACCCATGGTGAATACTCATCTTCATTGGTATCTATGCTCCGCACAATAAAAGAGGGGTTAAAAGGATGCCCATACTGTCACGGAACTATGGTAAAGCCGGAGGATAGTTTTGGCACGGTTTTTTCGGAGTTAGCAAAGGAATGGGCTCGCGAGAATGAACTTACACCGTATGATGTTACGCCACAATCTAAGTACAAGGCAACATGGCGATGTGAAAAAGGACACACCTGGCAGGCCTTCGTCTATACTCGCTCTCAGGGATATGGTTATTGCCGCGAATGCTACCCTTTTGGAAAGCGAGTAAAGAGCTTTTCCCAGGTTCATCCTGAGTATAGAGATTACTATAGCAATAAGAACGGCACCCTTTTTGAAAACCATAGCTGGTGTTCGCAAGAAGAAGCAATATGGGTTTGCCAAAAAGGTCATGAGTTCACTTCATCCTTTTCGTCATTCAATAATAAAGCTCAGTTTTCTTGCCCGGTTTGTACTTATCGAAAGATCATTCCAGGTTTAAACGACTTCAAAACCGAATACGGCAAATATGTAGAAAGCTATGATGAAATACGGAACACAGACCCCGTCGACCATATCTCGCCCAAAAACAGCGATGGTTCTATATGGTGGATTTGTTCGGAGGGGCACCACTTCCAAAGGTCTGTAAGGGCCCATATTGGCTCGAAGGGTGTTTGCCCCGTGTGCTCCAAACGTGTTCTTGTAAGAGGCATAAACGACCTGCAGACACTTCACTCTCAGATCGCCGATGTCTGGGACTATGAGGCAAACGGATGTGCGCCTGAGGATTGCTTTTATAGCGCATATAAGTACTATGGATTTTGCTGCAATCTGGGCCATCATTATTTTACAGCGGTAAAACGGGTAGTAGAAAACGATTATCGGTGCCTTGTCTGCGACGGCATTATGCTGGATGTTGAAGGCAACTCTCTTAAGGCCACGGACCCGCAATTGGCCACAGAGTGGTCGCCCAATAATGACCGTGGACCTGAATCCGTCATGTGTGATTACCGTACACCGGCACTTTGGCTCTGTCCGGATTGTGGTGGTTAATATCGTGAAATAATTGCAGAGCGCAAAGTCGGTGATTATAAGTGTCCGTATTGTGCAGGTAAGCGGCTGCTGATTGGTGTCAGTGACTTGGTAACAACAAATCCGGAACTGGCAGCAGAATGGTCGCCGAATAATGAGCTCAAGGTATGGGAAGTCAGAAAAAGTTCTCACAGATTGGCAAAGTGGCTTTGCCCCAAGTGTAGCGGAGAATACAGCGAGTATGTTTCCGAGAGGAAACTCGGTGACAGCTCATGTCCGTTCTGCTCGGGCATACGATTCAGGACGGGAGTCAATGATTTGGCAACGACGGATCCGGAATTAGCGGCAGAATGGTCTCTCAACAACAGTTGTGAGCCGGATTCTGTGATGAGAAATTACAGAATCTTTGTGTTTTGGGTTTGTCCGAAATGCCACGGAGAATATAGGGCGAAAATTCATGAAAGAGCAGTCGGTGATGACTCGTGTCCTTTTTGTGCAGGAACAAGAACTCTCCGAGGATTCAATGATTTGACCACAACAGATCCGGAGCTTGTTATGGAATGGTCTCCGAATAACCGTCGCAGACCAACTACTGTGAGAAAACAAATTAAAACATATGCGTTGTGGAATTGTCCAACATGTGGAGGTGAGTATCGGTATCCGGTAAATGAACGTGAAGTGGGTGATGATTCGTGCCCGTACTGCAACAAGAATTCGGTATTCCCCGGCTTCAACGACCTTCTTACAACAAACCCTGAGCTTGCGATGCAATGGTCGTCGAATAATGAGCGAGGGGCTGAAACTGTAAGAAAAAGTTTTCGCCTCTATGCACTGTGGATTTGTCTGAAGTGTGGTGGAGAATACAGCGCCATTATCAAAGACAGAGAGTCTGGGGACCATGCATGTCCATACTGCAGTGGCGCAAAATTGCTTCCAGGATACAATGATCTTGGCACAGTAGATCCGGACTTAGCTTCTGAATGGTCAACGAATAATAACCGTGCACCTAATTCTGTAATGAAAAGCTACTCACTGACTGCACGATGGACCTGTCAGACGTGTGGAGGCGAGTATTCTTGCCCAATCAACGAGCGCAAGGTTGGAGATGATGCATGCCCATATTGCAATGCAGACTTGATTCTGGCAGGCTATAACGACTTGCTTACAACAGACCCAAAGCTTGCAGCAGAGTGGTCGCCAAATAATAGTCGGGCAGCTGATACTGTGAGGAAAAGCAACCGATTTCCTGCGCGATGGATTTGCCCTGAATGCCATGGGGAATACAGGGCAATGATTAGTGAACGCGAAGTCGACGATGATTCGTGCCCGTACTGCAATGGAAGGAAAGCATTCCCGGGAGTAAACACATTTAAGGTAAAGCACCCAGATCTGATGGAGGAGTGGCTTGAACTTGAAAACAGTCTGCTTGATGTTGACCCGGATAATATCATAGACAATAATTCCGTTTATGTTTGGTGGAAATGTCGTATATGCGATTATAAATACACTATGTCTGTCAGGGAGCGATTGATGAAGCAGCGCAGAGGGCATAATCCGTGCACTTACTGTAATGGGCGAAGGATCATAATAAGCCATTTTATATGAAGCTCTGGATGGATAGCTTCTTTATCCTGTATGAGTACAGGCTGATTTTTTCAACTAACAGAAAAAGTGAATTTTCACTACTGTAAGAACATAGATAGAAATATCGTCTCCAAATCCCAAGAGTGAAAATAACACTGCCAAATACTCCGATTGAACTGTCTTGTATATCGCGGTAGCAGTAAATAGGATTGACGCATAGAAGTACACATGGACAGGGTAGCTGAAACAGCTACCCTGTTTAAAACAATTTCAAATATTTCATATATCATAAACGGATTTTAATATCGCAGTTCCATTAACAGTTTTGAAAATTCTTTACTTCATATTTCGAACAAATTTGAGACTGTAAATAATTTATGCTATATCAATCAAGTGACATTCTATGATTCCCTGGTATTCAAATTCTGTAGGATCCCATTGAGTTCATGTAAGGTCAGACAATATTTATGTTTTAACCATTTGAATTCTCTACAAACGAACCCAATCGTTCAAAGTATGTTATAATTACACGGGAGGTGATTGTGGTGAATTCAACTATCTTAGAATTAAAGAAAGCTTATAAGCTAATAAAAGAAAGTCAAAGCACTCTTGAAGAAAACATAAAGATTCACCTAGTTCGTGATATTTTTTTAAAAAGTTTAGGCTATGATATTTCTCTTTCGAAATGTATTTTTGAGCAAAAAAAAGCTAACACATATGCCGATATAGTTCAAATGGTTGATGATAATATTGGATTGATTATAGAAACTAAGAGTTATGATTATATTATTAGAGATAAAGATATAATGCAATTGGCCAATTATATTCGAAATCGTGGAGTTGAATACGGCATATTATCGAACGGGAAAGAGTACCTGCTCATTAACACTAATATTAGAACAGAAGCAAATTTCAATAATGATATGTTAAAGAATCAAGTAGTTTTTTGGTTTAATATCTTTGATACTAAGAGCAAAAAATATACGCATCATGATTTTTTTGATTTGCTTTCAATTGAATCTATGTTCCACAAAAAAATAACAAATTATTACCGAGACATTGCACAGTTTAAAGCTTTAAAATTTCCAGTGGAGAACCAAAGTTGGTATAGTTATAAATCAACTTTATATCGCTTTTTTGAGTATTACTCAAAAGTTAGTAAAAGATACTCTCCTGGCGTATTAGAGAATATTAATATTTTTGACTTTGAAAAATTTATCGATTATAAAAAGCAACTTTCAAATGATAAGTTTGTGTCTGACGCTACAATAAATAATAACTACTCTCATATTAGTAGTATGCTTAATACTCTTACGGAAAGTGAATTTGGTTGTATAAATAAGAATCACTTTGATAAGGGCAGGGGTAAAAGCCTTGCTGATATTGTCTCTGGTTTTTCCTCAAAGAATTATCAACCAATTGATAACAAAACTTTAAGTCAAGCGGTTGATTACTATTTAAAAAAAGACAAAGGCATTCGAGATTTGACCATATTTCTTTTATGTTGCTGTTACGGCATGGAAAGACCCAGGATTCAAAAACTGAAATGGTCAGAGGTTAGATGCAAAACTAATAATATTGATTTTACAGATATAAAAATAGAAGGAAGGATACTACCATTAAATCCCTTGTTGAAACATTGCTTTCAACAGATAAAGAAATCACAAGAAAACCTGAGTTTGAAGATTGATTTTGTTTTTGTAGTTCCTTATAAAGGAAAGTACAGCCATATCTCTACTGCAGTTATCAATACTGTGTTCAATCAATTGGTAAATATAAGCGATGATGAAAAATGGCTTAAGTTCTCTCCACAGTTTGTAAGAATTTCTTTAATGAAAAACTTTATGATTATGGATTTTCCATTGATAGTATTATGTATATCACCGGTTTACCAATCGAAAACGTCTCAAACTATATTTCAACAGAGGAAATAATTAAGAGATATCCTAAACAAAAAAACATTCCACTTTCTTCTTTAATCAAAATTTATGGTAATGCATTAGATGCACCTGACAAAAGAATTGTTGAGTAGTTTGTATGAACATATTTAAAGTTTGAATGCTTCGTGCTAACCTAGGAAAACAAGAGAATATCAAAGACGAAAGACCTCCTTACAATGCTCAATTTCAATTGTAAGGAGGTTGTCTTATTCTATATTCGGGACCAACAAAGTAATTTATTCAGATTAAAATGTTATTGCCTTAACACAAGTTCCAATAGACAAAGATATTAAGATGACTTTAAAATAAGACCTCCTGTGTTTGTTTGAAATTACCATTTCATTGTGCTATAGTAAATTTGTCATAATTTATCACAATAGAGAAAAATGACTTTGAGTAATGCTCATATTGTGCGTAGGTTTTACAGGAACTTGAAGATGATTATCTATTAAGATAACTTAACCCGGCGTGGTTTAATATGATATCAGCCCAAATTTTCGTAAAAGCGATATTAGTATTAAGAATTTAAAAAGGAGCTTGTCTATGATGTTCAATTTGGAAAATTTGAATGACTATGAGTTTGAACTGCTGTGCAAGGATATTATGCAGACTAAACTTGGCTGTTCGCTTCATACATTTCCTAAAGGACCTGATGGTGGGGTTGATATCTGTGATTCTAAAAAAGACCCCCAATATTATAATTCAAGCTAAACACTATATTAACAGCAAGTATAGTGGTTTACTACGTTCTTTAAAAAATGAAGTCCCAAAAGTTCAAAAGCTCTGTCCAAAAAAATATTATATTTGTTCTGGTTTGAAATTAACTAAAAAGCAAAAGAATGAGATATTCATGCTTTTTCAAGACTATATGGAAGATTGTTCTTGCATAATCGACAGTATTGAAATTGACGATTTTTTGTCAGAACAAGAGAATGCTGAAATAGTAAATAAACACTATAAGCTCTGGCTGTGTTCGTCCTCAATTCTATCCTTAATCAATAATCAAAATATATTTATTGATTGTGAAGAATTGATATGTGATATAGAGGTACAGATGCCTTTATTCGTGCAAACAAAGACATATTTTCAGGCAAAAAAGAAGCTTCAGGATAGTGGCATTATCATACTCGTTGGTGCTCCCGGTGTTGGTAAAAGCACTATTTCAAAAATGTTGCTTTTATATTATGCAAATGAAAAACATGCCGTAAGATATACATCAGATAATGATATCTCAAGTATAAAAAAAGCCCTTTCAATTGACCCAAATAAAAAAGAAATTATTCTATTAAATGATTTTCTGGGACAACATTATTTAAAAATCAAGGATAGCCAACCTAATGAATTGAAAACGCTTCTTTCTTATGTGAAAAAAAATCCAAACAAAAAAATTATACTAAATAGTAGAATTACCATTATTAATGAAGCGACTCAAACTTATATCAACTTTAAAGCTTTGATGGACGAAAATAGGTGCAATGAATATCTAATTGGAATGCCTATACAATTCTCCATTCTACTACTTTATCAAAATTTTAATAGATAACAAAATATACGATTCGAGTCTAGAAAAAAACTTGAAATTCTCGTTAGAACATTTACATGTATATCAAATAATCGAAGTTGATGATTTTTCAGATATAGTATGTAAAATGTTGACTACAAAGTTTATTCAATTCTATCAAATAGAGAGCATATTACTAAATTCAAACATTATGTACTATATTCTTAGACCCGTTGAATATGGGCAATTCGAAAAAATATTAGATCTCTATATTAATGCATTAGATTCGTTGGGCTTTTTATATTGTGAAGAGTATAACAACGTTATGGAAGTATTTCATGATTATATTGTAGAAAAACTTTGTGTGGTCGTAAAAGAAAAAGCTGAAGAAAATTTATATAAAATTATATCGGAAAACTTTGATGAATATGAAGATGAACATGGTGATTTAGACGAAGAAGCATTGGAAGAGATTTCAACAAGCAAAACAAAAGAAGAAATTGAAATTTATATTGATAGTGAAATTGGCTTATTTAGTAATGATCTGCAGTTAAAGATTGAGTCTTTTGATATTGCATCAATTGTGCAAGATATTGATTTTTATAATGCAATCAGTTCAGTTAAGCAAGAGCGATACGCTGATTATGATAATGATGAATATAGATCAGATTGGAAATCAGAATATGACGAAATTTGTTTTATGTTTGAGCGATAAATTTGTTAGTACACACAAATTCCAAATTTGATGTTTTTTTAAGAAGTCCGGCTAAAACCAGTTTTATGCTGAGCGTGCTTTTGGTACTGTTCAGGCTATCAGTTTCCTATTTTATTTTGTCCAGGGCATCTAGCACAAGGCTTGTTAATAACAAAATTGAGTTATATGAGTGGCGCAGATATTTATGCTTAGAAAGAAGAAAGATAATAGGTACGAAAATGTTGAGTGGATTTTTTGAAAATTGTTATGGCATGAAGCAATTTGCCATACCTAGCATAAATTTTAATCCTTGTAATAAAGCAATTATATATGCGCCTAATGGCGTAATGAAGACTTCATTCTCGAAGGTCTTTGAGGATATTTCTAAAGGAGCAACGACATCTGATCGTATTTTCAAAGATGTCGTAAGTCGTTATTCTATCACTTATTATGCCGCGCACTATGAGTATTCATCAGCAGTTGAGGCCATTGTTCCACAGTCAGATAATATCTATGTGATTAATTCTTTTGCCGACAAGTTTGAATTTAGTAAAGACACAGTTGCTACGCTCCTCGCTGACGAGGAAACCAGAAATCAATATAATGACCTCATGGGGCGGTTCAGTGATACAATTACCGAGATTGTAAACAAATTAAGAGAAATCACTGGATTAACTAAGCCTCAGATTAAGGTAAAGCTTATAAACGATTTAGAGTTACAAGCCACAGCTGATTGGCCCGACATTATTGAGGCCATTGGGCAGATAGGAAATCAGAACCATAATTTCCTAGATAATGCTCTCTATTCAGAACTCTTCAATGACAAGGCCATGGTTGTTTATGGTAACGCTGATTTCAGAGGCAATATCGTTGAATATATTGATAACCTTAAAAATCTGCTTCAGACCAGTCCTTTACTCAACACGCATTTTACTGAGCGTAGTGCTGAAGAATTAAGTAAAAGCCTTGCAAGTCACAACTTGTTTGAGGCTCAGCATAAAATTCTTCTCAGAGATGGCACACAAGTTAGTAGCCTTGACGAGTGGCAGTGGCTCGTACAACAACAGCTTGATGAACTTTATCAAACGCCTGCATTGGCAGGAACATTCGAAAGATTAAAGAAGTTATTCTCCAAAAATGCGGATGCAGAGAAGGTCCGGGACATTATCGTGGCGCACAGGGAAATAATTCCTTATCTTCTGGATATTGCAACATTAAAAAAGCAAACATGGTGCAACTGCTTCAATCGCCTTGACAGACCGTTCGCAGAGTATCATGAGACAGTAACTGCTTTTAAAGAAAGAATTCGCACATTATATGAACAGGCATCAACTCAATCCGCACGTTGGGAAGAGGTAGTTAATGAATTTAACCGAAGGTTCCGTGTTCCATTTACTGCAAAGATTACAAACAAATCTAACTTCATCTTAAAGGATGAAGCCCCCAATATTGAATTTGAATATACACGCGGTACCGGTGACAATAGAGAGTCCAAAGATTTGAACAAAGAAGACTTGATGGTTTCTTTAAGTATGGGTGAGCGCAGGGCGCTCTATCTTCTTTATATACTGTTTGATTTGGAGAGAATTAGAAAACAGGCCAGAGAAGGTGCAGGACAATATCTCGTCATAGCGGATGACATTTCAGATTCTTTCGACTACAAAAACAAATACGCAATTGTCGAGTATCTGAGTGATTTGGCCGGAACGCAGGGGATTGATTTACTCGTGCTTACACATAACTTTGACTTCTATCGAACGGTTTTGTTGAGGTGTAATGTTAAGAGACAAAACTGTTATATAGCTCAAAGAAGCGGCGAAGGTGTTGTTAATATAGCGGAGTTTAAATATCAAAGGGACTTCTTTAATAATGTCATTCGTGCATCAATTCAAAACGGTAACATAGACAATGAAACAAAGAAGAAGTGTCTGATTGCAAGTATCCCATTCTATCGTAATTTGGCTGACTACAGTGGAAGTAACAATGATTTTTTGAAGTTAACATGCTGCCTTCATTATAAAACCGCACCGCTTGATACAGCACAATTAATGGTGTCGGATGTATGGGGAGTAATAGGTCAATTCCTTAATAACACGGTACTTAGATCTGCTGACGAGCCTTATATACAATTGCTTCAATCTCTGGCAACAAATATACTCCAAGACAACGATGAAGTTTCTTTGGAAAACAAGCTTGTCCTTTCAATAGCAACCAGAATTGAAATTGAAAAGTTCATGAAAGCCAAGATTATCGAGCATGAAGGAACCTGTCCCGATGCAACAGATAATCAGACCAGAGACTGGTTTAATAAAGCAAAACCTTATATTACAGACGGGGAAAAAGAAGCTATCGAAGAAATCAACCTGGTTACACCCGAAAATATCCATTTGAATTCTTTTATGTACGAACCTCTGATTGACGTTTCATCATGGAATCTAAAGGATCTCTATAGAAAAGCTATTGCATTACAGACAACTGGTTAAGACAATTAAAAAGAAACAAACTTAGTTTCCATGATGTTATCCTTTGTAACCAATACGATTGACAGTGAAGACTTCTGGATGCACTTTAAGCTTTTAGAAAACATCCTTGTTTTTGAACTTTTGAAATCAGAGGGAACGGGCTCTTATTCTGCCTTGGAATGAACGAAATGCTTTCTCTTTTCAAAAGTTCATCCAAAAATAAGGTTCATTTTCAAAGGGTCTTGAACGAAACCTAGAGCCTTAGAGGATCAACACATTTGGATGTTTTTGATATGTTCTTACGAATCGTTCATTCGATTCAACATTTGGGATGGATAACATGCGTCCCATTTCGTTGGTTCTGCTAGACCTCCTTTACCCTCCCAAATGTGCTTTTTGTGAAGCGGTCTTAAAAGACTCCCGGCAAATGGTCTGTCCCCGTTGTCAGGCTGAGATTTCCTGGCTACCCGAAGCAGAGCGCCTGCAAACCGGGGAACACTTCACCCTCTGCCTTTCCGTCTCCTGGTATGAACATCAGTTTCGCTTTGCCATGCTGCAATATAAGTTTCATGGGCAGCGGCATTTGGCGGAGGTGTTTGCCGCTCCTTTGTCAAACTATATTCAAGAACGCTTTTTGCACCGATATGACCTGATCACTTGGATTCCCATTTCAAACGAGCGACTTCGTACCCGTGGCTATAACCAATCGGAGCTGCTGGCTAGGGCAATTTCCGAACGACTCGGGCAACCGGCTCTGCCTCTTCTTCATCATCCTCGTCCCAAACCACCACAATCGGGCATCGCCACGGCTGCCGATCGCAAAGCCAACGTGTCCGGGTGCTTTGCCCTTGCCCCCTCCCCTGATCTGGCTGGATCGCGCATTTTGCTGATTGATGATGTGATAACCACGGGCTCCACCTTGGAGGAAGCGGCCCAAGTCTTGCGCGCAGGTGGCGCTGCGGAAGTCCTGTGTGCCACCGTCTGCCGCACGCGTCCTGGCGCGCTGCACCTCTGAGAGACCACAACGTTTGATGGGGTAAAAAAGAGACTGCTTTCTGTTGTAAATTTCGAGCGAACTCGCCGAAAAACCATGATACCATACGAAGATAATAAGATTGGATCTTACCATCAAGATAAAGGGTGTTTATCATGGGAAAAGCAGAAAAAGGCGCCAGGTTTGGGCGTGACATTGGCATAGATTTGGGGACGGCAAGCAGCTTGGTTTACGTGAAGGGCCGCGGCGTCATTTTACAGGAACCCTCCGTGGTTGCGGTGGACAAGCAGTCTGGAAAGGTCTTAACCGTCGGAGCGGAAGCCCAGCGCTTACTCTCCCAAACGCCGGGGGATCTGGTGGCTGTTCGCCCCTTGCGTACCGGCGTGATTTCAGACTATGCCATGACCGAACGAATCCTGCGGGAAATTCTTCGCAAAACCAGTGGTTCTCGCGTGTTTAAACCTCGTTTGGTGATTTGTGTCCCTACCAACATCACAGAGGTCGAAGAGCGTGCCCTCATCGATGCGGGACTGCAAGCCGGAGCGAGACGGGTGTATCTTCTGGAGGAACCCTTAGCTGCCGCGCTGGGCGCCGGCATTGACATCTCCAAGGCGGAAGGCAACATGGTGATCGACATTGGAGCCGGAAGCACGGAGATCGCCGTGCTCTCCCTCTCCAGCATTGTGGAGTCCCTTTCGCTGAACGTGGCGGGCGATCAGTTTGACGAAGCCATCGTCAAGTATCTTCGCCGGAAATATAACATTCTCATCGGAGAGCGCATTGCCGAAGAGATCAAACGCAGCATTGGTTGTGTGCTCCCGCGCCTCTTGGAATTGTCCACAGAAGTAAAGGGGCGCTCCCTATCCACCGGTCTTCCGGAAACCATTACCATTAGTTCCACGGAGCTGGTACAGGCCCTTCTGCCCGTCACGGGCCAAATCTTAGAGAGCATCCAAACCATTCTGGAACGCACGCCCCCTGAATTGGTAGCAGATATTTCGAACAATGGCATTCTTTTGACCGGCGGGGGCAGTTTGCTCTGGGGACTAGATCAGCTGATTTCCCGTCAAATCGGCATCAAAACCCGTCTACTAGACGACCCGATCACTGCGGTTGCCTTAGGCACCGGAAAAACCTTGGAACATCTCTCCACCCTTCAGGAAGGCCCTCGCAGGGCATCCTCTCCCATCGGCATGAAACAATAAACACTCGGCAGCCACCTAGCTTGTGGCTGCCGAGCGTTTTATTTTTTTAAGAAATCGATTCGCTTTGGTATGCCTTCTGAAGTGCACAGGTCAACTGATCCGGACAAGAGGTCTTTTTAAACCCGCAAGAAATGCCCTTCAGGCGCGCTACCACATCCTCCACCTTCATTCCCACAACCAACTGGGAAATGCCCTGCAAATTTCCTTGGCAGCCTCCTAGGATATGTACACGCTTGATCACACCATCTTCTACTTCGATTTCCATTTGTTGCGAACAAACGCCTCGCGGCTTGTATTCTATCAGCATTGTGATAAGATCCTTTCCATTTTTGTGATGGTTTTGAAATTATAACATGCTACTCTTAACATGACAAGTTTCGATGCTTTTATTCAAAAAACTTACATCCAATGCAACCTAACATTGGCTCAATTTCCGGGGCTTTTTTTTCGGAAATGAGCCATATTAACTTTACGCGGAAAAACCGCGTGATTGTGATTTTTAAAATTGAATATGGGGTGTGATTTTTTGCAAGCAAACGAAAACAAGCAAGTCCGAATCACCTCTTTTTTTCTTCGCCTGTGTTTCCTTGTCACAGCCTTCGCGCTGCTCATGCATCCCTTTCTCGTATCGGGCAGCGCCGCGTACAAAGGCGGTGAGCGTACCGTGGACAACAAGGTACACTATGTTTATCCCATGGGTAAGACCGTAGGCATTAAACTATTCTCTGAAGGTGTTTTGGTGGTCGGCTTGTCCGACATCAAGACAGACAGCGGAAACACTTCCCCTGCTAAAGTCTGTGGCCTGCAGGAAGGCGATATCATCACCCACATCAATAGTGAAGAGGTAAACAGCATAGAGAAAGTACAAGCTGTTCTGCAAAACTTGCAAGGTGAAGCCATGAGCGTACGCATTGTGCGTAATCATGAGCAATCGCAACTGACGGCAAAAGCCGTGCAGTGTAGTGCGGACGGTGCCTATAAGCTGGGCGCATGGATTCGCGACTCCATGGCCGGAATCGGCACCATGACGTTTTATGATCCCGAAAGCAAAATCTTCGGCACGCTAGGACATGGGATCAACGATGTAGATACCGCTATGCTGATGCCTTTACAATCCGGTTCGATTATGCCCTCTACGGTTTCGGATGTGAAACGTGGCCTCTCCGGGCAACCCGGTGAGCTGCATGGCAGCTTCCAGATTGACCGAGACTTAGGTGAGCTTTACGCGAACACCGCAGGCGGCGTGTTTGGAGTTCTGAACGAAGACAGTTTAGCTTTGGGAAAAGAGCTAGTACCCGTAGCAACCGAGAAGCAAGTGAGACTTGGCAAAGCAAGCATTCTTTGTAACGTAAGCGGAAACCAAGTGGAAGAATTCTCTGTGGAAATTTGTAAGCTCTATCCGGAATCGGGCGATACCCGGAATCTGATGCTTCAAGTAACCGATCCACGCCTGCTTGAGCTCACTGGCGGCATTGTGCAGGGCATGAGTGGTTCTCCCATCCTCCAGGATGGCAAATTGGTCGGAGCCGTGACCCATGTGCTCTTAAATGATCCTACGCGGGGCTACGGCATCTTTGCTCAAAACATGCTAAATCTTGCGGAGGATGCTCACTCCAAGTTAGGATAAGCCTCCCGATGTTTCCATGATTCGGACTTATGTTTCCCCTTCTCTGACGGTTCATACACCGAAGGAGAAGGGGATCTTATTATTTTTGGCAGTTCCGTGGCATTTACGTGTTTTCCAACTTATGCTATCATAGTAGTATCTTACCGGCTACTTCGCGTCGTAACACTTCGCCACAGCCGAACTAAAAGGATTGTGAGCGTATGCTACCTTCGAATGTACAAACCCGCTCGATCTGGGCGGCTTTTTTTGCTAATATCATCTTTGGCTTTAGCTTTTTATTCACAAAAGTATCCCTTGCGTTAGCCACTCCCTTTGTGCTGTTAGCGTCTCGTTTTTTTGTTGCTTTTTTAGTACTTTCCTTGATCATGCTCCTTCGTCGCCAACCACTTTCACTCAAAGGAAAGCCTTGGAAGCTCCTGCTCTTATTGGGTCTATTTCATCCTGTCCTCTATTTCATTGGGGAAACCTATGGGGTCTTGTACACTTCGTCGACCTTTTCTGCCATTCTGATTGCCCTCATTCCCATCGTCTCCCTCTGGGCGTCTGCCCTGTTTCTGAAGGAATCGCCCACGAAACTACAGAGTCTATTTTGCGGTCTATCCGTTCTGGGTGTCATGATCATTACGGTGGGTTCCAAGGGCGGGCAAAACCGCATGTTGGGCGTAATTCTTTTGCTTTTTGCCGTCCTTGCCGACGTTTCCTTTAACCTACTCAGCCGCAAAATTTCGGTCTCCTTCACCCCGTTAGAGCGAACCTATGTCATGTTTGTCATGGGATTCTTGGTCTTTTTTTCTTTGATGCTATTGGAAAGCGGCGGGAGCCTTACTCCCTTTTTGGATGCCTTTGCAAATCCCCTTCTTCGCACGTCCATACTATACCTGGGTATTGCCTCCTCGGTCTTTGCGTTCTTCCTGCTCAACTATGCCAATACCTTTCTTCCCGTGACCCGTACCATTGTGTTTGTGAACGTAACTACCTTAGTGACCGTGGTAGGCGGGGTGATCTTCCTGCGCGAAGCCCTAACCCTAAGCTCGTTTCTCGCTGCCACGATGATTGTTTTGGGTGTTTGGGGCGTCCAGCGTTTTGCGGACCGCTCGGCCCCTTCGTCCCTATCTTCGGAACTGGAGGAGGAAGTATGAAGAAGAAACCCGTGTTCTATACGGAGCTTTGCTATGTGTTTGGAATCCTCATATTGGCCGTGGGCGCCTCCTTACTGGTGAAGGCAGATTTCGGCGTCTCTGTTGTGGTTTCTCCGGCCTATCTTGTCCATTTAAAGGTCTCGGAAACCTGGGCCTTCTTTACTTTTGGTTTTGCGGAGTATGTGGTGCAGGGCACGCTCTTGCTGCTTTTGATTGGTTTGGTGCGGCGTTTTCATTGGTCCTACCTGTTCTCCTTTGTCACCGCTTTGTTTTACGGTTTCGTGCTGGATCGCGTGCTCTTTGTCTTTTCTCTATTCTCCTTACCGCACCTGAGCCTTCGCATTCTATTCTTTCTGCTTGGGCTTGTCTTGTGTGCCATTGGTGTCTCTTTGGTTCTACATACCTACCTCTCCCCGGAGGTCTATGAGCTGCTCATACGGGAGGTATCCGCCTGCTACACCTGGAAGCTGGGCAAGGTGAAAACGGTCTATGACTGCATCAGCTGCTGTGTTGCCATTACCTTATCCTTTGTCTTTTTTGGATTGTTCCAGTTTCATGGCATTGGGATTGGCACGGTGATTTCTGCCTTGGTTAATGGAACGCTCATCTCCCTGGTCAGCCGGTTTTTAGAGTCACATTTCACCCTGTGCCCTGCTTTTCCAAGCATACAGCACCTCTTTTCGCCCCCACCCTTTTCTCACACGCAGGAGCAAGCAGGGAAAGAAGACTCTCTGGAGCAGATATAAAAAACGACGTGCAGCCCAAAGGGCTTGCACGTCGTTTCATTTTGATTCTCTTACAGATTTCTGCCCAGTTCAAAGGCCTTGCGGTTAATCTCCAGAACCTTAGCCGGAACGCAAGCTTCAATGGCTTCCTGCCAGGCTTCCTCCGGGAACTCAAAGTACTTAGAAAGTACCCCCATCAAAACCAGATTGACCGCCTTGCTGTTTCCGGCCTGCTCGGCCAGAGACAGTCCATCCACAGCCACCACGGAAAATCCCTTTTCCTGCATCATGGGAATCAGGTCCTTGGGATACTCTGCCTGTCCCACCAACACAGGCATGGGATCAATTTGCTGCTGGCTGACAATGATGGTTCCATTGGGCTTTAAGCTTTCCACCCAACGGGCAGCCTCCAGGGTTTCGAAGGAAACAATGATATCGGCCTCCCCTTTTCCGACCACCGGGGAATAGACCTTATCTCCAAACTTAACATAGGTCACAACGTTTCCTCCGCGCTGGCTCATGCCGTGCACCTCGGAAACCTTAACATCCAGGGCCTGATGCAGGAGCAGGTGCCCTAAGAGCTTACTGGCCAGGAGAGAACCTTGTCCGCCCACGCCGACAATCATAATGTTCGTTGCCATTTTGCTTCTCCTCACTTTCCTGCGCCCATGGCGTCAAACTTACACAGCTGCTCACAAACGCCGCAACCAACGCATAGCGTATGGTCAATCACAGCCTTTTTCTCCCGGAAGGCAATGGCCGGACAGCCAATCTTCATACAGGCCTTACATCCGGTGCACTTTTCTGGGTCCACTGAGATGGCGGGGGCGGTCTTCACATGCTTTAAGAGCACGCAGGGACGGCGGGTAATGATAACGGACGGCTCATTGGCGGCCAGTTCTTCCTTTACCACAGCGTCACAAGCTGCCAAGTCATTGGGGTCTACCACACGCACCCGACGGATGCCCATGGCACGGCAAAGCTCCTCCAGATCGATCTTACCAGCGGGCTCCCCACGCAGGTTGCAGCCGGTGGTGGGGTTGTGCTGATGACCGGTCATACCGGTAATGGAGTTATCCAGAATGATGACCGTGGAATTACTCTGGTTGTAGGCAATGTTGGCAAGTCCGGTCATGCCGGAATGCATAAAGGTGGAGTCACCCAGAACCGCAACGGTTCTTCCTTCGGCCTCGGCACCCAGTGCCTTGTTAAAGCCGTGAATGGAGCTGACCGAGGCACCCATGCATTCGGTGGTTTCAATGGCATAAAGGGGTGCGATGGCGGCGAGGGTATAGCAGCCGATATCACCCAAGACAGTGCACTTGTTCTTCACCAAGGTGTAGAACAGGCCTCTATGGGGACAGCCCGGACACATGACGGGAGGACGACCGGGAATCTTGACCTCCAAGGAAGTGGAAGGGGGCATTGGGAGTCCAAAGCGCTCTGCCAAAACGGCCTGAGAGAACTCGTCCTCCAGAGGTAGAACATCCTTACCCGTCACCACGAGGCCCAGGGTCTTGCAGTGTTCTTCAATCACGGGGTCAAGCTCTTCCACAATGATGAGCTGATCCACTTTGGACGCAAAGTCTAAGATCAGCTGCTGGGGCATGGGATGAATCATGCCCAGCTTTAGAACCGATACGTCTTCCCCAAAGGTTTCACGAACGTATTGGTAGGAGACCGAAGAGGTGATGATGCCCATCTTGGTATCACCCATTTCCACGCGGTTGATGGGCGTGGTTTCGGCGTAGGCAATGAGGTCACGGGTACGCTGCTCGACAATGGGGTGGCGCGGTCTTGCGTATCCGGGCATCATGACATACTTCTCAATGTTCTTTATGTAAGGCTTATGGGGAGGTTCCTTGCGCTCCCCGGTCTCAACAATGCTCTGGGAGTGGGAAATACGCGTACACATTTTCAGAAAAATGGGCGTATCAAATTGCTCCGACAGCTCAAATGCCAACTTGGTAAATTCACAAGCCTCTGCGGAGTCCGCAGGCTCAAGCATGGGAATTTTGGAAGCAATGGCATAGTGACGCGAATCCTGTTCATTCTGGGAAGAATGCATGCCAGGGTCGTCTGCCACGCAAATGACCATGCCCGCGTTGACTCCGGTGTAGGAAATCGTAAAGAGCGGGTCGGCTGCCACGTTCACGCCTACGTGCTTCATGCAGCAGGCACTGCGCTTTCCGGCCAAGCAAGCACCGAAGGCAACCTCCATGGCGACCTTTTCATTCGGGGCCCATTCACAATAAATTTCGGGATATTTTGCGGCTTCCTCCGTGATTTCTGTGCTGGGCGTACCAGGATAGCTGGATATCACCGCACAGCCGGCCTCATACAGGCCACGCGCCACTGCGGCATTTCCCAGTAAGAGCTGTTTCATCATTGTTCACCCTTTATTTTCATTGTTCTATCATTTTTGTTCGGAACTTGTTTCTATAGTTATCCTAGCCTAATGATAGCATTAAAACTGGAAATCGTAAACGCATGAGCTCCGAAAAGATTTTACGATTTAAAGTCTTATTTCCGTCATTATTACTCAAAATATCAAATGAGACGACAAGAGTCGTCACACTTCCCTTTGTTTCTTCGATACCAACTAATGGACGGTGCTTTTCTATTTTATACCGGTTGTGTGAAAAAAACCTCGGCATAGGTCTGTGTAAGTGCCAAAACCGCTTCCTTTGCCGCCCGTTCCTGTTCGAAAATACCAAACACCGTGGGCCCGGTTCCACTCATACAGGCACCCAAGGCACCACAGTCCTTAAGACGGTTCTTGATTGCCTGAACCTGGTTTTGCGCGGCTTGGGGAAGCACCGCTTCAAAGGCATTCCCCAATTTTTGAGCGATTTGTGAAAGGTCTTGCGCGGCGAGAGCCGCCAGCATTCCTTCGGTATCCGGATGATACTGCGCGGGCACAGCATCGATGCGACGAAAGAGCTCTGGGGTAGAAATGCCAAAGTCGGGCTTGCAGAGGACGATCCAGCAAGGTGGCAGACTGGGTAGTGTCGTTAAGACTTCTCCTCTGCCTTGGGCGCGCGCCGTGCCCCCTAACACACAGTAGGGCACATCAGAACCAATGGCTTCGCCCAAGCTTTGCAACTGCTGCTGCGAAAAAGGCTGCCCAAACATGCGGTTTAAGGCACGAAGGACGGCGGCGGCATCGCTGCTCCCCCCCGCCGTTCCAGCGCAAACCGGAATGCGCTTGTGAAGTTCCAAGATGAGTCCTTGTTCCTCGTTCCCGATCGCCTTCAAAAAGCAACGGGCGGCGCGCATGGCTAAATTTCCATCGTCGGTGGGCAGGTCGCTGCGGCCGCTTTGCAGGGAAAGCCCTGTCTCGTCCCGTGGGGTGATCGTCAGGGAGTCCGCAAGGCTCACCGACTGCATCACCATGTCCACCTCATGATAGCCGTCTGGGCGCAGGAAGAGCACGTCTAGGGTTAAGTTGATTTTTGCAAAGGCCTCTTCCCTTTGGCGAATCATTTAATTTTCCGTGCTTCCAAATAGAAGCGTTTGTCATGGGCCTCTCCCATGGAGAAGGTTTTGCGGGGCAGCGCTCCGTCAAAAATCACCGTGGGGAAGAGTTGATCCTTGGAAATGCAGGGGAGCAGGAAGCCGATGCTGTCCGGGGCGCTGGTCAGGTTTCTCACCACGTCTTCGCCATGGATATAGTCTACCTTACCGCCATTTTGCTCCAGATAGCCATCCAGGAAATTCTGAAGAGTACCCACCGCAAGCTGTGCCTCGGGGTTTGGCACGGTAATGACGCCCTCTTGTTGGGCGGTGACAAAGCGGAACTGATGGCCTTCCCCTTCGCCCAGCATGGCTCCGGGGTAGTGAGCCAGAAGCTCTTCCAGCAGCTTCTGTGGTTCCACCCCAAAGACAACGCGGTGAATGGCTTCAAACTCTAAGGATGCATCGTGCAGGTTGCCCAATTCCACCAGCGCATACCGAGCCGGATGGGCCAGCCATTCCTCCTCGGGAAGGTTCTTTTTGATCTCTTCCCAACAGGCTTTCGCCGTGGCCAGAGAGTGGTTTCCGTCTCCCACGGCAAAGGTGAGCGGGGCTTTCCCTTGGGCATGGTAATGCGCTTCAAAGCGCTTAGGGTCTGCCAGTGCCTCCAAGGCGGAGAGTACGGCGGTCTTCTGCTCCTCCGTTAAGGTATAGCCAATAATCTGTCCGCCGTGTTCCATCAGCTCGCACATATAGTTCAGGTGCATCTGCTTCTTCTGCTGGGCAAGCGGTTCAATGACGGTCTGTTCCGGATCGTCAATCAGCACCAAAATATGGGGCAGCTCGATGGCTGCATCCCGGCGTACGGCCATACGGGGAGGAATGCGAGACAGCACGGTTCCTTCGGTGGCCCGAATGGGGGTCTGGGAGCCCTTATCGTAGCTGTACTCCTCCAAGTCCACCTTCCCCAACAAACCACGGCGCAAAGCGCCATTGGCTAGGCGGCGTTCCAGATAGAGAAAGGCATTGGGCAGCTCACCGAAGCGCTTTTCCTCTAAATAGCGTTCCATGGTCTGGTGAATACGTTCGATCTCCTGCACAACCCCTTCTCCCTCCAGCTTGCTTTCGGGAAGAATCAGATGCAGGGAGGAAGGTGCGTCGCCCACATAGGCGGCCACGCGCTCCCAATAGTCCGGCTGGGAGGTGTATTGGTCGCAGGCCACAACCGCCCAACGGGACAGGCCGCAATCCATCGGCAACAAAATATCGGCCGGAGAAAATGCCACGCGTTTATTCATGTTACGTTCGTCCTTTCCAGTCTTGCGTTTTCTGCGTTAGTTTACTGCTTGTTCAAACAGCATGGGCATAAGCACAGCGGCACCATTGGCATACTGCTTGCCTTGCTCACCACTGGCTTCGGAGTAGGGCAGTCCTAACTTGCTGTCCTGTCTGCTGTCATAAAGCAGATAGGGGACGGGCTCGCCATCATGCCCACGGGTGGAGGTTAAGGTCTTATGGTCGGAAAGCACCAAAAGACGATAGTCCATCCCCTCTTGGGCCAAAGCTTCCGTTAGGGGTTTCATGACGCGGCTGTCTAACCATTCGATGGCCTGCAGCTTACCCGGAAGGTCACCGTTGTGGGTGCATTCATCGGGAGCCTCCACATGAATCGCTGCAAAATCCTGTCCGCTGCGCAGAGCGTCCAAGGCTGCCTCTACTTTGCCCTCATAATTGGTATCCAATTCACCCGTTGCCCCGGGAACCAAGGTAACGGAGAGTCCCACCAAGTTTGCAATGCCGTGGCAAAGTGGAACGGCGGAGATCACGGTGCCGGTTTTGTGGTATTTTTCCACAAAGGAGTCTAAAATGACGGCGCTTCCCTCTGCCCAGAACCAGACGCCATTGGCGGGCAGCTTGCCAGCATGCCGGCGCTCCTGGTTGATGGGGTGCTGATCCAAGATGCTGTGTGCCAACTTCATCAGTTCCTTGAGGACGGTCGCGTTTTGGTTTCCGCTAGGAAGCAGAGTCTCAATTACCTCACCCAAGTGGTCGTGGGGGGGGAGCAGCTGAATGCCCTGAATGTCCGCATCCTTTTGCACTGCAATGTGACGGAAGGAAGGGGCCGGATAGACCCGCATGCCGGCTTTCTCTGCCGCTGCGGCAAAGGTGGGATTTGCAAACAGGTCCGAAATGAGGGTCAAGGACTCTTCTCCCTCAATGGAACCGCCTGAGTGGGATAGAATTTTCTTCTGCTCAAAGGGCTTATCGGCATCTTCATACGCCACCATATTGCAGCGGTAGGACACCTCACCCGGTGCGAGCTGGATGCCCGTGGCAGCAGCCTCCAAAGGAGAGCGTCCGGTATAGCAATTTAAGGGATCTGCCCCAAAAATGGAGAGGATTGCGGTATCGCTTCCGGCGGGAAGGGAGTCCGGGCAGTTCTTGACCGCTCCCACTTCTCCCTTGGCTGCCAGGGCATCCAATACGGGAGTCTTGGCATACTGAAGCGGGGTTTTTCCTCCCAGCGATTCCACGGGATTATCCGCCATACCGTCTCCGATTACTAAAATATATTTCATACTTGCACCTCATTCCGTTCGATTCGCTGCGAAAAACAGAAAGCTCCGCCTTTGCCGAGACGCAAGGGCGGAAACTCATCTCATCCATGTCGTTTGCGCAATCGGCCATTCGATCTTACGCAGCTATGTTTCTTTTCCCTAATATAATGCTTGGATTTCGGAAGAAAGTCAAGCAGAAAAAGCGCTGTCTTCTTCGCAAAAAACTGTGAAATAATACAAATGTCTTTTTCTCGAGGACAGTTTGTTCGCTCCTTTCTCCCCTTCCAAACCCCATTTTCACAATATTTTTCATGCCAAACGAAAATACTAATTCCATCGATGTGAATGCCCCAGTTTGGAGGAGGAATTATGAAGGAACAGACCTATGCGTTTACTGCCGTCATACAAAAGGTTCCGGATCAGGATGGCGCCTATGTGGAATTCCCGTACGACGTCAAAACGGAGTTTGGCAAAGGACGGGTCAAGGTGTTTGCCACCTTTGATGGAGAGCCCTACGAAGGAAGCTTAGTCAAAATGAACACTCCGTGTCATATCATCGGCATTCGTAAAGAGATTCGAAGGAAAATTGGAAAGCAAGCCGGCGACACAATTCAAGTGACTATTCGAGAACGAGAATAAGCGATTGCTTGCGAGAAAGGCACGGTGAGAAAATATTGTGCCTTTCTCCCCCTTCTTCCTCTCCCCAGCACTCCGGATGCAGGCGCAGTCATGGCAATGGGAAAAGGCCTTGACAATGGATTTTTTTTCTGATATACTATCAAAGCAAAACAAAGAAGGAAGGTTCCGCCTACCTCACCTCCCGCGATGACGCGAAGGGGTTAACATGGAAGACACGGAGTGAGGGGATATTCTATCCTTTGCTCTTGGTTTTGTGTATGTGCGGATGCCTTTCTTGGGTATCCGCTTTTGTAATTTGAACTGGAGGTGTTTGTGTCATCAGTAACACGGCTCATCAAATCAACGAAGAAATTCGCGATAAGGAAGTGCGCTTAATTTCCGCCGACGGCGAGCAGCTTGGTGTGTTGCCTCTTTCCGATGCAATGGACAAAGCAATTGCCGAGGATTTGGATCTCGTTAAGATTTCCCCCAATGCGAATCCACCCGTTTGTAAGCTCATGGACTATGGCAAGTATCGTTTTGAGCAAACAAAACGCGATAAGGAAGCGAAGAAGAATCAACGCATTGTGGAGATCAAGGAAGTGCGTATGTCCCCCGGCATTGATGTGAACGATTTCAATGTAAAGCTACGCAATGCACAGCGTTTTCTAGCGGATGGAGATCGGGTTAAAGTGACCGTCCGTTTCCGTGGACGTGAAATGGCGCATACCGATATTGGTAAGCGTTTGCTCGTGAAGTTCGCGGAAGACTGCAGCGAAATGGCTGCAATGGACAAAGAGCCAAAGCTGGAAGGACGGCACATGCACATGTTCCTCTCGCCCAAACCTGCAAAAGATACGAAAAAGTAATTCATAAAGGAGTTTTCCGCCATGCCTAAGATTAAGACTCACAGCGGCGCTAAGAAGCGTTTTTCGCTGACGAAGACCGGTAAGGTTAAGCGTGCTCAGGCCAATAAGAGACATCTGCTCAACGGCCACGGTAAGACTACTAAGCTGAAGAGACGTCTCCGCTCCGGCGCATATGCCGACGCGACCAACGTCGCAGCCGTCAAGCGCATGATTCCCTACAAGTAAGAGAAGATAGAAATAGGAGGCTGAGCATACCATGGCAAGAGTAAAAGGCGCGATGATGACGCGTAAGAGAAGAAATAAGATCCTGAAGCTGGCTAAGGGGTATTGGGGCGCAAAGTCCAAGCACTTTAAGATGGCTAACGAGCAGGTCATGAAGTCCCTGACCTATGCATACACCGGCCGTCGCCTGAAGAAGCGTGACTTCCGCCGTCTGTGGATTACCCGTATCAACGCAGCTTGCAAGCTGAGCGGCATGAACTATTCCCAGTTCATGCACGGTCTGAAGCTCTGCGGCGTGGAGATCAACCGCAAGATGCTCTCCGAGCTGGCCATTCACGACAAGGCTGCCTTCCAGTCTCTCGTTGAGATGGCAAAGGCAAAGCTGGCATAAGGTACTTCACCCAAACACCCCCTGGATTGAACGAATCCAGAGGGTGTTTTTTATGTTTCCTCGAAGCCATACCAGTTACGTATTCTATATAAATCAAATTGTTGTGTAAATTATGATAGTATAGCATTATTTACTATACTTTGTTGACAGACTGCATTACCACATATATAATACAAATAGTAATTTTGTCAACCTCGGCCTTTTCGTGCTTCTCATGATGTGGTTTTTATGTTCAATATTAAGGAGGCTTCTATGGGAGATCTTTTCCTTCTTTCCTATATCTTTGCCACCCCCTACCTTCTTGCCTGCATGATGCGCAAAGTTGTCGCGGGCAAATTCCCATCCACGGAATGCCTGATCTTGGCACTGGGCGGAATCGGACTCTACATTGTTATTGTCTGCGCTCTCATGGCCTAAGCCGTATATTCCCACGGTTCCGCTGTCTCTCAGCGTTCATCGCGTTCAGACGGAGGATGTTCCCTTACCATGATGTGTTGGATTAGCAAACTGTATACCACACAAAAAAAGAACACGGGGCAAATTGCCCCGTGTTCTTTTTTTTAACTTGCTTTTGCTTCCGGGAAATACGAAACGGGGTCAACCGGATTGCCATCCTTCATCATCTCAAAGTGCAGGTGGGTGGGCATTGCGCTCTCTGCAATGGCCGTATCCCCAATGGCACCAATGACAGCACCGGTGGAAACCTGATCGCCTACCTTGACGGTGGGCTGCTTGGTCAGGTTGGCATAGACACTTTGAATTCCGTTTGCGTGGTCAATCACAACCATCGTACCCATAAGGGGATCGTCTGTGATGTCCGAAACCTTACCGTCCGAAACCGCCATGACCTCAGATCCGATCTCTGCTTCAATATCCAGACCGGAGTGCGTTCTCCAATCGCCCATGGTTGCATCGTAAGCGAACACTTCTAAGCTGAAGTCACGAGAGATGGTTCCACGCAGTGGCCAGGTAAAGACGCTTGCCTTCGCTGGTTCGGTTTTGGTGGTTGCTCCCTGACCGGCTTGGTTGGTATTGTCGGTCGCAGGCGTGGTGACAGGAGTCTTTGGAGTCATATCATTCTGTGCAGGCACCTGTACCTGCTGGCTGTGTCCAGAAACCTGCTGGGTGGGAGTATTCATGGATAAGGGTTGACTTGAGAACAAGCCGGAGAAGAGATAATAGCCCGAAATTCCGATTGCGGTAACGCAGAGGAACAGGACTATGTAGAAGCCCTTTCCCTCCATAAAGTCACCAATGCGTTGTAAAAATGGTTTTTGTTTCATCAAAACACCTCCGAGCCTATTGTGGGCAAGGATGGATTTGCTTATACATGCAAAAACCGAAAATTTCTCGTTCCGTGACAGAAATGACAGTATTTACCTCTTCTAAAGGCCGGAAAGGTCAAAGCTTGGTACGTACGCTTCCTTTGCAGAGCTGCTGTCCTGTGTATAACCAGAAAGCCCCAGTGCCTGCATGTAAGCAATGGCGGCGCGCAGCTCGCTGGAACGAATCGTCCGATCCAGGGGTTTGGTTTCCTTTGCTCGTCCAAAGGGAACGTACTGACCCATGAGAGAAAAGAGGACACTCCCTGGAGGAAATGTCTCCGAAACCCAGTCCATCACCTCTTTCGCTTGCTGCAAACGACCCGGTAAAAGCAGGTGACGAATGAGAACCCCCCGTTGCAAGATGCCTTCTTCGTCTAACAAATAGGGCCCGGTTTGGCGCTGCATTTCCACAATCGCCGCTTTTGCAATGGCCGGATAATCTGGGACACCAGAATAGCGAAGCCCCCCTTCTTCATCCGGGTATTTGAAGTCGGGCAAGTACACTTGCACCTTACCCTCCAGGGCCTGTAAGGTTTCGATACGTTCATAGCCACTTGAATTCCAAACAACAGGTACGGAAAGGGGCCGTTCCAGTGCCTTCCCAATGGCCCAGGCAAAATGAGTTGGGTTCACCAAGTCGAGGTTATGTGCCCCTTGCCCAATGAGCCGCTGGAAGATCTCCTGAAGTGCCTCAATGGAAACTACCGTTCCAAAATTGCCATGGCTAATGGGCTCGTTTTGGCAATACAGGCAGCGCAAGGAGCAACCGGAGAAAAAGACGGTTCCGGCCCCTCGCCACCCAGATAGACAGGGTTCCTCCCAATGGTGCAAGGAGGCCCGTGCCAGCTTTGGAAGGTATGGCATACCACAGACCCCAGCTCCAACTTCCTCGCCCCGTACAGCTCCGCAGAGCCGCGGACACAGGGTACAGGCTTCATGATCCAATTCTCGCAACGTCATCCTTCCCCTTCCTTCGTTTTCTTCTCTGTCAAAACGTCCTAGAAGTCATCTTCCCAAATGCCAGAACAAGAAGAGAACGCATTCGGAATGGCATACCGCTGGGACAGCTCTTCCCTAGTGGCCCAAACCCAACCTTGGGGTAGCGCTTCGTCTTGCACTCGAAGGGCATACAGCCGCAGGTGCCACTCCACGTGGGAGAATATATGACGCCCTACCCCCACAAAACGCGGGGCGTCCCCCTGTAGATCATAGGGCAGTGTAGGCTCCTCTTTATCACTGAGTTCATTGGGATACTCCCAAAGTTTTGCGAGAAGTCCTCCTTCGCTGCGCTGCCGCAGGGCCACCCGATCCTGTGAGAACATGAGAAATACATCCCGTTCCTCGATGCGCCGCGCCTTTTTACTGGCCCGCACCGGTAGCATGGCTTGCAGCCCCTGTTGATTGGCCAGGCAAAAGTCAGACAGGGGGCAAAGATGGCAGAGTGGGGCTCCATTGGGAAGGCACACGGTTGCCCCTAGATCCATCATCGCCTGATTAAATGCCCCTGGCACCTTTGCCGGGATGACCTCGGTCAAAGCCTGCGTTACCTTTTTCTTCATGGATGTGGTGGTGATGTCCTCAAAATCGGCGGTCAATCGCGCTACCACGCGCAAAAGGTTGCCGTCCACGGCGGGATATGGCTGTCCGAAGGCGATGGATGCAATGGCCGCTGCGGTATAGTCCCCAATCCCAGAAAGGCCCCGTAGGCCTGCATAGTCCTCTGGAAAGGTTCCTTCCAAGTCAAACACAATTTGCTTGGCTGCTTTTTGGAGATTTCGGGCACGGCTATAGTAGCCCAAGCCCTGCCACAGCTTGAGGAGCTCGTCTTCCGAGACGGTAGCCAAATCCCCTACGGTGGGTAAGGCCTGCATAAAACGGGTAAAGTATCCCAAGACTGCGGCAACTCGGGTCTGTTGCAGCATAATTTCAGAAACCCACACACGGTAAGGCGTGACATCCTCTCGCCAGGGGAGGTCTCTTTTATGATCTTCATACCATTCCAAGAGTGGAATGGGGAGCAATTCAAGTGGATTCAAGGGCTTCCTCCTGTGTTCTCGGATTCGTATAGTAGATCCGAAAGTTCGGGTGGTAAGGTCACATCAAAATGTAGCCTCTTTCCAGAGATGGGGTGGCAAAAGGACAGTTCAGAGGAGTGCAGGGCAAAGCGATCTGGCAAGTCCTCCGTTTCCGTTCCATACAGAAAGTCCCCCACAATGGGGCAAGAAATACTGGAAAGATGTACCCTAATTTGGTGGGTTCGGCCCGTCTCCAAGGTCAAGGAAAGCAGGCTGCGCGTCTTCTTCGCATTCGTTTGCAACGTTTGATAGTGCGTCCGAGCCGGAGCTCCATCCCAGCGCACCTCACGGCGGAGCACTTCGCCCGGCACTCGGCCAATGGGAGCATCCAAAAGACCCTCAGACGGCTCAGGAACCCCTTCACAGACCGCAAGATACCGGCGCTCAAATAGAGGCGTGTGAAGCATGGTGGCCAGGCGTTCATGGGCATGGGCATGCTTTGCCACCACCATAAGGCCGGAGGTACCACGGTCTAAGCGGCTGACAGGATGAAAATCGGCCGAGAGGCCCATGGTTTGATAGTAATACAGCACATGATTTGCTAGGGTATCCAAAGGATAGGTGGGAGAAGGATGCACTGCTAAGGGGGCAGCTTTATTTAGCACCAAGAGATCCTCATCCTCGTAGCAGATGGAGAGATTTCCTTCTCTGGGAAGGGGCAAATGATCGGAGGGGGAGTCGCCCACCTGCACCGAAAGAACCTGCCCGCGCTTCACAATCTCATTGCTGTACACCACCACTCCGTCCAAGGTGATCCCCAAGGGCACCCGTTTTGCACGGCGCACCGCACTGCCGGATAAATGTAGTTCATGACGCAACAGGGTATCCACCCGCTTCCCTTCCTGTTCCTCGCCAATGGTAAGATGTAATCTGCGTGGCACCTGCATGGAATCACCTCTCATTTTTCTCAATGCATTCTGAGTATAGCATATTGGATTGATAGTTGCAAAACGGTTAAAAAGGGGTATAATATGTAACAGAATCCATGAAAGGAGTGGTGTCATGGCACGTGTCTTAGGAATCTACCTTCACATTCCCTTTTGTCGCAGTAAATGTGATTACTGTGACTTCTATTCTCTTGCTGGCAGCGAGGAAAGTATGGATTCCTATCAAAAGGCCTTGCTGACGCACATCAAACAAATGGCGCCTCTCCTGAAAGAGTACCAAGTCGATAGCATCTACTTTGGGGGCGGGACGCCTTCTTACTATGGGGATAAGCGTCTGCGGGAACTTCTGTATGCCATGCGCCGCAGTTTTACGCTGAGTCGCACCGCTGAAATCACGCTGGAATGCAATCCCGAAAGCGTGGAAAAGAAGAGCCTGTTGCGACTGCATCGGGCTGGCTTTAACCGAATCTCCCTTGGAATGCAGTCGGCAGATTGCGCACAGCTGCAAACCCTTCACCGCCCGCATGATTTTCAGCAGGTGGTGGATGCAGTCTCCCTCATCCGTGAGGCGAAGTTCGCCAACCTCAGCCTCGATTTAATCTATGGGCTTCCAGGCCAAAGCTTGGAAAGCTGGAAGGACACCTTAGAGGCCGCCATTGCATTGCATCCAGAGCATATTTCTGCCTATGGGTTAAAGGTAGAGGATGGCACTCCACTTGCCGAGCGTGCAGCCCGGGGGGAAGCCTTACCGGATGATGACCTACAGGCCGACATGTATCTTTGGCTCACCAATCGTTTGCCCAAAGCGGGCTATCGCCAATATGAAATCTCTAACTTTGCTAAAACGGGTATGGAATCGCGGCACAATCTAAAATACTGGATGGGGCGGGAATACATTGGGTTTGGCCCAGGCGCCCATTCAGACATCGACGGTCGGCGCTACTCCTTTCAGCGGGATTTGGCGCGCTACATCGATGCGGCATCGTCGAAATCCGATCTTTTAGAAGAATTTCAGGAGATTTCCATGGAAGAGCGCGCCCGAGAGTATATTATGCTCCGCATGCGTACGCTCCGTGGCATCGAAGAATGGGAGTATCGCCGCGAGTTTTACATGAATTTTGAACCACTTCAGCGCAAGCTAGAATATTTTGAAAGCCGTGGCTTGGCCACCCAATCGGGACGACGTTGGCACTTTACACCTGAGGGCTTTCTTCTTTCCAACCATCTCATTGCAGAACTTTTGGATGTGCAAGGAGACGCTCCGCCTAAGGTTCTGGAAAAACAGGAGTCTCGCATTCCACTGTTCCAGCCAGAGCCAGAGATGAAAAAAACGAAAAACTTTATACTCTTTAAACGAAAGCAACCGCCAAATTAAGCGGTTGCTTTTCTTTTCACATAATACAAATTGTAAAAGCATAAAACAACCTCCCCACCATTCGGTGGGGAGGTTCCTTATGTTGGCACTACCTATTTTCCCGGGCCGTCTCCAGCCAAGTATCTTGGGCGCAAGCGAGCTTAACTTCCGTGTTCGGGATGGGAACGGGTGGACCCTCGCTGCAATCAGCACCAACTAACTTTTCCTGTTGAAGAAAAGTAAGCAAAAGAAAGTCTCTTTCTTCTCCTTACCGCTCTTCAAAAGCAATAAGATTATATTCTATTTTTTGCCGCATGTCAAGTCCCAAAAAGGAATGGTGACCCGTAGGAGAATCGAACTCCTGTTTGCGGCGTGAGAGGCCGCCGTCTTGACCGCTTGACCAACGGGCCTTTTGCTTGGGTTCCCCATTGGGT
>JHZO01000006.1 GCA_000620945.1 [Clostridium] viride DSM 6836 | reverse complement strand
AAGGCAGGTTACTCACGCGTTACTCACCCGTCCGCCACTAAGCACATCTTTCCCTTGTCCGAAAACTTGTTCCAGATGGCTCCGTTCGACTTGCATGTGTTAAGCACGCCGCCAGCGTTCATCCTGAGCCAGGATCAAACTCTCAATAAAATGGTATTTATACAGCCAAGCTGTTTAAATCATCCTACTGAAACTTAAACCTTAAGCTTCAAAGAAATTTATAGTCTAGTGAAGTAGCTGGCGCTATCTTCACCGACTTCTTATTGTCGTACTCCCCCGGGGGGAGGTGCACGACAAGTCCGTTTCTGGTGCTTGTTCGTTTCTTGTTCATTGTTTAATTTACAAGGTGCAGACCGGCTTTCGCGTTGGCTCATCGCCGGTGGAATCTTAGATTAACACAGTTTATTCTTTCTGTCAACACTTTTTTAGATTCTTTTTTGTGTTTTTCGCTTTTTCCTTTTGCTAGCCCTTTTTGGGGGCAATGGCTTCTATCTTCTCCAAGATTTGAGGGTAGTGTTTTTCCACGCGAATGGGGTGCATGTTTTGATCCGCAAAGCAGTGTTCCGTTTCCCCATAGGCAAGGGGCACCTTGTCCCCATCAACCAAAATCCGATAGGAAACGCGAAAGCGCACACCGTTAAACTCCTCCAGGTTCACCTCAACCGTAAAGGTCTGTGGGAAGCGCAAGGGCTTTTTATAGCGACAGCTACAGGAAAGTACCGGCACCAGCACCCCGTTCTCCTCCATATGGTGATAGTCTAGGCCGATTTTCTCCCAGTAGTCCATCCGTGCTTCTTCAAAGAAACGGATATAGTTTGAATGGTGTACAATCCCCATCTGATCCGTTTCATAGTAATGAACAGTTCTACGATATCGATTCATCTTGCTCTACCTCTCCTTCCTCTTGCTTTGGCTTTCGTCCGAAATCGGGACGCAAACCATGATAGTCACAGGTGACAATCGTGTGAACTGTGTCATCGATGGACTTGGCTGCCTGCTCTAAGCGCGTGAGAACCTCCTCTTCCCGCTTTGAAAAATGGTAAGGGAGAACCACGTCAAAAATGAGATTGGTCTGCCCTTTTCCACGCACCAAACGAAAATCATGGGCCCCCAGACTTTCATCGATGCTCTCCAACGTATGCAACATGGTTTTGCGCATGGCATTGAGCTCTTCATCGTCCGTCACCACCGGATCATAATGAATGACTAACTCAATCCCGTGCTGCAAACGAAACATTCGCTCCACACCATCTAATACTTCATGGGCCAGAAGCACATCCTCCGTATGGGGGATCTCCGCATGCAGGCTGGCGAATCGGCGACCAGGGCCGTAATCGTGTACAATAATATCGTGTACTCCCAAAATACAGGGATGATAGTCCATCGTCTCTCGGCGAAGCCAATCTAGGAGCTCTGGATCCGTGGGAGAACCAATCAAGGGACGAAGGGTCTCTTTGCCGATGCCGATACCACTATATATAATGAAGAGCGCAACAGCAAGCCCAACGTAGCCATCCAGCTGCAAACCAGAAAAGTGCGCAATGACAGCCGACACCAGCACACCACTGGTACTGATGACATCGTTCCGGCTATCCGCCGCGGTTGCCTCCAAGGTGGTGCTGCCGATGCGCTTACCAATCGTTCGGTTAAAATGAGCCATCCATAGCTTCAGGCCAATGGAAACGATCAACACAGCACAGAGGGCCCATGAAAAGCTAACGGGTTCCGGGTGCAGAATTTTTCCCACCGAGCTTTTCACCATTTGAAAGCCAATCATAAGGATTAAGGCTGCCACTCCAAGACCAGACAGGTATTCAAAGCGTGCATGCCCATAGGGATGCTCTGCATCGGCCGGTTTGCTGGCCAAACGGAAGCCCATGAGTGTCATAATGGAGGAGGCAGCATCCGAAAGGTTGTTTACCGCATCCGCCACAATCGAAATGCTTGCCGAGAGCAAGCCGATGATGACTTTTCCTATAAAAAGCAATAAATTGCATGCGATTCCTACAAGCCCTGCTACCGTGCCATATCGGCCGCGCACCGCAGGATCCGTTGTTTCTTCTCGATTCGGCACAAAGAGTCGAATCAGCAATTCGGTCATTCCTCTCGCTCCCTTTCTCCCGAGCCATCTACATGCGAAAGCTCGCTCTTAAACATAAGTGATTATTATACCAAGTTTGTTCATGAAACACAAGAACTGCCAACTTGCATTTCCAAAAGAAATTCTGTTCAATTCGTCTCTTCCAGCTTGCTTTTTGAGTACTAATCCGGTATAATATTTACGGATTCCGCAAGTGGACGCATGTCCGCTTGCGGCGGACACTTCGGCCCGGTCCTTGCCGGGCAAGTAATGAAATAGGAGGATTACAATGAAAAAGGTTTTAGCTTTGCTTCTCTCCAGCACCCTGATGCTCGCACTCCTCGCCGGCTGCGGCGGCGGACAGACCCCTCCCCCCGCTACCACCGATCCCAACGCAAAAGTCGTACACATCGGTGTGTTTGAGCCTTCGACCGGTGACTCCGGTGCAGGCGGCAAGCAGGAGACCCTCGGCATTCAGTATGCAAACAGCCTGACCCCCACCGTGGACATCGGCGGCGAATCCTACAAGGTTGAGCTGGTCTATGCAGACAACGGTTCTTCCACCGATAAGGCTCCCACCGCTGCTCAGCAGCTGGTTTCCAAGGGCGTCTCCGTGGTGCTCGGCTCCTATGGTTCCGGTGTTTCCATGGCTGGTTCCGACATCTTTAAGAATGCAGGCATCGCAGCCATCGGCATCTCTTGCACCAATCCCCAGGTAACCCAGGGCAATACCCACTACTTCCGTATTTGCTTCCTGGATCCCTTCCAGGGCACCGTACAGGCTAAGTTCGCAACCGAGAAGTTCCAGGCCAAGAAGGCTTACTGCCTGGCCGAGCTCGGCAACGACTATGACGTGGGCCTTGTGAACTACTTCACCGACGCATTCCAGAAGCTGGGTGGCACCGTCACCAGCGAAACCTTCCCCAGCGGCACCTCCGACTTCACCTCCTACATCACCAACGCCAAGAACGCTGGTGCTGATGTTATCTTTGCTCCCTGCTCCATCAGCTATGCAACCCAGATCATTGATCAGGCTGCCGCTCAGGGTCTTGCCAAGCCCATCATGGCTGGCGATACCTGGGACAGCAACAAGGTTGTTGAAGCTGCAAAGGGCAAGGCCGTTCAGATCTATGTTTCCACCTTCTATCAGGAAGGCGGCAACCCTGAGTTCGACTCCGGCTTTAAGACTTTCCTCAACAGCAACTCCACCAACCTCAACAACAACGGTGGCAACGACATGATCTCTGCTGTTTCTGCAATGGGTTATGACGCTTACTACGTTGCACTGGAAGCCATCAAGGCTGCTGGTTCCACCGACTCCAAGGCCATCAACGATGCCATTTGGAAGGTGTCTTATCCCGGCGTGACCGGCCAGATCGCATTTGACACCGTCAATGGCGATGCTGTTCGTAAGACCGCTTATATCAAGACCGTGAACACCGAAACCGGCGTTTGGGACTTCGAGAAGGAGCAGAGCGTCGACTAATCGACTCTTTGTTGTACCCATTGGCTCAATTGCTTTCCCATGGCGGGGGCTCTTGCCCCCGCCATCTCTTGAATGGTGTTTTCCAGTTTCTTCTTGTCTTTCGCTGCCTTGAAAGGGAAGAGCTTCTTCTCCCCTTTCAAGACAGTGAAACCAAATTTTTTCTGATCTAATTAAAGGAGGCCCTCTCATGCAGACCGTGTTACCTTATCTGCTTTCGGGCATTTCAGTCGGTGGCCAATATGCCCTCATCGCCATTGGTTATACCATGGTGTATGGCATCTTGCGTCTCATTAACTTTGCCCACGGCGACGTCTTTATGGTCGCCGGCCTGGTTATGGTCTATCTCTCGGCCAGCTTGCCCATCTATGTGGTCATTCCGCTGGTCTTGGCCATCACCGTTACCATTGGCTTTATCATTGAACGTGCGGCGTACAGCCCCTTACGTTCCGCTCCCCGTATGTCCATCATGATTTCGGCCATCGGGGTGAGCTACTTACTGCAAAACCTCGCGCTTTACATCACAGGCGGTATGAATCAGATGTACCCTAACATCCCTTTCTTTACCGAATCAGTGTCGATTTTTGGCGCAACCACCAAGCGCGTTACTTTGGTTACCCCCATTCTCACTGTCGTATTGGTGGTAGTCTTAGTATGGCTCATTAAGAACACAAAAATCGGTATGGCCATGCGTTCCGTAGCTACGGACTATGAAACCAGCCAGCTGATGGGCATCAAGATCAACTCCGTCATCAGCTTTACCTTTATCATTGGTTCCTTCCTAGCGGCGGTGGCTTCCCTGCTTTACTTCTCTAACTATACCACGGTCATCCCCACCTCCGGTGCCATGCCGGGTCTGAAGGCCTTCGTGGCCGCCGTGTTTGGTGGAATCGGTTCGATCCCGGGTGCGGTGATCGGTGCCTTTACCATTGGTATTTGTGAAAACTTGATTAAGGGTCTGGACTCGATTTTGATACAAACTGGTATCATTCAGCAAGGTCTGGGTCTTACCACCTTCTCCGACGCGTTTACCTTTGCCCTTCTTATCGTGATCCTTGTGGTGAAACCCACTGGCATCTTTGGTGAGAAGGTCACGGACAAGGTTTAAGGAGGTCCGTCATGAAAACAAGCAGTCCGTTATCAAAACAAGCTGCCAGAAGCCGGGTCCCCGAGATCATCACTGGCTGCATCATTGTCGCCATATACCTTCTCGTATTCGTCTTAGAGCAGGTGGTCTCCCCCGGTTCCATGCTCTTTTCCGTTCTGAAAAAGGGCGCAACCTATGCTCTGGTTGCTGCCTCCATGAACCTTCTCAACGGCTTTACCGGTCTATTTTCCCTAGGCCAAGCCGGCTTCATGCTGATTGGCGCCTACGTCTATTCCATTTTCACCATTCCGGTGGAGGTTCGTCACAGCGTCTATCAGTACTATGATGGCGGCATCATCCAGCACACCCTTCCCTTCTTTATTGCTCTGATCCTTGGTGGCATCGTGGCAGCCATCTTTGCTTGGCTGATTGGCCTTCCCGTCCTGCGCCTAAAGAGCGATTACCTAGCCATTGCGACTCTAGGCTTTGCAGAAATCATTCGAGCCATCTTCCAGTGGGGCTTCCTAGGACCCATTACCAACGGTTCCAACGCCCTGCGCTTGTTCCCCAACTTTGATAGCATGAATATCCGTCAGGGAGGAGACCCCTCGGCTCCGGTCAGCATTTACTTTTCCACGACCTCTGCCTTTATCATTGCAGGCATCTGCATTGCCCTGATTTTCATGCTGGTGAACTCCACCTATGGCCGTGCTTTTAAGGCCATTCGCGACGACGAGGTGTCCGCAGAAGCCATGGGCATTAACCTGGCTCGCCATAAGATGCTCTCCTTTGTCATCAGTTCCTTCTTCGCCGGCATCGGCGGCGGCATGCTGGCTATGTTCATGAGTACCGTTCAGGCAAAGAACTTTACATCCGGCATGACCTATGAAATTCTGCTGATCGTGGTCATCGGCGGCATCGGCTCCTTGACCGGCAGTATCTTCAGTGCCTTCCTCTTCGTAGCTTGCTCCGAATGGTGGCTGCGTTTCTTAGATAACGAAATGTTCTTAACTCCCCCGGCGAAAATTCAGTTTATCGTTGTGGCAATTGCCATCATCGCTGCCATTAGCCTGCTGACCTACTTCCGCAACCGCCATGCCTCTCCGAAAAAGAGGAAGCGAGTCTACCTGCTTACCGGCATTGCCGACGTGTTGCTCCTTGGCTGGCTCTTATGGTTCCAGTTCATGGGCGGCTATCAGATGCCACTCCTGCGCAACGGCTTCCGCTCCGTCGTGTTCGCCGTTGTCATCATGACCGTTGTGCTCTTCTTCAGCCGCGGCATCATGGGAACCAAGGAACTGCCCGACCTGATTCGTGACATTGGTCGATCCGGTCAAAATCTGTACCACTGGCTGTGTGGCAAGCGCGGCACAGGCAAATCCTTGAAGGGAGGTGCCAACGATGTCTGAGTCCATTCTTCGTGTGGAGAACGTTACCATGCAGTTTGGTGGCGTTGTCGCCGTTGACAATCTGTCCATTGAGGTCAACAAGGGCGAAATCGTGTCCATCATTGGCCCTAACGGAGCGGGTAAAACCACCTGTTTTAACGTAATCACCGGGGTCTATGCCCCTACCAATGGTGCCGTTTACTTTGCGGATGAAAAGGTCATTGAAAATCACCCCCAAGGCAAAATGAAAACAATGTATAAGGGGCAGAATGCCGGTAAGTATACCAGTGTTGCAACCCCCACCCCTGACCGTATCACAAACCTGGGCATCGCCCGCACCTTTCAGAACATTCGCCTGTGGAAAAGCCAGACGGTCTTTGAGAATGTTTTGATCGCCAAACACATGCGCCGTTCCAGCAACCTCATTACCGCTGCTTTGCACCTGAACGCCAAAGAGGAGCGGGCCATGCGTGACGAAGCGGATCATCTCTTGGAGATCCTCAACCTGCAGGACGTCCGAAACGAACCCGCCACCAGCCTTCCCTATGGCCAGCAGCGCCGACTGGAAATTGCCCGCGCCATGGCCACCCACCCGAAGCTTCTGCTTCTGGATGAACCTGCGGCAGGCATGAACCCACAGGAAACCAAGGAACTCACCGAGTTCATTGCCCGCATTCGCGATGAGTTCGGCCTTACCATCCTGATGATTGAACACCACATGGATCTCGTCATGGACATCTCCGACCGCATCTATGTGCTGGATTTCGGTCGTCCCATCGCCCAGGGCATTCCCAGTGAGGTTCAGAATAACCCCGACGTCATCGCCGCTTACCTCGGCGTAGAGGAGGAAGAAGATGCTTAAAATTACCGACCTTCATGTCGCTTATGGCGGCATCAAAGCCTTACGCGGGATTGATCTCGAAGTGCCGGAAGGAAAGATTGTCACCCTCATCGGAGCCAACGGCGCCGGCAAGTCCACCACCCTGCGCGCCATATCCGGTCTGGTTACTCCAGTACAAGGCTCCATTACCTACAATGGTAAGCAACTCTTGGGCATGCCCATCAATAAGATCATTGAGGAAGGCATCGTCATGGTTCCCGAAGGGCGTCGCGTGTTCCCCGACATGTCCGTTCTGGAGAATCTCAAAATTGGCGCCTACCTTCGCAAGGACAAGGCCGGCATTGCCGAAGACATTGAGTGGGTCTACACCCTCTTCCCCCGTCTGAAGGAGCGTAACTGGCAGATGGCCGGTACACTGTCCGGTGGTGAGCAGCAGATGCTGGCCGTGGGACGCGCCCTTCTCAGCCGTCCTAAGGTTCTCATGATGGACGAACCCAGCTTGGGTCTGGCTCCCTTGATCGTCCGGGATATCTTCTCCATCATCAAAGAGATCAACAAGCAGGGTATGACCATTTTGCTCATCGAGCAGAATGCGAATATGGCACTCCACGTGGCCGACATTGGCTATGTTCTGGAAACGGGTAACATTACCTTAAAGGGTCCCGGCAAAGAGCTTCTGCGTGATGAGAACGTAAAGCGCGCTTACCTTGGTCACTAAGTCAAATAAGAAAGCCGTAACGAAGAACACTTCGTTACGGCTTTTTTCTAGTTCTTAGCGGGAGAGCAAGAGCTCGCCATCGTACTCACGGGCGGAGAATGGTGGACCTTGCATGGCCGATCCCATGGCTGTTCCATTGCGAAAGAGTGCCTGCATCTTTAGATCAATGGTGGCTAACTCTTCGGCGCATTCCTTTAGGTAGGCCATCTTTAGCTCACGTTCCTCATCGTTGACCTTGTAGAGGATTTCATGCTCTAGGCTGGCCCAGGTGTCCATGGCAATGGTGCGAATCTGCACTTCCACCGGCACGGACGGATTGCTGCGCGAAAGCTGAACCGGAACGCGAAGCACCACGTGGTAGCTGCGATAGCCATTGGGCTTGGGGTTTTTTATGTAATCTCGGGTTCGAATGATTTCCATGTCACTTTGTTCAATCAACTTGGCAATGTGATACACGTCGTCAATGTAGCGGCAGACAACCCTCACCCCCGCAAGATCCAACACATGCTCCTCCACCATTTCCAAAGTCAGGGGTACATTGGCCCTTCGTAACTTTGCGCCTATGCTGTCCGGGGTTTTGATGCGGGATTCCACATGGTGAATGGGGTTGTGCGTCGAGGTAAGTTTAAACTCATCGTTCCAGATGTCCAGTTTCATCTTCACCATTTGGATCGCTGCATTATAAACTTGAACCTTGCGAACCAGTTCTTTTCGCTGTTGCGGTTCCAATAGATTTCTCAAATCGTACTCCGTCATCGTATTCGATTCCTTTCCAAGGCTCTTATTTTAGTTTACTGTTTCATCCAGCTTTTGTCAAGAAACGCTTTCTTCCAAGGCCTTGAAAATCCTTGCTTTTTTACTCTTTTCTCTGGCATTTCCTTCTTTTTCTTTTCCAATTTTCTTTACAAATTGTGATGTGCTGTGTTACCATTAAGCGGAGAAGACAGGCGTTTTTACCACCTGGCCTTCTTCTCTTACGTTTAGACCAAGAATTGAAGGAGAACAAACATGAAGCAATTGGTTCGCCGTATGACGGCTTTTTTGTTGGCCACGGCTCTGCTCGGTGGCTCCGCCCTGGCTTCCTATGCCTTAGGGGATGAGCTGCATGGATACAACGTCCCCTTAGCGGAGGGCGCTTCCCTGAATACGCAAATGTTTTGGAGTAATTCGAAGTCCGACCTTCGAACGGAGAACTACATTACATATAAACCACACAGCAGCCTTTCCCCCAAGGTAAGCTATGGTAGTTCGGTGCTCTCGAAACGAACGGTGGCGGCCATGGCTACGGAATTGGAGAAACAGGGCCATCGTGTTCTCTCCGGAATCAATGGTGACTACTTTGTTATGGCAACGGGTGATCCCCTCGGCATTGTCTTAACCGACGGGATTCTTCGCTCCTCGGCTTCCTATCTGGATGCCATTGGCTTCTTCCCGGATGGCAGTGCCATCGTCGGGAAACCGGACCTCTCTATCACCGCAAATTTCTTAGATAATTCCTTAAAAGTGGCAGACATTAATAAGGTCCGCACCAACGCAGGGTATTATCTTTTAAGTTCTGACTTTTCCTCCACCACGCAGAACACCCAGGCGGGCATCGACGTCGTCCTGGCTCCGGTACAAGACAATCTTGGGGCAACCGTCACCGCGGCCAACGGACAGAGCGTGGTGCAATCGGATGTGTTAAAAATCGGCAGTCGCATTTCTTGCGTGGTTGAGCAGGTGATCGATGCCACTTCGGCTACCGCCATCCCCCAAGGCAAGTTCGTCATGACCATCAACAAAAAGAGTGGTCAGTATTTGATTGATACTCTGGCTTCCCTGAAACCCGGCGACAAGATGGACATTGACATTACCTCCTCCGACCCCCGTTGGAACCAGATAGATTGTGCCATCGGCGCCCTGTACCGCATCGTAACTGACGGCAAGGTCAACACTGGATTGGATGATGCCACCGCGCCCCGCACCGCCGTGGGCGTGAAGGCCGATGGCACGGTTCTCTTTTACACCATTGACGGACGGCAAAGTGGACTCAGCTTGGGCGCTTCCATGACCCAGGTGGCCAATCGTCTGTTAGAACTGGGCTGCGTCAATGCCGTCTGCTTAGACGGTGGCGGCTCCACCACCATTGGTGTCACCGATCCGGGCAGCAACGGCTTTGAGGTGACCAACAGCCCTTCGGATGGTACCTTGCGGCAAGTCAGCAATGCCCTATTCTTAGTGTCGAACCTTTCTCCCAGTGGGGTTCCCTCCCGTCTCTTTGTGGAACCCGAGAACCGGGTCCTTCTTTCTGGCGGCTCCACCTCCACCACCGCCTCCTTTGTGGATACCAACTGGTATCCGGTGGCCGGTTCCGAAGCCTTTACCTATCAGGCGGCTAAGGGTACGGTATCCCCAGAGGGAATCTACACGGCACCTGCCTCCGGCGGTGTGGATACCATAACGGTGAGCTCTGCCTCCGGCCTTTCGGGCAGCACCACCGTAACCGTGTTCCAAACTCCCACCTCCATTAAGCTAAGCAATGAAACCACTGGTAAAACGGTGACTTCGCTCTCCTTGGCAGGCAAGGAATCGGTGAATTTGCGGGCCTCCGCTTCGTACAAAATGATTCCGCTGACGGCCCAGGATCAAACCTTCCAATGGAGTGTGACGCCTGCCACCTTAGGTACCATCAGCTCCGACGGGGTCTTTACCGCCGGAACCACCAATGGCAGTGGCAGCATCACGGTCTCTGCCGGTGGGTATTCTGCCAGCATCCCCCTTTCCATTTCGGTGCAGTCGAAGTATAAGCTCATTGACAACTTCGAATCCAGCTCCAGCCTGTCCGGAACGGATACCGTCAAGCTCACAACGGACACTTCGGCCGATCAAGTCCGCTTTGGCCAACAGAGCCTCCGCGCAGATTACACCCTTTCTGGTGGCAGCGCTCAGATGACCACAAGCTCCCCCCTTACGGAGCAGGATCAAGTTATCTCCCTTTGGGTCTATGGGGATCAATCCGGAAATCAGCTCTCCATCACCGTGCGTGACAGCGCCGAAGCCATGCACAGCATCCCCCTGGGCACCTTAGATTTTAGTGGTTGGAAGAGACTGACCGCATCCATTCCGAGTGGAAGTACCTACCTGACCGGTCTGAGCCTTTCCGGCACAAAGGCCAGCGGTACCATCTGGCTGGATCACCTTCTCGCCTCCAATACCACCAGTGCCGATGCTACCGCTCCCGAAATTGATCTTTCCGTCAACGGAACGCAGCTCACGGCCATCATAGCGGACAACACCGGGGCTTCCTTCTCCAAGGATCAGCTGACCCTTCGCTTTGATGGAGTCTCACAGACCTTCTCATTGGACGGCTCTACGCTCCGGGCCACGCTTCCCATCAATGACAGCGTATTGCACCGGGTATCCGTCACCGCATCCGACCCCTATGGCAACCTGGCCCGGGCTTCTAAAACTCTTGGCACCAGTGAGGACGACATTACGCCTTTCTTGGATATGAAGGAGCATTGGGCCATAGACTTTACGAATTATCTGGCAACCCGTGGCATCGTAAAGGGCGAAGTGACCAACAAGGGCACCTATTTCTATCCGGATCGTTCCATCACTCGTGGCGACTTCGCCCTGATGACCGCCCGCTGGATAGGATTGGACCTGAATCAATACGCCAGCGTGAGCCTTCCCTTTGCGGATAAGGCCTCCATCCCCACATGGTCTCTGGATGCCGTCAAGGCCATGTACTCCCTTGGCATTATGAAGGGCACCTCGGAACAGGGAAAGCTGTATGCCAATGCAAAATCCCCCATTACCCGTGCTGAGGCCATGACCATTCTGGGCCGCATCCAGCCGAAGGGCTACCCGGAAGCTTCGCTTTCCTCCTTTACGGATGCCGCTACGGTGCCGTCTTGGTCAAAGTCCTACCTGTCCTCCCTGGTGGGGCAGGGTGTGGTCGGCGGCTTTGAAGGAAAGCTTCGCCCCATGGACAGCGTCAGCCGTGCTGAGCTCTGCAAAATGCTCTTTACCCTGTGGTGATTCTCCTCTCCCAGGGAAGAAATGCAGGAAAATCCCTTGCCAAAGGGATTCTCTTGTGATAAGATAACCTTTAGTAAAATAGGGGTTTTGAACCCATATTCGAGAGATATGATCGAAAGGAACGATAATCAATGGATGTAGCAATGATGGTTGTTACGGTGTTGCAGGTGCTTTCTGGCCTCCTGTTGATCGCCTTTGTGTTGCTTCAGTCTGGCAAGCATTCCGGTCTGGGCGTCATCGGCGGTGCTTCCGACACCTTCCTCTCCAAGAACAAGGCAAGAACCATGGACGCGAAGCTGGCAAAGTTTACGAAGTGGGTGGCTCTCGTTTTTGTGCTCCTCACCCTTTCCTTGAGCCTGCTGTAATGAACATGAAAAATCTGCCCTTCCGTTGGAAGGGCATTTTTCTATTCTCTTGCTGTTTGCAGGCAAATGTATCTTCCCATAATTCCGAGAAACAATAAACTTGTCGGAGGTGGTATCCCTTGACCAGAGATGAAGCATTTTCATTTTTAGACCGTTTGGCTCGTGGCATCTCAGAGATGTTTGGCGTCTCTTGCGAAACGGTGATTCACGATTTTTCCATTCCCTCTCACCCTGTCATTGCCATTTATAACGGGCATATCTCCGAGCGCACCCTCGGTTCCACCATGGACTTAACGGGTTTGGAACAGAAGGTGGATTTTGAAGGCGATGTGGTGAATCTGCTTGCAACTACGCCACGGGGACAGCAGGTGAAAAGCACAACCTTTTCCCTTCGCGGGGAGGATTATCACCTGGCTCTTGGTATAAACTATGATTTTACGCCGCTGGCCTATGCCAACCGGGCGCTGTTGGATCTCATGCGGACGGATGTGGATTTCCGCAGTGCGGTCTACCAAAACCGCGACACCCGCATTAGCGAACTGTTTGAGCAATGTGCCGACCGAATTGGCAAGCCCGTCCGGGACATGAACAAGGCTGACCGCCTACGGATAGTCGAGCTGCTCTCCCAGCAGGATGCCTTTTCCTACCGAAGAGCCGTACCCTATGTGGCGGCTCAACTTGGCGTGTCGCGCTATACGATCTATAAGTATTTGGACGAAGTGAATGCCACCATGGAAGATAAGGAGGAAAGCGATGTACCAAGCTATGATTGAGGACTATTTCGAAACGCATGCGCAGGAGCTCATCGAAGCTGTCTGCCGCTTAGTCCGCATTCCCAGCGTGAAAGGAGATGCCTCACCAGGCAAGCCCTTTGGAGACGGCCCGGCCGCCGCCTTGAGGGAAGGACTTCTCCTTGCCTCGGAACTTGGATTCCGCACCGAAAACCTGTCCGGCTATGTGGGCACGGTGGATATGAACCAGGAGGAAACCATGCTTCACATTTGGGGACACCTGGATGTGGTGGCAGGGGGTCCCGGTTGGAAAAAGACGGATGCCTTCTCCCCTCTCCTATCCGGTGACCTCTTGTACGGTCGCGGTACCAGTGACGACAAAGGACCCATTCTTGCCGCACTCTTTGCCATGAAAGCCGTCAAGGACTTAAAGATTCCTCTTTCCAAAAACGTTCGTCTCATTTTGGGCACGGATGAGGAAAGCGGCATGCAGGACGTAGCCTGGTACTATGAACGCCATCCCTATGCACCCCACACCTTTTCTCCGGATGCCCAGTTCCCGGTCATCAACTTGGAAAAGGGACATTTGCAACCCCATCTTGAGAAAGCCTTCCCGGAATCCCGCGAAGCCGTTCGCCTTCTCTCCCTGACCACCGAATGCCCGGTCAACATGGTTCCTCCCACGGCAAAAGCAACCGTACTTGGCTTGTCGATGGATCTGGTCAAACCCGTCTGTGCCCAATTAGAGCCCGTGCTGCGCGTTTCGTTTACCCTGCATGAGGAAAAGTCTGTCCTTACCATTTTCAGTCAAGGGCATGCGACCCACGCCTCCACCCCGGAAAAAGGGATCAATGCTTTGACCGCTCTCATCACTCTGCTGTGTCATCTTCCTCTTTCGGATACTGAGGCAACGCGTACGCTGCATAGCCTACACAGCTATTTCCCCCACGACGATCATGAGGCAAAGGCACTGGGACTGGCTCAGTCCGACGAGCTTGCCGGCCCCTTGACCCTGACCCTCTCGGTCATGGACTGGACGGAACAAGGGATGAAGGCGCGGTTTGATGCTCGTACCCCGCGCTGTGCCACGGAGGAAAACACCTTGCAACAGGCCAAAACTATCCTGGGAGAGCATGGCATCACTCTGGACGGACACTTAAACCCCGCACATTATGTCCCAGAAGACTCTCCCTTTATCCAAACCCTTTTGCGTGCGTATGAAACCTACAGCGGACGCAAAGGGACCTGCTTATCCATGGGTGGAGGCACCTATGTTCACAACATTCCGGGTGGCGTGGCCTTTGGCGCCAACATGCCCGACTTCGTCTCCCATCTGCACGAGCCGGATGAGTGCGTCTCCACTTCCGAGCTTCTCACGGCCTGCAAGATCTTTACTCAGGTCATCGTGGATCTGTGCTCCTCCCCGGAGGTCTCCTCCCATGCATAAGAACCTGGATCTTTTCCTTACCATGGCAAAAATCAGCGCAACTTGCTTTGGAGGTGGCTACGCCATCATCCCTCTGCTCCAGCGAGAACTGGTGGAGAACAAAGGGTGGATTAGCTCTGAGGATCTCACGGATATGTTTTCCATCTCCCAATGTACGCCAGGCGTAATTTCCGTTAATGCCGCAACCTTTGTGGGTACGCGCCTAGGTGGGTTTACGGGAGCCCTGTGCGCTACCCTGGGGGTGATTACGCCTCCCATCGCCATCATTTCCTTGGTGGCTGCCTTTCTCTGGCCTTACCTCTCCAATCCCTGGGTGCAGCATGCCCTGGCCGGCCTGCAAGCTTGCGTCTGCGCTCTGATTTTACTATCAGTGGTACAGCTGTTTCGCAGTGGCGTGCCCAATATCCCAAGCTTTTGCATCTTTCTGGCTGCGGGCCTCCTCTCCGTTTTCACAAGCGTCTCCCCCATCTTTCTGGTCATTGGTGCCGCGCTATGTGGACTCTTGCTCTTTCGGGGGCGGGGAGGTGATGTGTCATGATGACACTGTTGCGTCTTGCCGTGGAATTCTTCATCATCGGCCTCTTTTCCGTGGGAGGTGGCATGGCGACGGTTCCCTTTCTCATGTCCCTCTCGGAGCGCAGTGGATGGTTTTCCCTCCAGAATTTGACCTCCATGATTGCCATCTCCGAGGCAACCCCTGGCCCCATTGGAATCAACATGGCAACCTATGTTGGCTATCATGTGTACGGCCTCCTCGGGGCTGTGATCGCACCGGTGGCGCTGACCATTCCTGCGTTTCTGATAATTCTGCTCTTGGCAAAGATCATTGCACGCCTGCGTGGGAATGCTCGCTTTGAGGCCATCTTTGCTGCCGTCCGCCCTGCCTCCATTGGCCTGATTTCCGCCGTTCTGCTCCAACTTTCCATCACCACCTTCTTCCCACAGGCCAGTGGTTCCGTCCAGTGGAAATCCATGCTGCTGTTCCTGGTGATTGCTGCGGGGCTCTTTACCCCAAAAGTCAAGCGCCTACCCATACCGGTCTTTCTATTGTTTTCCGCCCTTTGCGGAATTCTATTTCAACTGGCTCCATAAAAAACTCCTTCCAAGCTAACTGCCTGGAAGGAGTTTTCGTTTATTATGCTGGTTCGATCCCAGGTTCGTCCCCATTCTGGTTTCGAAGAATGGCTGCCTCCTGCAAAAAGTGGAAGGAGGCAAAGCTCAGGTAGGGTAGAATGTAGAGATCCATCACCCCGTAGCTGAAACTGGATAGGATGAGCCAAGGGAGAAAGCTCAGACGGAAGCGGAAAAAGCGACCTCTTTGTCCCTTGATGCTATCCAGGCCACGTCTTACCACCTTTCCAAACGAATAGTCCGGCTGGGCTGCTAAGCAATAGGCAATGGGATAGAGCGCACTGTAACAGTAGAAGGCCAAGGCCGCACCGCCCAGCAGCAGGGTCATGCCCAAAAAGGCTAAAAGGGAAATGACATAGCTCGCTTCGGCGGGGGTTCCCATCCAACTTCCTGCGTAGAGGTAAAAGTAGATGAGGGAGCTGGGCAGCATGAGCAAAATGGCCAGGAGTCGGCATCCTAAGTCTAAGATCAAGGAAACCAAGATGGATTTTCCCAGCAAGCTTGGCTTGGTATACCAGCGAAACATGGACGGAAAGTCCTGGGCTTTTCCCTGAAAGGAGAGCCAGAAGCGTTCCAAGGCTCCCATCTTAATGGGGGCAAGAAGTAGGAGTGCCACGGCATTGACCAATAAAAACTGAGCAATTTGGGCATAGGTCAGTGACATTGCCGCCACCATTTGCAGGGCATCCATCCGAAAGACGACTTCGAATCCCTTCTCCGCGGCAAAATATCCGGTTTGTGCATTGGCAAAGTCCGAGATGGGGATCAAATACCAACCCAAAAGTCCACCCAGCTGCGCTCGTAAAAAATGCAAGAGCACCTGTACCCCGACCAAGAAAAAGATGGCTTTCATCCATAAGGGCATCGATTTGCCCATGGTCATTTTTGCGCTCTGCTTGAGCTGTCCGTGTTTGGGAAACATGTGGTTTCTTCCTTTCATATCTGAGCGTCCGGCTCTGTGCTGCTGGGCACGGATGGCTCAGGCGAGGGTGTTGGCGTAGGTTCCGGCGTAGGTTCCGGCGTGGGCGTGGGTGTGGGTGTAGGCTCGGGCGTTGGGGTTGGGGTCGGATTCGGTTCCGGCGTGGGAGTTGGGTTCGGGGTTGGGTTTGGCGTGGGCGTGGGCGTTGGATTCGGTGTGGGGGTCGGTGTGGGCGTTGGGTCTGGTATTGGTTTTTCTCCCAGGCCATACTTATAAGCATCTGCAGAATTCACCAAAATCACCTTGTCGCGACTTTTGTACACACTGGTGCTTTCTAGCTTACTGCTCACCAAAGTTCCGTTTTCATAGACATTGCGATACGCCTTTACTGTGCAGCCGGTGTAAGGAGTAACGGAGGTTTTGGTCTTCCCAGGGGCCACGCTGTCATCAATTTTATAGACCGTTTTATACGGTGTAGAAGACAGCTTCTCCGTTTTCATTTCCACGGTTTTTGCATCCGTCTTTGTCCCGTAAATGCTAATGTTCAAGGTGCGATCGGTGACGGAAGCCACAATCTTAATGGGGTACTTACTGGTATTTCGGAATCGGAAGTCCAAGGAGCCGGAATACACGGTGGCATCCAGTCCATCGGGCACATAGCCCACGGTATACCCATGGTTGTGTCGCTCCACTATGCCCAGATTGGAGCGAAGGGAGGCCAAATAGATGGTAGAGGATACCTGACAGATGCCGCCACCGATTTCCTCAACCGTTTCTCCGGCCACGTAAGCCGGGGCCGGCTTAAACCCGCGGGCTGAGGTGCGTCTTCCAACGGTTCCGTTGTAGGAAAAGTCTTCTCCGGGGGAAAGAATTTTTCCGTTGCAGAAGGAGGCCGCCAGTTTGACATTGGACAAACGATTGCTTGTGCCTCCAATCTTAGTGGTACAAGCGCCCAAGAGATCCTTGAACAGGTATTGCTGCAAATCCGCCATCTTTACCTTCGGTTGCGTAAGGGTGACGGGGATACGGCAGCTCTGCCCGGCTGCCAGGCTGGAAAAGGCGGTTTCTGCTGCCGCCACGTCAAAGGAGACTCCGACGACCTCCATCTTAAACTCACCGGTTGCTTGATTGATGGAAGCGTCCTGCGGCGCTACACAGAGTTCCTCATGGACCGCACGAAGGTCAAGTTCCTTCGGCTGGGTTTCCACTAAGGGAACCATAAATTGAGGTGTTTGCTCCGTTGCCGAAACGGTTTCCCCTTTGGAGAGCAGTTCAAAGAGCTGCTTCTTAATCTGTTCCTTATCCGGCTCCAAGCCTGGCGTTCCGCGGGTTAGCTCCAGCTGGTCTCCTACAATGGTTGCCGTGGATTCTTCGGTCATGTTGCCAATGCGTCCGTCAATGTCTTCCGCCAGCAACAGATCTAGGTTGCCCGCATCCACATAGATAGGGGCAATGCTTTGCTGTCCAAGAAGGCTGCGAAGGTACTGTGCCCCCTGCAGCAAAATATTGCCTTGCAGGCGTCCTTCCTCCCAAACCCGTGTGGCGGTGGCCGCATCGTCAAGGGCCAAATAGTTGGCAGGGACTTGTACCGTCAGGGTTTCGCTTCCTGCCCCTTCTACGCCAAATAAGAGATAGGCATCCTGCTGGGTGCTCCAAGATTCCTGTGCCTCTTGCAGGGTAGATGCTACCTCGCCCTGGGTCATGCCACCCACGGCAATGCCTGCCACGGTGGTGTTGGGCAAAACGCGATCGGACTTGGATGCTGCGACGCCACAAAGGGCTAAGTAACCAGCGAGGAGTAACACGAAAAGGCCGCCACCAAGCATCAGCGCCAGCTTGCTTCCACTTTTTTGGAGCCTTGTGGGTTTACTGTTTTGATTGGAAATGTCCATCCCCTCCATTCTCCCAAGGCGGTGCTACCCGCTTCAGGCCTTTGTTTTTAGACCGGTGATTCCTTTTCATTATAGTATGAACCTAGGGATAAAATCAACCAAAGATCACGCATCTTTACTTTTTCCTCCCGTATTATATAATAAAGTCAAGCTCTCTATACCGCTTATCGGTTTTACTTTTTGACAAGGATGTGATCTACTTGCAGCTACATACGATCTCCGCGGCCTATTTCAGTGCCACCGGCACCACGATGCGCATCGTAAGAACCATAGCGCAGGACCTTGCTCATGCACTTTCACTCCCCCTCCAAGAATTTGACTTTACCCTCCCCTCCGCTCGGCAAGTGCCCCTCTCCTTTTCTCCCCACGACCTTGTCCTCTTGGGAACTCCCGTTTACGCCGGACGTGTTCCCAACCTGCTCCTGCCTTATGTGGTTTCTGCCCGTGGAAAGGGTGCCTTGGCTGTCCCCATTGTTGTCTACGGCAACCGTGCCTTTGACGATGCCCTCATGGAGCTTCGCAACACCTTGGAGGACGGGGGATTCCACACCATTGCGGCAGCTGCCTTCGTAGGCGAACATTCTTTTGGCCATGACCTGGCAGCCGGCCGCCCCGATGCCCGTGACTTAGCGCTTGCCCGCAACTTTGCGCAAGGCATTGCCACCAAGCTCATCGCCTCCGGCTTCGAGGCTCCCCCTGTTCCCATTTCCGTTCCAGGGAACAATCCCGTCGGCCCCTACTTTCGTCCCACCGGTGCCAATGGAGCCATGATAGACATACGAAAGGTGAAACCCGTAACCAGTGAGGACTGTGCGGATTGCAAATGGTGCGCAGAGCACTGTCCTATGGGAGCCATCTCGTATGAACGGGTTTCAGATATTCCTGGTATCTGCATCAAATGCAATGCCTGCGTGAAATCCTGCCCGAAAGGCGCCAAATTCTTTACCGATCCCGCGTACCTATACCATCGCGATGACATCACCGCGCGCTATCAAAGCCCTCGCAAAGAACCCGTCTGCTTTCTATAAAAAATACTGCCGCAAGGATTCCGTGCATGCACGTGGTCCTTGCGGCAGTATCTTTTTTCCGTGTTAAATCTCGTTGGCGATCAAACGACCAGCTTCCTTGGTGCCGATGAGAATCAGGGTGCCCTTTCCCTCATTGGGTTCCTGTCCGATGAGGTTCATGGCTTCCTGGAGTAGGTTGTCCTGCTTGCAGTGGTAAAGATCCGGTGTGCGGTATCCCTTCTTGAGGATGGCCTTCACCGCATACTCCACCGCATCGGCTTCCTTCTGCAGGCCAAAGGTGTAGCGCAGCATCATGGCAGCAGACAGAATGGTTGCCATGGGATTGGCCTTATCCTTACCGGCAATGTCGGGAGCCGAACCGTGCACCGGTTCATACATGCCAAAGTTTCCGTGGGAAAGGCTGGCAGACGGCAACATGCCAATGGAACCGGTGACCATGCTGGCTTCGTCGGATAGAATATCGCCGAAGAGGTTTGAGGTCACCAGCACATCAAACTGGCGGGGGTCCTTCACCAGCTGCATGGCGGCGTTATCCACATAGAGGTGAGAAAGCTCCACCTCAGGGTATTCCTTCGCAACCTCGGTGACCACACGACGCCATAGACGAGAGGACTCCAGCACATTGGCCTTGTCCACACTGCTCACAATCTTTTTGCGTTTCATTGCCATATCAAAGGCCACCCGGGCAATGCGGCGCACTTCCTCCTCCGCATACTGCTCCACATCGTAGGCCGCTTGTCCCAGCTCAGTATCACGGAAGCCTTTTTCTCCGAAGTAAATTCCACCTGTCAATTCGCGTACAACCACGATATCCAAGCCATTCTTCACGATTTCAGGCTTTAAGGGGCTTGCGTCCATGAGTTCATCAAAGAGAATGGCAGGGCGCAGGTTGGCAAAGAGTCCAAGCTCCTTGCGCAGTCCTAACAGTGCACGTTCCGGACGTTCCTCTCCAGGCAGGGTATCCCACTGCCAGCCACCCACGGCACCAAGAAGCACCGCATCGGACCTTTTGCACACGTCAATGGTCTCCTGGGGGAGACAATGACCGGTCGCGTCTATGGCACAGCCACCGGCGAGCACCTTGGTATAGGTAAAGGTATGGCCAAACTTCTCGCCGACGCGGTCAAGCACCAATAAGGTTTGCTCGACCACTTCCGGGCCAATGCCATCGCCATGGATGACCGCAATGTTATAGTTCATTCATTCTTCCGCCTTTCCTTGCTTGGCTTGAATCGAGGCTAAGAGTCCACCTGCCGCAATAATCTCTTTAATAAACTCCGGGAAGGGCAAAGACTCATAGGTCTCGTTTTTCGTTACATTGGTGATCAGCCCCGTATCAAAGTCAACCGAAACCTCATCGCCTGCCTCAATCCGCTCGGACGCTTCGGGGCACTCCAAAATCGCAAGGCCAATGTTGATGGCGTTGCGATAAAAGATGCGGGCGAAGGTCTTGGCAATCACGCAGGAGATGCCAGATTCCTTGATGACCATGGGGGCATGCTCACGGGAGGAGCCGCAACCAAAGTTGTAGCCACCAACCATCACGTCCCCACATTGTACAACCTTTACAAAGTTGGTGTCAATGTCTTCCATGCAATGGGTGGCAAGCTCGCGCTTATCGGCAATGTTTAGGTAACGTGCCGGAATGATGACGTCGGTATCCACGTTATCCCCATACTTATGGACAAATCCCTTGGCATTCATGGCTTAACCCTCCCTCGGATCGCTGATTTTTCCCGCAATGGCCGATGCGGCGGCCACTTCGGGGCTGGCAAGATAGACCTCAGAGTCCACGTGACCCATACGGCCCACAAAGTTACGGTTGGTGGTAGCAACGCAGCGTTCTCCCGCTGCCATCACGCCCATGTGACCGCCCAGGCAGGGGCCACAGGTGGGGGTGGAAACCACACAGCCCGCTTCGATGAAGGTTTTCATGTAGCCAAGTTCCATACAGTCCAGGTAGATCTGCTGGGTGGCGGGAATCACGATGCAGCGCACATCGGAATGCACCTTCTTCCCCTGCATGATCTTGGCGGCCACTGCCATGTCGGACAATCTACCATTGGTGCAAGAACCAATGACCACCTGATGGATTGGAATATCCCCCACGTCTCCAATGGTGCGGGTGTTATCCGGCAGGTGCGGGAAGGCCACGGTGGGCTGGATGGTTGCAAGGTCAATGTCAATGACTCGGACATACTCTGCGTCGGGGTCAGCCTCGTAAATGGTATAGGGACGATTCACGCGATCCTTCATGTAGGCAATGGTGACCTCGTCCACGGGGAAGATGCCGTTTTTCGCTCCGGCTTCAATGGCCATGTTGGCAATACAAAGACGGTCGTCCATGGTCAGGTTAGAAACCCCGTCACCGGAGTATTCCATGCTCTGATACAGGGCTCCGTCAACCCCAATCATGCCAATGATGTGCAGGATCAAGTCCTTGCCGCTGACCATGGGAGAGAGTTTGCCATGGAGACGAATGGAAATGGCTTCCGGCACCTTGAACCAGGTTTCCCCTGTTGCCATGCCGGCGGCCATATCCGTGGAACCAATGCCGGTGGAGAAGGCACCCAGTGCCCCGTAGGTGCAGGTGTGGGAGTCCGCTCCGATGATGCAATCTCCCGCTGCCACCAATCCCTTTTCCGGGAGCAGGGAGTGCTCCACGCCCATGCTGCCCACATCATAGAAATTCTCGATGTCAAAGCGCTTGGCAAAGGTGCGGCACTGCATACACTGTTCCGCTGCCTTGATGTCCTTGTTGGGCGTAAAGTGATCCATGACCATGGATACTTTCTTGGTGTCAAACACCTTGGTGAAGCCTTCCTTTTCAAACTCACGGATGGCAACGGGCGAAGTGATGTCGTTTCCCAGCACCATGTCAAGCTTGGCCCGGATCAGTTGCCCTGCCTTCACTTCGGGAAGCCCGGCATGCGCGGCCAGGATTTTTTGAGTCATTGTCATTCCCATAAACAAACCTCCATTTTTAGTTTTGGGGGATAAAATTCCAAACGAGATTCTCTCGGTTTAAGGCGGAGATGAGTGCACGCACTGAGGCGAGGGTAATGTCCTCGTGCACGCCTACACCCCAGTAGTTTCTACCCTTGGGGTCGGAAATCTTAACGTAAGCGGCAGCCTGGGAGTCGGAGTCCACTTCGAGGGCATGCTCGGCATAGTCCTCAAAGGAGAAGTCTAAGTTGGGGTGAGCCATGCGAAGGGCACGGCTGGTTGCGTCAATGGGACCGTTTCCCTTCGCGGTCAGGAAATACTCCTCGTCTCCAATCTTCAAGTTAACATCGGCGACGGTGTTGCCATCCTTCCGCATCCAAGAGATGTCCTCTAAGGAAATCGGGGTGTGAATGTTGATATATTCCTCGTAGAAGGCCTCTAAAATATCCTGGGGTTCCAATTCCTTGTGCTGGGTATCCGATACCCCCTTAATAAAGGTACCAACCTCACGGCGCAGTTCCTCCGGAAGGTCGTAGCCAAAGTGGTGTTCAAGAACATAGGAAATGCCACCCTTGCCGGACTGGCTGTTAATGCGAATCACGTCCGTTTGATACTCGCGATTCACGTCAGCAGGATCCAGAGGCAGATAGGGCACAGTCCAGAGCGTTTCCTCCTGCTCCTTTCGGAACTGCATCCCCTTGGCAATCGCATCCTGGTGCGAACCGGAAAACGCAGCAAAGACCAGCTGTCCGGCATAGGGTTGGCGAGCCGAGATGGGCATGCCCGTGCTCTCCTCATAGAAGTGCACAATCTTCGGCATGTTGGAAAAGTCAAGCCCGGGATCTACGCCGTGGGTGTACAGATTCATCGCCAAGGTGATGAGATCCACGTTTCCGGTTCGTTCGCCGTTTCCAAACAGGGTGCCTTCCACGCGGTCACCACCGGCCAGGAGTCCCAGTTCCGCCGCTGCTACCCCGGTACCTCGATCGTTATGGGGGTGAACGGAGACAATCACATGTTCGCGGCAGTGCAGGTTCCGGCTGACAAAGGCAATCTGCTGGGCATAGACATGGGGCATGGACATTTCCACCGTGGCAGGAAGGTTTATAATGACCTTGCGTTTGGGGGAGGGCTTCCAGATATCAATCACGGCATTGCAGATCGCAAGGGCAAACTCCGGTTCGGTGCCCGTGAAGCTCTCGGGAGAATACTCGTAGGTGAACTCTGTCTCGGGCATTTTCGCGGCATACTCATTAAAGAGCCGTGCACCCTCCTGGGCAATGTCAATGATTTCTTCCTCAGAACGGCGGAACACCTGTTGGCGCTGGGCCAAGGAAGTGGAGTTATAGAGGTGAACGATCACCCGCTTGGCGCCACGAATTGCCTCAAAGGTTTTTTCGATGATATGGGGACGAGACTGGGTAAGCACCTGGATCGTCACATCCTCCGGAATACGGTTTTGCTCTATGAGACAGCGCAGGAACTCATATTCCGTGTCGGAAGCGGCGGGAAACCCCACTTCAATTTCTTTAAAGCCCAGCTTGAGCAAAAACTCATAAAACTCCAGCTTTTCTTTCAGGTTCATGGGGGTCACCAGGGCTTGATTGCCATCGCGCAGATCAACGCTGCACCAAATGGGTGCTTTCTCCAGGCGGTCTTGTTTCACCCAGTCCAAGCATTCTTCGGGCGGAAGAAAGTAACCAGCCCGGTATTTCTCAACGTGTTTCAAGAAAATCCATCCTTTCCTGGAGACGAAAAAAAGCCTTCGTCTCCTGCCAGTTACAAGAGACGAAGGCTTATTGTTACACTCATAAGCGTCCGCGGTACCACTCTTATTGGCGCACGTAGCGCCCACTCAAATGTCTCGCACTCCGGGGTGAGACGAAAGACGTGTCCATACGGCCTTGCACCAAACGGCCGCTCTCTGCAATGGTTTCACTTCTTCATATTCCCTTCATCGTGCGTCAATATGAAATTGTAATGCTTTTAGCATAGCGGAAAGAGTGTCTGCTTGTCAATGCTTAATGCGACAAAATTTCCAAGGGGCAAAGAGGCTTCTTTGGAGAAAGCGGACATTTTAAAAAATCTTCCTTCGTCCCTTTACTTTATCGAGGTAGTGTGGTAACATACTAATGAACTGAACGCATCAAGGAGTAGGAAAGGAGCTTTCTTATGTGCTTTGAGGAAAGCTGTTTGCGCTATGATGAGCGCGTGGCCTATGCTCTGCGTACCTTGTACGCAGGCTTTGGATACAGCCGTTTTAAGATGGGAAAATTCGAAGAATATGAACTCTATGTCCAAAACAAGGACTTCTTAAGCGGCGAACGAATGATTACCTTTACCGACGGGGATGGGACGCTGCTGGCCCTAAAGCCCGACGTAACCATATCGATCTTAAAAAATACACAAGAAGGTGACAAAGGCCTGCGAAAGGTGTATTATCATGAAAACGTCTATCGCACGGGACGGGGCGAAGCGCACTTTCGCGAAATCATGCAGACGGGTTTGGAATGCATTGGTCCCCTGGATGACTATCAGGTCTTTGAAGTCATCACCCTTGCCCTACAGAGCCTTTCCCTGATTAGCGAGGAATACATGCTGGATCTTTCGCACATGGGACTGATCTCCGGCCTCATGGAGCAGGCTGGTGTGGCAGCCTCGGACTATGAAACCGTGCTGGCTGCGGTGCGGGAAAAGAACCCCACAGCGCTTTCGGAGTTCTGCCGCGACAGTGGTCTTCCCGAAGAGGGTTGCCGCCTTCTGCGGGTCTTGGTGGATACCTATGGCAGTATGGAACCCGTTCTAGACCGATTGGAGCCCCTTTGTACGGCTACACAGAGCCGCGCCGCCATTCACGAACTACGCGTCATGGAACGTTTGCTCACTGCCGCGGGTTTATCCGCACGGGTCCAACTGGACTTTTCCGTGGTCAATGACATGGGGTACTACAATGGCATAGTGTTTCAAGGCTTTATTAACGGGCTTTGCGATCGGGTTCTTTCTGGTGGGCGCTACGATCGCCTGGCGGAGAAAATGGGAAAACGGCTGGGTGCCATTGGATTTGCTCTGAGCCTAAACGAGTTGGAGCGGCTTAGCTCCCCCTCGCAGGAATACGATGTGGATGTGCTGCTCCTCTACGACGAGGAAACCAAGCTGGCCGAGCTCTCTGAAACTGTTTTGAGACTGCGGGCAGAGGGGAAGAAACTCTTGGTACAATGTGATCGGCCCGAGCGCCTTTACCCGCGCGAGGTTATGGATCTTCGAGGATTGGGGGAGAGATCGAAATGAGTCAGGAATGGTTGAATGTGGCTCTTCCGAAAGGGCGACTGGGAGAGAAGGTCTATGACATGTTCTCTAAGTCTGGTTTCCCCTGCCCCCCCATCTTGGAGCAAAACCGCAAGCTCATCTTTGAAAACGAGGAGATCGGCGTCCGTTACTTCTGGGCAAAACCCTCGGACGTTGCCATCTACGTGGAGCGTGGTGCGGCAGACATCGGCGTGGTGGGCAAGGATATCCTGCTGGAATACAGCCCGGATGTCTATGAGCTATTGGATCTAGGCATTGGCGTGTGCCGCATGGCGGTGGCGGCCAAGGCAGACTTTCGCGATAACTTAGATCGCACCCTGCGGGTGGCCACCAAGTTTTCGCACATTGCCGGGAAGTATTACAGCAGTCGGAGCCGTGACATTGATATCATCCACCTGAACGGCTCCATTGAAATTGCCCCGATCCTGAACCTTTCCGATGTTATCGTGGATTTGGTGGAAACGGGCACCACCCTAAAAGAAAACAACCTTGTGGTGCATGAGACCATCGTCCCCATCTCCGCCCGCTTCATCGCCAACAAGGTCAGTTTTAAATTTAAACATGAGAAAATCGAGCGACTGCGCAAGGAACTGGCATTGCTCTGTGAAACCGAGAAATGAGGCGATTCGAATGATTCAAATTCTAAACGCGGCGGAGGTCTCCCGCGAAGCGATTTTAGCCCGGGAGGATTTCACTTCCGGCGTGGAGGCATCCGTTGCGGAGATTCTTGCTGCGGTACGGCAGGATGGGGATGCCGCCCTGCTGCGCTATACCCAAGAGTTTGATGGCGCAGAACTCTCCTCCCTGGAAGTAACCCCGGAGCAAATCGATTGGGGCTTTCGTCAGGCCGATCCCCAGCTGGTGGAAATCCTCTATATGGCAACGGAACGCATCGTTGCCTTTCATGAAAAGCAGAAACGGGCCGGCTTTGTCCTCAACCAAGAACCCGGCGTTCTCTTAGGGCAAAAGGTTCTTCCTTTACAGCGCGTGGGTCTCTATGTCCCCGGTGGAACGGCGGCCTACCCCTCCTCCGTTCTCATGAATGCCATTCCCGCCAAGCTCGCAGGAGTCCGGGAGATCGTCATGGTCACCCCGCCCAACAAATCCGGGGCCCTCTCCCCCAACATCTTAGCGGCGGCCAAGATTGCCGGCGTTGACCGCATCTTCCGCATTGGCGGTGCCCAGGCGGTGGCTGCTTTAGCCTATGGCACCCAATCCGTTCCCCGCGTGGATAAAATCGTCGGCCCTGGCAACCAATACGTGGCGGAGGCGAAGCGTCAGGTTTTTGGACGTGTGGACATTGATATGGTGGCCGGCCCCAGCGAAATTTTGGTCATCGCCGACAAAACCTGCAATCCCCGTTTCGTTGCCGCGGACTTACTCTCCCAGGCGGAGCACGATAAGAATGCCTCCGCCGTTCTCATCACCGATTCTACGGATCTGGCAAAGGCGGTCCAAGCGGAATTGGAGACTCAACTGGCTACCATGTATCGCCGAGAAATTGCAAGAGAATCCATCGATCGAAACGGAAAAATTATTTTGGCTTCCAGCATTGCCGAGGCCATCTCCATTTCCAACGAGATTGCCCCCGAGCACTTGGAACTTTGCGTAGACAACCCCTTTGACTATCTGGACGCCATCCAGAATGCAGGTTCGGTCTTTTTGGGAAAATTCTGCCCCGAGGCCCTGGGCGATTACTTTGCTGGGCCCAATCACACCTTACCGACCAACGGGACTGCACGCTTTTCTAGTCCCCTCTCCGTGGATGACTTTGTGAAGACCATGCAGTACAGCTATTTTACAAAGGATGCCCTTCGAAAGGTTTCCAGCACCGTTTCCTACTTTGCCACCAAGGAAGGTCTTTTTGGGCACGGCAATAGCGTGGACATTCGCTTTGAGGGGGATCAGGCATGAGCCGTTTTCTCCATCCTCGTTACGAAACGCTGGAGGCCTATACTCCCGGTGAACAGCCCCGGGACCGTGCATACATCAAGCTAAACACCAATGAATCGCCCTATCCCCCTTCCCCCCAGGTCTTATCCACCATCACCCAAGAGGAAGTGGAAAACCTTCGACTGTATTCCGACCCCGAGGGGAAGATTTTGTGCGATAAGCTGGCTGGACTTTATAAATTGTCCCCGAAGAATGTCTTTCTCTCCAACGGATCGGACGACATTTTAAACTTTGCCTTTATGGCCTTCGGGCAAGCTGGGGCCGCATTTCCGACGATTACGTATAGCTTTTACCCCGTTTTTGGAGAACTCCACGGCGTTCCCTGCGAGCGCATCCCGCTCCGGAAGGACTTTTCCATCGAGCCTTCGGACTATTTTGGAAAGAACAAGCTTCTTCTCATTACCAACCCAAATGCTCCCACCGGCATGGCACTTTTCCGCATGCAGATTCGCCGCATCGTGGAAGCCAACCCCCACAGCGTGGTGTTGGTGGATGAGGCGTACGTGGACTTTGGGGCGGAGTCTTGTGCACCCTTGGTTTCCGAGTATTCCAACCTGCTGGTGGTGATGACCTATTCCAAGTCTCGCTCCTTAGCGGGGGCCCGCCTTGGCTTCGCCTTAGGAAACGCTGAGCTCATTGCGGATTTGAATTTGCTGAAGTACTCCACCAATCCCTATAACGTCAATCGTCTGACCCTGGCCATCGGCGCAGCGGCGGTGGACTCGGATGCTTACTTCCGTGCGAACTGTGCGCGTATTATAGAAACCCGCGAGAACACCACCAAGGCTCTGGAATCCCTCGGCTTTTGTGTGCTCCCCTCGAAGGCAAACTTTCTCTTCACGAAACGAGAGGGAATCTCCGGTGCTGCACTCTACCAAGCGCTAAAAGCACGGGGTATCCTGATTCGTCACTTCAACAAGGAACCCATTGCCGATTTTATCCGTGTCACCATTGGCACCAACGAAGAAATGGCAGCCTTTTTGTCTGCCACCCAAGAGATCTTACGTGAGGAGGGACTCCTATGAGAAGCGCAAGCATTGCCCGTAAAACCGCGGAAACCGAGATTTCCGTGACGCTCCAGCTGGACGGCACCGGGGAAGGAAGCATCCAAACCGGCGTTGGCTTCCTGGACCATATGCTGACCCTTTTTGCGCGTCACGGCAGCTTTGACCTATCCATCTCCTGCCAAGGAGACACCCACATTGACGATCACCACAGTGTGGAAGACATTGGCATCTGTCTAGGCGATGCCTTTGCCACCGCACTGGGCGACAAGCGCGGCGTTTTGCGCTATGGAGATCTGCTTCTTCCCATGGACGAAGCCCTGATCCTTGCGGCGGTTGACCTGTCAGGGCGAGGCTACCTTTCCTATGAGCTGTCCATTCCCACCGAAAAAGTGGGACACTTTGACACCGAGCTGGTGGAAGAGTTCTTCCTTGCCTTTACCCGCAGAGCAAATCTTACCCTCCATCTCAAGCAGCTTTCGGGACGGAACAGCCATCACATCATCGAAGGAAGCTTCAAGGCGGTGGCACGTGCCCTCAAGGCCGCGGTGGCCTTGGACCCCAACTCTAACGCCATCCCTTCCACCAAAGGAGTGCTATAAATGCTATGCATCATTGATTATGGAGTGGGAAACCTCTTCTCCCTTCGTGCTTCTCTCGAAGCCATTGGGCAGGAGGTCGTGGTTTCTTCTGATCCTTCCGTCATAAGCAGCGCCGACCGCATCCTTCTACCCGGCGTGGGAGCCTTTTCGGATGCCATTGCCAAACTCCGCGCTTCGGGACTGGATCGCGTGGTGAAGGAGGAGGCTGCACGTGGCAAACCCATCCTTGGCATATGCTTGGGAATGCAGTTACTCTTTCAAACGAGCTATGAATTCGGCGAGCACGAAGGCTTGGGGCTGATTCCGGGACACGTTCGCCCCATTGCTGAGGTCATTCCCAAGGAGTTAAAAATCCCCCACATCGGTTGGAATGCTCTTTCCTGCTCCCAGCCTCGTCACCCCCTCTTTTCTGCCCTCTCCGAGGGGGATTGCGTCTACTTTGTCCATTCCTATTACGCGACAGACTGTGCCCCCTATGTGATTGCCACCACGGAATATGGGGCAGAGCTCACTGCGGCGGTGGCGCGGGGCAATGTGATGGGCTGTCAGTTCCATCCGGAAAAATCCGGCGCCGTAGGGCTTTCAATCCTTCGTGCGTTTTGTGAGGAGACCACCTTATGATTCTGTTTCCAGCCATCGATCTTTACGGCGGATCGGCCGTTCGCCTCTTTCAAGGCGATTACGAGCAAATGACCGTCTATGACAAAGAACCCATCCATACGATACAAAAGTTTGAGCAAGCTGGGGCAAGCCACGTCCACCTTGTGGATTTAGAGGGTGCCAAAACCGGCCTGACCACCAATCTACCCACCATCACTGCCCTGGCGAAGCAAACGGATTGCTTCCTTCAAGTGGGGGGTGGTATCCGCTCTATGGAGACCATCGAGCAGTATCTAAACGCTGGTGCCCGGCGCATTATTTTGGGTACTGCGGCGGTGAAAAACCCCGAGTTCGTTAAGGCCGCGGTTCTGGCCTTTGGCGAAACCATTGCCGTTGGCGTTGACCTAAAGGACGGCAAAGTCGCGGTGAATGGTTGGACGGAGACCAGCGAGTATGGCTGCGATGCCTTTTGCCAGAAGATGCAGGACATGGGCGTTTCCACCATCATTTGCACTGACGTCTCCCGGGACGGGGCCATGCAGGGAACCAACCGCGCCCTGTACCGTCATCTCTGTGAGACCTTTTCCATGAATATCATTGCCTCGGGTGGGGTTTCCTCCATGGAGGATCTCATCGCCTTGCAGAAGGCAGGACTCTACGGCGCCATCATCGGCAAGGCTTACTATACCGGAGCCATTGATCTTGCCCAAGCGCTGTCATTGGAGGGGATGGAATGATTACCAAACGCATCATCCCCTGCCTGGACGTCAAGGACGGACGGGTGGTGAAGGGCATTCAGTTCGAAGGACTTGCAGACGTCAGCTCCCCTGTGAAGCTCGCCCGCTACTACAGTGAGCATGGGGCCGACGAGCTTGTTTTTTACGATATCACCGCCTCGGCAGAGGGCCGCACCCTCTTTACCGATATCCTCACGGAAACCGCCCGGCAAGTGTTCATTCCCTTGACCGTGGGCGGCGGCATCAACACCCTGGAGGATTTCGACCGGGTCTTAAAATGCGGAGCCGACAAGGTCAGTGTGAACTCTGGTGCCCTGCGGAATCCCGAACTGATTCGGGAGGCGTCCCTGCGCTATGGCAGCCAATGCGTGGTGCTGTCCGTGGATATCAAGCGCGTTGACGGTTCCTTCCATGTGTTTTCCAAAGGTGGACGTGAGGATACGGGACGGGAAGCCATTGCCTGGATCGCGGAAGGCATTCGCTTAGGCGCCGGCGAAATTGTCGTCAATTCCATTGACACCGACGGCGTGAAGGAAGGCTTTGATTTGGAGCTTTTGGAACCGATCTGCGCCATGTCACCGGTTCCTGTGATCGCCTCAGGCGGGGCCGGTTCCATGGAGGATTTTTCTACACTCTTTACCAAGATCCCCACCATCGATGCCGGACTTGCTGCCTCGGTCTTTCATTTTGGTGAGGTCAAGATTCCGGAGCTAAAGGCCCACCTGCGTGCCTGCGGCGTAACCGTTCGTTAAGGAGGAAAAAACATGCTTGACATAGCAAAGCTTAAATTTGATGAAAAGGGCCTAATCCCAGCCATTGTCACGGATGCGGCTACGGGCGACGTGTTAACCCTTGCCTATATGAACCGAGAAAGCCTGGCACTCTCCATGCAGGAGCAGCGCACCTGCTTTTATAGCCGTTCGCGGCAGGAACTCTGGCGCAAAGGGGATACCTCCGGCAACGTACAGCACATCGTTTCCATCACCGCCGACTGCGATGCAGATGCCTTGCTGGTTCGCGTGCGCGCCGATGGCCCCGCCTGCCACACCGGCGAGCCCTCTTGCTTCCATCAGCCGCTCTTTGAGGGCGAGGCGGCAGAACCCTTCTCCGCCAACGCCTTAGCCCACATGCTCATAGGACGCAAGCAGTCCCCCCAAGAAGGGTCTTACACCTCGTATCTCTTTGAGAAGGGAATGGATAAGATCCTCAAAAAGGTGGGCGAAGAGTGTACCGAGGTAATCATTGCCGCTAAAGGCGAAGACCGCGCCGAAACCATCTACGAACTGGCTGATCTGGCGTATCACAGCCTTGTCTTGATGACGGAGATGGGCATTTCTCTGGATGAGCTAACTGCTGAGCTGGCCTCTCGCCATGTCATTGACAAAAAAATAAAGCAGGAAAAAATGATCTAGGATACTTCTTAGCTTTAAAGCTTCAATCCTCGAAAGAAATTTTTCTTGACAGATACCCGACTACTGTGCTACAATGTGCCACAAAGACAGGAAGGAGTGAAGAAAGCCATGACCCTTGCAGCCACGAAGAATCAGGCCAACGTCTTCTTTTTTAATTGCTATTACTTTTTTTGGTTTAAAAAGTAATAGTAATTTGTGCTGCGTGAAAAAATAGGTCGAGACGGCTTCTTTGCCCGAACGAGTGAAACTCACACCACACAGATTACGATCTGTGTGGTTATTTTTTTAAGGAAATGAGGTAGTTGTTGTTATGGTAGCAGTGATTCGGCCGAATGTGCCTTCCGAACGGATTGAGTTCTTAATCAGTTGGCTGAGAGAGCAGCATCTGGATGTTCATGTGTCGCAAGGGGAATATCAGTGTGTCTTAGGACTGATTGGAGACACCACCCGGATTGACATCGAGATGCTCCGCAGCCTGGACATCATCGAGTCTGTGACCCAGGTGACTGACCCTTTTAAAGCGTGCAACCGTAAGTTTCATCCGGAGGATTCCGTGGTTCGTGTGTTGGGAGAAAACGGTCCTTCCCTGGGTGGCGGAAATTTCGCCCTGATTGCCGGCCCTTGCTCCGTGGAAACCAAAGAGCAAATTACCTTTGTCGCCCAGCAGGTCAAATCCTCTGGTGCCACCTTCCTCCGGGGCGGTGCCTTCAAGCCTCGTACCTCGCCCTACGACTTTCAGGGCCTTGGTCAGGAAGGCTTGGAACTGCTTCTAGAAGCCAAGCGTGCCACGGGACTGCCCATTGTGACCGAACTCATGGACATTCGCAGCCTGCCCCTCTTTGAAGAGGTGGATGTGATTCAGGTCGGCGCACGCAACACGCAGAATTACGATTTGCTGAAAGAGCTGGGTAGGAGCGGCAAGCCGATTCTATTAAAGAGAGGCCTTGCCGGAACCATCAAGGAATTGCTGATGAGCGCGGAATACATTATGGCCAGTGGCAATGAACAAGTCATCCTCTGCGAGCGTGGCATCCGCACCTACGAAAGTACGTACACCCGCAACACCTTGGATCTCTCTGCGGTTCCCGTACTCAAAAACCTTACGCACCTTCCCGTTGTGGTGGACCCCAGCCATGCCACGGGGAAAGCTTCCCTTGTCCCCTCCATGGCCTTGGCTGCCGTGGCCGCAGGAGCCGACGGTCTCATGATCGAAGTGCACAATGATCCGACCAAAGCATGGTGCGACGGAGCCCAGTCCTTGACCCCGGATCAGTTCGCCGCCCTAGCCAAACAGATCCGAACCCTTCGTGAGGTGCTGGTATGATGACGGTGGGTGTGGTTGGTTTGGGCCTCATTGGTGGCTCCCTCGCCAAAGCCTATAAACGGCGGGAGGATATCACCGTATTCGGCTACGATGCCAACAAGACCATATTGGATTTTGCACACTTAGCCCAAGCCATTGACGGCATCCTAACGGAAGAAACCCTGCCACAATGTGACCTCATCCTCCTCTGCGCCTATCCGCAAGGCGTGATTGATTGGGTAAATACCAATGCGCCACACATTGCAAGCAGCACTACCGTGATGGATTGCAGCGGCACGAAAGCACGCATTTGTGAGGCATGTTTTCCCATAGCGGAACAGTTTGGCTTTACCTTTGTCGGCGGACATCCCATGGCGGGCACCCAACACTCGGGCTTTCGTTACAGCCGGGAGGATCTCTTTGACGGAGCTCCCATGGTCATCATCCCACCACGCTTTGATGATATTCGGCTGCTGGATCGTATCAAAACTCTGCTCGCCCCCGTTGGGTTTGGCCGCATCTCCGTCACCACGGCCGAGGAACATGATCGGATCATCGCCTTTACCTCACAGCTGGCCCACGTGGTGTCCAATGCCTATGTAAAAAGTCCAACTGCCCAGTTCCACCTTGGCTTTTCCGCCGGAAGTTATCGGGATTTGACCCGAGTGGCTTGGCTCAACCCTGACATGTGGACGGAACTGTTTTTAGAAAACCGAGAAGCCCTTCTCTTTGAACTGGATACCTTTCTTGGCTCCCTCCTATCCTACCGGGATGCCCTCAGGGAAGGCAATGCCAACACCCTTCGCGCCCTTTTAGAGGAAGGCCGACAGAGAAAGAAAGAGGTGGATGGTCCGTGACAACCATTGAAGTGAACACGGGGCGACGCTATGTGGTTGAGATCGGAAATGGACTCCTCTCCCAACTGGGGCAGCGAATAAAGCGCATCCTGCCAAAGGCACAACGAATCGCCGTGGTCACCGATACCAATGTAGAGAAGTTGTATGGGGGTCAGCTGGTCCATACTCTATGCGGCGAAGGTTTTTCCGTGGTTCTCTTCTCCTTTCCGGCCGGAGAAGCCTCCAAAACTGGGGAGACCTACCTTTCCTTGCTGGAATTTTTAGCAGACAGTGGCATCACCCGCTCCGATGCTTTGGTGGCCCTGGGGGGTGGAGTTGTGGGAGACCTCTGTGGCTTTGCGGCCGCAAGCTACCTGCGCGGTGTCCCCTTCGTGCAGGTCCCGACCACCCTACTAGCCGCGGTGGATTCCTCCGTTGGTGGAAAAACTGCCATTGACCTGCGTGCCGGAAAAAACCTAGCCGGGGCCTTTTATCAGCCTTCCTTGGTGCTCTGCGATCTCGATACCTTCTCCACCCTTCCCCAGGAGGTGTTTTCGGATGGCTGTGCAGAAGTCATAAAGTACGGTATGTTAGGCAGCCAAGAACTCTTGGATCGCTTACGTATGGGTGCCCTGACTTGCGACCTGGAAGGAATTGTGGCGCAATGCGTGGCGATGAAGCGCGACATTGTGGAGCGCGATGAGTTCGAAACCGGAGACCGCCAGCTCTTAAACCTAGGCCATACCCTGGGGCATGCCATTGAGAAATGCAGTGCCTATACCGTATCCCATGGAAGGGCCGTGGCCATGGGCATGATGCTCATCACCCGCTCTGCGGTGAAAATGGGACTTTGCCCTCCCCAGGTGCTCGACGGCCTTTCCGCACTTCTTACTCAGTTTTCACTCCCAACGGCAAGCAACGAATCGCCCGGCGCCTTGCTTTCCGCTGCCTTGGGAGACAAAAAACGGGAGGGTGGTCAAATCACCTTAATCATTCCCACCGGGTTGGGCCAAAGCATACGATACCCGGTGGCGGTGGAAGAACTACCTTCTTGGATTGAAATGGGGCTCTTCGAATGACTAGGACAATTTTCCCCTCTCCCATCCGAGGAGAGGTCACTATCCTTCCCTCCAAATCCCACTTGCATCGACTTCTCATCTGCGCTGCACTGGCGGATCGGGACAGCGTGTTGCGGTGCGAGGAAACGGATGCCGAAGATGTGTTGGCAACCATGCGTTGTCTGACTGCCTTAGGCTCGGTGATTACACGGGTGGAGGGCAACTTGCACGTTCGTCCCCTGAAGCGGGACTGCCTTCCAAAGCACTGCATTCTCCCCTGCGGAGAAAGCGGATCTACCCTGCGGTTTCTGCTCCCGGTGGTCTGCGCCTTGGGAGTACAGGGAGAATTTCAGCTGGAAGGCCGTCTACCTCAGCGTCCCATCGCGCCTTTGGATCAGCAGCTGATGGAACATGGCTGCCGCCTCTGGAGGGAGGGAAACACCCTTTGCTGTGAGGGGCAGCTTACCCCCGGCGACTTTACCCTGCCGGGCAACGTCTCCTCTCAGTACATTTCGGGACTCCTCTTTGCCCTTCCCCTATTAGCCTCTCCCAGCACCCTTTCCCTAGAGGGAAATCTGGAATCCGCGGATTACATTGCCATGACCATAGACGCTCTGAAGGCCTTTTCCCTGGAGGTTTCTTGCCACAATCTTACGTATGGCATTTCAGGTGGGGCGTCCTTCCGCTCCCCCGGGGAAGTCGTCGTGGAAGGTGATTGGTCGAATGCCGCCTTTTGGCTGTGCGCCGGAGCTCTCCCCGGCGGGGCCATTCGCTGTCGTGGGTTGCACCCGAAAAGCAGACAAGGGGACAAAGCCATTTGCGAAATTCTAGAAGCCATGGGAGCCCATCTGGTCTGGGAAGATCAAAATCTCTTAGTGTTCGAAGGAACGCGGCAAGCCGTGGAGATTGACGCATCCCCCATTCCCGATCTGGTTCCGGCTCTTTCTTGTCTGGCCGCGGTGTCGGAGGGAGAAACCTTCATTAAGAATGCTGGAAGGCTGCGCCTCAAGGAGTCGGACCGTCTCTTCGCCGTGACGCAAACCTTACGTAGCCTTGGGGCGCAGATCACCGAAGAAACGGATGCTCTCCGAATTTCGGGCATTCCCCAGTTACAAGGTGGACCGGTGGATGCCTGGGGGGATCACCGCATCGCCATGATGGCAGCCATTGCCACCGCCGCCTGCAGGCATCCCGTAACCATCTCCGGTGCGGAGGCGGTTCGAAAATCCTATCCCGCATTTTGGACGGTGCTTTCCACCTTGGGTGTCGCACAGAAGGAGGAACCCCAATGAGCAGTACTTGGACAGGGAGTCACCTTCGACTCTCCATCTTCGGCCAATCCCATGGGGCCGCCATTGGCATGACGTTGGACGGCCTACCCGCAGGAGAGCGGATTGATGTCCCCCAGTTGCAGCAATTCCTCGATCGCCGCGCCCCCGGGCAAAATGCTTGGAGTACGCCCCGCAAGGAGACGGATGCACCAGAGTTTCTGTCTGGACTATTGGAGGACCGAACCTGCGGTGCCCCACTGGCCGCCATTATCCGAAACAGCAACACCAAATCACAGGATTACGCCCTCTTGCGGGATGTTCCACGTCCCGGACATGCCGATTTGACCGCGCAACTAAAATATGGTGGATTTCAGGATGGTTCGGGTGGGGGACACTTTTCCGGTCGTTTGACAGCGCCCTTGTGCATAGCAGGCGGCATCTGCCTTCAATTGCTGCGTCGGCGTGGCATCTTCCTTGGTGCCCATATCGCATCCATTGCCAATGCATGGGACACTCCCTTTGATCCCGTTTCCGTCAGCGAAGCCGACTTCCATCGCGTAGCATCCCAAGAGTTCCCCGTCCTGGATGGGCAGGCAGGAATTCGCATGCAAGAGGCGATTGCACAGGCCCTTAAGGAGCAGGATTCCGTTGGTGGCGTCATCGAATGTGCCATTGTGGGCCTTCCCGCCGGTTTGGGAGAACCCATGTTTGATGGTATGGAAAATCGTTTGGCACAGATGCTTTTTTCCATCCCTGCCGTCAAAGGAGTCGACTTTGGAGCCGGCTTCTCAGCTGCGGCCCTCCGTGGCAGTGCCCATAACGATGCCTTTTACTGGGAGGGAAATTGTGTGAAAACGCGCACCAATCGCCACGGCGGGATCCTTGGCGGCATTACCTCCGGGATGCCCCTCACCTTCCGCGCCGCCATCAAGCCAACCCCCTCCATTGCCAAGGAACAGGAGAGCATCCGCTTCTCAACCCACGAATCAGAACCTTTATCGGTGAAGGGTCGTCACGATCCTTGCATCGTTCCTCGGGCCGTCCCCTGTGTGGAGGCGGCTGCTGCCCTGGTCCTATTGGATGCCTTGCTGGAACAAGAAGGCATCCGCCCCATACAGGAAGGAGTGAACCCATGAATTTAGAAACCTTACGAAATGACATTGATGCCATTGATCACCAAATGGTTGCTCTACTTCAGGACCGCCTTGCGGTGGTTGCCAAAATTGCTGACGTGAAAAACCAAGAAGGACTTCCCATTGCGGATCGTAAGCGGGAGATGGAAAAATTAGCACAGCTCACGGCGGCGGTTTCTCCGGAACTGGCTCAATATGTCCACAGCTTGTACGAGCTCATCTTTGAGCAAAGCCGAGCACATCAGAGCAGCCTCTTAAAAAACCATTCCCCCCTCTACCAAGAGATTCAAACGGCACTAAGCAGCACGCCCCCCCTCTTCCCTCCTTCGGCTTCGGTAGCCTGTCAAGGCGTGGAGGGAGCCTATTCCCAGCTGGCGGCGGGACGCTTGTTCCAGCGTCCTTCCATCTCCTATTTCAAAACATTTGAAGGGGTCTTTTCTGCCATCAACAGTGGGTTTTGCCGCTATGGCGTGCTTCCGCTGGAAAACAGCACCGCGGGTTCCGTCACCAAGATTTATGATCTGATGATGAAGTACGATTTTAAGATTGTCCGAAGCCTTCGGTTAAAGGTAGATCACAGCCTTTTGACCCTACCCGGCGTGAAGAAGGAAGAGATTCGCGAGATCATTTCCCATGAGCAAGCCCTCTCCCAGTGTGCCGGCTTCCTGGAGAGCTTGGGCCCGTCGGTCACGATTACCCAAGTGGAAAACACCGCCGCGGCGGCGGAAGCGGTGAAAGCCGCCAATCGGCGGGACGTGGCCGCCATTGCCTCCCATCGCTGCGCCAAGCTGTATCAGCTGGATTGTCTGGAGTCCGACATTCAAGACCGCAGCAACAATTACACTCGTTTCATTTGCATCTCCAAGAATTTGGAAATCTATCCCGGCGCCGACCGCACCAGCATTATGCTTGTCCTGCCCCATACCCCAGGCTCTCTCCATCGTGCTCTCTCCCGCTTTGCAGCATTGGGGATTAACCTGAATAAATTGGAAAGCCGTCCCCTCCCCGAGCGCGACTTTGAGTTCATGTTCTACTTTGACTTGGAGACCTCCGTCTACTCCGAGGAGTTTTCCACGCTGATGGATAGCATGCGAGAGCTTTGCGAAGACTTCCGCTATCTGGGTAGTTATATCGAGGTGATTTAATGGCCTTGTTTGGTCTCTTGGGAGAAACCCTCTCCCACAGCTATTCCCCCCGCATTCACCGCTTGCTGGGAGATTACGAGTATGGTCTCTTTGAAATCCCAAAGCATGGCTTGGAAGACTTTTTGCAGCGCGCCCCCTTTGACGGTCTGAACGTCACCATACCTTATAAAACCGCGGTTATCCCCTACTGTGCAGCCCTATCCGAAACCGCCCGCAGCATCGGCAGTGTTAACACGCTCCTGCGCCGTCCCGACGGTACCCTCTTTGGAGACAATACCGATGCCTATGGGTTTGAGTGCCTGCTGTCCGAGGGCGGCATTTCGGTGCAAGAAAAAAAGGTATTGGTGCTTGGCAGTGGCGGTGCCAGCCTCACCGTCTGTCATGTCCTGAAGCAAGCGGGTGCAGCATCCGTGGTGGTCATCTCCCGTCAGGGCGAGAACCATTATGGGAACTTGGAGCGTCACAGCGATGCTTCCATCTTGGTGAACACCACCCCCCTGGGAATGTACCCGAACAACGGACAGTCCCCCGTGGACCTTTGCCGCTTTCCCGCTTGCGAGGCTGTCGTTGATCTCATTTATAACCCTGCTCGGACGGCCCTCATGCTGCAAGCCGAATCCCTGGGCATTCCCTCCTTTGGGGGACTTCCTATGCTTCTTTACCAAGCCAAGGCAGCAGCGGAACGCTTCACTGGAACGCCGGTTGCCAACCCTCAACAAGCACTGCGGAGCTTACAAGCCGAGCTTCAAAACCTCATCTTGATTGGCATGCCCGGTTGCGGAAAATCCACCCTTGGGCGCTTGCTTTCGCAGCAGTTGGGCCGCCCCTTTGTGGACGCGGATGCCTATTTGGAAGCGAAATTGGGCTGCTCCATTCCGGATCTCTTTGCCCAAGAAGGAGAGGAGGGCTTTCGAAAGCACGAAACGGAGGTTCTTTCCGAATTGGGGCGGCAGTCTGGTCTCATCCTAGCGACGGGGGGCGGCTGCGTAACCCGGGAAGAAAACTATCCCTCCCTCCACCAGAATGGAACCATCGTCTTTCTGGAACGGGCGCTTGCGCAACTGGATCGAAGTGGTCGCCCCTTATCCCAAGGGGCCGATTTGGAGGCCATGTACGCAACACGTGCTCCACGCTACCGCCGCTTTGCCGATGTTTGCATTGCCAATGATGCAGCACCCGAGCAAGTCGCCAAACACCTTTGGGAGGTCGTGTATGAAACTACTCATTCTTAACGGGCCGAACCTAAATCTTCTAGGTCTGCGGGAACCGGAGATCTATGGCAAAGCCGATTACCCGGCCCTCTGCCGCTATCTCGAGGAATCCGCCATGACCGCAGGGGTCAGCATCCACATTGTGCAGTCCAACCACGAAGGTGTCCTGGTGGATGAAATTCAGCAGGCTCTGGGACGGTTTGATGGCATCATCATCAATCCTGCGGCCTATACCCATACCAGTGTCGCCATTTTGGATGCCCTGAAAGCCGTTTCTCTTCCTGCGGTGGAAGTGCATCTATCCAATCCACTCCAGCGGGAGGCCTTTCGCCATGTGTCCTATGCCGGCATGGCTTGCCTTCGAAGCTTTGTGGGTCAAGGCTTTTCTGGGTATGCCCAAGCCATCACTTATTTAAAAGACTATCTCAGCGAGTGAAACGTCTAAGTTTCCCGCTTAGCAAAACAGGCCGAACCCTTTAGCAATCAAGGGTTCGGCCTGTTTTTATCTCATCGTACACCTGTCCAAAAACTGGGACAGGCGGAGGTAAGTTGCTTGCAGCGATGCTTGACCAATGGAAGGGCCCATGGTAGGATTCCAATAGAACAAATGTTCTATGTTTGCAAGGAGCGCACAAAAAAACTGACAGCCCATAGGCTGTCAGCGTTGGTGGAGGAGGGTGGATTCGAACCACCGAAGCGAGACGCAACAGATTTACAGTCTGCCCCCTTTGGCCACTCGGGAACTCCTCCATATTTAATTGGCTTCGTTGTGGAGCTGGTGGACGGACTCGAACCCCCGACCTGCTGATTACAAATCAGCTGCTCTACCAACTGAGCTACACCAGCACGACTTCTCGTCCGCAGCGAAGTTTAGTTTATCAGAGCAGTACACATTTGTCAATAGGTTTTTTAAGAAAAGAGGGGAAATTTACGATTTTGCAGCTAAGGCACCATCCTTTGCGCGACCGGCAACAGGATAGACCACGCTTCCTGTGTGACTCGTGCCAGGAGGAGCAGTATGCCTACGACCGCGCGATTCACAGAAACGGTCAAATCCTCTGCCGGGTTTGTGCCAAACGAGAAGAAGCAAACGAGGAGGGACCCATGACCTTACAAGAACTGTCTCCGGCTTATCGCACCCAGGCTTTCATCCTTCGCACGCGCATCAAGGAATTGGAAGCCCTGCGAAGGCAAAGCACCAGTGCAAGCACCCGAGAGCGTTTACAGGATCGCATCCGCATCCTGTCAGAGCTGTATCGCGAAGCGCGCGATTTGGCCACGCTCACGGAACGATACTACGAAAGGGGATATCGACGCAATGGCAAATACACGTTATAGAAGAGGAGGGCGCTATGCGGCTGATATGGCCGTCTATGCCCGCATGATGGCAGAAGACAACAGCAATCAACTGCGGCAGGTGCGACAGAACTTAGTTCGGGCCCTTCGCGAAGACGTCACCCCGCGCCAGCGGGAGCTTTTGCTCCTCTACTATGAGGAGGGGCTCAACATGCGTGAGATCGGAGAACGGCTCGGCTTGGATCGATCCAGCATTTCTCGCACCATCAAGCGTGGGGAAGCGCGCCTGCGCCGCTGCCTTCGTTATGGTGCCGCCGCATTTTTAAACGAGGACGATTGACATGGGCGTGGGTTTTGGGTAGGATAGAATCAGGTTAATAAAGGATAGGTGATTGCCATGGATGAGAGACGCCGCGTGATAACCCTCTTAGAAGAAGCCGACTGGGGCGAGGATACGGCCATGTTAGAAGGCTTAAAAGCTTGGAATCTTTATCCCGTATTCTGGAACGCACTGGCCGACCTACAGGTCGAAGCCCTGTATAAGAGTCCGGTGCATGGAAGTGGACACATCAATCGGGTCATGCTGATGGCTGCCCTCATTGCTTGGCAGGAAAACATAACCGAAGCCTTCTTTCAGCAGTATCTTCTTGCGTGTTCCTATCACGATGTGGGACGATACTTTGATGGCCTGGATTTGGATCATGGCGCTCGATCCGCGGAACAATTGGAGGATCTGACCGGTTGCGAAGGCGAGCATCTGCTGGAACTAAAGGCCGCGGTCGCTGCGCACTCTCAGCCCGACCACAAGATGGAAGAAATGATCGCCCTCTATGCGCCCTCTGACTTGAAAAAAACCAGACGGCTTGCCTGTCTGCTAAAAGATGCCGACAACTTGGATCGCGTACGACTGGGCGATTTAAAGCCGGAATTTTTGCGCCATGATAGCGCCAAGGCATTGGTTCCCTTTTCCTTCCGCCTGCTTACCTTGGATCAGGCCTTTAAATCGGCCCAAGCCATCTGATCGGCCTTACGCTTGCTTTCTTGCCTACCCTGGCAAGGAATGCATTGCCCTAATCATAAAAATCCCCTTCTGTACCGGTCTTGACCGATCAGAAGGGGATTCTTCTTATTTTCCGTAGACCACGCAGGTCAGCGTTTGTCCTCCGACGGTAGCAATGACCTTGGTTTTTCCTTTTCCGACGTACTTAACCACACCGGTCTCCGAAACGCTTACCACATTGGGATTCTCCACACTCCAGGTCACGGGATCACTGGTTCCGATCACCTTCAGCGTCACGTTGGGTTCCCCGGCTCCAATGGTAAAGTCCACCTTGTTAAGGTAAAGACTTGCTGTGGAGGCATTGTCATCCCAAAGGCAAGTGACTTCACACTGGGCTTTGGTATCGTCCTTCCGGGAGGCAGTCACGGTGGCTGTGCCGGGTCTGAGGGCCGTCAGTTTTCCCTCCCCGGAGACCATAACGATTTGCGTGTCGCTACTTTCCCACTTTAGGTCTCCCATGTCTCCTTCGCCCTCGTAGACCGCGGTGAGCTGTTTCGATTCACCCTTCTGGGTCAGGGTGACCTTCGTATCCAAGAGGCGGAACGAACCCGAGGCTTCCTCCTTGGGCTCCCCTTCTGCAGGTAAGGGCGTTCCTTGCGAGGAATCATCATTATGTAACCGTTCCTGAACCATAGGCACGACCTTGGTTACCACGATGTAGGCTGCAGCAACTACAATCACCAAGGAGAGCACAAAGGCAAGCAAGCGCCCCCACGAGAATCTTCTCTGCTTTTGCAGGCGCTTTCCCCCTCGTGTGGTCGGAATTTTAGGGGATCCGTCGTCCAGCTCGGGGGTCCAATCGATATCTGCAGAAAAATCCTCCGGAAGCTCATGCATCTGCTTTACTTCCTTTGGGATGGGCGATGTGGCGGTCATTTTTGGTGCGGCAGGCGTGGGAATGGGATCTTGTCTCTTCCGCACGGAACCACCGCAGAAGGGACAGCGCTTATAGCTAATCGAATACATTTCACCGCAGTTTGCGCAGGGTATGGTTCGATTCAATCGTTGCGTCTTGTCCATAGTGTCCATACAGCGGCCTCCTTTGCTAGTATAGATTCTTAAGTGGGCATTTGTCTTTTTCTTGCTTCACATAGTATCATAGAATCCAAGATATCGTCAACTAGAGCGTATACAAAATCACAAAAAAGCATAGCCTTGACGGTAGAAAATTTTTCTTTTAGAATCAAATTATAACATTTTTTCCGTTTAGCCTGGATTTCGGGCTTGGAGATTCAGGCTCATCCTATCCAATTTGCTTCGCTCCCCTTTGATGTTGGAAGCGAAGCAATCCATACACAATCAGTACAAAGGAGGAACCTTTAATGGATGCGTTATCTGCCCTCTTGAGTCGCTCTGGACTCCATCCAGATGCCCTTTCCATTCCCACCATGGCGCAAGTCAGCCTGGCACAAATGCGAATCGGATTATACGGTGGCCAAAGTTCCATTCCCATGCGCCCTACCGAACTTTGTCCCACGCGCCCGATACCTCAAAACCAGATGGTGGCGGTCGCCTCGTGTACGGAATGCGAACTGCGCACCGCTTCCCTTCAATTTACTGCAGAAGGCCCCCAGCTTACCCCGGGGGATGCCTTCCCTCTCCCTGGTGCGGAGTATCCCGCTCCACTTTCTGACCTAATTTTTGCCGTTGCCGAGCTCTTAGAACCTCTTCTCCCTACCTGCCGTCAAGTGGCCCTTGCACTTCCCTTTTCTTTGGAGTATGCTCCCACGGGAGAAGTCTACCTTGTGCGTCCTCCTGCCGAGCTGCGATTATCGGAGTGGGAAGGCTTTGACCTGCGCGCTGCACTCACCCAGGAACTTCGCTCACGTGGGTTTGCCGGTTCGGTTTGCGTGCTTGGCTCCGTCAGCGCCGCCCACTTAGGTGCCGTAGCCACCGTTTCGGCCAAGCGTTACCTCAGTCTCTACTGGGATGAAAGCTTTAACAGTGGGTTCGCCCTTCCCAAAACCGCGATTCTTAAGCTGAAAAGCGGGGAAAACCAGTTGCGTCTGCTGGACTGCAACGCAGGTTCCTTCCAAGGCGTTCCCTTCGGAGCCGTTGACCTCACCATGGATCGCGACTCCCGGTATCCCGGCGAAGATTTGCTGGATAAAATGCTTTCCACGCGCTATTTGGGCGAGCAGTACCGCTTTGCTATGATCAAGGCCGCAGAAGATAGCCTTCTTACCTTCATGTGTGGACGGGAGTTTCTTTCCCTGCGAAAGCTCCCCCTGGCAACGCTCCTGCAATTCTTGGAGGAACCCAATGGCAGCAACACCTTAGCCGAGTTTTGCAAGCACGACCCCAAGGATCTAGAGCTTGCCCTTGCTGTGGGGGAGGCCGTTTTGCATCGGGCCAACCGTCTCATTCTTTCCAATTTACTGGCCCTTCTTCAGCTTACGGGTGCCGGACGTGATCCTGAGTCCCCCCTTTGCGTTGCACTTGGTGGTGAGGCCTTTTCTCATCCCGCCATGGCTTCGCGCTTTTCTACCCTGCAGAATGCGGAATTGCAGAAGAAGCGAGGGTATTTCCTCACCCTGCACCATTCCCCCGATCTGATTCTGCAAGGAGCGGCCGCCGCCGCGCTCATTTCGTAAGTAAAAGACCCCACTGCACCGCAGCGGGGTCTTTTACTACGCTCCCAGAAGAAGATCCGTTAGTTCCTTGTACTCCTGAATGGTAATCTTATCGGCGGCGAAAAAGATATCCAACTTCTCTTGCATGCCCTCAACTTGCCCACGTTCCATCATCCGCTTTAAGGTTCGAACCAGCATCAAATCACCCCCAATTCCAACAGCGTCACCCGATACAACACATCGATCAGTAAGCTGTCCCGGTCTTCCTCTGCCGTCGGCTCCGTAGGCTCTGTCCCTGGAGGCTCCTTTGGAACCAGGTTCACGACCACTTGGTCCTGAACTTGGAGATCACAATAGCCTTTGCAGGCAAACGCCACATCCACAAGATGCTCGGGTACAGCAACATAACCCTCTAGCCAACATTCCTGCCGATGGCTCTGGCTTTGCAAGGGATGATAGTCCGTTCCCTCCATGGGAAACCGTTGTATGATTGTCATTGAACCCTCCTTCCTCATCGATAGGCGAAATAGCGGAATGGATTTGCGGCACCGGTACTACCACCGGTGGAGGGTGAATAGTTTAAACTCCCCTCTACGGTAAATCCGTTTGCCGTCAGTTTTAAGCACTCCGCATCTAGGTTTGTTACAGCCAAGGAACTGTATCCAGCGTACGTCTCTCCGCCACCGCCACGGTTCATGACAAAGACCATTCTTGGCTGAAATCCCAAGGAAATGGATTGTGCCTTGCTGTTGGAACCCGTATACGTGCCTGTGTACTGCCCGATTACCGGTTTATTGTACTCCACTGCATGCAAGGCACTGACAATGGCTGCTTCCGTTTTTAGATTGTCGGCGTTGAAGTCCTCCCGCAAGACCGGGTCGTCCTCGGCCCATTGGCACAATTGATACCTGCTCGTTTGATTGCTGCTTGCCATGCATTCCTTCCCCCTTTCAATGGATCCTGTTTTTCATCCCATTGTTTCCTATTTTGATACACTTAGCAAAAAATAAAAAAATTTCCAATTGTTTTTTAATTTCATTTGACAGACTTGCTCTGAATGTGTTACAATTTGGTTACACATAATTGCACCAAGGTAACGCAAACTAGGAAAATACTCACCCGAAAGGATGGATCAAAATATGACAAACGAAACCATACCCTTAACGTATAAAGGGCATCCCCTGCGCCGCAAGGATAACTTTATTTATTTCGGCAGCATGAAGGATCCCTATATTGTCCTCATTCAGGTTTTAGAAACCAAGCCCATGGGGGATATGCAGGTGGCAAGCCGTCTTTCGGTACAGTTGCAACTGACGGATAGCAACATCAAAAGCCGTGACCTGGTGGTCAAGCGCAGTGAAAAAGACAGCTTGTTTGCTGCCATCGACATTGCTTCGGTTTGGCTGGAACGCGCAATGAGCGCACGCTAAGGGTTATCCTACAAAAGATGCTAATACAGTGGAGGACAGTATGAAGAACAGCCATCCGATCACCGCCTTTTGGTGTCGCACGACTCTCATCGCCGCTCTACTCCTTATGGTTCCCGCCCTCTTCGGCAGTAGCTTTGTGAATCTAGACGCGCAAGCTCTTCGCCTGCGTGCCGAACCCAATCTCACCGCACCGGCTCTGGCTCTCATCACTGCCACCGAAGATGCCAGTGGTCTGGATGTGAGCTTCGGAGACCTCTATGGCGAGCCGACCATTGAACTTCCGTCTGAGCCCATGCTGGCTTATGTCGATACCGGAGGAAATGTATTAAACATTCGCTCCGGCCCCGGTACGGCCTATGCCATGGTCGGAAAGGCCTCCAGCGGTAGCTTCCTCACGGTGGTCTCCAACGAAAACGGTTGGTGTTCGGTTCTCTTTGAAGAGAAACTCGCCTATGTCTGCACAGATTATGTCCGTCTCATGACCCAGGCGGATTACGAAGAGTTTAAGTCCAGCGCTTCCTACCGGGGGGAACAGATTGTCCAACATGCGCAGAACTACTTAGGCCGTCCCTATGTGTACGGCGGAAACGGCCCCAACAGCTTTGACTGCTCCGGTTTTACCAAATATGTGTACGCGCAGTTTGGCTACTCCTTGAACCGGACGGCCACCGATCAGCTGTCCAACGGCTACTCCGTGGAAAAGGGTGAACTCAAACCCGGCGACTTGGTGTTCTTCCGCAGTGCAGGTACGGTAAAGCCCGTGTCCCATGTGGGGATGTACGTCGGCGATGGCTCGTTTATTCATGCCTCCACCAATAACTATCAGATTCGCATCGACTCCTTGGCCTCCGGCTATTTTTCGGATATATTTGTCGGTGCACGAAGAGTGGTATAAGCTCAATTACTTCTACATAAAAAAAGCTCGGCGATCATCGCCGAGCTTTTTCCTATTTTCTTACTTGCGGAGCGGAACCTGCTTCAGCTGAAAACCGGCAATCAGCTCCTTTAACAAACGAGCCTGCCCGGACAATTCTTCCGAGGCAGCCGCGCTTTCTTGACTGGTGGCCGAGTTGGTTTGCACCACGGAGGAAATTTGCTCTAATCCCGTGGTAATCATCTCAAGGGAACGAGACTGCTCGTTGGTGGCTTTGGCAATCAGTTCAATGAGACGCGTGGTTTCATTGGTGTCCTCCACCACTTCGAGCAAGTCAGACGCAGTGCTTTTGGCGAGGGTTACGCCTTCGTGCACAGCCAAAACCGATCGTTCAATTAAGCCGGTGGTGTTCTTCGCTGCTTCTGCGGATCGGGCGGCCAGGTTTCTCACCTCATCGGCCACCACGGCAAATCCCTTGCCTGCGCTGCCCGCACGGGCTGCCTCCACCGCGGCATTGAGGGCTAAGATGTTGGTTTGGAAGGCAATATCCTCGATGGCTTGAATGATCTTGCCAATTTCCTTTGCCTGAAGATCAATCTGCTCCATGGCTTTCATCAGTGCCTGCATTTGGTCGTTGCTCAGCAGAACGGCCTGCTTCGTTTTCTGCGCCACTTCGCTGACTCGATCCGAGGTCTCTGCATTGTTTCGAAGCTTCTCGGCAACGGCATTGACGCTTGCCGCCAACTCTTCTACAGAGCTTGCCTGTTCGGTGGCCCCTTGGGCCAAGGTCTGGGCACCGGCCGAAACCTGATCGGCCCCTTCTGCCACTTGATCGGCTGCCACGTTGATTTGCATCAGCGTCGAAGAAATCTCAAGCACCATGGCGTTGATCGAATCTTCAATTCGTTTAAAGTCTCCGATGAAGGCTTGCGTCGACTCGATGTTAAAGTTCCCATGCGCCAATTCCATCATCGCTCGGTCAATATCGGAAATATAGGAAGATAGAATTTGAACGGATTGGCGCATACTTTCGGCCATGATGCCAATCTCATCCGTACCTTGATGCAAAATTTCCACGCTTAATACGCCCTGCGACATGGAGCGGGCCGCCTCCTCCACCTGGCTAAGAGGACGGAGCTTTTTGCTAATGGTACGATAGGTCCAAATGCCCAATCCCACCAGTGCTGCCCCACTGATGGACACGATGAGGATCATCTGAAAAATGACCGGAGCATTGAACTCCTTCACCGCAACCGTACTGCAACTGAGCCAAGTGGCATCCCCCATGCTAAAGGGAATGCAGGATCGGTACTGCTTTTCGCCATTGGTGAATTCATCGATGAACACTTTCTTTTGCTTTTCTCTACCGGCCTCTAAAATAGCCTCGGGATTCTTGCTCTTGGTCGTTTCCGCGAAAGGCTTCCCTAAGGTCTCCGGATTCTGGGTGTTTAACAGAAAAGTTTCGTGGTCACAAATGATATTATTGGAATAGGTGGCAAACCCACCATTGTTATACTTGGCATTCACCAGCAAACTGGTATCGACATCACTGCCCACAATACCACAAAGCACCTGATTCTCATCCAAAACCGGGGACAGAATGGTCACCACTTGGTACTTGGTTCCAGCAATGGTTTTGTCATATGGGTCAACAATGGAAACCTTCTTGTCCTTGGTCAGGAGCTCATAGGCTTCCTTGGGCAGCACGGATGCATAGCTTGGCATAAGTTTCGCTCCGTCTGCGTTTGCAACGATGGTCTCCCCAGTCGCAACCTGAATATAGAAGAGACTGAGTATATTCTTTTCCTGCGCGGCTTCCTCTTGCAGTACAGAGGAGAGCATGGCGTTACGGAATTCGTTGGCCTCGCTTTTCAAGCTCTTGGCCCCATCCACTAATACTTCTTGCTTATCAATCACCGTCTGCAAGAGATCCCTTGCGATGCTTGCATTGGACTCGGCAAGGAGTAATAGCTCCTCTGTTTGAAATTTCAACATTTGTTTTCTGGTGCTCACAGCAATGAGAGCGGTAATCGATAAGAGTACACAGCCCAAAATCACGACCAATGACCGGGTAATTTGGGTGGCGGCTTTTTGTTTGATTGCACCTTTTTTCATCTTGAAGCTCCCTTTCAAGGGATGCCCCTACCTCTCCTGTTCTCCTTCTGCCCCGCTCCGGACAAAGGGTTTCCAGGCGGGGCAACATGACAAGATGCTTGCTGCTTCAACATATGTATCCCTCTTGAGAAAGGTGCTCTTCCTTCCGAGGCTTACAGGTGCGTAATCAAACAGGCCATGGTGTTTTCTCCCCAGGGAATCCACTTTGCAAAGGAGTTTCTGGAGAGATCAGGTTTCGAAGCTCCGCCTTTGGAGGCGGTCTCCCGTTTTAAGTCCCGCATTGGGCAGTGCTTGCAGGGGTCTTTCCGCTTCCAATAAGCCTCATAGCATACCTTACCTTCGCTTGCTGGAACCAGCGTTCGGGTACGGGTGACCTGATTTTCAAAGAGGATGCGAAAGCTCTCCGCTTCTACGACGTAAACTTTGTTTGGTAGCGCATCCAGCAAGGACTCCAGATTCTGACACACTCGCTTTTCTTCCTGATACAAACGATGGTTGTTAATAAAGCTTCCAATGACAAAGCAAATGGCTCCCAGCTCCTCCAACTCACGTTCACTAACTGCACGTTCCTCGTGCATCGCGTCAAAGCCAATAAACCCAACAAGATCTCTCCCACGCTTGATCGCAAACTGTACCATAGATTGAATCCCATAGGAGGACACTTGCTCCCGCTCCTGGGGCGGCAAGTCATTGGGCGAGTGCAGGTAGTATAGACCTGAACTCTCCAGGTTTTTTAAGATGTTCGTAACCAAGGCCCTCGGAACTTCCTTGGAACGGTCCAAGGCACTGGGAAACCCCTCGGCACACCATTCAAAGGTGTTCCGGAGTGCACCTTGCTTCCATTCATACAGATACGCACGCTGAAACTGGTAGCGTTCCGCCAGTAACCTGAGCACCTCGCGAAAGTCCCGATTGATATGTTTAGCGGAGTAAATCCGCCGATAGATCGAATCCAAGGAATACCCTTGGTTTCCTTCCATGCTTGGCGCTTCCAAGTCCATCTTACTGCGGCTTGCTTGGTATGGAATCGGAACCTGATCACCAAAAATAGTATACCCATCCTTCCCCCACTGCTTTGAAACGTAGAGGGCGCTGTCTGCATTTTGATATAAGGTATAGAAATCCTCTCCATGCTCCGGACAAAGCGCAATGCCAATACTGGCCGAGATATGTACCGTTTCCATGTTTTCATGAAAGATTTTTCGAAAGAGGGTTTGAATCTCTTCCGCCTTCTTCCGCAAGTCTTTGGTGCTTCCATAGTCGCGAAGAAAGATGAAGAATTCATCTCCTCCAATGCGCCCGACCACATCGTCCGGGGAAAACAGTTCCTTTAAGCCCTCTGCCAATTGTTTGAGCACAAGGTCACCATAGAAATGCCCCAGGCGATCGTTGATGTCTTTGAAGTTATCCACATCCACAATCAAAAGGGCATTCTTTTCCCCACCCAGGTTTTCCAAGTTTAAGTTCGTATTAATGAGAAGTTCCGTCGTGGTTTTGTTAAACAGGCCGGTCAAAGGGTCTCTTGCGGCCTGTTCCGAAAGCTCCTCGATTCTACTTTTCTGCTTGGTAATTTCCGTCAGCTTTCCCACCGTGCGCACCGGAATTCCAATGCGGTCAAAGAAAGATTTGTAGTGGCAGGAATACCAAACCTCCTCACCAGTGGGTAGCAACAGATGCAGTTCTTCCTCTGCAGTCTCTTCCGCATCCAAATAGAGCTTGCTTTCAAAAAAGCCCGTGCTATCGTCCGCTACGATGCTGCATTCCAGTAAGCTTTGGTAGTTGGGAAGGAATTCCTCAATTCCGAAGCGTTTGGCAAAGTTTTTAGAAAAGCGAATGCTACCTGAGAGGATGTCGCAATCGAAGAAGGCATCCTCACAGAGATTTTCCACCATTTCATGAAAGAGCATTTCCTTTCGTAGTAGGTTGAGCGTTTCCTGCTGCTCGGTAATATCCGTCAGTATGCAGTAAATCCGCTCCTGCTCTTCCCCTTCTCCACTGACGCACCCGCAAATGTGCGCCCAGCGATAACCAAACTGTTTGTGTACCAGCCTTGTCTTAAGGCGAAAGCTTTGATTTTCTTGCTGATGAATTTGAAGCAAAAACTCGGATAAGGCGGAGGGCGCATCGTCTGGGTGAATGGCACGTACTCCTTTGTTCTCAAATCGCTGGGCAAACTCCTCCGGAGAGAAACCCAAGAGATCGAACAAGCCCTGATTGGCTTGTTCCACCGTAAACTCAGCGTCTGACCTTACCACCAAAATGGCGCCCGGAATTGAGACATTGATCACATCGATCTCCTCAAAGGGATTGATTGCTTGCACCTGTTCCAGTAATCCAAACACGGCTTTCATCACACTTCCACTGCGCTCCATAGGATTCTTCCATGGATACGCCTCTTTAGTTTTATCTAATCCAGCTTAGATATATCATTTTGTAAATCACCTCTTAAATATTATCAATAAATGCAAATTTTGTCAACATTAAACAATTATTTGCAATAATACACAATGTATTTTTACTATTTTCAAAAATAAGTTTCGAATGCATCGGCGGAAGAAAATTCTTATCTTCTTTTAACCTTGTATTTGACTGGCGCAAATTTTTTAGTATAATAGGTGGAAACGCTGCTTTCAAACAAGTTTTGTAAGGCAGGAGAAAAGGAGGGCGCACCATGACCCAAGCCATTGAGACCTTACAAAACTGGATGGATAATACCGGAAATATCGTGTTTTACAGCGGCTTCGGAGTGTCCCACGAAAGTGGCATCCCAGACTATCGGCGCATGGAAGCAAACCACTTCGATACCTACAAATATCCGGTTGAAACCATCTTAAGTCGCCCATTCTTTGAGCGCAAGGCAGAACTCTTTTTTCAGTATTACCGGAATCGAGTCTTAGCGCCGCTTCTCACCGCCGATCCAAACCCAACCCATCAAAAGCTGGTGGAGCTGGAAAAGGCCGATAAGTTGCGCATGCTTATCACCCAAAACATTGATGAGCTGCATCAAGAAGCAGGTAGCCGAAAGATCCTAGAGCTGTATGGTTCGGTGATGCGGAACAATTGTCCCCGCTGCGAGCGCTTTCTCTCTGCCTTGGATATCTATGAACGATCCACCGCCCCCACCTGTGACGTGGATATGTGTGGCGGCATGATTACCCCCGATATCTTTCTGTATGGCGATGCCTTGAATCCAGATATCCTGAACAATGCGATCTATTACGCCCTCACGGCCAATCTCTTTATCGTTGCGGGAACCTCCCTGGCAGAATACCCTGCCGCAAGCATTGTTCATCACTACACAGGAAACAAGCTGGTGTTAATCAACGAGGAGGAGGGGCCCCTCGACCATCGCGCCAACCTCATTATCCGTGCCCCCGTCAGCGAAGTCATGGCCCAACTCACCGTTAACCCAACCCCCTAATCTATATAGGAAAACTAAAACAGGGTGCCGTCTAAGACGACACCCTGTTTTTTGTTGGTTCGGTAAAACCTATCCTGGATTAGTCCAGCTTCAGTTCGAAGCAATAGGCACACTTCTCAAAGCCATAGATTTCATAGAACTTATGGGCTTCGGTGCGTGGCATACCGGAATCCAGCACGATGGCATGGCAGCCTCTTGCTTTGGCCAGTTCTTTGGCATGATCCATCAGAGCTCGTCCATAGCCGCGTTTACGAACTTCCTGATTGGTAATAATACTAGAAACATAGCAGGTGGCACCGGAGAGCCAGAAGGTATTGAAATAGGTGCCATGGCAAAAACCGACTGGTTTTCCCTCATCATAGAGGAAAAAGGCAAAGTCGTTCTCATTCTCCAATACCTCACGGTATACCTTGTCGATCACCGCTCTGTCATAGGTATTATAGGTCCATAATTTTTCGATGTAGTCAAAGGCCAGGTCAAAATCTTCTAAAGTTGCGTGTTTAATTTCCATGCTTGCAGCCTCCCATTAAGCTTTTTGTGATTTCCTTCCATATCTTGCATTGTAGCACAACTATTTTTTAGTCACAATCCCTTTTTCTGAAATTTTTTCTCTTTTTCTGGGTTTTTGTTTTCACTAAAATAATATTCACATTTTATTGCATATAGCGAATATAACAAAGAATTATTCTGGTTTATCGAAAAACTTTTTGTATGCTTATTCATATTTCTCTTGCATTCTTCTCCATTTGGTGGTATCCTGTCTGCATGAACAAATGAAACAATGAACATGGAGGAATACACACATGTCTGATATTAAAAAAGTTGTGCTTGCCTATTCCGGAGGCCTTGATACCTCCGTTATGATCCCTTGGCTGAAGGAACACTATAACAACTGCGAGATCATTGCCGTTTCTGCCGACGTTGGTCAGGGCGACGAACTGGACGGATTGGAAGAAAAGGCCATCAAAACCGGCGCTTCCAAGCTCTACATTGCCGACCTCACCGATGAATTTGTCGATGAATATATTTTCCCCACCCTTAAGGCCGGAGCCGATTACGAAGGTTATCTCCTGGGCACCTCCTTTGCCCGCCCCATCATTGCCAAGCGCATTGTGGAAATCGCTTTGGAGGAAGGCGCTGATGCCATCGCCCACGGTTGCACCGGCAAGGGCAACGATCAGGTTCGTTTCGAGCTTGCCATCAAAGCCTTCGCTCCCCAGATGAAGATCATTGCTCCCTGGAGAACCTGGGAATTAAAGAGCCGCGAGGATGAGATTGCCTATGCGGAAGCGCACAACATCCCCTTAAAGATTAACCGTGAGACCAACTACTCCAAGGATAAGAATCTGTGGCACCTGTCCCACGAGGGCCTTGACCTGGAAGACCCCGCTAATGAGCCCACCTACGAAAAGGATGGCTTCTTAGAAATGAGCGTCTCTCCCCTGAAGGCACCCGATGCCCCCACCTATGTCACCATTGACTTCGAGAAGGGCGTACCCGTTGCCGTAGACGGCAAGAAGATGAAGGGTTCTGACATCATCCGTACCCTCAACGCAATCGGCGGCAAGAACGGCATTGGCCTGCTTGACCTGGTGGAAAACCGTTTGGTCGGCATGAAGAGCCGCGGTGTTTACGAAACCCCCGGCGGCGCCATTCTGTATCACGCCCATCGTGTACTGGAAACCCTGACCCTTGATAAAGACACCCTGCACGAGAAGAGCCGCCTTGCCATTACCTTTGGTGAGCTGGTTTACAACGGCAAGTGGTATACTCCCCTGCGGGAAGCCCTCTCCGCCTTCGTTGATGTCACCCAGGAACACGTCACAGGTTCCGTGAAGCTGCGCCTGTATAAGGGCAATATTATGAATGCTGCGGTCACCTCTCCTTACTCCCTCTACTCCGAGAACATTGCCACCTTTGGCGAGAGCGATTACGACCAGATGGATTCCCAGGGCTTCATCAATCTGTTTGGCCTTCCCCTCAAGGTGCAGGCCATGCGCAAGCAGGGTCTTTTAAAGCCCTAAGCGACCACGCAATCCATGTTCGCTCATATGGCAGGAGCGCTCGCCGCTCCTGCCCCTTTTATACAAAATCTGCAATAAAAACCGTTTGCCGGTTTTCGTTCTGCTGCAGATGTCGTTCCATGGTTCGGCGCAACTGCGCCGCCACGAAAGCACCGTGATGCTTTTGGGAAGACTCGTAGGATAAGCAACTTGAAAGGACTGTTACTACCATGAAGCTTTGGTCTGGCCGTTTCCAAAAGGACGTTGACTCCAAGGTTAACGACTTTAACTCTTCCATCTCCTTTGACGCACGTCTGTACCGCCAAGACATTGCAGGTTCCATCGCCCACGCCACCATGCTGGGTGAGCAAGGCATCATCGCCCCCGAAGAGGCCAAGCAAATCATCCAGGGACTCCGTTCCATTCTAGCGGAGGTGGAGGACGGAACCGTTTCCTTTACGGAGGACAATGAGGATATCCACATGAACATGGAGGTGTTGCTCACCCAGCGCGTCGGCGATGCGGGCAAGCGTCTGCACACCGCCAGAAGCCGCAACGATCAGGTTGCTGTGGATTTCCGGCTTTACGTTAAGGAGCAGATTTCCGTCATTCTCGACCAGCTCCTCAAGCTGGAGCTCGTGCTCTCCCGCCAGGCAGAGAAGCATGTGGACGCAGTCATGCCCGGATACACCCACCTCCAACGAGCCCAACCCGTCACCTTTGGCCATACCCTCATGGCCTACGCCAACATGTTCCGCCGCGATGTGACCCGCTTGGAAGACTGCTTGGAGCGTATGAACGAATCCCCCTTAGGCTCCGGTGCGCTAGCCACCTCCACCCATGCCGTAAACCGCCATCGCACCGCCGAGCTCCTTGGCTTTTCTAAACCCATGGACAACTCCTTAGACGGCGTTTCCGACCGTGACTTTGCCATCGAGTTCCTCTCCGCCTGCTCCATCCTCATGATGCACCTTTCCCGCTTTTCAGAAGAAATCATCCTCTGGTGCTCTTGGGAGTTTAAGTTCATTGAACTGGACGATGCCTATGCCACCGGCTCCTCCATCATGCCTCAGAAGAAGAATCCCGACGTTGCGGAACTGGTTCGCGGCAAAACCGGCCGTGTCTATGGTTCACTCATCACCCTCCTTACCGTCATGAAGGGTCTCCCCCTTGCCTACAACAAGGACATGCAGGAGGATAAGGAACCCGTGTTTGACGCCATCGACACCGTGGAACTGGTGCTTCCCGTGTTCACTTCCATGATGGATACCTTAAGCGTCAACCGCCAAAACATGCGAAATGCCGCAAACGGTGGCTTCATCAGTGCCACCGACTGCGCCGATTACCTGGCAAAGCGCGGCATGCCCTTTCGGGAGGCGTACGGCATCGTGGGACGCCTGGTCGATCATTGCATTCGCACCGGACAAAGCCTGGAAACCCTTCCCCTTTCGGATTATCAGGCCATCTCTCCCCTCTTTGGAGACGATGTCTACCAAAGCCTCAGCCTGGATACTTGCGTGAACGATCGAAAGGTCTACGGCGGACCGGCCAAGGAATCCGTTTTGGCACAGATTGAAGCCATCCGTGCCTTCTGCAAGGAGAGAGGCGTATGAAACCGCGGGTGTTTATCGATGGGCGGGAAGGCACCACGGGACTTCAAATTTATGATCGTCTCGCCACCCGCTCGGATCTTCAGCTTCTCCTCATTGACGAAGCGAAGCGAAAAGATCCGGAAGCACGGCGTGCCTTACTCAACGAAGCAGACCTGGTCTTTCTGTGTTTGCCCGATGCGGCGGCCATTGAGGCAGTGTCCATGATTGACAATCCCAACACCCGCGTGATCGATGCATCCACAGCCCACCGCACCAATCCTAACTGGGTCTATGGTTTTCCGGAGCTGACAAGCTGCAAGAAGCAGATTCCCACGGCAAAGCGAGTGGCAAACCCCGGTTGTCACGCCACCGGCTTTCTCTCTCTGGTGGCGCCCCTTGTGGAGCTTGGCCTCCTGTCTCCCGACTATCCGCTCACCTGCCACTCCCTCACCGGCTATTCCGGTGGTGGCAAGGCCATGATTGCAGAGTATGAGGAGGCCCATCGCAGCCCCCTTCTGGATGCCCCCAATCTATACGCCTTAGGACTTTCCCATAAGCATCTACCCGAGATGCAAACCGTGGCCGGACTTTCGCACCCTCCTGTCTTCTCCCCCATTTTAGGGGATATTTATAAAGGTATGGCTACCACCGTTCCCTTACAGAATCGCCTGCTCCCCAAAAAGCCCACGGCAAAAGAACTTTGGGCGGCTCTTTCGGACTATTACCAAGATTCCTCCCTGGTATCGGTGGTTCCATTTGGTAGCGAACCTCCACGCCTCTCCGCCAATGCCTTGGCCGGTTGCGATCGTCTGCAAATCGTTGTCACCGGTCATGAAAAGCAAACCCTGCTTTGTGCCCTCTTCGATAACCTCGGAAAGGGTGCCTCTGGGGCAGCCGTACAAAACATGAACCTGATGCTCGGAATGCAGGAGTGCGAGGGCTTGCTGCTCTAACGCCTTCCCTACCTACCGTTCGAATCAAAGGAGGTTTTCCTTATGAAGTATGTCAATGGCGGTGTTGCCGCTCCTCTCGGGTTTACCGCCGCAGGCTATCACTGCGGCGTCAAGGCCGAATCCCCCCCCACAAAGCGTGATCTAGCGCTCATCCTTTCCGACTGTGACTGCGTGGCCGCGGCTGTCTACACCAAAAATCAGGTCAAGGCCGCTCCCATCTATGTTTCTATGGAGCATCTGGCAGACGGCCACGCCCGTGGCATCGTTGCCAACAGTGGAAACGCCAATGCCTGTGCACCCAACGGCATGGCGCATGCCAAGGCTATGGCCGTTGCCGCTGCCCAAGCAACGGGACTCTCTCCCGAGGACTTTGCGGTTGCCTCCACGGGTGTCATCGGCGTGGAGCTGAACATTGGCGTCATTGAGGAAGGCATTCCTCATGTGGCCGCGGCCCTGTCTAAGGATGGTTCGGCCCATGCCTCCAACGCCATCCTAACCACCGACCTGGTGGAAAAGGAACTGGCCGTATCCGTGGATCTGGGTGGAAAAACCGTCACCATTGGTGCCATTGCAAAGGGCTCCGGCATGATACACCCCAACATGGGTACCATGCTTTGCTTTACCACCACGGACTGTGTCATTGACCAGGCACTGCTCCAAAAGACCCTCACCAAAATTGTCAATAAGACCTTTAACCGCATCACCGTGGACGGAGACTCCTCTACCAACGACACCTGCTTTGTTCTGGCCAATGGAAAGGCCGGAAACGAACCTTTGGTGGAAGGAAGCGCGGAGTATGAGACCTTCTATGAGGCCCTTCACACCGTTTTTGAGTATGAGGCAAAACAGATTGCTGCTGACGGCGAAGGCGCCACACACCTGGTCACCTGTACGGTCGAACACGCCGAGAGCGAGGAAAAAGCCGAGTTGATGGCCAAATCCGTGGTCGGCTCCTCTCTCGTCAAGGCCGCCATGTTCGGCAGTGACGCCAACTGGGGCCGGGTTCTCTGTGCCATTGGGTACTCCGGAGCTCAATTTGATCCCAATGCTATTGATGTTGCCTTTGCGTCCTCCGCCGGTGAGATTCTGGTTTGCCAGAACGGTGCCGGTGTGGTATTCGATGAAGCAAAGGCCAAACAAATTCTTTTGGAGAAGGAAGTCACCATTCTGGTTCGCATGCAGGAAGGCCAAGAGTCGGCGACTTGCTGGGGCTGTGACCTCAGCTATGACTACGTGAAAATCAACGGAGATTACAGAAACTAAGGATAGGGAGGGTTTTGACCTTTGGAATTAGCTGGAGATACGATGAAGAATTATATGGATCGTGCCACTGTGTTGGCAGAAGCCCTTCCGTATATTCAAGAATATAACGGGAAAACCGTGGTTGTGAAGTACGGCGGAAACGCCATGGTTTCCGAAACGCTACAGGATGCCGTGATTTCCGACATCATCTTGCTGCACCTGGTTGGCATTCGGGTCATTGTGGTGCATGGCGGCGGGCCGGAAATCGGTCAGATGCTGGAGAAGATCGGAAAAAAGTCTCGCTTTGTCAACGGGCTGCGGTATACGGATGAGGACACCATGGACATTGTGCAGCAAGTACTCTGCGGAAAAGTAAACAAAAGTCTGGTGTCCATCATCAATCGTATGGGGGCCAAGGCCATTGGCCTTTGCGGCCTGGATGGTGGCTTACTAAAAGCCAAAAAGCTGCACGATCAGTATGGTCTCGTGGGTGAAATCACCTCGGTCTGTCCCAAAATCGTCAATGATGTTTTAGCCAATGGTTATATCCCCGTCATCTCTACCGTGGCGCAAGGGGTCGATGCCGATACCTCTTATAATATCAACGCGGATACGGCTGCCTCAGAGCTTGCCGTTGCTGTAGGAGCGGAAAAGCTGATTCTTTTGACCGACGTGCAGGGGGTCCTGCGGGATCCTAAGGATGAAACCACCCTGATTCCACAAATTCGTACCAGTACCATCCCCTCCCTCCTGTCGGAAGGGGTCATCAGTGGTGGTATGATTCCGAAGATCGATTGCTGTGTGGCCGCCATTCGCGGCGGTGTCCACCGCACTCACATTTTAGATGGCCGAATTCCCCACTCCATTTTGATTGAAATGCTCTCTCACAAGGGAATCGGGACTATGATCTTCGAGTAAGATCGAAACCCAACCGATCAGGCAGAAAGGATGTAATCTATGAATCTGAACGACCTTTTGCATTTGGATGAGGCTTACCAGATGCCCCAGGGCCCCCGCCTCCCCATTGCGCCCATCCGCGGAGAAGGCTCCTTTCTGTATGATTCCGAGGGAAAAGCCTACTTAGACTTTAGCAGTGGGATGGGCAACACCTGCATTGGCCATAGCAACAGTGCTTGGAGCGAGGCCATCTTTGAGCAGACCCTAAACCTGGGCTGTAGCGTCTTTCCTTTGTACCAAGAACGCACCCTGCGCCTTGCTGAGGAGCTTTGTTGCCGCAGCGGGATGGCCAGCGCTTGCTTCACCAGCTCCGGAAGGGAAGCGACCCGACTGATGCTGATGCTGGCTCGGCGGTACAGCCAGTCCCGGCACGGGGGCGAGCGCACCAAAATCCTTTCCCTAAGCCCTAGCCTTCCCCCCTCTTTTGAGCAGGTGGTCCCTATCTCGGCACACATGGATTCCGTCCGCGCCGCGGCTTCCTCCGAGGTCTGTGCCGTCCTTGTGGAACTGGTGCCGATGCAGGGCGATATGGATCCCCTCCCCCGCCATTTTGTGCATGAATTGGCTGTCTATTGCGCAGAGCAGGACTGGCTTCTTCTGGTGGAGGAAGGTCAGACCGCGGGTGGACGCTGTGGCTCCCTCTTTTCCTTCCTACAATATGGATTCCTTCCTGATCTGCTCTCCTTCTCCGAACTTCTGTCCGGCGGGCTTCCCTTCGGGGGAATTTTGAGTGGAAATCGTTGCCGCTTGCTGCTGGAAGACGGAACGGGCGAGGTGACGCTGGGTGCAAATCCGGTGAGCGCCGCTGCTGCACTTGCGGTCTTGGAGCTCCTAAACGAAGACCTCTTAGCGCAAGCAAAGGAAAAGGGAAACTATCTACGGCAAGGCATCGAAGCGCTCTGTCTCCCTTCGCAGCCCCAGATCCGCGGCACCGGCTTGATGATTGGCCTGTCCTTTGGGGAAACCCAAAACCCCCACACATTGATCCTGCGTTTGGCAGAGCTTGGCCTTCTGGCCATGGAGATGGAACAAGGTGTGCTGTTCCTGCCTCCTTTGACCGTCAAGAACAGTGAGCTAGACCGCTCGCTGCAAATTTTACAGCAAGCTCTGGGTGAAGGAGTTTAGTACCATGAAAAAAGATTTATTAAAATTATTGGACCTGACGGAAGCAGAGATCTTGGAGATTCTGGACACCGCCAAGGAGTTAAAGGCCAAGCAAAAGGCCGGGCTAGCCCATCCAATCCTGGCAGGCAAGACTCTGGCGATGATCTTCTCCAAGAACTCAACCCGTACCCGCGTTTCCTTTGAAACAGGCATCTATCAACTGGGTGGGCATGGCATTTACCTTTCCGGCAACGAATCGCAGATTGGCCGTGGGGAGCCCATTGAGGACACCGCCAGAGTGCTCTCCCGCTACTGCGACGGGATCATGATCCGTACCTACTCTCAAGAAGAGGTGGAGACCTTGGCACGCTATGCCAGCGTCCCCGTCATCAATGGTCTGACGGACTTTGCCCATCCTTGTCAGGTCTTGGCCGACCTTCTCACGATCCGGGAGTATAAAGGACAACTGCGTGGACTGCGCCTGTGCTACATCGGCGACGGAAATAACATGGCCAACTCCATCATTGTGGGGGGATTGAAGTGCGGTCTGCAGGTATCCATCGCCACCCCGAAGGGTTATGAGCCCGATCCGGCCGTCTTAGCCTTTGCCAAAGACTCTCCCCACGGGAGCTTTACCCTCACCACCGATCCCATGATCGCCGCCCAAGGGGCCGACGTGGTCTTTACCGACGTCTGGGCCTCCATGGGACAGGAAACGGAAGCAGCCCAGCGGCGCATTGCCTTTACGGGCTTTCAAGTAAACGATGCCCTGATGGCATTGACCAACGGTGCCATGGTGCAGCACTGTCTTCCCGCCCATCGCGGCGAGGAAATCACTGCGGACGTCTTCGAAGCCCACGCCGAGGAGATTTTTGAGGAAGCGGAAAACCGCCTTCACGTGCAAAAAGCCGTCATGGCGCTCCTGATGAAATAAGTGCCCGCATTCAAAAAGGTGTGAGCCAATTTGGCTCACACCTTTTTTCCGTTTCACAGGTTCCATTATGTCTTTAAGCCTTCGTTGGCCAAGCTACGGCGCCAGACACCCGAGCGCTCATAGAAGTATCCCAACGGGACCGAGGCGGCGGGAGCAATCATGCAAGCCCAGAAGATGCCCACCAGTCCAAAGTAATGATCCAGCACCAAGGCAAGAATTAGGCGCGCCACAATGCTGTTCATGATGCTAGATAGCAGCGCAAAGGTGGTATGCCCGGCTCCGATAGCCAGGGAGTTATAGATCATAAAGATGGCATAAAATACCTGGGCCATAATTTCAATCCGAAGGTTCAAGACCGCCAGCGCGGAGGTCTGGGCATCCTGCCCAAAGATGGAGACAAAGGACGGGGCAAAGAGTTCCACCAAGGTAATGGAGAACAGCGCGACCCCGAGGGTCACCCGCATGGCAATGTGGACGGCACTTCTGGCACGTTCGAACTGCTCCGCTCCCAAGCACTGCGCCACCATGGTGGAGGTTGCAGATGCCATGGCGATGGTAAAGAGCTGGGCCAAGTCTTTGATCTTGGCTGAAATGCCACTGGCGGCAGAAGCTTCCACCCCATAATAGTTGATGAGGAAGGTCATGGTCAGCCAAGAGATGCCCACAAGGGTCATCTGCACCGCACTGGGAATGCCCAGCTTTAGCATGGCTCGAAGCTTATCTCCATGAATGGTGAGGTTTTTTAAGGAAATGGCATAGAGCTCTTTTTGCCCCACGGTATAAACCAATGCAATGAGGAAGGAAAGGGACTGTGCAATGACCGTCGCCCAGGCTGCCCCGGAGACACCCCAACCAAGGAGTCCCATAAAAATCAAATCCAAGACCAGGTTCACGCCAGCGGTGACCGAAATAAAGTAGAGGGGCTGCTTCGAATTTCCGACTCCGCGAATCATGGCAGACATGGCGTTGTAGCCAAAGACCGGCAAAAGTCCGAGCGCGCAGATCCGCATATAGTTCGTCGCTTCCTCCAGCGCCGGGGCTCCCAGAAGGCGCAGAAGCGACTTTCCCCACAGAAAGAGAAGAGCAGCCGTCACTAATCCAAAGATCATGGACATGGAAAACAGCGTCCGATTGGTTTGTGCACGACTCTCGTTGTCCTTCGCACCATAATACTGACCAATCAAGACGTTTGCGCCCATGGTAATGCCCATGATGACCTGCGTTAGGAGCAAGATCACCTGCCCGGAGTTGGTGATGGCAGACATGCCGCTTTTACCAATGAACTGTCCCGCCAAAATCAAATCAACCAAGGAATAGGCTGATTGCAAGAGGGAAGAGAGCACCACCGGAAGTGAAAAACGAACGAGCGTTTTCCAAATTGTCCCTTCGGTTAAATTGAGTTGCTGCATTCCACCACTTCCTCTCCTCCATCCATGGATAGCTGGCAAGGCAATTGCGCGTAGGTTGCTTCCTCTTTCTGGTATCATATCATTCCTGGCATTCTTTTTCAATTCTCTTCCTGGAATTGCGTTGAATTTGAATTGCAAAGCGGAAACAGCTGTGATATAGTATCATCGTATTTTTACAGAAAATTTACAAATTAGGATCCTCTTTCTAGAAGGGATGAGTGTTTTGAAGATCATTATCATCGGCGCAGGCAAGGTCGGTTTTACCTTGGCACAGCACCTATCCATGGAAAATCATGAGGTCACCATCATTGACCGAAATGAAACGGCCATACGGCACGCTTCGGATGCCTTGGACGTCATGTGCATCAAGGGAAGCGGCGCCTCTCCTGCTACCCTAAAGGCTGCGGGTGCGGAAAGTGCGGACTTTGTCCTGGCTGCCACCAGCCTGGATGAGGTAAACATGCTGTGCAGCCTCATGGCCAAGCAACTAGGGGCCAAATATACCATCGCCCGCATCCGGGACGTAGACTATACGGTGGATCTCTCCGCGTTTCAGCGTGACCTCAACATTGACATGGTAATCAACCCCGAATACTCCACCGCCATCGAAATCTCCCACTTGCTTCGCTACCCCCCCGCTTCCAACATTGACACCTTTCTGCGTGGTAATGTAGAACTGTTGGGGATTACGGTGCAGCCGGGGGACTTTATCATTGGTCGATCTTTGGCCGACCTATCCCGTCAGCTCAAGACGCTTTCTTTTCTGTTTTGTGCGGCCCAGCGTGGCGATGAGGTCATCATCCCCAACGGTAGTTTTGTTCCGCAGGTTGGGGACAAGCTTTACGTCATTGGCACTCCCATGGGCCTACATCAGTACTTTCGTCTATTAGGTCGGTATGTTCCTAAGGTACACTCCGTGATCATCGTGGGGGGCAGCCGCATCGCGCACTACCTGGCCAATATGTTAGAGCATATGCACATAAAGGTTACGATTGTAGAAAATCAGGAAGATCGCTGTGCCTTCCTGTCCGAACAGCTGCCTAAGGCACTGATTCTGTACGGCGACGGCACCGACCAAGAGTTGCTGATGACGGAGCACTTTACCAATCACGATGCCTTCATTGCCTTGACCGGACGTGATGAGGATAACCTGCTCATTTCCCTCTATGCCAAACAGCAAGGGCTCAAAAAGGTCATTGCAAAATCCAATCGCACCAACTATGAGGGAATTGCAGAATCTGCGGGTCTGGAAAGCATTCTCTCACCCAAAATGATCACGGTCAGCCGGATTCTCCGCGTAGTGCGAGGATTCGAAAATAAAAAAGGAAGCATCATGGTTGCCTTGTATCGCTTTGCCGACAATGAGGCAGAAGCCGCAGAGTTTCAGATTACGGAAGATACGCTTTACTTGGGCGTTCCCATGAAGGAGCTTCCCTTGAAGCCTGGCATCTTAATCTGTGCCATCCTTCACAAGGGAGCCGTAATCATTCCCAGCGGCAATGACACCATCGATCCGGGGGACCGCGTAATTGTGATTTCCCACGATCAAGTCATTTGTGAATTTAATGATATTTATCAGGATTTGTAAGGGGGAAGGCTTTTATGAACTATAAGCTGATTCTCCGCACCTTGGGCCTTACCTTGCTACTGGAAGCCGCCTGTCTCTTCATTCCTATGTTGGTGTCGTTTTTTTACCGTGAGAATCCGGTTCCCTTTGCGATTACCATTTTACTGTTACTTGCCATCGGATTTCCTATGGTTCTCCTCAAAACAAACAGCCAGTTCTTCGATCAGGAAGGCTTTGTGGTCGTTGCCCTGATTTGGGTGCTTTTTTGTTTGTTCGGGGCCCTACCCTTCTATTTTTCCGGCTGTTTCAACAGCTTCATTGACTGCATTTTTGAAGTCACCTCGGGCTTTACCACAACGGGTGCTTCCATCCTGACCGAAGTGGAATCGCTGCCCCATGGCATTCTGTTTTGGCGTTCCTTCTCTTCCTGGCTCGGCGGCATGGGCGTTCTGATTTTTACCCTCGCCTTTCTTCCCAAGACCGGAGAGCGTACCCACGCCTTGGTACGGGCCGAATCCCCCGGCCCTGTGACCAGCAAGCTGGTTCCACAAACCGCCAAGTCCTCCAAAATCCTGTATACCATTTATATTATACTTACCCTGGCCGAAATTCTCTGTCTTTGTTTGGCAGGCATGCCGGTATTCGATTCCATCCTGCATTCCTTTGCAACCATTTGTACCGGTGGCTTTTCCACTCGAAACCTAAGCATCGGTGCCTACGGGTCTCCTGCCATCGAAATCATCGTCACCATTTTCATGTTGCTGTCGGCCTTGAACTTTGCCATGTACTTCCTCCTGATTACTCGTCGCTTTGTCTCCATTTTAAAAAGCGATGAGCTTCGCGCGTTTTGGCTGATTGTGCTTGGTGCCATTGCCCTAATTATGGCAAATATTATTTCCACTTCTGGTATGGTAAATGGCAGCTTTGGCGATACTTTGCGTCAGGTATGCTTCCAGGTTGCCAGTATCATCACCACCACGGGCTTTGCCACCGCGGACTTTAACCTCTGGCCGCAGTTTTCCCATATCATCCTTCTCTTGCTAATGGTGGTTGGTGGTTGCGCTGGCAGTACGGCGGGCGGCATTAAAGTCTCCCGTGCCCTACTTCTCTCCCGATGCATCCAGCGAGACCTGCGCAAGATCTCCCATCCTCGTGCCGTGAAGGTGGTTAAATTGGACGGAAATGCCGTGGACGAAGGTACGCTCGCTCGCGTCTTTTCCTTTTTCACCTGCTACGCATTCATTGTGTCCTTATCCATTTTAATTCTTTCGCTGGACGACTTTTCCTTCCAGACGACCGTCAGTGCGGTCTTTGCTTGCATCGGCAACATTGGCCCCGGTCTGGATATGGTAGGACCCATGGGGAATTTCAGTGCCTTCTCCGGTTTATCCAAGCTTCTGCTCAGTCTTTGCATGCTGATTGGGCGACTCGAAATTTTTCCCGTCATTATCCTCTTCACCCCCTCCACTTGGAAGCGGTTTTAGTGGATTTTTCATGCGATTCAACCCCTCATCTGGTAAGCCTGTACGGTTTTTTTCGATTTAAATCCCCCTTTTTCGTTCGATTTGTCAAAATCGGGTTTTTGGTGAGAAAAAGGGGGCTTATCTCTTGCAAAACAGCTTCTTTATGCTAAAATTGGAGTGTTAACTTTTTGTGAATTGCTTTCTTAGCAATGCTAAAAGAAAAAGGAGTGTCATCTGTGGAAAATCTTTTTTGGATCGGCTTTATTGGCGCGGCATTGGCTTTGCTCTTTGCTTTCGTCCAGAGCCGAAAGGTGTTATCCTTCTCCGAGGGTAACGAAACCATGCGCAAGATCGCCGGTGCGATCCGCGAAGGTGCCGATGCTTTTCTGAAGCATCAGTACACAACGGTCGGCAAGGTATTTGTCGTTGTCTTTGTCGTCCTGCTCGTCATTGCTTTCGGAAGCGGTGGAGATATGCTTTCTAAGTTTACTCCCTTCGCCTTCCTGACCGGCGGCATCTGGTCTATGCTGGCTGGTTTTATCGGTATGAAAATCGCGACCAGATCCAATGCACGTACCGCTTGGGCTGCTTCGGAAAGCCTCAACCGTGGTCTTCGTGTGGCCTTCTCCTCCGGCTCCGTCATGGGCTTTACCGTGGTTGGCCTTGGCATGATGGACATTACCCTTTGGTTCTTTATCCTGTACCTGGGTGCAGGCATCACCGATGCGAGCACCATTGGTAACATCATGGTTATGAACGGCATGGGTGCTTCCTTCATGGCACTGTTTGCTCGTGTCGGCGGCGGTATCTACACCAAGGCTGCTGACGTGGGCGCTGACCTTGTTGGTAAGGTTGAAGCCGGTATTCCCGAAGATGACCCCCGTAACCCCGCTACCATTGCGGATAACGTGGGCGACAACGTGGGCGACGTGGCCGGCATGGGTGCTGACCTGTACGAGTCCTATGTTGGCTCCATTCTCGCTACCTTTGCTCTTTCCGCGGTTGCCGGCTATGGCTTTAACGGCATGATCCTGCCCATGGCTCTGGCTGTCTGCGGCATCATCTGCTCCATCATCGGCAGCTTCTTCGTGAAGACGAAGGAAAATGCAACCCAGAAGTCCCTCTTAACCAGCCTTCGTACCGGCACCTACCTGGCTGCTGTTCTGGCTGCCATCGTCGCTGCCCCCCTCACCTACTTCTTCCTTGGTAACTGGGGTGTGTATATCGCCATCGTGGCTGGCCTTGTAGGCGGTGTTCTCATCGGTTACTTTACCGAGTACTTTACTTCCGACACCTATAAGCCCACCAAGAAGCTGGCAGCCGCTTCCGAGACCGGTGCAGCGACCATCATCATCGGTGGTATCTCTTTGGGCCTTATGTCCACCGTTGCCTCCATCCTCATCGTTGCTGCTGCCATCCTTGTCAGCTACTTTGCTGCTGGTGGCTCCTTGGATTTGATGGACCTGGACGCCTTCGGTCGTGGCCTGTACGGCATCGGCATTGCCGCTGTGGGCATGCTCTCCACCCTGGGCATCACCCTGGCAACCGACGCATATGGTCCCGTTGCTGATAATGCTGGCGGCATCGCAGAAATGGCTCACCTGCCCGAAGAAGTTCGTGAGCGTACCGACGCACTGGACTCCCTGGGTAACACCACCGCAGCAACCGGTAAGGGCTTTGCTATTGGCTCTGCTTCCCTGACCGCTCTGGCACTCTTGGTCTCCTACATTGACATCGTGCAGACCAGAACCGTAGAAACTCTTAACTTTAGCATTACCAACCCCACCGTTCTCGTTGGCCTCTTTGTGGGTGCGATGCTGACCTTCGTCTTCTCCGCCTTCACCATGAGCGCTGTGCAGACCGCTGCTCAGTCCATCGTTGTGGAAGTTCGTCGTCAGTTCCGCGAGATTGCTGGCATCATGGAAGGCAAGACCGACCCTGACTATGCTGCTTGCGTCTCCCTCTGCACCAAGGGCGCTCTGCGTGAAATGGTTTCCCCCGCAATGCTGGCCATCTTAGTTCCCATCGCGACTGGCTTGATCCTTGGCCCCACGGGCGTTGTCGGCCTCCTGGGCGGCGTATCCGTCACCGGCTTCGCTATGGCAGTCTTCATGTCCAACGCCGGCGGCGCTTGGGACAATGCGAAGAAGTATATCGAACGTGGCAACCATGGCGGCAAGGGCTCCGACTGCCACAAGGCAGCTGTGGTGGGCGACACCGTTGGTGACCCCTTCAAGGATACCTCCGGTCCTTCCCTTAACATTCTGATTAAGCTCTGCTCCACCGTTTCCATCGTATTCTCCGGTGTTGTAGTTGCCTTTAGCATCCTGTAAACCGTAAGTAAAAGGCAGACCGTTTTTTCAAACGGTCTGCCTTTTTTATTTTACAAACTGGGTCAAATTGGCTATAATGTAAATCAGTATGTTTCTGATTGAACCATGAATGAGGTGTCTAAATGTTCAAAAAACTTGCCCCTTTGCTTCTAATCCTGCTCCTACTTCTTGGTGCTTGCACCGGACCAAGCTCGAATGCTACCCAGCCACAGGACGAGTCCCTCTCCTTGGTGGGGACCACCTATCCTATCTACCTGTTTCTATCCGAAGTAACCCGAGGGGCTGACGGAATTACGGTGACTCCGCTGATTAACCAAAGCGTCTCCTGCCTTCATAATTACACCTTATCGGTGCAGGACATGAAAGTGATGGAAGGTGCCGATATCCTATTTTTAAACGGCGCCGGTTTGGACGATTTTGTCCTAGATGCCACTCACAGCAATCCTGACCTAGCCATTGTGGACTGCTCCACAGGGCTTAGTTTGCTTCCTTCCTATGAAGAGGAGCATGAGCATGCCGAGGAACTGCAGGACGCTGACCATGACGACGATGACTGGGACCCACACTATTGGATGGATCCGCAGCGCGCATCCACCATGATCAGCTACCTCTCGCAGCAGCTTTCGAAGCTTGATCCAAAGCATGCGGACCTCTATACTTCGAATGCCGCTTCCGCTGTAGAAACCATTGGAGCAGACTATGCACGACTCCAGAAACAGCTTGCCTCTCTGGACTGCCGCAAGCTCATCACCTTCCACGATGGTTTTGCCTATTTTGCCGATGCATTTGATCTCCAGATTCTGCTTGCCGTGGAAGAGGAAGAAGGGCAGGAGGCTTCTGCGCAGGTCATTGCCAAGGCGCTTTCCTTGATTCGCACCAACCAACTGCCCGCGATTTTTACGGAAGAGTTTAGTTCCGATGCCACGGCCAAGGCAATTGCCCGAGAAGCTGGCGTTTCGGTTGATGCGCTCACTCTAATCATGAGTGGCCCCCTGGAAGAACCGGGAGTTAAGAGCTACCTTGCGGCCATGGAACAAAACGTAAGCACCGTTTTGGAGGCACTCTCATGAGCTTCCCCAATCATAGGTCCGGTGCCCCTGGGTGCTCCGGTACCTGCTGCTTGCAGGTACAAAACTTAGGCCTTACTCTGCAAGACCAAGTGATCTTACGAAATATCAACTTTCACCTGCATTGCGGGGAAATCGTTGCCCTCATCGGCCCCAATGGAGCGGGCAAGACCTCCCTCTTTCATAGCATTCTAGGGCATATGTCCCACTCCGGTGAGATTCGCTTTGAACCCGCCGGTGGACGGCCCACCCGCCCTTTAATCGGCTACGTTCCCCAAAGTCCTCAGTTTGATTCCGGTGACCCCATCAGCGTCTTAGACTTCTTTACGGCCGCCATCTCCCGCTGGCCGGTCTTTTTACCCATCAGAAAACGCCATCGGGATCGGGTGCTTGCCTGCCTGCACCGGGTGCAAGGCGAGGCACTGATCGACAAACGTCTTGGCACCTTATCCGGTGGTGAGTTGCAGCGCGTCCTTCTGGCGCTGGCTTTGGAGCCACTGCCCCAAATTCTGATCTTGGACGAGCCTCTGTCTGGGGTGGATGTGGAGGGCGAGTATCAGCTACTTTCCATGTTGCAAGAGATTCGCACCCGTTACGACCTCTCCATTCTCTTCTCTACCCACGATTTTTCCACGCTGCCTCAGTATGCCGATCGGGTGATTCTCCTGCAACAAGAGATTCTCAAAATGGGCCCGCCCCGTGAGGTGCTTTCCTCCAAAGAATTTCACGCCGCATTTCATCTCCAAGCACCACAGGAAGGGGGCTGGTCACCATGACTCTTTGGTATCGCCTGGTGGATCTCTTGCCCTTTGCTTGGGCAAGCCCCGGTTCGATGTTCTTCATGAAGAATGCCTTACTGGCCATTCTTATCATCGCGCCGCTCTTTGGTCTTCTCTCTACCTTAGTGGTGGAGAATCGAATGTCCTTCTTCTCCGATGCCTTGGGACACTCTGCCTTTACGGGCGTTGCCATTGGCACGCTGGCAGGGCTCTCCGAGTCCACCTGGTGCGCGGTTCTCTTTGCCATTGCCTTTGCCCTGCTCTTTACCTACGTGCGCCAGAAGAGCAGCATGAACACCGACACCATCATCGGCGTGTTTTCCTCCGCAGCTATGGCCTTGGGCATCTTCCTCTCTACCTTAGGGGGACAGAGCTTTTCCAAGTTTAATGCTCTCTTAATCGGCGACATCCTCAGCGTGGAGCCGGCCAAAATCGGTCTTTTGGCGCTCATTTTAGTTGTCATTCTGCTGCTATGGCTCAGCTCCTTCAACACGCTTCTGCTGTCTTCCGTCCACCCCACCCTAGCAGACAGCCGTGGTATCCGCACCTTCTGGGAAACGGCTCTGTTTACCAGCGCCATCGCCGTGGTGGTCACCATCTCCATGACTTGGATTGGCTTACTGGTTATCAACTCTCTCTTAGTGCTCCCTGGTGCGTTGGCCCGAAACTTGTCCCGTAACATGGCGCAGTATCACCTTGTCTCTGTTTTATCTGCGCTGGTCTGCGGCATAGCCGGCCTCATCAGCTCCTACTACTTAGGCACCTCCGCCGGGGCAACCATGACCCTGTACCTAGCTCTACTCTTTTTCGCAAGTCTCCTCCTTCGCCCCAAAGGACGGTAAGAGCCCGTTCAAGCGACGAGACACCTTTCTTCCTATCAACAGAAAAAGCCCTGTTCCGAATGGAACAGGGCTTTTAATGCTATCAATTAAACTTTTTACGGTTTTTACGTGCCGCTTCAGACTTCTTGCGGCGCTTCACGCTGGGACTCTCATAGTGCTCTCTTTTGCGCACCTCGGCCAGGACACCGGACTTAGCACAGCTACGCTTAAAACGCTTAAGCGCGCTCTCCAGTGACTCGTTTTCCTTTACGTGGATTTCCGACATTAATTTTCCCTCCCTCCGAAGTGACGGGTGCAAGACCCTTCACCAAAGGGCCATGATTATGGCTTTAACAGTCACATTATATGCAATTTTTGATGGTTTGTCAAGGCGAATCAAAAATGGAAATTTACTTTTTTGCAAAAAGACTTATGAATGAGGGCGACAGGCCCGTAAAAGCGAGAGTTCTGGCACGGCCTGAGGCAGTTTCATTTGAAATTTCATCTGTGGATGCCTGGGTTCTTCCAGTGCCTCCCCATCCATGGTCTGCATGCAGGGAACCGAAAAGGCAATGGGGCGAAGATCCGGGCCAACCACTTCAACCGCATCCCCCATTTGGAACTTATTGCGCAAAGAAAGCGTTGCCAGTCCCTCCGGGGTACAATGCTCCACCACCGCAACCACCTGCCAGTCCCGCACGTAGCGGGAGTCCTCGGTGTACTGCCCAGGCTGCCCAAAGAAAAAGCCGGTGGAGTAGTGGCGATGACTGACCTTTTCCACCTCTTCCCGCCAGGTTGGGTCAAGAGGTTCGCCGCGATACGCGGCATTGATCGCTTGCCGATAGGCTCCGGTGACAATGGCGGCATAGTACGCCGACTTGGCACGTCCTTCGATCTTGATGGAGTTCACCCCCACCTGCATGAGTTCCTCAATGTGGTCGATCATACACAGGTCCCGGGAGTTCATTATGTACGTAGCCTCTCCCTCTTCGAAAACGGGGAAATACTCTCCCGGACGCTTTTCCTCAACCAAAGCGTATTGGTAGCGGCAAGGCTGGGCGCAGGCCCCCCGATTGGCGTCCCTACCGGTCATGTAGTTGGAGAGTAAGCAGCGTCCCGAATAGGATACGCACATGGCACCATGGGCAAACACCTCAAGCTCAAGATCATGGGGGGCGCGCAGGCGAATTTCTGCGATCTCCATGATAGAAAGCTCCCGTGCGAGAATCACGCGGGAAGCGCCTAAGTCATACCATGCCTTGGCGGCTGCGTAGTTCACCACGCTGGCTTGTGTACTGATATGCACCTTCACGGAGGGTGCATACTTCTTCACCAGTTCAAGCACACCCACATCGGCCAGAATGATGGCATGCACGCCACTGTGCTCTAACAGCTCCAGCCAGCGCGGAAGCGCAGCCACTTCGTCATTGCGAGGCATGGTATTGCAGGTGACGTGCAGGGAAGCGCCGCGCTCACGGCAGAGCGCGGCGGCCTTCCCCAGTTCCGTATCATCAAAGTTTCCGGCAAAGGAGCGCATGCCGAACTGCTCTCCTGCCAGATAGACTGCGTCCGCGCCGTAGGCGAGCGCCATGTTGAGGCGCTCCATATCCCCGGCCGGAGCCAAAAGTTCTAATTTGCTCATGCTTAGCTCCTTAAGAATGCCTGATGCTCCGCATAGGTCTTGAAGAAATGGTGCTTCCCGTCTTCCCCAAGGGAATAGTAGTAGAATGCCGTGTTGGCTGGATTCATCGCAGCGTAGATGGACTCCATACCGGGGTTTGCGATGGGGCCGGGCGGCAGACCTTTGTTTTTATAGGTGTTGTAGGGGCTGTTCACACTTTCATAGTGTGCCGGTGTTACCTTCTCCCCCTCGGGCAGCACATATTGAATCGATGCGTCCACATTGAGGAAGCCCGCGGTTTCCCTGGTTGGCTTCTTCCAGCGGTTGTGTATGACGGAGGAGATGTTCGCGCGATCTTCGCCGTCGGTTTCCTTTTCAATTAAGGAGGCAATGATCAAAATCTCACGAATGGAGAATCCCTTATCCGTAATCACCTTACGCATGGCATCGTTGAGTTTCGCATCAAAGTTCACCAGCATTTTATTGAGGACGTACCGGGCATCCTCCCCCATGTAAAACTCATAGGTATCCGGGAACAGATAGCCCTCTAAGCGGTGATAGTCCCCCAAGGGAACGTCCTGTAGGAAGGAAAAGGCATAGCTATGGGTGGCAGCCATATCCTGAAGCTTCTTCTCGGTGGAAACGCCCTTTTCCTCCAGCAGCTTAAACACTTGATCAATGGTAAAGCCTTCGGGGATGGTCACAATGGTGGTCATGCGCCGATCGGAATTGGCACCTAAGCCGTTGATCACCGCAAAATAGTCCATTTCCGTGTTCAGCTCATAGGTTCCAGGCGTTACCTTTTGCTTTCCTCCGGCAAAGAGGGAAAATACACGGAAGAGAGCCTTAGAGTTGATGATTCCACTGTCCTCTAACTGGTTCACAACACTTCCATAGCTTTCCTTTTCGCCAACGGTAATGACCGCACTCTTCTCCGGCTTATTCAGGGCCAAGACATCGTTTGCCGCGGTCCAGCAAAGCGCTGCCAAAACAGCCGATACGCCAAATATGAATAGCAAATAGACCCAAGAGTTAGAAAAGACCTTTCCACTCTTGCGTTGCGTCCGTTTCCGGGGTTGCTGGGGTTGCCGGGGCGAGGGTTCTGGCCGATTATTGTCCATTCTTTTTCCTTGCTCCATACAAGCCTCCTTGTATTTTTAAAGTTTCAAGAAAGAAATCTTACTTTTTTTCGAAATTCCAATCACCCTCTGCTTTCTGGGAACATAGTATAAGCTGAAACGAGGTGAAACGAATATGGGTTGCAACAATAACTGTGGCGGCGGCTTTGGCGGCGGCGGATGCTGGTGGATCATCATCTTGATCCTTCTGTTCTGCTGCTGTGGCTGTGGCGGCAACAATGGCTGTGGCTGCGACAACAACTGTGGTTGTGGCGGCGGATGCGGCGGCTGTGGCTGCTAAGCACTTACCTAACAGGAACATCCTTTCATCCGATGGAGCGGGGGGAAACCCCCGCTTTCATCCGGTGTGTGATCGTACAAGCCCCTCTTCCGTTAGAACCATGGAAACCGGCTGATCGAAGTCCTCCCAAGGAAGGGCCTCCTGCAAGAGAAGCTTACGGCAAAAGGCCACCGTCCGACCAGAATAGTCGGCAAGGTAGCGGTCGTAGTACCCTCCGCCCTTTCCCAGGCGGTACCCGCTTCGGTCACAGCAAAGGGCCGGAACTAAGATCAGGTCAATTGCTTCCTTGGGCACAACAGGGCATTGCTCCGAAGGCTCCGGAATGCCAAAGACTCCCGAAATAAGCTCTGCTTCACCGCAGAGCTGTCTTGCTTCCATTTGCCTTCGCGGAAGGCAACGCGGAAGCAAGACGCGTTTGCCTTGTGCAGAAAGGGCATTGAGGAGGGGTCTCGTGTCGACCTCCGTCCCCACGCCGTAATACAGTAAAATTGTCTGGCTTTCTGCCAGCTCCGGCAGGGAGAAAAACGCGTTGCGAAGGGCCTCGTCGGAACGAAGGCGATCCTCCAACGCAAGCGAGGCCATGGTATCCTCAACCCTCTCTCGCAAGCGACGCTTTTGTTCCTGATTGCTTTCTTGCTGCATACTCACCTCAAAAAGGGCAACACCAATTGCCATACTTCCTCGTGAATTTCTTCGATGGAACGCAGCGCTCCTGCTTCGTTGACGCAAGAAACCACCGTCCACCCCTCCCACTGGGCCACCTGGAGTGCCGCTTCGCGACAGACCGCAAGGTAAGCTTCGTCGGTTTCATGAATATCCGCACTGCCACCTTGCTCTGCACGTTGCCGAATGAGCTCCATGGCCTTCTCCGTAGGAAGATCCAGGTAGAGGACAAGGTTTGGTGCCGGCAGTTCCATTCGGGTGTATTCAAACTCGGACAACCAGGTAATATAATCGCGGCGTGCCGTTCCCGACAGCTTTGCCGCCTGATGCACGGCATTCGAAGTCGTGTAGCGGTCCGCTAGAAACAGCGCCCCACGGGCATACTCAGCTTCCCAATGCATTTTATAGGAGGCATAGCGATCCACCGCATAGAAGGCGGAGGCCGCAAAGGCATTGACCTCAGAAGGATTCTTGCCGAAATCACCCCGCAAGTACATGCGGATCAGTGCAGAGGATTCTTCCTGATACTGCGGAAACACCAAGCGATGGTGCGCCTGCCCTTCGGCATCCAAGCGGCCGCAAAGCTTGGCAAACTGAGTGGATTTTCCCGACCCATCGGTTCCTTCAATGACAATGAGTCTTCCCGTTTTTTGGTGCATCAAACCCCTCCCTTAGTACGGCTACGCATGGCCGTCACCAGAAAGAGCGGGAGTTTTGCCATGCGTCCGAAGCGGCTGGGCTGATGGAGCAAGCGATAGCACCATTCCATCCCCATCTTCTGCCACACCACGGGTGCGCGCTGCACCTGTCCACTAAAAACGTCCAAAGCTCCACCCAAGCCAAGCATAAGCTTAGCTCCGGTCTTGGGACCAAACTCGGCCATCCAACGCTCCTGCTTCGGTGCCCCCAAGCAAACAAAGACCACGTCTGCCTGGGCAGCTCGAATCTCTTCCACCACAGCCTCACTGTCTTGGAAGTATCCATCCCCTGTCCCACAGATGATCAGACCGGGATACTGTTCGGAAAGACGCTTTGCCGCCTGTTCTGCCACCCCGGGCTTCGCCCCCAGGAGGTACAGCCGGGCTGTCGTGGTCGCCAGTTGTTCCATTAATCCAGATGCGAAGTCAATTCCCGGAACCCGGGTTCTGATGGGCTGGTTCAAAAGCTTGGCCGCATAGACAATTCCGATCCCATCGGGGAGCACCATGGAAGCCCCATTGAGGAGAGCCCCATAGCTTGCATCCTCCCGGGCTAAGTTTACAATCTCCGGGTTGGGCGTTACCACATAGTGAAAGCCCTCCCCCGCCGCCAAAGCAGCCCCTTGGCGAACGGCCTCTTCCAAGGTAAGATTATCAAATTCCACGCCTAATATGTTGATTTTCAAAACAGTAAACCTCTTGTCAGCGTATGTCTTAATCTGTCGCTCATTGTAGCATAATCTCTAAAAAATGTCTATATTTTCTCGTGTTCCAACCAATTGTACCCAGGAATCCCTGATTTTAGTTCCCCCTGCTTGAATCGTATCGTGCAAGGGTACCTTCTCACGTGGGCAGAACCCCAACAAAGTGCAAGATATTGTAGAGAACCACCGCAGCCTCCCCCCTCGTTGCGGACGCTTGGGGCTTGATGGTCTCGGGGGCCGCATGAAGGAGGTTAATGGGTTTCCCAAACAGATTCTTTTGACTTTCCGACAGGAGCCACACCCATGGTTGGGACCAACTTGCATATCCGGCGGGGACATGGGCTTGGCTTGCCGAAAAGGTCTTGCTTGTCTCATATAGGTATGTATTAAGGTTGGATGCACTTCGGGCCAGCACCGTAATGAGTTGTTCCTCCGTGACCGTGCCCTGCGGAAGAAACTTACCGTCTCCCATCCCCTGCATCAGCCCGGCACTTACCACGGCTTGCACCTCCTCCGCGTACCATGCCTTTGAGTCAACATCCGTAAAGTTGGTGTCTTTTCGGGTGGTGGACAGGCCAAAGGCCTGGACCAAAAGGGCGCACAGTTCCGCACGGCTCATGCTTGCGTCGGGGTGATACTGCCTACTCTGATCTCCATGTACAATGTTATAGGTTGCCAGTGTGTTAATCGGATCGGCATCCGCTCGACCAGCCAGATCCGTAAGGTTGCGGGACACATAGCCGGTGATCCCATAGGTTTTTACCAAGGAGGAAACCGAGACATCAATCCACTCCCCTGTCTTCGTACCCTGCTTCATGGTGGTGTTGGGGGGAATCGCTTCCAACAACTCTTGAAAATAGGGGAGATTCTCTTCGCTGGTCGCCTCGGTTAGATTGAGATACCAACGCCAATCTCCCAGATGCAGACGAAGGTAGTTGCTGGTATCGGACACGGCAGGCTCTTTCTCCGATAGGAGGAGCGCAATGTCGCCGGCATCCACCGCATCCACCAACAGGTGTGGAAGGACACCCATTTTATCGGCGGTGTTGCCGCCATCCTTGGTGTAGTAACGATAGGCGGTTATTTTGGCTGCGTCTCCGTCATGGAAGATGTCTGGATTGGTGTTCTGATCCAAGATGACCTGAGCAACGCCCTTCCCATAGGTTTTTTCTCCGATCAAAAGCCCGCCACTGGTATCCCGCATGACTGCAGAGAAGACCTCGGCGGCACTGGCGGTATAGCCGCTGGTCAGGATGATGGTGGGCTTTATGGTCATGGAATCCTGGCGGGAGGTATAGAGCATGTACTGATCCTTCCCGTTTTTCAGGTAGACAATGCCGCGCTTTCCAAGAAAGGTGCCCAGTGTCTGGGCGGTGGCATCCAACTCGCCCCCGAAATTACTGCGCAAGTCTACCAACCAAATGCTGGCTGCGGGATACGCCTTCATCGCATCCAAAAAATGCTGCTGAGTCTGAGGGCCAAAGGCCTTGCAGTTTAAGTACCCCAAGTGCCCATTGATGAGCTCGGAAGTCGTACTGGGAAGCACAACCTTCTGACGGGTAGCCTGATAGCGAACCTGTCTCCCATCCGTGTGCAGCACGGTAATTTCCACCATGGTTCCGGGCTCTCCTCGCAGCCAAGACGTCACGATCTCGCTACTTTGCCCCACGGCGCTTTTGCCATCCACGGCGATGATAATATCGCCCGCTTTCAGGCCAAGCGTTTGGGCGGGGGAACCGGCAAACACCTCTACAATCCCCAAACCCTGCTCGTTGAGGATGACGCTGACGCCGATGCCTCCAATTTCCTGATCCGCCATACTGTCAATTAGCTCTTGGTATTCCTTGGCGGTCATATAGGTCGTGTACTTATCGTCCAAGACCTTTAGGATCCCGTCCACCGTGTCCTCCTGCATGACGGCATCGCTGACCTTTTCCAAATAATGCTCCTGCAGCAATTGCTTTAGCTCATCGGGACTGAGTGCCGAAACGGCGGGGGCCAAGATCAGGAGCAAGGCTAACATGCAGGCGCACAGTTTTGAGACTGCGCCCCGTTTCTTTTCTCTCATATGAATTCCTCCTCTTTCGTTTGAGGGTTTTGCGGGCTGAATGCTCTCTATTTCAAGACAGGAGCATCGGAACCTGGTTCCAATGCTCCTGCCGGATGGTATTTAAACTAAATTAATCGCCCCAGCGATCCAGTAAGGACTTAAGCTGCGCCTTCATCTTCTTGAGATCCTTGTTGGCGCCCCCTTGTTGCTGTGGATGTAGGCCACCAGATCCATGGCTGCCGCCTCCAGTTCCCAGTAAGCCGGGGACACCGCTTCGCGCATTTTTGGCTTCTTCGGCTCCAGTTCTACGCCAGCTGCAAGCATACGATTCTCTGCCAAATCATATGTTTCCTGATACAGCGGTGCGTGAGCCGGGATCCCCATTTGCCGCAGCGTCTCAGAAAAGATTTCGGTGACGGCAATGTCACCATGCACCACAAACACCTGCAAGGGCTTTGGTGACACCTTGGAAATCCACTCCAACAGATGATCGCGGTCGGCATGGGAAGATAATCCCTTGAAGTTATAAATCTTGGCGTTGACTTCAATTTGCTCGCCAAAGAGCTTTACGGTCTCGGCCCCTTCCAGCAAGTGACGCCCTAAGGTTCCCTCACCCTGATAGCCCACAAAGACAATGGAGCTGTTGTCCCGCCAGAGATTGTGCTTTAAGTGGTGACGAATGCGTCCTGCATCGCACATGCCCGAAGCCGAAATGATCACCTTGGACGAAGGATCCATGTTCAGCATTTTGGACTCTTCACTGCTGGCGGTCATGGTAAGTCCCGGGAAGGTAAAGAGCGCTTCGCCTCCCTTTACCAGCTCAAGTGCTTCCTCATCCAAATACCCGTGCAGATCGCCGGAGAAAATCTTCGTTGCCTCGTTTGCCAAGGGGGAGTCCACACAAACGGTAAAGTTCGGATGCTTCTTGACTAGGCCTCGTTCCTTCATCTCCCGCATGGCATACAAGAGTTCCTGGGTACGACCCACCGCAAAGGCCGGGATGATGACGTTGCCGCCTCTCTCAAAGGTTTCGTCGATGATTTCCGCCAACTTTTCGGTATAATCGTCGCTCTCCCTTGTGGTTTCGTGGTTTCGGTCTCCATAGGTACTCTCCATCACCACGTAATCTGCCTCGTGGATAAAGGATGGGTCATTGATGACCGGCTGATCCACGTTGCCAATATCGCCGGAAAACAAAATCTTGCGGGTCAGGCCGTCCTCGGTGAGCCACAGCTCCACGGAGGCGGAACCGAGCAGGTGCCCTGCATCAATAAAGCGCAGCTTTGCCCCCTCAAACAGTTCGATTTCCTGGTTGTATTCAAAGGTCACAATCTTTGCAATGGCCTCTTCGGCATCGGCAATGGTGTAAAGGGGCTCCACTGGTTCCCGACCGGCGCGTTTGCCCTTTTGATTCTTCCATTGGGCATCGCTTTCCTGAATGTGCGCCGAATCGCGCAGCATGATGGACAACAACTCTCCGGTTAAGCGTGTGGTAAAAATTTGCCCTGCATACCCTTGCTTCACCAGAAGCGGAACTCGACCGGAGTGGTCAATATGGGCATGGGTGACAATAACATAGTCTATATAATTGGCAGCAAAGTCGAGCTGGTGGTTATCCAACTCGTCTCGTCCCTGTTGTAACCCGCAGTCAATGAGAATCTTTTTGCCCGCAACCTCCACACAGTGGCAGCTGCCGGTCACCGCTCGTGCCGCGCCGAAAAAACTTAATTTCATAATGCGCCTCCCTTTCGATGATGGTGTTTCTTGCTTCTCAGTTTGTGTATCAACGACTTCAGTATACCTTCTTTTTATGCATTTGGAAAGAGGACTCAACAAGTTTTCACAATTTGACCAAAATACCCCAAAATGCTCATGCCGTCGGTTCTGCCTGAAGCCTTGCATCCGTACTCACTTTTGTCTTGTCCGCAGCGGTCAGATAGTCTACAAAGATTGCAACATACTTGGATAAGTCCAATTCCCCCCCATAGGAGACCTCCAACACGGCGGTTCCATGGTGCAGCAGCAATGCCTGGTTCGATCCGTCCCGCTGGCTGCGTTCCTGGGAATAGCTCACCTGTACTCCATTTGACGTGGGGAGGGGTTGGTAGGCCCTTTCGTTCTGAAGATCCTGATACAGCCGTTCTGCCAATCCTTCGTAGCGCAGCGTATAGTACCGGGGGTAGTAAAGCGTGTTACTTCCCTTCGGGTTTTGAGCCGTTTCTTGGTAGATCGTAAGCTTTTGGAGGAGCGGATAGCGCTCTTCGAAGACCTCACTTCGAGAAAGTCTCGGTTCTTCCAACCACTGGGCCATGCCAGCCGCTTGGCGCCCTTGGTTCTCCGCTCTGACCAGCTCGGATAGGGGTGGAACCGGCAAGACTTGTGGGTACTCCTGTGTCGAATAAAACTCCCCGTCATACAGGTACGTGTCCATGTTGGGCACCACAATGAGGAGAAGACTAACGCTCAAACCCATCAACGCAAGCCTTCCGTTCCGTCGGGCACGCAAGGGGGTATGGTAACTTCGCTCCTCGAAGCTGCCGTCTCGTTTTCGTTGCTGCAAGCGATGGGTTCGAACTCGTTCGACCACAAACAAAAGAATGAAATAAGAGAGGAAGATAACGAGACCCAATCCATCCCAAAAGCCATCGGTCAACCAATAGAACGTGGGCGATACGTCTTTGGGAACTGTAACCTTGTACAATAAGAGCAAGGTACAAAGACAAAGTAGAGCAATTACAAGCTGAAAAAGGCCATTCTGTTGGAGGGAGGGCCCGCTATCCTCCTCACGTTCCGGCAACTCTTTTTGGTTCAGATCTATGTTTTTATAGATGGTGACTCCGCCTTGGAAGCCCGCATACTGCCATCCCTTTTTGGCCAACTGTTCCCGCCGACGCTTGTTCTTCTCTAACTGAAAACTGCGGGTACTGTCAATGCGAAAGCGCAGTTTGGTGGGTTCACATCGCTGAAACACCAGTCCCAAGAAGCCATCCCGTTCCAGCACCAAGCCCTCCTGAGCCAGCTGCTCTAGCCAGGCCTCCACCGCGTCGGTGTCTTGGAACGAATAGGGAACCACTTTTTTCACGTACTCTCCCATGCAAGCCTCCTTCCAACCGTCAATCTTCTGAAAATACCATACCACTATTCCCGCAATCTGTCAATTTATGGGTTTGTATGTCGCATACTTGTATCACATGCCACTTCATTAAAACACCTTGGACCACACTGGAGACGATTGCACGATTTGCCTTCAAATGCTACAATTATGTTTTAAATTAGAATTTGTGAGAAAGGTCGGGTGCCCTTGAACCGAAAATGCAAGCCAAAACGGCCCAGTCTTACCCAGGAACTCCGGGAAAAGAAGGCCGTATTCACCATTTATTTTATTTTACGATGCTTCGTCCTCGTAACCATGGTCCTCCAGTTCTGGAACGGGAATTTCGAAAATGTCTTCCTCTGCATTCTCACTTTGATCCTCCTTCTTCTTCCCACCTTTGTGGAACGAAAGATCCGCATTGAACTGCCGGATACCTTGGAAATCATCATCATGCTGTTCATCTTCGCCGCAGAAATCTTAGGTGAAATCCAAGCCTACTACATCACCTTCCCCCATTGGGACATGATGCTCCACACCATAAACGGCTTCCTTTGCGCGGCCATCGGCTTTTCGCTGGTGGACATTCTGAACCGGAACGAGCGCTTCTCCTTTTCTCTCTCTCCCCTCTTTATGGCGCTGGTGGCCTTTTGCTTTTCCATGACCATTGGGGTTCTGTGGGAATTCTTCGAATTCTTTATGGATCAGGTGTTGCTGTTGGATATGCAAAAGGATACCGTGGTGACGACCATCTCCAGCGTCCTCTTAGACCCCGCCAAAGCCAATCATCCCCAAATCATCAAGCACATAGAAAATGTCATTCTTGTGCTTTCGGATAGAACCCATCGTTCCCTTGGGATTGGTGGTTACTTGGACCTCGGCCTCATCGATACCATGAACGATCTCTTCGTCAACTTCATTGGTGCCGTCATCTTCTCCTTCTTCGGCTACTTCTACGTGAAAAGCCGCGGACAAGGGAAGTTTGCCCGACGCTTTATCCCCCGCGTACTAAGAGATTCCGATTCCAACCCCTAACAAGCTAACCCAAACAATGAGACGGAATGCAACTTGCATTCCGTCTCATTCTTTTACTTCTTATGGTTTACGTCACAAGCATGGCCGCAAGCGGCATGGCTGCAACCGGCACAGCCGCCCGGACAGCCGCCCTGCTTTTGATCCTTTCGCACGCTTCTTAAGGCGAGCACTAGGAGAAACAGCACACCGAGGGATACCAGGATCGTGCCCCAGTTTGTAAGAATCCAAGTTAACATAAGCTCTCCGTCCTTTCTTGCACAGGCTTTTTCGAGGTGGGGCTGCGGCGAAGCAACAGGAAGAGGAAGCCGACAAGGATTAGTACGGCAGCAACGATTCCAATCCCAAATCCTCCGCCATGCAACACGCGCCAAATTTGATAGACGCAGAGTGATACGGCATAGGCAAAGCCGGTCTGATAGGCAATGGCAAAGGCAAACCAGCTGCGGCTTTGCATCTCCTGCCGAATGGCCCCAATGGCGGCAAAGCAGGGGGCACAGAGCAGGTTAAAGGTCATAAAGGAGAAGGCGGCTCCGCTGGTCATGGCTGCCTGCAGGACGGCATAGCCTCCGTCTGCCACGCCATACAGAACGCTCATGGTACTGACCACGCCTTCCTTTGCCAGAAGACCCAGGAGGGTCGCCATGCTGGCCTGCCAGCTTCCGAATCCAAGGGGGACAAAGATCCATGCCAGAAGCGCACCGAACTTCGCCAAAAGGCTTTCCGAAAGGGCCTCTTCCGAAAGCAGGACGAAGGAACCATCCACAAATCCAAAGCGTGAGGTAAACCAAATCGCCACGGAAGCAATCAGAATCACGGTACCTGCCTTTTTGATGAAGGACCAACCTCTCTCCCACATGCTACGCAACACGTTTTTCATGGCGGGAAGATGGTAAAGGGGCAGTTCCATTACAAAGGGAGATTCCTCTCCGGCAAACCGCCGGGTCTTTTTCAGAATCGCACCTGAAATCAGGACGGCCGCAATGCCCAAAAAGTAGGCCGAGGGTGCCACCCACCAGGCACCACCAAAGAAGGCACCTGCAATCATGGCGATCAAGGGCAGCTTTGCACCACAGGGGATAAAGGTGGTGGTCATGATCGTCATGCGCCGATCCCGTGGGCTTTCAATCGTACGGCTAGCCATGATGCCCGGCACTCCGCATCCGGTGCTGATCAGCATGGGGATAAAGGACTTGCCGCTTAGGCCAAAGCGACGGAAAATCTGATCGAGAATAAAGGCGATGCGAGCCATATAGCCGCAGGCCTCCAAGAGGGCCAGAAAGAAGAACAATACCAGCATTTGTGGTACAAAGCCTAAAATGGAACCAACACCAGCCACAATGCCATCCAAGACCAAGCCCTGCAGCCAAGGGGCCGTTCCCATCCGCTCTAAGGCATCACCCAACACAACGGGGAGGCCGGGAAGGAAGGTTCCATAGTCTGCTTGCACGGGTTCTTCCAAGCCCTTGGCGTTCAGATAGTCATCTGGCCCCACAAGACCTTCGTACAGCAGTCCACCCTCTTCGTCATAAATGCTTGTTTTTTCATGCAACCCTGCGGCATGCAGCAGAAACGCTGCCTCCTCCTGGGGAGTGGCCGTTCCGGTGCGCACGGCAGAAACTTCGATCCCGGAACGCTCCGCCGCATCCAAAAAGGCCGAGGATTTCCGCAGGGACAGTTCATAATCGGAGGTGGCCGTTTCATAGGCCTCTTGCCCATGGCCAAAGAGGAAGATTCCGTCTCCAAAGAGACCATCGTTGACCAGTCCAGCCGACCATCCGCCCACCAAGGTAACGGACACATAGTACACCAGCATCATGATGGCGGCAAAGATGGGAATGGCAAAGATGCGGTGGGTGGCCAAGCGGTCGATGCGTGCCGAGGCGGAAATTCCCTTTTTGAGCTTCCTGGTACAACAGGCATCCACCACGGACTCCACGTAATCATAGCGTGCGCTGATGATAATGGCCTCGGCATCGTCCTCCTGCTGAAGTTCACAGAGTTTAATATCATATTCAATGTGCTCTTGGTCTTCCCGCGTGAGACCCAGCATGGCAATGACCTTTTCATCCCGTTCGAACAGCTTAATGGCTAAAAATCGTTGCTGCTGTTCCGGTCTGTCATGGAGCAAACGCTCTTCAATGTGGGCTAAGGCATGCTCCACCGCTCCGTGGAAACAGGTTTTCGGAATGGCAAGCTTTTTCTGCGCGGCGATGGCAATGGCCTTTTGTGCCGCTTCCTCCACCCCTTCACCTTTCATGGCGGACATGACGGTGACTTCGCAGCCTAACATCCTTCCTAGCTTCTCCACATGGATGTGATCTCCCCGGCGTTCCACGGCATCCATCATGTTGATAGCCAGGACAAGGGGTATGCCAAGCTCCAGGAGCTGGGTGGTCAGGTATAGGTTTCTCTCCAGATTGGTGCCGTCAATGATGTTTAAAATCACATCCGGCGCCTCCTCCATGAGATAGCTTCTGGTAATCAGCTCTTCCGGCGTGTAGGGAGAAAGCGAATAGACTCCGGGCAGATCGGTCACCAGCGCATCGGCGCTTTGCAGCCGCCCCTCCTTCTTCTCCACGGTCACACCCGGCCAGTTTCCCACTGACTGGTTGCTACCGGTCAAGGCATTAAATAAGGTTGTTTTCCCCGAATTTGGGTTGCCCACAAGGGCGATTCGTACAGTCATGGATCTCTCCTCATTTCTCGGCAAAGGCGTTATATAATCTCAATCCGATCGGCATCGGCACGGCGCAGGGTTAGAGAATAGCCCCGTACAATCAGCTCAATCGGATCGCCGAAGGGGGCCATCTTTTGTACATAGACCTCAGCACCCTTGGTAATTCCCATATCCATAATGCGGCGGCGAATCGCACCTTCCCCATGCACCTTTAGCACCTTTGCGCTCTGTCCCACGGGTAACTCTTTCAATGTTTTCATCGCGGCGCTCCTCCCACTTAGAGTTAGTTATTGCTAACTTTTTTTGTTAGCATAGCATAACTTCTTTCCTCTGTCAATAAGAATCTGGCAGCTTTGTCCAAGTTCTTGTTTCTATTGTTATGCTCCAAACTTGTCCCCTACGCCTTTTCCCGAAAAAAACGCAAGCTCGACCGAATACCATCCGATCGAGCTTGCGCCATAAGGAAGAGAGTTGGACTTCTATCTTAGCCTAACGCGAGTTATTCGGTTACCAGGAGTTCTTTCTGACTGCGACGACGGCGGGTCCACCAAAGAACCACCAGCGAAACCACCAAGCAAGCTGCCTCGCCGAAGAAGGCTGCCATCCAAATCAAGCGTCCGCCGCCCAAGAAGGCACAGAGAACCAGCGCAATGGGAGCGAAGACAAAGCCACGTCCTAAGGACAAGGAAATGGAGGGGATTGGCATTTCGCAAGCGGTAAAATAGCCTGCAATCGCAATGTTAATGCCCACTAAGGGGAAGGACAAGGAAAACTGGCGAAGGGCCGCCACCGTCTCGGGTAACAGGTGGCTGCTTGGATCCAGCAAGAGGAGAGCAATCGTCTCGGGAGCCACCTGACACAGCAGCACAAACAGGGCACTAAAGAGCAAACTGGTTCCCACACACATGCGGAAATAGCCGGCCGCACTGTTCGTTTCGCCCTTTCCCAGGTGCAGACTGACCAGGTGCATCATGCCCTGCGCCACACCTTGCATGATCATAAAGACGAACAGATTCAAGTACGCAATGACGGCATAGACCGTCATGCTTTCCTCGCCAAAGCGGTGAAACAGGATCTGGTTATACATCATGGTCAAAAACGCAATGATAAGCTCCACGGAACAGTCGGCAACGCCCAGCGGCAAAATCCGAAGGAATGCCTTGGGCCGTGCCTGAAAGCGCTTAATCTTAAGATGTGAGCGACGGCTGAAGAAGTAATAGAGGAAGATGGACAGACTGACAACCTGTGCCAGTCCGGTTGCCCAGGCCGCACCCGGCACGCCCCAGCCAAACACAATGACAAAGGTATAGTCCAGCACAATGTTGACCAAAAAGCTGGCACCCACGCCCACAATGGCCATATGTGGTTTGTCGTCCACCTTTACCATAACCTCCAAGCAGTAGGAGACGATAAAACAAATAGAAAATAGGCTGATGATCCGTAGGTAGGATGTGGTTCCCGCAATGGTGGATGGGCCGGCTCCAAGTTGCCGCGCCAAGGGTTCGGCGAAAATAGCAACGGAAACGGTAATCAGCGCGGAAATGACCGCCATCACCAGAACCGTCTGGGAGAAGAGCCCACTGGCCTCCTCCTCATCGCCACGACCACGGGCAAAGGCTACTAGGGTCGCCGTACCCATGGACAGCAGGATGGAAATGCCCGATAGAGTGTTGACAAAGGGCAGTGCAATGTTCACCGAGGTCATGGCGGTTTCACCCGCCCCCTTGGCAATAAAGATCGCATCGACAACGGTATACAGAGAAAAGAGAAGCATGGCTGCAACGGAGGGCAGCACATAGCGGGAAAAGGTTTTTAAGGAACACCTAGCTCCTTGTAAGGAAGACATGTTTTTCACCTCAATATAGTCTGGCGGAATTGAGTTCAATTCCTTTATGGCAGGTTTTCCCGGTAGGAATCCCTTGCCAATCGTTCTTTTCTCTGTTAGTATAAGGCATAGGGTTACCCAAGAGTCAAGGGAGGGATTTTACTTGTCGGGACCTTTTTTCAAAACAGGTGAATTTGCTGCGCTCTGCGGGGTAAAAAAAGACACTTTGTTTCATTATGACCAAATTGGCATCTTAAAACCGGAAAAAACGGAAGAAAACGGCTATCGTTTCTATTCCGTAAAACAACTGAATAACTTCGACCTGATTACTGCCCTCAAACGATTGGGCATGCCACTGTCCGAAGTGAAATCGTATCTGGATCAGCGAAATCCAGAAAATTTCTTGGCTCTCTTAGAGCAGCAAAAGGAAATTTTAGCGGAAGAGCAGCGCCGTCTCGACATGGTCAATCAGCTCCTGCAAGAAACCATTCGAGCCACCCAGCTTGCCATCAACGTAACGCCGGGTACCATTCATTTGGAAAACTGCCCGGAATCCTACTATGTTGCGGTGCGTGCCCCGGACTATGCACATTATGACGAACGTCAATTCTTGCTGAGCAGCCGCACCTTAATCACCTGGGCGAGAGAACACGGCAGCCTTTCGCTGCGATTGGGGGATATCGTCACCCAGGAAAGCATTGAAAAGGGCAATTTCATCGAAGATTATTACTATTGTCCCGTGACACCTCAAGCCCATACACAAGACATTCTGGTCAAGCCATCCGGTACCTATGCCACCTTGTATCATCAAGGCGGCTATGAAACCCTGGAAACGGCCTATGAATCCTTGGTTCGCTGGGTACAGGATCGCGGGTATCTCATTGTGGGGGATCTCTTTGAGGAAGATTTGCTTCACTACATGTCTACCCGCAATCCCAAGGAATATATGATGCGCATCAGCATTCGCATCCAAACAGAATCATTCTGTTCCCAAAAATGACATTTTATACAAAAAGAACTCCGCACCGCTTCGAACCATCGAAGCGATGCGGAGTTTTTATTCTGCCGCAAGCAATAACTTTTTAGTATAGGGATGCTGTGGTGCATCGAAGATTCCATCCACCGTGTTTTCCTCGACCACCTCACCACTCTTCATCACCATCACGCGGTCACAGCACTGATAGACGACATTTAAATCATGGGAAATGAACAGGTAGCTTAAATTATTTTCTTTCTTTAAGCGAACCAAAAGGTCTAAGATTTGATCCTGGATGGTCACGTCCAGAGCGGACACCGCTTCGTCCAAAATGACCAACTTGGGGCGGACGATCATGGCCGTGGCAATGGAGACACGCTGCCTCTGTCCTCCCGAGAGTTCGTGGGGACGGCAGACCAAGAACTCTTCCCCCAGCCCCACATCCTCCAACATATCAATGACCCGGCGCTTCCGTTCATGAACATCGTACTTACCATAAATAATCAGCGGTTCCTCCACAATGCGTCCCACCGTAAAGGCAGGGTTTAGGGAGGCGTAGGGGTCCTGAAACACCATTTGGGGGCGCATGCTGTGGTGAACGATTTCTCCCTCATAATCCCGCGAAATGCCAAGGATCACCTTCGCCAGAGTACTTTTTCCACTGCCGCTTTCCCCCACAATGCCGAGCACCTCACCCTGCCCCAGAGTAAAGCTTACCTTCTTTAGCACTTGGGTGCGTTTCTTTCGCCAAAGGGTGTCTGTGCCTTGCCGGTAGTAGCTGTCCAGCCCTCGCACTTCTAAAATCGGAGCTTTCGTCATGGCTCAGCCTCGTTTCTTTCGGGTCGGAATGGCGGCAATCAGGCGTTTGGTATATTCCTCTTTCGGATGGAAGAAGACCTCATCCACCGGCCCTTCCTCCACTAACTTGCCGCGGTACATCACGGCAACTCGCGTGCATAGCTTTCGCACCACGTTAAGGTCGTGGGAGATAAACAAGATTCCAATGCCAAACTCACGATTGACTCGTTTCAGGAGTTCTAAAATCTGCGCCTGAATGGTCACATCCAGCGCGGTGGTCGGTTCGTCGCAAAGGAGCAGCTTCGGCCTTGTGGTGAGCGCCGCGGCAATCATGGCCCTCTGCAACATACCACCCGACAGCTCGTGAGGATACTGATTATAGATCTTTTCCGGCTCCGGTAGCTCCACCGCCGCCATGACATACAAGGCACGATCGCGGCGCTCTTGGGCCGTCATGTTGGTATGAAGCCGCAGACTTTCCTCAATCTGAGCACCAATGCGCATCACTGGATTCATGGAAGACATGGGCTCCTGAAAGACGACCCCAATGTCTTTTCCCTGCAATCTGCGCAGTTGTTCTCGGTCACAGGAAAGAAGCTCTACCCCGTCCAGCCAAATCTCGCCGGTGCAGATGGCTTGCTTTCGGCTCATCAGGCCGGAAATGGCCATGGCCGTCACGGTTTTTCCGCTGCCGCTTTCTCCCACCAAGCCTAATATCTCACCAGTGTTCATGTGCAGATCAATACCCTGCACTGCTTCGCGTCCGCCGCGCGCCTTATGAAAGCGAATATGAAGATTCTTTACGTCTAGCATCAAAGTTCCCCTTCCTAGGATTCTTCTCGACTTAGGCCTTCGCCCAGCATGGAAAATCCAAGAATCAGAAGGACGATGGTTAGACCGGTAAAGAGCGCGTACCAAGGGGCATTGCCAAGATAGGTCTGGGCTTCGGAGAGCATGCCCCCCAGCGAAAGCTCTGGCTTTTGCACACCCACTCCCACATAGCTCATGCTGGCCTCAGCAAGCACCGCGTTGTTAAACCCAATGGACAGCGTAGGCAGCAGGACGGGAAGCAGGTTTGGCAGGATGTGCTTAAAGATGATGCGAAAATGCCCAGCCCCCATGAGGCGTGCCGCCGCCGTGTAGTTCTGGCTTCGCTGTCTGGCCACTTCCCCGCGCACCACGCGGGCAAAACTTGGAATAAACAGGATTCCTAGAATCAGGATGATCTGATACTTTCCCCGTCCACAAAGCATGACCAGAACCAGGGCAAGCAAAATGCTGGGAAATGCCGTGATAGAATCACACACACGCATTAAAATCACATCGGCCAGGCCTCCAAAGTACCCCGTCAGACAGCCAATGAGGGTGCCAATGGTAAAGCCGATGAGCACCACGCAGGCTGCAATGAAAAAGGTTGTGCCCGCGCCTTCCATGATACGGGACAGGATATCGCGTCCCATATTATCGGTTCCGCACAGGTGAAGAAGCGAGGGCGCCTGGGACTTGGCCATGGCATCCATGGCGGTGGGACTGTACGGTTGCCAGACCATCCCCAGCAGGATGAACACTACCATCGCACCGGTAATTCCCTTACCCAGCGACAAAAAGTAGTTCTTCTTATGATGCAAGGGACTCTTTATTATTTGTCGATTCATTCCTCTACCCCACTTGTTAAGGGTCCCTGGGTCTTGACACGCTCTTAGCCAAGACGCACGCGGGGGTCTATATATTGAGAGAGGATGTCGGCGAGAAAGTTCACCACAACCACCCAAGTTGCCAAAATCAAAACAATGGCTTGCACGACCGGGAAGTCATACGTACCAATGGAGGCAATCAGCAAACGACCAATGCCAGGAATGGCAAAGACCTGTTCGATGATAATGCCGGCCGCCACCATCTCCGCTGCCGATACCGCCATAAAGACGACCACGGGAACCAGCGAATTGCGAAGGGCATGCTGTCGCAGGGCCGTATCCCTGCTGTGACCACGGCTAAAGGCCGTGCGAATGTAGTTCTTATCCATTTCATCCAAGAGCGAGGAGCGCAAGAGCTTGACGGTCATGGCCACCCGGGAAAGGGCGATGGAAAGGGCCGGAAAGAACATGAACACCAAAAACTGCGTAATATTCTCGTCCCAGGAAACAAAGTCTCCGGGGATGAACACCCGGAGGGTAATGCCAAAGACAAAGGAAAACAGTATGCCCACAAACACGGGAGGGATGGACATCAACACTTGATTGAGAACGGTCATAACGCGATCCACCACGCCGCCTGCGTGGCGAGCGGTGAAAATGCCAATGGGAATCGACAGAACCACCATCAAAAGGCAGCCCAGGAGCACCAGTGCCACGGTGGAGGGCAGTTTTTGCGCAATCATATCCTCCACCGGCATGTTATAGGTATAGGAAACGCCCATATCTCCGCTCAGAAAGCTACCCAGCCAATCTCCATACTGGATGGCGATGGGGCGGTTGAGTCCCATTTCCTCTTTTAGCTGCTCTACCTGCTGGGGCGTTCCGTTGGTCCCTAGGCGCAACACCGCCGCATTGCCCGGAATGATTTGAAAGGCAAGGAAGGCGAGGAGAGAAACGATGAACAATGTAATAATGAGAGTAAAGAGTTTCTTCGCAATATATTTCATCTCCTCGCCTCCTTTCGCTCTGGTGACCCGCGCGTGGCGCTGGGCCCCAAATTACTTCACATAGTGTACTTTCGCCATATCCATGACGTACAAGGGATAGAACACGTAGCCATCCAGATTCTTCTTCATGACCACAAAGTCGGCCAAGTCTTGGATATAGACGTTGGCAGCCGTCTCCGTCAGACGCTTGGCGGCCTGCTTATAGAGGTCAATGCGCTTCTGGTCGTCAATGGCATTGGCTGCCTGCTTCATCAGCTCGTCATACTTGGCATCGTTGTAGTTGATCATGTTCTTGTCATCGGTGCTGACCCAGCGGTTGAGCAAGGCTCCTGCCGTTAAGGAAACGGCATCAAAACCAATGACGGTGGACTGGAACTTGCGTCCTTGATAGGTCTCGGAAAGCCAAGTGCCCCATTCGACCTGATTAAGCGTTGCCTTGATTCCCACCTTTGCCAGCTGCTCAACGATAACCTCTGCCGTATTGACGTGGGGGGTATAGTTGTTCGGCACGGTGATGGTCATCTCAAAGCCATTGGGGTAGCCTGCCTCGGTCAGCAGCTTCTTGGCCTTCTCCACATCATAGGGATAGGAGCCAACCAAGGAGGGATCAAAGTACTTGCCGAAGGCGGGATAGATGGAGGTGCCCACCTTGGTGCCGTGACCTTCCGCGGTCAAAGCCAGAATCTCGTCCACGTTGATGGCATAGCAGAGAGCCTGACGTACCTTTTCATTATCAAAGGGCGCAACCTTATGGTTCAGGTACAGGGCCTGAACCAAATTCATGGTGCCCTCGACGGTTTTGTAATCCGCGGTGTTCAAGGTGTTGACCTGGTCAATGGTGAGGTGTGCTGCCATATCCACAGAGCCTGCCCCCAGAGCATTCATGAGAGCCGTGGTGTCCTCATAAATCTTGTAGGTAAGCTTGTCCAGATAGGCACCCTCGCCCCAGTACTCGGTGTTCTTTTCCAGAATCACATTTTCCTGAACCGCACGGGATACAAACTTAAAAGGACCGGTGCCAACGGGGGCGGTTGCATTGTTCGCATAGCCTGCGGGGGTGATATACACCGAGGCAACGTAGCTTAGCAAGTCTCCATTCGGCTCGGAAAGGGTCAGGCGGACGTTTTGATCGTCCACAGCCTCAACCTTCGTAACAGTAGAAAGCGCCGCAGCCAATGCGGTATCCACCGTGGTCGCAGCGCAGGTTTCAAAGGACTTTACAACATCATTCGCCGTCACGACTGCACCGTTGTGGAACTTGACGTTCGCACGCAGGGTAAAGGTGTAGCTCAAGCCGTCGTCCGATTTGACGAAGGACTCTGCCACGGCGGGGATGAAATTGCCGTCTTTATCCGGCTTGACTAAGCCTTCATAGACATTAAATAAGACCTCTCTGGTTCCTGCCGCTGTCATCTGATACGGGTCAAGACTGTCTCCCAGGTCCTGAGATATGCCAACGACGAGTTCGCCGCCATTGACTGTCTCTCCGGAAGAGCCGGTTTCGTCGCTGCCGGGGGTTCCTTGTGTCTTCTTGTCTCCGCAAGCGCTGAGTACAGCAGCTAGGAGCGCACCCGCCAGGAAAAGGGCAAGTATGCGTTTTTTGAACATGTTTGTCTTCTCCTTCCACTGTCCTATTGACAGTGTAACAACAAAATTAGCTTCTCCCATTATTAAATTGTCCCCTGCATTGTACCTTGTATCTAGTCAAATTACAAGAAAAACTTTGCTTCAAAAGTCAATTTTTCGAGGTCATTTGAGAGCAAGCGGCAATTTTTGGTAAGGGCATTGCTTCTAGGAAATAAAAATCGGAAATGAGCGTTTTCACTCATTCCCGATTCGACCCAAACTGCAACAAAAGCTTGCTTAATAATCCGAGGGAATAATCAATGCGGCAAGAATGTAAAATACAATGCCTGCACCGGTGAGGGCAAACAAACCCCACAAAAGGCGCACAATCGTTGGATCAATGTGGAAAAACTCTCCGATTCCCCCACAAACACCGCAAAGAAGGCGATTCCGCGTTGAACGATACAATCTTTTATCCATGGCGCTAGCTCCTTTCAAATTGACCGGCTTTCATTTCCTTTATTATAGGTTGCTTTGTGTTCAATTTCAATCCCAACTTAGGATTCCTGTTCCCACAAAAAATATTTGTGGTGCTGTTCCAAATCCTTGGATTGTGCTATACTGAAGAAAAAAATGACGGAAAGAGGGGGTTCTTCTATGGAAGATCGTTTGCACTGCCTCGTACTGGAAGGTGGTGCCTTGCGCGGGGTGTATACCGCGGGGGTTCAGGGTGTGTTGCATGGTGCTGGAATCCGCTTTGACGGCCTGTTTGGTACTTCCGCAGGTGCTATGAATGGCATTAACTACCTTACGGATCAGCCCGAGCGTAGCTTTTACATTGACTATCACTATGCGCGGGATAAGAATTTTATGGGTCTTCGACCCTTGGTCAAAGAGAAGCAGATTTTTAGCTTTCGGTATATGTTCTCCACCGTGAATGCGCAGTTTCCTTTGGATTTGAATGCGTTTGACGCTTGCTCCACCCGCTTTGTTGCCGTTGCTACGGATTTAGACAGTGGAGAGCCTGCCTATCTGGAGCGTGGTGTTTGCAGTGACATGATGCTGGCCCTGCAGGCCTCGGGCAGCATGCCAATGCTCTCTACTCCCGTTTCCTTGGATGGGCGGCGGTACTTAGACGGTGGCCCCTCCATGCCGGTTGCCTACCAAAAGGCCCTAGAAGACGGCTATCAGAAGATCGTTCTGGTTCTAACCCGGCACAAAGGATACCGCAAAAGGCCATTGTCCCGCCTGACCCAGGTGGCGGCCCGGCGCAGCTTTCAGAACAGTAAGCCGTTCTTACAAACCATGGAGCATTCCCCCCTACATTACAATACCATGATGGATGAGATTGACCGTTTGGAAGCGGACGGCCGCTTATTCGTTCTGCGCCCCTCGCAGCCGGTCACCGTGTCTCGCACGGAGAAAAACGTGAAAAAGCTGGAGGATCTCTTCCTCTTAGGACGCGAGGATGCCAAGGCGAATCTCGCTGCATTACAAGCCTATCTATCCCACTAGGAGGAATCCCCATGAAGCGAATACTCACCGTTCAAGACCTGACTTGCTTGGGCAAATGTGCCCTCACCGTTGCACTACCTGTAATTTCTGCCATGGGCGTGGAAGCTTCGGTTCTCCCCACGGCCCTTCTTTCCGTCCACACGGCCTTTGATGACTTTACCTTTCAAGACTTAAGTGAAGAAATCAATCCCATCGTGGATCATTGGAAGCGAGAGGGCTTTTCCTTTGATGCCATATACACGGGTTACCTGGGTTCCTTTGCACAGCTTCGTTTGGTCTCCTCCCTGATTGATGACTTCCGCAAAGAGGAGACGCTGGTCTTTATCGATCCGGTTATGGGCGATCACGGCAGCCTATATGCCGGACTGGACCCGGACTTTGCCGGACAAGCTGCGGCCCTCTGCGCCAAGGCCCATGTCATTTCGCCCAACCTCACCGAAGCTTGCCTGCTTCTTGGTCGCCCCTATGTGGGGGACGACTATTCCGAAGCCGACATCCACGCCATTCTGCGGGATTTGAGTGCTTTGGGTACCAAGCACGTGATTCTAACGGGCATACACTTCGAAGAAGGCCTTCTTGGTGCGGTTTGCTACGACGGGGAGCAGGATCGCTTCTTTTCTCATTTTCACCCCAAGCGTGAGGAGCGCTTTCATGGTACAGGAGATCTGTTTGCTTCCATTTGCGTGGGAGCTTTGACCCGAGGCCTTTCCTTAGAGCGTGCCATGACCCTTGCGCTGGATGTTACCTTCCAGAGTATTGAATGTTCTTTAAGCGACCCGGAGCGGCGCTGGTATAGCGTCAACTTTGAGGAAGCCATTCCATTTCTGGTTCGTCGCTTGGAGCTTGACACCACAGCCACTCCCTAGGGTCTCCTATAGATTGGGTCACAGAGTGCCACAAGGCACTCTGTTTTTTCGCTGCAAAATAAAAAAGCGAAACACCCAAAAGGATGTTTCGCTTTACGATGGAGCGAGTGACGAGGCTCGAACTCGCTACCTCCACCTTGGCAAGGTGGCGCTCTACCAGATGAGCTACACTCGCATCGACGAAAGTTATATTATCATGAATTTCGGCTCTTGTCAACAGTATATTTCATATTTTTCAAAAAGTGGAGGGAGCACCTGCTCCCCCCTCTTGGTTACGAACCCGTAGGCATATCGCGGCAAATGGGAATGTCCCCACTCCAACGGTACCCAGCCTCTTGCATGGCGCGATCCCCCATGAGCTTTGGCTTGTCGATGGCAACGTCCAAGTGCTGCCAGGTATCTTCCATCTGCACCACCAGCCATTGGTCTGGCGTTCCGTTCTTGGTTCCTCGCACCATGCGGCATTGCAGGCCGCTCTTTTGCAGGAGCAATTCTGCCGCTAGGGTGAGGCCCTCTTGATTGGCCTTTCCTTCCAACAAAGCAGCGTAGGCCGTTCCTTCTGCCTCGGCGGAGTAGAGCACTGCGCTTTTCAACTTAGAGATGATTAAGGTCACTTTTTCCGCGGATTTTTTTGAGAGCAGTGGACGGGTGATGATCTCTACCTGGGTCAGAAGTTTGGCTTGTTTCTCCTTCAGGGTTTCACGGGGTGCCGGGTATTCCAGCAGAATTTCAATGAGGCGCTGCTCCGAAACTGCTTGCTCCGGGTAGAGCCGCACCTTGACCTCCGGCTTTCCAAACGCCGCTTCCGGAACATCATAGTACGCTTCTTCCACCATGGCCACCATACCATCCGAGGTCATGGAATCGTCGAAATAGTTGACCCTGAGCACCGTTTCCTTCTGAAAGTCCAAGAGAGCCGCACGCAGTTCCCCAAAAACAGCACCACTGCCCGTCACGGAGCTGACCGCAGAGATCTGCTGCCAGGTGCGTTTGTAGAACAGTTTGAGGTTCACCTCCAAGTAATCCGTGAGGCGAGCCATATCGTACTTAATGTAGTCCACAGCATAGGCCCCCAAGGGATCTTGCCGTGTGACTTCCAAGCAGGCACGATCCACATCTTGCTCGGCGGCACCACTGTAATCATACAGGCGGATCACGCCGCTCTCTTGTCCATTGGAGATCAGATGCAGCATGGCTGCCACCAAGCCCTCATAGGTGTCGGCACGCAGCACACTGGAGTTTTTCCCCTCGTCGGAAAACTGGCTGTGTGGCGTTTCGGTCGAATAGCTTCGATCTAAAATCCCTCCACAGCCATTCAAAATAAAGCAGAGCAAAAGAGCCAAAGCCAATACCCGCCGCCGCATGGCTCCCCCTCCTTTTGTGTTAATACCCCAAGTCCTCCTGAATGAACACGATCTCCATCTCGATGACCGGGCGTGGTTTCTGCCAGAGCACCAGCAACTCTTTGCAAATGCGCTCCGGGCTTTGGCAATCGTGGCACCGGGGCTCATGCAGAACACAGGGCGTCTTTGTTCCAAAGCGTGCTGCATTTTTCGGAGCGGCGATGTTCCGGGCGCGCCAGAGTGCACTCTCAAAGTCGGGAGCGAGCTTGTTCTGCCCTACTACGAAGTAGATTCTCTTTGCCCCATAGCTGGTCGCCGAAACGCGGTTGCCCACGCCGTCAATGTTGATCAGCTCCCCGGTTTCAGCCAAGCCATTGAGGGAACTGATGTAGACCTCGGCGCGGTTGGCCTCCTCAATGGATCCATCCGGGCGCATATGCCATGCCACTTGATTGTGGCTAGCCAAGCGGTCAAAAAGTCCCAGCTCCTTGACGGTCATGGAGCCGCCAATGCCAACGGTACATCCATCAATCTTTTGATCCAAATAGGAAACGGCCTCTTCCCGGTTTGGGAAAATGGCACAGGAAAACCCTCGCTTTTTTAGGTTTTCTTCCATACGTTTGACATCCATGTGACCTGCCTCCTTAGTAGCTTTTCTTATGCCTTGGGTCATGGGGAAGGAATCCATCGCCCAGGACTTCATAGGCATTGCACACAATTAAGAAGGCCTTGGGGTCAATTTCCTTGATCCTGCGCTTTAGGACCACAATTTGGCGGCTCTTAAAGGCACAGAGTAGCACATTCTTTTCTGCCCCAGACCAGGCACCGGCTCCATGCAGAATGGTCACGCCACGATGCATCTCATTGATGATGGTCTGGGCAATCTCTTGGGATTCGTCACTGATAATATAGGCCACCTTCGACGGGTCGGTGCCGAAGAGGACTCTGTCCATCACGCTGGTGGAAACAAAGAGGGCCACAATGCCCATTAGGGCGCTGTTGAGCTGGTGGAAGACCAGAGAGACGCAGCAAATGACCACCAAGTCCAGCACCATAAGCAGCTGCCCCACCGAAAGCGTGGGTATTCTCAATTTAATTAGTCGCGAGGCAATATCCGTACCACCCATACTGGCTCCTTCACGGCAAACCAGACCGGAAGCAAGCCCCAGGAACACGCCGCCGAAGATACAGGCCATAATCGGTTCTTCTAAGGTAGGGAATCGAATGATCCCGCCAAACAAGTCCAGCAGCAGGGAGCTAAGAAGCATGGCATAGAGCGATCCAAAGAGCATCTGTTTGCCCAAGAACTTCCATGCCAGTAAAAAGAGCGGAATGTTGATGGCGATGATCATTAGACCAACCGGGGGTCTACCAAACAGGCGGTTAATCATCTGTGCAACGCCGGTGACACCACCGAATGCAATCTGATTCGGGGCGTAAAAGATATTAAATGCCAAGGCGTAAATCGTTGCGGCGAGCGTGATCACCGCATAGGAACGCAAATAGGGAAGCCATTTTTTCATGATGACGCTCTCCTCATAAAATGACGGGCTAGGTTCCTCGGAACCCGTGCCACGTTGGGGGTCCATAGTTATAAGAGAGAAAGCTGTTCCTCTCCGCGATCGATCTCCTTCACCAGGGCACCTGCCGCCGGTAACGAACGAGCTCGATAACGTGCTGGACTTTGGAAGGGACTCTCGGTTGCCAGCATGGCCGATTGAAGCTTATACTTCGGCTTCAGGGTCATCACAGCCACACCTTGTGTGCTGCGGGTATTCTTGGTGGTCAGTATCTCCGACTGGAAGAGGAGGGCTCGCCCTTCGGTGGAGAAGACCACAAGCTCGGTTTCTTCGAACAAGCGCAGCGCTGCAGCCAAGGGGCTCTTGTCCGAGTAGGCACCGGTGAGCTTCTTTCGGCGGGTCACCGTTTGGTAGGCCGATGCCTCCACCCGTGCGACCTTTCCGTTTTCAAAGAAGAAGAGAATCTGTCCGGCATAGTTCTGTGCCGTGGTGGCCCAAAGGATCGTCTCCCCTTCCTCCATCTCCAGTTTTGCCGGCAAGTAATCACCCAGCAGGCTGGCTTTGCTGTCTTCCAAATCGGAAAGACGGAGTTTATAGCACTGCTGCCGGTTGGTAAACAGGAGCAGCTCTTCGGAATTCATCGTATCCCAGGTTAAAAACGCTCCGTCCCCTTCCTTATATCGCTGTTCCCCGCTCATGCGCAGGGATTGCGGACTGATCTTTTTGAGATAGCCTTCTCGCGAGAGGAACAGATGGATGGGGTAATCCACCACATCGGTCTCGGGATCGTATTCCTCGGAGACCTCATGAGCTTGGATGATGTCGGTCCGGCGGGGAGCGCCGTATTTCTTCTTCACGTCCTCTAGTTGACGAACGATCAGCTTACGGATGCGCGCAGGTTTTTCCATGAGATCCGTAAGATCCTCGATCTCACGTTCTAGCTCCTCGACCTCTTGAATTCGCTTTAGAATATATTCTCGGTTGATATTCCGCAGGCGAATGTCTGCCACATACTCTGCCTGCACTTCATCCAGAGAGAAGCCCTGCATGAGGCGCGGCACCACCTCTTTGTCCTGCTCGGTTTCGCGAATGATGTGAATTGCTTTGTCAATATCCAAGAGGATCTCCCGCAGACCCAGGAGCAAATGCAGCTTATCCCGCTTTTGCCCAATGGTGTAGGCAGTTTGACGACGAATACATTGTATGCGCCAATCGATCCAATGGTCCAAAATTTCGGAAACGCCCATCACCCGAGGCATTCCCTCCACCAAGATATTAAAGTTGCAGGAAATGGAATCCTGCAGACTTGTCATGCGGAAGAGCTTCTGCATGAGTTTCTCCGGTTCCACTCCGCGCTTTAGGTCGATGGTCAGTTTCAAGCCGGACAGATCGGTTTCGTCACGCATGTCTGCCACTTCACGAATCTTTCCTGCCTTGACCAATTCTGCCACTTTGGCAATGATGACTTCCACCGTGGTGGAGTAGGGGATCTCATAGATTTCGATGAGGTTTTCCTTGGGCAGGTAGCGCCACTTGGAGCGCACCTTGAAGGAGCCTCGTCCCGTACGGTAGATCTCCGCCATTTCCCTCGCATCAAATAAGAGCTCTCCCCCCGTGGGAAGATCCGGCGCCAGCAGGGTGTCCATGGGAAGAGCCTCCGGGTTCTTGATGCGCGCAATGGCCGTGTCACACACCTCAGCGAGGTTAAAGCCACAGAGGTTGGAAGCCATGCCCACGGCGATCCCTTGATTGGCACTGACCAAAATGTTGGGAAAGGTGGTGGGAAGCAGGGTTGGCTCGGTCAGGGTTCCATCGTAGTTTGGCACAAAGTCCACGGTGTCCCGCTCGATATCACGAAAGATTTCGGCACAAATGGCGTCAAGACGCACCTCGGTATAGCGTGAGGCAGCATAGGCCATATCACGAGAATAGACCTTACCAAAGTTACCCTTTGAATCCACTAGGGGATGAAGCAACGCACCATAGCCCCGCGACAGACGCACCATGGTTTCGTAGATGGCACCATCTCCATGGGGATTGAGCTTCATGGTTGCCCCCACCACATTGGCCGATTTGGTGCGAGTCCCACCCAAGAGCTTCATCTGATACATGGTATAGAGAAGCTTACGGTGCGATGGCTTGAAGCCATCGATCTCAGGAATGGCACGCGAGACAATGACCGACATGGCATAGGGCATATAATTCACTTCAAGGGTTTGGGTGATTGGCTGCTCAACGATTTCAGCCCGCAACCCGACCACATTCTTGTGGTCGGGAGCGAGCTTTGTGCTGTCAGCTTGTTTACGTTTCGCCATACTGTATGTGTTTCCTCTTCTGTAAAATCAAGTGAGCGCAAAGACGGTTTTTTAGCGTTCCGTTTTGGTGCAATTAATAGCCATTGAGCAGATCCATGATGTCAATGATCTGTGCATTTTGGGGAATGGTTACCACGGGAGCATCCGAAACCTGCCAGGTCTTGCTCTTTGCCTTCATGCCGAAGTTAAAGAGATTGCGGATCTGAACCTGCATGGACGCATTGTCATCGCCGTTGGTATTGCCGTTGGCATCCAGGCTCATGGTGAGCAGCGAACCAAGGCCTGCCACATCAATCTTCAGGGTTCCGCTCATGCTATACGTACCAGCCTCGGTGAAGGTAAGCTTCAGGTTTACTTCCTGCAGCATCTTGCTCACTTCTGCGGCGATTTCAGGGTCGTCCTTGAACATGGAGAGAACCTTGGCCTTGTCAATGCTCCAAACATAGGTGTCGCCCTGCTTCTTAAAGGTGTCGTTACCCATGAGGGCAACCAACTGACGCTCTGCTTCCATCATCTGATCGTAGGAGGCCAATTCACCCGTCATGCTGGCCTGGGAGGTCACGCTGCTATAGATGAGAGCGCCTACGTTATAGTTCTCCACCTTCAGCATGTCTGCACCCATGTTGGGGAACTGATACCAGGTTTCCTTGGAGCGGTCAAAATCGGCGCCTAAGATCTCCTGGAACATCAGGTCATAGAGGCCGGATTTGAGATACATATCGCCATCGGGCAGCATCTTCATGGAGATGGTCTGGTTTTTTGCAATGTTCTTCAGAAGAGCGGCACCATCTGCATCGGTCAGTGCTGCATCCGCGGCCAGCTTCTGGAACAGGGGAAGCAAGCTGGAGAAATCCATGTTTGCATCCATGGTGGCAGCTCCGCCGCCCATGTGGGAAGTCATCTTGCCAGGAATGGTATAGGTCTTATTCCCGTTGATGGTGTCGATGATTTCAAGGGTCATGTCCATGGTGCCCTCGCTCTTCCAGTTGCCTACAAGATACTTGCCCTGGCTCTTTAAGAAGAGGTTCAGGGTGGAAAGACGCTCATTCATCTTTGCCTTCATGGCCTTGGAGTCCAGAATTACCACGGTCTGATAGTCCTGATCCCACATCACATCATAACCAAAGGTTTCGCTGATGAAACGCAGGGGAACGTGGGTGCGATCGTTCTTAATGTAGGGAGCTGCATCGAGGGTAATGGTCTGGGTCTTGCCAGCCTTCTCCACGTTGACCTTCACATCGCCGATGGTCAGAGTCACCACCGTATCCCCAAGGGTGATCTTCACGGTTTTGGCATCGGGGGTTTCCACCGTAGCCTTTAGCGCTTCCACCACGGCACGAACCGGGATCATGGTTCGGTCGTTCTTCAGCTCGGGGAAGGCATCTGGGAATGCAACGCATTTGTCATTCAGACGAACGTTGATTTTGCCGGGTGTACCACCCAGGTTCTTCAGCTTCGTCTGCTTGTCCATGTCAGCCTGATAGGCGTTGTAGCCTTCGTCATAGCCAATGCTCTTGGCGATCGAAACATCGTCGTCACCATAGGGCATTTCAACGTATGCCTTGCCTGCTTTTGCATCGGCGAGACCCAGGTTGTAGCCTTGCTGCCAAGCTTGCTGCCAAGCTGCATCCACAGCCTCTTCCGTTGCGGGGGTGGCTACCACGGTTTCGTTCGCCGCCAAAACAGGGGTGGCTAGGCTAACCAGCAATGCCAGCGCCAGAAACCATACGCTTACTCTTTTCATGTGTTTTCCTCCTTTTATTGAACCCACAAAATTGTGAGAGGGCTCTTTTACGAAATGTCCGCCAATTCCAAGTAACGATATCCGTTTTCGGCAATGTGCTCTTTTCTTCCGATCAAATTGTCGCCAAGCAAGAGGTCAAAGGTGGCCGCAGTTTGTGCCAAATCCTCCGGCATGACTTTAATCAGGCGACGAGTGCCCGGATTCATGGTGGTAAGGTGCATCATCTCCGGCTCGTTTTCACCCAAACCTTTGGAGCGCGAAATGCTGAACTTGCTTCCTTGCAGGTCAGCAACCAGCTGATTTTTCTCCCGGTCGGAATAGGCAAAATAGGTTTTCCCCCCGCAAGCAATCTCATAGAGGGGAGACTCTACAATATAAACGTATCCCTGCTCAATGAGCGTCGGGGTCAACCGATATAGCATGGTGAGAATCAAGGTGCGAATTTGGAATCCGTCCACGTCCGCATCGGTGCAGATGATGACCTTATTCCAGCGCAGATTTTCCAAGGTGAAGCTGGTCATGTCCTTGGTCTTCCCAAAGTCCACCTCCACGCCACAGCCTAACACCTTAATTAAGTCCGTAATGATGTCGTTCTTAAAAATCTTATGGTAGTCTGCCTTCAAGCAGTTCAGAATCTTTCCGCGGATGGGCATAATGCCTTGGAAGTCGGCATTGCGGCTGAGCTTACAGGCACCCAAAGCCGAATCACCCTCCACGATGTAGAGCTCGCGCTCATTGGTATCCTTCGTGCGGCAATCCACAAACTTTTGCACGCGGGTAGCAAGGTCTAGGTTGCCAGCGGTAAGCTTGCCCTTAATTGTGAGTCGGGCCTTCTCCCCTGCCTCGCGGCTGCGTTTGTTGGTCAGAATTTGGTCTGCCGCCCGCTCCGCCGCTTGCGGATTTTCTATGAAATAAATGGTCAGTTTTTCCCGCAAAAACTCGGTCATGCCTTCTTGAATAAACTTGTTGTTTACCGCCTTCTTCGTCTGATTCTCATACGAAGTCTGGGTGGAAAAGTTGTTGGAGACAAACACCAGTGCGTCCTGGATGTCCACCCAGGTTATTTTGCTTTCATTCTTGGTATACTTGCCATTTTGACGAAGCCAAGCATCCAAGGCGGATAGGAAGGCGGAGCGCAGCGCTTTTTCCGGGGCTCCCCCATGCTCTAACCAGGAGGAATTATGGTAATGTTCAATACTATGCGCCCGACTGGAAAAACAGAAGGCAACCGAAAGCTTGAGCTTATACTCCGGCTTGTCCGCTCGGTCTCGTCCACGCCGCTCCCCAGACCAAAATTGAACGGGAGTGATGGCATCCTCCTCGGGACAAAGCTCCACCACGTAATCCTCGATGCCGTTTTCGTAGTAAAACTCCTGCTCCACAAAACCATGCTCGGTCTGGTTCCGGAACAGGAACAGAAGTCCTGCATTGACCACCGCTTGCTTTCGCAAGACATCGGTAAAGTAATCCACCGGGATCTCCGTATCCGTGAACACCTCAAGATCCGGTCGCCAATAAATCCGGGTCCCCGTTTTTTTCCGGTCAACGGGAGAGACCTTCAGCTCACCCACCAAGGAACCCTTCTCAAAATGAAGGTCATAGCGCTTTCCTTCTCGGCGCACGGTGACATCCATAAACTCGGAGGCATACTGCGTGGCACACGCACCAAGTCCGTTGAGTCCCAAGGAGTATTCATAGCTGTCGCCCTGTAAGTTGTCATACTTTCCGCCCGCATAGAGCTCACAGAAGACCAACTCCCAGTTGTATTTTCCAACCTTCTCGTTAAAGTCCACCGGACAGCCTCGCCCAAAATCCTCCACCTCAATGGTGCGATCCAGGTAGCGGGTGACGACGATTTTCTGACCAAAGCCCTCTCTGGCCTCATCAATGGCATTGGAGAGAATTTCAAAGACCGCGTGTTCACAGCCTTCCAGACCATCGGACCCGAAAATAACGCCTGGGCGTTTCCGAACACGCTCCGCACCTTCCAGCACGGAGATGGATTCATTGCCGTACTCCGCTTTCAATTTCCCTTTTGCCATTCTTTGTTTGACTCCTTTATATTGAAACTGGTCATTTCTAAAAGAGGGTCTTTGCCACCCAGTTTTCTTCTTATCCATAGTTTACCTAATATCCCTCGCAGTGTCAAGCCGCCCCTCCCAGCAGAATGCGTGTCTTATAGTATGAAACCAGTCATATTTGTGAACACTACCCATACAATAAAACGAAGGGACACGTTCCCTTTCCGGGAGGCAGACCATGAAAACGAAAGACAAGAGCTCGTCTCGCTCCAAAAAGCAAACAAAATCCTTCGGACAAGATCGCAATACCCTTCTCCAAAATCTACAGGAAACGAAACGAGAATTGGACATGGCGCAGCTTGGCTTCAACCAAAGTACGGATCCTGACCTGATTGAGTTCTATCTCTTTGAGATTGATGCCCTACGTGCCCGTCACACCTACCTGTTACGTCGGATCAAGGCCCTGGAATCGCCTCAACTGTCCCCCACTTCACCTCAGCTTGCCCCAGAATCACCACAAACCACTCAATAAAGTCCCAAAGGAGGAACTTTCATGGAAGCGTTCACTTGGGGAAACCTTTGGCCGGGAGCACTCCTTTTGGGCCTGCTTCTCCTGCTTGTGTTTCACAAACCAATTAAGTGGCTCATTCGCGTTCTCTTTCGATCGGGGGCAAGCCTGCTCCTCTTGATAGCTTGGAGCGCGTCTGGCCTCTTCCCCAGCTTGGCCATCGGCGCCAATGTATTCAATGCCCTCACCTTAGGTTTACTAGGCTTCCCCGGATTTGCGCTTCTCCTCCTCTTGCGCTGGCTTTCCCTTACATAAGTTTTTACAAAATAAGACAAAACAATCAATTCCCTCTAATTTTTCTTGACTTTTCTCGTTTAAAGTTGCAAACTATACTAGGAGGCATTTTCCCATGTCAATTTACAGGCAGAAACCAAGCTATTCCACACGGCCTTCCGCTTGGCAACGAGTTGCGAAACTGCTTTTGATTTTACTTTTTCTGGCTGGGCTTGCCTCTGCCTTGTTTCTATTCTTTTTCCGTGGCTATGTGGTCAACACTCCGTCGGGACCACGTTTGGAGCTTCCATTCCTATTAAAAACACAATCCTCCACGGCCGCTGGCAAGCAGGAAGCTGCCAGTGCCGTGTTTGGGGCCAATACCATTACCTTGCCCGATGCGGAAACCACGCCGCTTCTTTCCCCCCTGCACGCCATCCGTCTATCTGAGGACAGCATGCGAAACGGCAAAGCCGAGGAAGAAATGAAGCGAGCCGGTGCCAACGCCGTGATGGTGGAAATGCGCGGGGCCGATGGCTCCTTGCACTATATTTCTAAATTGAAAACAGCAATTGATTCGGGCGCTTCTTCTGCAAGCCCTGGAATCAACGAAGACATTCAAACCATGAACCGTAACCCTGCCCTATATACCATTGCCCTCGTATCCTGCTTTTCCGATTCCTATCTTGGGAACGTGCAGCCGGAGCTCTGCTTGCAGCGCGAGGCAGGGGTTCCTTGGCGGGATCAACAAAATATGACCTGGTTGTCCCCCTCGAAGGACGTCACCCAAACCTATCTCCTGGACATCTGCCGGGAGTTGGCTGACCTGGGATTCGATGAAATCCTGTTTACCAACTGCGCCTACCCCACACAAGGCGCCAGATCCCAGCAGTTTGAAGGCAGTGACAGCGTGGAAACCCTTTCCCTTACCTTGAATGATTTTTATCAGGAGGCGCGCCGAGCCTTGAAGGAGAAGGGCGTCTCTCTTTCCCTGCGTTGGGAGGAATCTCCGGAAAATGAAGCCAAAAAACCCCTGAGCGGACAAAGCTTAGAGGATATTCTGCCCCTGGCGGACCGGGTTTTCTTGGACGGGAGCGGAGATCACGTCCGAGAAGTATTTTCCTCTCGTGGACTCTCCTCTTCCAATCTTTCCCTAATTCCCATCCAATCGGAGCCTGGCAGTGCTTCCAGTTCTTGGGCTGTCCTCTCTGAAACCTCCAAATCATGAGGAAAAAATCACTAATTCTCCAACCTTTTTTGCATGCGAATTTTCTCTAATTTATATAGATTATTGAAACTCGCTTTATGCAATTCTCATGAAATTTTATCGGATTAAGTCCTCTCTGCAAGTTGAGTGTTGCTTTTTTTGCAGTTTTCGGTATGATAAGCTTATAATGGGGGGGATTTTTTAAAAATTTTGAAAGAAAGACGGTGATACAGTGTCAATTGAAGCCATTCAACAGGTAACTCAAGCTGAAGCGTCAGCACGAGAGAAAACAGCAGCCGCGTACGTCCAGGCGAAACAGATTGTGAAAGAAGCCGAACGCGCCGGCCAGGCTCTCTTGGAGCAGACTCGACTGAATGCGGATAAAAAGAACCGCGAGGCCATGGCAGCCGCTGAACAAAATGCTGCTGCCCGCGCCAAGCAGATCTTATCCGACAACGCCGGTGTCTGCAAGCAACTTTGCAGTGCGGCAGAGTCACGCCTTGATGCGGCCGCTGCGCTCATTGTAAAAAGGATTGTGAATGTCTGATGGCAATTGTAAAAATGAAACGCCTTCGGCTCATCGCACTGGATCAGGATCGCGCTGCTCTTCTTTCCCGTCTTCAGCACCTTGGGTGCGTGGAGATCGGTGAAGCAGAAGGAAAGCTTGTCGACCCCGAGTGGGCCGCGCTGCTGCGCCGCGACTCTTCTTCCTCTAGCGAAGTGAAAACCCAGTTGGCTGGGGTCCAACATGCCTTGGAAGCTCTTCGGAAATATGCTCCAACCAAAAAGAGCCTATTTCAAAAGCGCTCCCTCATGTCGGAACAGGCCTTTCTGGATGCCGATGCCCTTGCTTCTTCCCTGCAAATCGCGAACACCATTGGAGAAACCTTAGCGGAGTTGACACGCCTTAACACCCGTGAAAACCGCCTGCTCAACACCAAAGCCGGCCTTCTCCCTTGGACTTCTTTGCACTATCCCCTCAATCAGCTTTCTACCGAACATGTGAGAGTCACCCTGGGAGTTTGTCCCGCGGTGGTTTCCCTAGAGGCCCTGACCCAAGCACTATCCGAAGCCGCCCCCTTATCCGCGCTGACCCCCCTCAGCCAGGATAGAGACCAGCACTACCTGCTTCTGATGTACCACTTATCCGAATCGGAAGCGGTGGATGAGGTTCTAAAGTCCTTTGCCTTTAGCAACACGCAATTTAAGGACCTCACCGGAACTGCAGCCGATGAAATCCAGCGCATCGATCGCGAATTGGCTGACATCGCAACTCAGCGCGAAGCCGCAGAAGCGCACATTGCATCCTTTGCGGAGAATCGTTCTGCCTTACAGCACAGTTTCGATCGCCTGACCCAGGATCTATCGCGTGAGACTGCTTGCGAACATCTTTTGACCAACGGTACCATTGTATTTTTAGAAGGTTGGGCCGCGGCCACTGGATTGGATCGCCTGGAGCAGGAACTGACGGGCTTCTCTTGCGCCTATGCCCTGGAAGATCCTACTCTGGAGGAGACCCCACCCACCCTGCTGAAAAACCCCAAATGGATGTCCTGCATCAACATGGTCACGGAAATGTACTCCCTTCCGAAGTACCATGGCGGCATCGACCCGAACCCACTGATTTTCGGATTCTATATTATCTTTTTTGGTTTTATGTTTGCGGATATTGGATACGGAATCATCCTGATGGCGATTTCCCTTTTGATTACTAACAAATATCATCCAAAAAACACCATGGGATATATGTTCCATCTCGGCATCTACCTTGGTTTTAGTGCCATGATATTTGGCTTTGTCACAGGCAGCTTTTTTGGCGATGCGATTCCCGTCTTTTCCTCGACCTTCTTGGGCAAGGATATCGCACTTCCCTACTTGCTCAACCCCTTAAGCAACCCCATGACCGTCTTAGTGTTTGCCATCTGCATGGGTATTGTTCAGCTTATCTTCGGTCAGTGTGTCTACATTTACATGAAGTTCCGCGATGGCGATCCTTGGGAAGGCATTCTAAAGGTCGTACCCTGGTGGATTCTCTTTGCGGGCATTGCCATTATGGCCTTGAAGGGTACGGCTGCCGGCATCTGGGTTGGCGTGGTTGCACTCATTCTTACGCAAGGCCGACATAAGAAGGGCATTCTCGGGAAGCTCATGGGTGGCGTGGCAAGCCTTTACGATGTAACAGCTTGGCTCTCCGACGTGCTATCCTATTCCCGTCTCATGGCGCTTATGCTATCAGGCTCCGTCATTGCCAGCGTCATGAACATCTTAGGCGCCCTGCCCGGAAACATCATTGTTTTTATGGTCGTCTTCGTCCTTGGCCACGTGTTTAACATCGGTGTGAACATCATCGGCACCTATGTCCATGCGGCTCGTCTTCAATACCTGGAGTTCTTTGGCAAATTCTATGAAGAGGGTGGGATTCCCTTCCGCCCCTTAAGCTATCGCACCAAGTTCATTGACATAACAGAGGAGGAAACTTAAAATGGAATTTTTAGCAAACTGTGGTACACAGATCGGCTTCCTCGGCGCCGTTCTTTCTGTAGCCCTTGCCTGCGCCGGCTCCGGCCGTGGCGTTGGTCTCGTCGGTGAAGCCGCTGCCGGCGTCCTGTCCGAAGACCCCAACAAGTTCTCTCAGTGCTTGATTCTGCAGATTATCCCCGGTACGCAGGGCCTTTATGGTCTGGTTATCTGGTTCTTTGCCATGATGAAGATGGGCTTCTTCGCCGGTGCTATGCCCAACCTCACGATTGCACAGGGTCTTGGTTTCCTGGCAGCAGGTCTTTGTATGGGCATTGGCGGCATGATCACCGCAGTTGCTCAGGGTCGCTGCGCCGCAGCCGGTGTTGCTCTTATTGCAAAGCGTCCCGAGGAAATGTCCAAGGGCCTCATCATGGCCATCATGGTGGAATTCTACGCCATCCTTTGCCTCTTGGCCTCCTTCCTGATGATCAACAGCATGGGCGTTGTTTAAGCCCTTGAGCTTAAAACCATCAAAAGAAAGGATGGTCAAAACAGAATGAATGGCATTGAAAAAATCACAGAACGAATTTTGAGCGATGCGCAAGCCGAAATCAATGAAGTGCTCCAAAAAGCCGAAGCGGACGCAGCCTCCATTCGCGCCCGTTATGAAGCCCAGGCACAGCGCGAATACGAGGAACTCACTCGCCGCGGTGCAGCCAATGCACAAGAGCGAGAGGAAAACCTCGCCGGTGCCTCTCACTTGGAAGCACGCAAGGATACCCTGGCAGCAAAGCAGGGCATGGTAGATCGCGCCTTCGCTCTTGCTTCGGAACAGCTCCGCAAACTTCCCGAAGCAGACTACATCTCCTTGCTGGCAAAGCTTGCCGCCAAGTCCTCCTTTAGCGGGAAGGAATCCCTGGTTCTTTCGGCAGAGGATGCCAAGCAGTATGGCGATCAGATTATGAATGAGGCCAATGCCCTCCTGCAACAGGCAGGAAAACCGGCATCTCTCACGCTCTCGTCTGAGCATCGTCAAACCGGTGGCGGTTTGCTCCTCAGTGATGGACAAATCGAAACCAACTGCACCTTTGAAACCCTGTTACGCCTCGTCCGGGTCGATCTGTCCGGCGAAGTAGCAAAGGCTCTTTTCGATTAAACGCCCATTTGTCAGGGGAGGCAAATAGGCTCCCCTGACCAAATGGGTTCCTCATTAGAATCCCGCGAATGAGTCCTTCGTGGGAGAAAGGAGGTCGACTTTGGCAACGGTCAAAGATATCGATTATTTATTCATCTCCACCCGGGTCCGCGCCTTGGAAGCCAATCTTCTCACCCGTGAGCGTATGCAGCGTATGCTCGACGCTCCCACCGCAGAGGATGCCGCCAAGGTACTTACCGAATGCGGATATCCGGAGATGGTGCCTCTGAATGTAAACACCATACATGATACCCTGTCCGCCGAGCAACGAACCATATTTGCGGATTTGGCAGCCTTTGTGCCCGTTCCGGCCCTCATTGATGTCTTTAAGGTTCGCTATGACTATCACAACGTCAAGGTGCTCTTGAAGGCAGAAGCCACGGGCAGCGAGCCAGAACACCTGCTGATGGATTTAGGACGAGTTCCTGTCCGCGAGCTGATCGATAAGCTGAATGCCTCCGACTTGCGCGGCATTCCTCCTATCTTACAGCAAGCCATTTTGTTAGCACGTGAAACCCTGGGAACCACCCGTGACCCACAGCTTGCCGATCTCATTTTGGATCGTGCCTACTATCAAGACATGTTCCAAATTGCAACCCGCGTGGAGTCCGCCTTTTTGGCTGGCTATGTGCGCATTAGCATTGATGCGGCAAACCTTCGCACCGCGGTTCGCACCATTCGTATGGGAAAGTCCGCAGAATTCTTGCGTGACATTCTCTTCTCCGGTGGCAACATGGATGTTACCCGCGTCTTGACCTCCGCCTCTGCCGGTGGTTCCCTGGCCGAACTCTTTGCCCTGTCTCCTTTGAAGGAAGCGGCAGAAGCCGGTGTGGCTGCACTAAATGGTGGTCGCCTCACGCACTTCGAAAAGCTGTGTGATAACGCCATCACGAGCTATCTAAAAAGTGCGAAGTACGTGGCCTTTGGGGAAGCTCCCGTCATTGCGTATCTTGCCGCCAAGGAAAGTGAGTTAACGGCCATCCGCATCATCCTCACCGGTCGCATGGCCAACCTTCCTTCTGAAATCATTCAAGAAAGGCTGAGAGATTCCTATGTATAATATCGCAGTTTTGGGCGACCGGGACAGCGTCATGGGCTTCAAAGTGCTTGGCCTGGATGTTTTCCCCGTGGAACATGCGGAGGAAGCGCGTACCACCCTCCACAAGCTGGCAAAGGAAAACTACGCTGTCATCTATTTAACAGAGCAACTCGCCCCCTCTTTGGAGGCAGAGATTCACCGCTATAAGGATGAACTGACTCCCGCCATCATCCTGATTCCCGGCAAGGAAGGCTCCCTGGGCATCGGCATGGCCAACGTGTCCCGTGCCGTCGAACGCGCCATTGGCGCAGACATCCTCTAACGTGGAGTGCTTCCTCCTTCCCCTGCCAGGCAGGGAATTTCACCCGAAAGAAGGTTTTGCAATTTGAGCGGAAAAATTGTTAAAGTTTCCGGTCCGCTGGTCGTCGCCACGGGCCTTAGCGATGCCAACATGGCCGACGTGGTCCGCGTGGGAAATCAGCGCCTGATTGGTGAGATCCTCACCATGACGGGCGATTCCGCCGCCATTCAGGTTTATGAAGAAACCTCCGGCCTTGGCCCCGGCGCAGAAGTGGAAACCACCGGGTATCCCCTCTCCGTTGAGCTTGGCCCCGGTTTGATTGAAACCATCTATGACGGCATTCAGCGTCCTCTGGAAAAGATCATGGAGCTCTCCGGTGCCACCATCACTCGTGGTGTGGAGGTTCCTCCTCTGGATCGCACGAAGAAATGGGCCTTCCAGCCCGTGATGACCCCTGGCACCAAGGTTTCCGCTGGTGACGTTATCGGCACCGTCCAGGAAACCGCCGTTGTCCTGCACAAAGTTATGATTCCCCCCAGAATGAGCGGTGTCATCGAGTCGGTCTCACCGGCCGGAGAATACACCATCGAGCAGACCGTGGCCGTCCTCAAGACCGATAAGGGCGAAACCGTGGAACTCGACATGATTCAGCGTTGGCCCGTCCGTATCGGCCGCCCTTATAAGCATAAGTACACCCCCAAAACCCCCTTGCAGTCCGGACAGCGCGTCATCGATACCCTGTTCCCGGTGGCAAAGGGTGGTACGGCTGCCGTCCCCGGCCCCTTCGGTTCCGGTAAAACGGTGGTTCAGCATCAGCTGGCCAAGTGGTCGGACGTGGATATCGTTGTTTACATCGGCTGCGGCGAACGCGGAAACGAGATGACCGACGTACTTCGTGAATTTCCCGAACTGGTTGACCCACGTACGGGCGAATCCCTGATGAAGCGTACGGTCCTCATCGCCAATACCTCCGATATGCCCGTTGCCGCTCGTGAAGCTTCCATCTACACGGGCATCACCATTGCCGAGTACTTCCGCGACATGGGGTATGACGTTGCCGTCATCGCTGACTCCACCTCTCGTTGGGCCGAAGCTCTTCGTGAAATGTCCGGTCGTCTGGAAGAAATGCCCGGCGAAGAAGGTTACCCTGCATACCTTTCCTCCCGTCTGGCTCAGTTCTATGAACGTGCCGGCGTAGTGGAATGTATGACCTCCGAGGGCGAGCGCCGCGGTTCCTTAACCGCCATCGGCGCGGTTTCCCCTCCAGGCGGCGACTTGTCTGAACCAGTTTCTCAGGCAACCATGCGTATCGTTAAGGTCTTCTGGGCTCTGGACGCCGGTCTTGCTTACCGCCGTCACTTCCCCTCCATCAACTGGCTGCGTTCTTACTCCTTGTATCTGGATGCCCTCAAGCCCTGGTTTGATGAGAACCTTGGCCCTGACTTCCTGCAACAGCGTGAGCGCGCTATGGCAATCCTGCAAGAAGAAGCCGGCCTGAACGAAATTGTGCAGCTCGTTGGTAAGGACTCCTTGTCCCCCGCCGACCAGCTGACCCTGGAAACCGCCAAGATCATTCGCGAGGACTTCCTCCAGCAGAATGCCTTCTCGGATATCGACAGCTTTACCTCCCATGACCGTCAGCGCAGACTCCTTGGCCTGATCTTGGGCTATGATAAGCTCTGCCGCAGCGCCATTGAAAAGGGCGCCTCCGTCATGGATCTCTTTGAGATTCCCGCACGTGACCGTCTGGGCCGTGCAAAGGGCGTGGATGTCAGTGAATACCTTGCTGCTTACGACTCCATCTATGCCGACATGACCAAACAGATTGAGGAACTTGCTGCCAAAGGAGGTCTGGACGTATGATTCGCGAGTACAAAACGATTAACGAGGTCAACGGACCTCTGATGGTCGTTCGTAATGTCGAAGGCGTTACCTACGACGAGCTGGGTGAGATCGAGCTCCCCAACGGCGACGTGCGTCGCTGTAAGGTGCTCGAAGTCAACGGCGACAACGCGATTGTTCAGCTGTTTGAGGCCTCTGCCGGCATCAACTTAAAGGATTCCAAGATTCGCTTCCTTGGCCATCCCCTGGAACTTGCCGTATCCGAGGATATGCTTGGTCGTGTTTTTAACGGAATGGGACAGCCCATTGACGGCGGCCCCGATATCCTGGCCGTGGAAAACCGCGATATCAATGGTTTGGCCATGAACCCGGCTGCCCGTAACTACCCCAACGAGTTCATCCAGACCGGCATTTCCACCATCGATGGTCTGAATACGCTGGTTCGTGGCCAGAAGCTGCCGATTTTCTCCGGTTCCGGTCTCCCCCATGCAAACCTGGCCGCTCAGATCGCTCGTCAGGCCAAGGTGCTCGGCGGCGACAGCTCCAACTTCGCCGTGGTCTTTGCTGCCATCGGCATCACCTTCGAAGAGTCCGAGTTCTTCATTCAAGACTTCCGCCGTACCGGCGCTCTTGAGCGTACCGTGCTCTTTACGAACCTGGCAAATGACCCTGCTGTTGAACGTATCGCAACCCCTCGTATGGCACTGACCGCTGCGGAATACCTTGCCTTTGAAAAGGGCATGCACGTCTTGGTTATCCTGACGGATATCACCAACTACGCCGAAGCCCTTCGTGAAGTTTCTGCGGCTAAGAAAGAGGTTCCTGGTCGTCGTGGCTATCCCGGTTACCTTTACACCGACCTTGCAACCATGTATGAACGTGCAGGTCGTCGCCTCAACAACGAGGGTTCTATCACCATGATCCCCATTCTGACCATGCCCGAAGATGATAAGACCCACCCCATCCCCGACCTGACTGGTTACATCACCGAGGGTCAGATCATCCTCTCCCGTGACCTGTTCCGTGCTGGCGTAGTTCCCCCCGTTGACGTGCTTCCCTCTCTGTCCCGTTTGAAGGATAAGGGTATCGGCGAAGGCAAAACTCGTGAGGATCATTCCGGTACCATGAATCAGCTCTTTGCCGCTTACGCAACCGGTAAGGAGAACAAGGAACTGATGTCCATCTTGGGCGAAGCTGCTCTCTCCCCCACCGACTTAAAGTATGCTCGTTTTGCCGACGAGTTTGAGCGTCGCTATGTTTCTCAGGGCTTCGACGAGAACCGCTCCATTGAGGAAACGCTTGACCTTGGCTGGGAGCTTCTCTCTATGCTTCCCGTGGGTGAGCTGAAGCGAATCAAGCAGGAACACATTGATAAGTATCTGCTCAAGAACGAGCAGTAAGCTTTTTCAATTGCTTCTAGCAGAAAGGCAGGTGTTACTCGTTGCCCGCAACAACCGTCAATGCAACCCGTATGGAGCTGACGAAGCTGAAAGGCCGACTCAAGACCGCCGTCCGCGGCCATAAGCTCCTGAAAGATAAGCGAGACGAACTGATGAAGCAGTTCATGGACGTGGTGCGTGAAAACCGGGCTATGCGCCGCAGCGTGGAAGAGGCCCTGATGCGCGCCCACAGCGCCTTTACCGTCGCTTCCGCCCTGATGTCCCCCGAAGTGCTGGAGCAGTCTCTGCTCTATCCGAAGCAAAGCGTAGATTTGGAGATGAGCTTCCGAAACATTATGTCGGTGAACGTCCCTCTCTACACCTTTAAAACCAAAAGCGATAACCCCAGCGAGATTTATCCTTACGGCTTTGCCACCACCTCCGGTGAGTTGGATGATGCTGTAAAGGCTCTTGCGGAAGCCTTTGAGGGGATGCTCCGCTTGGCACAGATTGAAAAGACCTCTCAACTTCTCGCCGAGGAAATCGAAAAGACCCGCCGTCGCGTCAATGCATTGGAATATGTTAAGATTCCCCAGATGCAGGAGAACATCAAATACATCACCATGAAGCTGGATGAAAACGAGCGTTCTGCTACCATTCGTCTGATGAAGGTGAAGGATATGATACTCAAGCAGGCCTTGGAGCAGAAAATGGCTGAGGATGCCTTGGCCCTCCAGGCCATGCAGGCGTAAGTCAATCGGTTTAAATTGTGTGAAAACGTGAGTTTGACCATGATTTGACCAGTTCTACGGTAAGACGAAATAAGAACAAGCGGTATCCCCGAAGATGACTTGGGAATACCGCTTGTTTTTTGTTGTGGTGACCGTAGTAAACATAGGGCAATGCAGCATGACTTGCTCAATTGGAATCATGTTGGAAGCAAGATCTTTGATAGACTCCTTGCCAAAACTAATATTGATCATGCTACGATGCACTGTTTACGGCACACCTATGCAACTAGGTGTTTCGAAAATGACGTTGATATTAAAGTTATTAGCGCACAGTTAGGACATGCTTCCGTTAAGACAACCTACGACATTTATATTCATCTTATAAAGTCTAAGGTGGTCAAGGAGGTTGAGAAGTTAGATGCTCTGGATAATTGGATTGCATAACATTAAAACCAGCTCCAAGGCTTTGGCCTTGGAGCTGGTTTTTGTTGTAAAACTGGGTGGCAACCAACCATTCACGCGCTAAAACACTTAACTCGCGCATAATCTATTGATATCTTAAAATATCTTGATAATATAAAATTCAACTACGTAGTTTTATTCAAATTTGAATCGCCATTAAAAACGGATTCTCATAATATCTGTAAGGCGTTTTCTATACTGTTTAATTACTGAGCGAAGCATAAACAGCGAGCTTACTTTACAGATTGGTTTGAGGTCAGAAAAAGCTATGAGGCGATGCGGTAAAATTCAACATATTGGGATAGTATTTAGTATTAAGAAACTCTAGCAACAAGTTAATTCAATAACCGAAATCCCCGCCTAAGTTATATCTAAAGAACGTTTAAAAGGACTTATTACTGTGGCCCAGCGAGTACTAAAATGGTCTATGAAGGCGTTACAGGAGATTATAGTAAATCTCAAGATTGGTTCGGCACACAGCTTGGAACCACAACAGCAGAATCATCCTCTGCCAATATTGCTACCGTCTTGAAAAATTACACTGGAAAAAACTATTCCAGAACCGCAGTAAGTGGCATGAGCTTGACAACGATGTATAATAATATTTGGTTTAGTTTGAGCAACAAATGCGCCATTGTTGCAAGTGTAAGTAATATTCCAGGGCTTGGATATACAACGGCTGGTCATTTTATTGTGATTACATCCTCTGAGCGCTGGGTAACCACAGGCACAATTCAATATGGTTACAATGACCCACATTATAATAACGCATACTTTGGACAGTATTGGGCTGGCCAAAGTGATATGAAAACTGCAGCGGTTACTTAGTCAGAGTAGCTTAACCAAATCATCCATCTGCCGCTTTGTTCATATATGAAGAGCAGCAGATTGGATGATAGACGAGGTGATATCAATGAAACGAGTTCTCTGCATACTATTGTTTGTTACATTAATTCTGGCTGGATGCAATCAGCCTGGAGATTCAAAAGAGAATATCCAGGCATTTGAGCTTTCAAACCTAGCCTTGGAGGAAAATCAATCCTTTGGTGTTTATGACTATTTTGAAAACCAGCTTTTGCTGCTTGTATACGATACACAAAAACGAAACCCCGCTGAAGAAGAATCCATACAAGCACCTTCAAAATATTGTTATAAATTTGTTCTTTATGATCTTTCAAGGAAGAAAATTACTGAAGAGTTTTCGGTTGAGCAATTTGGCCATTGCCTCTCGGCGGTATACGCCTATGATGGCGTGTTGCTAACCTGGGTTTCACAAAGCGATAAAATGCAGCCGATTTCCTCCATCTCTTACATCAATCAACGGGGAATGGAAAAGGTTTGCGACTTATCTATCACAAAGTTTTCACTTGGTCCATTGTTATGCCGCAATGCTGGTGAGGTAATCTTTAGTTATATGAATGAACTCACGGATGGTGAATTTGGTGTAAAAAAGATTACAAGCAACTTGAATGTGGAACCACTTCTAACGTTTACGCCTGATCAGGCTGATTATATGAGCGATGATATTGTAGCGTCCAAAGATCATTATATCTATTCGGTAGGCGAAAAGGGCCAAGTATCTATTTATATTGGGAGCACAAACGGTGAACGCAAAAAAATTAACCTGCAAAAAGGAGAAAAAATTTGCTCTGTTGGTATCACCTCGGATTGGATTCTTGTTTCTAAAAACAAGCCTCCAACAGAAGGGGGCGGCTATTGCCTTGAGCGATTTGATCTGCAAGGAAATTCAGCCGAGCTTTACACCATGAAAGAACCCTTATATTTTATAACAGGCACAGATACGAACCGGTTTTGCGGATTCACACCAAGTACACCCATTAAACTTTTTACAATTACAAACACTATTGAACCAATTGAAGTAGATAGTACTAAAATAAACGGTGCGTACCAATCGGCTTTGTCTAATGGTACAAATTTTGTAGTTACTAGTTATGACCAAAATATCCCCCGCATTTGGCTAATCTCTTAAATATGATAACTTAGCCCTTATGTTAGTATTGTCTATACCAGTGGGCGCATTTGCTAGTAATGAAAAATATCGAAGAGGATCAGCAAACTAATCAGCTAAAACCCAGTGAAGCCAATAATAGGATTACTTGACCATAACTTGACCATTTCCACGTTAAGAACAGTTGGGAAAACGTGTAATTAGATGAAACATCAAAAGTCCAAAAGTGTTGATAAATGGGACTATCTGTGACAGGATGACCTTACATAGCAAGAGGCTCCCATATAGGTGAAGGATATGATTCTCAAGCAGGCCATGGAGCAGAAGCAAGCCGAGGATGCCTTGGCCCTCCAAACCATGCAGGTGGCAAGTCAATCGGTTTAATCCATGTTCCCTCTAACCTTACCATCCTAAGATCAATGAAACCAAGCGGTATTCCCTGAGATGACATGGGAATACCGCTTGGTTTTTGTTGTTGAATATTGCACAGATATGAAATATACTGAGCGCTCTGTTGGCATGGGCGAATGAGTTGAAACCCAAAACAGCACCGAAATCCGCATTGGGAAAGGTATTGCACTACCTGTTGGAGCAGTGGCCGTACTTGACAAGGTATCTTGAGGGCGGAATATTAGAGCTCTCCAACAATCGTGCTGAGTGTAGCATCAAGCCATTTGTGATGGGCAGAAAGAACTGGCTTTTCGCCAACACGCCCGATGACGCACAGTCCAGTACGGTGAGTTATAGCATCATTGAGTCAGCAAAGGAAACCGCTTTGACTCCGTATCACCTGAGACCCTCGGCTTTGCGTCCCCACCTTTAGAAGGGTTTGCCCCTAGCTTATAAAATTATGACCGACAACTACATGCGAGTATATCTGCGATTCGCTTATTCCAATTCAGCCTAGGTCTTACTACGCACATCCACCAGCTCCGCCTTTTGCAGCAGTCGAAGAATACTGGTCGCGCTCTCAGCACGGGTGATATTGGCGGTGGGGTGCAGCTTCCCGCCCGAACCTTGTATAAGGCCGGAACCGACGCTCCATTTTGCCGCGTCCAGCGCCCAGGAGCCGATACTGTTTGCATCCGCAAAGCCCTTCAGATCGCTGCTTGCTCCGGTAAATTCCGTGAGCGACGCCGCCCTTTGCAGCATCAGCATAGCCTCCTGCCGGGTAATCGCCGCGGACGGATCGAAGCAGTTATCACCCTTACCTTCCGTCAGGCCATACTGAACCGCTGTGGCTACCGCACCGGTATACCATGCACCGGCGGGGACATCTGAAAAGGTGCTTGTGCCGTCCGTCGGGAGACCCAGGGCGCGGACGAGGATGGCGGAAAACTCGGCACGTGTGACGCTTGCCTCGCCGTCAAAGAGGTCTGCACTGCGCCCTGTAATAATCTTGCGGCTGCCCATTTCGTTAACCCCCGCTTCGTACCATTTGCCCTTGGCGTCTGCAAAGGTAACCTCACTTTGAATTAGCGCATAGCTGCTGTTTGTGCGGGAATTGATGACGGCGTAATATTTGCCGTCCTTTTCGATCACGTTGGTTGGGACATGGCGGACGCTTCCGTCAGCGTTTACCACCACCGCCGTGGTGATTTTGGCTGCCTGCTCCTTTGTTATCTCAATCACGCGGTCAATGTAGGCCGAGAAGGTGTCTACGCTGACAGTCTGGCCGTTATAGGTTGCGGTGACGGTAAACCCCACAGGGGAGAGCACCAGCGTTTCTCCCTCAATGCTCAGGGCGCTGTTTGAGATCGTCACGTGAAATGGAACCGTGCTCATGTCCGCGCCTGGAAAAGCCGCTACCAGCGCTGTCGTGTCGATGGCCGAGGTATTCAGGTTATACGCCACGCTTCCGGTCTTTACGGTGAGCGTCATACTTTTAGCCGCCATGTCCTCAATGTTTTTCACCACAAGGGAGGCCGTTGCGGAGCCGTTTTCACTCACCGGCACCACAACGGAGGAGCCGGACGCCGCGCCGCCGATATTCGTGCCGAGCTTCAATTGATCGACGGTGACGGTAGTCGTGTCGCCGGATTTTTTCTCCGTGCCGATGTTCTTGGTCTTTCCGTCCACAATCACCGGCGCGCCGGTGGGAGCGCTTCCGCCGCCCGTCGGTGTGCCGCCGCCGGAGGGCGCCTCGGCAACAACCTTGAAGGTAACCTTGACGGTGACCGCATAGGCGGGCATGGTGAAGCTATTGCTGCTGACCGTCACGGTCGTGCTTTTGTCGCCGGTTTTGCATATGGTAATCGTATCCAATGTATAACCGCTGTTTGCCGTGGGCGTTACGGTGACAGTCTGCCCCTCTATCGCGGAGGGGATCTCGTTGCCGTTTACCCTCACGCTGAAGATGCCATTTGTGGCGTCGGCCTTGGTGATGGCCTGCGCCGCCGCCAGCTTGAGCTGACTTCCGTCCGCAATCACGGCAAAATTGCTGTCGTCGCTGACGAATTTTGAGATATAGTCACTGTTCGTAACAACGTCTCCGAAGGTGAATTCACCTGACTTGCGAGTGAAAACATTGTCCCTCGATAGAGTAACGATACTTACGCCGATGGCTGTGCTATTGGTGAGCGCGCCGGTAATGTCGATACTAGGAGAATGACCGCTATAAGGCATCAGCGCAACATTGTCGCTTGCCGTGCCGACTGTGTTGCTGGAAATATTCACATTGCCGGACAGCGTCATGCCTTCGTTGGTAAGCACACCACCGCCCGCGCCGCCTACGTCTACGCTGTTCCCGGTGATGCTGCCGCCGCTCATGTTGAATTCACCTACACTTAACACCCCGCCGCCGAGTGACACTGAACTGGTGCCGCTCGAAATGCAGGAATTGCCGGCAATACTTCCTCCTGTCATAGTGAAGGTGCCTTCGTTTCCTACGCCACCGCCGCCTTCATCGTATGCTACATTACCGGTAATACTGCCGCCCTGCATAATAAACGACGAAAAGGGGGAAACCCTCACACCACCACCCCATATACCAGTGCTCTTGTTGTTGGTAATATTGCCGCCCTGCAGTGTAACGGTACCGGCGTTCCATACAGACACACCGCCGCCGTTATTACTGGAGTTATATCCTCCGGTGATGCGACCCTGACTTGAAACATCAGCTGTACTGCTGTCCTTGATAATCAGAGCGCCTTCCGCCGTGATTACATTGCCGTCCATGGTAGCTGCCGATAGACCCCTGTCGATGGTCTTGCCGTTCAGGTCAAGCACGGTAGTCTTGTCCTCCTCAAACTTCAGCATTGCGGTGGTATCCACATTATCCAGAAGCTTAATGTACGCTGTGCCGCTTGCAAGACCGTTTGCGTATGCCACGGCATCGGTCAGGCTGCCGCTGCCGACCCAAGTGCCGGGGGCGGCATTTTCTGCGCCTGCCACGCCCCATTGCGCCTGCGGGTCAGCCCACGCCGGGCCGAACACCGGGTAGCCGCCGTTGACCTTCGGCGCACTGTCATCCTGCCATGTGTGATAAGCAGTGCTGGCTTGGCCGCTGACCCAGCCGTTGAGCGCGGTAAGGAGGTCGTTCCCGAAAGTGAGGGTCTGAGCTGACCGGAACTGCGCCTCCGTGCCCGCCGTCAGCGCACCAAGGACATCAAAGGTGCCGCAGCCGGTGATAGTGAGATTGCTGGAGGTATTGAAGGCTTTATCCGGTGTGACGGAGCCAGGCAGATAGTAAGAATTGACTATGGGTCCGCTGACCGCTAAGCCCACAAGGCCTCCGGCATAGAGCGTGGCGGTGCCAGTGGTGGCAGCGCTGACACTAGCACCGCTGTAACAGTTGCGGACGCCGGCGTTGGCACCGGGCTGCATTCGGCCGGCAATGCCGCCAGCGTTGACGAACTTCATTTCTTCATTGGAGCCGCTGACAGAGCTGACGCTGCCGGTGCAGTAACTGTTTAGAATAGAAGTGCCGATATCACCATTGCCCACAATGCCTCCGGCAAAAGCGGAATTGGAGGAACTCTCGGCGCTGACCTGCGCGCCGATCAGCCCGACATTTTTGATGGTGGCGTTTTGTACATAGCCGAACAATCCGGCGTAAGCCGAGTCAGATGTCGATATATCCACTGTCAGCCCTGTGATGCTGTGCCCCTGCCCGTCAAAGGTGCCGGCAAAGGGGTCGAGGTTGCCAGTGCCTACCGGCATCCAGCTAAAGCCGCCCACATCCACGGTGTTTTCCAGCAGGATGGTGTAGCTCAGATAGCTTGTACCGCTCGCCGACCAGAACGCCGCGCCCTTGGCGGTTTTGATGGTGAGTATGGTGCCGTCCAGCACATAGTCCGTGCCGGAAACTGCGTCCGCCGCATATTCTGCCACCGTTGGGAGAATGGCCTCCACGGTATAGCTCAAGGCGCTTGACGTCGCGGTGGTGTTGTAAGCAGTGGCGGCGTACTCGGCGGTCAGGGAATAGCTGCCCGCGACCGATGGCGTCCAAGTATAGGTAGCCACGCCAGCGGCGTTCAGCTTTGCCGTGCCGAGGGTCGTACTTCCGCTTTTAAAGGTAATTGTCTGATTGTTTACACCCGGGCCGGTAAAGAAGCCGGTAAGAGTTGCGGTCAGGGTGACGGAGGTTTCCGTGTTCTGCGGGCTTTCGGGCGTTGCCGTCAGTGTAAGGGCAGTCGTGTTGCCGACGACGGTCAGCGTCACTGCGTTGGAGTAAACCGTTGATGGTCCACTGCCGCAGGTGTAGTCCACATAATAGCGCAGCTTATAGGTACCCGAGGTGTTAAGCGGAATATCTCCTTCCGACCACTTTGTCCATTCGCCGAGGCCATTGGGAGTCTGCCAGCCTTCGTCAGTCTTCGCAGCAGCATCATCATTTTTCGTTATGGTTGGCGTATAGCTATCAAGCTCGCTCAGCTTAAGGTCGTGCCCCGCCGTAAAGGAATCGGAAATGGTTAGCGTGCCGATGACGAGGGGGGCTACCGCAAGCTGTACGACATTGTTTGTGCCAGTTTGGATGATGTAGCTGTTGTCATCGCTGAAGAAATAGCCGCTGTAATTGGCGGAGTTTGTGCCGGTGACGCTGCCCGGGCTGCCGCTTGTGGGCGCGGTCTTCGCGGTCACGCCGATGGACGCCCCGCTGGCAAGCGGCGTCGTGCTATGCACCGAAATCGTCTTGCCAGTCAGCATCACGTTACGCTCAGTAGAGGAGCCGGACACCATGTTATCATCAATCACGGCCGTACCTCCTACCGTGAAGTTTGTACTATCAAAGTAGACGCCGCCATTTGCGCTCTTATTGCCGGTGATGCTGCCGCCCAGCATGGTAAAACTGCCGCTCACAAAGACACCGCCGCCCCAGTATAACGCTTCGTTGTCTGCGATGCTGCCACCCATCATGATAAAGCTGCCATTTGACCCGACAACAACGCCGCCGCCGCCTGCGCTGTTGTATGTGGTCCGATTGCCGGTGATATTGCCGCCCTGCATCGTGAAGCTGGCGCCTGCATTGATGTCAACACAGCCACCGTCGTAGTTCTTTTGAAAACCGGGGGCGGAGGAGAAACCGCCGGTGATTTTGCCTTGGTTTGCAACAGTATCCGTGCTGCTGTCCTTGAGGGTCAGGTTGCCGCTGACATTGATTACATTGCCGTCTGCCCTTTTCGCCGTCAGACCCCGGTCGATATCCTTGCCGTTCAGGTCGAGGATGGTGGTCGTGCCCGTCGCAAAGACCAGCGCTTCGGTGACATTCACGTCCTCCCGAAGCTGAATATATGCCGTGCCACTTACTAAATTGTTGGCGTAGCTCATGGCATCGTCCAGTGTACCGTATGTCCACGCTGTCGGCTTGGCACCGTCGCTTCCCGCCTCGCCCCACTGGGCTTGAGATACCGGGGGAAGGGAGTCCGGCTCAACGGTGATATAGCGATAACCGGAGGTGGTAGATGCCGAAATAACCTCCGTTGGATTTGCGCTGCTACCGCCTTTGATAACAAAGCCTGTAGCGGTCAGCGTGCCGGTGAGTGCGCTCCCGGTGGTAGTACGGGAGTAACCGCCTGCTAAGCTGACCGTTGCACTGCCTGTAACGGTAAGAGTACCGAAGATACCGGCCCCGCCGGCCCCGCTGGGATCCTCCCCCACGACCACAACACCATTACCGCCGGTGGCGGTGAGCGTTGCCGTACCCGTTACCGTAACATTGCCGCTGATACCAGCCCCGCCGGCGCCGCCAGCACCACTGGGGGGTGCTTCGCCCGCACCGCCTGTCAGGGCGCTGTTCGCAATCACATTCACAGTGACTGTACCGCTTGTCACGGTCAAGGCGTTCTTGCCGAGAATATCAGATATGGTACCCTTCGGTGCAGTGATGTTTACACCGTTAAAATTCAGTGTGACCGCACCGGTCGCATTGACCACGATGCGGTGAGGGGTGGAGCTTTTTCCCTCGGCCATGCCAACGGTGTACGCACCCGCCGTGCCGAAGGTCAACACGCCGTTGTCATAAGTTGGCGCTGTACCGCTGTTCACTGTCACCGAAAAGTCGCCGTAGGTGTTGCTTTGCCCTGACGCCATAGCCGAAATTGGTAACATGGTCAGCATCATGCACACCGAGAGCCAAATACTTAAAATTCGTTTTCTCATGTAATCTTTATCCCCCTATTTTAAAATTTTTTTCGGCCAGTAGCACACGCCCACCTCCAGTGAACGGGGCTTGTCCAGATGAAAATCGGCACACCGGCAATACCAGCATTGCTGTAAGTCCTCCGGTGTATCGGCTCTCGGCTCAAAAGCTGGGCAAACCTGTATTGGCCACACATTGCCTTCCACATTGGGGGCAGAAAGGGGCGTGTCCTCCTGCCTGCGGCGATGATTCTCCATGCTATCACGCTCCTTTACGCTGGAATAAATGCAGATTATTCTACAAAATTACAGCCAAGAGGTTATCATGAGGAAACGAAAAAATGAGCCTTTACACTTAAAAGACTCATTTTTACACTTAAAAAACTGATATTAACTTAAATGAACTATTGACAAACAAGATTTATCGTATTCTCAAACTAGAATGCGTACCCGAGAAACACTGTTTTCTATTTTGTATATCGGCTCGCCCGTCATATTTTTTTGCAAAAGCAATGACGCTCTTACTGCCGATGCCGTGATCTTTTTGTCTGGCAAAAGGACAGCCGTTTTCATCAAGGGCGGTATCCTTCGGACAAGGGTTTTCCATCTCCAGCAAGAAAGCCAGCTTCAAGGTTTCTTGGAGCTGGCTTTGACCTATTATGACCATAATTTTACAACGACCACGTTAAGAACATTTGGGGATATGATTCGTTGGGATACCAAAAGTCCAAAAGTGTTGGATACCTTGGCATTACATGCTTCGCAGGCTTAAGCTACATAGTAGGAATTAGCCCCGAAATACTATGGATCAAAAGTTCCCTCACAGCTTTTGATGATCTAAGGTGAGGAATTCTCTTTGCCATTTTTAATTGCAGAAACCATAACAATAAGATGTCGTTAATGATCTTTTAGCTTTGTAGCTAGAAGATTTTTTAATAGTTTTTGAAGCACGTCCACAATAACTGTGATGATGCTTGTAGCTAAAATACCTATTAGACCTAATGCTATAGGACCTGCTGAGTCATCTCCTGACACTTTAGAAATTACCATTAAGGTTACTATCCCTAAGACGATGAACAAAATGGTTGTTAACCCACATTTCTTTATCACTTTCAAAGATTTAAGTGTTAACTCTGAGAAAGCATTGTTTCTTTCGTTATAGGTTAATAGTTTATACACTTGATATAATGCAACAAAAAACGCAATAAAGCATCCATACGCATATCCTAAAAAGGGATATAGCGAGTAGTCCCCTGGATGTAACTTTGCATCATTAATGGCTATCGCAGGTAACCAAAAGAAACATAAAGCAACCAAAGCAATTCCAATCAGGAACACAATTACTTTTAAGAAAGTGGTTGAACCTTGTTTAATATTCATATAACGCACCACACTAATTTTAATATTAAAATAATTTTAACACACTTCTTATTGATTATCAATAAAAACATATCGCAAATTAATAAAATAATAGCATGCCACCAACATAAGTCAGCCATGCGAAATGAAGTATATTGGAGATGCCCTACAATGAATACGACGAGCATAGATTCGGAGGCTAATTGTAAAGGGCTCCTCCTTTCACTAGTGCAAATTCACTGTGGAATTCAAGTCCGATGTGAAGACGGACTAAATAATATATAAAAACAAACAAGGCACTCTACGTTTTATTTTTGGTGAAGAGTGTCTTGTTTGGTTGTCCCGAATTAATTGAAATACGATTTTCATATCCTGCGTCGATACACCTTCATCGCGAAAATGTACGCAACAACCGTAATTACACCGCACCATGCGAGGGCCATACAGATATCGTTTCCGACTGGTTGGGAATTTAGCAAAGCTCGTATCGTCTCCACGATTGACGTGACAGGCTGGTTTTCTGCAAAAACGCGAACGACTTTTGGCATCGTTTCGGTCGGCACAAAAGCTGAACTCAGAAATGGCAGAAAGAGCAGAAGATACGAGAATGAGGACGCTCCCTCCATAGATTTTGCCGTTAGCCCCGGGATGACCGCGATCCATGTCAGTGCGAGCGTGTAAAGTACGAGTATTCCCGTTGTTGCGATCCAATTAAGTATTCCGGCGTTTGAACGGAAGCCCATAATAAGCGCAACAAGGAAAATAATAACGACAGTAAGCATGTTTGACACAAGAGAGGTCAGCACATGACTCCACAGAACCGACGATCGTCTTATTGGCATAGAATTGAATCGTGAGAAAAGGCCTTTTTGCATATCTAAAAACAGCCGATAGGCGGTGTAAGCAATACCTGATGCAATAGCGATTAACAGGATACCCGGCAGTTGGTAATTAATATAATTTACATTTGCACCCATACTCATTTTTACCGCACCGCCGAAAACATAAACAAACATAAGCATCATCGCAATCGGCATTAGTGCAACTGTGATAATCGTGTCCGGGCTGCGTAAAATGTGTTTCATTAAGCGCCCGGTCAGTACACCTGTATTGTTCACTTTATTTGACCTCCTTTACCGATGATCGCGAGGAAAATCTCCTCAAGTGTAGGCTGTTTTTCGATACATTCTCTTTTGGCGGGCGGGAACATCTTTTTCAGTTCTTCAAGTGTTCCGTTGGCGATAATTTTGCCCTCGTTCAGAATCGCGATTCTGTCAGCAAGTTGCTCAGCTTCATCCAGATACTGCGTTGTGAGCAGAACCGTCACGCCGCTGCCGGCAAGCTCCTTCACGGTTTTCCAGACTTCAAGCCGTCCCTCCGGGTCAAGTCCGGTTGTCGGCTCATCAAGAAAGGTGACGGCAGGCGCTCCCACAAGGCTCATGGCTATATCTAGCCTGCGCTTCATGCCTCCGGAATACGTACCCGCCCGTTTGTTACCTGCCTCAGTAAGTCCAAAGCGCTTGAGCAGTTCGTCGGCAACTTGAGCTGGCTTGGGTACACTTCTTAGCTTTGCAATCAATAAAATGTTTTCCCGCCCAGTCAATACTTCATCCACAGCGGCGAACTGCCCGGTCAGACTGATATGTTCGCGCACCTTCCCCGGCTGACGTGAAACGTCAAAGCCGCAGACCTGAATGGTTCCTTCGTCAGATTTCATAAGTGTCGAAAGGATGTTGACTGTCGTGGTCTTGCCCGCGCCGTTGGAGCCGAGTAGGGCAAAAATCTCACCTTGCCTCACTTCAAAGTCAACGCCCTTTAGGACTTCCGTGTCCTTAAAAGACTTTCGCAGACCTTTTACTTCAATTGCGTTTTCCATCCCGATATACCCCTTTTACTTATGTTTATCCGTCATCTTTTTATTAGCCATGTAAACTTCTTGGTCAACAGATTCTTGATGCATGTCAGCGTAAGTCTTTGAATCTTTGATTAAATCATCGCAGAAAGCCGCTACGTCACTGCCTGTCACTTGCAACACGCCTTTCCCCAAGGCCACTCCTTCTTCAAAAAGGTCGACTATCCCCGAGAGCAAACCCGTCCCTTCGGTTAGCTCCACAGGGCCAACTTTGAAGAGATATTTTTGAATCTCTTTATAAACAATCTGATAATCCTGCGGGAGCACTTTCACACGCCCCATATGCGCCTGCCATTCTTTTTTGCCTTTGATGATATCTTGTATTCTCATTTTATCCTCCTATTTACCTAACTTTTTAGCGATATTATTGTTAAGCTCCTCGCGCCATTTGTCGCGATATGACTTTGCCCCTTCTTCGCTGGCCAGTGCTGAACAGAAACCTTTGATGTCGTCACCTAGAACCTCTTGAACACTCAGACCATCCGCCACCGCTTCTTCGAGCAGAGCAATCACACCGTCAAAAATCGGCATGAGGTTGCGGCCAGTGAAATTTGAATGCGTCCAAAGATTTAAACTGATTTTTTCCCATGCCGCTTGATAATCCACCGGCAGCTTTTTAGCTCGAGAATTAAAGGCTTTTAATTCTTTAGTCATATCGTTTCCTGTTACCTTATCCCATAAATTCATTGTTTTCTCTCCTTTAACTCATTAAGTTTTGATGATACGAACTCCCACTTTTCCCAAAATCGCCTTAGTTCTTCAAGCCCTGCGTCGTTGAGCTTGTAAAACTTTCGCGGTGGTCCCATATCGGAAGGTTTTTTTTCTATATCCACAAGCTTATTTTTTTCAAGTCTCACCAATATGGTGTAGACCGTTCCATCAACTACGTCCGTGAAGCCGAACGCGTTAAGCCTCCGCGTGATATCGTAGCCATAGGTTTCTTGGCGGCTTATCATTTCAAGGACGCATCCCTCAAGCACACCTTTGAGCATTTCCGTTAGATTCTCCAATGTAACTCTCCTCGCTATTTAGCATAACTAATATCCAGTGTTACTTATTACTGCTATATAGTAGCACACAATAGTTCCATTGTCTATAGTTTTTTGGAAAGCAAAATAGCCTTTCAGCGAGGAAGCACACCCGCATAAGTAAAGATGATGAAAGAATGACTGTTAACATATAAGCCTGGAAAGAACGCGGCACCCAACGAAATTGAAACGTTGGGTGCCTTGCTTTTTTGTGTAAGCCCACAGAAAACTTGAAAAATAGCTATTTGGGGGGATGCCCCTCTCAGTCCACAGCTCAGGCTAATAATCTACTCCTTTAATAGAAGTCCTCTCAAAATCTTTAGTCTGAGGGAATATGAAAATTATTACATGGTTTCTATTTATATCACTTAAACACCCAACTCATAAATCAATCTCCTAAATGTATCATACGCCGGTTTTGGCGTATAATCATCCCGCATAATTCCATATTGATGAAAAAGGTCATCCTTGGAACTATCTGCATCCCTGAGACCGAAAAGCACATAATGGGAAATATTAAGCTCCTGTCGCAGATTATAGGTTGTTCTAATAACCGCTTCGAGCACCTCAGTTTGACGATCACAAGTTCTTTCTACATTGGCGACAGGATTCTTTCCCGTAGGCCATCCGTTTTCCGTAACTCGTATAGATACTGTATCTGGCATACCTGAACTTATGAGTTTTTCCCTAATACTGCGGAGTGTACGTTCTACGGATACAGTAATCTCTTTTAAATCCATCGGTTGACCTTCAAATACATCCACATAAAAATTATGGCCGACAAAATCAACAGAATCGATAAATGTTCTATTTCCTGCCGTTGCGAGGTTTTCCCAAAAGGACGGTACTGCTGCTGGACTTTCAGGCACAGAGCCAAAGCCAATCTTTATCGGCAGATTTCTCTCCCACACCTCTCTTTTTGCAGTTATGACTCCTTCTATAAGTGCTTTTAGTATATAAGGCTTGGAGCCCTCCATAAACGACAGATTTGGTTCGTTTGTTATTTGAAGGGACGCCAACTGAGTTCCATAGCGATTAATGACCTTCCTAATAAAGTCGAGCCAATTATTAAGTTCTATTTCTGGCTCCTGTTTATCGGTCCAATCACCACAACCTATGGTAAGGTCTCCTATTAAACCAGCCTCGAGATAGCGATCTGCCTTTAATAGCATCTTTTCTTCCCACTCTTTAGTATAAATAAGATAGTTTCTTGGCACCAGCATTTTAGTTTCATTTCGTAGTTCTTGAAGAGCCAATTTAATTTTTTCGTAATTATCTTCAGGTCCAACAGCCAAACCTAAAGGCGTGCCTGCTGCACTCAAAGGATAAATTCCAAATGTTAATCCTGATTTATCCACCTCTTTCACCTCCTTTTCATATTTTAATAGTTCTTGAAGGGATTATTCAATCAATATATTTATCCCCACTTGGGTTTGCAATAATCCATGACTATTGGAATCCAGTCTTCACTATGGCCAGAGCCCAATAAAAACCAAGCGGTATTCCCATGTCATCTCAGGGAATACCGCTTGGTTTCTTTGGTTCTTAATTTAAGAAGTATTATGTTTGCCTTACGCATGCATGGTTTGGAGTGCCAGCTTAACTGTACTAGGACAACCTTTTAGTTTAGACGCACTAAGACGAGGGGAGTTCAAAAAAGCACTCTCCTGCAACGACGGAATATATATGGTTAAGGAGGCGAGACTCTTGATTGTTTGTAGAAATAATGAGGTTTATGTACCTGGCGAAAAGGTAAGTTCATTGGTGAACCGTCCACCATCCATACAAGTAGGAACAATGGGTAGGATTTTAGATCGCTGGGTAGGAACTCTTTATGCGGTTAAGATGCCAAATGGTGATCTTTATCGGTGGCTTAGTAGCCAAGATTTGTCCCCAGTTGATCCAACTCAGCACAACCTTAGGGTTGGAGATTTAGCCGTAGTAACCCTGAGTATACAAAATCATTTTTATCACCCACAGTTAGAAAGTGGGGTTGTTGTTAAAATAGTAAAAATTGTAGAAACCGATTATTATGAAATTAACATTGACGGTGAAGGAAGCTATGGTTGGTTTACTGGGTTTGAACTCTCAACCGTCTTTTAAAGTATATAACTCCCCCTTAGCTCCTGCTTTGGGGGTTTGTTTTATGGAGGTTTACTGATGTTTCACTCCATAATTTCTTTGACAAAAACATTGTCTTTTCAACAAATGTGGTATTGTACATTCTGTAAAATTATTGTAAAATAAATCAAACCAAACAATTATATGACATTTCTTGGGTGAAGTTAATTAAATTTTAAAAACTTTAAAAACAAATAACTACTGAAAAGGCAAACTTGTCTAAAGGCAAGGACGCAAAGCTACGGGTCTAATATAAATACATTTGTAATTTATTATGATCGCCGAGTTACTGATAGTAATTACTGTATTAATGCGTGATTATTCTATTTGTAATGCGAGGTAGTCTATTTTGAAACATAAACAAATTTTATTGGTTGACGATAGTCTTCTTACTTCTAAAATTATATCTGACTTTCTAACTGAAAATGGATACGAAGTATTTTTTGTTGCTACAGGTGAAGCTGCTTTAGAAATAGTCTGCAGTTCTCAATTTGACTTAATTTTGATGGATATTGAATTAGCCGGGAACATGAACGGTATCGATTCTGCTCACGAAATATTGAAATATATTGATGTACCTATTATATTCTTAACTGCTCATGCATCAAAAGAAATACTATATAAGGTAAAAGAAGTTAATGCTTATGGTTTTGTTCAAAAAGGAATTGATAAGTATGCGTTGCTATCTACAATAGAAATGACATTAAACCTATATAATGTAAATGTAAAAACAAAACTATTTAACGAAGAGCTACAACAAGCAAATAAAAAACTGGAAGACAGTCGCAAACAGTATTTTGAATTAACTGAGAATGCGCCTGTTGGTATTGTCAAATGTAATAACGATGGAGATATTATCTTTGTTAACCAAAGTGCATTAGAAATTCTGGGATCTCCAAGCTCGGAAGAAACAAAAAAAATCAATCTGTTAACTAATCCAGCCTTGATTCAATACGGATTGTCTGAGCAACTAAAAAAATGCCTAAACGATAATGAATTTGGCGTTTATGAAATGAATTACAAAACCATATGGGGCAAAAGTGTTTATATGCGACTGCACATCAAACTTTTAACTGATCAGAATAAAGTGATTGGCGCGCAAATTATTATAGATGATGTTACTGAAAAAAAGCTCTTGGAAGAAGAATTACGTTTAATGTCTTTAACAGACCCACTTACAAAAGCATATAATCGTCGATACTTTATCGAAAAACTAGCCCAGGAGATTGATCGTGTACAAAGGCAAAGTAGTGGTGCATTTTGTATTGCCATGTTAGATATAGATCATTTCAAGCAGATAAATGATTCTTTTGGCCATAGTATTGGTGATCTTCTTCTTATAAACTTAGTTGAAACAATTAAGGATAGAATTAGAAAGATAGACTGTTTAGCTCGTTGGGGTGGAGAGGAGTTTATCCTTCTACTTCCGGAAACAAACATACAACAAGCTACCTATATAACTGAGGAATTAAGAATACTTATCAATGATATAGATTATCGAATTGATCATAAAATTACAGCTAGTTTTGGTGTTATTGAATATTGCCCCGGTGATACCATTGATTCCTTAATACAAAAAGCAGATAACTTAATGTATGAGGCAAAAGCTTCTGGAAGAAACTGTGTGCATTCCTAGCGTGTTGGACGATAAAAGAAAATTTATTTCAAGCCTTAAGTGGAGCTGTATGAGCAGGGGGAGTATGATCCCCTACTAAAGGTTTGAATGCAACACCCGTTGGCTGAGTGGAATTACTCAGCCAACGGGTGTTTTATTTCACTCAAATTTCCTCTCGACAAGCACCCCCCTTGCGAGCCCCAAACAAGCAGAACACTTCATCAAACTAGATAGAATGAGCCGTTCACGCATAAAAACGTGCGACTCGCGCACATTCCATTGACATTTTGGTAAATACATTTATCATCAGCATAGGTACGCTTTTTGTCGATACCTGTTCGAAAAAGGGCATAAGCGTAGATCCAACGCTAGCTCATGGTACCACTGGAACCACCCACGCAAGGTGGACTTTGTTGTTAGGGGGGAGTCACGATTGGAGTATTGAACCTTGTCTTTTCGGTTGCAATTGGGCTTGGGCTTATCATCCCGCTGCTATCGCTTGCCTTCGATTTTCTCGACATGGATGGGGATGTTAGCGACACGCTTCCGTTACCCATCAACATCATGTGTCTATGCTTCAGCTTGGTGGTCTTTGGTGCGGTTGGCAGAGTACTATCCCCTTTTATGAAGAGCGGGATAGCTACGATCGGATTTCTGGTGGCTCTCGTCGCCCTTTCTGGGGTAGCGTACCGTTTGTTGTTTAAGTATGTGGTAAGCCCTCTCAAAAAGAGCAACCCAACGGCAATCAAACCATGGGATTTGTTTGCACAAACAGGAAGACTGACCTTACGGATTACGGAGGATAGTCCTGGCCTGATTGCGCTGAAAGACAGCACTGGAGCAAGCATATCCTACCGAGCCTACGCAAAGAAGGATGTCTTAGAAAGCTGGGACGGCGAAATCCCTACCGGCACGGAAGTAATGGTCGTTGATATTCAGGAAGAAGCCAAAATTATCTACGTCAAACCACTGAGCACAATTCAGAATGTGCAATTAAAACGTAAGGAGCCTTAATGTATGTCAGATGTTCAATTTAGTACGGTGGGACTTACCGTTGGCCTCATTGTGTTTGCTCTCATTCTCGTGATCACTGTCATCCTCACCACCTGGAAGAAGATCCCTTCTGATAAGGCCGCTGTGATTGTCGGCCTTGGAACCCCCAAGGTGGTCACCGGTGGGGGTACCATTGTGATCCCAATCGTGCAGCGAATGGATGTGATTACCCTAGAAAACATTATGTTTGAAGTGGAAATCAAGCAGACAAAAACCTCCTTAGGTGTGCCGATTAATGCCCAAGGTGTGGTCGTATTAAAGGTCAAAAACGACGAAGAAAGTATTCTTGCTGCCGTTCAGCAATTCAATTACAACAATGAGTCCAAAACCGTGGAAACCATCCGCATTCAAGCCTCTGAAATTTGTAAGGGCAAACTGCGCGAAATTGTTTCCTCCATGAGTGTGGAAGACATTTACGGGGATCGAGAAAGCTTTGCCGGAAAGGTTCAGGCGATCGCAGGAACGGAACTGGGTGAAATGGGTCTTGAGCTCAAAACCTTTACCATCAACGATATTACCGATGACGAGGGCTACATTGAAGCACTGGGCAAAGAACAAATTGCAAAGGTGAAGTCTTCCGCTGCCATTGCGGAAGCAGAAGCCGCAAAAGAGCGAGAGGTCCGAACAGCGGACGCCATGCGCGAACAACAAATCAAAACTGCAGAAGCGCGCAAAATCGGTAAACAGGCCGAGCTGGAAGCCGAAACGCAAATTGCGGAAGCTGAGAAGAATAAGCAGCTAAAGGTTTTAGCCTACCTGAAGGAACAGGAGACGCAGAAAGCCACCTCCGACGCTGCGTATAAGATTCAGGCCAACATCATTCAGAAGGATTTAAACAATACCGAAATGGATGCTAAGGTGTTGGCGGAGCAGAGACGCAAGGAAGTGACCGAGGCAGAGGTACAGGTTCAAATTGTTGCCGAGCAAAAGAGCATTGAGTTGGCCGAGAAGCAAGCAAAACGAGCCGAGGCCGAGCTGCTTGCCACCGTTGTGAAGCCGGCAGAAGCGGAAAAGCAGCGCTTAGAGCTGGAATCTGCGGCCAAGAAATTCCAACAGGTGAAGAAAGCGGAAGCGGATGCTGAGACCAAGAAGCTTGACGCGGCGGCAGAAGCTGAAAAGCTCAGACTGGAAGGTGAAGCCCAAGCCGCCATCATTGAAGCAAGAGGCAAGGCAGAGGCCGATGCCATTCGAGCAAAAGGCATTGCCGAAGCAGAGGCTCTGGAGAAAAAGGCAGAAGCTCTCGCTAAAATGGATGAGGCCGGCAAGCTGCAAATGGTCATTGACAAGCTGCCCGAAATTGCTCGCGCTGTTGCCGATCCCCTCTCTAAGATTGGAAATATCACCATCATTGGTGGCTCCGGCTCAGAGGGTGGCCCTGTGGAAGTGGCGGGCTATACCGTAGGTGCGCTCAAAGCTGTCAATGAAGCCATGAAGGAAACCATCGGCTTTGACTTGACGGAAGTGATGAAAGCAACGACCTATGAGGCAAAAACAAATAAGAACATTATCTTAGAACTCAAAGAGGATCCTTCTAAGGCATAAACGGCTTTTGACGCATGCCATAACCGCATGCCATCTGTTCTGAAAAGAACTTGTTAAAACACATGGGATGCCATTTTACAAGTACATACTAAACATATGCCCTCAATTCAGCACCTTTGTAAAAGTGATTACAAACGCTGGATTGGGGGTGTTTTTCTTGTCTTCTGCCCCTTAACCAGAAACTGCATGTTAAAATAACCTGATCACCTGTTCATCCATATTAAATAAAGGACATATTCGACAAAATTCGACTTTCTGAAGGAAATCGATTATTATACTTCCTTAACGTGTCGATAGTGTAAATATGCATAAACGGTTTAGAGAGAGAACTGTTAAAACGCTTTGAAAGTGAGGGGTAACCAGGAAGTTAAGCTAGTAACTAAGTAGGTTTATTGCATACAGAAGAGGGATGATATGAAAAACTTTAAAAACATGAAGATAGGAAAAAAACTAATCTTACAAGTTGCCTCCATTCTATTTCTTTTATTAGTGGTCAGTTTTACAGTTATCATCAAAATCGCAGCAAACACCAATGAATTGAATGCGAATACCGAAGTAAAAGCACTGGCTCAAGCCGATGCCGAGATTATTCAAGGAGAGTTAGAAGCGACATTAAACCATGCACTCACCCTTGCGCAAAGCATGCAGGGCTTTGAGAGTCTTCCTGCTGCCGAACGAAGAAATGCATATAGCAGCATGATGAAAACTGTATTGTATAATAATCCAAAGTACTTAGGAATTTGGACCTGTTGGGAGCCAAATGCTTTGGATCAAATGGATGCACAATATGTCAATTCAACCGGTTCGGATGGAACGGGACGATTCATTCCCTATTGGGTCAGGGTTGGAGATACCATTTCATTAACCCCAGTTCTCAATTATGATATCCCAGGAGAGGGAGACTTTTACTTATTGGCCAGGGATTCTGGGACCGAGACTTTACTAGAACCCTTTGAGTATGAGATAAACGGGCAAACGGTTCTGATGACCACCATTTCTGTTCCCATTAAAGACAGCAATGATAAGGTCTTAGGCGTTGTGGGAATTGATATTTCCTTGCAAGATTTGCAGAGCATTCAATTTGATAAAGGCGCCTATCAAACGGCAAACACTTACGTCTTATCCAATACCGGCACTTGCGTGTATCATGCAGACACTAGCTTGATTGGATCAAACATTAAAGACATGGACAAACATGGGAACATGGAAGAAATCCTAGCCGCCGTAAAGCAGGGGCAAGCCTACTCCTACCACAGTACAACGGAAAGCACGGGAGCATCGGTCAGAAAAACTATGGTGCCTTTCCGCATCGGGAATTCCGATACTCCCTGGTCGGTTTGTGTATCCGTAGAAGAAAATGAGATTATGGCAAGCACGAAGCAGATCACCGCCATGCTAATTGGGATCCTCGTCACACTCCTAGCTGTGATTGTTGTATCTTTGATTTTTATCGTCCGTGCCATTATCACAAACCCAATTAAAAAGGTAACCTTTGCAGCGCAAGAGATTGCAGATGGGAATTTTAATGTACAACTAAGCGTGGACAGCGAAGATGAGTTGGGGCAGTTGTCACGGGCCTTTAAGCTCACCATTGATCGACTGGTGAATTATCAGGGGTACATTGATGAAATGGCTGATTCTCTGATGAAAATTTCTGCGGGCGACTTGACCTTTGATCTTCAACGAGATTACGTGGGGCAATTTGCAACCTTAAAAGACAACATGCAGGCACTTCTTAAGAATTTAAACCACACCTTATTGGAGGTTACCCAAGCATCCACCCAAGTGTCCAGTGGGGCGGATCAAGTGTCTTGTGGCGCGCAAGCCTTATCACAGGGGGCCACGGAACAAGCAAGCTCCATCGAAGAGCTATCCGCGTCCATTTCTGAGGTAACCGATCAAATCCGTGAGAATGCGGAGAACGCTAAGCTGGCAAACCAGCGTGCGGAATTGGCTGGCAAGGAAATTGTAAAGAGCAACGAAGAGATGAAACACATGGTGGAAGCCATGAACCAAATCAATGCGAAATCCTCTGAAATTTCCAAAATCATTAAGGTCATTGAGGACATTGCATTCCAAACCAACATCCTTGCCTTGAATGCAGCGGTGGAAGCGGCCAGGGCAGGATCCGCTGGAAAAGGCTTTGCGGTGGTGGCAGACGAGGTCAGAAACCTGGCCAGTAAATCGGCTGAGGCTGCCCAAAATACGACCATGCTCATTGAAGAAACCTTGCTTGCCGTGCGCGATGGCTCTCAAATCGCCGACAACACTGCAAGCTACTTGGATGAGAGTGAACAAGTTACGAGACAAGCTGTTAGTTTAATTGAAAAAATCACAGAGGCTTCCGACCAACAAGCATCTGCTGCGATGCAGATTAGTGTCGGGATCGAGCAGATTGCAGCGGTTGTCCAGACAAATAGTGCAACTGCCGAAGAAAGTGCCGCTGCCAGTGAGGAACTCAATGCCCAAGCAGATATGCTTCAAAACCTGGTGCGTCAGTTTAAGCTCCGAGAGAACTAGGTAGAGCCCCTAAGATTTTGTAGGCTACCCTAAGAACAAACCAAACAGGCGGTATTCCCAAGTCTACGTGGGAATACCGCCTGTCTTTCTGCATATCCCGATTTCCCATCTCATACTAATGAGCCTATACGGAATTTTTGCAGACATGATGATGTTAGGTGGCCCTTGCATGCTGCATGAGCCAATTTCGTTATCGGTTCTAATTTCTTCTAATCACCATCAACACGACGCTTGCGACAACGCAAAGCAATGGGGGGAACGCATGAACAAGATTCTAAAAAAAGTTTCCATCGTCCTGGTCGCTTGTGTACTCGCGTTTATGGCGGGGTATTCCATTCCATCCTTAGCCGCGGGCGACCTGGTCCGGATTGGTCACAGAGAGTTTGCAGAGCAACGCATCATAGGGCAGTTGTTTTCCTTGTATCTAGAATCCAAGGGATATAAAACAGAGGTCATTGAGTATCCAAGCACCTGGTCTATCTTTACAGCCCAGCAACGCGATAATATCGACGTGTATACGGATTATACCGGAGCACTGTATGGTGTGATTTTTAATCAGTCAAAAACCTTAAGTAAAGATGAAACCTATGACTACGTAAAGAATCGCCTTCAAAATGAATATAGCAGCACCTTACTGGAGCCTTTGGGTTGGAACAACACCTATGTCCTGTCGGTAAGACCAGATACGGCCCAAAAATATCGACTGAAGACCATATCCGATCTTGTCCCCGTGTCCAATCAATTGATTCTCGGCAGCGATACCGAATTTGCCGATCGAAAAGATGGACTCATCGGCTTGGAAGAGACGTATCGTGGCCTGAACTTCCGAAGCATTAAGCCCATGAATCAGGCCTTCACTTATAAGGCTCTTGCGGATGGAATGACGGATGTGAATGCCTCTTACTCCACGGATGGACAAATTGAACAGTTCGGTCTTGTGAACCTCATTGACAACAAGAACTTTTTCCCCCCCTACTATGTGACCCCCATCGTCAAACTGAGCTTTGCCGAGAAGAACCCTGGCGTGGTCGCAGCTCTTGAGAATTTGGCCAATCAGTGGACGGAGGCGGAAATCACAAAGTACAACTATATGGTAGATGAAGGGCAAGACCCCCGAGCGGTTGCCGAACTCATGCTTCGCGAAAAAGGCTTGATGTAACCCCAGATTCCCTTGCTAACACTTTGGGGATACCCTCTGTTTATTTCAACAAAGTGAAATAAATCCTTCCAATGCGGTTAACAATAGTAAGAATGTTAACCATAGAAGGAGGAGGGGTTCAATTTTGAGCCAGACATCAATGGAACGACCCGAAGGCAGGGTAAGCTATCATGATTCCGTCGAACAGATGCTTCAAGTGATTCGAGAGGATGGCTTATCCAATGCATTTGACCGTTATACCTCACAGGAAAAAATCCGCTGCAAATTTTGTTTAGAGGGCTTAAGCTGCAAGCTTTGCTCCGATGGACCTTGCCGAATCAATGTAAAAGGGGAACAAGACAAGGGAGTTTGTGGCATTGGTGCCGATGCCATGGCTATGCGCGAACTGCTTCTTCATAACATTATGGGTGCAGGCACATACAGTCACCATGCCTATGAAGCCTTTCGCACTCTCCGTGAAACCGCACGAGGTAACACCCCGTTTAAACTCACGGATACCACCAAATTGAAATGGTTCTGTGCCAAGGTTGGCATTGATACAAAGCAAAGCGATAGCCAGATGGCCATTGAACTGGCCGACTTGCTGGAAGCTGAAATGGCGAAGGGACCGGATCAAGAAAGCATCATGGTGGAGGCCTTTGCTCCCAAAAAGCGGAAACCGGTTTGGAAATCGCTCAACCTTTATCCCTCTGGCGTAATTCATGAGGAGCAAAACTGCGTTGCAAGCTGTCTGACCAACGTAGATGGTGATTACGTGTCCCTGGCCAAGAAAGCGCTGCGTCTGGGCCTCGCCACCATTTATACCGCGCAAATTGGACTCGAAATGGTACAAGATATTCTCTACGGAACCCCGACCCCCCATGAAGTGAATACCGATTTGGGTATCATGGATCCGGATTATGTGAATATCGTGTTTAACGGCCATCAGCCTTGGGTGGGTGTGGCAACCATGCAGAAAGCAAAAACCGAAGCGGTTCAAAAGCGAGCAAAGGATGCTGGTGCTAAGGGGCTTCGCATTGTGGGCTCCATTGAAACCGGACAAGAACTCCTGCAACGGTTTCCCATGGACGAAGTGTTCGTGGGTTTGATGGGCGATTGGTTGACCATCGAGCCACTACTGGCAACGGGAACCGTGGACGTATTTGCTATGGATGAAAACTGTTCCCCACCGGCGCTCAGTGAGTATGCCAAGAAGTATCAGGCAAGCCTTGTGAGCATCAGTACGATTATTGGCGTACCCGGTTTGCAGGAAAGCATCCCCTATCATCCGCAGCAGGCGGACAACATGGCTGATCGGCTGATTGACCTAGCCATTGAAAACTTCAAAAAGCGCCATGGGGTGATTCCATCCACCGTTCCCCCAAAGGTGCAAAAGGCCATCGCCGGATTTTCCACAGAAGCCGTACTGGGAGCCCTCGGAAACAAACTGGATCCCTTGGTTGACGTCATTAAAGCCGGAAAAGTGAAGGGCGTGGTTGCCCTGGCAAGCTGCTCCACCCTGAGAAACGGCCCACAGGACTGGAACACCATCAATCTGGTCAAGGAACTCATTCAGAAGGATCTACTGGTGGTCAGCTGCGGTTGCGGAAACCATGCCCTAGAAGTGGCGGGTCTTTGCGACCTGCCTGCCCAACAGCTAGCCGGCCCAGGCTTACAAGAAGTCTGTGGAATGCTGAAAATCCCTCCGGTCCTTAGCTTCGGTACCTGTACCGATACCGGCAGAATCTCCATGCTGGTCACCGCACTGGCTGATTTTCTTGACGTAGATATTCCCCAGCTTCCCATTGCTGTGACCGCCCCGGAATGGATGGAGCAAAAAGCAACCATTGACGGCATCTTTGCCGTGGCTTACGGAGCCTATACCCACCTATCCCCCACCCCCTTTATCACCGGCGCCCCTGCGCTGGTTAAGCTCCTCACAGAGGATGTGGAATCCCTCACGGGTGGTAAGGTTGCCCTTGGGGATGACCCCATCCAAGTCGCCTGTGCCATCGAAGCTCACATTGTATCCAAGAGGAACGCACTGGGGTTATAAGCAGGAAAACGAAAACGGGATCCCCTTTCCGGGGATCCCGTTTTGTGGTAAAGCCTTGTACTATGAAAATTTGCTTTGAAGTAAGACCAGCTTCAGTTGTAACTGACGCTGGTTTTACTCATTTGCGCAGTAAAACCGTCGTTTCACGCTTCTTGCATTAACATCTTCCGCTATCATGATATGGTAAGCGTATCTTCTAACGTAAGAAACACCCTGCAGGAGGCACGCTTATGAACGACAAGTTAGCCCTAGCCGGCATTAGTTTGCTCCTTTTTTCCATTACGTTTATCACGACCAGCATACAGGCGACTCGAATATTTAGTGTCGTTGGACTGCTGTTCGTCATCGGAAGTTTATTGCTTGACGGGCAAGAGTAACCGTTAACGAGGAAAAAAGAAAACCAGAGCGAAGGCACCAAATTGGAAAGCCTCGTTCTGGTTTGTATCGTCAAAGCCTTACTTGGCCCTGAATGCGGTCTTGAATATATTGGGGAATTGCATCCTTCTCAATCTCTAAGGCAGCGGACAACTCGCCATACAAAAGATCTTCAGCACGCCGCATATACTTTTCATCCACTGCGCCCAACTTACGCTTATTTTGCTGCATCTCCTCTTTCTTGGCATAGATGGTCATGCACAGTTTGAGAAGAACAGCGCAATCGTGGGTTTCAATGGATTCCTTGTAGTTCACTTCCATCCGATTCAGGGAATGGGATGGAGCTTTTTCGATCTCCACCGTAGGAATGGTGTCGATGAGATCATTGGCTTCGTCCTTGGTTAAGATGGAACGCATATAGGTTGACGTATGCGTGGGAACGAATATGGTGCAACTTTGATTCTTCGGATTCAAAACATAATAGAGAAATTCCTTCTCGATTCCCTCCGGGCCACAGGGGGTAATGTCAATTACTTGACAAACGCCGACATTTCCGTAAAATAACAAGTCTCCAACACGATACATGCTTCACCTTTCGCTTTCATCCATACTGTTTGGAACTAAATTGACTCGGATTCCACATTCCTCTGGCCTACCATGCGTGAGAATATCCTCCTCTACATCGTTGGCAATCGACGATGCAACGGTCCGGTTGGGATTGGAATGAGAAAAAAACGTATAGTCTGCCGCAACCGGACTTACGTTCCGTTTAAGCAAACTACACGTTGAGCAATTCTAGTATATCACAGTTTTTGAAATCATGTAATAGGAAATTTCATTTATTCTTGGAAAGTTTCAAACGCCTCAATTGAAAAGTTAAACTCCACCCCCTTACTAACAAAGGTAGAAATTACTCTTCCAAATAAGACGAGTGGAATTCAGTCCGCCAAATTCAAATCGAATCGTTAAATTCTTAAAGTCGCTTTTTAACAAAGCCGCTGCTGATCATCGGCGAACAAGGTGGAAAAGTATTGCTAACCATCTACTTTCGAAACTCAGGGGTTCTCTTGGCCCTCCTGCGTGAGGCGAACACTGCGCGTTCGGTCACTGACATCTTTGATGACCTCTATATTAAGCTTGGATCAAAAACCTTTCGCTCCTTATTTCCTGTTATTCTGACGGACCGCGGAAGTGAATTTTCGAATCCAAATGCGCTCGAATTTGATGGAGAAGGAAATCGTCGCACCCAAATTTTCTATTGTGATGCAAATGCGCCCTATCAAAAGGGTGGCATTGAAGTTGCTCACGAATTTATCCGCAAGGTAATCCCCAAGGGGAACTCAATGAATCACTTTGGGCAGGAGGACATCAGCCTGATGATAAACCACATAAACTCGTATGGACGAAAAAAGCTGAACAACCGGTCGGCATCCCAGTCGTTCAGCTTTCTCTATGGAGATGATGTCTTAGCAAAGCTCGATGCTCATCATATCGAGCCAAACAGCATTATTCTGACGCCCAAACTTTTGAAGAAGTAGCCCAAAATCACTCACACATCATTCTATGCTACATATTCTCATTCCGGGGTGGAAATTACCTGTCCGAAAAAAGAGAGGAAATCTTCACCTTTAGTTGTTATACACTTTTTTGCCCGACATCTCCGATTTGCGGCTTAATTATAGCACTTTGGTCGTGATTTGAATACCTGTTTACAAATAAAATTCCACTCCCCCAACAAAAGTGATCGAAAGAGTGGAATTCAGTCCTCCAAACTGGAAGTTACTTTTTCAATTGAGCAAAGTTTCAAACGCACTCTAACTCACCGAGGATTCCAGATGACCCCAGCCAAGGCCAGGAGGGTTGCCATAATCAGTCCTGACGCGATATAGGACGAAGCGATGGGATGCACCGCATAAACAAGCCCCACCGAAAGTACCTCCAGCGCGCCAATTACCGCCACCTTCCGTTTGAGTTCCTTCCGCTTGGTCTGGACATGTTGTTTGTTCTTGTGCCGAACTGGAGCGATGACGATGGCGATGACCAGGGCCAGGATGGTGAGAAGAGCGGAAACTTCTGCATAGCGAAGCAACCATGGACTAATGAGGATGCTGGAGGCACCAATCAAGGTGCCAAGACCCACACACCATCCGTGAGAAGAGGCGTGAAGCCCCCCTAAGTTCACTCGAAGCAAGCAAAAGCTGACCGACCAAAGCAAGAGTTCCCACACATGATGGGTCAACAATCCAATGAGAATGAGCAAGGCATTGGAAAGTAGCTCATTGAGGAAGCATTCCGCTCCATAAGAGAGCACTTCTTCGTCCACATCCGCTCCACGCCCGACTAAAAAGCGTGAAATGCGGTTCGACATTGTCTTAATCATGGCTTCACCTCATACTTTCAGCGTAGGACAGCAGGGCAGAACGGATGTCTGGCAGGTATTTTTGTCCCACTGGAATGGTCTCTTCATTGGAAAGAAGTAAATCACGGCCTCGAAGCATAAGCACATGATCTATATTAATGATGACCGTCCGGTGGCAAAACAGGAATTGGCTGGGTAGATAGGTATGAATGTTGCGCATGGGCTCCATTTGTTTGAAGACCTCATCCGTGGTCACAATTTGCGTATAGTGATTGGCACTGGAGAAGTACAAGATTTTGGAATAGGGCACTTGAAGTACCGACCCACGGTATCGAAAGGTATACCGTTCTTCATGCAGCTTCCCGGCAACGTAGTCTAAGCAGGTTGTAATCTGCGCCAAGCTTGGTGGTTTGAGGAGATAGTTAAAGGCTCGAACGTCATACCCTTGAAACACGTATTCTGAAAACGCCGTAAGAAAGACCAATTCGCCACGAAATCCCCGATCGCGCAGCTGATGGGCAGCCGTAACCCCATCGATCCCATCCATCTGGATATCCAAGAATACCAGGTCATAGGAGTCCACGCAGGAAGCCAAAAAGCTCTCGGCACTCTCAAACACCCCAACATCCATAATCGTACGATGTTCCTCTGACCATAGCAGCAAAAGGTGCTGCAAATAGTCGCAGTGGGCCAATTCGTTTTCTACAATTGCAATTTTCAAGATACAGTCTCCTTTAACGGTATCATAGCATGCACCGAAAACTGATTGGTCTCCGGTGAAAATTGACAAGTCCCACCTGCCTCCTCGACGATCTGTCGAATGCGACGGAGCCCAATTCCATGTCCAGGTGTCTTTTTGGTACTTAGCAACACGTCCTGCTCCCCCTTAACATAGTTCCCGTCGGAAGCATTGGAGCAAAATATGTACAGCATCTTCTTCCAAGGTTTCATCTCAAAGTAGATTTTTTTCTCCTCTGTGTCGAGCTTGACACAAGCTTCAATGGCATTATCCAAAATGTTTCCAATGAGGGAGCTAAACGCAACCTTATGGATCGGCAGTGTATCCGGAAGATAGATCTTTGTCTCAAAGCTAATTTGATGCCGCCTGGCGTCCATAATGCGCAGGGAAACGGCAGCATCTACGGTTCGGTTTCCCGTGAACACCAAGCTGGCCGACTCACTGACTCCAGCATCCACGCCAGCAATGTATTGCTTAAGCTCCGCATAGTTTTCCTCTGCAATGAGGGCTGACATGAGCCGCAGTTGTCCCTTGTAATCGTGCTTCCATTCGGCCAAGGATTCTGCGGTGGACACCATAAATTGATACTGCTGCTCTTCAATTTCAGCCAGTTGCCGTTGTTGCACCAACTCCCGATTACGACGAAGCACAATTCCCAAGTACTCGAACGCGATGAGCAAGGCAAACAGCAAAAAGAGAATGCAGTAGCCCAGCAGCATTAGGATCTGAGCATGCCTTTTCGTTGACTCGCTCAACTGTAACACCAGCGCAATGTCGATCATGGATTCGACGGCAAAGATGCCGATGCAGACAAAGACAAAGAGTATGATACCAATGGGCAAAGGCACTTCTGGATCTCGTTCCCCCAAATGCGTCAGCAACCAAACGATCAGTCCAACCAACAATATATATATCAATGTAAATTGCATAGGAGCACTGCTATAGCTAAGCAGCTCCTCTAATGGTTGATCGGTAATAGCTAAAGTAATTGAGTAGGTAACATAATCTGCCACTGTGACAATTGCCAGAGGCGTGGCTGCCCAGAACAAGGCTTTAAATCGCTTTACCTTACCCCGACTATCAAAGGTCCACAGTACTACCAAGATGTAAACCACTAACATCAGAGTCATTTTTAGAAAAAGGGCTACGTTAAAAATAGTGAGAAAACTTGGCAACGCAGTCATCACAAGAATGGAAATCAATACTCGTTTTTCACGGTTTCGACCTAAACCAATTCGTTTATAAAAAAGGTAGCCATAGAAGACCGCCTCCAAAAAGCAGACAAAAACTTCCCACAGATAAGAAACCATCGTATTCTCCTTGATCGTGTTTTCTATATTTTAACACAAAATTCCTTTGGTTTACAGAGGTCGACCGTTTGTTCACGCATAAAAACGGGCCGTTCGCGCATGTTGTCTTGCTATTTGGAAAAAAAGCGGTATATTTGATCTAGAATCTATTGTGACATGACACATAGATTCCTACAAAAATCTGGGAGGACGATACTAATGAAACAGAAGACTTCGCTTTCCGTGTTAGCCAAGCATGCACTCCGTGCAAGTACCAGCTTTTTGGCCGCTTTCGCACTCTTTTTTGCCGCCGCACCTTGTGTAGGTCGTTTTTATGAGCCCGAGGTGCCCAAGGCTCTGCAAAACTTCGAAGATTAAGAGCAAACGTTTGCCTAGATGTTGGAGAGCATCGACGCATAGGCCAGCTTCAAGCTCCTCTTGAAGCTGGCCTCCCCTATGTTGATCCGATCTTAGTGCCCATAACTTAGCATCTCCCATGCAAACAGCTGCAAGCAGGTCTCGTAGATCCTTCCACAGCATCAAACCCAGAAGCAAGTTTACACTGGAGGCGAAACGAATGGCGCAGTATGGTTGGTTCGGTTTTGAACATCTTCTGTTTTCCCTCATTCCCATCATAGTGATCATCGGCTTTGTGGTCGTCTTTGGTCTCTTTTTTATTGGACTCATTCGGAATGGGCTCGCTTGGAATCGAAATAATCACTCCCCTATTTTGACCGTAGACGCCACGATTGTTGCCAAGCGAGCTTCCTTCCACCAGCGTACCCATCACTCTGCCGATCCCATGACCATGCCCCATACCACATCCAGCACTTCCTATTTTGTCACCTTCGAGGTGGAAAGTGGCGACCGAATGGAGCTGCCCATGTCTGGGGCAGAGTATGGGATGCTATTGGAAGGCGACCGAGGAAAACTGACCTTCCAGGGAACGCGATACAAAGGCTTTGAACGCATCGTTTCCGTTTCTGCTTCCTCCAGTTTATAAGTACTCCTTTTTTCCTCTACCCACACCCCCCTCCCGTGGAGCATGGTTACAAGAAACCATCTCTATGGGAGGGTCTTTTTTATGTGCAAAGCGTATCTTCTTGCGATTTCCCGTCCATGGCACTGTCAGTAATTCCCAAATAGTTGCAGTGAATGATTATTCAAAGAAATTTGAAACAATATTGGAAAAATTTGTTGACACTACCTAGTAATGGTTAGTATAATTGGATGCACGTGTGTCGAATTTTGTTTAATGTAACTGAATGGGGGAGCTGAGAGAGTGTATGGCATAGGTAGAAAGACGGGCATCTGCCCCACCTTCCCACGGAAATTGGGATTCCACTTCTTGGAATCGAAGCGCAAAATGGAAAAGCCGTATGCATGGTGAGGATTCTTCCATGTTGACTGGAGCTATTTGAACAAGGGTTTGGTCAAATAGATGTATGATTAAAGGGGTTATCGTAATGAAAAAGCTGAAACATAAAATGCTATTCCGCTCTATCCTACTCACCGCAATCTCGCTACTACTGCTTACCACCTTTCTCATTGTAATGAGCTATAAGAATACCATCGCAACACTGGATAAGACCATGCGCCAAACCGCGCAGTTGGCCGCCTTTCAAGTGGAAACCAGACTTGGTACCTCAAAGACCATCATGGCCGACGTCGGCACCATGGCAAGACTGTCGAGCCCAAGCGTTTCGGCGGAAGACAAGAAGGCCATTATGGCCGAAAAGCAGGTCATGTATCCCATTATTAAATACATTTCGCTGGCCTATGCCGACGGCACTGATCTGAGTGGAAATTCGATTAAGGACAGCAATTTCTTTGCCGCTTCCATGCAGGGCCAGTCCTATATCTCCGATCCGGTGGTCAGTGAAGACGGAAAATCCTCTCAGTTTGTGATTTCCGCCCCCTTGTGGGAAAACGGAAAGCACGGCTCCACCGTCATTGGCGTGGTGTACTCCATTCTGGATGGTGAGTTCTTATCGCAAATTACGGACAGCATCAAGGTGGGTGATACTGGCTCTGCCTATATCATCAATGCCCAATTTGATGTTATTGCACACAAGAAGCGTGAGCTCGTCTATACCAAGGATAACTCCGTTAAATCCGCGGCGCAGGATGCTTCCCTCGTCGCCGTTGCAGAGCTGGAGAAGAAAGCCCACAATGGAGAAACCGTGTTTGGAGGCTATAAGTACGGAGGCGTTCAAAAATTTGCCGCCGTCACTCCGGTGAACATCAACAATTGGAGCATTGGCGTTACGGTTCAGGCCAACGAGTACCTCCAACAAACGTTCACCACCATCATTCTTTCCATCCTCCTGACGGTAGCTGCCATCCTGTTTTCCATTATCTTTAACATTAAGTTTGCAAACTCCATCACGAACCCAATTGCAGAAATCAATAAGGCTGCGGAACGGCTTGCAGAAGGAGAGATTGACATTGCCATCTCTCATAAAGGCGATGATGAACTGGGCGCTCTGGCCGCTGCCTTTAATAAAACCATGGAACGTTTGAATACCTATATTAATGAAATCGCCAGAGGCTGCCGTGAAATTGCGGAAGGAAACTTTAACATTAATACCTCTTCCGAGTTTAAGGGTGCCTTCGTGGCCATTGCCAATTCCATTGACAACATTATCATTAACCTAAATAAGACCATGAAAGAGATCTCGGTTTCCTCGGAGCAGGTGAGTTCCGGAGCGGAACAGGTTTCTTGTGGGGCACAATCCCTTTCTCAGGGTGCAACCGAACAGGCCAGTTCGATTCAGGAGCTCTCTGCATCCATTGCGGAGGTAACCCAGCAAATCCTTCAGAATGCGGAAAACGCCAAACTGGCCAATGAAAGCGCCGAGCTGGCAGGTCACGAGATTGCTAAGAGCAACGAAGAGATGAAGCACATGGTGGAAGCCATGAACCAGATCAATGCAAAATCCTCCGAAATCTCGAAGATCATTAAGACTATTGAGGATATCGCCTTCCAAACCAACATTCTTGCCCTCAATGCTGCGGTCGAAGCCGCCCGTGCAGGCGCCGCAGGCAAGGGTTTTGCTGTGGTGGCCGACGAGGTTCGAAACTTGGCCAGCAAGTCGGCCGATGCTGCAAAGAATACCACGGCCCTCATTGAAGAAACCTTGCACGCCGTTGCCACCGGATCAAAGATTGCCGATAACACGGCATCTTACCTGGATGAAAGTGAAAAAATCACCCGACAGGCGGTCACTTTAATCGAGAAGATCACCATGGCTTCGGAACAGCAAGCGTCTGCTGCAACGCAGATTAGCGTCGGTATTGAGCAGATTGCCTCCGTAGTGCAAACCAATAGCGCCACCGCGGAAGAGAGCGCTGCGGCCAGCGAGGAACTCAACGCCCAGGCTGAGGTGCTGCAACATCTGGTGGGTCAGTTTAAGCTCAGAAACTAAGCGTTCATTGGCAAACAGGGTCTGTCCAGAAAGGACAGACCCTGTTTTTTTCATCCCTCTCGCATAGGATCCGACAGGACGTGCTAGCTCGCCCGTCACAGGAAAGGCTCCAAGGGGTTCCCTTGGAGCCTCATTTCTTTCCAGACAAACAAGTTTTAGGTATGAGGAGCTCGTTTCTAGAATACCTTGTAGGAATGAGGGGGATTGGCTTTTTCCCAGACTCATGGGTGATTTAAGGAGGGAGACGATTGGCAAGCGAAGCAGAGGAAATTGCAATGTCCTTGGAAGAATTCGTGAAGCTTCCAACGACCGTGGCCTTTGATACCATTATCAGTAAACAATTTGAGCGTTTTGTCACGGAACACCCCTATATCAAAATCGGAACCCAGCTCGGAACGGGCTACGTTCCCATTTATATTAATATTGAGCGCATTCCCATACTTTTGGAAGAGCTGGGTAACAGCTACTTGCTCTCTCCCGCACTGCTCTCCCCCCTCGATGAATCGGCCAATAATGAAGCCGGGATAACCAGGGTCATTACTCACCCAAACCTAAACATTTCGGGGAAGGGCGTCATCATCGGCTTGATCGATACCGGAATTGACTATACCAAAGAGGTGTTTCGATACGAGGATGGCACCTCTAAAATTATCAGCATTTGGGATCAAACTTTGGATGGGCCCAGGAGACAAAACCTATACTATGGTGCGGAGTTTACTAGGGAGCAAATCAACGCGGCGCTGGCCTCCGACACCCCATTTGACCTGGTTCCCACCAGGGATACGGAAGGACATGGGACCTTTTTGGCCTCTGTGGCAGCCGGGCGGCAAACCAGCGATTACATCGGTGCTGCTCCGGGTGCTGAGTTGGTGGTCGTAAAATTAAAGCGGGCCTCTCAGTATTTCATCGATCAGCTCTTACTCTATCCCCCGGATAACCCCAACGTGTTTCAGAACGTGGATGCCATGCTTGGCATGCAGTACATCCTTGATGTGGCAAGAGAATATGCCATGCCCGTCATCTTTTGCGTCGGCATCGGCTCCAACCATGCCGGCCACGATGGCTTCACCTACTTTGAGGAATACATTTCCTATCTCTCCCAACGGCCGGGCTATGCGGTGGTTACCGCTGCCGGCAACGAAAGCAATACCAAGCATCATACCCAAGGAAAACTGTTTCGAACCGGCTCCACCAACGACATTAGCATTCGTGTGGGGGCTCCTAGCTCCTTTCGGATTAGCATTTTTGGTGCGACCTACGATAAGTTTTCCGTGGGCATCACCTCCCCCAGCGGAGAGATCATCAGCCGAGTCCCCTTTTATGCCCAAACCGAAACGAGAGAGGATCTTCTTTTTGAGAAAACCACCGTGATCATCGAGTACAACCGTGCCTTGAACACGGTGATTAATGTGGGCTTTATCAATGCGAAGGAGGGGGAATGGATCATCACCATCTACGGTGATTCCATTATGAACGGGGAATACCATGCTTGGTTGCCCATCACAGGGCAGGTGAATCCTGAGGTGGAATTTTTAAAGCCTTCCCCGGAATTTACCATTGTCTACCCCGCCACGTCCCTTCGTTCCATCACCCCGGGCGCCTACAATTCTACGGAAAACAGCCTCTATGTCTCCTCCTCCTGGGGCCCAACCAGACTTCCCCGCATTGCCCCTGACTTTGTGGCCCCAGGGGTGAATGTGACTGGATTTTATCCGACGGGACTGGGCACCATGACGGGTACCAGTACGTCCGCCGCGGTCACTGCCGGGGCAGCGGCCAATTTAATGGAGTGGGGCATTGTACAGGGTAACATGCCCTCCATGGATGGTGACCTACTTCGACGCCTCCTGATTAGTGGATGCCGCAGGGAGGAAGACGTGATTTATCCGAACATACGATGGGGCTATGGGAGATTGGATTTATACGGGAGCATGTGGAGCATCCGAGAGTCTAGAATATAATCGCAGGTCTGTCCTGCCCTAGTCGGCGGCGTGTGACAGAACGCGAGTGGAGGAGGGACGGTGTTTTGCCAAACGGTGTCGATGAAACTACCATGTCTTTAGCGGACTTTGTAAAATTACCCACCACCGTGGAGTTCTTCACCTTGAATACCGATGGATTCAAACGTTATGTGAGCACACACCCCTACTTAAAAGTCGGCCCTGAGTTTATCTCCGGTTACGTCCCGGTCTATACCAACCGAGAGTATATGCAAACCACCTTTAAAGATTTGGGCAGCGACTATATTGGTCTGTATCCCAAGGTCATGTCCCCCCTAGATCAAGCCAGCAACGATGCGGCCGGCATTTCCCCCGTGATCGAACATCCCTATCTGAACTTATCCGGCAAAGGCGTGATCATAGGCTTTGTGGATACGGGAATTGACTACACCAAGCCTGTTTTTCAATTTAAGGATGGCACCACCAAAATCATTAGCATCTGGGATCAAACCTTAGACGGAGCACGCAATTCCGAATTATATTTTGGTGCGGAGTATACCAGGGAGCAGATCAACGAAGCCCTTCGTTCCCCAAACCCCTTTGACCTCGTCCCCACCCGGGATGTGGATGGGCATGGTACCTTTATGGCCTCGGTGGCCGCGGGCAGCAAGCTAGAGAACTACGTGGGGGCCGCTCCGGACGCTGAATTGGTTGTGGTCAAGTTAAAACGCAGCAATCCGTTTTACATTGAAAAGTATTTGCTGCCACCCGAGGAACCCAATTTATTCCTGGCATCCGATGTGATGCTTGGCATCCGCTATATCCTCCGAAAATCTCAAGAGTTAGAGCTTCCTATGGTCATTTGTCTTGGTCTCGGCTCAAACCTTTCGGGGCGGGATGGCAACACTCCCTTGGAGGAAAACTTATCGGTTATTGCACAGAGAATTGGATGCACCGTCGTAGCCGCAGCCGGCAACGAGAGCAACGCCAAGCATCATACCCAAGGGGTCATTCCGAAGACAGGAGCAACGGATGTCATCAGCGTCCGTGTGGGCGAAGCCAAGGCTTCCTTTATGGTTAGCATCTTTGCGGCCTCGTATGAAACCATCTCCGTCGGTATCACCTCCCCCACAGGCGAAGTCATTAGCCGAGTTCCCTTTAAAATCGGCCTAGAGTTTACGGAAGAGTTTACTCTGGATCGAACGACCATAAGCATTGGCTATTACAAGGATGTCAATTCCGTGATCATCGTTGGGTTTCAGAATGCCAAGGAAGGAATCTGGGAAATTTCTCTCTTTGGTGATTCCATTTTAACCGGGGAATACCACGCTTGGCTCCCCATCACCGGGCAGGTTAGCCCCTTTGTGGAGTTTATGAAGCCCGTTCCTGAATACACCACCGTGTTCCCCACCACCTCCCCTCGCACCATTACCTGCGGCGCCTATAACAGCTTTAACAACACCCTGTACGTCTCCTCTTCCTGGGGGCCCACCCGCTTGCCACGGATGGCGCCGGACTTCGTTGCCCCTGGTGTGAACGTCACCGGCGTTTTTCCAAATGGCTTTGGAACCATGACCGGCACCAGCGTATCCGCCGCCGTCACCGCAGGCGCGGCGGCAAACCTGATGGAGTGGGGCATCGTGCAAGGAAATTCAAAGTCCATGGACGGAGACATCGTCCGTTTGCTTCTCATCAGCGGTTGCCAACAGGATAGTGGCATTCTGTATCCAAATACCCGTTGGGGCTATGGAAAACTGGATTTGTATGGAACCTTCCTCAAGATTAAGGAATCGAGTATCCTCTACGATACCACGGCAGAGTTTTGGTAACGGTCTCTTACAAGAGGGAATCAAATACGGACAAGGGGGCCTTCCGAAATTATCTTCGGAAGGCCCCCTTCAGCACTTCTTGTTATGTATGACATGACTGCGTGATTGTGCAAAGCACCTTACTGTGCTAGAATGAAGGAAAGCATCTCTTTTGGGCTGCATAATACGTGGTTTGGCACCATAGAAATCATATGCGAATTTTGTCTCTAATCCTTTTTCTGAGTTTTCTGCTTAACGTGCCAAAGGTATATGGTCATAAGTTGAATCCCTATTGCAATTGCAGTTAATAAAATGATAATACTATGTGGCGTGAATGGCTTAAAGAAAGCGCCCCATCGCTCTGAATAATTTTGTATCATAAAATAGTAAGAGCATAAAAAACTAACCGTATTCCCAATGATCACAAGTTAAATTGCCTTCATTTTTAGAGCCTGATAACAACATGCCGTTAAGATTGCAATTGCCAGAATATAACTTAGAATACTTCCTCGATAAAAATCGATTGCGGTGGCTAAAAAAATATAGGGCATAGAATATACTACTAATAGGATCGTTTGTAGCATCCATCGTTTCCTTGCGATGACCTCCCTCTTATACGAAGATATAAAAGCGTAATATTGTATAATTTCGTACAAGAAAAAACAGGAAGGCTTCTTGGGGGAACTCCCCTAGAAGCCTTCCTGTTGTATGTATGGTTCTGACCTCTTACCGCCCGGCGGCAAATTGTCCGATCTTACGATCTTCTACGGACACATGACGAATCAGCCAATCCGACACTATCTGCAGTGCATTCGTTAATATGGCGATGTTCTTGGTGGGGGATGCGTCATATTCCATCCGAACCTGTGCCAACTGCTGAATAAAGGCCGTATGTGCTGCCTTTTGGCCGGCATACCCGGGGTACTGAATCTCTTGCATGTACTCTTCTTCCTCGCGGAAATGTTCCACCACGTAGTTTTCTAAGTACCCAAAGAGCTTGGCAACCTCACGGTAGCCTTCGGCACGATTACAGGCATCCATCAGGTCGTTTGCCTTCTGGAACAAAGTTTGGTGTTGCGAGTCAATCATGGGGACACCTACACTCAGTTGCGGGGTCCACTTAAAGGTGACCGAGGAGGCTACTCCCGACGAGGGCTTATTGCTCGTCTTGGGTGCACTGGTACGCTTCTCCTCCACAAGGGTGTGCTTCGTAAAGTTGGGATCAAACTGGAAGTTGGAGACCAAGTCTTTCAGCATTTTTGCCTGGACGCTAAGTTCCTCCGAGGCTGCAGCACTCTCCTCCGCGGTTGCGGTGTTGGTTTGTACGACGCTGGAGATCTGCTCCACCCCAAAGGTAATTTGCGAGGCGGAGTTTGCCTGCTGCATGGATTCCGAAGAAATGTCCTCCATGATCTTGGTGAGTAGTTTGGCGCGATCCACCACGGAGGTCATGGACTTGGCCACGTTTCCAGCCATTGTGGAGCCACGCTCCACGGCGGATACGGTTTCTTCAATCAAATATGCAGTATTCTTCGCGGCCACGGCGGATTTTTCAGCCAAGTTTCGAACCTCGTCGGCCACTACTGCGAATCCCTTTCCGGCTACTCCAGCACGGGCGGCTTCCACGGCGGCGTTCAGCGCGAGAATGTTGGTCTGGAAGGCGATGTCATCGATGGTCTTAATAATCTTATTGATCTCCTGGGATTTTCCACTGATTTCATTCATGGCCACAATCATGGACTGCATCAACTGGTTGCTTTCCATCACATCCGACTCGGACTTGACCAGCTCATTCTTTGCATTGACGGCATTTTCCGCGTTTAAGGTGATGCGATCGGAAATTTCCATGATGGTGGCAGAAAGCTCCTCAATGGAGGAGGCCTGCTCCGTGGCGCCTTGCGACAGTGCCTGTGAGCCACTTGCAATCAGATCGGAACCCGATGCAACATGAACCGAGGACTCGTTGATCTGGGACAGGGTTTTGGAGATTTCATATATGAACTGATCCATCGAAGCCTCGATGTTTTTGAAGTCGCCAACGAAATGCTGTTTCATGGTGATATCAAAGTTTCCGGAGGCCATTTCTTGCATGACCCGATCAATTTCCCGGACGTAGCTTCCGAGCGTTCCGATGGACTCGCGCATACTCTCCGCCAAGTTGCCCAGCTCATCCTCAGAACGATAGGCAATCTCTGCGGATAGGTTTCCTTCAGATAAGAGCTTGGCGGCTCCCTCAATTTCGGTGAGGGGCCGGATGATCGAACGGATCACCCGAACTTCTGCAACGAGTGTGACCACAATGAGAACCACCATCAGCGTGGAGACGGTAATCATGGCCGTTTTACTCAGCTTGCTATTGGCCTCTGCATCCGCCAGCATTCCTTCTTGGATGACACTCACCTTATCCTGCAAGGTATCCCGCACGGTTTTACAAAGGGGCGCGTACTGCTTAATGAGGGTTTGCTCCGCAGCCTCCCAATTTCCAGCGGCCTCCTGGCTTTCAATGCTCGCTTCCAAATCATACAGGGTGGTCAAGCCACTCTGCAAGGCCTCTAGATCAGATGGGGCGATGAACTTGGCCAACAAAGCGACCTTCTGATCCACGTCTTCCCTCCGCTGCTGATTATCCGCAATCAATTGTTTGCTTAAGGTAGTATCCTTTACCAAGGTCAGTTCCCATAGATTCTTTTCCCGGATCACCATCTGTCGCCGCACATCATCCGATGCAATGATTAATGGGATGGTTTCATTTTGCATGGTATGTATCCCACTACTCAGGATCCAAAGGAACGAAATGGTAATTGCCAGTGCAATGCTGCTGGCCAGCAGCAACGAAGTAATGAGTAAAATCAGTTTCTTTTTTACTGTTATCTTCTTCATATTCTGCAATACCCTTCTTTGTTTTGCATTTACTAGTATCATCATCCGCTATTAGTATCTATTATTAATATCGACAATAAGCCCTAAAACATAAGTAAAATTTGAGAATTTTAAAATAGGATTCGCGCTCTTGTCTTATGCATTCCTAAAAAAAGAGGTAGCTGCCTTAGCAACTACCTCTTTCCCTTCGCAATAGCCTTATGCTTTCAGCATTTGAACGATCTGTTCCTTGGGCTGGACACCGACGGACTTCTGCACGGCCTTTCCGTCCTTCATCACCACGAGCATGGGGATGCTCATGACCTGAAAACCAGCGGCTAACTCCGCTTCTTCGTCCACGTTAATCTTGCAAACCTTCACATCGGGCTGTTCCTGTGCGATTTCCTCAATAATGGGAGTGAGCATTCTGCAGGGAGCACACCAGTTTGCAAAAAAGTCTAACAGAACCGGGCCTTTTGCCTCGAGTACTTCGCTTTGAAAATTATGTTTTGTAATAATCGTTGCCATTATCATTACCTCCTGTATTGTTCCTAGAGCGTTCTTACTTTTGTGAGCCTATCGTACCATGAATCTTAGGTTGCGTCGGTGATAATGTCACAATTTGCCTTGATGGTTCGTAGTTTGTCCCCAAAGTCAACTTCTATGCTGTTTCTAGGTGCTTATTCCCTACGCAGCCGAGAGACAAAAGATACCCAACCGTTTTTTTCTTTTTTTTCTATGATTTCATACCCATGGTTCCCAAGTGCCGTTTCGATTTCATGGCTGCGGGTATCGATGATGCCGGAGCAAATGAAAATACCCCCCTCTTCCAGAAGACCCTTCACAGGGGCGCAGAGGGGTAAAATAACATCAGCCACGATGTTTGCCAACACCAACTGATAGCGCCGTTGGGCCAGTTCGGCAAAGAGGGTCTGGTCGGAGAGAACATCCCCGGCACGCACCAGGTAACGATCCCGTCCGATGCCGGAAAGCGCGGCATTTTCATACGCCACCCCCACGGCTTTGGGGTCGATGTCCACGGCAACCGCATAGGCCGAGCCCAAGACCAGGGAGGCAATGGATAGGATGCCACTTCCGCAGCCGAGGTCTAGCACCTCCCCGCCTTCCTTGGCGTACTGCTCCACTCCCTCTAAGCAGAGCTGAGTGGAGGCGTGAGACCCGGTTCCAAAGGTCAGGCCCGGGTTTAAATAAAGGGCTACGCGCCCATCGGGAATTGCTTCCTCGCGCTCCCATTCCGGCACGATATAGAGCCGCGTTCCAATGGGTATGGGGTGATAGTATTTCTGCCAACTGTGGGCCCAATCATTTTCCTTGAGAACATGGCGTTCATAGGGAAGGTCAATCCCCTTCAAATACCGTGCCAGCTGGGCTTCCCCGTCTGCATCGTCGGTGACATATAACTTGATGCGGGACACGCCCTTCATGTTCTCTAAAAGCTCGTCATCCACATAGTCCCAATACTGGCGGTTCTCTTCTAGGAAGGTGTGAAACTCGGATTCATCCTCCACCACCAGACCAGGCACCCCGTTTTGAATCAGGCGACCGGAAAGGTCGTCTAGGTCCTGGGTTTTCACATTCAATATAAGTTCAAGCCAGACCGAATCATCCATGCTATCTCGTCCTTTCGTTGGGGTCTTCCCAAAGACCCATGCTTTTTCTTTGCCAATGATAGGCCGACCGGCACATATCCTCTAAGGAGCGTTCCGCACGCCAGTGCAGAAGTTCCTCTGCCCGCCTTGTCTCCGCGTAATACATAGGGGCATCGCCCGGTCTTCTTGCCGTGATTTCATAGGGAATGGCGACTCCATTGACCCGCTCGAAGGTAGTCACCAATTCGAGTACGCTCACACCCCTTCCGGTGCCAAGGTTCACCGCCTGACAGCCTGGATGCTCCTTAGCATACGCCAGCGCGGCAACATGTCCTCGCGCCAGATCCGTCACGTGAATGTAGTCTCGCACTCCGCTTCCGTCGGGTGTATCATAATCCCCGCCAAAGACAGATAGCTTATCACGCATCCCCACCGCCACCTGCGTCACAAAGGGCATCAGGTTCTGGGGAACCCCATTGGGCGCTTCTCCGATCAATCCACTCTCATGAGCCCCAACCGGATTAAAATACCGCAAAAGCACCGCCGAGGCATCCGGCCGAGTTGCCACATGGTCAGAGATGATTTGCTCCGACATGAACTTGGTCCAACCGTAGGGATTGGTGCACCAACGCTCGGTTTCCTCTGTCAGTAACACATGGTGCATGGAATCATACACCGTGGCAGAGGAGCTGAACACCAAGCGCCCAACGCCAAAGCGATCCATGCACTTAAGAAGGCTCATGGTACTGTTTAAGTTATTGCAGTAATAGTGCAGAGGCTTTTCCTTGCTCTCACCCACGGCCTTAAAGCCTGCAAAATGAATCACGGCGTCAATAGTATGTTGGGCAAATACCTGGGCAAGCGCCTCAAAATCTGCCACGTCAAGCTGATAAAAGGGCACACGCTTCTTGGTGATGGCCTCAATGCCATCTAATACCTTTATACTGCTGTTGGACAAATCGTCCACAATTATCGGCGAATAGCCGGCCTCCATCAGCTCTACACAGGTGTGGGAGCCAATAAAGCCCATACCACCCGTAATTAAGATGGTTTCCATCGTATCCTTCTCCTTTCCCTTCGAAAAAGGCAGTTCTTTTATTATAGCGCAAACGCCAATATTTGCAAGAAGAAGCCCGTTCTAGGAAGGAAAAACGACCTTCGCCGGATGGCCAAGGTCGTCTCGTCTAAATATGCAAGATCAGGCGTGCAATCTGAAAATAAATGAGCAGCGATACGGTATCCACGATGGTGGAGATAAAGGGCGTTGCCATCACCGCAGGGTCAAAGCCAATGCGGCTTGCCAACATGGGAAGCATGCAACCCACCGTTTTGGCACAAACCACGGTGAACATCAGCGTCAGGCAAATGACGAAGGCAACCAGGGGCGTAATGGCCCCGTTTTGCATGATCCACGCATCCACAATCATCAGCTTGACAAAATTGCACGTGGCCAAGGTGGCACCACAGAGAATGGCGACCCGCATTTCCTTCCAAACCACTTGCAGCCAGTCCGATAAATGGACTTCTCCCAGCGAAAGACTACGAATGACCGCAGTGGACGATTGGGTCCCGCTGTTACCACCCGTACCGGTCAGCATAGGAATAAAGGCCGTTAAGACCACGAAGGCGGCCAGGGAATCCTCAAACCCGGTAATAATCAGACCCGTAAAGGTTGCCGAAAGCATCAGGATCAGGAGCCAAGGGGCGCGGGCCTTAAAGGTTTCAACCACACCGGTGCGAAGGTAGGGCTTATCGGTGGGGGTCATACCTGCCATCTTTTCGAAGTCTTCCGTGGCCTCTTCCTGCATGACTTCCATCGCGTCGTCGATGGTAACAATGCCCACCAGTCGTCCTTCCGTGTCCACCACGGGAAGCGCCATGAAGCTGTACTTGGCAAACATCTGCACCACGGTTTCCTGATCTTCCATGGTGGAGACGGCAATCACGTTGCTTTCCATAATCTCGGAGAGAACGTCGTCCTCCTCGGCCAGAAGCAAGGTGCGAATGGAGAGGATGCCGATTAAGCGACGATCCTCTTCTGTAACGTAGCAGGTGTAAATCGTTTCCTTATCAATGCCCGTGCGGCGGATGCGCTTGAATGCCTCCTCCACGGTCATATGAGGACGAAGGGACACATACTCCGTGGTCATGATGCTGCCGGCGCAGTCATCGGGGTACTTTAAAATTTCATTGATCATTTTGCGCATTTCGGGGTCAGCTTGCTTCAAAATGCGCTTAACCACGTTGGCGGGCATCTCTTCTACGAGATCAACCGCATCGTCAACGTACAATTCATCCACGACTTCCTTCAGTTCGTGGTCGGAAAAGCCTCGAATCAGCAGCTCTTGGGCATCCGAGTCCATTTCCACAAAGGTTTCCGCGGCCAGTTCCTTCGGAAGTAAGCGAAACAGGCGCGGCAATTTCTCATGCTCAATCTCATCAAAGATTGCAGCAATGTCTGAGGCATTCATGGTAATCAGAATGTCTCGAAGACTGGAATACTTCCTCTCCTCTAAGAGGGTGGAGAGGGTACTCTCAAGCGTAACAACACGCTCTGCCATAGGTATCTCCTCCCAGCTTTTTTGTGGGCAGGGGATAAAGGTCCTCTGCCGTTTAGCAGGAAGTAAGACACGACGCGGCCGATGTATTGCGCGACCTAGCGCGCGTTTGTCAAGAGCGGACTGCGACAGACACCCAGGCGCCTATCGACCACCGCCAACTTCGGCCTACGATTGTGCCGTTACTACCACCTGCGTCCATCACCTTCCACCTCTCTTTTCTAAAAAGTTAGTATAGACATACTCCGTTTATTATATGCTATGCTTTTCAAAATGTCAATTCTAAGCCCACAAAAGGCGCAAAATCCTTTAAAAAACGGAAAGAAAGTTTGCACACAGCGGAAAAGTGGGCTATAATAAGGCCCATATGACTTGATGAGAAGGAAAGGGAACATTCGGCGTGAAACAAAATCGAATTTGGATACTTGCCCTTGGCGGCATTGCCCTCCTATCGCTAGCGGCGATGCTCTTTCTATCCATGAGCCAAACTCAAGGGGATCGGGTGGAACTCTATCAGAACGGGGTTCTTTTGGAGACGCTCCCACTCAACAAAGACGTGGAACGAAGAATCGTTTCCGATCACGGAGGATACAATGTGGTTCGGATTCAAGATGGACAGGTGTCCTTCACGGAAGCCAGTTGCCCTGACCAGGTCTGTGTCCGTCACGGCCCCACAAAACAAACCGCCGACCCCATCGTCTGTCTACCCAACCGGCTTGAGGTGAAGGTGATCTATGAAAGTGATTCTGGTCTTGACGGGGTGACTTCATGAAAACGCGTGATCTTACCCTGATGTCCCTGCTAACCGCCGTGGGGCTCATCCTTTTTGTGGTGGAAGCACAGATTCCGGTTCCTGTGGCAATTCCAGGCGTGAAGCTAGGCCTTGCCAACGTGGTAACCTTATTCGCCCTTTGGCTGCTCTCGCGCCGTGCGGCAGCCACAGTGCTAATTCTTCGGGTTGTTTTGGGGAACTTTGTGGTCGGAAACCTGATGATGATGCTGTATTCGCTCTCCGGTGGCCTTCTTTGCCTCCTTGTAATGGCCCTGATGAAGCCACTGTTTTCCGAAAAACAAATTTTTCTTCTAAGCATGTTCGGAGCCATTGCTCACAACATTGGGCAGCTTGCGGCTGCGGTCTTCGTGATGGGCACCGCCTCCATTCTGCTCTATGCTCCGGTGTTGCTTTTATCCGGATTGATCACCGGCTTCTTTACCGGGCAATGTGCCCAAGCGGTGATCCTACATATGAAAAAAATCCATTCATAGCTTCGACCTAAGAAAGACCGCAGGAATGCGGTCTTTTCTTCTTCCCTATTTGTCACCCTTTCTTTTATTTCCGGTTGACAAGAGGATGCCTTCCTGCTAGAATGAGGCCACTATACAAAAAAGGAGTCTTCCTATGACCCAGACTGCCTCCCCCTCCACCCATACCCGAACGATTTCTTATCTCGCCCTCTCCGTGGCTCTCATGGCTCTTTGCTCCTGGATTTCGATTCCAACCACCGTTCCTTTCACCATGCAAACCTTTGCCATCTTTGCGGTGCTAGGCCTTTTGGGTGGGAAGCGTGGAACCCTCGCCATCCTTTGCTATCTTCTCATTGGCTGTCTTGGCTTTCCCGTTTTTTCCGGGTTTCGCGGTGGTTTTGCCGCACTCCTTGGGAATACGGGGGGCTACCTGATGGGATTTCTGCTGCTTGGGCTTCTTTACTGGGGCATGACCAAGCTGTTCGGCACTTCCCTTTGGGTCATGGCCACGTCCATGGTCTTGGGCCTTTTCCTGCTCTATCTCTTCGGCTCCCTTTGGTTCATGGTTCTCTATGCCAGCAACACCGGAAGCATCGGATTTTTGAGCGTGCTATCCCTTTGCGTCGTTCCCTTTGTCCTTCCGGACCTGCTCAAACTATCCCTTGCCCTGCTCCTGGTGCGGCGTCTAACGCCTCATCTACACCTCTAAGCCTTGCACTGTCCTCCTCTTCTGGGGTATAATAGGACCAATAGAAACATCGGTCTCTCTGTGAGAGGGAATCGGGTAGGGGGTCTTATCATGAAGGTAAGAGATCGGGTCTTGGCCGTGCTGGAGGAAAACCGTGGCAGCTACATCTCCGGAGAAGCCTTGGCCAAGGAGCTTTCCGTCAGCCGCAATGCCATTTGGAAGGTGATTCGCCAATTGCAGGAAGCCGGTCATGAGATTACCGCCATTCCGAACCGAGGATATCAGCTCACCGTGGGAAGCCAAACCTTATCCCCTCAGAGCATTGCGCGGCACCTTGGCAATCTTCCCATCGTTCCCCAGGTGTTTTCGGAGCTGCCCTCCACCAATGCCATGCTGCGTCAGCGTGCGGAGGAGGGAGCCCCCGAAGGAACCTTGCTGGTTGCGGAGCAACAAACCGCAGGACGGGGACGGTTTGGACGGGTCTTTTACTCTCCATCCGGTGGCGGAATCTATATGAGCCTTCTCCTACGTCCGAACTTTTCAGCGCAGGATGCGCTTTGCATCACCACTTGTGCCGCCGTGGCCGTTTGCCGCGCCATTGAGAAACACTGTCAAGTGCCTGCGGAAATAAAATGGGTGAACGACGTGTTTTGCCATGGGAAAAAGGTCTGTGGGATTGCCACCGAAGCCTCCTTGGACCTGGAAAGCGGTGGCTTGCATTATGCCGTCTTAGGCATTGGCCTGAACCTCTTTCCCTCCGAAGAAGGCATCCCTCCCGAACTGGCGGATTTGGTTGGCACCGTGCTGGAGGAAGCCCCGACCCGGGACCTTCGCAGCGTGATGATTGCGGAAATCCTGGCGCAGTTCTGGTCTCTTTACCCCCATCTTGTGGACAAGGCATACTTCTCCGATTACGAGCGCCGCTGCTTTGTCTTGGGCAAGACAGTGGACGTTATTCGAGGCAAGGAACGCAGAACCGCACGAGTGCTCTCCCTTTCCCCGGACTTTACGCTCCGTGTTCGCTATGAAACCGGCGAAGAAGAGAGTTTGTCCTCGGGAGAGGTTAGCATCCGCCCCAGTCGATAATTCCCTCCTGATCTTTGCCGATTCTTACAAGTAGATCCAATTTCCCCTTACTTTTTTTGCATCGTTCACACAATATTTACGTTTCATTCCTTGACTGGTCACAGCATTTGATTATAATTAAGTAAAATCAGCGTGAACTTATAAGGAAATCCTTCGGCCTTCCTGCGCGAGATGGAGATGATGCCTCTTTGACCAGTCGATTGAAACACTTCATGATGACCCGCTACGGCTTTGATGCGTATACGGTTTTCCTTTTGCTTCTCTTTTTCCTGATTCGAACCATCGTTCGTATCACCCACATTCTTCCTCTGGCCATTCCGGCCTACGTGATCCTTCTCTATGCGATCTTCCGCTTTTTCTCCACCGACCGGGAACGTCGTCAGGTGGAAAACGGCCGCTTCCTGGCTCTGTTTCAGTCTACGGCACGTTGGATTCGCTTCCGGCGCACGGTGCATGCCGATAAGGAACATCGTTATTTTAAATGCCCCAACTGTCACCAGCCCTTACGGGTTCCTCGGGGCAAGGGGAAGATTCAAGTCAATTGCCGTGCTTGCGGTGCACAATTTGAAGAAAAATCTTAACGGGGCTGACACGTCAGCGGCTTTGCCGTATGACGTGTCAGTTTTTTCATGCCGGACGTTCCCCTGCGAATATTTTTTGACAAGATGGGAGAGCTTGTCTATAATAAAGTCGATTCTGTAGAAAGAAAAGGATTCCTCATGTTTTATGAACGCTTTTATCGGGAGACCTTTGACGAGGCTGGCGTCCTTCAGAGTGCCACCCTCTCCTATCCCGACGATTATAATTTTGCCTATGACGTTCTCGATCCCCTGGCTGAGCTCTATCCCAACAAGCTTGCCATGCTTTGGCGCAATGCAGCCGGAGTCGAGCGGCGTCTTACCTTCTCCGACTTTCGCCGTCTGAGCAACCAAGCCGCCAACGTGTTTCGCTCTCTGGGCTTAGAAAAGGGCGATGTGGTTATGGTAAGCCTAAAAACCCATTATGAATTTTGGTACATTGCCTTAGCCGCCCATAAATTGGGCCTTTTGCTCTCTCCGGTCTTTCACCTGCTCTCCGTGGACGACTTCGCCTACCGCATGCGAAAGTCCCACGCCAAGCTGTTTATCTCAACCCATGAGGGCGACACCCCTCGAAGAGTCCGGGAAGCGGCGGAATCCATCGGACTATCCGCCCTGTACACGGTGCATAAGGCCCTTCCGGGTTTTAGGAATTTTACCGAGCTGGTGGAAGCTGCACCGGAGCAGCTTCCTCGCGTTCCGACCCGGGCGGATGAGCCAATCCTTCTCTACTTCACCTCGGGTACCACCGGAGAACCCAAGGGCGTCTTGCATGACCATGCCTTTACCCTCCCCACGGCCTTGGGCTCCCGCTATATGCAGGATGCCTCCCCGGACACCCTGCACTTTGCCACGGGAAACACCGCCTGGGAGGTGGTCTGCGGAACAAAATTTTATGGACACTGGTTTTGCGAGGCGTCCTTGTTTGTCTACGATTACGAACGCTTCCATGCCGAGGAGGTGCTCGCTCAGCTTGAAGCGCTTCGAGTCACGTCCATCATGGCACAACCCACGGTGTATCGCCAGCTCTTGGAGGTGGGGATGGATGGCTATGATCTTTCGTCCATTACCTGCTTTGCCGTTGGTGGAGAAAAGTTAACCCAGGATGTTTCCGATGCCGTGTACCGTCAGACCGGACAGGTGCTCTATGAGGGCTATGCCCAATCGGAAGCGGGGCTCATTGCGGCCAACTCGAAAAACATGGGCCGTCGGGAGGGTTCCATGGGACGAATCCTTCCCAAGTATCATGTGGAAATCTTAAAAGACGATGGAAGTCTGGCGGAACCTGGCGAGCACGGGGAAATCGTGATCTTGGCCGATCGCCATCAGCGCCCCGTTGGCCTTCTTTCCGGATACTTTGAAGACCCCGAAGCGGATGCCGGACTCTGGGATGGTGATATTTTTCACACGGGAGACGAAGGCTACCGGGATGCCGATGGGTTTCTGTACTACCTTGGCCGTGCCGATGGTCTCATCAAAACACGAGGCTACCGCGTCAGTCCCTTCGAGATTGAAAATGAGCTCTCGCGTCACAAGTCGGTGTATGAAGCCTTGGCCGTGGGGGCCCCCGATGCACGCTACGGCCAGCACATTCGCGTCTATGTCCGCCTTGCAGACGGCATCTCTCCCTCGGACACCTTACGGGAGGAGCTTCTTGCCTTCCACAACGAGCGTTGCAGTGGCTTTAAGAAAATCAAGGCCTTGGAGTTTGTATCCGAGTTTCAGAGGAACAGCAATGGAAAAATCATTCGGAATCAATTCTCCCTCGAGTAAAAAACTCCGCGCAAACCAGCTCATCGAAATGTTCCCTTTCCACGACCTCTCCCCTGTTCTGATTTTGCCCACCGCGGCATAAACTGGAGGGACAAGCAGAAAAAGGAGGCCAGCCCCTATGCGTAAAATTCTCGTAACAGCGGTTACACTCGTCCTGCTGTTGTTCCTGATTCCCCTTCTGCTCCCGGGGCCGGACAAGGCCTCTCCGCAGGGAACCCCACCCCCATCCTCAGCCCAAAAGATTGAAGATCTCTCCAGTGGAAGAACCCTGCGGGTGCTCTTGGATGGTACCGTCCGGGAAATGGACGTCAACCAATACCTTTGGGGCGTGGTTGCCGCTGAAATGCCCGCCTCCTTTGAATTAGAAGCCCTCAAGGCGCAGGCCGTGGCTGCACGAACCTATGCCATGCAGCGTGCACAGTGGACCAACCAAAGTCACCCAGATGCCGACATCTGTGGGGACCACCGCTGCTGTCAGGCCTACATAAGCCCCGAAAAGGCGGCCCAGAATTGGGGCAGCAAGGCGGAAGAAAACACGCAAAAAATCTTAAGAGCCGTGCAGGAAACCGGAACCGAGGTCATCCTGTATGATAGCAAACTCATCAGTGCGGTCTTCCATTCCAGTTCGGCTTCCCAGACACTGGACGCCGTACAGGTATGGGGCAACAGCGTTCCCTATCTAGTCGGTGTGAAAAGCCCGGAGGGGGACGATGTCCCGAACTATCACACGGAAGCCAAGATCAGCGCCCAGGACTTTAAAAAGACCTTCCTAACTGCCCATGCGGAGGCCGTTTTGGAGGGCGCTCCCAGTGGTTGGTTCGGAGAAGCCGAACGCAGCGCAGGAGGCAGCGTCAGCCGGATTCTGGTGGGTGGTGTTCCGGTCAAGGGCACAGAGCTTCGCACGCTCTTCTCCCTACGGTCCACGGCCTTTTCCATTGAGACAACGGACAGCGAGATTACCTTCCGTGTGACTGGCTTTGGGCATGGCGTAGGCATGAGCCAATATGGGGCGAATACCATGGCCAAGGAAGGGAAAAGCTATCGCGATATCCTTTGCTGGTACTACACGGGGGTAACGGTTGCACCCTGCCCTGCAGAGCTGTGGAATAAGAAGCCTCCCAATTAGCAGGATATCTTGCGCGACCCTGCCTCCAATCTGTAACCATCTGTTACCAATTCCATTTTTATTGTGCGTTCTGACGATGCATTTCTGGACTGTATATACGGTAATTGGAAAATATTAGGATATCTTTTCCTTTCTTGGAATGTTGAAAATTCAGAGGTTATACACATTGTCCACAGACTTATACACATTGTGCACATCCAGTGCCTATGCATTTCGAAGCAGTTCGGGAGCCTGTCAAGGGAAAGTTTCACGGCGGTTTCCACAAAGATTACGGAGGGATTTTCTTGACGGATTTGATTGCAGCAATCGCAACCGGTACCGCCCCCGGCGGGGTTGGGATCATCCGTTTGTCGGGTACGGGCGCCATCGAAACGGCCTCTAGGCTCTTTACTCCGCAGCAGGGTGCGCCCTTATGCCAGCGTCCGGATCGACAGCTGGTATACGGTTCCATGGCAGACGGCGAAGGCCGCGTGTTGGATCGCGGCTTGGCCTTTGTCGCCCGTGCTCCCCATAGTTATACCGGGGAGGAAACGGCTGAGCTGCAATGCCACGGCTCCCCCATGCTCCTCTCCTTGCTCTTAGAGTTTTTGTTTTCCCTGGGAGCCCGTCAGGCCGCTCCCGGTGAGTTCACCCAGCGGGCCTTTTTAAATGGAAAGCTTGACCTGATGCAAGCGGAAGCGGTCATCGACCTGATTGATGCAGAGACCCCTTCCGCCGCCCGGCAGGCCGCTTCGCAACTGGAAGGCGCCCTTTCCCGCCGTGTCTCGGAGATCTACGATGGTCTTGTGGATCTGATGGCTCACTTTTACGCCGTGCTGGACTATCCCGATGAGGACATCGATCCCTTCCGCCAGGAAACCATCGGGACGGCTCTTCGCTTGGCACGTTCCCAGACGGAGGCACTCCTCCAAAGCTATACCCGTGGACGGCAGATCATAAAGGGCATTCCCTGCGCCATCCTTGGCAAGCCAAACGTTGGCAAATCCTCACTTCTCAATGCCCTGTCCGGCTATGCCCGTGCCATCGTCACGGATCTTCCCGGCACCACCCGAGACACCATTGAGGCCCGGGTGACGGTGGGCGGGGTTTTGCTTCGTCTCATCGATACGGCAGGCCTACGTGAAACCGAGGATGTGGTGGAGCAGCTTGGCGTCTTGCGCAGCCGTGCGGCGGTGGAGGAGGCGGAGCTTTGCCTTCTGATGCTGGATGGGTCCGCGCCCTTAAGCTCCGAAGACTACGAGGCTATGGCGCTTGCCAAGCGTGCTCCTCATTGTCTCCTCCTCATCAATAAGTCGGACAAGCCAGCCGCCTTCTCCACCGCGGAACTGGAATCGGACTTTCCTTCCATTCTTTCTCTGTCTGCCAAAAGTGGAGTGGGTCTATCCTCCTTGGAAGACGCCATCCAAGCTCTCTTCCCCTTTGGACGCGATGTAAGCAGCGCTCCGCTCCTGACCAACGCAAGACAGCAGGGGGCTGCCCGCCGTGCCTTAGATGCCCTGCTCCGGGCGGAGGAAGGCCTTCTCTCCTCCCTCCCCCCAGATCTCTTGCTCATCGACGTGGAGGAAGCCTTGACCGCGCTGGGTGAACTGAGCGGAACCACCCTGCGGGATGACATTACCACCCGCATCTTCGAGCGCTTCTGCGTGGGGAAATAGTCCCCAGTCTGAAACAACACAAAACGGCTCAGGCACTTGGGTGCCTGAGCCGTTCTTTCCTGTATAAACTTCAGTTGTTTAGAAGAAGCCCATGGGGTTGGTTCGGGTGGAGGAGGAACTGCCCTTCCAGACTTCAAAGTGAAGATGGTTACCCGTCGAGCTGCCGGTGGAGCCCACATAGCCGATGGTCTGACCTTGGCTGATGCTCTGTCCCTCCGACGCAGCGCGGGACTTCATGTGGGCATACAGTGTCTTGCTCCCATCATAATGGGCTAAGACAACATAGTTGCCATAGGAGCTGTTGTACGCGGAAATCACAACGGTGCCTGCCTTGGCGGCAATGATCCTGGTTCCGCCCGGTGCGCCGATGTCCACACCACCGTGGAAGCTGCTTTTCCCGCTGATGGGATGGGTACGGCTTCCGTAGGGGGAGGTAATGCCGGTATATCCGGGCAGGGGCCAGATGAAACCGCCGCTGCCGGTCAGGTTTGCACTACCGCCGCCTTGGTTGGCATGTTGCTGCTTGGCCGCCTCAATTTGCGCGGCGTATTTCTTCTCCGCAGCCGAAATGTCCTTGGACAGGTCCACGGAGTCTTCTGCTAAATCGTCCAGCTTATCCTTATACTCTGCTTCCTTCGCCTTCAGCTCTGCAATCAGAGCATCCAGGGCGGCCTGCTGCTGCCTGAGTTCTGCCTGGGACGACTCTAGGCTCTTTTTGGCTTCCACTTGGCCTGCCCGCAGCGTTTCCAGCTGCTGTTTCGCATCGGCAACGGCGGCACGGGCTGCCTGAAGCGCATCCATCATGCGGTTATCGTGATCCATAACCTCACTGATTAGGTTGATGCGGTCAATGAGATCGGAAAAGCTGTTGGAGTTAAAGAGGACGGCCCAATAACTGACCTCGCCGCCTTCCTCCATGGCGCGGACTCGCTCACAGAAGAGGTCGTAGTAACGTGCTTCCTCCTCTTCTGCCTTTTGAAGCTCTACGGTCTTGTCCGCAATCTCCTGATCGTAGTTGGCAATCATGTCGTTTGTGACCTGCAACTGTTGCCGAATGACTTCAATCTGTTCTTCCAAGAGCAGCTTTTTCTGAACTAGTTTTGCTTTATCGTTCTGTACTCCACTGATTTTATTCTGCAAACTGGCCTTTTGCGCATTGAGCTGCTGCTGCTGATTTTTGAGAGCGTTGATATCTGCCTTGGTAATCGCACCAACGGGAACGGCCACCATCACCAGCAAAAGAATAGCCAAGCATGCCGCCATCTGGCGCGAAAGCGATCGTAGCCCGAAGCGCGTAGGGTTTGGTTTTTGGGCGGTACGAGCTGTCATATAGAACCTCCAGTCTTGTCGTGAACGAATTTTGTAACTTCTGATACAAAATTGAAATAATTTGTCATTTTCTACCCTAATATCTTACTGGAAAAGCTTCTCTCTGTCAAGTGAACATTTCCACAAAAACCGCGAAAATAGGGGCATTTCGGCAAAAATAAGAACAATTATTTTGCTTTTTGAGGGAACAAAATTCCAGTTTTTTCGTCCCTCAACACAAAAAAACACCGCCGAGGAACGCTCCTCGACGGTGACTGATTATGCTTACTACGGATGCTCCTTAAGCTGTGCGGGGCCGAAGCCATAGGGCAGAAGGTCTGAGAGCGTGCTTTTTTGCATCTCATCCGTTTGCGCACTGCCCACCAGAACGTCCAAAGACGGGGCAAACTCGGATAGCATTTGGCGGCAAGCACCACACGGCTGGCAAAGCTCCGGTCCACTACCAATCACAGCAATGCGACGGAAGCGGCGCGCTCCCTCACTGACGGCTTTGAGCAAGGCCCCCCGCTCGGCACAGATGGAGGAGCCATAGGCCGCATTTTCCACGTTGCACCCGGTAAAGATCCTGCCGTCTTCCGCTTCCAATGCCGCACCCACCGAAAAACCGGAATAGGGGGCATAGGCACGGGGCAGCATGTCCCGGGCGTTTTGCATGAGTTCTTGATCGGTCAACCCAGCACCTCCTTTTATTCAATGTGCACGTGAGAGTTGATATGCTCCGAGCAATAGCAGTAATAGCCCTTACACTTGGAGCAGTAACGGAATTCTAGTTCGGGATTTGTTACGTCCGTTTTTCCGCAAACGGCGCACTTGTGCAGATAGCCCTTTTTCTCCTTGGCATGCTGTTGGGCGGACTGGAAATCCACGGTCTTCCGATTGCGGCCATTGACCTGCCGCTTCTTATGGTTCACAAAGTCCAGTAGGTCCCCGGCAAAGAAGAGCAGGTAGTTTAAAATCGCGATGAGGGGAAGCAGCGCCATCTGGGGATAGCCTTGGAAGAGGTATCCCAACATTTCATAGACAAAGAAGGCAGCGTCAAACCAAGCCAGCCACTTAATCTTTATGGGAAGGATGAAAAACAGCAGAACCTGCATATTGGGATACAGCGTGGCGAAGGCAAAAAAGAGTGCCATATTGATGTAGAAAATATTGGTGTATCCCACCAGAAATCCAACAAGGATATTTAAGATAACGCCGGATAAATAATATACGGTAAACTTGGTCGAGCCCCATTCCCGCTCCAACACATTGGCAATAAAGTAGTAGAAGTACAGGGAGATGGCCACTAAGAAAATATTGCCGCCGGTGGGGACAAAAAGAAAGGTTACGATCCGCCAAAATTGTCCGCTTAAAATCAAATTGCGATCAAAATAAAAAAACTGACTAAAGCCACCGTGGCTCATGCTAAAGGCATCAAATAGCGCCACCGCTGCCGTACCCATTACAATATACATCATCAGATTGGGGATGGCAAAGCGAGGATGCTTGTAGCAGAACCGATCCAGCCACTTTTGAATTGCTCGCAAAGAGAAAACCTCCTTAAGGTCTAAGGAATCCCGGATTCCCAAGTCTTTTTTATATTTGGTTTATTCTACCCGTTTTTCCCGTAGAAGTCTACAACAAACTGTAAACAATTCGCTCTTGCTTTTTCGCCTCAGAGGTTATATAATGTTGAAAATTGTTTTGTATTCAACAATCAAATAACTTATCAAGAGTGGGCGAGAGAGTTAGCTCCATGACCCCACACCAACCTGCAAGGATTTTCATTGCAAGGTGGTACGGCTAACGCGATAAGGAGGCATCGTGACAGGACGAGCAGGGGCTTCCGAAAGGAAGGCCCCTTTTTTATTCCCCTTCTCTCATGCCAAAAAATTCAAAAGCTAAGGAAAGATGATCCATGAGTATCGTAAACGATATGAACCTTGCCGAATCCGGCCGACGCAAAATCCAATGGGTACGCGACTTTATGCCTGCCCTTTCCGAAATTGAACAGCGTTTTGCCCGCGAAAAGCCCTTTGAAGGGCTTCGAATCGCCGTTTCCGTTCATCTGGAAGCCAAAACGGCCAACTTAGGCCTGGTGCTCAAGGCCGGAGGGGCTGAGGTTTCCCTCACCGGTTCCAATCCCCTCTCCACCCAGGACGACGTGGCCGCCGGCCTTGCTTCCATGGGAGTAGAAACCTTTGGCATCCACGGAGCCAGCGCCGAGGAGTATGAGGCGCATCTGGTGGAAACGCTGAAGAACAAGCCCCATCTGATCGTCGATGACGGTGGAGATCTCATTCATCTGCTGGGTGGCCACTGCCGAGACTATGGCACCGAGATCATTGGCGGCTGCGAAGAAACCACAACGGGCATTTTGCGCTTGCGGGCCCGTGAACGCGACGGCATTCTTCCCTGCCCCATGGTGGCGGTGAACGATGCAAAAGCCAAGCACTACTATGATAATAAGTATGGCACCGGACAAAGCGTTTGGGACGCGGTCATGCACATTTCCAACCTGATTGTCGCCGGAAAAACGGTGGTGGTGGCAGGATACGGCTGGTGCGGCAAGGGCGTTGCCATGCGGGCCGCCGGCATGGGTGCCAACGTCATCGTAACGGAAATTGATCCCTTTAAGGCCCTGGACGCCACCATGCATGGCTATCGCGTCATGAAGATGGAGGAGGCTGCTCCCTTGGGTGACGTGTTTGTCACTGTGACCGGTTGCCGCGATGTCATCACCCCCGCTCATTTCGAGAAGATGAAGCACAATGCCCTTCTCTGCAACGCCGGTCACTTTGACTGTGAGGTGGACGTGGCCGGTCTTTCCAAGATGGCCATCCGGCAAGAACTTCGCCGCGACAGCATCGTAGGCTACACCCTTTCCGATGGTCGCGTGCTGAATGTGGCGGCCGAGGGCCGACTGGTAAACTTGGCGGCTGGAAATGGTCACCCTGCTGAAATTATGGACATGTCCTTTGCGGTGCAGGCCCTTACTTTGGAGTGGCTTGTGAAGAATCGGGAGCACCTGGAATGCCGCGTATATGAGGTGCCCGATGTCATTGATCAGGAAATTGCCGTGTCCAAGCTTTCTTCCCTTGGTCTTTCCGTGGACACCTTGACCGAAGCCCAGCGGGCGTATTTGGACGGCTGGTCTGGAGAATAAGAAGCGCTAAGCCGTCGCTCGCCGCGGGCTAAGACACGAAAGCGAAGAAGCAAACCAAGAAGCCCGTCGTGGGCGGATGTTTGCTTCGCAGTCGTAGCGGCTTAGACCCGCGATCGTGAGCAGGCGCGCGTGACAGCAAAGAAGCGCCAAGCCGTCGCTCGCCGCGGGCTAAGACACGAAAGCGAAGAAGCAAACCAAGAAGCCCGTCGTGGGCGGATGTTTGCTTCGCAGTCGTAGCGGCTTAGACCCGCGATCGTGAGCAGGCGCGCGTGACAGCAAAGAAGCGCGAAGCCGTCGCGTAGCACTTCCCCTTTCCCCTGCATAAAACAGTTTACTACACTTCAATTGATAAGGAGAAACCCTATGAGCAATCGTGTATTTACTTCAGAATCCGTAACAGAAGGGCATCCCGATAAAATCTGTGACCAAATCTCCGACGCGGTTTTGGATAACATCCTTTCCAAAGACCCCACGGCAAAGGTTGCCTGCGAAACCGTCTGCACCACTGGTATGATTTTTGTCATGGGTGAAATCACCACCGACTGCTACACCGACATTCCGGCCATTGCCCGCAAAACGGTGGAGCGCATCGGGTACACCAACCCCGAATTTGGCTTTGACTACAAGGGCTGTGCGGTCATGACCTCCATTGACGAGCAATCTCCCGACATTGCCATGGGCGTGAACGAGTCCTATGAACGCAAGGAATCCTCCTGCGACGAAGCGGATCTCATTGGCGCAGGCGATCAGGGCATGATGTTTGGGTATGCTTGCGACGAAACCCCCGAGCTCATGCCCGCTCCCATCTCCCTTTCCCACTCCCTGGCCCGCCGCTTGGCTCAGGTCCGCAAGGACGGAACCCTTGGCTTCCTGCGTCCTGACGGCAAGTGTCAGGTCACCGTGGAGTACGATGAACAAGGCAACATTCTGCGCTGCCCTGCCATTGTGGTTTCCACCCAGCACAATCCTGATGTTGCCTTAAAAGAGCTGCGCGAAGCCGTCATGGAAACCGTCATTCGCCCCGTGATCCCCGCCGCTTACCTGGATCAGGCCACCAAGTTTTACGTGAACCCCACCGGCCGCTTCGTCATCGGCGGGCCCGTGGGCGACTCGGGCCTCACCGGGCGCAAAATCATTGTGGATACCTATGGTGGATCGGCTGCCCATGGCGGCGGCTGCTTCTCCGGCAAAGACCCCACCAAGGTGGACCGCTCGGCGGCCTATATGGCCCGTCACGTAGCCAAGAACATCGTCGCCGCAGGCCTTGCAAAGCGTTGCCAAATCGAGGTCGCCTATGCCATCGGAGTTGCGCACCCCGTTTCCATCCTGGTGGATACCCAGGGCACCGGAGTGGTCTCCGATGAGAAACTGGCCGGAATGGTCTCCAAGGTCTTTGACTTCCGCCCCGCCAACATCATTTCTTATCTGGATCTGCGCCGCCCCATCTACGAGCAGACCGCGGCCTACGGTCACTTCGGACGGCCCGACCTGGATCTGCCCTGGGAGAAGACCAATCGCGTGGATGACCTGCGCGCTCTCCTGTAAGGAAGGGTGTCGTGATGCCTGAAATTTCCGTGATTGTCCCGGTTTACCGTGCGGAAGACTGTTTGCGCCGCGCGGTAGACTCGGTACTGTCTCAAAGCTTTCCGGATTTTGAACTGCTGCTCATTGACGATGGCTCCCCCGATGGCAGCGGTGCCCTTTGCGATGCACTGGCAAAGGACGATGCCCGCATACGCGTGTTTCACAAGAAAAACGGGGGTGTAAGCTCGGCCCGAAACCTTGGCATGGATGAGGCCAAGGGACGCTTTCTCGCATTTTTAGATGCGGATGATTGGTTCTGTCCCGACGCCTTAGAAACTCTCTATTCCCTGGCCGTTACCAACGAGGTAAACAGCGCAGGCTGTGCCCACTATAAGGCCTACCCCGAAGGCACAGCGGAGTTGGAGCAGGCGGCCCTTCCCCCCGGAGTGTATGGAGATCGGGAGATTCGAGAGGGCATTGTCTATCGTCTTCTGGGGGATCGTATGGGAAAATCCGAAGAGATTCTCAACGGCTTTATCTGGCGGTTCCTCTTCGATGCCGAACTCATCCGAAAGGAAGGGCTTCGCTTTGTGGGCGCCTATTTGGAGGACGAGCTCTTTTTGATGGAGTACTTCTGCTATGCCAAGCGTCTGGCCATAACGGATGCCCCCCTCTACTACTATCTTCAGAATCCCCAATCGGTCACGCGAAACTACTTGCCCGACTACATGGAGACCTTCACACGCTTTATGGAATTGAAATCGGCGCTGGTCTCCCGCTTTGATCTACAAAAAGCACGTCCCTTGTGGCGAGAAAACTCCAACTGGTCGGGCCTGCTCATTGCCGTGGGGAACGAGTATGCCCCCGGAAACCCCAAGAGCCTCTGGGAAAAAACGGCATCCGTGAAGGCAATCTGTAAACGGCCAGACATGCAGCAGGCCATGCAGGCTATGCATCCTCACGGGTTGTCCCGCAACAAGCAAATCGTAGTCAATCTCTTAACCCGTCGGATGTTTGGGGCTCTCACCCTACTCTATGCCGTCAAAAACCGAAAGCGCTGATGGCGCCTACGGGATGGAAGGAAGGAATGTTGTGGAAATCGTTCAACATAGCCTAATCGGGCGTTTATTTCTAAGCCTTTGGATTGCATTGGCCACCTATTACGAACACAGTGTGCTGTCGGTTCTTTTCCGTGGCACCGCGGCGCTGTTTCGCTCTATTTGGAGAGCAAGTCTCTTCAGCCGTATCTTCACCCGCGAAAGTTCCTTGTCCAAGGCGTGGAGCCGAAGCCTTTACTGTCGCTTCCTTGGTATGATTCTCAATCTGCCGTTGCTTCTGCTTCGTAAGCTGTACGCCCTGCTGCGTCCTCTGTTTGACGGAAGTATCTTTGCACAATTGGGCTTTGCCATTGTGGAAAACACGCCCATTGCCGTTTCTTGGCTGATGTTCGCCATCCTAATCATCCCCTATAAGGCGTGGAACAACGCCTATAGCTTGCTTGGCTTCGCGCTTATGCTCTGCTTTGCCATTCTGTCGGGAATGCGCCGGAAAAGCCGCCGCTTGGATGTGGTCGACCTGGGCCCCTATTACGTATTGTTTGCCAGCCTTGTAATTCTGGCGGTTCCCTTGTCTGCGTACACCGGACTGTCTGCACGCTTTTTGCTCTATCACCTCTCCTGCATGCTTTGCGTCCTTGTTATCGTGAGTACGGTGGAGCGCAGCGCCCAGCTGCGCCGACTGGCTGGTATGGCAACGGTAGGACTTGTGGTGGTCTCGGTCTATGCCATCATCCAACGAATTCAGGGCGTGGAGGTCAACCCCTCTTACGTGGACTTGACCCTGAATAAGGACATGCCCGGACGCGTATATTCCATGTTTGAAAATCCAAACGCCTTTGGTGAGGTGCTGGTTCTTCTTATTCCCCTTGCCATTGGTTTGCTGTTTGCCTCCAAGGGTTGGGGTGGACGCTTGCTCGGCTTGGCGGGTGCGCTCCTAGGCAGTGTTTCCCTCCTCATGACCTATTCCCGCGCCGGTTGGCTTGGCTTGGCGGCGGCGGCCTTGGTCTTTATCTTCCTGTGGAAGAAAAAGATTCTTCCCGCTGTGATTTTACTGGGTCTGGCGGCCATTCCGCTGCTGCCTGACTCCGTATTCCATCGCATCTTAACCATCTTTAACTTTTCCGACACCTCCACCTCCAGCCGTTTCCCCCTCTATGAAGCGGCCGGACGGCTCATCTCCGAACGTCCCTTGCAGGGTGTCGGCCTAGGCAGCGATGCCGTGCGCGCTGCCGTTGCGGATCTCAATCTGTATCACGGCAAGTCTCCCTTTGTCCATGCCCACAACGTCTATTTGCAGGTTTGGGCAGAAACCGGCATCTTCGGCCTTCTGTCCCTGCTGGGCACCGTTGGTTGGGCCTTGAAGCGTGGGGGAAGCGTAGCTCTTCGCAAGATCGGAAGCAGTTCCTCCCGCATGCTCCTGATTGGCAGTGTTTCGGCTCTGCTTGGCATCATGGTCTGCGGTGTGGCGGACTTTATTTGGCACTACCCCCGCGTGATGCTCATCTTCTGGTTTGTCTTTGCCATGGCAGCAGCCAGCATCCGCGTTGCCCTTCTGGAAGGGAGACAATCCGAAAAAAAGGGGCTTTCTCATGAAACTATCTAATCTCTTATGCCAAGACCGGCCCACGCTTTCCTTTGAAGTCTTTCCCCCGAAGCAAGACGCCGATGCCCAGTCCGTTCGCTCTGCGGTGACGGAAATCGCCGTACTACGTCCGGACTTTATGAGCGTAACCTACGGCGCCGGGGGCGGTACTTCCGCCTATACCGCAGAGCTATCCGGCCATGTGCAGGCTTGCGGCGTGTCGGCGCTGGCTCACCTGACCTGTGTTTCCTCCGGCAAGGCAGAAATCGAAACCCAGCTGCAGTCCCTCCGAGATCGCGGCGTGGAAAATATCTTGGCCCTGCGGGGTGACCTGACGCCTGGAGAAAGCCTGGATGGACGCCACTTTCGCTATGCCAGTGAGTTGGTGGAGGAAATTCACTCCTTCGGGGACTTTTGCGTGGGCGCTGCCTGCTATCCCGAGGGCCACGTGGAGGCAAGCAGTCAAGCCGAAGATTTGAAGCATTTGAAGGAAAAGGTGGATCGCGGATGCGAATTTCTGATTACCCAAATGTTTTTTGACAACAGCACCCTATATAGCTTTCTCTACCGTGCCCAGAAGGAAGGGATTCACATTCCCGTCATCGCCGGTGTGATGCCCGTCACCAACGCAAAGCAGATGGCGCGCATTTGCCAGCTTTCCGGCACCACACTTCCCCAACGCTTCCGTATGATTGTGGATAAGTTCGGGCATCATCCAGCCGCCATGAAACAGGCGGGGATTGCCTACGCTACCGAGCAGATCATCGACCTCATTGCCAATGGAGTGCGGGGCGTGCATGTGTACACCATGAATAAACCCGATGTGGCTGCCCAGCTTGCCAGCAACCTCTCCTCCATCCTAGGTCAGTCATGAGATTGCCAGCAGAAGAAGTGGCCCGCTATCTGGGCTATGGTGGGGCGGCACTGTCCGACGATCTTTTGTCCTTGGCGCAGCGCTGCGAAACCGAGCTGCTCTCCGCCTGCCAGCCCAGAAGGCTGGGGCGGCGCATGAAGCGCTGTGACATGCCTTTTGAAAGTGCCGATCTTTCGCATTACCTTCAGGAGTGTGACCAGGTGTTTCTAACCGCCATCACCTTAGGAGGCGAGGCGGATCGCCTCCTCCGCCTTTGGTCGGCCCAGAGTATGGCCAAGGCCGCCGTGGGGCAAGCCCTAGCCGCCGTCTATATGGATGAATGTTGTGATGCCTACTTATTGGAGTTAGAAACCCATTTGTCCCAAGGGGAGTATTTGCTCCCTGCCTACAGTCCCGGCTACGGCGACTTTTCTCTTTCTTGGCAGGAAACGCTCCTGCAACTTCTCGATGCATCGCGCAGAATTGGCTTGAGCCTCACCGCGGGTGGCATGTTGGTACCCGAAAAGAGCGTCACTGCGGTGGTGGGAATCACCAACATCCCCACCCGCCGCTGTGCGGTTCACTGCCACCTTTGTACGATGCCCACTTGTCCATTTCGGAAGGGGTCATGACCATGGAACTAGTACAAGCAATACGAAACGGCCGATTGTTTTTTGATGGTGGCATGGGTAGCATGCTCCAAGCCGCTGGGCTTCCCGAGGGGCTCCTTCCCGATGTGTGGAGCTTGGAGCGACCCCAGGTGGTGCAGGACATCCACCGGGCATACCTGGAGGCCGGCTGCAACCTCATTACCACCAACACCTTTGGTGCATCGGTGGAAAAGCTGGCTCCCTATGGCTACACCGTTTCGCAGCTGATGGAAGCCGGCGTAAACAATGCCCGGGCGGCCATTGCCCAAACCGGAAGAGATGCCTATGTTGCTGTGGATTTGGGGCCCACGGGAAAGCTTTTAGCGCCTTACGGTGACCTGGATTTTGAAGATGCCGTATCTCGTTTCGTCCCTCTGGTTCGTGGGGCGGAAGAGGCCGGGGCCGACTGCCTCTTTTTTGAGACCTTTAGTGACCTCTATGAAGCCAAGGCGGCCGTTCTTGCCGCCAAAGAGAACAGTTCTCTACCCATTTTTATTTCCTTGATCTTTGATACCCAGGGGAAGCTCTTAACCGGCGGAGATCCCATTGCCACCGTCGCCCTGTTGGAGGGTTTGGGGGTCTCGGCCATTGGTGTAAACTGTGGACTTGGCCCCTTGCAACTGGCTCCCGTTCTGAAAACCCTTTCGCGCTATACCTCCCTTCCGCTGATTTGCCAGCCCAATGCCGGACTGCCTGAAACCCAGGATGGGCAAACCGTGTATCGGGTGAATCCCGATGACTTTGCCCTTCAGATGAAAGACCTGGCCCCCTATGCTCAGATGCTGGGCGGTTGCTGTGGAACCACGCCGGAGCACCTTCGTGCCATGATTTCCGCTTGCCGTGACATTCCCGCCCCGGAAATCACTCCGAAAAAGCGGCTTCTCATCTCCTCCTACTGCCGCACCGTGGAATTTGGACACGGCCCCGTCATCATCGGGGAACGGATTAACCCCACCGGCAAGAAGAAGCTCCAAGCAGCCCTGCGCGAGGGGGATGTTTCCTATGTCCTCCGGGAGGCTCTGGCCCAAGAAGAGGCAGGGGCCCAGATCTTGGATGTCAACGTTGGGCTCCCCGATCTGGACGAGGTTACCTTGCTTTCCGCCACGGCGGAGAGCATCCAATCCGTCTCTCCCCTTCCCTTACAGCTGGACAGCTCCGATCCCATCGCCATGGAGCGTGCCCTGCGCCGTTACAACGGAAAGGCGCTGGTCAACTCCACCAGTGGCAAGCAGGAAAGCCTGGATGTAATTTTGCCCCTGGTCAAGAAATACGGAGGCGGCCTCGTCTGCTTGACCTTAGATGAGGATGGGATTCCCGAGACGGTGGAAGGACGCTTGGCCATTGCCCGGCGAATCACCGAAGCGGCCAATGCCCATGGCATCCCGAACCACGAGCTCTTGGTGGATGCGCTGACCCTTCCCGTCAGTGCAGGAGAGGAAAACGCCAACATCACGCTGGAAACCCTGCGCCGCGCCAAGGAAGAGCTTGGGGTATCTACGGCCTTGGGTGTCTCCAATGTATCCTTTGGCTTACCTCGGCGGGATCTCTTAAACACGACCTTCTTTACCCTCGCCATGCAGGCGGGTCTCGACGGTGCCATCATCAACCCAAACAGTGCGGACATGATGGGGGCTTACCGCTCCTTCCTTGCCCTTACCGGGCAGGATGCCAAAAGCGCGTCCTACATTGAAACCTATCGCGACCAAGTAGCGGCGCCTGCGCCAAGTGCTCCCGCCTCCGACATGAGCCTCTTTGAGGCGGTGTCCAAGGGTCTTTCCGAGCAGGCGGTGCAGCAAGCCCGAAACGCCGTGGCGAGCGGGCATGCCGTACTGGACATCATCAATGAGAACCTGGTTCCTGCCTTGGATGAGGTAGGCCGCGGCTTTGAAGCCGGAACGCTCTTTCTGCCCCAGCTTCTCATGAGCGCAGAAGCGGCCAAGGCCGCCTTTTCAATCCTGCGTGAACACCTCCCTGCGGGCGACAGCAACGACAACTGGCTGGTCATTCTGGCGACGGTGAAGGGTGACATCCATGACATCGGTAAGAACATTGTGAAGGTACTCTTAGAGAGCTATCGCTTCCGCGTCCTTGATCTGGGAAAAGACGTTCCTCCCGAGCGAATTGTGGAAGCTGCCCGTGAGCATCAGGCTCGTTTGGTGGGTCTTTCCGCCCTCATGACCACCACCGCCCCCTACATGAAAGAAACCATACGTCAGTTGCGGGAAGCCAATTTGTCCGCCCGGGTTTTGGTTGGCGGTGCGGTCATTACCGCGGACTACGCCGAGAGCATCGGCGCGGACTACTATGCGGCGGATGCCATGGAATCCGTGCACATTGCGCAGGCGGTTTTTTCTGCCCAGGAAGCATAAGCAAACCGAAACGCCGAAGCCTTGCGGGGCAGCGGCGTTTGCCTTGTTTTTTTGCGTATGCATTGCAATAAGGACGCTTTGTTGGTATACTAAGCTTGTATCATTGTAAGGAAAGGCGGGGTATGGCTTGCAACTGAAGGCGCTGGAGCTTCAAGGCTTCAAATCCTTCCCGGAGCGGACGGTCTTGCGCTTTGATGCGGGCATTACCGCCGTGGTCGGGCCCAACGGCAGCGGCAAATCCAACCTCTCCGATGCCCTACGTTGGGTCATGGGCGAGCAATCGACCCGGGCCCTGCGCGGCGGCAAAATGGAAGACGTCATTTTTGGCGGAACCCCCACAAGGAAGCGTCTGGGCTTTGCCGAAGTGTCCATGACCTTAGACAACGAGGATGGTTCTCTTCCCATCGAAGGGAGTGAACTCACCGTAACCCGGCGCTATTTTCGTTCGGGAGACAGTGAATACTATATCAATCGCCGTCTTTGCCGCCTGCGGGATGTCCATGAGCTCTTTATGGACACCGGACTGGGGCAGGAGGGTTATTCTCTGATTGGTCAGGGTAAAATTGATGAAATCCTATCGGTGAAAAGCACGCAGCGACGGGAAATCTTTGAGGAGGCCGCGGGCATCTCCCGCTATCGCCATCGCAAGGAGGAGGCCGAGCGCAAGCTTTTGCATACCCGAGAAAACCTGATTCGTATTTCCGATAAGATGGAGGAACTCTCCCTTCAGCTAGATCCGCTGGCAAAGCAAGCCGAACTCGCCAAGCGCTATCGGTCCCTTCAGGAATCCCTGCGCATCCGCGAGGTCTCTCTTTGGATGCAACAGCTTCGCACCTTGCGTACTCAGCAGCAAGAACTGCAAGTCTCCTATGTCAAGATGCAGGATGCCCTCCTGCAGGCAGAGGACGCTTGCACGCTTTTGTATGCCAAGGTGGAGGACTTACAGCGTGGGGCCCAGGAAACGGAAGCGAAAATGGAATCCGCTCGCCAAGAGAAGGCACGCCTCGAAGAGGAAGGGGCCCAAACGAAGCAGCGCAGCTCGGTGCTAGCCGTACAGATCGACACCTTGCGAGAAACCCTCTCTCGGCTCCACGCAGAGGAGCAAACCCAGTGCCAGCGGGAAGCCGAGCTGTTATCGCAAGAATCCTTGCGCCGCCAAGAGCATTCTGCCCTTTGTCACACCATTTCCAGCTTGCAGCAAAGGCTGTCTGCCCAGCAGGACGCACGCGCTTTGGCGGATCAAACCGTATGGGAGAAGACGAAGGCCTTGTCCCAATGCCAAGAACAAATGGAACAGCTTCTATCCGAGCTTCAACGGCAGGAAAGCACCCTGGCCGCCTTGGATGCCTCCGCACAGGAGGTGGTCGCCCAGGAGAATCGCCTTCGGCTCTCACTTGCCGACGCAGAGAACCAACAACACTCGGCCCGCAAGCTCGACGAAGCCCTGCAGCAAGAGCGTATGGCGCTTTCGGAACAATGGAACCAGGAGCGTCTGCTTTGTGAAGAAGCACAGCGGGACGAAGAGCGCCAAGGTCTGGAGGAAGCCTCTTTGCAGGAAACCTGGGTCTCCCTTCGCTTGGAGGAAAACGCGCTGTCTGCCCGAGTCCGTCTGCTGTCCGAAATGGAACGACTCTACGAGGGCTATTCCAAGTCGGTGAAAACGGTGATGGAGCGGGTCTTAGCCGGTCAGCTTTCCGGTGTGCATGGCCCACTGGCATCCCTCATTGAGGTGTCGCAGCCCTATGCCCTAGCCGTGGAAGTTGCACTGGGTGGTGCCCTGCAACATCTGGTGGTATCCACCCAGGAGCATGGTAAGGCAGTTCTTTCCGATCTCAAACGGAAGGACGGGGGCCGAGTCACTTGCCTTCCCTTGGATGCCATGAGAGCCTCTCGTCTGAATACCCAAGACCTTGCTGGTCTGCCCGGTTATTTAGGGCTTGCTACGGAGCATGTCTCCTATGACCCAACCTATGAACCTCTCATTTTTCACCTGTTGGGCAAGGTGGTGCTGGTGTCTGATTTGGACTGCGGCATTGCCATGGCTCGGCAGTTTCGCCATCGCTTCCGCATCGTCACCTTAGACGGGCAGGTTCTTGCCCCCGGTGGTGCCATGACGGGAGGGTCTATCAACCCAAAAGGTGGAATCTTAACTCGCGCGTCGGAGCTTTCCGTCTTGCGAGAAAAGCAGGATGCCTTGGAGCACACCCGCCTTGCCACAGAGCGAAGCTATGAGCGCGCGAAAGCCTTGCATCGGGACGCTTCTGCCAAGCTCGAGCAGGCAGAAGCGGCGCAAACCAACACCGAACAGCGGATCTTGCTTCTAGACGGCGAGATACGCAGCCGGGACGCACAGACCCGGGATCAGGCACGCCAGCTTGCCCACCTGACGGAGGAGATCGCACTTCTTAGCAAGCGAAGAAGTCAAGCGCAAGGTGAGGCAGCCAAGCGGAAGGAAGCCATGGCGGCCATAGAGCATGCCTTTCAGTGTGCATCGGAAGCCCGCCTTACTGCCGTGGATGCCTTGCAGCAGGCACAGCTTGCCCGTGACACCTTGCAGGATGCCCTGCAGGAAACGCAAACCAATCTCGCCGTTTCGCAGGCCCAGCAGCGTTCCCTAGAGCAATCGCTCTCAGAACTTTCGTCCCGTTTGCAATCCTTTTCCTCCGAAACCGAGGCGCGAACGCAAGAAATGCAGGGTCTGGAGGCTGAACTTCTTCGCCTCCTGGAGGAATCCAACGCTCAGGAATCCCAATGGGATGCCCTGCAGTCCCAAAGGGACATCGTGCTGCAATCCCTCGAAGCACTGGCACAGGAAAAGCTATCCTTGGAGGCAAGCCGTTCCCAAGCGGAGCGTGACAGCCGCCTTCGAAACGAAACCCTTCTGCATACACAGAAAGAAGCGGTGCTTCTGGAACAACAGCGCACCAGCGCTCAGCAAGAGGAAGCTTTGCTTCTTTCGAAGCTATGGGATCAGTACGAACTCAGCCACGAGGCCGCCCGGGCTCTGGATCGCCCCTTCGACGATTGGGCGGAGGTAGCCCGAGACATTGCAGCCCTTCGTGGGCAACTTCGGGCGCTGGGTTCGGTCAACCTGGCTGCCATCGAGGAATATGCAAGGGTGCGGGAGCGCTATGACTACCTCAGCGAGCAGAAGCGCGATGTAGTTGAATCGGATCGTCAGCTGACCGCCATCATTCGTGAGTTGACGGATGAAATGAAAACCGTATTTCAGCGTGAGTTCTTGCGCATTGGGCAAGCCTTTGGAGACACCTTTCGAGAACTGTTTGGTGGTGGCTCCGCCCAGCTCTTGCTGGAAGATACGCAGGACATCTTAAGCTGTGGGATTGACATTCGGGTGTCTCCCCCCGGCAAACACCTGCGCAGCCTAAGTCTCCTCTCCGGAGGGGAAAAGGCTTTTGTGGCCATTGCGCTTTACTTTGCGATTCTAAAAATTCACCCCACGCCTTTTTGTGTCCTCGATGAAATTGAGGCTGCCCTGGACGATGCCAATGTCCTCCGCTTTGCCCGCTATCTGCGTGGCATGGCGAAGAACACGCAGTTTATTGTCATCACCCACCGCAGGGGCACCATGGAAGAGGCCGACCTGCTCTATGGCGTTACCATGGAGCAACAAGGGGTGAGCCGCATCCTATCCCTGAACCTAAAGGAAGCGGAAGAGAAATTTTCTGGATCCGCCATTGGATAAACAAACATCAGGAGTGAACAAATCATGGGGTTATTTGACCGCGTCAAAAAAATTGGCCTATTTTCCGGCTTCTTTTCCGTCAGCGACGAGTTTTATGAGGAGTTGGAAGAGGCCCTAATCCTATCCGACATGGGCGTGGACACTGCCGTAGAGGCCGTGGACGAACTGCGCAGCCGGGTAAAGTCCCGGAAGCTTCGAGACGAAGAGGACGTAAAGACCTGCTTGCGGGAGATCTTGGTGGAGATGCTAGAGGGTGGAAGCGCCGAGCTATGTCTCTCGGGCAAACCTGCCGTGATCCTATTTGTGGGTGTGAATGGCGTCGGAAAGACCACCACCATCGGCAAGCTTGGGTCTTACCTCAAAACCCAGGGGAAGCGAGTCCTGCTGGCGGCAGGGGATACCTTCCGCGCCGCAGCGGCCGAACAGCTGACCATTTGGGCCGAACGAAGCAATCTCGATATCATTCGTCACGAGGAGGGGTCTGACCCAGCCTCCGTAGTGTTTGACGCCATGAATGCGGCCAAGGCACGCGGAGCGGATGTGGTTCTGATTGATACCGCTGGCCGCCTGCACAACAAGCAGAACCTCATGAACGAGCTCAATAAGATCGGCCGCGTCATTGATCGCGAAGCCGGGGATGCTTCCAAGGAAGTGCTCTTAGTGCTGGACGCTGCCACCGGGCAAAACGGTCTCATTCAAGCCAAGCAGTTCTCCGAGACCGCCGGTATTACAGGTATTGTTCTTACCAAGTTAGATGGCACGGCCAAGGGCGGCATTGTGGTTGCCATTGCAAAAGAATTGAAGCTGCCCGTCAAGTTCGTTGGACTTGGCGAAGGCATAAACGACCTGCAGCCCTTTGACGCAAAGGCCTTTGCAGAAGCCTTGATCTAAGAGAGGAAGCCAAAGCATGAAACGATTGGATGGAAGAGCAGCCAATGCGCTACGTCCGGTGGAAATCATCCCACACTTTAACCAGTTCGCCGAGGGAAGCTGCTTGATTCGCTGCGGGAATACCCAAGTGCTGTGCACTGCCAGCGTGGAAGAACGCACCCCTCCCCACGTTCCCTTTGGGGAAGGTTGGGTCACGGCGGAGTACGATATGTTGCCACGGGCCAACCGGGAGCGGAGCCGGAGAGACATCTCTAAGCTTAAGCTGTCCGGTCGCTCGGCCGAGATTCAACGCCTCATTGGACGCTCCCTGCGTTCCGTGGTGGATTTTCGCTTGCTGGGCGAACGCACCATTACCATTGACTGTGATGTCCTGCAGGGGGACGGCGGCACCCGTACCGCCTCCGTCACCGGCGGGTTTGTAGCACTTGCCTTGGCCTGCCGCAAGCTAATGGAGGAAGGTACGATTTTGCGCATGCCGCTCCGCTCCTATGTGGCGGGCATTTCTGCCGGCATTGTCGACAACGAACCCTTGCTTGACCTTTGCTATGAGGAAGATTCCGCAGCCATGGTGGACTTAAATTGTGTAATGACGGATCGGGGTGAGCTGATTGAGCTGCAAGCCACCGGGGAGGAGCGTCCCTTTACCCTGGAGGAGCAGCAAGCCCTGGTCACCCTCTGCTCCAAAGGCATCCGTGAGCTTGTGGAACTCCAGAAGCAAATCGTTGGGAGGCTGTGACCATGCGGGCGGTTCTAGCAACGAAAAACCAGAAAAAGCTCCGTGAGCTCCAAGACATCCTTTCGGCCCAAGGCGTGGAGCTGGTCTTGCAGTCTGATCTGGGTGTGGACATCGATGTGGAGGAAACCGGTGATACCTTTGAGGCAAACGCGATGTTAAAGGCGGAAGCCGTTTGCCAAGCGACGGGTCTTCCCGCCATTTCGGACGATTCCGGTCTGGTGGTCGATGCCCTGGATGGAGCCCCAGGGGTTTACTCCGCCCGCTATGGGGGCGAAGGGCTGGATGACGAAGGGCGTTATCGGCTCCTCCTTCGTAATATGGAGGGAGTGAAAGATCGCACCTGCCGCTTTGTCTGCGTCATTTGCTGCGCCTTTCCCAGTGGAGAGCGCATTTTAGCCCGCGGCGAATGCCCCGGCGTGCTGTCCGAAGCCCCGCAAGGAGACGGTGGGTTTGGATATGATCCGATCTTTTACCTGCCGGAGCTGGGAAAGAGCATGGCAGATCTATCTGCCGAGGAAAAAAACCGCATTTCGCACAGAGGCGCTGCTCTGCGCGTATTTCAGAAAGAATGGGAGAACAACCAACATGGAACTGACCAGTAAACAACGGGCGCAGCTGCGCGGGCTTGCAAACTCCGCCCCTACCATCCTGCAAATCGGCAAGGATGGCTTGGGAGAAAACCTCATTAAGCAGGCCAACGATGCATTGGAAGCACGCGAGCTGATTAAGTGCCGCGTACTGGAAAATGCAATGCTGACCCCCCGCGAAGCCTGTGACCAACTCTCCAAGCTCACCAGAAGTGAGCAAGTGCAGGTCATCGGAACAAAATTTGTGCTGTATCGTCAAAGCCACAACAAGGAGAAGAAGGACAAAATTGTTCTGGTAAAGGACAAAAAACCGAAGGTGTAAGCTTAGACATTAGGAGGGCAAATTATGAAGATTGGCATTTACGGCGGAACCTTTGATCCTCCCCATCTGGGGCATATGGAGGCGGCTAAGGCGGCAATCCACTATTTTGGACTGGACCGACTGCTGCTGATTCCGAACAAGCTGCCCCCGCACAAGTTCTTGCCCAAAGATACCGCCAGCGAATCGGCGCGCTTTGCCATGACCGAGCTGATGGCCGACGGCATTGGCTCCACTGCCACCGCCGTGGATCTGGAACTTCTGCGCGAAGGCCCCAGCTACACGGCAGACACCATCCGTGCCCTGCGCACAAAGTATCCCGACGCCCAGTTTTACCTCCTGATGGGAACGGATATGTTCCTAAGCTTTGAAACCTGGCGGGAACCGGACTTTTTGGCCAAGGAAGTCACGCTGGTTCCCTTCTTCCGAGAGGAAGGTTCGTCCCATGAGCTGTTTGCCGTACAGACCGAGAAGCTGCGGGAGGCCTTGGGGGCAAAGATACAAATGCTTCCCCTGGAGACCGTTCACCCCATCTCCTCCTCCCAGGTTCGACGCCTACTGCACGATGAGGAGACCCAGGATCGAGCCGGAGCCTTGCTTTTCCCCTCCGTCTATGGCTACATTCTGCGCCATCATCTGTATGGAACCTGCACGGAACTCAAGAATTTGTCCTCTTCGCGGCTGCGGGCGGTATCCTACTCCATGATGAAGGCAAAGCGCATCGCCCACGTTCGTGGGACGGAGGAAACGGCCGTTGCCCTTGCGCTCTTATGGGGAGAACATCCGGAGTATGCCCGCCGTGCCGCCATTCTGCACGACTGCACCAAGTATTGGGAGCTTCCCGAGCAACTGGCGCTCTGCGCTGAGTATGGCGTTTCTTTGGATGACTTAGAGCGGCAATCGGTCAAAATGCTGCATTCCAAAACCGCAGCCATTCTGTCGGAGCATCAATTTGGGGAAGCCCCCGAGGTCTGCCGTGCCATTGCCCGTCATACCACTGGTGCGCCGGACATGACGCGCTTCGATCAAATCATCTACTTGGCGGATTATGTGGAGCCAACCCGGGACTTTGATGGGGTTGAGGAGCTGCGTCAGCTGGCCTTTTCCAACCTGGAAAAAGCCATGATCGTGGGTCTTCAAACCACCATTGCGGAACTGGAAGAAAAACATGTCCCCGTCCATACCAATACCATTCGGACGCTGGAACAGCTAACAAGGATAGTAGAAGGATAGTAACATGAGCGGAAGAAGAATAGACCGAAACAACGAGCCTCCCGCTGACTGGCGTCCGGAAGGACCCTCTCGAAAGCAGGAGAGACGCCCCCTAGAGGCAAACTTACCCCGACGCGAGCCCGACGACGGTCGCCATCGTCCTCCAGAGGACGACCGCAGGTCGCGCCGCACCTATGAAAGCACCCGCACTTCCTACCCAACCGAGCGGCGCCGTCGCTCGGCGGAGGCAAGCCCGGAGGTTGCCAAACACTTCGGACAGCAGCAGCGTACGGCAGAACAAAATGCGGCTCTGCGTGCGGCCCGCAACAAGAAGCGGCAGCGGCACCGGATGATACGTACCGGCATTTGCGTCCTACTTATTCTCACGGTGCTGATCTTGGGTGGCGTCGCCATTTGGAAGGGATTTGCAAAGAAACCCCCGGTCAACAATCCCGACTCCTCCCAAAGCGCATCGCAAGAGGAAACCCAACGAGACCCCAATGCACCCACGCGCCTGTCCGGTGACCGTAAGGAGGATTTTTATACCTTCCTCATCATCGGACGGGACACCGTCGGTGGCGGCAATACCGACACCATTCTGCTGGCCTCTTACGATGTGCCCAATCAGAAGATGAACGTGATGAACATCCCTCGGGATACCATGGTGAATGTCTCTTGGGATGTGAAAAAGATCAACAACGTCTATAACATGTATCGGGGCGGTGACAAGGGCATTGATGCTCTGGATAAGGAAATCTCGGAGCTGGTGGGCTTTGTGCCCGACTTTCAAGTCGTGGTCGAGCTGGATGCCGTGGCAAAGCTTGTGGATGCCATTGGCGGGGTTACCTTTAACGTCCCGTGCGATATGTATAAGGAAACGGAAGATATCATTATTAATTTGAAGGCGGGCGAGCAGAAAATTGACGGGCAAAAGGCCATGCAGCTCATTCGCTTTCGTGGATACCCCAACGCCGACCGAGGCAGAATGCAAACCCAACAGGACTTTATTAAGGTCGTGTTAGAAAAAGCTCTAAGCATTTCCAGCGTGACCCGGATTGGCGATCTGGTCAAGGTCTTCCAGGAAAGCGTGACCACCAATCTCAAATCCGGAGAACTGGCCTGGTTTGCCCAAAAGGCCGTTTTTGGCGGTCTTCGTTCGGAAAACCTGTTCCTCACTACCATGCCTTGCGACGATACCAAGGTTTGGAGCCGGGACTATAAGCAGAAGCTTTCCTATGTGGTTCCCAAAACCGACGAGTTGGTCGCTTTGGTGAACGAGCGCTTTAACCCCTTCCTCGAAGCTTTAAAGCCCAGCGAACTGGACATTATGTTCGTAAATTCCGACGGTACCATTGGCTCTTCCACCGGCAAGCTGGAGGATACCAAAGCCAATCAGAGATAAAACCCCGTATCGCGCCAGCGATTCAACAAAAAGGAGACTCCGGTGGACGATTTGAGCCGGAATGCAAGCTATGAGTGGAAAGCGATTAAATTCGAACGAACCTTCCTCGCGCAAAGCACCCCCATCCAATGCGCGGCCAGGCTCCCCTGCGGGCAAGTCGGCCCGCAACCCAAAGAAAGATAGAAAAGACCGCGTCCTTCGCATTGCCATCATCACTGTGGCGGTGCTTCTGGCTCTGGTGCTGGGCGTCTTAGCCTGGTGGCGCAGCTTTGCAAAACCCCCGGAAATGATTGAACCCGATGGTTCGAAAGAGGAAATCGGCAGTGTGTCTGACATCGGAGCCCCCGTTCGCGTGGGAGGCGACCGCAAGCAGGACTTTTATACCTTCCTCGTCATCGGACGAGATACGGGTGGTGGTGGCAACACCGATACCATCCTGCTCGCCTCCTATGACCTTGCCAATCAAAAGATGGATGTTCTGAGCATTCCGAGAGATACCATGGTGAACGTCTCTTGGGACGTAAAAAAGATTAACTCAGTCTACAATGTGTACGGCGGAGGCGACAAGGGAATCGAAGCATTGGGCAAGGAAATGGCCCAGCTGGTGGGCTTCACCCCGGACTTCCAAGTGGTTCTGGAGTGGAAAGCCGTTGGCGAGTTGGTGGATGCCCTTGGCGGTGTCTACTTTGACGTTCCGCGCAACATGTATTATAATGATCCTACGCAGAACCTCAGCATCAACATCAAAAAGGGCTATCAAAAGCTCAGCGGGGCCCAAGCCATGCAGGTTGTTCGCTTCCGTGATGGTCCCAATGGATACTCCAATGGTGACCTTGGCCGCATCGAAACTCAGCAAAACTTCTTAAAGGCGGTCATTGCACAGTGTTTGCAAATCTCCAACGTCAGCCGCATCAATGAGCTGACCAACGTGTTTAAGGACAACGTTACCACCAACCTGACCATCGGAAACATTGCTTGGTTCGGGGAAAAGGCCGTGTTTAATGGCCTTAAGATGGAAAACGTCAACTTCTTTACCATGCCTTGCACCAGCGGCGGTGTGTGGAGCCGCAGCTATGGACAGAAGCTTTCCTATGTTCTTCCCAAGACCGATGAGCTAGTCTCCTTAGTCAACGAACACTTTAATCCGTATAAAGATGACTTGCAAAAGTACGAACTGGATATCATGTATGTGAACAGTGATGGTACCATTGCTTCCTCCACTGGAAAATTGGAGGATACGAAGGCGAATGCTAGCCTGAAATCGCCCAAACCGACAACGCCAAAGCCGGACACCAACACGGGAAAAGATCCAAGCCCTGGAACCGGGTCGGGTACCAAGCCGAAGCCGGAAACCCCAACAACGAAGCCCGAAGTGCCCACCACGCCAGAAACCCCACCCACGGAGCCCAATCCCCCCACGGAACCCACCGTGCCCCCCACCAATCCTGAAGAGGGTGGCGGGACGACGGAACCTACCCCTCCCCCCACGGAACCTACCACGCCTCCTTCCGGAACCGGTGATGCCACCGGAACCCAAGGAGCTGCTTAATACCATAAACAAGCGCTGCTACTGCAGCCACTTCAACAATAAGGAGAGATCTAACTTGACACCAAAAGAAATGGCAATCACCCTGGCAAAGGTTTTAGATGACAAGAAGGGCAAACAAATTCTGGTGCTGGAGACCGACAGCGTGACCAGCCTGGCAGACTATTTCGTGATCTGCACCGGTTCCTCTGCCCCACAGCTCAAAGCATTGGCGGATGCCTGCGAAAAGACAATGAAGGATAACGACATTGTCCCCCATCATATTGAAGGGCACCGCGGCGGCACCTGGATTCTCCAGGATTATGCCGATGTGGTCTTGCACCTATTCTCCGAGGAAGCCAGAGAGTTCTATGGCTTAGATCGCCTCTGGGCCGATGCCAAGGAAATCAATATCAGCGAGTATATCACTCAGGATTGATCGGGAACGATCCTTCCTGTCAGTTCAGCCTGACTAGAGTTCAGAAAACGCCAGAGAAAGAAAGTGTGATTAGAAGTGAAGTACGAGTTCGAACGGATTGAGAAAAAGTGGCAGGGACGCTGGCAAGAAGAAGGCTGCTACAAGACCCAAACCGGCGGCACAGCCCCGAAATTTTATGCACTGGTGGAATTCCCCTATCCTTCTGCACAGGGCTTGCATGTTGGCCATGCCAGACCCTATACTGCCATGGATGTGGTGGCCCGAAAGCGCCGCATGGAGGGGTATAACGTCCTCTTCCCCATGGGCTACGATGCCTTCGGTCTCCCCACGGAGAACTATGCCATTAAGAATCACGTTCACCCTGCAAAGGTGACGCGCGATAACATCGTGAGCTTCCGCAATCAGCTGAAGATGCTGGGTTATTCCTTTGATTGGGATCGCGAGGTGGATACCACCGACCCCACCTACTACAAGTGGACCCAGTGGATTTTCCTTCAGCTCTTCAAAAAAGGATTGGCTTACAAAACGGCCATGCCGGTCAACTGGTGCACCAGCTGTCTGTGCGTTCTGGCCAATGAGGAAGTCGTTGGCGGTACCTGCGAGCGCTGCGGTGCTCCCGTTGTCCGTAAAGACAAGAGCCAGTGGATGCTGAAGATCACGGAGTATGCCCAGCGCCTTCTGGACGATCTGGACGATCTTGACTTTATTGAGCGCGTGAAGCTCCAGCAGCGCAACTGGATTGGGCGCTCCACGGGTGCGGAGGTCAGCTTTAAAACCACCGCCGGAGATGATCTTCTCATCTTCACCACCCGTGCGGATACCATGTTTGGCGCAACCTACATGGTCTTGGCTCCCGAGCACCCCTTCCTCTCTCGCTGGAAGGATCGAATTGAAAACTGGGACGAAGTCTCCGACTATGTGGACGCTTCCGCTCGCAAGTCTGACTTTGAGCGCACCGAGCTGCAAAAGGATAAGACCGGCGTGAAGATTCAGGGCGTTCGCGCCATCAATCCTGCCAACGGGAAAGAAATTCCCATCTTTATTTCCGATTACGTTCTGGTGTCTTACGGTACCGGTGCTATTATGGCCGTTCCGGCCCATGACGAACGCGACTGGGACTTTGCCAAGGCCTTTGGCTGCGACATTGTCGAAGTGGTAAGTGGTGGCAACATGGAGGAAGGCCCCTTCACCCCCAAGGATGACACGGGTAAGATGGTCAACTCCGACTTCCTCAACGGCCTCACCGCAAAGGAAGCCATCCCCGCCATGACCAAGTGGCTGGTGGAACAGGGCTTAGGCCAGGAAAAGGTCAACTACAAGCTCCGCGACTGGGTCTTCTCCCGTCAGCGTTACTGGGGTGAGCCCATCCCCATTGTGAACTGCCCCAAGTGTGGCTACGTTCCCCTGCCGGAGAGCGAGCTGCCCCTGCTCCTGCCCGAGGTGGAGAGCTATGAGCCCACCCAAACCGGCGAAAGCCCCATCTCCAAGCTGCGCGACTGGGTGGAAACCACCTGTCCCTGCTGCGGTGGTGCCGCCGAGCGTGAGACCGACACCATGCCTCAGTGGGCCGGTTCCTCCTGGTACTTCCTGCGCTATATGGACCCCCACAATGCCGAGGCTTTGGCTTCCCGCGAAGCCATGGACTATTGGGGCATGGTGGATTGGTACAACGGCGGCATGGAGCACACCACCTTGCACCTTCTCTACTCCCGCTTCTGGCATAAGTTCCTGTATGACATCGGCGTGGTTCCGAACAAAGAGCCCTACGCCAAGCGCACCAGCCATGGCATGATCTTAGGCGAGGGCGGCGAAAAGATGTCCAAGTCCCGCGGCAACGTGGTGAATCCCAACGATGTCGTGGCGCAGTACGGCGCTGACACCATGCGCATGTACATCATGTTCATCGGTGACTTTGAGAAGGCCGCTGCTTGGTCTGACAACGCGGTGAAGGGCTGTAAACGCTTCTTAGACCGTGTTTGGAACCTGATGGACAAGGTGCAACATGGCGACTCCTATAGCAAGGAGAACGAATCCTCCATCCACAAGACCATCAAGAAGGTCGGTGAGGATATCGAGGCCATGAAGTTCAACACCGCCATTGCGGCCCTCATGACCCTGGTCAATGAGTTCTATGACAAGGGCTTAAACCGCGCCGACATGCGCGCCTTGGTCCTCCTCCTGGCTCCCTTCGCACCCCACATGGCAGACGAACTGTGGGAGATGCTAGGTGGCAAGGGCCTTGCCACCGTACATGCTTGGCCAAGCTATGAAGAGAGCAAGACCATCGACGCAGAGGTGACCTTTGCGGTTCAGGTTGGCGGCAAGCTCAAGGGCACCGTCACTCTGCCCCTAGGCAGTGATGAGGCTACGGTTCTTTCCGCCGTCCGTGAGGATGCCAAGCTTTCTAAGCTCTTAGAGGGCAACGACATTGTGAAAACCATCTTGGTGCCCAATAAGCTCATTAACCTGATCTTGAAGCCGAAGGCTTAACCGAAATAGCAGAAGTAAAACGCCAAGGAAGCAAATTTGCTTCCTTGGCGTTTATTCTTCCTCGCCGATGTACCAATCCTCGGCCTTCTCCTGGGCGCTCCTAAGGATTTGGAGCGCCTTTTCTTGCTCCTTGGTTTGGTTCATTTGGCGTTCGAGTATCTCGCTGGCTGCGCTGATGGCGTTAAACAGCATGAAATAACCTTTTCTAAAATCCATGGAATTCCTCCTTTTTGCCGATATGCCGTATATTGCTCATAGCGTGGTAGGCCCATTATAGGACATAATGTGTAAAAAGTAAAGGAGATTTTCACATGATTTCCTATGAACCGCTCTGGAACACCATGAAAAGACAGGGGCTTAGCACCTATTATTTGCGTAATAAAGGGGGCGATAGCAACATCAGTGGATCTAGTATCCGGCGTATGCAAGCTGGTGAATCCGTCTCAACCAATACCATTGATACGCTGTGCAAGCTGCTTCACTGCACCGTCTCCGACATCATCGAATACGTGGAGGAGGAAGCGATTGACGATGTGGAAAAGCCACCGTCAGCTCTTGTCAAATCCACAGAAACATGCTAGAATAAGTTCAATTTATGAGTTGCACAAAAGCGATGACAAAGCGAAGTGAGAGCCTAGGCAGCCCACAGCGAGAAGGGGACGGTGGAAGCCCTTCGGTCATGTCCTCTCGCCTGCCACTTTTGAGCTGCCCGGGATGACCGGGACGGTGATATCCCCGTTATGGATAACCAAGATGCAAGGGAATATTCCTTGTAATCAGGGTGGTACCGCGAAGCGAAACGCTTCGCCCCTGAAGACACCTATGCGCTTTTTTGCATTCGGTGCAGGGGCGGAGCGTTTTTATTTTTCGAGGCGGACGCGGCTTTTGTGCAGACAATTCTATTTTGGAGGTAGTCACCCATGCAAAAACCCTTTGGCGTTAATGAGCTCCGCGAGATGTTCTTGTCTTTCTTTGAGACGAAAGGACACCTGCGTCTTCCCAGCTATTCCCTCATCCCACAGAACGACCCTTCCCTGCTCCTGATTAACTCCGGTATGGCTCCCATGAAGCCCTTTTTCACCGGTGAGCAGGAGCCACCCCGCCGCCGTGTTTGCACCTGTCAAAAGTGTATCCGCACCGGCGACATTGAAAACATCGGCAAGACGGCCCGTCACGGCACCTACTTTGAAATGCTTGGCAACTTCTCCTTTGGCGATTACTTTAAAGAGGAAGCCATTGCATGGAGCTGGGAATTCTTGACCTCCCCCCAGTGGGTGGGCCTGGATCCCGAGCGTCTGTATCCTTCCATCTATGAAAACGACGAGGAAGCCTTTGAGATTTGGAACAAGCAGATTGGCATCCCCCAACACAAAATTGTCCGTCTGGGCAAAAAGGATAACTTCTGGGAGCATGGCTCCGGCCCCTGCGGCCCCTGCTCCGAGATTTACTATGACCGTGGCATCGAAAACGGCTGTGGCTCTCCCGATTGCTACCCCGGTTGTGATTGCGACCGCTTCATGGAAATCTGGAACAACGTCTTTTCCCAGTTTGATAACGACGGCAACGGAAACTATACCGAACTGTCTCAGAAGAACATTGATACCGGCATGGGACTGGAGCGCCTGGCTGTGGTCTGTCAGGGCGTGAATTCCCTCTTTGACGTGGACACCGTCATGAACATCACCAATAAGGTATCGGAGATTACCGGTGCTCACTACGGAGAATCCACCGCAAAGGACGTTTCCCTGCGCATCATCACCGACCACATTCGCTCCGCCACCTTTATGATTTGCGACGGCGTGCTCCCCTCCAATGAGGGTCGCGGCTATGTCCTGCGCCGTCTTTTGCGCAGAGCAGCTCGGCACGGTAAGCTGCTGGGTGTGAATGAGCCCTTCCTCTATACCGTTTGTGCAACGGTCATTTTAGAAAACCAAGGCCATTATACCGACTTGGCAGACAAGGCTGCCTATATCACCCGCGTCATTCACGAAGAGGAGAAGAAGTTTGCCAAAACCATCGATGGCGGCATGCGCATCTTCGCGGAACTGCTGGAAGGTTATCAGACACGCAGGGAGAAGGTCTTCTCCGGTTCCGATGCCTTTAAGCTCTATGACACCTATGGCTTCCCCATTGACCTCACCGAGGAAATGGCGCAGGATGCCGGCATGACTTTAGACCGTTCAGCCTTTGATGTGGAAATGAACGAACAGCGCACCCGCGCCCGTAAGGCAAGAGAAGCCATGGGCGACCTTGGCTGGGGCGGCATCGAGTTTGGACAAGACGTCCCTGCCACCCAGTTCATCGGCTATGACCAGAATGCTGTTCCGGTCAAGGTGCTGGCCATCGTGGCCGAAGAGGAGCAGCACGAATCCATTGCTTCCGGCGTGGAAGCCATCTTGGTGCTAGACAAGACTCCCTTCTATGCGGAAATGGGCGGTCAGGTCGCTGACCATGGCGTTCTCACCGCGGAGGGCGTTCGCTTTGAGGTGACAAACGTCCTGAAAAACAAGGGCGAAAAATTCATGCACTACGGCAAGGTCGTGGAGGGTGAAGTAAAGCTTGGCGATACCTTCACTGCCACCTACGACGAGAACCGCCGCCGCGCCATCGCTCGTGCCCACTCCGCAACGCATCTGCTTCACCAAGCGTTGATCGAAACCTTGGGTGATCACGTGCATCAGGCCGGCTCCTTGGTGGAGCCCGATCACCTTCGCTTTGACTTTACCCACTTCTCTTCCGTGAGTGCGGAGGAGCTGGAGAAGGTGCAGCAGCTGGTCAACGAAGCGATTTTGAATGGCCTTTCCATCGGAACCGAGGAAATGTCCATTGCGGCGGCGAAGGAAAAAGGTGCAACGGCCCTCTTTGGCGAAAAGTATGGGGAAACCGTTCGTGTGGTTTCCATGGGCGACTTCTCCACCGAGCTCTGCGGCGGCACCCATCTGGATAACACGGCCAAAGCCGGCACCTTCCACATCGTGTCCGAGTTCTCCGTTGCCTCCGGTGTGCGCCGCATTGAGGCCACCACGGGCCTGGCTTCCCTTGCCAAGTTCCACTCCGTGGAGGGTCGCATGCAGGAGATTGCCAGCCTCTTAAAGGCCCGTCCCGAGGAACTGCGGGAGCGTGTGGAGAGCGAGCAGCAGGAAATGAAGGAACTGCGCCGCAAGCTGAACCAGTATCAGCTGAAGGAAAGCCTCAACGAGGCTCACAGCTTCCTGCTTTCCGCAAAGGACGTGGGCAGCCTAAAGGTCTTGACCGCCAGCCGTCCCGGTGCCGATGCCGGCGGTTTGCGCCAGATGGGTGACTTCCTGCGGGATAAGGAAGACGGCGTGGTGGCCGTCCTTGCCACTGCGGTGGACGATAAGATCACCTTTGTCGCCGTCTGCGGCAAGAAGGCCATTGAACAAGGTGTAAAAGCGGGTGATCTCATTCGCCACGTTACCGCCATCTGCGGCGGCAAAGGCGGTGGAAAGCCGGACAGCGCCATGGGCGGCGGCACCGATGTCCTCAAAATCGACGATGCTTTGGCCTCTGTGGACGACTTCGTGGCAGAGAAGCTTGGCTTATAATTCCCCCCAATGAAAGGAGTGTCATTCCATGGCAGATTGCTTGTTTTGTAAGATTGCAGCCGGTGAGATTCCGTCCAAGAAGGTCTATGAAAATGACCTTGCCTATGCCTTTTACGACATTGACCCCAAGGCTCCAACCCACTTTCTGGTGATTCCAAAGGAGCACATCGTTTCCTGCGGAGCGGTGGAGGAATCCCACGAAGCCCTGGTGGGGCACCTGTTCCACGTGATCTCCAAGGTCACAAAGGACTTAGGGCTCACGGATTTTCGCGTGGTCTCCAACTGCGGCGAACAAGCCGGACAAAGCGTCTTCCACCTGCACTTTCATGTGCTGGGCGGACGGGACATGACTTGGCCTCCCGGCTGAGCACAACACAAAAAACGGTCTTATGCAGGATATCTGCATAAGACCGTTTTGGTTTTCATCTTGCGAATTTCGTTATACCAGCTTGGAACCGGCAGGAATGGCATCATCGAGCATCAGAAGATCCAGCTTTTCCTCGCCCTGTACCTTTCTCGTTGCCGAGATTAGCATGCCGCAGGACTCCTGTCCCATCATCTTCCGGGGAGGCAGGTTGGTGATTGCCACAAGGGTTTTCCCCACTAAGCTTTCCGGCTCATAGAACTTAGCAATGCCGGAGAGAATCTGGCGGTCGGTTCCGGTGCCATCGTCCAAGGTGAACTTTAGAAGCTTGTCGCTCTTTTTGACCTTTTCACAGGCCTTCACCTTCACCACGCGGAAATCGCTCTTGCAGAAGGTATCAAAATCAACCGGCTCGGTTGCATAGGGTTCCAGCTCCAGTGCGGGCATGGTTGCTTTCTTGGCGGCTTCTGCTGCCGCTTCCAGATCCGCCAGTTCCTTCTCCACGTCAATGCGGGGGAAGATTGCCTCGCCCTTTTCCACTCGAACGGTGGCAGGAAGCAGGCCCAAGGTCTTAGCGCCTTCCCAGGTGGTAACGCTCTCGTCGGCCCCGATCTGAGCAAATACCTTGGCACAGGCCTCGGGCATACAGGGGGAAAGGAGGATTCCGCAGATACGAACGGCATCCAGCAGATGATACATGACCGTCGCCAGACGGGCACGCTTGGCTTCGTCCTTGGCAAGGTTCCAGGGAGCCGTCTCGTCAATGTACTTATTGGCCCGAGAGATCACGGTAAACACATCGGAGAGCGCCGTCTGGAAGGCATACCGTTCCATGGAGGCAGCAAACTTATCCCGCAGGGCTCCGACCATGGAGAGGAGCTCCTGGTCCATGTCCTCCACTTCGCGCTGGGCAGGCAGCTGCCCGTCGAAGTACTTTTCCACCATGGCGGTGGTGCGGGACACCAGGTTACCAAGGTCGTTGGCCAGGTCCACGTTAATGCGGTTGATGAGCAGATCGTTGGCGAAGTTTCCGTCAGAACCAAAGGGGAAATCACGCAGGAGGAAGTAACGCAGGGCATCCGCGCCATAGCGCCCAGCGAGAATCACGGGGTCCACCACGTTGCCCTTGGACTTAGACATTTTGCCGCCGTCCAGCAGCAGCCAGCCATGGCCATACACCTTTTTGGGCAGGGGCATCTCCATGCTCATCAGCATGGCGGGCCAGATAATGGAATGGAAGCGCACGATCTCCTTGCCCACAAAGTGGACATCTGCAGGCCAGTAGCGCTCCAAATCTTGATACTTGTCGTTGTATAAGCCAAGGGCGGTGCAGTAGTTAAAGAGCGCATCCACCCAGACATAGACCACATGACCGGGATCAAAGTCCACGGGCACACCCCAAGTGAAGGAGGTGCGGGAGACGCAAAGGTCTTCCAATCCCGGCTTAATGAAGTTGTTGACCATCTCATTGACGCGGGATCTTGGCTCTAAGAAATCGGTGTTTTCCAAAAGATCCTGCACGCGGCTTGCATACTTGGAAAGACGGAAAAAGTAAGCTTCCTCTTCCGCGGGCTTGACCTCACGGCCACAGTCGGGACATTTCCCGTCCACTAACTGGCTCTCGGTCCAAAAGCTTTCACAGGGCGTGCAATACAGTCCCTGATAGGCACCCTTATAGATATCCCCCTTTTCGTACATGCGGCGGAAAATCTTCTGAATTGCTTCCACGTGATAGTCATCCGTGGTGCGGATAAAGCGATCGTGTGAAATGTTCATGAGCTTCCACAAGTCCAAAATACCGCCATCACCGGTGACAATGCGATCCACAAATTCTTGCGGGGTAATACTAGCGTCCTTGGCCTTTTCCTCAATTTTCTGTCCATGCTCATCGGTGCCGGTGAGGAAGAGAACATCGTAGCCGCACAGCCGCTTATAGCGTGCCATCATGTCGGTGGCTACGGTGCAATAGGTGTGGCCAATGTGGAGCTTGTCGGACGGGTAATAAATGGGTGTGGTAATATAGAACGTCTTTTTCTCTTGCATCAGGGATTTTCCTCCTTTAGGGGATGATATTGAACCTCTCCGGCAGAGGTGGTTTCTGCCGAGGCATTGTCGTTCATTGGTTGCAGCGAGGGATCCTGCCGGGACAGGAGCCACAAGGTGGCTGCAAAATAAAGCACCTGCGCCATACATAAAAATCCATCCGCCGTAAAGGGAGCATAAGCAAGGGCGGTCAGGGAAAAATAAATGGCAAGTCCGGACGTTGCGCAAATGGCGGTGCTTCGCTGAGTCTGAAAGCTATGGGAGGCGATGAAATAATGCGCTAACATCCCGGACATAATGGCAAAGAGTTGAAAGATATAATCCGTGACGAAAGGATCTCCGGCGAGCCGCTGATAGGAGACCATCAACCACAGACAGCCAGAAAAGGACGGGAGCAGAAGCGCAAGGCTGTTTAGTTGCGGCTTCTGCTGATAGCGCCGAAAAGCAATGAGTAAAAACGCTCCCGCAGAGCCTAGCGTCAATAGTGCAAACAGGTAAATCAGCAGAGGGCTGCTTCCCTGAATCTGCTGCATCAACGTTCCTTTCTGGAAAAAGCCAAAGGCAGCCACCGCCGTTGCTCCGCCTGCCAGGCAGGTTACCAGCAGCACAAGGAAGGAACGATTGCTCTGCTCTTGGTCATACGTCGCTTCCGCGCTGCGCCCGCGATAGCAAAGGAGCGCAAGCAAAGCCGCCATCACCAGAGAAAAGAGGGAGATGGCGATGGTGGAGGGCGCACCAGAGATGGGTAGACCCGTATACGGTTCAAAAGCCGATTGCAGTTGCCAGGAACGCAAGACGAAACCGCCCACGCCACCAAGAAGGGCAAGAAGCAAAAGCAGATGTTTTTTCAGCATGAAGGCTCTCCTTCCAAACCGAATCCTCGTCTCGATTCGGGATAATCTGAACACTGGATTTCAAAACCATAGTATAGCACAAAATAAAAAATTTTACAGTATTTTTTACATTTTATCCGGAAAAATCTGACGGATACCGACAGATACCCAGGCGGGATATTGCATTAAAACTGCTTTTGTGGTATATTTTATAGGAAATATAATGAAAAAGGATAGAAACATGGAGATTAATGGCATTGAGGTGAGTCCTGCTCTTTCCTACCGCGGGATGAACCTTTCTCCGGGGATCCTGCAAGCCTTGGAGAAAAAAGGGTTTTTAGAAGCAACGCCGGTGCAGGCCGGAGCCATCCCCTACTTTATGGATTGGCAAGATGTAATTGCCAAAGCCCCAACCGGAACCGGAAAAACGTATTCCTTCGGGATCCCGATGGTTTCACATATTGACCCAGAGAATCCTGAGATTCAAGCTCTGATCCTAGCGCCCACCCGAGAGTTGGCGCTTCAAATTCAGCAAGAGATTCGAGACCTTTGTTTCTTTCTGCCGGGTATCCGAAGCATCTGCCTGTATGGTGGTCAGCCCATCCAGCGCCAGATCAATCAGCTCAAAAAGCGCCCGCAAATCATTGTGGCAACGCCCGGCCGACTGATGGATCACATGAAGCGGAAAACCGTTCGCCTGCAATCCGTTCTAACTGTGGTGTTGGACGAGGCGGATCGGATGCTGGACATGGGTTTCGTGCGGGATGTGCGAAAAATTCTGGACAGTATTCCCAATCGAAAAAACTTAGGCATGTTCTCTGCGACCATTTCCCGCGAAGTGATGGATATCTCTTGGGTGTATCAACGAGATCCGGTGGAAATCGTGGTGCGTCCCCTTGAGGAAAACAAGCCGGACATTCAGCAGTATCGCATGAAGGTGGATCAAAGCGGCAAGGTGGATGCCATGCTTCAAATTTTGAATCAGGACCAAACCCAGCGCGTGATCGTCTTCTGCAATACGAAAAACACCACGGATCGTCTTTGTGGATTGCTTCAGCAAAAGAACGTCATGGCAGAGGTGATTCACGGAGATTTAGGCCAAAAGCAGCGCGAAGCCGTCTTGATCTCCTTCCGCGAGGGTAAGCTTCGCGTGTTGGTCGCAACGGATGTTGCCGCCCGTGGCCTAGACATCGACGATGTGGATACAGTTGTCAATTATGATATCCCGGAAGAAACGGAATACTATATCCATCGCATCGGACGTACTGGTCGAGCCCGTCGACAGGGCGTGGCGTATAGTCTAGTCTCCTCTGTTACGGATGAAATACGTTTGGACGAGATTGTTAAGGTCACGGCGACTCCCATCGTTGCGGCTCCTTGGAAATGAGGATGCCAGCGTAGAACCCGAACCCGATGCCCCTTCATATGATATCCTGTTAGGAAGAGGTTTTAAATTTTATGATCGCATTTTCACCCACAAAACCCTCGGACCGCTCGTGGGTCTTTCCCTTGTTGCAAGAAGAAGCCATTCCCCTTTGTAGTTATAGCTTTCCCACTTTGGTCTGCTGGCAAAACGTCTACCAGCAAGAAATTTTTCGCTTTGACGATCGACTCTTAGTCCACGCCAACACCGCGGTGGGCAGCGCCTATCTCTGGCCTGCCGGCAGTGGCGACCCTGCTCCGGCCCTCATGGCCTTGGAACAGGATGCTAAAGAACGGGGCGAGGTCTTTCGTCTCGTGGGCATTCTTCCCGAGCATTTGCCGCTTCTAAAGGAGCTCTTCGGTGATCGAATTGAGGTCCTAGAGCGACGGGATAACTATGACTATCTTTACGATATCAACCGTTTGGCGGATTTGCCCGGCAAGAAGCTGCATGCCAAACGAAACCACATCCGTCGCTTCCACGACAATTGCCCGGACGGATGCTTTTCTCCGCTGACCCCTGCGGACATTCCCGACTGCCTAGCCCTGGACCACCGCTGGTATGAGGAACATCTTGCTCGCTCCGAGGGCAGTGATGACAAGGACTCGCTCCTGCAAGAGCGGGCCGCCATGGTCACAGCACTGGAGAACTTTGAGGCACTAGGGATGGACGGCGGACTGATTCGCTGCAACGGCACCGTGCTAGCCTTTACGCTGGGTTCTCGCTTAACACCCACCGTATACGATGTTCAGTTTGAGCGCGCTTTGGCGGACTTCCAAGGTGCCTTCCCAGTCATCAACCAGGAGTTTTCCCGTTATATTCGCGATACCTATCCCGAGATTCAGTATATTGACCGAGAGGAAGATCTGGGCCAACCCGGACTTCGCCGTGCGAAGATGTCCTATGGACCCGACCGCTTGGTGGAAAACTTTTGCGTGTTGATTCAGGAGGAACATTAGCTCTTTAAGGAGGATTTGTTATGATTACCATTCGCCCAGCCAGAGCAGAAGACATCCCACAGCAAAAAGAACTGTGGAAGCGTTGCTTTGGTGACTCCGATGCCTATGTCGATATGTTTTACCAAAAGTACTGCATTCCTGAGCAGGTGCTCATTGTGGAGGAAGATGGCGAATTAAACTCCATGGCCACCATGCTGGAAACCACCATGCACTTCCCAGATGGTACGTCCTATCCTGTGGGCTATGTTTATGCGCTTGCCACGAATCCCTACATTCAGGGAAAGGGGCATGCCCGCCAACTCCTAGCATATGCCGATGAATACCTCCAAAAGAAGGGCATGAAGTGCTTAACCCTGGTGCCCGCCTCACCGAGCCTGCATCGCTACTTTGATAACCTGGGCCTTAAGGAGTGCTTTGCTGCCCGCAAGGTGGAAAAAATGTCTGCGGAGCTCACAGGGCTTCCTCCCTTGGGTGAGGGTTGCAGACTGGTTCCCATACTGCCCAGTGAGTACAATCAAATCCGCGAGGAAAAGCTGCAAGGTACCATGCACATTGCCTACCCCGACAAGCTGATCCAATTTCAGCAGTTTGGCTCCCATCTCACCGCCGGAGATCTTTATCGTCTGGAGGTCAATGGTGAGGTTGGCTGTGTGGCCATTGAATACGTTCAGCGCAGCCGCCTTTTGATGAAGGAACTGCTCATTAGCCCTACCAACATGGAAAAGGCAGTACAGCTTATTTCGGAGGAACTGCCTGCGGCACGGTACCACATCCGGACTCCTGTGTTTTGGGATGGTTTACAAGGCAGCTACATTCAAGCCTTTGGCATGATCAAATGGTATGATAAAGAGCTGTTCCAAAAGTGGTTTAACCATCAAGATGCGTATCTGGGCTTGGCATTTGATTAAAATAGGGTTCTGTTTTTGTCTGCTTTTGCCCAAATCTCTCATCCAATTTGGTTGAAAATTCACTAAGAGAACGCTTTTCTTTCCACCGCTTTTATGATACAATAACCACAACACAAAGAGGCATCGTATCAGGGTCTTGCCGTGATATATGCCTTTTTGACGTGCCGCGAACACTTCCCTTTGGGATTTATTTTAACATTAAGGAGCGTATATACTATGGAACTGAGCACTGTATCTTATCGCGTAGAGGACGGCGTCGCTATCATTGGCATGAACCGTCAGAAGGCTATGAACTCCCTGAATCAGCAGCTGTTTGTTGACATGACCACTGCTTTCGAGGCAGCTCGTGACGACGCTGCCGTCCGTTGCGTCATCTTCACCGGCGAGGGCCGTTGCTTCTGCGCAGGCGGCGACATCGCTGAGATGAAGGGCATCGTCACCAACGAAGCATTCGTGACCTTCATGACCATTGCTGGCGGCTTCACCAAGCTGCTGAACAACTTCCCCAAGCCCGTCATTGCAGCCGCTCACGGTGCAATCGCTGGCGCTGGCACCTCCCTGATGATGGGTTGTGACGTGGCTATCGTTGCAGACAACGCTTCCTTCATCGTGGCATTCGGTGCCGTTGGCCTGATCCCCGACTGCGGCCTGCACTACCTGCTGCCCCGCGTAGTTGGCCCCAACCGTGCAAAGGAAATGATGCTGACCCAGCGCCCCGTCAAGGCTGACGAGCTGCTGGCTCTGGGCATTGCCAACAAGGTTGTTCCCGCTGAGGAACTGATGGACACCGCTATGAAGATGGCTAAGAAGATCGCTCGTGGTCCTCTGAACGCTTACGCTATGTCCAAGGCTCTGTTCAACAAGTATGCAGAAGTCGACCTGGCCACCATGCTGGCTGACGAAGCTCGCGATCAGGCAAGCGCTCGTACCGACGTGAACGGCGAAGAAGGCCTGGGTGCCTTCCTAGAGAAGCGTCCCGCTAACTTCCAGTAAGATTCTTGTATCCATAGCAAGAGCCGGATATCCATTTGGGTATCCGGCTCTTTTTAATACTCTTATTTTCTTACGCTTTGGTATTTTGGGCTCTCTTGCGAAGACGCTTGGCCATGGAAACCATGCCTAAGCCAAGGCCAAAGAGGATGGCCAGAAGGGCGAATAGATATGCAAGTGGAATGAGTGCAAAGGGCTCTACTAAGGTTCCATCGGGTGCAACATAGCTACCGATGACCTCATACGACAGGATACAGGAAAGACTGGCAAGGATAGAAACCAGCAAGCTTCCCTTTAAAAATGAGGTTTTCTTATCCCGCTTCCACTGCTTGGCAATGTCTCGCATGGGTTTCGTGTTTTCCATGGCATTGACTCCTTTCATCTCAGCACGGAGCGCCGACAGTTCCTCTTGGCATTGCTCACAAGAGGCCAGGTGCTCCTCCACCAGTTCCCTGCTTTGTGGGCTACAAACATGGTCATGATACAATGGGAGCAGGTCCCGGATCGTTTCACAAGGTAGATTCATGGCAGGTTCTCCTTTAACTTTAGTCTTGCACGGTGGTAGGTGACCCGTGCCCAGCTTTCGGTTTTTTCAAACAGCTCCGCAATTTGAGCATAGGACAGTTCTCCAAACAAGCGCAGAGTAAACACTTCTTTATAGGGTTCCTCCAATTGGTGGAGCCGCTTGTGAATCTGGAAAGCTGCTTCCTTGTGGATGAGCTGTTCTTCCAAGTGGTCAAAATACGCTTCCTCTCGCTCTTCCGAATTCTGTTTCTCTTTCTTGAGATAGCTAAAATAGGTATTCTTCGCGATTTGACAAAGCCATACCCGCATTTTACAGTTTCCTTGGAAGGTATCAATGCTTTTGAGGGCTTTGAAAAAGGTTTCCTGGGTGATTTCCTCCGCAAGGGCTTCGCGTTTGCAAAGAACCAGGGTGTACTTATAGACGTCTTGAAAATACTCATGATAGAGCTCTGTAAAGTCGGTCACGTTCTCACCTCGCTTTCGTACATAAGACTTCAATCCTTGCCTCTTGTTACAAAAAAGTTTGAAAAACTTAGCATGCTCTCAAAACACTAGCACAATGCAAAGGGGAAGTCCACATCCAAGCAAAGAAAAAAGAGGTTTGACTGGGACGGTCAAACCTCTTTTTCTTTATGACAACTTCGCGAGTGCAAACTGAAGCTGAAAGTGACGCCCTACGGCCGTTTCATCCGGAATTAAGATATTCTTCCCCACATCCAAGTAGCCGGTTTGCTTTGTTTGACAAGCCATGTAGACCTGGGCTTCGGTCAGGTGAAATCCATTCACAAAGTCCACGCTTTGAATAATTCGAGCTGGTATTGGGGAGAACAAGCCCATTTCCTGTTGTGCCCCCACCATGGCTAACGAGAGCAAGATCATTTGCTCCTTGTACATGGGGAGGTAGCTTTCTTCATGCTTCTCCACCTGAAAGGAAACCCCGGTCACATACCCATGTTCCATGGTGTATTGATAGGTGGGGGGCTTGTCATTGATCCCGTTGAAGTATGCCATGCTTCCTTTTGGTGCTTTGGTTTCCCAAGTTCCCGATTCAGCTAAGTACCAATTTCCAAAGTCAAGCTCGTAGTAGTCTGCATAGTACGTATAGTTTTCCACAAATTCCGATAGGGTCAGGTCTCCACGGTTGGGAGGGAGTTGTTGCGAGGCCATGATGGCCAGCAAGAGCAAAAAACAGAGGATATGCGTGCCAAGAAACACGAAGGCCCGATAGGTCTTTGTATCCTGAATCCAGTAGCATAGATGCGCATCCCATGGTTGTTCTTCCTGCCTAGAGCATAAGTCATAGCTCTTCCAAAGGCGAACCAGATTGTAAATGGGGATGCAGTATCCCATTCCATGCCCCAATACACTCCAAGTTCTTTGGAGCCCTTCTCCATAGGAAAGTCTCTCCCCATTGGGATTTTGTAGCTTCAGCCCAAAGATCGCCTTGCCTAGCGTAGTGCCAAAGCGGCTGAGCAAGAGCGGTTCTAAAAAGATCATCAGCAGCAAACCAACAACGCTATCCAAAAGAATACCCAGGCCGCTGCGGTTGCTCAAATTCACGTGAAGCACAAACGCAAGAAACATAGACCAAAGCAAGCTATATAGGAAAAGATCCAACATTCTTGCGAAGTATCGGCGCCAGGGGTAACATGCTTGGGGCTGTTCCAGCTCCCCCATGAGCAAGGTGGTCTCTTCCTCTTGGGCTAGGTGTTCTCCGGGATACTGCGGGTAGTTTGTATTTGTATCCATTTCCGTTCTCCCCTTTTTTCAATCTGCTCTCTATCTAGGATATAACATTTTATCTGAACCGGAGCAAACAATCTATAGAACCTGCGCGAGTGAGGCGTTTTCCTGCGTGAATTGTTCCATCTACCGTTTTTCTTGCCATCTTTTTGTCTTTCTGGGTTGTATGATCTTGATCAGAATAAATTATTGATTCATTACTGAAAGCAAAAAAAGCCCCTACTACCGTGTTGCAGTAGTAGGGGGCTTTCCTGCGAAGGATTAGAACCGCAAGTTAAATCTTGCTGGTATAGGCCACGATCGCATCACGTAAAAACTGTGCACAGCCTTGGACTTCACGATCATAATAGGCGGTAAACCTGGGGTCTTGCACGTACAGTTCTGCAATGCCGGCATGTTGCTTTGGCTCATAGGCTCTGGAGAAAAAGCACCACTCTCGGTGTAAGGCTGCAATGTGCTGCCCCTCCGAAGCGTCGGCACTCCTTCCTGCTAGCACCTCCTGCTGCAGCAAGGTTTGAATCTCTGCGCTCAGCCTTTCCCAGGTATCATATTGCTCCTGCGTCAGATTCATCATGGCTGCATTGGAACGGTTTACTGCCTCGTCACCATACTTTTCTCGGATTTCTTCGCCATACCTTGCTTCATTTTCGGCAATGGCATTTTGTTTAAATACTTCAAATTTTTCTTGGTCTGACATTTCGGTTCCTCCATGTAAGTCATCCAGTGTTTTGTTCACGGTCAGAATGAGGTCGTCGATCCGCTTACGCCGTCTTTGGAGTTCCTTCCGATGGCTCTTGAGCGCTTGTTCTTGATCGAAATTTGGGCTATCTAAGATTTCTTTGATTTCTGCCAAGGAAAACTCTAATTCCCGATAGAACATAATTTGTTGAAGCTTGGAAACCGCCGTATCGTTGTACAAGCGATACCCGGCTTCATTGGTTCTGCTTGGCTTTAACAGTCCCTTTTGATCGTACCACCGCAGTGTCCTTGTGGTAACTCCTGCAAGGTCGGCCAAGCCTTTCACGGTATATTCCATCCTACGCCCTCCTGACAAGATTCACTGTACACCTTGACGCTGCGTCAAAGTCAATGGTCTTGTAACGCCTTTTTCTTCCTAGCAACCGTAGCATAAAACAATTGCAAAGTCCACCGGGCATCGAAAAAAGTATTTTGACAACATGATATGAAGTGAATACCTTTTTCACTGTGGAGAAACAAAAAAAGAAAATCATTCGGTTAATTTTCCTCAGACTATGAACTAGTTCTCCAAAAACATGCCGTATGACACCTTACTAAAAGTTAGCGTCATCGAATCCAAGTACATCAACTTTACGTCAAAAGTAAACAACCCCCCTGCAAGCATTGCGCTTGCAGGGGGGGTCATTTGTAAAGCCATGAGACCACGGCTTGGGCACACGGTTGCGACAGATTGGCACAACGAACCATCTTACAGCAAGGCGCTAAGCTGCAATGTGCAAAAGACCTTCACAATCTCCGGATCAAACTGGGTCCCAGCGCCTTGCTTGAGCTCCTCAACGGCTTCCATTGGATCCATGGAACTTCGATACGGTCGATCGGCAACCATTGCCTCAAAGGCATCTGCTACTGCAATCACTCTAGCGATGAAGGGGATCTCCTCTTTGGATAGGCCCCTAGGATATCCTGTCCCGTCCCATCGTTCATGATGGGAAAGCACATGATCTGCTAGATTGGAATAGGCATCCACGGATTTTAAGATATGATAGCCGATTTCGGGATGGCGTTTTACTTCCTCGTATTCCGCTTCGGTCAGCGCACCTTCCTTATTTAACATCCCTTCATGGATGGCAATTTTTCCAATGTCATGCATTAGAGCTGCAATTTCTAACTCCTTCAAGGTGTCGCTATCTAGGTTCATAGCTTGCCCAATCTGGCGACTTAGATAGCTAACCTTTTCCGAGTGAATGCGCTCTCGAGCATTTGTTTCATGCAGCGTTTGCATGATCACTTGAATGGTTTTATTGCGCATGCTTTGACTTTCAACCAGCTTTTTCCGGTACATTTGCTCCTCTGCTCTGGTATACATCTCGCTGATGCTTTGCTCCGGCTCGTCTTTTGTGTCCCATCCAAACGAAACAGAGATGATAATATTATCTTGCTTTTCTTTTTCGATGCTTGCTTGAACCCGGTTTATGATTTTTTCGGTTTCGTCACGTTTGGTCTTCGGCAAGAGTATGACAAACTCATCGCCGCCAACCCTTGCCAGGATGTCTTCCTCCCTGCATTCCTTTTTTAGTAGATTGGCTACCTTTTTTAGCAGTTCATCGCCCGCCTTGTGCCCAAACGCATCATTGGTTAGCTTTAGCCCATTGACATCTGCCATGACGAGAGTAAATGGCAGATTTTCTTCGGTATCAAGCAACTTGACCTGTTCTTCGAAGTAATAGCGATTATACAGTGTTGTCAATTGGTCGTGATGGCTTAGATACCAGATTTTTTCCTGCTTTTCTTTTTTATCGGTATAATCTCGAAATACCAGCACAACCCCACCAATGGTTCCATTCTCATCCTTAATCGGTGCAGCACTATCTTCAATCGGAATGATCTCCCCACTCTTTTTTACCAGCATGGTATGATTGGTAAGTTCCACTATTTCACCGGTTTTGAAGACGAGATCCACCGGGTTGGGACAGGTTGCGCCCGTAAACTCATCCACAATATGAAATACCCTTTCAAAGGGCATGCCCTTCGCTTCCCCATTCTTCCAACCGGTCAGGTCTTCTGCCACCGCATTCATCAAATCCACCTTTCCTTTTTTATCGGTGGAGATCACCGCGTCACCTAACGAATGCAATGTGGTTTTAAATAGGTTTCGCTCCGTTCTTAACTCTGCCTCAAGCCCTTTCATCTCGCGAATCAAGGATTCCAATTCCATTTGCTGATTGCGAAGGGATTGGTTGGACTCCCGAAGTGCCCTGGTTCTGCTAACGACCATTCGATTCAGGAGCACACTGATTCCAACCAGTACGAGTACCATCAACAGGCAAACGATTACAGCAATTCGATACTTTTGTACGAACTTCGTAAACGTGAGCTCCTCATAAATTCCAAGGAATCGATCGTATATTTTTTCGTACTCACCGGTCGCTTTCAGCACTTGCAATCCGCTGTTGAGCGTCAGTAGTAATTTCTCATTTCCCTTATTCACAGCCATCGAATAGTCACTCGGGTCAAGATTCAGGCCCTGTGCCGTGATTCCTGTGATGTTGTTCTCCTTCAGTGTATACAGTCCAGGTAGCTTTGCCAGCGCGGCATAGGCATAGTTCCCTTTTTTAAGTTCAAGCAAGGCGGCTTCCACAGTAGAAACCTCAACGAATTGTATGTTTAAGTCCAGGGATTTTAAGTATTCGCCAACAAAATCTCCCTTTTGAACCACCACCGTCTGATGGTTCAGATCCTGAATATCGTTTATTTTTTCATCACTTTTTGTAAAGATATCTCCACTGGCAATCACATGTCGGCTTGAAAAGTCAACGTATTCTGTTCGGTCTTCCGTGTAGACCATTCCTGCAATGGCATCGACTTCCCCGTTTTTTAGTGCCTCTCGAATCGAGCTCCATTCATCCAAACGCACCTCTACCTCATACCCCATGGCGTTTCCAATTGCCTTTGCTAATTCTACGTTAAACCCAGTAGGCTGCCCTCTATCGTTTTGATAACTGAACGGAGGATAGTTTAGGTCATCCCCAAACACGAGTTTGGGTTTTTCCGCGGTGGTGCTCGCCTCCACCTTAGTGATTTGTGAGCCCATGATAAAAAATAGAAAGAATAGCAATGTATAGCGAAGTATTGACTTAGTCTTGTTCATACAAATACCCCACATCTCTGACAAAAATATGCAATTTTCAACAATTTTCCCAATTATATCATACTATATTATTGGTGTAAACAGCCACATGACAGGGGAAACAAGATTTATGAAAACCTTGTTCCTGTCCCCTTTTCACCCTGCTTCAAATGGGTTTTGGCGTATCAAAAGCTTGCATCAAATACCTCAAAAGCCAAAAAGAAATCCCTGCAACCTATGAGGTTGCAGGGATTTTCTAGGTAGAGCAATTTTCTGGGAGGGTGTTCACCAGCAGGATGACCCCGCCCGGGAATGGTTATTCCTCGAGTTCTGAAAAGTTGGTTTGAACGCTGGTCGCAAGTCCGGACGCAATCAGGGAGGCTCTGTCTGCAGGGGTTGTGCCGACAAACTCCATTATGAAGCACAAAATGATTCCTATCAGTAAGCCAACCGAAGGATCTGTGCACACGGCAATGGCACCACCGGTCAGACCTGCAACACCACGCTCTACATTGGTGCGGCACATATTCATGCCTATGTAGAAACAGCCAAAAGCCTGAATCATCCAAGTCAATTCCATGGCAAGTGGGAGCACTGGTCTTACAAGTGCGATGAATGGGATGATGAGGTGGCATAGCAGCTTTGTCACATTGAACGTACAAATAGCCCCGAAAATGGACTGCATATTTTTTTCGCCTGACTTGTACCGTTCGTATACCGTAATCGTCATAGCCGTCCAAATTGGCCCGGACAGAGTACAGGTTGGACTAAACAGGCACTCTATGAAGTTTCGGACTCCACAACAGATATTGGTTCGATTGGGATTCATATCAATGGTTTCGTCGGCCCGATAGGCCTTCGCTTCCTTAATAATGACGGTGCCATTTACAATATCCCCGAACGCAATGAGATAACAGGCGATGGCTATTGGGATTGACGACACAAAAATATGGAGTGGTGGGAGCCCGACCCCTAGGAGACTAAAATTTTGTGCAACCCAATGTAGCTTTGGAAACGGGTTGAAGATAATGTGAGAAAAATCCATGGTAGGAAGTGCAATTTCTCCCACGGCCATGCCAATGATGCTGGCGATAAGCAGTGCCGGAACAAATCCGGCCTTGGTAAGCATAGAAACTAGTTTATGATTGCTGGTAAATCTCAGTTTTCCAAACCCGTAAGAAAACAGGAAATATAACGCAAGCAGCACGCCAATGGAAAAGCTGATGGGGTTTGCCCAAAAGCCCGCTCCACCCTCTTCTAAAGAAAGAAAGCCATACTTTCCTTCACAGGCAGCAAAACTTGAACCAACCAGAATCCCCGCCTTTAGGGATCTAGGGCATCGGTTCACCAGTTTTTCTGCCAAGCCGGTCATGCCAAGGGTAATGAACAGGAAGGCTATCATTAGTTCCAGAGATAACAATGCCCAGATTCGATCCGTGCCATCGTATGTGAGTAGAAAGATCACAATCAGCGGGATCGCCGGTGTAATCCACCCACCAATCAAAGGATCGCCGAGAAAGTTATTCAGCAGATAAAGAGCCTCATGCACGATGACAATGGACAACGCAACCTCAAAGGAAAGGCCAAACAGATCTTGCAGATAGGTGATGGCGGCCGTACCGGTGACGAAAACCACTAGGGCTTGTATCATCTCAGGGTATTCCCATTTCCAATGCAGAAACGGGAGCCTAAGTTTAAAAAGCCCCAATGGAATGTAGGGCTGTTCCTCTCCAAACTTCCTCTTCGTATCGGTCAATCTCATGTCGCCATCATTCCTTTCTTAAGGGTTTGTTCTGCTCTAGTATCAAAGGCATATTAAAGTGAGGATGTGTATATTCTAGATAACAAGCGAAATGGCCTTGTACATTCTAAGCCTATTCCAAAGCAAACGAAAACATGTAATGATTTATTTCCGTCTAATTGATAGACATAATTTCATCCGTGTCATCCCTTTGTGGTTACTACTTTTGAAAGCAAAGGTAGGCGATGCTTATGCTGGGAATATATTCCTATGCAAGCATATTAATTGTATCGGTTTCCGATGCTGTGATTACCAGTATTCTTGAACTGCTGAAAAAGAATGGATTCCCGCCAGCAACCGTCGTGAACAGTATCCACAAAGCAAAGCGGACAATCATAGATCGGGATGTAGATCTGATTATTATTGATGTGCCTCTCCCTGATGAGGATGCTACCCAATTTGCCATTGACCTGGCAAGCTGTCAATCCTTTGATTACAGCATTGTTATGCTGACAAAAGGCAAGCAGTATGACCAAACTTTGTTTCAATCCGAACGCATGGGTATTGTTGCCTTGAAAAAACCCTTGGAATCGTATCTATTCCTTCAAACCATTCACCTTCTGCTCTCTGTGCGCGCAAGAATTAAGAAACTGGAAAATCAGACTGAAACCTTACAGAACAAACTAGCGGATGACCGATTGGTCAATCGAGCAAAAGTTCTGCTGGTGCAGCAACTTAAAATGAGTGAACAAGATGCCCATCATTACATAGAAAAAAAGGCCATGGATGCGTGTATCAAAAAATCGAAAGTGGCTCAAGAAATCATTCGTAGGTATGCTCCCAAAACTTAGTATGAGACCACCCTCTGGAGATTCCTGAGGGTGGCCTATTCGCAATGGATGTTAGCATGGTTATTTGGTTGAGATGGCCTTTTTGTTGTAGATGGTTGCCAAATTAGCCTCAATTTCTTCTTTGAGTTCTTCACAATCTCGGATGGTCATGTTGGCGCCCTTTTCCACCTCATTCAATCGGTCTACTTGCTTGGTGGCAATGAACTGGCAGACGCCATACAGCAGGAATCCGATGAGCAGGCCGTATGCAGGGTTAGCACAAGCGGCGATGGCACCGCCGGTAATGCCAGCAACACCACGTTCGATGTTGGTGCGGCACATGGTTAAGGCAACATAGAAGGAACCAAACGCTTGAATCATTAAGGTAAGCGCCATTGCCAACGGAAGTACCGGCTTAATGACTATCATAAGAGGAATGATAAAGCAACCGAGCACCTTCACGCTGTTAAACGTACAGGAACCACCGAAGATAGAGTACATGTTGTCTTTGCCAAGCTTATACCGTTCGGCAACGGTTACGGTCATTGCGGTCCAAATAGGACCAGACATGGTGCAGGTCGGGGCAAAGAAGCATTCCACCATGTTACGGAGGCCACAGCAGAAGTTAATTCGATTGGGGTTAACATCCAAAAATTCGTCGGTGCGGTATTTCTTGGTGTCATTCAAGAAGGCGGTACCACCAACGATATCACCAAATGCGATGACGTAAGCGATGAGTGCCATCGGAATGGCTTCAACGAGGATGTGTGCTGGCGGGAAGCCTACGCCCAAGATAGAGAAGTTATGAATGGACCAATTTAAGCCGGGGAGTGGATTGAAAATAATTCCGTTGATCTTTGAGAGATCAGGCAAAGCAATTTCACCAACCATCATACCAATGATGGCGGCCACAATCACACCAGGAACGAATCCTGCCTTACTGATAAACTTGATAAACTTGTTTTGGGTCTTGAATTTGATTCCACCAAACCCGTAGGAGAACAGCAAGAACAAGGAGAGCAACACACCGATTGACCACGAGACGGGGTTCAGGAAGAAACCTCTGCCGCCTGCTTCCAGGGACATAAAGCCATATTTACCGGTACACGCAGCGAAGCCAGCTCCCAAGAGTATACCACCCTTGATGGAAACGGGGCAGTAATTGACGATTTTTGCAGCGATGCCAGTGATACCAAATACGAGAAACATGACAGCCAAACAGAATTCAATGGAAAGCAAGGCATATATTCTGTCTGTCCCTTCGTATTGGGTTAAAAATGCTATGATTAGGGGAATGGCTGGGGTGATCCAGCCGCCGATCAGCGGATCTCCCAAAATGTTGTTCACCAGGTATAACGCTTCGTGAACAATGACAATGGACAAAGCTAGTTCAAAGGAAAATCCAAACATATCCTGCAAGTATACGGTTGCGGCTACTCCCGTCATGAAAACAATCAATGCTTGGAGCATTTCTGGGAACTCCCATTCCCAATGGATGATGGGCAGTCTAACCTTAAAGAAGCCATGAAATAGATTGATGTAAGGTTGTTCCTCGCCGTCCAAACGTTTTCTGATTGGTTGCATTGTGTATTCCTCCTCTTTCCATAGTTTTTGGGTGTTTATCAAATCCGCACAACCCGATGGCAAATCCATGTTGTGCGAGAGTTGATCACAAGGAGCTATTTTCGTTTTTCAATGGGAACGATCCATCGAAAAAAACAAAAAGACGCCACCGAACACTGGACATACCTATCCAGAGTATCGGTGAACGTCATTGCTCACGTCATAACCAGCGAACGTCATTGCTCACTTTACATTGTGTTTTTGATACCACAGCTTATGCAAATTGCAGAGGATAAATGCTACTGTTTCACAATCTAATTCAACTTAGCCTTGCGCTGTTGGTATAGTGTATGGTTCCGGAACTAGTTTCGTGTTTCTTCCGATCTTGTCCAAAATCATACCCGCTATCTTACCTTTCTCGGATTCAAAACGATTAAATGTATTAACGTTTTTTCCATAAACAGAAAACCCTGCAAGCATTGCGCTTGCAGGGTCTTTTCGGTTGAGGAAAGACCTCTTAGCGCTTTGCTGCTACCTTGGCTTGCTCTTGGTTGCTATGGCTCTTTGCTCTGGGCTGCCCCGGCAAGGGGTACACCACTCTGCCAAAAGCCTGATTCACCACAAGGGCGGAAGCGAAATAAATCGCAACAATACCAGCACACAACAAGAACCAAGCAGGAAAGTGCCCGAACGTGCTCTTGGGCAAAAGTCCAAAGTCAATCAGAGTGATAAAGGGCAGGGCAAGGTCAAGCAGGACCACAATCACAGACAGTAGGCTAAACTTGGTAAAGAAGGCAGGTGTCCACAAAATCACGATAGCAGTCAAAACAGTCCAGGCATATCCGTCGATGCGGCCATCCAGCGGAGCGCCTCCCACAATGGCATTATACTTTAAAAGCATTTCCAGTCCACCGGTGAGCATAAAAAAAGCGCTAAAGAATAGGAAGGTATTGCCGCCGGTTGCATTTTGACTTTTTAGGTCCAATAGTCCCACGACAATTTGGATCACAAAACCGCCTAGGAGCCAGCAACCCATCAGAGGGAGAGCAGATGCTTCGATTCGACCGGAAAGAAGTGCAAAAAAGCAGAAGCAGGCGACTGCCAAGGCCACAAGGCCTGCCGGGGTAGGGTTGGACCATTCTTTTTGATTGTTCATCATTCTTTTCCTCCTATTGTTCTGGAGAAAAAAACACCTGCTGCAACCTTTGGCTGCAGCAGGTGTGGGATGTCAGACTGTGTTGTCTGCGTGGTGTCCACCTGCTTGCAACCGGTGCAAAGTAAAATTGGGTAGCATGGAAGCTGTGAAATTGGATCTATCAATTTCATAGCCGATGCCAGACAAAATAAATTGCATCGTGCAGGTGAATTCTCCACCAGACTTATCTGTAATTAGCATACAGGATGGCGAAGGAATTGTCAACGACCATTTTCTTCAAAGTACATCAGTTTTCTTGGTTTCACAAACATACAAAGAAGTAAATTCAGTGCGGCTAGTGCGTCCGAACCGACTCGATAAGCAAATGTTTGATAAATACCTGAGGGGGCCACGGCTTTTCGCTCATTGTACCGCTGAACATCATTAGCCTGGCCAATCATTACTTCAAAAGTTCGCAGGATGGCCGTGAGGTATGAAATCCACATACGACCCTCATACCGAATTGTTGATGCGTACTCTGTGCCACCGTATTCTTGTATGCTGTCTGCAAAAAGTTGCTTTGCTTGCCTCGTAAGACTTCTGATAATCGTTCGAATAAACAATCTTTAACACCTGCAGAATGAGCTGTCTTGCATCATAGCCGAATCCAGTAGAGCAAACCAGGACACCTTTGCTATTAAGCTCGTCCTGTACAAGCTTGCCGTTGACATCAATCAAGTTCCCGCCATTAAACCACACGGAGTCATTTTGCTCAGTGGAAATATAGAGCAAGCCAGAGTTTTGAGAGTAACGAACTCTTAGAATTGAAATGAGTACCATAGCGTGCTAATATAAACAGTATGATAGTTTATATTAGCACATTAATCATTAACCAGAAAGGATTTTGAATTTGAAGAAACTACTTGTATTTCTCTTGCTGCTGTTGATGTTGGCACCCTCAGTGAATGCCGCCATACCACAGCCTGAATTCCAGTCTTCCGATTGGGCTCGGAAGGACGTTGAAAAAGCAATAAATCTTGGCATTGCCTACTACCCCTATGATGGGGATTTTCGTGAACCCATCCAACGGGGCTATTTTGCGGAAAATGCAACGTTCTTAGTTGCCCTGAAGTTCAAAACGAATTTGAACCACTACATCGACCTCTTGAGCTATCGTTTGCAGAAAGTGACAGGAGATTTCGATCGCAAGGACCCTTTCGATGTTGCCACTCAGCTTGGCATTCTGAAAGGTAGAGGGGACTCCAGTTTAGATGAACAATCCTTCATTACCCGTCAAGAGGCTGCCGTTATACTCGCTAGAACGTATCGTTCTTATGGAGGGGTGGCTCCTAACACAGCGAAACCCTTTTCCTTTACGGACCAGAGTGACATTGCAAACTGGGCGATGGGTGATGTTCAGCTCATGAATCAATTAGGCATCATGACCGGAGACATGAATGGACGATTTAACCCCTTGGATAGCTTTACCATTGAACAGTGTTATGCCACATTAGTGCGTCTATCTGAAAAAACTCCTGACGCCAATCCTGAGATGCCAAACCCCTTTGCGCTCGTAACTAGCCGTAGCGAAATTGTTGATAGCATAGTAAACTATGGTCGTCAATCCATATATCAATTTCAAGCAAAGGATTACTTCATTTTGATATGGGAGTTTGGAGGCGGAACCATGGGTGGGTCTAGCTCTCACATCACTATCATCGATCAGGATTTATCCTATCGGGACTATCCTTTGGCGGTAATCTCGGGCTCCAATTGTCACTACGGCGAACAAACTCCACTGCCTGAACATATCTCTGTCTCCCCAGATGGTACAAAGCTTTACTATACTGCAACCGTGAGCCAGGACGTATATTACAATGGCTTTGAGGATCAGGGCCCCCCAATCCAGTTGAAAGGTGTCTACACAGTTACCATGGACTTGAAGACTGGGGAGCAGACCTATACTCGTGCTGACATAAAATGAGTCACCCAAAGAAGGGATCCCCCCGTATGTAACACTGTGAGGTAGCTATGAACACATTATTGGTTTATGTTTCTGCCATAATTGCTTTTATACTTCTCATAACGCTTACTATTTCCATAAAAAAAGCAATTGAGGGTGAGGACTATATTTACTACTTAATTGCAACATGCTTTTTGAGCGCTTCGTTAACATTTGCAGTGCTGATTCTACTCGCTTCGTAGTTGATGTGCTTGATTAATCAATTAAAAAGCTGAAGAGACAGGTAGGTTATTATCCTACCTGTCTCTTTCTTTTCACCCGAAAGAGAGAGTTTTTGCATTTATGCAAGCTCTCTCTATGAATAGCTTGTTTCCAATCCCGATTTCTGGTCTATCGCAACTGGGTTTGTTTCTGATCCCAAAAACACATTTTTGCATCAATCAGATAGCAAAAAATGAAAGGATATCGTCTAAGTGTAACCGCTGCTGTTACCAATATATGTATAATGGACTTAAGGCTTATACTAGATACCGTGAAAGGAGTGCTTCGGTTTGCGTAGACTCTATAGTGGGAATGAATATCGTAGTATTCTCGTATGTGTTGATTCGTATGAAGATTACGAGCTTCGAGGCCATTTTCATCACCAAGCTTCCTCTGGTGTCATTGTATTCAAGAGTATGATGCAGCTTTTGTTAGAGATAGAACGATTGCTCGACGAGAAGGAGTTTCCGCAATCGTTCACCGCAAAGAGATGCTTCCAGGAGCTATCCTTCCCACAGAATATAGAGACGGAGGAATTGTGGGAACGGCGAGGACGAAAAGCAAGCTTTATCATCAAAGTACTTTTTCGCCAAAACGCCACGTGGCAAGGCTCTATAACCTGGGTAGATGAGGGACGCGAGGAAAGCTTTCGAAGCGTACTCGAACTTCTGCTTCTTATGCATAGCGTACTTTGGAGTGACAAGTAAACGATTTAAAGGTACAAACGTTTACCGTTACAAAATTTTTGGAATAGATGGTGGTGATAGGAGATGCCAAGAAGTGTGAAACGAATCTGGAACATCGTAAGCTGGGCGTTGGTTCTCTGTGTGGTGGCACTGGCGGTTCTCCTGGGAGGCATTCGCCTCTTTGGGCTGACCCCTTACACCGTACTTAGCGGCAGTATGGAGCCCGCCTACCCCACCGGTTCCCTTATCTACGTCAAGGCGGCCAGCGCCGAGCAGGTGCAGGTGGGCGACCCCATCACGTTCCACCGGTCGGATGGCGTTGTGGCCACACACCGGGCGGTAGCCATCGACCAGGCGGCAAGCAGCTTCATCACCAAGGGGGACGCCAACAACACCGCCGACGCAAGCCCCGTGCCTTACCAGGCCCTCATCGGCATCCCGGTGTTTTGTATTCCGTATCTGGGCTATGTCTCCGGGGTTCTGACCCAGCCTCCCCTCATGTATTTGAGCTGGAGCGCGCTGGCCATCCTGATTCTGCTGATGTTACTGCCGGAATTGCTTTCCGCCGCCGACCGGGCGGATAAGCGCACCGCTGAGAAAAAAGCCCGTGACAATGGGGAAACGCCGAAAGGTATGATATAACTATCCCGAAGACAAGAAACCAACCTACAGGCCGGAAAACGGCAAATTGAAAGGAGAATTTCCATGAAAAAAGTTCTTGCACTAGCACTTAGCCTTAGCCTCATCCTTGCCATCGGCATTGCCGGTACTTTGGCTTGGTTGACTTCCACACCCGAGGCCATCACAAACACCTTTACCATCGGCAATGTTGGCATCACCCTGGCTGAAACCACCGGCACCGGTGACCTCACGAACCGCACCTATAAAGTCTCCCCGGGCACCGATGTTACCAAGGACCCAAAAGTAACCGTTACTGCCGGCAGCGAACCCTGCTATGTGTTTGTAAAGGTTGAAAAGAGCACCGGCTTTGATACCTACTTCACCTACGCAATTGCTACCGGTTGGACTGCGCTTGATGGAAACCCCGGCGTCTATTATCGGACATACACTACCACTGACGCCAATGCTACCACTGACGGGTACCAGATTCTCACAGACAATAAAGTGACAGTTAAGGATGATGTAACAGTGTTTGCATCTGACCCCACCCTGAAATTCACCGCCTACGCCATCCAGTCGGCCGGTTTTGATGATGCTGCAGCCGCGTTTGCCGAATTCTAATAACCCAACAACCCAAACTACTACATCCATCACCCCCGGGGGGAGGAACCTCCTGCCGGGGGTTTCCAAACAATCAAGGCCCCTTGTGACTTTCCTCCGCAGGTTTGCCGGTGCGCAACGCGGAGCCGGCCCCACCATAACCTGCTTAGAAAGGCGGTACGCCCATGAAGAAAAAATTAGCTGCCGGCGGCGTGGTTCTAGCCGCCCTTGCCCTACTCGCTGTTGGAACCTTGGCCTATCTGGTCAGCGAAGGGCGGGCAACCAACACCATCACCACCGGCACCGTTAAAATCGAATTGCATGAATACTCGGCCTATGACCCCCAAAACCAGGCAGAACCTGTGGTCTATGAAAACCCCGAAGGTAACCTGGTACCCGGCGATCAGGTGAACAAGATCCCCGTCATCACCAACACCGGCACCGCCGATTGTTGGGTGAGGCTGAAGGTCACCCTGCGGGAGAAGGAAGAGCAAACCCCGGCCCAAAGGACAGCCGAAGCACAGCCCGGACTGGCCGATGTGATTGACATGGACTACAATGAAGCAAACTGGGTGCAGGAAAACGGCTGGTACTATTACAAGACCGCCCTCGCCCCCGGCGCAGCCGCAGTGCCTCTCTTCACCAAGGTCAGTCTCTCCGAAGAGATGAATGACTACTTCCAGGGCATGGCCTTTGACATCGACCTTCAGGCCGAGGCAATCCAGAGCAAGAACAATGACCTAGATGATAAGGATGTGAATCCTTACGCCGCTCTCTGGCAAGTAAGTTAAGGAGGTGCTGATAGGATGAAAAGAAGAATATTGGCGCTTCTGCTGGTCTGCACCATGCTGATGAGCGTCTTCCCCGTCCTTGCTTTGGAAGGCAATGAACCGGGGCCAGGGAACGAAATCATTGTAGAACCCGGTCCCGTTGAACCCGGTCCCGTTGAACCCGGCCCTGTAGAACCCGGCCCCGTTGAACCCGGCCCTGTAGAACCCGGCCCCGTTGAACCCGGTCCCGTTGAACCCGGCCCCGTTGAACCCGGCCCCGTTGAACCGGGTCCCGTTGAACCCGGTCCCGTTGAACCCGGCCCCGTTGAACCGGGTCCCGTTGAACCCGGTCCCGTTGAACCCGGTCCCGTTGAACCCGCAGAGCTGGATCTGTATACCCAGCTCATGGCAGCCGAAACCGTGGATGCGTTCGACGCCCTGTTAGCTGCCCTGACGGAGGAGGATATTGACAGCTTTTTTGAATCCTTGACCGAGGAGCAGATCGAGGCCATTGACGAGCATCTTGCCGCCCTGTTTGCTGCGGAGACCGTTTCAGAGCCGGAAGAGGATGATGCTTTTATCGAGCATGTGCCGAATATCATCCATCCAGCGCTTGATTTCACCAACGCCGCACCGCTGATGCCGCCGCTGAGTGTCTCTAACGCTGCACGGCAGACATCGCCAAAGAACAGTCCCAAGTTTAGCATAGCGCGCAGCCTCATGAATACCACGGCAGCCCCGGCGACAAATGACGGCCTGGAGCTAAGTAAAGAGCTCTCCCAACCGGATGCCGACGGAGTCTATACCCTGAAACTAGAGGCCTACGCAACCGGCAATAAGATCGTGACGCCGACGACAAAGGTGATCCCCACAGATATCGTGTTGGTGCTGGATCAGTCCGGTTCGATGTCCTATAATATGAATACCATGGGATATCAGACGGTCAGCGGAACACCTGCCCAACTCTATGACAAGCGCGACAGTTTGTTTGTTTCACTTGATGGAGGCGGGTACAGTCAGGTGACAGTCAACCGATCGACATATTATCCCTATACGACACGGGCTAATAACACAAACAGTAGTAACTTTAGTGATAAAGACTATATTTATCATCAGGCAAGTGACGGCACATACCATAAAATTACTGTGATCCGTGCAGGTCCTTCGGGTTCACGCCAATACACATACACCTGCTCCAGGGGAGACTGGGGCCCCAAAAATTCACAAGGTATGGACACAACCCCCCCCTTTGCAGAGGAACTGTACCGCAGGGGGTCGTCCGACGGATACCAATACACCTTTACCTACACGGATGAACTCGGTACCAACATATCTGAGACCGTTCGAGAAAGTGCCAATGCACCTTCCTGGGCTTTTTATGAGACCTATGTTACTAGCACGGTACCACGTCTTGATGCGTTGGTAGACGCGGTTAACAGCTTTGCGGGTTCCGTCAAGGATAAGGCGGAAACGGATAATGTGAATCACCGAATTGCCATCGTCGGTTTTTCAAGTGACAACTACAATAATACAGAGTTGCTGACCGGGGTCAATATCACCACCAACAGCAACACAAACCTGCAAGAGAACGACACAAAATATTATCCCAATAACGAACAGCGTAACGGTGTGCAATATGGCTCCATCACAGACGCACAATACGCAAACGCCCTGCAGGATATGCAAACCTCTGCCGGTCAAACCAACGTCACTAATGCGATTAACGCCCTGACGGCCCACGGCGGCACCCAAACCCTTGACGGCCTCACCATGGCGGAGGACATTTTCATCAATTCTCCTGTATCCAGCGGTGAGACGAGAAACCGTGTTGTGATTCTCTTTACGGATGGCGAGACCAACAGCGATCGAACGGATACGATTGCAAAAGCCAACGCCTTAAAGAATACCTATGGTGCAACGGTTTTCTCCGTTGGCATCTTTGACGACGCAAACGGCACCCCGCCCGCCCAAACAGGAGATTCCAACCAGACAAACAGGCTGATGCATCTCATTTCCTCCAACTATCCCAATGCATCAGGCGATGGTTCTAGCGCGTGGGGCGCATTAAATCCCAATTTGACCAACGGAGCGAGCTATTATCTCTCGGCTGGAAACGCCAACGGGCTGAACGAGGCCTTTAAGACAATCGTTGAGCAGATTGAGGGCGACGCTCCCGATGTGGAGCTAGGTGCAAATGCTATTGTGCGGGATGTCATCACCCCCTATTTCCAGCTTGCCGGTACAGAGGCGGACAGCATTACGGCCTATGATGTGGCCTACCTGGGGAACGGCACCTGGTCGTCCACCCATGGGACCTCGTATACCCCCAGCTACAACACCGGCACCCAGACCATTGATGTAAGCGGCTTTGATTTTAAGAACAATTATAAGTGGGACAATTCGGCCGTTAACCCGAGTTTCGGCGGAAAGAAGCTGGTCATCGAGGTTAAGATCAAGGCAAAGGACGCCTTCTGGGGTGGCAACAACGTGCCCACCAACGGGGCAGGCTCCGGCGTGTATGAAGATGCAAGCCATACCAGTTCGGTGGAATCATTCCCCCTGCCACAGGCCAATGTGCCACTGAAGACTCCAACCGTGACGGGTGTTAACTACAACATCTATGCCGGAAATCCGGCCCCGACACATGAGCAGCTGATAAATGTGACGGAAATCCCCACTGGCTGGGAAACAGCTTATGTGACGGTAGTCCGTAGTCCTAACCCCATCAGCAATCTGGAGAGTGGCACACATACCGTCACGGTTACCATCACGCCGCAGGACGCAGCAGCCACCTCGGTGGGAGCACCCGCCGAACCATGGAGCGGTTCGGCCTCTGCCACCGTTACAGTCTTCAAGCCCGTTGTTACCTTCAAGGATAGTGCTGTCAACCAGGGCGAAGCGCTTGCAGGCTATGACTACAATACCCATAACCTTGGCATCGTGACATGGATGAATGGCACGAACCCGGCCCCAACAAGCATGGGACCTGCGCCAACGCTCACGTACACCTATGCGCCTGGCACCACGGAGACAACCTTCCAGACGGATACCGATGTTTGCGTGACAAGCGTCAAGAATGGCGATGTAGACATTAAAAGCGTTACCAGCTTCGCATGGCAGACGGGTGGCAGCACGGCATGCCCCGCAGATGAGGCAGACCCCAATCCCACAAACCAGTTCTGCGTTCATGTCATCCGCCCGGTGTTCAACCTCACCATCACCAAGACGGTGACGGGCGGCACACCCACCCAGAGCTTCATCTTTGACATCACAGGGGCGAACGACTTCTCCATGAGCGTGGTGCTCAGCCCCGACAAATTTGCAAACGGCAACACGGCCTCTGTCACCATCTACGGTCTCCCCTCCGGCAGCTACACTGTGACCGAGCGCGGGAATTGGTCGTGGCAATACGAGCTGAGCGGCGAAAACAACCAAGAAGTGAGCGGCGAGGACAACCACGCAGAGTTTTCAAACAGCCGCAAGGCCGTGTACTGGCTGGGTGACGCTGCAATTACCCCAAACATCTTTGCAGTAAAAGGGAAAGAGGAGGTTGAAAGCGAATGAAAAACCGGAAACTCCTCTCGAGGCTGACCCGCGCCTCGCTGGTGGTCATACTGCTTGTCCTGGCCCTTGCGGGCGGCACCTTCGCCTGGCTCACGGTGCAAACGCCCCCCATCACCAACACCTTCCAGATGGGCGCGGTGGATGTGGAGATCGAAGAAACCTTTTCAGACGGCAAAGACGAAAAGAGCAACGTCACCCTTAAAAACCAAGAGAACGTGCCCATCTACGTCCGCGCAGCCCTTGTGCCTACATGGGTGGATGACCAGGGCAAACCCCAGGGCGTAGCGGCCAGCCTGAACGACGACCTGGACATCGAATGGGGAACGGGCGACTGGATTTACGACGCACCCGACGGATATTACTATTACAAACATATTCTGTCGGCAGGTGAAAGCACCAAAATCCTCATAGACTCCGCCACAGTAAGAACTGCAAACGACTATCACATGAACCTTCAAGTCATCGCCGACGCGGTGCAGGCCTCCCCCGCAAGTGCGGTAGCGGAAGTCTGGCCTGTAACGGTGGATGCCAGCGGAACGCTGCAAGTAAAAGGAGGTGGCGGGTCATGACCAAGAAACTGCGTAGGTTCATTGCCGCTGCACTCACGGTTGCCCTGGCGGCGGGTATCGGCATTACCACTCTGTCCGCGAATAACAGCCCCACCGTCACCCTCAACGGAACCTCCCGGGCCTTTGAGTTTTCCAACACCGACAGTGGAACGGATCTGTTCCCCGGGATGAAAGGCGTTATGCCCGGCGACACCATCACGCAGGACATCATTGTCCGCACCACCAATATTTCCGGCCAAAGGGCGCAAATTAGCCTGAAGGTGGTGCCGGCCAGCGGCGAGTTTCTGACCGACATGAATAAGCTTTTGGAAAGCAAGGATGTCAAGCTGGAGGTCTATCAGGGCGCCACGAAGCTGGCCGATGGAAGTCTAGCGGACGGCGTATCCCTGGGACAGTTAGCCAACAACCAAAGCCTTACCCTCGCGGTGAAGCTAGTCATCGATAAGGCGGCAGGCAATGAAATTGCCGGGCTGAACGGCAAGATTGACTGGGTCTTCTACGGCGAAGTGACCGGCGGCGGCGGTGGCGGCGGTGGCGGCGGCAGCGGTGAAGTGGTTATCCCTGAAGAGGGAGTCCCCCTTGGTCCCCTGCCAAAGCTGGAGAAGGTGGATCACTACGCTTATATCATCGGACGTGACGATGGCCTGATCCATCCCGGCGCAAACATCACAAGGGCTGAGATGGCCACGATCTTCTTCCGTATGCTGACGGACGCCTCCCGGGCGGAGCAATGGAGCCAGACCAATGACTACACCGATATGGCCGCCAACGCCTGGTATAACAACGCCATCTCGACCCTCACAAAGGCCGGTGTTCTGACCGGGCACACCGACGGCAGCTTCGCTCCCAACGCCCCGATCACCCGTGCCGAGTTCGCGGCCATGCTCAGCCGCTTCTACGAGGCGAAGTATGAAGGCCCCAGCAAGTTCAGCGACATAGCAGGTCACTGGGCGGCAGACAGCATCAATAAGGCTGCCATGAATAACCTGCTGAAGGGCTATCCTGACGGGACATTCAAACCCAATAACTATATCAGTCGCGCCGAAGCCGTGACCGGCATAAACCGCATCCTGGATCGAGTGCCACAGAAGGAGCACCTCCTGCCAAATATGATTACCTGGCCAGACAACAGTGATACCGGCGCCTGGTACTACGAGGCGATGCAGGAGGCCACAAACTCCCACAATTATGAGATGGTCATGAATGACTCGGCCATTCTGTACGAAAAGTGGACGGAACTTCGGGAGGTTCGCGACTGGGCTGCCCTGGAGAAAGCGTGGAGCAAGCTCCTTGGAAACCAGACGGAGATTATCTCACAGCCTCTCCCGTAATGGCTGCGAGACCGCCTTCAATCTCAAGCCACATTAAAAACAACATCCGTTTTGGTCCAATAACCAAAACGGATGTTGTTTTATGTGGCGACAAAGGCACAGGCAGTTATCTATCAATCTGATGAGTTCCAGCATGGTCAGCGTTGAAGATGGTAACAAAATAAGACTTGACATTCCCATGGGCATAGTTGTGCCGTGGCTGATGCAGCGGCATTGCGTCAGGGTGATCTCTGCAGAACTTAACTTTTTATCACCCTTCCATACGGTCATTGATCTACCCCAACAATAAAAACAGCTGGTGCAACCGCGATGCTGCGATTGCACCAGCTGTTTTGCATGGGTGAGATCCGATTAACCCCTTGCTTAACGATTATCACCACCACCTGGTGTCTTGCTATGGCAAACCATGGAACGGTTCGACGACTGATGGCAGGATATGCAAAACCCCGGGAATCTTGTGATTCCAGGGGTTTGAGAGTTCTGACGTAGTAAAATCAGCGCTTGGAGGGTAATAACCAACAGGATGAAATGTCTCCTATTGTATCAAACCGTTGAAAACACTTATATTGTCTTATCTAATTTAATTCCTTCTAATAGTAGCCGAAACTGCTCAATAGACTGTTCCTTTAGGTCAAAATCAGGATATCGAATGCACCATTCGTAGCTGATACCACGAATGGCCATGACTAAGTGTCGGGAAAGGCCTTCAACCGGTAAGATACTCTTAAATTCTCCTGTACGGATTCCGTTCTCTAATATGCTGTAACACAGCGAATAAAGATCTCGACCGTAACCCTTAACTGCTTCGGTGTCAAGGGTACCTGCCAGCATCATCTGATAAACCTTTTTCATGTTATTACAGCCGATTTTGTTCATAAGGACATCGGCGATTTTCTCGATAAGGGCAAGGAGTACATTAGAAGCCGGCATATCGGGAGGTAGCGATTCCAAAAAAGTAGCATAATCCATGTCGACTCTGGCTGCATAATCCGCAATCAACAGGGCAATCAGCTCATCCTTCGATGCAAAATGCACGTAAAAAGCGCCCTTGGTAATACCAGCCTCATTGGTGATATCCTCTACACTGACATCGGCAAAGTCGTGCTGTGCAAACAGCTGTTCTGCAATTTCATACAAGCGTCTTTTCGTTTCGGCACCCTGTACTTTTCTCTTGTCTGGAATTTTATCCCTCATATGTTACTCCCCTATTGAAATTTCTATTAGGACAATATATAATAACCTCGGTTACTAACCCCGTTCACTAACTTTGGTCATCCTAGTTCATTGTAGTACTCATTCAGAAAAAAATCAAGTCACAGGAAAGAGAGGAGTCAATATGAGAACAACTAAGTTACTTCAAACGGCCATAGCTATCCTTTTGTCTGTCATACTGACGGCAGGCACAGCGCCTACTCTAGCAGCCGCTAACACCGATGTGAATGAGCTTGAAACACCAATGGTAACGCCCACATCCGCAAACGACATCAAAGGACATTGGGCGGAAGAAACCTTGAAAAATTGGTCAGACAAGGGATGGTTCAGCGGTGATGGGCAGGGTTCTTATCGTCCAAACGAAAACATCACCCGTGGAGAGTTCATGGCCCTAATCAATCGAATGATGGACTATAGAAAAACCAGCCAGGAAATTGATCAGTATATGGATCTATCGAAGGGGCATTGGTACTACGATGTCATCTCAGCCGCCCTAGCCGCAGGATATATCAAAGGAACCAGCGATAGGACCATGTCACCGGAAGAGCCGATCACACGTCAGGAAGCAATGACCATCATCGCTCGCATTTCCGGAGCTTCTGATGGTGACCTTAGCGTTTTGTCCGCTGTGTCCGATGGCACACAGGTCGCCGAATGGGCGAAAACAAAGGTTGCCGCCTGTATTAGCAATGGACTTGTCACTGGATCGAATGGACGACTTTTCCCTGCGTCAAACATTACCAGAGCGGAATCGGTAGTTCTGATGGACCGGATTCATAACAATGTCAGGACATATACCTTTGCCGGGGTCTACGGCCCAGAAAGCGGAAGACTTGCGGTCTCTTCCGTTACCATTGCCGCTCCAGGGATCACCCTTCAAAACCTGGATGTCGCCCAAAACCTTACCATTTCTGCTGATGTTGGCGAGGGAGATGTCACACTTAACAATCTTTCTGTGAAAAACAACCTCTACATCCAAGGAGGTGGAGTGAACTCGGTCTACTTGAATGACGTAGTGGTAGAAAGCGGACTGATTGTGAGGAAAGAGAATGGTCAAATTCGAATTGTCGCTACAGGGCAATCAGCTGCTGCGATCACAATTCTTGAAAGTGGTGCTATCCTTATCACCACCGAAACCTCCAGCGGCGGATTCAAATTGGTAGAAATTCCAAAGAACTTTATTGAGGGTCAGAAGATTGTTCTCGCGGGCAAGTATCAAAGCGTAAAGAGCTTTGTGGACGCAATTCAGATATCTGCCACAGGAAGCATTGAAACACTTGAGGCTCATGCCAACCTGACGTTGACCGGTGGTGCAACTGTGGGGAGTGTGACTACCCTAGGCGATGTCGTTGCAAGCGTGAATGGTAGAAATCACACAACATCAGCTCCATTAAGATCGGGTGGATCGGGTGGCGGCGGCAACCATACCGATCCGACAGAGGAAAAGGGAGAGATCGTGAAACACAAGGATGAAACCTTGGAGGTTATAGACGACTCTGACGATGCTCTGATGGGCTTTACAAATTTAAATCCAGATTATGAAGATCCTCCAATGGCCGGAGTTCAGCCCAATTATCTGCTGTATGGGTATAATGTTCTCAAGTATGGATATATCAATTCTGAGTATATCAACCTAGGGTATCCCATCTTTGATAAAACCAAGGTGAAAGAGGATGAGAATTATATCGTTACTGATGATACCAAATCAGTACTCAAAACCTTGGTATCTAGGTCAGCCAAAAGCTTGTATGAGGATTTTAGTGCGAGTGCTTCCGTCGCATACAAAGGCTTGTTCTTCAGCGGAAGTGTCAAGACGGAGTATGGGCTAAAATCGGAAATGAGTGAGGAATCGGTGCTGATTAAGCAGATACAGGATCATCGAATCAAAAATCAAGCTTATACGGTGGGCGCAAGCAAGCTAAAAGAGTTGTTATCAGAAGATTTCCTCAATGATGTTGCCAAATACGCAACCGGAAGTGGGGTTAATACCGACGAAAATTATAATGAGAACTATAACCCTGAATGGATATTAAATACCTATGGTACCCATGCCATCACCCAATACTACCTGGGCGGTAGGGCAGAGTTAAACTCCCTCTTTACCAACAAAACCTCAGCAACTGAGGAGGAGATTAAAATCAGTGCGCAAGCCACCTACAATCGCTTTTCAGGAAAAGCAACAGCTGATGAAATTACCAAAAGTAAGTTGGTGCACGATTCATCCAGTAATTCCTTCACCTCCATCGGTGGCAATAATATTACAGGTACTACCCCCCAAAGTATAACCGATCAATATGATGCTTGGGTGGCTTCCATCCAGGATGCTCCTGCCCTCTGCGGTATAGCGAATATAGATCAATCTTTGGTGCCAGTCTGGGAGCTAATCGACGATTCGAAAGCCGCCGAAAATGTAAGGAATGCATTTAATGCGGCGGCGGAGAATACCCAGACTGATTTGAGCCAGTTCGATAGCCTACCAAAATACATTACGGACATCGTTGTTGTCTCTGCCAAAGAATCCAAGGACGCCTGGGCCCAGATCCCCACAGGTTATACATCAGTTCGATTGAATCCCGGTACCAATAGCAATATCTCGGTAGAAGCCAACAAGGGAGCTGGCGGAAATTACATCTACATTGCATATAAGCTTTCCACTGACAGAAGCAAGGCGATTACGGACATATATATCGCTTCCGGCGATAACTCCAAAGTCACCAGCGGATCAGACTATACCAAGATCCCGGTCGATCTGAACGAGAAAGCAGGGGGCAAGTTTATTTACCTGTGCTATAAGAAGATCACGGATACAGAACTAAAGAGTCCAGATACTCTATGCCTAAAGGAAATTAGGGGCATATACACAGAAAACTATACCGTACCTGCTGGCTGGGCCTGGCCGCACAACAATAGTAATAAGAAAGACCTGAATGAAGGGGCCGGTGGCGAATTTATTTACTTGCTTGTTAGAAAGGGAGTATAAGCCTAATTCCTTACCTATCTAGTTTAATAAATTGCAACAAACCATTTCCCAAAAAAGTTTTCGAATCTTAAAAAAGGTATTAATTGATTTTGTTACACAACCACGAGCCAATAAGAGGATAGAGAAAGTAAACCATTTCACAATTTGCGTCAAACGGTAAAAAGAAAACCCCTGCAACCGTTGAGGTTGCAGGGGTCTTTAGATAAATAAAATTATCTCTTGGAGCTATAATTTGACCTTCCAATTACGTTGGTATAGGTCATTATCGTTCAATATCGTTTAGTATCTTCTAGCTAGACATTGAATAACGTCTAATTTCTTTTGTAAAGGCCAAAAGCCTTGGCATAATGTTGCGACAAAGTTGCGACAAAGTCATCTGCATAATATGATCCGTTTTTATGTTGAGGTCACAAAAGCTATGGTTTTTACTAATTGTTCATTATGGCCGTTGCTATGTCAAAATCTGAATTGTGCACACCTAGGTATATCAGCATCCGCACTGGTCGGTTTACGGCATTTTTAGTCTAACGCATGTTCAATTTGAAATAGTATAAAGACATAAATTGATGTTTCATGTCGAAAAAATGATGTTTCATGTAACGCTCGGACTCTTTAAGAAATTTTTGATATAGATAAATTGTATGATATCAACATTGGTGGTGTAACAAACACGAATGCCAAGAGCTATACCATAGAAACCGAAACCATTACCCTGAAAGACGTTACCAAGCAGTATTACCGCTTTGACGGCTGGTTTACGGATGAGGCGTGCACGGAGGCGTATAGAATCACCCAAATTGTGAAGGGCAGCACGGGCAACATGACGACTTATGGCAAGCTGACTGAAGTGGGCATGAAAATTACTTATCAGCTGGAGGGAGGCGTCAATCACGAGAGCAACCCAAAGTATTACCAGATTGGTGACGGAAAAGTGAACCTGCAGGATCCTACCAGAGAGGGATATGACTTTACCGGTTGGGACATGAAAGACACGCTAATGGAAACGCGCAAGGATGTCACATACCTAGAGTTCGCCACATACCCCACTATACTTGAGCTGAAGGCAAAGTGGAAAGCAAAAGAAATTAAGCTGACCTACCACGACTTCTCCCCTGATGAAGTATCCTACGTCCTTCCAACCACGATGACTTTCGGTCAGTCAATTTCTCTCCGACAAGAATCTACTCCAAGGCAGGTGGTACTTATAGTGCTAAGCAGTTCTTAGGAATTTATTCAACCAGTGATTTCTCCGGAGATCCTCTCACCAAGCTTGAAGGTTTCACGGAATTGTTAATTCGCCATCTACTACAGTATATGCCGAGCCAGATACCAGATTAATTGCTTTGTATGTACTATCCCAGGTCACGTCAAACTGCTTTTCCGTTCCGCTAAGAACTTTAGCCAAGTCACGAAGCTTGAAGTAGTTGTTTCCGTCAATGTTGTATGCATCAAAGGCAACCCGGTTGCCATCCACCATGACCTTAGATGCAGTTTTAAATTCTTGAATACTAACACTAATTTGAATAGTCGCTATAGAAAAAATTGCTATAATATGTATAATTTATAAAATATTCAGAAAATTATACTAACATAAAACTTGTTGGGAGGTTGAGATTTTTTAAAAGATTTTGAAAATGGGATTTTCAGTTCACATGATTTCGGAATTTTTAACTAAGTAAACACTTTATAAGGTGGTCAAAAAATGAATTTTAAAAAACGTACTTGCAAGTTGCTTTCTGCATTATTGGTACTGATTATGGGGTTATCCTTTAATATACCAGTATATGCTGGTAGCAGTGTACCAACATTTCCCTATTCGGGCATGGATTTTTCCTCGGGTTATTCTTTCCCTGCTGCCATTACTAAAGGCCCTGACGGAAAACTGTATGTTTCCGACTACAACACTAACAAAGTTTTTAATATGGATACCGACGGACAAAATAAGTTCACCGTTACATCCTCTCCAATTCAACCCATCGGCTTAGCTTTTGACACAGAGGGAACTCTTTTTATTGGGGAACATGCTGGCCGTAAGTTCTCCAAGGTAACCACCAGCGGAATCTATTCCGAAGTAAAAAGTTCACCTGAGATTTTAGCAGGGCTTGTCTTTGACAGTGATGAAAAACTTTTTGCAGTAGGATTCAGCAGTGGAAAAATTTATAATATGGACAAAGACGGAACGAATTTTTCAGAATTCGCAACAGTGTTTTCCACCAACTCGTTAATTGGCATGGCAATTGATGGAGACGATAATTTATATGTTTCCGACCGTTCCAATAATAGAGTTATAAAAATCACCCCTAGCGCCGTGGATTCTGATTTTATAACGGACGTATACAGACCAAACTGGGTAACCTTGGGTGAAGACGGCTTCTTCTACGTATCTCAAGGCGACGGAAACATTAAAAAAGTTGACAAGACAGGCACTGCCGTTGCTGAATTCAGCACAGGCCCATACGCTCCTTGGGGTACTTATGTAGATAGATGTGGCTACATATACTTCGGAGGTATCTTTTCTTCTATCCAAAAAATTGTAGGAAGCGCTTCCACAGCAGATGCCACCCATATTACTTTAACTATGAATACACTCCTTGACTTTGATGAAGCAGACCCATCGGCTTTTACAATAACAGGAGTTGCTTCAGACCCTAGTGTAATTTTGGCTGAAATATCCGATGATACTGTTACGCTTACTTTAGATAAACCAATTACCAACTCGGATACTAATATAAAATTAAGCTACGAAAAAACAGGTCTTTTTGATTTAACCACTCCAGAACTCCATGGTACAGGGTCTAACTATAAATTAGATAATTTCATAGGCATGGGCGTTATAAATAATGTACCACTCAACCAAAATCAAAATGCCCCAACGGGGTTAGCTGGCGTTGCTCCTACCTTCCCAACAGGCAGTGGCAAAATTACAGGCACAACAACTGCAATGGAGTTTAAAGCAGAATTAGCTAACGACAGCGAATATCTACCTTGCGCTGCAAACGAAACAACCGCAACCCCAAATACTTATTCCGTAAGGTTCAAGGCTAAATCTGGCTACAATGCAGGGGATACAACGTCTGTAACGGTACCTCAATATGTGACAGGCAACCAAAACCAAGATGCCCCAACAGGACTTGTGGGTGTTAAACCAACGTCTGCATTAAATGCCGATGGCAAAATTACAGGCACCACTACCGATATGGAATTAAAATTAGCTACTGCTGATGACAGCACTTATGCCACTTGTTCGGCAGGCGAAACAAAAGTAACCGCCCCTGCTACTTATTCCGTTAGGTTTAAGGCAAAAACAGGTTTTAATGTAGGTGCAGTAGCCTCTGTAACAGTTCCTTTCTATGTAGCACACAGTGGTGGTGGTTCAGCGACCACAACAACAAAACCAGTAGACAACATTGTATTGGTAAATGGCAAAGAAGAAAAAGGTGGCACTGAAACTAAATCCACCGTTAACGGCTCAACTCAAGTAACATTAAATGTTGACTCCTCTGCTGTTTCTAAAAAAATTGAAGAAGTATTGAAGAATAAGACAGACAACACTCAAAATTTAATAGCGTTTTCTGTAAGCAGTGGCAACAATGCAACGGTTGCCTTAACTGGCGATTTAGTAAAGCAATTGGAAAAGTCGGAATTTAATGTTTCAATAACTAAAGGCAATGTAGAGTATGTAATTCCAGCGGCAGAAATTACAATTAACCAACTGGCAAACGTTTTGAATGTAGCTTCCAACCAACTAAAAGATATTGAAGTTTCGGTAAATATTAAAGAAGTATCTGCGGAAGTATTAGCAAAATACAATGAAATTGCTGGCAAACAGGATCATGAATTAGTTGTACTTCCTGTAGAATTTGAAATTGTTGCCAAAGCAACAGGAACAGACGGAATTGTAAGAGAAACAACGGTAAGTGAATTTTCTAACTACGTTGAAAGAATAATAGAGATACCTGCAAATGTTGACCCAAGCAAAATCACCTCAGGTGTTGTATTTAATGCTGACGGAACTTACTCTCATGTTCCAACTGTAGTGTTCCAAAAAAACGGCAAATATTATGCTAAACTTAACAGTTTAACAAATTCAGCTTACTCCGTAATTTACAACCCTATTACAATAGATGCTGTAGAAGTCCATTGGGCAAAAGAAATTGTAAACGATATGGCTTCAAGACTGGTGCTTACAGAATATACCGATTTTAATGCAGATGAAGCTGTTACAAGAGCAGAATTTGCAGATTACATTGTAAGGGCATTAGGCTTATATAGGGAAGGTGACTCTTCAGAAAGTACCTTCAAGGACATAATAACAGGCAGTAAATACCAAGTAAGCATTCAAAAGGCAAATGAATGGGGTATTATAAGCGGTTATCCAGATGGTACATTTAAAGCAGACAATACCGTTACAAGGGAAGAAGCTATGGTAATGTGTGCAAAAGCTATGGATATTACAGGCATACTAGAAAACAAAGCTTATAAATTAAACGGATATTCAGATAAAATAGATGTGTCTTCATGGGCAACATCATCTGTAAGCAGAGTTGTAAATACTGAGATTTTTAACGGCAAGGGAAATGGTTTATTAGCTCCAAAAGATACATTAACTAAAGCCGAAGCATTAACCGCAGTAAGAAACTTACTGTTAAAATCTGAATTGATTAACCAATAAAATTATAGTAAATCAGTTGAACTTATAAACAATATAAATTGACAATTTTCAAATTTTAATTAACTTGGCCTAATTACTAAAAGGTTGCCTTACAGAATAATATATTTCATCTTCCAAAATAAGTATATCCCATAATCTGACACAAATCAACCTATACAAAGACTCAATATCCTTGTAATACGCTTATCACGGTCAGCACACAGAAGAACAAGCGGTATTCCCATCTAGTCTTAGGGAATACCGCTTGTTCTTATTTCGTCTTACCGTAGAACTGGTCAAATCATGGTCAAACTCACGTTTTCACACAAATCCAACGAGTTGCCTTACGCCTCGGAAGCCTTGAGCATCAAGGCATCTTCCGCTTGCTTCTGCTCTAATGCCTGAGCAAGCATCATATCCTTCACCTTCATGATACTTTAAAAGCATCAAGTATCTTGTGCATCGTCTTATATCTTTTGATAAAATGTTGCGACAAATCTGCGCAGATTGGCATAAAAAGACCCTGTAACCATTGAGATTACAGGGCTTTTTAGTGCTATTATTATCTCTTGGAGGGTTATAACCAACATAATAAAACGTCTCTTATCGTATCGAACCGTTGAAAACACTGGATTTTCGCATCGCAAACTTTACGATTTGTTGCGAAAATTCGAGTCGTTTCTGGTTTCGTCTTGCGTCAAATTTGCGTCAGGATGCTAGTAACTTATACTATCATACAATTTGGTGGGAAGCCCATACAGCTAAGGATTTTGTTCTTTTTCCTGCATCAAAATCATACAATCGCTCATTATGTGCACACACATTTCTCACCCTAGTTAGGAGGTCAAGCATGCCAACAAGTTGGTGTTCAGAAACCGATGGAAACTCCTTACTTACTGCGGCTTATACGCTTTGAGTACATAGACTATACATTTTTGATGTTGTTCCCAAAATTACCGCTTTTATTGCTACCCAAAGAGGGACATTCTTATGTTCTTTCCACTGGTGTTGAATATAAGCATGCTCGAATGGTGGTTTAGTAATTCGAGCAAAGGATTGAACAAGGCGCCTAACTTCGGCTGAGTATTCATAAGAAAGTATTGGATATGAGCAGTTGTAATCAAACGTAGTTAAAAAACCCTGAGGTTTTCTCAGGGGCTTATTTTATATTCAGTGGTATTGGATAAAAGCTGTGCTAGTATACAGTTCCTCACTGGCTGCGGTGCTCTCTTCTGCTGTAGCGCTATTGGTTTTGACCACAGATGCAATCAATTCCTACATTAATTTGTGCGGCGGCAACAGCTTGCTGACTTGAAGCTTCAGATATTCTTTCAATTAAACTTACAGCCTGTCTGGTCACTTTTTTGCTCTCATCCAAATAACTTGCCGTTTTGTCTGCAATTTCAGCACCAGATTTTACAGCTATTATAGCTTCTTCAATTAACACTGTTGTATTCTTAGCTGCTTCTGCCTACTTGCTAGCTAGATTTCTAACCTCGTTAGCAACAACTACAAAGCCCTTGTTAGCCATACCAGCCCTTGCCGTTTGAACGGCAGCATTTAAAGCAAGGATATATAAAGAATTTATTTGGAAGTTTAGTTCTTATTATTTGAGGCCTTGTGTTCTTCAGATCTATTTGATTTAACATATCCAACTCTTTCAAAAACTCATTTATCGCATTGAACAAGTTCTCCTCCGGCAGGTGGTGCTTATTTAGATTATCAATAAAGTACCTGATAAGCATATATTCAATGGGGGTTTCCCAAATCACGACACTATTGCAAGCACTAACTCCGAACACCTTCAAACGAATAACACATTCTGTTTTAGTTTTTTTGAATACTGGGGTAAACATTTGGATACCTCCATAAAATTTATTTGACAACAATATGCATAACTTTTATCCAATTGCACACCTTTTCACCTGAGTTTCACTGTACAGCTTTAAAAAAAGTAACTGAGTCAATTATTGTTATAGAAGTACTTATTCAAATATTAAAAATGTGAGAACTTTTCTTATAAATCTCAGCAATGTAATCTTCTACAATATACATGAATTGATTAGGAGTAACCTGTGCCTTCCGAGAATACTTATTAACTGCTCCACCTGTTCTTTCCTTGCACTTATATCTTTTAGTATAATCATTTCGGTTGAAGATGAACCTATTTTATAGCTTAACGCAATCCCATAGACCATTGCTCCTTCTGCACCGTCAGTTTGACATACAGTGTTAATGAGATCATAAGTTTATTTCTATAATATTTGCACATTTTTATTCCTCCAAAGCAAATTATTTTAATTAGATTACTGGAAATCAAATTTTTATACAAGGAAGTTAATCGACTTTTCATAGCAAGTTTTCGACCTAATTTAAGTATTTCAAATTCAAGAAAACTTCCATAGTCCAATTTCCTTTGGATTCAGTAAAAGTTCGTTTTTACTTTAAACAAAAAAGAAGTATGTTTTTTAAACATACTTCTTTTCATGGCGAAAGAAATGAACTCGCTACCCTTTCAGCTATATTTGCAAGCTATGTTGGGGTTGCTTTCTAGTTCAGATTTTTGCGGTATCAGCTCCTAATTCAAACATTATAAGGTATTCCATATAGGGAATAAGCAGTTGTAAATAATCACGTTATTTTAATAAGTTGCTATCAATAAGTAAATCTGAAAACTCCATTTGAACTCGCTTATCAAAACGAAGGTTATTTGTGAAAATGTTAACATTGTTCGAAGCTTTATCCAACATCGGCAACTCGACAAAAAACTCACTACCCTCACCTTCTTTACTACAAACCCATATCCTACCGCCAAGCAATTCAGTTACAGACTTAGTTAATGCTAAACCTATACCACATCCATTTCTGGAGCGCTGTAATGATGAATCAACTTGCATAAAGCGATTGAATATAATCTCCAATTTGTCACTAGGAATGCCCTCTCCATTATCCTTAACTGATATGAGAATTTTCTCTTCATCAACAATGCATTTTACCACAATACTGCCTCCACTTGGGGTGAACTTAATTGCATTTGAAAGTAAATTTAGTAAAATCCTTTCGATTATAAAGATATCTGTACACACTATCCTTTTTTCATGAGAGTAATAAGTGTCTAAACTAATCTGCTTTTTGCTTGCATAGAGTTTGGCAGAATCTAAGGTGTTCCTACAAAACTCAAAAATGTCGATATACTCCCATGTTGGCTCAAAAAAACCAGCATCTATTTTTGATAAGTCAAGCAGATTTAAGACTAGTCTACATAATTGATAGCAACTTTTTTTCATAATGATGATACTTTTATCATTATCTTTATTCTGTTCTAATAATTCCATACATGATAAAATAATAGATAAAGGAGTCTTAAGTTCGTGTGTTATGTCGATAAAAAAGTTAGTAATAAGTTTATTTTTACTTTCTAGTTCTGTCGCCTTTTCATTTAATTGAACTTCAAGTCTCTTCCGGAGGGTTATATCATGAGCTACACCAAACAGTCCAAGCACGTTTTGATGCTGATCGAGCCAAGGCGTCTTAGTAGTGAGATAAATTCTCTCTCCTTCCGGTGTTTGAATATTCTCTTCAAAAACTAATGTAGACTTTGTTTGGAAAACCATGTCATCATGATTCATTACTTCTTTAGCTATAGCTGGATTCTTATATATATCTAAATCAGTTTTACCAATAATGTTATCTAATGAATCTCCCATCGCAAGACACAGAGCTTTATTTCCTAAGATAACCTTGCCTTCTCTATTTTTAATAAATACTGGTTCATCTACTACTTCAACAAAAGTTTTTAGCAATATCTCACTTTGATTTACTTCAAATGTATTAAAAAATTGTCTTAAAAAATCGGTTAGAGATAAAGTATTTCTTTTAAGTCGGTACAATACTTCAATTGCTGCAAAGAGTGCAAAAACAAAAGCACTATATTGAGCAAACCGGCCTAACCAACCTAGTAATGTATCAAATGGTGATACGGTAACGTAGCACAAACCTAAAGCTAGGAGACTTTGTGTTGACGCAAATGAATAATAAAAGCTATGTTTACTAATCTTATACTGTTTTAAAAAGTTAAGAGAAGAACAGAAAAGAATCGTAATAGAAATCCATAAAATTGCATCTCTAAGTCTCGTAGATCCAAACTCGTTATAAAACTCTGGTATTAAATTATTGATAATTAAATAGTAAAGTGAACAGACAACTAGCAATATACTAAGCACAAAGTAGAATAAGAACCACTTTTTTTTATTAATTTTATTAAGACTAAATACAAAAGATGAAAATGCAAAACAAAAAGAACTGATTAAGATTGTAAGGTTATAAATAGACACAATATTATTGATTGGACTTTGTAAAAAGGAAAGAAAACCAGAAGAAATTGAGCCAAAGCCAAAGAAAAGCATTCCACTGAAAAGTAGTAAGATATTCAATTCTTTAGTTTCGGTTTTAATAAAAGCGACTCCAACTAAGAATGCTACGAAAATCGGCAACATGCCGGATAAAATAAAATTGAGGATAAATAATAAAATAGAATTTTGATAGTAATAATTATGAAATCCCAAAAACATAAATACAAATAATAATAGAACGAAAAAATAAATTATGCTATTCCCAATTATTTTTTTAATAATACCAGCTCCTAGTTTCTTTATTTATGTATTCGTAAATTCCCGCAATGAATTCTGTATTAGTTGGCCTCATCTTTGTACCTTTTCCGAATATCTCTCCAATTTTCTCCAAGTTGCCTCTTGTCCAAGTAATTTCTATTGTATTTCTAATTGCCTTTTCAACTCTCATAGCAGTTGTATCATTGATCTGTGCTATTGCAGGGTACACGGTTTTTGTGATTGAATTTATATTTTTTAAATCTTCTAATACAATCTTGATAGCTTCAATTAAATAGTTATATCCTTTTAAATTTTCTGGAATTCCTAAATCTCGAAAAACGCATTGTATTCTTTTCCCTAAGTTATCTTGGAGTATTATATTTTTATCTTCTTTACTTTCCATTAGCTTCCTAATTCTGGCGATTAGAGTTTCAGGATCAAAAGGCTTTAGCATAATATAATCTGCACCAGCTTCTACTGCCATTTTCGTAATATTTGATAATCCCAGTGCAGTTAATACAAGAAATACAGGCCTTTTGTTGAGCTTTACTGAATTAAAATATTCAAGAACGCCTAAACCATCCAATTCAGGCATTACAATATCCATAATAACTACATCAGGCAATAGGTAATTAATTAATTGTATAGCTTTAGTCCCATCCATTGCATTACCTATTACTTCTATATAAGTACACTTCATTAGAAAAGACTTTAGCAGGTAAGTAACTTCGATACTATCATCGACTATTACTACTCTTATTTTGCTTTCTTGCAAAAAAATCACTTCCTTCTTTTCATTTTATCCAACACATTATAATAGCATAATTTGTAGTAAATGAAAACTTAAGTCAAAAAGAAACCCAAGAAGCTACCTATGAGCAGTTCTTGGGTTTTTTAATTTGGTATTGTAAAGCTTTTTGCAACGTAGTACCGTAATAGAAAACTCCTACACCGAGTATTTATATATATTTAGCTATTTGAAGGCCAGTAAATGCTCCTCATATTTTAATTCTTATATAGTGGCTACAGTTTGTTTTGCTTCACAACGGAACTGCTTTGTCAAGTTTTTTTGACATTGCAAAGAAGCAAAAAGCCTTTACATAGTAATGTTCTCGCAAAGTAAAGTTGCATGTTACGATACATGTTTTGATAATATATTTAAAAGAGGAACTTGCCATTCGGCAAATTCCTCTTAACATACTTTACCGTAATACTCCAGAAATCGTTTTGGTAATTCTAACTTGTACCTCTGCCAGCATGTGCGAATATACCCGACTTGTGATATCCGCAGAGGCATGTCCAAGATGCTTGCTGATTGCATCAAGGTTTTCCTCAGCCAGAATAAGTAGTGATGCGTTAGTGTGCCGCAATCCGTGGACAGTAACTTTGTGAATCTCCGGATGTTTTTTCAAGAACTTTCGGAATTGCGTATTCAGCAGACTGCGGTCGTAAAAATGACCTGTAGCAGAAGTAAAAACGCAATCGGGTTGTTGCCATGCAGCCCCCACAATAGCCTTGAGCTTGTCCTGTTCAGCTCTGTGCCTGCGCAGCATTTCCACAGTTTGGTCATCAATAACAATTTTTCGAATGCTTGCTTTGGTCTTTGGCGTGGATAAAAAGTATTTGCCTTTTACATAGGTAAGTGTTTTGTCTATAAAAATTGTTTTATTCTTTAGGTCAACATTGTCCCAAGTTAGCCCCAAGGCTTCTCCACTTCGGAGCCCAGTCAGTAGCAATAAGCGAATCACCGTGTGAAAAGGGGTGTACTTCTCCGTTAATTGCATCAGCATTTTGGCTTCCTCTGAGGTCAGAACATTGGTGATCTTAGACACATTAGCATCAACATCCCGGTCCCAAACGGTTCCCACACAGGGATTTTCAGGGATAATTTTCTGACTAACCGCATATTTAAGAATGCTGTGCATGATATTCTTGTTTTTTCGTACGGTCTGACTCTTTTTTGTTTCCCCTAATATGAGAAGGAATTCAGTAATACTTGTAGTAGATATATCCTTGAGCCGTGTGTTGCCAAACACAGGCTTTATGTTCTTTCGGTAGCTACCCTCGTATGTATATGCCGTAATCTCCTTAAGACGATTGGGGGCATACTGGGAAAAATATAGATCTGCAAGCTCTGAAAATCGCATAGTTTCCCTCAGTGACTGGTTGTTCCTTGCCCTTGCTACAAATTCATCATAAGCCGTCTCGACTGCCTTTTTGAGTTGACGTTCATTCAAACCCTTGGATGGCTTAAAGCTATCGTACTTGCGAACTTGCTTGCCATTTCCGTCAAAGCCAACGGAGACGATAAATTGAAATGAATCGCCTCTTTGGCGAATACCTGACTTAAATCTCATGATCAACACCTCCCATTAAGAACAAAGCTGCTGCGGATTGTTCAATTGCTCGCAAAACAGCTCAAAGTTAATAAGTACCTTTACCCCTGCCTTAACACAGGGCACCTTGCCTTGCTTTACTAATGCACGAAGTGTATATTCGCACATGAGACCGGTTTTAGCTACCTCACGGATTGTCATCATGGTGGGAATGGTTTGGTTCAGACTTGAAAAATCTCCTTTTGAACAGTTTTCTGGTAACACGATGGTTTTCGCTATAGCGCTTATCGATTTAAGGTTTTGTTGACTCTGGTTCATGGGTAAAACTCCTTTTCTATGTTTGAATTAAGAAGGGTAACCAACCTTAATTTGGTCGCTCCTAGTGTTTGCTACTTATATGGGATGCCAAAAGAAAAATTTTTATTAGCAATTTTAGCGTTTTTTCGAATGTGTTTACAAAACGTTCACAAAATCCGCTAATTTAGGTTCAATTCATCTTTTTTAATCGACGCCCCGTAAAATCCCTGGATGCATTGTAGTTTTCGTACTTGCGAACCTAGCGGTCAGTTTTGACTATCACTCGAATCGTCAACAGGGTAGAAAGGATTTTGCGTTTATTTAGAGATTTACTAATATATTATAAATATTCTGGCCGCCGGCTGTGGCCTGCCGTGCTCCAGTCAAGTACTATGCGAGAAGGTTTTGAACTTAGACAAGACTCGTCTCCGTAAACGCATTGGAAGGGTTGAGGATTCGCTTGATCGACTGTCTATTCAACATGCACTCGCAGAGCAGTTTACATTGAATTAGGATAGGAGGAAGAAAAGTGGTCCAATATAGAAACGACATTTTACGAAGTATGTAGAGGGATGTTTGTTTTTTGCTTGTAAAGGGCATGAAGCCTTTAAGAAGGCTATAAGTGAAACTGTCTGCACTGATGGTATTTACAATGAAAGCATCGCAAGAAATCAAGTGATAACATTAAGGTTTTTGAAAAGTATATAGAACCTCGTTACATAGACGGTTTTAAATTAAATGTCTCATATGTTGCTTTCTGTTTTGTATAACTATCCTACCGAAAAGCATGCATTGACTTTCAAGAATTCATATGTTATTTTTTGAATATACAACTTGAATGGAGGGGTTACGTGTGTTGATTTTTTCCCGATAAAGAGAACGTTGCAATTAAATGCAGTATTCTATATAAATCTGCCTATAGCAGATAATCGGGATAAGTCTGTCCATACGTGATACCTTGTATGTTATATGTGTCATAACAAATGAAACCGTTCCTATTGTATGGAATGGTAGGTTTTGTATTTGTATTTATGGACTAATATGACACGCTTTTCCCGATTATATTTAGCACAGGCAGAAAACTGCCTGTGCTTTTTTCACTTGAAAGGGTGTTTCAAAATGCGCTAGATAAGAGTGGATTGACACTGCTTCGTTCCAATGTTGAACAATTATTAAAGAAAAATAGTAAAGGAGAATATCTATGATTATTAATGTTGAAAATAAACGAGTATGGTTTATTACTGGAGCTAGTAAGGGACTTGGTTATGCTTTCACATGTGCTGCCTTGAAAGCCGGGGATAAAGTTGTAGCAGTTGCAAGAACTATTGACAAATTGGAAGAGCTAAAAGATACGTATCAAGAGACCTTGCTGTCATTAAGCCTCGATGTTACAGATAGGGAGGCTGTTTTTTCTACGGTTAAAACAGCAATTGAACATTTTGGCAGGCTTGATATTGTTGTTAATAATGCTGGCATCATGACGTTAGGAATGATTGAGGAACTGAGCGAATTCGATGCTCGAAAAATGATGGATACAAACTTTTTTGGAGCCCTTTGGGTCTGCCAGGCTGTGATGCCCTATTTAAGGTGTCAGCATTCTGGACATATAATACAGATTACTAGTATTGGTGCCATTATTTCAGGTCCGATGTCTGGCATTTACAGTGCAAGTAAGTTTGCTCTGGAGGGAATGAGTGAAGCTTTAGCTAAAGAAGCTGAACATTTCGGAGTGAAACTTACCATGGTAGAACCAGGAGGCTATTGGACGGATTTGTATATTTCGATGAACTACAGCAATCCACTAGATTCATACGGGACACTTCGTGAAGAACTGGCTAAACTGTATTCCGAAGGTTCGGTAGATAGTGATCCTTCCTTGGCAGCGGAAGCCCTTATGAAATTAGTAGCTAGTAGTAATCCTCCTCTGCGGCTTATCCTTGGTAGCATGGTTTACGATTTAGCGATGGACACCTTAAAGGCACGGATAGCTACTTGGGAGGAATGGGAGGCTGTTAGCCGTGCATCTGAAAAAGCTATTCCTGCACCTGAGGGATATGGAATATCTAAGGATTAAAACTGATAAACCTTTAATTATATTCTAGGGTAAAACTGTATCGCTCTAATTGATTTGACCTATGGGTATTATTCTCTGAATTTTATATAAAACATTTTAAAACTTGAAGAATTTGTAGCTGTGGGGAATGGACGCACCCGTTTTTACCATTTGCAAGCTTTAGGAACTATCTAACATGTATATTAAAAATGAGAGTCTCAACTAAAATGTTAAGACTCTCATTTTGTATTACTTATGCAAACCTTATAGAGATGGACATGGAATCACCACCATAAGGAGATGTACTGACTTAGCTAACATAAAAGGTTTGAGAAAAATATGACAATAGAAGAGATTGCTGAATTATTGCGAAATAACATGAAGAAACCCCGAAGGAAATTTCTCAGGGGTTCTGACTACATTCGGTTGGCGACTGCTCATACCATATACTTACTTATGGATACTCGGCTAATGACGGCGAGTTCTTTTGTTTCGTAGATGTACCTTACCCTGAACCAATCTAAATTCCGTAATAACGTATAACAGACTATTTGATAATAAAATTTCGGAAAAGAGAATAAAATATATATCAGAAGCGAAAACAGCTGAAAGATAGCAAATCCGTAGTATTACCCTTGTTTTATGAAACATGCTGCAATTGAACCTGAGAAATGATAATGAATCGATTGATATTCAAGGGGTTAATCTATTTACTTACAATTAAAATGTTGCAAATTGTTTTACTGTTATTGCTTCTTAATACAAAAGTAAAAAGGAGTTTTTGTTGTGACTAAAAACAATAAGTTGCCCTTAAAAACAATGAGAAGGATTTTCCTAACCATTGAAAACCCTAAAACGTATGGCTATACACCACATAAACTTAAATCAATGATCAAAAAAATGAAATCGTTGATATACGGTTGCTACTGCTATGAGACCGGGGAATGTGGTACAGAGCACGTTCATATCTATCTAAGTTTGAAAAACTCAATTCGGTTTTCCACAATTCAAAACCACTTTCCAAGTGCTCACATTGAAAAATCAGAGGGCAATCATGATGAATGTATTGCCTACATTCAGAAAGACGGAAAGTGGTCTAACACAGAAAAAGCATCCACAAATCAGAAAAAGACATTTTGGGAGTACGGAAAGCGTCCCGAAGTCAAACGCAGGAGGAAAAAGAAAATGAGACTTTCAGTCCTAGACTTAATAAGAACTGGTAAATCGAACTTAGAGATTGTCCAGATATATCCTAGCTTTATATCTAAAATGAAAGCACTGGATGAAATCCGGCAAGAATTTTTGAAAGAAAAGTATGGGCATACAAACCGCCATGTAGAGTGTACATACATTTATGGCGATACCCGTACAGGAAAGACTAGCGACATTATAAAGAAGTATGGTGCAGAAAATGTGTATCGAATTACCAGTTATGGTCTGACTGCTCATCCATTTGATGGCTACAGGGGTCAAGATGTCCTTGTCTTTGATGAATTTCGTGCCGGTAAGAACGGAGAAAATGCTATGCCTTTTTCAAACATGTTAACCTATATGGAGGGGTATCCACTAGAACTGCCAGCCCGTTATGGCAATAAGGTAGCCTGTTATACGAAGGTTATCGTGATTAGCAATGATCCACTGAAAAATCAATATACAAGTGTGGATCGCAGCAGTCAAAGCTGGATGGCTTTCTTAGCTCGGTTTATGTCAGTACAACATTACACCAACAATGGAATAACTGAATATGGATCAGCCACAGAGTACTATGAACAAACTATGAATAACAAAGCCTTAATCGCCTGATTTTTCCATGCCGAAGTTTTGCCGGATATAGTAAGAATCAGATTCAGACGAGCGGATGTCAAAAACTCATTGTTTTTCATAACGGTCGAGTGTAATGGGAAAAGTAATCGACCTTTGAATGATTACTTGCTTTAAGAACAAGTTAATTGCATCATTAAGAGTCAACCCAAGTTCCTTACATACTCTCTCAGCCGCTTCCTTGGCTTCTCGATCAACCGTGATGGTAAGCATTACGTCATCTTTTTGGGATTTTGTATTCTCCAAGAGAACCACGTCCTTAACATAGTTTAGAGTAGTTGCGGAAAACTGGTGTTTTCTATGTTGCATTTTATTGTTCATTTTGATTCTTGACGTGCGTCGGCAGCTTAATATGAAACATGCGACAGTAGTCTCGCTGTGCTTCTAGCTCACATTCTCCAATCAAACAGATGAATGCATCATCTGACGGCGCCTTGCTGCGTTGCGCCTGCTGTAATGCAGTGATGTAATCATAGTGCAGAATTGGTGGGATAGATACGATACAGTAACCCTTGTTCACCAGAATCAAGTTCATTAGAAGTCGTGCCGTACGGCCGTTGCCGTCTTGGAATGGGTGGATGTCCACTAAACGGCGGTGTGCATAGGCTGCAAAGTGGATAGGATGTAGCACATCCCTTTTTTCATTCAGCTCAGCTACAAACTGCTTCATGAGCATGGGAATCTCTTCTGCTGCAGGTGGAACAAATTCCGTCCCGGTGATAAATACCTGTCCAGAGCGGTATGTCCCGGCACGATCGGCATTTATACCGCTAGAGAATAGATAGTGCAGTCGCAGAATGACTTCTTCTGTAAGCACAAACTCCTGACCCCGTGCCTGGTCCAACATGAAATCGTAGGCTTTCGCATGGCCCGTGGCTTCATAACAGTCACGAATGGGTTTCCCGCCCACGGTAATGCCATCTTCCAACAGTACCTTTGTTTCCAAAAGCGTCAGCGAATTGCCCTCCAAAGCATTTGAGCTGTATGTCAATCCGATGCGGAAATAGGCGTCCAGTTCCTTGACCTCGTCTTGGGTCATCCAACGGCGGTCACGTACTATTTCCTTATATTGGTCTATCCTTTCGAAAAGAGCTTCTTTTTTCATTGGTTCAATACCAGCCTTTCCTCTTAATAGTATAACAATTCAAGTTTTAACCCGCAACATACTTCCAAAAATCCCAAGCTGATTGCCGCCAAAATCTATACCAATTTTATTCCAATATTCGTTTGCCAATATCAAGGAAAACCCTGCAAGCATTATGCTGCAAGGTTTTTGGATGCATACCAATTATCAATTATTAGGTTTTATTCTTATAGTTAGACATTGTATATGTTGTAGTATCGTGTATAATAATCCAAAGCTTTTATAATTACGGTTTAACCTTGACGCTCATATTATGAGCAAATTAAGGGAACCTTCAAAACAATTCTTCTAAACCCCGAAAGGTTTCCATATTTCTTTTTGGAGTGTTTTCATGAAAGTTACAAGCAAATCAATCCTTAAGTATTTTACTAGCTTGGTTCCTCTCAGCTTTGTATTAGCTTCCGTATTACTACAAAATCAATATTGGAGTAATTCTCTCCTGCCCATAAATGCACTTGTAGCTATGGGTATTCTATTGTATTGTTATGTTAAGACTAAATATATCAACTTTCTAATTTTATCTATTTCGAGCTTTGCTTGGGGAGTTGGAGAAATTTACTGGGCATTCTTAGAAATGAATCAAATAGATGCCTCAACAGATATTTTAGTTTGTAGCATCTACTTTATTACAAATCTTTGTCTACTTTTATCTTTCTTTATGTTTACCTATCAACATTCAAGTAAATGGAATTCTGTACAATTATATCTTGATTCTTTCTTTATTGGCACTATGAGTATTTTACTTGTTTGGATTGCCTTCTTTAATAAAGATCTTATTATTATCCGAGAAATGCTGGGCTCCGGTGTTACAAGTATGTTATCCATAATATTTGATATGATTTTAGCTATTGGAGTGCTTTCTTGGCTATTTTCAATACGTTCTGGAAAGGTTGCTTTCCACGATAAAGTAATATTCTTTGGAATTTTGTTGTTTTGTTTTATTGACATATTATTTTATTATACAGATTTTCATAACGTTTATTTTTCAAATTCACTGATTGACTTTTGTTATATTTTAAGCTTACAAGTTATTGCATTTGGAGTGCTGTATAAGGTCGATTTAAAAAAAAGGTCGGCTTATTCTTCCACAACGGTTACGAATATAGGCAGTACAAATGCTTGGCTATACTTATTTATCTTTCCACTTGCCGTGTTTTATTTGAAGATAAGTGCTATAGAAGTTAGTATAAAGACAACAGATATCCTGCTTTTTGTTATCCTAATCTTTTTATATCGTGTAGCAAGTAAATATGTTCAGCTATCTATTCAGAATGAGAGCTTGCTTTTGAAGGAAAGGCAAATGAATGAGCTGCTTGAAAAGCGTGTGGAGGAACAGGTTGCGGAGCTAAGCCTGCTAGTCAATCGAGATACATTAACACCCCTTTATAATAGGTCCTACTTTTATCTTTGCGTAGATAAAACCATTGGCTCTTATTCTCCAAATGATACATTGGCAATTATGATTATTGACATAGACAGATTTAAAACTATTAATGATAGTTTTGGTCATGATATGGGGGATAAAGTTTTGATTGCGCTATCAAATAGGCTGTTAGAGTGGAATCAGTATGGTGCTGTAATATCCAGACTAAGTGGAGATGAATGTGCAATCTTGATAGCAGGTAGCTATACAAAGAAAAAGATTCAAAGACTATGTACAGATCTCATTAGATTGTGTTCTGAGCCCATAACTTTTGGAGAGATAGTAATTAACGTGTCAGTTAGTATTGGAGTTGCCCTTTACTCAAAAGAGGTGAACAACCGTAAGACCTTTATGAAGCATGCGGATATTGCTATGTATCGTGCAAAGTCACTGGGATATAACAAACATCAATTTTATAATCCACTCTTTGATGAAGATTTTAATCGCAATAGTAAAATTGAGCTATTATTAAAACAAATAGACGTGGAAAAAGATTTTGAATTATACTATCAACCCCAATTCTCCATACCAGATATGACCTTGATCGGAGCAGAGGCACTCATCCGCTGGAATCATCCAATTCATGGTTCTATACCTCCTAACATTTTTATTCCTATAGCAGAAGAGGTTAATAGAATCATAGTAATAGGCAAATGGGTCATTCAAGAAACGCTTAAGCAAACCCAGGCATGGAATCAGCGATACCAAAACAACTTAAAAATTGGATTTAATGTTTCTGTTAGGCAGTTCATTGATCATGGATTTATTAGCTTTTTGAAGACTTCTTTAGACGAGGCTGGTATCAATGCTGAATGGTTAGATGCAGAACTTACAGAAAGCGTCATGATCACAGACGGAAATAAGGCAAGTGTAATTCTTAAGCAAATGAATAAACTAGGATTAACCATTTCCATTGATGATTTCGGAGCCGGATATTCATCTCTTTCCTACCTAAACAAATATCACTTTGATAGAATTAAAATAGATAAGTCTCTAATAGATCAAGTATCCTATGACAATGTAAGCGGTGTTAACGTGGTAAAAGCTGCGATATCAATGGCTAAGGCAGTTGGAATTAAGGTTTTAGCAGAAGGTGTAGAAACCCAAGAACAATTAAAGATTCTTACATCTTTGGGATGCGATGAAATGCAAGGCTATCTTCTAGGGCGGCCTGTGCCAGCAGACGTTTTTGAAAAAGTCTATTTAGAATGATCCATTGGAAAATCAATATAAAAGTGTGGATCGCAGCAGTCAGAGCTGGAAGGCTTTCTTAGCTCTGTTTATTGTCAGTACAACATTACATCAATAACAGAATACTGAATATGGATCAGCCACAGAGCACTATGAACAAACCATGGACAAACTATGAATAAAAAAGCCTTAATTGCTTGATTTTTCTCATGCGGGAGTTGTACCGGGTATAGTAAGTATCAGATTCAGATGAGCGGATGCCAAAAACTCATTGTTTTTCATAAAGGTCGAGTGTAATGGGAAAAGGAATCGGTCTCTACTGGTTGCTCGGTCACATATCTGTTTTATACATAACTTCAGGGTTGTATTACTTTATACACGTGGAGTGGGTTTCTGCGTAGACAAAATTTCTCACTCATGTGGTACATATAGAACAAAAAGCAGATGAGAACACCTCATCTGCTATATTGTTATCTTAAACCTACTCGTATCTTTCTTTTTCAAGTGGAAACAAGCCCATAGTATTTAAGATATGCTAAAACGCAGATTATCTTTTTCCACCAACTTTTCCAGTTTGGGTCCCTGTAATCCCCGTCTGCACATAGTCCATTAATTCTTTATATGTAATCACCTTAATACCTTGAACCCTCTGAAAACATAAAAATTCCCCCAATCAAGTAGTTTGTAAATTTTTACAAACATACTTTAGGGGGGTGTTGTGCAACTGTTAAAAGTCAGTCTTTAAACGTGAAGTAGTCAAATCTAGGTTTAGAGTCTATCCTCAGCTAGTTCTTCAACTTTTCGTTGCAGTTTCTGCATGACCTTGGCTTGCTCTTCAAACAATGGGAGTTGATTCCTTAAAGATATGAATGCTGTTAAAGCACCTAATGCAACCAAGAGCTGGCCAGCAGATTGTATTCTTCTCCATTGTGCTAATTGCTCTGACGCAGGAACTGGCATGAGCACCACCACCCCTTTTCTCACCAGTTTATGCAACTTATTTTTTCTTGTGATAGACAACTGATCTGCTTAATATTTTTTATGCAGTTTACCAACCTCTTTTTGTTGCTCTCAAAGTTATTCCACTTAAATCTCTCAGCACTTTTAGTGCCAAGATAGATAAGGCACCTTAGAAACCTCCCAGGTGCCTTATCTATTTTTCTATTCCTTGCAATAACATCCATGACATATTTTAAAATACAGGGTACTTGGAAAAAGTGATAACTATAGTTGCTTTAATAATATCTCGTCCATTTTTAATCTTGGTCTTTGCTCTGGAGTTTGATCAGGATATCCTACAGGTATAAGGGCAATAACATCATATCTCTCATCTAAATTTAAAACATCTTTAACCTTTTCTTTGTCAAACATCATTACCCAACAGCTTCCAAGTCCTAAATCCACAGCCCTTAAAGTTATGTGGTCTATAGCTATAGCAGCATTTAAACTCAAATATGCCTTTAGTGTTGCTTGATCCATGGAACTTCGTCTTTTGTTATAATCTTCAGAATCCTCGTTTAAAGGAGTACCAACAAAGGCGCTCGCTTCCCTTAACTCTTTCAATCTAGTTCCTAAAGTAGAAATTACATTATTGTCTATACAAGCTGCAATTACAACTGGCGCTTGGGATACGAAAGATAATGGAGTACATTCCTTAAGCTTATTCCTTGCCTCTACTGATTTTATAACTATATATCGTGTAGGTTGAAGATTTGTGCCTGAGGGAGCCATTCTTCCAGACTCCAACAGCTCATTTATATAGCTATCTTGCACAGGATCAGGCTTAAACTTTCTAATGCTTCTTCTTGATTTAATTGCTTCTATTAGCTCCATTTAAAATTTCTCCTCAAAAATTTTTCTTTGCCAAGAGGTTTCTGGGATCATATCTTTAATTTGAATAGCTAAATTATAACTCTTTTTGTATAAGAATAAGCATGGAAATAAAGATATAGGGTATTTATCATTTGCTTTTGGCTATGCCATTTGACTCATGTCACCTCATCTGCTATATTGTTAGCTTCTCAACATAGTCCTTAAACTCTTTATAATATGGGTATTTGATAAACAAGGCAAAAGAGCACCCTGCTCCATTAAACAGAGAGAGTGCTGATAAAAGAGCTGATAAGGCAAAAACAACTACCTGTTTTTGCGGCCTTCCTAGATAGTAAAAAAGACCCGCCCCTTCCGCAAAGGCAGGTCTTTCTTGGTTTCACCGTATTTTGTTTTTTCCACATTGCTTTGCCTTGTACATGTTCATATCTGCAAAATGAATTAAGTCCATAAAATTTCCGCTATCATATTGTTTTATCCCACCGCTAATGGTTATGTGAAGCCCATCCAAGAATATCGTCTCTTCTACTACATGCCTAATTCGTTCTGCTATGCCTTGAGCTGTGTCAACATCGGTATTAGTTAGGATAACCATGAACTCATCACCACCAAACCGACCTACAAGATCAGTTTCCCTAAGGTTGCCTTGAATGATTTCAGCAAGGCTAGTTAAAACTGCATTCCCATAAACATGCCCCATAGTATCGTTGATTCTCTTAAAATCGTCTATGTCGAACAGAATAATGCATAAAGGAATTCTTATTTTGTCAGCCTCGTTTATTTTAAGGCTTAAGTGGGTTAGTAGTTTCCGCTGATTGCTTACCTTCGTAAGCCCATCAAGGCTGGATAGTTCTCTTAACTGTTCGTTGATTTCTTCTAACTCCATTATTTCTTGTATAAGTTGCCCTTTCGTATAGTTAAGATATTTCATGTACAGATCACCTTAAATCTTTATTGGCATTAATTCTAGACAAATTGTCTCTAACTTCTTAAATTGTTCCACATTAGTATACACTTACTATGCAGATTGTACAATACCACAAGTCAAAAAACTACAATTTTTTCTAATGCTCACATGCCAACAACATGGTGGAGTTCTCTTCATCGTCAATAACAAACACATCTAACAGCACAGGGTTGTAGGCAGGTGTTGGTAATTCTTTATACATTTGGATTCGGTTTCTAAGTACACAAAACTTCTCACTCATGTGGTACATATAAAACAAAAAGCAGATGAGAACACCTCATTTGCTATATTGATAGCTTTAACTTGCTCTATCTTTCTTTTCCAGTGGATCAAGTCCAGCTCCAAAACACAAGCCCCCAAGCTATAGCTAGGGGGCGTTATATACTTTAATAGACGGTTGAAAGTTCAAACCCAGTAAACCAACCATAGCTTCCTTCTCCGTCAATATTAATTTCATAGTAATCGGTTTCTACAATGTTTATTATTTTAACAACAATCCCACTTTCTAACTGTTGGTGAGAGAAATGCCTTTTTATACTTAGTTTACTATAGCTAAATCTCCTACCCTAAGATTAGGTTGATTTGGATCAACTGGGTATAAATCCTTAGTATTAAGCCACCTATAAAGATCACCGTTTGGCATCTTAACTGCATAAAGAGTACCTGCCCAACGATTTAAAATCCTACCCATTGTTCCTACTTGTATGGATGGCGGACGATTCACCAATGAACTTACCTTTTGACCAGTTCTATAAACCTCGTTATTTCTACAAACAATCAAGAGTCTCGCCTCCTTAACTATATATATTCATCCCTGCAAGTTAGTGCTTCCTTATCACAGGCCTATCTCACTTTGTCTCAACCCAATTAACTGAAAATACTCCGGTTTTTCTTGGGTAATGCTGCATAAAACCCCAGCTCTTCTTATCCCTAAGAAGCAAGACCTCTAACTTGTCTTAATGTAGCTAGACATTTCGTCCAACCTTACTATCGTATTCATGCAGCCAGCGTAGATTAGATTGTTCCTTGGTTGTCCTCAATGAATCATAAAAATACCACCAATCAAGTATTTTGTAATATCCTTACAAACATGCTTGATGGGAGGTATAATTTAGTATGAACCTAACTGTATTCGAGTAGAGCTAGACTTTGAACAAATCAAAATATATATTATAGGCCTGTACCAACCTGAATTTTTCTTTCAAGACTGTATCTACCTCCACAACAGGGTTTCCCGACTTATATTGAATTTCCCTCTTAACGGCACCCCTGCTTTGAGTTTTTCAGTATTGCAGTTGGAAAAGGCAAGTATCAAGGTGCCTATGTTTGCTGCCTTTGGAGGTAAATTTCTAATCCTTTTTTCGGAACGGGCAAACCCGAGATTTTATGTGGAAAAGAATCAAGAATACCAGTAGAATTGATACAGTAGTTTCGGCAAATATATGTAGATTTTTGATGTAAAATTTGACCTGTTAAATCAGAGCAGATAGCGTTGAAAATTCTCTCTTTTTACGAAGAAAGATTTTAATCCGGCTGAATGGCTTTAGAAACAATGCTGAATCAGCCAAATCACAAGAAGATTATTCTCAGATAGTACTGAGTACTTAAAATCTTAAAAATCCCTTATAATTTCTGTTTTAAAGGTGTTATCCGTCCATGCATAGCTTTATTTTTTCTAATGTTGCCCCGACAAAGGCCTTCCCTAGCCTTAGAAAAGTTGATATTATTAGGTTATAAACTTGTTATTAAGTTGTTATTAACTTTTTTAAAAAGGATATTATTGTGTTATTAAAAGATATAAAGTTGATATTATCCATAATTTGGGTTCATGGAAATCATTTATTGCTAGAAATCAGGTGTCAAATTTGAAGCTCACCCGAAAAATTCATTGAGGAAGATGGTTCTATTACCTTATCTTACTTTTGAGGAGAAGGCAGATATGATCGGGGATTACTTCCTTTTAAAACTGACTGAAGAACGTCTACTGGATCAAGAACCTACTATTTCTTTTGATGAGATGCTTTCGGGCCTTGGTATTACTAGTGAAGACTTAGAGTCCGTTGATGTTGAAATAGAATGAGAGGCTAATTTTATGATGTATCCGTTTATGACGTTGCCAGACGATACCGAAATTGTTCATTCTGAAGCAAAAATCGTTGAAGGTAAAGAGCAAGTGAAGGTATACATTGAAACGCCGATCCATTTGGGGTTTAAAAATGCGACTTGTTACCTTGACGCTCTCCATAAATTCTCTCACGTAATTTCGGAAAATGCGAAAGATCAGAAGTGCATTTCTCTTCTCGACTCCTTTTCTGAGAGATATCACCCTGAAGACAAGCTCGAACCTCAACCGGTGGATTCTTTAATGACTGGTATTTTTGAGGAAGATTTGAAAGAAGTATTTGTGACGCTTGGCAAAGCTGCAGCTAAATTAGGTGATGCGATTTGTCTGTTCATTAATGATATGCAATGTCTTTCTTTAAAAGAGATCGGCGGACTTACTGCTGCCCTGCACAGGTGTAATCAGCTTCGGCTGCCAGTGATGCTCTTTGGGGCTGGTCTTCCCGAGATCCTAGAGTTAGTAGGAGAAGCAAAGTCATATGCAGAGCGTTTGTTTAGATTTGAGGATATCTCTAAATCAGAGGGGACAATCTAGCAAATGGGAACGCAAGCCTTCACTTATTCATCACATTTTTGATTCCGCTCGGTAAATACAAAACACAAAAAATTATCCTCCGACTTAATAGCAGACCAACAGTGTGTTTTGTCTTACAAGCAAATAACTGAAGTACCACAATGACTGCAAATATACTTTCTACTGCTTTTCTTGCCTTTAATACCACCAATTTGCACCTATACCATTAGAAGCAGTAGGGGTAGGGGGGTATTAATGCTTGCAGCATCAATGTAGCTAACCTTTGGATAGCAGGCAATTTCAATTGCCATCAGCAGATAACATAAATACCCCCAATCAAACAGTATCTAACACGTTTGATTGGAGGTAGATTGCACTTTAATCTTTCCTTTGTGATAGAAAACTCTGTTTCTACCTGTCTGTTTTACTGCATGTTAGGCTTTCTACAGTCCCTATCGAGAATTTTTTTCAATTTCTGGTGAATTAGATATTGTCAACGACTTCTTCGCACGGTGTTTTACCGCCCCGAAATGCATCTCGCCGCTTTTCTGAACTTGAAACAATCTCCACTTGAACGGAAGTTCGAAGCGGTAATTCCTTCAAGAAAAAAGTAAGAGCGTACGCCAACATTAGGACGATTGTTCCCGTTAGAAATACTCTGGATAATGAGCCAGCCAACGCTTGCTTCAATAGATCAGCAAGATGGGCAAAGACCGGTTGAGCCGATACAGGTAGACTGTCTTGCACTGCAATGAGTTTGGAGTGATCAAGCAACAATTGAGGGTGCAGCAGTTGGGTCAATTTCCCGAACATCTCAGGAGACAATTCTGGAGAAGTGCTCTCTCCACTGCTAGCAATTAGACTATTTAATTTGTTTGAAATGTTACTAGAAAGAACTGTGCCCATAACTGAAACGCCAATCGTTCCACCAAGGTTACGGAATAATTGTACAGAAGCCGTAGCCACACCCAGATCTTTTGATTCAACTACATTCTGAACGGCCATCATGAACACCGGCATTCCAAGTCCAAGTCCAGAACCGAATATAATCATGCTGAGCACCGCAACAGGGACTGTCTTCATAATAATCATTAGGGACATGCCAATTACCATAAGCGTCATTCCAATTAGGGCCAAGTTTTTGTACTTTCCTGTCTTCGTCATATGCCTCCCGGCATAGGCGCTCATTGTAAACATTCCAATCGACATAGGCATAGTGATATAGCCAGCATAGGTTGGAGAAATTCCCATCACGCCCTGAACATAAAATGGCATGTAGGTGAGGGCTCCCATCATAGCGACACTCATTAGAAAGCCAATAATATTTGAAATGGCGACGATACTGTTCTTAAAAAGTCCCAAGGGTAAAACCGGAGTTTGCGCACTTCTTTCAACCAAGATAAAGAGGACTAAAACCACAGCGGTAAAGAAAAATAATCCCATGATGATGGAGGAAGTCCAAGCGTACTTTGTTCCTGCCCATGTGAAGGCGACCAGCATCGGAACGATGGTCAGGGTTAGGAATAAGGAACCTTTATAATCAATCGATTGTGCCTTCTGCGGATCCACCTTTGGGAATAGGAATAAAATCATCAAAAAAGCAATCAAACCTAGCGGAAGGAACAGCCAGAATACCCAATGCCACTCCAGATGATCAACGATATATCCCCCAAGTCCTGGTCCAAGGATACTGGATATTCCAAATACAGCACTCATAGTTCCGGACCAACGCCCTCTCTCCCGGGGCGAAAACAAGTCCCCGATCGCCGTAAAGGCTGTTGCCATAATAATACCAGCTCCAATGCCTTGAATCCCTCTGAAAATAATCAGATGAATTATGTCTCTTGACGTTCCATTCAGGAATGCCCCGATCATAAAAATCACAATTCCTGACAAAATGAACTGCTTTCGACCATAAATATCGGACAATTTTCCGACTAAAATTGTAGAGATTGTTGATGTCAAAAGATAGATTGTAATAATCCAGGTATAGTACTCCATCCCGCCCAATTGAGAGATGATACGGGGCAATGCCACACCGACGATTGTCTGATTAATGGATGAAAAAAACATAGATGTGATAATGGCAACCATAATGGTAATTTTACGCTGATATGATAAATGCTCCAATGAAAAGTCTCTCCTAAACTTGTGGTAAGTATATAGTCCTCTGCAGTTATTGTTCGAGGTTATCCATTATCTTATGGTAAATTCGAACAAGGTGTTGCATATCTTCCCCTGGTAATCCTTGAAAAAACTTCATGGTTACTTCATTCTGCTCCTTAGCCAAAGATTCCACGAGAGTTTTTCCTTGCTCTGTAATCTCCAAATACACCACTCGACGGTCTTCTTTATCTCCTTTTCGTTCCGCATACCCTTCTGCCACGATCCTATCCGTAGCTCCGGTAATAGCGCCTGGGGTCATTTGTGTCAATTCGGCAAGCTGGACTGCCTTCTGGGGCCCTAATTGGTTGAGATATTTTAAAATAAGATACTGAGTATGATTAATTCCTTTCAGGTTATTACTCCACTCTTTTTTCATTCTCTTTAGCATATAGTAAAACAACTGAAGGAACGTTTCATAATCTGACATAGCTTACTCCACTCATTATATTTTAAGGTCAAATAGTTCAAACAAAAACATTTTAGAGGTGTACATTAAAATTTTAGCACCTTAGTATTTGTAAGTCAATATTGAGACCGATGGGTCACCGACCAAAACAGAGCAAATCCCGGCAAGTATAAGCTCTGGGAATAGTATCGTGAACCGGTAAAACAAAACACCATCCGCCGACAGTAGGCGGAGAATCACAAATCAGGAACGGGACTGGCCTCATTGGGGCGCAGTCCCGTTCCTTTGTCAGATTCTTTCTGCAAAACTGTCTACAGCTAATACGGGGACGGCAATCTCGTTACTATCGGAACGGTGCTAAGCCTTAGCTGTACGGTCAGCCACAAGTTTTTAACAAGGTTATCCATTTTGCGTCGAGAAGCAAAATAAAAACCCTGCAACCGTTGAGGTTGCAGGGTTTTGTAGACAATATTATTATCTCTTTGAGCTTTATTGCCACCTTGGAAGTCCGTGGGCTTAGGTCACTATCGTTGAATATCGTCGAGTATCTTCTAGCTGCTCATTGAATATCGTCTAATATCTTTTGTGCTGACCAATAGCTTCGGCATGATGTTGCGACAGGCCTCGGTGCAAATTCCGAAAGCTACAATATTAAATTGATTACCAATGGAAGGATGGTTTAAAAGTTCTTAGCTATTTCTTTTGCTTTGCTAATAGCCTGTCCGACAATTGAATCAATGTCGTTTCCAAGAACATCTAAGCCTTCTGCTGCTATTGTTATATAATCGGTTATTCCAAGAAACCCAAAGATTGTCTTTAAATACCTATCGCCCATTTCAAATGACGCAGCAGGTTCCGTTGAATAATCCCCACCTCTTCCGACTATGTTAACTGCTTTTTTTCCAGTACATAATCCTACGGGGCCTGTAGCAGTATAACGAAAAGTAATACCAGTAACAGTGATATAGTCAATGTATGCTTTAAGGATAGCTGGAATACTTAAGTTCCAAAGAGGCTCTGCAATTACATATTTATCTGCCTCCAAAAATTGAAATGCATATTTCAATATTGGGTGATTTTTACCGGTCCCAGGTTCAGGAGCATGCAGTTCCGCAAGTTGTCCAATTGGAAGAAAGTCAATTCCTTCTTTATATAAATCTAATGTTAAAACTACATCGTTTGGGTTCTGCTTTTTATATTCATCTATGAAACTGTCAGAGATTTTGAACGTTCTTGATTGGCCTTTCTCTTTTGCATTTGCTTTGATATACAAAACTTTACTCATTTTCTCGTAGCTCCTTTAACATATTCATCTTTGATTATTTCCTTTTATTAATGTTTTATTTAACAAAAGGTTTATAATAATGCTCAATTCCTATTTAACGTAAAGAGCATGAGGCCATTCCATCATCGAGCCTCTTTTGTATATCTAAGTTTCTCGTTATTCTTAGAGCTTTAATTTGATCTTCCAAGTATGTTGCGCAGTCAATAGCTTTGTTATTATGGTACGACAAATTTTTGACAACTAGACCATCTTAGGATAGAGCTTTGACTTGCATTGCACAAAATATGTTCACAATATTAGGATCAAACTGTGTACCCGAACTTCGTTTGAGTTCCTCAATTGCTTCCATGTAATTCAGTGAATTTCTATATGGCCGATCTCCTATCATGGCTTCAAAGGAATCCGCAACTGCAATAATTCTAGCGATCAAAGGTATATCTTCTCCTGATAAACACCTAGGATACCCCGTGCCATCCCATCGTTCATGATGAGACAGAACATAATCAGCTAAATTAGTATAGGCGTCCACTGATTTTAGTATATGGTATCCGATTTCGGAATGCCGTTTAAGCTCTTCATATTCAGCTTCAGTCAGAGGGCCAGCTTTATTTAATATACTCTCGTTTATTGCAATTTTTCCAATGTCATGCATAAGGGCAGCAGTTTCGAGCTCCTTTAATGTGTCAATATCTAATTGCATTACTTCTCCAACGATTCGACTTATTTGACTTACTTTTTCAGAATGAACTCGCTCACGAATATTTGTTTCGAGAAGAGTTTGCATAATGGCCTTAATTGTTTGATTACGCATACTTTGACTTTCAACTAGTTTTCTACGATACATTTGTTCTTCGGCCCGTGAAAGAACCTCGTGGATACTCTGATCATGTGTATTCTTTGTTGCCCAGCCAAAGGATACAGATATAACAATATTGTCTTGAGTTTCCTTTTCGATAGCTGAATGAGTACGATTAATAATTTTCTCAGTTTCACTACTTGTAGTTCTCGGCAACAATATGACAAACTCGTCACCACCAACTCTTGCCACAAAGTCTGATGATCTGCATTCATTTTCTTTTTTGAAGATATTTGCAACAGTTTTTAGCAATGCATCACCTGCCTTGTGACCAAATGCATCATTGGTTAGCTTTAGACCATTGACGTCAGCCATGACAATGGTAAATGGCAGGTTACCTTCAATATCAAGTATCTTTAACTGCTCTTCAAAATAATGTCTGTTACATAGGCCTGTAAGTTGATCGTAGTAGCTTAGGTACCTAATTTTTTCTTGCTTTTCTTTTTTATCTGTAAAGTCGCTAAATACAAGGACGACCCCGCAAATGTTTTTATTCTCATCCTTAATCGGTGCAACACTATTTTCAATCGGAATGGTTTCTCCATGTTTTTTGATCAACATCGAATGATTCGCAAGTGATTTTTCACCTGTTTTAAAAACTTGATCTACTAAGTTGGGCCTGTTTGCACTAGTAAACTCATCCACAATATGAAATACGGTTTCAAATGGCATGCCCTTAGCTTCCGTGTTCTTCCACCCAGTAAGTTCTTCTGCAGCCGCATTCATCAAATCCACATTTCCTTCTTTATCTGTGGAAATTACAGCATCACCTAAAGAATGCAATGTCGTTTTAAATAAATTGCGTTCAGACCTTAACTCTGCATCCAGAAGCTTCATACTGTTAATCAGTTTTTCCAATTCCATTTGCTTATCCGAAAGAGACCTATTTGATTCCTGAAGCTCTTTTGTCCGATCCTTAACAAGCTTATTCAGTATCACATTCATCCCTATTAGCGTCAGTACAACAATTAATCCGATCAGGATAGCAAGCTTATTCTTATAAAATAATTCAGCAAAAGTTGCCTCCTTATAAATACCAAGATAGCGATCATAAATATCTTTATACTCACCGGTTGATTTTAAAACTTGAAGCCCGCTATTTAATGTAATTAATAGCTTCTCATCACCCTTTCTTACAGCCATACAACAATCATTTAAGCTAATACTAAACCTTTGTGAAGAAACCCCTTTGATCTCTTCTTTTTTAAGTGTGTAAGTTCCCGACATCTTAGGCAACCCAGCATAGCTATATTCCCCGTCTTTAATTCTCAATAAGGCGTCCTTAATATTTGAAACCTCAATCAATTGGATGTTTAAATCAAGCGACTTGAGGGATTTTCCAACAAAATCTCCCTTTAAAACAACCACAGTTTGATCTTTAAGCTCCTTTACATCATTTAGCTTCAAGCCACTTTTAGTAAAAATGTCGCCACTTGCAATAAACTGTGTTGTGGTGAAGTCAAAATACTTTGTTCTCTCTTGAGAATGAACCATTCCTAAAATAGCATCGATTTCACCATTTTTCAGTGCCTCCTGAATAGAGCTCCATTCATCCAAACGCACTACTACATCATACCCCATGGATTTACCAAGTGCCTTGGCTAACGTAACACTAAAGCCATCTGGCTGACCTCTTTCATTTAAATAGCTAAAGGGTGGAGAATTAATATTACCTCCAAAAACTATTTTAGGATTCTCTTCAGTAGAAAAAGCTTCCACTTTAGTTTCTTGAAATACCATTATAAGGAGCAACATGAACAACAAGAAATGAATTGTGTTTAACCGTCCTTTTTTCATAGAACACCCTCACTATTGCATTGATTTTCTCTATGGGTCTACTTACCTTATGTTTCTAAAGTATACAATTTTCGACATTTTTTTCAAAGTATACCATGCCATTAAAATCCTGTAAATAGTAAAGGCGGTCACCTATTGGATGGCCGCCTTCTTTAATCAAACAACGCAACTCTGAATGCATGCTAATACCTTCACGCTTAAAGCCAGCGTAAACACTACCTCCTGACTGGTGGGTGTAGACCTTAGTTTTCTTGTAATATCAAAAGCGTTTTCAAAATTAAAGGTTTGCTTTACTGTTGGATTGAGGTCAATTAGGTGTTCGTCTTGCGCAGTAAAAATGTTCATGTCAGCAACCACTTTCTGTTTTTCGTTTGTTGTCATCATTTTGCGATATGGGTTACCTTTGGGTACCCAAAATGCTCATGGAAAGCCGTGCTTGTACCACAGTCGTTTCAAAAGCCGAATCGTAAGCCGCACGTTTCTTTTGTTTGAGTTTTATTTTATACTATGCTATTATTGCATTTAAAGGATCAATGAAAGGAAGAAATTCATGAAAGAAGTATTAGATCATTTAAAATCCTGTGGTGCATTTTACATTGCGACAAGTGTAGATGGACAACCGCACGTAAGACCCTTTGGTGCTGTTTGCTAATTTGAAAACAAGCTTTATATTGTAACCAATACCAAAAAGAAAGTCTATGCTCAAATGCTCAAAAATCCCAAAGTTGAAATCTGCGGTATGATCAAAGATACTTGGATACGCATTGAGGGTGAAGTAAAAGAGGATACCCGACGTGAAGCCAGAGTTGCTATGATGAATGAATATCCTATTGCTCTCGGAAGTATGTATCATGTAGATGACAACCTGATGACAGTATTATATTTCACTCATGCAACCGCAACTATTTATTCTATCACAAATGAGCCAAAGGAAATTTCTTTATGAAACACTAATAGCAAACCCAATGGGGAATATCCATTGGGTTTGTCCTTATTAAACTGGTTCACGAATTAAGTAACTACGTTCCTTATTAATTGTCTATCGCACACAGCTAGTTCCCATTAATATATCTATAGATATAGGTAGCTCTTCGATCCAAACTAAACTCGGATTCTTTCTGATTATCAGCTTCTAGAAGAGTTTGAGACATGACTAAAACCGTGTCCCCCGCCTCAATCATAAGCATTTTACCTTGCGTGGAAATTAAACTATTGTTTCCTGATCAACCAAAATTTCAAGATTTACTTGTTCTTTTATGGATTCAGTTTTTTCCATAAGAATCACATCCTTCAAAGAATTTTAAATATAGTATGACAAACACTTCGGTAATGACATCATTTTCATCATATTTAGCAATATTATAAACTTTAACGACTACATTAGGATCTGTGGACTCGATTCCTTCTGCAATCTTTTCCGCTAAAACTTTGGTTCCGTTCCACATTGTATCATAAACAATCGTAATTTGATTCTCTTGATAATCATTGGCCCACTGAGAATATCTTTCAATAATCTGGAAGGGGTTTTTCCGCCATATGATACCATGGCTCGTGAAATGGTCTAAATACAATACTAAGGTGTTAAAAGTTGTTAATGTTTGGTCAAGCGGGTTCATTAATGTAGTGAGGCTCAATGCATACAGCACTGTCTTGGCCGCATCTATGATTTTTCCATGCAATAAATAATATGTTAAAGAGACCCGACTAGCTCACCAGACTCATTTTATTCAGAAAGTTGGAGGCACAAAACGAAGTTTTGTCTTATCAGCACAAATTAATACGAGAATTGACAAAACAAAACATTTCACTATTTGCGTCAACTTTGCGTCAAACGGCAAAAAGAAAACCCTGCAACCGTTGAGGTTGCAGGGTTTTCTCGATAATATAATTATCTCTTGGAGAACTGGGGAGCGCGACGTGCAGCCTTGAGGCCGTACTTCTTACGTTCCTTCATTCTGGGGTCACGGGTGAGGAAGCCTGCGCTCTTCAGAGCGGGGCGGAACTCCTCGTTCATCTCCAGCAGGGCGCGGCTGATGCCGTGGCGCAGAGCGCCTGCCTGGCCGGTAACGCCGCCGCCGGTGACGGTAGCGATGATGTCCACCTTACCCAGGGTATCGGTGGTCACCAGGGGCTGACGGGTGATCAGCTTCAAGGTCTCCAGACCAAAGTAATCGTCGATGTCACGGCCGTTGATGGTGATCGCACCGGTTCCGCCGGGAATCAAGCGAACACGGGACACGGAGGACTTGCGACGGCCGGTTCCGTAATGATAGGGCTTCTTGCTCTTATACATATTCCAATTCCTCCTTAGTACGCAGTCCAGGCTTCGGGCATCTGGGCGGCGTGCTTGTGCTCTGCGCCGCGGAAAATCTTCAGGCGGGTCAGGGAGTCCTTCGCAATGGTGTTCTTGGGCAGCATGCCGCGGACAGCAACCTTCATTGCCAGCTCGGGCTTGTTCTGCATGAGCAGACGATACTTGGTTTCCTTCAGACCGCCAACATAGCCGGAGTGAGTACGATAGTATTTCTGCTCCATCTTATTGCCGGTGAGGACTGCCTTCTCTGCGTTGATGACAATGACAAAGTCACCGCAGTCAGCGTGAGGAGTGAATTCGGGCTTATGCTTTCCGCGCAACAGGGTTGCAGCGGTGGCAGCAGTCTTGCCGAGGGGCACGCCAGCTGCGTCAAGAATATACCACTTGCGCACGATGTTGCCCTTGTTGGCCATAAAAGTGGACATGGTCAAACCTCCAATAGTTAATTATCTTAAAATCTACAGATTTACAACGTGGAACAGCCCCGATTGACTAATCCGAGCGTTTTGTATTATAATACGGTGAGTTTTGCCTGTCAACGGCTTTTTTGGTTTTTTTAATTTACAAATATAAAAGCTCGCTCAAGCTCTCGAAATCGCTTACATACTTCCATATACTCCATTTCCATTTTTCTTTTTTAAGGAGCCATTTATGAAGAAAATTCTCAGCTATACCCGCCGCTGCGTGGAAGACTACGATATGATAAAGGCCGGGGACCGCATTGCCGTCGGCGTTTCGGGCGGAAAAGACTCCCTGACCCTGCTCACTGCCTTGGCCAATCTGCGGAAATTTTACCCAGAACCCTTTACCGTAGAGGCCGTCACGGTCGAAATGGGAATGGAGGGCATGGACTTTTCCCCCGTGGCGGAGTATTGTCAGAAGCTGGACGTTCCCTACCATCGGGTACAGACTGAAATCAGCCACATTATCTTTGATCTGCGTAAGGAAAAGAACCCCTGCTCCCTCTGCGCCAAAATGCGAAGAGGCACCTTGCATGAAGAGCTCCAGCGGCTTGGCATCAATAAGGTTGCCCTGGGGCACCATTACGATGATGCGGTGGAGACCTTCTTTCTCTCGCTGTTCTACGAGGGACGCCTGTCCTGTTTTCAACCGGTGACCGACTTGGATCGGACGGGCATCACCCAGATTCGCCCGCTGCTGTACTGCAGCGAAGGGATGATTCGCGGCGCCGCCGGTCGCCTGGGCTTACCCATCGTGCACAACCCTTGTCCTGCCAATGGGCACACGAAACGCCAAGAGGTCAAGGAATTGATCCAGGAACTTTCCCCCCGCTATCCGCATCTAAAGGAGTATGTGTTCCGAAGCATGCAGCGTCTGCCGCTTCCTGCTTGGGATCCCACCCCCCGCACCGATCGCCGTAACCTTCCGCTGGAGTGAGGCATGGTACTTCTTCTTTACGAAGCGCCGTTTGCAAAGGAGTCATACGCTTCCGGGGCAAGCTTCTTTAGGATTTCCAAGGCGTTTTCCCGGTCTGTTGCAGGAAGCACCAGACAGGACGTCGCTTGCTCCCCATCGGCTGTTTTGGGATATAAAACCATCAACGCTCCTGGGTCTTGAAAGGGCAGGTAATGTACCTTGCCTCGAATCTCATAGCTTTGGCCATTGGCATCGGTATATTGTGTGATCCCCTCCGACAAATTCGCAAGCCGGAGCTCGAGATTGGTAGCTCCTTCGGTTTTTAGCGTTACGTTGATTGTATCCTCACCGAAGAGCTTCCATTGACACTGTCCTTGCATGCTTACCTGTACGGGTTCTGCAGTCTGGTCCGCCTGCGACAGTAAGACTCCTTCCACGCGTTCATCCACGGGAAAGGTGATTGGATAAAACACCACGGTGATCAACAGGCAAGAGATCAAGGCAAGCAGGAGCGCCTTCCACTTTCCTCCCTTTTTCATCGTACTACCTCCATGATCAAGCTTTGGTTTTCGATGTTCTCACTGGTTGGCCCTCGTCCCCCATCGGGATAAAAGGCCAGGTAACAAAGTAGGATCAGCATCCCAAGCGCGATGATTAAATTTCTCGTTTTCTGGCTCATAGTAAGCTCCCTTCGACGGTGCATGCCTTGGAACCGTTCGTGGTCGGTTCCTTTTTCTCATTGGATTAACTATAGCAGTCGAATTTTCCACTGTCAACTCAGGCCTCCCTCCCCCTGATGAAGAAGGTATAAAAAGAAACATCGCGACGCAGGCCTGCGTCGCGATGTTTGTTTTTTACTGCATCAAGGAGCAAACCAGCTCCGAGTAGCGCACGGGGTCGGGGATAGGCAGGTCCGAGATGAGAAGTGCCTGATAGTAGAGAATCTCAGCATACTTGGCCGCCTTTTCCGGATCCGCTTCGAAGCTTCCCTTCAGGGCTCCAAAGGCGGACGATGCGGGGTTGAGCTCCAACACGCGCCCGGCCTGCATGGGGAAGGGAGAATTCATCTTACTAAAGTACTTTTCCATCTCAATGGAAATGGGCCCGTCGGAGGAGAGGCAAACCGCACCGCTTTTTAAGATCTTCGAGATGCGCACGGCAGAGACGCGCTCGCCCAGGGTGTCCTTGACAAAGTCCAGGAGAGCTCGGCTTTCTTCCTCGGCCTTTTCCACCTCGGCCTGTTCCGCTTCGGTAAGGGCCAGCGCTTTCTCATCCCCAACGGAGAGAAACTCCTTCCCATCCACGCTCTGGAGAATCTGCATGAGCAGCTCGTCTTCCTCCCCGGTGAGGTACAGGACTTCAAAGCCGGCATTCAAGATGCGCTCCGCCTGGGGCAGGGCCGCAGCCTTTTCCACCGTAGGAGCCACGGCGTAGTACACATAGCTCTGGGATTCGGGCATACGATCGCGGTATTCCTTCAGGGAAATCCGCTTGTTCTCCTTGGAAGACCAGAACAGGAGGAGCTCTTGCAGCTGTTCCTTATTGGCTCCATAGGCATTTAAGATGGCATACTTGAGCTGAACCCCGAAGGCATCGAAGAACTTCTCGTACTTCTCCCGCTCGTTTTGCATCAGCTTAACCAGCTCGGCCTTAATCTTTTTCTCCAGGTTATTGGCAATCACCTTGAGTTGACGGTCGTGCTGAAGCATCTCTCGGGAAATGTTCAGCGACACATCCGGAGAATCCACCACGCCACGCACAAAGCCAAAGTAATCGGGCAGCAGGGCCTCGCAGTGTTCCATGATCATCACACCGGAAGAATACAGCTGCAGGCCGCGCTTATAGTCCGCGGTGAAGTAGTCCATGGGAGCACGCGCCGGAACATACAGCAGCGCCTTATATTCCAGATTGCCTTCGGCGGCAATATGAGCCACGGCGATGGGTTCCTCCCAATCCATGAACTTTTCACGATAAAAGCTCTGGTATTCCTCATCGGAAACCTTGGATTTGGGTCTTTGCCAGAGGGGAACCATGGAGTTTACGGTTTCCCACTCCTGAATGGTTTCATACTCGGGCTTGTAATCCTCAGGAGGATTTTCGGGCTCATCCTTCTTGCGGGTTTTGGAGAGCTCCATGCGGATGGGATAGCGAATGTAGTCCGAGTACTTGCGTACCAATCCGGTCAGGGTGCTCTCTTCCAGATACTTGCTGTACTCTTCCCCGTCGGCATCCTCCTTCAAGGTCATGATGACCTCTGTGCCGGCGAACTCCTTCTCACAGGGTTCGATGGTGTAGCCTTCAACACCTTCCGATTCCCAACGATAGGCTTCGCTTGCACCGTACGCCTTGGAGCGGACGATTACCTTGTCCGCCACCATAAAGGCCGAGTAAAAGCCCACGCCAAACTGACCGATGATATCAATTTCCGCATCATCGCTTTGCTCGGTCTCCTGCTTAAACTGATAGGAACCACTCTTGGCGATGGTACCAAGGTTATTCTCCATGGCCTCTTTGTCCATGCCGATGCCGTTATCGGATACGGTGATGGTGCGCGCGTCCTTGTCGACCGTGACCAAAATGCGAAAATCCTCCCGGGAGAGGCCGACCCCTTCGTCGGTAAGGGCACGATAGGCCAGCTTATCGATGGCGTCGCTGGCGTTTGAAATGATTTCTCGTAAAAAAATTTCCTTATGGGTGTAAATGGAATTGATCATCAAGTCCATCAGCCGCTGGGATTCGGCTTTGAAAGGTTTCTTTTCCACCTATTCCACTCCTTTTGTCATCATTTAGCACTCATTCAGTTAGAGTGCTAAGATATTATGCATCCTTTTCCTGCAAATTGCAAGTGCTTTTTTTAAAAATTACGTAAAGCTATCCCGATGTTCCTCAAAAAGCCGAAGAATCTTTGCCTTCAGCCCTCCATGTTCCGCTCGTTCCAAGCCAGGGTCCTGCTGCAGTAAGCTCTGCGCCGCTTCCTGGGCTTCCTTGAGCACTCGCATATCTCCGGCGAGATCGGCGATCTGAAGCTGCGGAAGGCCATGCTGTCGTGCGCCAAAGAAGTCGCCTGGCCCGCGCAGTCGCAGATCTTCCTCCGCGATGTGAAAGCCATCGGTACTCTGACAGAGGGCATGGAGGCGCTCTCGGCTCACGTCCCCCTTTGCCTGGCTGATGAGTACACAGTAGGATTTCTCTCCACCGCGCCCCACCCGTCCGCGCAGCTGGTGCAGCTGGGACAGGCCGAATCGCTCGGCGTTTTCAATCACCATGACCGTGGCATTGGGGACATCCACCCCCACCTCAATGACGGTGGTGGAGACAAGAATCTGGACGCTTCCCTCGGAAAATTCCGTCATCACCCGCTCCTTCTCCTTGGGTTTCATGCGTCCGTGCAAGACCCCAAGGGTCAAATCCGGAAAAACATCCTTCTGCAAGTGCGCTCCGTGGACTTCGGCGGACTTTACGTCCACCAGTTGCCCCTCCTCTACCGTGGGGCAAACTACATACACCTGCCGCCCCTCCTGCACTTGCTTGCGCAGGAAGCCATACAGGCGGGCACGCTTGTCCTCCCCAATGAGCATGGTTTGAATCGGAACTCTTCCCGGAGGAAGCTCATCTAAGATGGATAGGTCCAAGTCCCCGTACACCATCAGCGCCAAGGTGCGTGGGATGGGGGTTGCCGACATGACGAGGACATGGGCGCGCTGCCCTTCTCCCGCCTTTGCGGACAGGGCCGCCCGCTGGGATACCCCAAAGCGATGCTGCTCGTCGGTGATGACCAGACCCAGGCGAAAAAAGGATACCGTATCCGACAATAAGGCGTGAGTTCCGATGAGAAGGTCCACCTCTCCTAAGGCCGCCGCTTCCCGCAGGGTGCGCTTTTGCTTTTCGGTCATGGAACCGACCAAAAGACCCACGCGTAAGCCCAGCCTTCCCAGCAAGGGTTCCAAAGTCCCATAATGCTGCCTAGCCAAGAGATCCGTCGGTGCCATGAGGACGCTCTGCTGCCCGTTCTGAGCAGCCAAATAGAGGCAAGCGGCCGCCACGGCCGTCTTGCCCGAACCAACATCGCCTTGGAGCAGGCGATTCATGGGAACGGCTTGTCCTAGTTCCCGGGAAATCTCCTCCAACGCCCGCCTCTGGGCTCCGGTAGGGGCAAAGGGCAGTGCGGCGTAGAAGGGAGCTAGGTCAAGCTTGGAGAAGGCAATGGCCCCTCCTTCCTCTCTCCGCTCACGCAGAAGCAAGAGCCCCAGGGAAAGGCACAGCAATTCTTCAAAAATTAGACGGCGGCGGGCCAGGGCCAGGGCCTCCCAGGAGGATGGAAAGTGAATGTTCTGATAGGAGAACTCGGTCTGAGCCAAGGCGTATTCCGAGAGTAGCTTCGCCGGAAGAATCTCTGGGAGTTCTTCCGTGGCAGGCAAACAGCGACGCACCAATCCGGCCAGCAGGTTGTGCGAAATTCCGGCGGTTAAGGGGTAAATGGGGATAATGCCGCCAATGAGCTTATCCTCACCCACCTTTTCAAAGTAGGGGTTGGTGAGTTGCCGCCGCGATCCCTGTCCGGTGAGCTTACCATAAAACACGTAACTCTCTCCCGAGACAAGACTTTTTTGCACGTAGGTCTGATTGAAGAAGGTCACATCCGCCTGCCCGGTATGGTCAGCAATCCTCCCCTTGGTCAGCTCCATCCCCTTGCGGATGCGACTGGTGCGAAAGGATTCGGTGACCATAGCTTCGAAGCAGACCGGGGTCTCCTGAGGGAAGGAAGCGATGCCTTCTTGTACCCTGCGATCTTCGTAGTCACGTGGAAAGTAAGACAGTAGGTCCGAAACCGTGAACAATCCTAGCCGAGCTAGGGCCTTTGCTCGGGCCGGCCCCACGCCCGGCAGGGAATCCAAGCTTCTTGTTCCGAACCGCTCCATGCTGTCTCTCTCCATTCCTGTTTTTCCACAGCATAGCATAGATTGGTGGAGAAATACAGCCTAAAAGAAGAGCCTGACCGCAAAGGCGGCTGCCATAAAGCCTGCAATGTCCGCACAAAGGGCAGCTGGAACCGCATAGCGAGATTTTTGGATGCCGGCTGCTCCAAAGTAGACGGCAATGGTATAGAAGGTGGTTTCCGTTGAGCCCAGCATCACCGCCGCACAGCGACCAATGTAGGAATCCGGGCCATAGGTATTAATTAGTTCTGCCCCGGTTCCCAGGGCGGCACTGCCGCTGATGGGTCGCACCAACATCAGTCCCACGGTTTCCGGTGGAATCCCCAGGGTGTCCAGCAGAGGTGCAAAGGCCCCTGCGGCTAGTTCCAGGGCTCCTGAGGCACGGAGCATATAGACGGCGGTCAAGAGCCCCACCAGAGCCGGCAGAATCCGCAGCAAAATTTCGAGTCCCCCACCTGCCCCACAGATGAGAGCATCATAGACATCCACCCGGTGGCAGATTCCATACAGGGCAACGCTGGCAATGATGACCGGCACCAGCAGCGCAAAGACCAGATCCATTCTAATTCCTCCATACCTTCGACAGGATCTTCGCCGCAGTGATGCCAACCGTCACGGAGATGAGGGAAGCGATCCACACCGCAGGCAGAATATCAAAGGGCGTGGCACTTCCAGCCGCCATTCGCACCCCTGCAACCGTAGTCGGGATGAGTTGAATGGAGGCCGTATTGCACACGACCAGCATACAAAGACTATCTCCGGCGACCCCGGGTGTTTTCCTACTCATTTTGCGGGCCGCCTCCAAGCCTAAGGGGGTGGCTGCATTCCCCAGCCCCAACAGATTGGCCGAGACGTTGGCCGCAATCGTATTCATCACGTCCTTATCTTTGGCAAAGTCCGGAAACAGGCGTCGCAGCAAGGGGTGTAGGAGTCGCGCAATTTTGTCCGCCAGACCCGCTCGTTTCATGATTTCCATGACTCCCATCCACAGGCAGAGGATCCCGGCCATGGAAATGCAGAGCGTAACCGCCGCCTTGGCTCCTTCCAGTGTAGCGGCCGCCAAGGCGGCTTCATTTCCAGTTAAAATGGCACAAACCAGGGACAATACCACCATCCCCGTCCAAATAAAAGCCATTGCCAAGGCCATCCCTCCTGTTCCCGTTTGCCTCTTACCAGCACTTCCCTCCACTATATGTCCACAAACTTCCGCATATTCCCATCTACCAATAGTGGTGACTTGCGGTTTTCAACAAATTTTTCTGTCGAAACTTGTCCCTTTCTTCCGTTCCCACTAACATTCTCAGTTTAATTTCCTTTTTCTATAAAAATTTCCATTTTTCGATTGACAATTTTCTTCTCCATGTTATAATCATAGTCAATGAGAGTTTTTTGCATTTTTATTTGCCTCAGTTACGAAAGGATGTATACTATGAAATCTACAGGCATTGTTCGTAAAGTGGACGAACTCGGACGCACAAAAATATTTGCAGCGCTTGCTTGCAAGAGCTGGCTCCCTTAAAGTAATCGCAAGGAAAGCGCAACAAGTTGCTCCCTTTGAACAAAAGCTATCCCCCACTGAAGAGCTTCAGCGGGGGAATTTTTTTGTTTAAAATCTACTTTTCTAAAAATTAATGTAACCAATATATTCATGCATATGAATATATTTCCACCATTCGACAGCTTCCATCATACATTTAGGGCAGCATCATACAATTCCTTGCGAGACGTCCCGGTTTCCTCGGCTACCCGCCTTGCCGCGTCCCTCAGAGAGAGACCCTCCTGGCGGAGCAACTGCACCCGTTGCAAGCGCAGCTCCAGTCCTTCCACCTCTTTTACGATCGGTTTGGCTCCCTCCACCACTAAGACAAACTCGCCCCGCGGCTTGGTTTCCTCGTAGTAGGATGCGGCCTCCCCCAGGGTGGTTCGCTTCACTTCCTCATGCAGTTTGGTCAGTTCCCGGCACAAACTGATGCGGCGATCGGGGCCAAATGCATCCCGAAGGTCACAAAGGGTGGAGGGCAATTTGTGGGGTGCTTCATAGAAGATCATGGTACGCGTTTCATTCTGAAGTTCCGAAAGATGCTCCCGGCGATTCTTTTTGTTCATGGCCAGAAAGCCTTCAAAGCAGAATCGTCCCGTGGGAAGGCCTGATAGGGCCAAGGCATTGACCAAGGCGCAAGGGCCGGGAATGGAGATCACTTCAATGCCTTGCTCGGCACAGCGCAACACCAAATCTTCCCCAGGATCGCTGATGGCCGGGGTGCCAGCGTCACTGACCAGTGCACAGGTCTCCCCTCCTAAAATGCGATCTAAAATGACCGTACCTCCGGATTCTTCGTTGTGGCGGTGGTAGGACACCATAGGCTTCTTCAGTTCCAAGTGATTCAGAAGCTTGACCGTCACGCGGGTATCTTCCGCGGCGATAAAATCAACGGTTTCCAAGGTTTCGATGGCACGGCTGGATAGGTCGCTCAGGTTTCCAATGGGAGTGGCAACCAAATATAAACATCCGGGCATGGGCTTCTCCTCCTAATCCTCTTGATAATGGGTGGGCAGGATCGTAAGACCGGATCCGCCCTCCTTTACTCCCTCCACCAAGACGGCGTAGGGTGCTTTTTCTCGGCTGTAACAGAGAAGCTGCATCCGCTTGGGGGCAATCTTCACCTGTTGCATGGCAGAAAACAGATCCACCATGCGTTCTGCTCGAAAGACCAGAGAAAAGCGTCCGCCTGTGCGAAGCAAACGTCCTGCCACCTTGCAAAGCTCCTGGATGGAGCAGCTTTCATCCATGCGTGCCCTGCCTCCCGAGTCTCCGGTCCCTTCCTTAAAATAAGGAGGATTGGAAACGACCAGGTGAAACTGATCCGGTGGCAAGAGGTCGCGCTCTCGCAAATCGGCGTGGATCACCTCCCCCGAAAGGCCATTTCGCAGGAGATTGCGCTTCGCAAGGTCTGCGGCCAATCCATCGATCTCAATGCCATAGCGAACCAAGTGCTCCTCCCGCTCCGAGAGCAAGAGCAGCAGCGATCCCACCCCGCAGCCAAGGTCACAAACCGTCCAATTCTTTTTTAAGGTAGCAAAACGGGAAAGCAATACGCTATCCCGTCCCAGTTTAAAGCAGTCCGGCGACTGCCGCAGGTAGTATTTCCCCAGGAATTCTTCCCGGTCCAGTTCACACATGCTCCACCTCGCTTAACAGCCGCAAGAGCGACCGTACCGCACGGGCGGTCATGCCCCACACGGTTTTCCCCTGATACTCATAGACCGGCACATCAATGAGGCCGCCACGCCAATGATAGTCGGCGGCTTTGCCAATCTTCTCATAGGGGAAGTCCTCGCCGATCTGCATTTCAACGGGAGCCGGGTAAATGTAGGGATCGGTTTCTCGCAGGTGTGTGAGTGGAATGAGAAAGGCTTCCTTGACCTCGTCCTGATTCGGGCAAAGCTTGGAGAGCCCTTCCTCCCCTACATAGCCGAGGAAGGGGTAAATGACCCGGTTGCTGATGTCCACAATGAGATCAAGCGGGGCAACGAGGGTAATGTCCTCCGGCGGAATGCTCACCTCTTCGAAGGTTTCCCGCAGGGCGGCCTCATACGGCGTTTCTCCCGCTTCGATCTTGCCTCCGGGAAAACAGGTTTCTCCCGGCTGTCCCCGCAGGCTGTCTGCACGCAGTTCAAATAAAAGGTGCAGCTCTCCTTCTTTCTCACACAAAAGAGCCAGCACGGCAAAACGGCCAGTCTCATCTTGAATTCCGATCTCACGCCCCCATAGGGCTGCCTTAAGGCGATCCACCATATGCTGATTCATGTTCTAACTCCTTACGCGTTAGGATTCCGGAACCGAAAAGTGTGAGAGTGCCTTACTCCCATCATCCCAAAGGATCACTTGTCCGGCCTTTCGACTCTTGGGCACATCAATCAGCCGTTGATTCCGGCTTCCACGAAAGCCTAAGCCATAGGCACGTTGCGCTTCCACAAAGGGCCCGTCCACCAAAACGTCCGTCTCGGCAAGCAGCGCCTCCCAATCGTTCCGCTGGGCCGCAAGCAGCTGCTCGTAGCGATATCCGGTATAGGTCCAAACCGTCAGCCCTCTGGCATGGGCGGCCTGTGCCAGAGCAGCACACTCTTGGGCTTGCAGAAAAGGATCGCCCCCCGAAAGCGTCAGTCCTTCCACCAGGCGATTCTTCTCAAAGAGTTCCACCAGCTCCTCCACCGAAACCTCGGTTCCCCCTTGGGGGTCATGGGTTTCCGGGTTATGACAGCCGGGGCAAGCATGGGGACATCCCTGCGTAAATACCGTCACGCGCAGCCCAGGCCCGTCCACAATGGAATCGCTGATTGTGCTTGCAATGCGCATCGCTTCTACCTCCCAAAAGCCTCTTTTTGATCTTTCCCATTCTAGCACAAGCCCTGCGGTGAAACAAGCGCTTCCGCACTTTTTCCGTCCCCCTTCGAAGCATCCGGTGCTTTTTTCTGTTTTTATAGCAGTAAACAATTTTTGCTTTTTGTTTTTGTGCGTTTTGAACAATTTCTTTGCCAGTTTTTCTCCGCTTTACTAATTAATCTTAATGAATACTTTCCAAAAAAATGGTCAATCTACAGCATGCACCTCTTCATTTGTTGTGTTATAATCGGGGTATAGACATGCCCGGTATGGAATGCTTTGTTTTGGGCATTCTGCGCTATTTTTATGCCCAGGCAAGTTTTTCAAAACCTGTTTTCAAAAACATTCATATCAGGAGGAAATTTTCATGGAATTTTTACTCAATGAAGACCAGCAAATGATCTATGAGCTGGCTCGCGACTTTGCTCAGAACGCTCTGGCTCCCCGCATCGAGGAGATCGAAAAGGGCGAGCTGGTCAAGGTCAGCACTGGTGAAGAACTGCCCCAGCTGCCCCACGACCTGCACATGCAGCTTGCTGAGTCCGGATTCATCGGCATCAGCTTCCCCGAGGAATACGGCGGAATGGGCATGGGTCACGTGGAGCAGGCTCTCGTCCTCAAGGAGATCAGCCGCGTTTCTCCCTCCGTTGGTAAGTGCCTGGACGTTTACATCCTGGGCCTGGAGGCAATTGACCTCTACGCTAACCATGAGCAGAAGGAAAGATGGCTGGCTCCCTGCATCACCGGCGAGCAGACCGTTTCCTTTGCATTCACCGAGCCCGAGACCGGCTCTGACCCCAAGATGCTGAAGACGCGTCTGGTCAAGCAGGCTGACGGCACCTACAAGCTGAACGGCGTAAAGCGCTTCATCTCCAACGCTGCTTATGACGGACCCCTGGTGCTTTTCGCTCTGCAGGAGCATGAAGGCAAGGAAGTTGTCACTGGCCTCGTCATTGACAAGTTCTGCAAGGGCTACTCCATCTCCACTCCCTGGGAGAAGATCGGCTACCGTGGTTCCCACGTTTATGACATCTTCATGGACGATATCGTAGTCACCGAAGACCAGATCCTGGGCAAGCCCGGCGACGGCTTCACCCAGCTGCTGGGCACCACCGCTTACGGCAAGCTCGGCTTCACCGCTGTCTTCGTTGGCACCGCTCTGGGCGCTGCTGACCTGGCTCTGAAGTACTGCCAGGAGAAGCTGCACCGCGGCAAGTCCATCACCAAGTTCCCCACCACTCAGCTGCGTCTTTCCACCATGCTGACCTATGCTCACGCTGCTGAGCTGATGCTGATGGAAGCTGCTGACTACTGCGACCACAACCACTTCGCTAACGACGACGTGAACACCATGCGTGCTGTTCAGGCTCGTACCGCTCAGGCGAAGGGCTTTGCTGCTGAGACCGCTACTACCGTTGCTACCATGGCTGTTAACGCAATGGGCGCTTACGGTGTCTGCGACGAGTACCATGTTGAGCGCTTCCTGCGTGACGCTGCTGTGGCTCCCAACATCGAGGGCTCCGGCGACATCCAGTACCTCATCCACGCTATGTTCGTTGCTGCTAACGGCAACACCAACGCAATGTAATTATTTGCTTTCCCTGCGAACAGGAACCGCTGTTGCGTAAGCCTGTTTTGAAATTTCACATAACTTTGTTTGCTTCGCTTCGGCAGGTCTTCGGGCCTGCCGAAGCGGCGAAATATTTTAAGGAGGACTATTACACATGAATAAGATCAACTATCCTGCTCCCCTGACTTATCCTAAGTACGAGACCCTTCTCATCGATATGGTTGAGCCCAACATCATGAAGGTTACTCTGAACCGTCCCAACGCTTACAACGCACTGAGCCACACCCTCGTTGAGGAAATGACCGACCTGTGCGGCAAGCTGAAGGAAGACTACTACAATGTCCGCGTTGTCCTGCTGTACGGCGGCGACGAGGCTAAGGGCTTCTGCGCTGGCCTGGACGTTAAGGAAGGTCTGACCGACTACGAGAAGACCGCTCCTGGCTTCTATGCTTACCAGATCAAGCTCGGCGAGATGGAACTCAAGATGACCCAGACTCCCCAGCCCTGGATCGCAATGATCGACAACGTGTCTGCTGGCGGCGGCTTCTCCCTGGCTATGGCTTCCGACATCCGCGTCTGCACCAAGACCGCACGTTTCTCCTGCTTCTATGCCAACGTTGGCATCGGCGGCGCTGACATGTGCTCCTCCTACCAGCTGCCCCGTCTGATCGGCACCGGCCGTGCATACGAGATGCTGCTGACCGGTAACTTCATCAACGCTGACGAAGCTTGGAACCTGGGCCTCGTTTCCCGCGTTGTCGAAGACCGTGCTGCTCTGACCCCCGTTGCTATGGAGCTGGCTCGCACCATCGCTGCTAAGGATCCCCTTGCTGTCCGCCTGACCAAGGAAGCTATGCGTATCAACGTCGACGCTTCCGGCTTCGAGAACGGCCTGCATGTTGAGAACCGTAACCAGACCCTGATGATCTGCCACAACATGCACAAGGATTCTTCCCTGGATCCCATCGGCAAGCACTGGATCGAAGAGAGATAATTTCTCTTTCTCCAATTCATACAAAAAGCGCAGGAGCAATCCTGCGCTTTTTCTTTTTGCCTATTTTAAGCTTTGTTTGCTTTCTTTCGTTCCGACCGAAGGCCAAAGAACGCAAAAAAGCCCCCCGCGCGTGCGGAGAGCCAGCTGCACCTTAGCTTCCAACCTTCCGCTTGGCTTCTGTGCGCCGGAAGTGACGGTACGCCTGCGCAAAGGTGACGTCTTCCTGTAAAATGTGCTCGTGAACCCAATCATACAGAAAGGCATCAAACTCTTCCATAAGATCGCTGTCATCCTCGCAAGATGCAAGCCGAACCTGAAAAAACCGAAGCTGCGTCGACAGGGTATCGTGCTGTGCTTGGTGTTCTCGAAACCCCGAATAGTTGCACTCCACCTGATAGGCTTCCTCCACTTGGAAATGATACTGTATGTAATATTGGAGGAATTGAATCAGCCGCTCCAGTTCTCCTCGATCATTCTTGCATTTCTGAGAAATGATCCGCTTATTGACGGCAATCAGGAACTGCATATGGTGCGCATCGAGCAACTCAATTCCGGTTTCTAAGTTTTTGTCCCACCCATAAATAACCACGGCATTTCTAACCCCCTTCGTGTCCCACCTTGCTATTATAAGGCCGAGATGGATACAAGTAAACACAATTCTCCAAATCAGAGAAGATTCTTGTAACCGCCTGTTACACAAAAACCTCCCCTTGAGACAACACGCTCAAAGGGAGGTTTGTTCCTCGTTAAATCCGATGTTTGACTCGATCATGCTCTTCCGAGCGTTTGGCATCGTTAAAGCGTTCCAGCGTTCCCACCAGGTAGCCGGTGATGCGGCGAATCCGTTCAAATGAAACGCCGTCTTCTTCCGTACGGCCACAGCCAGGACACTGCTCTCCAATGATTCCGGTAAACCCACAGACCGGATCACGATCCACCGGGTGGTTTACCGAGCCATATCCCATGCCTTTCTCCTTCATGCAGCGAATGACCTGCTCAAAGGCAACAAGGTTATCCGTGGGGTCTCCATCCAATTCCACGTAACTAATGTGTCCCGCATTGGTCAGGGTGTGGTACGGTGCCTCAATCTCAATCTTCTCATAGGCAGACAGAGGGAAGCCAACCGGAACGTGGAAGGAGTTCGTATAGTAATCTTTATCGGTGACGCCTGAAATTTCACCAAAGCGCTGCTTATCCATGCGGACAAAGCGACCGGAGAGGCCTTCTGCGGGGGTTGCCAGCAAGGTAAAGTTCATCTTGCGCTTGGCGCTCTCCTCATCCATGCGGCTACGCATGTGGCTGATGATCTCCAGGCCTAGCACTCTTGCCTTTTCGCTCTGGCCATGGTGTTCTCCCAGAAGGGCGGTGAGCGTCTCTGCCAAGCCAATGAAGCCCAGCGAGAGGGTGCCGTGCTTGATGATCTCACGGACCTCATCATCCCAACCTAAGGTATCGGAGTCAATCCAAACATGCTGTCCCATCAGGAAGGGGAAGTTTCTGACCTTCTTGCGAGCCTGAATCTCAAATCGCTCCAGCATTTGATCCACGCACAGATTAATTTGTCGGTCCAGACCTTCGAAAAACAGTTGCACGTCGCCCTTAGCCTTAATGGCAAGTCTTGGAAGATTGATGGTGGTAAAGGAGAGGTTTCCGCGTCCGGTGGAAATTTCACGATCCGGGTCATAGACGTTTCCGATCACGCGGGTGCGGCAACCCATATAGGCTATTTCCGTCTCGGGATGGCCTTCCTTGTAGTAACGCAGGTTAAAGGGAGCATCCTGGAAGGAGAAGTTGGGAAACAGTCGTTTTGCACTGCAACGCATGGCCAGTTGGAACAGATCGTAGTTGGGATCGCCCGGATTGTAGTTCACGCCTTCCTTTACCCGGAAAATCTGGATGGGGAAGATGGGCGTCTCCCCGCTCCCCAGGCCTGCCTCCGTGGCCAGCAGGACATTTTTCATGACCATACGGCCCTCCGGCGAGGTGTCCATACCATAGTTGATGGAGGAGAAGGGGGTCTGAGCGCCAGCGCGGGAGTGCATGGTATTGAGATTATGAATGAGGGCCTCCATCGCCTGATAGGTTGCGCGATCCGTTTCCTTCACGGCACGGAAGTGGGCAAACTCCTGTGCCTTTCTCATCTCGTCTTCGTCTCCAAAGCGCTCCACCAAATGCGGCAGCTCTGCTGCAAAGTAAGCCTCGCAGTGCTCTAAGGTGGGCAGAAGCCCATTCTCGTGCTGCACCCGCGAAATGATGTCCTTAATATCTCCCTCAGGGTCAGGCTCTTCACACATCAGCATGAGTGCGCGGGCCAAGTTCTGGCGATAAATGCGGACGAAGGTTTTGCGAACGCCATCGGCCATGCCGTAATCAAAGTTATGAACCGACTGACCGCCGTGCTGGTCGTTCTGATTGGACTGAATGGCAATGCAGCCCAAGGCGGCATAGGAAGCAATGTCATTGGGTTCCCGTAGCGTACCATGACCGGTGGAAAAGCCGCCCTTAAAGAGTGCCTTAATATCAATCTGACAGCAGGTAGTGGTCAGGGTTAAAAAGTCAAGGTCATGGATGTGGATATCGCCTTCGCGATGGGCTCTCGCATGCTCGGGCTTTAACACGAACATGTCGTAGAACTGCTTGGCACCCTCGGAGCCAAACTTCAGCATGGAGCCCATGGCGGTGTCGCCGTCGATGTTGGCGTTCTCGCGCTTAATGTCACTCTCCGCCGCGGAGGAGAAGGTAATATCCTCATAGATCTTCATGAGACGGGTATTCATCTCTCGAGCACGGCTGCGCTCCGAGCGATAGAGTATGTAAGCTTTGGCCGTCTGAATATAGCCATTATCCATAAGGACGCGCTCCACCAGGTCCTGAATGTGCTCGACATCCGGAGCATCGGTTCCCTCCCGTTCCAGGATGGATACCACCTCTCGTGCCAGCTTTTGCGCCATCTCCGCGTGACCGGGTTTATAGGTTGCCGCAAAGGCCTTTTCAACTGCTTCCGCAATTTTAGCTTCGTCGAATAGAACCTGTCTGCCATCTCGTTTCCGAATTGTTTGGAGCGTCATATGTTTGTCATCCTCTCACGGTTTCTCTTGTGTCTTTTCGTATTTTCAGCCAATCACACACAATATGTTGTGGTCTCGCTTCTTCTTGTACACATCATATCATTTTTTTGGCCTCTCCGTCAAGAACTCACGCTCAAAAATAGTGCACAAAATCTTTCCTGGTTTTTTCCATTCGTGCGCAGAAAACACCCCGTAAGTCCTTGTTTTTTCGACTCTTTTTGCGCGCAAAAGTCATGGGATGTCTGAAACTTCGACCCATTGTCTCTCTCCATCCTTCATTCTGTCAAACTCAGCCCCCCCTTGTGCATTTTGTCAGTTAATCCCTCACAAAGCGCTCTAAATTCTTCCAAGTAAAGCCTTGCGCTTCCAGCGCAGTCCAGGAAGGAATGCGGCGCTCCAACCGCTCCCAGAGCAGATACCAAAAACGATACAAAATCTCTACATGGCAGGGAATGATCTCTTCCACGATGGGGCGCAAGTGCGAAAAGTGATCGGGAATTCCTCCGATTCCCGGGAAGGATACCGTCACTTGGCCAGGAATGGAGGTTTCTTTCACTTCCGCAGGCAAACCACAACCCAAAATATTGTCGCAGATGGCTTGTACCGTAAAGCTACCATCCCCAATGCGGAGAAGTGCGGCCAAGGCCGCGCGGAGGGCTTCCGGCTCTGTGGCCGAGGGGGTTCCTGCCAGTAGAGAGCTAATCAGGGAGAGCCCCTCATCCTCGGCCGTGGTTAAGTTCATTTCGCGTGCAATGTGTTCTAACTCCAAACGGCAAGCATCCAAAGCCTCCCCAATGCTCTTCAACTCGGCCCACTGAACGCTCTGCTCCCAGGCGTAGACTCCCAAGGGTTCCAGCAAGGCCCTTATGCTATCCCTCGCGTTCAAGCCAGCACCTCCACCCGCAGAGATGTAAACAGGAGATAGTGCCTAACAACGCCAGAATCTCCCCCTAAGCAAAGGTTCAGCCTGTCCCTCAGTTGTATGGACAACCTGTTAAGAATTAACTCTGGGCGATTTTGGGCGGTGTGGGCAGCGTCTGATCAATTCATGTTCCATTCTACTCTGCTATTAACGAGTTCTCCTTCCTTTAATTCTCTTTGTTTTTCCGTTGACTAGATTATTTATGGTCTGCCTGGATACATTGTTGGCTTTTGCTATCGAATCCCAAGTCCATCCTTCTTCATGTAAGCGCTTCATTTTTTCTATATCTGAATCTGAAAACTTGCTTGTTCGCCCTTCACCAACTAACGAAGTTTTAACGGAAATATTATGACTATAAAACATAATTAAGTCTGCTTTAAACGTACCACTACCAAACCCACTCCATTGTGCGCCTTTACAGGAAGAGCAATGAGTTCTAAGCTCGTTTATATCATTTATACTCAAACTTCCGTAATCAGCGTAACTGGTTATTCCATGTTTTTTTTTATAGTTTAATAGGTACGCACAATCTAAGCATGGAATCGATATTGGCGGCTTCAACTTTGAATTTACTTTTCCCAAAAAACCAGCCTCCTAAGTAAAGTATAATTTATATTTTACATTTTATCCCTAATTCAAGTCAATTAATAAAAAAAAATTGTTCACGAATATGGGTAGGCTTTTCTTGTTCCAAAAATTAGGGGCTTGTTGACATTAGCAGAACGGCAATATCATCATCTGAACCATCATAGGATTCATCTTCTTTCCCAATGTTAGCCAAGTAACTTTCCGATAATTGTTTCTTCAGTCTGAAGGACATCTTTTTCATTGTAGAATAAGTAAGTCCACCTGAAACAATCCCGCCCACTACTGGAACAACCTTTGATAGTCCTTTTGCAAAAGTATCTTCTGTCAGCTTTATTCCCTGCCACTCCGCAATCTTCCGAACTGCTTTGAACTCACTTGAGGTAGCTTTTTGAGCAGCTGGGCCACCTGGCAAACCAGAAGCAAAAGAAATTAATGTAGATCCCCTTATGTGATTGTTAATGACACTGTTTGCCACCTCTTTAACTGCGCTTATGGGTATTCCAGGGTTACTGGATTAGTCTCAATCATATTCAAGATTTCACTTTCGGAGAAACTGGCCTTGAATTGTTTTGTTAGAAATTCAGTCCTGTTCACTTTTACTCCTGGGACTGATAAACTGGCTTTAATTACAACATCTAAAAAGCTCATTTCTTTTTTCTCCTTCTTATAGTTGCCGAACAGCTTGGCGAAGAATCCTTTCGAGTCGTTTGATTTAATCACGCTGTATTCACGCTCTTCACTCAAAGATTTCTTCATTGACAATATCACGCTCAAAATAACGTTGGCTAAATGTAATCACAAGGGGAGAAGTGAGTCAATGCATCACGATATTTTCTCACCTTTAGAGGTGCCATTTCTCTCATAGCGCCTTATGGTCTTGGGGGACAGACTGGGGTTATCCGTCATAACAAAGCGAAGATGCAGGGCATTGCGTCTTGCAAATCCATTCCTGATAGAACCAGTGCGCCGGACTTTCCGGGTTGCAGGAGAACCAAAATTTCGCCCCCGATACCGAGCAGCGTGCCAAGGCCTGTTCCACAAAGGAGCGCGGCATCAACACCACTTCGTCCAGCAAGACCCCTGCCAGCGTCATACCTTGAATTAAGGCTGCGCTTCCTTCATCCTTTCCGCCGAAGAGATAGAAGGTGTTTTCCCTTCGGCCCCATCGCACAATCAACTGATTCCGGCTCCGCTTCTCCTCACAGACAACGCCAAGCTCCCCCAAGAGCGGCAATACCGTCACCAGCAAGTTGCGCCGCACCGCCTCCACGGTTTTCCCGCAGAGGGCAAAGCTCTGCCCTTCAAACCGCGCCATAGCCCAAAGGAAAAAGGAAAGTCCCAGCACCATGGTTTTTCCACTGCGCACCGCCCCGTCGCAAATCAGGGCGTCATAGTTCTCTTCTCCGGCCTCCGCCCACCATTTCAGCACCCGCTTCTGTTTGGACGAAAAGCTCCTCGGCATCATCGCCGACTCACCTCCATCGCACGATGGCCTTCCTCGCTCTCCAAGGCTTGCAGAAAAGCCATGGCCCCCAAACTTTCCTCTTCCTCCATGCGATCAAGCAGACTTTGCAAGACCGCCAAACGATCCGTGAACTTGACCTCAACCGTCCCGTTTGCATTGCGCTTAAACTCACTGAGTCCGCACAGATCCAAGGTCGCAATGTCATCCCGGGGCTCCTCGGAGAGAAAGGCCAGCCTCACAGCATCGTTCAACGGGTGACTGGCCAGCTCCATCATGTGCAGCAGGACCTCTCGTTTGGATACGGATTTTCGTTTCTTCACACACATCCCTCCTTTCAACAGGGGGAAACTCGGGCCAAACCTTGCATTCTTTGATACAAATTTCAAAGAAATTTTCTTTAAAAACAAAAAAAGCGGATCGATCCAATTGGATCGATCCGCTTAGCAAACTGTATTACCAAGTCATGGTGATGGTGGAATCGTTCACATCATTGATGCCTTCGCTCTCCACTGCTCCAGACTTCTTGATCTTCATCTTCTCCCGAGCGGAGGCATTGATGACCATAGAGGCTTGCGGAATGGTCGGGTTCGTGACCTGATACTGCTTGGGTTCCTGCTTATTTTGCTTATTCTCGCTCATAAAAACCCTCCTTTCTGCGTTAAGGGATGTGATTAGTATGACCTCTTGAGGACAAACTATCAATCCAAATGTTTCAAACCATGAACCTTTTATGACGAAACACCGGCTCGTCTTGACGCGCAAAACGGAACGTGCGATAATGAAACAAGTCTCAATCCAATGGAGTGAGCTAGGAAAGAAGAAGAAAGGCGGCGAGCAGAATGCCCAGAAAAGTGCTCATAGCTGAGGACGATAGCAATATCGCCGAATTGCTTAATTTATATTTAAAAAAAGAAGGGTATGAAACCATGGTGGCCTCCGACGGAGGCAAAGCCATCGAGTTGTTTCGTTCCTTCCATCCCGACTTGGTTCTCTTGGACATCATGCTCCCCGTCATGGACGGATGGGCCGTGTGTGGGAAGATTCGCGAAACCGAGAAAACCCCCATCATTATGATTACCGCCAAGGGGGAAACCAGCGATAAGGTCACAGGCCTTGAAATGGGCGCCGATGACTATATCGTCAAGCCCTTTGAAATGAAAGAGCTGCTGGCCCGCATCCATGCCGTGCTTCGCCGCATGGGCGAAGAGGAACCCCGCACCAAGAAGCTCAGCTTCCAGAATCTTGTCATCAACTTGGATTCCTATGAATTGGAGGTTGCTGGGCATCGCATGGATGCCCCGCCTAAGGAGCTAGAGCTCCTCTATCACCTGGCCGCCTCACCAAACCGGGTGTTTACGCGGAACCAGCTTCTCGATGAGGTCTGGGGCTTTGACTACTTCGGAGATTCCCGTACCGTCGACGTGCATATCAAACGACTTCGCGAAAAACTGGAAGGGGTCAGCGAGCAATGGTCGCTCAAAACCGTCTGGGGCGTGGGATATAAGTTTGAATTGCGCAGCGCCCAATAATCCTCCGCGAAACCCAATCAAAGGGGGGCTTTCATGTATCGGCGGCAACTCATTTCCACCTTAAGTTTAATTTCGCTCTGTTTGGTACTGCTGGGAGCCGGATTCTTTAGTCTGTACTATCAGTATCACCTCAACGAGATGAAAAAACTCATTGGACAAGATGTCAATTATATTTCCAAGTATGCCAGCTTAGTCTTACAGAACGAGGAGGATGTCGTCTCGGACGATTTCCTGCGTTACCTTGGCTCAGTGGCTTTGATTTCCAACACCACCGTTCTCCTCTGTAACACGGACGGTTCGGTGCTCTTTACCGCAACGCCCGACGATGGGGCAACCCTCGGCGGCAGCAAGCAGGTTCCTTCCTCTGCCGTGGAGGAAATTTTAAACCGGCGGAACTTTTCCGGTCTCACCACCCTCAATGGCCTCTTTGCCACCAGCAGCTACGTCACCGGTGTTCCCATTGTCAGCTACCGCCTGACGCTCACGCCCCAAGGCCCAACGCAAGCTGAGGTGCCCATCGGCATCATTTTTGTGGCAACCGATGCAACCTACGTGCGGGATTTTCTCATCAGTGCGCTCCAAATGTTTTTGCTGACCTCCCTGGCGGTCCTCTTTATCTCCTTTATTATTTGCTCCATTACCGCGCAGCATACGGTGCAGCCTTTGCAAGAAATGGCCTCCACGGTATACCGCTTTGCCCGAGGGGATTTGGATGCCCGCGTCACGGAATACAAACACCGCAAAGATGAGATTTCTGAGCTTGCCACGGCCTTTAACGCCATGGCTGAATCCTTAGCCCAATCGGAGCTCAAGCGAAGTGAATTTATCGCCAATGTGTCCCATGAGCTGAAAACCCCCATGACCACCATCGCCGGCTTTGCCGAAGGCATCCTGGATGGAACCATTCCTCCCGCTCGTGAGCGTGAATCCCTGGAGGTCATTTCCTCCGAAACCCGCCGCCTATCGCGTCTGATTCGCCGCATGCTGGAGCTTTCCCGTTTGCAGTCCCAGGAACGGGTGGCCGCACAGGTGCAGTTTGACGCCGGAGAGCTCTTGCTCCGCGTGCTGGTCAGCCTGGAAGCCAAGATCATGGAAAAGGACTTAGAAGTGGTCACCAACCTTCCGGAAAAGGACACCATGGTCTGGGGCGAACCCGATGCCATCACGCAGGTATGCTATAACCTCATCGATAACGCCATCAAGTTTTCCAAGCAAGGCGGTGTCCTCACTCTGTCCATGCGCTTCCACGGGGGCAAAGCCTATGTTTCCATTAAAAATCAGGGTGAAACCATTCCCCCTGAGCAGTTGTCCATTATTTTTGACCGTTTCCACAAGGCAGACCGCTCTCGAACCGAAAAGGATGGGGTGGGCCTTGGCCTTTACATCGTAAAGACCATCCTTAATACCTATAACGAGCAAATCAGCGTCACCAGTGAAGACGGAGAAACCGAATTCACCTTCACCCTTTCCGAAGTATAAGCTACAAAATGGAAACGAGCGTTCCGACTCATCGTCGGAACGCTCGTGTTTTTTGTTTATGCCTTTCCTGCTCTTGCCGCCACCTGCAACCAAATGGCACACTCAATCCGCTTTTTAAAGAGCTCACAACCATAGGCATAGATGCCGCGAATGTCCCCGGTTGCGTGGTGCGCGTTTGCCGCACAACCACCCGCACAGTAAAGCTTCGCCCAGCAATCCCGGCACTGGGCATTCTGGCAGATATTGCAGTCTTGGAAGGAGCACTGTACCTCGGGCTTCGTCACGCCGTCCCACACATTGCCCACACAAAACTCCGGCTCACTGACAAACTGATGGCAGGGATACAGATCCCCGGTGGGTGTCACTGCCAAATATTCCGTGCCCGAGCCGCAGCCAACCAAGCGTTTGGGAAGACAAGGGCCCCCCGCCAAATCCAAAATGTAATGGTAAAAGGTAAAGCCCTTGCCCGCCTGCTCTCTGCGGAGCATCTCCTCGGCCAAAACTTCATATTGCGCAAAGAGCTTGGGCAAATCCTCCTCGGTCAGCGCATAGGGATCCGAGGGGTCACAAACCACCGGCTCCATGCTCAGTTCCCGAAAGCCCAGATCCGCCATGTGGAAAATATCCTGGGTAAAGTCCAGATTGTGGTGGGTAAAGGTACCTCGCATGTAGTAATCCTTACCACCCCGTGCCTCCACCAGCTTTTGAAACTTGGGAAGGATGATCTCGTAGCTGCCTTCGCCCGCATAGTTTTTCCGAAGATGATCGTGAACCTCTGTTCTTCCGTCTAAGCTGAGGACGACGTTGTGCATCTCTCGATTGACAAAGTCAATGACGTCATCATCAATCAGCACCCCATTGGTGGTTAGGGTAAAGCGGAAGTTCTTGTTGTGCTCTTTCTCCTGCTCCCGGGCATAGGTCACCAGGTCTTTGACCACCTGCCAGTTCAGCAGCGGCTCGCCGCCGAAGAAGTCCACCTCCAGGTTTCGGCGCGAACCCGACTGTGCAATGAGCATGTCCAGTGCGCGCTTTCCCACCTCAAAGGACATGAGTGCTTCCTCGCCGTGGTAGTTTCCCTGGCGGGCAAAGCAGTATTGGCAGTTTAGGTTGCAGGTGTGCGCCACATGCATGCAGAGTGCCTTGAGGGCCGGCTTTCCTTTGGGTAAGTTTGTTCCATTCAAGCCGCGAAGGGGATCCTTGGAAAACAGCTTTCCCGCCGCCACGAGAGAATCGATGTCCGAAAGGCACTCCCGCAGCTCTGCTTCGTCCACCCCGTCCAAATGCCCATAGGTTTCAAGCATCCGCAAAAGGAGCTCTTCCCGGGGCGTGTTTTCATATAAGGAAATCATATCATAGGCTACGGGGTCAACGATATGGACAGCCCCGCTGTATACATCCAGGACAATGTGCTGTCCCTTCAGCTCAAATTGGTGAATCATGCTATTTACTCCTATCGTTTGCCCCTCCGCTTCTTGGAAGGGTATCTAAAAAGGCCGCCTTCCGCGCACGCAACGCGAAAGGCGGCCTTTCGTTTCATGTCATCAGGCGTTTTCGTTCTCGCACTGCTGGTTCACAAGACCACAAGAGGTCTTGCAAGCAGACTGGCAGGAAGTCTGGCACTCGCCGCAGCCGCCGGTCTTCAGGCTGGCCGTAAGATCACGGGTCTCGATTGTCTGGATTCTCTTCATAACAAACAACTCCTTTTATGCTGAGACCGAGCGCAACACGCCCGTCTGCAAATTCCATACAGGAAATATTATAAGGAAGAAATCTTCCCCTGTCAATGCTTATTCCGCGAAAAAAGTGTCAGAATCGACCACGGCGATCCCTTGGTTCAAATCACCTCGGGTGCTGATCAGATTCACCCCCACCGCCTTCCGCTGAGACAGCGCCGCCAGCATTGCAGCGGAAATGACTTCCCCCGGAACCACCAGCGGAATCCCCGGTGGATAGGCCCAAATGGATTCCGCCGCAAGCTGTTCCGAAGCCTCTTCCCACGGACACAAGCGAAACGGGCGCGTCAGCGCCTCCTCCATGGAAAGGCAAGACTTGGGAAGTGGCAGCTCAAGAAGGGGTGTTCCATCCCCTTCTCCTTGGCAAGACCCATCGATGGTAAGAAGCGCTTCTTTCAGTTTCTCCATGGCCTGATCCGTATCTCCCATGCCCGTCATGGCGATGGCATAGGGCTGCGCCGCCATCTCCAGCTGAATCCCAAACTCCTGCCGCAGCCGCTGGGACAGCGCAAGCCCAGTCATCCCGCTTCCCTTCGTTCCGATGACAATCTTGCTGGGATCCCGCGCAAACACGCCGCGCTCCGTCCCCGGCAGCAAGCGAAGGTGCGTTAGCCCATGCACGCCTTGGTCAAAACGGTGCAAGCGCCCGCGCCACTCCTGCAAAAGGTCCTCCCCCCGCTGCTCCAGCAGGGATACACAACCTTCTAAAGATGCCAGCAGCAAGTAGGAAGGGCTACTGGTCTGAAAAATCCCCAGCTGCCGGGTCAATTCCTCCCGAGACACCAATGTCCCCGAACGGTGGAGCATGGCCGTCTGGGTGAGGGATGGCAGCGTCTTGTGGAAGCTTTGCACCACCAAATCTGCCCCGGCTGCCACCGCGCCTGGCGGAAAACCTCCCCCCAGGCCCAAATGGGCTCCATGGGCTTCGTCCACAAACACCGGCACCCCGCGCCGGTGGGCTGCCTCCACGATGGAAGGGATATCCGAGCAAACGCCTTCATAGCTGGGCGAGGTCAGAATCACCAAACGAATGTCAGGATGCTCCCCCAGGGCCTCTTCCACCTGCTCCACGGCTAAGGAAGCGGGGCAAGCAAACTCGTCCAAACAATCCTGCTGAAGATATATGGGTTGCAAGGCACACAGCTCCAAGGCATGATACACTGCCTTGTGACAGGCCCGTGCCACAAGGACGCGATCCCCCCGCCGTGTGGCGGCACGAATCCCGGCCAGAATGCCTCCGGTACTTCCATTGACTAAAAAGTAGGCATCCTCACTCCCATACAAGCGAGCGGCCCGCTCCATCGCGAGTTTTAAAATCTCTTCCGGTGCGTGCAAATCGTCAAAACCCGGAATCTCGGTCACGTCCAGCCCCGCCGAAAGAGCATCCAAATAGGGTGCCAGCGTACGGTTTCGTTTGTGTCCCGGCATATGAAAGGGCAAGGCTCCGCTCTTCTCCCATTGAACCAATCTCTCCCATAAGGCTTCCATGTTTCCCCACCCTCCTATTCGTTTACTAGTACTATTATAAAAAACCGAAGCAGAAAAGACAAGCCAACAATCTGACCGTGTAAAAAATAACAAAACTGAACCTGTATGCATTGCCAGATGTGTGATAGACTAAGCAAAATGCAGGATCCGTAGGGGCAGGGAGTGTTCCCTCCCACCCTGCCCCTACCACGCTCCAAACTAAGGAGGTCATACCTATGTCAGAACAAGTTGAACTCACCGCTGTGGAACCAAAAAAGCCTGGAACCCTATCCCGCACCCAAACCATTGTCCTCTGTGCCATGTTCACCACCCTCGTTTACCTTTTCACCATGCTTAACGTCAATCCTCTGGGGCTTCCCGGCGGACTGGTCCACCTTGGCAACATTCCCTTCTTCATTGCCGCCATCCTATTTGGCAAAAAGGTTGGTGCCATCTCCGGTGGTGTCGGCATGGCTCTGTTTGATCTTCTTTCGGGTGCCTATGCCATCTGGGCTCCCTTTACCTTCGTGATTGGCCTTGCCATCGGTTTCGTGGTGGCTCTGATCGCAGAGCGCCGCAAGACCTTCCCCTTCTTCTTCCTGGCCATGCTTGCCGCTGCCGCCATTAAAGTGGTTGGTTACTACATTGCCGAGGGCATCCTCTTCCACAACTGGATCTCCCCCATCTATTCCATTCCCGGCAACCTCACCCAGGTGGGCGTCGCCGCCGTCATTGTTCTCATCATCATCGAGCCCCTGCGCATTGCTGCAAATAAGACCATTCTGCGAAATCACCCATAAATCAACTGGGGGTATGCACCATGTATCAATTGATGACCGCCGGTCCCACCCGCGTCAGTGCCGAAGTCATGGCGGCGCGTAGTCAGCCCTTTCCCAATCCGGACCAAGACCATGCCTTTGTAGAGTTTTATCACGAGCTGTGTGGACAAATCAGTGAACTGCTGGGCAGCCGAGCCCATGAAACTCTGATCCTGGGTGGAGAAGGCATTTTGGCCCTAGAGGCAGCCATCGCCACCCTCACCGAGCCCGGTGACCGGGTGTTGGTGCTGGATAATGGCGTCTTTGGCGCCGGCTTTGCAGACTTCGTCCGCATTTATGGGGGCGAACCCGTGCTCTATACCTGCGATTACCGGTGTCCCATTGACCCCGACGCCCTGCGCCAGTATCTTCAAACGGATCATACCTTTAAATACGCAACCTTGGTTCACTGCGATACCCCCAGTGGGATGCGCAACGACATCGCAAGCCTTTGTCCCCTTTTAAAGGAGTTTGGCCTCCTCACCGTGGTGGATGCCGTTGCGTCCATGTTCGGGGAGCCGGTGGATGTCACCAAGGGAATCGATCTGCTCTGCGGTGGCTCGCAGAAAGTCCTCTCGGCCCCTCCGGGCTTAGCCTTTGTAACCATCAGTCCAGAAGCATGGAAGTTTATGCAAGGTCGTCGTGCACCGGTTGCATCTTTTTACGCAAACCTACTCGCCTTCTCCCGCTACTACGAGGAAAAATGGTTCCCTTACACCATGCCAGCCAGCGACTTGCAAGGTTTGGCCGTGGCCGTCTCCCGCATTGCCGCCGATGCAACCCGCGAAGCGCGGCATGCTGCCCTGGCTACCGCCTGCCGTCAGGCTCTGCGGCAGGGTGGACTCACCCTGTATCCGGAGTCCGGTTTTGCCAACACCGTGACGGCCTTTTTTGTGCCTGAAGGACTTCAGGTTGCAGATGTTGTGCGTACCATGCAGCTCGAACACGGTATAATGATCTCTTCCTCCTTCGGCCCCTTTGCCGGAAAACTCCTGCGTATTGGTCACATGGGGGAAAATTGTACCAAAGATGCCATCACAGAATGCCTGCATTCCTTGCAAATTGCCCTCTCCAAGCTCGGATTTGAGCCAAAAACGTCCCTTTCGGCCGCTTTCTTGCAAGGATTGGGATAGCTTCCGTCATTTTCAAAATGTTTTTGTAAAAACCGCTATTTTTTTGTTAAATTTTCGTTTTCCTTATTGCGTTTTGAACAGCATCGTGATATACTGCGTTTGAACTTTGGAAGAAGGTTTACAATCTAATAGAGAGAGCGGACAATAGATTGCCCACCCCTCAATTGAAGCGAGCTTCATGGTGAGGGTGGTTTTATCGTGCGTTTTCTGTACAGGCTGTGCATTTTTTCCAGTGTTTCAAGGCAGCCAAAACGCTTTGCCAGAGGCAAACCTTGTGAAAAACCTGTGGAAACACAGGCGAAAATAATCAGTAAAAAGGAGCAAACTTGTTATGAATGCTTATGTATCCAGAGTAATTGAAAACGTAAGAGCAAAACACGCTTCCGAGCCCGAGTATGTCCAGACCGTTGAAGAGGTTCTGGAGTCCCTGAGCCCCGTCATCGACAGACATCCCGAATATGAAAAGGTTGACCTGCTGGGCCGTATGGTTGAGCCCGAGCGTATGTTCACCTTCCGTGTTTGCTGGATGGACGATGCTGGCCAGTGGCACACCAACCTGGGCTATCGCTTCCAGTTCAATGGCGCTCTTGGCCCCTATAAGGGCGGCCTGCGCTTCCATCCCTCTGTATACCCCGGCATCATCAAGTTCCTGGGCTTTGAGCAGATCTTCAAGAACAGCCTGACCGGCCTGCCCATCGGCGGTGCTAAGGGTGGTTCCGACTTTGACCCCCGTGGTAAGTCCGACGCTGAAATCATGCGTTTCTGCCAGAGCTTCATGACCGCTCTGTATCGTTATATTGGCCCCGACTGCGACGTTCCCGCTGGTGACATCGGCGTAGGCGGCCGTGAGATCGGCTATATGTATGGCCAGTACCGCCGCCTGAAGGGCCTGTGGGAGAACGGCGTTCTCACCGGTAAGGGCGCAAGCTACGGTGGTTCCCCCTTCCGTCCCGAAGCAACCGGCTACGGCGCTGTGTACTACACCGTCGAAGTCCTGAAGGCTCTGGGCGAAGAGATCAAGGGCAAGGCAATCGGTGTTTCCGGCTTCGGCAACGTGGCTTGGGGCATTTGTAAGAAGGTCGCTGAGCTGGGCGGTAAGGTTGTTACCATCTCCGGCCCCGACGGCTACTGCTACGATCCCGACGGTGTTGTCACCGAAGAGAAGATCGAATACCTCCTCGAGATGCGTGCTTCCGGCCGTGACCGTGCACAGGACTACGCTGACAAGTTCGGCTGTAAGTTCGTTGCTGGCCAGAAGGCATGGGGCGAGAAGATGGACATCGCTATGCCCTCCGCATTCCAGAACGAAATCGGCATGACCGAAGCTCAGCAGATCATCGACAATGGCGTTCAGTACTATATTGAGGTTGCTAACATGCCCACCACCAACGAGGCACTGGCATACCTGAAGAAGCACGTCAAGGTTGTTGCTCCCTCCAAGGCAGTTAACGCTGGTGGCGTTGGCGTTTCCGCTATGGAAATGTCCCAGAACTCCGAGCGTCTGACCTGGGAGCCCGAGCAGGTTGATGCACAGCTGTACAAGATGATGGCTAACATCGTTGATGTTTCCATGAAGGCAGCTGAAGAGTACAACCTGGGCTATGACCTGGTTGCAGGTGCTAACATCGCTGGCTTCCTGAAGGTTGCAGAAGCAATGATGGACCAGGGCGTATTCTAAGAAACCCCTTTCAATCAACAAAAAGCACCGCTGGAAATCCAGCGGTGCTTTTTCTATGCCCATGGATTCTTGCGGTCCACTTTTTCCTTCCCCCTGCACATCCCTTCAAGAAACGGCCCCCGCATTACGCGGGAGCCGTTTCTTCTTCCTGCAAGGATCGCATGGCTCGGCGGAACTGGACGATAAACAGCACCACCGTGGTGGCCACGGCAAGCAAATCGGCAACGGGCTCTGCCAAAATGACCGCCATGGTTTGATTGCTTGGCAGGAGCATTGGCATGAGATAAATCAGCGGAATCAATAAAATAATCTTACGCAGCAGCGCCAGGAATAAGGAGCTCTTGGCATTGCCCAAAGCAATAAAGGTCTGCTGACAGGCAATCTGCGCTCCGAAGACAAAGGAAACCGCCATGTATGCCCGCAGCGCTCCAACCGTAAAGGCCAGCAGCTCTGGGTCATTATTAAAAATCTGAACAAAGAATCCTGGGTAGAGTTGTACCGCTCCCCATAGTACAAAGGAATAGGCCAAACTGATGCCCAAGAGATACCAAACCGTCGTCTTTACTCGATCTGGGTTTCGTGCACCATAATTGTAACTGACAATGGGCTGTGCCCCTTGGCTCAATCCCATCATTGGCAGCATGGCAAATTGCATGACACTAGTGAGAATGGTCATAGCACCCACGGCAATGTCACCCCCATAGGTTTGTAGGGAGGTATTAAAGCAGACTGCAATCAGGCTTTCCGTGGCCTGCATGATAAAGGGTGACAGCCCCAGAGCAAGGCAGGGCAAGAGGATTGCCGGACGAATGCGCAGAAAGTGCCGCTTAATTCGAATGGTGGTCTTCTTGCCGATCAAAAACCGCAGAATCCAAACCATGCTTAAACATTGTGACACGATGGTTGCCCACGCAGCGCCCGATACCCCCATCTTGAACCCAAAGATTAGAATGGGGTCTAAGATAATGTTGGTCAATGCACCGATCATTACGGTGAGCATGCTGGTGCGCGAAAAGCCTTGAGCACTGATAAAGGTATTCAGGCCCAAGGTCATTTGCACAAACAAGGTACCCAAGGCATAAATTCGCATATAGGACAAGGCATAGGGCAAGGTCTCAGGACTTGCCCCAAAGGCCAAGAGCATTGGCTCCGCAAAGAAGAAAAAGACCAAGGTCAAACCAATGGATAGGATCACCAAGGTGCTGACGGAGTTACCCAAGGTTTGTTCTGCTTTCTCTTTGTCTCCCCTTCCCAGGAATATGGATGCCCGGGGCGCCGCCCCCATCCCAATCAAAGCCGCGAAGGCAGAAATAATCATAATCAGTGGCAAGCATACTCCAACACCCGTTAAGGCCACCCGCCCAACCCCAGGAATGCGCCCAATGTACATGCGGTCAACCAGGTTGTAGAGTAGATTGATGACCTGTGCGGCCACCGCCGGCGCAGCCAGGCGCATGAGAAGTCTTCCAACGGGCTCTCTTCCCAGTGCCTCTGTTTGATTTTGCTGCATTTCGTTCACCTCCAAAACATTTCGATTGACAAGTGGATATTTTTCTATAGAATAGTTTACAAGGAAACTGTTTTCCTGTCAACCATACGGGAGGAATTCAACATGGATAGTTTTGATTTTGGCCGTTATCTACGATTTGGGAAGAAAATCAACCAACTCTATCAGCAAATGCTGCAAACCGAAGCCAAGAAACTGGATTTAAGCAGTGCCGAAGCCAATGTTCTCCTCTTTCTAGCCAACTCCCCCGAGCGCTGCACCGCTCGCGACGCTTGTTACTATCGGGGGTTTTCCAAAGCGTACGTCTCAAAAGCCGTGGAAGGCTTATCCCGTCGCGGCTATTTACGTGCCACCCCAACGGAAGAAGATCGCCGCTTGCAGTGGCTAATCCTCCAAGCGGAAGCCCAGCCCGTCATCGCCCATCTACGCGACATGCAACAAGCCTTCTTGCAAACCTTGACGGAAGGATTAAGGCCAGAAGAGGAAGCCCTTCTCTGGCAAGTCATGGAGCGCATCTCCAACAACCTAAGCAAGAAGATTGCGGATGACAAAGCAAGGCCTTACGAGAGCCAGTCCGGAATGTGATCTTCCCCACAGCGCTTGAGAAACACAAGAATGTCACCCCGCTCGCTTTCCTCCTCTGCCCCCAAACGTCCCATACGATCGCAGTAGCACAGGAGCGCCAACTCCTGGAGATCCGTATGGGCCTGCATCCCGGGAATGTCCTGATACGGAAGCTTCTTTACCACGTAAAGCACTTGCATGTGATATCGGACAAGCCAAGGCACGGCTTCGATGAGTTCCGGCTCCTTGGTCACAGCCGTAAGGAATTCCCGTGCGAGATCCGTTCCCTTTTTATCATGATCATAGGCGGTTATCCTGCCCTTGCGCAGCTTGGTGGTGGCTGGCTTTCCAATGTCGTGCAGCAATGCCGCCCACATAAGCACCCGTGGATTTCGGCTAAACTGCTTTCGCTTGGCCGCCTCATCCACAACCAGCAGGGTGTGGTTCCACACACTTCCTTCCGGATGATGCTTGGGCGATTGCTCCGTCCTTTTTTGTTCAAGTAAAAGGGCATAGGGGTATTCCTGAAAGCCCGCCTGTTTGGCCAGCGCATTCAATTCATCGGAAGGTCGTTCTGCCTGCATGAGACAGCGATCTAGCACATCAAACATGATAATCTCCTTACCTCGTTTTGTTTACCGCTAGTATTTACAATCCCTGCAGATCTATCACTCCAAATACAAAAAGCCAAGGCTCGTAAGAGCCTCGGCTTTTTTCTTATTCTGTGCTTCTTCAAACCCCTTGGAGCTCGCGAAGCAAGCGCTTTGAGAAGGTTTCTGCCATGGTAACGTTGGCACGATCCCGTTCCACTGCATCAGTAAGCTCCGGATGCACCTTCTGCCATTGATCCAAAAGTTCCCCTGCCGTCCCGAATAGGATCGCATACGAAAGATCATCCCGCCAAGGGGCGCCATCCTCTTCTCCTTGTCCTGCAAGTTTTGTGTGATCCTGTAAGGACTGCCGGAAAGCCAGGATTTCCTTGAGCTCTTGCTGTCCACGTTCACTCAAGCCTTTCAGGCTTCCTTTCGTCTCCACACCCGTTAGGCACCTCTTTTGAATCAGGTATTCCCGTCCTGCTTCTTCACATAGGCGAAGGTATCGTACCATTCCTTCATCCACATCCAAGGCAAAGCGTTCTTCTGCATACAAGACCGATCCTTGCCCCGCCGCTTTCTCTAAAATGGTATATAAACACCCATCGAAGGCATCCGCACTTTCCCCCGGTCTTCCCAGCAGCTTAAGGTTTCTCTCCCTGGGCCTTCCCAAAAAGCCAGTTCGTTCCGGTGCAGCTGCCTCAATACAGCCTAGCTTCACAAGGCGCCAGAGCCCTATTTTGAGGCAGTCCCCTTCCTCGCAGAGCGAAAATAGGCGCCCTAACACATAGGTGGCATTTCGATTGCCTTCGTTGGGCAGTGCTTTTCCATCCTGGCGCTCCCTTGTGGTCACCTTAAGGTTTCCCTGTCTTCTCTTGTTCCTTCGAAGAAGCAACATAAGAAGCAGAGCCCCAGCAAGCAAGGTAGCCAAGGGAATCAGAAGGCGAATCGGCGAAGCTCCGTTTTTCCGTTCCTTCTCATCCGGATTTAGCGTGCTTTGTTTTAGCTGATCAAATGGCGCCATCTCCACCCGTTCTGGCTGAAGCAGGCCCTTGTTCAAGGAAAGCATCACCGTTACATGGTTCTCTCTCTCCAAAGGCGTCTTCGTCTCGGCATGCAAGATGCCATCTCGAAGCTCCGTCGTACCATCAAAGCCAAGGCCCCATACTGCGCAGTTCTCTTCCGTCAAGGGCGTGCCATCACCCAGCCGCAGTTCTAGCGTGACATTGGTTGGGGTGGTGTTCATATCCTGATTCACAAAGCAGAAACTGCTTCCATCCAGGTCGGAATAGGAACCAATGATCTTTCCCAGGACATACTCCACGGTAAACCTGTGCTCCCCATAACTTCCGATGCCAAAGCAGAGTTCATAGCCATCTTCCGTTGGCAAGGCTCCACAGGTGTTGGTCTTTTCTGCAAAACTTGCATTCACATCCCAGGACGCTAAGACTCGAAAGGGGCCAGATTCATCCGAAACCTGAAGGTCCCGCAAACTGGCATAGTCCGGCAAATGGAGGGGGAGAAAGAGCTCTGTCCCCTCCGTAAAGGTTCCCTTCCAGGTTTGGCGTACGGTGAGGGAACCATCGCTTTGTATGACGGCCTGAATGTCAATCTGCTCCACGTGATTCGCGGCCAAGGCCGGCATCACCAGGAGGAACGCAAGCAAGGCGGTTAAAAAACACCTGCGAATCATCCTTTGTCCCAACTTCCCACAGCGCATCGTGTTCCCTCTCCATCCAAGCAAAAATCAAACCCTCATCGGAATTCCTATGCAGTATAGCACACTTTGCCACAATCGCCTATATGAAAGTAAAAAGATTCTCAAGTTCTTTTTGGCCTACTTTTTCTCTTGAAAGACCTGTAAGGCTCTCTTCAAAAAGTCCGGAACCGGTGCCCCTAACTGCACAGCATGTTCCATCAAACTACCAAGCTCCGTTAAGGTATACCAAACAATCACCATGGGACATAGAATCGTGTTGTACTCCAAAGGAACGCCTGGGACATGCTCGGTGACCATGCCGAGAAGCAGGTCTGCCGCCGCCGCAACCATCACTGCCACAATGCAGCCAAGCTTATGCCAAATTCCTTGCCTGGCTTGCTTGGAACTCCAATTCCCAAGGGAGGCCGCCGCCAAGGAGCCGGTAATATAATCCAGTAACAGGCAAGCAATCCACAGAAGCACCAACCACCCAAACCAACCCCAAAGTGCGGTACAAGCTGCAAGCAAGGCCGTCACCGCCAATTTAAATTCTAGCATGGTATGCTCCACCCTTCTTACCTCCCTTCCGCCAACTTATGCAGCAGCTCCTTCCCAAAGGGATAGGCCTCCAAGTAATCCAAGGTCTCCTCTTGGAGTCCAAATCGAAGCGCCACCCGGGCTCGATCCGCTTCTTGCCCCAGCGCACAAGGAAAGCCCAAGTACGCCAAGATTCCCCTGGCATCCGCTTCCGCTAGCTTGGCTCGGAAGTCAGAATCCTTCAGCATCGCCACCTCTTCTCGGTTGGTGTGAAAGCCGTGTTCAAGTAACACCGCCGCCGCAATGGTATCTCGTAGCACCGCAAACCCTTGGTGCCGCAAGGGATTGGGACGCAAGGGAATCCCAAGCTTTTTCCACTCTGCTAAGATGGCACCCGCCGCCCGATTGCGTTCTGCCTTCTCCCCCGGTGCGGAGGTGAGGAGCATGTGTCCGTGGGCCTCGTTCCACCCGGCGCCCCCAGCGGCATTCGAATGCAAGGACACAAATAGGGAAAGCTTCGGAATCCCATTGGCAATTTGGCAGCGCTTCTGTAAGGACGGATACTCACTGGCAGAACGCGTCATCGTAACCATCACCCCCTGCGCCCGTAACAGGCGGGCAATCCGCTGGGCCATGTCCATGGCAAAGGCTTGCTCTTCAAAGGAGCCATCCGGACTTCGATTGGCGCACCCAGGGCCGTGTCCTGGGTCTAAACAAACATGATACTGCATAACAATCTCCTTTCTAACTTACGGTTACTTCAAAGGAAATCTCCGTGCACGAATGTACCATTTCGTCCCTCAAACAAAAAACTCCCTCGCATGGTTCATGCGAAGGAGTTTTGTGCTTATTATAACGCTTCCGAAGCCAAGCGTAGCATCAGCGCCTGACAGCCCTCATACACATCATCCCAGGTATCCTGAAAATTACCGCTATACCAGGGATCCGCAATCTCCCGAGGCCGGTCGGTCAAATCCAAAAGGCAAAAGCACTTGCCCTCCCCATCCCCAGAAAACAATCGCTTCATATTCCGCAAATTCACCCGATCCATGGCAATCAAATAGTCATAAGTATCGTAATCCTCGCGGGTTAGCTGCCTAGCAAACTTCCCGGAGGGATCAATGCCATGCTCCCGCAGGGTGCGTTGCGCCGGTGGATACACCGGGTTTCCAATCTCCTCTGCACTCGTTCCTGCCGACGCGACGATCACTTGCTCGTCCATCTTCTCCCGCTTTACCAAGTCACGCAGGACAAACTCGGCCATGGGGCTACGGCAGATGTTCCCATGGCAAACAAATAGAATCCGTTTCACTTCCAACCTCCCTATTAAATCAAGACGCAAGAAAGGCCCTAACCTTCCTCGGTTGGGGCTTTTCTTGTTCCTTTTCTACAATTGCGGTGTCATCGTCTCCAAGCCCTAGCCAATGGGCTCACCATTTGTAGCCCTGGTCAAGGAGACGTCTTTCTTTTTGGAGACTCCCAGGACGTTTAGATAAACAAGCTCATATCACTTTCTTCCGCAAACGCCAACATAGATGCTGCTCCACCGGTCTTCACCCCGTCAATCAGTTCTTCCTGCTTGATACCCATTACGTCCATACTCATGGCACAAGCGATCAATTCCACGCCATTTTCTTGAGAAACCTTAATCAAGTCTTCCAGGCTATCAATGTTCTTGTTTTTCATGGTATGGCGGATCATCTTGGCTCCCATGCCACCCATATTCATCTTGGAAAGCTTGAGCTTTCCCGAGCCTCTCGGCATCATGGAACCAAACATGTTGGACATAAAGTCTTTTTCTACCTTCATCTTTTCCGGTTTTCTTAAAATGTTAAGGCCCCAGAAGGTGAAGAACATGCTCACCTTTCTTCCCATGGCAGCCGCAGCATTGGCCATGATGAAGGAAGCAATTGCTTTATCCAGATCACCAGAAAAAACAATAAAATTTTTGTTGTTGCCTTGAGAAATGGCATAGCTTGTGTTGCCATCTTCCGCATTGCCTTTGGTAACTCTGGCCACACTAACGCCCTTGCTGCTGGTCATTCCCTCAAATTGATGCCCCGTGCGGCGGCAAAAGCCCTCCAAATCGCTGGCAAAGGCGGGGTCTGTGGTGGCGATTTCAATGGTATCGCCTGGGTTGGCTTCCTTGAGGGCCGAACCAAGTTTCACAATGGGCCCCGGGCATTGCAGACCACAGGCATCCACACTAATCACTTTCCCTTCCGCCTTAGCTTCCGGTTGCTGGGCTTCCGGTTGCTGGGTTTCCAGATTCATGCGCGTAACGGGTGGAGTGGGCTGACCAACCTTAAAAATGGAGCTGTACAAGCGATATCCTCCACTGAGGTTATAGCAATCAAACCCGTGTTGGGTCAGAATTCGGCAAGCGATATAGCCACGAAGCCCAATCTGGCAGGTGACATAAATTCGTTTGCTTTTGTCTAGCTCGTGTAACCTGGATCGCAGCGCATCCAAGGGAATGTTGATAAAGCCTTCCATGCTGCCGCCCTGCACTTCCATCTCCGTGCGCGTATCCAGCAGAATGGCACCGCTGTCCTTCTTCAGGTCTTCCACCTCATGCCAGTGGAATGTTTTTACCTTCCCCGTCAGAATGTTTTCAATCACAAAGCCGGCCATATTCACAGGGTCCTTAGCAGAGGAGAAGGGTGGGGCATAGCATAGCTCCAACTTTGCTAAGTCATAGGCCGTTGCCCCAAAGCGGATGGCCGTGGCAATGACGTCGCAGCGTTTGTCGCTGCCCTCATACCCAACAATCTGTGCCCCTAAAATCTTCCCGCTGTCCTTTTCATATATGGTCTTGATTGACATATTTACCGCGCCTGGGTAGTAGCTGGCGTGAGAGGCCGAAAAGGTGAAGGATTTATCATAGTTAAGCCCAAGTCGCTTCGCCGTTTTTTCATTGATGCCGGTGGTTGCCACGGTTAAGTCAAACACCTTGAGCACAGCACTGCCTTGCGTGCCGGAGTAACTGCTCGTTAAACCACAAATGTGATCCGCCGCAATGCGTCCCTGCTTGTTGGCCGGACCTGCCAAGGGAATCATAGCCTTCTGACCGGTGATAAAATCTACCACCTCAACCGCGTCCCCCACTGCGTAAATGCTGGGGTCATTGGTTTGCATGGTCTCGTTGACCAGAATCCCACCACGCTCATTGACCAGTATACCGGCTTTCTGGGCGATGGAGCTTTCCGGACGAACGCCAATGGCCATAATCAAAAGATCTGCCTCAATGGCTTGGCTTCCGGTCCGAACCAATAGACCATTCCCCTGCTCTTCAATGGCAGTAACCGCAGTGTTGAGCAGTAGGTTTACCCCATTTTGTTCAATATGGCGGTGAACGTCGCAGGCCATGTCGTAGTCCAAGGGTGCAATCACCTGATTGGACATCTCGACTAAGTTGACCGCAAGACCTGCCGCCTTCAAATTTTCCGCCATCTCCACACCAATGTAGCCACCACCTACCACCACAGCAGAGTTGGCCTTATGATTGGCGATATAGTCTTTAATGCGATACGTGTCTGGAATATTACGAAGGGTAAATACCTTCTCAGACTCCACTCCAGGAATGGGCGGCTTTATGGCTTCGGCTCCCATAGATAAAATCAGCATATCGTAGGACTCTGTATAGGTTTCGCCAGTGTCTACCTTCTTTACGGTGACGGTCTTCGCGGGTCGATCAATGGCCACAACCTCGTTCTTAATCCGCACATCCACTTGAAATCTTGCGTAAAAACTTTCTGGTGTTTGCAGGGTTAACTGTGCCTTATCTTTGATTTCGCCACCAATATAGTAAGGAAGTCCGCAGTTTGCAAAGGAAATGTATTCACCACGCTCGAACAGAATAATGTCCGCATGTTCGTCTAGACGACGAAGTCTAGCCGCAGCTGATGCACCACCTGCCACTCCGCCAATAATCAAAATCTTGCTCATAATTCACCCTCCATACAAATCACGTTTGCCTTAGTATATCCCGATTTTGCTCTTTGTTCTGTGATAAAGTTACATATCTAAAATGGCGTTCACTTTCTCCGGTGAGCATCCCGTGCAAACAATAATTATATGTTAAAGGAAAGCAGATTAGAATACCAAAAACCCTTGCAAATCGTCGATTTGCAAGGGTTTTTGGAGCATCTAGGCAGATTCGAACTGCCGACCTCATCCTTACCAAGGATGCGCTCTGCCGACTGAGCTATAGATGCACATATTATATATTGGTTTTGTGGGCCGAAAACAAGATGTGTCGAGGGAAGTTGCCTTCCCTCTTAACGACATCTGTTGGCGACGCCGATGGGACTTGAACCCACGATCTCCGGCGTGACAGGCCGGCGCGATAACCGACTTCGCTACGGCGCCACAAAAGCATAAATCTGGCAGGGGCAGAAGGATTCGAACCCTCGGCACGCGGTTTTGGAGACCGCTGCTCTACCAGCTGAGCTATACCCCTATATGGTGGGCCTTCACGGACTTGAACCGTGGACCGACCGGTTATGAGCCGGTTGCTCTAACCAACTGAGCTAAAGGCCCGTTTGCCGATACGGTACGATTAACCTTTCCCTTGGCAGAGCCGCCAAGGGAAAGGAATCCATGGCGCCTCCTGTTGGACTCGAACCAACGACCCTGCGGTTAACAGCCGCATGCTCTACCGACTGAGCTAAGAAGGCAATTATGTTGGCACTACCTATTTTCCCGGGCCGTCTCCAGCCAAGTATCTTGGGCGCAAGCGAGCTTAACTTCCGTGTTCGGGATGGGAACGGGTGGACCCTCGCTGCAATCAGCACCAACTAACTTTTCCTGTTGAAGAAAAGTAAGCAAAAGAAAGTCTCTTTCTTCTCCTTACCGCTCTTCAAAAGCAATAAGATTATATTCTATTTTTTGCCGCATGTCAAGTCCCAAAAAGGAATGGTGACCCGTAGGAGAATCGAACTCCTGTTTGCGGCGTGAGAGGCCGCCGTCTTGACCGCTTGACCAACGGGCCTTTTGCTTGGGTTCCCCCATTGGGTGTTTCCCACACCCAATGGGGTGGTACACCTTCAGGGACTCGAACCCTGGACACCCTGATTAAGAGTCAGGTGCTCTACCAACTGAGCTAAAGGTGCTCATTCGTCACACCCTGAAAACCGAACAATATGATGGGTTTTGGTTTGCAAGCTTGCCTGCATATTTTATCGTTCTTGAACCACTTAAGGTCAAGCCCTCGGCTTATTAGTACCGGTCAGCTACACACATTACTGCGCTTCCACCTCCGGCCTATCTACGATGTAGTCTACATCGAGCCTT
>JHZO01000005.1:179782-334948 GCA_000620945.1 [Clostridium] viride DSM 6836 | reverse complement strand
CACCGACTTCTTATTGTCGTACTCCCCCGGGGGGAGGTGCACGACAAGTCCGTTTCTGGTGCTTGTTCGTTTCTTGTTCATTGTTTAATTTACAAGGTGCAGACTACTTCGTCGTTTCGGCGCGAATCGCGTCGCCGTCGAAGTGTTTTGTATTGTATCACAGTCAAACCCGCTTGTCAAGCACTTTTTTCAGTTCTTTTTCACAGCGTTTTGTCTGTTTTTGCCGTGCCGTCGTTGACAGCTAAATTAGAATACCACCCCTACCCCTCTTTGTCAACACCTTTTTTCATTTTCTTTTCGGTTTCTTTCTGAGGGGCCAATTTATTAAATAATGTATTGCAGATCAAAAGTTGCGTCAAATCGCAAAGTGTGGTATAGTCAATTCTAATCGAAAGAAGGCCTTCTGGGCTTGATTTTATCGAAAGAGAGGTACCACACATGCCCATTCGCATCCCCGATTCTTTGCCTGCTCGGGCCATACTCGAGAGTGAAAATATTTTCGTCATGACAGAATACCGTGCTCTGCATCAGGATATCCGCCCTCTTAGGCTCCTGATTCTAAATCTAATGCCCACAAAAATTGTGACCGAGACACAGCTTTTGCGCAAGCTCTCCAATACCCCCTTGCAAATTCAGGTCGATCTTTTGCAAACCGCAAGCTATATTGGCCACTATACCGACCCCACGCATCTGGATTCCTTCTACACCACCTTTGATCAAATCCGTCATAACAGTTACGATGGCATGATTATTACCGGCGCCCCGGTTGAGAATTTTGATTTCACGGAAGTGGATTACTGGGACGAACTGTGCGAGATTATGGAATGGTCCAAAAAGCATGTGCATTCTACCCTACATATTTGTTGGGGTGCCCAAGCAGCCCTATACTATCACTTTAACATCCCCAAGTACTCTCTTTCGGAAAAGGTATTTGGTGTTTTTGAACACGATGTATTAAAGCCATCCTCTCCACTCTTCCGTGGATTCGACGATGTTTTTTCCGCCCCACACTCGCGCTATACGGAGGTGCGAGAGGAAGACATTGAGAAGGTGCCAGAACTTGAAGTCCTAGCGACCTCTCCGGAGGCTGGAATTTTCGCTTTAAAAAGCAAAGACAGCCGCAAGTTTTTCTTGCTGGGGCATCCCGAATATGATCCTGAAACCCTGGGGTTGGAGTATCAGCGCGATGTGGACAAAGGTCTACCCATTCCGGTTCCAAGGCACTACTTTACCAATGACGATCCCTCCACCACACCCATTGTCCGCTGGCGCTCAGCGGGTCAACTGCTATACACCAACTGGCTGAACTATTACGTCTACCAAACCACACCCTACGATCTCACCGTATTGAGTGAGGACGAGCTCGAAGCATAATAAGAGGACTCTGCCAACAGGCAGAGTCCTCTTTATTTTTCGTTACCTTAGTCCTTCCCACCCGATCTGATATCGGGAAGGGGAACTTCTAAGGCACTGGCATCCGATTGATTCATTAAAAACTCCCACGCTGCGTCAAACAACGCATCCTCTGAGAGCTTCGTTTCGTTCAGATCATCAACAAATTGCTTTGCTGCATCGTAGTCAATGGGCGCATCCCATACCACGCTGCTATGCTCCGCCTGGACGCCGCGAACCTTTGATTCGCAATGTTGCTTCTGATTGCCTTTGTGAAAGAGTAGCCTGAACAAGCGCGTTCCTCCACTTCTAAGCCTGACGGATGGAATCCGTTTCCTTTATTCTATTCCTTCCTTTCCAGTCCGTGAGGATCTTCCAGGCTCCCGCTTCTTGGGCTATGTGCACTGCGAATACAATATCTTATTCGATCCATACTAGAAGCAAACCACTTTGAGAAGGAGATTTCCTATGGCCAGCAACACAAACAAAAGGAATAAAGGCGATGGTACCCTCGGCCCACAAAAATACCTCGGCAACCAGTATAGTCAAAAAAGCCTCCATGACCCAGACAATGCGTACAATAGTGAAAATTTAAATTCACCAAACCGCCCCAACGAGTATGACTTAGTTCTCATGAAAAAGAAGCGGGAAGAAATGAACCAGTAATCTGCATAAAAAAAGCGAGTCTCCAAGGAGACTCGCTCTTTTTTTCGTTTAGTCTTTTGCTTCTTCGTCTTCGTCCTCGTCTTCATCGACCAGATCAAGGGCAAAGGCATCGCCACAGTTGGGGCAGGTAACCTGTCCAGACGTCAGAACTCCATCGTCAATGACCAGATCCATGCCGCAGTTGGGGCATTCGAGTTCAAAGAAATCGTCGTCATCGCAATCGCAGGAGCAACCACAGCTGCAGTCGTCGCCACAATCGCACTCATCCTCGCCGAAAAGAAGGTCTTCCACGTCTTCCAGGTCTTCGGAGACGGCATCCAAGCCCTCATTGAGAAGCTCTGCAGCTTCCTCCAAGTCCTCAATGGAGAAGCTAACCTCTTCCAGCACATCAATGATGGCTGCAAGCAGCTTGCTCTCCTTAGACTTTTCGCGATCCAGCTCCATGCCATCGGCCATACCCTTTAGGTATGCCACTTTTTCAGTAATCGTCATAGTAATCTTCCTTTCGTTGGGCAAATTAGCCCTTCGCACGCTCCAGATATTCTCCAGTACGGGTATCCACACGGATTCGATCGTTGGGGTTGATGAACAGGGGCACCTTGATTTCCGCGCCAGTTTCGAGGGTAGCAGGCTTGGTTACGTTGGTAGCGGTATCGCCCTTGAAGCCGGGATCGGTCTGAGTGACTTCCAGCTCCACGAAAGTGGGGGGCTCCACACCAAATACCTTGCCCTTATAGCTCATGATCTTACATACCATCTCTTCCTTCACAAAACGGAAGGCGTCGCCCAAAACGTCTGCATTGATGGGTACCAGCTCAAAGGTTTCGCCGTCCATGAAGTAGTACAGGTCGCCATCGTTATAGCTGTAAGCCATGTCCTTCTTCTCCACATAGGCAGCTTCAAACTTGGCAGAGGGGTTAAAAGACGTTTCAATTACGGATCCGGTGATGACGTTCTTCATCTTGGTACGAACAAAAGCAGCACCTTTGCCGGGCTTTACGTGCTGGAACTCCACAACCTGCATGACGTTTCCGTCCATCTCAAATGTGACACCGTTGCGAAAATCGCTGGCTGAAATCATAGTAATTCATCCTCCAAAGCATAGCTTTCTATAATCATTTTAGCGAACCCATTTTACAATATCTTTCCGCTTTTTGCAAGTAAATTGCATGGGAATTTACGTTATGTTTGCATTCTAACCATATTTTCTATCATTTAAATTGTATTTTCCCGATTTTATCGGCTTCCCCTTCGTTTCGCACCACGCCGGAAGGGAGTTTCCACACCATAGCGCAACACACGAAAAATAGTATCCATCTTCATGGGTTTGACCAAGATGGAGCAGATCCCGCTGCGATTGGCTCCTAAAATGTCCGTAAAAATTTGATCGCCGACCATGGCGGCTTCCTGCTCCCCCCGACCCATTTGTTCCAAGGCAGCTCGAAATCCTGTACGGCTCGGTTTCCCCGCTCGACGTAGAAAGGGGATATCCAGAAGGGCCGCAAATTCGGAAACTCGGGTTGGTTTGCGGCTGTTGGATAGGATAAAGGGTTCCAATCCCTCCTGGCGAACTTGTCGGATCCAAGCTTTGAGCTCTTCCGTCGGAACGTGGCTCCTATAAGGGGAAATGGTATTATCCAGATCCAGCAGCAAGAGCGTTATCCCCCGCTCCCGCAACTCCTTTAAATCAATTTCATAGATACTGCCATACCACTCACGGGGAATCAGCGAAAACGCCACAAGATCACCTTCTACTTTTCTCAGCTTGCGCATACTGTTTACAGACAGACAAGGCCGTACTCCTCTGGTGCGGAGCCTTGCTCTGCGATGACTCAATCCATGCCGTGTGTAGCAGCGCTTTTTGCTATTATACACAGAATTGAAAGGACGGACAAGGGGGTACCTCCATGAACCATTCTGTTAGCCAGTATATTCTCGTGACTCCACCCGATCAAATGCAAGCCGCAGCCAGCTATAACGTTCCCATCGCTCACATGGCCTACCGCATTGGGACGGGCCCGCATCTTTTCCGTGCCAACACCCCCGTTGCCCCTCGTGGTGGTCTAATGATGATCGGTGAAGATCGCTTTGACGGACAAGGTGACGCGTCCATGTTTTGCCGTGAGGTCTTGCGGGAGTGTCAGGCAAAGAATTTTACCGGTGTCATCTTCGACCCGGAATCCCAACCAACACCCACCATGGCACGGATCATCGCCGGCCTGAGTGAGCACCTGCCTCGTAGGGGACTTAGTTTCTTTCTCCCCGAAGCTTACGCCAATTATTCCAATACCGCAAAAATTTTGATTTCCTCTGCCATTTCGGGGGGAAGCCTGCAGCATCGACTGTCCGCTGTCATTGATCAGTATGGGGTAAACCGCGTAGCACTGTGCCTTGATCGCTCTGCGGAGGACTTCTATCTTCCCTCTCCGCAAGGCTCCGGCAGAGCCATTTCTCGGGACGAGCTAATGCGACGCATTGAAACCCTATCGCCCTCCATCTTTTTCTCCAATGAGCTTTGCGCCCATTACTTTACCTACATGAGCCGAGATTCCGGTGCCCACTTTATCCTCTTTGATGATGTGGGAAGCATTCATAAAAAAATTTCACTGGGCGAACAATTGGGCATCCGCCATTACGTATTCTTCTACAGTCAAATGGACGATCTTCTTCCTGATATTCTTGCCCAGAGACGTTGAGCCCACCTGCCTACCAGCGTAAAAACAGGGACTTCTGACATGGAACGGTCTGACCGATCCGAGAAGGCCCTGTTTTGGTTTCCTTCTTGTCCCCTCTCCTTTTGTCGGAAAGCGTTGACTCTTGGCGAGGAACATGCTACATTGGTGTATGATAAGCACTAATACACTAGGGTAACATTGCATACCATGGAAGGAACTTTTGCATGAGCACAACAAAGATACGAACCACCGAATCAAAACCCTCTCGCACACGACGGGGCAAACGTGCTGCCAAACGAACCCGATTGGTGCAGCTTCGTTTTCTCCTGCCAATCCTTCTCGTGCTCTGCGCCGCTTTGCTGGTATGGGGCCTGCGTGGGCATCTGTTTTCGGGTGGTCCTACCATCGAAAACCCAAAGGTTGCCCAGCTTTCCAATCTAAAACTTCCGTCTTGGGTTGACAAGGAGATCATTCCCAAAGATAGTGATTCCCGCCGCGGAGAGTATTTGGAGGACATCAACGGAATCGTCATTCACTACGTTGGTAACCCCGGTACCAGCGCCAAACAAAACCGGAACTACTTCGCCAACGCAGGAACTGAGGTTAACTCACACTTTCTCATCGGCCTGGAGGGAGAAATCGTGCAGTGTCTACCGCTGGAGGAGAAGTCATCGGCCAGCAACGAGCGAAACCGAGATACCATTTCCATTGAAGTCTGTCACCCGGATGACACGGGTGCCTTTACCGAACAAAGCTATGCTTCCCTCCTGAAGCTAACCACTTGGCTCTGCAAAGAGATCGGACTGAGTCCGAATCAGGTCATTCGTCATTACGATGTGACCGGAAAGCTGTGTCCTTACTACTTTGTCAACAACCCTGCTGCGTGGCAGGCCTTTCAGGATAGCTTAGAGGAGTCTCTTCTTACCACATCCAATCAAACTAAGTGAGGGAATGCCATGTCGGACTCTACTCCTTGCCCGATCTTTTGCCACCAAACGTGTCCCTATTTTCCCTGTCATGAGGGGGCGGATCCCCAGAACTTTCACTGTCTCTTCTGCTATTGTCCGCTCTATCCCCTCGGCGTAGACTGCGGCGGAACCTTTTCCCTCCTGCCACAGGGTGGAAAGGATTGCAGCCGCTGCCTTTATCCACATCAGCCCCAACACTATGCGGAAATTGTGGATCGGCTGGGTGAACTTTACACCCGTTTCCCTCCGCCTCCAGACCCAAAGGAAGCTTCCGGGTCATAGGAACAAAAATAAAAAAGATGGAATTATTTGTCGAATCGTGGTATCATGTCAAAAGCAAAGCCTGACCCCTACCGAAGGTTTCGAAACTGAATGGCAGAGGCGATATTTATGAAACATCATCTCGGACTATACCCCATTGCAATGGAATATCTTAGCGAGGGTATGCTGGCCGAGGGCAATATCTATTGCTACGTGGATAACAAACCGGTTTTAATGGTCCCGCAGGGTACCTATCTCACCGAGCAGACCATGGAAAAGATGAAGAAGGCTGACATTACCTTTCGAAATATCTATGTCCCAAAAGCCTTCTATCAAACCTTACATAGCCTAGAATTGCCCGACTCCTTAAACCAAGAGCACCTAGAAAAGCAGATTGGCTACCAAGTCTCCAAGCAGCAAACCACCAAACTGATTCACGATGTGGCCAGAACCGGCACGGTTTCGGCAGCGCAGACAAAGCTGTTGGCCAAGGGCATCTTGCAAAAGCTGGATTCCACCACCGCAGCTTTGGTTCTTCAGTGCATCAATGGAAAAAACAAGGTGGATGAATACTTCTATACGCACAGCACCAACGTTGCCTTTCTCAACGGCTTGATGGCAAAATGGCTAAGGATTTCCCCCGATGAGACAAGCCTTGTCATTGCCTGTGGTCTTTTGCATGACATTGGAAAAATCAAGACGCCCACGGAGATTCTGTACGCACCCAGGGCACTTTTGGAAGACGAGTTTGAAGTTATGAAGCAGCACCCGATTCATTCCTATGAAATCCTTCAGTGCTCTCCGAGCCTCCATCCTTCCATCCCACTGGCTGCCCGGCATCATCACGAAAGAATGAACGGAACCGGGTACCCCGATGGACTATCGGCGGATGCCATTCCCTACTACGCACGCATTACCGCCGTCTCCGATGTCTATGATGCAATGGTGTCCCAAAGGTGCTATAAAAACGCTTGTAGTCCCTTTGAAATTTTGGAGCAACTCTCTGAGGGGAAGTTCTCCGATTTAGACTATACCTTAACGCAAGTGTTCTTAGACAACATGCCGCTGGAGCTGGTTGGGCAATCGGTCTTGCTCTCCAACGGAGCGATTGGAGTGGTCCGTTATGTGGACCCACAGAATTGGATGTGTCCGATTGTGGATGTGGATGGAACCGTATTTGCTTGCGACGATCAGATCTTCTGTATCTCGGTTGCCTTTGATACCGTCGCAGAATAAGAAAGAGCCGTACTGTTGTGACAGTACGGCTCTTTCTTATATTGTTGTATTGGAGGATTCCGCGCCAAAAAAGCGAAGGGTAAAGCAGGTCCCGTGTGCATCACTCTGAAGCTCCAACTGAGCATGATGTAAGGCTGCCCCATGTTTCACGATGGCAAGCCCTAATCCGGTGCCCTCAATGGTTCGATTGTGACTTTTATCCACCCGGTAAAAGCGCTCAAAGATACGGCTTTGCTCCGTCTTCGGGATGCCAATTCCCGTATCCGACACCTGAAGCAGCACATCCTCTCCCTCTTGCCGCAGGGAGATGGTTGCAGAACCACCCGGTCGGTTATATTGAATGGCATTGTCCAACAAATTGTAGAGCATCTCCTGTAAAACAGAGGAAATTCCATCCACTTCCAGGGCCTCTCCAGTGACCGAAACCGAAACTGAAACACGCTTTGCCTTAGAGTCCAGCGCCGCTGCCACCCGCTGAGAGAGGGTAAGCAGGTTAACCCGCTCGCGGGGTGGGGCTAGCCCCTCCTCCAGTCGAGAGAGAAACATCAAATCACGCACCAGCGCAATCAATCTCTGGCTCTCTTCATAAATACTATGTGAGAATTCCGGAACATCCTCGGGCCTGGCAACCCCGTTCATCATCAGCTCAGCGTAGCCGGAAATGGCGGTGAGGGGCGTTTTCAGTTCGTGCGACACGTTGGCCGTAAATTCCCGGCGCAGCTTCTCGCGCTCCTGCCGCTCCGTAACATCCATGAGAATAACCATGATGCCTAACACGGTCTCTTCTTCCCGCACCGGACTAATGAAACACTGGCAGTATCGACCATCCAGCTCTAACACATCGGCCGCGGATTCACCCTGCATCGCTTGTTGCAAAGCGTCTCGAAACCTTTGTCCGCGATGTAAGGATAACATATGCAGGCCCACCGTGGACGACAGGTGAATGGACAGCAAGCGCAGGGCACTTTTGTTGCAGGATAGTACGGTTCCCTCGCGATCCAAGACGATGAGACCCTCGTTCATGTGTTCCGTAAGTGCAGCAAACTGGAGGCGCTGGTGATCCAGCTCCTGACGCTGCAAACTGATTTGGTGCTTTTGGTGCTGGATGCGGGACAGCAAGGGGGCAATTTCCTCATAGGATGCGTTCTTTTCCGGCGCATCCAAGTCGATGCGGTGTAAGGGCTTTACAATGGTTCGGGTAAAGAGCATCGAAAGAAGTGCCGCTAAGCCACAACCAAACAAGACAATGAGGACAACCAGCCAGAACAAATCATCATAGGCTGCCAGGAGACTCTGGGTGGAACTGGCCAGGCGAAATACCGAACCATCCTGCATCAGAATGGCATAGTAATAGGTCTCTTCCCGCAAAGTCGCGGATACCCGGCTTGCCTCTCCCGACCCACTTTGCCATGCGTTCTGTACCTCCGGACGGTCACGGTGATTTTCCATGGTTTCCGGCTTGCCTTTGCTATCAAATTGTACCACACCCTGTGGATCAATGATGGTAATCCGATGATCGTGCTTTAAGTGGAGGCGGTTGAGATAATCCGCCCCATACTCTTCAAATCCTGCACAAAGATAGGTCGCCTCGGCGGCTACCTCTCGCTTCATTGACGTCTGAAAGATTTGATGCACCGCTCCCGTGACCAAAATGGAGGTCAAGATTACCGCAAAAGCCGCTAGAATCGCACTGCTAAGGAACAGCCGTCGCTTCATCCCGCACCTCCAATCCGATACCCAACGCCACGCACCGTTTCGATGAGATCCCCATAGGGCTCGAGCTTTTGACGCAGCGTTCGAATGTGAACGTCCACCGTACGGCTTTCCCCATCAAAGTCATAGCCCCAAACCCCGGACATAATTCGGTCACGAGACAGCACGATGCCGGGATTTCGAAGGAGGAAAACCAGAATATCAAACTCCTTGGGGGTTAGCGTGAGCACTGTGCCCCGGACGCTGACCATGTGCCGGGGAATGCTGACAAACACGTCCCCCAGCTGATACTCCTCCAAGGGCTTTTCTTCCTGATCGGTTCGGCGCAGGAGACTGCGCACCCGTGCGATCAGTTCCATCATCCCAAAGGGTTTGGGCAGGTAGTCGTCCGCCCCAAGGTCTAAGCCCACGACCTTGTCGTATTCGGTATCCTTTGCCGTTAGCATAATGACCGGGAGTTTTGCCGTGGGAGGCGACGCCCGTAATTTTTTTAAGACGTTCAGCCCATCTTCATCGGGGAGCATGATGTCAAGCAGTGCCAGACGCGGAAGCTTCTCCCCCATGGCCTTCCAAAACGCTTCGGCGGTGGCAAAGCCTTCGGTTTGAAACCCGGCACTGTTTAAGGTATAGACCACCAGCTTGCGAATGCTGACCTCATCCTCCAGAAGATAGATCATGGCGAGATCCCGGAAAGATCCGCATCGCGACTGCCGGTGAGGGAGTAGTGCACCCATTCGGCAATGTTTTGGGCATGGTCTCCGATGCGTTCAAAATACTTCGCAATCATGAGCAGGTCAAGACAATCCCCCGCCATGCGGTTGTCTTTTAAGATTTGATCCACCAATTCTTTTTTAATTTTATCAAACAAGTCATCCACCACGTCGTCATAGGCAATGACGGCAATGGCCTCTTCTAAGTCACTGTGCACAAAGGAATCAATGCTGTCCGTCACCATCTTGATGGTGGCACGGGCCATGTCCGCAATATGAATGTCACTCTTCACGGGACTTCCCAGCATAAACTTGGACAGTTCAGCAATGTCAAGTCCCTGATCCCCAATGCGTTCCATGTCGGTAATCATCTTTTGCGCGGCGGTAATTCGGCGCAAATCCCGGGCCACCGGCTGCTCGTGCAGGAGGAGGCGCACACACATCTGCTCAATGTCCCGTTCCAGTAAATTGATCTCATCCTCAATGACAACCGCTTTCTGACAAAAGAGTTCATCCCCGTCCAGCAGTGCCTTGGCCGCATTGGCAATGATATCTTCACACAATGCCCCCATGTGAATCAGGCTCGTGTGCAAGGTATCCAACTGTTTGTCAAATCGATTCCGCATCAGCCAAACCTCCCTGTAATGTAATCTTCGGTTCGTTTGTCCTTCGGCATGGAGAAAATGCGATCGGTGGTATCCAGTTCAACCAGCTCTCCCAAGAGGAAAAAAGCGGTTTTGTCGGAAATACGCACCGCTTGCTGCATGTTGTGAGTTACGATAACAATAGTATACTTGTTTTTTAGCTCACTGACAAGGTCTTCAATCTTTAATGTCGAAATGGGATCCAGCGCACTGGTTGGTTCATCCATTAAGAGCACTTCCGGCTCAACGGCCAAGGCTCTTGCAATGCAGATACGCTGCTGTTGACCGCCGGAAAGACCCAGGGCACTCTTTTTCAGACGATCCTTGGTTTCCTCCCAAATGGCCGCCGCGCGCAAGGATTGTTCCACAATCTCATCCAAGGCAACCTTTGAGCGAATGCCGTGTGTACGGGGGCCAAAGGCAATGTTATCGTAGATACTCATGGGAAAGGGATTTGGCTTTTGAAACACCATGCCCACCCGTTTGCGTAGGACATTTAAATCCATATTTCCGTACACATCTACCCCGTCCAAGGTTACACTACCGGTGATGCGGCAACCCTCCACCAGATCGTTCATTCGGTTGAGCGTCTTTAGAAAGGTGGACTTACCGCAGCCGGATGGACCAATGAAGGCGGTCACTTCCTTCTCCTGTATGCTCATATGGACATTTTTGAGTGCTTGGGTCTGATCATAAAAGAGATCTAAGTTCTCTACTTTAATTTTTTCCATCGTATCCTCCTGACATGCGCTTTGCCAAGTAGGCAGAGCAACCATTGATGAGCATCACCAGCACAAGCAGGACTACTGCAGTGGCATAGGCTTGGTCGAGATAAAGTCCTTCGCTGGAAAGATTATACATATGCACGGATAAGGTGCGGGTGGAGTCGAGCACGCTGTTTGGCACTTTTGCCAAGGTGCCAGCCGTAAAGATCAAGGCGGCGGTTTCCCCCACAATACGCCCGATGGCTAGAATCACACCACCCAGGATTCCGGGAACGGCAGAAGGCAATACGATAGAGAACACCGTGCGCAAGCGTCCCGCGCCGAGCCCAAAGCTGCCCTCACGATACGAATCCGGTACCGCCATCAAGGCTTCTTCCGTGGTTCGCATGATAAGAGGCAGAATCATAATGGTCAGGGTAAAGGTACCGGCAAGAAGAGAATAACCCCAACCCAAGGTCACGACAAAGAACAGCATGCCAAACAGGCCATAGACAATGGAAGGAATGCCGGAGAGCACCTCCGCTGCGACGCGAACCAGTTTGACCAAACGATTGCCACGCCTTGCATATTCATTCAAGTAAATGGCGGAGAAAATTCCGATGGGAGCCGCCAGCAAAAGGGAAAACGCGGTCATGATGATGGTGTTAATCAGGGAAGGCAGCAGAGAAACGTTTTCCGTATTATATTCCCACGCAAAGAGAGAAGGTGATAAGTTCGGGACACCTTTGATCAAAATGTAGGCAACGAGGAAGAAAATGACGGCACAAGTGATGAGCGCAGCCAAGCGCACCAGCATGCCCAAAACCAGGGATAAGGGATCGATTCGTTTTTTCATGCGCCCTTCCCCCGTTTCACCAGTGACAGCAGTAAGTTAATGATAAGAATGAAGACAAACAACACAACGGCGGTGGCAATCAGGGCTTCTCGGTGAAGATCGGCCGCGTAACCCATTTCCAACACAATGTTTGCTGTCAGCGTACGTACACCTTTGATTAGGCTCTGGGGTATGATGGCCTGATTGCCTGCCACCATGATGACTGCCATGGTTTCTCCCACGGCGCGGCCAATGCCCAACACCGTCGCAGCCATAATGCCAGACTTTGCAGCTGGAACGATGGTAAAGAACACGCTTCGTTCATGGCTAGCCCCCAGCGCAAGGGCCCCTTCATAATAACTATTGGGCACCGCCCGCAGGGCGGATTCCGATACGGTAATGATGGTTGGTAGGATCATAATCCCCAGCAGAATGGACGCCGTCAAAATGCTTTTTCCCCCACCGAACATGGTTCTCATGATGGGCACTAGCACCATCAATCCAAAGAAACCATAGACAATGGAGGGAACCCCCGCCATTAAGGAAACGGCAGGGCGTAGGATTTTACTCATTCTGCGAGAGGAAAAACGGGCCAAATAAATGGCCGTCAGTACACCGATGGGTACTCCGACTAAGATGGCTCCTGCAGTGACGTATAGACTGCCGAGGATCATCGGTGCGATTCCATAGAGATCATTGCTTGGCTTCCACCGGGTTCCTAACAGGAAATTGAGGGGCCCAATTTCCGCAATGGCAGGCAGTCCGTTCGAAAAAAGGAACAGACAGATCAGTGCCACACAGAGGATGGATAGGCAGGCACAGAATAGAAATAGGTATTTCATAAGAAGTTCTTTTTGTTTAATCATCGTTTCCCTCCTGAAAGAAAGCCGGAGCTAAGGCTCCGGCTGTTCCGTCAAGTTTATTTCACTTCGGCCCAGTCCGTGAGGACGCCGGTGTAAATCTCCTTGACCTGATCGCGGGTCAGGCCTTCTAGGGGGTTATCTACATTTACGGCTACCACGATGCCGTCTAAGGCAATGACCGTGGGGCTTAGTCCGGCAGAGCGCTCGCTGTCCTTAAGGTCACGGGATGCCATTCCGATTTCGCAGATGCCTTCCAGTACGGAGTTCATGCCGGTGGTGGAGTCGGTTGCCTGGATGATGATTTCGGCATCCGGGTTGATTGCTTTATAAGCTTCGGAGAGTGCTTCCATGACGGGGGTCACGGAGGAAGAACCACCAACCACGACCTTGCCGGAGGGTTTGCTGCCGTTGTATGCACCCGTATCATCCACACGAATGTAGCCCTTCTTTTCGACAACGTCCTGACCTTCCTTACTCAGGATAAAGGCCATAAAGTCTTTTGCAACTGGGCTTAATTCTCCTTTGGTTGCAATGTTAAAGGGGCGGGAGATGGCATAGTTGCCGTCCTTCACGCTCTCTGCGCTGGGAGCCACTCCATCAATCTTCAGAGCTTTGACGCTAGCATTTAAGGAACCAAGAGAAAGGTATCCAATGGCCGAGGGATCGCCCGCCACTGTGGTCATCATGACGGAGGTGTTGTTGGTGATTTCTGCCGAATCAATGGTCATATCCATTTTCTTGCCGTCGGCGCCCTTTTCCTCAATGCCAAAGAGTTCCACGAAGGCACCACGGGTACCGGACCCGTCTTCTCGTGAGATGACATTAATGGGTCCACTTGCTCCATTGACATCGGCTCCCTGCTGCTTGCCAGCACAACCGGCAATGGTAACAAGCAGAAATGCTGCTGTCAGAGTCATAACCAAGCTTTTTTTCATTTTCTTACCTCCTGATTGATCGTTCGTTATTCTGTTTATGAGATTACACTGTCCCAGTTAAGTTTAAAACCATCTGTCTGTTAAGTTTAGGTTAAAAGACCATCTTTTACTCTCAAACGTGGCTTTGCATAAAAATAAAACCGTATTTGCCACTTAGAATGGGCACAATAGAAAGGAGCCCTTGTTTGCAATTTTTGAAAGAATCCAGTATAATATAAGGTGTTATTCTGCTCAATTCTTTTTTCATGTATCAAAAAGTAAAAAAAGACGGTGTCAAGACCGCTCCCTTACGATCTGGAAAGGAAAACGTTTATGAAATATACTGGTGTCACTGCCCGGGGTATTGTGTCCCCTATGTTTAAGCAGGGAGATGATTTAGTCTCCATTGCCTGCGATACCATCCTGGAGGCTTCCCGCCGCGAGGGCTTTCCCATCGAAGACGAAGATATCATCGGCATTACCGAATCCGTAGTGGCGCGTACCTTTGGCAACTACGCCACCTGTGATCAAATTGCCGCCGACCTCCGCGCCAAATTTGGAGGCGGAACCTTGGGAATTGTGTTTCCTATTTTAAGCAGAAACCGCTTTTCTATCCTTCTGCGCGCCATCGCCATGAGTTGCGAAAAGCTCTACATTCAGCTTTCCTACCCCTCCGATGAAGTGGGCAATGCGCTCCTGAGCTGGGATCGCTTAGATGAAGTGGGAGTCAACCCCTATGTAGACAGCTTCGACGAAGCCGGATTCCGCCGGGTATTCGGAACCGATACGGTACACCCCTTTACCGGCGTGGACTATATTGAATTCTACAAAAGCTTCGGAGACAACATTGAGCTGGTGTTTTCCAACGACCCAGCCTATATCCTGAACTATTCCCAAAACGTCCTTTGCTGCGATATTCACACCCGTCGTCGCACCCAACGCATTCTGCAGCGCCGCGGAGCCAACAAGGTGCTTGCCTTGGACGAAATCTTGACGGAAAGCGTCAATGGCAGCGGCTATAACCCGGAGTTTGGTCTCCTGGGCTCCAACATGGCAACGGAGCACTCGGTCAAGCTCTTCCCACGTGATGCACAGCCGGTGGTTGACGGTCTGGCCCAGCGGATTTTTGAGAAAACTGGCAAGAAGGTCGAAGTACTGATCTATGGAGACGGTTGCTTCAAGGACCCTGTGGGTGGAATTTGGGAGTTTGCAGACCCCGTCGTCTCCCCGGCCTTTACTCCTCGTCTTTCCGGCACGCCAAACGAACTGAAGATGAAGTACCTGGCGGATAATCAGCTGCAAAATCTGACGAGTGCGGAAATGGCAGATGCCATGCGTCGGGAGATCAAGCAAAAGGAGCAGGACTTGGTCGGAAAAATGACTGCCCAAGGCACCACACCTCGTCGCTATATCGATCTGATCGGCAGCCTGTGTGACCTGGTGTCCGGCAGTGGCGACCGCGGTACCCCCATCATTTATATCAAGGGCTACTTCACGAACTACGCAAGCGAGTAACAAAGTAGCTTGTCCCCTGAGAACCCAACGAAGCAGCCATCCGACCTAGGTCGGATGGCTGCTTTTGAACTTTTATGAAGGAAGTACTTACATAAACCAAGGTCTGGTGCAGCCGTTGCCGTTTCCGCCACCACAAGCACCGCAGCCTTCCACGGCTGCCATGGTTTCTGCCTCAACAAAGGGTCTTGCGCACCCAGTTCCACCGCCACAGCTGTTTCCACCACAGCTGTTTCCACCACAGCTGTTTCCACCACAGCTGTTGCCGCCGCAGCTATTTCCGCCACAGCTATTTCCACCGCAGCTATTTCCGCCACAGCCGGTTCCGCAACCAAAGTTATTTCCACAACCACCATTGCAGAAATTTCCATTATTCCAACAAGCCATAATTTTCCTCCGGAAAATTTTATTCTTGGTTCTTCAACAGTTTTCGACTGTCTCACCTTAGTATATGATCTCTTCTTCCAATGAGTGCTTTTTCACCTACACACCTAGCCTACTAGCTTAGCCTTAGCCCCATATTCGCCGATTGAGTAAAAAGCTGATTTGCATGGAATTCGGAGTGTTTTCGGTCAAAAAATAACTTGACATTGCAAAAAACTATGCTAGAATGAAACCATGATAAGGGAGTAGTCAGCGCGAATCCCGCGTGATTTAAACCAACATCCCCAGAGCCTTGCTCTTGGTTTAATCTGAAATGACAAGACTTATCTGCCTTGTGGCAGAGGAGTCTTTTTTTGTGCTCATCCTCAGCTGCTTTGGCGGCCGGGGGTGTTTTTTTGTCCCCTGGAAGACAAACTAGAAAGAAATTTGAGAAAAGTGGTGGAAGAAAGATGAACATGCGTGGACTCAGCGATGCTCAAGTGGAAGAATCCCGCAAGAAACACGGCAGCAACCGAATGACCGAACAGCGCGGCGAAGGATTTTGGAAGAAACTCGCAAATAACTTTAACGACCCGATGGTACGAATCCTTTGCGTTGCTCTGGGCATTAATTTCCTCTTTGCCCTGCTCGGGCAAACCGAGTGGTATGAGGCATTGGGAATCGCCCTGGCGGTAATTCTTGCCGTCTTAGTGACAACCATATCCGAACACCGGAACGAAAACGCCTTTCAAACCTTGCAGGAGGAAGCTTCCAAAATCCTATGTAAGGTCTATCGAAACGGAACCCTGACCGAAATCCCCATTGACAACATTGTGGTTGGCGATGCCGTTCTCCTGCAGTTGGGCGACAAAATCCCCGCAGACGGCGTCCTGCGGGAAGGCTCCATTCAGGTGGATCAATCCGTCCTAAACGGCGAATCCGAGGAAGCGGAGAAGCTGCCTTTGGAAGGCTCCGTGGAGGAGGACGAAACGGGAAGCATTGACTTCCTGCATCCGAACCAGGTCTTCCGTGGTTGTGTAGTTTGCGGCGGCAACGGCGTCATGGAAGTCACCAAGGTGGGTGACCGTTCGGTTTACGGTAAACTGGCCGGCGAACTGCAAACGGAAGAGCGCGATTCACCCCTGAAAGTCAAGCTCAAGGATTTGGCCGGCAAGATTAGCCGCTTTGGTTATCTGGGTGGTATCCTCATCGCCGTAGCCTTCCTAGCCCAGCGCATCTTAGTACACAATCAATTTGACTTTGCTCTCATCTCAGCCTATCTGGGAAGCGGCATGCCCTTCTTTGCTGACATCCTGCAAGCGGTGATGTTGGCCGTCATCATCATCGTCATGGCCGTGCCCGAAGGCTTACCTCTCATGATTGCCATCGTCTCGGCGCAGAACATGGGCAAGATGCTGGCGGATCAGGTGCTCGTTCGTAAGGTAACGGGCATTGAAACGGCTGGTAGTTTAAACCTTCTCTTGAGTGATAAAACGGGTACCATCACCAAGGGCCAATTGGAAACCGTGGTCTTCTTGGACGGAGCGTCCAACAGCTATCCCTCCTCTTCCGAGATGGGTGGTGCCCTCGCTTCCCTCTTGGCGCTCAGCGTCAATTACAATACCTCGGCGGTGGTTAGCTATGCCGAAGACGGTACTCGGATTGCCCTGGGCGGCAACGCCACTGAACGTGCCATGCTGGCCTTCTCGGAAGGAAGCGAGGCTGTTCCGGCCACCGTCCTGTCCCAAGTTCCCTTTAACAGCACCAACAAGTATTCTCTGGCCCAGGTTTCGGTGCAAGAGAACACCATGACGCTCCTAAAGGGTGCCCCCGAAAAAATTCTCTCCCAGTGCAGCGATTACTTTACCGGCACCGGTGAACGTAAGATCCTGACGGAAGATGCTCACGCCAAGTTGAATGCCGAAATTGATACTTTGGCCAGCCGTGCCATTCGTGTGCTGGTACTGGCCGTTTCCATGGGCGAAAAAGAGGAAGCGGACATTCACAAAAAGGGTTGGTCCCTGGTCGGCATTGTTGGTATTCGTGACGAGGTTCGTCCCGAAGCCGTGACCGCCATTGCCGATGTACAGCGTGCCGGTGTCCAGGTCGTCATGATTACCGGTGACCGTAAGGATACCGCCACCGCCATCGCGCGGGAAGCAGGCATTCTCTCTTCTGACGCGGATTTGGTCTATACCTCCGATGAAATGGCAAAACTCTCTGACGAGGAACTCAAGGAGCAGCTCCCCCGCTTGCGCGTCATTGCCCGTGCCTTACCCACGGATAAAAGCCGTCTGGTTCGCCTGGGACAGGAGAAGAACCTCGTGGTTGGCATGACCGGTGACGGCGTCAACGACGCTCCCGCCTTGAAGCGTGCCGACGTAGGCTTTGCCATGGGCAGCGGTACCGAGGTGGCAAAGGAAGCCGGTGACGTGGTCATCCTCGACGACAATTTCCAGTCGGTCGCCCGAGCCATCCTCTATGGCCGAACCATTTACAACAGCATTCGTAAGTTCATCGTCTTCCAGCTGACCATCAACGTGGCAGCCGTGCTGATCTCCTTCCTCTCCCCCCTGCTTGGCATGGAGTCGCCCCTCACCATTACGCAAATCCTCTGGATTAACCTGGTGATGGATACCCTGGCTGCCATGGCCTTCGGTGGGGAACCCGCCCTGGCGCACTATATGCAGGAAAAGCCCCGCCGCCGGGATGAGTCCATCCTAGGCTCCGATATGAAGAGCGCCATTTTGACCGGCTCTTTGTGGATGGTCGTGGTGAGCCTGATTTTCCTACTGACCCCCTTCTTTACAAATCTCTTCCGCAGCCAAGATCTTCACATGACCGGTTTCTTCACGCTGTTTATCTTTACCTCCATTTTCAACGCCTTTAATGCCCGAAGCGAAAGCTTGAACCTTCTGGCCAACATCCGCAAAAATCCTGCGTTTTTACGCATGATTGGCGTCATTGTTGTGGTGCAAGTGTTCTTGACGCAGTTTGGCGGTGAAATCTTCCGTTGCTACGGTCTAAACCTGCAAGAATGGGCCGTTGTGATCCTGCTTTCCTTCCTGATTATTCCGGTTGGCATCCTCCGCAAAGCCCTGATTCGCAAGAAACTAGACGCATAAGAAAACCCCCGCCCATTGATTGGGCGGGGGTTTTTTGGTTTCAAGAAATTAAAAGTCTGCGTTGCCGACGGTACGAGGGTGCGGCAGAACGTCACGAATGTTGGCAATGCCGGTGAGGTACATGACCATACGCTCAAAGCCAAGGCCAAAGCCGGCATGAGTACAGCCACCATAGCGGCGCAGATCCAGGTACCACCAGTAATCCTCGGGATTAAGATCCAACTCACGCATACGGGCTTCCAAGAGCTCCAAGCGCTCCTCGCGCTGGGAGCCCCCTAAGATTTCACCGATGCCGGGGACTAAGCAGTCACAAGCAGCCACGGTCTTTCCGTCGTCATTCTGACGCATATAGAAGGCCTTGATCTCCTTAGGATAGTCCGTAACGAAAACCGGACGCTGAAAGTGCTGTTCCGTAAGGTAACGCTCGTGCTCGGTCTGAAGATCACAACCCCAAGAAACGGGGTATTCAAACTTCACGGAAGCCTTCTCCAGAATCTCCACCGCCTCGGTGTAGGTCACATGGCCGAAGTCCGAATTCACCACGCCTTCCAAGCGCTCCATAAGGCCCTTGTCCACAAAGGAGTTAAAGAAATTCATTTCGTCGGGGCACTTGTCCAGTACCGCGCGAATCACGAACTTAATCATGGCTTCCGCAATTTCCATGTCATCACGGAGATCGGCAAAGGCCATTTCCGGCTCAATCATCCAGAACTCGGCGGCGTGACGCTGGGTGTTGGAGTTTTCCGCCCGGAAGGTTGGGCCAAAGGTATAGACGTTACCGAAGGCCATGGCAAAGTTCTCCGCATTGAGCTGTCCGGAGACCGTGAGGCTGGCGGGCTTTCCGAAGAAATCCTGGGAGAAGTCGATGGTGCCTTCCGGTGTGCGGGGCGGGTTCTCAGGGTCAAGGGTAGTCACGCGGAACATTTCGCCTGCCCCTTCGCAGTCCGAGGCCGTAATAATGGGAGTGTGGGTATAGACAAAGCCACGCTCCTGGAAGAAGCAGTGCACCGCATGGGCCGCCACAGAGCGGACGCGGAAAGCCGCCGAAAAGAGGTTGGTGCGGGGGCGCAGGTGGGCAATGGAACGCAAAAACTCCACACCGTGGCGCTTCTTCTGCAAGGGATAGTCCGAAGCGGAAACGCCTTCTACAAAGATGGAGGTCGCCTTTAACTCGAGAGGCTGCTTGGCACCGGGCGTCAGGACGATTTCGCCCTTGGCGATGAGTGCCGCGCCGACATTCTGCTTTGCGATCTCCTTAAAGTTCTCAACCACACCGTCTTCAAATACAACTTGAATGCTTTTGAAGCAGCTGCCGTCGTTCAGCTCGATAAAGCCGAAGGTTTTCATGTCGCGAATGGTACGCACCCATCCGCAGACGGTCACATTCTTGCCGCCAAACTCCTCGGCATCCGCAAAAATACGGGAAATTTCACATCGTTTCATGGCAAATCGTTCCTTTCCTTAGTTTACTGTTTACCGCTGCCAAATTCAGCGAGCACAAGATGTTTATTGCGTTCCGACACCCAATTGATGGACCATGCATTGGAGAACAGCAAGAGCTTGCCTCCATGGTAATCCTCCACCAGCTTGGTGTCTCCGGTCAGGGTCAGCTCGTCCTCTGTAATCTCAGCGGGGCTCTCGATCCAACGGAGGTATTGATACGGAAGATTCTCGCGATGGATCTCTACGTTATATTCGCTGCGCAAACGGTACTCCAAAACGTCAAACTGCAAGGTGCCGACCACGCCCACGACGACTTCTTCCATACCACTGTACGGCAAGCGGAAGATCTGAATGGCACCCTCTTGGGCAATCTGCTCTGCGCCCTTTAAAAACTGCTTGCGCTTCATGGTATCCACCGGTCGAACTCTGGCAAAGTGCTCCGGGGCAAAGGTTGGAATGGGGTCGAAGCGGAACTTTTTCCCCGGCGCACAGAGCGTGTCCCCGATGGAGAAAATACCGGGATCAAAGACACCGATGATATCCCCGGCATAGGCTTCGTCAATGATCTCACGCTCCGCCGCCATAAGCTGCTGCGGCTGGGACAGGCGAATCTTCTTTCCGCCCTGCAAATGATAGACTTCCTTATCCTTATCAAAACGTCCAGAGCATATGCGCATGAAGGCAATGCGATCTCGATGGGCCTTATTCATGTTCGCCTGAATCTTAAAGACAAAGGCAGAAAAATCATCTTCCATGGAATCCACCAGCCCCTCATCGGAGTTGCGTGGAAGAGGTGGGGTGGTCAATTCTAAAAAGCGCTCTAAGAAGGGTTCCACGCCAAAGTTCGTGAGGGCCGACCCAAAGAACACGGGAGAGAGCTTGCCGTGACGGACCCGCTCCGTGTCAAACTCCGAGGCCGCACCGTCCAAGAGTTCCACATCGTCCCGAAGCTGGCCAAGAAGCTTGCTGGGGAGAAGGTCGGAAAGAGCTGGGTCGTCCAGAGAAATTTGGGTGGCGGCGGCGCGCTTGGCTCCCCCGTGTCCCGTAAAGTGCACAATCTCCTGCTTGGATCGCTCGTACACGCCCTGGAATTCCTTGCCGCAGCCAATGGGCCAGTTGATGGGATAGGTTTCAATCCCCAGTTCCTTTTCAATCTCTTCGCAGAGTTCAAAGGGATCCCGGGCTTCCCGATCCATCTTGTTAATGAAGGTAAAAATGGGAATGTCCCGCATGACACAGACTTTAAAGAGCTTTCGCGTCTGAGCCTCAACGCCCTTTGCTGCGTCAATGACCATGACGGCAGAGTCCGCTGCCATGAGGGTACGATAGGTATCCTCGGAAAAGTCCTGGTGTCCGGGAGTATCGAGAATGTTAATGCAATAGCCGTCATACTGGAACTGAAGAACGGAAGAGGTTACCGAGATACCACGCTGCTTTTCGATCTCCATCCAGTCGGAAACCGCCGCTCGGCTGTTCTTTTTTCCTTTGACCGCACCAGCTTGGGCAATCGCTCCACCGTACAGCAGGAACTTTTCAGTTAAGGTCGTTTTACCGGCGTCGGGGTGCGAGATGATGGCAAAGGTTCGTCTTCGCCGAATTTCGGATTCATATTGAGACAAAGGAGTCCCTCCCTTGGTAAATTCATCAAATATCGCTATCATAGGCAATTTTTGATTATACTATACTTTTTTTCTTGGGGCAAGGGGAAAGCGCTCCTTTCTCTTCGGCAATGTTCTTCAAAATACGAAAGAGCACCCCCTGATGGTGAATCAAGGGGTGCTTTGTTGCTTTTGTTAGCCGGCTTCCGGTGGAAGGGGCGTATCGGTTCCGGTGGACGGTTGTCCGGATCCATTGCCTTGAGAATTCCCTCCCGAGGCTCCCGGCCAGGTGCTGGGATCTTCTGGCTTGAAGTTGGGATCATTGCTTGGCCAAGTCTCCGGGTTGTTGATGTCAAAGGAGGGCGGCGTATGTGGCTTGGTGTGTACGCTACAGGTTCCCTTTGGCACATCTTCCTTACTCATGGTGAATACTCCCGTGGAAGGACAGTAGGGCGTTGCAAGTTTTCCACTGGACTTACAGTAGGACACCGCAACCATATCTCCGCTGGGCGGTGCTGCAAACTTTTCATAGGCAAGACCCGCGTGTGCCTTTTGCATGACTTTCCGCCACAGAACGGCAGATGGGTTTGCCCCTATATTCCGCATGGCCTCCTGCTGGTCATATCCCGTCCAAACTGCGGCGGTATAATAGGGTGTATAGCCCACGAACCAAAGGTCTTTCTTAGAGGAGGTGGTACCGGTTTTACCGGCAATATCCATGCCTTTAAAGTTTGCTGCCGTACCCGTACCAGACTGTACGACATTGGCCAGCATTTCGTTTACATAGTACGCAGTTTTGGGCTTCAGCGCCACTTGCCCCGTAGCCTTCCGCTCGAGAAGGACATTTCCTTCGTTATCCAAGACCTTGCTGTAGGTGCTGGGCTCATAGTAAATGCCTTCGCGTGGGAATACGGAATAGGCCGCAGCCATATCCCATGTGCTGATGCCATCGGTAAGACCGCCCAGCGCAAGGGGTGCCAAGGCAATGTCAGAGAAGACCTTATCCCCAACCGTACGAGACTCAACCAACTCAATGTGGAAGCGATCACGCATAAACTGGAAGCTCACCTGGGGGGTTACGTAGTTCGCCAAGACCTTGACCGCAATGGTGTTGCAAGAAACGCGCAGCGCTTCCAACATGGTCATATTCCCACGATAGGAGCCATAGGAGTTCACCGGCCAGCTGTTTTCATAGGGGCTGTCCTGCTCCACAGTGAGCGGCGTGATAAAACCAAGCTCCATGGCCGGAGCATAGACTGCAATGGGTTTAATGGCCGAACCTGGCGGACGCTTAGACCCGCTGGCGCGGTTTAAGACTCGGCTGCCCTTCTTCTCGCCAACGCCGCCGGCAATGGCAATGACATTGCCGCTTTGATTGTCCACCACCGTAATGGCAGACTGCATGGGCTGCCCTGTGGATGAGGTATAGTTGAGGTTATTTCGATTGGTATACACCTCTTCCACCGCCGCCTGGACCGTCGGGTTCATGTTGGTGTAAATCTGCAAACCACCCGAATACACCATGGCTGCAGCGGCCTGATCCGAGAGGTTATAGGTATTCTTCAGGTCTAAAATGACTTCGTCGATGACGGTATCCACGTACCAGTTGTAGACCACTTGTTCGCGGACCTCGTCCTTGCCGCGGACAAATTGGAGCTTCTCCGCCATGGCAGCATCGTATTCCTCTTTGGAAATCTTCTTCTGGTCGTACATGGCCCAAAGGATGTTTTCCTGGCGGGTTTTATTTGCCTCTTCGTTGCGGTAAGGGTTGTAAAGCGAAGGGTTGTTGGTAATGCCAATTAAACTGGCGCATTCTGCCAGGGATAGTTCGCTGACGTGCTTGCCAAAATAAGCGTAGGATGCAGTATAGACACCATTACAACCTTCGCCTAGGAAAATGCAGTTTAAGTACCACTCCAGGATTTCCTCCTTCGAGTAGTTCTTTTCAAATTCCAGGGCGCGGAAAATTTCCTTTACCTTACGTTTGACGGTGACTTGATTTTCCGTTGTTAAGTTTTTAATGAGCTGCTGGGTGATGGTCGAACCACCCTGAATGTCTTGCCCGGTAAACATGCTCAAAATACCCTTTGCCGTACGAATCCAGTCCACGCCGTTGTGCTTAATAAAGCGCTTGTCCTCAATGGACACTGCGGCATCAATCAGATTCTGGGGTATTTCCTTATACGGAATCCAAATGCGGTTTTCCGTGCCATGGAGTTTGGGTTGCATCTCCACCGGCTGTCCGCTCTCGGGATCGTTATAGTATACCGTCGTGGTTAAGTTCAGGGAAAAGTCGGTCAGTTTCAGTTGGGAATCAGGGATGATGACCAGCTTGATATACAAGGCTGCCATACAGGCTAGCATGGCGCAGGTCACAAGGCCAATGAGTGCAATGGTACCGAGCACCCGCATGGCTGGACTCTTCGGTTTCTTTCCCCGGCCCCGTTCCATGTTTTCTGTTCGATTAGCCAAAAGGACACCTCCGGATTTACTAATATTCCCCCACCGTGTGAGAAATATTATGTATCACTTGTAATAGATTCCGCCCCTTCGTCGGTCTTTGGGCTTGCGTGTTACAGTAAAATACTTAGCGTCTATTATATCACAGCTTCGCCATTTGTCCATCTTAGATTTCCTCCCCATTTTTCCCTGCATTCCCCGTCTGCCGCGCGATAAGTTTTTCCGGAAGAGCTCTTGCTTTTTTGCAGGCATCGGGGTACAATGTAACTCAGAAAACCGGAAGGAGTTGCTCCTATGGAAGAAAATTACGGCTCCAATTTTATTACCGTCACCGATGAGGAAGGCAATGAAATTGAGCTTGAACACCTGGATACCCTGGAGTGGAACGGGAACACCTACCTCTCCTTTTTCCCCACCGTGCCGGAAGATGAAGAGGTGCCCGAGGAAGAACTCGGCCTGATCATCTTAAAGGTTATCGAAGAAAACGGAGAAGAGATTCTTTCGACCCTAGAGGACGACGAGGAACTGGAAGCTGTTTACGAACAGTTTATGGAAAGCCTCTACGACGAGGAAGACGAAGAATAACCAAATTACCCTGCCCGGTGCGTGACCTTACCCTTTTAAACCCACATTTTCCAAACGGGACGCTGACTCATGTCGCGGATTGCAGGCCTCCCGGCCCTTGGCCGGAAGTTGGAAGCAGAGAAACGATATGGAGGCAACCCACCTGCCATTACGTGCAGGTTTTAATTGGGCGGCACGGCCATGGCGGGGTGATCGCAACAAGATAAAAATCCGCGCTGTTTCTATGAAACAGCGCGGATTTTCTTTTTCACTTTAACTTAGAACAGGGGAACCACGGATCCGTCATAGGTTGCGTTGATGTAGTCACGCACCTTGTCGGACTTTAAGGCCTTGATCAGTGCCTGCACATTCGCATCGTTTTCATTGCCTTCCTTCACCACCAGAATGTTGGCATACAGTTCGGCGGCTTCGGAGGTGGCATCTTCCGCGGCAATGGCATCGTTCTTCACGCTCAGACCAGCCCCAATGGCATAGTTGCCGTTGATGACTGCCATGTCAACGGAGGAAAGTGCGCTGGGAAGCTGTGCTGCTTCCATCTCCACGATTTCGATGTTCTTGGGGTTTTCCACGATGTCCAGCTTGGTAGCCTTCAGGCCAACACCCTCAGCCAACTTGATGATGCCCTGTGCTTCCAGCAGGTTAAGAGCACGTGCCTCGTTGGAGGGGTCATTGGAGACGGCGATCTTCGCACCCGAAGCAAGCTCCGCAATGGTTGCGGTCTTTCCGGGGTACAGTCCATAGGGCTCATAGTGAATGGCAGCCACGTTTTTCAGGTGGGTGTTGTTATCGGCATTGAAGGACTCCAGGTATGCCACGTGCTGGAAGTAGTTCGCCATGACTTCACCGGACTCGGTTGCCATGTTGGGCTGGATGTAATCGTTAAACTCCACAACTTCCAGGGTGATGCCTTCCTCGGCGAGGACTTCCTTTGCTACGTTCAGAATGTCAGCGTGGGGAGCGGGAGTGGCTGCCACCTTGATGGTCTTGGTATCGCCTGCAGCGGAGCCGCCTTCTGCGGGAGCTTTTTGTCCGCAACCTGCCAGTAGGGCAAGGCAGAACACGAGGCTCAAGGTCAGAGCAAGAAACTTTTTCATTTTCGTAATCTTCCTTTCTTGGTGTTCGTTAGTCTTTTATCAGATCTCACAGCCAACCAACTACCGATTGACTGGAAGATTTGAACGAGGAGAATGAGCAGAATGACGGCCAGCAACATAATGTCGGGCCAATTTCGGTAGTAGCCACTGTTGATGGCCACTTTACCCAGGCCACCGCCACCAATGGCACCTGCCATGGCACCATAACCTAGGATGGTGGTCAGTGCAATGGTTGCACCGGACAGTAGAGAAGGTAAGCTTTCCGGCAACATGACTTTAAAAATAATCTGCATAGGAGAGCAGCCCATGGCCTGGGCCGCTTCGATGACCCCCTTGTCCACCTCACGGAGGGAGCTTTCCACCATACGAGCCACAAAGGGAGCCGCCGCAATGATGAGGGGCGGAATGGAGGCTACGGTTCCGATGCGTGTCCCCAAAATGATCAAGGACAGAGGAAGAATCATCATCATGAAAATAAGGAACGGAATCGAACGAATGATATTAACTATCGCGTTGATGAACTTCATCAAAAAGCGAGGGAGAGGAAGGATGCCGTCTCGCTCACCCACCACCAGAAGAATGCCAAGTGGCAAACCAATCACATAGGCAAAGAAGGTGGAAAAGAGGGTGGAATACAGAGTCTCCCAAATCTCCTGTGGAAAGGTGGGCAAGATTTTCAGCATTTCAGGGCTTACGGTGAATAACTCAGGCATGATAATCTGGCACCTCCTCCGCAACAACATCCTGTCTATCTTGGATATACGCCATGGCTCGTGCGGCCTGCAAAGGGTCATGGGGGAGTCCAAGGAGCATGGAGCCAAAGGCTTTCCCATCGATGTTTCGGGTGTCCGCTCCAAGAATGTTTACCTTAATCCCACAATCGATGGCAAGGGAGGCAATCAAAGGTTCGTATGCGGTGCCACCGTTAAAGACCACGCGGATGACCTTCGTTCCCACCAGCTGGGGAATCACTCCCGTTTCGCTGCCATCCTCATGACGAGGAAGGATTAGCTCCCTGGCAATGTCACTTTTCGGACTGGTGAAGACCTCACTCACATCCCCAAGCTCCACAATCTGGCTCTTATCAATGACCGCAACTCGATGGCAAATTTGCTCAATGACCTTCATCTCATGGGTAATCACCACCACCGTCACACCGGTGGTACGGTTAATGTCCCGAATCAAGTCCAAAATGGAGCGGGTGGTATTCGGGTCAAGGGCACTGGTTGCCTCATCGCAGAGCAATACTTGCGGGTTATTCGCCACGGCACGGGCAATTGCCACACGCTGCTTTTGTCCACCAGAGAGCTGCGCCGGATAGGCGTTGGCTCGATCGGCCAAACCGACGATACGAAGCAGCTCCATCCCGCGTTCCTGCCGCTGACTTTTCGGCATCTTTTGCAGCTCCAAGGGGAAGCACACATTGTCCAAAACCGTTCGCTGCATGAGCAGGTTAAAACTTTGAAAAATCATTCCGATGGATTGCCGGGCCCTGCGAAGTTCTGCTTCCGATAAATCCGTCAGAGTCTTGCCTGCCACACTGACACTGCCTTCCGTGGGCCGTTCCAAGAGATTTATACAACGCACCAAGGTGCTTTTGCCGGCACCGGAAAGACCGATGATGCCAAATATTTCGCCTCGCCGGATATCCAGATTAATATCCCGGAGGGCAGTAATGGCCCCGTCCCCCGATCCGAAGGTTTTTGTCATATCTTTGATTTGAATGATATCGTCCAAGCTGTTCTGCCTCCTTAGGGGCCCAAGCTGCGGAGCAAAACGCCCCGTCCCCTGTTTCTTTATAAAACAAAAAACCGTCCGCGATGAAACTGCTTCATCAAGGACGATTGTGACATCGTGTTACCACCTTGCTTCACGGCCCCCTCACGAGCGCCGCCTTATGGAGTACTAGCATACTCCTGCGCTATGACGGGCGCCCCCGTCGTCTCCTAAGATGCCCAGCACCCTCGAAGCCGCCGCTCCAAGACCATGTTCAGCAGTCTCTTCCGCACCCATTCTCAGCTAACAAGGGCTCTCTGTGGCGTATCCGGCTGCTTACTCTTCTTTTCATCGCTTTTACGAAACGGTGTTCAATTTTGTGTAATAAGGTTACCGTATGCAGGGTAAATTGTCAAGAAAAACTTTTTGCAGCATTTTTGCCTCGTTCTTTCCTGCAAATGCACCTGGATACTATATAATAAAAAGGGAAATACATCCTCTTTTTTTCAATGTTCTCTGGCGTGCTGTCGCATTTATGTACATTTTTACCGAACTCAATTGGGCAATTCCAACAATTACAGGCCCAGATTCTTGTGAGAAATTGAAAAGGACAAATTCTTGCCTATCCGCCTAGTTTAATGGTATACTGAGATTCGTAGAAGGACGAATCTACACTCGCGCGAATCCTTACTTAAAACGGAATATGGAAAGGATGCATCACTTCATGAAAGATTTTAATTTTAACATTCTCCAGAACTGCGAATTTGGTATGGGCGCCCTTAAGAAGCTGCCCGACATTTTGAAGAAGTGCGGCTCTGACAACGTGCTGCTGATCTCCGACCGTGGCCTCGAGGCTATCGGCGTGGTTGGCAAGGTTAAGGCTATCATCGAGGAAGCTGGCCTGAAGTACAACGAGTACCTGGACGTCGTTCCCAACCCCACCACCGATGTTGTTGAAGCTTGCGGTAAGCTGTATGCAGAGTGCGGCGCTACCTCCATGCTGGCTCTCGGCGGCGGCAGCCCCATGGACGTTGCTAAGGTTGTTGGCGTTGTTGCTCGTTACGGCGGCAAGGTTACCGACTACGAAGGCGTTGGCAAGGTTCCCGGCCCCATCGACACCCTGATCGCTATCCCCACCACCGCTGGTACCGGCTCCGAAGTGACCGTTGCTGCGGTTATCACCGACGAGGCTAGAAACTACAAGCTGTCCGTCCTGTCTCCCGAAATCTCCCCCAAGTACGCTGTGCTGGATCCCGAGCTCATCATGACCGCTCCTCCCTCCATTGCAGCTGCTTGCGGCATTGACGCTTTCATCCACGCTTTGGAAGCTTACATCAACACCGCTGCTACTCCCTTCACCGACGCTATGGGCGAGAAGGCTATGGAGCTGATCGGTGCTAACATCCGTCGTTTCGTTGCTAACCGCAAGGACGAGGCTGCTGCTTGCGCTATGATGCTGGGCTCCACCTTCGCAGGTGTTGCTTTCGCATTCGCAAGACTGGGCAACATTCACGCTATGAGCCACCCTGTTTCTGCGTTCTTCCACACCCCCCACGGTGTTGCTAACGCAGTGCTGATGCCCACCATCCTGGAGTACAATGCTCTGGCTGATGAAGGCAGATATGCTAAGGTTTACAAGTATGTGACCGGCAAGGATGCAGGCGCTGACTTCGTTCCCATGATGCTGGTTGACGAAATCCGCAAGCTGAACGCTGACCTGGGCATCCCCGCTTGCCTGGCTGATGTCGGCGTTACCGAGGATAAGATCCCCGCTATGGCTGCTGACGCAATGAAGAGCGGCAACGTCCTGGTCAACCCCAGATCCTCCACCGTGAAGGATATCGAAATGCTGTACAAGAAGGCTATGTACGTAAAGTAATTTTCTTCTTACAACATCAAAACGCTCCCGCAGGAAAACCTGCGGGAGCGTTTTTTTGGAAAGAATTCCTTGCATTTTTCTCTCCTTGGGCTTATGATACGTGTATTAATACACTTAATGCACGAGGAGGTCGCCATGAAACAAATTCTTTCCCTGCTCTTCGCTCTCTGCTTGATGCTCTGCCTGTTTTCCGGCTGCAAGACAAGCAGCGAGGAAGCCAAAGCGCAAAAAAATGCACAAGAGATGATTCAAACTGCACAACAGGATGGCAGTCTTCAGCCAGGTGCAACCGTCACCACCGGACGAGACGAACAGGGAAATGCCACCTTCCACTATACGAACCCAGACGGGACGAGTGGTGGTGGCGCCGCCATCAACTAAACCCCAGACATCGCTTTATCCCAGCCTTCCTGTCTAGAGGAAGGCTGGGATTTTTATGTGCGGTGAACCTACATGCGATTATAGACCACCACATCCTCCATGGGCTTCTTCTCCGAGCGCTCGCCCGGATAAGCAGGGTACCCAATGGGGGTGACGGCAACCACCACATACTCTGGTGGGATATTCAAGATTTCCCGCACTTGCTCCGAATGGAACCAGCCAAGCCAGCACCCCTGCAAGCCCTCCTCAATGGCCTGCAAGCGCATAAAGGACATGGCAATGGCGCAGTCCATGGTCCGCGCCGACTGTCCGCAGATCATCGTACGATCCTGATCCGCACAGGTGACTAAGACAACGGGAGCTTGCCCCACAAATTCCTGATCTTCACAAGCATCGACCAAGCGCTGGCGAAGCTCTGGATCGGTGACGGCTATAATTTTGGTGCGCTGCTCATTGCTTGCGGTGGGTGCCAGCCACCCGGCACGTAGGATACGCTCCAATTTTTCATCTTCCACCGGACGATTCGCATACTCTCGCACGGACCAGCGCCGTTCTGCTGCTTCCAATACGGTCATAGTTTCTTTTCCTCCTCATAAATTGAAAGAAATTGCAAAACATACAATTTAAGGAACTACTTGTTTCTTAGATCAAACACTTTTCCCGATTTCATATTATTTTGTCTTTTTATTTGGGAACTTTGATGCTATGATGCTCTTACTTGCTTACATCATGGCATAAAAGACAAAAAAATGCAACACACCGAGGAGGAGGCGATGACACATGGCGACAGAATCCAACCTGAACGTGCGAGAAAAACTAATCCAACATGGCCTTTCGGAGCTGAACCAGCATGGGATCCAAGACTTTTCCGTCCGCAGAGTAGCCACTGCCTGTGGCCTTTCCTGTGCCGCACCCTATAAACATTTCGAAGACAAGACGCAATTCATTGCGAGCATCATTGAGCATGTGATTGATGAGTGGGAGTCCTACATCCCCGCAGTCATCGCAAGGTATCCGGACGACTTGCGGCAGCAGCTTGTGGAAATTTCCATTCGATATGTGGAGTTTTTAGTCGAAAATTCGCACTTCCGGTCGATTATTATGCTGAAAAACCCCGATCTTGATCAGCAGTACAAGGCTCTACGCCTGCGACTGACCAACACCTCACGAACCTTGGTCTATCGGTACTGTGAGATTGCTAAGATTCCAAAAGAAGTCATGAACTTTAAGCTCTATGTCATCCGCTCTCTGATTTATGGCGCCGCTCTCATGTTTGACAACAACGAAATGGAGTATACGGAGGAAAACATTGAATATGTCCGCCGAGCCATCATTCGCGAATTTGATTTACCCTAAGCTTCGGCAAAAAACAACTATTGACAAAGCTCTACGTGCTGTTTATAATGGCGGCAGGTTATCAGTGATAACCTGCCGCTTAATTTTGTATATGAATTCACTCATTTTTGGAGGTATTTTCCATGGTTTATGAAGCAATTGCTAAGCTGATCGCAGAGCACAATGACTGCGATGTTTCCGAAATTACAATGGATACCACATTCCAGGCGCTTGGTATCGACTCTCTCGACACGGTTGAACTTCTGATGAATCTGGAAGACACCATCGGTCGTGAGATCGAGCTGGATCAAAAGGTAGAAACCGTTGGTGATCTGGTTCGCTTTGTGGAAGCAAAGTGCCAGGAGTAAGCCATGATCAAGTCAAAGCTTTGTGAGCTTTTGGGGATTACATACCCGGTCTTTCAAGGCGGCATGGCATGGATTTCAGACGGACATCTGGCCGCTGCTGTCTCAAACGGCGGCGGCCTTGGCATTATTGCCGCCGGAAATGCTCCCGGAGCTTATGTAAGAGAACAGATTCAGATTGCTGCTTCCCTCACCAAACAGCCGTTTGGGGTGAACATCATGCTTCTGAGTCCCTTTGCCGACGAAGTGGCAAAGGTGGTTGTGGAAGAGAAGGTGGCGGTGGTGACAACAGGAGCCGGAAATCCGTCCAAGTATATGAAAGATTGGAAAGATGCTGGCATTCGGGTCATTCCTGTGGTCCCTTCGGTGGCCATGGCGAAGTTAATGACCCGCCTTGGTGCCGACGCTTTAATCGCCGAAGGTGGCGAAAGCGGCGGTCACATTGGTGAGCTGTCTACCATGGTGTTGGTTCCCCAAGTCTGCGACGTAACCGACCTCCCCGTTCTTGCCGCCGGTGGCATTGCCGATGGACGCGGTGTAGCCGCTGCCTTGATGCTGGGCGCTTGTGGAGTACAAGTGGGAACCCGCTTTTTAGTGGCAGAGGAATGCAACATCCACCCCAACTATAAAGAAAAAATCTTAAAAGCCAATGACCTGGCAACAATTACAACAGGAAAACGCCTTGGTCACCCTGTGCGCAGTCTGAAAACCCCCCTTTCCCGCAGCCTCTTCCAGGCCGAATACTCCGATATTTCGGATGAAGCCTTAGAAGAAATGGGCGTGGGCAAGCTGGCTCTTGCTGCCCGGGATGGCGATTTGCAGAATGGTTGCTTCCTGGCCGGACAGGTTGCCGGTATGGTCAATCGCGCACAGCCTGCCGCTGACATTGTTCGTGAACTGTGTGAGCAAGCCGAACCTCTCTTGAAAGGAGCATCCGCATGGGTAAAGTAGCCTTTGTGTTCCCCGGGCAAGGGGCTCAGCAGCCTGGGATGGGCCAACACTTATACCAGACCAATCCTGCAAGCAAAGCCCTGATGGATACGCTCGAATCCTTGCGCCCCGGGCTTCTGGATCTCTGCTTCCACGGTACCGCCGAGGACTTGGCCGAGACCCGGAACACACAACCCTGCCTATTTGCTTGCGAGCTTGCTGCTGCCGCTGCCCTCCAAGATGCCGGAATTTCGCCTGACCTGGTTGCGGGCTTTTCGCTGGGCGAGGTGGCGGCACTCTGTTTTTCCGGTGCTCTTTCCCTCTCTGACGGCTTTGCCCTGGTGTCACGCCGCGGGGAACTGATGCAGGCCGATGCGGAACGTGCCGACACGGCCATGGCTGCGGTGGTGAAATTGGACACCAAAACGGTGGAAGACTTGTGTGCTCAGTTTTCACAGGTCTATCCGGTGAACTTTAATTGCCCTGGGCAAATTACCATTGCCTGTCTGCGGGAGCAGTTGGAACCCTTCTCTGCCGCGGTCAAGGCTGCAGGCGGTCGTGCGCTCCCACTGAAGGTGCGCGGCGGGTTCCACTCCGTCTTTATGTCGGAGGCAGCCCGGCAGTTTGGGGCACTCTTAGAGAACTATTCCTTCGCCGCACCCTCCATTCCCATCTATTCCAACTACACGGGCGAGCCTTACGGCGAGGACATTTGTACCCTCCTGGCTCGTCAAATTGAAAACCCCGTGCGCTGGGAAACCATTGTTCGCAATCTGCTTGCCGACGGGGTGGATACCTTTTTCGAAGTCGGCCCCGGCAATGTCCTCTCCGGCCTCATTCGAAAGATTGATGCCACGGCTCGTTGCTTCTGCATCGGAACCGGCGAGGATGTCAGCACAGCGGTAAAGGAGTTTCGCTCATGTTAAAACAGCAAGTTGCCCTCATCACCGGCGCGTCCCGAGGGATCGGGCGAGCCATTGCTTTGAAGTTTGCCAAGGAAGGTGCGGATCTCGCCCTTTTGTATGCCTCCAGCGATGCCGCCGCCGAGGCCGTCGCCCAGGAATGTCGTGCTTTGGGAGTCCGTGCAGAAGTCTATCGCTGCGATGTATCCAACTTTGCCGCTTGCAAGGAAACGGTTGCTAAGGTGAAGGCCGATTTTTCCAAAGTCGACATCCTGGTTAACAACGCAGGCATCACCCGGGACGGCCTCATTGCAACCATGCAGGAAGATGCGTTTGATGCCGTCCTAGACACCAACTTAAAGGGTGCCTTCCATATGATTCGCCACCTTACTCCACTGTTTATTCGAGCCAAACGCGGCGCGATCATCAATATTACCTCCGTCTCCGGCCTGATGGGCAACGCTGGGCAGGCAAACTATTCTGCCTCCAAGGCGGGCCTTGTTGGCCTGACGAAGTCGGTAGCCCGTGAGCTGGCTGCGCGCAACATTCGCTGCAATGCCATTGCTCCGGGTTTCATCCAGACGGAAATGACCGAGAATCTGGACTCCGAAAACGCCTTAGCCACTTCCATTCCCCTTGCTCGTTTAGGTAGCCCGGACGATGTGGCAAACGCCGCTGCGTTTTTAGCTTCCGAGGCAGCATCCTACATCACCGGCGAAGTCTTGCGTGTCGACGGTGGCCTTGCCATGTAATGCCGCCACGCAGCGTTTCCCCTTGACACTCGCCCAATGCTTAACCAAAGGAAAGGAACCATTCCTATGAATCGAAGAGTTGTCGTCACCGGTATGGGCATTGTCAGCCCCATCGGAAATGACCTTGCCCAATTTAAGACCTCCCTGTTTGCGGGACAGCACGGCATCGGCCCCATCACCCGCTTTGATACCACGGACTATAAGGCTTCCCTGGCCGCGGAGGTCAAGAACTTTAACCCCCGTGACTACATGGACAATGGAGATATGCTCCGTTCTGACCCCAATGCACATTTTGCCCTTGCGGCAGCAACCCAGGCTGTGGAGCATAGCGGCTTTTTAGGAAGCCTACCTCCCGAGCGGGTCGGTGTGTATTTTGGCACCGGCATTGGCGGCATTCAGACCTTCACAGCCGAAATGGATAAGCTGCGCTCGAAAGGGCCCCGCCGCGTGTCTCCGTACTTCATTCCCATGATGATTGCCAACATGGCAGCCGGGATGATTGCCATTCGCTTCAACTGTCAGGGCCCGGCTCTGCCTGCCGTTACCGCGTGTGCATCCGGCTCCAATGCCATGGGAGAAGCCCTTCGTGCCATCCGTCATGGCTACTGTGATGCCATCATTGCCGGTGGCACCGAGGCCTCCATTTCCGAGCCCGGTGTGGCAGGATTCATCAACATGCAGGCGCTCTCCATTGCACAAAACCCCGACGAAGCGTCCCTTCCCTTTGATTCTCGCCGTGGCGGTTTCATCATTGGCGAAGGTGCGGCGGCTCTGGTATTGGAAGAGTATGAGCACGCCCTTTCTCGTGGCGCAACCATTTATGGTGAGCTGTGTGGCTACGGCTCTACCTGCGATGCCCATCACATTACGGCTCCTCATCCCGAGGGCATTGGTGCCGTAAACGCCATGCGTCAGGCACTGACCGAAGCGGGATACACCTCTGAAACCAAGCTGTATATCAACGCTCACGGCACCGGAACTCCCCTCAATGATGTGATGGAGACCACCGCCATTAAGACCTTGCTTGGAGAAGAACTTGCCAAACAGACTCCGGTCAGCTCCACAAAGTCTATGACCGGACACATGTTAGGTGCCGCCGGTGCGGCGGAAGCGATTGCCTGCCTCCTTGCCCTGCAGGAAGGAGTCCTCCCCCCCACTGTAGGTCTTACCACTCCCGATCCCGCTTGCGATCTGGACTACGTTCCGCTGACGGCACGTCCCGCCGTGGTAGACATGGCTCTTTCCAATTCTCTGGGCTTTGGCGGACACAATGCCTGCCTGGCATTCCGCAAACTCTGATGTAAAGGGATTCAATATGGAAGAAAAGAATATTCGAAAATATGCGCAGCTCATGCACGATTTGGATTTGACCGGGCTTGAGCTTTGCGAAAACGGCACCACCCTGCGCTTAGAGCGCAGCTCAAAGAACGCTCCTTCTGCCGCAGTACCAGTCATGGCTGCAGCGCCCGCGGTGGAAGCTACTGCTGCCGTGGAGGATGGCACTATCAGCATTTCCTCTCCCATGGTTGGCGTCTTTTACGCTTCTCCCGCGGAAAACCAGGAGGCCTTTGTCACCGTGGGCGATAAAGTGCACCGTGGCGATGTGATTTGCATCATCGAGTCGATGAAACTCATGAACGAAATTACTTCCGACTACGACGGCATCATTACAGAGATTTGCGTGGGAAATCAGCAGGTGGTGGACTATGGTCACCCCCTCTTCCGCATCCGCAAGGAGGAAGCATGAAGCAAGAGGAATTGAAGGCCATTTTGCCACACCGTGACAATATGCTTCTCATCGATGAGGCGACTTGTGAGGATGGCGTGGCTCACGGCATCGTGAAGATCCGCGGGGACGAGTGGTTTCTCAAGGGGCACTTTCCGGGAAACCCTGTGGTGCCCGGCGTCATGCTTTGCGAAATGCTGGCCCAGTCGGTTTGCGTTCTCCTTTCCGAAAAGATGAGCGGGAACGAGCTGCCCCTGTTCACGGGTCTTGACAAGGTTCGCTTTCGCAACAGCGTTCGTCCCGGGGATACCTTTGAAACCGAATGCAAGCTGACCCGCTCGAAACCACCATTTTACTTTGCCGAGGGAAAGGGATTTGTGGACGGTAAACTCTGCGTGGAAGCAAGCTTTTCCTTTGCCCTGACTGAGGTGTAAGCCTGTGTTTTCTAAAATTTTAATTGCCAACCGGGGTGAAGTGGCGGTTCGTATCATCCGTAGCTGCAAGGAAATGGGCATCTCCACCGTTGCCGTTTACTCCAAAGCCGATGCGGAATCCCTCCACGTTGCCCTGGCCGATCAAAGTTACTGCATTGGCGAGACATCGCCGCAGGATAGTTATCTCAACGAAGACCGAATTTTAAGCGCCGCCCTGCTATCGGGTGCCCAGGCCATTCACCCTGGCTATGGGTTTTTATCTGAAAACGCACACTTTGCCGCCTCCTGCTTGCGCCATGGCATCGCCTTCATTGGCCCCTCGGCCGAAAGCATGGAGCGCCTCGGTGACAAGGAGCGTTTGAAAACACTCTTTGCAAAAGCAGGTCTTCCCGTAATCCCGGGAACGGAAATTCTGCCCTCCGTGCAGGATGCCCTGGATGCGGCAGAGGAGATTGGTTACCCGGTCATGATCAAAGCTCGCTCCGGCGGCGGTGGACGTGGAATCCGTTTGGTCACCCGCGCGGAAGAAATGGAACTGGCTTTTCTATCGGCTACCTCCGAGGGCAAGGCTGCCTTTGGGGACGGTGCCGTCTATCTGGAAAAATATATTCACCCGGCCCGCCACATCGAGATGCAGATCATTGCGGACGAATACGGCGAGGTGCTTTGCCTGGGTGAGCGCGACTGCTCGGTGCAACGGAACCACCAAAAGTTGACCGAGGAATCCCCCTCCCCTGCCGTTAGCCCGGCCTTGCGGGAAGAAATGGTGCGCCGCATCACGTCCTCCGTGAAAGAAATTGGCTACCAAAATCTTGGAACCTTGGAGTTCTTGCTGGATGCCTCTGGGCACTACTACTTCATGGAAATGAACGTGCGTCTTCAGGTGGAACACGGTGTTACGGAAGCCATGATTGGCTTAGACTTGGTTAAGTGGCAGATTCGCATTGCCGCCGGCATTCCCTTGAACTTCAAGCAAGAGGATGTACGCCTGGACGGTTCCTCCATCGAGTGCCGCATCAATGCGAGAGCTCCCGGAAAGGTCAGTTTTCTGCACATTCCCGGTGGGCCCTTTGTCCGCTTTGATACCTACCTTGCGGTGGGTTCCGTCATTTCCCCGGCCTATGACCCACTCCTCGGAAAGCTCATTGTGTATGCCAGCACCCGAGAAGAGGCCTTGCGTAAATTGCGCGCGGCACTCTGTGAGCTGGTCATCGAAGGCGTTCCCAACAACATTGAGGAACAATTGGATATTATCGAAGATACTCGTTTTCAAACCGGATCTTACAGTCTGGATTTTTTCTCGCAGTGAGGTGAATCATTATGCCATCCTTTCAATTTTTACACCGTCCCAAAAACCCTCTTGAGCAGGGTGGGCGCAATTCCATCCCGGCAAAGCCGGGTGCCGACGACGCAGAGCTGTCCGAACAGTGCCCCAACTGCCACCGCCAGATTCCACTGAGCCAGCTCTGGAACGACGCCAACACCTGCTCCTGCGGCTATCATTTTCGCATCCGGGCTGCGCAGCGGCTGGCCCTCTTAGCCGACCATGGCTCCTTTATCCCGGAGTTTGATGGGCTTCTGGGAGGCGATCCCCTGAGCTTTCCTGGGTACCAGAAAAAGCTGTCGGCCACCCAGAGTCTTTCCGGCAGCGAGGAAGGCGTCCTTTGCGGACAAGTGACCATTGGTGGCGCCCCTTGCTGCATCTTTGTCATGGATCCTTACTTCATGATGGGTAGCATGGGAACGGCGGTGGGCGAAAAGATTACCCGCACCTTTGAGCTGGCAACCGAGCTATCCCTTCCCGTTGTGGGGTACACGGTGTCCGGTGGTGCCCGCATGCAGGAGGGTATGCTATCCCTCATGCAAATGGCCAAAACCAGTGCGGCTGTCCGCCGACACAGCCAGGCCGGACTGTTTTACCTCACGGTGCTGACCGACCCCACCACGGGCGGTGTTATGGCAAGCTTTGCCATGGAGGGTGACATGATTTTTGCGGAACCCGGTGCCACCGCCGGCTTTGCCGGTGCCCGTGTCATTGAGCAAACCGTGCGCAAAAAACTTCCTCCCGGCTTTCAAACCGCAGAGTTTTTGCAGGCGCATGGCTTTGTGGATGCCATTGTCCCACGCAACGAACAGCGTGCCATCTTGGCTCGTTTACTTGCCATGCATCAGAAAGGGGGCGTACGATGAGTAACACTGCCTACGACCGTGTGAAGTTGGCCCGAGCCAACAACCGCCCCACCGCGCAAGCTTATCTTTCTGCCCTCTTCCCCGATTTTTTTGAGCTGCACGGCGACCGTGCCTTTGCGGATGACCCCGCGATCATCGGCGGCATTGCTACCCTGAGCGGCCGTCCCATTACGGTCATTGCCATCGAAAAAGGGCGGACGGCAAAGGAGCGCATTTTCCGCAACTTTGGCGCCCCCAATCCCGAAGGCTACCGCAAGGCGCTTCGTCTGATGCGCCAAGCCGAGAAATTTGGGCGACCGGTTCTCTGCCTGGTGGACACCTCAGGCGCCTTCTGTGGCATAGGTGCCGAGGAGCGAGGACAGGGGCAGGCGATTGCCCAGAACCTGTTTGAAATGAGCGATTTGAAGACCCCCATCCTTTCTCTTTTGATCGGAGAAGGCGGAAGTGGTGGCGCCTTGGCCCTTGCCATGGCGGATGAAGTCTGGATGCTGGAGAACTCCATCTATTCCGTGATTTCGCCTGAGGGCTGTGCCAGCATTCTGTGGAAGGATGCTGGCCGAGCTGCCGACGCGGCGGAATGCTTAAAATTGACCGCGCAGGACGCACAAAACTTTGGCATTGCCGAGCGTGTGCTTCCCGAAACCGGATTGGGAACCCCACCGTTTTATCGTCAGCTTAGCGTGGAATTAAACGACATGATCTCGAAGCTTTGCGCTCTGGACACGGAAGAGCTCCTCTCTCGTCGCTACGCACGCTTTCGCAAGTTTGGCGCCATCTCCTCTCCGTTTGAAAAGGAGGCTCCATGAATATGTATCGTTCCTTTTGCCAGGAATCCTTTGATGCCCAAGGGAACCTAACGGACTTTTCCCTTACCTACCCCACGAACTTTAACTTTGCCTACGATGTGGTGGATGCCATGGCCGAGCAGGCACCAAACCAGACCGCTCTGGTCTGGTGCAATGCCCAAGGCCTCGAGCGCACGTTTACCTTTTCGGATCTTCGCCGCCTTTCCAATCAGGCAGCAAACGCCTTGCGGGCTCATGGCATTTCCAAAGGTGACACGGTGCTGGTTATGCTAAAGCGGCACTACGAATACTGGTTCGTGGCTCTGGCGCTGCATAAGCTTGGCGCTGTCATGGCTCCCGTCACCCATATGCTTACCGTCTCTGACCTGGTTTACCGCGTGGCGGCAGGCAACATTTCGGCCGCCATTTGCACCAACGAGGAAGAGGCCCCCCAACGCTTTTTAGAGGCCAAAGAAACCAGTGCTCTCCGAACCGTGTTCACCATCCGGGAGAACATTCCCGGCTGTGTGAATCTCAGCGCCGAGCTGGATGTGGCTTCCCCGCTGCTTTCCCGTGTGGATACTGCGGTCACCGACCCACTGCTCACGTACTTCACCTCCGGTACGACCGGACAGCCCAAGGGCGTCATTCACGACCACAGTTACCCCTTGGCTCACATCGTGACCGCCAAGTACTGGCATCAGGCAATCGACGGTGGCCTTCACTTTACTGTAGCTGAGAGCGGCTGGGCCAAGTCCTCTTGGGGAAAGCTCTACGGACAGTGGCTGGTTGGAAGCGCCGTCATGGTCTATGACTTTGACAGCTTTGACCCTCGACAGCTCATCCAAGTCATCCAACGATATGGGGTTACCACCTTCTGTGCTCCCCCCACGATCTATCGCTACTTAATTAAAACCGGCCTTTCCTCCATGCCCAGTCTTCAGCATGTGACCACGGCAGGGGAGGCACTGAATCCAGAAGTGTATACCCGCTTCCGTGAGGTCACCGGACTGTCCATTCAGGAAGGCTATGGCCAAACCGAAACCACCCCCCTCATTGCCCACCTGCCTTGGGTTGCCCCTCGTCCCGGCTCTATGGGGAAACCAACCCCCCTTTACCGCGTGGCACTCCAAAACCCAGATGGTTCGGAGACTCCGGAGGGCGAAGTGGGCGAAATTGTCATACTTCCCGACGCAAACGGCCGTCGTCCGGTGGGCATTTTTTGCGCCTATTGTGGGAACGAAGAGCTCTACCAAAACGCATGGCGGGGCGGAGTCTACCACACCGGGGATACTGCTTGGCGTGATGCCGATGGTTATTACTGGTTCAACGGACGCAGCGATGATATTATCAAAACCGGCGGCTATCGTGTCGGTCCCTTTGAAATTGAAAATGTGTTAATGGAGCACCCTGCCGTGTTGGAGTGTTCCGTCATTGGCATCCCGGATCCCTTGCGCGGTCAGGCCATCAAGGCCTTTGTCCACCTGGCCCCGGGTTTTGAAGCTTCCTCGGAGCTCAAAAAGGAAATCAAGGTGTTCTGCAACGAACACTCCTCGGAGTACAAGTGGATTCGTCACATTGATTTTGTGGAGGAAATGCCAAAGACCATCAGTGGCAAGATCAAAAAGCGTGATCTGCGCGAATGGGATGCCATCCACTAAGGTTCTTGCTTGAAACGGGGGAAATTCTTCTCGAATTTGCCCCGTTTCTCCTCTTTTTCCACATAGTTCATGCTTGACAAACAAAACTAGACATGGTATGATGCCGTCGTAAATTAAATAAAGTCTTCAGGGCAGGGTGCAAGTCCCTACCGGTGGTAAAGCCCACGAGCCGCAAGGCATGATTCGGTGTAACTCCGAAGCCGACAGTAACAGTCTGGATGGAAGAAGATGTGAAATTGCGCAGGATACCTGCGTGTATTTTTGCTATGCTCTGGAACGCAGTTTTGCCTTCCGGAGCTTTATTTTGTCGTTTGACAGAATGATTGCGTCCATTTCCTCATTTCGATGGGGGAAATCACGCAGAGCAAACATGACACGCAGATACGCTTGGCGTTTCCTTTCATTGCCTTGAACCTTGGTTCAAGGCATTTTTTGTTTGGAGGTGCTACTTTTGCAAGACGAGCAATATATGCAGCAGGCAATCCGTTTGGCGCAGCAAGGAGTTGGTTGGGTTAACCCGAACCCTCTGGTGGGTGCGGTCATCGTAAAAGACGGACAGGTCATTGGGGAAGGGTTTCACGCCCGTTGTGGCGAGGCCCATGCAGAGCGCAATGCCTTGGCAAACTGCCGCACCGATCCGCGGGGGGCTACCATCTACGTCACACTGGAGCCGTGCTGTCATTACGGCAGAACGCCCCCCTGCACGGAGGCGATTTTGGAAGCGGGGCTATCCCGTGTGGTGGTTGGCTCACGGGATCCCAATCCCTTGGTTGCGGGAAAAGGCCTTGCGATCTTACAAGGGGCTGGGCTTGCGGTTTGTGAAGCGGTTTTGACCAAGGAATGTGAGGAACTCAACCAGGTCTTTTTTCACTACATCCGCACCAAGAAGCCCTTTGTGGTGCTGAAGTACGCCATGACCATGGACGGGAAAATTGCCACCACCACCGGTGCCTCCCAGTGGATCACTGGAGAAGAAGCCCGAAGACGGGTACACGAGGATCGACACCGCTATCGAGGCATTTTGGTGGGTGTGGGTACGGTTCTTGCAGATGACCCACAACTGACCTGCCGCATCCCCAACGGGCGAAACCCTCTACGCATTGTGTGTGACAGCCAGCTTCGCACTCCACTGCACGCGCAACTGGTTCGCACCGCCAAAGAGGTTCCCACCCTCCTGGCCACCTGCTGTGCCGACGAAGAAACGCTGGCTCCATATCGTGCCTCTGGCTGTGAGATTCTCTCTCTCCCCTGTGCTGAGGACGGGCATTTGGATTTGAAAGCGCTGCTTTCTGCCTTGGGGCAGCGGCAAGTGGACAGTTTACTGGTGGAGGGTGGTGCCACGCTGAACTGGTCCTTTCTGCAACACGGTTTGGTGCAGAAGGTACAGTGTTACCTGGCTCCCAAGCTGTTTGGAGGTGCCACAGCCAAAAGCCCCATCGGGGGCATAGGGGTTCCTCTCCCGGACCGGGCCTTCCCCCTCTCTTCCCCCCGCATCATGCCCTTGGGAAGGGATCTATTGCTGGAAAGTGAGGTGCTGCCATGTTCACCGGAATCATAGAAGAAATCGGACGCGTTGCCTCGGTTCGCCCAGGGGCCAAGAGTGCCGTCTTAACCATTGAGGCAAAGCACATCCTAGAGGACGTGCACTTGGGTGACAGCATTGCGGTCTGTGGTGTTTGCCTGACGGTCACCAGTTTTACCAAGTCACAGTTTACCGCCGACGTGATGCACGAAACCCTCAACCGTTCCATCCTAGGTCGTTTGCAGGCGGGCAGTGGGGTGAACTTAGAGCGAGCCATGGCCGCAAACGGACGCTTTGGCGGGCACATTGTATCCGGTCACATAGACGGAACGGGCGTCATCTCCGCCATCTCGAAGGATGATAACGCCATCTGGTACACCATTCGCACCGAGAGCGGGCTCCTGCGCTACATCGTGGAGAAAGGCTCCATTACCATCGACGGCATCAGCCTCACGGTGGCTCGGGTGAGTGGCTCTGACTTTTCGGTTTCTGTGATTCCACACACCGCCCAAATGACCACCTTATCCCAGCGCCGGGTGGGCGACCGTGTGAATCTGGAAACGGATTGCATTGGAAAGTATGTAGAAAAGCTGCTGGGAGGCCAAGGGCCTCAAGGCGGCATAAACCGCGAATTTCTTACGAAATTCGGATACTAAGGAGGATACCTATGTTTCAGTTTAACACCATTGAAGAAGCACTGGAAGATCTGCGCGCCGGTAAGATCATTTTGGTTACGGACGACGAAGAGCGGGAGAATGAGGGCGACTTCATCTGCGCGGCCGAGTTTGCCACCACAGAAAACGTCAACTTCATGGCCATCCATGGCAAAGGGCTCATTTGTATGCCCATGAGCATCGAACTGTGCAGCCACTTGCGCTTTCCCCAGATGGTCACCTACAATACCGACAATCATGAAACAGCCTTTACCGTATCCATCGACCATGTGGACACCACCACAGGCATCTCTGCCGAAGAGCGTGGCCTCACCGCACGTGCTTGTGTGGATCCCAATGCCAAACCAGAAGACTTCCGCCGCCCGGGTCACATGTTTCCTCTGATGGCCAAGAAAAACGGCGTTCTAGAGCGCAATGGACACACCGAAGCAACGGTAGACCTTATGCGTCTATCCGGCTTAGCTGAGTGTGGTCTCTGCTGTGAAATCATGCGTGAGGACGGAACCATGATGCGGACCCCTGAACTCATTGAGCTGGCCGAGAAGTGGAACCTGAAGTTTATCACCATCAAGGCATTACAGGAGTACCGCAAGAAGAATGAACGCTTGGTGGAACAAGTGGCGGTAACCAAGATGCCCACCGCGTATGGCGACTTTAAAACCTATGCCTACATCAATAAACTCAACGGCGAACACCACATTGCCTTGGTCAAGGGAGACATTGGCGACGGAGAAAACCTGCTTTGCCGCGTCCACTCCGAGTGCTTGACCGGCGATGCCTTTGGTTCCCAGCGTTGCGACTGTGGGGAACAATTGGCGGCAGCCATGGCTCAAATTGAGGCGGAAGGCCGTGGCATCCTCCTCTACATGCGACAGGAAGGCCGCGGGATTGGTCTTGTGAATAAGCTCCGTGCCTATGCCTTACAGGATGAAGGAATGGATACTATGGAGGCAAACTTAGCCCTCGGGTTTGCTCCGGATCTGCGAGAGTACTACATTGGAGCACAAATCCTGCGGGATCTCGGAGCCAAGACGCTGCGACTTCTCACCAATAACCCCGACAAGGTCTATCAGCTCTCCGACTTCGGCATGGACATTGCCGCTCGCGTCCCCATCGAAATGCCTGCCACCGCACATGACCTGTTTTATCTCAAGACGAAGCAGCAAAAGATGGGCCATATCTTAAACATTGTATAAGGAAATAAAGGAGAAATGTAACATGAACGTACTGGAAGGAAACTTGGTCTCACACAACCTTCGCATTGGCATTGTGGCCGCTCGCTTCAATGAATTCATTACCTCTAAGCTAATTGACGGTGCCCTGGATGCACTCCGTCGCCACGAGGTCTCCGACGATCAAATTGATCTGGCCTGGGTGCCCGGTGCCTTTGAAATTCCCTTGGCCGCCTCGAAGCTGGCACAGAGCGGAAACTATGATGCCATCATCTGCTTGGGCGCGGTGATTCGCGGAAGCACCACCCACTACGATTACGTTTGCAGTGAGGTATCTAAGGGCATTGCCCATGTCTCCCTCTCCACTGGGCTCCCCGTTATGTTCGGGGTTCTCACAACGGAAACCATTGAGCAGGCCATTGAGCGTGCCGGAACCAAGGCGGGCAACAAGGGCTTCGATTGTGCCATGGGTGCCATTGAAATGGTAAACCTCCTGCGTACCTTCTAATAGATTCCCCTTCGCCTAACGAAAAAGCAGCCGCAAACAATGCGGCTGCTTTTGTATTTTAATATAATGTGGATCTTATGCTTGCTCGACCAGTTGAATGGTATAGCCGTCCGGATCTTTGATAAAGAAAAATCGAATCTTTGGGGTGGGAGCAATGGGGCCAACCACCTCCATGCCTTTCTCTTTCATGGTAGCCAGCATGCCGTCGAAGTCATCCGCTTCCAATCCAATGGAAACGCCGGCTCCGCCTGCCTCGACCTGCTCTCCGGCCTCCCAGATTAACTCGATCTTGGCCTGATCTGCTTGCCCGAGCATCACAATTTGGTGCTGATCGTTTCCAAACCGTTCCGCAACTTCCAGATTCAATAGTCCTGTATAGAATGCTAGGCTCTGTTCCAACTGGCTGACTTTCAAGGTAACCCAATTCAACTTCATGGTTATTGACCTCCTACCGCAATCTTAGTGGATACACGCACTGGCTCTGCTCGATATTATACCATTAAGAATCTCCGCTTCCAAGCAAAAACATACCAGCTATGTTCGATTTTTTACATAACACTGTGGTTCAGCAAGTTCAAACTATTTATCATGATAGAAACTTTGTTTTCTTTTAAACTTCATATTGGCACTCCTCTTGGCAAAGGTTTCTCTGTATGACAAAAGCTGCCGAACTTTCATTCGACAGCTTTCATAATCTTGGTGCCGGCAGTGGGACTTGAACCCACACGTCCTCGCGGACAACGGATTTTGAGTCCGTCACGTCTGCCATTCCATCATGCCGGCATGTATGCATTTGTTGCTTTGCCATTATAGCACAGGCACAGCCGAAGAATCAAGCCTGGATTTTGAAAAATGCAATTTTTTCTTCGATCTCTGTCTTCCCAAGCAACGAAAAAGTGGGCGCTAATTTTTCAAAAAAACCGTAGGAAAACTGGGAATAGTGTGCTATCATTAGAGCTAAGCGATTTTACATTTTACTGCTTTGGAAAGGAGCTGCAGCATGAAGGCAAAAGGAATATGGGTGATCTTGCTGGCAGGTCTTTTGTTTTGCCTGAGTGGCTGCATGTTCCGCGGAACGGACGAGCTGTTTGACATTCCGCGCACCTCAGAAAGCAATCAAAAACTGCAAGCCAAGGTGCAGTCTATCATCGGAAATGCCACCGGAATTTCACCGGTCAGTGGCAGCAACACACAAACCCTTCAATTGGTGGACTTAGATCGTGACGGAACGCAAGAGGCGCTGGCCTTTTATCGGGATAGCTCCACGGAATGGCCCTTAAAAATTGCCATCTTAAAGCAAGATGAACAGGGTAACTATGCCTTGTTTGCACAAATTGAAGGCGCCGGAACCGACATTGAAAGCATTGAGTATAAAAATTTGGTGGAAGGCCCGGAGCAGGAGATTATCGTCAGCTGGCAAGTGACCCCCACCGTCCATACCTTGGTTGCCTATAGCGTGCGCCAAAATCAGGTTGCGGAACTCATGCGCAGTGGGTATACCCGTTATGTCGCCACCGATCTCAACGGCGATGAGCGTGCGGAGCTGTTGCTGATTCAGTTGGAAAGCTCTGACCCCGTTGGAAACCGCGTGGAACTGTACACCGGTGTGGGGGGAGCCATGGAGTTCCACTCCTCTGCACCACTTTCGGATGGACTGATTGCACTCCAACTTTGGGAGACGGGCTTCCTAGCCGAGAAAATCCCTAGTTTAATGGTAACCTCAGAGTATGCAGGGAACAAATACATTACAGATATTTTTTATCTGAGTGAAACCGGACTGCGCAACCTTACCTTGGATGAGAATACAAGGATCAGCAGCCGCACCCTACGTCAGCATACCGGCGTTTCTCCCATTGATATTAACAAGGATGGGATTACGGAAATTCCCATTACCAGAAGCATCCCAACCTACAACGGGACAGGCTCTGAAAACTTTTGGCAGATTACGTGGATGCAGTTTGCCACAAACGGAACGCAAAAGGCCGTCCTTTCGACGTACCATAACAACAGCGACCGTTGGTATTTAGAGCTTCCCGAGGCTTGGATTGGGCAAATTACCCTCAGTCGTCAAGAGCAGACCTCAAGCGGGGAGCGCGCCGTGGTCTTTTCCTATTGGAAGGGAAACCCCCAGGTTCCCCCCGTTCCTTTCCTCACCATCTATCGGCTTACGGGCAATAATCGGGATAACAATGCCGCACAGAATCAGCGCTTTACCCTCTGGGCAGACTCGGACACCATCTATGCCGCCGAATTTTTAGACAGTTCGTGGAACTGCGGCATTGACCAAACCAAACTCATCGAGTTGTTCCACACCATATAACCTAAAAATGACGCCAATCAAGGAGTGATCAGACAATGAAAAAAGTACTGGTTCTAGAAGATGAAGATAACATCAGAAGCTTTGTGGTCATCAATTTGAAACGCGCCGGATACGAAACCATTGAGGCTGCCAGTGGCGAGGAAGCCCTGGAGCAACTGCGCCGCAACCAGGACATTCGCGTGGCCATTTTAGACATTATGCTGCCGGATATGGACGGTTTTGAGGTCTGCCGCAGAATCCGTGCCAGCAACTCGAAGGTTGGCATTATCATGCTGACGGCCAGAACGCAAGAAATGGATAAAGTCACCGGCTTTATGACGGGAGCGGATGACTATGTGACTAAGCCTTTCTCTCCGGCCGAGCTGACCGCACGCATTGATGCGCTGTATCGTCGTGTGGGTGGTGAAAGCCTAGACGATGGAGAGATCAATCAGCCCCCCTTCTCTTTGAACACCCGCAAGCGCACCTTAGAGAAGAATGGGGAGCCGATTAAGCTGACCCAAGTGGAGTATTCCATCATGAAGCTCTTTATGGACAACCCCGGCAAGGCCCTCTCCCGTGAGGAGATTTGGCAAACCGTATGGGGGGAAAACTATCTGGGTGAATTGAAGATCGTGGACGTGAACATTCGCCGTTTGCGGGTAAAAATCGAAGACGAAGCCACCAACCCGACCTACATCACTACCATCTGGGGATTCGGGTACAAATGGGCATTTTAAGAAAAATCCGGCAATGGGGGAAGGAGATCGGAGCACCGTGGCCTTATGGAATATGAGGGGCATCCAGCGTCGTTGGATGCTGAATAATTTGGGAATGGTAACGCTGATACTGCTCCTGCTGGTGGTGGGATTTACCTTCGTCACGGCCAGCAATTACTATTCCAGTATGCGAAACAGCTTAGCAACCCGGGCCAGTGTGGATTCCAACAGCATCAGCATGTATGGAACCCGCAGTGAGTGCATCAAGGCCGCGAAAAGCTATGTAGAAAGCTTTGCCGATGGATCTCACATTGAACTGCAATACGTCAGCAACGCAGGCATCGTGAGCAGCTCCTCCTATAGTCTGACCATTGCCGGCTCGCCAGCCAATACACAGGATGTCCTTTGGGCGCAGAGCAGCAATAAGATTGAATACTGGATGGGGCGCAACCCGCAAACGGGGGAGCGCATTCTCTCCGTCTCCTCGCCCCTCATTTTTCGGAATGAACCGGTGGGCATGTTGCGCTACGTCACCTCCTTGCGGGTGGCAGATCGGCAGATTATCTTTAACTGCGGAGTTGCCGTTGCCATTGCCACCGCCATTCTGACGCTCATTTACTTTGCCAACGCGTATTTTGTCCGCTCCATTGTGGATCCGGTGGTGCAGATCACCGGAATTGCCAAGCGCATTGCAGCCGGCAGTTACGGCATTCAAGTGGAGCGAAAACCCGACGATAACCTAGATGACGAAATCGGGGACTTGACCGATGCCATCAACGACATGTCCCGCAGCATCAAATTAGCAGAGAATATGAAGTCTGAATTCATTTCCTCCGTGTCCCACGAGCTTCGAACCCCCCTAACCGCCATCAACGGTTGGGCTGAAACCATTATGAACGGGGAAACCCGGGATGCGGCGGACGTTCGTAAAGGTATGGGCATCATCGCCAGTGAGGCGCGCCGCTTGACCAACATGGTGGAAGAGCTCTTGGAGTTTTCGCGCATTGAGGATGGCCGCTTTACCCTTTCGGTGGAGCCCATGGACATCAAAGCCGAGTTAGAAGATGCGGTGTACACCTACCGCGAACTCTTTGCCGCAGAGGGGATCACCTTAAGCCATACCGACTGTGACGAGGAATTTCCGAACCTCTCCGGAGACCCCGCTCGTCTTCGCCAAGTTTTCTGCAACCTTCTCGACAACGCCGCCAAACATGGCGGGGTCGGAAAGCGGATTGATACGGCGGTCTTCCCCGAAGGTTCCTGTGTTGCCATTACCATTCGGGACTACGGACCTGGCATTCCCAAGGAAGAGCTTCCCCACGTCAAGTACAAATTCTATAAGGGCAGCTCCACCGCCCGCGGCAGTGGCATCGGCTTGGCGGTTTGCGAGGAAATCATCACCCGTCACAACGGAACGCTGACCCTTGACAACGCGGAAGGGGGCGGTTGTATCGTCACCATCCGCCTTCCAATTGGAACGTAAGTTCTAGTTTTTTGCTCCAATCCCTTGCTTTTCACGAAGGCTTTTGATAGAATACAAAAGCGATTTCTCGATACTATTAGGAGACAGCATGCAAACTGAACGAGAACAAGTCCGCACAGCACCAGAGTCTTGCGGCACCTTTCGAACCACCATTGGGGGACAAGCCCTGATCGAAGGAATCCTGATGCGCGGGCCACAGAAACAGGCCATTGTGGTACGCAATCAGGAGGGAAACTTGGAAACCAAAGCGGAGGAGCTGAGGCTCGTCCGCGAGCGCTATCCCATCTTAGGCCTTCCCTTTCTCCGCGGATGCGTGAACTTTCTGGATTCCATCGTCAAGGGCACCAAAGCACTGATGTGGTCGGCTGAGTTCTATCCCGAGGAAGAGGAAACCCCAGGCAAGTTTGAAACCTGGCTGGAACACACCTTCGGCGGCGGCACCGCCATGAAAGTCCTGACCACCTTTGCCGCGGTTGCAGGCATTCTTTTTTCTATTTTACTCTTTGTGTTCCTTCCCACCTTGCTCACCAGTGGACTACTATATATTGATCCCGACGCGCCTCTCTGGCTGCGCAACCTCTTAGAGGGTGTGGTTAAGGTGGCCATTTTTCTGGTCTATCTCTGGCTTTGCTCGAAGCTTCCGGATATCAAGCGTACCTTTTCCTATCACGGCGCGGAACACAAGTGTATCTTCTGCTACGAACGTGGTCTTCCCTTGACGGTGGAGAATGTGCGTTCCATGCCGCGTCACCATCCCCGCTGTGGCACGAGCTTTCTCTTTGTGGTAATCATTGTCTCCATTTTGGTCTCCAGTGTGATTTTCGCTCTCCCCCCCATCCGTGAGATTGCGGCAAACACCTTGGTTCGCATCGCCGTGCATCTTCTTCTCCTTCCGGCGGTGGTCTCCATTACCTATGAAATTAACCGTCTCGTTGGACGGTATGACAATTCCATTACTCGTATCCTCACGGCTCCAGGACTTCGCCTTCAGAACTTTACCACCTTTGAACCGGACGACAGCATGATTGAGGTGGCCATTGCAGCCCTGAACCTGGTCATCCCGGAAGAAAAGGGGCAGGATACGTGGTAAAAGAACATGATAAACAGAAATAAAGGTGTGACACCATGACGGCAACCTACAATGACCTCTATTTAGATCTGCGGAAAGTCCTTCGAAATGAGGGCGTAGAGGCCGCCTCCCTGGAAGCGCGTGAACTCATCTGCGCCGCCTCGGGCAAATCCCGGGAGCAGTTCTTTCGGGATCTGTCTCTCTACGCTCCGGATTTTATTCAGGAACGGCTGCAAGACTTTCTTGCACGCCGTTTGAAGGGCGAACCGGTGGCCTACCTGGTGGGAGAGTGGGAATTTTACGGCCTCCCCCTCACCATCAATCCCCATGTCTTAATTCCTCGTCCCGATACGGAGGTGCTGGTAGAGCGGGCCATCGCCCTTATGCAGACAGCGGGGGAAGGTGGTCGTATTCTGGATCTCTGTGCCGGCAGCGGAGCCATCGGCCTTGCGGTTGCCTCCCAGGTCAAAACTGCCCGGGTGGTGTTGGTGGAACTGTCTCCTGAGGCAATCCAGGTCTGTAAGCAGAACATTCGCCGCAATCAGTTAAACGGCCGGGCGGCTTGTCTCCAGGGCGATGCCAAAGTCCCCCCAGACTCCACCCTTTGGGACTTTGATGTCATCGCCTGCAATCCCCCGTACATTCCAACGGAAGACATCAAAACGCTGGATGTTTCGGTGCGCGAATTTGAGCCGCACCTTGCCCTGGACGGAGGCCCGGACGGTCTGGAGTTTTACCGCTCTGTGGCAAGCCAGTGGCTGGGAAGCCTCCGGTTAGGCGGCACCCTTCTTTTTGAAGTGGGCATCCATCAAGCCGATGCCGTGAAGGACATTATGATGGAAGCCGGGTATCAAAACATTCAAATTCACCTGGATCCTGCAGGGATTCCCCGCGTGGTAGAGGGCTGCGTACCACTTGAATAAGCATCGGAGGAAGCGATATGGCAGATAAGAAAAAGAGCACGGTGCCAACAGCGGCACCGGCATCGGACCGGCAAAAGGCACTGGAAACCGCCATGGCGCAAATTGAAAAAGCCTATGGCAAAGGCTCTATCATGCGTTTGGGAGACAACCAAAACGTGGTGGTCGAGGCAATTCCCACGGGATCGCTTTCCTTGGACCTTGCCCTAGGCATCGGCGGCGTTCCCCGAGGACGCATCATTGAAATCTATGGGCCGGAATCCTCGGGTAAGACCACCCTGGCCCTTCACATTGTGGCAGAAGCCCAAAAGCGCGGCGGTGAAGTTGCCTTCATCGATGCCGAGCATGCCTTAGACCCCATCTATGCCCAGGCTTTAGGGGTTGACATTTCCAATATGCTGATTTCTCAACCCGATACCGGTGAGCAAGGTCTGGAAATCACCGAGGCCCTGGTTCGCTCGGGCGCCTTGGATGTCGTCGTCGTGGACTCAGTGGCGGCTCTCGTTCCCCGTGCGGAAATCGAAGGGGATATGGGCGACTCCCATGTTGGTGTCTTAGCCCGACTCATGAGCCAGGCGCTTCGTAAACTGGCCGGTGCCATTTCTAAGACCAACTGCATCGTCATTTTCATCAACCAGCTGCGCGAGAAGGTTGGCGTGATGTATGGAAACCCCGAGGTGACCACCGGTGGCCGTGCCCTGAAGTTCTATTCCTCGGTGCGCTTGGACGTTCGCCGGATTGAAGCCATCAAGAATGGCTCTGAAATTCTGGGCAACCGCACCCGTGTGAAGGTGGTCAAGAACAAAGTCGCTCCCCCCTTCCGGGAAGCGGAATTTGATATCATGTACGGAGAAGGCATCTCCAAGGTCGGCGAAATGGTGGACCTTGGCATTAAGCTTGACCTGGTGCAAAAGAGCGGCTCTTGGTTCTCCATGGGAGAAACCCGACTTGGGCAAGGCCGAGATGCCGCCAAGCAGTATATTCAGGATAACCCCGACATGGCTGCAGACTTGGAAGCGGCCATTCGCGAGAACTCCGAGCAGCTGATGAAGAACCCGGCCCGTGCAGCGGCCGCTGCCAGCGCCAAGAACTCCAGTGCCGGAGTCACCGTCTCCGCAGAGGATTTTGAGGATGCGGATTGAGCACATCACGTCGCCTGCACCGCCAAAGACCTACTGGATTCTAACGCTTGAGGATGGCAGCACCTTGCGTGCCTATGAAGCAGCCATGATGGACTATGCCCTGCACGTGGGCATGGAGCTTTCGGACGAACAGCGAGAAATCTTAACCTGCATGGCCTCTCGGGCGAAGCTACGAGAGCGCGCCGTCAATATCCTGAGCCTTCGCCCACACTCACGGGGAGAACTTCAAAAAAAGTTGCTGGCGAAGGGGGCTTCGGAGGAAGACGCCGAGGACGTGCTGGATTGGGCTGAGCGAATCGGCTTGCTGTCCGATTTGGAAGTGGCCAAGGGGATCGTCCGAAGCTATGGTGCCCGTGGCTATGGTCCTTATAAAATACGCCAGGAGCTCTACCGGCATGCCATTCCAAAATCTCTTTGGGATGAGGCACTGGAGACTCTGCCTGAGCCGGATACCGGCATTGATGCTTACTTGGAGCGTCACTTGAAAAGCCATGACCGTAAAGCAATCAAACGCGCCGCCGATGCCCTCGCGCGGCGCGGCTATTCTTGGTCGGATATTTCGGACGGTCTGCGCCGTCACCGGCTAATCGACGAACTTGATGACTATGATGAGGTATAATACATGAAAATCGGTTTTATTTCCCTTGGCTGTCCCAAAAATCAAGTCAACTGCGAACAAATGCTCTGGCAAGCCCATGCCGCCGGGCATGAAATTGCCCTAGAAGCAGAGGACTGTGATCTGGCGGTGGTGAACACCTGCGGTTTTTTGCAGGAAGCGAAGCAGGAAGCGTTGGATGAGATTGAGCGGCTCTGCACCCTAAAGCGCGAGGGTCGTCTGGGTCGCGTGATTGTGGCAGGCTGTATGGCACAGCGTTACCGCGAAGAAATTGAGACCCTTTGCCCCGAAGCGGACGGCTTTGTGGGTACGGGTGGATATGAAAGCATCGCCCAGGTCATAGCCGAAACGGAGGCTGGAAAGCGTCCCCATCACTTTGGGGATATCGATGCCGCCGTTCCGGAAACGGATCGTGTGGTCGCCACCAGTGACCACTGGGCCTACTTGCGCATTGCGGAGGGTTGTGACAACCGTTGCTCCTACTGTATGATTCCCTCCATTCGTGGTAAATTCCGCAGCCGACCCATGGAGGCCATCCTTGAGGAAGCTCGCTCTCTTGCCGAATGTGGCATGAAGGAACTCATCATTGTGGCCCAAGACATCACGCGCTATGGCCTTGACCTCTATGGACGGCGCCGATTGGCGGATCTTCTGCAGGAACTGTGCCAAGTGGAGGGCATTGCTTGGATTCGCCTGCACTATCTCTACCCCGATGAGATTGACGATGCCCTCATCGCCCTCATTGCCAAGGAAGAGAAAATCGTAAAGTATTTGGATCTTCCCATTCAGCACATCAGTACGAAGATCCTGAAAGCCATGAACCGCCGGGGAACTGGTGAAGACATTCGCGCCCTGCTCACCAAGCTGCGCAGAGAAATTCCGGGTCTGGTTCTGCGCACCAGTTTAATCTGTGGCTTCCCGGGCGAGACAGAGGAAGATTTTGAGGAGCTCTGCGTCTTTCTGCGGGAGTACCGCTTGGAGCGTGCCGGCATTTTCCCCTTCTCTTTGGAGGAAGGCAGCGCCGCTTATACCTTCCCCGATCCGGTGGAGGACGAGGTGAAGCGACGCCGCTTGGAGCTTCTCACCGAAATTCAGCTGGACGTGGTGGATGCTTACTGTGCTGCCCAGGTGGGAAAGAGCGTCCTGCTCCTTTGCGAGGGATTTGAGCCGGAAAGTGGACGCTATGTGGGCAGAAGCTATGCGGAATCGCCGGATATTGATGGTTGTATCTATATTGAAGGAGAGGAAGACCTGATCCCCGGTGAATTCTATCGGGTTCGGGTCACCGAAGCGGTGGATGGCGAACTGATTGCCATCCGAGAGGAGGCGTGAGCATGAATACTGCCAACAAGCTGACCATGCTGCGGGTTCTCTTGATTCCCGCCTTTCTCGTCCTGCTTTATCTCGATCTGCGCTACGCAGCCCTGGTGGTTTTTATCGTCGCCAGCATCACCGATTTTGTGGACGGTTACGTGGCCCGTCACTATAACCAAATTACGGATTTCGGCAAGTTCATGGATCCCTTGGCCGACAAACTCTTAACCGCTGCGGCCATGGTCTGGTTTGTGGAAGTGGGCATGATGCCGGCTTGGGCACTTCTGTTGGTCATTACGCGGGAATTTTCCGTTACCGGACTTCGCTTGGTTGCAGTGGACCAAGGACGCGTCATTGCCGCTGGCTGGTCGGGCAAGGTAAAAACGGCGTCCACCATGCTTGCCATCTGCCTAATGCTATTACCCATCCCCACCCTACTCTCCGACCTTTGCGTCTGGGTGATCGTATTGACCACGGTCTACTCGGGCGTGGAGTATTTCATCGTCAATCGGGATGTCTTTCGCTCGGTAAGCTAAGATCCATTGCTCCCTTTCGAGACTTAGCAAAAGAACTGAATTTTTCGCGGGATTGGACTTGACTTATCGAATTTTGACTGATATAATTTCAGAGCCGCTTTGAATGGGTCTTAAGTGAGTTTGTCTCCGCCCCCGACAGCGAGCCCGTAATAAAGGAAAGAGGTGCAATACGCATGCATGCAATCATTGAAACCGGCGGTAAGCAGTACAGAGTTGCTGAGGGTGACACCCTGTTCATTGAAAAGCTGGAGGCTGAGGCTGGCGCTGCCATTGTGTTTGACAAGGTTCTGGCCGTCCTGGGCGATACCGCTACCATCGGCGCTCCCACCGTTGCAGGTGCAACCGTCGAGGCTTCCGTAGTGAAGAATGGCAGGGGTAAGAAGGTTATGATCTTCAAGTACAAGCCCAAGAAGGGTTACCGTCGCCGTCAGGGTCATCGTCAGCCCTACACCAAAGTGCAGATCGGCAAGATCAACGCTTAAGGTACTATGACGACTGTCACATTTGAATCTGAAGGCAACCGCATCCTTGGCTTTACCGTCAGCGGACACAGCGGACTTGCCGATGCTGGAGAAGATATTCTCTGCGCTGCCGTAACCAGCGCGGTTCGCCTAATCGAATGCGCCATCAACGACGTTCTTGGTCTTGGTGCTCCCGTTCGTCTACGCGAGGAGGATGCCTTTCTCTCCTTAAAACTCCCCGGTGGGCTGTCCGATGACATTGATCAGCTTTGCCAGACGCTTCTGGCGGCCATGATGCTTCATTTTGTTCAGCTTGCAGAGGAGTATCCCGACAACATTATAGTCATGGAGGTGTAAGTAATGCTTACTATCGGACTTCAATATTTTGCACATAAAAAGGGCGTGGGCTCCACCCGTAACGGCCGTGACTCCGAGTCGAAGAGACTGGGCGTAAAGCGTGCCGACGGGCAGTTCGTTCTGGCCGGCAACATCTTGGTCCGTCAGCGCGGCACCCATATTCACCCCGGCGTGAACGTGGGCCGTGGCAGCGATGATACTCTCTTCGCTCTGAAAGACGGCAAGGTCAAGTTCGAGCGCCTCGGCAAAGACCGTAAGCAGGTCTCCATTGTCGAAAACGCTCAGTAATTTAGTGTCACGAAAGCCTCGAACGAATCCCTCGTTCGGGGCTTTTCCTCTCTGTAACCCCCGTACAAAAGGAGGCTCCCATGAGCAATTTTATTGATAAAGCACGCATCACTGTGCGCTCCGGCGCAGGTGGTGGCGGCGCGGTGTCCTTTCACCGCGCAAAGTATGTAGCAGCGGGCGGCCCCGACGGTGGTGACGGCGGACGCGGCGGCGACATTATTGTAGTGGTGGACGAGCATATGTCCACCCTGATGGATTTTCGCTACAAACGCAAGTACGTGGCAAACGACGGTGTCAGTGGCAGCGGTAAACGCTGCACCGGCCGTGATGGCGAATCTCTGGTCATTAAAGTACCCCGTGGCACGGTCATCCGTGATACGGAGACCAATGAAATCATCCGTGACATGGCGGATGACACCCCCTTTGTCTTAGCCCGTGGCGGCAACGGCGGTTGGGGCAACAAGCACTTTGCAACCCCCACGCGTCAAGTTCCCATGTTTGCAAAGGCAGGACTTCCGGGCAAGACCCGCGATGTTACCTTGGAGCTTAAGCTTCTTGCCGATGTGGGACTGGTTGGTTTCCCTAACGTGGGCAAATCATCCCTCCTTTCTGTGGCCACGAAGGCGAGACCCAAGATTGCAAACTACCACTTCACCACCCTCTTCCCCAATCTGGGAGTGGTCTACGTGGACGAAGGCGTCTCCTTCGTCATGGCGGACATCCCCGGTATCATCGAAGGGGCGGCGGAAGGCGCCGGTTTGGGCCATGACTTTTTGCGCCACATTGACCGCTGCCGTCTGCTTATTCACATGGTGGATATCTCCGGCTCCGAGGGGCGTGACCCCATTGAGGACTTTGAGACCATTAACGCAGAGCTGAAGGAGTATAACCCAGATCTGGCTTCCCGCCGGATGTTGGTCGTTGCCAACAAGATTGATATTCTGGAAGACTCAGAGCAGTTAGAGCGCTTTCGCCAGCACGTGGAAGCCAAAGGATACGACTTTTTTGAGCTTTCCACCGCCACGCAGCAAGGCGTTCGTGATCTCATGAAGCGGGCAGCCGAGGAGCTCTCCAAACTGCCACCCCCCATCGTCTTTGAAGCCAACTACGTGGAACGTCCCCCCGAGATCGACACGCAAGCGCCGCTCTCCATTGAGCATGTGGACGACGTGTGGATTATCGACGGCCCTTGGCTGCAAAAGATTATGGCAAACGTCAACTTCTCCGATTTCGAATCCCGTAACTGGTTTGACCGTATGCTGCGGGACTCCGGTCTCTTTGATCGCTTAGAGGAAATGGGAATTCAGGACGGCGAACTGGTCAGCCTGTATAACCTGGAATTTGAATACTGGCGCTGAGTGCCTGAGAAAATACACTCCCGAGCCTATGGGGCTCGGGAGTGTATTTTCTTATTGTTCGAGCGTAGGATTTATATTATCTGCTATGCTTCTACGAATCGTCTCTTTTGGACCTATTCTTGGTTTGCTCAGCCAGAAGGCCATGCCAAGCAGAGATGCAACAAGGAGAATCAGTGCTTTTCCCCTTAAAATATCTATACGGTAGCAATAGTCGTAGATCAATCGCGGTAAAACCCCATTATAGGAAAACCCCTGGGGGTAAAGCTCTGGATTTGCATGATACTGCAGTTCTAGAAATAAGACAACGACCTGTTCTGCGCCGAATGCAACGATTGGAAGAAATACTAGCAAAAGAACTCCAAAGGAAACAAAAAAAAGCGGTTTTCTCCCTTTCGATAAGGGTTTGAGTAAACCAGCAGTAAACAGTCCTTGCAAGAGAGTCCAACCTAGCATAAACAGAAGGATCGGAGCGATTATGGTCTGCAAGAGCAGATACGGTGTCAACATAAATAGTCTACGACTTACATCTCGGGCGATTGGCATTCCAATCATATAGAAAAGGCCGAGCAGAAGCGTGATTCCCCCCGAAATACATAGCCCACGCAGCGCACCCTCTTGGTTTGGCTTCTGGGTCGGGCCATAAATCAGCACGCTTACATCCGTCTGTAAGACCTCCGCAATTCGCACCAAGGTATCTATATCTGGTTGCGAGCGCCCAGTCTCCCAGTTCGATACCGTCTGACGCGTAACAAAAAGCTGCCCTGCTAAACTGTCCTGTGTCATGCCTTTCTGAATTCGTTGTTTTTTGATGTGCCGTGCTACCGTACTCATAAGACCACCTCCTAGCTCATCATAACGCAAACTATGCTTTCTGTCACGCAAGCATTCTTTGCGGCACAGCATATAGGTGTGTCACCCTGTCCCATGTGCTCTATTTAGCCGCTGTGACATCTTCAAGACACGCAATGGGTTCTTCCTCACTGGCTTGCATCTTCCCGTCCTCTTGCTCCCTTTTGGGTTCCAGATTGGTGAGAACCAGAGCAAGCAGCATAAGCCCTCCTCCAAACACGGTGGAAATGGGCGGCAACTCACCAATGAGGAAAAAGCCCATGATGGTGGTCAGTACCGGGGTTAAAAACATGAAATTGGTAACCTCTGCGGTATGGTGTGCCAGCTTTAGAGCCATGGCCCAGAAGATGTAGGCCACCGCGGAAATGACCCCAAGCAGCACCACCACCAAGCTGGCGGGGATTGGTGCCACACGTACCTCCTGCACGGCGTTTGGCAGGAAAGGCAGAAGGGTCAGTGCCCCGATGATGGTAGCATAGGCCGTGACTTCAAAGCCCGTGTACCGCTTGAGCAGTTTCCGCTGAATGATATTATAGAAAGAAAAGAGGGTCGCTGAGAGCAGCACCCACAGCACACCACCCTGGATGGAAAAGCTGGCGTCCGAAAAGAGCATAATCAGCACACCTAGAAAGCCGATGCCCACCGACGTCCACTGTAAGCGCCGCATATGCTCCTTGAGAAACAACAACGCAAACACCGGGGTCAGCACAGGGGAAAACGCCGTGATAAAGCTGGCGACGGAAGCCGTTACGGTTTGGGCCCCTAGAGTCATGAGAAAGGCATAGAGCGAGTAGGCCGCCAGTGCCGCAAGGAAAAAGAGAGGCAAATCCCGCAGTGCCGGTCGCTTCACCTTGTAAAATGGCATCATCACGAGCACCGTCACTGCGGAGGCAAAAAAGCGCAAAAAGGTCATGGCATAGACGGAAAATACGGCGGCCCCGTAGCGAACCGCAATGTAGGCGGAGGCCCAAAGTACAATGGTTAGGAGTGCTAAAAAGATTCGCTTGGCTTTCTGTGTTGGCACGGTTGTGTCACCTCATTGATCTCTTTTACTAGGATGAAAGCAGTTTCTTCAGATAGTAGCGGTCATAGCCATATTCCTGAACACGGTCATAGATGGAAAACCCTTGCCGTTGGTAGATGGAAAGGGTACGGCCATAGGCTACGTGGGTATATAAGCGGCATTCGGTCTTATCAAGGCTCATCATATACTCCTGGGCATAGTTGAGCAGGGCGCGACCAATCCCCTGACCGGCTTGCTTGGGATTGGTGGCCAGGACATCAATCCACATGATCCCCTCTTCCCCATTCTTCAATAGAATAAAGCCATGGATGCCGTCTTCTGTCTCTGCGACAAAGGTAGGATGGTGCTTGATTGCCTCATAGTAGTCCTCCAGCATGGGGCCGGGAGTACGATCAATTTGCAGAATGTACTCTCGAAATGCCAGAACGGTACAGAGGAACAAATCCGGTGCGTCTTGCACCTGGGCCTGTCGAATGAGCATATGCATTCTCCTTTCGAATCTGGATGGAGCCTTCTGCCTTCTACTATAAAGATAGCATGAGCAAGGGATGGATGCAAGGCTCGATCTCCCAAGGGCCTAATTATGGGTTGCGAAGACTTTTCATTTGCTCCCCTCTTGACACCATTTTCATGGCATGATAATATACTAAAACACAATTGAATCTCGCGTGGAACGGGAAAAGTAATGTTGCCAAAGCTCAAACAGAGACGGATGGTCACCGGCTGAAAGCCATCCGATGAGTCAGCTTCATGAAGTGCGCCCGGGAGCGAGGGGGATGCAGATGCCCTCCGGTTGGCCCCGTTAGCGTGCCGTTTCGAGTGAAAAATGAGAGTGGAACCGCGATCGTGTTATCGCCTCTTGTACCAGGTACAGGAGGCGATTTTTGTATGTCCAAATCGCTCTTGTTCTCTACTATATCACCAATGAAACAGAACAAACACACCATCCCAACGAGGATTCTTATCATTCGAAGGAGGTAATGATTCCATTGATTGGATTACGTGAAACCTTAGCCGCCTATCAGGCAAGAGACCCGGCGGCTCGCAGCAAGCTGGAAGTCTTTTTGCTCTATCCGGGCGTGCACGCCCTGCTTTACCACCGCTTTGCCCATCTTCTCTATCGCCATAAGCTGAACTTTTTGGCTCGCTTCATCTCCCAATGGAGCCGCTTTTGGACCGGCATTGAAATTCACCCTGGGGCAACCATTGGACGCCGCTTTGTCATTGACCACGGCATGGGCATCGTCATTGGAGAAACCGCCGAGGTGGGTGATGATGTTCTTCTGTACCAAGGTGTAACCCTGGGCGGTACGGGGAAAGATAAGGGAAAGCGCCACCCCACCATTGGCAACAATGTGATGATTGGCTCGGGAGCCAAAGTGCTCGGTCCTTTCAAGGTTTGCGACGGGGCCCGAATTGCATCCAACGCGGTCGTCTTGTCCGAAGTACCCGAGAATGCCACCGCCGTGGGCGTTCCTGCCCGCATTGTCCGCCTGGGCGGTGTAAAAACCGACTATGCCGGTGAAGTGGATCAGGTCAGCATCACCGACCCCGTACAGAAAGAGCTGCAATCCCTCATGTCCCGCTTGGAGTGGATGGAACACTATTTGGATCAGCTGGAGCTGGAACGTTTGAATAAACAGGAAGGAGAAATGAAACCATGAAACTGTTTAATACCATGACCCGCAAGAAGGAGGACTTTGTCCCCATTACCCCCGGCGAAGTGAAAATGTATGCCTGTGGCCCCACCGTGTATAACTACATTCATGTGGGAAACGCTCGCCCCATCATTGTGTTCGATGTCCTGCGCCGCTACTTTGAGTACTGCGGAAAGAAGGTGACCTTCGTCCAGAACTTCACCGATGTGGATGATAAGATCATCAATCGTGCCAAGGAAGAGGGAACCACCTCGGAAGAGGTTGCGGAAAAGTATATTCAGGAGTACTTCACCGATGCCCAAGGCTTGGGCGTTCGCCCTGCGACCATCCATCCCAAGGCAACCGAGAACATTCCCCAAATCATTGAAATCATTGAAACCCTGATTGAAAAAGGGTATGCCTACCCAGTGCAAGGTGATGTCTACTACCGCACCTTAAAGTTTGAAGGCTACGGCAAGCTCTCCGGTCAGCCTTTGGAAGACTTGCAGGCCGGTGCCCGCATTGATGTGAACGACGTGAAGGAACACCCCTTAGACTTCGCCCTCTGGAAGGCAGCAAAGCCCGGAGAGCCCTATTGGGAGTCCCCCTGGGGCCGTGGCCGCCCCGGCTGGCACATTGAGTGCTCGGCCATGTCCAACCGCTATCTGGGAAAGACCATTGACCTCCACTGCGGCGGACAGGATTTGCAGTTCCCGCACCATGAGAATGAGATTGCCCAGTCGGAAGCTGCCAACGGCTGTCCCTTTGTCAACTGCTGGCTCCACAACGGCTTCTTGAACATCGACAACAAGAAGATGTCAAAGTCCGAGGGCAACTTCTTTACCGTGCGGGAGGCGGCAAAGGTCTATGGCTATGAGCCCATTCGCTTCTTTATGCTCTCTGCACATTACCGCAGTCCCTTAAACTACTCCAAGGAGTCTCTCACGCAGGCACAGAGCGCCCTGGATCGTCTGTACACCGCCGTCTCCAACCTGGAGTTCTTACAGAAAAACGGCGCGCAAGGCCAACTGACCGAGGCCGAACAAGGCTTTATCGAAACCTTCCCGGACTATCGCCAGCGCTTCCACGAAGCCATGGACGATGACCTGAACACCGCCGATGCCATTGGTGTTCTCTTTGAATTAGTGCGTGCCGTCAACTCCGCAGTGGATGGAACCCCCACCGCTGCCCTTGCCACGGCTTCCCTTGCCATGATTTTGGAATTTACGGAAGTCTTGGGCCTTCTGTATCAGCGAAATCAGGAGGAAAGCTTAGGTGCGGAGGTGGAGGCCATGATCGAAGCCCGCCAAGCCGCCCGCAAGGCAAAAAACTTTGCCGAAGCGGACCGCATTCGCGACGAGCTTTTGTCTATGGGCATTGAACTGAAAGACACCCCTCAGGGCGTGAAGGCCGTTCGCAAATAACGAAACCTCGTTTGTAACAGCGTAAGGAGTCAGGTTTGCTCCTTACGCTGTTTAATTTTAGAAATGGGGGAACTATTTTCTATTTGCACCGTCTACTGTTAGTAGAATAACGAAACTTCAAAACAGAAAGGACGATTGCATGCAAGTGATGAAGAAACGTGTGGCTGCGCTTCTGCTGACGGGGGCTACCTTGGTCTCTGGTTTTGGCGGGGTGTTGGCCTATGATGAAACCAAGGCTCAGCAACAGGCAGAGGCCCTGACTGCCATGGGCTTATTTTTAGGAACAGACCAAGGCTATGAATTGAATCGGGCCCCCTCCCGAATGGACTCCTTGATTATGCTTCTTCGCATGACGGGCCAGGAGCAGGACGCTCGCTTCTACCAAGGGTCTCACCCTTTTACTGACGCTCCCTCATGGGATCCGGCCAGTGCTTACCTTGCCTATGCCTATGATAAGGGCCTGACCAGGGGTGTGGATGCCACGCACTTTGCTCCCTCCACCCCTGCTTCCGCGCAAGATTATGTGACCTTTATGCTGCGTGCCCTCGGCTATAGCGGGGAGAGTGTCTATATCCAGTGGGACACACTTGGCAAACAGGTTGGCCTGCTCCCCTCCGGTGTGAATGCCAAGAACTTCCTGCGCGGCGACGTGGTTATGGTCTCTTATGCAGCCCTGGATTGCCGCATGAAAGACAGCACCACCACCTTGGAAGAAAAACTAATGCAGGACAAGGTGTTCTCTTCCTTTGCCAAGGCAACGGCGGATCTCAAAGCTGGTGCGGTGGTCTCCAAAGACAGTTCCCTGCCCCTCATTATGGCCTATGTCTATCAAAATGTCTCAGAGTATTTGACTCCTGACCGTTTGAACGCCACACAAATTACGAAGGACAACATGGCTTTCTTCCTGGGTGTGGATACCCTAAAGATCGACGAAGGCTTTGCCGTGGAACCCATGATGACCTCCCAAGCGCACTCGGTTTGCCTGGTTCGCCTTTCCGAAGGAGAGGATGTGGAAGCGGCCAAGGCGGCCATCCTCAAGAACGTCAATCCCTATAAGTGGATTTGTGTTGGGGTGGAACGGGACCATGTGCAGGTGAAGAACATCGGAAACCTCATTCTTCTGGTCATGGACAATCACCATGACGACGCTCTGGTTAAGAACTTTCAATCCCTTCCTCTGGACGCAAAAGGTGCTGTCCGCGTCGGGGATACCATCGTGGAAAAACATACGCTGGATGCAAAGTCTCTGAGCAATTTTGCGCAAAAGCTCAACACCCTGCAAACCACCTATATGGAAAACAACCAGGTCTATTACAGCGTCATTCCCGATAAGAGCTACTATGTGAAGGATCGTTTCTCCTCCTATCTGGATCACGAAGCCATGATGAAGACCCTCTCCCCTCTCGTATCGGAAAAAATAAAACCCATTTCTCTGGCCGACCAACTCTCCATTGGGGATTACTACCGCACCGACCTCCATTGGCGGCAGGAATCCTTGGATGGGGTCATCGCCCGCATGGGAGACACCATGGGTTTCTCCGTTGACTGGAAAAAGTTTATCCCCCAGACCAGCCAGGACTTCATTGGATCGTATCGTCGCGTGCTAGACTCCCTGTCCCCCGAATCCTTTACCTATTTAACAAGCACCTACACCGATGCAACGCAGGTCTCCCTCTATGGGCAGAGCCAGCCCACCTCGGTATACGATACCTCCAAACTCTCCTCAAAGGACCCCTATACTGTTTTCCTTTCCGAGCTGTCCCCCTTGACCGTTCTGAAAAACCCCAACGCAGAGCAGTCCCGTCGGCTGATTCTTTTTTCTGATTCCTTCGGCACCAGCTTTGCCCCCCTCCTCTTAGAAGCCTATTCCGAAATCACCCTAGTCGATCTGCGCTTCATGGCAAGCTCCCTCCTGCCGGAGTATGTCAACTTCAAGGATGCCGACGTGTTGTTCCTCTACTCCGCACAGATTGCGAATAACAGTCATCTCTTGCGCTGATTGTATTCTACCTCCCTCTCTCTTACTCCGCCCCTTCTGTTCCGGGGCGGAGTTTGACTTTTCTCCTCAATTCGACTAAGATAGGCCTATAGCCATACAAAGGATGTGATTTCCATCAATCAAAAATCCAAACGGAGGTTAGGCCTTGCCATCGGGTCTACCCTGCTTTTTTCGGCAGTCTTTCTGCTTGCTTGGGATACTAAACTGACCCTTACCACCTATTCCCTTTCCTCGGACAAACTGACCAAACCACTTCGTATCCTCCTATTATCCGACCTTCACAGCTGTGTGTATGGAGAGGGACAGCGAGAACTTCTGGAGCAAGTGGAAGCACTTTCGCCTGACCTGATTCTTCTGGCAGGAGATATGCTAGACGATGACATGCCCCACGAGCCTGGGAAGCTGGTCCTCCGTGCACTTGGCGCAGCCTATCCCTGTTTCTACGTCCCGGGAAATCATGAGCACCTATCGGGTGAACTCAACGAGCTTTTAGCCTTCATTCAAGACTGTGGCATCATGGTTCCCATCGGAGCGTGTGCACCCATTGAGATTCAAGGACAGCTCCTGCAGATCTGTGGGATGGATGACCCCATCTATCTGGGTCAAGACACCGTGCTCTTACAAGCGGAACGGGCAAAGCGAGCGGCCGACCCGGCCTATTATACGATTTTACTTACCCACCGCCCGGAACAATTGACTGCACTGCGTCCTCTTGGTTACGATCTTATCGTCGCCGGGCATGCCCATGGTGGTCAGTGGCGTTTGCCCGGTGGAAAAAACGGTTTGTATGCACCCCACCAAGGTTTATTCCCGTCCTATTCGGGGGGAATCTATCCCTTGGGAGATACCACCGGCATTGTCAGTCGGGGACTTTCCCGGGAAAGCACCCGCGTTCCTCGGCTATGTAACCCCCCAGAACTGGTGCTCATTACCCTCACTCCAAAGAGCGAAGAACCGTACTAAGAAGCAAAGAGACAGCTGCCATTATCGAGCAGCTGTCTCTTTGCGTTTTTTCCGAACCAGCCATTTTAGCTGGGTTTCCGTCACGTCAATTTTTCTGGCAAATTCGGTGAAGCTCAATTGCTTTGCCCGCCAGAGGGCATAGTAATCCTCGAACCCCTCCGGCGTGGGACGCGGTGGACGTCCAAGGTGAACTCCCTTGGCCCGCGCCATGGCGATTCCCTCCGCCTGTCGCAAGCGAGCCAAATTGTTCTCTCTTTGGGCAATGTACTCAAACAACTGAAGCACAATGTCGGTCATCAGCGATCCAAGTAAGGCTTTATTCGTACGGGTATCCAGAATGGGGATATCCAAAATCACCAGATCAAGGTGGCGTTCTTTAATAAGATAGGCCCACACGCGCTGAATTTCTTCATAACTGCTGCCCAAGCGATCCAGGGATGGAACGACCAGCACATCCCCCTCATGCACGGTTTTCATCAGACGGCGAAATGCTGGGAAGCTCTCCTCCGTCTCACCAACCAGATCTGCATAGAGATGTTTTTCCACGATGCCCCAGCGAAGAAGCTGCTCCCTCTGCTCTTCCGCCTCAAGACCCGTTGCGACATCGCGCAGATACCCATAATACTTTTGTGCCATGTTTTACCCTCCCCAAGACAAACGTGCTTGGCAAGGTTATTTTTGCCACAAAGTGTAGGAATTATAACTGCACAAAACAAAAACATAGAAACCCCGCTCCGAAGAGCGGGGTTTCTGCTTATTTGCCACCTAAGCTACGAAAGGATGAAAATCGAGCTTAGACGAGGTGCGGAGGAAAATTACTTGAACCAGCCAGCCAGGGTAGCAGTGTCATTAGCACCACCAGCAAAGCCAAGAGTGCCGTAGGTGTAGGTACCTGCGGGAATCTTAGTGGTGGTAGTAGAAACCTCTTGTGCCTGAACACCATCTTCTGCTACACCATCAGAGCTTGCAGATCCCTTTGTGGTATAGAACTTAGGAGCAGCAGAGGTGTAGTTGTCGCTGGAGGTGCTGCCCAGAGTTAGGGTTGCACCAGCAGCGGGAACAAAAGCACGCAGCTCTGCAACTGCAACGGAATCTGCAATGCTCAGCGTACCAGTTGCTGCAATAGAAGTAGTACCTTCGTAGGACAGCACGCCACCAGCAGCGATGGTCATGGTGTTAGCAATGGTTACATTGCCAGTTACAATCAGAGTTCCCTCGACAGTAACTGCGGCAGTGGGAGCAAAGTTGCCATTGACAACGACAGTACCCTCGAGGGTAACAGGAGTACTGACGGTTAAGTTGCCGTTGACCACAAGGGTCTCGTCAGCAGCAACATCTGTGCTAAGTGTATAAGCGCCAGAGGTGACGTTTACCTTTGCATTCTTAGCCAAGATATCGTTGTCAACATCCATAGCAATCAGATCAGCGGTAAGGGTGGCACTTGAGCCATCAGCAAGAACCAGAACGTTAGCGGTGTAGTACTCACCAGCGTTGTTTCTAAATGCGGTGGGAGCGTCAGCCTTATCAGCTTTCACGATGTTGCCGGTCTTGTCACCAGTCTTGTCTTCCACAGAGACATACATGAGGGTGGTGTCTTCGGTGTCAATCTTGTACTTCTGGACAGTGCCCTTGGCATCCAGCAGAACGTCAACATACTTACCGTCGGTTGCAAGAACTGCGCCGAACTTTGCATTATTTGTGGCGCCAGTATCAGTACCGCTCAGAACAAAAATGTCGTCAATCTTATCGCCGTTCATGCCATAGGAAATCACTGCGCCCTTAACGGGAGTAATACCATGCAGAGCGGGATCGCCGGTGGTTACCGCAGTAACCTTCTCGGTGCCATTCCACATATCGAAGGTGTAAACGTCTTCCTTATCTGCATTCACAGACTGGTCAACATTGCTCATGATGAAGCCATAGCTACGGTCGGAAGTTGCAGAGGTAGAGCCGGTGACCACTGCAAAGGTTACATAGTAATAACCGGTGGTGTCATTCTCTTCCACGCCGTAAGCATAAATGTCCATGTCACTAGAGGTGATCTTAGACAGCTTAGCGCCGGTGATCAGGTTGTAGGTGGAAGTAGCACCATCTTGGGAGAGAACAATTGCATTGTCAGCAATACGGTAGCCATCAATGGTAGCATAATCGCTGCCGCCGTTGTTCTTTTCTACCCAAGCAGTAGTAGCCTCATTCTGCTTAGCGAAATCGAAGCCAAACTTATCGGTGTTGGTGAGCTTGGTGAGCTTATACTCGCCCTTGGATACTTCATACTTATAAGTGGTGTTTTGTGCAACCTCGCCCAAAGCAACATGTGTCGCGTCAGATGTGATGCTCACAACCTTGGAGGTACCATCGGTGAAGTAGACCTTTGCGTCTTTACCGCCGTTTGCATTTTTGCCGTCGGCAATGCTTGCAACCAAGAGCATCTCGTTGAGGTTAACAACGTCGCTAGCGGACTGCTTTACCAGGTAGCCGTTGATAGCCACAAACTTAAAGGTGTCGTTGATGTTGCCAGATTTCAGCTTTTTGTCATCAGCAAGTGCAGACTGATCGTATTTCTTGCCGTCGATGGTAACGGTGCTGCCAGCAATGTTGGTCAGCTTGCCCTTTACTTCGTCCAGCTTGGTTACTACGTCGTCAACTAGGCCGTTCTTGTCAACCATGACATAGTCGTCCTTAGCAACGCCCTGGTAGATCTGATAGTCGTCGAAGTCGAGCTGACCTACGCCATTGTCAACGCGGATATAATCCTTGCCAGCATAGGTAACCTGGCCCCAAGTTACGGGATAGTAAACAATCAGGTCGATCTTGCCGTCGTCGGTGTTGTCGATAGCTTCAGCCTTATAGTAGACCTGGGACTCGGTGGGCTTTGTAGCCAAGACAGCTTCCTTGCTGCTAAAGTCGTTGAACTTAACAGTCAGGGGAGCAACAACATTATTTCCGTCATCCTTGACAACCTTGGACAGGTCATAGTCCTTGTCATTGAACTCAACGGAAGGACTGGTGGACTTGGTTGCATCAGCAAAGTCAATGTCATCAATCAGGCCGGAGAAGATGACGGTGCTGTCGTTGGCATACATGCCATACACGTCGCTGGTGGTCTTTGCAACGGTGGTGACATTGTGGCCAAACAGGTTGGTGAAGTCAGCCTTGGTGGTGAAGGAAGCATACTTAGCGTAGTCAGTATTGCTGAAGGTATAGGTATACTTCTTGCTGGTGGAGTTGTAGCTGATACCGGTCATGATAGCGGTGGTGAAATCGGTATCAATGGTCTTGAACTTGTCAGTCATCAGAGTATCAGCCTTGTCCTCACGCTTCTGGACGTTCATAAGCTGGCCGTTGACGGTGGTCAGGCTGTAGTCATACTTGACTTCGTTAGCCTGAAGAGCGTTCCAGATCATCTGAGCTGCGTCATCGCGGTTCAGAGCTGCGTTGGGGTCGATTGCACCCAGCTCATCATACAGATCCTTCTGGTTTGCAGCAACACCGATCTTGACAGACCAAGAAGCGCCGTTGAAGCCTTCGAAGGCTGCATCGTAGCCCAGAGCAACCAGCAGCATCTTAGCAGCCTGAGTTGCGGTTACGGTCTTGTCGGGAGCAAAGGTGCCGTCGCCCATACCAGCAATGATGCCGAGGGAAGCACAGTACTCAACGTACTTCTCGCCCCAGTGACCCTTGATGTCGGTGAAGACGGGGACATCCTTGGTGGGAAGGCTGGGCTCGGTGCCACCGTTCAGCAGCACACAGATCATCTTTGCCATTTCGGCACGGGTTACGTTGCCAGTGGGATCAAAAGAACCGTCATCACGGCCATTGATGATACCCAGAGCAACATTCATGTTCACAGCTTCTGTATTCTCGATCTTATCTTGATCTTTGAATGCAGCGCCGGCGCCAACTACCATCAGGCTCATCATCATTGCGATGGCCAGGACCATAGTCAGCAGTCTCTTGAGATTTCTCATAGAGAGTATTCCTCCTTTTTAAATATCTGGAAAACCCCGGTCGCCGTGCCAGCACACATACCGCCGCATGCCTTGGTGGTATCTATACGGGACGCGGCAACTGGTCATTTTCTCTAGCACATAGTAGCACAGTCATTTTCCCTCTGCAATGCCTTTGTACCCTTTGTACCCTTTGTAACATAAATGAAACATTACTACAAAAAGTTGCAATAAGTAACTATTTCGTGCAAACGAGCGAATCCAGTTTCTGCGTGTCGCCTTCTGTCGTTTTTCGTTGATTCTTACTCAAACCATTCCGGCGACCGCGTAGGTCTCCCGCTTGGCCGGTACTAGAAAGTGTCCAAAGGTATTGATTAGGTTGATGGGGGAGGCTCCTAGACCAGCGGCCAAGGCCGGCAGCGCATCACTGGTTATGGTATTCAGCTGATATAAGATGTACTGATTGCGAAGGGCATTGAGTCCGATGTCCTGGTGATCCACCCCATGCTTTTCTTTGGCCAACTTAACAAGGTGGGAGAGACTGGGCCCGGCAAAGGGCGTTTTTCGCTTAGAAACAAACAGGAGGCGATCCTCTGCTTCTAGCTCCTGTTGCAAATGCCGGTGCAGCATGTGCTCCAAGGGTTCCGCCAAAGCAACCGCTCGCCCATCCGTGTGAAAGAGCCTCCTTCTCATCAGATCCACATGGGATCGTCGTAGGCTGAGAATTTCTTCCCGGTTGAACCCGGCATAGTAGGCCAGTCCCAATGCTAGCCCGGTCAGCGTACTTTCCTCACAGGCTATGAGATACTGAATTTGCCCGATGGTTTCCTCTTCGAAGTCACAACCCACGGGTGCAGTCTTTGTTTTAATGTTGAGGCGAAAGCTTAAGTCCGCCTTTGGTAGGGAGCACGCTGCTCCACGCCTTATGGCATAGTCAAAAATACCTTGCAAGATAGGCTTTCCATACATCACTTGCTTTCGATCCGTTGGATTGCGATAGGTTTGTTCAAATAAAAGTTGTGTAAAGTAGGCATCCATTCGTGCTTGTGTCAGCGTGGTCAGCTCTTCTTCCCCCAAAAAGCGAAGAAGGTAGCGCTCGAGAAAGTCGAAGGTTTGTGCTTGCTCTTGCCAATCCAGTTCGCGTTGTCTCTCTTCCCACCACTGCAGCGCAAGCTCTTTCACCAAAGGCATACCGCAGCCCCCTTGCCCATTCCATTTTTTGCATACCTTACCATAGAATGTTGGTGGGTTCAAGGATAATATTTGTAGTAAGGTGGTATTTTTGCATTAATGCACCAGGAGGGCTACAGAGTGTTCTTTCTTAGTCTCTCGTCCGCAAGCGACTGCCCATAAAAAAGCACAGCAGGTTTCATGAACCCACTGTGCTCTGGAACTACGGGGGTTTGGGAGAGTGGATTTCCATGATCTCCTGTCATATCCCTCCCTTCCCATACATATTTGAAACTATCGAGTAAGAAAGTTGGTGCCAGCATGCGATCGAAAACACTAGCCATGGTTGCCATCCTATTGTCTTTGCTGTTTGCGGTGTCCGCGAAAGAGGAAATCAGTCGGCAGCAACTGGAAGCTCAGGTTCGCTTTTTTCATGACGCGTTAGTACAGTTCGGAGCAAGGACTCCGGACGAAGCCGTAGAGCTTTGGGTCAAAGGGGATCAAACGCGCAACGGGGTTTATAAGTACGCGGTTTCCTGTGAGCACTTACAGCAGTGGTTGGAACACCGTTGGGGCAATCCGGAGAAAAACTTTTGGATCATCGGTGGATCCAGTCCCTGGCTCACAGGCCATACTATCCTAAGCAAAACGAATCGTTCTCCGACCGAAGTAGAATATCTGGTTCAGTATGAGTGGGCCACCTCTGCCGGACCAGAAAAACCCTCCTCGGAAGAATTGTTGGTGAGGAAGGTCCAGGATAAGTGGTGTATCGATCGTGTAACGGTCGTATCGGGCTATCCAAACTATTAGCTTGCTGAATTTCCGATTGACAAGGTACTTGGGAAGGCAATCCCTGCAAGTCATCCTTCAACCCCACAGTGTATGCTTCCGCTTGGAAGATTAGACAAAAAAAGAAAAACCCTGCAACCGTTGAAGTTGCAGGGTTTTTCTTGGAGCTACTGGTGGGAATCGAACCCACGACCTGCTCATTACGAGTGAGCTGCTCTACCTCTGAGCCACAGTAGCAAAGTTGCAAACAGGAATTGCTTGCAGCTGGGTCATTATAGCACAAATATCTCTTGGCGTCAACGAAAACTTAAGCTCTCATGCAATACAAAACGTAATGCATGAGAGCTCCTTCCTGTCCCATCAGCATTCTACGGTACAAACCAGAAAAGAAGTAGTGGAAAGACGCTTTCCAGGGTAAGCGCGCCCCACAAAATCCCCTTTACAAATAGTTATGCACATAATCCACAAAGTTTTCCACATTGCATCCAAAAATCTCATGAAATCTTTGGTTAGCCAAGTGAAATGTCTCGATTGGCGTAGGCATTCAGCGCGGAATTTGCACGTTTTCCTGCTAAAAACTCGTAATATGCCTGACTGCCTATCATGGCTCCATTGTCGCCACACAGGGAAAGGGGTGGAAGAAACAGTTGGTTGCTCGTAGCCTCGCAGGCCTGCACCAAGTCCGCACGAATGCGAGAGTTTGCCGCCACTCCGCCCACCACGGCAATCTTTCCGTAGCCAAGCTGCTCGGCGGCCGCCATAAGCCGTGGCACTAACATCTCGCTGACCGCTGCCGCAAAGGAAGCGGCTAGGTCAGCCAGGGGGATTTCCTCTCCTTTTTGCTGCAAATTGTGAATGAGATTGATGGTTGCCGTTTTTAAACCGGAAAAGGAGACATCCAAGGGAGCATCCTGCACCTTGATGCGAGGAAGCGGGAAGCGCTTTTCATCACCCCCTTTGGCAGCGCGATCCATGGGACCGCCCCCGGGGTAGCCCAAGCCCAATACTCTGGCGATCTTATCAAAGCACTCGCCCGCTGCATCGTCCCGGGTGGACCCTAGTATCTCCATCTCCGTATAGCTCTTCACGTTCACAATGAGAGAGGTTCCCCCGGAAACACAAAGGCAAACAAAGGGTGGCTCTAGGTCCGGATAGGCAAGGTAGTTCGCCGCAATGTGGCCGCGCACATGATGCACCGGAATTAAAGGGACATCCAGGGCAAGCGCAGCCGACTTGGCGAAGTTAACACCCACTAGCAAGGCTCCAATCAAGCCCGGTGCATAGGTAACGGCGATGGCATCGATCTCCTGGCGGGTCAGCTTGGCTGTGGTTAAGGCCTGTTCTGCCAAGAGGGATATGACCTCAATGTGCTTTCGCGAAGCGATTTCCGGAACGACTCCACCATACAGTTGATGCATTTGTGCCTGCGAGGCAATGCAGTCTGCTAACACTTCTCGCCCATCGCGCACGATGGCAACCGCGGTTTCGTCGCAGGAGCTTTCAATGGCCAGAATGTTCACTTGATGTCCTCCCCTTGCCGAAAGCGGCGCGTCATGAGGATGGCGTCTTCCTTCGGTGCGGTATAGTAGTTTTTTCGCTGTCCTTCCGGTAGAAAGCCCATGCTTTTGTAGAGTGCAATGGCCGCCTCATTGGACGCACGCACCTCTAAGGTCAAAAAGGCCAGATTGACTTCCCCAAAGCGGCAATACACCTCCACCAAGCGGCGTGCCAAACCCTGGCGGCGGCACTCCGGAAGTACGGCCACGTTATCAATGTAGCCTTCGTCCAAGACCACATGCAAGCCTGCATAGCCGCAGACCTTCCCTTCCTCGTTCTCTGCCACCAGAAAGGACGCCGTATCGTTATACAGCTCTTGCTCCAACATCACTTCGGTCCAAGGCGCCGAAAAGCAAATCCGCTCCAGCGCGGCAACCTCCCGCAGGTGGGAGCGATCCATTGGCATAATCTGATAGTTCATGTTACTCCTTCGCCTCCGCCCAACTTTGTCCAACGCCAGCCTCTGCCAGCAGGGGAACGGAAAGTCTGGCCGCGGCCTCCATTTCCTCTTCCAACAGTTGCTTAACCCGCTGGGTTTCCTCCACCGGACATTCCACAATCAATTCATCGTGCACCTGCAAAATCAGGCGTGCTTCCAGGTGTTCGTCACGCAAGCGTTGGTGGACGCGGATCATGGCCAGTTTCATAATATCTGCCGCCGTGCCCTGAATAGGCATGTTCAGGGCCACGCGCTCCCCAAAGGATCGCAGGTTAAAGTTGGAGGACGCCAGTTCCGGCAGCCAGCGACGGCGTCCGTAAAGCGTCGTGACAAAGCCATCCTGCCGCGCCTTTTTGACAATGTCATGCATATAGACGCGGACGCCGTGGAAGCTCTCAAAGTAGCGCTGCATGTACTCACCCGCCTCTTTCCGGGTGACGCCAATGTCCTGGGACAGAGAAAACTCCGAAATGCCGTAGACAATGCCAAAGTTTACAGCCTTGGCACGGCGGCGCATTTCACTTGTCACCCCTTCACGGGACACGCCAAACACCTGGGCGGCGGTGCTGGCATGGATGTCTTCCCCGCTGGCGAAAGCTTCGATCATCCCTTCGTCTTGGGCAATGTGGGCCAGGAGCCGCAGTTCAATTTGCGAGTAGTCCGCATCCACCAAGACCTTCCCCGGGGCAGCCACAAACATTCGCCGCATTTGCGCCCCTAAGGGAGTCCGCACGGGAATGTTCTGCAAGTTGGGCTCCGTGGAGGACAGCCGTCCCGTTGCGGTGACGGTATTCTGAAAGTTCGTATGGATTCGACCGTCCGCCCCGATGACCCGTCCTAAGCCCTCCACATAGGTGGAATTGAGTTTCGTCAGCTGTCGATAGGCCATAATGAGGTCGATGATGGGATGCATGCCTTGTAGCTTTTCCAGCACCTCTACGCTAGTGGAATAGCCCATTTTTGTTTTCTTTACGGGAGGAAGCCCAAGTTTTTCAAATAGGATCACCCCCAGTTGCTGTGTGGAGTTGACATTGAAAAGCTCTCCCGCCAATTCATGAATCTGCGCTTCCGTCTCGGCTATGCGAGATTTAAGCCCCGCCCCAAAGGCATCCAGGGCGACGCGATCCACCAAAAACCCTTCGTACTCCATCTCTGCCAAGACTCGGCACAGTGGAAGTTCGATGGTCGTAAATAGTGTCGTTAAGTTCAGCTCGTCCAAGCGAGCTCCCAGCTGCTGTGCCAAATGAAACACTAGGTTTGCATAGGCAGCAAAGGCCTCCAGCGCCGGGGTTCGATCCCCAAGGGGAGAAAAAGCGTCTGGGGAAAGGTAGGTTTTTGCGGGTGGCAGCTTGGCTGCCAGTTGTGGAAAGTAGGTGCGTGCCAAGAGCTCCAGATCATAGCTGCCGTCGGTGGGAGCCAGAAGATAGGCCGCCACCTCCGTGTCAAAGACAAAGCCGTCTAGGCAGTTTCCCTCCTTCAGCAGGGTTCCCATCAGGTTCTTCACCCCATGGGACACCTTATTCACCCGTTCTGAAAAGAGCGCCTGCAGAATGTCGTCATAACCCTCACAACGGTCTCCAAAGAACAAGGAAACCGCGCCTTCCCAGCAAACCGCAATACCCGCAAGTTGGGGCAGGGCAAGCACTGAAACCCGCTCGGCCGCTCCCCACTCTGAGAGAAGGGTCAGTGCCCGGCTTTTTTCCGTCACCTCTTCCAGAGCCAAACATTCCTTGCACTCAGCTTCTGCCAGGGGCGTGTCCCCCTGTAAGGCGTGGAGTCCCATCTGCTCAATGAGCCGGTTAAACTCCAGCTCACAAAACACCTGATACAGTGCCGACTGATTGATGGGTTTTCGCAGGGTGTCTGCTAAGCAGATCTCCAACGGCGCATCGCAGTGAATGGTGGCCAGTTCATAGGAAAACTGCGCCATCTCCCGCCCTTCCTCCAACTTCTTCCGGACGGCGGGCTTTAGATCTGCCGTTTCCAGATTGTCATAGAGGGCTTGCAAACTGCCATAGGTCTGAATCAGGCTCATGCCCGTTTTTTCACCAATGCCCTTGACCCCCGGGATGTTATCCGATGCATCTCCCATGAGAGCCTTTAAATCCACGATCCCCTTGGGCGGAAAGCCATACAGCTCTTGAAAGGCTGGAGGGTCCATTTCCTTGGTGGTGGTTTTTCCCATTCGGGTGGAGACTAGATAAATGTACGTTTGGTCGGTGATGAGCTGAAGCGAGTCTTTATCTCCCGTTGCAATCACACAGCGCCACCCTTCGGATTCACACCGGCTTGCCAAGGTGCCCAGCAGATCATCGGCCTCCCATCCTGCCAGCTCATAGCGGGGAATGTTCATGGCGTCCAGCACTTCCTTCAGCTTGGGAAGCTGCACCGCCAAATCCTCTGGCATGGCCTGCCGCTGTGCTTTGTACCCATCGTAGGCTTCGTGGCGAAAGGTCTTTTCCTTTCGGTCAAAGGCAACGCAAAGCGCATCCGGCTGGAGTTCCTCCACCATACGCTGCAAAATGGTTAAAAAACCATAGATCGCGTGGGTGGGAAAGCCATGTTGATTACTCAGCGGCCGAAGGCCGTAAAACGCACGATTGACAATGGAATTGCCGTCAATGGCTAAGAGCTTCATGCACATCTCCTCCTTTGTGGAGCCCAGTCAAAATCATTACCCTTAATCATACCACAGATACGATGAAAGAAAAAGCGGTACTTTCCCTTTTTATATATTCCACGGAAAGGTTGATAAGTGAAAAAGGCGCGATCAAAAGGGAACGTAGAACTTCCTAAGGCAAAATTGACAATAGGTGCAGGTGATGATGATCCGACATGCGATTGGTGCAACTGTCCTTGGCCAATATAGCAGTGTGTCGGCTTTTATTACTACTACAATCGGTTTTATGAAAACTGTCCTTAGTTTCATAATTATATCTGTGACATTTCCGCATGCTTCTCCTTCTCTATAGTGAAATCTAAATTATGGAGGTATTTACATATGAAAAAATAGATTGGGACAGCCAGCTCCAGCAGCCGCATCCTCAATACCAGCGCACCAAGACTGTGACCAGCGGCGGCACCTATCGCCTCAAGGCCAGCATTACCCTCTGCGTTGGATCCACTTCTTCGACGGAGGTTTTGTATTCACAAGTTTGCGCCTACACAAGGCCACGAACGGAAAGGTTGTGGTAAGAAACAGAAGTAAAGAGTTTTCTGAGAGAAGGAATCGCTGAGAAAGCGGCAATGATACTGTGAACTGAAGCGTATCAGGATGACTTGATCGACGAAACTGCAATTGTGTTGAAGCAATTTCTGCAAGACTCCAGAAATATCATTTCTTTAAAGCAAGAATTCAGTGGTCCTTGGACCAAGGTTTCCGAGGAAGTTCTTTCCTATGAGATGGAAGCCTTGGCCCCCAATGTCTATCAAGTAATTTGTAGCATTGGATATAATTACGAGTCTTCTGCTGATTTATCGTATCTATACACAGTTCCAGACATCCAATTAACAAAGCCAACATAAATGGCACCGGCACAACGAGATCTTCTGTTGTGCCGGTGCCTTTAACTTTTACGAGAAAATAGACAGGTTTTATTAAACTTCTTACATATTCAATAAAACATGGCGCAGTTGTAGTTCGTCTCCGCCAGCTTAACATCCGTGTCCATCAACCTCTAACTGGATTATATAATTTCCTTTTGCCACCTACCAAGCTATGCTACAATGATCTTAAAACAATCTTAATCATTTCCCCGATTTATTATTAAAGTCGGGATACGCTATACTAAAGCCCAGAAGGAGGAGAGATACGATGTACAACATACTACTTTGTGACGACGAACGGGATATTGTTTCTGCATTACGCATTTACCTCAACGACAGCAACTATCGCCTGTTCGAAGCCTTCAGCGGGAAAGAGGCCCTGTCCTTGCTGGCAAGCGAGGAAATTCACCTGGTTTTGATGGACATTATGATGCCGGAACTGGATGGCATCTCTGCCATGCTCAAGATTCGGGAGACCAGCAATGTCCCCATCATTTTGCTCACCGCGAAAAGTGAGGATTCCGATAAGATTTTAGGCTTGCACGTGGGGGCTGACGACTACATTACGAAACCCTTTAACCCGGTGGAAGTGGCGGCCCGGGTTCGCTCCCAGCTTCGGCGCTATATGCAGCTTGGCAGTGCCGAGGTAAAGCCAAGCACGCTGTCCCTTGGTGGCATTACCTTAGAGGACAAATCCAAGGAAGTCACCCTGGATGGAGATGCCATCTCCCTAACCCCTACCGAGTATGATATTTTAAAGCTGCTGCTTGAGCATCCAGGGCAGGTGTTTTCCCCCAAAGAGATTTACCGCAGAGTCTGGCAGGACACGCCCCTGGGAAACGAAGGCACGGTTGCCGTACACATACGGCACCTACGTGAAAAATTAGAGTATAACCCCGCCGAACCGCGGTATTTGAAGGTGGTGTGGGGACAAGGCTATAAGCTGGAGAAAGGAGCCCGTGAATGAAGCGTCTTACCCAAAGCATGGTGGCAAAAGTAGCCGCCTTTGTGCTGCTGATCCTCACTGCCGCCATGACCTTACTTGCCGCCTTCGGTGGTATTATTCTGGTGGATCAGTCCTTTTTCCTCCGACCAGAGCAAAGCATCAACCATGCCTTGCAGCGGGTAGGCTACGAGGATGCCTACAGCATCTTTCACCGTTACCTAAGCGAAACTCAAAGCAATGGTAGTCCAAAACAGGACCCTAGTACCTACCTGCAACCCAGCAATGTGACCTTTGAAATCCGAACGGACGATGGAAGCCTCGTGGCTGGAACCTACACCGGTCAACAAACCCCCTACTCCTTCCGGTATCAATTCCAATCCGGAGAGGTGTTGGGCTATGGAAGCGAATACGAGTATGTCGACGGCGTCTACCAAGGCCCGGAGGAGAAGAATCCCGCTACCATGTATGACGTGATCTTCTACCTTGACCCCACCTTCTCCGTGCAAGACAACTATAAAGCGACCTTTGAGTGGATCTACTGGGGCATCACCACGCTCAAAGACATTGGATATGGTATCTTTGCCATTGCCGCGCTGTCAGCCCTTTCCGCCCTGTTCTGTTTTGTTTTTCTCCTGTGCTCGGCGGGGCATCGCGCGGGACGGGATGGCATTGTGGCCGGCCCTCTGGTTCGCAAGGTTCCCTTTGACCTACTCACCGCTGCGGTCTTCGCCTTAGGAGCATGCCCTTTGTTTTTGGGTTTCGGAGGGTTCTATGGTTCCTCTGATCTTCTAACTATTCTGAGTATGAGCCTTTGTGGCTTGGCCGTGTTGATCCTTGGAACCTTCTACTGCATGAACTTTGCCGTACGGGTCAAATTGGGAAAGTGGTGGGAGAATACGCTTCTGTTCCGCGTGGGCCGTTTCTGCCTTTCTTGGTGCAAACGGATGCTGCGAAAACTTTCCTGGCTAATTCAGAGAATCCCACTGGTCTGGAAAACCGCTGTGTTCTGCGGGATCTTTGCCCTTTCCTCCTTGGTGACCGTCCTGCTTTGGTCGGATGGCGTCCGTGCCACCTTTTGGCTCTTTGGCATGGTTTTGCTCCTTCCGGCTTTTCTCTACATCGCCCTCATGCTCCGCTCCCTCTTAGCCGGAAGCCGTGCCTTGGCCAGTGGCGACCTTTCCTATCAAGTGGATACCAAACAAATGGTTTGGGAGTTTAAGGAGGCGGGTGAAAATCTCAATCAAATTTCCAACGGAATGGCCCTGGCGGTGGAGGAACGCTTAAAGAGTGAACGGTTCAAAACGGAACTGATCACAAACGTCTCCCACGACATCAAAACCCCACTAACCTCCATCATCAACTATGCCGATTTGATCGCGAAAGAGGAAGGCATCAGCGATACCCTAAAAGAGTATAGCGCCGTGCTGTTAAGGCAGTCCGATCGTCTCAAAAAGCTCTTGGAGGATTTGGTCGAAGCCTCGAAAGCCTCCACCGGTAACTTGGAGGTGCACCTTGCCCCTTGCGAGCTGGGCGTGCTTCTCACCCAAACGGCGGGTGAATATGAGCAAAAGCTGGCGGAGCGCTCCCTCCAATTGATCGTAAAAGGTGACGAAATGCCCATTCGTATCTTGGCCGATGGCAAGTTGTTGTGGCGGGTCTTTGATAACCTGATGACCAATGCACTGAAGTATGCCCAAAGCGGAACGCGGGTCTACCTTACCTTAGAAAAGCAAGATTCCAGCGTCCTGATTTCCTTCAAAAACACCTCCAGCTATGCCCTGGATCTCCCCGCTGAAGAGTTGCTAGAACGCTTCGCCCGTGGGGATGCCTCCCGCCATACGGACGGAAATGGCTTGGGGCTTTCCATTGCCCAGAGTTTAACCGAACTGCAAGGCGGCACGCTATCCCTCACCGTAGATGGTGACCTGTTTAAAGTGAACTTGCGCTTCCAAACCATTGCATAACCAAACATAAGTAAGGGCATCGTCTAGGTAGACGATGCCCTTACTTCATTTACACTATATCAAGCTTTGCCACATGGCGATGCAGCAAACGTCATTCCTTCCCTTAAAACACGAAGGTGGCGACAGCCAAGTATGCACAATACAGCATCACAGCAGCCATAATAACCGTTTCTGCTTTCAGTGCAGTCAAAGTAATCTTGTCAAAATAATACTTGCTACCCTTTTTGCTTTCAACAGCGGTGGATTCATTGCTCATAGCAGCGGAAGTTGCGTTACTCATGATGGTACTACCTCTTTCTCAAATAAATATTGTTTTGTTTGATCATTTGGCAGGATTATCCTTATTTAACTGCAGTCTGCGTGAAGTTCACTGGATTTTTTCTCACGCATCGTCTTCATTGTCGACATGTTAACGAAGCTTCTTTACGAGCTTATCTTAAACTATTGCCCGACCCCACAGTCAATACTTTTTCAAAGAAAAGAGCATAATATACTATTTGTTGTTGGATTTCGACATATTTTGTCGTAATTTTGGCCGCTTTTTTTCTGCATCTTTCGTCTTTCAGGTTGCATCACTTCGGAAACTGCTCCTCTGTTCCCTTTTCACAATTGGAACTAAAAGCAAAAAAATGGAATAAATATGCACCCTCTCAAAATTGGAGGGTGCATACTGATTATACGATGATAAATAACAACACTTCAACTACATTGGCAACGAAGTGGGATAGGGCACTCACCCAAGCATTCTTCGTCTTATGGAATATAACTCCGTACAGCATGCTGTTTAGGAAGATAAAGATTAGGCCAAAGAAAACCACGTCTGGGTTCCCTGGATGATAGTGTCCCAGTGTAAACAGGAGCGAGGTCAAGATCAGAACTGGCGTGATCGGAAGAAACTTGCTGAGCGTTTGCTGGAAAAAGGCACGCCACGCGATTTCTTCGCCCAGGGCAAACACAAAGAACAGCAGAATTGAGCTTAGGCTCAGTTCGATTGGTACAAAGGAACCAGCCCTCACCGTCTCATACTGTATGTATTCCGGAAGAAAGCCCAGGGCCAAAAGGACACAGACCACATGCACCACCGTCGGCAGCGCAAACCAGAGCCAAATGGTTCGATTCTTGAAATCGGACCGAATGGTCCGTAGGTCAAGGCCGCTTCCACGCATAGGTTTCTTATGGATCCATTTATCCAGAAAAAACGCAAGGATGCCAAGAAAGATGGCCATGGAAGCGAGTGAACGGCCAAACAGATTGGTCAAAGAAAGCAATGCCATTGCTCCTAGGATGATCCGAGCGATTGGAGATCTTATTTTGTTTTCCATATAACTTCCCCCACTGCAACTAGCTTGATGTCTATTCACTATAAAAGAAGCCTTCCTAGATCGCAAGTGTTTTCCGTTCTACACTATACGACGGCGCTACTTTCTTTAGAACAACAAGAAACCCCTATAACCATTGTGGTTACAGGGGTTTCACTTGGTGGACGATACAGGACTTGAACCTGTGACCTCCCGCACGTCAAGCGGATGCGCTACCAGCTGCGCTAATCGTCCGAGTTCCCATCGCGGAACGCTTGTACATAATACCGCAAACTGAGAAACTTGTCAAGCACTTTCAAAAAAATATCGAATTTTCCCTATGTGATCGCAAGAGGGCATCCCAGCAACAAAACTAGGATGCCCAACCCTTATAAGCCTCCCTTTTCCTGAAGGTAAGGCTGCAAGGACATAAGTAGGTCAATTTTATTGCCCACTTCAAACTTTTTATAGATATTAGCAATGTGAGTCCGCACCGTATAGATGCTGATGTGTAGTTCTTCTGCGATATGTTCATTCTTCATGCCCGACGCCAGGAAGTAGGCAATGCGTCTTTCCTGCTGGGTCAGACTGTTGTACGGGTGCCCAATATTTTGCGGCAGTTCCTTTGCTTTGTTGGTCAAGGCCAGAATGTGCCAGGTTTGAATGGCTCCTGTGGCGTTGATGGAAAGGAAGGAGGTGTGATAGAACGTGATTTCTCCTCCCACGGAGGAAAGGGTCAGGCTACCATTTCCCAAACCACCGCTGCCTGAAGCCGTTAACTTTTCGCTGATCTCATTCACCATGGTCTGGACCTCTCGATACTGCTCTTCCCCCTGGTAGTTGCTGCGCAAAAAGTGATTCTGGTTGTTTCGGAAGTGTTCCCAAAAGATATGGCTGACTTCACGAGCCATGGGATTGGCCTGCACCACCGTAAGGTCTTGATTGAGAATGATGGCGCCCATCTTCATGTCTTGGAAAAAGAGATGAAAGCTATCCAAAAACTTTGCCTCTCCGCTCTGATTCAAAAAGCTTTGATAGTTCACTTCAATTAGGTGGCTGACATAGTCCAAAAGCGCCCGGTCGTTCTCATTAAAGTGACTTTCCTGTTGGGATCGCAGCAAGGCGATGGACGCAATGACGCGTTCTCCGGAATACAGGTACAGACAAGCCTGATACCCCATGTCCACCGCCATCATATGCACGCCAAAGGGACTTTTTTCAAACTCGGAGTAGGGCATCACATCTTCCGTAAAGATAACCCTCTTTCGCTTCAAGTGGGCCGGAAGGCGGGAATAGTGAAAGATATCATCCTTATAGACATGATCCTTATAATCATACATGGGTCCATAGCTAATCCCATAGGTAATATAGTTACTCAGGGCAGCGGAACGTTTTGCTCCACAGAGCCCGGCTAGGGAATAGCTGTGCGGAAAAAAGATGCTGCGGCGAAAGCCAAAGTGCTTATCCAGAAGCGCTAACACCTTCTTGGGAAAGTTTTCGCCTTCCTGCGCGACATCGAGAGCAAAAGAAAGTGCAGCTTCTCTCCATTGTTCGGGTATGTTGCTCATGGCAATGGATTCCTCCTATGCAAATTGGGTGCTAACCATCCTTTATATCGTCTCCATTTTACACAATACAAAAAAAAATACAAGGGACTTTTCAAAATTTCATCCTTTATTTTGAGCAGAAAGTACTCTCTTTTCATTTTTTTGTATGAGATTCTGGTACTTGATCCAGCATTTTCCCTCCTAGGGGGATCTTGGCGAATTCGCTCATTTTACCCGTAAAAGCGAAACAGTATTTCTTGACATGCTTTAAAAGTGGTGTATAATTAAGCCGTATGTTTGCAACTACGAAGTAAGTTCGTTATTTCCCCTAAAATGTTAGAAATGTAGCACAGGAGGACTTAATATGTCTAGAGAAGTTGTTATTGTCAGCGCATGCCGTACTCCTATCGGCAAGATGTCCGGTCAGTTTAAGGATATTGCCGCTCGTGACCTTGCCATCACCGCTGGTACCGAAGCCATCCGCCGCGCCGGAATCGACGCCAAGATCATTGACGAAATCGTGATGGGCGAAGTTCTGGCTGGCATGCAGGGCTCCCTGCCCGCCGCTCAGGTCGGTCAGCGCGTCGGCCTTGGCCCCCACGTTGGTGCCGTCACCATCAACCAGAACTGTGCATCTTCCATGCGCGCTCTGGAAATCGCTTCCGACCACATTGCTCTGGGCAAGACCGACATCGCTCTGGTCGTCGGCGTTGAGAGCATGACCAATGCTCCCTACATGCTGTCTAAGGCTCGTTTGGGCTACCGCATGGGCGAGAGCACCATCTATGACTCCATGATCCACGACGCTCTGGTCGACGAGCTGACCCCCGGCCACATGGGCATCACCGCTGAAAACGTGGCTGAGATGTACAAGATCACCCGTGAAGAGTGCGACGAGCTGGCTGTCATGAGCCATCAGCGCGCTTGTGCCGCTATCGACGCTGGCAAGTTCAAGGAAGAGATCGTTCCCGTTGCTGTGAAGTCCAAGAAGGGCGAAGTGCTGATCGACACCGACGAGCACCCCATCCGTGGCTGCTCCATGGAGACCCTGGCTAAGATGAAGCCCGCCTTCAAGAAGGACGGCGTGGTCACCGCTGCCAACGCTTCCGGCGTCAACGATGCAGCTTCCGCTGTTGTCGTTATGTCCCTGGAGAAGGCTCGCGAGCTGGGCATCGTTCCCATGGCTAAGGTTCTGCACATCTGCTCCGCTGGTGTACCTCCCTACATCATGGGCGTTGGCCCCGCAAAGGCAATTCCGAAGGCTCTGAAGGCTGCCGGTGTTGACTTTAACGATGTGGACTACTGGGAGATCAACGAGGCATTTGCTGCTCAGTTCCTGGGCGCTGGCCGTATGCTGAAGGAAGAATCCGGCATGGAGCTGGACATGAGCAAGGTTAACCGCAACGGTTCCGGCATCTCCCTGGGTCACCCCATCGGCTGCACCGGTCTGCGTGTGGTGGTTTCCCTGATCCACGAGATGAAGCGCGAAGGCCTGAAGATCGGCGGCGCTTCCATGTGCGTTGGCGGCGGCCCCGCTATGGCTGGTATCTTCACCACCGAAATCTAATTCATCGCGATCAAACTCCCTCCGCCTGGCGGAGGGAGTTTTTGTTTCCTTCCTTCCCCTGATGGTACGCATTGACACCCCGAAAGGGATATATTATAATACGATTTGGAAGGATTTGTAGCCTTTTTGCCGCACAATCATTGTGCTCGGCTTATTTTTCGCCGTTTTTTCGGTCTACCCAAGGAGGATCATCCATGGAACGCAGCTCGCAACGCATCGTTGTTAAACTCGGCACCTCGACCCTGACCCATCCCTCCGGTCTGCTGAACATCCGAAGGATTCAAGAGCTCTGTCAGGTTCTCAGTGACCTGAAAAACGCAGGGCACGAGATCATTTTGGTCTCCTCCGGTGCAATCGCCATGGGGGTTGGCAAGCTGGCCCTTCCCAACCGTCCAGCGGATATCCCTACCAAGCAGGCAGCCGCCGCCGTGGGTCAATGCGAGCTGATGTATACGTATGACAAGTGGTTTTCCGAGCATAACCACACGGTGGCCCAGTTGCTTCTCACCCGTTCGGACGTGGAGCACTCCGACCGGTTTATGAATTTTAAAAATACCATGCAACGCCTGTTGGAGTTGGGTGTCCTCCCCATCATCAATGAAAACGACACCATCGCCACGGAAGAAATCGAGATTGGAGACAACGACACCCTGGCGGCCATCGTATCCGAAAGTGTGTCTGCCGACCTACTGATTCTCTTATCCGACATCAACGGACTTTACACAGAAGACCCACATACGAACCCCGACGCCGCGCTGATTTGTGATATCTTTGAGCTGACGGATGAGATCATTTCCTCCGCAGGTGGTGCTGGCTCTGCCTTTGGTACAGGAGGCATGTCCACCAAACTGCAAGCTGCAAGGATTTGCATGCAGGCCGGCTGCGATATGGTCATCGCCAATGGCTCCTTTCCCGGACTGCTGTATGACATTGCAGAAGGAAACAGCGTTGGCAGCAAGTTTTGGGGCAAGAAAAAGGAGGAATTATCATGACCACCACACAGGAACTCTTGCAACAGGCGCAAACGGTGAAGTATTTGCTCGGCGAGCTCTCCGGCTCCACCAAAAACAAGGTGCTACATACCATGGCAGATTGTCTTTTAGAACACAGCGCTTCCATTCTTGAACAGAACCAGCAGGATGTGGACGCTGCTCGCGACACCATCTCCCCCGTCATGATCGACCGCTTGCAGCTCAATGAGAAGCGCATTTCGGAAATGGCTTCCGGCATTCGTGCGGTTGCGGCTTTGCCCGATCCCATTGGAAAAATCCTTGGAAGCCGCAGTCTTCCCAACGGCTTACTGGTCAAAAAGTGTTCCGTTCCTCTTGGGGTCATCGCCATCATCTATGAAAGCCGCCCCAACGTGACCTCGGATGCTGCCAGCCTTGCCTTCAAGAGCGGCAACGTCTGTATCCTTCGCGGCGGCAAGGAATCCTACCGCTCCAACCGCGCCATCGTGGATGCCTTGCACGACGCCCTGCGGCGGCATGACCTCCCCGAAAACTTAATTTGCCTGATTGAGGATACCACCCGGCAGAGTGCAAAGGAGCTGATGCATGCCATCGGTCTCGTCGATATGCTGATTCCGCGTGGGGGAGCCTCCCTCATCAAAACCTGTGTGGAAGAGGCTCAGGTGCCCTGCATCCATACCGGAACCGGCATCTGCCACATCTATGTAGATAAGGGCGCGAAAACCGATAAGGCCATGCTCATTTTGGAAAATGCCAAGCTGAGTCGTCCCTCCGTCTGTAACGCCATGGAGGTGTGCCTGGTCCATGAGGACGAAGCTGCCGCCATTCTGCCCCTTTTGCATCAGCGCATGGTAACCGATCGCATCGCCGCCGGCGAGACCCCTGTGGATCTGCGCCTTGATCCCCGTGCAGCCAGCTTCATCCCCGGAACCCCTGCCCAAGCCGAAGACTATGACACGGAATTCTTAGACTATATTTTGACGGTCAAGGTGGTCTCTGACCTTCGGGAGGCCATTGATCACATCAACCTGCATTCCACCGGTCACAGCGAAGCCATCCTAACCGAAACCCCGGATAGTGCCACCCTCTTCTCCCGCATGGTGGACAGTGCTGCGGTGTATGTCAATGCATCCACTCGCTTCACGGATGGTGGTGAGTTTGGGTTGGGTTGTGAAATGGGCATTTCCACCCAGAAACTTCACGCCAGAGGCCCCATGGGACTGGAAGAACTTACCGCTTACAAATACGTGATTCGCGGCGAAGGACAAATTCGCTAAAAGCACGAAAAATCTTATCTTTCTTCGATTTTTGTTGACCTTTGTCTCTCCCTGCGCTACAATAGTTTCGAATGAACCGCAGGGGCCTGGCGTAAGGAGGAACAAGAAATCATGGGACAGGACTGGATCTATTTCAAAGAATTCCTCTGGGACTCCTTTTGTGACGGCCAGACCAACCGGGAGCTTCGCCTTTCCGATGAAGAGCTTACCTTCCTGTATCAGTGCTATCCGGAGGCGATCTGCCGCGCTGCGGGTACCCACTCGGCCGATGGGAAGTGCTGGTATGCCGTATCGCTTTCCCCTTGCATTGCCAAGGCTATCTAAAAAAATAGAGTAAGGGCATCGTCGTTCAGACGATGCCCTTTTTGTGTTTATTGGCAGTTACTGTCTTTCTCTTTCAAGCTCATAGAGAGCTTCCTTCACACCGTTTTTCACCGCAGTTCTTATAATGTGATACAAGATAAAACAAATGAGAAATACGGCCACAGCCCAATATATGAGAAGCAAACCAACCATAATTTCCCCCTTTCCCAAGGTGGACGAAGCGCTATTCGAATCCTAAGCTCTGAACCGCATCATAAGCATCGTGTATGGCATGCCAGATTTTTCCCGGCTGCTTGGCATCGCCCATACGAATCCACCGCTGGCAGACGTCCCCTCGTCCCTCGCCATAGGGTAGTTCCGGACGAGTCCCCAGCGCCAGGACCACACGGTCACAGGGATACTCGTATTCCTCTCCCGACTGCGCATCACAGAAGAAAATGCGATCCTCTCCCACCTTGGTTAAGCGGCGATTTAGCATAAACACCACCTGCTGGGTTTCCAGCTGCACCGTCACGACGTTGCGGTTCGATCCCAAGGCTCCGGGCGCAATTCTCGGTGCGGCCTCCAGTATCACCACAGCGTTCTCACGGGTGCGCTCCGAGAGCAACTCTGCGGTTTCCAAGCCAGTCATCCCGGAACCAACCACCACAATGCTTTCCCCCTTCGGTAAGACGCGACCTGCCAGCACGTCCGCAGCGGTACACACCAGGGGATTGCCCTGCACTCCTTCGATGTGACCAGGAAGCCGCGGGATGGCCCCGGTGGCGTCGAGAATGGCGTAGGGGGCTTCCTTGGCAAGCTCCTCCATACTGGGAGCGTGGGAGCATCGCAGCGTGACTCCAGCTCTCTCACAACGCTGCAAAAGGCTATCGATAAGCCACTGTATCTTTTCCTTTCGAGGCGCAGCCACAGCCAGCAGAAGCTGTCCCCCCGGTGTTTCTCCTTTTTCATAGACCGTAACGGAGAATCCACGCTGTGCGGCCAAGTAAGCCGCTTCCAGGCCAGCAGGCCCTGCCCCTAGAACCAGAACTTTGCGCCCCGCGCCGTCCGATGTCAGGGGAGCGACCAGATGCTCGACTCCAGTCTCTGGATTTAAGGCGCAGCTGATGCGGCCAAGTTTATAGTGCATTTCCAAGCAAGACATGCAGGAGATGCAGCGCACAATCCGGTCTTCCTCTCCCGCTTCCGCTTTCTTCATCCAGTCAGGGTCAGCCAAAAAAGCTCGGACACTGCCCACAAAATCGGTGTATCCTTCCTCCAAAAGCTGTTCTGCAAAGGCAGGGTCGCGGATAACCGAAACCCCGCACACGGGAATGGAAACTGAGCGCTTCACCGCGCGCATGAGATGCTTCCGCCAGCCTTGGAGGTAGGTTATGGGCTCCATGCTCTGGCTCAGCTTGCTGTTGGTGCCCGAAGCGGTCACATTAATGGCATCCACCCCCCAGCGCTCCAGCATCTGGCAGATTTTTATGCCCGTATCCGCATGATATCCATTCACCCCGATGTACTCCTCTAAGGAAACGCGCACCATCAGCGGAAAGTCGGGGCCACAATACTGCCGGATGGATGCGACGATCATCTGAAGAAAGCGGGCGCGATTTTCCAGGGAACCGCCAAAGGCATCCTCTCGGTGATTGGTGACCGGACTCAAAAAGCTATGGATTAAGTAGTGATGGGCGGCGTGCACTTCCACTCCGTCAAAGCCACCTTCAAGTACCCGCAGCGCGGCGCGACCAAAGCAGTCCGCCAAGTGCGAAAGATCCTCCTCCGTCGCCTCCCGTGCCATGCCCTTCTTTTTCCCTTTTGCTTCTGAAACGGAAAGAAGCCCCCCCGCGTTCAGCTTTGGATCGCCATTGCTGCCGGGATGAAACAACTGGGCAAAGATCTTGGTTCCATAGGGATGAATGCGCTGGGAGAGGGCCCGAAATTCCGGAATGGATGCTTCCGTAGCGGCGGACAGCTCCTTAGGAAAGAGCTGTCCGGTTTCTTCCTCCACGCAGACCATTTCGGTAATGATGAGTCCCACGCCTCCCTTGGCGCGGCGCTCATAGTAAGCAATCATGTCTTCTGTCATGCGGCCGCCTTCCCCCGACAGGGAGCAGCTGGCTGCCGTCATTACAACGCGGTTTTTCAGTGTCAGAGTTCCCAGTTTTCCCGGTGCACGCAAGTTCTCATACATGGTAAGCTCGTCCTCCTTTTTCACACCTTTCCTTTATCTTACGCTCTTTTCCCCTTGGAAACAAGTCTTTACAGGAAGCATTCCAGAACAAAGACGGCGGCACAGGCACACAGGGCCACCTGCATGAGGCCTCCCCCCCGCAGTGCCACGAATACAGCCAGCACAAAGGCAGCAAGGCCAGACCAAACACTGCCCGTTGCGTGTAGCATGGCCGGGAAGGTCATGACCGCCAGGGTAACATAGGGGACATAGTACAGAAAGGATCGTACGGTTCGGTTCTTAATTTCACGACGAATGAGGGTCAATGGAAGCACGCGGATGAGGTAGGTCACCAGAGCCATGACAGCAATGTACCCATAGACATTATTCGGCATCGGAACACTCCTCCTTGACCGGAACGAGCAGGGCAGCCCCCAAAGAGATTCCAACGGTTAATAGCATTAGTCTAGCTCCGCTGGAAATCCCAGATAGAAGCGGAGCATAGGTAAACAGCACGCTCAGTCCCATGGCGCAGAGCACCGCGATCCTTACTGCCGGATCCTTCTTCGTCGGAGGAATAAATACCGCGATCAGCATCCCGAAAAGAGCAACGGAGAGGGCACTTACCACGCGCTGGGGCAGAATATTTCCCATAACCGCGCCACAGACGGTTCCCAAGGTCCAGCCAGGACAGGCCAGGCAAAAGGCGCCAAGAGAGTACTTAGGGTCCAATCGCTCCCCCGGTGCGGCAATGGAAATGCCAAAGATTTCGTCCGTCACGGTAAGGCCCAGCAGCATGCGTTTTCCCAGAGACAGGCTAGGATCCAGCCTCTGAGAGAGTGCACAGGACATGAGTAGATAGCGCGCATTGATGACCAGCTGCATGATGGCCATCAGTAGGTAGCTGGAACCGGAAGCAATCAAGGTCATTCCGGCAAACTGCCCTGCAGAGGTCATATTGGTCAGGCTCATTAGGCCCCCTTGAACGGGAGACAGCCCCACTCCCTGCATGGTGATTCCCAAGGAAACGGATACTGTAAAATACCCCAATGCAATGGGGATTCCGTCCTTCAAGCCTTGGCGAAACCCGTACGTTGTTCCCTTCATCTTAACTCCTCTTTTCTCTCTATACCCCGTAAGCTTGTCGATGGATTTCTACCCATTTCGCGCCTCGGAAAAAGAAAGTGGCTGCCCGGGAAGGTGTTTCCCCTGACAGCCTCTTATCGATCCAATTTCTTATGTGTTCCTTATTGATCCACTGCGTCACGCAGTGCCTTGCCGGCCTTAAAGGTAGGGGTCTTGCTGGCGGGAATCAACACTTCTTCCTTGGTACGTGGATTGCGGCCCATACGCTCCTTGCGACACTTGACCTCAAACGAACCAAAGCCCACAATCTGCACCTTATCCTCTTGCGCCAGTGCATCGGTGATTGCCTTCATGGTTGCGTTGAGCATTGTCTCAACATCCTTCTTCGTAAGTCCGGTTTCGCCTGCTACTGCCATAATCAGTTCTGTTTTATTCATGCCTTCACTTCCTTTTCACGTTCTCCATGATTTCGTGCCTGGATTCTACGATTCCTGACCTTTTGCCTTTTCCCAGAGCTTGTCCAACTCGTCAAGTGGCATGGTTTCCATAGTACGACCTTCGCCAATGGCAAATTCCTCAACGCTTCGAAAGCGAGCTGCAAACTTGTCACAAGCGCTATGGAGCGTTTCTTCCGGATCGGCCGAAAGGAATCTCGCCACGTTGACGGCGGCAAAGAGAAGGTCTCCTAACTCTTCTTGTGGGTTGGTTCCTTCTCGCAGCGCCTCCGTCAACTCTTCCACCTCTTCGTGAAGCTTGTCCATGGCCCCTTGCACGTCGGGCCAGTCAAACCCGGCCTTTCTCGCCTTCTTCTGCACCTTTTCCGCACGCCAGAGCGCAGGCAAGCTGCGTGCCACGGCATCCACTGCATCGGCATGCATGTCCTGCCCTTTTTCCTTGCGCTTGAGCTCCTCCCAGTTGGTGAGCACCTCTCCGGTGCCTTCTACCTTCACATCACCAAACACATGGGGATGGCGGAAAATCAGCTTCTTACTGACCGTATCCGCCACCTCGTCCAGCGTAAAGCGGCCCAATTCTTCCTCAATGCAGCTGTGAAACATCACTTGTAAGAGGACATCTCCCAGCTCCTCCTGAAGGTGCTGGGCGTTTCCTTCGTCGATGGCCTCGGCCACCTCATAGGCTTCCTCCAAAAAGTTTCTGCGGATACTCTCATGGGTCTGCTCCCTGTCCCAGGGGCAGCCGCCGGGCGCACGCAATAGCCTTACAATCTCACGCAGGTCGGACACCGTATAAAAATCCTTCTGCTTAAAATCTATCATATGTTTCCCTTCTCTACAAGAATAATTTTGTCTTTTTTAGTCGTGTAGCCGTAAAATTCTCGCAATTTTTTCTCCCTTTGGCATCAGCATCAGGTCTTCCTTGGAGATCGCCTTTAATGCGACAATTAATACACCGTACAGGACAACGGCCACACCGATGGCTCCCATGGTGGCTAGGGCATTGCCCAAATTCGAGAGGACAACGGCGCCTCCGTCCAGCACGGTTGCAAAGCGATCGACCTTGAGTAACAGCATTTCTGCTAACCCAAAGGTTGCCCAAGCACCAGCCCCCATAATCAAGGAAGCGACCAGAGGCTTGATAAAAATCTTTTGATAGTTTGGCGGTTTCACTAAGACTCTCTTGATGAGAATCAGCTCCATCACCGCCACAATGAAGTAGCAAACCAAGGTGCCTATGGGGGCGCCCACAATGCCAAATTCCTCTCTGCGCACCAGCATGTTGTTGGTTACCAGTTTGGCAATGCATCCCACGGTCATGGCAAGGATGGGTAAGTTGACAAAGCCGCTGGCCTGCAAAATGGAATTGCAAATAAACATCAGGCACACGAAGATGGAGGCAATGCCAAGGATGGCCATACAGGGATCGGTTACGGCATGATCGGTATCCCGGTACAAGAGATTCATAATGGGGGCAGCCAAAACCGTAAGTCCGATGCCCGCCGGCAGGGCCAAGAGAGAGCCGATGCGGAGGGAGGATTCGGCAATTCTTCTGGCTCCGATGGTATCCCGTTTGGCAAAACAGGCGGAGATAGCCGGAATGATACATGCGGTCAGCGCCACCATGAAGGACGAGGGCAGGTTAAAAATCGTGACCGCACGCTGATAAGCTCCGTAAAGAGAAACGACGGGATCGGGCTGTGCCATCATCTTATAGTACTCAGCCGCTTCTGCCCCCATCACGTTTCGCAGGATGTTCTGAACCTGGAAGGTATCGAGCCAGGTGGTAATGGGAACCACCGAGGCGCCAATGGTGATGGGCACGGCTATGATCATCAGGCGCTTGAAAATCACCCAGTAGGAGTCCGTTTTTTCATTGGTCAAAAGAGGGTTCTTTTCGCGGTGACGATAGTGGTCAAAGATAAGGAAGATTAAGGCAAGGCAAGCGCCTGCGGTGACGCCAAAAATAGCACCCGCAGCGGCAACCTCGGTTCCTGCACTCTTGCTCATAAAGTACCAAGCTAAGGCCACGCCGATAAGTAGTTTGCCAAGGGCCTCGATGATTTGCGATACCGAGGTGGGCACCATGTTGGCATGGCCCTGTGCATAGCCTCGGAACGCGGAGATGATGCAGACAAAGAAACAGGCGGGCGCTAAGGCACGTACCGCCGTAGCCGCCAGTGCATCGCCCTGCCAAGCGGCAAGGGGCGCGGCAAATTGGAACATCACCAGAAAACTGATGACACCAAGCACAAAAAAGGTGACTAGAGATACCCGATAAATGCGGTTGACCTGATTGGTCCATCCCAGGGTGTGTGCTTCTGAAATGGTCTTCGAAAGGGCAATGGGAAGACCTGCGGTGGAGACCATCAGAAGAAGATTGTAAATGACATAAGCGTTGTTAAAGTGTCCGTTTCCCTCATCGCCCAGGATATTGGCGATGGGGATCTTATACAGGGCGCCGATGACCTTGACAATGGCAATGCCCACGGCCAATACGGCGACCCCGCCAAAAAAGGTGTTTTTCTGCTCTGCTCGTTTCAACGGTCGAGTCCTCCTACACGTCGAGTTTCCATGCCGACTCAGCCAAAGAGCAGCGGCAGGGCATACCGCTCTACTTCGCGGCGGGTTTGCTCAAAATTCAGGGTCTTATATACCCCATCCCTATATATGATTTGTCCTCGCGCCATATTCAGCACAACGTCACTTCCTCGTGCCGCAAAGACCAGCGTATCCTCCAGATTATGGCAAGGGGTGAGGTGGGGCCGTTTCATATCCACCAAAATGAGGTCAGCAACATAGCCCTGTGCCACGCGTCCCGTGTTGCGGCCCAAGGCTTCGGCTCCCTCTACGGTCGCCATGCGAAGAACTTCGGTTGCAGAAAGTGCGGTTGGGTCACCCGTCACCCCGCTTTGCAGCAGAGCGGCAAGCTTGATTTCCTCAAATAGATCATGGCTGTTGTTGGAAGCTACCCCATCCGTTCCAAGTGCGATCCGAACGCCCGCTTGCTTCATCGCCGCAATGGGTGCCATTCCGGAACCAAGCTTTAGGTTCGAGACCGGGTTATGCACCACCGTGACTCCACGGCTTGCCAGGACCTCCCAGTCCTCCGGCGTGGTCCAAACCCCGTGAGCCGCAATGGCGCGGGTTCCCCAAATGCCATAATCATCCAAAACCTGGGTCGGCGTTTTCCCATAGCGCGCTAAGCAGGCTTCCTGCTCTGCGCGGGTTTCGGACAAGTGAACGTGCATTCCCAGCGCATGTTCCTTGGCAAAGGCGGACACCGCAGACCAGAGCTTCGGATGGGACGTATATTCCCCATGAATACAGGCATCCACCAAGATCTGTCCCTCGTTGCGTCCGTGCCAGTGCTCTGCCAGCTCCCGCATATCGCAAAAACCTTGATGCCTTTCGGGGTCAAAGTCCTCGGAAAAGAGAGTAAGTCCCCGCGCCAGGTTGGCCGAAAGCCCCGCTGCCACGACTTCTTCCGCAATCACATCACAGAACATATACATATCCGCAATGCAGGTAACCCCGGAGGCAATGAGCTCGGCCAGGGCCAGTTGCGTTCCGGCACGAACCGCCCGCTGGTCTAACTTCTCCTCGACGGGAAAAATATACTGATGAAGCCAGGTATCCAGGTCACAGCCGCCGCCATAGGAACGCAGCAGCGTCATGGGCACATGGGTATGGGCATTGACAAGCCCCGGCATCAACAATTTGCCTGTGGCATCGATGCACTCCGAATAGTCCCCTTCGGGCGGAAGTGGTCCCACGTACGAAATCGTAGTGCCCTCCACGGCGACAAAGGCATCGTCTAATACACTTCCTGCCTCGTCCATCAAAAGAACCTTGGCATGTTCAAAGAGCGTCTTCATAGAATCCCCCGCTTACAGCTGATTCAGGCAACCAAGAAGCAGCGCAGAAAAGCGCTCCTTGGCAGCGGCCGCAGCGGTAAGCACTTCTTCCTCCGAAAGTGGCTGGGGGAGAATCCCAGCGGCCATGTTCGTTATCAGCGTAATGCCCAAAACCTGCATGCCACAATGCCCGGCTACGATGACTTCCGGCACGGTGGACATACCCACGGCGTCGGCTCCCAGCAAGCGGGCTAAGCGCACTTCCGCCGGCGTTTCATACTGGGGGCCGGGGAAATACATATACACGCCCTCACGAAGGGAAATCCCCTGCTGCGTTGCCACACTTCTGGCCAGGTCCTGCAGCATGGGGGTATATAGATAACTAGAGTCCGGAAAGCGGGGGCCAAACTCCCGCAGGTTCTCCCCCCGAAGGGGCGACTCCAGAAACAGTTTAATCTGATCCGTAATCAGCATGAGCTCGCCGGCGTGGAAATCGTGGTTCACTCCACCTGCCGCGTTGGTCACAATCAGGGTATCTGCCCCGAGAAGACGCAGGACACGAATCGCATAGGAAGCTTCCTCATAGGAATAGCCCTCATAATGGTGCATTCTTCCCTGCATGACCGCCACAGGACGACCAGAAAGCCAACCGAACACCAATTGTCCCTTATGCCCAGGGGCGGTGGATGCCACAAAGTGGGGAATCTCACCATAGGGAACCACGATGGGGTTCTCCACCTGATCTCCTAATTCACCCAAACCCGATCCTAACACCATGGCCGCTTTCGGGACGAAGTCTCCAATTTTTTCTCGCAGATACGCCGCGCTCTCCTGATACTCGGTAAAGGTATATCGCATCGTGCGCTCCTTTCTGATTAAAAGGCAAAATTTTTCTCTTTGGTATCTTACACTAGTTATATGGAAAAAGCAAACAAATTCAATTGCTTAGCCCATCTTCCCCTGCATTTCAGAAGAAATTTTTCTCGATCCATTGATATTTACTCCCATGGGGCGATAAAATGTAAAGACTTCCTGAAATGGACGCTTTCCAGGCCGGGGGCAACATAGATGAATCGGAAATGGGGCATTGCTATGGTAATCGGAATAACCCGTCCAGCCCACGAACGAGAATGGAACTCCCTCTTGAAAAAGGAGGAGCGGCTGTTGCGGCAGCGCCTTGCGGAAGGGCCAGGCCTTTTGACCTCCGCCTTAGAGGGAAAAATCCCCCCAAAATTGGATGATACCTTGACCCTTGCTTTTTCCAAAGCCTTTTCCTTGGTTTTTTCGAAAGGCGCCTCCATCATTGAGAAAACCCATTCCAAGGAAGCCCTCTCCCAAGAATTCCAAGACGCCTGGAAGGCTGCAAAAGAAGAAGGGAGCCGTGCCTCCCTGCGCCGAGTTTCCCGTGGGGCCGATCGGAGTGCCGCTCGGCACGTGCTGCTGGCGGGGGCGGAGGGCAGTTTACTGGGTCTTCTTGGCTTTGGTCTTCCCGACATCCCCTTGTTTTCGGGTCTTTTGCTGCGCAACCTGCACGAAATCGCCCTCTCTTATGGATTTTCCTATGATACCCCTACCGAGCGTCTCTTTATTCTCCGGGTGATTGAAGTCTCGCTGCTGCGTGGCGAAGCCTACCAACGGGAGAATGCCCTCCTTTCCCAATGGATTGATACCAGAACGGCGCCCGTCTGCACGGAGAAGGAACAGATTTCAAAGACCGCAGCGGCCCTTGCGCAGCATCTCCTTTACCTTAAATTTATCCAAGGCATTCCTTTGATTGGAATCGTGGGGGGAGTTTCGGATGGCTTTTGCCTGCATCGTGTTTCACACTATGCAAGGATGAAGTACAAAAGACGTTTCCTCAAACAAGGAAAAGTGTCCTTAATATCCACAAAATTGGACTAATTCACAAAATTCGGGAAGGGCTCTCATCCTTCCTTGACAGTGGGTCAGAAAAAATTTATAATACGTTATTATCGTTTTTCCGTGGAGAACGAATGTGTTTCCACACTTTAGAACAAGAAAGAACAAGAGCTTGAAGAAGGCTTACGAAAGGGGAATTCTCATGGCAACACAAGATCGCGTTTACAATTTTTCCGCAGGTCCCTCCATGCTTCCGTTGGAAGTGCTTCAGCGTGCCGGTTCTGAAATCACCAATTATGGCGGTTCCGGTATGTCCGTAATGGAGATGAGTCACCGATCTAAGGCCTTCCAGAAAATTTTTGACGACACGCAGGCCAAGTTCCGCGCACTGCTTAACATTCCGGAAAACTATAAAATTCTCTTCCTGCAGGGCGGTGCCTCCACCCAGTTCTCCATGCTGCCCCTCAACATGATTGGCAAAACCGGCAAGGCAGATTATGTGGTTACCGGCAACTTCTCGAACATCGCCTATAAGGAAGCCAAAAAGTACGGTGAGATCAATCTGGCCGCTTCTTCGGCCGATCGCAATCACGTCTACATTCCGGCTCAGGAACAGCTGAAGCTTTCCTCCGACGCTTCCTATTTCCATTACTGCGCCAACAACACCATTTACGGTACCGAGTGGCAGTACGTCCCCGAAACCGGGAATGTTCCCCTCTGCTGCGACATGTCTTCCAACATCATGTCCCGCCCCGTGGATGTGTCCAAATACGGCATCATCTATGCCGGTGCCCAAAAGAACCTGGCTCCCTCCGGTCTTACCATCGCCATTGTACGCGAAGACCTGGCCGGATTCGAGCTGCCCTACACTCCCCTCATGATGAGCTATAAGACCATGATTGAAAAGGACTCCATGTATAACACGCCCCCCTGCTGGTGCATCTATATCCTGGGCCTTGTCTGTGACTGGCTGGTGGATCTGGGCGGCGTCACCGAAATGGAGAAGGTCAAGGCAAACAAGGCCAAGATGCTGTACGAAACCCTGGATGCTTCTCGCCTCTTTATTGCTCCTGCGGAAGTTGGTTCCCGTTCCGACATGAACGTTGTGTTCCGCACCCAGTCCGAGGAGTTGGACGATAAGTTTGTCAAGGAAGCCACCGCCGCAGGCTTCACCACCCTGAAGGGTCACCGTAACGTGGGCGGAATGCGCGCTTCCATCTATAATGCCATGCCCACCGAGGGCGTCGAGAAGCTTTGCGACTTTATCCGCAGCTTCGACAAAAACAACTAATAAGGTAGGGTGTTTCCCGTGTATCGTATAAAAACCATGAATAAAATCTCGCCCAAGGGCCTGTCGCGTCTCGATGCGGCACGCTATGAGGTGAGTGATACCTTTGAAAACGAGCAGGCCATCTTAGTGCGTTCCGCAAAAATGCACGACTATGCCTTCCCCTCTGAGCTGATCGCCATTGCCCGTGCCGGCGCCGGCGTGAACAACATTCCCTTGGATCGTTGCGCCGAGGCAGGCATCGTGGTATTTAACACACCCGGTGCCAACGCCAACGCCGTCAAAGAACTGGCGGTCTGTGCCCTCTTGCTTGCTTCCCGCAACATTGTGGGCGGTGTGGAATGGACAAAAGAGCAGGCAAAAGCTGGCGAGGACGTTGCCGCAGTGGTGGAAAAGGGCAAGGCTGCCTTTGCCGGTGTGGAAATCATGGGCAAAACCCTGGGCGTGGTCGGTCTGGGTGCCATCGGCATTCAGGTTGCCAATGTGGCCGCGGCTCTTGGCATGAAGGTAGTGGGCTATGACCCCTTCCTCTCCGTGCGTTCCGCCCTTTCTCTTGATCCTAAGGTAAGCCATGTTCAGGATTTGGACACGCTGTATGCCGCGTCCGACTATCTGTCCCTGCACCTTCCCATGACGGCCGAAACCCGTGGATCCATCAATGCAGAGGCCTACTCCCAGATGAAGAAGGGCGTTCGCATCATCAACTTGGCTCGTGGCGAACTGGTGAACAATGCCGACATGAAGGCCGCCCTTGAGAGCGGAGCCGTCGCTTCCTATGTCACCGATTTCCCAGACAGTGAAATCTCCCTGGTTCCCGGCGTGGTTCCCATTCCTCACTTGGGTGCATCCAGCGAAGAAAGCGAAGAAAACTGTGCGGTTATGGCTGCCGATGAAATCAGCGATTATTTAGAGCACGGCAACATTGTGAACTCCGTCAACCTTCCCAACCTCTCCATGGGTTGGAAGACCACGGCTCGCCTGTGCGTGATTTCCCGCAAGAACCCGGAGCTTCTGAAGGACGTGACCACCATGGTGCAGGGCATTACCGCCATTACCTCCAACCAGCGGGGCGACTATCTCTATATCCTGGCCGACGCCAATGAAATCAGCGAGACCGTTGCCAATCAGATTGCTGCCTTGGACGGCGTACTGCGCGTACGTCTGCTCCTGAAGTGATTGCCATGCAGAAGATTCATGAATCCGTGTATGTCGCACCCGGTGCGGTGCTATTGGGCGAGGTTAGCCTTGCCGAGGATGTCAATGTTTGGCCCAATGCTTCCGTGCGTGGGGTTGGCATGGGCATTTCGGTGGGCCGTGGCTCCAACATTCAGGATTGCTGTGTATTGCATGGTGACATTGGACATGCCGTTACCATTGGGGAATACGTTTCCATCGGACACGGTGCCGTGGTGCACGGTTGCACCGTGGAAGACCACTGCATCATCGGCATGAACGCCGTGGTGTTGGATAATGCCGTCATTGGACGTGGTTCCATCATCGGAGCTGGTGCAGTAGTTCCCGCTGGAGCTCAGATTCCTCCCGGAAGCTTAGTGGTTGGAATGCCTGCGAAAGTGAAGCGTAGCCTTACCCCGGAGGAAATCGATTCTAACACGCAAAATGCCATCGAGTATGTTGCTTTTGCGAAGGCGCAAAAAGCGTCCACCTAAGCGCTCCCATTTGTGCATAAAATTATTGCCTTTCACTTCAAAAAAGGGTTTGCTACCTGAAGATTCAGGGAGCAAGCCCTTTTTCTTCCCCATCGTAAGAAAATCCGTCAACATGCACGGGAAATGGAGCAAATTTTCCATGCAGATTCCGACGCGCTTTTTTTCCCAGAAAAGGTATACTGGCAGAAAACCCCAATATGCAGTTTATAACCAGACGGGAGGCGTCGAAATGGCAACAAAAGAAAAGACCGGACAAGCAAGAACTGCGCATCCGTTGCGAAGTGAATGGACCCACATTGGCCTGATGCAACTTATCGAGTGGAGTATATGTCTCCTTCTCGGTGCCCTTTGCGCCAGTGCAGAAATTTTTGGGCGATGTACCCCTTTTGGCGTGGCAATGGTCGCGGCAGCCGGGGCCGGAGTCTCCGGCTTTTTTGCCCTTTCCGGAGCCGTGCTTGGCTATCTCTTTTTTGAAGGGGTATCCGGCGGCCTACACTATGTAGCCGCTTCCGTGCTTACATATGGCATTGCCTTCGCCATTTATGACACCCGCCTACGGGACCTCCGCTGGCTCATGCCCTGCGTCGCTGCACTACTTTGCGCCGTTTGCCGCTTTGTTCAGCTGGCCGGCAGTGGATTTACCGGAGCGGACGTCATCTTTTTCCTGACCGAAGCTTTGCTGCTCGGCGGTGCGGCCTATTTTTATCAGGGCGTCTTTACACTTCGTGGAAGTGAACGTTCCTTACGGCAGCTGGATTTGCCCCAGCGGGCGGGAGTCATTGCGCTTGGTGCAACGATTCTCTGCGCTCTGAGTGCCGTGCGCTTTTTCGGCGACTTTTCCTTGGGACGCATTGTTGCTGCCGTCGTCGTGATGGTGGTGGCCAAGGGTGGAGTGAACGCCGGTCTGATTGGCGGTGTGTTAGCCGGCATTACTATGGATCTCAGCTCCGGTCGAGGCCCTTACTACACTATGGTGTATGCGGTAGCGGGTGCTGCCTGTGGACTTGCCTCGAAGAAGGGAAAGCTGGCCGCCGCCGTCTGCTACGTAGTCGCCAATGGACTAACGGTACTTTGGACTTGGGACAGCGGCATGCGGATTGCCCTCCTGTATGAAGTCTTTGCCGCCTCTGTGGTTTTTTTTCTGCTTCCGCAGCGCATTCGAGACGAAACCAGTCAAATCCTCGCGCTGCGGGCACCGCAAACCAACGAATGGGAAGGCGCCCGCGAAACCGCGGTACGTCATGTCCGCGAAAGCGCAAAGGCCTTTCGGGATCTCTACGAAAGCATCCGAGACAGCCTTCGTCCCGAGGTCGGTTCCAATGAAGACCAATCCGTCATCTACCATCGGGCGGCGGAACGGGAGTGCAAAAAGTGTAAGCTGCGAGAGCTTTGCTGGATTCAGGAGTACCAAACCACGCAGCAGCTCTTAGGCAGTGCCCTGCAAAGCATGATTTTGCGTGGAAAAGCTGAGGGCACCGATTTTCCACCACATTTCCGGAGTCGTTGCATCCACTTCACCTCCTTCCTCTCTACGGTGAACGAGGAGCTCACGGCTTACCTCTATCGCAGGCAATATCAGGGCCGTTTGCACGACAGCCGCATCGCTCTGTGCCGCCAATACGCTGAGGTGGATCGAATCCTAGAGAAGGCGGCTGTGGAGATCTCCGCAGAGTTTACGCCAGACATCCCACGGGAAGCCCACCTGCGCCAGTTTCTCCGGGCCAAGGGAGTGGATGGGGAAGGACGGGTGTATTTCGACGGCGGTGGCCATCTGCGCGTGGAAACCCCCGGTTCCGCCTTCCTGCGCACGGAGGATGGACGGGACAAGCTCTCCTCCCTCCTTTCCGTCTCCCTTCGTCCCCCTGAGGACACCGAGGACGGTCATCTGGTCTTTACTCAAGCGGAGCCTTACGTGGCAACGGCCGGGGTTTATGGCAAAAGCAAGGCAGGTGAGACCATCAGCGGGGATACGGGCACCTGGTTCCGGCGGGAAGACGGCCTTCTGTGCATCCTTCTCTGTGACGGCATGGGCAGTGGTGCCGCCGCACGGCAGGAGAGCGGTCTTGCCGTCCGCCTCCTTCAGAACTTTTTAAAGGCAGGGGTCGATCCGGAATCCGCCATCTCCACCGTCAATGCAGCCCTCTCCCTGCGCGGGGAGGAAGGTGGTGGCTGTACCACCGTTGACCTTCTTACCATTGAGCTCTACACGGGCCTCTGTAGCATTTATAAGCTGGGGGCAGCTCCTACCTACCTCCGCCGGGGAAACAGCGTCAGCTGCATCAGCGGAACGGCTCTGCCGGCGGGTCTCACCATTGGGGATGAGGCCAAGCCCGACATCAGTCGCTTCCGCGCCTCCCCTGGAGATTGGATTCTCTTGATGAGTGACGGCATGCTGACGGGAGAAAGTGACGAATGGGTGCATCGCATGCTGGAAGGCTACTCCGGGAAAAGCCCAGGAGAGCTTGCCGAGAAACTCTTCGCACAGATTGGCGAGGACGCACAAGGGGAGGATGATAGGACGGTCATTGCCGTTCGCTTAGATCAGCGTTTATAGGTATGAATACAGACAAGGTGCGAGAGCACCTTGTCTGTTTTTTCGCTTGACAAACACTGATTTTTCCTTTATTGTGTAACCATAGTTAATTAACTTGGGTTAACAAAGGAGCTAGTTATGGACATACGAGCCTGCCTCAATCGCTGCTATCAAAACATGACCATTTGCGATCTGCGCCTCATGAATGAAGACGCAGAGGAAAAACTCTCCCATCACAGCGTCATGTTTTTGGAGCTCATATCTTGCCAAGAATCCTGCACCGTGAGTTCCTTGAGTGAGCTGCTACACATCTCCAAACCGGCCGTGACCAAAAAAGTGAATGAGCTCATTCGGCGTGGCTTGGTGGTGAAAACACAGAGCGAAGAAGATCGTCGCGTCTTCTACCTCCGGGTAAGTGATCCGGTAGAAGCGGTGAATGCCCGCTATGACCGCCCCTTTGCCCGTGCCGCCCGTACTTTGGAAGAAGAATTTACCCCGGAAGAGCTCGCCACTTTTTGCCAAATCTTAGACCGCTTTAGTACAGAATTTATGAAAGAAGAACTACCATGACACCCGAACACGCCTTTGATACTCTTTCCCCCACCCGTCTGTTTCTCCGCTTTGCCATCCCCAATATGATTAGTATGTCCGTCAGTTCCCTGTACATGATCATGGATGCCATATTCATCGGGCGATTCCTTGGCTCCTCGGCCTTGGCCGCTGCCAACCTAGTCATGCCCTTTCTGATGATCAGCTTTGCCCTCTCCGATATGGTGGCCGTTGGCTCCGGTGTGCAGATCGCCATACGCCTGGGCGAAAGAAACCAGAAAGAAGCCTCTCGTATCTTCAGCCTGTGCTCGCTGCTGATCGTTGGGATCTCCTGCCTGATGGGACTACTAGGTTTGACCTTGGCTGAGCCCCTCGTTGCCCTCTTCGGACTTGAGGAGTCGGTTCTTCTCTTGACGGTTGAGTATATTCAAGTATTTGCCGCCTTTGCCCCCGTGATTATGATCTTCTTTGCTTTGGATAACTACCTGCGCATCTGTGGCCGCACCACGTACAGCATGGTCATGAACTTGCTCGTGGCCCTTTGCAACATTGGCCTAGACCTGCTCTTTCTTGCCGTGTTTCGTTGGGGCATATGGTCTGCCGCCTTGGCGACCTGCATCTCCTTAACCTTGGGAACGATCCTCGGCGTGCTTCCCTTTCTGATTTGCAAGCTCCCACTTTCCTTTACCAAGCCTGCCTTGAAGCTTCGCACCCTGGGAAATATTCTTCTCAACGGCAGTTCCGAGTTCTTTTCCAACATTTCCTCCTCTCTCTTTATGGTCTTCGTCAATGCTGCTCTGCTGCACCTGTCCGGTACCATGGGAGTCATCGCCTTTTCCATTGTAATGTACATCGACTCCGTGGTCAGTGCGCTGATTTTTGGAATGGCGGATGCACTACAGCCCCCCATCAGCTACCACTACGGTGCTCGTAACCCCAAACGCTTGCTTGCCTTAGAGCGCCGCGTACTCTTCTCGGCCGCCATGCTTTCTCTGCTTGCCATGTGTTTCATGCTTGGGGGCAGGGACGCCATTCTCCCCCTCTTCCTGGGTGGAACACAGCCGGAGCTATTCGAAATGAGCTCCCGCGCCATGGCTCTCTTCTCCTTCTCCTACCTATTAAGCTGGTTTGGCACGGTGGCCAGTTCCTTCTTTACGGCACTGAACAAGCCGCGCCTTTCTTTGGGCTTAGCCTTTGCCCAGAGCCTCGCCTTCCCCCTTCTCTTTCTAATCCTGCTCACCCGCTTCTTGGGCTTGGATGGTGTCTGGTTGACCGCGCTGGCGGCGGAAGGGTGCACGGCCCTGCTTGCAGGGGTTTTCTTTGCCTCTGTGAGCCGATCCCTTCGAATGACCCAGCCCGAACCGGCCTAAAGCCTCTGCCCTTCCTGGCTATGCAAAAACCCCTTGCAAGATGGCGGACAGCCGTACTTGCAAGGGGCTTTTCGATCCTATAAGGGTTTGACCCACAATCCGTGGGAGGAGCAATAGTAGTACAGGCGACCTCCACCCAGTTGTGGGAAACGCAATTCTCCGCCCTGTTCCGGGTAGAGGCGAATCAGCAATAAGCGGTGGTCATCCGCCCATGCCACAAAACTTAAGTAGTGCTGTTTGGACATGGGATGGGAAAAGGTAATATAGTAATCCTGCTCAATCACTTCCACGTGGATCGCATGTTCTTCATCTGCCGTTTGGGCAACCAGTGGGGATAGGGATCGGCCACAGCAGGAAAGCTCCCCACCTGTGCTGGCCGTTAGGATATTGCCACAGTGCGGGCAGACATAAAATTGCATTCGTTTCATATTTCCTCCGTCTTGGTCCTTCTCATTGAGATCTCCTGTGAGAAGATTGGCAATCTCCACACGAAAGACGGCAGATAAGTCCGCAAGCATGGAAATGTCGGGGAGTCCCACGCCTCGCTCCCATTTTGAAATGGCTTTGTCACTGACGTTTAAGGTCTCGGCCAGTTCCTTTTGCGTCAGACCCTGCTCCACGCGAAGCCGCCGTAACAGCGCTCCGATTTGTTCTCGATTCATCTTCTCACCACCTCTAACCATGCTATCAGATTTTATCCCAAAAGACAAGAAACGATGCGTAGAGTGGCAGAAAGAGGCCCCGAAGAAATTCCTTCGGGGCCTCTCTTTATCTTATCTTACTTTTGGTTGCCGGCGGCCAGCTTGAGCAAGCGCTCATACTTTGCCTTTGCCTCTTGCTCTGCTTTGTCAAACAGAACCTTTGCACGATCGGGGAAGGTAATTCCCAGGGAGGAGAAGCGAACTTCACCCTCTAAGAACTCCTTATAGTCGATGCTGGGCTCGCTAGAATCCAACTGGAAGGGATTCTTGCCGGCTTCTGCACGGCGGGGATCGTAGCGGAAGAGGTGCCAGTAGCCGGCCTGGACTGCTGCGCTCATCTCGAGCATGGTGTTGTTCATACCCATCTTAATGCCATGGCTGATACAGGGAGCATAGGCAATGATGATGGAAACGCCATTGTAGGACTCGGCTTCCATGATGGCACGCAGGGTCTGGTTATAGTCCGCACCCATGGCAATCTGAGCCACGTAGACGTTGCCGTACTGCATGGCGATGGCTGCAAGATCCTTCTTCTGGAGGCTCTTACCGGCTGCCGCAAACTGCGCCACGGCACCCGTCGTCGTTGCTTTCGAAGCCTGACCGCCGGTGTTGGAGTAAATCTCGGTATCCAGGACGAGAAGGTTGATGTTCTCGCCGGAAGCCATGACGTGATCCAGACCGCCGTAGCCAATGTCGTAAGCCCAGCCGTCGCCGCCGATACACCAGACGGACTTATAGCTGAACATATCCTTCATGGACAGCAGGTTCTTGATGGCCTGCTCGTTGCCAGACTTCTTGGACAATGCCTTAGCCAGCTCTTCCTGCAGGGCCATACCAGTTTCCCGGGAGCCCTTTTGCTCGCTGCGATGCTTGAGCCACTGATCCGCTGCCTTGACAACGCCAGCGGGGGTCTGGCTGTCGTGTGCCAGCTCCTTGGCTAACTCTACGGCAGCACCCTGACGGGCAGATACGGCAAGACCCATACCAAAGCCAAACTCTGCGGCATCCTCAAAGAGGGAATTTTCCCAAGCGGGGCCATGTCCATCGCGGCTGACGGTGTAGGGAGTGGAGGGTGCGCTGCCACCCCAGATGGAGGAACAGCCGGTGGCGTTTGCAATATACATATGCTCACCGAAGAGCTGAGTGACCAGCTTGACGTAGGGGGTTTCACCACAGCCTGCGCAAGCGCCGGAGAACTCGAAGAGGGGACGCTCAAACTGGCTGCCCTTTACGGTGTCGGTTGCATAGGGGGTCTGCTTCTTCGTAACATTACGGACGCTGTACTCGAAGACTTCCTGCTGTGCCATCTGGGTATCCAGAGGCTTCATCTCCAGTGCCTTGTTCTTCGCCGGACAAGCCGAGGCACAGCAACCACAACCTGTGCAGTCCAGGGGAGAAACCACAATGCTGTATGCGTAAATTTCACAGCCCTTGCCGCGCATGTCGCGTGCCTTGGTGGCAGCGGGTGCACCGGTCACCTCCGCAGCATCCATCACCACAGGACGAATGACCGAGTGGGGACAGACATAGGAACAAATATTACACTGGATGCAGTTATCGGGAATCCAAGCGGGAACGGTGACGGCAATGCCGCGCTTTTCAAAGGCAGCGGTGCCCTGGGGCAGGGTGCCGTCCGCGCTGGACATCAGCTTAGAAACGGGGATGGCATCGCCGCGCATGGAGTTTGCGGGAATCATAACGTCGCGGATATACTGGGCCAGATCGGCGCGGTTGGTATCAATGACGATCTCGGTCTGATCATCCTGTGCCTCGGCCCAAGAGGCGGGAATCTTGATTTCCTTGACAATCTCAATGCCTGCATCCACGGCCGCCCAGTTGTTCATGACAACCTCGCCGCCCTTATGACCATAGCTCTTGACAATCGCGTCCTTCATCTTCTGCACGGCCAAGTCCAAGGGAATGACCTTAGCAAGCTTAAAGAACGCAGCCTGCAAGATGGCGTTAGAGCGGTTGCCAAGGCCCAGTTCACGTGCCTTGGTGGTCGCATCGCAGGTGTAGAAGTGAATGTTGTTCTGGGCCAGATAACGCTTGGCGGAAGCCGGCAGGAAGCGCTCTAACTCCTCTACGCTCCAGGGGCAGTTTAAGAGGAAGGTGCCGCCGGGCTTAGTATCTTGGACAATGTCGTACTTCTCCATGTAAGCTGGCATATGGCAAGCCACAAATTCAGCCTGAGACACGTGGTAAGCGGAACGAATGTCCTTTGTACCAAAGCGCAGGTGGCTGATGGTAATGCCGCCGGACTTCTTAGAGTCATACTGGAAGTATGCCTGCACCTTCATATCGGTGTTGTCGCCGATAATCTTAATGGAATTCTTATTCGCACCCACCGTACCGTCACTGCCAAGACCCCAGAACTTGCAGGAGATGGTGCCGGGATCGGACACATCGGGTTCCTGCGGAATGGGAAGGGACAGGTTGGTGACGTCGTCGGTGATGTTAATGGTAAAGCTACGGACGGGCTTGGCTGCCTTGCCGTTCTGGAAGGCTGCCAGAATGCCGCCGGGGGTGGTATCCTTGGAACCTAAGCCGTAACGGCCACCCACCACGCGAGCGTTGGCGTGATCGCTGCTGGCCAGTGCGGTAACCACGTCCTGATAGAGGGGCTCACCGATGGCACCGGGCTCCTTGCAGCGATCCAGCACCACAACGTTCTTAGCGGTCTGCGGAATGGCTGCCACAAAGCGGTCTGCGGCAAAGGGACGATACAAACGAACCTTAACCAGACCAACCTTCTCGCCCTTGGCGTTCAAGTGATCCACCACTTCCTCTGCGGTGTCGCAGACGGAACCCATGGCAACCATGACGGTCTCGGCATCCGGCGCACCATAGTAGTTAAAGAGCTTATAGTTGGTACCAATCTTTTCGTTAATGGTATCCATATACTGCTCCACAATGGCGGGGAACTGCTGATAGTAGGTGTTGCAGGCTTCGCGGGTCTGGAAGAAAATGTCGGGGTTCTGGGCAGAGCCACGCAGAACGGGCTTATCGGGATTCAGTGCACGAGCACGGAACTCCTCCAGAGCCTTGTAGTCCAGCATGGAAGCCAGGTCTTCATAATCCCAGGTCTCCACCTTGCGAATCTCGTGGGACGTACGGAAGCCATCAAAGAAGTGAAGAACGGGCACGCGACCGGCAACCGTAGCCAGGTGTGAAACGGCACCCAGGTCCATAACTTCCTGAGGATTGCAACTTGCCATCATGGCATAGCCGGTGGAACGGCAGGACATCACGTCGGAGTGATCGCCAAAGATGGATAGAGCGTGGGTTGCCAAGGCGCGGGCAGACACGTGCATAACGCTGGGCAGCAGGCTGCCAGCAATTTTATACATATTTGGAATCATCAGGAGCAATCCCTGAGATGCCGTGAATGTCGTAGTCATCGCACCTGCGGTAAGAGAACCGTGAACCGCACCTGCGGCACCGCCCTCCGACTGCATTACTTTAACAATTGCAGGCTGACCAAAAATGTTATTACGGCCCTCAGCCGACCATTTATCCGACAGCTCCGCCATAACGGAAGAAGGGGTAATGGGATAAATGGCTGCTACCTCTGTAAAGGCATAAGCCACATGGGCAGCTGCGGTATTGCCGTCCATTGTTTTTAGCTTTCTTGCCATGGATGTACTCCTCCTAATACTAATTCACAGAAACTTCATTGGTTCATCATCGTATGGGGGTCGAAGGTATCTTATCATTGTCGAGGGTAGATTATAGTGAGATTATCCTAACATTATATCTTCTCTTTGTAAATGAAGCATCTAGACAAACTTACAGGGCGCCCAAGCTGCCGAAAACAGGGAGAATGACGAAGGATAAAATTTACCCCCTTCATTTTTACCCTGTTTTGTGCATTTAGACGGGTCGCATTTTGTTTTTACGTGTCCACGGGGGAAAAACACTTTCCGAATGTTCCGAATTACCACCATAGCTTATATAAAAATTAACAATTTGGCAGAAATGTTTTTAGGGCTTTCGAGGGCCAAACGGGAAAAGACTTGTCATTTTTCGTCTTTTATGGCATGATAGGTACAAGAATTTCCCATCTTTTTGGAACGAATTCCTCTGTGTTCATGCATTTGCGGAAGAAAGGACGTGAGGCTATGCTCATTAAGGTACGTTCTCTGGGCCTGCAAGGCATGTATGGCTATGAGGTCACTGCAGAATGCGACCTACATAACGGCCTTCCTGCCTTTGATATCGTCGGACTGCCGGATGCCGCGGTGAAGGAAGCCCGCGAACGCGTTCGTGCCGCAGTGAAAAACAGCGGGTATTCTTTTCCGGTAAGCCGGATAACCGTAAATCTTGCCCCGGCAAACCTGCGAAAATCTGGCACGGTGTATGATCTGCCCATTTTGATTGGCATTCTTGCCGCACAGAATCAGATCTATCTGCCCGATGATTCGGTCGCCTTTGTGGGAGAACTGTCTCTTTCCGGTACGCTTCGTCCGGTGATTGGAATGCTTCCGATGGCCCTGGCGGCGCAAAAAGCCGGGATTCGGGAGCTTTTTGTTCCTGCCCCCTCTGCCGCGGAAGCCACCCTCGCCGAAGGGCTTGTGATTTACCCGGTTCAAACCGTCACACAACTGGTGAAGCACTTAACTGGCGAAGCCTCCATTTCCCCTGCCACCCCTTGGCAAAGTACCGAGGAATGCCCCATTGCCCCTGACTTTTCGGAGGTCAAGGGGCAGGAGCAGGTCAAACGTGTGTTAGAAATTGCCGCTGCAGGGGGACACAATGTGGCCATGATTGGCCCACCAGGTTCGGGAAAAAGTATGCTCGCCAAACGGCTTCCTTCCATTCTGCCGCCCTTACGGCGAGACGAGGCCTTGGAGGTTTCCGCCATTCACTCTATCTTGGGCCTGCTACCCAACCATCAGCCCCTCATTACGCAGCGGCCCTTCCGAAGCCCACACCATACGATCTCCTCGTCGGGCATGGCAGGTGGCGGTAACCCCATTCCCCGCCCAGGCGAAATCTCCCTGGCTCACCACGGCGTCCTCTTTTTGGATGAGATGCCGGAGTTTCACAAGGATGTGTTGGAGATTCTGCGTCAACCCATCGAGGACGGTAAAATTCAGATTGTTCGAGCCGCTGCCGCCGAGTCCTTCCCCAGTGACTTTATGCTGGTGGCTGCCATGAATCCGTGTAAATGCGGGTGGCATGGGCATCCTTCCGGACGCTGCCGTTGCACCGCAAAGGCCGTAACCCGCTACTTAGAAAAGCTTTCCGGCCCACTTCTGGATCGCATCGACCTGTTTACCGAAGTGCCGCCACTGGAATTTGACGAGCTTTCGTCAGGAGAACGCGGGGAATCGTCGCGCTCCATCTTGACTCGCGTGCTGGCGGCACGGGAGCATCAAAGCAAACGCTTTGGGGAACGTGGCTTGCCCTGCAACGCACAAATGGGGCAGCGTGAACTGCGAGACCATTGCGCCATCGATGAAATGGGGCAATCCATTCTGCGTGGTGCGTACGAACGGATGGGGCTCACCGCACGTGGATACGACCGGATTTTACGGGTCGCCCGCACCATTGCTGACCTAGAAGATTCTGTGCGCATCGAAGCACATCATCTGGCCGAAGCCTTGCAATATCGGGCCCCAAGCTACTTACGACGCTGAGGATCACGACGCATTCCAATATCACCCACAAGTTGGTGGAACGACTAAATCTGTTCCGCCTTACCATACTAGTATTGCATGAAATTTGCGAAAATTTCATCTGGAGGTAAATAAGATGACAAACGAAGAGAATACTAACATCGCCCGAGAGCTCATTTTGCTCAAGCTGGGTGAACTGGTACTGAAAGGACTCAATCGACGCGGTTTTGAAGATAAGCTTCTGGGCAATGCCCGAAAGATCTTGCGCCCCTTTGGGAATTTTAAAGTCTATTCCCGTCAGTCCACCACCTATATTGAGCCGCAGGACGATGCCTGCGATCTGGACGGTGCTTACGACGCACTGAGCAAGCTCTTTGGCGTGGCCGGGCTGTCGCGGGCAAAAGCCTGTGAAAAAACACCCGAGGCTATGCTTAAGACCGCGAAGACCTATCTTCATGATACGCTGATGTCTGCAAGTTCCTTTAAGGTGGAGTCAAAGCGGGCGGATAAACGCTTTCCCCTTTCCTCCATCCAGCTTTCTCAGGAGGTGGGCGGAGGTCTGCACGATGCCTTTCCCCATCTAAAGGTCGATGTGCATACGCCAGAAGTCACCGTGCATCTAGAAGTGCGGGAGCTGGCAGCCTATGTTCATACGGACCCCACGCCCGGAGCGGGCGGACTTCCGGTGGGCATGGGTGGACGTGCCGTCTCCCTGCTCTCGGGTGGCATTGACAGCCCCGTCGCCTCCTGGATGATTGCCAAGCGCGGGGTTTCCCTGGATATGATTCACTTTTTCAGCTATCCTTACACCTCTCCCGAAGCAAAAGAAAAGGTGCTTGAGCTGGCGAAGATCCTGGTTCCCTGGTGTGGAAAACTCTATGTTCACGTGGTCCCCTTTACCACCATTCAGGAAACCCTCATGCGCGAGTGTCCCGAGGATCTCTTCACCGTTCTCATGCGCCGATTTATGATGCGCATTTCCGAAGCCTTGGCCAAAAAACTCGGTTGTGGCGCTCTAGTCACCGGCGAATCCCTTGGTCAGGTTGCCAGTCAAACCATGGATGCCATGAACGTCACCGGAGCCGTTTGCTCCCTGCCCATCCTGCGCCCCGTGATTGGAATGGACAAAACCGAGATCATTTCCATCGCACGCAAAATCGGAACTTTTGAAACGTCCATTCTCCCCTACGAAGATTGTTGTACTGTCTTTACCCCCCGTCATCCCCGTACCAGACCGACGCTTGCCGAAGTGGAGGCCGCTGAGGTCAACTTAGACATTGAGGCCATGGTGAAGGATGCGGTCGATCATATTGAAAGGGTGGTGCTAGCACCATGAGTCATACCGCTGAACTTATCGCTGTGGGAACCGAGCTGCTGCTCGGCAACATCGCAAACACCAATGCACAATTCTTATCCAAAGAGCTTTCTACATTAGGGATCAACGTCTTTTATCATACCGTGGTAGGCGATAATCCCCAGCGTTTGCAAGAGGCCGTGAAGGTGGCAAAATCCCGTGCCGATATCATTATCACAACGGGCGGCCTTGGCCCCACCTGTGATGACCTTACTAAGCAAACTCTTGCAGATGCGTTTGGCAAGAACCTGATTTATCACGAAGACATCGCCAACCAAATCAAGTCCTACTTCGACCGCCTCGGCCGAACCATTACTGAAAACAACTATCAGCAGGCCATGCTCCCGGAAGGCTGCACCATATTAGAAAACGACCGTGGTACTGCCCCCGGCTGCTCCTTTACTGCGGAAGACACCTTGGTCATCATGCTGCCCGGTCCTCCCTTTGAATGCGAAGCCATGTTCCTTAATCAGGCAGCGCCTTTACTTCGCACCTTGTCGGAGGATATGATTGTCTCCCGCACCTTGCGTGTGTATGGTATTGGCGAATCCGCTGCAGAAGCGCTCCTGCGGGATCAAATGAACGCCCTGACAAACCCCACCCTTGCTCCCTACGCCAAGGGGGGCGAAGTCGAGCTTCGCATCACCGCCAAGGCAAAAACCGAGGAAGAGGCTCGCAAGCTGATTGCCCCCGTTGAGGACGAAGTTCGCGCTATCTTAGGTGATAAAATCTACGGGGCCGATGTGGCATCCTTGGAAGAAGTTTGTTTGGATCTTTTGACCAAAGCGAACCTAACGGTTGCCACGGCCGAGTCTTGCTCGGGTGGAATCGTTGCGAAGCGACTGACCGACCTGCCCGGTTCCTCCAAGGTGTTTCTCGGCGGGGTCGTCAGCTATGCCAACAACGCCAAAGAAGCGCTGCTGGGTGTGTCCGCCGCACTCTTAGAAACCGAAGGTGCGGTTTCTGCTCCAGTGGCAGAGGCTATGGCCAAAGGCATTCGAGCCGCACTGGGCTCCGACCTTGCCGTCTCCACCACGGGTGTGGCTGGCCCCGGCCCCGATGAGCGCGGGAACCCCGCCGGACTGGTTTATGTGGCCCTGGATACGCCCAAAGGCTGCTTAGTCCGCGAAGTTCGCGCCGGCTTTATGACAAGGGATCAGGTTCGGATGGCTGCTGCGCAGTTTGCCTTGGATTTGATTCGTCGCTATCTCTCGGGTCTGCTGACCTTTTAATGCCCAATAAAATGACCCCATTTGTCTCACCGTAGAAGCGGAGACAGATGGGGTCTTTTGTGTGATGAACTTATTTCTTGATCAGTTTTCCGTTGATGGCGATGTGATCCAGACCGTTGGCGTGATACACCATGGTAGTACCCTGTTCCTCACCGAGAACGGACTTCACGGCATCGGCCAGGGCCGCACCGATGGTTTCAATCTTTTCCACCGGCATGGGGCCGGCTTCTAGATTGATGACGGTCATGTTGGGAGCTTCCCAGGGCTTACCGTTTTTATAGACGGTGTCATACTCATTGACAAAAGTATAGATGGCGGGCACCTTGAGCACGGTGGTGGCACCTTCATAGAGCTTCTCGACAAGCTGATCACGGGTGGGCTCTGCAAGCTTGGGAACATTTACGTACATACTGGGCATACTGTATATCCTCCTTATATTTGGGCAACTTGTGGATATTGTCTCACCAGTTGTCCCTTAGAAACGCGGCAAACGGCAGCGTCACTTTCCTTGGTTACTCACCTTTTTTGCGCAGTTTTTCCTGGTTGCCCTGCTCGTCCACAAAGTAAATAGTATCGAGGTGTGCGGTAAGACTTCTCCGGAACGATTCCAGGTATTCTTCCCGCAAGGTGGCACGCTCTGCCAGTTCCTCTTCGGTGAGGCCCTCGGCCCGATACTTGCGTGCTAATTCATTTAGTCTTTGGATGCGTTCTTCCGTCATGTCTATCCCTCTATTCATAGCGATCAATTTCGATTAGTATACGTCCTTTTTTGCTGTTTCCCCCAACTCGACGCAGGACAAATTTTCCCATGCCCCGGCAGGAGATCACGTCTCCCTCGGAGACCTCTTGGTGCGGTTTGTCACAGATCCGGTGGTTTCGGAAAATGCGTCCCTGGGCAATGAGCTCTGACGCGCGACTGCGGGCCAGGGAAAATCCGCTGGCAACCAAGCTATCTAAGCGCAGGGAAGCCACCGTATCCTTCACCATCTTGATCTGAAGCTGAGGCGGCCGAATCTCCGAAAGAGATACCCTTCGGAGCGAGATGGGATACCGTCCCACGCTTTCCCACTGGCTTTCCACCAGGGGGCGTACCTCTTTCAGCAGGATGACCTGCGTACCCTCCGGAGAAAGCAAAATATCCCCAAATTTTTCCCGGGAAATCCCCAGGCCCATCAGCGCTCCAAGATAGTCCCGATGGGTTAAGGTTGCCATGGGCGGTACGGTCACATCCAGCACACACAGGGGGGAATCCTCGTCCTCCCATAACTGCGATTCCTCCCACCATTCCGGCAAAAACACGCAAATCTTGCGCTCTGCCTCCTCATAGCCGCCGAACATACAAAAGCGGCAAGGCGGCAACCGGGACAGCAAGTGCATCGCTTCCGCCTGCTCTTCCGGGGTGAAAAAAAAGCTATGGCCAAGCAGTCCCCTCTCCTCGGCAAGCTGATGCTGGTCAAGTAGGCGTGCTAGGGTAAGCCGAAGGGCGGGATTTGCCGCATAGGGAGACAGAAGCTGTTGTTTTGTCATACACGGACAAGCCTTTCCACATTGATGTTCCGTTTAGTATATCCTTTTCTCGGTCTGCTTGTCAACCATGGGGAAATGGGGTATAATGGAACTTACTATCCTCCACTTTTCTCATGATTCTAGGAGTTGATCACCATGCAAACGATGCTATTTATCTACAATCGGCACGCAGGGAAGGATCGAAACTGGATGGGCCTTTCGGACGTTTTAAACGTGTTTACCGAGATGGGCTATCTGGTCACCGCCTACCCCACCCAAGCCCCCGGCGATGCCGGTGAGGCCATTACGCGTTGGGGTTCCTCCTATGACCGCATTGTGATTGCCGGCGGCGACGGAACCTTAAACGATGCGGTATCTGGTATCTTACGGCTTCCCTCCACCCCACCCATGGGGTACCTGCCCGTGGGAAGCACCAATGACTTTTCTAAGAATCTAAGCCTTCCCTCTACCTTACTGGAGCAGGCAGCCGTCGCCGCAGAGGGCGTTCCCCGCTCCTGCGATGTGGGACGGTTTAATGGTCGTCCCTTTGTCTATGTTGCTGCCTTTGGTGCGTTTGCGGATGTCTCCTTCCGCACCCCACAGCGGACGAAAAACCTATTTGGCTATACCGCTTACCTATTGGAAAGCATCAAGCGTCTTCCTTCCATCAAACCCTTTGATATTACCGTGGAGTATGACGGAGAGACCATTTCCGGGCCGTATATTTACGGCATGGTGAGCAACACCCGTTCCGTCGGTGGAATTTCGCACTTCCCCCCTGGAAACCCGGAACTTGACGATGGTCTATTGGAGGTCACGCTCATTTCCCCTCCCAAGGATCTCTTGGAGTTTGAGCACTTTGGTCGCAACCTGCTTCTCGGAAATATCGATGAAAACTACCCCTTGCTTCACACCTTTTCCACGAAACAGGTGCGGATTTGCGCGGAAACCGAACTCACTTGGACCCTGGACGGAGAAAACGGTGGCCTCCATCAATGTGCCGAAATTGAAGTCGCATCCCAGGCCTTTACCATTGTGCACGGGGCCTAATTGGTGTGCCGAATACCATCAAATCTGAGTGTATATTTTTTCAAAAAAACTTGCAATACTTCGTGTTTTCCTGTATAATCCACTTAGCTTGGGCATCTTGCGCCCTGGCAGAAAGTGAGGTTAATGATGAAAAAGATTCTTTCTCTCTCTTTAGCAGCGATGCTTTGTATGGGACTATTGGCTGCCTGTGGTGGCGGCGGAACCGGTGCAGAAAAACCGAAGCTCTCCATTCTGGATACGGAATACACCGTGGAAGATTACGCAATCTGTGTGGCAAAGGAAGACACCGACTTGCTGGCAAAAATCAACGCGGCTTTGGCTGAGCTGGCTGCCGACGGCACCACCCAAGCCATCATTGACAAGTACATCTCTGGAACAGCCAATGACCTGAAGTTCCAGCAGAATGCAGAAGGCAAGCCTCTTCTCATTATGGCAACCAATGCCGCATTCCCTCCCTATGAGTATTATGAAGGCGAAAAGATTGTCGGCATTGATGCCGATATGGCAGCCGCCATTGCCGATAAGCTGGATATGAAGCTCCAGATCGATCACATGGAGTTTGACTCCATCATTGCTGCGGTTCAGACCGGCAAGGCTGACATGGGCATGGCTGGCATGACCGTCACCGAAGAGCGTCTGAAGAACATCAACTTCTCGGACAAGTATGCCACCGGCATTCAGGTTGTCATCGTGCCCGAAGGCAGCGAAATTAAGACCGTGGATGACCTCTCGAAAGAAGGCGCTAAGTACCTGATCGGCACCCAGAAGGGCACCACCGGTGACATTTATGCCGAAGGCGACTTTGGTACCGATCGCGTGATGAAGTTTGCAACCGGCGCGGATGCCATTCAGGCTCTCGTCACCGGCAAAGTGGACTGCGTCATCATTGACAACGAGCCCGCCAAGGCATTTTTGAAGGCCAACAACGGCTAAGCACTCTTTGCGTTTCTTCGCTTGAAACCAATAGGGGCGGACAATTCCGCCCCTATTTCTTCCGTTTTTTCCCCATTCGTTTGATTCTACAACAGGAGGCGATGCACCTTTGGAGTGGTTCCAGACATTGCAGGCCGATTTTTATCTCAACTTTATACAAGATGACCGCTGGCGCTACTTATGGACCGGCCTAGGAAACACCTTAAAGATCACCTTCTTTGCGGTGATCATCGGCATTGTCATCGGTGTGGTGGTCTCCATCGTTCGCTCCACCTATGATAAAACCTATGACGAGATGCAGCCAGGACCCGGCCGCTATTTGCTTTGGATTGGCGACCGCATTTGCCGTTTGTATCTCACGGTGATCCGTGGTACGCCTGTCGTGGTGCAGTTGATGATCATGTACTACATCATCTTTGCCTCCTCCCGCAATAGCTTGATGGTGGCGGTGTTTGCCTTTGGCATCAACTCCGGTGCTTACGTCGCTGAGATCTTCCGTTCCGGCATTATGTCGGTGGATGCCGGGCAGTTTGAGGCCGGGCGTAGTCTTGGCTTTAACTACGTGGAAACCATGCGCCACATCATTTTGCCTCAGGCCTTTAAAAACGTACTGCCCACCCTGGCAAACGAGTTTATTGTCTTACTCAAGGAAACCTCCGTCGCCGGTTACGTCACCATCCGTGATCTGACCATGGGCGGCTACATCATCCGCGGCGTCACCTATTCGAGCTTTATGCCTCTCATTGCCGTCGCACTCATCTACCTGACCATGGTCATGTTCTTTACTTGGCTGGTGGGACGTTTGGAAAGGAGGCTGAGAAACAGTGACCACTGATGTTTTGATTGACGTAAACGACTTGCAAAAGCATTTTAAGGGCGGCGCCATTCGTGCTCTGGATGGCGTAAACGCACAGATTCACCGCGGAGAAGTGGTTGTGGTCATTGGCCCCTCCGGCAGCGGTAAGTCGACCTTTCTTCGCTGCCTGAACCTTCTGGAAAAACCCACTGGGGGTACGATCACCTTCGAAGGGCACGACATCACCGATCCCAAGGCGAACATCAACCTGCACCGCCAGAAGATGGGCATGGTGTTTCAGCACTTCAATCTCTTCCCGCACATGACGATTCTACGGAATATGACCCTTGCCCCCACCAAGCTCCTTGGCAAGTCCCAAAAGGAGGCCGAAGAGCAGGCTATGGCTCTCTTAGAGCGCGTGGGGCTATCGGATCGTGCCGGAGCCTACCCCAGTCAGCTGTCCGGTGGACAGAAGCAGCGCATCGCCATTGTTCGTTCCCTGTGCATGGAGCCCGATGTCATGCTCTTTGATGAACCCACCAGTGCCCTTGACCCAGAAATGGTGGGCGAGGTCTTAGAAGTCATGAAGGAGCTGGCCAACGAGGGGATGACCATGGTGGTGGTGACCCACGAGATGGGCTTTGCCCGCGAGGTGGGCGACCGTGTGATCTTTATGGCGGATGGTAAAATTGTGGAGGAAAATACCCCCGAAGCCATTTTTGAGCATCCACAGGAAGAACGCACCAAAAACTTTCTATCAAAAATTCTTTAACAAGTTCAAACGCCCTGAATGGAGTCACTCCATTCAGGGCGTTTTTTATTCGGGCTTGGCCCACCCACGAGCATGCTCCACGGCGCGATGCCAATGGGCCAAGAGCTCGTCACGCTGTTCCGCTTGCATGGTGGGGACAAAGGTGGCATCGGACTGGCGCAAGGCGCGAATCTCATCGGCGTCCTTCCAGATTCCCACCGCTAGACCGGCCAAGTAGGCGGCGCCTAAGGCCGTGGTTTCGCGAATGCTGGGACGCTCCACCGGTCGGCCAATGATATCCGACTGAAACTGAAGGAGGAAGGCATCTCGGCTAGCACCACCATCCGCGCGAAGGGTCTCCAAGGCGATTCCACTGTCCCGCTCCATGGCGGAAACCAGGTCAGATACCTGATAGGCAATGGATTCCTGGGCTGCTCGAACCAGATGTGCCCGGGTGGTTCCTCGGGTCAAGCCAACCATGCAACCTCTTGCGTACATATCCCAGTAGGGCGCTCCCAGGCCGGTAAAGGCCGGAACCAGATAGACCCCACCCGTGTCCGGCACCGTCTTTGCCAGGGCCTCTGCGTCATGGCTGTGGGTCAGGAGACCTAGCTCGTCGCGCAACCACTGAATGACGGCTCCACCCACAAAGACCGAGCCTTCCAAGGCATACTGTACCTTACCGCCAAAGGAAGCAGCAATGGTGGTCAACAGGCCATTTCGGCTTCGGACTGCCTCCTCTCCGGTATTCATCAGTAGGAAGCAACCCGTTCCATAGGTGTTTTTGGCCTCCCCAGGCTGCACGCACACTTGTCCAAAGAGGGCCGCCTGCTGATCCCCCACCAGGCTTCCAATGGGAATCTTGACTCCCTGCACATCGGCATAGCCGAAAATGGTAGACGAGTCCATAACTTGCGGCAGCATGGCAAGCGGAATATTCAAGGCCTTGCAGAGCGTTTCGTCCCAACAACGCCTGTGAATGTCAAACAGCATGGTGCGCGATGCGTTGGTGAAGTCGGTTGCGTGTACGGCTCCGCCGGTCAGCTTCCACAGCAGCCAAGTATCGACGGTGCCAAAGAGTAACTCCCCTCGTTCCGCCCTTTCCTGTGCCCCGGGGACAGCATCTAAGATCCACCGGATCTTGGTTGCCGAAAAGTAGGCATCCGGCACAAGACCGGTGGTTTCCCGAATGTGTTCCTCCAGCCCCTCTGCCACCAGTTGATCCACCAGGGTTGCGGTGCGGCGGCACTGCCATACAATCGCGGGGTGAATGGGCTTACCGCTTTCCTTATCCCAAAGGATGGTGGTCTCTCGTTGGTTGGTGATCCCGATGGCGGCGATGTCTGCGGGTGATACGCCGGTTTTTGCCAGTACCTCCATCATGACGCCAAATTGGCTGGACCAAATCTCCATAGGGTCGTGCTCCACCCACCCTTCCTGGGGATAGTGCTGGGTGAACTCTTTCTGGGCTGTCCCCACGATCGTTTGCGTGGGATCAAATAGGATAGCCCTTGAGCTGGTGGTGCCCTGATCCAAGGCTAAGAGATATGCCATGTCCCTTCCTCCTGTCTCTAAAAAAGCAGGGGCGTACAGGGGCATCCGCCATAATCGCGACCAAGGCCGCCTGGCGGAGCCGCTCTGCACGCCCCCTGTTAAGGTTTGGAATTAGTCTGCCATGCCTTCGGCACAAACCTGCTGAAAGGTTTCGGCCGACATGGTCTCATGCTCGAGCAGGTACTGTGCCACCAGCTCCAGACGATCCCGACGGTTTGCAAGGATGTTACGGCAGTGCTCATAGGCCGCATCCATAATCCGCCGGACCTCTTCGTCAATGATCCCAGCCACTTCCTCGGAATAGGCTCTTCCCTGGGACATGGAACGGCCGATAAAGACCTCATGCTCATCGTCAAAGACCACCGTGCCCAAACGATCGCTCATGCCGTATTTTGTCACCATAGAGCGCGCGATGGTGGTGGCTCGTTGCAGGTCACTGGAGGCTCCGGTCGAACTGTCGCCCAAGACCTGTTCCTCCGCCACACGACCGCCCAAGAGAGAGCAGATGCGCTCTAAGAGTTCTCGCTTCGAGCGATAGGGGCGATCCTCCTGGGGCAGGGAAATGGTCATGCCTCCGGCAGAACCGCGGGGAATGATGGTGATTTGATGAACGGGGTCTTGGGTTTCCAGTTCATGCATGACAATGGCATGCCCTGCTTCGTGATAGGCGGTTAAGCGTCTGGCGTGTTCCGGTACCACACGGCTCCGCTTTTCGGGGCCTGCGATGACCTTCAACATGGCATCTTCAATGTCCTGCATATGAATGCAAGGCTTTTTCTGACGTGCGGCAAGAAGGGCGGCCTCGTTCATAAGGTTTTCCAGATCTGCTCCGGTAAATCCACTGCTTGCCTTTGCCACATCCGGAAGGTTTACATCATCGGAGAGGGGTTTGTTCTTAGCGTAGATGCGCAGAATATCCTCTCGTCCCTTAATATCCGGAAGACCCACGTAAATCTGGCGGTCAAAGCGACCGGGACGCAGCAGCGCTGGATCTAAGATATCGGCACGGTTGGTGGCTGCCATGACAATGACGCCCTCGTTGACCGCAAAGCCATCCATCTCGACCAGAAGCTGGTTCAGTGTCTGCTCTCGTTCATCGTGCCCACCGCCAAGACCGGCACCGCGCTGCCGTCCCACGGCATCAATTTCATCAATAAACACAATGGCCGGGTAGGTCTTTTTTGCCTGTTCAAAGAGATCTCGCACGCGGGATGCACCCACGCCGACGTAAAGTTCCACGAAATCCGAGCCGGAAATGGAGAGGAAGTTCACGCCCGCCTCTCCGGCTACGGCCTTGGCAAGCAAGGTCTTACCGGTACCAGGAGGGCCCACCAGCAACACGCCCTTAGGAATGCGGGCACCAAGACGGATGAACTGCTCCGGATCGCGCAGGAACTCCACGATTTCCCTCAGCTCTTCTTTTTCCTCGTCGGCACCGGCCACGTCTTGAAAGGTGACGGTTTTCCCGGTCTCGACCAAAGTTTTGGTTCTGGCCTTGCCAAATTGCGGAGCACCGCCCCGCCCGCCCAAGGCACCCCCTCCGTTTTTCATTTGTCGAAGGGTTAAAATATACCAAAATAGGAACAGAAGAAACAGGACGGCAAGCACCACAAAGATGGTGCTCATCCACGAGCTCGTCGCCCCCTCCGGGTAATCATAGCTAAGGATGATCCCTTCGTTGAATTGGTCGATGATGAGATCATTAAAGTCTTCATAGAACAGAGCAAAGTCATAAATCGGAAGGGTCACCGTCTTGGCTCCGTAATATGTATTCGGGGGCTTTAACTCCAGGGTCACCGAATTTTCGTCCGCCTTCACTCGCTGCACCTGCTCCTTCACCAGCATGTTGCGAATGTCGCTGTAGACCATGGGTGGCGCTTGGTTCAACTGACGCAGGTAGGAAATCACGCCAAAGAGAACGAAGAGAACGACCATAACGTATAAAAAATCGCGAAAAAATCGTTTTTTCAAGAAGGAAACACGCCCTTTCTCTGTTAAAATGCCAGGAAAGTTACTTGGAATAAACCTCCGGTTTTAAAATACCCACATAGGGTAGGTTGCGATATTTCTGATCGTAGTCCAGTCCATAGCCTACGACAAAAGCATCCGGAATTGAGTAGCCCAGATAATCGACGGAAACCTCTTTCACACGGCGATCGGGTTTATCCAGCAGAACGCAAAGCTTTAGCGAGGCCGGGCCACGCTCTTGCAAGCTGGGAATCAGGCGGCTTAAGGTATTTCCACTGTCTAAGATATCCTCCACCAAAATGACATCACGGCCGGCAATATCCTCGGCAAGATCCAGACGAATGTTAAGGGAGCCGGAACTCTCGGTGCCGGAACCGTAAGAAGACACCGACATAAACTCCACACGGATGGGAAGGGTAATCTGGCGCACCAAATCTGCCAAAAACACAAAGGATCCCTGCAGAATGCCAACCACAAGCGGTTCCTTCCCCGCATAATCTCGATTAATTTCTCCCGCTAAGCGGCTGACGCAGTCTTTGATTTCCTGTTCGGAAAATAAAATTTGTTCCATATCCTTCTGCATTGTTTACGTTTCCTTTCCATTTCCTGTCTCTCTCGGAATCCATGTAATTTCTATACTCTCTTCTCCAGGCTTTGCCAGAAGGCTCCGGTTTGCACCCAAGCCGGCCACCGCAAGGAGGCCATTATCATCGGCTAGCACCGGAATTCGTTCTCGCAATCGCCTGGGGATTTTCTCTTCGATCATCAGTTTCTTGAGGCTCTTTTTGCGGCGTCCAGAAAGCGCCAGTTCATCTCCCGTTTGTCTCGCCCGCAGGTAACACGGTGTCCCCAGTTTGGCAAGGGACAGATACGCATGCATTCCATCCTGCTGCAACTCGCTAGGAGCGATGACACTGCGGCAGAAAAGCTTCCAAGTACCATAAATGGTCTCACCCTCACGGGCCACCACCACCGGCTCCAAAGGGGGTAGCGGTTCATTGGCAAAGTCCCAGGCAATGAGAAGGTCTCCATACACGCGCTGTACCAACACCCCTCCGGGTAGATGAAGGGAAGCGGCAGGATCGGATCCACTGGCAATGGCTAAAATGCCATTTAAGTGTACCCAAGAGGGCATGGGTGCCTCAATTTCTTCCAGCATCCGTCGCACCACACGTGACCCTAAGGCACGGGGCGCACTCGATAGCACCGAAACCTCAATCACCAAGCCATCCTCAGCACGCTTCGCCTTTCGAAACAGGGTCGCCGCTTGGGCTTCCAAGTAAGCTTCGTCCTGACGCAGGGTGCGCATGGCGGTGGCAGATAGTTGTGGTAGGTTTGGATTCAATTCTTGTAAGACCGGAATCACCGCTTGCCGCAAGCGATTTCGGGCCAGGGAGGAATCCTGATTCGAGGAATCTTCCACAAAGGGAATGCCGTTTTCCTTTACATAAAGGTCAATGGCCGCGCGGGGTGTTGTTAACAGCGGCCGAATGAGGTTACCCCGCACCGGTGGAATCCCGGTCAATCCTCGAAGTCCAGAGCCACGCACCAGGTGAAGAAGCAGCGTTTCCAGATTGTCGTCTGCGTGATGTGCTGTGGCAATCTGATGTGCCCCGCATTGGGCAGCCACATCCTCCAAAAAGGCATAGCGCAGGTTTCTTGCCGTCTCCTCGATTCCCCGCTGGGTACGCAATGCTTCGGCACGAACGTCCCCTTCCCCAAGATAGATGGGGATGTGATGCGTGTCACAGTATTCTTTCACAAAGGCAGCGTCCCGCTGGGATTCCTCTCCCCGGAGCTTATGGTTAAAGTGGGCAGCACACAAAGAAAAGCCAAAGATTTTTCGCAGCTGCATGAGGGCAGACAGAAGGGCCATGGAATCCCGTCCGCCGGACAAAGCCAGCAGTACTAGTTTTTCCCGTTGTAGCATCCCATATTCCACGCAAAGGGCTCGAATGGGTGCCAAAAATTCAGTATTCATCATCGCCATGCCTCCGTTCTAAGGAAGAAAATGCAGTAAATTCCGGAAGCCACTGAAGCTGAACGGTGCCAGTCTCGCCGCGACGATTCTTGGCGATAATACATTCCGCTATGTTGTGGTTTTCACTCTCTTTATTATAATAATCCTCTCGATACAGGAACATGACCACGTCAGCGTCCTGTTCGATTGCACCGGATTCGCGCAGATCCGACAGCATGGGACGCTTGTCGGCGCGGGCTTCATTGGCACGAGATAGCTGGGACAGGCAAAGCACCGGCACATTGAGCTCTTTGGACATAATCTTCAAGGCTCGGCTGATGTCCGCCACCACTTGCTGGCGGTTTTCTCCCCCATTGCTCTTTCCCCCCGCTGCTTGCATGAGCTGCAGGTAGTCAATAATGACAAGACCCAAGTTATCCACTCTGCGGCACTTTGCGTTCATATCCGCCACCGAGAGCGTTGGGTTGTCATCGATTAAAATGTTGGTTTTGTTGAGAGAGGCCGCCGCAAGGCTGACCTTATCCCAATCGTCGTCGGTGAGTTTTCCCGTCACCAAACGCTTTCCATCTACAAAGGCTTCGCTGGCAATCAGGCGAGAGGCCAGCTGCTCCCGGCTCATTTCCAGAGAGAAAAAGACCACGGTCTTGCCGGAATACTTGCCGGCATGCAGCAGAACATTCAAGGCAAAGGAGGTTTTACCCATGCCAGGTCGGGCCGCCAAGAGGACTAGCTCGGAGGGATTGAGTCCCGTGAGAGCCATATCCAAATCATGAAGGCCGGTGGCAAGACCCGGAATCTCGGAATCGCTGGCCGCCAACAGGTTCAGCTGGTCAAACACCTTCACAAGAACCGAGGAAATGTGCTCCAATCCCTTGGGATTTCTCCCTTGTCGGATGGCATAAATTTTCTGCTCGGCAACCTCCAACACGGCATGCGCCGAATCCGTTCCCTGCTGAATGAGTACGGTGAGTTCACCCGCGGTTTCCGCAATACGACGAAGCAGTGATTTGTCCCGGACAATGGCCACGTATTCCATGACATTGGCTGCGGTGGGCGTGATATCCATCAGCTGAAGCATGTAGGCTCTGGAACGGTTTTCCTCATACACTCCGTTTCTTCGCATTTGCTCCAGCACAGTCACCGGATCAATGGTCATGGAAAAGTTAAACATGCCATAGATGGTTTCATAGATATTCCGGTTGACGTCCAGGTAAAAATCATCTCCGCGAAGCTCTTCAATGACAGAGGGAATGCAGCGAGAGTCAATCAGCATAGCGCCAAGCACAGACTGCTCTGCTTCCACACTGTGCGGCATTTGCCGCAATAAGAGCTCCTCGTTCATTCCCATTCACCTGCCGTTTATCATTTTTCTTCCGTAATCACCACGGTAATGGTGCCGCTGACCTCATGACCGAGCTTACAACGAAGCTCATAGGTTCCAAAGCTCTTAATCGGCTCATCCTGCACAATCTTGGCTTTGGCAACCATCAGTCCATGCTGTTTCTCCAGCGCTTCGGAAATTTCCTTGGATGTGACTGCCCCAAACAAGCGGCCGCCCTGTCCTGCCTTGGCAGGAATCTTCACGATGCACTCGCGAAGCTTTGCGGATATTGCTTCTGCCTCGGCCTTTTCCTGCTCCATCTGCGCCTTCTTTGCCTTGTCCTGCATGACCATTTTATTCATGTTATCGGCATTGGCGGCAACGGCAAGCTTCTTAGGCAGGAGGAAGTTGCGGGCATAGCCGTCCGAAACCTCTACCATCTGTCCACGCTTTCCGTGGCCCTTTACATCTTGTTGTAAAATTACTTTCATTGCATTTGCCTCTCTTTCTTTGAACTGCGGGGATTACTCTTCAAAATATGCGTCAATCGCTGCATGAAGGCGAGCTTCTGCCTCCTCGAGGCTAACTCCCTTCAATTGAGCGCCCGCTGCTGCTGCATTGCCTCCCCCACCAAGCTGCTCTAAAATGATTTGCACATTCACGTCCCCAATGGAGCGCGCTGAGAGCATCACGGTTTTCTCGTCGGTGGGAAATAGAACAAAGGACGCGGCAATGTTGGCAATGCCCATCATCTCATCGGCTGCCTTTGCCGCGGTAATGCGACTGGTCATGGTATCCGTGACGGCGATCCCGATTCCCTCACGATAGAGCTTCGCCCTGCGGACGATGTCGTACCGCGCCATGGCCCCGTCTAAGTCGGTTTGAAACAACTTTCGAACCTCGGTGGTATCCGCTCCGGCTCGTCGCAGGAAGGCTCCCGCTTCAAAGGTGCGTGAACCGGTTCGCAAGGTAAAGTTTTTGGTGTCTAGCACGATGCCCGCCAGCACTGCCTCGGCCTCTTGGCGGAGGAGTCCTCCCGGCTCAAGCAAGTGCTGCATTAGCTCTGCAGAAAGCTCACTGGCCGATGACGCATAGGGATCTTCAAAACTCAAAATGGGGTTTTCAATATAGGTCGCTGCCCTTCTATGGTGATCAATCAGCATCACACGGGCCACGGCCTTGAGAAGCGAGAGGGATTGCACTTGTTCCGGACGGTTGGTATCCACCACAATGAGCAAGGTGCGCTCGTCCAAACGCTCCATTGCCTCTTCTACGGTAATAAAGACGTCCTCATACTGCGGAAGCTCCGCAAGGCGGTCTAACATTTCGTCCGCCGGGCAGGGTTCGTTCTCTCGAATCACGTAACAGGGGATGTCCCTTCCTCGTGCAATGGCAACCAGGCCCGCCGCCGCTCCCGAGACATCCAAGTCTGGGAACACGTGCCCCATGATAATGACCTTTGAGGCAGAGCCCAAGAGTTCGGCAAGGGCATTGGCCACCACACGGCTTTTCAGCTTGGTACGTCGCTCTGTCTCCTTGGCTTTTCCTCCAAAGAAGTGATACTGCTCCTTGTCCCGCAGAACCACCTGATCCCCCCCACGGGACAGTGCCATTTCCATGGATGCCGTGGCATGCTGAAAGAGTGCCCGGAGTGTTTCAGCGTCTTTGGCAATGCCAATCGAAAGGGTGGCCGTAATTTCATTGCTCCCCCGGACTTGACGCACGGTTTCCAAAAGGGAAAAGCGCTGACGCTGCAAGGCATCTAGGTGCTGTTCTTCAAACAATAGCAGATAATGCTCCCGGTCAAAGCGGCAAAGGATTCCGCTGGTGGGATCGGCCCATTGGCTGATTCGCTTGTGGAGCTCGCTAAGGAGCACCGAACGCTCACTCTCCTCAATCCCACGCATCAAATCTTCGTAGTTATCGATGAGTAGCACGGCTGCCACCGGCCGACTTTTCCGATACTTCAGCTCTACATCGGCATACTGGGTGATATCCACCCAGTAGCAGATGGCAAGGTTCCCATCGATCAGGTTCCCGTACACCAAGTACCGCTCCCCTTGCACCAACACAGGCTCCGGGGCTTGCGTATCGCCATCGGTCAGCCAGCGGTAGTTAAACTCCGGCACCGTTTCAGACAGTTTGGTATCAAAGAGATGGTCGGGATTGCCCGTCATCTCTAAAAAGCTGCGGTTGGTCCAGATGATTTCCTCCGATTCCGGCTGGAAAATCACCATAGGAATGGCAGCATTCACAATCGTTCCCCGAGAGGCGCTCTCAATGGCGTGATCGCGATGCTTCATATAGTCCAAAAGTTCTTGATTTCGCCGGGTCTCTGCCGCTCGAAGGGTAAAGAAAAGGGCAACGGTACAGATGGCCTCCACCGCAGCAAGCGCAGGGTTGAAGAGACTGGTCACCACAGCAAACAGCAAGGTGGTTGCAAAGAGTGCAAGATATCCCCTCTTCTCCGGCAACTTCCGTTTTGGTCTCATAAATCATGTCCTTCCTTTAGGTTTGCCCACCAGGGGGCAGGACATTGCGGAATGAATTTGTCCAAGCAGAGTATTATTCTTGAGCATAACAGATTTAGGAACAAAATACAAGAACTCAATGGCTGGAACCCCCTGCTTCTCTTCGGTTTTTTCTTCCTTACCCTACTTTCTTCCTTTCCCCGGGTCGTCGGTACCAAACGCTGGAAATCACATTGCCCGCCAAAACAATATTTCCGCACAGATAGAGCCAAAGCATCATGACGACAATGGACATCAAGGAGCCGTAGACCAGAGAGTAGCGGGTGGATAAACTGACAAACCAGGAGAACAAGGCCGATGCCGCCACCAAGGCCACCGCAGACACGGCACTGCCCAGAATAATGGGCGTTTGGGGCGTCCCCTTGGGGACAGCCAAGCGTGACATGATAAGAACAAAGAGGAAAAAGACCAAGAAAAGCATCCAGAAACGAAGGCTTTGCCAGATGCCGAAGAAGTGACGTACATCAAAGTACTGGCTCAGCAGGGCTGCCAGCCAATCCCCGGTGACAATCACACCAATGGAGAGGTAGACGGCCAGAAGGAGGCCAATGGGAAATAGAATGCTAATGAGGATGCCCCGCAGACCACGGATTGGCTTTCCTCCATAGATATCCGCTAGTGCTTTCATCAAGGTGCGAAAGGCCGCCGAAGCCGAGGTAAATACGGCAATGACTCCCGCAAGCAGCAATCCTCCGGACTGATTGCCACTAATATAGGAGAGGTACACCTCGATGGTATCCAAACTGGCCTCGGGAATGATGTTTTCAATGAGGCTGAGGATTTGAATGGAGTCTAGGTGCAAGAGACCTAAAAAGGCATTGATGCAAATCAGAAGTGGAAACACCGTCAGCAGCAAAAAGTAGGACAGCCCGGCCGAAGCCCTCGCAATTTGCTTATCAAAGTACATAGTAATGCAATCGCGGACATAGCGCACTAGGTTTGAATTCCATAGTTTGAGTATCGTAGACGCTCTCCCCTTTCCAAAAAAGTGGCATATCCCTCAAGCCCAACGCATAAAGTAGCGCATACAGGAGTTGATGAGATAATGAAAACACGTAAGACAAGCACCCCCGCACGGCGCCTTCTTCGCCGCTCAGTAGCCTGCTGCATTGCTCTGTTTGGCTTCTGGCTCCTCACCCTTGCTTCCCCGGACGGAGTCACCCTGCAAGCCCTTCAACGTTTGGGCGGAAGCCCGCAGTTGGTCACGGCAGCCCTGGCAGCCGAGCTCGGTACCCCCCCTGCCGCAGAGCTTTCCTCGGGTTCCGGCTGGCAAAAGATGCTGTTGAGTGAATCCAATCTTCTCTCCGGCTGGGATCGCGGATCATCCGGCAAGAGCAACCCCACCGGGGAACCGGATGACGAAGAAGACCAGCAGAAGCTGCAAGTGGCCCCCCAGGGAAAAGTGGTGGAGCGTTCTTTCAAAGCTTCTGACACCGATGGGTACGCCAAGATAGACGATGTGTATGTGCAAAACAAGACCACAAAGCAACTGGATCTTCCCGCCATCGCGGCACTATCCCCGGACATCCAGTTAGGTCCAAACAGCGCTCCCCAGGTTCTCATTATGCACACCCACGCCACCGAAGCCTATACCCAGGACGGCAGTGACGTCTATCAAGCCAGTGGAACCGCTCGCACAACCGATCCTAACTATAATATCATACGAGTGGGCGCTGAAATAGAGCGAATTTTTAACGAGATGGGTCTTTCTGTCATACACGATAAGACATTATGCGACTATCCCAACTATAATGGCTCTTATGATCGCTCAAAAGCTGTCGTAGAGCAGTACTTAAAGCAGTATCCCAGTATTAAAATTGTCCTGGATGTGCACCGCGACGCTCTGATTGGACAGGACGGAACCGTCTATAAAGCTGTGACGGACATTGATGGTGCAAAAACTGCACAGGTGCTGTTGGTGATGGGCAGTGACGATGGCGGCCTTTCCCACCCCAATTGGCAGAAGAACTTCTCCCTCGCCATGCGCATTCAGCATCGCATGAACACCCTCTGGCCGGGCCTGGCCCGCCCCATTGCCCTGCGTTCCTCCCGCTTTAACCAACAGCTGAGCAATGGCTCCATCTTGGTAGAGATCGGATCCCACGGCAACACCCTGCAGGAGTCTCTCTCCGGTGCTCGTCTCTTCGCCCGCAGCGCAGGGCAGGTGCTCCTGGAACTTCAGGAATAAGAAACAAAACTTCCCCACCCCGCATGCGGGGTGGGGAAACGAAACTGCATTAGTTAGGGGAGATAGCTGGCCGGGTTCACGGGTTCACCCCCGACGCGCACTTCAAAGTGACAGTGGTTTCCGGTAGCACGGCCGGTGGCACCCATGGCGGCAATGTATTCGCCCTTGCTGACTCCCTGCCCCACCGAAACATTGGTGGTAGAAGAGTGAGAATAGTAGGTCTCCATGCCATTGCCGTGGTCAATGATAATCAGGTTTCCGTAACTACCCTTATAGCCGACATAGGTCACAATGCCGCTGTCTGCCGCGCAGATTGCCGTTCCATAATCGTTTGCAATATCCATGCCGCTGTGGAAGGAGGAACCACCGAAAATGGAGCGATAGCCAAAGGGAGACGTGATTCGACCAGAGGTGGGCCATTGCAGGGCTCCGGTTCCATAGTACGCAGGACGAGCCTTGGTGCCTACAGCAACGACGGTTTCCGTAGGTTGGGACAAAACGGATTGAGAAAGCACTTCCTCATACTGTGCCTGCCCGTTGACATAGGTCATCTTGGAAAGCACCTGTTCTACTCCCGCGGCGCCTTGGCTCACTACCTTGCGATCACCCTCATAGAGAGTGGCGTCCTTGACCTCGCGGACGGGACTTTGCACTGGACGGGTATACGAAAGCTGGTCCACAGTGCAAACGGAAAGCAGGGGCAGGGTCTTTTCTACGGTAATGATCTGGCCTTCAATCAAGCCTGATTTCTTTTTCAGATTGGGGTTCAGTTCAAAAAAATCTTGCCGGCTCATGCCAAACTGATCCACCACGGAAGCGACGGTATCCCCGGTCTTGACCTCATAAACCGTATTGGCGGTAGTCGGTTGTTGGAGTGTCTGCACAAACTGCGCCGTCTCGGTAAAGACTGCATCCACAGGAATGTACTTGCGGGTAATGCGAGCCTCGTTGGCATAGTAGACTTCTTGGGTCTTTTCCCCCACGTAGGGCGTTTGGATCTCCGAAAGAGCGGCATCCAGAACGGCCTTGTCGGCACTGGCGCCCAGCTCAACTCCATCTACGGTGAGCACATATGCTTCCTTAATATCCGGCACTGCGGCGTTAAGAGCCTCCGAAAGGCTCGTATAGCTCATCAAGTGATCTTTGGAGGCCACGGCGATATTGTAGGAGTAGTCCATGCTTATGTCGTAGTTTCGATTTAAGATATGGGAGACCTGGGCCTCCACTTGCTGTTCGGTTTGTGCCACCATATCCCGGCTCTGCACCAATCCAACGGCGGTACCGTTGACCGACAGCTCAAAGCAAGGGGTATAGAGTGATAGGAGTACCACCAAGGCACCGACGGTAATGCTGCCAAGGAGAAAAGGCAGCGCCGAACGTAGTGGACGCTGTACGCGCAGTGCCTCTCGGTGTGCAGTTGCACGGAGAAAGCTTCCCAGGGACGTTCCTGATTTTGTTCCAGCCACCTGCTTTACCAAAAGCTCTACCATTTGGTGGATTCTCCCTTCAAAAGTACAAATGTGTTTCCCGTCCGTAACAGAATCGTTTAAAAGAATTACAATTTAGTAACATCATAATACACAGTTTCCGCGCTGAGGTCAAGTGTTTTTTTGCTAAATTGGTATTTTTTTCATAATCCTGGTTATAACATGTCCAGAATGGTATTTTCTGCCTAAAATAGGCGCAACCCTCTTTACAAATGGTAATTGATGCAGTATGATGTATCACGCTTACCATACTATGAACCCAATTGGGTTGAGAGGACGTGTTTTTCCTGAGTACCAACTTTTCAAGGACACTATCCTTCCTGCGTCAGGAAAAGGGCATTTCACAACGCGTCGCAGCGCAGGAACTCGGTGTTTCTCAGGCTTTGTTGTCTCATTATGAGAACGGAATTCGTGAGCCCGGCTTTTGCTTTCTAATTCGGGCCTGTGATTACTACAATGTATCAGCGGATTTTCTGTTAGGCCGCACCTTGACCCGTGAGGGATCGTTCCATGCCGATGCGGAATCTCTCTTATCCCCCCGTCCTCCAAAGGATAACGTGCTCGATGAAGATGGTTTGGCTCGCCTATCCCGGCAATTGGTCAACCATGCCACCGAACTCTTGTTCCTTCTTCTTGCCGAAACCCAGTGTGAAGCGGCCATCCGGGCCTCCTTTGATTACCTGAGCACGGCCGTATACACCCTCTTCCGTCACCTCTACCAGTCCGACGGGAAAAACAGCCAGGATCTCTTTTCCGTGCCTTCTCGGGCCTTTACCAATGGGGCAGCGAAGATTGATCTCATTGCGTCGGAGATGGCCTACGTCGAAGCCCTCTTGCAGCATGCCAAGGAGAAGGCGCACTTCCCTGTCCTTAGTAACGATGCGCTTTCCACGGACTATGCCACCCAATACCAAGCCCTCCTGCACATCATTCACCTTACCGGGGAGCGAATTGGCCGCCGGATCGGGAAAGACAAAACCACATAACTTCAATTCAATGAATGCTCTGCCCATTTTTCTGTGGCAGAGCGTTTTTGTCTTGTGCAAGGGCATTCCTCTATGATAAAATATAGCACCGAACCTTTTGTCACAACACAGCCCTCCGGGGCCCTGGAGGTATACCGCTATGTATGACCAATCAAAACTTCGCAACTTTTCCATCATCGCACACATCGACCATGGCAAATCCACGTTGGCCGACCGTTTGCTGGAGGCCTGTCACGCCGTCTCCGCCCGAGAGATGGAAAACCAGCTTCTCGATAATATGGATTTAGAGCGTGAGCGCGGCATTACCATCAAGGCACGCGCTGTGAAGATCCAATATAAGGCACAGGATGGGGAAACCTATACCTTGAATCTGATTGATACTCCCGGTCACGTGGACTTTAACTACGAGGTGTCCCGCAGCTTGGCCGCCTGTGAGGGGGCCATCTTAGTGGTGGACGCATCCCAAGGTGTGGAGGCTCAGACCTTGGCCAACACCTATCTGGCTCTGGAGCATAACCTGGAAATCCGTCCGGTCATCAATAAGATTGACCTCCCCGCCGCCGACCCCAAGCGCGTAAAGGCAGAGGTGGAGAACGTGATTGGCCTGGAAGCCATGGACGCACCGGAAATCTCCGCCAAGCAGGGACTGAACATTGAAGCCGTCTTAGAAGACATTGTTAAACACATTCCGGCTCCCACCGGGGACCCAAAGGCCCCCCTGAAAGCCCTCATTTTCGACAGCCAGTATGACGCCTATCAGGGCGTGGTAGTTTACTTTCGTGTCATGGATGGAACACTCCGGAAAGACATGGAAGTTCGCATGATGGCTTCGGGCTCCGAGTATAAGATCGTGGAGATCGGGCACCTGCTCCCCATCGGCTTAGAACCCTGTGACAGTCTTTCCGCCGGCGAAGTCGGCTATCTCACCGCTTCAATTAAAAACGTGGCGGATACGCAGGTGGGCGATACCATCACCACCCGACAGAACCCGGCCAAGGAACCTCTGCCCGGCTATCGCCCCGCTCGCTCCATGGTGTACTGCGGCATCTATACCGAAGACGGCTCTAAGTACCCGGATCTGCGGGATGCGCTGGAAAAACTCCAGCTCAACGATGCTTCCCTCTCCTTTGAACCGGAATCCTCCGCCGCTCTGGGCTTTGGCTTCCGTTGTGGTTTCCTGGGCATGCTGCACATGGAAATCATTCAGGAACGCTTGGAGCGTGAGTTTGATTTAGACCTTATTACCACTCTTCCCTCCGTTATCTATCGCGTAACCAAAACCGACGGGACGGAGGTGGTGGTGGATAACCCCCACAACTACCCGGACCCTGCCCTCATCGAAGAAGCAAACGAACCTTATGTAAAGGTGTCCATCATTGCCCCACCCGACTATGTAGGCAACATTATGCCCATGTGCCAGGATCGCCGGGCGGAGTTTAAGGACATGCAGTATCTGGACAGCAATCTGGTGGAAATGCACTATGAGATGCCGCTCAATGAGATCATCTACGACTTCTTTGATGCCTTAAAGGCCAACACCAAGGGATACGCTTCCCTGGACTATGAACTATCGGGCTACCGCCCCAGTGACCTGGTGAAGGTGGACCTGCTTCTGAATGGGGACAAGGTGGATGCGCTTTCCTTTATCGCCCATCGCACCAAGGCCTATGCCAGAGCGCGCCGCATCTGCGAAAAGTTGAAGGAGAACATTCCCCGTCAGCTCTTCGAAATTCCGGTGCAGGCAGCCATCGGCGGCAAGGTCATCGCCCGCGAGACCGTAAAGGCCATGCGAAAAGACGTTTTGGCCAAATGCTACGGCGGCGACATTACCCGAAAGAAGAAGCTCTTAGAAAAGCAGAAGGAAGGTAAGAAGAAGATGCGTACCTTAGGTACGGTTCAGCTTCCCACCGAAGCCTTCATGGCCGTTCTGAAGCTGGATGAATGATCGCTCTACCATGGGAAACATCAAAACGGCAGGCCGAGGGAATATGTCCTCGGCCTGCCGTTTCCATTGCTGATGGGGAAGAGTGCTTCTCCCGGAAAAACGGAAAGAGACCGGCATTTCTGCCGGTCTCTTTCCTGAAGGTTAAAATGAAAAGAAGCTTTTTGATCTCTTGCAAGATTATCTTAACAGAAAGATATTAAGAAAAAAGAGCACAGTTGTTACAAAAGCTTTAAATCTTCGCCTTCCTCCGGAAATTTACGGAGTGTTTGGAAAAACCTTGAGAGTTCCTCGGTACAGGCCTCCTGCAAGATGCCTCCTCGCAGCTTGGGACGGTGCCGAAACCCTTCCTCAAAAAGATTTAAAATCGAGCCACAGGCTCCAATCCCGGAGTCCTTGGCCCCATAGAACACCTCCGGAATCCGTGCACTGATGATCCCTCCGGCACACATGGGGCAAGGCTCTAAGGTGACATAAAGTCGGCAATCTGCAAGCCGCCACCCACCTAGGTGCTGGCAGGCTTCTCGAATGGCCAAGAGCTCCGCGTGGGCCAAGGCATCGTGATCCTCTTCCCGTCGGTTGCGTCCCCGGCCAATGATCTGCCCTTGGTGGACGATCACGCAGCCAACGGGGACTTCTCCCGCCGCTGCCGCCTCCTTGGCCAAGGTCAGCGCTACCTTCATATAGTCTTCATGGCTGAGTTCCATCGTCTCTCTCCTTGCGGCATTTTCCTCAGTTTACCCTTTTTTTGAGTTCGAGACAAGAGTCTTTTCAAAGAGCACCTGACGGATGGAGACACCTTGTGCCTGGAGGGTAACTAAATAGAGAAGCAAGCCAAAGAGAAGCGCCGTCCCTCCTCCTAGGATGACCCCATAGCCGTCACGTAGGAGGATGGTATAGAAGAGTCTGGCACAGGAAGCCGCAAGGGCGGAGGCCAAGATGGGTGCCACAAGCCAATCGAAGATGGGCATGCGCAGGCCCGTTTCCCGGGAAAGTTTTTTCCAACTTAAGTACGCTCCCAGAGCAGAGGAGATTACATAGCCCCAGACAAAGCCCCGCAGGCCAATGTCGGCTCTTCCCACGGTGGCAATGGTAATGCCAAGCTGAATGACATCCGTAAAAATTGCGATTTGAGCTGCCGCGGATTGATGGTTTAGGCCATTGAGACAGTTAGACAGCAAACTTTGCCAGCAGCAAAGCAACACGCCGAGGGCAAGGAGTCCCATGTAATCACCCACACGGGGGTCCTTGTAGAGCGCAGATCCCAGCCGTGGCCCAATGACCGCTAACAGCGACAGCGCCGGGATTAGAATAAGGTTTGCCGCGGCCACGGCTCTCCGGATACGCCGCTGAATGTCCTTCACCCGCCCAAGGGCCATGGCCTCCGAGAGTTTGGGGGCCAGAATGACGCTAAGGGCCCCCATAAAGGCCGTGGGCAAAAAAAGCATGGGTAAGGTCATACCAAACATAACACCGAAGCGGGACATGGCTTCGGATAGATCCATGCCCCCCTCGACCAAAAGCCGAGGCACCAACACAGAGTTGGCTGAACCCAAGATATTCCCTAAAAGCGCCGTAAGACCCACCGGACCGGCAATGCGCAACATATCCTTGCGCAGGGAAATGGCACCCTTCCCCTCTCCCCGCAAGTCGTGAACCGGGCCCAGGTAGCGATGGAACAGAATGGTTTGTGTAATGGCGGAAAAGATCTCACAAAAGATTAGTCCGATGACAATGAGTCCCACAATCCGTTCCGCATGGCAGGGCAAAAAGACCGCTAAAAGCGCCAACACCGCCAAGGAGCGAATGATTTGCTCGATCAGCTCGGTGATGGCGGCGGGACGAACCATCCCAACCCCGTAAAAATAGTTCTTCTGCATGTTTTCCACGCCGGTCAGCAAAAGGCATGGTACCAACAGCAGTAAGCCCAATTGCGTGCGGGCATCCCCCAAGAGATACACCGAAGCAGCATCGGAGAAGGTTAGAATCAAGACGCAAGGCAGGGTAGCCAGCGCAAAGAACAGGCGAATGGCCGTTCCCCGAAGCTGCCAAACCGCCTTGGTGTTGCCCACGGCCTGATACTGCGCCGACAGGTAAGCCACCGAAGACGCAAGACCAACCGAACAAAGGGAAAGCAACACCGAATAGATGGGCATAATGAGCTGATACAGGCCCATGTTTTCTGCCCCGATCATCTGTGATAGGATAATGCGGTATACAAAGCCAATGAGCTGTGAAACAATCCCGGTTACCGTAAGTAACACGACGCCTTGCACGGCGGTTGGCCGACTCCTACCCAAAAGGCCGCCTCCTTTCCTTGGAAACGCAGACGCTGCTTCTCGCGGTTCCCTTTCATCTTATGGACGCGGCCTTGTAAACATTCCAGCAAGCCCATCTGGAGAAGAAGTGAGGCAAAAACAGACAGGGTTTGACAAATTCGAGCAAAGGGAGTATAGTGATTTCTGCAACTTTTTTCCTGTAAAGCACGCAAAAGGAGGGAACGCGTTTTCATGTTGGCAACCATTATAAACTGTACGCTTATTATCGTCGGCAGTCTCATCGGCATTCTGTTTCGGAACCAAATTAGCCAGCGATTTACCACACTGGTGACCCAAGCCCTTGCTCTTTGCGTATTAGGCATTGGCATCAGTTCCACCATCAAAACCCAGGACACCCTTTGTGTCATTGTTTGCATGGTGGTGGGTTGTCTTCTGGGGGAGGCCCTTCGCATTGAGGATCGACTCGATTCCTTTGGCGATTTTCTGAAGCAGAAGCTGCTTGGCAAATCCCAGGAAAGCCGCTTTACCGAAGGCTTTGTCTCTGCCTCCGTCCTCTTTTGTGTGGGCGCCATGGCGGTGATGGGTGCAATTGACGCCGGAGTCCGGGGAGACTATACCATTCTGATTTCCAAAAGTGTCATCGATGGAATTACGGCCATTACCTTTGCTGCGGTCATGGGAATTGGCGTCTTATTCTCCAGCATTCCCATTCTACTCTATCAAGGAAGCTTGACCTTGTTGGCGGCTTTGGTTTCGGATTATCTTTCCCCAGCTTCCATCAACGAAATGAGCGCTGTGGGCGGAATTATCATCATGGGCATCGGTTTTAATTTGTTGCAATTAAGCGAAAAGAAACTGAAAGTTGGGAACATGCTTCCTGCAATTTTTCTGCCATTTCTCTATCTGCCCCTAGCCAACCTTTTTCGCGGGGTTTTTTCGCAATTATTTTGATTTTTCTGTTTAAAATACATAAGCTAATAAACATATTTTGTGCAAAACATCAAAACCTTTTTCTTGTTTAATGTTTTTCTTTGCAGTATACTATACGTTGAAGATTCATGAGCAGGAGACTCCCTGCTCAACTACGGTAAAATAGGAGGAAGACCCATGGCATATGTTGAACTCACTCAAGTGGGACACGTTGGCATTCTGACCATGAACCGTCCCGAGGCCCTCAACGCACTGTCAAACGCCGTGTTTCAGGACCTGATTAAAGCACTGGATGAGGTGGAGCGCAACGAAGATATCTACGTATTTATCATTACTGGTGCAGGCAGAGCCTTTGTGGCTGGTGCTGACATTAGTGAAATGACTACCATGAACGTAGCCCAGGGAAAGGCCTTGGCTGACCTAGGAAACTCCGTCTATCTGCGCATTGAAAACATGGAAAAACCTTCGATCGCTGCCATCAACGGCTTCGCACTGGGCGGCGGCTGTGAGATGGCTCTGTCCTGTGACATTCGCATCGCCAGTGATAAAGCCAAGTTTGGTCAGCCCGAAGTGGGTTTGGGTATCATCCCCGGCTTTGGTGGCACCCAGCGTATGGCACGTATCGTTGGCACTGGACATGCTCTCGAACTGATTCTCACCGCGAAGATCATCGACGCGGCGTATGCAAAGGAAATTGGACTGGTCAACCGTGTGGTTCCTCATGATACCCTCATGAACGAAGCTCTCGAAATTGCTGAGGGCATCGCTCGTCAGGCTCAGCTGGCTGTCCGCTCCTCCAAGCAGGCAGTCCGTCGCGGCATTCAGTGTGATATGGATACCGCTGCTACGTATGAAGCACTTTCCTTCGCCATCTGCTTTGACACCGAAGACCAGATGGATGCCATGTGGGCCTTCGTGGAAAAGCGTAGGCTCGAAGGGTTTAAGAATCGCTGATTGAAACCATAGTATTGTTCATATATTTAGGAGGATGTTAACATGATTAATAAGATTATGATCGTAGGCGCCGGTGCTATGGGTCTTGGCATTGCACAGGTTATGGCAGCAAGCGGCAAGAAAGTCATCGTTCGCGACCTGAACGATACCATTCTGGAGAACGCAAAGCAGCGTCTGACGGCAGACCAGAGCAAGCTGGTCTCTAAGGGCAAGAAGTCTCAGGAAGACATGGACGCTCTCATGGGCAACATCTCTTTCTCCACCGAGCTTTCGGACGCAGCGGACTGTGACCTGGTCATCGAAGCTGCCATCGAAGTGCTGGACATTAAGAAGCAGCTCTTCGCTGATCTGGACAAGGTTTGTAAGCCCGAAACCATTCTGGCTTCCAACACTTCTTCCACCTCCATCACCGCCATCGGTGCAGCAACCAAGCGTCCCGACCGTGTCCTGGGCATGCACTTCTTCAACCCCGCCACCATCATGAAGCTGGTTGAGGTCATCCGTGGCATTGCAACCTCTGACGCAACCTTCCAGGCCGTCTATGACCTCTCCGTCGAAGTCGGCAAGACCGCCATCGAAGTAGCAGAAGCTCCTGCCTTTGCCGTGAACCGCATCCTGGTTCCCATGATCAACGAGGCAATCGGCGTTCTGGAATCCGGCACCGCTTCCGCAGCAGACATCGACATTGGCATGAAGCTGGGTGCAAACCATCCCATGGGTCCTTTGGCTCTGTGCGACCTGATTGGTCTGGATGTCATCCTTGCCATCATGGAAACCATTATGTTCGAGACCGGCGACCAGAAGTATCGTCCCGCTCCCCTTCTGCGTAAGATGGTGCGTGCAGGCATGCTGGGTCAGAAGACCGGCAAGGGCTTCTTCGAGTACAACAAGTAAGTCATCCCCTCATTCACTAAGGCGGCATTACGAAGTTTCGTAATGCCGCCTTTTCTGTTTATGCCAACAAAAAAGACCCGCCAATAGCGGGTCTAACTTTTTATGGGTGAGATTACCGATCCGTTTACACCGTTACATGGCCAGAGTAACGGCGATCCAAGGTTTCGATCAGGCGAGCGATACAGCTCTCATCACAGGAGGTTAAAATGGTTGCTCCGCGCTCCCGGATGGCAGGGGTACAGTTGGCCGGGGCGAAGGGCTCGGCAGAGACATCCAACATCGGAATGTCGTTCTGTCCGTTTCCAATGCAGTAAATATGTTTGCGTAGCACGCCTAAGTACTTCGCCAACCAAAGCACCGCCGTCCCCTTATGACTGCCCTTTGCGGTCAGTTCTAAGAGGTAGGGATTGGAAAAAATGACCTCATAGTGCTCCGGCCAATGGAGGCGAATGCAATTTTGCACCTCTAAGAGATAGGAATGCTCTTCGTGCTGTAAAATCGCCTTCGTCCAAGGAATGGGCATCTCGGCAATGGGAAGCAGAATTCCTTCTAGTCCGGCACGGGTTAAATGACGCTCTGTGATCGTGTTGGGATTGTGCACATAGACTTCCTCCCGGCAATAGGCCTCAAACCCAAGCCTAGGATAGTATGCGCAGACTTGCGCAATGTTTTCTCGTACCTCATCCCGCATCAACCGCTCACAGAGCATGGTTTTCGTGGAAAAATCATAAATATTTGCCCCATTGGAGAGGATAATGGGAGCGTTTACCGGTATGGACTCCCGCTCCATTTGGATGGCAAAGTTCCGCAGGGATCGGCCCGTAGACACCGTAAAAAAGCCACCCTCGGTAATAAAGTATGAAATAGCAGCGCGGTTCTCCGGCGTAACTCCCTGAGCCGCCCCGTATAGTGTTTCATCATAATCGGTTGCAAGCAAAACTCCATCAAATTTACCCAAAGAATCGCCCCTTTCTTCCATTTTTTCCTATTATATCCTCCCGCTTGACGGCTTGTCAAGCATTGGGGATGCTTTTCCAGAACAAGCGATTGTCCGAAACATCGGCACGCAAGCGCCCCTGATCCAGCAGATAGCCAAGGTACGAACGAATGGTGCTGCCGGAAAGGGCGTACTGGGTGAAGTCTAAGCTGATCTTATAGTGATCAAACACTTTTCCGAGCAGTCCGTCAAAGTCCATACCCACCCGGCAAAGCGTAACGATGAGCTCCATCAGTTCCAGTGCCTTCTCGCGGTTGAGCTCCGCCAAGGGTGCAATGTCCTCCACTGGGTCTGCATGAGAGGGAATGAAGAGGCGGCCCTGCATCTGGCAAAGAGTGTCCAAACTGTCAAGATAGGCCTCCACATCATAGAGGTAGGACACCGGGTGCTTCCTTAGCACTTCCTCTCCGGTCAGGGCATCCGCCACGAACCAGATGTCGTCGTCCGTATGAAAGGCCGTCATGGCCATGGCATGCCCATCCAGACGCAGCATGGTGATGCCTGGGGGCAGCACTTCCTCCGTCAGCAGCTCCACAACGCTCTCCTGGGCCATCAAAAACTTATTGCGCAGTGCTTTGGGTGGACAAGCTCCAAAAAGCATGGTCGGCTCTAGGAGGGGGTTCTCCGCAATGACGCGATCCGCACCGGCTGCATAGATTCGGCAGCCGGTTTTCTCCTGTAAGTAGTGGTTTCCACCCACGTGGTCGGCATGGGAGTGGGTGCACAGGATGCGATCGAGCTTTAAATCTTTCTCTTCTAAAATACGCAGAATCTTCTTGGCAGCGTCCTTATCGTTTCCGCTGTCAATAAGGCAAGCTTTTCCGTTCCCCAGGTCGTAGAGTCCCACCTTAGCCGGTGCTTCAATATAATAGGTGTTTTCTCCGACCCAAACCAGTTCGTACATCATCGTTCACTCTCTTTCTCTGGTAAAACATCTCTATTTCGTCAGCAGGTTCAGTTTATGAAGCACCGTGGTAAAATAGTCCGGCAACGGACATTCCACGGTGATGCGTTCTCCTGTGCGAGGATGGATAAAGGAAAGTCTCCGAGCGTGCAGGCATTGACCCACCAGGCCGGGATAGGGCTTTTTCATCCCATACACCAGATCTCCCAACACGGGGTGTCCAATGCTGGCCAAATGAACTCGGATCTGATGGGTTCTGCCGGTTTCCAAGCGGCAGCGCAAGTGTGTATAACCAGCGTAGCGGGCCAGAACCGTCCAGTGGGTCACGGCCTCTCGTCCCTGTTGCCGATCAATGGCCATGCGCTTACGGTCCCGGGTATGGCGCCCAATGGGGGCATGGATGGTTCCTTCGTCGTCACGCATCCCTCCAATGACCACCGTCTCATACTCCCGGTAAAGGGAGTGATCCTGCAACTGGGCACTTAAGGCCAGGTGCGCGGCGTCGTTCTTAGCCACGATAATCAGTCCCGAGGTGTCTCGGTCGATGCGATGCACGATACCCGGACGCAGTTCTCCCCCAACGCCGGAAAGGGAGTCTCCGCAATGGAAGAGGAGTGCGTTGACCAGCGTTCCATTGGGATGCCCCGGTGCCGGATGCACCACCAAACCAACGGGCTTGTTTACCACAATCACATCGGCATCCTCATAGATCACGTCAAGAGGGATATTCTCCGGAAGGGCACGGCCAGGTTCCGGTTCCGGTAGGGTCAGCGTCAGGAGGGCGCCTTCCTTTAGCTTCTCATTCTTTCGAGGCGTCTGGCCGTCCATCAGAACGGCACCTTCCTCCAGAAGCCGCTGCGCGGAGGCGCGGCTTAATCCCTCGACGCTGCGCCCCAAGAAGGCATCGACCCGTTCCCCTTCACGGTCTGCCATCAGCGATAGCGTCACAGTGCGTCGCCCTCCTCTGCTCGAGACACGGCTTCCTTAATTTCCTGCTGCACATCCCGCGCCGGAGCTTTCTCCTCTTGCTTCCAGCTCAACACAAGGTACAGGCAGAACAGGACACCGCCTACCGTAACGCCAATGTCGGCAATGTTAAAAATGGCAAAGTCCATAAACTGCAGGGAAAACATATCCACCACATAGCCCAGAAACACGCGGTCGATGAGGTTACCCACAGCTCCGCCCAATACGCAGGACAGAGCAATCTGCCCCAGTCGATTGGGAAAGGTTCTGCGCAGCAAAAGAACCAGCATGGCCAAGGCCGCGGCAGCAGAAATCAGGCTGAGAATCCAGGTATGCTCCGAGAACATGGAAAAGGCCGCACCGGTATTCTGTACATAGCATAGCTCCACCACACCAGGCCAGAGCTGATGGGTTGTGTAAAGGGGGAGCGTGGCAAGAATCCACTTCTTCAGCCATTGGTCGGCCAAGATCACAACCATTGCGGGCAGGAGATAAATCAGTTGTTTGCTCACCTTTTGCATTCCTGCGTTTGCCTCCTTTCAAAGCCAATGGGGTAGCTTACGTGCTCAAAGGGCAGGCGTTTCCGCCCGCCCCTTTGTCATATTTACTGCTTGGTTTGTGCTGCCACTACAGAGGCACAGCGGGTACAAAGCCCTTCGTCATTCACCGTATCGTGATGATTCCAGCAACGCGGGCACTTGACGGCCTCCGACTCGCGAACAGCAATGCTTGCCTCAATGGCACATTCGGCGGCCTTCTCGCCCTCTCCTTCGCCTTCCACCAAGGTAACCTTGGAGACGATGAAGAGCGTTGCCAAATCCAGTTCACGCAGGAGGGCAAGATCCTCTGCCTTTTTCACATAGATCGTAAGATCGGCATCTTGATTCTTTTTCACGCCACCCTTGGCACGACTGTTCTCCAGCGCCTTATTCACCGCGTCACGCAGGGAGACGATGGCGTCCCAACGGGAGAGCTCCTTCTCCGAGAGCTGCCACTCCGAACGGAAGGCAGGAATGTCGTTAAAGAGCACGCTGTCGGCATCGGCGGAAGCGTCGTGAGGCATGGCAGCCCAGATCTCCTCTGAGGTGAAGGCCAAAATCGGTGCCACCACGCGGCATAGACCATCCAGGATATGGTAGAGGGTGGTCTGAGCGGCTGCGCGTCCGGCCTCTCCGTCGCAGTAGATGCGGTCTTTAATGATGTCAAAGTAGAAGTTCGAAAGATCCACCACACAGTAGTTATAGATCAGACGGTAGACTGCGTGGAACTCATAGGCCTCATAGGCCTCATGGACGGACTTAAGCAGTTCATTGAAGCTGTGCAGGGCAAAGCGGTCTAAGTCTTGCAGCTTCTCATAGGGCATCAGCTGGTTGGGATCAAACCCATCCAAGTTGCCCAGCATATAGCGTGCGGTATTTCGAATCTTGAGGTAGGCTTGCGAGAGCTGCTTCATGATTTCCTTGGAAATACGCACATCTTGGGTAAAGTCACCGGAGGAAACCCAAAGACGAAGCACATCCGCACCATAGTCCTTAATGATCTCATCGGGAGCGACCGCATTGCCTGCCGATTTATGCATGGCCTTGCCTTCGCCATCCACCGTCCAGCCGTGGGTCACGATCTGGCGATAGGGTGCGATGCCGTTTGCGGCAATGGAGGTCAGCATGGAGGACTGGAACCAGCCACGATACTGGTCGCCACCTTCCAGATAGAGGTCGGCAGGATAGGAAAGCTCGGGTCTTGCCGCGCAGACGGCCGCATGGGTCGAACCAGAGTCAAACCACACGTCCATGATGTCCGTCTCTTTGGAGAAGGTCTTGTGACCACAGTGAGGGCACGCGAAACCTTCGGGCACCAAGTCGTTGGCATCCTTCTCAAACCAAATGTTCGAGGAATGCTCGGCAAAGAGGTTTGCCACATGGTCAATGGTTTCTGGGGTAACAATATGCTCTCCGCAGCCATCGCAGAAGAAGATGGGAATGGGCACGCCCCACTTGCGTTGACGAGAGATGCACCAGTCGGAACGCTCGGCAATCATGGCCACCATACGATCCTTGCCCCAATCGGGCTTCCAGCGAATGTCATCGCAGGCCTTGACCGCGGCATCCTTGATGCTATCCACGGAGCAGAACCATTGCTCGGTGGCACGGAAGATGATGGGGTGCTTGCAGCGCCAGCAGTGCGGATAGGCATGCACAATGTCTTCCTGGGCCAGGAGCATTCCTCGCTCTTCCAGCACCGGAATGACCACGCTGTTGGCCTTGGAGATGTGGGTGCCGAAAAAGTCCTCATCGGTCATGACGCCTTTGGCATTGACGGGAACGGGGGTTCCAATCTGGGTCTTGCCTTCGGCATCGTATTTCTTGCAAACGGCAAAGTCATCGGCACCAAAGCCGGGCGCCGTGTGGACACAGCCGGTACCGGCGTCCAGGGTGACATGATCACCGCAGAGGACCACGGAATCCCGCTTGGCAAAGGGATGTTGAGCTAGCATCAGCTCAAAGAAGCTTCCCTTTTCCTTGGCAATGATCTCCGTGCCGGTGAGCTTTGCTGCCTTGCAAACCTCCGACACGCGGCCTTCCGCGATGATATAAATCTCACCGTTTTCCGCCTTGAGAAGAACATAGTCCAGGTCCGGGTTGACGGAAATGGCGCGGTTGCCAGGAAGGGTCCAGGCGGTGGTGGTCCAAATTACAAAGGACATCTTAGAAAGGTCCCCGAACTGGGAGAGTTTACCCAGATCATCCTTCACAGGGAACTTGACATACAGGGTGGAACAGGGATCGTCCTGATACTCAATTTCGGCTTCGGCCAGGGCCGTTTCATCCGTATAGCACCAGTATACGGGCTTGAGGCCCTTATAGATATAGCCCTTTGCCGCCATGGCGCCAAAGACACGAATCTGAGCGGCTTCAAAGTCGTTGGTCAGGGTAATATAGGGATTCTGCCAATCGCCAATGACTCCCAGACGCTGAAACTGTGTCCGCTGACGATCCACAAAGGACATGGCGTACTCGCGGCATTTATCGCGAAACTCGGGAGCGGAAAGCTCCGAGAACTTAATCTTCTTATTCTTCATGATGGCGGATTCCACGGGCAGGCCGTGGGTATCCCAGCCGGGCACATAGGGGGCATAGTGACCGGTCATGTTCTTATAGCGAACAATGATATCCTTCACAATCTTGTTGAGGGAATGTCCAATGTGAATGTCGCCGTTGGCATAGGGAGGGCCATCGTGCAGAATGAATTTGGGCTTACCCGCATTCTTCTTCATTAGACGTTCATAGAGCTTCTTGTCCTGAAACTCCTGAAGCATAGTAGGTTCGCGCTGCGGAAGTCCTGCCCGCATGGGAAAGTCCGTTTTGGGCAGATGAATGGTGGCGTTGAAATCTTGCGCCATGCTCGTTTCTCTCCTTTAAGAGGCGGTATTCCGCCCGAAAATTCAGGGTGATGCTTCTCTGCAAAAAAAGCAAGCAGAGAACGGGGAAACGGAACCTGACCCCGGCAATGCCGAGCAGGTTCCGTTCATGAATGCCTTCAAAGCGGGCGCTCCCTCTCTTGGGAAGCGGACTCCTCGGGCCTTTTTCCCGGGATAGTTCTTACTCGAACTGATAATCGCGACCGAACTGCAAGCGATCGAATACGACGGTATCCGATTCTTCCAGGGCACGTTTTGTTTCCTTGGTTTCTTCTGCTGCAGCAGGGGCTGCGGCAACCGTTGTGGCAGCAATCGCAGCCATGGCGGTCTCGTCCAGGCGAACCGTGGGATTCTCCACGGCATCCACGGAAGACGGTGTCTGGGTGGCGCCAATGAGGGCCGACACCTTGTCTTCAATTTCCTTGACGGGATCCTTGGCTAAGGAGCCCGCACCGGGAGCGGCTATCATCTCGGCCAAACGGCTGATGTATTCAAACTCATGGGTATACAGCTCCTTGAGTTTTTCCACATACACCGTGGTGGAGTTCCTGGCTGCGTTCAGACGCATTTCCTCGTTGGCCACTTCACGGCGAATTTCCTCAATTCGGGTTTTGGATTCCAGCTCGGCTTTCGCAATGGCATCGACCTTCGTTGCCTCGGCTTCCTTCACCATGGTATCGGCCATCTTCTGGGCAGACAGTAAGGTTCTGCGCATGGCATCTTCCGTGGCACGGTATTCTTCCAGCTTTTCCGCCAAAACTTTCATTTTCCCTTTCAGCGCCGCATTTTCTTTATACAGCGCTGCATAGTCGGAAATTAATTCGTCTAAAAAGGCGTCGACCTGCGCCATATTGTAGCCGCCGCCAAAGGAGGCTTTTGAAAACACTCGGGATTCTGCTTCCTGAGGGCTAATCATACTCGTTCACTCCATTGTTCCCGGCTTGTATCCATCCGGTTTTTTCTTAGAAGAACAAGCCGTTGTTTTCCAGCTCGTCCAAAAGGTCTCCTTGAATATCGACATTATAGGGTGTGATGATGAAGGTGGACAGGGCTACCTTTTTAATCTGCCCTTCGTTGGCATAGGCCACGCCGGAAAGGAAGTCAAGGAGGCGGCGGGCAATGTCCTTGTTGGTGGATTCCAAGTTTAGAACCACCGTGCGCTTATAGCGCAAGTGATCCGCAATTTCGGAGGCATTGTCAAAGCGCTCGGGCTTGACCAGCACCACCTGCAATTGCGTGGTGGTGTGAATGTTAACCACCTTGTTGCTCCGACGATCCATGTCCGAAGCATAGGAAACGCTCTCTCTGGGGCGCTCTTTTTTCGGTTCCGGAAAGGTTTCAGGCACGTCATCATATTGATCATAATCGTCATCCGGCTCGTCCTCGTAGGGATGGGCCAGTCGTTTCAATTCATCAAGAAAACCCATATCTTACTTGTCCCCCTAAAGTATATTATCGGCTTGGGCAGAGGATCTAAAACGTACCTGATCCCTCATCGAAGGGGTGGACGCGCGCCAAAAATGGCCGTCCCCACGCGCACCATGGTAGCCCCTTCCTCAATTGCAAGAGAAAAGTCTCCGCTCATTCCCATAGAAAGGCAGTCTATATCAGAAATATTATCGCCCATTTTACATCTTGTGTCAACAAAAAGCTGCTTGGTCTGGGCAAAAAGTGCCCGCAACTGAGTCTCGTCCGCATCCGCCGGTGGAATACACATCAATCCACGCAGGCGGACATGGGAAAGGCCCCTGGCATATTCCACCAGATCCGCCAACTTCTCGGGGAGAACCCCTCCTTTATTTTCCTCTCGGCCAATGTTGACCTCCAGTAAAATATCCTGCCGGATCCCGCGCTTTTCGGCCTGCTTTTCAATTTCATCCAGCAGCCGGTCGGAATCCACCGATTGGATGATGGAGACTTCCCCCACGATCTGGCGCACCTTGTTGGTTTGCAGGTGTCCGATGAAATGCACCTCGGCTCCTTCGTAGGATTTGTCCTCCAGATGGGGCAGCAATTCCTGCACACGGTTTTCACCGCAGACACGAATCCCCGCCGCAAGGGCATCGCGGATGGTTTCGGAGCTTTGGGTTTTGCTGGCGGCAATCAAGGTAATCTCCTCAGGATTACGTCCGGCACGCAGGGCCGCAGCCGTAATTTCTTCTTGAATCCGCGCTATGTTCTGGGCGATCTCTCTCTGTCGTTCACTCATGTCATCGTACCACCTTTCCTTCATACAGCTCCGAGGTTGAAATGACGACCTCATCTCCGGAGCGAAGAATGCGCTTGTCATTGGTATCCTTTGGATTCGCTTTGACGATATAATCGCTCTTATCCTCCGCCACCACGGTCACCGGCTTAAACTCTGCCCGGTATCCCGCCACGGTATAGACCCCGGCGGAGCCGTCCTCTTGCACCCGCAGTGCGGTCTTGGGAAGACGAATGCCTTGTTCACTTCGGAAAATGATCGAGACCGCCTGATCCCGCAAGTCCATCACCTCCGGCAAGTGCGAACGGGAGGAGAGCACCACCACGGCCTCTCCATCCTGTACGTAACCCACATTGATGATGTTCATTGGCACCGATTCGGGCATGGAGGTGCTGCGCATGGAAACGCTCTTTTGCTTTTGGAAGAGAGGGAGCTTGTCCTCCTTCACCACCAAAGCAAGATACCATTCCGAATCGGTCACAACCTTGCCCACCGAGCCGTCATTGGATTGGGGCGCCTGAGCGACCAAGGTGCGGAATTGTTCTGGGGAAATTTCTTCCAGCAGCTCGGGTTTATAAACCGTCTCATATCCGTCCACGTAGGAGGAAAATACGCCGGATTGGGGCGCGTAGATCGTCTGCGCATCCTTTCGGCTGTTATCCTGCATGTTCGAGATTTCTTGTCCGAGGGTGAGCGAGGTCTTTCCCAGTTCTGCAGCCGCCGCATCCGACGTGAGGTATTCCCGGCGCAAGATCAGCTTTTTATGCATATCCGCCTGGGACACCAGCTGGGTATAGTCCCCCTGGGAGGCCGCTGACTGCAACTTTACCACAGAGGAAAGAATCTGGCTATCCAGAGATTTTCCACTGGGGGCATCGTTTGACATGGCATATTGCAGCTGAGCGTACTGGCTATTCACGGTACGAACCCGCTGTTGCTGCGCCAGGGCTTCTTGATTGCTGTAAGAAATGGCCACCACTTGACCTGCGGCCGCCTTTTCTCCTTCATCAATCCGATAACTAATCAGTCCATTTGCAGAGTTTAGGCGCTCCTCTTGGCGAAAGGCCCACGCCGGTAGGGTAACACTATCCTCCACGATGTCATTATAGGCCACCACCAACTTGTAGGGATTGGACATGGTTTTCATGCCCGAAAGCACCATGTAAGACACCAAAACGGCCAGCATAAGGCCGACAATTACCTTGGTAAGTATCGTATCCTGCTTCATGTTCTCATCCTTTGCTCCTGTTTATCCCCTACCGGAGCAAGGCTTCGGCAGGACTCTATTCGTTCACTATGTTATTGTCGAGTGGCACCGCTCGCTCGGGAACAATGGTGGAAATCGCGTGCTTGTACACCATATGCTGCTTGCCGTCCCCTTGCACCAGCAGGACGACATAGGGATCAAAGCTGTGAATCTGTCCCCGGAGTTGAAAGCCATTCATCAAAAATAGTATCACTTGAGTTTTGCTGCGACGCATGCCCGCCAGAAGGTAGTCCTGTAAACCCGACTTTTTTGTTTGCATGTTGCATGCACTCCTTTTCTATCTTAGGATGCCTTGTGAAAGCTTCCCTTTTATGACACTATTTTAACCTCTCCTTTGCAGAAATGAAATCGAAATTTGTAATGCGCTGGAAAAATCAGGAGTTTTCTCCCAAGTTATCCATTGAATGTCTGGTTCTCGGCGAAACCAGGTCAGCTGCCGCTTGGCATACTGCTTGGATCGCAGTTTAATCTCATCCACGGCCCCTTCTATGGGAAGGCCTTCTTCCAGGGCACGGATCACTTCTTTATACCCGATGGCTTGCATGGCGGTGGCTTCTCTGGGAACGCCTTGAGATCGGAGGGTCTTCACCTCATCCAACAGTCCGGCGCGTACCATCTCATCCACCCGGCGGTCAATCCGGTCACGCAGATCTTGCCGATCCTCAAAGGTCAGTCCAATCATGCAACGTCGATACCGAGGCGCTCGTTGCCTGGTTTCGAAATTATGTTGTGTGATGGTTTTTCCAGTCTCCAAAAAGACTTCCAAGGCGCGAATGATGCGTTTTTCATCATTGGGGTGCAGGCGCGCCGCGCTCTCGGGATCAACGGAAGAAAGTCTCGCAAGCAGGGCCTCGGTTCCTCTTCGGTTGGCCTCCTCCTGCAATTGTGTGCGCAGTTCGCTTCCGGCGGAATAGTCTGCAAACTCCTGGCCCTTACACAAGGCGTCAATGTACAGGCCCGTGCCTCCCACCAGAACCGGCTGCTTTCCCCGTGCAAGCACATCATCCACGCAAGCGCTTGCATCCTTCACGTAGCGAGCCACACTGTAATTCTCCCAAGGTTCTGCCACGGAGAGCATGTGGTGCACAATGCCTTCCTGCTCTTTGGTTGTTGGTTTGGCCGTTCCGATGTCCATGCCACGATAGACCTGCATGGAATCCGCGGAAATCACCTCGCCGTCCAGGCGCTTGCAAAGCTCGATGCCAAGCTTGGTCTTTCCCGATGCGGTGGGGCCACAGATGACAAGTAGTGGTTTCTCCATTTATGCCCTCCCAAATCGCCGCTCCAGTTGAGCGCGGGTTAACACGATGGCCACCGGCCTTCCGTGGGGGCAGTATTTGACCTCCCCATTCATCACGGCCTTGGCCACCACAGCCAATTCCTCGGGCGCACTTTTCTGTCCACCCTTAATGGCCGCCTTGCAGGCAATGGTATGTAAGATCTGGTCACGCAGGGCACTGCTTGCGGTCCGCTTTCCCGCAAGGAAAGAACGGGCCAAGTCAGACAAGGTTTCCTCTGCCTGTTCCGGTGGAAGCTCCGCGGGCAGCTCTCGAAGCAAAAGGGCGTCGCCCCCGAAGGGTTCCAGCAAAAACCCAAAGTCTTTTAACTGGGTCAATTGCTGCCGGAGCGCTTCACTTTCCTCCGGGGGAAGTTTGAGTAAAATCGGCTCTAGGAGGCTTTGTGCCATGGGTCGGTAGTCCTCCCGCTGCATCCGGTCAAAATGCATGCGTTCGTGGGCCGCATGCTTATCGATGAAGGTGATGCTGTCCCCTTGCTCTACTAATAGGTAGGTATCCATCACTTCTCCTGCCATGCGCCACGGCAGATCTGACTTGCTCTCTTCTTGGGGCTTTGTATCCTGCTTCGCTTCTTCCCTTAGCATGGCCAAGGGAGCCTCCACGGGTTCCGCTTCTTGGCCCGGCTCCTTCGGCGCAAGGACCACCGCCTGGCTTCTCGTTTCACGAGGAACGGGACTGACCGGTATGGCAACCGACACTCGTTCCGGTTCTTCTTTTGGGAGTGAAAGCTCAAGCTGCTTGCGCTCCATAGGCGTCGGCTTGGGCACCACTTGCGGCGCAGCGTGCCACATGATGGGGGCACTCTTCTGGGCACTGTCGCGGAATTGCTGGGCACTCATCTGCGTAAATCCACCCATTGGCCGCACGGGGGCAGTGACCTCGCTCTTTGGGGCCACCGAAACGACCTTGTCCACCTTTTTTGGTGCCTCCATGGTCAAAAGCGGATGCCGTCCTTCGCCCTCCAAGGCCGATCGCACGGCATAGTACACCGCATCAAACACCTTTCGGTCGTTTAAAAACTTAACTTCGGTTTTGGCCGGGTGCACGTTGACATCCACGGTATTGGGACGAAGGGCAATGTGTAATACGCAAGCGGGGAACTTCCCCACCATCTTTTGATTCTGATAAGCTTCCTCCACGGCTGCCGCCAGCAGAGGGGAGCGAATGGGGCGACCATTCACGATAAAGTGCTGGTACCCTCTCGTTCCTCGGCAGCAGGCCGGCAGGGAGACAAAGCCTTCCACCGAGACATCCTCCCCCTGGGCAGAAAGCTCCGTAAAGCCCAGAGCAAGATCTCGTCCGAACACATTGTAGAGGACGGAGGCCAGCTTTCCATCCCCCGGCGTTAAGAGCTCCTGCTTCCCATCCCGCAGAAACTTCATGGAGACGCCAGGGTGCGAGAGCGCCACCCGCTGCACCAGGGAAAACACCGCGGCTCCTTCGGCCGAGTCCCGCTTCATGAATTTAAGGCGAGCAGGGGTGTTGAAAAAGAGATCTCGCACCAGCATGGTGGTTCCCTCCGGGCAGCCACTTTCCTCCCGCTCCCGAAGGATGCCGCCCTCGAAGAGCATGGCGATGCCTAGGGGAGCTTCCGCCGTCCGGGTGAGCAGCTCCAAGCGAGAGACTGCGGCAATGGCAGCCAAGGCTTCCCCCCGGAAGCCTAAGGTTCCGATGGCCTCCAAATCCTGCGCACAGGAGAGCTTAGAGGTTGCGTGCCGAAGGAAGGCCACTTCCGCTTCCTCCGCCGGAATGCCACAGCCGTTATCCGTCACGCGAATGAGGCTCATCCCGCCATGTTGGATTTCCACCGTGAGAGCACTGGCTCCCGCGTCGATGGCATTTTCCACCAGCTCCTTTACGACGGATGCCGGCCGTTCCACCACTTCACCCGCCGCAATCAAGTTTGCCACGTGTGCATCCAATTGTTGAATCTTTGCCATTTGCTCTCACCTCCTAAGGATGGGATTTCTCCACCCTAGTGCAAACTGTTTTTTAATTCGTAAAGTAGATTCAGCGCCTCCAAGGGCGTAAGTGCGTCAAGACTCAGCTTGCGCAGTCGATCCACTGCCGCCACCTCTTGTTCTCCAAGGGTGTTCGCAGGCGGGGGCGAGTGTTCCCGCAGGGATGAGATGGGAGCAATGCCCCCCTGCCGTTCCAGCTGTTCCAGAAGCTCCCGTCCCCGCTCCACCACCGATGCCGGAACCCCGGCCAGCGCCGCGACCTCCACGCCATAGCTGCGGTCTGCCTTTCCGGGCAGAATCTTCCGTAGAAAGATAATCTGATCGTCCCGCTTCTTCGCGGCGATGTTGAAGTTCAGTACACCCGGGAGCTCGTCCTCTAGGGAGGTGAGTTCGTGATAGTGGGTGGCAAAGAGCGTCTTGGCTCCAAGGGTATTGGGGTCTGCACAAGCCTCCAAGACTGCTCTGGCAATGGCCATGCCATCGTAGGTGGAGGTGCCTCGTCCGATCTCATCCAAAATGAGAAGGCTCTTAGCCGTTGCGTGGCGCAGCATCTCCGCCACCTCGCTCATCTCTACCATAAAGGTCGACTGCCCACCGGCTAAGTCATCCGAGGCCCCGATGCGGGTAAAGATGCGATCCACCACACCCACACGGGCGGCCTTGGCCGGAACGAAGGAGCCTAGCTGAGCCATGAGGACGATCAGGGCTACCTGCCGCATGTAGGTAGATTTGCCTGCCATGTTGGGGCCGGTGATGATGGCGGCCCGGTGCGCATTCTCATCCATCTTGGTGTCGTTGGGAACAAAGAGCGCTCCCTTTAGAACCTTCTCCACCACCGGATGCCGCCCCTCTACAATCTCCAAGCAGTCAGAATCATCCACCTTGGGGCGACAGTAGCCATTCTCTGCGGCCACGCTGGCAAAGGAGCACAGAACATCCAAGCGCGCCACCGCGGCGGCGGAGCGCTGAATCTCCTCCATGTGCTTGGCTGTTTCTTCCCGCAGTTCCGTAAAGAGTTGATACTCCAAGGCCGTCAGGCGATCCTCCGCGGAGAGAATGGTATGCTCCATGTCTTTTAATTCCTGGGTAATATACCGCTCACAGTTGGCAAGGGTCTGCTTTCGTATGTAGGTTTCGGGCACTTGATCGTAATAGGATTTCGAAACTTCCAGATAGTAGCCAAAGACCTTGTTGTACCCGATCTTTAAGCTCTTAATCCCGGTCTTTTCCTTTTCGCGGGCTTCAATGCCTGCAATGATGCTCCGGCTGTTCTGCAAGATATCCCGAAGGGTATCCACATCCTTGTGGTACCCTGTGCGGATGATTCCTCCATCGCGGATTCCAATGGGGGGCTCGTCCACAATTCCCCGGGAAATGGTATCCCGAAGTGCGGGAAGGTCATGGAGCTCCTGGCATATCTCTGTGAGTAGGCCCTTGGGAAGCTCTTCTAAGTGCGCACGAAGCTCCGGAAGGCTCCCTAAGCCTTGGGTTAGCGCCACCAGCTCACGCCCTCCCGCCGTTCCGAAGGACACCTTCCCTACCAAACGCTCTAGGTCGGTCATCTCCCGCAAGAGACGCATAAGCTCCTCCCGCCGGATGCCTTGCTCGCGCAAAACCTCTACCGCATCCAAGCGGGCGTTGATGGCACCCGGAGAGCGCAGGGGGCGTTCCAGCCAAAAGCGAAGCATCCTTCCCCCCATAGGGGTTTTGGTCTTGTCCAGAACCCAGAGAAGACTCCCTCGTTTTTCCTTTCCCCGAAGCGTCTCACAGAGTTCTAAGTTGCGGCGGGCGGTGGGGTCTAAGTCCATAAACTCCCCATCGGTATAGTAGCGAAGGGAACGCAGGTGGGACAGTTCACACTTCTGCGTCCGGTGCAGATAAGTAAGCAGTGCAGCCAAGGGCGGCAGCGCCGCTTCCAGCTCCCGGGGCAGATTGGTCAGCGATCGGGCAAAGGCCTCTCCCTCTTCCTTTTGGAAGATGGTTTCGGGGCACAGCTCCATGCGGGTGTCAGCCTTGCTCCGCAGGTAGTCCAATAGGGGTGGGCTTGCGGTCTCCGGGGAGAGCAGCACCTCACGGGGACTGTAGCGTTCCAGCTCCGCAACCGCATGCTCCTGCCACCCCTCCTTGGCAAAGGCCGTCAGCAGAAGCTCTCCGGTGGAGACGTCGGCAAAGCAAAGGCCAAAGCCCAATTCCCCGCACCAGAGGGAGGCGATGTAATTGTTTTTCCCTTCCTCCAACATGGAAGCGTCGATGACGGTACCGGGGGTTACGATCCGGACCACTTCTCGCTCCACCAGTCCCTTGGCGAGAGCGGGATCCTCGGTCTGCTCGCAAATGGCTACCTTATAGCCCTTGGCAATGAGCCGCGCAATGTAACTCTCCGCCGAATGATAGGGCACGCCACACATGGGGGTGCGCTCCCCTTCCGGCTTATTACGGTCACGGGTTGTGAGAACCAGGTCCAGTTCCTCGGCGGCCAGCTTGGCATCCTCGAAGAACATTTCATAAAAATCGCCTAAGCGGAAAAACAAGAGGCAATCCTCGTGCGCCTCCTTTAGGCGCAGGTATTGCTGCATCATGGGCGTTACGTCTTTCACTTTCGTGTCGCCCCCTTTCTCTCTAGACATCATCCGTATCCTTTATAGGACGAAAACACGTCCGCTGGGCATGGTGTCCAATCGCTGGCCCAGCATTTCACGTAAAATCTCGTACGGCCCTGCGCCGGTGCAGTGACCGGTAATATACCGGGTCTTTTGCCGGGCGCGGAGCTCTTCTCCCACCGCACGCACCAATGCCTCCGGCTCATCAATGCCCAGTCCGGGGTTCGTTAAGTGAAAGCCACTGAACACATAGTCAAATTCTCCGCCAATGACGGCTTCCCCCGCACGCAGGATATTCACAATGCCACGATGGGCACAACCTGCCAAGAGGAAGTGCTTCCCCTCGCAGGATACTATTAGGTTTTGTTCGTGTAGAAAACGATCCGACACGTACTCCTCTCCCGACCGCTCTAAGAGCGTCGCCGAAGCAGCCGTGAGATACTCCCGATGGGGAATCTCGGTCAGGATATAGAGCTCCGAATCCAAGGGCCCTGACAGGGTGCGAATGCGCTCACTCCACTTGCCTTGCAGGCCGGCAGGGACTCCAATGTCCTCATATCCGTCCTCCACACGAACCGCATGGACATCAAAGGTATGCTCCGCAATCAGAATCGGAGCAGTTTCATTGCGTTTGCAAAAAAGCTCCAGGCCACCCCCGTGGTCGTAATGCCCGTGGGACAAAACGGCAAGGTCAACCGTAGAAAGATCCACCCCCAGCACTTGGGCATTTTCTAAAAAAAGGGCGTTGGGACCCATGTCAAAGAGGATGCGATGCTTGGGGGTCTCCAGATACAGGGACAGTCCATGAATGCAGCCACAGTCTGCATGGCAAGAGCTGTTTTCCACCAAAGATATCAGTTTCATGCCTCTTGCCCCCCTTCCAGTACGCCGTTCAGTGCCCAAGTGTTTGCCGACGTAATGCGCAGAGGCAGCGTCTTGCCAATCCAAGAAGCCTCGCCGGAAAGACGAACCAGTCGTCCACCTGCCGTACGGGCGGTTAGGTTGCCCCGCTCATCCTCTCCGTCAATCAAGCAGGGATACACGCCTCCCACATAAGCCTCGTGCTTCTCCGCCGAAATGGCGTTTTGCACCTCCAGCAAGCGCTGGAAGTTGGCGTTTTTCTGCTCTGGGGACATAGGGTCCGGAAGTTTAGCCGCCGGGGTTCCCTCACGGGGCGAAATTCACCCGTTCTGAAAAGAGCGCCTGCAGAATGTCGTCATAACCCTCACAACGGTCTCCAAAGAACAAGGAAACCGCGCCTTCCCAGCAAACCG
>JHZO01000005.1:0-179772 GCA_000620945.1 [Clostridium] viride DSM 6836 | reverse complement strand
TTGCACCTCCAGCAAGCGCTGGAAGTTGGCGTTTTTCTGCTCTGGGGACATAGGGTCCGGAAGTTTAGCCGCCGGGGTTCCCTCACGGGGCGAAAAGATAAAGGTAAAGAGTGCGTCAAAGCGCACGTCTTCAATTAAACTAAGGGTTTCTTCAAACTCCTCCTGGGTTTCCCCGGGAAATCCAACAATGACATCGGAGGTGAGGACAGTGTTCGGGATTCGCTGGCGCAGGGCAGCGATGAGGGAGAGGTAATGCTCCCTGGTATAGCCCCGGTTCATCGCACGAAGCACTCGGGACGATCCTGACTGGAAGGGCAGGTGCAGGTGCGGCGCAATCTTCTCAGACTTTGCCATCACATCGAACAAGCGCTCCGTGGCGTCTTTCGGGTGGCTGGTCATAAAGCGAAGCAGGAAGTCTCCCTCCATCTTGTTGATCTCTTCGAGCAGCCCGGCAAAGTCGAGACCACCCTCCAAATCCTTGCCATAGGAGTTTACGTTTTGTCCCAGCAGGGTAATTTCCCGATAGCCCTCCGAGACAAGCTGGCGCACCTCTTCCAGAATGAGATGGGCCTCGCGGCTGCGCTCCCGTCCGCGCACATAGGGCACAATGCAGTAAGTACAAAAGTTGTTGCAGCCATACATAATGGAAACCCAGGCTTTGAGCTTATTTTGCCGCACCACGGGAAGTCCTTCGGCAATGGTTCCATCCGAAGCTTCGTATTCAAAGACACGTTTTCCACTGGTGAGGTAGGTGCGCATGAGTTCAGGAAACTTCCACAGCATGTGGGTTCCAAACACCAGGCTAACGTGGGGAAAGGATTGTTTCAGCTTTTCGGCCACTCGTTCCTCCTGCGCCATGCAGCCACACACGCAGATGATCTGGCGCGGATTTCTCTTCTTGGTATGCACCAAGGCTCCCACGTTCCCGAATACGCGCTGCTCGGCATGTTCGCGAATGGCGCAGGTATTGAGGAGCACCAAGTCTGCCTCATTTTCCTCGCTGGTAAACCCATAGCCCATCTGGGACAAAAAGCCGCGAAGCCGTTCCGAATCGGCCTCGTTCTGCTGACAGCCATAGGTATCAACGCAGGCCAGCCGCGCTCCGGGATGGCGATCTAAAAGCTCCCGCACCTCGTCGCAAAGCGCCAATTGACGCGCAATCTCCTCTTGTGAAATGGTTGTGCTTTCCCGTCTCAAAACGAAACCTCCGGATGATAATTTTGGTATGATAATTGATGGTTTATTATATCATTTTCTAACGGTAATAACAAGCTTTCCCGTGATGGATTCACAAAACCTTGACTTGTTGACCCTCGTCTTATACAATAGCTTCAAGATTTGACATTTTTCTCCCTGCATATAAGGAGGTCTGTATGAAACACGCAAAGCTAGTGGCGCTGACCCTGGCGCTTTTGTTTTCCCTTTCCATTCTGCCCTATTCTGCGGCGGCGGTCGAGATCGAAAGTCCCGAGGATTATGCCGCTGACATTCTGTATCAGCTGGGACTGTTTCACGGGGTCGGAACGCTTCCCGACGGAAGCCCTAACTTCGATCTGCTCGGCACTCCCACCCGTGAGGTTGCCATCACCATGCTGGTTCGTCTCTTGGGAAAAGATAGCGAGGCCAAAGAAGGCACCTACACAATCCCCTTTACCGATGTTTCCGATTGGGCAAAACCCTATGTGGGCTATGCCTATAAGAACAAGCTAACCCTTGGTCTTTCAAAAACCACCTTTGGCGGAAGCGATGCCGTCACCGCCGCGCAGTATTTAACCTTTGTCCTGCGTGCCTTGGGCTATAGCTCCGACTCGGACTTTTCCTGGTCGGCTCCCTGGGACCTGAGCGATGCCCTCGGGATGACCTATGGCGAGTATGATGCGCAAAGCATCAACTTCAGCCGCGGTGATGTGGCCATCATTTCCGCTGCCGCGCTGGGAGCTCCCATGAAAAACAGCCAGAACAACCTGCTCATGCACTTAAAGGAATCGGGCGCGCTGGCCCCCAACAAACTGGTGCTGATGGATCTTTCCGTCCTTGCCTGCCATAAGAACACCATGAGCTTTGCCTATTACCCCATTCCCGGTAGCCCCAACACCTACACCTCGTTCCAACTTGATCAGGTCACCGTGAATGGTCTGCCCTGCAAGCTGCAGCAGTATTCCACCGGCAAGGACGCAACGGCAGCCCTGCCTTCCTTAACGCAAAAGTACCCCGACGCATTTAACTACACCATCCTCACCTACGACGAGGAAAAGGCCAAGAATGCCGCCGAGCACTTTACCGACCTTGGCGGCGGACACGTCTTCCCCATTCTGGTTTTCACCTTTGATGCTACCGGCACTCTGCCAAACGGCACCAAAGTGAGCGAAACCTTCTCCGAAGCGGTCTACATTGATGGCTACGGTGAAAATCAATAAAAACGAGCGCGCCTGTCAAAGAATCTGACGGGCGCGTTTTCTCTTCCCTTGACAATCATTTCCATGTGACCTATGCTGAATGGGTGAGGATTTCACACCAAAGGAGATAGGAGGTAGCTATGCCAAGCTGTCAGCTGTGCAACAAAGCCTTAGCGGAGGATACTCTCGATTCTCTCTGCGAACACTGCCGCAAGCAAAAGGAGAATCCGCTGACGGAGGAGCCAACTGGGAAACCATTCCGTACAAAGAAAATACTGCGTTTCTTTTTGCCCTCTCTGACTTCTGTGATCGCTTTGATCCTCGTATTCGGCTTGCAATATACCTTCGAGCATATTATCCCTCGAAAATACATCCCCATAGCGGAGCAGACGGTCATTGCAGCCGTGCAGTCCGAGACCGGCAAGACCCCCCTTGTGTCTTCTCAAGTTGCTGGGCATTATGTTTCCACCATCATCGCAGTCCGATATGCCTTTACGGAAGAGGAGCTCAAAAACGAAACCTGCCCCACCTACTATGTCATTGTTTCCGGGAGCTCCGCGGAACTTATGCTTGTGGAGGAACCCACCGTCCACTGAGTCAGCCCACAGGCGCATTCAATCGCGCCAACGGGTCAGGGTTTCATGCCAAAGGAGATAGGAGGTAGCCATGCAGACCTGTAAGCTGTGCAACAAAGCCTTAGAGGACAATACTCCCGATTCCCTCTGTGAACACTGCCGTACCATGAAGGGCAATTTGAGCTTAGAGCAGCTAACCCATGAAAAACTAGTAAAAGACGATCGGCAAGGGACGCGTTTCCTTCTCGGATTCTTGCTCTTGTTCCTTCTGGTCTACGTAGGTGCGGTGGGCTATGGAGACTGGAAAAGCATCCACTTGGCGGAACAAACGGTGGTGGATACCGTGCAAGCCGAGCTTGGATACACCCCCTTCCGGTCGAGCCAAGTCGTGCATCGATACCAGCTCGGCACCATCGTGGCGGTGCGCTATTCCTTGGTAGAAGAAGAGCTTAAACAAGATACCTGCCCCATGTATTTCGTTGAGGTTTCTGGACGCTCTGCTAAAATCCTGCTCGTGCATAATAGCCCACCCACTGCCGAGGAATCATAAATGATAGAAAAAAGCCGCTGCCCACAACGTGGGCAACGGCTTTTTCTTCTGGCTTATCGAACGGCATGCTCGTGTTCGCGACTTGCCATAACACGATTGATGGTAATCCCGACTTCTTCGGTGCCTTTTCGGATGCGGCCCAGTGCCTTCACAATTTCACAAACCACTAAGGGAGACAAAGCCAGTCCAAAGACCGTGAGCCACTCCATACGGTCCATGGGAACCACCGCAAAGATGCTTTGCAGGGGTGGGATGCAGAGCACCGCCATTTGGAGCGCCAGGCCCACCAAAAAGGCCTTGTTCATCGCTTTGTTCGAAAGTAGCCCGATGTGGAAGAGGGAAGCATCCTCACTGCGAACATCAAAGGCATGGAACAATTGGGAGAGCGTCAAGGTGGCAAAGGCCATGGTGTTGGCCACACGGGGCCCACCGAGATAGACATAGCCCAACCAATAGGCAAGCAAGGTCAGGGCACCCACCATGACCCCCTGCCAAAGAAGGCGCAGGGAAAAGCGGGCGTTAAACAAGCTTTCCTTGGCGTCACGGGGCGCCTTCTGCATGACGTTCTCTTCCACCGGCTCCATCCCAAGCGCCAGGGCCGGGAGCGAGTCCGTCACCAGGTTCAGCCACAACAATTGCACGGGTGTCAGTGGCATTTGCGGGAAATAGAACACCGTGGCAACAAAGATGGTGAGAATTTCTCCGATGTTGCAGGAAAGCAGGTAGTGAATGGCCTTTTTGATGTTGGCATAGATGCCGCGCCCTTGCTCCACGGCATGCACCACCGCAGCAAAGTTATCGTCTGTTAGAATCATGTCGGAGGCACTCTTGGCCACGTCCGTTCCGGAAAGACCCATGGCGCAGCCAATATCCGCCGCTTTCAAGGCCGGCGCATCGTTGACGCCATCCCCCGTCATGGCAACGACCTTTCCTCGCTTTTGCCAGGCTTTCACGATGCGCATTTTGTGCTCCGGGGTCACCCGGGCAAACACGGAGAAGCGCTCAATGTCTTCTTCCAACACCTCTTGCGGCAGAAAGTCCAGGTGCTCTCCTGAAATGGCCAAGTCACCGGTGCGGAAGATATTCAGCTCCTTGGCAATGGCCACCGCCGTGGCCTTGTGATCCCCGGTAATCATCACCGGACGAATGCCCGCGGAATTGCAGCGTGCCACCGCTTCCTTCACTTCAGGACGTGGCGGGTCCATCATACCGGCTAGTCCAACAAAAATGAGACCCTCCTCCCGCAACTCCTCTGTGCGCATGGCATCGTCACGATAGGCCACGCCCAAAACGCGTAAGGCTCTGCTTGCCATGGCGGCCGAGAGGGCAGCAATGCGTTCCCGCTCGGTTCCGCTCAGAGGAACCACTCCATGTGCGGTGAGAAGCGACGTGCATCGCCGTAAGACTACCTCCGGTGCCCCCTTCATGGCCAGGCGATACCCTCCGCTAGGCAGGGCGTGCAAGGTGCTCATGCGCTTTCGATCCGAGTCGAAGGGAAGCTCTGCACAGCGTGGCAGCTCCTTTTCCAGCGCTCCTTTCCCAATGCCCTCTCTTGCCGCGCATTCTAGGAAGGCACATTCCGTGGGATCACCCAGAAATTCCAGGCGTTCCTTTCCCTCCTCCGCGTTGTTGCAAAGTGCCCCCAACGAAAGGAGCATGTTCCGCAACTCGGCCTGGGCCGGCCAAAGCTCTGCGATGGTCATTTTGTTTTGGGTCAGGGTGCCGGTCTTATCCGAGCAGATGACGGAGGCACAGCCCAGGGTTTCCACCGCCGGAAGCTTTTTGATGATGGCTTGATACTTTGCCATTCGGGAAACCCCCAGGGCCAACACAATGGTTACAATGGCTGGTAGGCCCTCAGGGATCGCAGCCACCGCCAAGGAGACTGCGGTCATCAGCATGTCCAGAATCGGCCGATGCTGCAAGAGGCCAACCCCAAACAACACCGCACAAACCGCTAAGCAGAGAAAGGAAAGTGCCTTTGAGATCTCTGCCATCTTCCGCTGGAGAGGCGTATCCGCCGTCTCCTGCTTGAGCAGCAAGGAGGCGATCTTCCCCATTTCGGTTTGCATACCAGTCTCAGTGACGATGGCGGTGCCCCGGCCTGCGGTAATCATGGTGGCGGCAATGACCATGTTCTTTCGATCCCCTAAGGGGGTATCGAGAGGAAGGCTGGTCTCCGCCCGTTTGGAAACCGGCAGGGATTCCCCGGTCATGGCAGACTCGTCCGCCATCAGTCCCGTGGCGCTCAGTAGCCTTGCATCCGCCGGGACAAAGTCCCCTGCCTCCAAGTGAATGATATCCCCTGGCACCAAGTCCGCCGCGTCAATTTTATGTAAGCGTCCTTCCCGCACCACGCGGGCTTGTGGAGCGGAGAGCTGCTCTAAGGCCTTGAGGGCCTTTTGGGCATTGTCTTCTTGTGAAATGGAGATCGCCGCATTGACCATGACAATGAGAAGAATGATGCCTGCATCGAGGAGGTCTTCTCCTCCGCTTGCCACTACGGACAAGATCGCTGCCGCAAGCAGCACCAGAATCATTGGGTCCTTGAACTGTGCAAATAAGCGCTTAACGAGGCTATCTCTGCGTGCGCTTTCTAACTGGTTTTTTCCATAGCGCTCTGCCCTGCTTGCCGCTGCCTGCTCCGACAGACCACGCTCTGGGGAGACCTCGAACTCCTCCAGTACCTGGGCTGGTTCCTTTGTGTACCATGTACTCATCGCTTGCCCCCTCTTTCCTTCCTGGGAATAAGAACAGCATAGCGGACTTGTCCGCACGATTCCTAGAAAATCTTGTTGTCTATCCATCTTTTTTTGTCGCGGCTCTCTTGGGTATACCACACAAAAAAACAGGGACGACTATTCGTCGCCCCTGTTTAATGCTATTCGATTCGTTTAAGGTGCGGGTGTTTGGGTTTCGCCACTGGTACCGTCGGTGGCTGTGCCCTGTGCTTGGGCATTGGGGGTGGCACCCTCCTCGGTCTTGGGCGCTTCCGTTCCATCGGTCTTGCCATCGCCGCCTGCGGCGCCGCTATCGGTATTACCCGTTGCGGAACCATCCCCGGTCTGTGCCTCATCCTCCTTGGGAAGGGCATCCATCTGGGTTTTGGTATAGGCTGTCAGTTTTTCATAGAAGTCCTTGACGTCTAGGTTGTTATACGCATCAGTGGTGGTGACTTCAATCTTGTCAACCCGTTCCTGATAGAGCTTATTGATCTGCTCTCCATACCATTTCTCTTCGTACTTGGCATAGGTTTCCTTATCCTCCAAGGGATCCAGACGCAGAATGATGTGGTAACCATAGTCACTCTGAATCACGTCACTGATCTGGTTATAGCCCAGGGCAGCGGTTCCCTGCTCAAACTCGGGAACCATACGGCTGGAGAAGTCCACGCCATCGGGCTTGGTGGAGAAGAGATAGCCATTGGGATTCCCCTCCAGGCCGGTATCTTCGCTATTTTCCTTCATCAGGGTATCAAAGAGAGCCACGGGGTCTTGTGCGGCACGAAGCTGAGCCAGAAGACTGTCTGCCTTTGTTTTCTGCTCGGCAATCTTTTCCTTGGAGTAAGCCGGGCCATCCACCGAGGGATCCTTGGTCAGCAGCAGGATATGCTTCGCCTTGAGGACTCCCAGCTCGTCCAGATAGGCATGCAGGGTGTCGGCATTGGCGGTAAACTTCTTGCCTTCGCCACAAAGCTTGGCCTGCAGATTCTTGCTCAGTGCTTCAATGGTGCTAATGCGCTCCATTTGCTTTTCCGTGAGGCACATGGACTTGAGGTAGACCGCATAGGCTTCCTCGCTGCCCATGCTCTTGACGGCTTCTGCGCGCTGCTCTTCATACTTCTTCTTATCTTCAGTCGAGACTTTAGCTCCCTCTTCCTTAGCCAGGCTTTCCATGGCCCAGAAGAGCTTCACCGTATCCATGACCTGAGACTTCATATATTCCTTGGCGTTGGTGCCATTGCCCATATCTTCATCCCAGTTGATGCCGGGGTTGCCCATCATCTTGTACATCCCATCCATATAGGTCACATAGTTGGCAAGCCAAGGCAGATACTCTCCCGCGGTAATCTTGGTGCCATTGAAGGTGGCAAACACCGTACTCTGAGGGTAGCCTAAGGCTTCCTGGATGGGGTCAACTTTGGAACCCGTGCTGCAGCTTGCCAGCAAAGAAATCAGCAGTGCCGCGCTCATGAGTGCCGCACTGGCTTTTTTAAAAACTTTCATCATTTTACTCCTTTTTGCGCCAAATCTCGCATATTTCACGGGCAATCCTTCTGTTTTGCTCGTGAAGCTAGTGTATCATGCTTCTTCAGTGCTGGCAAGAGTTTCATTCAGATTGATTGCCACGCGCACCTCATCGTCGGCATCCTCTTTGGGTTCCTCAACCACGTCTTCGGTCTCCTTCACCTCACGAATGAGGATAAAGGGGGTCAGCTGCTTTTCCTGTCCGGCCGGGTTGTCTCGGATCATCTTTTCCAGCGTTTTTATGTCTTCCTTCAGGGCCGAGGCCTTGCCTAAGACCTCCTGCGAAATGGCGTTGGCATCCACAATCATCATCACAACGCCCGTCTTATCAAAGACTTCATCGCAAACCTTGTCGGGGTTTTCCGGAATCCGGATCCCCATGTGGGCATATTCCTCAATGTCATGCCCATAAAACCCGTCCAAACCCGCCACTTCCGGGCCGGTGATGCGATAGAAGGTTCCCTTGACGCCACGCAGCTTATCAATGGCTGCACGAAAGGCTGCCCATAGCACTTTGAAGGCGCCACAGTGGTTGATGGCAAACTGCATCTTTTGGGGGACACCCGCACCAGGGCCTGCCGCCGTCTGATGGACGAACTTACAAAGAATTCTGGCCAAAAGGGAGGGCTTTACCTCCTCCTCTCGCACCACGCGTTTCTGGCACAGGGCAATGATCTTTTCACTGCTGCTTAGAATATCACCGGGCTGATAGTAAGGAAGCACATACTCCTTGACCAGTTCCACGTAATCGTCACCCAACTCCACAAAGCGGGTTTTAATGGCATGGCGATCAAACTGCCGGTCGCCCACTGCAATCCGAACTACCTTGCCCTCATTTGCCTTAAATTCCATGTTTACTGCTCCTTTTCTTTGGTGTCGCGCGTCGACAATGGCGCACCGCGGTCTCCTCAGAATGACCGCCTTTGCGCTCCGTTAAAAACGCCAGAATGCGTCCGAGAAGATCTCGGACGCATACGGTATTGATTTGATTGGAAATCGGGTCCCTTGGCCGAAATCGGTTCGATCAAAGAATCCCTTAGACGGCCCATTATTGGTATCCGTACTTTTCATAGTATTTTGGGTCGTTAAGGTAACCGGATTTCTCTGCCTGCTCAACCGTCATGAAATGAACCCCTTGCCGTAGCCCAAACTGTTCGAGCACCGCAATGGTGGAGCTTGCAGTAATCTGCAGGTCAAGGTTCTGCTCATAATAGGAAATGCGTTTTCCGTTTTCATCCTGCTTTTCCATATATCGTGTTCTCGTGTCCGCAGACTCCATTCCATCTACAGAATTCGTCTTATTATAATCCTGGCGGAAGGTAAAGTAAATGCCGTTGATGCAATTAATTTTTTTAAATTCTGGATGGAAATCTCCCAAGAACACGTATCCCAAGCGGCCCGCAGTGATATCCTCACGTACCGCAGCATAGAACTTCTGCGCCGCCTCGCCACTTAAGATCATTTTGGCATCCTGCCCATAGGGGTCTGACTCAAAGCGCACACCGGGAACCTGGCTGGTTGCCGGCGCCTGCTTGGCGTAATCCGGAACGTTCATACTGATTTCCATGAGGTTTTCCGTCTTGTAGGTGGCCGGGAAGATGGTTTCTACGCGTACCGCGGGGCGATTCATCAGGGCATCGTACTGCTTCGCCGGAGAATCCTTCTGCTCCAATGTCTCGAGGGATACCGGAATGCTGTATCGACGTTGGAAGATGCTTCCGTCCTGCAAGGTATAGCGCAACTGAATGGAATAGAGCTCATGGTCTTTATAGTAATCGCTGTTTGAGTTGCGGCTGTACTCGTCACTTTGCCGTTCAATGTCAGCCTTTTGCTGGATCAAGGTCTCGTGCAGTGCGATAGTGCCACCGATGTCCTCGGCGGTGGTTAGCTTGGAATCCTGCCAACCCAACACCTGCACCATTTGAACCTTTTCAGCATCGGGGACAGTCTTTTCGTATCCCGAAATGTCATATTCCATGGCAAGCATCGCCGCAGTCATGAGAAGCAGAAGGGCAAAAAGACCCGGTGCCCCTGCGCGGAATACGCGGAACGACTTTCGCAGCATCATTTCTGCCGCATAGTAGCCAATGGCGGCCCAAAGAAGCAGGAAGAAGAGCAAGGACCAGATTCCCCGGGAAAAGAACTGCTGGAACAGCTGATAGAACATCATGCCAAAGGCAAGACCGGAGCAGATCGCCACACCAAACTTAAAGACAGGCTTTAAGTAGGATACCGTAATCACTTCTCCTGCCAGCTCCAGGCTGCGACGACGGTACAATAGGTAGGCAAGAAGGGCCATCCCCAATCCCACCGCGGCGCACACTGCTAAGACGCCAAGACCGGAGACCTCCATAGGGGGGCGTACGACAAGGTCTTCCGCAACATAGGGGCGAACCGGTCGCACCTTCAACTGAAGGGCATACAGCGGTGACAACCAGTTTCCAAACCAGTCAAGTGCCGTCAGGGATCGTTCGGAATAGCCGTAGACAAAGCTTGAAAACACCCCATCCAACAGCATGGTAATTCCCTTGGTCAGGACACTGAAAATGCCATAGAAGAACGGGAGCGCCAGTATGTGTCCCGTCACAAAGGCAAGAAGTGTGGCAAAGGAGAAGAAAAAGATGGTGAATAAGATTTGGCAGAGCAGCCAAGTACAAAGGGCTGGAATGGTGAGTGCCCCAACGAAGACCTCAACCCCCAAGGCCAGAACAAACACGACCAGACTCGGCGCAATGGAAAACAGAAGTCCGGCCACGTAATTGGTTAAAAACAGCGTCCCTCGGGTGAGCGGAAGGGCGTGAATCATGGAGACGGAACGATTGTTATAGAGATAGGACCAAAGTGCCATGGCAACTAAAATGCAGAAAAATAGGTTAATCCACAAGGAGCCAAAGGTTGCCATACTGGCCAAATACGTCTGGAACTTATCTGCCAAGGACTCCGGCCCCAAGAAACGAGCCTGTGCCTGCATCAGCATATACATGGGCAGGAGCATCACGAATAGAAGGGTATACAGGCTCCAGAGTGGCCAAAATCGCTTGGCCTGCTTCCGGAAGAAGGGAACGTTAAAGCACCAATTCGCGGACCGCATAATCCTCACCTCCCAGCTCGTAAATAAAGATTTCCTCCAAGGAAAGGGGCAGTGCATCCAGGAGCACAGGCCCCAGTGCACTAAGGCGCGCCGTCGCTTCCTCCACATTGCCCCGGATGATCAGGGTTTTCACGCGTCCCAGGCTGGACTCACTCAAGATGTTAAGACCTTCGGGAAGGGCGGGTTCCTCACCCGGTGCAAAGGCAAGCTGAAACTTCGTTACCGTCTCCTGCAGCTCCGACAGAGAACGCTCTAGCAGCACCCGCCCGCGGGAAAGAATGCCCACATGGTCACAGACGTCTTCCAGCTCACGCAGGTTGTGGGAGGAGACAAGCACCGTGGTACCTTCCTCCGCCACATCCTCCATCAGAAGGCTCCAGACCTGGCGACGCATCACCGGATCAAGGCCATCCACCGGTTCATCCAACACCAAAAGATCAGGGCGACAGCAAAGAGCCAGCCAGAAAGCGGATTGCTTTTGCATGCCCTTGGAAAGATGGCGAATGGGACGCTTTTCGTTCACCGTTCGAAAGACATCTTTGAGGGCTTCGTAGCGCTGTAGGTCAAAGCGTGGATAAAACCCTTTATAAAACTGCATTAAATCCCGTGTGGAATCGGTGATGAAGTAAAACAACTCATCCGGAATGTCGGCCAAACGTACCTTTGCGCTTGGATTTTCAAAAATCGGACTACCCTCCATGAGTACCTGGCCGGAATCCTGGTGGTATACACCGGTGATGTGGCGCAGCACCGTGGATTTGCCTGCCCCGTTTGGGCCGACCAATCCATAAATTGATCCCTTGGGCACAAACATCGAGAGTCCATCCAAGGCTCTCGTGCCATCAAAGGTCTTTACGACCTCGCGAAGCTCAATCATGACCCCTTCTCCTCCACTTCCTTCAGGCGCATGGCCAATGCATCGGCCGTTGCCCCCAAAAATAACAGCTCTGCGGCCGTTTGGTCAAAAAGCGCCAAAAGATCCTGGCGCCGCCCCTCATTTACATCACTGCGCTCGGCCGCAAACGTACCCTTACCGACCAAAGTGTAAACATAACCTTCCTTTTCCAACGCCTCGTAGGCACGCTGAATGGTGTTGGGGTTGATGGTTAGTTTGGCAGCAAGGGAACGAACCGATGGCAGCTTTTCGCCCGGCAGAATGCCTCCACCCATGAGCAGCTGTCTCAGTCCGTCCCTCACCTGTTCGTAAATGGGTCTGGAGTCCCGATAATTCAACTGAATCATGCTCCGCCCCTCCTGTGTTGCGTGTGTTGTGTGTATCAGTATTGTTAGTACACCCACACTATAGCCGATTTTTTTGCTTAAGTCAATAGATTCTTTCCGAAAACAGCGTGGATTTTTTACAGACAAGCTGCAAATTATAGGTGCAAAGAGGGGTAACATTTGTTATAATGAAAGCAGAATGTAGTCTGCCGTGAAAAAACACTGGCAGAATTTGACTTTTGATAACATGGAGAGGGATGGAATTATGATCGCACATGGAAAGAATCTAAAGATATTTTCCGGCAATGCCAATCAGCCGTTTGCCGAAGCCATTTGCAGGGAACTGGGGCTTCCTTTGGGCAATTTAGAGGTAGGACGTTTTTCGGACGGAGAGAGCTTTGTCTCTATTTATGAGTCGGTCCGCGGCTCCGATGTCTTTGTGATTCAGTCTACCTGTACCCCGGTGAACGACAATTTGATGGAACTGCTTGTCATGATCGATGCTTTTAAGCGCGCCTCTGCGGGCCGTATCACCGCCGTCATTCCCTATTTTGGCTATGCCAGACAGGATCGCAAGGCAAAGCCCCGTGATCCCATTTCTGCCAAGCTTGTGGCAAACATTTTGACCCGCGCCGGTGCGGATCGTGTTCTTACGATGGACCTTCATGCCTCTCAGATTCAGGGCTTTTTCGATATTCCGGTGGACAACCTCCTCGGAAGCCCCCTCTTCATCCAGCACTTCAGCGACCGTTTCGGCATTGATGACGACAATACCGTCATTGTCTCCCCGGATGTCGGTTCCGTTGCCCGTGCCCGTGCCTTTGCGCAAAAGCTGGGCATGAACCTGGCCATTGTGGACAAGCGCCGTCCCCGTGCCAACGCTTGTGAAGTCATGAACATCATTGGCGATGTGCGCGGCAAGCGTGCCATCCTGTTAGACGATATGGTCGACACCGGTGGCTCTCTTTGCAACGCGGCACAGGCTCTGGTGGAAGTGGGCGGCGTTACCGAGGTCTATGCCTGTGCTTCCCACGGTGTGCTCTCCGGCCCTGCCATCGAGCGCATTCAGAACAGCGTCTTGAAAGAAGTTGTCTTCCTCGACACCATTCCCCCCCGCCCCGGTATGAACTGTGGTAAAATTAAGTATATTTCAGCCGCATCCATGTTTGCTGAAGCTATTGAGTATATTTACGAAGAGGTTTCCGTTTCGCGCCTCTTCCTTTAAATCAAATGGAAGATCCCACGGCTAGGAGCCAAAGGTTCTTTCCTCGAGTAAACCAACCGGCGAAGCTATGCTTCGCCGGTTTTGATTGGAGCCATTTTTTATGTTTCACCGTAAGAATAGTATGGGGGGCACCGACTTTTTGGTCGTCGGTCTGGGTAACCCCGGACGGGAGTATGAGCTCACCCGTCATAACGTGGGCTTTCTCACCATTGATGAGCTTGCCGAACGCAAGCAGATTCCCGTACAAAAATTAAAACATCGGGCGCTTACCAACAGCGTTTCCTATGGTGCGGTGACGGCCCTTCTTATGAAACCGGTCACCTATATGAATCTATCGGGGGAATCGGTTGGGGAGGCCGCTCGCTTTCTGAAAATACCACCCGAACGCATTTTGGTCATCTCGGATGATACCGATCTACCTGTGGGAAAGCTTCGGGTGCGCCGCAAGGGCAGTGCAGGCGGGCACAATGGACTCAAAAGCCTCATCGCCCATTTGGGAACCGACCAGTTTCCTCGGATTAAAATCGGCGTGGGCGGCAAGCCCCACCCCGACTATGATATGGCAGACTGGGTTTTAGGCCGCTTTCCCCCCAACGATCTTGTCCTGATTCAAGAGGCCGTGCGAGGCGCCGCCGATGCGGTGGAGCTAATTTTAACCCAAGGCGTGGAAGCGGCAATGGGACGATTTAACGGCTAAGCGTACGATCTCTTGAATAGATATAAGTAACTACGCTATGCATCCTAGGCATCTGCATCCCTATTCTACCATGCACAGTAGGAGCCACTATGAAACGATTGACCGAATCTTTGCAATCGCTGCCAGAATATGCGCAGCTCCTGGCCGCCTTAGATGGTGGCGCCTCCCCCGCCCTGCTGTCCGGAAGTACCGCAGGTAGCCGCGCTCCCCTGGCGGCGGCTCTGCACCGAGACTTTGGCGCTCCTGTGGTCTTGGTCTGCGCGGATGAACGGGAGGCCCAAACACTCCTTCCTGACCTGGAAGCTCTCACGGGAGAGACTCCCGCCTTTTTACCTGCACGTGAGTTTTCGTTTCACCCGGGCACGGCCTCCCGCCCTTGGGAGCATCACCGCCTGGGGCTTTTTCATGCCCTTTCCGAGGGAGAGATTTCCTTTCTGGTGGTCAGCATCGAAGCTCTTTTGCAGCGAACCATACCGCCAGACACCATGCGCCGTGCTTGCCGCACCATTGAACTCACCGGAACCTACGCCCTTTCGGAACTGACGGAGCACTTATCGGCCATTGGCTATACCCGCTGTGAGCAGGTCGAAGGTGTGGGTCAGTTCTCGGTTCGAGGGGGCATTTTAGATGTCTTCTCTCCCGGAGAAGCCCTCCCCATTCGCGTGGAATTCTGGGGCTCTGAGGTAGACTCCCTCTCCTGCTTTGACCCCCAAACCCAGCGGAGAACCCAGCGGGTCGATCAGGTGACCATTCTACCGGCCTCCGAGGTGATCTTTCTCCCGACGGATTCGCCGGAGGTTCCACCCGATCTGCTGCTTCCCCAAGTCTACGATACCATCGCAAGCGCGGCGGATTATCTGGCCCCGGACTCCCTCCTGCTTCTTTGTGAGTCTCCACGCTTACTGGAGCGGGGTCGCTCCTACCTATGGCAGTGGGAGGAAGACATCAAAGTCCTCTTAGAGGCCGGTACTCTAGCGGGCAAACACGCGGTCTTTACCACCAACCTTGAGAGGCTGTTTTCCAAGCTGGGCGCCTTTCCCCTGGTCTATTTGGATTCCTTTACGGCGAGTTCCTATCCCATTCCACCTCGGAGCCTCATCTCCATCCTGATTCGCCAATTGCCCAGCATGAGCCTGAGTCTGGATGCCACCGAGGAAGACTTGCTTCAATATCGGCGGGAGGAGTTTGCCGTTCTAATTCTCGCCGGCAGCGAACGACGGGCCGACCAACTGCAAACCCTGCTGCGTGAGCGGAAGCTGCGCGTTTCCGTGGATTATGGGCTGCACGATTTGCCCAGTCCGGGGGATATTGTCATTTGCGTGGGTGCCCTGTCCGCCGGCTTGGAGTTTCCTTCCGGCAAGCTCGCCATTCTGACGGAGGCCAACGCGGCCCCAGCCATCAAAAAGAAGCGCAAAACGCCGGAGTCAAACCGGCAAAAACTAGAAAGCTTTTCCGATCTCTCCCCCGGCGATCTGGTCGTTCACGAGCACCACGGCATTGGTCGCTTCTCCGGCATGGTCAAGATGGAGGTCGACGGAATTCAAAAGGACTATGTGAAGTTGCAGTTCGCCGGGGCCGATATCCTATACGTCCCCGCCATTCAGCTTGACCTAGTATCCAAATACATTGGCGGTGGCGAGGACTACGAGAGCCGCAAGCTCTCCAAGTTAGGCGGCGTGGAGTGGGAAAAGGCAAAAACCCGCGCCAAAAAAGCCGCAAAAGATTTGGCCAAAGGCCTTGTTCAGTTGTATGCCGAGCGGCAGCGGCAGCCGGGCTTTGCCTTTTCTCCCGATTCTCCCTGGCAGCGGGAATTTGAGGAGCAATTCCCCTATGCCGAAACCGATGACCAGCTTCGCTGTGTGGAGGAGATCAAGAGGGACATGGAACGTACCACTCCCATGGATCGCTTACTCTGCGGCGATGTGGGCTATGGTAAGACGGAGGTGGCCTTCCGCGCCATTATGAAATGCGTGCTAGACGGAAAGCAGGCCGCCATCCTCGCCCCCACTACGGTTCTGGCGCAGCAACACTACCTGACGGCACTGCAGCGCTTTCGGCAATTTCCCGTCAGCATTGAGATGGTTAGCCGCTTTCGCACCGCCGCGCAAACCAAGGACATTTTGCGCCGTACTGCCGAAGGCAGCGTTGATCTGCTGATTGGCACCCACAAACTGCTCAACAAAGACATGAAGTTTAAGGACTTGGGCCTTCTGGTGGTGGATGAGGAACAGCGCTTCGGCGTCACCCATAAGGAAAAGCTGAAGGAAATGTTCCGTCAAGTCGACGTACTGGTGCTATCCGCTACTCCCATTCCCCGCACACTCAACATGGCCCTTTCGGGTCTTCGCGATATGTCCACCCTGGAGGAACCTCCCCACAATCGCCGTCCGGTGCAGACCTATGTGTTAGAGCATAACTGGCCGGTTCTTTCCGATGCCATGCGCCGGGAGTTAGAGCGCGGCGGGCAGGTGTACTATCTGCATAACCGTGTGGAGACCATCGACAGCTGTGCCGCGCGGATTCATGCCCTTCTGCCCGATGCCAGAATTGCCATTGCCCACGGCAAAATGGATCAGGAGGATCTCAGCGAAATTATGCGTGAGATGCGGGATAACGAGCTGGATATTCTGATTTGTACCACCATCATCGAAACCGGTGTGGATCTTCCCAACGTGAACACCCTCATTGTGGAGGATGCCGATCACCTGGGGCTGTCCCAGCTGCATCAGCTGCGTGGCCGCGTGGGGCGCTCGGCGCGGCGCGCCTCGGCCTATATGACCTATCGACGGGGCAAGGTGCTAACCGAGGTGGCGGAGCGGCGCCTTTCTGCCATTCGCGAATACGCGGCCTTTGGCTCCGGCTTTAAGATTGCCATGCGCGACTTGGAAATCCGCGGAGCCGGGAACCTTCTCGGCCCGGAGCAGTCCGGCTTTCTCATGAGCGTGGGGTATGATATGTATCTACGCCTCTTGGAGGAGGCCGTGCTAGAGGAACAGGGAACGCCCGTCCACCGTCCCGCCGAGTGCGCCGCCGATATTTCGGTGGAGGCCTCCATTCCTGACTCCTACATTCCCTCCCCAGAACAGCGCATGGATCTTTATCGCCGCATTGCCCGCATTCGAAACGAGGACATGGCTGATGAAATTTTAGATGAGCTGATTGACCGCTATGGAGATCCCCCTCGCAGCGTGAACAACCTGATCTCCATCGCCCTCTTGCGCTGCCTGGCTGCAGAGTGTGGCATTACGGAACTGTCCCAGAAGGATACCCTCCTGCGCTTTTCCATTCCGAAACCGGACTTTGCCCGCATTTCGGCCCTCTGCTCCATGGAAAAATACCGCCAGCGATTGCTCTTTTCTGCGGGAGAAAAGCCTCACTTGGCCTTGCGGCTCAAAAAGGGCGACGACCTTTTGCGGCTCTGTCGCATCGTGCTTTCCGATTTTGCTGCTACAGCACAAGCATAATGCCCAACTTTTGTTCCCAAAGCCATTTCTTTTTTCCTAGATTTCCTATATACTCAAAAACGTATACTGTGTTTCGAAGATATGCTTAATTTTGGGAGGTTAGGTTCTATGAAGAATGAAGTCTATGTAGTCAGCTCCTGCCGCACAGCGGTCGGTTCCTTCGGCGGCGCGCTGAAGGATGTCTCCGCCGTACAGCTGGGTGCTGCGGTCATGAAGGAAGCGCTCTCGCGTGCAAAGGTGCAGGGCGAGTGGCTCGACGAGGTCATGTTCGGCAATGTTCTCGGCACGGCGCAAGGGCAAAACGTTGCCAGACAGTGCCTCATTCACGCTGGCATCCCGATGAAGGTCCCTGCATACACGATTGGTATGGTGTGTGGCTCCGGTCTGAAATCGGTGATTGAAGGGGCTCGCTCCATTCTGGCGGGTGATGCAAACCTCGTCCTTTGCGGCGGCACCGAAAGCATGAGCAGTGCTCCCTTTGCCGTTCCCGCAGCTCGTTGGGGTGCACGTATGGGCGAGACTAAGCTTGTGGATGTTATGATTCAAGATGGCCTGTGGGATGCCTACAACAACTATCACATGGGCACCACCGCAGAAAACATCTGTGACCTTTGGGGCCTGACTCGAGAGGAGCTGGACGCCTTTGCCTTGGCCTCGCAACAAAAAGCAATGGCTGCCATGACCTCTGGTCGCTTTGCCGATGAGATCGTCCCCATCGAAGTGAAATCCAAGAAGGGCGCCGTCCTCGTTACCACGGACGAACACCCCAAGGAAACCTCCCTTGAAGCTCTTTCGAAGCTTAGAGGCGCCTTCCCCACTTCCGATCATGGTAAGCCGGGCAACGTAACCATGACCTTTGAGGCTGGAAAACTCTCCCCCACCGAAGGCCAGAGCGGCCGCGTCACCGCAGGCAATGCCTCCGGCATCAACGATGGGGCAGCTGCCATCCTGCTGGCCTCCGCCGAAGCGGTGGAGAAGTATGGACTCACTCCCCTCTTCAAGGTAGTCTCTTGGGGCCAGGGCGGCGTTGACCCGAAAATTATGGGCGTGGGCCCCATCCCGGCTTCGCGTCAGGCCCTGGAGAAGGCCGGACTTACCATTCAAGATATTGACCTCATCGAGGCCAACGAAGCCTTTGCGGCCCAGTCCATCGCCGTGGCACGTGAACTGGATTTCGATATGGAGAAGGTCAATGTCAACGGAGGCGCCATTGCGCTGGGCCACCCCATTGGTGCCTCGGGCGCTCGCATCATCGTTTCCCTCTTACATGAAATGCTCAAGCGTGATGAGGTTCATCGTGGCCTTGCCACCCTTTGCATCGGTGGAGGTCTGGGCGTAACCACCATCTTTGAAAAGTGCTGATCTTCCTGCCCTGCCATTCATACTCGTTGTAACGAGAAGGGAGCGGTCTCATGTTCCGTTTGTTTGACGAAGCCTTCGATGCCTTTGATCTAGATAGCAAACCTGACCCGTGGGACGAAGCAAATTTCTTGGATCTCATTACCGAAAACGAAGACGTTTCTTTTTGCTTTGAAGATTAGGTACTTACCCTGATACGAAAACCACCCCGTAAGACTTGGCACACCGGCCAATCTTACGGGGTGGTTCTGTTTATCTATGACTCTGAAATCCATCCGCTGCCTAAGACACGGTCTCCTTCATAAAACACGGCAAGCTGACCGGGGGTCGGCGCTCTGGCTTCCGATTGCAAGGTCAAAGCAGCTCCGTGCTGGGAAAACCGTATCGTGGCTGCATACTCGGTCTTGGAATGCCGGATGCGAAGCCCCACGACCTGTCCCTCGGCAATGGGAGCCAGCCGATTCAAATCCCGGCAGAACACCACATTTGCATACAAGTCTTTTCCATCGGAGAGGACAACCTCGTTGGTCTCTGGGCGAAGTTCCGAGACAAACAGGCGATGCTCTGCGGCAATGCCAAGGCCACGCCGCTGACCTAAGGTATAGTGATGAATGCCCTTATGGGGCCCGAGCACCTTCCCATCGCGGGTGACAAAGAGACCGGGTGGCGGCGTTTCTCCCCGGTGTTCTAACCAAGCGGCATAATCCCCATGGGGGATGAAGCAGATTTCCATGCTATCTGGCTTATCGGCAACCGGAATCCCAAACTCATGGGCTAGGCTTCGCACCTGGGTTTTTTCATACTTCCCTAAGGGGAAGAGAATCCGCGGAAGCCACTCCTTGGGAAGCCGGGCCAGCATATACGATTGGTCATTGGTGTGCCTGCCCCGGTACAGGAAGGCTTCGCCACTGTCCTCACGGACGATGCGGGCATAGTGCCCCGTGGCCACAAACTCCGCTCCGCAGGCTTCCGCTGCACGAAACAGGGCCGGAAACTTGACCTGGGGATTGCAGCGTGCGCAGGGAATGGGCGTTCTGCCTGCCAGGTAATCCATGGTAAAGGGTTTGCAAACGTGCTGCTCCAGTTCCTCCCGGATGCTTCCCGTTGAAAACGGAATCCCCATCCGTTGGGCAACCAGACGGGCATCCTGTTCGCCGCCCAAGCCGATGTCTAAAAAGTGACCATGCACCTCATAGCCCGCTTGCTGCAAGAGCTTGGCGGAGACGGCGGAATCCACGCCGCCCGAGAGTCCCAGTAGTACGGTTCCTTTTTTACTCATGCTTTATACCCCACGGGTGCCACCGTCGGTGCACCCTTGCCACAAACTAGAATCAGCTGTCCGGAGTCCACTAAATATTCCAAATAGGGGCGCATGTAGCGCTCCAAATGCAGATTCATAACCGGGTGCATGGACTGCTCGGTATGCCCCAATGCCTTCCGAATGCCCTCATAGCACTCACAAAAGGTCATGGGCTTTGTCACCATCGCCCGCATGCTGGCAAGCTGCCGCTGGATCACGGCTAGGTTCTCGTCAATCAACTCCTGAAGTGCGGAGTAGATCCCCATGTGTGACACCAGATACAGCGCACAGTCCAAGGTGCGAAGCGTCTCCTTGGTGCTAAAATCCAAGGACATATCAAAGACAAAGGGAATCTCCGCGCTCTTCAAATCTTCGCCTGAAAGCAGGGCGTCACCAACACAGCACACATCATCGGGGGTGATGATGCAGATATGATCCGGGGAATGCCCAGGACTGTGGACAATCCCAAAGGTCACCCCCGCAAAGAAGATCTGCTCTTCCTCCTGCTCGATGGGTCGATCCACCGGACAAATGAGGTTTTGCAGGCGGGTGGTCTGGGCAATCAAGCCATAGGGAAAGCAGAAGAGGTGATTTTTTAAGGAAGCCGTACTGCGGCAAATCTCCGCTTCTATGCGAGGCATGGCAACCGGAATCCCATACTTCTCTCGAAAATAACGGGTGTTTTCATGGTGGTCGTAATGCATGTGGGTCAGGAGGATGCCAACTGGTTTCAGGCCCAGATCCTGCAAGGCCTGCTCCAGCTTCTCCCGATCCTGCCTGTGTCCTGCATCCAGCAAGATGCAGTGCTCCCCATCGATCTGATAGTAGGGCAGCAAGTGCCGCCCCTTGAGGCAATGGGTATTGCCCTTTAGGTGAATTCGTTCCATCGTTTCATCCTTTACGGTATCCGCCAGCCCTTAGGCTTCCTGCTTGGGACTGCCCATCCGTTCCAGGGCGATCATCAGGGCGGCAATGTCCGCCGGGGAAACCCCCGAGATGCGCGAAGCTTGTCCTAGGCTGCGTGGTTTAATCTGCAAGAGCTTCTGTCTGGCTTCCAAGCGAAGGCCTTGCAGTTGGGAGTAGTCTAAGTCCTCCGACAGGGCGCGGCCCTCTAAGCGGCGCATTTCCTCCAACTGTCTGGTCTGGCGGGCAATGTAACCGGCATACTTCACCGAAATCTCCACCTGCTGCCACACCTCGGGCACAAGCTCCGGACGGCTCGGGTCAAAGGGCGCTAAGTCCGGATAGGAAAGGTTGGGGCGGCGCAGAAGATCGGCAAGGCGCAAGCCATTTTGGGTTTCCGGCTCGCCCTTTTCCCGCAGCATGGCATTGAGTTCCTCCGTCGGTGCGATGCCCACGTGCTCTAATCGTTTTGCCTCTTTGGCCACCTGGGCGTATTTGTCCTGAACCCGGAGATGCCTCTCCTCACTCACCAAGCCAATCTGGTAGCCTAGGTGCGTCAGGCGCTGGTCGGCATTGTCCTGCCGATGCAGCAGACGGTATTCCGTCCGTGAGGTCATCATGCGGTAGGGTTCCGTGGTTCCCTTGGTAACCAGATCATCAATCAGCACGCCAATGTATCCCTGGCTGCGATCTAGGACAAAGGGTTCTCTCCCCAGTAGGCCCAGGGCTGCATTGACCCCCGCCACAAAGCCCTGCACGGCGGCTTCCTCATAGCCCGAGGAACCGTTAAACTGTCCAGCCCCATAAAGGCCGGACACCCGCTTATGTTCCAAGGTGGGAAGCAGCTCCGTGGGATCCACGCAGTCGTATTCAATGGCGTACGCGCAGCGTGTCATCTCGGCCTTCTCCAAACCGGGAAGGGTATGCATCATTTCAATCTGCACTTCTTCCGGAAGAGAGGAGGAAAAGCCTTGAATGTAAATCTCTTCGGTATCCAGTCCCATGGGCTCTAAGAAGAGCTGATGCCGATCCTTATCCGCAAAGCGCGTGACCTTATCCTCGATGGAGGGACAATAGCGGGGGCCAACCCCTTCAATGACTCCGGAGAAGAGAGGGGAGCGGTGCAGGTTCCTGCGAATCACCCCATGGGTTTCTTCATTGGTGTAAGTAATATGGCAGGAGACCAGGTTCCGTGGTGGCTGGGTGGTCTCAAAGGAGAAGGGAATGACCTCCTCATCGCCTGCTTGGCATTCCAGTTTGGAAAAGTCAATGGTACGGGCGTTGACCCGAGGCGGCGTTCCCGTTTTGAAGCGGCGCAAGCCTAGTCCAAGGGACAGAAGGCTCTTGGTGAGCGCATTGGCCCCGAACATGCCGTCCGGGCCACTGTCTTTCGTCACTTCTCCCACGATGGTTCGCCCACCCAGGTAGGTTCCGGAGCAGATGACCACCGCACGGACGGCATAGGTGGCCCCGGTATAGGTACGCACCGCTGTGACATGGCCGTTCTCGGCCAAAATCTCTGTCACTTCCGCCTGTTTGAGCGTCAGGTTTTCCTGCTGTTCTAAGGTCTTCTTCATGACGGCCTGGTAGGCCCGTCGATCTGCCTGGGCACGCAGGGAATGCACCGCAGGGCCCTTGCCACGGTTTAGAATGCGGTATTGAATGCACGCCTTGTCGGCAGCGCGCCCCATCTCTCCACCAAGGGCATCCAACTCGCGCACCAAATGCCCTTTGCCTGTTCCGCCAATGGCGGGGTTGCAGGGCATGTTGCCGGCCGCGTCTAGGTTAATGGTAAAGCAAAGGGTGGAGAGGCCAAGGCGCGCCGCGGCCAGGGCAGCTTCAATGCCTGCATGCCCTGCCCCGATGACGGCAATATCATAGCTTCCTGCGTGGTAATTCATGCTGTCTATGTCTCCTTCGTGAACCCGCTCTAGGGGGCGGATGCCAAGATCACCAGCGGCAAGTCTGGTCGGTTGAAGAGGCGGAAGGCAGGACTTTGGTCGGATAAGCCACGAGAGACAAATATCTCTCCATGGCTCAGGGGATACAGCCCTGCGGTATACTCCGGGAGCCACTCCCGATGTGGCCCAATGAGACCGTCCGTAAAGGGAAGGCGCACCTGCCCCCCGTGGGCGTGGCCTGCCAACGTTAAGTCAATCCGCGCCTCTTCATAGGTTTTATATCGGTTGTTTCGGTGGGAAAGCAGAAGTAGATAGGTATCCTGCCCCTCCTTGGCTCTGACCTCCTGGGCCAATTCCGGAATGGTCTTTTGATCGGCAGGCCCATTGTAATCGTCCTCACCAAGGAGCGCCAGCTTCTGCCCATCGCGCTTGAATAGGATGTACTCGTTGGAAAGCACCCTCACCCCACCCTCGGTCAGCAGTTCCTTGATTTCAGGAACTTGATGCGTGGCCCACTCGTGGTTTCCAGTGACGTAATAAGTGGGGGCAATTTGAGACAATCCCTCCGCCAAGGGGGGAATGATGGAGAGGGGAACCCCTTCGTGCACCAGATCCCCCGTAATGGCGATGAGATCCGGCTTTAGCTTCTTCACCTTGCTGAGCAGAATCTCGTTTCCCTTTCCAAACTCCTTGCCATGCAGGTCGGAGATCACCACAATGCGCATGCCCGCAAAGGCAGGTGGCACCGCACCTGCCTCCACTTCTTCCGTCACAATGAGGTTTTGCTCGCACCAATAGAATCCGACCAGCAAGCAGAGGACGAGGATGGTTCGCAGCAAACGGGATAAAAACGAACGTTTCTTTCGCGTTTGCTTCCCGTTTTCCTTAGTCATGTTCAATATAAAAAGGCTTCATCAGGCTCTTTTGCTCGGTGGAGTCTTTTTGTCGGCTTCTAGGCCCCTGCACTACGGGGACTCGTTTCCGCATCCCACGCCCTGCACGTTCCGCTTCTGAACCAGGCTTACTGGCTTCCTTCGGTTTCGGTTGCCCTTCGGAAGGTTTTACCACCACGATGGGGGTAGCTTCCTTACCCTGCTTGGGCTTCTTACGGCGCTTTTGCGTCGGCTTTTCCTCGCGCCCCACCGGGGCCTTTGCCACAGGCTCGGTTGGCTTTGCCTCACGTTTGCCCTCTGAAGCCGTTCCCTTCTTTCCCTGTTTGGCACTTCGCGGGGTATGGATGGGGAGTTTGGCCGCCCGCGAGGCAAACATTCGAGCCGTGGCATCCATGATCACTTCACCGGCTAAGGGGTTGCGGCGTGCAATCTGCTCCGGCTGCTCTGCAGGATGGGCCGGGAGGGGATCGTTGGGGTTTCCCTGGGGGCGCTTGTTGCGCGTGCGGCGCGCCTTGGCGCTGACCTGGAGTTCTTCCTGCCTTTGCTCTTGTTTCTTTGCTTCCTTCGGCTTGGGGGATGCCTGCGGCACTTCCTCGGTGTCCTTGGCCACCTTCTTCACCCGGTTAGCCTTTTGCTTTTCGGCTCGTTTTTGCCGCGCGGCTTGCCTGGCCTCTTCGTCATCCAGGTTCAACACCCGTCCCTTAGCGTCTCGGCGCAGGGTTTCAAACTCCACCATGGGATAGGCGTGGTCTTCCACCCGGGGCACGGGTTTTCCCAGCAGCTTTTCAATGCCCCGCAGGAGCACTTCTTCCGAGTGATCACAGAAGGAAATGGCGGTTCCGCCGCGGCCTGCCCGCCCGGTTCGACCGATGCGGTGCACGTAGGTCTCCGGTACCTCCGGTAAATTGTAGTTAAAGACGTAGGACAGTTCGTCAATGTCGATGCCACGGGCTGCAATGTCGGTTGCTACCAGCACCTGCAAGGTCCCGTTCTTAAAGTCACTTAGCGCCGTTTGGCGGGCGGTCTGGGACTTGTTTCCGTGAATGGCTGAAGCCTTCACCCCAGCTTGGGTGAGCTCCCGGGTCACTTTATCGGCACCGTGCTTGGTGCGGGTAAAGACCAGCGCGTTCTTCACGCCTTCAGCCACCAAAATGTCGGCCAAGAGTTTGGTCTTGTTTTTCCGATCCACCAAATAGACCTGCTGGCGAATGAGCTCCACCGGTGAGGAGACCGGATTGACCGCCACGTGCACCGGATCCTGCAGCAGGGAATCCACCAGTTCCATAATCTCTTCCGGCATGGTGGCGGAAAAGAACAGGGTTTGCTTCTTTGAGGGAAGAAGCGCGATGATCTTCTTCACATCATGGATAAAGCCCATGTCCAGCATGCGATCCGCTTCGTCCAACACGAAGATTTCCACGCTCTTGAGATCGATGAGACCTTGCGCGCTTAGATCAAGCAGTCGTCCTGGGGTGGCCGTGAGAATATCAATGCCGCGCTTTAGCTGTTCCACCTGGGGCGTTTGTCCTACGCCTCCGAAAATGACGGTAGTTCGCAGGGGCAGGTGCTTACTATACTCCTTCAGATTTTCATCGATCTGCAGGGCAAGCTCGCGGGTTGGAGTCAGAATGAGGGCGCGGACTCCCTTCCCGGTTCGCTCCTTCGCAGCAAGCCGCTGTAACATGGGCGTGCCGAAGGCACAGGTTTTTCCCGTTCCGGTTTGGGCACAGCCTAACACATCGCGCCCTTCGAGGGCTGGGGGAATGGCTTTCTGCTGAATCGGGGTGGGCTCACGATAATCGCAGGCACTGAGTGCACGAAGAATCGGGGCCGAAAGACCAAGAGATTCAAAATTCATATTGTTCGGTATGTCTTCCTTTCAGGTTGTTGAGGGGGTATCACGGACAAGGTTCGGCGTCAGCCGTCCTTGTTTTCTTCTTCTAAGAAATAACTGGCCTCCATATCGGCAATGGAGAGGGCAAAGGAAAGGGGATATTGCGTAAACGCATGCCCCACCAAGCGGTTATCTTCGGGTCCTGAGAAGCCCATATGCCAACGAATCGCCATGGCTTCCTCCCGCGAAAGGCGCAGAAAGCCGTTTACGATGTACACGGATTTTTCCCCATGCCCATAGGGAAGGGGATCCTCATAATGGAAGGTGGGAACGCTCTGCCACTTTCCGTCGGCACCCTTCACATTGCGGGTTCCGGGCTTATAGCAGCCGATTTTACAAACATCGTGCAGGAGCGATACCAGGGCGATGGATTCCTCGCTGTACTCTAAGCCATACAGCTCTGCCACCCGCTCCCGGGCCAAATAATCCTTCAGGCAGTGATAGACGTTCAAGCTGTGCTCACACAGACCACCTCGATAGGCACTGTGATACCGGGCAGAGGCGGGGGCTTCGAAAAAATCACTTTTATGTTCCAGGTAATCGAGCAGGGCTTCGGCCCCTTCTCGTTTGACCGTTTCTTGAAAGATCGCAATAAATTCTTCCTTTGCAGACATAAGGTTGCCTCCTCGTTGGCACAACTTGTGGGGTTCTGGGTATAGTAACAGTTCATTTTATCACATAGTAGCAAAAATTTCACGCAATTTTCCACATATCACGTAAAATTGTGGAAGCTTTTTTCCATCGTTTCCTCAGGCAAGCACATAGCGAGACAGCGCCACGGCAACGCCGTGATTCTCGTTGGTTTCCGTCACCACATCGGAAAGAGTTTTGACCTCCGGTGCGGCGTTTCCCATGGCAACCGAAAGTCCGGCCGCACGGAGCATGGTGAGGTCATTGCCGCTGTCTCCAATGGCCATGGTCTCGCTTCGGTCAATGCCCAGCCGGGCGGCCAGTGCAAGGAGCGCTTCTCCCTTATCCACCCCAGCCGCGGTGATCTCCAGCATACCGGGCCCCGGATGGACCACATGCAGATGAGGTATTTGCCGCAGCTCACAGAGCAGCTCTTCCACGGAATCCTGCCTTCCTGCCATGATGAACAGTTCCTCTAAGCCACGCCCCTCCTGCACAAAGGCTTGCATATCGGGTACGATGCGGCGGGTTTCCTTGACGTAACGCGGAAGGAATGCATTGTGTGGGTTGAGGGCAATTAGGTGCTCATACACCCAAGCTTCCCCGTAGCCAACGCCCTCCACCAGCACCTCAAAGGGCAGCTTTTTTTCTTGCAAGCGATGCACAATGGCACGGCTCTCTTCCGCCGGAATCAAGCGTTCCCGTAAGAGGGTACCGTTTTTTTCGTCCCGAATGCAAGCCCCATTGCAGGAGATGATGTAGCGCACAAAGGGAAGCGTTCGCACCAGCTTCGGAATGCCCAAGTGGGGCCGTCCCGTCACCGGAACCAGATAGACTCCCTGCCGTGCGGCTTCTTCCAGTGCCTCCATGGTGGGTGCACTGATAGCTTTCTTCTCATCCAAAAGGGTCCCATCTAAGTCTAAGCCCACCAGCCGTATCTTACCCATCCTATTTCTCTCCTTTTCATCGTCTCTTGCAGTATAGCATACTTCTATCCTCAAAGGCAACGCTGCTTGTGGGCCGCCGCCTTTTGTGCTATCATCATGGTAAGGAAGCAGGAACAAAAAACCCTATTCGGTAAAAAAAGGAGTCTTCACGATGCCCATTTATCAGTCCATAACCGAACTCATTGGCAACACTCCCCTGTTAGAGCTCCATCATTTTGTCAAGGATCTGGACCTTCCCGCTCGCATCTTGGTCAAGCTGGAGGGCTGCAATCCAGCCGGCAGCGCAAAGGACCGCATTGCATTATCCATGATTGAGGATGCCGAAGCCAAGGGCCTTCTCTTCCCGGACTCCACCATCATTGAGCCAACCTCGGGCAACACCGGCATCGGCCTGGCCGCCATTGCCGCTGCACGGGGCTACCGCGTCCTCTTCACCATGCCGGATACCATGAGCGCCGAACGACAGAAGCTGCTTCGTGCCTACGGTGCAGAAGTAGTGTTAACCGAAGGGGCCTTGGGCATGCAAGGTGCCATTGAAAAAGCCAAGGCTCTGGCCAAGGACATTCCCCACAGCTTCATTCCGGCGCAGTTCGATAACCCTGCCAATCCGGAAGCCCATCTGAAGTCCACTGGCCCTGAAATCTGGCGTGACACCGAAGGTAGCGTGGATGTTTTCATCGCCGGGGTTGGCACAGGCGGCACCCTCTCCGGCACGGGTCGTTACTTAAAACAGCAAAAACCCTCCGTGCAGGTCATTGCCGTGGAACCGGCCAAGTCTCCTCTGCTCTCTAAGGGCGAATCCGGGAGCCACGGTCTTCAGGGCATCGGCGCAAACTTTATCCCCAACACCTTAGACCGCAGCGTCTATGACGAGGTAATTCCCGTTCTGGAAGAGGATGCCTATGGGGCAGGTCGTGCCCTAGCGCGGGATGGCCTTTTGTGTGGCATTTCGGGCGGAGCCGCCCTGCATGCCGCCATTCTTCTTGCAAAGCGTCCTGAATACAAGGGAGCCTGCATTGTGGTTCTCCTCCCTGATGGGGGCGAGCGCTATCTTTCCACGGCCCTCTTCCAAGGCTAATTTGACCTTCTACTCTCATAAAAAACACCACCGAACAGTGCTTCGGTGGTGTTTTCTTGTTAGCGCGCGGCTATAAGGGATTTTAAGCCCCTTGCAAGGCCCTCGGCGGAGAGATGTTCCATGGGGAAGGTCTGCCCGATGATGCGAATGCTATCGGCCCCGTAGTCATAGGGCCAATACTCCCGGGGAATGGGGTTAAACCAAATGGTCCGGTCAAAGCGCGCATGGATGCGCTGAAGCCAGGTCAAACCGGTTTCCTCGTTGTAGTGCTGGTAGGAGATTGCACCACCCACCCGGTAGAGTTCGGACAGTGCCATAGAGGCATCGCCCACGAAAATCACTTTATACTCCCGTCCCAGTTGATTCAGCACCGACAGGGTGGACACGGCCGAATCCTGCACCAGGGAGGGTTCTTTATACAGCTCTTCATAGACGCAGTTGTGGAAGTAGTAGATCTTTAAGTCCTTGAAGTGGTTGGCTTGATCGACCGCCTGAAAGAGTTGGCTACAGATCCGCGAATAGGGACGCATGGAGCCGCCCGAATCAAAGAGCAGCAGGACTTTTACCGCATTCTCTCGGGGCCGTTCAAACTGCAGCGAAAGGAAACCGGCGTTTTTACCGGTCTCTTTGATGGTCTCCTCCAGGTTCAGCTGGTCACGGGGGCCATCTTCCTGTTGGGTATACTGCCGCAGACGCCGGAAGGCCATCTGGAAGCTGCGCAGATCCAGGGTATTGTCCTCCCGAAAATCCCGAAACTCCCGTTCCGCGGCCACTTGCAGGGCATGCCGTCGGCCCCCCTCACCCCCGACTAAAATGCCGGTTCCGGCATAGCCGGAGTGTCCCAGCACCGAGGTGCCGCCCGTTCCAACCCAATACTGGCCTCCATCGTGCCGTGCATGCTGCTCCTCCAGACGTTCTTTCAGCATCTCACGCAGGCGATCCAGGTCATAGGTGGTGCGCGCATCCACCTCGTTGGGATCATAGGGCTTCATTTCCTTGGGGTCATGCAGCCATTCGTAAAATTCTGCTGGAATGGCGTCTAGGTTTTTTACATTTTCAAAGTACTCCAGAAACACTCCGTCAAACTTATCAAAGTCCGCTTCGGTTTTGATGAGGATCCCGCGGGTAAGATAGTAAAATCCCAAGAGGCTGTTCTGATGTAGACCTTTGGAGAGGGCCTCCATCAAGGTCATCCACTCGTTCACGCTGACTTCAAGCTCGTGGGCCCGAAGTAGGTAGAAAAAATCAATAAACACGGCTTTTGTCCCCTTACCAGCGTACGCCGTTTTTGCCGCTCTTTACGCCCTTGCCCCGCGAGAAGTGATACTCGGCTGCCTCCATATCTTCGGTCTTTTTGAGAAGCACCCCGGCAAAGGGCAGCTCCTTTTCGATGCGCTCCGGCTGGATGCCACCGATGCGAAGGGCCTGAATCCAGTCTAAGAGCTCGGAGGTGGAGGGTTTCTTCACCAGGGCGGGCATTTCCCGCAGGAGATAAAAGGCGCGCAGCGTCTCTTCCAGTAAAATCTCATCCAGTGCACCGAAGTGGGCGGCAATGATTTGCTGCATCATCTCCCGATCCGGGAAGGCAATGTAGTGGAAGATACAGCGGCGCAGGAAGGCATCGGGCAGTTCCTTCTCCGCATTGGAGGTAATGATGACGATGGGGCGCTGCTCTGCCTTGATGGTCTCTCCCGTTTCGGGGATGTAAAATTCCATCTTGTCCAGCTCCCACAAAAGATCGTTGGGGAATTCCAAATCGGCTTTATCGATCTCATCGATCAGGAGAATGACCTGCTCCTCGCTGCGAAACGCTTCCCCCAATTTTCCAAGTTTAATGTAGCGACCCACGTCCGAAACGCCTTCGCCACCAAACTGGCTGTCATACAAGCGCTGGACCGTGTCGTACACGTACAGGCCATCCTGTGCCTTCGTGCTGGATTTCACATTCCAAATCAGCAGCTTCTTGCCCAAGGCTTCGCTGATGGCCTCTGCCAGCATGGTTTTTCCGGTGCCCGGTTCCCCCTTAATCAAGAGGGGTTTGGATAAGGCAATGGCAATGTTGACGCTGCGAAGGAGCGACTCTGAGACGACATATTGTGATGTTCCTTTAAATTCTGTCATAGGTTCTTTCCTCTTCGTCCTTTCCAATCAAATAAACGAAATTCCTGAATAGTTTTGTAGGTTGATTGTAGCACAAACCCAGAGGAAAGTCATGCATTTTACCGCAAGTCTCCCTTTTGCCTGATTTTGACAGCCTGTCTTTGCCCTGCTTGTGCAGATCGCTATACTGCCCCGGAACGCAAAAAAAGTGCGCCTTCCAAAACGGAAGGCGCGAATGCAGGAGAATGGAATGAACGATGTCATGACGGACAACTTCCGTTGCCCAACTATAGGATAATTTAGTTTCCATTATTTGTCAAGGTCTAGTTTTGTCGGACAAGCTCGAAGTAAAAAATTTGCTGATTTTTAGAATATTTAACAAATATTCTCGTGACTTTTTTCAAAAACTGTGCTATACTACAGGAACAGAGAGGGAAAGGTTGATCTCTCTTCTCTGTTCCCCCGCATAGAAAGGAGCTGACTCGTATGAAGTTCGTATTTACCGACAAAAAGGTGCACATCCCTGACCGCGTCCATGCTTATGCTGAAAAAAAGGTCTCGAAATTGGATCGCTTTTTTAAAGGCGAAGCGGAAGCTTCCTTGGTCTTCAGTGTGGAGAAGGGTCGCAATCAGCTTGAGGTTACCATTCGCTCCGGTTCTACCATCATCCGCGTAGCCGAATCTACTTCTGACATGTTCGTCACCATCGACGCTGCCGTTGCCTCCATTGAGCGCCAGCTGCGCAAGAATAAGGCTCGCTTGGAAAAGCGTCTGCGCTCGGAGGGCTTTGTGCCTCTCTCCGATGAGAGCGAGAGCTACTATCCTCCTGAAGAGGAAGCCGATGGAGATTTTGAAGTCATACGCTCCAAACAGTTTTTCTTCCGTCCCATGACCGTGGACGAAGCCATCCTGCAAATGAACTTAGTGGGGCACAGCTTCTTTGCCTTTCGCAATGAAGATCAAGGCGGTGCCTTCTCCGTGGTTTACCTTCGGAACGATGGTGGCTACGGGCTGATCACCGATCACCCCTAACGATACCCTAACATTCTAAAGCGCGCCTTGGCTCGCTTTACCAAAGGAGGAAGGCCAGCTTTTGTTGGCCTTCCTTTTTCATCATCATCGCATTCTTCCCCTATTCCCGAATGAAACTGAGCTCAAACGCCTATAATACCTGGTATTCCGGCTTTCTTGGCATACATATATCCAGAAGGCTGACCGGACGAGAAAGGGAAATGCAAATGAGAGTAATTATTGTGGGTGGCGTTGCTGGCGGTGCCTCGGCAGCTGCTCGGCTTCGCCGATTGAACGAAGAAGCGGAAATCATTCTCTTTGAGAAAAGCGGCTTTGTCTCCTACGCCAACTGCGGCCTACCCTACTATATCGGGGGCGAGATCACCGACCCGGATGCGTTGACCTTGCAGTCCCCGGAAAGCTTTCATACGCGCTTTCACATTGATGTGAGGGTTCGCCACGAAGTCATGAGCTTACTGTCCGAGGCAAAAGTGATTACCGTCAAAAACCTGGAGACCGGCAAGATGCTTCAAATGAGTTACGATAAGCTCATTCTGGCTTCCGGGGCAAAACCAATCGATCCCAAAATCCCCGGCACCAAGGGCGATCGCTTTTTTACCCTGCGCACCGTGGAGCAAACGATGGCAATCCGTAACTTTGTCACAACTCACAAGCCAAAGAAGGCCATCATCCTAGGTGGCGGGTACATTGGGTTGGAGATGGCCGAAAACCTGTCTGCCATGGGCGTCAATCCAACCATCATTAATCTTTCCGATCACGTCATGCAACAGATGGATGCAGACATGGCCAGTGAAGTGCATGCCGTACTCCGCTCGCATAAGGTGAAGCTGTTCTTAAACGACACCATCACCTCCTTCGAGACCACGGAGAATGGCGTTTTGGCGAACCTGGACTCCGGCCAGGTGGTTTCCGCGGACATGGTCATACTAGCCATCGGGGTTACGCCTGATACCCGCCTTGCCAAAAAGGCTGGATTACGCCTTGGAGCAAAGGATGCCATTCAGGTCAACGAGCATATGCTAACCTCAGATCCGGATATTTATGCCGTGGGCGATGCGGTGGAAGTGGTTCACTTCATTTCCAAAAAACCCAGCGTGATTCCTTTAGCCGGTCCAGCCAATAAGCAAGGACGGATTGCGGCGGATCATCTCTGTGGGGTTCCCAGTCTTTATTCCGGTACGCAAGGTTCCTCCGTCATGAAGCTGTTTGATCGAACCGTAGCCCTCAGTGGAATCACGGAAGAGTACGCCAAAGCCAATGGCATCGCATTTGACAAGGCGGTTATTTACTCCTTCTCTCACGCCACCTATTACCCCGGTGCCACCGGCATGGTCATCAAAACCCTATTCAATCCAGAAGGCGGGAAGATTCTTGGGGTGCAAATTGTGGGGCACGATGGCGTGGACAAACGCGGTGACATCTTTGCTACGGCCATTCGAGCCGGTCTCACCGCTCATGACCTTACCACCCTCGAACTCTGCTACGCGCCACCTTATTCTTCGGCCAAAGACCCGGTGAATATGGTTGGATTTGTGATTGAGAACCTCCTAAACGGAACCGTGAAACAGTTCCATTGGGACGAGGTGGATGAACTGACGCGAAATCCAAACGTCACCCTGCTGGACGTGCGCACTCCGGCCGAATTTGCACAGGGGCACATCGAAGGGGCCCAATCCATTCCGCTGGATGAACTTCGCGAGCGTTTGGACGAGGTGGATGCCTCCAAGCCCATTTATGTGAACTGTCATAGTGGGCTCCGTAGCTATTTGGCCTGCCGGATTCTACAGCAACGTGGCTTCGTCTGTTTTAACCTCTCCGGTGGCTATCAATTCTATCACACCATCCTGGCGGATCGAACACAAAATCAGAAGAAATCATTCCAGTGATCAAATAAAAAGAAGGATAGGGGGGCTTACCCTATCCTTCTTTTTTCATTTCACTATAAAGCCTTTCGCAACTTTTGCTCCGTAAGATCATCGCGCAGGAGCGTGTAGGCCGTTGCCGCAAGGGGAACCCCCAACAGCATGCCCCCAATGCCCATCAGAGCTCCTCCAATGGTGATGGCTGCCAGCACCCAGATTCCCGGCAGGCCAATGGATGCGCCCACGACACGGGGATAGATAAGGTTTCCCTCCAGCTGTTGCAATACCACAATGAAGATCAGGAAGAACAGCGCCTTGATGGGAGATACCGTAAAGATCATAAAGGCACCCACGGATGCACCAATGTAGGCACCTGCAACCGGAATCAGTGCGGTAAAACCGATGAGGGCACCAATCATGTTGGCGTAGGGGAAGCGGAAGAGATGCATGCTGAGGGTACATAAGACTCCTAAGATCACAGCCTCGGTGCACTGACCCACGATAAAACGGCGGAAGCTGTTATCCAACACCTGCACCACGTAACAGAGTCTCTGATACCACACCGGTCTCAAGTAGTGACGCGAGACCCGATGGATTTGCCCGGACAGGCGTTCCTTTCCCATCAAGATATAGATGGCAAAAATGAGTCCCACCAGCAGGGTCACTAAGGTGGAGAAGGTTCTCGTAATCACCGTGGTCATGGTTCCCATCATCCCACCAAAACCGGATACCAAGAAGTCCACAGCCTTTTTCAAGAGGCCTTGCCAATCCCAGGTGGTATTCCCCACAAAGGATTCAATCTGGGCCCAACGCTCCTCATTGATGTTTTCCTGAATCCACAAGACGCCTCGCTCCCAGGAGCGGGGCAGTTCCTGCGCCAGCAGTTGCAAGCAAGAAATCAGCTCCGGAATGATAAGAAGAAACACGCCAATGATGATCAGCACCAAGCTGGCAAAGGCTAAGAGCATGCACAGGGGTCTGCGCGTCATGGCTACCAGGTGGGATCGTTTTCCGGTGTAGAAAATGTTTTCGTAAAAACTCATCAAAATGTTGACGATATAGGCAATGCAAAAGCCCAAGATCAGCGGGGTTGTCGCCACAAAGATGGCGCGCCCCAGCAGAATGGCAGCATCCCAATAATGGACACAGAGGTAGAGGAGGAAGATAGCTCCGCCAAGGCGAAACAGGGTCCTTCGATCTAGTCTAATAGCGATCCCTCCCTTTCGTTGGAAGTGGGCAGACAGGCGATTGGCCTGCCTGCCCTTCTTCTCTATAGCATAGCAAATTTATCGGAAAACATCAACGAAAGACAACAATTTCCCAGGAAAATTTTTGACTAGGAAACCTGAACCCCGCGCACCACATCAAAATCGTCCACATAGAGCGTCATGCTTTCCCCGAAGGCACGAGCTGCCCCCAGCGTGACCCATCGCCCAGTGGTGCTGTTATAGCAGATCACATCCTCACTCACCGTGTAGCTCTTGTTGCCAAAGAACACCAGATCCTCGCTCTCCCACGCGGCATTGGTCACATTGAGGAGGCTTCTCAGCTTAACGGAAGAAACCACCTTATCTTGCCCATCCACCACGATGCCAACCCAGTGTTCACTGCCGATTCCAATGCCGGGATACGGCCCAAGCTCTCCGCCGGGGGTTTTCAGGCGAAGTTTCTCCAGTGTGTAGGAGTCTTTTCCAAAGCCGTCTGGATCGTTCATTTCATACTTTTCATAGGTGGTTTTGCTGATGCCGTACCGATACTGATTTCCGGTCACGTTATCCAAGATAAGCAAGTTGACTTTGCCATTGTCATTGATGCGCTGATATGCGATTTTACTGGCCGGAATTTTGGCCAGACGAATGTCCTCTAAGGCAATGGAAGCAACCGGGCCCTTCCCCACTCTCTCGAATAGCTGTACATCCGCTGAAAGTGCATAACTACCCAGCGTCTTTTTCGCCACATCCAATGAATCATTGTTGGTTCGCGGTTGCACTACATTCAGGTTCAGGGCACCCTCTTTCCAGGAGGAGACGGAAACGAGCTGCCCCTGAACACTCTTTTCGTCCCCATCAAAGCTTCCCTTTAAGGTAAGTCCCTCCGGCAGTACCACCGTTGCCTCTTTGCCGGAGATGGAGGCGATGCCAATGGCGTTGCCGGAAAGGTATCGGGAATCCACAGCGCCGGCCACCTGAAAATCAGGCGTTAAGAGTAGGGTGATTTGATCTCCGATCTTAAAGCCTGCAAGGCTGCTCACCGCAGAAGGCAGCACCTCAAAGTCCTTGCCCAGCACCTTGATGCTGGTGGGGGCCTGTGTGTTGGGATAGGCGTTGTCATAGCGCCCTGACAGGCGGAAGGTACTGATCTGAATCTCGTTTTCGGTGGGGCGATAGGTAGCCACATCGTAGGTTCGCAGGGCTGCGGGGGTGACCTGTTCCCCGTTGCGGATAATCTTATAATCCTTTCGTCCGCCGGTGAGAGCAGCCAGACGGGTTCCGTTGCCGTCCTTGTCAATTACGATGGCAGACTCCGTGGTTCGTGTGCCCACATACAGACTTTCCACCTTGCCGGCGGCATCAAAATGCAGGGTGACGCGTGTGCCCGAGCGAAGGTTCACGAACACTTCGCCATAGGTCGTTTCTTTCTCATCGTAATAGGACTTTACCTTGGCCGTGAGAGTATATTCCTGTCCGTTCTTGTCCGTCAAGCTGCCGGCCTTGGCGTTGGATACCGTAATCTCCTTGGCGCTTCCAACTCGGCTGGGTACAAAGCCCCAGGCATTGCCCTTGGCATCCAGCAAAAGCGTCCCACGAAGTCCCTGCAACAGGGTGGGTACATGCCCGTTTGCCAGTTTGGTGGTGCTGTCGGTAGTCTGGACGGCCAGGGACCCATCGTCCAGTTTGGCGTTGGGGCGAAGCAGGATGACATCTTGCTGTACTCCTGAGGAGACGCTTTCGCCAAAGGGCTTCTTCTTATCGGCTTTGGTGGGCGTGGACAGCAAGTTCACAAAGAGCTTTGCCGCCTGTGCCCGCGTGAGGGCATCCGTTCCGGCAAGAGACAGCCCTTCCGTGAGACCCGCCGAAGCGGCGGCATTGAGATATCCGCTGGGCCAGGCAAGCCCCACGTCCTCATCCTTATAGCCCAGAAGGCGCATGAGGATGGTGACGGCTTCCCCGTAACTGATGTTCCGATCCGGGCCAAAGGTGCCGTCCGCAAACCCGGAAATGAACTTCTGTTCGCCCCGCACGGAAAAATTCACATAGCCTGCGGCCCAATGGGAGGACTTGACGTCCGGAAAAATGGTAAAGCTCCGATAGCTGCTTATCTGATCCGCTTTACCCAGAACCGTGACCGCCATTTTGGTAAATTGCGCCCGGGTCAGTGTGCCGTTGGGTTCAAACCGGTCGTAAGACAGCCCCGAAATGACCCCCATCATTTGCAACACGTCCACATTGCGTGCGGTTTCCGTATCCGAAATATCCGAAAAGCCGGCCGTTGCGGACAGGGGAAGCGACAAGACAATCATCAGTGCTGCCAGCAAAAGGGCCAGGGTTTGTTTCCTCTTCTTCATCATATACTCCCTTTTCGTTTGTTTAGAAGTCCGTTCTCAATCTTATTCCGCCCGCAAGGCCGCCACCGGTTGCAGACCCGATGCCTTGATGGCAGGGTACAGGCCGAAGATGATACCCAGTGCCACCGAGAACAGCACCGCTCCCAAGGTAATGGTTGGGGAGGGCAGAATGCGCATCTTTAAAAGAAGCTGTCCACCAATGACGCTCAATACGGTACCCAGCAATACCCCGATCACACCACCGATGCCACAGATCACACCTGCTTCAATGAGAAACTGCATGACAATGGATTTTCGCTGTGCCCCGATGGCACGGCGAATTCCGATTTCGCGGGTACGCTCGGTCACCGTGACTAGCATGATGTTCATAATGCCGATGCCACCGACCAAGAGTGAAATGCCAGCGATCCCGCCAAGCACCATGCTCATCATATTGGCAACCTGGGCGCTTTCGTCCTTCCAGGAATCTTGGTTCGAAACGAAGAAGCTTCCTTTTGTGTTAGCTGGATCGTTGGGATCCCCGAGCAGGTTCGTGAGGAACCCGATGATTCGGGTTGTGGCTTCCTTGGCAGCCGGGCCATTCTTGGCCTTCACCACCAACTGAGACATAAAGGAGCTCATATCCTGCTTCAAGGCACGGGACGCGGTATACGGAAGTAACACCATGTTATCCATGGAGTACCAACCCGGCTGATCCTGCGGGTCCTTTTCCATGTAGATCCCAACCACCGTGAAGGGAACGCCATTGATGGCAAGAGACTGTCCCAAGGGGTCGGATAAGTCAAAAAACGCTTTGGCAGCGGCGGAGCCTAAGACGCAGACATTGTTGTCGTTATCCACGTCAATTTTGGTTACATCTCGTCCGCGGGCAATTTGAAAGTTGTTGCACAGGGAATACTGATGACTGCCCAAAAACACTTGGGGTGGCATATCCATATTGGCACTATTCTTCGTCCCATAGGTTACCGTTCCATTGAAGCTTCCCTGGGGTGTCACACCCTCCACCAAGTCGTTGAGCTGGAGGCAATATTCATACAGGTCATCAAAAAGAGGCATGCCGTTGTACGCGTTTGCATTCACCATGATCTGGTTGCTGCCCATGCGTTCATACATCTCCATGGACTTTTGGTTCATGCCTTGGATGATGGAGACCGTTGCCATGACCGCAGCAATGCCAATGATGATGCCAAGCATGGTCAGGAAGGAACGGCCCTTGTTGCCTCGTATGGAGCGAAGAGCCATTTTAAATGCTTGCCAAAGATTCACGCCCAGCTCACCTCCTGCCGTTTGTCCTCAACGATGCGACCATCGGAGATGCGCACCAGGCGCTTTGCCGTGGCGGCGATGCTGTTATCGTGGGTAATGAGGATAATGGTACTACCCTCTCGGTTTAAACCTTGGAGAAAACTCAGCACCTCACGACCAGTCTTGCTGTCCAGCGCACCGGTCGGTTCATCCGCCATGATGATGGGTGGTTTGGTGGCAATGGCGCGGGCAATGGCCACGCGCTGCTGCTGACCACCGGACATTTCTGAGGGTCTGTGGTGGCTTCTCTGGGCTAGTCCAACACGGCCCAAGGCTTCCATGGCAAGTGCCTGCCGTTTGGCCGGGGCAATCCCCTGGTAAATCAGGGGAAGCTCCACATTTTCCAGGGCATTCATGGAGGCAATCAGGTTAAAGCTTTGAAAAATGAATCCGATTTGTTTGTTGCGCAGGAAGGAGAGCTGGGCATCGCTTCGCTCGTTGACATCAACCCCATCAATCCAATAGCTTCCATGGGAGGGAACATCCAGGCAACCTAAAATGTTCATGAGTGTGGACTTTCCGGAACCGGAGGGACCCACCACCGCAACAAACTCACCATAGTCGATCTCCAGATTGATCCCGTCTAGCGCCCGCACCTCGGCCTCTAGTCCCTCGCTATAAATTTTATAGACGTTCTGCAGCTTAATCAGCATCAGCACTCACCCTTACCCGTACATCGGCATGCTGTTCTGCTTGACCACCTGCGAGAACACTTCCGTTCCTTCTTCCACGCCGGAGACAATCTCCACGTTGAACTTATCCGAAATGCCGATCTCCACGGGAACGGCAAAGTATCCCGTTGCCGGAACTCCCAGGGTGCTTCCATCAATGGTGATGCTGCCCTCTGGCGCTTTGTCTGCCTTCACGAATACTACGTTCCGAGCTTCTCCAGTCTCGGGGTCGGCCACCGACTTGACGCACTGACTGGGCAGCAGCAGACAATTGTCGCTCTGGCTGGCCTGGATGCGATAGACGATGCTGCCATTGCTGTTTAGGCGTCCGTCGGTATTATCCACCAAAATTTTAGCCGGGAAGGTAGTCATGCCATTTTCAAACTTGCCACTGAGGCTGACCGACTCGACTGAGCCCTGCACAATGGTCCCGAACTGGTCAATTTCGGCCATCATCCCAGGCTTCACAAAGGATACATTGCGCTCGTCAATAACGGCCTCAATCATCATCTGGGTGTTGTCCATGATGCTAATCACGACCGTTCCGGACTTGACCTCATCGCCGGGGGCAATGGAAAGCCCCACCACCGTCCCGTCCATGGGAGCGGTAGCTTGCAGGTTTTGCTTATTTTTCTGGGCGGTGGTCAGCGCTTCCTGGGCGGTTTTTAAGCTGGTTTCCAACTCAAAAATTTGATTGTCGTTGTCTTCCCCGTCTACGGTCACTAAAACCTGCGACGTTGTGACCTTAAGGTAGTCCTGAAGCTTGGTTTGACGCACTTCCCCTGCGACTTTTGCCTTAACATCGGTGACGCGGTTGTATTCCAACGCCCCCTGCTCATAGGGACTAATTTCTTCGCTGTTGGTATGTAGGATCGCGGAAGCGGGCATCTTTTCACTCAAGCTTCCGGGATTGTCCAGGGTGACGACCACGGAAAACAGCTTTGCCCCTTCGGCAGAAATACGTTCCACCTGATTGATTTGTGATACTTTTCCGTTTAACTGCTGCATGACCCCTGGCACGGAAACCTGTGCCGGCATGCCTACATAAATATCCTTTTGATAGGCATAGCTATAGTATTGGGTGAGCTTCATCTTGCTGTCATCCACCAGACGAGCCAAGACTTGTCCATTGGTGACCTGATCCCCCACTTTTATTTTTTGAACCTCTAAGAGTTTGCCCGAAAATTCCGGCTTGATGTTCAGATTCTGTTTAGCTTCATAAAGAGACTTAAGCTGCTTTTGATAGCCTTCCACGTCTTTCTTTGCCTTGGTGACAGCTTCATCCGCACCGGGACTGTTGATCAGATATAGCACCGTGCCTGCGGCAACGGCTTGCCCCTCGGTGACGTAGACGTCAACCACCGTTCCGCTGGTGCCCACGGTAATGGATTCACTTTTGATGGGCTTTGCCTGCCCATTGCCTTCAATCATGCTGGTAATCGGACCACGGGACACCACATCGTTGACGATTTCTTCCGTTGGTTCCTTGCCTTTTCCCGCTACCAGCCACCAGATGAGCAGGCCCAGCAACAGAATGACCACGCCGCCAATGATAAAGGGCGCTTTTTTTCTGCGGCGCACGCGCTTTTGGGGCACACTCCGCTCTTCCACCAGTTCCTCTGCTTCCAGTTCGGTTTGTCCCTCCAAAAGCTCGGTTTCCATTTCTGTCATGGTCTCTTGCATCCCTGATAACTCCCTTTCCGTTTCCTTCTTCCTGTTTTTTCCTGTTTTGGTGTATTAAGCATACTAGGTTACTTATATCACTCCATGCACGACAAGTCAACCAAAAGTTCGACAAAGTGGCCTGATTTTCTTGAACTCCATCCTTAAGATCTACCACTCCTGATTCTATGCAAGCTTAGACGAAGGCTAGTCCAGTTTGTTCCTATAAAATTCCAAAAAAATCTAATTAAGGAAGCAAGATGAAGAGTATTTGCTTTGTGGCGTTTTTTCCGCTAATTTAGAAGAAACAAATTAGCGCCCTCATCATTGAAAAATGCATTTTTTCTATAATCAAACTCTAATACATCTAAAACGTTGAGAATATGGAGTAAACATGATTACTATCATACGCCATACTAGCCAACCAAATAATGTACCCACGCTGTTCATTAGGATATCATTTACGTCAAAAGATCTGCCAATCAGAATGAGTTGAATGGATTCAATACTGAACGAAAGTAGTGCCCCAAAAACACAGGACCACCACCATTTTGGTTGATCCCATAGCAGCGGAATAAAAAAGCCAAATGGGAGAAACAAAAAAACGTTACCAAGAAGCATCCATAAGTCCCTCAAGGTGGAAATTCCATTAAATATCTTAAAATTTAGTTGGCCACTAAAAAAACTAATTTTTGGAAGAGGCCAGCCAAAGTACAAAGATACCCAGATTTGATCTAAGTTAACTGTAAGAGATAGCAAAATAGCCATATAGACCATAAATAAGAAAATACCAAATTCATGGAACGATGTTGTTGACATTCCCTTCTTTTTTATCGAATGCTTACGCATAGGAAATACAATAAACATTGAAACAATTGCAATCATAACTGTTGGCAAGTTCCAAAGCAAATATTTAGTTATCATAGCGAATTTGGCAACTCCTTACACAAAAGAACACATTTCAAACTAACTTCCAAGTAATCCTGTTTGTTTTTTAGAGCTTATTTCAATTAGGGCCAATAAACTGAGACGGGTCCTTGAAGGTCGATATTATAGGTTGTGGAAGATGAATTATAGAATCTAACTGCATAAGCAGTACTAGGATTTAATCCAGTAAATTTATTGACAAGGTATTTATTGTTGTATTGACCTGCGTCGAATAGATAGCTACTTACTTTAGTCTTTTTCACTACATCAAAAATTTCAAAGGTACACCTAGCCGCTGTTGATTGTGGAGAAGAAGCAGTAAGTGTGGCAGAGACAGTTAATTCGCCCTTTTGATTAGCTGTAAAATAATAGTTAGTATAGACGCCATTTAAACTGCCAATGTTTGTTATCCTTCCGTTGTATGCGCCGTTTGCAAGGTTAAAAGCTTCTGTAGGTAAAGAGGCACCTCTTGACATAGTTGGGGTAAGGACATCCACGAAATTTGGACTATATTTATCTATGCTTACATTTGCGGCTCCCTGCAATACTTGTTGCTGACAACATTGCTAAACAGAGACAAAGAGTAAGAACTTTTTTAATTGACTTCATAAAGAACAGTCCTTACCTTTAAAATGGAAGTTAGTTTAAACTGTGTACTTGGGTGCTCCTCTATGGAACATAGCCTATCAATATTTAGGTTAACATACAATAAAACATGCGTGAATGGCACGTTTTTACGCGTGAACTGGCTGATATCTCTGCATCTTGTACTACTAACAAGCGCATATTCTTAATTGAAATAATTGAAGCTTAGACGAGGGCTAGTCCAGATTGTTCCTGTTAAATTCCAAAAAAATGAATCCTAGGAAGCAAGTTGAAACGCGTTTGCAATATGGCGTTTTTTCCGCTATTTAGCAGAAGAACGATGCATATAAGTTTTTTCTCGGGTTATTCTATTCTCAGACAAAGCGGCAAACAAAAGCGGCCAACAAACCCGGCAACAAGCCGGATGTAAGCCGAGAAAGAACCGCCGCTAATGTCAACAAAACAAATAAATTTAATCAATTAGTTAGGAGATAAAACACTATGGCAAATTCTAATAACAAGATTGTTGTTCCCGAAGCTCGTGCTGCTATGAACAAGTTCAAGATGGAAGCTGCTAACGAAGTCGGCGTAAACCTGCAGAACGGTTATAACGGCAACCTGACCTCCCGTGAGGCTGGTTCTATCGGCGGCCAGATGGTCAAGAAGATGATTCAGTCCTACGAGAGCGGTCTCCAGGGCTAATCCCGGCGACTATTAGGACGAATTATAATTGAATAAAAAAGCACCCAGGTTTTAATCACCTGGGTGCTTTTTTCTTGTTTATGCTTCTCTGATGACGGAGTGAATCTCGGTGAGGGCTCCCGTTTCCGAATCCATGACGTATCCATAGATGGAGACATCCTTGGGAATCAGAGGATGGCGAACCAACAAATCCACCGTTTCCTTCACCGAGCTTTCCACGCAGGAAAACCCTGCCAACCAACTATCAAAGTCCACGCCGCAGTAGCGCACCATATCAACCTGCTCCGGTGCAACCCCACGTTGGATCATTTTCTGAATCATGCTTTTCGCATCGGCTTGCTGGACACCACAATCGGTATGACCAATGACCATAATGTCACTGACTTCCAAATCGTAAATGGCGATTAAGAGACTACGCACCACGGATCCAAAGGGATGGGAGACCAGACCGCCGGCATTCTTAATGAGTTTTGCATCGCCATTGTGTAAGCCAAGGGCAGCAGGAAGGAGTTCCGTGAGGCGAGCATCCATACACGATAGGATGGCAAGCTTTTTATCCGGGTACTTACTGGTTAAAAACGGAGCATACGCCTTACGTTCCACAAAATCACGATTATACTGAAGAATTTCCTTTACCATGATATTACTTCTCCTTTCATGCCTTGTTTCCCGAAGGAAACCGCCGAACCCTTTCTATCAAGAAACCCTGCATTTCCTGCAGGGTTTTTGATTCCAACCTTGGGCACGCGGCAGAAGCTGATTCGCTGCATCTGCGCTGCACCGTTCATTCATTTTTTGTTACAGCACAGCCCGCAGGAAGTCTTGAGTACGAGCTTCCTTGGGGTTTCCAAAGAGCTCGTCCGGATCCCCTTCCTCTACGATCATTCCGTCCGCCATTAATATCACGCGGTCGGCAACGTCGCGAGCAAAGCCCATCTCATGGGTCACCACCACCATGGTCATGCCCTCTGCGGCAAGCTCCTTCATGACCTGAAGCACTTCTCCCACCATTTCCGGGTCCAGCGCACTGGTGGGCTCGTCAAAGAGCATAACGTCCGGCTGCATGGCAAGAGCCCGTGCAATGGCAACACGCTGCTGCTGTCCTCCGGAAAGCTGATGGGGATAGCTATCCGCCTTTTCCGCAAGCCCCACCCGGGTCAGAAGCTCGATGGCCTTCTTCTCCGCATCGGCCTTGGTCATCTTCCTTAAGTCCACCGGAGCCATCATAATGTTTTCCTTGGCGGTTAAGTGCGGGAACAGGTTAAAGCTCTGAAACACCATCCCGATGTTCTCGCGAACCTTATTGATGTCCACCTTTTTATCCGTAAGGACAAAGTCATCCACCACGATGGTGCCACTGGTCACCGTTTCCAGCTGATTCAGGCAACGCAGAAAAGTCGACTTGCCTCCGCCGGAGGGGCCAATGATACAGACCACTTCGCCCTCTCTCACTAGGAGGTTGATGCCTTTTAACACTTCAAGCTTGTGGAAGCTTTTATAAAGATCGGTTACTTTAATTTTTTCGATCATAACTAAACTTTGCCTCCACCTTTTTCGAGATTATCATGAGAACCGAAATCAGTGCCAAATAGAAGAAGCCAACATAGAACCAACCACCAAAGTTATTGTAGGTCGCGCCCACATAGGCCTTGGTCTTGTTGGTCATATCGGCCAGGCCAATGACCGAAAGGATTGAGGTATCCTTAATGGTAATGATAAACTGGTTCACCATGGATGGGATTGCAATCTTCACGGCCTGGGGCAAGATTACCTTGCGCATGGTTTTTCCATAGCCAAGGCCAAGGCTCCGCGCCGCTTCCATCTGCCCTCTCGGTACGGCGCTGATGCCACCGCGGAAAATTTCCGCAAGGTACGCACCGGCGTTTAAGCTGGCCGTAATGATGGAGGATTCCAGCGCGGTAAAGTTAAATCCAGGAACAAACACCTTAATGAGCTGGGACAGGCCAAAATGAATAAAGAAGGCCTGTACAATCATGGGCGTGCCACGAATGACCCATATATAAGCGCTTGCCAGTCCTCGTAAGACAGAAAAACGCGATAGACGCAACAGACAGGTGAGAAGACCAATCACGATGCCTATGATGATGGCGCAGACGGAGACCCAAATGGTCAACTGTAAGCCTTGCAGGAGTAAGGGCGTCGCATCCTGTGCGGCGCGCACAATATCCTCTGCAACCATTTTTAAAAATTCGAGAAAGTCCATAACATCGTTCCCAACAAATTTCAATTTCTTTTGAGCTTTTTAGACCCCTTGCGCACGCAAAGAGAAAATTTCAGCATGGCATGTCCATGCCATGCTGAAAATGATGCGCAGGAGGCCACGGGGGCCCGATGCGCGGCTAATCAAACCTTAGAAACCATACTTCTCCATCAGCTTGTCATATTCGCCGTTTGCTTTCAAGTTTTCAAGGCCCTTGTTAAAGAGCGTAATCAGTTCGGGATAGGTTCCCTTCTTGACAGCAAAACCATACTCTTTGGGATTGATGACTTCGCCAACGGTTTGCATGTTGAGGTTGTTGGACTTAATGGCCCAGTTCACAACGGTGCGATCCTCGAAGCAAGCTGCGTCGATGCCCTGCATCACAGCTGCATACATGGTGGGCGAATCTTCATAGACGGTGACCTTGAAGCCGTACTGATCGGCAATGCTGGTGGCATAGGTGTAGCCTTCGGTGCTGGCCTTGGCGGCAACGGTCTTGCCCTTTAAGTCCTCTAAGGTCTTAATGGAGCTGTCCTTGGCAACAGCCATAATCTGACCATCGGTGAAGTAGCCACTGGAGAAGTCATAGTCCTTCAGACGCTCTTCCTTAATGGTCATGCCAGCGATCATTGCGTCAGCCTGTCCAGCCTGGACAGCGGTGCAAGCGGCATCAAAGCCAACGTTCTGCATTTCATACTGGAAGCCCTGATCCGCTGCAATGGCTGCCAGCAGGTCCATGTCGAAACCAATGTACTTCTGGCTGGCGACATCCAGGTATTCAAAGGGAGCAAAGGCGGTATCGGATGCAATGATATAGGTCTTGGTGGGGGTTGCGTCACCACCGGTGGTTCCGCCTTCGGGCGCCGGAGTCTTGTCCCCACCGCCACAAGCGGCCAAGGCAAAGAGCAGTACCGCGGAAACGGACAGGAGAGAAATCAAACGAATTGCTTTTTTCACAAAAATAACCTCCAATTCAATATTAACCTTGCAGGATAAGCAAAAAAATTATATCGGAATTTTGACACTATGTCAAGCAAGGCTTTCCTAGTGGAATGCGTTTCTGTACTAAATTTCCATAATTACGGGAAGAATCATGGGGTTTCGCTTTGTCTTTTTATATAGGTATCCGGAGAGCTCGTTCTTAATGGCAGACTTAATGGCGGCCCAGTCTAACACATTGCGCGTCTGGCAGGCAACGAGTGCATCCATGACCACCTGACGCAATTCTTCCATCAATTCCTCGGACTCCTTAACATAGACGAAACCACGGGTGACAATGTCAGGCCCGGAAATTAGGCCACCATCCTCGCTGGAGAGGGAGAGCACCACCACAATCATGCCGTCCTGTGCCAAGTGCTTTCGGTCGCGCAGAACCACACTACCCACATCGCCCACGCCATATCCGTCTACAAAGACACGGCCGGAGGGAACACTGCCCGTGACTTCGATCCCTTCCTCGGACAGTTCAATGACCCGTCCAATTTCACTGACCACAATGTTTTCGGGTGGGGTTCCCATTTCACGTGCCAATCTGGCATGCACCTGGAGATGTCTCTGCTCGCCATGGACGGGAATCACGTATTTGGGGCGCACCAGCGCATGAATGATCTTCAGCTCCTCCTGGCAGGCATGTCCGGACACGTGCAGCTCCCCGGCCCGCTCGTTGACCACCGTGGCATTCTTGCGATAGAGCTCATTAATCACATTTCCGACGGCACTTTCATTGCCTGGAATGGCAGAGGCCGAAATGATGATGAGGTCGCCGGCCTGAATATCCACCTGACGATGAGTCGAGAAGGCCATACGGGACAGAGCGGACATGGTTTCACCCTGGCTACCGGTGGTCATGATGCAAATCTTGTTTTTGGGGAGAGATTTGATGTGATTGATATCCACCAAGACTCCCTTTGGAATTTCGGTGTAGCCCAGTTCCGTGGCGACCTTCATGGTGTTTTCCATGCTGCGTCCGGTGATGGCTACCTTACGACCATAGCGGTGGGCTACATTAATAATTTGCTGAATGCGGTCCACGTTGGAGGCAAAGGTGGTCACAATGATACGCTCTTCGCAGCCTTTGAAGATGGCGTCAAAGCTAGCACCCACCGCACTTTCGCTGCGGGTATGACCCGGGCGCTCCACATTGGTGGAATCGGCCAGCAAGGCCAAAACACCTTCCTTGCCAAGTTGCCCCAGCCGCGCTAAATCCATCATCTTTCCCTTAATGGGCGTCGGGTCAATCTTAAAGTCTCCCGTGTGCACCACCGTTCCGGCAGGGCTCTTAATGGCGAAGGAGACGGCATCAGCAATGGAGTGGTTGGCGTGAATGAACTCCACGCTAAAGCGTCCGGCCTTTACAATCTCGCCGGCCTCACAGGTGGTCATCTTGACCTTGTCCAAGAGCTTGTGCTCCTCTAACTTGAGCTTGACCAAGCCCACGGTCATACGGGTGGCATAAATGGGGGCATTGATGGAGCGCATTACATAGGGCAGGGCACCAATGTGGTCCTCATGCCCATGGGTTAAAAAGATGGCGCGAATGCGATTCTGATTCTTGATGAGATAGCTGATGTCCGGGATCACCACATCGATGCCATACATGTCATCATCGGGAAAGCCCATACCAACATCGACCACAATGATATCACGGCCATACTCATAGACCGTCATGTTCTTTCCGATTTCATTGAGGCCACCTAGGGAAACTACTTTTAATTTTTCTGCCATAAAAACTCCTTTGTATCCATAGAACAAATTACTTTGATCGACGGCACTCACGGCCTATTCGGCAACAGCAAAGCAAGGCGAATCCACGCCTGCCATCCCACCCTGTCCCGCGGGATCGCGTTGCGTAGCCCTCACCAAAGAGCCGATATGTCCGCTATGTCACGTCTATATTACATGCGCTGGCGCGCAGGTATGTTGAAAGAACTCCTAGCACCAAGAAAAAGCAGGAAATCCGTCCATTGGAATCGATGCAATTCTTGCGCCAAAGAGGAAGGTTTGGTGCAGGCAATCCTGCGACCATTTGGTATTAGTATAGCACGCATTGCAACGGAAGTATACCTTTTTCCCTCGAAATTTGCACTTGGTTTACAATTTTGCCTCCTTTGTGCTATGCTAGAAAAAAGGAGAGATGTCTGTTATGAACATTCAAATTTTCGGGAAATCCAAGTGTTTTGACACAAAAAAAGCCCAACGCTACTTTAAAGAGCGTGGAATCAAGGTGCAGGAGATAGATCTTGTGAAAAAGGGCATCAGCCGCGGAGAACTGCAAAGCGTGCTCCGCGCGGCTGGCGGGCTCTCTGCCCTTGTGGAGGAAGGACAGGAAGAGGCGGCCCTTCTGCGCTATCTGGCCTATGAGGAGGATAAGATCGAAAAGGTTTTAGAAAACCCTAAGCTGCTCAAAACACCCATTGTCCGCAACGGGCAAAAGGCTACCGTTGGCTACCAGCCTGATGTGTGGAAAACCTGGGACTAAGTCAAGAGAAACCACTGTGCCGCTCCAGTGCCAAGCGCAGCTGCCCTTGGTACTCCTGCACGGCCCAGTAGGGTGAGAGCAGCTGGGCCTCTTCCCCCAGACCAAAGAGCCAGGCAAAGAATTGGGGGCTGAGGGATAGGTTCCCCTCTAAGAGGACGTGCTCTATCCCATCGGGCCGGAGCGCTGCCTCCATGCCGAAGCGATCCAGCAGAACACCAACCAATCGCTTGTGCGCGCGGATGGTCACATGCGCTTCCCTCCCCCCAAACATGGAGAAATGGCGACGGCTGTACTCGGCCGGGTCAAAGGGTTCCTCCGTCCCCTTGGCCGGAAGCGTTAAGCACTGCAATCGTTGCATCTTATCCACTCGATAGTGGCGCAGGGAGTCGCTTCGGTGGTCCAATGCGACCAAATAGTAGTTTTCATGGTTCCAAATCAGGGCCCGGGGGCTGGTCACATAGCGGGCCCCCTCCCGACGCAATACTTTTTGCTTGTGTTCGTCGTAGGTAAAATACTGAAAGGAGAGAGTGCACTGTTGGCGCAGGCTCTCCTGAATGCAATCAATGTTGGCGTACACACTGTCGTTCGTGCTCTTGACGCGGCCCTCCACCCAAAGCTCACGGCGCAGTTGCTCTTTTTGATGGCAGCTGGCTAGCTTGGTCAACTTTTCGATGAGGGTTCGGCTCTGTTCCAAGCTGATGGTGTGTGCGGCCTGAACCGTATCCACCAAGAGACGCAGCTCCGCCGATTCCAAGGCCCCGCTCACCAAACACCAACCACTGGGGTTTTGGTAACGCACATCAAAACCCACACAGCGCAGCGCCTCGAAATCTTCATATAGGCTTTTGCGCTCTGCCGGAATGCCTTCTGCGGCCAGACGAGCCAGCAAGTCCGCCAGGGGGATGGGATGCTCTGCATCGCTTTCCTCACTTAAAATTCGGTAAAGTGTTAATATTCTGGCGCGCAGTGCACTTCGCTTTGGCATGCCGTTTCCTCCATCTTCCTACAATCCTTTTAACATTCCGTTGATTTTTTCATTTTTATAACAATAGTATAGGGTAAAATTCCAGAAAATTCAAGTCCTGATCTTTCCTACCGCTCGATCATCAAACGAGAATTGGAACAAGGTAGAATTGTCTTAGTCTCCACGGTGGTTGCCGCTTTGTTTATTGTGATACTTGCCATGTCTTTCCTAAGAAAGTCCATTTTGTCCCCCGTAAAAGAAATCAACCGCGCCGCAAGGGCCATGGCCAGCGGAGATCTCAGTGCGCAAGTGAGCTGCGACGGCAGAGATGAATTCGGAGAGTTGGCGGGGGAAATCAAAACATTGCTGCAAACCATTGTTGGCATCATCCAAGATCTTGATTATGGGCTTTCTGAACTAGGAAAGGGTAATTTCACCGTAGAGAGCAAGAAGAAAGAATGGTATGTCGGAGACTTTTCCAGTCTGAATACTTCCATGAAACAGATCGTTGCGCAACTGTCTCACACCCTGTTGCAAATTAACCAAGCCTCTTCCCAAGTATCCAGTGGTGCGGATCAGGTTTCTTGTGGTGCACAGGCCTTATCCCAAGGGGCAGCAGAACAAGCCAGTTCCATTGAGGAGTTGTCCGCTTCCATTGCCAAAGTGACCGAGCAGATTCTCTTGAACGCCAAACACGCTAAGTTAGCCAATGAAAGAGCTGAGTTGGCCGGCCAGGAAATCATCAAAAGTAATGAAGAAATGAAGCACATGGTGCTTGCCATGGATCAAATCAATGCGAAGTCAGCGGAGATCTCAAAGATCATCAAAGTGATTGAGGACATCGCCTTCCAAACCAATATCCTTGCGCTCAATGCTGCGGTAGAAGCGGCAAGGGCCGGTTCCGCAGGCAAAGGCTTTGCCGTTGTGGCGGACGAGGTGAGAAACCTGGCTAGCAAGTCAGCAGAAGCCGCAAAGAATACCACCCTATTAATTGAAGAAACCATCCTCTCTGTACAAGCGGGGACGCAAATTGCCGGTAACACCGCAAAGTATTTGGATGAGAGTGAGAAGGTTACGAAGGAAGCGGTCCGTTTGATTGAAACGATCACAGAGGCTTCCGAGCAGCAAGCGGCGGCGGCCGCACAAATCAACGTAGGGATCGAGCAAATTTCCGCAGTGGTCCAAACCAACAGTGCAACCGCAGAAGAAAGCGCCGCAGCCAGCGAGGAACTCAATGCACAAGCCGAGATGCTTCAAAACCTGGTTGGTCAATTTAAACTGAAAGAAGGATAATCGACCAGCAGGTTGCACCACTAGGAAACGAAAACGCAAGAAAAGATGCCTCCCCCCTTCCGTGTAACCAGGCTCCAAACACATACCACTTAGTCTAAGAGCATAAAGAAATCCCCTGAGAAGATTCTCAGGGGATTTCTTATTTACATTCGGTTACCAGCTCTTAGATCCAAAGCAATCGTATGGATCCTTAGCGTGGGCCCTTATAATTCGGATTGCTTCTTACTGTGCGCCAAGAATGTCGTTGTTGACGTCGATCACGATCAGATCGTTGGAGACGAACAGGACGTTAGCGAAGTAGTAGGTGCCATCCTTTGCGTATGCGGTGGGTGCGGGAACCTCAGCGGTCACATCAGCCTTGTCAGCCTTTACGATGGTACCGGTTGCATCGCCGGACTTGTCAGCGGTGGAGATGTAGAGGATGGTGGTGTCATCCTTGTCGATCTTCACGGTCTCAACCTGACCAGCGTTGTCAACCAGAACGTCGACGTACTGGCCATCGGTAGCAAGAACTGCGCCGTAGCTGCCGGTCAGGACGGTGATTGCGTCAACTGCAGTGCCGTCCAAGGTGTAGGACACAACTGCGCCCTTAGCCAGGGTGCCGGTTACCTTGGGGTTACCAATGGTGCTGACGGAAACTTCCTTGGTGCCATTCCACATCATGAAGGTGTAGACGGTTTCCTTGTCTGCATTCTTGGTGGTGTCCACGTCGCTGGTGATGAAGCCATAGGACAGGTCGGAAGTAGCCACGGTGGAGCCGCTGACCACTGCGAAGGTAACGTAGTTGTAGCCAGTGGTGTCATTCTTCTCTACGCCGTAAGCGTAGACATCCATGTCACCGGTGATCTTAGCCAGCTTAGCGCCGGTGATCACGGAGTAGGTGGTGCCGTCCTTAACCAGAACGATAGCGTTGTCTGCAATGCGGTTGGAGTCGATGGTTGCGTAGTCAGCGTTGCCGCCCACAGCAGCCTTAGCGGTCCAGACATCAGCCAGGCCAGCTGCATCCTGGTCTGCTACGTCAAAGCCGAGCAGCTCAGTGGAGGACAGTGCGGTCAGCTCGTACTCACCCTTGGTGATTTCGAAGCTGTATACGGTGTTGGCTGCGGGCTGGTTGTCCTTCACGCTGATGACCTTGGAGGTGCCATCGGTGAAGTAAGCCTTTACATCCCAGCCGCCGTTTGCGTTAGCAACGCCGGTGGTAGCGGTCAGAACCATCTCGTCAAAGTTGACGTTGCTGGAAGCAGCGTCCTGCTTGACAATGTAGCCGTTGATTGCCACAAACTCAATCTTCTTGTTGAGGTTGTCGTTGGTCAGCTTAGAGGTAAGCAGGGACTGGTCATACTTGGTGCCTTCGAAGGTAACGGTGTCACCAGAGATGGCAGTCAGCTTAGCGGTGGTGGGCTTAATCTGGTTGATAACATCGTCAACCAGGCCATTGTTGTCGATCAGAGCATAGTCTTCCTTTGCGATGCCTTCAAAGATCTTGTAGTCTTCGAAGTCATAACGAGCGCCGTCGACACGGACATAGTCCTTGCCAACATAGGTGACTTCACCCCAAGCAACGGGGTAGTACACGATCAGGTCGATCTTGCCATCGTTGGTGTTGTCAATTGCGGTAGCCTGGAAGAAAGCCTTGCCAGGTGCGGTGGTGGTGACGGTTGCAGCAGAGTCCATGTCGTTGAAGACAACGGTCTGGGCAGTGATCGCACCATTGGTCTTAGCCAGGTTGTAGTCCTTGTCGTTGAACTCGACCTTTGCGCCCTTTGCGATGGTTGCGTTTGCAAAGTCGATGTCGCCAACCAGACCGGAGAAGATCACAGTGCTGTCATCGGCATACATGCCGTACACGTCGCTGTTGGTCTTAGCAACTGCGGTCACATTGTGGCCAAACAGGTTGGTGAAGTCAGCCTTCGTGGTGAACTGGCCACCCTTCTTGTTGTCGGCGTTGGTCAGAGTGTAGGTGAACTTCTTGGAGGTGGAGTTGTAGGAGATGCCGGTCAGGACGCCGTTGGTCACTTCCGTGTCCAGAGTCTTGTACTTGGTCTCGAGCAGAGTGGTGTTCTTGTCCTCACGAACCTGAACGTTCTGCAGCTGGCCATTGACGGTGGTCAGGCTGTAGGTGTACTTAACTTCCTTTGCCTGCAGTGCATTCCAGACCATCTGAGCAGCGTCGTCACGGATGAGAGCTGCGTTGGGGTCAATGGCACCCAGTTCGTCATACAGGTCCTTCTGGTTAGCAGCAACGCCGATCTTGACAGACCAGGAAGCGCCGTTGAAGCCTTCGAAGGCTGCGTCGTAGCCCATAGCAACCAGCAGCATCTTAGCAGCCTGGGTAGCGGTCACGTTTCCGTCGGGAACGAAGGTGCCGTCGCCCATACCAGCAATGATGCCCAGGGATGCACAGTACTCAATGTACTTCTCGCCCCAGTGGCCCTTGATGTCGGTGAAGACGGGGGTGGGCTTGGTGCCCAGGGTGGGCTCGTTGCCGCCGTTGAGCAGCACACAGATCATCTTTGCCATTTCGGCACGGGTTACGTTGCCGGCGGGGTCAAAGGTGCCGTCGTCTCTGCCGTTGATGATGTTCAGAGCAACGTTCATGTTTACAGCATCCGTGTTCTCGATCTTATCCTGATCTTTGAACGCAGCGCCTGCGCCAACTACTAACAGGCTCATCATCATTGCGACGGCCATGACCATAGTCAGCACTCTCTTGAGATTTCTCATAGAGATTTTCCTCCTTAAGTAATGTTCGGATTAAAATCCCCTCCGCGTTTCCCGGCATACATACCGTGGCATGCAGTGACAGTATCTACGTCGGCGTCTGCCTGAGGATTTCCGTGTGCCTACTATAACAGACCCTTCGACCCAATGTAAATAGATTCGACCCCAATGTAACGTAACTGTAATAAAACAGGGATGGATTGCAATCCACCCCTGTTTTTTATGAATTTCTTTGAATTTTAGGAAAAAAAGTCCAGTTTCCTTGGCGCAATTACTTATGCCTTTTGGTCAACCGAAGCCATATGACGGATCAGTTCCACCACCTTGGTGGAGTAACCCATCTCATTATCGTACCAAGCCACCAGCTTGCAGAAGGTTTCATTCAGAGAGATGCCTGCCTTTGCGTCAAACACGCAGGTATGCGTCTCGCCCAAGAAGTCCGAGGAAACCACATCCTCGTCGGTATAGGCCATAATGCCCTTCAGGCTTCCCTCGGATGCCTTCTTCATGACGGCACAGATCTCCTCGTAGGTGGCCGGCTTTTCTAAGGATGCGGTCAAATCCACCACCGACACATCCAAGGTGGGAACCCGCAGGGACATACCGGTCAGTTTTCCGTTCAGCTCGGGGATGACGCGGCCCACTGCCTTCGCTGCGCCCGTAGAGGAGGGGATGATGTTTCCGCTGGCAGCGCGGCCACCGCGCCAATCCTTCTTGGAGGCGGAGTCCACCGTTCTCTGGGTACCGGTCATGGCATGAACGGTGGTCATCAGGCCTTCGCGGATGCCAAAGGCTTCATGCAGCACCTTTGCCAAAGGAGCCAAGCAGTTTGTGGTGCAGGATGCGTTGGACACGAGATCCATGTCGGAACGATAGCTCTCATGGTTGACACCCATAACAAAGATGGGGGTATCATCCTTGGGCGGGGCCGAAAGGATGACCTTTTTCGCTCCACCTTCCAGGTGTGCACGCATCTTTGCAGCTTCGGTAAACTGTCCGGTGCTTTCCACTACATAGTCGGCGCCCACTTCGCCCCATGGAATTTCGGCGGGGTTTGCCTGCTGGAAGATGCGGATTTTATGACCGTCTACTACGAGGCAGTCTCCCTCGGAGGAGACCCCTCCGGGGTAGCGTCCGTGCACCGTATCATATTTAAACATATAGGCCATATATTCCGGGTCTGCCCCCAAATCGTTAATGGCCACGAACTCTACATCGGGGCAACGAAGCCCCTGTCGGAGCACCAATCGTCCGATTCGACCAAAGCCGTTGATGCCGATTTTCACCTTCATGATCGCTCGCTTCCTTTCACGCTTCACAATTGAAATTAAAATAGTATCCGCAACGCCGGAGAATCCATCCGGCCTTGCGCATACGGTTTCATTATACTGCAAAATCTCATAAATGGAAGGATAATTGTAAATTTGTTTACAATCCCTCTATTATAATTCGGTTTTTCTTGCAAATCCTACATATATTTGCTATGCTTTTTGTATTCTTTGGCTAGATTGCTATGTTTTGATCGTTCTAAGGAGTTGATATCATGAACATGGATCTTCTGCATCAGATGTTTCACCATTTACCGGAAGCGGTACTGGTGGTAAACGATTCCGAGATAGTGTATCGGAACCTTGCCGCACAAAGCATGCTTCCTGCGGACGAATTCCCACCCCACGTGCTCATGGAGTTCATGCCGGATCACCGGGGGGAAATCCTTGTCACCCACAAGGACACTTGGTTTTTTATGACGGTATCCGATTTGGATACACACCGTCTTATTATGTTACGTCCACAGCGTGAAACAGATCCGCAAACCTTTCCTGCTTCCATTCCCGCCCGTCTTCGAGGCCACTTGTCCAATCTCGCGGTCACGACAGAGCAATTAGCTGATTTGCTATCCAAAGAAAACGAATTCTCGGACTACCACACCTTGCTTTCCATTCAAACCCAGGCGATCTATCGAATTTTGCGTTTGGCCAAACAGATGGAGCTGTCGGTCAATGACTGGGAACTGGAATATCCTCAACAAACCATGGATTTGGGAAGCCTAGTCCGCTCCATATCCACAGAGCTATGCTTTCGCAAAGGCGAGCTTGGCCCGAACATTGCCTTACATACCGAGCCGGGCTCTTTATTCATATTGGGTAGCAAACCGCTGCTGGAACAGTTGATTCTGGCGCTCATCTCCAATGCCATGAAAAGTGCCGGCCCGGAGGGGTCGGTGGATCTTTCCCTGACGCAAAAGCAGGGGCGCGCCATTCTCTCCGTCTGGAATAATGGCCCCGGAATCCCGGAAGATCGCCTGTTGCAGCTGTTTGTACCACAGCATACCTCAGGCCTCCCTCGGCCCAACGAAGGCGCCGGCTTAGACCTTTGGCTCGCCCATCGCATTGCGCTGTTTCACAGTGGCGTCATCATTGCAGGCAACCGACCCAAGGGTGGCTCCGAGTTTGTCCTGTCGCTTCCAATCACACCGCCGAAGTCGCTGGACTTGAAAAGTATGGATCAAGTCCCCGCCGACGATGGCTTCTCCCCTGTGCTCATCGGTTTGGCAGATGCCCTTCCACGGCAGGCCTTTGACCCGCTGGATCCGTAATTCTTTCCAATTCCCTTGCTTCCATCGCCTAGCCTATGGTATGCTACATCTTGGAAGCCGACCATGTTTTGTCTCAACGCGCTTCCAAATAGCGACGCGATTGATGCTTCTTTGCCCTGCAAACCATCTCTGCGCCGCTTAGGTTGAGAAGCAAGGAGAACCATCATGAATCGAAAAAATTGGATCATCGGAATCCTTAGCATTGTTCTATGCACCCTGATTTTCAGCACCATGGAGGTCATGCTGAAACTTCCTGCCGTTTCTGGCGTGTTTCACCCCATGCAGATTACCGTGGAGCGCTTTTTGATCGGTGGCCTGTGCCTGATTCCCTTTGCCGTCCTTTCTCTTCGCAAGAAGAACGTACGTTTAACGGGGTCTCACCTGCGCTACTTTGCCATGACCGGCCTCTTGTGCGTCCCCTTGAGCATGGTGCTCTTTCAGCTGTCGGTCAGCTACGGTCAGGCCAATGTGGTGGCGGTGCTCTTCAGCGGTAACCCCATCTTTGTGACCATTTTAGCCTTCCTCATTCTACGTGAGACTATTCATTGGAACAATGTCCTGGCCTTGGTTCTTGAGGTCTTCGGCATTCTTGCCATCATCAATCCCTTTGCCCCAGAAACCAATGTCAATCTCCTGAGTGTCTTTTTAGTCATTCTCAGCGCACTGCTCTTTTCCTCGTACAGTGTGCTCGGGAAGCGAATGACGCGGGAATGTGGCGGCATCGTGGTCACCTGCATGAGCTTTCTATTCGGTGGGGTGGAGCTGCTACTCCTGCTCCTGCTGGGACACCTTGGCCCCATGGCCGGACTATATCAGACCATTGGTCTTTCCATTTTCTGCGACGTACCCTTCTTTGCGGGGATCAATGCGGAAACGCTGCCCTATTTCCTCTACATTTGTATCATCAACAGCGCCGCCGGCTATGTGTTCCACATGCTCTCCATGGAAAAGGCCGGTGCACACATGACCAACTTGATCTTCTTCTTTAAGCCGATCATTGCGCCGCTGTTTGCCCTAGTCATTCTACACGAAGCCATTACGACGAACATGGTGGTGGGCATCGTCTTTTTCCTCCTAGGCAGCTTATCCGGAATTCTCCCCACCATGCTGCGTGCCAAGAAGGAGGCAGCCCTCCCCACTCCCAGTTTGGAGCCATCCGGCTCCGAACCCAACGGATAAACAAAACCGTCCTTCCCAATCAACTGGGAAGGACGGTTTTTTGACTTAAAGAAGCGCCAGCAAAAGCATGTAAAGACCCGTTCCTGCCAGCAGCGATAGAAAGAGATTCTTTTTCCAGAATTGCAGCAGTACTACCACTGCACCCGCCAAGCATTCCGGCGGGCCATGTAGCGGGCCACCCAGAGAAACGCCTTTATAGCAGTAGATCACCAGCATACCCAACACGGCTGCAGGCAACACCTTCCCCAAATACTGCACATAGGGGGGCGTGCTTCGCCCTGCGGGAAATAAAAGAAAGGCAAGGTAGCGGGTGATAAGCGTCCCCAGCATCACAAGTCCAATGGTAAGAAGCGTCTGGGAAACACTCATATGCGTCCCTCCTTTTCTAAGTACGGCCGAAGGACGGTCAAGCACAGCAAGATACCCAGCATGGAGATTGGGATGAACCGATCGGCACCACAGAGCATGAGGGCAAGGAACGATATGCCCAGTCCAACCAGTGCCGGAATGTGATTGGAGTCCCGCATCCACTGATTGGAGAAAATCACTAGGAAGAGTGCCGTCATGACGAAGAGAATCCCTTGGGTATCAAAGGTCAAGAAGGAGCCAAAGAGTGCCCCCAGGGTGGTTCCCAAAATCCAGTAGAAATTGTCAAAGAGGGTGACAAAAAAGTAAAACCATCCCCGATCCACGCCCTCCGGAACTTCCGCACTGACGTTGACGGAAAAAGTCTCGTCACAAAGACCAAACATCAGGTACCAGCGCTTTGGGCCGAGATTTTGGTATTTCTCCAGCATGGCGATGCCGTAAAACATGTGCCTTGCGTTCACCAAAAGTGTTAAGAGCAAGGCATTGAGGGGATCAAAGGGTTGCGTTAAGAGATTGCCCGCCACAAACTGCATGGAACCGGCAAAAATCAAAATGCTCATCAGAATGGGATACCAGGCGGAAAAGCCCAGTGAGCGCATGAAAATGCCATACGCAATCCCCACAAACAGAAATCCAGCCAAAATCGGAAGCGTCACCGGAAGCGCGGCCCGCGCAGCCCGTTCCAAGGTCTCTTTTCTCACTCTATCCCCTCCCAGTTACAACATGCTGTTTCATTGTACCTGTTTCGACTGGATAGGACAAGAAATATTTTCAAATGGCATGGAAGTCCCACAGGTTTTCCACAGGGAGAGGCAGATTTGTGGATGCTTTCTGTCCAAAAAAACGGAGACAAGGAAGTCCTTGTCTCCGTTTCCGTTAAAAGATATCTGGGGTATCCCGACGATTGCGATTCTGAGGCAGCGAGGGTGGGGGAAGGTCTTCCTTCGCATCGTTCGGCGTTTCCCCAGCTTCCGGGACGCGCAGACGAGGGGAAATCCACTCCCGCTCCTGAATCTCCTCCTCCGGCTCGGCAAGATCCGAAGGGTCACGATCCTCTAAAATCGCCATCAGCTCGCCACCGGTAATCGTCTCCTTCTGGAGCAGATACTCGGCAATGGCATCCAGCTTTTGCCGATTCTCCGTCAGGAGTTCCAGCGCCTCATCATGACAGCGGTCAATGGTAGAACGAATCTCCGAATCGATATCGGCCGCAGTGGCCTGGGCGCAGGTCAGTCCCATGGCCCCGTCCAGATACTGATTCTGGATGGTGGCAAGGCTCATCATACCAAAGTGATCGCTCATGCCGTACATGGTGACCATTTTGCGGGCCAAGTCGGTGGCACGTTCAATGTCGTTGGCTGCACCGGTGGTACGGGTATCAAAAATCAGTTCCTCGGCGCAACGGCCGGCCAGAAGCACCCGGATGCGATCAAAAATCTCGTTGCGATCCATGAGGAAGCGCTCTTCCTCTGGGGTCTGCATGGTATAGCCCAAGGCTCCCTGGGTATGGGGAACGATGGTAATCTTGGTCACGGGCTCCGAGTCCTTTTGCAAGGCAGCCACTAGGGCGTGTCCCACCTCATGATAGGCAATGAGGCGCTTTTCCCGCTCGGTGAGTACGGTTCCCTTTTTCTCTGCACCGGCAATGACCAGTTCAAAAGAGGCCAACAGATCCCGCTGGTTCACCGCATGGCGTCCCATACGTACCGCACGCAGAGCGGCTTCGTTTACCAGGTTTGCCAAATCCGCACCCACGCAGCCGGCAGTCGCCTGCGCCAGCTTTTTAAGATCCACGTCTTCCGCCAGACGAATCTTACGGGTGTGCACCTGCAAGGTGGCCAGACGTCCGGCAAAATTCGGGCGATCTACGGTAATTCTACGGTCGAAGCGTCCCGGACGGAGCAGGGCTTTATCCAGCACCTCGGGGCGGTTCGTTGCGGCTAGCACAATGACGCCCTTGGTGGGGTCAAAGCCATCCAGCTCGGCTAGAAGTTGGTTCAGCGTCTGTTCCCGTTCGTCGTTGCCGCCCATGCGGTTATCACGGCTCTTACCGATGGTGTCAATTTCGTCAATAAAAATGATGCAGGGGGCAAGCTTAGAGGCTTCCTTAAAGAGATCGCGGACACGGGATGCGCCCACACCAACGAACATTTCCACAAAGTCGGAACCGGAAATGGAGAAGAAGGGGACGCCGGCCTCGCCAGCCACCGCCTTGGCCATCAGAGTTTTACCCGTACCGGGAGAACCCACCAGCAAGGCACCTTTGGGGAGCTTTGCACCAATTTCGGTATACTTTTTGGGGCTGTGAAGAAAGTCGATGATTTCCTGCAAGGATTCCTTCGCCTCGTCCTGTCCGGCCACGTCGGCAAAGGTAATTCCGGTGGTGCGCTCCACATAGACCTTGGCGTTGGCTTTTCCCACACCGCCCATGCCGCCCATGCCACCGCCCATGCGGCGCATGATAAAGACGAAAAAGCCCAGCAGCAGCAAGGCCGGGACGAGATAGCTAATCAAGACTTCCAGGAAGAAAGAGCCTTCCTCCTGCATCTTATAGCTAAAGTCTACCTTCTTTTCATCCATCAACTTCACAAGGTTTTGTGCCTCCAGCTCGCTGGAGACTGTGGCGGCAACCAAGACCTTTTGCTTCGGCTTATTGACTATAGAAGAAAGGGTGGTGCCTGGAGCCGTTTGCTCGTTGTTTGCCTGGTTCTTCTCCTCCTCTGTGGGGCGGAGCTTAATCAGGTAGCGGTTGGACTCTCTGCGAACGGATTCCACCTTGTCTTCTTGCAGCAAACTCACAAACTTCGAATAGGAAATTTCCTCCGTCTGTTGCTGGTTGATCTTAGAAAGTGCGAAATTTAATAGAATGGTAAGCATGACGGCCCAGAGAAGAGCCGAAAAAATCAAATTGCTTTTTTTTGGCCCTTCCGGCCTCTTGTTCTGGTTTGAACTCAACGATTCGCCCTCCTAGTAACGGCAATCAATCCTATGGCTTTATTGTGTGCAACTTTCCTTTGGCTTATCGCTCCATTTGGAAAGTCGTGCACCCTTGCACCGGTTGCAAGTGTACAACAATATACCATAACACCTATTTAAAAGCAAGAATCGGGCTGTAAACTTTCTTTTAACAGCAGAAAATTTTGGAAAGCACTTCTTTTTTCCGTTTCAAACCGAATTATCCTTTTTCTTTGACCCGCTTCGTGCTATACTGTATCGTGTGTTATTCTGTTTCAAAAATGGCGGCGAGCGTGCCGCCCCAAAACTAGGAGCTACTATGAAAGAAAACAAACAACCTCGTCCCGGCCGTGGCCTTTCCGATGCCATTGCGGACGGTGTGATCGAAGGACGTAATGCCGTCATCGAAGCCCTTCGCACCGGGACAACCATTGATAAAATTTATTTGCTCAAGGGCGAGACCGATTCCGCTCTGGGCCACATTGCCAGCACCGCCCGCAGCCGCGGCATTGTGGTGGTGGATGCCGACCGCCGCAAGTTGGATGGCATGAGCCTCACCCACTCCCACCAAGGGGTCATTGCGCTATGTGCCGTGCAGGAATACGTCACGCCGGATGAAATTCTGCGTTTGGCCCGAGAAAAGGGTGAGACGCCGCTGGTAGTGGTCTGTGATGAACTGACCGACCCACATAACTTAGGCGCCGTCATTCGAACTGCGGAGTGTGCCGGAGCCCACGGCGTCATCATTCCCAAACGCCGAAGTGCCGGAATCACGGCCATTGTGCAAAAGACCTCCGCCGGAGCGGTGTCCCACCTGCCCGTTGCCCGGGTTGCCAACATTTCCTCCCTGCTACAGCAATTAAAGGATGAGGGCTTATGGATCTTTGGCGCGGATGCCTCGGGTGACCGCAGCCTGTACGAAGCAGACCTTAAGGGTCCCGCCGCCATCGTCATTGGTTCCGAGGGCGACGGGATGGGACGGCTCGTGCGAGAAAATTGCGACTTTTTGGTTCGAATCCCCATGCACGGAAAGATCAACTCGTTAAACGCCAGTGCCGCTGCCGCCATTTTGCTCTACGAAGCGGTGCGTCAGCGTTTGTAAGAAACGCATTTTTACAAGGAGAAAACAGGTGATCCCATGTCAGACGAAAAACAAGTCCCCGGTGGGGATGAGCTTTCGCTCGATACCATTTTAAAAGAAATCTCTTCTTGGTTGGAAGAACCGGTGTCGTCGGCTCCGGCTCCTTCGGAAGAACCTTCGTTGTCTTCCACACCTAACACCTCTGAAGAGGTGGAAGCACCCGAACAAAGCTCCGAACCCGAGCCCTCGGATTCGGACGTATCCGCGGGTTCCGAACCGGCAGACCCGAAGATCGTCCCCCTCATCCCCCCCACCGCAAGCGCCCAGGAGGAGGAAGTTCCGGAGGAGGCTGAGGTCCCCGAACCTGCACCGGAGGAAGGCCCTGAAGAGCCACCCATCCCCGACAATCTTATCCCCTTCACTCCACCGAGCAGCAGCCCGGAGGAGCTTTCCCCACCGCCAAAAGCACCGGAACCGGAAACCATGCTAAAGGCGGCGCAACTGGGTGCCTCCAAGGCCAAGGCTTGGGTGGAGGATCATCGGGAGAACATAAAAAAGAAGCCCACGTTTCAGATGCCCAAACTCTCCAAACCCCATCTGAAACTCCCCGCGCTTCCAAAGCTCCCCAAGCCTCCCGATACTCCGGTGAAGGAACTGGCTTCCCTGTACGCCAAACAGCTGCCTGGCTTACGGCTTAAATGCCTGGGTGCTTTTGGGTGCACCTTCATCCTGCTGTTGTTGGCTGCCATTGCGGCCTTTCCATCCCTTCCCCTTCCCGCAGCCATTCATAATCCCATGGTGCTCACGAGTATATCCTTGGGCTTCTTTGCCCTCTGCCTGCTGCTTACGTATCCGATTTTGCTGCAAGGCCTGTCAGCCCTCATGCTTCTTCGCCCCAGTATGCACACCTTGGCCGCCTTAGGTGCGATCTTTGTGCTGTCGGACAGCCTTCTGCTCCTATTCCTCCACCTGCGGCCCATGAGTGTGCCCCTGTTTGCCCCCTCGGCTTTGGTGCTCACCTTCCAGCTTTGGGGACGATATAACAAAACCCTTGCCCTGCGCCTGACCTGCCGAACCGCCTCCTCTGCGGCGGCTCCCGACCTTTTGACCTTGGAGCCCTCTCAATGGAACGGCAAGGGCGTTTATCGCCGCCGCTTTGGCTCCATTGCGGGCTTTGGTTCTCAGGTTCAGGAAGAGGATGGCGCAGAACAGCGCTTCCGCCGCCTGACGCTGGTGCTTCTGCCCGCCGCGTTGCTGGTTTCCATCGTTCCCGCCCTGGTTTCCAAGCAGCCTCAGCTGATTCTCTGGGCCCTTTCCGCCACCTTCCCGGCTGCGGCTACGCTGTCCGGTTCCCTTTGCTTCGCCCTTCCCTTCCGGGATTTGGCTCGGCGTCTATCTAAGGTGGGGGTTGCCTTGGCAGGTTGGAGTGGTGTGTGCGAAGCCCGTGCCGGTTGTGGACTCCTGGTGGAATCCACGGATCTGTTCCCACCCGGCTCCGTGAAGCTCACCAGCTATCGAGCCTTTGAAAAGCATAACCCTACTTATGTTATCTCCGTCACGGCGTCCCTTATCCGCGCCGCAGGTGGTGGTCTGGACTCCCTATTCTATTCGCTTATGCGCACGGAAGGCGGAAGCTTTGTCACCGCAACGGAGCTGGATGTGGAGAGCGAGGGCATCTCTGCCCACGTGGCCGGAGAACCGGTCTATGTGGGGAATCTGAGCTTCCTGGCGCGGCACGGTGTGGACATTCCGGTTGGGGTTCGCGTGCCGACGGGTGTCTTCTGCGCCATTGGCGGAAGCTTTGCCGGACAGTTCGTGTTAGAGTACTCCCTCCACAAGCATGCTGCCTCGGCTATGGACTCCTTGCTTTCCAGCCGGGTGACCCCAGTGCTCATCGGTCTGGATTTTAACCTTGTCCCCTCCATCCTAAAAAAACTTTTCCACTTCCCTTGGGACAAGATGGCCTTTCCAGACTTTACCCAACGCTCGAAACTGCACCGTGCTCCCGCACCCCGCGAGTCCACCCTCCTTGCCCTGCTATGCTTGCAGGGTCTTGCCCCGGTGGCAGCTGCGTCGGCTGGCGCACAACGGCTGCAGACTGCCGTGAGAATCTGCACGGGATTTGCCTCCTTTGGCGCGATTCTCGGGGTCATGCTCACCGGCTACCTTGCGTCTCTGGCCGCCTTTACCGCCCTGACTCCCATGGGCCTGTCCCTCTTTTTAATCTCCTGGTTTATTCCCACCGCCTTGATCTCCGGTTGGGTGAACCAGTATTAAGGCGGGTCTTAGAACATTTGTTTGACTTGCCAGGCGTCCTATGGTATACTTTTCATAGAATAGCAAGAAGGAGGGTTCCTGATGCAAAAGCTGACTGCAAAACAAAAGCAGATCTATGATTTTGTTCAAACCTTTTCTGAGGAATTTGGTTATCCACCCTCGGTGCGGGAGATTGGCGACCACCTTGGTCTCAAATCCCCCTCTACCGTTCATTTTCATCTAAAGGGTCTTCGTGCCGCCGGACTGATTCAGCAAACGGAAGGCAAAACCCGATCCATTACCTTACGCTCGGATACGCCCTCTCGTCGTGGTAAAATTCCGGTTTTGGGCCACGTTGCCGCCGGTTCTCCCATCTTAGCCCAGGAGCATGTGGAAGAATACCTCACCTTTCAACCCGATGGGGGTGGCGAAGAGTGCTTTGCCCTGCGTGTCCGCGGGGAGTCCATGTTGCATGCGGGCATCCTTCCCGATGACCTGGTGGTGGTTAAGCCCACCAGCGAGGCCCGCAACGGCGAGATTGTGGTTGCCCTATTTGAAGACGAGGCCACCGTTAAAACCTTTCGCCGCGAATCGGATGGGCATGTCTGGCTCTTGCCGGAAAATCCGGACTACGAACCCATTGACGGCCAGCACTGCCAAATCATCGGCAAGGTCGTCTCGGTGATTCGCCGCTATTAAGAATCCATAGAGGGTTCCTCTCAAATCGTCCCAAACGGAAGCGCAGGCTTTCGCTTTGGTGGATTTGGGAGGAACCCCCTTCGTTTTTATGCCATCTCTACAATAAGATAGATGCGGTGGGCATTTTCTAGCTTTTCTTCCGCCAGCTCCGAAAACAGCCGAACCAGCCAAGGGTCTTGGCTTTCGGCGGCTGCGGCTAAGTAGAGGGCGCTGCTTTGCTGCTCCTCGATAAAATGGTCGCGGAGCGTGCCTAAGTACGAGGAAATCGTAATCCGACCGGTGGGCACAGCCTTGGGTTGTGCCCCGGTAATCAAAAAACAGGCGGCCCCCAGCCGCTTGGCTGCCCGTAAATTTTCGACTGCCAAGGCGGCAAAGTGCTTGGCTGCGGGCCCACCTGCGCGCTGCCCTAAGACTTTGTATACTTGCCGGCTGTGCAGTTCACGGCGGATGCAGTCATGAAGAAGTTCTTCAAAAGCCGCACTTCCACTGCCGAAAAAGGGAACTGCCTTGCGGGACGGAAAGTCATCCTCCCAGTCGTCCAACTCACCTTGTTCTTCCTGCCTGCCAACAACAGCTGAGCACAGGGGTATGGGAAGATCGCTTGATTCCGACCTCATCTGGGTAATTTCTCCTGTCATTTCTTGGTTAATGGGCTCGCTGCTTGTCATTTCTTGGCTCCTTTGGTCCTCATACCGTGCATCCAAAACAATGGGGCAACGCTCTGATCCCTTGATTACCCGCTTCCACACCGATTCGAACAATCGGTTTGCCTCCTCTAAGTCCCTAGTCTTGCCTGCTGGGTCTTGCTGTGAATTCAAGACAATCCCTCCCTGCGTTCCAATGCTTTATCCTATGCAAGAATTGCCCTGTTTGCGAGCAAAAAAACGGAAATTAGGCCGGGAAAATGCGAGAATGTTCTTCCTAATTTGCATGCCGAACCCTGTGTCCTTCAAAACCAACGGAAATTTTGAATAATTATTGCACCGATTTGGGTGAAATACTGCAAATATTCTTGACAGGACGGGCTCCGGGCTATAAAATAAAATATCAAGTATAAATGGAATTTAGAAGACTTTCCCCCTTCTTTTTCGCCGAAGTTTCCTTCGGGTTTATGCGAGAAATATAGAAATGGAGGTGTGTCCCGACGATATGGATATGTTACCGTTAATTTTAGTAGGCGTAGTAGCTTTTGTTGCTGCGTTTCTGATAGGCTTTCCCAGTGGTATTGTATATCGAAAGCGTGTCGCTGAGAAAGAAATTTCCAGTGCGGAAGAGGAAGCCACACGGATCCTAAACGAGGCCATTAAGAGTGCTGAGAACAAAAAGCGTGAAGCCATGGTGGAAGCTCGTGAAGAGATTCTGACCGAGCGGAACGAGTACGAACGGGAAGTAAAAGAGCGCCGCGCCGACCTACAGAAGCAGGAGCGTCGTCTCCAACAAAAGGAAGAAAACTTAGACCATAAGATCGACGTGATGGAAAAGAAGGAAGAGTCCTACGCCCAAAAGCTGGCTCAACTGGAAGAAACTCGGCTCAAGGCCGATGCCCTTCTCGACGAGCAACTGGCTGTCTTGGAGCGACTTTCCGGCTTTACCTCAGAGGAAGCCAAGGAGTACTTGATCTCGAAGCTTCAGACCGAAGTCACTCACGAAGCGGCCATGAAGATCAAAGAGGTGGAGACTCAGCTGAAGGAAGATGCCGATACCCGTGCCCGCGAGATCATTTCCCTTGCCATTCAGCGCTGTGCTGCCGATCACGTGGCTGAGGTTACCGTCTCCGTGGTTCCCCTGCCCAACGACGAAATGAAGGGCCGCATCATTGGCCGTGAAGGTCGCAACATTCGCACCTTGGAGACGCTGACCGGCGTGGATCTCATCATTGATGATACCCCCGAGGCCATTACCGTTTCCTGCTTTGATCCGGTTCGCCGTGAGATTGCCCGTCTGGCTCTGGAAAAGCTGATTCTGGACGGCCGCATCCATCCCGCCCGCATCGAGGAGATGGTGGAGAGCGCCAAGCGCGAAGTGGAAGCCATCATCAAATCCGAGGGCGAGCGAGCCATCTTTGAAACCAACATCCTTGGCCTCCACCCCGAGCTGATTAAGTTGTTGGGTCGCCAGAGATACCGCACCAGTTATGGACAAAACGTGCTCAATCACTCCATCGAAGTGTCTCATCTGGCAGGTCTCATGGCCGCGGAGCTGGGTGCGGATGTGGCACAGGCCAAGCGTGCCGGTCTGCTCCATGACCTGGGCAAAGCCGTGGACCATGAGATTGAAGGCTCCCACGTTACCATCGGTGTGGAACTGGCCCGGAAGTACAAGGAAAGCAAGGACGTCATTCACGCCATTCACGCTCATCACAATGACGTAGAGCCACAAACCGTGGTGGCTTGCATCGTGCAGGCTGCCGATGCCATCTCGGCGGCACGTCCCGGCGCTCGCCGCGAAAACCTGGAGAATTACATCAAGCGCCTGGAAAAGCTGGAAGAAGTCACTTCTTCCTTCCAGGGGGTTGAGAAGTCCTTTGCCATTCAGGCTGGCCGTGAGGTCCGCATTATCGTGAAGCCCGAGCTGGTCAGTGAGGACGAAATGGTCCTCCTTGCCCGTGAAATTGCCAAGCGCATTGAGGACGAAATGGAATACCCCGGTCAAATTAAGGTTCATCTCCTGCGCGAAGTCAAGGCCATTGAATACGCTCGATAATCCAATCCAAACTGCAAAGAACCCCTCCGAATTTGGAGGGGTTCTTTTTTGTGTCACCCAGCCTTACTAGAAGGGGGAATTCCCTTGCTCTTAGGGTTTATGGACATTTTCAGAGATTTCGGAGAGTGCCTTGGAGGCTTCCATGTCGCACTTGTTGCACTTGGCCAAGTCCCCCAGAGAAAGCATTCCAACCACTTTGTTGCGCTCCACCACAGGCAAGCGACGGATCTGCTTTTCCGACATGAGGTGGGTTGCGGCACGGACGTCATCCTCCGGTGCAATCACACTCAGGCTCCGCGACATAATGTTTCGCACGGGCATGTCCTTGGGGTTCTCCTCGGCCGCAATGCAACGCAACACAATATCACGGTCGGTTACGACACCGCGCAGGGTGCCATCGTCCCCACAAACGGGCAAAGCACCAATGTTGTGCCGCGAAATCAACCGAGCTGCTAAGGATACACTTTCATCGGGTGAAATACTAATCACGTTTTGGTTCATAAGCTCGCGCACTTGCATAAAAACACCGCCTTTTCATCGTTCGTTTCTTCGTTTCTGCGAGGAAACCTAGTCTAAGTATGGACGAAACCGGCAGGATTTATGCCATTAGCAAGCGTTAGTCATCATCTTCTTGTGTTCTTTCTTCCAAGAGGGCAATGTTTCTCCGGAGGACGGAAGGCCCACGCCAGGAAAAGGCACGATCCCCATAGCGTTCCTTCCACTGACGATTGGTCAGGTCCTTAATCTCTTCTGCGCTAAGAGCGTGCAAAAGATTCTCCCGAAACTCGGGAAGCTCGGTCTCTCGCGCGTGACGATTGCAGGGGCAGGCTGCCTGGCAGAGATCGCAGCCCCAGATGAGGGGGGATCGTTGCTGCGCTTTGGCCTCCCAAGGGCTTAGCTCTCCTTTTTTCTGGGAGAGGTGCGAGAGGCAGCGGCTCGCTTCCAATCCATGCTCCGACAAGGCCCCGGTGGGGCAGGCACGGCCACAGGCCCCACAGTGGGAACAGGCGGTTTCGATGCGACCTACACTGGTCTCTAAGGGCAGGTCCGTCAGGATGGTTCCTAAAAATAGATAGGAGCCATAAGGCGGTACCAGCAACAGATTGTGCTGTCCCTTCTCTCCAAGGCCTGCCAGAACGGCCGCACCTTGCTCTGGAATGGGAGAATTGTCTGCCCCGGGGAGAAAGCAATGGTCAGGATAGCGCGCCTTTAGCGAAGCGCAGACGCCCTCCAAGCGACGCAACAGAACACGATGATAGTCCTCCCCGCGAGCATAGAGTGCGAGGTTTCCGGGGCTTCTTCCGGCAAAGTAGGAAAAAGCCGCCACGAACACCCCGCCCGGATTGGGGCAAAGGTCTTCGATCTTCTGCCGTCGCTCCTGGTCCAAAACAGGGAGAAGGCCGCCAAAGCTGACGGCACCCCATGCCGCCGCTCCAGCGGCCTTCCAAATTGCATTCATCGCTCTTAGTTGCGCTCTTCCTTGGCTTCCAATGCCTTCAGCTCACGCTGTGCATCGCGCAGGGAGAGGTTGACACGGCCCTTTTCATCAATCTCGGTCACCTTGACCCAGACCATGTCGCCGACGTTTACAACATCTTCGACCTTCTCGACGCGCTTTTCCGCCAGCTTCGAGATATGAACCATGCCGTCCTTACCGGGAGCCAGTTCCACAAAGGCACCGAAGGTGAGGATTCTCACGACCTTGCCGTAGTAGAGCTTCCCGATTTCGGGAACAAAGACGATCTCGTCGATCATGCGCTTCGCAGCGTCGCAGGCTTCTGCATTCTCCGCTGCAATATAGATGGTGCCGTCGTCTTCAATGTCAATCTTTGCACCGGATTCTGCGCTGATCTTCTGAATGACCTTACCACCGGAACCGATGACCTCGCGGATCTTATCCACATCGATCTTCATCTTGACCATCTTGGGAGCATACTGAGACACTTCCTTGCGGGGCTCGGCAATGCAGGGGAGCATAATCTCATCCAGGATGGCAAAGCGAGCGTCACGGGTAGTCTCAATGGCCTCGGTGACAATGGCATGAGACAGACCGTCGTTCTTAATATCCATCTGAATGGCGGTAATGCCCTTCTTCGTGCCGGCAACCTTAAAGTCCATCTCACCGTGGAAATCTTCCACGCCCTGAATGTCGATGAAGGTGGTGAAGGCATCGCCGTCCTGAATCAGGCCGCAGGAGATACCGGCCACGGGAGCGGTGATGGGAACACCAGCGTCCATCAGAGCCAGGGTGGAGCCGCAGATGGAACCCTGAGAGGTAGAACCGTTGGAAGATACGACCTCACTGACCACGCGGATGGCGTAGGGGAAGTCTTCCACGGCGGGAATGACGGCCTCCAGAGCACGCTCTGCCAGAGCGCCATGGCCCTTTTCGCGGCGGTTGGTGGAACGAGCACCACGGGCTTCACCCACGGAGTAGGCGGGGAAGTTATAGTGGTGCATATAACGCTTTTCCGTCTCTTCCCAGATGGTGTCCAGCTTCTGGTTGGCGGAAAGGGTGTTTAAGGTACAGATGGAGAGCACCTGGGTCTGACCACGGGTAAAGAGGCCCGAACCGTGCACCCGGGGCAAAACGCCAACCTCGGCATCCAAGGGACGAATCTCATTCTTCTTTCGTCCGTCCACGCGGTGACCCTCTAAGAGCCATGCCTTGACGATCTTCTTCTGGAACTTATAGGTGATTTCCTCCAGATACTGATCCATGTCCGGGTACTCTTCTAAGAAGAGTTCATGCCAACGGTCAATCAGAGCGTTCCAACGCTCCTCTCGCACGTTTTTATCGTCGGTATCCATGGCGGCACGTGCCTGATCCATGGTGGCTGCCACCATCTTATCAAACAGCTCATGGTTAAAGTCCGCCTGATCGTAGCTCATCTTTTCCTTGCCGATTTCGGCAACGATCTGCTGGATAAAGTCAACTTGGGCCTTAATCTCAGCATGTGCCTTGAAGATTGCCTCGCACATGGCATCGTCGGGCAGTTCCTTGGCGCCGGCTTCGATCATGATGATCTTTTCGGCGGAGGCTGCCACGGTCAGATCTAAGATGGAGTTGTGCTTCTGCTCTCTGGTGGGGTTCATGACGACTTCGCCATTCACGTAGCCAACCTCCAGGCAGCCGATGGGACCATTCCAAGGCACATCGGAAATGGCCAGGCAGGCGGAGGTGCCGATCATGGCGCAAACCTCGGGAGAGCAGTCATAATCCACGCTCATGACGGTGCAGGTCACCACAACATCGTTGCGGAAGTCACTGGGGAAGAGGGGACGAATGGCGCGGTCGATAACACGGCTGGCCAGAACGGCAGGCAGGGAAGGCTGTCCTTCGCGGCGCATGAAAGAGCCGGGGATTCTGCCCACGGCATAGAGCTTTTCTTCAAAGTCCACGGAAAGAGGGAAGAAGTCGACTCCGTCGCGGGGACGTGCGGCTGCGGTAACGGCTACGAGCACGGTGGTATCGCCGTAGCGAACCAGGGCAGAAGCGTTGGCAAGCTCTGCAATCTTACCGACCTCGATGGAAAACGGACGGCCAGCAAGTTCGGTCTTGTAAATCTTATGGTTGGTAAATTGTTTGCGGCTGATAATGGTTGACATTTCTTGTGCTCCTTTCATTCTAGCACAAAGCGCCGCTCACTTTCTTTTAGCACTTGAAAATATGCTCCAGCACCACGATTGGAGCGCATGTTCAACTGCTAAAAAGAGCTTGGCGCATGTGCACGGTTTCTTGCCTGAATGGAAGAAAAAGGGCGGTGAAGTTCGCACCGCCCTTTCTGATTCCTTCAACGCATTGTAACATGCTGGGCAGGGAGAGGGTGTTTCGACCGCTTCTCTTACTTACGGATGCCCAGCTTCGCGATAATAGCACGATAACGCTCGATGTCCTTCTTGTGCAGGTAATCGAGCATCTTACGGCGCTTACCAACCATCTTCAGAAGGCCACGACGGCTGTGGTTGTCGTGCTTATGAATCTTCAGATGCTCGGTGAGCTCGATAATACGAGCGGTGAGAATCGCGATCTGCACCTCGGGGGAGCCGGTGTCGGTCTCGTGGGTGCGGTTAGACTGGATAACAGCAGTCTTTTCTTCCTTACGGATCATGGTTTTGTCCACCTTTCAATTCTTTCCCCGTACCGAGTAGCAGGTTGGTGGGCCCCGCAATATGTGCGTGATCCTGAAACCAAGTTCGGGGTATCGTTTGCATAGCCATGCAAGGTATAGTATACCACCGCACCTGTCGTCTGTAAAGAATATTTTTGCGCTCTTTCCAGGTGAATATACCCCTTGCGCGGGAAAATCTTTACGCTTTCCCGGCAGATGCCGTTCTTATCGGGCAAACAAGCGGGTGAGGGTTGCCAGCACCAAAACCAGTGAAGCAATGCACACACCCGCCTCCAGGCACAGGCAAATGAGCTCTAAGGTTTGCCGCTTTCCCCGACGGCGGATGCTTTGCTCAAACACGGAAGACCCCTCTTCCGGTTCACTGGCATCCATCTGGCGGCAATATTCCTCAAAGGATACCACTTTAGGGCTTTGGTGTCGGTTTGCTCGGATGCGATAAAATACGGTTTCCATAGATCTTCCTCCAACGCAATCTTCTCTTCGTCAAGCTGCGACAAGAATCGAACTTTTGTTTGATTATATAGTACAACGTTTGTTCGATTCCGTCAAGAGGTTTCTTTTGTAGAATTCCGTCTTGTCCCACCAAATATTCTTCGTACGAGAAAACCGCTGTGGCAGGCGCAGGGTAGAAACCCCACGCCGCAACAGCGGCTTCATCACGTCTTTATGCTTGGGTTATTCGGGCTTGCGCTTTTGCGCACGCATGCGCAGGCTGTGATCCAGAATGCGCTTACGCAGGCGCAAGGTTTGGGGGGTGACTTCCAAGATTTCGTCATCCGCCAAAAATTCCAGACACTGTTCCAAACTCAGCTGGCGGTGGGGAATGAGACGCATGGAATCATCGCTGCCTGAGGCACGCATATTGGTCAGCTGCTTTTTGCGGCATACGTTGACGGTGATATCCTCACTTTTGGGGGTTTCGCCAACCACCATGCCCGCATAAACGGGTACGCCGGCCGGAATGAAAAGGGCACCACGCTCCTGGGAGCTAAACAAGCCGTAGGCCACCGACTCGCCCGTTTCATGGGAGATCAAGCTGCCCGAGTTGCGGCGGGTCACCTCACCGCGGAAGGGAGCATAGGAGTCAAACACGGAAGCCATAATGCCTTCGCCGCGGGTATCCGTCAAGAACTCGTTGCGGTAACCAAAGAGGCCACGGGCCGGAACCAGGAAGGTCAGCTTCATACGGGAACCCACCGGCGTCATTTCCAAGATATCGGCCTTACGGCTGCCAAGCTTTTCAATGACGGCACCCACGGCATCGGCGGGCACATCGGCCACCAGACGCTCCATGGGTTCGGAGAAGACTCCGTCGATCTCGCGGTACAGCACGCGGGGCGGGGAAACCTGGAATTCATAGCCCTCCCGGCGCATGGTCTCGATCAGAATGGACAGGTGCATTTCGCCACGGCCCGCCACGTTGAAGGCTTCCGTGGTATCCGTATCGGTGACCCGGAGGGAGACGTCTTTGAGGGTCTCACGCATCAGACGGTCACGCAGGTTCCGGGAGGTCACGTATTTGCCTTCTTTTCCGGCAAAGGGAGAATCGTTGACGGAGAAGGTCATCTCCATGGTCGGAGCAGAGATTTGAACAAAGGGAAGCGGTTCCGGATTGCTGGCGGTGCAGATGGTGTCGCCGATGGTTACATCGCCGATGCCCGACATGGCAATGATGTTGCCGGCGGAAGCCTCCGTGACCGCTGCCTTGCCAAGACCCTCAAACTGATAGAGGTTCACAGCCTTGGCCTTCTGGACGCTGTCCGGGTCATGGTAGTTGCACACCACAATCTCCTGATTCTGGCGGACGGTGCCGCGCTCAATGCGGCCAATGGCAATTCGGCCCACAAACTCGTTGTAGTCAATGGAGGAAACCAGCATCTGGAAGGGAGCCGTCTCGTCTGCCTCCGGTGCGGGAATGTAGGATAGAATCGTTTCGAACAAGGGCTTCAGATCCTCGCCCAAGACCCCGGGCTCCCGGGAGGCAATGCCCTGACGGGCAGAGCAGAACAGGGTAGGAGAGTCGAGCTGCTCGTCGGTGGCATCCAGCTCCATGAGAAGCTCCAAGACTTCGTCCTGTACTTCGGCAATGCGCTGGTCCGGACGGTCGATTTTATTGATGACCACGATGACGCGATGACCCAGCTCCAGGGCGCGGGAGAGAACAAAGCGGGTCTGTGGCATGGGGCCTTCCGCCGCGTCGACCAACAGAATGACTCCGTTGACCATCTTCAAAATACGCTCCACCTCGCCGCCAAAATCGGCGTGGCCCGGGGTGTCCACGATGTTGATCTTCACATCGCCGTATTGAATGGCGGTATTCTTTGCCAAAATGGTAATGCCACGTTCGCGCTCTAAATCGCCGGAGTCCATCACGCGCTCTACCATCGCCTGATTTTCACGGTATACACCGCCTTGCTTGAGCATTTGGTCAACCAAGGTTGTCTTTCCGTGGTCGACGTGGGCGATAATCGCCACGTTTCTAAGTTTCTGATTCTGCACTGCTTCCAGGCACCTCTATTTCTTAAGCATTGGATCAATGTTAATATTTTTCCGCAAACACATATTATAACTTAATGAAAGAGAGATGACAAGTGAATTTTTCACAAAGTTCGCCCTTGCATACTTTCCCGTCTTTTGGCTAAGATAACTCAAAAAACCGGATGCGCCACACGCGCATGCGAAAAACGGGGGATGTTTGTGAAAACAGTGGGTCTTTGGGGCATTCGAGCAGCAGAACTGGAACCAGTGATTGCGAGGCTTCCGCGCAGAATGCGGGAGCAGCATCGCTTTGTAGAGCTGCCGGCTGCCATTCAGCTCCTGGCAGCGGAGGAGTTTGAACTTTTGGCGATTGCTCCCACCGCAACGACCGAGATTGCCGCTCCGCTTCCCCCGTGTCGGCTTCTTCTGCTTCCGGGGACAGAGGTTTCTTTGCTGCGCCACTGCATGGCCTCTTGCGTCATGAGCTATGGCGGATCCCATAAGGATAGTTTGACCATCTCCAGTTTGGACCATACCGCCGTCTCCTTGGCCATACTGCGCGAACTTCCCACACTCTCGGGAGGAATTGTGGAACGGCAGGAGCTGCAACTATCGTTGCGGCAGAACGAATCCGCCCTATCGCTCCTGTTCCGGGTGGGTCTTCTGTTGGTGCTGGGTCTTCCGGCTGAGGAACTTCCCCAACTGCTCACACATTGGGTTCCTTCTAATCGAACACTCCCCGCCCGCGCATATCCATCATTTCCCGGGAACTGTAACCCAGGTGCTCCAGCACCTCTGTAGTATGATACCCTAAGGGATAGCCTGCGTGCCGATACTCGATGGGACAGGCGGATAACTTCATCGGACTTCCCAGTTGCAACACGGTGCGCTGGGGAGAGAGCGGAAGGGGAACGGGAACCACCATGTTCCGGGCGCGGCAATGGGGGTCTTCCAGGAGGGCTTCCCGAAGGGACAGCACCGGTTCCACGCAGACGTCCTTTCCACGGAAGATCTCCTCCCACTGGCGGCGGGTTTTCTGCTTCAGGATGTGCCTTACTTCGTCCTTTACGGTGTCCACCTCTTCGGGGAAGACCGTTTTCTCGATGAAGTCCGGCCGATGGATGCAGAGGCAGAAGGCCCGCCAGAACTGGGGTTCCAGCGCTCCCACCGAAAGATATTCCCCATCCTTGGTTTCATAAAAGTCATAGAGGCAGCCGCCGTTGAGGCGTTCTCCTTCCCGCTTGGGCTCCACTCCGCTTGCCAGAAAGGCAGCCCCGTCCATCCCGTTAAAGGGGATGAGCCCATCGTACATGGAAACATCCACAAACTGCCCCAGACCGGTCTTCTCCCGTTAATAGACCGCTGCCAAGATGCCCACCACGGAATGCAGGGAGCCCACGGCCACATCAGCAATCTGCATGCTGGTCAGCACCGGGCCGGTGTCCTGCCGCCCGGCAAAGGACATGTTGCCACTGCGGGATAGGTAGTTGATATCATGGCCGGCTGTCTTTGCCAGTGGGCCAGTTTGCCCATACCCCGTAAGGGCGCAGTAGATCAGCCGTGGGTTTTCCTGTTTTAAAGCCTCATACCCTACCCCAAGCTGATCCATGACCCCCGGCCGAAACTGCTCTAACACGATATCGTATTCACGGACGAGTTTTTTCACAATCTCCACCCCCTGGGGCGTTTTGAGATTTAAAAACATCGTCCGTTTGTTGCGTCCAAGCCAAGCTTGGTTGGCGGAGGTGTCACCGTCTTCGAGAAAAGGAGGATACTCTGCCACCAAATCCTTTCGCGATGCCGCGCTAATCTTGAGCACCTGGGCCCCTTGATCGGCCAGCATCAGCGAGGCAAATGGCCCCGGGAGCAGGGTGGAAAAGTCCAATATCTTCAGTCCTTCCAGAGCGCCCATTGGTTTCGTTCTTCCTTTCTGCGTTTGGGTATGCGTAATTGGTTCACCGTTAGAGCGTCTTCCGCAGGAGCGCTCGAAGCTCGGCATGGGTCACCCGGTGATAGCTTCCGGGGAGCAGGCGGCAGGAATCCGCAATGGCATCCAAGGGAGCGCGTTCGTCCAAACCAAGCTCTCGCAGGGAGACCGGTGCGCCCAGTGCGCGGAAAAAGTCCTCCATGGCCCCAATGCCCAGCTCTCCCAGCTCCTCCTGGGTCTTACCCTGGGGGTCGATGCCCCAAACGTTTTGGGCAAAGCGCGCAAAGCGCCAGGGGGCATAGGGAAGCAGCAAACGATAGTAATTGGCGGACACGGCTGCCAGGCCCAATCCATGGGGACAATCCGTATAAGCACCGATTTGATGCTCAATTTGATGCACCATCCAGTCTTGCTGCTTGCTTGCTTCCAGCAAGCCGTTGAGGGCTACGGTGGCACCCCACATAATGTTGGCCCGGGCGGTGTAGTCCAAAGGATTTTCGATGGCACGGTAGGCCGAGCGAATGAGGTTTCGCATCATGGCCTCGGCCAGATCGTCGGAGAGGTTGTCTTCGTCGGACGGACTCATGTAGACCTCTAGGATATGGCTCAGGATATCGCAGATACCGCTGACCATCTGCTCTTTGGGTACCGTGTAGGTCAGCTCAGGATTCAGAATCGAAAAGACCGGATAGACGCATTCAGAGAACATGCCGCTTTTCCGGCGGCGTTCCGTGTGGGTGATGACTGCATTGCCGTTCATCTCCGAACCGGTTCCTGCCATGGTGAGGACGGTTCCCAAGGGAATCGCGTGGTCGGCCTGGGCTCGCTTTACAAAAAAGTGCTCGTAAAAGTCGCCCTCATACAGGGCCCCGGCCGCCACCACCTTGGCGCAGTCCAGCACGGAACCCCCGCCCACGGCGAGGATGAGATCCGGCTGTTGCTGCCGGGCCAGTTCAATTCCCTCATACACCTTGTCCGCCGTGGGGTTTGACGTGATCCCGGAAAGCTCACACACCGTCTTTCCGGCATCCTTTAAGATTTTCCGGATGGTGTCATACAGACCTGTTCGTTTGAGGGAGCCTGTCCCGTAGACCAGCAGGACCTGCTTCCCAAAGTAGGAAAGCTCCTCCGGTAGCTTGCTGAGTGCCTGTTTGCCAAAGTGAATGCGTGTCGGGTTCTGGTAGGAAAAATCAAATTCCATCGGCTTTGCCCCTTATTCTATTGGTTTGTCGTGCGCCATGTCCCCGTCGTTTGCTGGGCCATGGCGCCCTCATTTCTGTTACAGTATCATAGCCATGCCCGTTTCGCAATCTTTTTTCCACACCCCTCTTGACAGAGAAGCGTCTTGCGTCTATACTGTCCATAGTGAATATATACAGTATGAACGAGGTGATGTCTTGAAGCTGGTGATTCGCAACACCGCTGGGGTTCCCATCTACGAGCAAATCAAAGAGCAGGTCAAAGCGTCCATCTATGCTGGGGAACTCCTGGAAGGGGAAACGCTGCCGTCCATCCGTCAGTTGGCGCGGGATTTGAAAATCAGTGTGATTACTACCAGTCGCGCCTATGCGGATTTAGAGCAGGAAGGCTTTTTAACCAGTGTACCCGGGAAGGGGTTTTTTGTCCTGCCCCAGGATACGCAACTGCTGCGGGAGCAGGCACTTAGGGAGATGGAAGCCCAGCTATCTGCCGGCATTGGGTCGGGCCTTCAGGCGGGCCTTAGCCGGGAGGAAGTGCAAGAGGTTTTTTCGTTACTTTTAAAGGAGGACAGTTATGGCTAATGTACTGGAGGTGAGGGGCCTTTGCAAGGATTATCCCCTGTTTTCTCTGCAGGAGCTTAGTTTTTCCATTCCGGGCGGTTCTATCATGGGCTTCATCGGCCCAAACGGAGCCGGTAAAACCACGACCATAAAGGCTCTGCTCGGAATGATTCAGAAAAATGCAGGGACGATTCACCTGTTTGGGGAGGAGTTTGACGGAAGCCAAACACAGCAGAAAGAATCCATTGGCGTGGTAATGGACTCTCCCTTTTACGTGGAGGATTGGACTCTACTTGGGGTTGAGCGGGCCCTTTCTCCCTTTTACTCCCGTTGGGATTCAGCTCAGTACCGGGATTGCCTATCACGCTTTTCTTTAGATCCAAGAAAAAAGGTCAAGGAGCTTTCCCGGGGCATGGAGATTAAGCTCATGCTGGCCGTGGCCCTGTCCCATGGAGCAAGGCTCTTACTGCTGGATGAGCCAACCTCTGGCCTGGACCCGGTTGCCCGGGATGAGCTAATGGATATCCTCCGGGACTTCGTGTGTGACGAGGAGCATGCCATTTTGTTTTCCACACACATCACCTCGGATCTGGAAAAGATTGCAGACTATATCACCTTTTTGCAGAAAGGGCGTTTGGTGTTTACCGGAGAAAAGGATGCCCTGTTAGAAAGCTATTGCATGGTGCGCGGCGGCGCTTCTGACTTAACTTCCGCCCTACGGGAGAAGCTTCTGGGGTTGCGGGAGCATAGCGTTGGCTTTGAGGGCATGCTCTCCTGTCGTGACCTTCGGCTCCTGCCACAGGGCGTGGTGACCGAACCCTGCACACTGGATGACATTATGGTGCACGTGAATAAGGAGGGGTCTTCGCTATGACACAGACGCTTCGGGTCGCCCGACTGGACTTTTTAACGATTCAACAGTATCTGGGCATTCGCCAATTGGGCTTTTTTCTCTTGATCGCCTTCGTTCTTTGCTACATGAATGGAACCAGCAGCTTTTCCATCGGCATTCTCATGATGTATGGCCTCTTCTATACCGCATATCCCTTTGCCATTGGGGAGAAAACCAAGATTGATCTTCTGTACGCTTCCCTCCCTCTGCAGAAGAAAAATCTGGTGTTTGGGCGCTATCTCTTTGCCTTCCTCATCAACCTTGGCAGTGGAGTGATTGCCTTTCTCTTTACCTTTTTGACCGCTTTGGTGCTCCGGCAAGACTTTATCCTGGGGGAGACCGCTGCTGCCATAGTGGGCTGCTTTTTCCTCTTTACGCTGGTGGAAGCCATTCAAATGCCCTTCTACTTTAAGCTTGGCTATACCAAGGCGAAGCTGCTTGTGTTCCTCCCGCTCATCGTTGTCCCCGCGGCTCTCTTCGGGCTGTTTCGAATGGCTCAAGAGCGTGGCCTACTTGACTATTTCATCAATTTAGGCAATCAAGTGTCACAGAATCCCTTGCCACTGATTCTCTTCTGTCTTCTGGGGTGGATGCTCTTCATCGCCATCTCTGTTTTGTGTTCCTTACAGAACTACCACAAGCGTGAATGGTAAGGAAGGCGGCCGTTTCCAAAACTAGAAGGGCACAGCGAAGGCTGTGCCCTTCTAGTTACCCTAAGTTACGTTAATCTGCCACCACCAAGGTTTGCAGCAATCCGTAGGATGGGCCGGTGCTGAGCAAAAAGATGGTGTACGATACCCCCCGTTGCACTCGCAAGTCTAAGACCGCCAATTCCTCCACTGGGGGTGCGGTTTGCATTAACTCGGTTTCCATGGTTTCAATGTCCTGCCAAACCGGCATGGGAACAAAATTGGTTTCCGCAAATACAAACTGGTAAAAGCCAGGGCGAATTCTCTTGTAGCTGGTCGTTTCCTTAAAGCGAACATCCGCATAGACCACCCGTCCATCCCGCAAGAGGACATCCACCGGATTGCTGTAAAAGGCCAGGTTACTCACGCGGAAGTTGGAAAAATGATGGCTGGGTGCCAAGGAGGTGTCCGGAATCTGGACAAGGTCAAGCCCACTGGCCGTGTTGATGATGGCCACGGTATAAGGGGTATTATGTTCGAAGGGCAGTGATTTTTGGATGTAGATGTACCCATCGGTCCCCGTGATGGTGATGGTTTGGTAACCGGCCCCGATGTGCCCATGGCTGGTAATCCCGCCATAGTGAAGCAGGCGAACGGCAAGTCGTTGATTGATGAGGATGCGAAAGGGCTTATATCCGTATGCCGCGTTCAAGAAGCGCACGCTGGTGCGGGGGGTGGGATTGGCCACCGGGCCGCTCTCCCCGGGATTGGGTAGGGGAGGCACGGGAACGTCCCCAGAATCCACCGGGCCACCTTCTCCCGGGTTCGGAAGAGGAATGACCGGATACGCTTCTCCCGAGTTCACGGGGCCGCCCTCTCCGGGATTGGGCAGAGGGGCCACGGGTTGGTTTATGTGTTCCATGTACGATGGCGCCGGAAACCAGGCAATTCCGGCGAACCCTCCCTTCAAAATTCATTACTTTAGAATATTCCAACGCAAAGAACTCTGTGTCGTTTCTGCCCATGGATTGCACAAAACATGCAAAAAAACCGACTGCAATGGCTGCAGTCGGTTTTTTATGTGTGTTAAGGGATGGGATTAATGCACGGCTTCTGCGTAATGGTCTACCTTTGCTTTCCCTTTGTTCGAGACCTTTTTCAAGGTGAAGGCCTCGATCTGGCCGGCAAGAATCTCTGCCTGTGCGGAAAGCTCTTCCGAGGAAGCGGCGCTCTCTTCGCTGGTGGCGGAGTTGGTCTGCACCACCGCAGAAATCTGGGCAATGCCCAAGCTAATCTGCTCAATGGAGGCTGACTGCTCGCTGGCGGAATCCGAAATCTTGCGCACCAAGGCGGTGACCTCGTCGGCCATGTTGACGGCCTGATAGAGGGAATCCGCCGTTGCATTCACCACGCTGGTACCATTCTGCACGGCTTCCAGCGATTTCTGAATGAGGGCCGTGGTGTTGCTGGCCGCTTGCGCTGACTTGGAGGCCAGGTTTCTCACTTCATCGGCAACCACCGCGAAGCCCTTACCGGCTGCTCCGGCCCGGGCAGCTTCTACCGCTGCGTTGAGAGCCAGAATGTTGGTCTGGAAGGCAATGTCTTCAATGGTCTTGATGATCTTTCCAATCTCATTGGAGGTATTGTTGATGAGTCCCATAGCGGAGACCATTTCCTGCATCTTTTGGTTGCACTGCTGTAACTCACGACTGACCTGCGTGACCTTTTGATTGCCCAGGCCGGCATCGTCTGCAGAGGACTTGATCTGATCGGCAACCATTTCAATGGTGGAGGAAAGTTCCTCGATGGAACTGGCCTGCTCAGTGGCTCCTTGTGCCAAGGTCTGTGCTCCGGCGGAGACCTGTTCTGCTCCCAAGCGCACCTGGGAAGAGGCGGTATCGAACTGGCGAATGACCATGTTCAGATCCTCGACAATGGTGGCGAGGGAGGTGTTGATGGTGTTAAATTCACCGGGGTATTCTGCACTGGTTGCGACATCCAGGTTCTTGTTGGACACCGCAGAAAGAACGCGGGAAATGTCACGGATCAAGGTGCGGAAAATGTCCACCATTCCGTTGAGTTGCTGCGACATGAGCCCGATCTCATCTTCCCGTTCCACCTGTAACTCCACGTTCAGGTCACCCTGATAAATGTTATCAATGGCTCCAGAGATCTTCTCGAGGGGTTGAGTGATGCGCTTCATGCTGATGCGAAGGATGGCCGCAACCAAGACAAAGAACACCACGCTCATCCCAATCAGGATGAAGATAGAGGTCTGCACAGCGCCCATAAATTCAGACTCACGGCCCGTTACGTTCACAGACCAGCCATCGGTTCCCGGAACCGGAGCATAGGAGCCAAACTTATTGACATGGTTGTAGGCGTAGTAGCCAAAGCCGGCCTCTCCCTTTACCATTTTGGATTCAATGACGGCCAGCTTCTTCAGCTCAGGATCCTTCTTGGCATCCTCCACCGTATTTTCGTGTGCAAGAACGCCGTCTTTGGCCTTGTGCAGAATGGTATAGCCCTGCTTGTTGATCACATAAGTACTGCCGCTTTCACCCAGCTGCACCGATTTGATGATCGTTTCAAACATATCGTAGGGCACCTGAATGTACACACGATAGCCCTGTGCCGGATACACAAAATCAAAATACATGTTTTTTCCGTCGTCCATGACTACGGGATCGCTGACATACACGTTATCCCCGCCCTTGCCCACAGCGCTGTCTGCGGGGTATTGGCCACCGGTGGTAAGGGAACGCAAGGAGGAGTCCACAATGTCCATGCTTAAAAAGCCCAGATCTTTATTATAGTCCGCCACAAATGCCTTCACTTGGGCTGGGTCGGAAACTCCTAATCGAACGTACTCTTCCAACATGGTGTTGGCCGTGGTTCCTAAGCTAACAATCTTGCTCGAGATTTTGTCGGCAATGAGCTTCGTGGTTTCGTTCATGGTTACTTCGAGCGCCTGCTCGGTGGATTTGCGGATAAAATAGACTGAGATTGAGGAAAGTACAAGGATAATCGCCAAGAGAATCAAAATGACTTGCCTAGATAATGACTTGACAATGCTCTTCTTTGTTTTGGTGGTCTTTTCCACCTTGGTTTTTGCTGCCATGTTAACATCCCTCCCATGAAATCCATCTTTCGATGATATTCTGCTTATATATCGAAAGATTTCCATAAAATCTTAAGTAACTTTGAAACTTTGTTTCAAATTAAACCAAAAAACCTCGAGCAGCCAGGCGCTTTACTTGCTCAAAATCGTGCCCAAAGAGTAACGTAGCCTGATATTCCTGTTGCATAGCCTGAATTCGATCCAAGTTTTCAAAAAATTCCTCGGGGGTTTTGTTGATACTGCCACCGGGTGGAATCCGTTGCTCATAACTGTCTTGCGTGTAAATGGTATCGCTGGTGGCAATGATGCAGCCTTCCTGCTCCAGCTCTAAGCGAAGACCAAGGACGGCGGGGGTGTGGGATGCTTGGAGGAACAGGTGTATGTCCTGTGCAAGACTGATGTCCTCTTGAATGGGGACAAAGCGAATTTCCGGCAAATCAAAGAGCGATTTCACATAAGCCCCGGCCGTGCCCGTCATTACGCAGTAGTACGCGTTTTTAAGTTCCTCTGCCGCCACCATCACGTTCTGAAGTGCCTTCGTGCCGGCAAAGTACTGCAAGCCACCCACATGGTCAAAATGCAAATGGGAGAGAATGATTCCGTCTATGTCCGAGGGCCTCAGGCCCTTTTCTGCCAGGGCATCTTCAATGGAGATGAACTCCGTAATCGGATAGGTCTTTCGGATCTCTTCTCCATACACGCTGTTATAAAAGGGGGTGTTTCCCGTGTCATAAAGAAGGGTGCCTAGCGTCGGGTGCTGAATCAGCACTGAAACCATGGGGGATTGGATCATGGTTTCTTCCTCCGGACAGGCAACCAAGTGGAGCCGCTGGCATTCAATTTTTCCTAAGTACAGAACACTGAGTTTCATTTTGGACATGATATCTTCCTCCATTTCTATCCGTCACAAAAGGGGGGGAATGCGGCAGGGGGCTTGGCTTCTTTCGAAGAGGTGACTTCCCCCTGCCGCAAGTTGGAGTTGAAAGGATGCGTTGGCAGCATTGGCACGTCGAGGCAATGTCAAAAAACCACAAGGGTCTCCCTTTGCTTCCCTGGTCATTTTGACCAAATGTCATGCATCTTGGGCCAAGGAGCTTAGTATTTTTATCATAGCGTGAAACCGCCTTCTCTGCAATAGTTTTTTGATAAGATTGGATGATTTTTCTACTTTTTTTGCAGGAAGCTTTCCTATCTCCTGCAAAAGAGCCCCACCGATTCCTCGGTGGAGCTCTTTTTTTCTACTATGGGGCGAGTTAGGGGTTCGTTACTTGCGGCGGGTTTGGATCCGTGGGCTGCACTCGGGGGATGAGATTTAAAGTATAGGTGGTTGTGCTCTTGTTGTCTTCCGCCGTCACCACAATGGTTACTATGACTGGAGAATCCGTAACGGTAATCACCTTGCTTGCTCCACTGCTCACCACTTCTTCATTGACCGTAATGGTGGCTTTGCTTCCGGCGCTTGCGGTGGGATAAATGGTCACTGAGCCAGGAGTGACCGTCACATCCGAGGCGCTGGCAATCAGGGGAATATGATGGGTAAATTCAGCATCCTTGACGCGCAGACCCGAGAGGGTGGAAACGGTAGAGGTGACTTCGGTCGTTACGTTAATGGTCTTTCGAACGGGAGTACTTTGGGCTCCATAGGTATATTCCACGATCACCGTATAAGAGGTGCCTTCGCTTAATCCCGTCAACGCCAAGTCAAAGGATCCACTGGCGTCATTGGGGGTCAGAATACCGGAGGAGGAGAGGATGGGAGGATTGCCCGATCCGTTTGGATCGGTCCGAGTTCCACTAACGGTAAAGGTGAGTGGGTAATCGTAGTCCACCTGTATGCTTGCCGATGTTTTTCCCAGGCTCTTTTGGATGAGGTTCACCACGGGAGCCGGAGTCGATTGCGTCAGGTTGATGGCCAAGTTTTTGTTCCCACTGGAATCGGACAGGACATTGGCCGCCGCGCTCAAGGTATAGCTGGTGCCGGGGGCTAAGGGCGTCGGATAGCTTAGGGTAATGGTTCGATAATCGGAGGAAATCGAGGCATTGGTGGGTGTCAGTTCTACGCCACCCGCTTTTAGCTTAAAGTTGTTTCGAAGGTAGACATCGCTGATGGGCGTCTTGTCAACTTGATAGACCGCCGTGGAGAAGGTGATCGTCACGTCTTGTGTGCCGTTGGGTCTTACCCCTCCGAAGCTCATGCTGGGGGCAGGAATGTTGGTGGGAACCTGGGTGGTAAAGTAGAAATATTGATAGGAATTCAGCAGGCGGGAGCTATTGGCAATGGACGAGCCCTTTAGAATGACGTAATAGCTTGTGCCGCGCTCTAGGGTGCTACTGGGGGTCAGGGTGATGGTGCGATTGCCGGACACGCTGGCCGTATAATTGGTGAGGGTACCGTTGGTTCCACCTTGGCGCAGCTCAATGGCGTTTTTCACGTCCCCGTCCGTGAGTAGACCCATGTTTGGGTTATAGAGCGTTTCCCCAAAGGCAAGGGTAATTGTGGGGTTGGGGGATACGTTGGTACTACCACTTGCGGGGCTGACCGTGGGCACCAAGGCGGTGGAATTGGTGGTGAAGGAGAAGGAAATGGCACTGTTGCGGTATCCACTGCTGCCAAGCACCCGGTTTGCGGGGAGGCTAACGGTATAGGTGCGATTTGCTTCCAGGGCGTTTTGTGGAGTAATGGTGAGGGTACGACTGCTATTGGACAGCGAAGCGGTATAGTCGATACTGGGGCTGATGGAAAGATTGCTTTTCACATAGGAGTTTGTAATGCTATTGCCGTAGGTATCGGTAATGGACTCATTGAAGTAAAGCACGATGGAGGAGCTGCGAGACACGCCCGTTTGCCCATTGCTGGGGCTGGTGCTGGTGGTCAGGCCACTTCCCACCGTAAAGCGGTACACCTGACGCTTATTGCTCTGCCCTGCGCTGTTGCGGAAGTAGCCTTCCTTTAGGATCACGTAGTAGGTTGATCCATTGTTGAGGCTACTGTTCGGGGCGATGGTAATGCGGCGATTGCTGCTAATGCTGGTGGTGGAGAAGGGAACCAGATTTCCGCTTTCGCTGCCGACCCGCAGCTCCACACCATATTTCGTGACATAGGTGTAGGAGGCACTGTTATTGGTTAGACGGCTGTTGCTGTTGTCGTAGATATCTTCCCCAAAGGAGATGGTAATGTTCGTGGTGGGCGAAACGCCGCTGCTGCCATCCTCCGGGCTGATGCTGGGCGAAAGGAGGGCTGCGGTGCTCCCGCAGGTAAAGTAGCTTGTGAACTTACTGTTTCTCAGTCCGGACGAATTTTGAATGGAGCCGGACTTCACAATGACATAGTAGCGGGTATTGTTGGACAGGGAGCGGGAGGGCGTGATGGTGATCTTCCGTGAGGTGGTCATATCCGCCGAGAAGTTCACCGTCGATCCGCTGGAGGAGCCGGAACGCAGCTCAAGCACCTCGTTTTCCAGATAGGTACTGGAGATGCTGCTGGAGGAGGAGCCGGCTCGATAGATGGCAGAGTCAAAGGTTAAGGTGATATCGCTGTCCACGGATACGCCCGTTTCCCCATTGGCTGGGTTGGGGGTGGGGGCAAGATCGCCCTGGGTGTCCGAGGTTCCGGTGGTAAAGGACAGAACCAGCCGGTCGTTGTAACGACGATTGGAGCTGCTGCCATTGGAAAGGGAACCATCGGACATCACCAGGTAATAGGTGGTGTTGGCGCGCAGCGTGCTCTCCGGAGTTAGGGTAACGCTGGTCTTGGAGGAATTGATGGAGGCCTGGAAGGAGGTGGCACTGCCGGAGGCACTATCCCGGCGCAAGGTAAAGACGCTGTCCTCCAGATAGGAGGCCGACATGGTGCCTCCCGAGGCAGTATAGATGGTCGTATCAAAGTCCAACACCAGATCCGTTCCGGTGCTTACCTTTGTGGAGCCGGGAGAGGGGGTCATGGAGGGAACTAAGGTAGAAGAGGATGCCGTGGTAAAGGAATAGACCTGCTCCGAGAGGGTATCCCGGTTATAGTTTGCGATGGTTCCACCCTTGACAATGAGGTAATAGGTGGTATTGGTGGCCAGATTGCCATCGGTGCTGATGGTAATGGTCTTTCGATCCGAGCTAATGCTGGGGGAGATGGAAACCAAACGTCCGCTCTTGCTGTTGGTGCGCAGTTCCAGAGCTGTGTTATTCAGATAGCTGTTGCTTAAGCTATTGCCATTGGGCTGATAGACGCTTTCCCCAAACTCTAAGCGCAGGGCGGTGCTGACGGGTATGCTACTGGATCCGTCTGCCGGGTACACGGTGGGGGTAAGTCCGTTTTCGGTGGTAAAGTTAAAGACCATCCGATCGTTGGTATCGCCTCGGCTGTTTCGCAGGGTCGGTTTGACGATGACATAGTAGCGGGTGCCGGAGGAGAGATCACTGCTGGGATCAATGGTCATCACCCGGTTATTGGAGCTCAGGGAGGCGTCGAAGGATACCTTGCTGCCCGACTCACTGTCGCGGCGCAGTTCAATCACGCTACCTTCCACATAGGAGGTGGTGACCACAGAATTGGAGCTGGTATAGGGAATTTCGTTAAAGGTCAGGCTAATGTTCTGGCTGACGGAAACCCCGCTTGCCCCGTTCTTGGGCGAAATGGTGGGCATCAGTGCGGTGTTGCCGTCCATGCGCAAGGGCTGGGTTTCAAAGGTGGATCCTGTATTCTTCAGCGTGGCATACTGAATGATACCGGTTCCGGTAAAGTCGCCCCTGCCATTGAGCTCGGCGCTCTCCACCCGCGTGCCGGAGAGCAGGTTGATCTTGCTGCCGGAGGCATTGGATGCCAGGCGGAAGTTGCTGATGGTTCCCGAGCGCAGGGTAAGGTTACTGGTGGCATTCAGATTCACTTCGGTAAAGACCCCGTTGAGCGTGACATCCTGGCTGCTGAGCTTTGTGCCGGACAGAGTGACCTTTTCAAAGCCCTTTCCATAGATTCCGTTCTCGGTCAGGGTTGCGCCGGTGGCAAGATCCGCTTGACGCACCTCCGAACTGCCGGAGGCGGTGATTTCCGTCTTGCCCGAGCTGACGTTTACCGCCAGCTTATTGACCATGGTGTCCTGCAAGCGCACGGTCGACTCACCGGTTACATTGAGCGTGCCCAGAACCCGGCAGTTTTGCAGAGTCGTGTTCCCGTTGGCGGAGATGGTCACGTTCCCGGTAAACACCTTATTATAGGCGGACTGGTTGCTGGTGGAAAGATAGGAATCGGTGGAGGCAATGTCCTCTCCATCCAGAATTCCTTCCACGATCTTAACGGCCTCACCACGGGTTAAATAACCGTTTGGATTGAACTTTTTCTGGTTATCGCCACCCATGTAGCCCTTGGAATAGACCGCATTGGCACCGGACATAGCCCACGAGGCAATGGAACCGGCGTCCTTGAGCTCCGAAACATCCTTTCCATTGGCATTGGAAATGATGCGGGAAATCACAACGGCGGCCTCTTGGCGAGTAATCTTGTCTTTGGCCCGGAAGCTTCCGTCGTCATAGCCTGTGATATAGCCGCTGGCAACCGCCTTGGATACCTCGTTATAGAACCAATCGTTGCTGGATACGTCTTTAAACTGGATGCTGGTCGTGCCTTTGAGCCCGATGGCATTGTTGATCATCTTGCAAAACTCTGCTCGGGAGACCGGTCCGTTGGGGTTAAAGCTGCCGTTTTCATATCCATTGACGTAGCCACGGTTGACACCGCTTTTAATGTAGTCTGCTGCCCAGTGGCCTTTTACGTCACTAAAGGACTTCGCCGCCGATGCGCTCACCGGGAGTGCACACGTGACTGCCAGGGTAATCGCCATGGTGGACGATAGCAGTTTTTGTAAGCGTTTCATACTATTCTCCTCGCTCATTATCTAACATGAGTTCTACTAAATATTGGTGATTTGTATTTTACACCAAATCAGCCACCAGCTCAAGAACCGAAGCTGAATTGTTACCATTTTTGACTAAATTATCTGGAAGAAAGTTCCCGGAAGGCAAGTACTTTTTTATATTTATTTCCTGGGAAGTAGAATGCCGCCCCTTGTTCCTTCAAACAAGTGGGCGGCTGGCGTTTTGCATCAGGGTTTTTCCGCGTGGCGGGCACAGAGGTCGGCACAGTAGGAAACGATTTCGGCGCAGCTTTGTCTGCGTGCCGGAGCATCAAAATCGGGATGGGAGGCGGTGAGTTCGGCACAGAGAACGGTGCCGTAGTGCTCCTTCACTTCCTCCAGCAAATCGGCAAAACGAGGGTACACATCCTCTCGCAGTTCCAAGGAGCGTTCCCGTGGCGTCTCCTTGGCGAAGGGATTGGATCGGCCTTTTTGCGTCCCCAAGGCAAGCAGTGCTCCACTGATGGCCCCGCAAATGTGTTTCGTGTGTCCGATTCCCCCGCCGAAGCCACTGGCCAAGCCCACAGCCTCTCGGGGAAGATTGGTTTCATGCGTATCGTAAAAGGCTAAAAATACGCACTCTGCGCAGTTTAATCCTTGGCGAAAATAGTCCCTGGCTTTGGCTTTCGTTTCTTCCGGGAGAGATATGGTCTCCGCTTCCATCTCGGCTGACATAACAGCACCCCTTTGTTCCATTCTTCCTTGAATCCCTGCGTTTTCGTAGAACAAGCGATTCTTCCTTCGAGTATAGCACAAACCAAACTCCAGGAAAAGAGGGGAAGGCGTTTTGTTGATGCTCCCAAAACACTTGCGCTTGGGGAAGATGTACTATACAATAATAAATAACCTGACCGTATAATTTCCTGGTTTGCTGAAAGGAGTGACCCTCATGGCAAAGAACGCTAAGCCAGCCCGAGAATCCCTCGGTTCTCCCCTTGTCCTGGCGGGACTTGTGGTTTTGCTCTTCGCACTAGGCTCCCTGGCCTCCATTGGGTGGATACACGCGCAAGCCATCCCTACTCTGGAGAATGATACGGACTGGCTAGTCTCTTACTTTGAGCAGCGAGCTCCCTCCCTTTCCGAGAAGCAAAAACGCATCGTTCACGAAAGTGCTTCCATTACCAGTGCGGTTGCAGAGGATGCCGGCGTTACGGTTACCCTGCAAGCGGTGTGCGGGAATGGATACAACACCATATATAAGCTGGATGTGCAGCTTCCAGAGCCCCTTAGCTCCGGACAAACCTTTTCTTTTGAACGACAAAGCTTACTGCTCAATGACAATGATGTGGGATTGAGTAGTTCTGGGAGCGGCTCAAGCAGCCTAGAGGATGAGAATCCAATGGATGCACACTACCCCTTTTTGCTCCGAACGATGCTTTCCTATTCTCCCCTGTTCCGTTCTTACGCTTTTAACAATGGAGTGGTTCGCACCCTGCGCCTGGAGAACCTTCAAATCTCTGGGGAAACTCCAGAAACGTCCCAGCTCATTGAGGGAACTTGGGAGTTTGGCATCCTGTTTCAAGACGAAGGAAAGGTGATCGAGCTAGTGCAGGAGCCAGTCTTGGTGCAGGGATTTGACTTCTGGACACAACGTTTCTATGAAGCAGAAATTACTTCCTTCTCCCTGACGGAATTCTCCATGCATTGCCAATACCGCATGACGCCCCGATCCGAAGGCCAAATTATTGGGGTCAACCCCGTTATCATTCTAAAGGATGGCAGAACCGTCAACGCACCATCCGCCGGAGGTGGGGGCCAAGAGTATTCTTGGAATTTCTGGATGCCCATCTCTCTTTCCGAGGTGGCCTTTGTGAAGCTAACGGACGGCGTGGTGCTTCCAATGCCCTAAGAAAAGGGCTTGCCGCCCCTTGGTATATCTCTCTGCATGCCGATAATCAAACCAATCAAACACCCGTGGAACGAATACGAGGGGGCAAGCCAATGGCTTGCCCCCTGATTTGATTTCGTTGGATGCACTCAACGCCGCAGGAAGGCTTCGTAGGTTTCCTTGGGAGAAACCTTGCCCACCGCGGAGAGGGATGCTTTGTCAAAGTGGAAGATATCCTTAGCCAAGGAAACCACATCGTCCCGGGTGACGCTGTCGTAGGCCTCAATGATATCCTCCGGCGTTAAAATCTCACCCGCAAAGAGTAGCGAACGTCCCATGTGGCTCATGCGGGATTGGGTGGATTCCATGCCCATGAGAACATTGGCCTTGGATTGTTCACGGGCACGGTCCAGCTCTTCCTCATCCGGCCCTTTGGCGACAAAGGTATCAATGACCTCCGCGATGGTGTTCAGGGCATCGCCCTCGGTTTCGCGCCCAAGGGCCGTATAGATGTTAAAGGTTCCGGTGTCTGCATGCCCTGCCCCGTAACTATAGACCGAATAGCAGAGGCCACGCTTTTCCCGCACCTCTTGGAAGAGGCGGGAGGACATGCCGCCGCCTAAGATGGAGGAGAGCAGCTGCAACCCAAATCGGCGGGGCGAAAGATAGGAAAGTCCCGGGAAGGCAAGGGTCAAGTGGTTCTGCTCCGTGGCTTTGCGCTTCAAGGTCAGGGCCGGCGTATAGACGGCTTCCCGATAGTGTGGCACTTTGCCGGGGGAAAGGGTGGAAAAGCGATCGCAAAGTGCATCCACCAGATGGGGGGAAAAGCTTCCCGAGAGGGAGACCACGGTATTTTCCGGGCGATAGTGCGCCTGCTGCCATTGGCGCAGTGCCTCTCCCGTTAAATTCTTGAGGGTTGCGGCTTTGCCCAAAATGGGTCGTCCCAAGGAGGAGTCCGGATAGACCGCGGCAAAGAGCCGCTCAGAGCAAAGGTCATCGGGGGTATCTTGGTACATGCCGATTTCCTCTAAAATCACGCCCCGTTCCGTGTCTACATCCTTCTGGTCAAAGCGGGAGTGATACACCATGTCCCATAGAATATCCAAGACCTGCTCCACATGGCTGTCTAAGACGCGGGCGTAAAAGCAGGTGCATTCCTTGGTGGTAAAGGCGTTAATCTGCCCACCAATGGCATCGGTCACGCGCGCGATGTCGGCGGCGGTGCGTTTCTCGGTGCCTTTGAACAGCATATGCTCGATAAAGTGAGCGGCTCCGCCCTCACTGGCCTTTTCATAGCGAGAACCGGCACCCACCCAGATGCCGATGGCAGCGGAGCGCACCCCCTGCACCTGCTCGGTTACGATACGCACCCCGTTCGGGAGCGTCATGATGTCATACATAGGCAAGTTACTTCCTTTTCTTTGTTGCACTTATGGTTCCAGTGTCGTACCCATAGACTGCTCGGAAATGGCTTCCAGAAGCAAACTGTGGGGAATGCGTCCATCCAGCACCGTTACAGCGGATACCCCGTGGGACACCGCGTGGATGCAGTTTTCGGTTTTGGGAATCATGCCACCGGCAATGAGCCCGTCTCGCAGCAGGGTCCTGGCATGGTTGGCATCCATCTTGGGAACACGGGTGCTTTGGTTGTTGCGATCCACCAAAATGCCGTTGGTATCGGTTAAGAAGACCAGCTTGTCCGCTCCCATGGCTTCAGCCACGGCACGAGCCACGTCGTCGGCATTGCAGTTATAGGCCTCTCCGTCTGCTCCTTGTGCCATGGGGGACACCACCGGCAAGAAGCCGCCGTCCAGCAGGCAGGTGAGCAAGCTTGCGTCCACCCGGGTGACTTCACCCACGCGGCCTAAGCTTTCCGACTTCGGAACGGCAAGGAGCAGGGCTCCGTCTCGTCCGGAGACGCCGCAGGCCTTTGCCCCCAGAGAGGACAGAGTACTGACGATGGTCTTGTTGACCTTGGCAGAGAGCGCCAATTCGGCCGCTTCCAATACCTTGGCATCGGTGACCCGGTAACCGTTTTCAAAGTGGCTCTCAATGTGAAGGCGGGAGAGGAGATCAGAAATGTCGGGGCCGCCGCCGTGCACCAAGACCACGCGAACCCCAACGGACTGGAGTGCTGCCACGTCTTCTAAAATGCTCAGTGAGGCATCCGAACCAAGAGCACTGCCGCCGTATTTGACCACCATGGTGGTCTTGGCATAGCGGCGCAGGACGGGAAGGACCTCCAACAGGCTCCGCACGCGGCTCATACCGTCCATGCCATGAAGCTTATCGTATTCCTGCAAAAAGCGTACGGTATAGTCTACATCAGAAGGGCAGTCAATATACTCGGTTCCGCGTTTTTGCCGTGTCTCGGCCCCTTTTCCGGTGATAAGAAGCAAGGATGGTTCCTCACAGCCCATAATGGCCTGACGGATGGCTTCGCCACGGTCGGGCTGAATGGAGTAATCGCAGCCTTCGGCTTCCACCCACTGGGCAATGTCGCGGCAAATGTTCTCCACCGGCTCTTCGCCGGCATCCTCTTCCGTAATCACCACAAGATCGGAATAGCGGCCCGAGATTTCACCCAAGTCGCGCCGGCGATCAAAAGCCTTCTTTCCGGGACAGCCGAAGACGGTCACAATGCGTCGTCCAGGGTATTCCGCTTTCACGGATTCAAAGAGTTTTTCGAAGGAAAGACGATTGTGTGCGTAATCCACAATGGCAATGACGTCTTCGTTGGCATTGGTATAGATCTCCATGCGACCGGGGACACGGGCCTTCATGAGGCCTGCATAGGCATATTGCTCGGGGATGCCCAAGCCTTCGCACACGGCGAGGGCTGCTAAGGCATTTTGCACGTTGAAAAGGCCGGGCATGGTCAGGCGGAACTCGCGGCTGTACCGGGGCGTTTTCACGCGGAAGACAATGTCGCCCCGGCTTTTGCGTACCTGAGAGGCGTATACCGTGGCAGTAGGGTCTTTCTCCGAGAAGGTAATTACCCGGGGACTTTGTGCCTGTGCGGCCTCCAGCGCACGCTGGGCATGCTCGCAGTCTAGGTTGACGCAGGCCACGGCCCCTTGGGAAAAGATGCGCAGTTTGGACGAAAAATAATCCTCAAAATCAGGATGTTCGATGGGGGAGATGTGATCGTTGCCAATGTTTAAGAACACCGTGGCGGCAAAAGCCGTCCCCTGCACTCTGCCATACTTGAGTGCCTGGCTGGAGACTTCCATGGTGAGGTAGTCAATGTGAGAGGATGCGGCGTTGTAAAAATGGCGCTGCAAATCCAGCGGCTCGGGCGTGGTCAGGTGGGACTCAAACCGCTCCACGCCGTCGTAGGTATCGATGGAGGAAATGACGGCACTCTCGGACTTTTTCTGGGCGGCCAGATACTCATCAAAGATATACTTTAAATAGTAGGTGGTCGAAGACTTGCCCTTGGTTCCGGTAATGCCCACCACGGAGAGGGAACGGCTGGGGGATTGGTAGTAATAGTCAGCCAGAAGGGACATGGCGGCGCGAATGTCCGTCACCAAGATGCAGGGAAGCAGCACCTCGGGGTACTCTTGCTCGGACAGGTAGGCAAAGGCACCTGCATTGGCCGCGTTCTGAAGGTACGAAACGGAAAAGTGTGCCCCTTTGCAAAGAAATAAGGTGCCGGGCACCACACTGCGGGAATCGCAGGATACCAGGGACACCAAGCGTGAAAAATCCCCCATCGTCACCGGCTTTTGCAAAAGCTGGTTCCGAGAGAGAAGTTGAATGTAATCGCCATAGGTAAATTGATGAGTTCGGTTCATAGTAGAAACCCCTTATATATTCCGCAATTTTTTCCCGCAATGGAGGATGGCACATTCGCAGAGAACCTCCATCGCGTCAACATAAAACGCGGGCAGGTTGTGGTAGGTTCGATAGACCGAGAGTTCGGTGCAGCCCAAAATTACGCAATCGCAGCCAAGGGCACGCATGGCACGGTCGATTTGTTCGAATTTGTCGCGGCTTCCTGGCTCGCCACGCTTGATTTCATCGTAAATGATGGACATGACAAGGCGCTGAATGTCTGGCGGCGGTGCAAGGCAGCTTAGCCCTGCGGCCTGGCATTCTTTTTGGTACAGCCCCATCTGGACGGTTCCGTCCGTTGCAAGAATGCCCACCTTGGGCCTTCCCATCTCACGAACCCGAGCTACCGTCTCCTTAATCATGTTCAGGATGGGAATGTGCACGGAGGCCGCAAGCCGCTCCACAAAATAGTGGGAGGTGTTGCAGGGAATTGCGATGACGCTGCATCCGGCCTCCTCCAACAGCTTGGCCGAAGTCAAAAGGCGGGAATAGACCCGATCCTCTTCGCCACCTAAAATGCAGGCGGTGCGGTCGGGAATTTGAGTATCGCTCCAGATCAGGGTGGGGACATGCTCCTGGTCGCAATCTGCGTGCGTCCGGTCGATCACGCGCTGATAAAAAATCTGCGTGGCCTGAGGCCCCATACCCCCTAAAATACCAAGCCTTGCCTCCTGCATCCTTTCACGCTCCTTTGTCAGGGTCTGTTTGCTGCGCCTTAGCGCTTCTTCTCGTAGTACGTATGATACTTGGAAAAATGACCAAGTTGGTTCTTATAAAGTCGTGCCCTCCGCTTGAGAGCCTTGTCCGGTGCATAGAAGAGCGGATTCGACTCCTGCCCGGCCTTGATCTGTTTCTTCATGGCAGGGTGATACTCCGGCACAATGTAGTCAAAGGCCACCCTGCGGGGAACCACGCGCCAAAGGCTTTCCCGATCGGCAATGCAAAGGGGCAAGTCCTTGCCCTCAATCAGATCCTCCACCAGGTAGCGTGCGATATTATAGCCCGCACCGGTGACATAGTAATTGCTTCGACCCTGCCGACAGTTGATTTCAAAGACCTTAAACTTTCCGTCCCGCTGGTCGTATTTAATGTCGAAATTGGAAAACCCACAGAAACCAATGCCCTCCAAAAAGCCTCGGAGCTGTTCGGAAAGGGCCTCGTTCTTCTCGGTCAAAATGACCGCATGGTTGCCGATGCCGTGGGGGGTATGCTCCTCCAGCAGCACATGGCCAAGGCACATGAGCTTTACGGTGCCGTTCTGGTCGGAGTAGTTGGTGAGCACCCGCATAAAGGTATCGTCGCCGGGGATGAAGTCTTGAATGATCATGCTGTCGGGGTAGCCCGAGGCATACACCTTGTCCAAGGTTTCGTGCAAAGAGGCACGATCTCGGCAGATAAAGACCTTTTCATTCCCCGGGAAAGGGTGCTCCCAGTAGGCTACGCCGTTGGAGGGCTTGAGCACATAGGGAGCACCAAAGGGGATGGCAAAGTCATACCCCATCTCCGCCCGGTGAATCACCGTGGCCGGGTGGTCGATTCCGTGCTGGTCGCAAAGCTCGTAGAAGCGCTCCTTGTGAATCAAGGTGTTAATCAACTCCCCCGACACATAGGGGGCGATGACGTTCTTGGGAAACTGAGGTTTGCCCTCTGCCGCCAACTTCACATAGCTGTCTCCGCAGGAAACGAGAATCACCGTCCGGTCGGAGAACTCCGAGGATACGGCACATACCTTTTCTAGGAACACCGCCGCATCCTCAATCTCGCGGCAGGGGCGGTAGTCAATGATTTGGCTCTCATAGGCCGGGCCGGACGGGAACTTCCCGTAGCAAACCGAACGCACCCCATAGGCCTCATGAAAGGCACGCGCCACACTGTATACGTTGATATCGCCACCGAAAAGAAGGGGCTGAAAACTTTGATTCATGATTCTCGTTCCTCGCTTTTTGTTCTAAGAAGATGCCTACACCCTTGCATCTACTGGAAAGTCTCCCCAAATGGACGGATCTTTATCCCTTAGCCGGACATACGGCTGACCTGATAGACCCCCGAAATTTGATTTAACTTATTCATGACGGAAATGACATCCGCACTGCCCTTGACCTCCAGCACCACGCTGATCTTGGCGTACCCATCAGGCAGGCTGTTGGCTGCAAGAGAAATCAGGCGCATCTTCGCAGTAGACAGCACCATAGCCACATCCAGCGTTAAGCCATCGCGATCTTTGCCTGTCAGCTCCAGAGCCGTTTTATAGGTGTTTTGGCTGGCATCGTCCCAAGAGACGGTAATCCAGCGGTCTTTTTCCTGGGGTTTTGCCCGGGAGGCGATGGCATTGGGGCAATCTTGCCGGTGCACCGAAACGCCGTATCCTCGCGTGATAAAGCCCACAATGTCGTCCCCGGGAACCGGGGTGCAGCACTTGGCGAACTTCACCATGCAGTCGGTCATATCCTCGACAATGACGCCCGAGGTACTCTTCTTTCGGTTTCCTGCCTGGGCAACGCCTGCCTCCACCTGCACGTGGGTGGGGGGCAGATCCATGGCCTTTTCTGCGACCTTTTCCGTTTGAATGCGGTTAAGGTGGACCAACTCTTCCTTCACGCGGTTGGCGCATTTTTGCGCACTGGCGCCCCCGTAGCCGATGGCGGCATACATTTCTTCCAACGCTCCAAAGCGCAGCTTCTTCAGGACGTGGGGCAGAACCTCTTCCGAGGAAATGAGGGCAATGCTGATCCCCTGATGCTTGATTTCTGACTCAAACATGGCTCGGCCATGTGCAATGTTTTCTTCCCGACGTTCTCGCTTGAACCACTGGCGAATCTTAGTGCGGGCTTCGTTGCTCTTGGCCAGCTTCATCCAGTCACGGCTGGGGCCACGGGCCGTCTTTGACGTGACGACTTCCACAATTTCGCCGGAATTTAAGCGGTAGTCAAAGTTGACGATGCGTCCATTGACCTTGGCCGCCACCATTCCATTGCCCACCGCGGAGTGAATGTGGTAGGCAAAGTCAATGGGGGTTGCGCCGGCGGGCAGGTTAATGACGTCGCCCCGGGGTGTAAAGACAAAGACCTCATCGGCGAACAGATCCACCTTAAGCGTGCGGACATACTCTTCCGCGTCGGTGTCCTGCTGGCTTTCCAGAAGTTGACGCACCCAGGAAAAGGCGTCGTCACCGCCCTCCTGCCCCGTGGGCAGACCCTGCTTATACTTCCAGTGGGCCGCCACGCCATACTCTGCCGTGTGGTGCATTTCCCAGGTGCGGATCTGCACTTCAAAGGGCATGCCACTGCTGCCGATGACCGTGGTATGCAAGGACTGATACAGATTGGGTTTGGGGGTGCCAATGTAATCCTTAAACCGGCCCAGGACGGGCTTATACATGTCGTGAATGACGCCGAGGACGTTATAGCACGAGGGCATGTCGTCCACGATCACCCGGAAGGCATACAGATCGAAGATTTCACTTAGGGTTTTATTTTGGATATACATCTTTCGATAGATGGAATAAATGTGTTTGATGCGCCCGTACACGGTGCCACGGATGCCCTCTTCCTCCAGCCTGCCCTGAATGGCATGCTGGGTGGCAAGCATAAAGGCCTCTTTTTGCTGTGCCTGCTTGGCGAGCTCTTCCGAAATCTCTTGGTAGGCAATGGGGTCTAGGTACTTAAGAGATAAGTCCTCCATCTCCCACTTCATGCGCTGCATGCCCAGACGGTGGGCAATGGGGGCATAGATTTCCAAGGTTTCCAGCGACTTTTCGCGCTGCTTCCGCTCACTTTGGTACTCCATGGTGCGAATATTGTGCACGCGGTCGCAAATTTTAATCAGAATGACGCGGATGTCCTTAGCCATGGCCATGAGCATCTTGCGCAGGTTTTCCACCTGCTCCTCCTCTTTGGAGGTGTATTGCACACGGGTCAGCTTCGTGACCCCATCCACCAGATCGGCAACGGTGGGGCCAAACAGGTGCTTTAGTTCCTCATGGGAGATGTCCGTATCCTCCACGCAATCGTGCAGGAGCGCCGCCATGACCGACTCGATATCCAGCCCCAGATCCGCCACCAGATCGGCAACGGCCAGGGGATGACTGATGAAGGGAGAGCCGTCCTTTCGCAACTGGCCTTCGTGCTGCTTTGTGGCGCACTCATAGGCGTCCCGAAGCCGCTTGGTGTCCGATGCCGGAAGATAGGTTTTAATTTTTTCCTCTAAGCGTTCAAATCGTTGATCCATCGTTAGCATACCTCTCCCTCCTTTCCTTTTTTTCCATAGTTTACGCACGGCTGGGGGTGGTGGTGCTAGGTCGTTCCAGCGGGAAAGGAAACTTTGGGACGCATCCGCTCATTTCCAAGATTACCCGTGGTTTTCCCTGTCCCACTTGGGCTGTTTTCCTTTTTACTGCCCAGCCATTTTGCGCAGGCGACGCATGAGATTGGTTTGTTCCAAATCCATCTTTTCGCCGCCTCTGGCGCGGCTGCGAATGCGGACGCGACCGTTGCGATGCTCCAGCTGAACCAGCCCACATTCCTCCAGCACGTCCAAACAGATCTTGGTTCGAGTGACTGAGGGGGGAAGTTGGGATAGGCGAGCCGTTTGCTGGGCGATGCGTTCCGCCGTATCCTCGGCAACTCCGCCACAGCTGACTAAATAGCGCCAAAGAGAGGCAAACTCTTCCCGTTGGGGAATAATGTCTCCCGCTTCTCCTTTGGGGATCACATGCCCCTGGCAAAAGCGAGCATACCATTGCGCTTCTGCTTCGGCTTCCTTGGAAAGACGCAGATCAACCAAGTGAAGCTGCACGGAGCGGCTTCCGCGGAATTCGTTGACCTGTGGGAAGAAGGCCACGTCGACTTCGTCTCCGATTTGCACCCCCGCTTGGAGCCGCGTGGTGGAGAAAAAGATGGCGTCCAAGGTGCGACCATCCCGGCACAGGCGCATCTTCAGGTGGCGGCCACCGCCGACTTCTGAGAGACAGGTGATGGTCATGCCCAGAAGGGAAAAGACCGGCTTGGGATTTCCGTTTCCATAGGGCTCCAACAAGGAGAGCTGGGAGACTTCTTCCACATTGAGGTTGAAGATGTTTCGCACTTCCACATCGATCAAAAGGGTGGAGATTAGTTCCTCTCCGCCGGTGTCCTCTTTGACCAAGGTATCCATTCTCTCCCGGAACGCCGGAATGTGTTCCTCTAAAATCGTGAAGCCTGCCGCCAGGGCATGGCCTCCATAGCCCTCCAGCAGGTCGGTACAAGCTTCCAGTGCCTGAAAGAGGTTAAAGCCCCCATACGAGCGGCAGGATCCCTTTCCCTTGCCATCCTGAAGGGTAATCATAAAGGCCGGGCAGGCATAGCGCTCAGACAGGCGCGAGGCCACGATGCCCACAACCCCCTGATGCCAACCTTCCGCGGCTAAAACAATGCTGTCGTGGCGGCCCGCTTGGTCGAGCTTCTCCGTACAATCATTGAAGATCGTAAGCTCGACGTTTTGCCGCTCCCGATTGAGCTCGCACAGTTCCTGCGAAAGCCGCTCGGCCTCAGAGGGGTCATCCGTTAAGATGAGCTCAGCAGCCAGGGCAGCTCGTCCCATACGACCGGCGGCATTGATTCTCGGAGCAAGGCAGTAGCCAACGGTGGTGGAGTTTAGCGTATGGGATGTGGTTCCTGCCTCCTCCATGAGGGTACGAAGGCCAATTCGATGGGTGTTCTTCAGTTGGTCTAAGCCGATACAAACCAGGGTTCGGTTTTCTCCCAGAAGGCGCATGACATCGGCCACGGTACCCACAGCGGCCAAATCGGAGTATTCCTCCAACACGGTGCGGGTATGTTCCTCCCCGGCCAAGGCAAGCACCAGCTTCAGTGCAACGCCGACTCCGGCAAGGTCTTTAAAGGGATACTCACAGTCTCGGCGGTGGGGGTTTAAGACGGCAACCGCCTGGGGCAGGTCTTCCTTGCACTCATGGTGGTCGGTGATGACCATGTCGATGCCAAGGCCTTTGGCATAGTCCACTTCTTCCAGGGCGGTAATTCCGCAGTCCACGGTGATAATGAGGCTGACCCCTTCTTGGTGTAGTGCATCGATGGCTTCCCGGTTGACGCCATAGCCCTCTTCCAGACGGCAGGGAATGTAGTAACACACCGTTCCGCCCTGTGAGCGGAGATAGTGGGTCAGCAGGCAGGTGGAGGTGATGCCATCCACATCGTAGTCTCCATACACCGCAATCTTCTCGTTTCGTTCCAGGGCCAGACGGATGCGGGAGGCAGCTTTATCCATGTCCTTCATTTGCATGGGATTACACAGTAATTTCGGATGCCACGAAAGAAAGGTGGTTGCCTGCTCCAGCGTATCGAGTCCTCGGGAGCACAAAACCGCCGCCACCAGAAGCGGCACACCTTGTGAGCGCAGGTATGTAAATGCTTGTTCTGCGCGCTTTGCAAATGTCCACTGCTTAAATTTCATACGACAACGATCCTCATCTTGATGATAACGCATTTCTTGGTGAATTATTCACATTTATTATAACAAAGTTCCTAGACCATCACAAGGGCATAGGCGCCTTATTTCGTCTCTTTTTTCAGGAATCCTAACCCAAATGCCACTTGAACCACAAAATATGCCACTTATCACAAAGACACTTGCGGGCACCCTGTCCACTTTCTATAATAGAACCAGAAAGGAGGGTTTTGCTTGAAGCTTCACGTGATACAGGAAGAGATTTCCGAGCCGGAGCTGACCCTGCGCTGCCGTGACCCCAAGGCGCCCGAGATCGAACGGCTGCTTCAGTTGTTACGACCCGATGGGCAGCGCCTGCCTGTGCAAACCGAGGAAGGGCGTCTTCTCCTCGACCCTCTAGAGCTGCTCTATGGAGAGTATGTGGGGCGCAGCGTCTTTCTCTATACCAAAGAGGGGGTATTTCCCACCAAACTAAGCCTGGCACAGTTGGAAACGGAATTGGAGCATATGTTTCGCTGCTCGAAAAGCATGGTGGTCAATCTCATGCACATTCGCCACCTGCAAAGTGAGCTTTCCGGCCGCATCTTAGCCACGCTGTCCAATGAGGAACGCATTGTAATTTCACGCCATTTTGCCGCCGCGCTGCGCAAGCGTCTGGCCGGAACACAGAAATGAGGTAGTTTTATGAAAGGCTTTCAGACATTTTATCTTTGGGGCATGCATGCCAAATTCTTTATGGGGCTTTACTTTGCCGCCATGGTATTCCTGGCCGGCATTCTGGTGGCGGTGTATGGGGGCGATTCCCTTCCCCTCATGACGCTGCTTCAAATGTTTCTCGTGAGCATTGTCTTGGCCTTTTCCCAGGTGCTGATTCTCCCCGCCAGGGTTGACTTTTCCCGTGGCATTCTCTTTGGGCGCTCCCTTCTCTGGCTCGCTTTGGCCACCGTCTGTGTGGTCGCTGTGGCGCTGCTGGGTGGCTGGTTTGCGGGACTTCCTTCCTGGTGTCCATGGCTTATGGGTGGGTTCATGCTCTTTGGCTGCGCTGCCATGTTGGTGGGCATTAAGTTTGAGCAGAACGCGGATACCATCCACCTGAACGACCAACTAAAACACTATCAGCGCTAAGAACGCAGAAGAAAAACCGGTGGAGACACAAAGTGTCTTCGCCGGTTTTGTTGCTTTTAACGCTGCGAAAATGTCACCCTGGAGAATCCACTTGTGAATCCCCCCGTTCCGTTTCTTCTTCCAGCAAGCTGGTCACGCTGTACGAGATCATAGCATTGCTTTCTTTTTCTATACAGTACTCCATGCTCATGCTCGCCCCTTCATAGCGTTCAAGTAAGGCGCCAGATGCATCATAATAATAGGTCAGTATCGATAAGAAGTATGGCCCAGCCTGCACGGTATCGATAGTATCGGAGGGTTCCCCACAGGCGGCCACAAGATCCTCCTTGCTTGCGCCATAACCTAAATCAAAGCCATTGCGCCACCATGAGCGCGCCAAGAGCGTTTCCATGTCGGGGGGATACACGGTAAGGGATAGGACCGTCCCATGACGATAGGTGATAAAAATGTAGTCCTCATCCTCACCGTAATCGTATTCTGCCATGCCCTTCTGCAGTCGCATCTCATTCATGAACTGGCTGTTTCGCCCCGGATTTTTTTCGTTCAGCATTGCGTCCCAGTCAAAGAATGTGCCCGTACCTAAGAGCTGTTCCACTTCGGCCTGATCCATCCCTAAGCGAAGAACCGTGTGTGTGCTTACATTCCTATATTCGGACAAATTTGGATGCTGTCCTGCACAGGAGGTGCAGGCCAAGCACAACAGCAAGGCAATGCTGGCAAGCATCGGTTTTCTCATATTCCTGTCAACGTTCCTTTCCCAAAACGAATCCTTGTGCGCCTTCCAAACTCCTAAAATGGAATGCTTATGTTTATTTGAGCGGGGAGTTGTTTGCTTTACTATAGTATCTCATTTGAACGGAACCCTTCAATGAAACCTGCGCGAGTTGCTTGTTTTTCTGCGTGAATCACTTGTGGTGCAGGATAACGCTCGCCTTTCCTTCTCTCCTTACCCACTGCTTTAAGGAAAGAAAAGAGGACTTTGGATGATCCAAAGTCCTCTTTTTCTTTCCGGATTCTTAGGAACGCACGGGCAATCCCCCAAGCTTTTCGGTGCTTTTAATTGACGCTCAGAAGCTGCTTCTTCATTGCCGCCGACGGCGCGAAAAAGTCGCTCTGGAGAAGCAGGTTGTTCATGCGGAATCGCTCGGCGATTTCGCCAGTGCGGGCCGCCTTCTGGGAGCTGTTGGGGGAGTTTGCGGTGAGATAGTTTTCGCCGTCATAGGAGCTGCCGTCCGAGAAAAAGACATAGCCTCCTCCATCCGAAAAGGCATCATCCCCTAGGTAGACCGCCTCGTTATCGTCTAAGCCAAAGAGGTTGGACAGGGTGGGCAGAATGTCCAGGGTGCTGGTCACTTTCTCGATTCTTTGTGGCGCTTGGCCCTTGGCATAGATAAAAAAGTCCGTATGCTGCAAGAGGTTGAGATTGTCCACTCCCTTAATCTCCATGTTCAGTGCATCGTTCATCATATAGTAGTTAAAGTGATCGGCGTAAAAGACAAGGACGGTATCGTCTAAGTGTCCGTCCTGCTCCAGCTTCTTCATGAGTTCGCCGATGAAGCGATCGGTCTCCATGGCGTGAGCCACGGCACAGACGTAATTTTCCTCTTGGCGCTTTGCTTTTTTCTCCGCCTGCTGGGCATGTTCCAAATAGATGCCGTTTTCCTTGCTGTATGGGCCGTGCCCGGAATAGGTAATCACAAAGGAGCAGAATGGAGTCCCCTTTGTCATATCCTCATACCCCGCCATAAGGTAGCGGTCCAACATATAGCTTTCCATGCCCATGGTGGTTCCGCTGTGGTAGCGCTCATAGCCAAGGTTGGGGTGGAGCACCGAGCGGTTATAGACATTTCCTTCGCTTCCATGGAAGGATTCGGCGGTGTAGCCTGCCGCGCGGAATTGATTGGCCAAGGAAGCGGGAAATGCATTGCGTTCATGGGTGCTGACCGAAACACTTCCCATGGCCGGAATGAGGCCGGTATTGACCATAAATTCGGTGTTGAGCGTTCCCGCCGTAATATACGCCGGCGAATAATGGTTCTCAAACACCAGGCTCTTTTGCTTCCACCGATATAGATTTGGCATGTAGTCCCGGGTAAGCATCCACGTGTCGATGGCCTCAAGCTGGATGAGGATCAGATTCTTCCCCTCAAACAGGCCAGTATACTCGTTGGGCTCATGAGCATTGCGCCGCTCCTCGGCAAAGGCATTGAGATCCTCGTGATCCTCTCTAGAAATTGCCTTCCCAAACCCGAAGGTGATGGTGGCGTCCCGCAGGGTATACTGATACAAACCCGAAGCCAAGAGTGCACCGGTGGAATCGGTAAAGCTATCATACACCGCAGCCGGGTTATGATAGTTGTCCCACGAAAGGCCAGGATTGGGGGTCAACCAGAGGGTACGGACGATGATGATTCCACTCATGCCAAAAAAAATAGCGGAAAGCCCGACGATGATTTGCTTCCTGCGGGGGATCTCCCCTTTGCCCGGGGCTAAGACGATGGCACAAAGCATCAAAAGCAGCACCCCCAAAACGCCAATTAGGATCTTGGGCTCTAGCTCAATATAAGAGCGATCGGCAAAGGCCGCGCCGTCTGCCACAAAGGCCAAGGAGGAGAGAAGGAAAAAGCGGCGGAACAAATTTTGTAAGATGCCATGCACCACGGCAAGTAGGGCAAAGAAGCCGATGGTTGCCCCCAGATAGATCCGTCTTAATCGACCGGACAGAAAGAGGGATAGCGAGGACAGCAGGAGGCTCCAGGAGATGGAGGCTATGTTGGAGGAGGGTAACCAAACGGAAAAGACCGTCCGTTCGGCGTAGGTAAGGCGCAGAACAAAATCCAAGCAAAGGAAGGCGAAAAAAGCAAAGGGGAGGTACAGCCAAGGCCGTACCCCACCTTTTAATCGCCAGTTGCTTTGTGTTTTGGCGAACCGGTTCATTAAAACTCCAGTCGCTTCTCAATGTAGGCGCGCAGCTCGGAGACCGGCACACGCTCCTGCTCCATGCTGTCACGATGGCGCACCGTCACGCAATGATCGGCCGGATTCTCTGCATCTCCCACGGTCTGGAAGTCCACCGTAATGCAGAAGGGGGTACCCACTTCGTCCTGACGGCGGTAACGCTTGCCGATGGAGCCGGCATCGTCGAAGTCCACCATAAAATACTTGCAAAGCTCACGCTGAATCTCCAGGGCGGGCTCGGACAATTTTTTGGAAAGGGGCAGAACTGCGCACTTCATGGGGGCAAGGGCAGGGTGCAGGCGCAGAACGGTACGAACGTCGTTCTTTTCTGCATCCACCACTTCCTCATCGTAGGCATCAATGAGGAACGCCAGGGTGACACGATCGGCACCCAGAGAAGGCTCGATCACGTAGGGAATATAGTGTTCATTGGATTCCTGGTCAAAATAGGTCTGGGTTTTGCCCGAAGTCTCCTGATGCGCTTTCAGGTCAAAATCGGTACGGGATGCAACGCCCCACAGCTCGCCCCATCCGAAGGGGAAGAGGAACTCAAAGTCGGTGGTGGCATTGGAGTAGTGCGAAAGCTCTTCCTTCTCGTGATCGCGCAGGCGAACATTGTTCTCCTGCATGCCCAGATTGAGCAACCAATCCCGGCAGAAGGCACGCCAATAGTCAAACCACTCCAGCTCCGTGCCGGGTTTGCAGAAGAATTCCAGCTCCATCTGCTCAAACTCGCGGGTACGGAAGGTGAAGTTACCGGGGGTGATTTCGTTGCGGAAGGACTTACCCACCTGGCATACGCCAAAGGGCAGCTTTCTTCTTGTGGTACGCTGTACGTTTTGAAAGTTCACAAAGATGCCCTGTGCCGTTTCGGGACGCAGATAGACGGTGGCGGCGGTGTCTTCATTCACGCCTTGGAAGGTCTTAAACATCAGGTTGAACTTACGGATATCGGTAAAGTCCGCCTTGCCACACTCGGGGCAGGGAACGCCCTTGGTGCGAATATACTCCATGAGGGCATCGTTATCCATGGCTTCCACCACTACATCGGTGACCCCGTTTTCCTCGTTCCAAGCCTCCACCAGCTTGTCCGCACGATGACGGGTTTTACAAGCCTTGCAGTCGATTAAGGGATCGTTAAAGGTGGCCACGTGTCCAGAGGCCACCCAAGTCTGAGGATTCATCAGGATGGCTGCGTCGAGACCGACGTTATAGGGGTTCTCCTGAACGAACTTTTTCCACCATGCCTTTTTAATGTTGTTCTTCAGCTCAACACCCAAGGGGCCGTAGTCCCACGTATTGGCCAAACCACCGTAAATTTCACTGCCGGCATACACAAAGCCACGGCCCTTACAGAGCGCGACAATTTTTTCCATGGTTTTTTCGCGATTCTCGATCATAAACAGTCCATCCTCCGTTTTTCCTTGGCATAATCAGTGTTACTCATTATATACGGAATTCCAATCCTGTCAATGCATCGAGGGGGCTTTTGTCGCATTTTTCCTCCGAAATCGACCAAAAACCCTTAGGATAGAAACATTTCCACATCTTCCACAGATAAATCCACATGCAGAGCTAGACTGATGCCAAGTCCCAGAACTTTTGAGATGGTTTCCTCGCAGGTATCCACATCACGAGGGGTCACAAACAGCTCCGATCCGGCCTTGAGAAGCGGCGCGTGATCAAACTCAGGATGTCCACTTTTGGCCAGCAGATCCAGGCACAGCGTTCCCGCGTCCACCACGGTGGGGACACCAATGGCGATGACGGGAATGCCGAGACTGTCTTTCGTTAAGGGCATGCGATGGTTGCCCACTCCGGAGCCGGGGACGATTCCCGTATCGGTGAGCTGAATGGTTTGAAAGAGGCGTTCGGAGGAGCGGGAGGCCAGGGCATCCACGGCAATGATACAGGAAGGTTGAAGGGTTTCCGTCACAGCGCGGATTAGCTCGCCGCTCTCCACACCCGTGTCTCCCATGACGCCCGTTGCTAGGGCAGAAACGGGACGGAAGGCACCGAAATGCTCGGGCGCCATGTCAATCAGATGGCGGGTGACCAGCACGGATTCCAGCGTATGTGGCCCGATGGCGTCCGGGGTCATGCGGCGATTGCCCAGCCCCACCACCAGCACTTCACCCTTTTCGGGAATGGTTAACAGCTGACCCAGCTGCCGCGCCACGGCCTCCGCCGCTCCGATATAGTCCGAGCGTCCTTGCCCGCAAAGACCCGGAACCTCTAGGGTCACATAGCGCCCACAGGGTTTCCCCAGGGCCTTTTCTCCCTCTTCATTGATGATATCCACATGGGTAATGTGATAGGAACCAATGGTCTCTTCTCGGGCAATGACGCCGGAGAGACTGGTGGCCTCGTCGGCCGACTCTTCCCACAATTCCTTAGCCTCCAGGGCTAGGTCGGTGCGAACTTGCGTTTTCATGCGGCTTCTTCACTCCTTTATTGCTTCGCCGTATCCTTGATCGGCCTAAATTTGGATTTCTTCTTCGTAGGTTTCGATATTTTGCAGAGTTTATTCTTGGCAAACAATTTTATGAAAAAAATTCTTGCATTTTTTGATTCTTCATGTTACAATCTAGTCCTGCGCAGATGCTTTTTAGAAATTTCAACCCATCGGAGGAGGTGTTTGGTTTGCCGAATATTAAATCTGCCAAAAAGCGCGTTCTTGTTAATCAAACCAAGGCAATGCAAAATAAGGCTGCTCGTTCCGCTCTGAAGACTCAGCTTAAGAAGTTTGAGGCCGCAGTCAGCGAAGGCAACCGCAGCGAGGCCGATCAGGTTTATAAACTCACCGTGAAGGCTGTCGATCAGGCTGCCGCTCGCGGACTGATTCATAAGAACAATGCGGCTCACAAGAAGAGCGCGATGACCGTGAAGCTGAATAAAATCGCACAGTAATTCTAGTTTTCTTTGAAAGCCGTCTGCATCCAGACGGCTTTTTGCCTTTTCTGGGTATACTTACCGTAGTGTTCCGCCCTTTGATTCGAAGTGGTTTGCTTCCAAGGATAAACAGCCCTCTCCGCTCCCTAGGGTGAAGGGTAACCTAAACATACTTTCAGCATCCTACCACGCCGGCAGGGACACCATTGAAGACGCAGAATCTTTACATCAACCCCGTTCACGAACAGAAAGGTCATCTTATGTTGGAACTTTCCTGGAAAGAGAGAGGCCGCCTGTGGCTGCGCCTTTTCGTACGCTTTGCGCTGGCAGCCATCTTTTTGTTGCTGGTGGCAAAGATCGGCATGCCCGTCCTCTCCTTTTGCATGCCCTTTGTCCTAGGCTTTATCTTTGCTTGGCTTCTGGAGCCGGTCCTGCGGATTATCATCAAACGAACGATCCTCTCCCGCAAATCCGTCTCCATTATCCTTATTCTGTTGATTTGCGGCATTTTAGGTGGCGCCACCACCTGGTTGGTGTACAAGGTCTTTATTGAAGTAGCCGCCCTGTCTGCCAACTGGGCCTTCATTTGGGAGGAAGCCAGCAATGCCTTTACGCAACTGAGCGATTACGTGAATCGCTTGTTCACCTATCTCCCGCCGGAAGGCCAGGAAATTGCCTCTTCCATGACCACACAGCTCTTGGATTGGTTTAAGGATTTGGGGACGACCTCGTTGATCCCCAAAACCACCTCTTTTGCCATTAAAATTCCCTCGGTGGTCCTTTCCTTAATCTTCTTCCTCATGAGCTTGTACTTCATCATGGCAGACTATCCCCGCATTGGTGCGGTGGTCACCGATTGGATGCCCTTGAACTTGCGCCGCTTCCTCCGATTTTTGGAAAAGACCTTTCAGGCGGCCTTTACCGGGTATATCCGAGCCGAACTGCTCCTCTCCCTTGCCGTGTTCTTTATCCTGGTCATTGGATTTTCCATCATGGATCTTCCCTATGCGCTCCTGCTGGCGCTTGGTCTGGCCGTGCTGGACTTTATCCCCATCATCGGGGCCGGTACGGTGATGGTCCCTTGGGCCATCATTGATATGATCATTGGGGATTGGAAAACCGCCGTGACCTTGTTGATCATCTGGAGCGTCATCGTTCTGTTCCGCCGTCTTGCCGAGCCGCGCTTTCTTGGCAGCCAGACCGGTCTTCACCCGGTGCTCTCGCTTCTGAGTATTTTCGTGGGCATGAAAGCCTTCGGCGTTCTGGGTATGATTTTAGCTCCTACCTTACTCTTGGTCGTCATCAACGTGGCCCGCTCAGGGGTCTTCCATGCCGTGGTTTCGGACATCTCCTTGGCCTTCCAAGACCTATCGGCCCTTCTCAAACATCGGGAGGACAAGCCGAAAAGCTAAGGGGATGCCATCGTCAAAATAAGCAAACGGAGAGCCTTTCCTCGGTTCTCCGTTTTTTTTTGCTCATAGTTTCCTCAAAAACAATTCAAAAACTATTTGTGGATACTTAACGATTTTTTCACAAATACTCTGTATGATAAATGCATACGATTCGAAGACTACACAGCATAGACTGTTAAGGAGGTTCCCATCCATGGACTACCAAGATCCCTTTGAAGGGAGCATGAAACCCGTTTTTCATCAGGACGAGCCGAAGCAGGAAGCCACAGAAACCGCCAGCTCCACCGGCCCTGACCCCAAACCTCGCCGCTTTTCCACGCGACTGATTGCCCTTTGCCTTGCGTGTGCTCTCCTTGGCGGACTGGGCGGTAGCTTGGCCACCCATTTCTTTGGCGGCGGTAGCACCGAGATTCAAGTGGGGGATCGAACTCCCGTTCAGCTGCAAACCGTGAATACGGATACCCGGAAAGCCATGACGGTTCCGGAAGTGTACGCCAATTACATTGATTCCTGCGTTGGCATCACCGTGGACATTGTCACCACCAACTCCTGGGGCATTCCCGTGACCTCCGCCGCTGCCGGCTCGGGCTTTGTCATTACCCAAGACGGCTATATTATGACGAACTATCACGTCATTGAGGGTGCCAGCAGCATCAAGGTCACCTTTGTGGACGATAAGTCCTACACCGCTACCTTAATCGGCGGCGATAAGGATAACGACATCGCCATCATTAAGATTGAGGCTACTGGATTGAAGCCCGTCGTTATGGGAGATTCCTCGAAGATGTATGTGGGTGAAACCGTGCTTACCATTGGCAACCCCTTAGGGGAACTGACCTTTTCTCTTTCCGATGGCGTGGTATCTGCCTTAGAGCGTCCCATCACCGTGTCCGCCGGAAAGTCCATGAAAATGATTCAAACCAACACTACCATCAACTCCGGCAACTCCGGTGGCCCGCTCTTTAACCTCTATGGTGAGGTCATCGGCATCGTCACCGCGAAATATTCCTCTGGCAATTCCATCATGAGCAGTAACATGGCTTCCGTGGAGGGACTGGGCTTCGCCATTCCCATCGCCAGCGTGAAGGATAAAATCAGCGATATCATCGCCAAGGGCTATGTCACCGGCAAACCCTATCTGGGTGTTTCCATTCAAGACGTTCGAGCCGATGTGCAGGCATACGGCATTCCGGCCGGTGCGGAGATGGTCTATGTGGCTCCGGGCCTTGCCGCAGCCAAGGCCGGCATCCAGGAAGGCGACATCATCACCGCCGTTGGTGATAAACCCATTAAGGGTAGTACCGACTTAATTGAAGCCATCAATGGCTATAAAGCAGGGGATTCTGTTCAGTTAAAGGTTTTCCGTAACGGTGGAAGCCAGGAAATCTCTGTCACGCTGGATGAACAGAACAGTGCAAACACCAAACGCTTTGAGGAGTATACCACCAAGCGTCAGCAAGAAGAGCAGCAAAAGCTGCCCCAGCAACAACAGCAGCAACCAAACGGAGGGTATGCCTTCCCGTTTTTCTAAAAAGAGCGAATGCCATTCGCCACTGACTCGACCATGCGCACTCTAGCATGCCAAAAAGAACGCCGCGAAACCAGATGGTTTTGCAATAAGACTCCGAAGCCATGACAAAAGCTTCGTCAGTATAGATCTGCGCGCTTTGTATAGGCCCTTCCGCCAATCGGCGGAAGGGCTGTTTCCATGCTTGCACAAAGAAAACGCGGCAAGGTAGTCTCTACCTTGCCGCGTTCGACGTTCATTCAATTTCCTGGGAAAGCTTGCCCGCGGCTGTGCTGCCTTATGCCGCGGCTCACTGTTTCCCTACTCCCCACGGCTTCGCGCTTCTTCTTGTCACGCTGCGCCGGCTGCGTCTCGGTCAACTGCTCACCGCTCCGCGAACTCTTCCGTCGCACGGGGCACGTCCAGTGTTTCGTCTGCACGGCTCACTGTTTCCCTACTCCGCACGGCTTCGCGCTTCTTCTTGTCACGCTGCGCCGGCTCGCTATCGCGGTCATAAGCTTGCACTTCGCGGCTGTGCCGCCAAGCCCTTTGGCTTGCCTTGCGCGCCGTCTGCGTGCTGCCTTATGCCGCGGCTCGCGACGGCTTCGCGCTTCTTCTTAATACGCGACGCCCCAGTAAATCATGTGCTTGGCGGGTTTGCCGCAGATGGGGCAGGTGTCTCCTAAGTTCTCCTGCTCGAAGGGAATGCAGCGGGAGCTCATGCCGGCCTCTTCCTTCATGCGCAGTTCGCACTCCAACTCCCCGCACCACATGGTTTTAATAAATCCACCGTGTTCGGCTTGGAGCTGTTTGGCTTCTTCCAAGGAGTGAGCAGGGTAGGTGTGATCCAGAAGGTTCTGCTTGGCCTTCTGATACATGGCATCGTGGATGTCATCCAGGGTTTTTGCCACGGTTTCCTCCAGCTCAGACAGAGGAACGAAGCTCTTTTCGCCGTTATCCCGGCGCACCAGCACACACTGTCCGTTCTCAATGTCCTTGGGGCCAATTTCAAGACGTAGGGGAACACCCTTCATCTCGTACTCAGCAAACTTCCAGCCGGGAGACTGATCCGATACATCGGTCTTGACCCGGAAGCCTGCCCCGGACAGGCGAGACACCAAGCCTTCTGCGGCTTCAATGACGCCGGGCTTATGCTGGGCAATGGGAATGACCATGACCTGAGTGGGAGCGATGCGGGGGGGAAGCTTTAAGCCGTTGTTGTCCCCGTGGGTCATGATGATGCCACCGATGATGCGGGTGGACACGCCCCAGGAGGTCTGGTGGGGATAGCTTTGCTTGTTGTTCTTATCGGTAAAGGTAATGTCAAAGGCACGGGCAAAGCCATCTCCAAAGTAATGGCTGGTGCCGGACTGCAAGGCCTTGCGGTCGTGCATCATGCACTCAATGGTATAGGTATCTTCCGCACCGGAGAACTTTTCCTTGTCGGTCTTGCGTCCCTTGACCACGGGCATGGCCAGGACCTGTTCGCAGAAATCCGCATAGATATTCAGCATACGGTGGGTTTCCTCCACAGCTTCCTCCGCAGTGGCATGCATGGTATGCCCCTCCTGCCAGAGAAATTCGCGGTGGCGCAGGAAGGGACGGGAGGTCTTTTCCCAGCGCAGCACGGAACACCACTGATTGTAGAGCTTGGGCAGGTCGCGCCAAGACTGAATGATATTGGAATACAGCTCGCAAAAGAGCGTTTCGGAGGTGGGACGAATGCACAGGCGCTCTTCCAGCACTTCACTGCCGCCCATGGTGACCCAAGCACACTCCGGTGCAAAGCCGTCCACATGATCCTTTTCCTTTTCCAACAGGGATTCGGGAATCAGCATGGGCAGATACACGTTCTCGTGGCCGGTCTTTTTGAACTCAGCGTCCAGACCTTTCTGCACATTTTCCCAAATGGCATAGCCTAGTGGGCGCAGAATGAACATACCCTTTACACTGGAATAGTCAATGAGCTCTGCTTTTTTGCACACATCGGTATACCATTGTGCAAAATCGACCTCCATGTCGGTGATTTGCTCCACCTGTTTCTTATTATCCTTCGCCATGTAAGCTTCATCCTTTACGTTATAGTGTGAAACATCGTCATATCCGTACTATTTTATGTCTTGTGTGTAGAATTGTCAAGATGCTAGGGGGTTGGCGCTTTCCCGACGGGTGCAAATGACATTGCTACCTTTATGACACTGGTTCCCTTCCTTGGCTCTATGGTTCAATTGGTTTAAAAACTTTTTCAAGAAATTTTTAAAACTCTCTTGACAAACTGTATTACTGTGGTATTGTATTAAGTGCCTAGTACAACAACACAGACACCAAGGAGGTGTGCAGATGACCTGGTCTTTTCAAAATGACTCGCCCATCTATGCGCAGCTAGTAAACGGACTAACCCTACGCATTGTATCGGGAATTTACTTGGCAGGAGAGAAGCTTCCCTCCGTGCGCGATTTGGCGGCAGAGGCAGGCGTGAATCCCAACACCATGCAACGAGCACTGACCGAATTAGAGCGGATTGGACTGATGTTCAGCCAACGAACCGCAGGACGCTTTGTGACGGAGGATAGAACCATGATTGAACAAGCAAAGAAGGGTCTGGCTGAGGAGCAAGTAAACCGCTTTCTGACGGCCATGACCGGATTAGGCTATGATATTACGGACATCATTAGCCTGCTCAAAGAGAAAGAGACAAAGAGAGCCAAGGAGGTGCAATAAATGTCAGCCATATTGGAATGCAGTAACTTATCAAAGCGCTTTGGCAGTGTGAATGCCCTGTCTGGCGTGAACCTGACCATTGAGCCCGGTCGCATTGTGGGCCTGCTTGGCCCCAACGGCAGCGGAAAAACGACGCTCATCAAGCTCACCAACGGACTGCTTACCCCATCCGAAGGCGAGATTCGCATCCTGGGGGAACTCCCCGGCAAGCTGTCCCACAGCATGGTCTCCTATCTGCCAGAACGCACCAGCATCCCTCTGTGGATGACCGTTGACCAGCTCTTGGACTTTTACTCCGACTTTTACCCTGACTTTGATCGCACGGTTGCCGTGGGCATGCTGGAGAATCTGGGCATTCGCGGAAACCAGAAGATTAAGGAACAGTCCAAGGGTACCCGCGAAAAGGTTCAGCTGACCATGGTCATGAGCCGCCACGCCAAGCTCTACCTGCTGGATGAGCCCATTGGTGGCGTAGACCCTGCGGCCCGCGATTACATTTTAAACACCATCATTTCCAACTATAACCCCGAGGCTTCTGTCATTATTTCCACACACCTTATTGCGGATGTGGAACAAGTGCTGGATGAAGTCGTCTTCATTCGTCAGGGAGCCATTCTACTTCAGTCCACCGTGGACGAAATTCGTGAGGATAAGGGCAAAAGCGTGGATGCTCTGTTCCGGGAGGTGTTCAAATGTTAAGAAGACTGATGAAACACGAGATTCGTTCTACCTCTCGCATTATGTTGCCCTTGTTTGGCGTGGTTTTGGTGCTCTCCCTGTTTGTTTCCATCATCCTGCGCTCCGGTGCCATGGATCACACGACAAACCCCGTTTTAAGTGTGTTCTACGCCATCATTATGGCAAGTTACGGGATCTCCTTGGGTGCCACCTTTATCGTCGTGCTGCTGCTCATGATTAACCGCTTCCGCACGAACCTTTTAGGGGACGAAGGCTATGTCATGTTCACCCTTCCCGTATCCGTGCACCAACTGATTTGGTCCAAAATTCTCATTTCCTGCCTGTGGTTTGTGGGCACCTGCATTATGGTCGGTCTCTCTGCCATGATTGTGGCTTTCGACGTGAGTACTTTCGCCCAGATGAAAGACTTTTTCGTTGACATTTGGCAGCAGATGAATGCATATTACGCACTCAACGGAACGGCCATTATCATCGAGAGCCTGCTCCTCTTTTTCTTTGGCTATGTGGCTTGCTGCTTGCAGTTTTACTCCGCCATGGCCGTGGGTTACAGCTTTGACCGTCGCAAGGTCTTGTACTCCATTCTGGTCTTTTTCGGATTCCAGTTTGTCATGCAAATGCTGACCTCTATGCTTTTCTTCACCAACGGCTTTGATTCTTGGTTTGATCGAATTGATATGAGCGTGATGACCTCTGTACACACCTTCTTCGGGGTCTCCATTTTCGGAACCATTGTCTACTGCGCCATCTTCTACTTCATCACCACCTATTTCCTGCAAAAGCGACTCAACATTGAGTAAGCAATATCCCTCTGTTCTCTAACCTGCACTAAGCGCCCGACCTCACCGAGAGGTCGGGCGCCGTGCATTGACAAAACCCTAAATTTTGGGTAAAATAAATGAGTCAGCGGCGCAAAACGCGCCTGCTTCAGGTTCTCACCCTATCCTATCTGCGTCCGTAGCTCAGCTGGATAGAGCACCGCCCTCCTAAGGCGGGGGTCATGGGTTCAAATCCCTTCGGGCGTGCCAAGAAAACAGGCGAAGGCAGATGCAATGGCATCTGCCTTCCTCTGTTTTTTATGCTATGTTAAAAGGAATAAATTCATCTTTTTTCTCAAATTGTTCTGTGCTATAATGACCAATAGGTAAGAAACTTACCGAAACAACTACGTAGAAAGGAAATGCCTTTTGACTATGAACCGTAATCTAGAGAGTGTTGCAAACCGGGAGGTTTGCGACCGATAACTCCGCATTCCTCCCAAAAGGAAGATCATTTTACTTTTTGGAGGATCTAATTTATGAATCGTCAAAACAAACGTAAGCGGGAACAAGGCTATTATAAAACCCATGCCTGTACCGATCATTTTGTCTGCAAAGTGTGCAATCGGCAGGTGGTTCCGGAAGGAGCCGGGAGCAACCATCGCAATCACTGTCCCAACTGTCTTTCCAGTCTGCATGTAGACATAGAGCCAGGTGACCGGGAATCTGACTGCGGTGGAAGGATGGAACCGGTGGCTGTCTGGGTTCGCAAGGGTGGTGAATGGGCGATTATTCACCGATGCCGCCAATGTGGCGTGTTTTCTTCTAACCGTGTGGCGGCAGACGATAACCCCATGAAACTGATGAGCATTGCCATGAAGCCTCTCTCTGAGCCACCCTTTCCGTTGGAACGCATTGAGGAAATGGTTGCTTTAATGGGTGGCGAGGGCAGTCTGAAAAAATAATAGGAAACAAAACAGGAAGTCGACTTACGTCGGCTTCCTGTTATTTGCTTACGTCCTGTCCGATTTTCCTTTCTCCTGCAAGGAGGCATAGGTCACGTGCCGGTTACGACCTTGTTTTTTGGCGGCATACAGGGCTTTGTCGGCATAGGTATACAGCATCTTTAGGGTTTCGTTGCCCCCGCGATAGACATAGCTACCGATGCTCACGGTGAGGTTCTTTTTTGTGCTTGGGCCCACCACAATTTTGGTTTCCCGCACGGCTACCAGCAGCTCATCCGCCAGCAAGCCGACCTCTACCTCCCCTTGTCCGGGTAGGAGAATAAAGAATTCCTCTCCGCCCATACGGGAAATCAGACCACCCTTTTGATCCACCAGACTGCTTAGGATGTCTGCCACATGACGCAGTGCATCGTCCCCGGCAGGGTGACCATAGGCATCGTTAAAGCTTTTAAAGTGATCCAAGTCTAACATGATGATCCCAATGGGCCAATCGGTGCCTCGGTACTCTTCCAAGAGGGTTTCCATATAGTTTTCCATGGCCAGACGATTGAGCACCTTGGTCAGGTGATCGGTCTTGCTGAGCACCGTGAGCTCTTCGTTTTGCCGCTGGAGTAACACCTTTGCCTCTTGCAGTTGGGTGAGAACGTTGTTAAAGGCCAGTCCAAGGTTCTTCATCTCATGGGACCCTTGCAAATCCAGAGGGGCATAGTCCTTGCCTTCCTCACTCTGCTGCAGCAGTGTCTCGCTATAATGGGAGACTGGACGAATGAGCAGCAGGTACATGGCAATCTGTAGAATGAGCAACCAGCTGATGATGAGGATACCCATCATCATGTTCAAGTCTAAGTATCGCTCGCCCTTGCCATCGGACTGCATCTGCTCCATGCGAATCATGTTGCGCTGGCTTTCCTGAAAGCTTCGGATACTCTGCTTTAACTCCGTCTTTCTTCGTGCGTATTGATCCCCAAAAATATAGCTGCGGGCCAGTCGTTCTTTTTCTGCCTTGGAGGCTACTTGTTCTTTGTGGCTCAGTTGCACCGAAGCCACTTCTGGAGGCAGCGTTTCCACCCCTTCTGCTTCAAAAAGAAGGCGCAATGCCCAGAGCTCCTTCTCCATGAGCTGATTGGAAATCTGCTTGGCTTGCTTTAAATAGTAAAGTTCATCGCCAAAGAGGCCTTCGGGGGTATAGAGCTCATCGAGATCCTCCCGGGGGAAATGGCCTTCGTTTAAGCGATCTAAAAATGAGAAACCATAACTCACTTCTCCGGTGGCGCCAAAGCGCCAAAGCTGCGCGGTTAAACTGTCGGATGCATCCATCAATTGATTGGCAAAGGTGAGGCTACGCAGTCGGCTTTCCGTCACTTCCTGATGCACGTAAAGAGCATCGTGGGTCATCTTCCGTGTGGAAATGGTCATGGAGATAAATACCGCTGCCAGTAGGCTCATGGAGACCATCAATATGAGTAGACGATGTCGACGTGCTTTTTGCGGTAGTTTTCCCCCGGTTTTCACAGTGGAAACGGGTTCTGTTTCGTCTGACATGGGTCTATATTTCCCCTTTCCTTCCAGACAAGGAAAAATTCATTATTATTTCAAAAAAAGACTATTTAATTTTAAATCTTATCACGAATTCCCCAAAAATACAAGATTTTCCTTGATATTCAAATTGTATTTCAAGAAATGCCCAACAAAAAACCTTACCTCTCCCATTGGGGGAGGTAAGGTTTTTTTGATTACTCTGCATCCTTTTTCTTTGGCTTCGGATTTCCGGGTTTTTTCCTCCAGTAAGGACGGCGAGCCTTTTTCCCCTCGGTAGGCTCTTTGACCTCTTTGGGTGGCTGCTGGGCTTGCTTTTCGCGGGGAAGTGCCTTCTCCATGGCGGCCTGGGAGGCCGTCCTTTGGTTCCGACGCACCTTCTTTTGCTCCAGTTGTGGCTTCTCCACCGGCTCCATGGCTTTCTTCGGTGCGGGATGGTTCATCAGCTCCGGCTTCGGCTCTTTCTGCTTGGGTGGGTGCTTTTGGGGCGGGCCGGAACGATTCCCACGATTTCCAGCGTTGCGATTGGAGCTTGGGCGATCCTCTTTAGACTCACCATGTACCGGGTGCTCCTCCCGCTTGGCCTGCGGCTTGGGATGGTGGGGGACTTGTGCCTGTGCCGCAACCTTGGAAAGAGGATTCTGCAGGGCACTTTCGGGTTTTTTCACATCCTGGAGCACTTCGTTCTGCACGCGGCGCAGCTTCTCCAGTTCTTGGGGAGAAGGCACGCGATATTCTTCTGGGCGCTTACCCTTTCCGGAGCGGATCACCCGAATCTCACTGTTGTGATACACCTTCAGGGTGTCGGGTGCGTTATCCAATCGCACGCGCACCTTTTCTCGCAGGGTATTCACACTGATGATATCACCCACCCCGTCCGGGGTTTCCACAAAGGATTCCGCCTTGGGGCTATTTTTCAGCAAATCCTCATAGGCTTCCTGTTCGTACTTCAGACAGCACATCAGTCTTCCACATGTGCCGGAAATTTTGGTGGGGTTCAGCGAAAGGCTTTGGGTTTTCGCCATCTTAATGGACACAGGTTGGAAGTCCCGCAGGAAGGAAGAGCAGCAAAACGGTCTGCCACAGATGCCAAGACCACCTAGCATTTTTGCCTCATCGCGCACGCCAATCTGGCGCAGTTCGATGCGGCTATGGAAAATCGCAGCTAGGTCTTTGACCAAGGCGCGGAAGTCCACTCGCCCTTCGGAGGTGAAGAAGAACAAAATCTTGTTTCCCTCGAATCCAAACTCCACATCCACCAGCTTCATGTCAAGGCCATGCTCGGCGATCTTCTGCTGGCAGATTGAAAACGCGTCCTTTTCCCGCTCACGGTTCCGTCGGACGATTTCATAATCTTCCTTGGTGGCCAGACGCAGAATGGGGCGCAGCGGGGCCACGAGCTCCTCATCCGGCACCTCACTGTTGCCGCGTACGCACTCGCCGAACTCAATGCCCCAAGAGGTCTCCAGAATGACCCCCATGCCGGGCTGCACCTGCATCCCTTGCGGATCAAAATAGTATTGTTTGCCTTCGCGTTTAAAACGAATGCCTATAATTTCAGCCATTGTATTGCTCCGTCGTCAGAATGCTTCTGGCGACCCGTCTTTTGCGGAAGACGGAAAACCGGATTTTTCCTTATCAACCTCGCGAACGGCCCTTTGCCTTGGTTCTTACAGTAAGCTTGCCATAAGCAAACCTGAAAGGTGACCCGTTCCGATGTTCACTTCGCAGGCAGCGCGCACCGTTCTCAGTGCCTCCAGCTTGGGAAAGAGTCCCGCCGGGTTCTGCACCAAGTGGGCAGCAAGCTGCTCAATGCTTTGGTCCAGAAAGAGCGCCAGCTCTTCCCTACTTTTCTTTTCCAAGGAAACGCAAAGGGAAAGAAGAGGCATCTTTTCCTGCCTTTCCTGGAGGAGCAAGGTCACAAACTCGTTTCGCTGGGCCATCTGCTCCATGGTTTCCTCCCCAACGTTCTCACAACGCAAGGTTTCACAACGTGAGCGAAGGGTGGGGAGAAGTCGCTCCGGATTGCTGGCGAGGAAGAAAAAGCAGGCATACTCTGGGCCTTCCTCTAAAAGCTTCAGCAATGCATTTTGCGCATTTGCATTCATAAGGTCCGCTGCGGATAAGAGATAGACCTTTCTGTCTCCTTCGTTGGGGCGGATGTACGCATCGGTGCGCAGGGCACGAATGGGGTCGACCTTGACGGCATCCGCCGTGTCGGCCCGGATCAAATCCGGATGAATCCCCGCCTCTACCTTGCGACAGTGGCTGCACCCATGGCATGGTGGGTGTTGTCCCACACAAAGATAGGCCGCGGCTAGTTCCTTGGAGACTTCGTCTCGTTTCTCCCCAATGAGGAGGACGGCATTGGGAAAACGGCCTGCTTCCATGCGGTCTTGCCAGTGTTTTGGAAGGTTCACTGCGGTTTCCCCCTTTCGTTTTCCACAAAAACGAAAAAATATGTGGATGAATTATTCGTAAAATGCGCGTTTTAGCGCAGCATAGGTCAGTTCATAGGCCTTTTGACTCACTGCGGCTTGGGGCGAACCAAGTTCAAAGCAATGGTAAGCGCCTGGGAAGATATGTGCTTCCACCGGGATTCCGGCTTGCAGAAGCCTTGTCCAAAAGCTGAGGTTCTCATCCCGCACCGGGTCCAGCGCTCCCACAAAGGAAAACACAGGTGCCAGGCCCGTAAGGTCTTCACACAAGGCCGGAGAATCGTAGTAATCGACCGCCTTATCCTCTCCTAAGTACAGATCCCAGGAGATGCGGTTATTCTCATAGCACCAGACTTTATAGGATGTAATCTCACGGGAGGAGGGGGTGGTTAAGCGCCAATCCAGCTCCGCATACAGCGGAAGCTGAAGGCAAAGTTTGGGCCCCTTTCGGTCGCGGGTCATCATGGAAAGGGCGCTGACGATGGTTCCACCGGCGGAAAGTCCCGCCGCGGCAAGACGGGTTTGGTCCACCCCCAGGGATGGGGCGTTTTCATACAGCCACAGAAGGGCCGCGTAGGCGTCCTCCACCGGAGCCGGGGCTTTCCAGCTGGGGGCTAGGCGATATTCTACCGAAACGACAAGGCAGCCGACCTGCTTCACGTAACGCTGGCAAAGGACTTCCTGTCGATACACACTACCAAATAAAAAGCCACCACCGTGGAAAAAGAGAAGGCCGGGGCGCAGATCTTGCGTCTGGGCCGCAGGGCGGTAAATCCGGAGTTTGATGGAGGGCGCTCCCTCCAACCCATCGATGTATCGCTCCTCGGTGAAAACCTCGGGGTCTTCCTTCAAGTTGGCGATCTCTACGGCGTTCATCCGTACGACAAAATCATCCAGGGCATCGAAATCAAAGCCCTCAGAGGCATCATAAAAGGACAGCAGTTCAGGGTCTATGCGACCTCTTAAGGTATCTTCCATACTCATTTCTCCCACGCAGCCTCCACTACCTCCGGCGCGAAAAGCGCGGCGGGTTTTGACACCTCCCGCCGCGCAAGCCACATTGCTCTTTTGCTGGAATGTTCGCCGGAGGCGAAACTGCTCATTCAGTTTTGGGTTCTCTCTGTTTCTTCCGCAAAAATGTTTCTCAGTAGGAGTGTTTTCCGCGGGTAAAGGCAACCACGGTGCGGCGGTTGGGCTCCGTGCCGGTGGAGTAGGTAACCACATCGGGGTATTCTTGCAGGGTTTCGTGAATGACATGACGCTCATAGGCATTCATGGGTTCGAGGGTAATATTCCGGCGGTACTTCACGACCTTGGCGGCCACCTTCTGGGCAAGGCGCTGCAAGGCTTCTTCGCGCTTTTGGCGATAGTTCTCCACGTCAATGTGGACGCGAACGCGCTTTTGACGATCCCGATTGATGGCATAGTTGGTCAGTTGTTGGATGGCGTCCAAGGTCTCGCCGCGGTGTCCGATGAGGGCACCTAAACGTTCGCCCTCCAAGATCACCTGATACCCGCCTTCCGGACGGACGGTGATTACGGGTGTTGCGCTCACGCCCATATGGGAAAACAGTCCTTGTAGGAAGATACGAATGCACTCTTCCACATCAGCCGTAGCTGCGACTGATCCTGCTTCTTCCTCTTTCATGGGTGCAACTTCGGGTGCTTTGGGCGCGGAGACCTCCTGTTTTGGAGCGGCAGGGGCAGCTTCCTTGCGGGGAGCCTCGGCCACTTTTTTCACTGGCTTTTCGGGGACCGGGGCCTTTTCGACCACAGGCTTTTTGTGCGTCACTTCTTTTGGTGCGGAAAGGGGAACGGAAACCTTGGGTTCATCGGGCGCCTCATAGCTGACTTTCACGCGGGCAGGAGAGGCGCCGATTCCTAAAAATCCACTCTTGGCTCGTTCCAGTACCTCAACCGAGACATCATCACGTTCTAGGCCAAGCTGCGCAAGTGCCGATGCAATGGCGGCTTCTTCATTCTTGCCGCTGGCCTCAATCCATTTTAGCATATGGCAAGACCTCCTTAGTCTTCCGTTTTTTCTTCCGTTTCCGGTGCGTCGGAAGCGTCCATCTCCAAAACCGGTTCCTCCGGAATGGGCTCACGTGGCTCGCTCTCGTTTAAACGCATCCCCGCGGGAAGCTCTTCTTCATTCTTCTTGTTCTTCTTTTTCTTGGGCTGTGCCGCGGGCTTGGCTGCTTCATCCCCTTGGCTACTTTGGCCACCCTTTTCCTTGATCATATCATCCGGATCGTGATACGGGGTCACCTCATAGCGACTCTGATCGTAGGTTCGGCCTCGGGCATACGCACGCATACCCACACGGCTATCGGAGATCCCATCGGTGGAAAGGCTGCGCTCCAACTTAATGCGCTTGGCTTCCTCGGCCTTTTTCTTCTTCTGCTCGGCCATGACTCGCTTTTGCTCCTTGGCCTTTTCGCGCTGCTCGACGGCCCGGCGCTCTGCTTCTACCTTTGCCTTTGCAATGTGACTTTTCAGCAGGCCAATGGAGCAGTATTCCTGCAGAATGGCAAAGACGCTGTTGGCAATCCAGTAAATGCCCAGGGCGGCAGGGAGGGTAAAGCCGATCCAGAGAGAAAGGATGGGCTGCATGATGATCATTTGACGGTTCATGGCGTCATTCTGACCGCCAATGCCAAGAATCTTCTGGTTAATGTGGGTGTTCACCATCATGGAGGCAACCGCTAAAATGGCCGACACAATGGGAATCAGGAATAGGCCTACGTGTGCCCAAGAGAAGGGGTCTGCATGCTGGAAAAACAGCAGATCTGGCGTGGAGGACAGGTTAAGTCCTAAGAATTCAAAGTTGATGGGGCCACCCGCATGCTGAATCTGAGTGGCAACGTCGGGAAGTGCGGCTTGTACTCCGCTGAAGTTTTCGTATACCGACTGGGCGATGGAAAGCTGGGATTTTGTCCCTGCTCCCGAATTGGCATGCACAAATTCGGTCAGTTTGGTCACCTGATCGGGATTGAGACCCATGAGGTGCGTAAAGGGGCTGCTGACAACGCCATAGAGGGCGAACAGCAAGGGCAAGGGTAAAAAGGTCCAAAGACAGCCGCCGGAGGGTTTCACGTTCTCCGCAGCATAAAGATTTGCTAACTCTTCACTATACTTTTGACGGTCGCGGCCGTACTTGGCTTGAAGCTCTTTTTGCTTTTCCGAAAGACGGCTCATGTCGAGCATGCCTTTTCTTCCCTTAATGGAAATAGGGAAGAGAAGAATTTTAAAAATCAAACAGAACAGGATGATGGCAAGGCCATAGTTTCCTGAAATGCTATACAGCCACCCGAGCAATAGGGCAAATGGCTTTAAGATAATTTCCATGTATCATTGCCTCCATGTAGGACGATTCTGGATAGCCCGTCATCCGATGGATGAACGGTCCTTCCTTACTTCACTGGGTTTTGGCGCAGAGAAAAAACACCCCAGCAATGCGCTCGGTTATGGTACCGGGTCATATTCAATACTTTCTTGCCGGTGAAAAGGGTTGCAACGCAGAATTCGAGCGAGCGCTAACCTTCCACCTTTCCAAGCACCGTATTTCTCCACCGCTTCGAGTGCATAGGACGAGCAACTGGGAATAAACCGGCAACAGGGCGGTCGCGCCGGCGATATCCACTTCCGGTACCCGCGAATGAGCGCAAGAAGCAGCGCTTTCATGACTCTGCCCCTTCCGTCTTTCGCAGGAGTTCTGCCTTGTGTGCCAGTTTCAAAAAGCTTTGCTCCAACTCACGGTACGACGAACGCACCGCACGGACCCGGGCAACCACCACAATGGTGCAGCCAGGGACAAAGCGTTCTTCGTTGGTGCGATAAATCTCACGTATCCGGCGGCGAATCTTGTTGCGCTTGACGGCATTTCCCAGTTTTCCGCTCACGGTAATCCCAAGGCGGTTTTCCTTTCCGCCTGTTTTTCGGTAGTAAAGTACCAGAGAAGGAGAGACGACACTCTTCCCCTTTGCATACAACCGTCGAAATTGCCGATTTTCTTTTAAAGAAACCGTGTACTTCACTGCTCTTACCTCGATTGGGTATCCTTGTCCGCAGCAAAGGCGTGAGCCCTTGCAGTTCGCGCACGCGTTCCCCTTTCTTCAGATGCTTCGCAGGGGCGGTGGAACATAAGCATTCCCCGCCCCCCTATGGATTCCTATGCGGTTTGCCCCCCTGCATTAGTGGGTGAGACGGGCACGGCCTCTGGCACGGCGACGAGCCAAAACCTTGCGCCCATTTTTGGTGGCCATACGTTTACGGAAACCATGCTCCTTGGAGCGCTGGCGCTTTTTAGGCTGATAGGTACGAACCATGACGATACACCTCCTGTATCATATTAAGCGGCTCACGCCGCCCACCACAACAGCACAAACCTCTTCGTTTGGCTGCGGTCGTCTGGATTCATTTCCGCCACGTGGCGGGTCGTTCCGCCAAGGGCGGTCTCATGATAGAGTACAAAACATTATAACGGAAGTAGAAAGCTCATGTCAAGCTCATTTTTTTCCCTTATTTGCGGGGAATCTCGTGTCTTTTTGCATTTCTTCCTTTCGCAAGGCCTTTTGCCTTGCTCTCTTTTTACCTTCTTCCTACACATTATTAAAATAATTTAAAGTTTTTCCCCTTGCCCTTTTGCCTTTTTTTTGCTATAATATTATGGACTTTAAAGGCAATAAAAAGCACTACTTGCCCGCATTCTTTTTAATCGGGTTCTTGCGTTGGCCCCGATACCGATACATTCACGGAAAGAGGAATAACCTGTATGAACTCTGCGGCCGATATCTGGAAGCGTATCCTGCTCCTCATGGAAGGGGAAATGACCGCCACCACCATCAACACCTGGTTTGATGATGCGGAGGCAGTTTCTCTTGAGGAAAACCGCTTTATTCTCTATACTCCCTCGGACTTTAAAAAGGGGATCATTGAGTCCCGCTACGTGCCCGTCGTGAAGAAAGCCCTCTTTGAGCTCTTTTCGGCGGATTTTGACGTGGTTCTTTTAGGGGAAGGGGAGCGGGACAAGCATACCCCCCAAACGGCGGCTTCTAGCTTTTTGCCTGGCACGGAGGAGTATACCTTTGAGCGTTTCGTTGTGGGTAATTCCAACAAGTTTGCCCACGCAGCCGCCGTGGCGGTTGCCGAAAATCCCGCGCAAAGCTATAACCCCTTGTTTATTTACGGAGAATCCGGGCTTGGTAAAACCCACTTGCTGTACGCCATTGCCCACACCATACACCGGGCTCATCCCTCGTACCGGATTGTATACATCCGAGGCGACTCCTTTACCAATGAGCTGATCCAAGCCATCCGTGAGGGCAAAAACCAGGATTTCCGCGAAAAGTACCGTTCTGCAGATGTCTTCCTCATGGACGACGTGCAGTTCATTGCTGGTCGTGACTCTACGCAGGAAGAAATGTTCCATACCTTCAACACCCTGTACGAGGCAAAGAAGCAGATTGTCTTCACCTCCGACCGTCCGCCCAAAGAAATGCTTCGCCTGGAAGACCGCTTGAAAACCCGCTTTGAGTGGGGCCTACTGGCGGACATTCAGCCACCGGACTATGAAACCCGCATGGCCATCATCAAGAACAAGGCCATCCGCATGGGCGTTGAGCTTCCGGAAGAGGTCCTGACCTATGTGGCGGAGAACATCACGGCCAACGTGCGTCAGATTGAGGGAACGGTTAATAAAATTCTGGCCTTTCGTGACCTTCTTGGTAACAGCGTAGATGCCGGAACGGTGACCCGGGCTGTGCGGGACATGTTCAAGGATCCCACCTCCATTTTGCCCTCCGCCTCCGTCATCATTGAGGAGGTCTGTAAGTTTTATACCATTGAGGACGATGCCCTGCGGGGTCAGGGGCGTACCAAGGATACGGCGCAGGCAAGACAGATTGCCATGTACCTCATTCGTAACATGACCAGTCTTTCCTTGAAGGAGATCGGCAAAGAGTTTGATAACCGCGACCATACCACCGTTCTCCACTCCATTGATCGCATTGAGAAGCTGAAAAACAGCAACCCAGAAATTGCGGAAGTCTTAAAAGATATCAAAACCAATATCAATGCACATTACGAATAGAAGCGCGAAGGCGTGCGAAGCCGCGGCATAAGACCGCACGAAGACAGCGAGCAGGGCAAGCCACTCGGCTTGGCGGCACAGCTGCGAAGTGCAAGGCTTATGACCGCGCCGCGGAGCCGCCGTAGCGTGATCGTTAGAAGCGTGAAGCCGTCACTCGCCGTGGGCTAAGGCAAGAAGCGAAGAAGCAGAGCAAGAAATGCCGTAAGGCATGGATGTTTGCTTCTGAGTCGTTGGGACTTAGAACAACGATGGCGAGTAGGCGCAGCGTAATCATTAGAAGTTTAACCCCCGCCCTCGTCCGAGTATAAACTCGGGCCCTTTGCTGCTATGCAAAAATCCGCTTCTCCACCGGATTTTGTGGACATGTGGAAACCCTGGTGTGGATAAAGTTTGCCCCCCGTGGATAAGCGGGAAAACCCCCTTGTTTTTTACACAGCCCCTGTGGAGGCTTTTTCCCTTGCAGTTCAAGGCCTGCAGGGACTTTTCCACAAAAAAATCCCCTACGGACTACTGTTGCTACCTAAACACCTATCCTCTCCTAGCAGAGGAGCGTTTTTGTAAGGAAGGACATGCTTATGAAATTTAGTTGTGAAAAGGCCCTCTTACAATCTGCCATTGCTACCGCTTCGCGTGCGGTCTCTCCCAAAAGCTCCATTCCGGCGTTAGAGGGTCTCCTCTTAGAAGCAGAAAATGTACTCACCATCACCGGCTACAACTTGGAAACCGGAATTCGAACCATTTGTGATGCGGAGATTCAGAAACAAGGTTCCATCGTGCTCCCAGCCAGACTGCTGGGTGAGCTGGTTCGGAAGCTTCCCGATGATGTGGTGGTCATCTCCGTCGACAAGCTTTCCGTGCACATCACCTGTGGATTCTCCGAGTTTTTCCTTTTAGGGCTGGATCCGGAGGAATTCCCCCTCCTTCCGGAGGTGGACTGTCAGAATACCTTTTCCCTGGAGGAACGGGGCTTAAAGAGCATGATTGCCCAGACCCTCTTTGCCGTCAGCGATAACGAAAGCCGTCCCATCCATACCGGTTCCTTATTTGAAGTGGAGAAGGAACAGGTCACCATCATTTCGGTGGATGGGTTCCGCTTGGCCTTGCGCCGCGAAGCCCTCTTAGAAAGCGAAGGGGAGTTTACCTTTGTCGCTCCGGGTGCAGCGCTTTCTGAAGTGGAGAAAATCTGCCGGGATACGGACGAAGCGGTCAGCGTGACCATGGGTGCTCGACACATTATGTTCCAGATGGGGCAGACCATGCTCATCTCCCGCCGTTTAGAGGGTGAGTTTTTGGCTTGGCGCAAGGCCATTCCGAGAGAAAATCCCATTGGGGTGACCGTCAATACCCGAGCTTTGCTGCAATCCATTGATCGTGTCTCCTTGATTATTTCTGAAAAGCTGAAAAGTCCCCTGCGCTGCGTGTTTGGGGAAAATGAAATTCAGCTCTCGACCAAAACCGCCATCGGTAACGCCAATGACTGTTGCCTGGCGCAAGGCAGTGGCGGAAACCTAGAAATTGGCTTTAATAACCGTTATATGATGGATGCCCTCAAGGCAGCCCCTGCAGATGAAGTTCGGCTGGAGCTGTCCACCGGCGTTTCGCCCTGCGTGATTATGCCCGTGGATGGGGAAGAGCGCTTCCTCTATATGGTTCTGCCGGTGCGTTTGCGCGCAGGCGAGTAAAGGAGCAAAACCATGCAAACAGAAACCATACAAATTACCACGGAGTTCATTAAGTTGGAAGGTCTTTTGAAGTTTTCCGGCATTGCAGAAACCGGTGGCGATGCCAAACTCATGATTCAAGAGGGTGATGTGTCCGTCAATGGCGAAGTCTGTACCCAACGCGGCAAAAAGTTGCGACCGGGGGATGTGGTGACCTTAGGGGACATCACCCTGACCATTGCATGAGACTAAACCGAATCGCGTTGCATGGCTTTCGTAACTATGAGGATTTTTCCGCGGAGTTTTCCCCCGAAATGAATGTCATCTGCGGCGAAAATGCCCAGGGAAAGACCAATCTGGTGGAAGCCATCGCCTATCTTTCGGGAGCAAAGTCCCATCGGGCACGCTCCGATCAGGAACTCATTGGATTTTCCCGGCGGGAGGCCAGCATTCAAGCGGAGGTCGAAAGCAGAGGACGGGAATTTTTGATTCACGTTTCCCTGCGAAAGCAGGCCAGAAGAACCATTGAGGTCAACCATGTGAAGCTCAAAAAAGCGTCGGAACTGTCTGGGGTGTTAAACACCGTTCTCTTTTGTCCGGAAGATTTGTCCTTGGTCAAGGATGGTGCTGCCGTGCGGCGCCGCTTCCTGGACGATGCCATTTCGCAGCTCCGACCCAAATACGCCGATGCACTGGCCAGGTATCAAAAACTGCTGGATCATAAAACCCGGATTCTCCGGGACGCAGCGGAAAAACCTTCGCTTCTTTCGGTGCTTCCTGAGTTTGATGAGGGCTTAGCCCGAACGGGAGCCCTACTCATTCACTATCGAGCCCATTTTATCCGGCGCCTGAATTCCCATGCCATGACCATTGCAGCGGATTTTTCAGGCGGGCGGGATAGTTTGGCCCTTCTCTATGAAACCGTGCGTACCATTGAAGACCCATTTGCTCCCCCCCTCCTGTTGTATGAACAAATCAGGGAGCATCAGGAACAACACAAGCGGGCGGAGTTTGCCTCCCGAAGCTGTCTTTCCGGACCACATAAAGACGATTTGGTGGCGGAACTGGATGGCATTTCGGCCCGGCAGTTTGCCTCTCAGGGACAGAGCCGAACCATTGCACTTTCTCTGAAACTAGCCGAACGGGAACTGTTTGCAGAAGACACCGGTTCCTTTCCTGTCTTGCTTTTGGATGATGTCCTGTCGGAGCTGGATGCAAAACGGCAAGATTTCGTCTTAGAGCGCATTCGCGGTGGGCAGGTCTTTTTAACGGGTTGCTCCATTCCGCACTTTGAGAGAGAAAACCACCGAGTCCTTGCCATTGAGCAGGGAAGACTTCTCTCGTAATCCTTTCTGTTTTTTCCACAATCGGTACCAACTGTGTGGAAAGATTGAGGCGAACGCGGTAAAACGCAAAAGGAGGCTGGCCAGGTGTATTTGCATTTGGGACAATCGATCATCATTCCAACCCGGGATATTCTCGGTATTTTTGATTTGGATAACGCCAGCTACTCCCACATTACCCGCAATTTTTTGCGCGATGCCGAGGAGCGTGGTCAAGTTTTTACGGTATCGGAAGAGCTTCCTAAGTCCTTTGTTCTCTGCGGGGATGAGAAGGGGAACTACTTGGTTTACATTTCTCAGCTTTCGTCCTCGACCCTGCTTCGCCGCTGTGAAAGCGGTATTTTTGAGACAAGCGAGCTATAAGCATCCCCAAGGCACGAAGCCACAAAGCTTCGCGCCTGGATTTCACTAAAACATCACTCCCGGAGGTTAACTATGGATCAACTAGAACACAACACGATGGTCGAACACGAATACGGCGCATCGGAAATTCAGGTATTAGAGGGTCTGGAGGCCGTGCGTAAGCGGCCCGGTATGTATATTGGCTCGACCTCATCCTCAGGTCTTCATCATCTTGTCTATGAAATTGTGGACAATTCCATTGACGAGGCGCTGGCCGGATATTGTACCGAAATCTCTGTGGAGATTGGTGAGGGTGACGTCATTACCGTTTCGGATAATGGTCGTGGCATTCCCGTGGATATCCAGGCACAAACCGGAAAACCAGCCATGGAAGTCGTTTTCACCATTCTACATGCCGGTGGTAAGTTCGGCGGTGGTGGCTATAAGGTCTCCGGTGGTCTCCACGGCGTGGGTGCGTCGGTGGTCAACGCTCTGTCTGAGTGGCTGGTGGCGAGAGTTCACTTAAACGGGAACATCTATGAAATGAAGTTTTCCCGTGGTGTGGTTACCCAGGACATTACCATTGTGGGGGAAACCGACCAGCACGGAACCGTGGTTTCCTTTAAGCCGGACGCCGAAATCTTTGAGGATACGGTCTATGACTACAACATCCTCTTTACCCGGATGCGGGAGCAGGCTTTTTTAAATGCCGGATTGAAGATCCGAACCGTGGATAAGCGTGCAGGCAAGGAACAGGCACATGACATGTGTTATGCCGGTGGTATCCGGGAGTTTGTAGGGTATATCAACCGAAACAAAACTGCCCTTCACCAAAACGTCATTTACATGGCGGGGGAGAAGGAAGACTCCATGGCGGAGATCGCGCTGCAATACAATGACAGCTACAATGAAATCATTCTTTCCTTTGCCAATAACATCAACACGCCGGAAGGTGGCATGCATGAGGAAGGCTTCCGCCGGGCCCTTACCAATACCCTGAATAACTACGCCAAGAAAATCGGTATGTTAAAGGGAGACGACAAGCTCTCTGGTGAGGACTGCCGGGAAGGTCTGACCGTGATCATCTCGGTGAAGCTGGTGGAGGCTCAGTTTGAAGGACAGACCAAGGCAAAGCTGGGAAACTCCGACATTCGTACCTTGGTCAATGCCGTGGTATCGGAAAAGCTGGAAACTTTCCTGGAGGAAAATCCTGCGGTTGGCAGAACCATCATTGACAAAGCCCTCACGGCCTCCCGCGCTCGCGAAGCTGCACGCCGCGCCCGTGAGAACATTCGAAGAAAGAATGCGCTAGAAGGTGCCACCCTGCCCGGTAAGCTTGCCGACTGCAACGAACGTGATCCATCCCTCACGGAAATCTACATCGTCGAGGGTGACTCCGCTGGTGGTTCCGCCAAAGGCGGACGAGACGCACGCTTCCAAGCCATTTTACCCCTCTGGGGAAAGATGCTCAACGTGGAGAAAGCGAGAGCCGACAAGGTCTATGGCAACGAAAAGTTAACCCCGGTCATTACGGCGCTGGGTGCGGGCATCGGGGAAGACTTTGATGTCACCAAGCTTCGTTACCACAAAGTCATCATCATGGCCGATGCCGACGTGGACGGAAGCCACATTCGTACCCTACTACTGACCTTCTTCTTCCGCTTTATGCGTCCTCTGATTGACGGAGGTTATGTCTATTCCGCCGTTCCGCCCCTCTATAAGCTCCAGCGCGGCAAACAGGTGCGCTATGCTTATTCGGACGAGGAGCGTGACCGCGTGTCTGCGGAAATGCGTGGCGACAATCCCAATGCCAAAATTGACATCGGCCGCAACAAGGGTCTTGGTGAAATGGATCCCCATGAACTGTGGGAAACCACCATGGACCCGGAACACCGGACGCTGAAGCAGTTCACTCTGGCCGATGCCGTGGCTGCCGACGAGATTTTCACCCTGTTAATGGGAGAAAAGGTGGAGCCACGCCGTGAGTTTATCGAGCAGAACGCCAAGCGCGTGGTCAATCTGGATTACTAACCGGGTCAAAGGCAAGTTTTTGAACCTGGATTCATAGATAGGGAGGCGCAGATAACGTGGCGCATAAGGATAAAAAAGCAGATATTTCATACCTAAACCAAGTGATCCGGCAAGTGGATCTTCGTGAGGAGATGGAGCTTGCCTATGTGGACTATGCCATGTCCGTCATTGTTGGGCGAGCACTGCCCGACGTGCGTGACGGCTTAAAGCCGGTTCACCGCCGTATCCTCTACGCAATGTATGAGGATAACCTCACCCATGACCGACCCTTTAAAAAGTCCGCCACCTGCGTGGGTGACGTGCTGGGTCGTTACCACCCCCATGGTGACGCATCGGTTTACGATGCCCTGGTTCGATTGGCGCAGGATTTTTCCATGCGCTACCCTCTCATTGACGGACACGGAAACTTTGGTTCCATTGACGGTGACCCCCCAGCCGCCTACCGTTATACGGAAGCCAGAATGTCCAAGATGTCCGCCGAGATGATGCGTGACCTGGAAAAAGACACCGTCAACTGGGACCCGAACTTCGACGAGCAGCGGAAAGAGCCAAGAGTGCTTCCGTCTCGCTTTCCAAACCTTTTGGTCAACGGTTCCTCCGGCATTGCCGTGGGCATGACCACCAACATTCCTCCCCATAACCTAGGTGAGGTCATTGATGCCTGCGTCTGTGTCCTGGATAACCCGGAAGCGGAACTGGCCGATTTGATGGAGCACATCAAGGGCCCGGATTTCCCAACCAAGGGAACCATTATGGGCAAGAGCGGCATTCGGGCTGCCTATGCCACCGGGCGCGGACACATCAAACTCCGGGCCAAGGCAGACTTTGAAGAGTTTGGACAGAACCGTACCGCCATCATTGTCACCGAGCTTCCGTACCAGGTGAACAAGGCTCGCTTGGTGGAAAACATTGCCGATCAAGTGAAGGAAAAGCGCCTGGAAGGCATTTCGGGTCTTCGCGATGAATCAGACCGTGATGGCATGCGCATTGTCATTGAACTGAAAAAGGATGCCAACCCACAGGTGGTGTTAAACCGGCTTTACGCACAAACCCAGATGCAGACAACCTTTGCCATCGTGATGCTGGCGCTGGTACACGATCAGAAACAGCCGAAAATTCTGACCCTGCGCGAAATTTTGGATGAGTATTTAAGCTTCCAGACGGAGATCGTCACCCGAAGGACTCAATACGATAAGCGCCGGGCGGAGGAACGCGCTCACCTGCTGAAAGGTCTGCTCATTGCACAGGATCACATTGATGAAGTCATTAAGATCATTCGTGCAAGCTATGACAACGCTCAGGAGCGCCTAATGGAACGCTTTGGCCTGGATGAGATTCAGACTAAGGCCATCTTGGAAATGCGTCTGCGCGCACTCCAGGGCCTTGAAAAGGAAAAGCTTCAGGCCGAGTTTGATGAGCTGTCCCAGAAGATTGCCTACTATGCAGATCTGCTCTCCTCCTCGGAGAAGATCAAGGCTGTGGTTCGTACGGAGCTCATGGAAATTCGGGATAAGTTTGCCGATGAGCGCAAGACCGAGATTGCCATGGTGGAAAATGAGATTGACATTGAGGATCTCATTGAGGAAGAGGAATGCGTGTTCACCCTCACTGCCGCCGGCTATATTAAGCGCTTGCCTTCCTCCACCTATAAGTCTCAGCGACGTGGTGGCAAGGGCATTTCGGCCCAAAGCCTGCGGGAAGAGGACTACGTGGATACCCTCTTTACCGCTTCCACCCACGATCACATTCTCTTCTTCACCAGCAGTGGCCGCGTCTACCGCAAGAAGGGATATCAGATTCCTGAGGCGAGCCGTACCGCAAAGGGAAGCAACATCGTGAACATCCTTCCCTTGGAAGCCGGGGAGCGGGTGACAGCCATGATTCATCGCCGGGAAACCGACCAAAATGGCTATCTCTTTATGTGTACCCGTGGTGGTACGGTCAAGCGCGTGGAACTGGCTGCCGTGACCAACATTCGATCCTCCGGATTGCGTGTGCTGACGCTGGACGAAGGGGATGAGCTCATTGCCGTTCTGGAGACCGATGGAAGCATGAACATCCTCCTTGCCACCCATCAGGGCATGGCCATTTGCTTCAAGGAAGAGGACGTGCGTCCCATGGGCAGAACCGCTGTGGGCGTGCGCGGCATTAAGCTCCGTGAGGGTGACTATGTCATTGGTGCCGTTCGAGCTTGGGAAGGCAGCACGCTGCTGACCATTACCGAGAATGGCTTCGGCAAGCGCACCTATATTGAGGAATACATCCGTTCGGGCGGCGAGCCCCAGCATCGCGGAGGCTATGGCCTGAAGGGCTATCAGATCACCGATAAAACCGGTCCGGCGGCAGCGGTGAAGGTGGTGCGGGAAACGGATGATATTATGGTGATTTCCGACGATGGTACCATCATTCGTATGCCGGTTGCAGACGTCAATATTTATGGACGTTCCGCCCAGGGCGTCCGGGTCATGCGCATTGGAGAGGACACCAAGGTCATTTCCTTGGCCAGAGCCGAAGCGGAAAGCGAAGACGAGGACGAAGGCGAAGGCTTGGAAGGGGACGTGGTGGAAACCACAAACCCCCTTGAGGAGTCGTAAGGGATGAAAACCGTCACCATATATACCGATGGCGCCTGTTCAGGTAACCCCGGCCCCGGCGGTTGGGGAGCCATTTTGATGTTCGGGGAGCACCGCAGGGAGCTCTCCGGCGGAGAGGCACAGACCACCAACAATCGCATGGAACTTCAAGGCGTGATTTCCGCTTTGGAAGTCCTCAAGGAACCCTGCATTGTGGAGCTATACTCCGACTCGAAGTATGTGATTGATGCCTTGGAAAAGGGCTGGGCAAAGTCGTGGCAGAAAAACGGCTGGCAACGTAAGACCGGCCCAGCGCTCAACCCCGACCTCTGGGCGAAGCTGCTTTCCCTCTGTGAAGCCCATGAAGTGCGACTGCACTGGGTGAAGGGCCATGCATCCAACCCACACAATAATCGCTGCGATGAGCTGGCTGTGGCAGAGAGCCGAAAGTACAAATAAAAAAGTTATCCACAAAAGAAAGCCCTTCCGGGGAAAACCGGAAGGGCTTTTGTAGTTCTTGTATTCTGTTTTATGCTTAGTATACCACCACAGTGGTTTTTTCGGGGATATAGTCATAGATCCACCAGATATCCTCGTCATACATCCGAACGCAGCCAAGGCTGATGGGGAAGCCAATGGAGGCATCGGTCATCTTGGTGTGCTTGGAGTCATACTTCCGAGAGTGGAAGGCAAGGCCGCTGCCCATTTTAAAGCGAACCACAGGGCGGACGTTATACTCTTCCGTGGTCCAGCCGCCTTTTGTACGGGTACCAACGGTGTATACCCCAACGGGGGTATCGTGACCCTCACGACCGGTGCCCACAATGCAGCTTTTGATGAGCTTCCAGTTGCCTTGGCTTCCCTGAAAGACATTCACGCGCTGATAGGTGGTATTGATCCAGACCAAATAGTTGGTTTGACTGGAATACTGCTTTTCGTTGATCCAAATCTCTTTGGTCTTCGTATCATAGTCATTGGCCTGTGCCCATGCCAGGGTGTAGTTTCCTTGGTAGCCCGTGGTGACACGGCTGAGCACACGACCGGGACCGTACATGGCATAATACTCCGGAGAGTAGTTTTCCAGTTTGGTGTTGGCGGTGGAGGATACAACCTGTACCTTACTCTCCTCCGTGGTATAGCGGAGCTCAAAGCGGACGGTAAAGTTTGTGTTCATGGCTTCGTGATAGGCAAAGCGAGCCAGGTATTGGACCTTCGTTCCCTCCGGAGTGACGGAAACCGTCTCCTCCTTCACCACCCGATCGCCCACCAACCAGACCGCCTGACAAAGCTTTGGTTCCGGGTTCTGGAGGGTAGCGGTGACGGTCAGGAGACTTTCCACGGGAAGAGTTTGGGGAGCCGAGAGCGTTACGCTTGCCTGGGTAATACCCTCATCGGATTCCTCATTCAAGTTCTCTGCAGGAAGGTCCATCTGGTTGTCCTTCCGATAAATCAGAGCCTCCTTAACGCTGCCGCTTCCTAACACATCGTTGCAAGCGCCACTTACCAGCAGGGAGGATAGGGAAGAGGCTACCTGCACGGTGTTGTTATCTCCCAAGATTTTTAGGTGGGAGATGGAGCCAACGAGGGAAAGCTTTGTATCATTTCCGGCAAGAACGATGGTATTGATCTGACTGCCATCGGTGACGTTTAAGCTAAGGGTTCCTACGTCTCGGAGAACCAAGGTGGTTATCTTGGAATTGCGAACCGTAATGGTATCACTGTGGGAAGACAGAATCACCATGCGATCCGCCGATACCTTTGTAAAATCTAGGTCTCTTGCTTCTCCGTCAAAGTAGACCGGTTGCTTCAAGGTTAGATCCTTGAGTGGAGCTGAACCGGAGAGGAGGATGGCCTCCTGGGGTGTGCTGCTGATGGTGCTTGCTTCCATTCGCATAGGCAGTACCCGATAAAGCAGGGACACAAACTCAGCCCGGGAAATCGAGCCATCCGGACGAATGGTGGCATCCTCATAGCCCCGCAGTGCACCGCAGGAAAGAAGAGCCGAAACGGCAAGGCGCTCCTGCTTGCTTAGGGTGCCAACATCGGAATAGGCGAAAAGGGAGACCTCTTTTCCGCCAGCGGAAAGGGCAAAGCTGTGATCCAGAAGCAGAAAGGCCTCTCTTCGGCTTGCCTTGTCATAGGGATTGTCAAGTTTATCTGGCTCGGTACGAAGCACCCGAGACAGAATGGAGATAAGTTCCCCCTTGGAGATGCTGGCATCCGGACGGAGGGTGCCATCTGGATAGCCAAGTAAAAACCCATCTTGTTCCGCAGTGCGCATGGATTGTTCGGCCCAATGTCCTTGAAGATCGCTTGCGGGAAGGGTCACACTGGTGTTTTCGGCTGCCTCAGTCTCCGTCTCGGTGCTGGCGGGGGGGGAGACAGGAGAACCCACTTGGGTTGGGGTTTCTGTGGGCACATTGGGATCAGTGGGCGCAGCGAGGGCAGGCAAGGAAAAGCAGGAGAGGGTTAAGCTAAGCGCAAGAGAGGCAAAGAGGATACGTTTCATGGCAGAAAAACTCCTTTAACAGCTTAGGCTTCCTCGCCACCCTCGGCGGTGACGGACAGGGCAAGCTCTTCCAGCTGTTGCTGGCTGACAAAGCTGGGACAAGCAGTCATGGGTTCGGAGGCATTCTGCACTTTGGGGAAGGCAATGACGTCACGAATGGAATCCGCACCTGCCATGAGCATGCAGAGACGATCGAGGCCATAGGCCAGGCCGCCGTGGGGAGGAGCTCCGAACTTAAAGGCGTTGATGAGATGGCCAAACTGTGCCTGTGCCTGTTCGGGGGTGAAGCCGAGGATCTTGAACATTTTCTCCTGCATCTCCGGTGTATTAATGCGGATGGAGCCACCACCTAGCTCAATACCGTTGAGAACGATATCATATGCCTTGGCGCGGCAATGCTTTAGATCGGATTCCAGCTTGTCCAAGTCCTCATCCATGGGTGCGGTGAACGGATGGTGCATGGCGACGTAGCGATTTTCTTCCTCGGAGTATTCAAACATGGGGAACTCGGTGACCCAGAGGAAGCGGAAGTCCATGGGGTCCAGGATTCCAAGCTGCTTGGCACATTCACAGCGAAGGGCGCCCAAGGAAGCAAAGACGGTTTCCTCCTTGGCATCGCCAACGATGAGGATTAGGTCGCCGTCCTGGGCCTGGGCACGGGCTAGAATGGCAGCATTTTCTTCGTCGGTTAAGAACTTCTGATAGGAGGAAGTGACGCTGCCGTCTAACAGTCTTGCCCAGGCAAGACCCTTGGCGCGATAGGTCTTCACAAAGTCCGTCAGTTTGTCAATCTTTTTACGGGGGAAATCGGCGGCATGCCCCTTAAGGTTAATCAGGCGAACGCTGCCACCTTCAGCCACAGGGGAGGAGAAGACGGCAAAGCCGCAATCCTTCACCAGGTCGGAAATGTCACACAGCTCAAAGCCAAAGCGGGTGTCCGGCTTATCGGAGCCGTAACGATCCATGGCTTCCCGCCAGGGCATACGGGGGAAGGGAGTGGCAACCTCTACTCCAAGGGTTTCCCGGAACACACGGGAGAGGAACCCTTCCTGAATGGTCATCACATCGTCTTCATTGACGAAGGACATTTCCAGGTCAATCTGGGTGAACTCGGGCTGACGATCGGCACGCAGGTCTTCGTCGCGGAAGCAGCGTGTGATTTGCATGTAGCGATCGAATCCAGCCAGCATGAGGAGCTGCTTGTACTGCTGGGGGGACTGGGGCAGAGCGTAGAACTTACCTGGATGCACACGGGAGGGAACCAAATAGTCCCGGGCACCTTCGGGGGTGGATTTGGTCAACATAGGGGTCTCAATCTCATAAAACCCTTGCTCATCAAAGTAGTCCCGGGCCACCTTGGCCACCTTATGACGGGTTTTCAGCATGGCTTGCATGCTAGGACGACGCAGATCCAGGTAGCGGTACTGAAGGCGCAGCATGTCGTTCACCTGATTGTCATCCAGAATCTCAAAGGGAGGGGTATCTGCCTTGGCTAAGAGACGCAGCTCGGTGACAAACAGCTCCACCTCACCGGTGGGAAGGTCAAGATTCTTGGATTCGCGCTCCCGCAGCATGCCGGTAGCGGCAATGACATACTCCGCGTGGAGGCCGGCGGCCTTTTCAAAGATGTCGGCGGGGGTTGTGTGGTCAAAGGAGAGCTGCAAAATACCGCTGCGATCGCGCAGGTCTACAAAAATTAAGCCTCCGAGGTTTCGTCTGCGCTGCACCCAGCCACAGACCGAAAGGGTATTACCCACTTGTTCCAATCGATAGTCACCGCAGTAACCACTGCGGGTAAAGCCTTGCATGGTTTCCATCGTGTTCACTCCAAACGTGTAATGTGTCAAGGAATTGTATGGTGATTATGCTCTTTGGTTATAGGGGTTTCTCGCAGATTGGGTTACCCTGCCGCAGGCTGGCAATGACAGCCCAGATTTCGGTAATGGCCTGGGAGGGAAGCAGCATCAGCTGCTGTCCGGTTTGAAGATTCTTCAGCGAGACCATGCCCGACTGAATCTCATCCTCACCGATAAAGACCACGAAGGGGATGCCCTGTTTATCGGCATAACCCATCTTTGCCTTGAATTTTTTCTGCTCCGTATACAGCTGGGCACGCAGACCGGCGTTGCGCAGCTCCGTGGCAAAGCTGATGGCTTGCGAAGGATCGTCCGTCATGGGGAAAATCAAGACATCTGCTGGAGCCGTGAGAAGGGCATCGTTCAAATAGCCCTGCTCCCCTAAGACATAGAAGAGGCGGGTTAGGCCGATGGAAATGCCAACGCCAGGCAGTTTGCGGTCGGTATAATACTCCGCCAGGTTATCGTAGCGACCACCGGAACAGATGGAGCCGATTTCCGGGTGATCCAGCATGACGGTTTCATAGACGGTTCCCGTATAGTAATCCAAGCCACGTGCAATGGTCAGATCCACGGCAAAGTTGGACTCCGGAACGCCAAAGGCAGAAAGGTTGGAAAGAACCGCCGAAAGCTCTTCAAGACCGGCATCGAACAATTCGTTCTTGCCTTCGTAGGAGCGAAGGGCTAAGAGTACCTCCTCGTTGGTGCCGGTGATGTTGGTAAAGCGAAGAATCTCATCGGCAGCGTCGGAGGAGATTCCCTCCTCTTGCAAGAGAGTTTTGACTTTCGCATCACCGATCTTTTCCAGCTTGTCCACGATGCGCATGATCTCTCCGGATTTCTCCGAAAGCTGCAGAAGCGCGTAAAACCCGCTGAGAATTTTACGGTTGTTCACCCGAATGCGAAAACGGGATAGGCCCAGCTTCGTAAACGCACGGTAAATGATGGCGGGGATTTCCGCTTCGTTGAGAATGTCGAGGGCACCGTCCCCAATGACATCAATGTCCGCCTGATAGAATTCACGGAAGCGTCCGCGCTGGGCTCGTTCGCCACGGTATACCTTGCCAACTTGGAAGCGGCGGAAGGGGAAGTTTAAGTCGTTGTAGTGCAGGGCAACGTACTTTGCCAGGGGGACGGTTAGGTCAAAGCGCAGGGAAAGATCCGCATCCCCCTTGGAAAAGCGATAGATTTGTTTTTCGGTTTCTCCGCCACCCTTGGCTAAGAGAATGTCGGAGGATTCAATGAGTGGAGTATCCAAAGGCGTAAAGCCATAGAGACTATAGGTTTCACGCAGGGTGTCTACCATACGGTCAAACAGCTGCTGCCGGGCAGGAAGCAGCTCCATAAAACCCGATAGGGTGCGGGGCTTAATGTGTTCCATGGGGGGAAAATTCTCCTTTGTTGAGATTTTTTATGGGGCGGGAAAGGAAACCCCGCGCATGCGAATGCAGCGCCCGAGAAAGGCGCTGCATAATTTCTCTTACACGGTGACGGGCTTTAAGCTGGGATTGACAATTTCGCGCCAATCAAGGTCGCCTCGCTCTAAGCCGTGAATCAGGATTTCTGCGGTGGCTACGTTGGTAGCGAAGGGAACGTTGTATTGATCACACATTTGATTGATGTACTTTAGCTCGGCGTCTAAGTCATTGGATTGAGGGTCGGAAAAGAAAAAGACCATATCAATCTCATTATAGGCAATCCGTGCTCCGATCTGCTGACTGCCGCCGTGGGCATGGGAGAGAAATAGACGAACGGGAAGCCCCGTTGCTTCCGCCACTAGGCGGCCTGTGGTATTGGTAGCACAGACGGTATGCTTAGACAGAATTCCGCAATAGGCAATGCAAAACTGTACCATAAGTTCTTTTTTTCGATCATGACTCATCAAAGCAATGTTCATACAATCATCCCTCTTCTTCCTATCTTCATGAGTGGCACCGGAACGCCCGTAATTCGTTTTGCAATGTTTCGACAGGCACGTGCAGCACCCTTATCGCTGCCCTTGAGAAGTGGACGACCGGCATTGGATGAAAGAAGCACCGCAGGATCCTCCGGGATGAGTCCCAAAAGAGGAAGTCCGAGGGCGTCCATCACGTCGTCTACGGTCTGTCCAAGGCGGCGGAAGAGCCGGGGCTTAACGCGGTTTAACACCAGACGAATCACAGGAATCGTGGGGGGGAGCTGACTGAGGACTCTCTGCGCATCCCGCTGGGCCGATAGATCGTTCATCGAGACAACAATGGCCTCATCCGCCGCACAGGCAGCCAGACGAAAGCCAAGACCCAGACCAGCCGGGGAGTCAATCAGAACGTAATCATATTGAGTGCGCGCTTCTTCAATCAGCGAGGCGAAGTCCGAAAGCACGCCCTCCTCGCGGGAAAGAGAGAGAGGAGCGGTCAGCAGGGAGAGATTGGGGATTCCGGGGTGGGTGGCAACCGCACGTGAAAGCAGACAATGGCCTTCCATTACGTCGGAAAAATCCATCAAAACACTGTCTGTCATTCCGAGCGCAATATCTAAATTTCGAAGACCGATATCCGCATCAATACAAAGCACGGTTTTTCCCAGCTCTGTCAGTGCGACACCAAGACCACCGCAGAACGAGGTTTTTCCCGTTCCGCCTTTCCCGGAGGTGATGACAATCACGGTTCCCATTCTCAAGCCCCCTGTTTCATGTGAACATCATATCATAATCTACCAAAAGAATCAATAGCTTTTTGTGCAAAGCTACTAAATATTTGCCTTCTTGATTTTTGCCCACTTTCTTGGGTAAGTTGCTGGGGTTGCCCTCTGTTTTTCAATGCGAAGAAGACGGCGAGAAACCTCGCTTTCGGGGAGGCGGTAATCTACGCTGTCGATCCTTCCCGCACCAAGAAGGGGAAGAAGCGCCTCGGCTTGCTTTTGCTCCTCTTCCTCGTGCCCCGTTTTCATGGCCAAGAATGCCCCACCGGGTTTCACATAGGGAAGGCACAGCTCACAAAGCATGGGAAGGGAGGCAACTGCCCGGGCGGTGGCAAAGTCAAACTGGTCTCGGTACGCCCCTTGGTGGGACAGTTCTTCCGCCCGGCCATGCAGAATGGTGACCTTCTCTAGCCCCAGTTCCTGGCAAAGGCCTTCCAACCAAAGCAGGCGCTTTTGTAAGCTATCGAGAAGTGTGAGGCGAAGGGAAGGTTCTAAAATTTTTAGAACCACGCCGGGAAACCCAGCGCCGGTGCCCACGTCGATCAACGAGCGGTCTTTGAGATCACAGTGGCAAAGCAGGGCAGCGGAGTCTAAAAAGTGCAGCTGGGCAACCTTGAAGGGCTCCGTGATGGCGGTGAGGTTCATGACCTGATTCTGCTCAAGCAGACGCTGGCAGTAGAGCATCAGTTGGTCCATGGCCCCAGGGGGAGGGGTGATGCCCAGGGTCGTAAGACCGCGTTCTAAATACTCACGCATGGGCATCACCAAGCAAAGATCTTTCCCGATGCAATGGAGTAAGCATACAGGATGGTGAGGGCAATCATCAGGATGGCTCCGATCAGGGCGAAGATACGCCTCCGTCGTGGTGTCTTCGCATCGGATTCCGGTGACGAAGAGAAGGCTTCGTTGGTCTCTCGCTCGTGACCATCCAGTCTTTGGTGTTCATTCATGGTGTTGTGGCTCCTTTAGAGAATCGCGAATCTCGCGAAGAAGGGAAAGCTGCTCCGAGGGAAGGGGTTCGCCTTCCTCCACGGAAGCTTGCACGGCGGAACTCTTGGCCTCTTTGGGTTCAGAGTAAGATTCCGTTGCCGTTGCAAACCAGAGGCCAAGACGATATAGGAAAAAGGCCGCCAGTAGGCCCAACAAGTTGGACAGAATTTGGCCAACCCAAGAAGATCCAATCACAACATTAACAGACTCACCTGTCATTCGTTCGATCCAATACTCAGCGATATATAACACATACCAAATCAGAGATTGGATGCTATAGGCGAGTAAGATCGCAACCGTGAGGAAACAAATCGCACTTGGGACCGGGAGCTTGTGGATAGGAGGAAGGGAAGACTTGCCGGGTTTTAGATGCATGGCGAACGCTCCTTTCCATAGTATCTATGGTACCTGCTTTCAGAAAAGAAAGAGCGTGAAAAATGGAAACTAGTGGAAAAAAGTAGCATTAGGGCTTGATGACTTCAAGACCGCCCAGATACTTACGCAGGACCTCCGGGATGACCACACTGCCGTCCTTTAACTGGTTCTGCTCCACCATGGCAGGGAAGATGCGGGAGGTAGCAAGGCCGGAACCATTTAGAGTGTGGACCAGCTCGGGCTTACCAGTTTCCTCACGACGGAAACGGATGTTACCACGGCGGGCCTGATAGTCTCTGGCGTTGGAGACGGAGGAAACTTCCTTATAGCCGTTCATGGAAGGAATCTGAATTTCGATGTCATAGGTGCGAGCCATGGAAGCCGAGCAGTCCCCGGCAGCCAGCTTAACGGTGCGGAAGTGGAAGCCCAGGTCACGCACTAAGCGCTCAGCCTTGGTGACCAGTTCTTCAAAAGCGGCTTCGGAATCTTCGGGCTTGGTGTACTGCACCATTTCTACCTTGTTGAACTGATGACCACGGACCATGCCACGCTCATCGGAACGGTAGGAGCCTGCTTCCCGGCGGAAGCAGGGCGTGTAGCTGATATACTTGCGGGGCAAGTCGGCCTCGGTGAGTATTTCATCGCGATGGAGGGAAACCAGAGCCGTTTCCGCCGTGGGGAGCATGAAATGCATGCGGTCATCGGTGGGGTTAGCAATGCGGTACACTTCATCTTCAAACTTGGGGAACTGACCTGCCGTCTCGCCGCACTGGTACTCGAGCATGTGGGGCAGGAGGATGAGTTCGTAGCCGTCTGCCAAGTGAGTATCAATGAAGTAGTTGAGCAGGGCCCATTCTAAACGGGCACCCAAGCCACGGTATACCCAAAAGCCGGAGCCGGCCAGCTTGGTGCCACGGGGATAATCAATGAGGCCAAGGTCGGTACAGAGGTCCACGTGGTGCTTGGGCTCAAAGTCAAAGACATGGGGTTCACCGTGGTAGCGAATGGCTTCGTTGTTTTCCTTTCCGCCGGGTTTTAAGTCCTCATCGGGCAGGTTGGGAAGGGAGAGCATCAGGCTGCGAAACTCCGTCTCCACTTCGCGCAGGACCTCGTCGTTCTTGGCAATGGTGGCCTTCAGTTCGGTCATTTTCGCAAAGATTTCGGTGGTATCTTCGCCGGCCTTTTTCATCTGTGGAATGGACTTGGACACCTTGTTCTGCTCTGCCTTCAGGGCTTCCGTTTCGTGGATGAGGTCACGGCGCACCGTGTCAAGTTCCAGAATGCGGTCGACTTCCGCGTCGCAGTCTTTTTCTTTGGCGCGAAATCCTTCCTTAACCTGTCCGGGGTTTTCTTTGATGCGTTTGATGTCTAACATATCTTTCTCACCTCTTATAGAATTCCAACAAAGGGGATGCTTAGGACAATGCGTTCACCAGCTCATCGTAATGCTGGCGGGGGGAAGGCTGACCTTCCAAAGCGCTGGTTTCGGGGAGTCGTTGATAGAGATCACCCTCTTTAAGAAGGGCGAGTTGCTTTCTGGCCTCTTTGTCTTTCCCGGATAAATGGGAAATGCGTGCTTCACCCAAGTATTCCAAGGCACGCAGGGAATCCTTTGAGGCATTGACTTCCGCTTGCAGACTTTCTTCTTTTGCTTTTGCGGTTTCTAGGTCTGTTTTTGTAGTAGCAAGCGAGTCTTCTAAGTCGTTTTTCTCCATCTCTAAATCCACGATGCTTTGCACATTGAGGGCGGAGGTGGAAATACCTTGCATCAGGGCTTCATGGTTGCGCTGCTGCATGAAAAAGGAAAGAATGATTAAAAAGAGAGCCACCGCAAACATCACGACGATGTAAAAAATAACCGGACGGGCTTTCTTCTGGGGAAGTGGCTCTTTCAGCTTGGCTGACAGAATGTCTTCGGCTGGCGGGTTCCCGACTTCTTCTTTCTCTACTAGCTTGGGATCCTTTTCGGTGTTCACGAGATAACTCTCCCTTCACGTTGCTCCAGTATGTTCAGGAGGGCGTTTAAGTCCTCTTCGCCGTAGTACTCCAGTTCGATTTTGCCCTTTCGCTTTCCGTGGGCAATCTTGACTTTTCGTCCCAATCGACTGGCTAAGTCACGTTCGGCTTCCTTTAAATACAGGGACAGGCTGGGGAAGGGATCCGTTTCTTTGGTGGGAGTTTCCTCTTCCGTCTCCTGCTGCTTTAACAGCTGCTTAACCTGGGCTTCCGTCTCTCGGACGGAAAGTCCCATGCGGACGATCTTCTCCGAGAGGGAGAGCTGTTGCTCTGCCGGAAGGGGAAGGAGGGCTCGTCCATGGCCAGCAGACAGGGTACCCTGCTCCAAGAGCCATTGCAGCTCCGTGGGAAGGGAGAGAAGACGCATGGTGTTGGCGACGGCAGAGCGGGATTTTCCAACCCGGGCGGCCGCTTCCTCCTGGGTCAGGGAATACTCCTCCATAAGGGCCCGATAGCCTGCGGCTTCCTCCATGGGGTTTAAATCCTCGCGCTGTAGATTTTCAATCAGCGCCAGTTCCATGACCGTTTTATCGTCGGCCTCGATGACATTGACGGGGATTTGAGACAGTTCCGCCATGCGGGCGGCCCGCCAGCGCCGTTCTCCGGCAATGATTTGATAGTACCCAGACTCCAAGCGGCGCACGGTGATGGGTTGGAGAATTCCGTGCGAACGAATGGATTCAGCCAACTCCTCTAAGGCTTCTTGGTCAAAATGTTTGCGCGGTTGCCGAAGCCCTGGCTCGACCTGGGAAAGTGGGAGTAGAATGACTTCACTGCTGGCCTTATCGCTCAGCGCAGCATCGCCGAGCAGGGCGCCAAGACCGCGACCTAAGCCCTTGCCCATGAAACATCTTCCTTTCTAAGTGTTTTTGCATTTTGTGCTAAAAACTCGTCCGCAAAGCGCCGGTAGGCATCCGCCCCGCGGGAGCTTCGGTCGTAAGCACTCACCGGCTTGCCGTGGCTGGGTGCTTCCGCCAGTCGTATATTTCTGGGAATCACACTGGCAAATACCTTGCCAGGGAAGTGGCGCTTGACTTCCTCGGCCACTTGCATGGAAAAATTGGTGCGTCCATCGTACATGGTGAGAAGTACCCCTTCCAGTACCAAGGTGGGGTTCAGGCTTCGCTTGACGATGCGTACGGTGGTCAGCAGGTCGGATAAGCCCTCCAGCGCAAAGTATTCGCATTGGACCGGCACCAGAATGGTGTCTGCGGCGCAAAGGCAGTTAAGCGTCAGGAGTTCTAAGGAGGGAGGGCAGTCAATGAGAATAAAGTCAAAGCGATCCTTGACCTGGGCTAGTGCATGCTTGAGCAAATACTCTCGCTCGGGCATGGCAATCAGCTCCACACTTGCTCCCGCCAAGGTCTTATTGGAGGGGAGAACCGAGGCATAGGGCGTGTCCACAATTGCGTCGATGCAAGGCTTTTGGTTGATGAGCAGGTCGTATACCGTCATAGAAACCGTGCTTTTGTCAACGCCAAGACCCGAGGTTGCGTTACCCTGTGGGTCAAAATCGCAAACCAACACGCGAGCCCCAGACTCGCTCAGGGAGGCCGCAAGGCTGACGCAGGTGGTTGTCTTGCCGACGCCACCCTTTTGATTCACGATGGCAATGGTTTTAGCCATACCAAAACTTCCTTTCCTTGGGCACAGTCGCCAGAAACGCTCAAAAGAAAAAAAGGGTGTTACCACCCTCTTACAAGAGCACCTAAATTCCTTATTCTTATTATACCCAAAAATTTTTCCAATGCAATGTATTTACATAAAAAAGTGGGATGTTTCACGTGAAACATCCCAAAGAGGTGTGAAGTGTTCCGCGGCCAGGAGGAGGAAATGGCCTAAGAAACTGGGGGATTTTTTGGAATCCGAATGGTAAGAAAGATGCTATCGCTCTCGTCCGTTTGATTGTACTCTGCTTTCACTCCGGCAGACTGCATCATGGAGAGCGCGTGATTGACCGTGTTCAAGAAGAAACGAACGTCACGGATTAGGTAAGAGGTTCGTTTCCCGGCAGGCTTGTCCTTTACCTTCGGAGCTGTCACCGGTTCGGGCAGGGCAGGAGGGGCATAGAGCGCCTCTAAGTAGTCGGCCACGTATTGCTCCGTGCGGGCAACATTAAAGCCTTGTTCCACAATAATTTGGGCAGCCGTGAGCTGGCTCTCCTCATCGGGAAGGCGAAGCAAGGCACGGGCATGACGCTCAGTGGCGCCATTTTTGCGCAACAAATCCAAAACCTCCGGAGAAAGGCGCAAGAGGCGCAGTTTATTGGCCACCGCCGATTGGGATTTTCCGACCTTAATCGCAGCCTCCTCTTGCGAAAGACCGTAAATACTGATCAGCCGTTCCAGCGCTTGCGCTTCCTCTAAAAAGTCCAAGTCGCGTCGCTGTAAGTTTTCGATGAGAGAAAGGATGCAGGAACTTTCCCGGGTTATATCCATAATCAAACAGGGGACTTCGGAAAGACCACATAAAATTGCGGCGCGCAAGCGGCGTTCGCCAGCGATTAATTCAAAGCGCCCGCCGGCTCGGCGTCGGACGGTGAGTGGTTGCAGAATGCCATGGATGCGTATGCTGTCCGCCAATTCCGTGAGTCCTTGGGGATCAAAGTATTGGCGTGGTTGGTCGGGATTGGGTGAGATCATATCTGGTGCAATGAGGGTGACTCGATTGCTGTCAAGCAGGCTACGTCTTTGCAGTAATGCCATAAAAGGGCCTCCTTTCGCGACACCCAAATATTACCACATGAAAACGTGGAAGAACATTGAAAGGTGTCGAGACCTCCTGCTTTCTTTTAAAGTTTGGAGAATCCTTCGTAAAGTAGGTACAAATCGGGTCTGAGAAGCACAAAAAAGTCAAATTTTTGTCTAATTTTACAGGATTGAAAGGAATCGTGTTATCGTGTAAAATATATGAGCGAGTTTTAATTAATAATGTAATAAAGTGAGGGGCGTCGGTTATGGAACGGCTCAAGGAGAAAATCCGCCGCGACGGACATGTGCGGGGGAGCGACGTCCTGAAGGTGGACAGCTTTTTAAATCATCAAATTGACGTGGCCTTTCTGTCTGAGATCGGACGCGAATTTGGTCGAAGATTTGACGGCTGTGGCGTGAGTAAAATATTGACCATCGAGGCCTCGGGGATTGGCATCGCCTGCATCACGGCGCAATCGTTTGAGGTCCCTGTGGTGTTTGCAAAAAAGAATCAGACGAAAAATATCAATGCGGACGTGTATACCTCTCCTGTGGAATCCTTTACCCATGGCCGCACCTATGAGATCATGGTATCCAAGGAGTTTTTATGCCCCGAGGATCGGGTGCTGATCATTGATGACTTTTTAGCCAACGGAAAGGCTCTGGAAGGGCTTTGCAAGTTGGTGAAGGATGCTGGTGCGACCTTGATCGGTGCAGGCATCGTGATTGAAAAGGGATTTCAGCCCGGGGGAGAAATGCTTCGTGCCTCCGGTATCCGCATTGAATCGCTGGCTCGTATTAAGAGCATGAGCGAGGAGACTGGCGTAGAGTTTTATGAATAAATGGTAATACCGGCAAAACGGCCGTATTATATGCTGCAAATTGCGGTAAACTCTGGATACCGCCCTTTTTTGCAGCAAACTCTTGCTTTCTATTTTTAAGGAGGAACTACACGATGAAGAAGCGCATCCTAGCTCTCTTGCTTGCCCTTGTCATGGGTTTGGCACTGGCCGCATGTGGTGGCGACAAGTCCGATACCCCTGCAACCGGTGAGGGAAGCGAAACCAAAGCAATTGCTGCCGGCGATCTGAAGATCGGCCTAATCTTAATCGGTGACGAAGCCGACGCTTACAACAAGAACCACGTGGAAGGCATTAAGGCTGCCATGCAAAACCTTGGCATCGCTGAAAGCCAGCTTCAGATTAAGGCAAACGTGGCCGAAAACGCAGACTGCGAAGCTGCCATCACCGAGCTGGCAGAAGCTGGCTGCCAGGTGATCTTCTCCAACAGCTTCGGTCACGAGCAGTATATGGTGAAGGTAGCTCCGGATTATCCCCAGGTTCAGTTCTGTGCCGCAACCGGTTTTGTGAGCGCATCCGACGAGCTGGATAACACCCACAACTACTTTGCACGTATCTATGAAGCACGTTACCTGTCCGGCGTGGTGGCAGGCCTGAAGACCCAGACCAACAAGCTTGGTTATGTGGCTGCAAAGCCCTATGCCGAAGTCATCTCCGGCTACACCGCATTCTACCTGGGCGCAAAGAGCGTGAACCCCAACGTAGAGATGTACGTCAACTACACCAACGAGTGGAGCGATCCTGCAAAGGAAGCCACCAACGCCAAGGCTCTCATCGACCGTGGCTGTGACGTGGTCAGCCAGCACTCCGATACTTCCGCACCCGCAACCACCGCACAGGAAAATGGCGCATTTGCCGTTGGCTACAATGCAGACATGATCCCCGCAGCACCCAAGGCCGCTCTTGTTTCTGCTCGCATCAACTGGGGCGTTTACTATGAGTATGCACTGGGCTGCATGATCAGCGGCGAAGCCATTCCCCAGGACTGGTGTGAAGGCCTTGCTGAGGATGCCGTTTACCTCAGCGATCTGAACGAAGCCATTGTGGCTCCCGGCACCATCGACGCAGTAGAGAAGGCAAAGGTCGGTCTGATGGATGGAACCATTCAGGTCTTCCAGGGCCCCCTCTATGATACCAACGGTACCGTAGTGGTTGAGGATGGCAAGGCATATCAGGAGAACGAAAAGTCCTCCGCTCCCGCATGGGACAAGATCATTAAGGGCATCACGGTCCTTTCTTAAAGGCAAGTTAACTATCCGAACAGGGCCGTTTTTTAAGCGGCCCTGTTCCTGTTCCATATCCAACCGAGAAGAGATCATAATGAGGTGAAGCATTTGCAGAACAATGCGGTATCCATGCGTGGGGTGACCAAACGCTTTGGCGAAGTCGTGGCGAATCATGATGTCAGCTTAGATATCCGAGAGGGCGAGATTTTGGCGCTCCTTGGAGAGAATGGCAGCGGCAAAACCACCATCATGAACATGCTTTCGGGGATTTACTACCCGGATGCGGGCCAGATTTTTGTGCGCGGACAGGAGGAGAGCATTCGCTCCCCTAAAGACGCGTTTCGCCTTGGCATTGGCATGGTGCACCAGCACTTTAAGCTGGTCGAGGTGTTCACAGCGGCGGAAAACATTCTGCTGGGCATGTCGGGAAACGGTCGCTTCGATAAGAAAACGGCCGCTACGGAAATTGCCGCACTGGCACAGCGCTATGGCTTTGATCTGGACCCACAGCGTAAAATCTATGACATGGCGGTGTCCGAAAAGCAAACCGTCGAAATCATTAAAGTACTGTACCGCGGGGCTGACATTCTCATTTTGGATGAGCCCACGGCGGTTCTGACCCCGCAAGAAACCGAAAAGCTCTTCAAAGTGCTTCGCAATATGCGCGACGACGGAAAATCCATCGTCATCATCACCCACAAGCTGTCTGAGGTTATGGCCATTTCCGACCGTGTCACCGTCCTGCGTCGTGGAGAGTATATTGATACCCTCAATACAAAGGAGACCAATCCCCAGGCACTGGCAGATAGAATGGTGGGTCGTGCATTGAAGCTCAACATTGATCGTCCCGAACCGCAGAACCCCCAAACGCGCCTCATGGTCAGCAAACTGTCCTGCCGCAGTCCGGAAGGCCTTCGCGTGCTTGATGGGGTGAGCTTTGAAGCCAGAAGCGGGGAAATCCTTGGCATCGCCGGAGTCGGAGGCAGTGGGCAGCGAGAGCTTTGCGAGGCCATCGCCGGGCTGTATCCCATGGAGAGCGGAGACATTCGCTACTTAGCACCCGATGGAAAGGATCCGAAGGGAGAGAGCCTGCGGGGCATGTCGCCCACGGCGATTCGTGCCTTGGGTGTTAGCCTGGCCTTTGTTCCTGAAGACCGCTTGGGTATGGGTCTGGTGGGCTCCATGGGCATGGTGGAAAACATGATGCTCAAGAGCTATGCCGAAGGAAAGTCCTTCTTGACCGATCACAAACCCTCCAAGAACTTGGCTGAGGATGTGCGCCGCCGATTGGGCGTGGTGACTCCGGATTTAAAGACCCCGGTGCAGCGGCTTTCGGGTGGTAACGTACAGAAGGTCTTGCTGGGCCGTGAGATTGCGTCCAAGCCATCGGTGCTCATGGCAGCCTATCCCGTGCGAGGCTTGGACATCAACTCATCGTACATGATCTATTCCTTGCTCAACGAACAAAAGAAGGAAGGCGCCGCCGTCATCTACGTAGGGGAAGACTTGGACGTATTGCTGGAACTCTGTGACCGCATTTTAGTTCTTTGCGGTGGACAGGTAAGCGGCATCGTGGATGGGCGCAGCGTCACCAAGGAAGAGGTCGGACTGATGATGACGCAGGTGAAGGAGGACAGACCCCATGACGCATAAAGTAGCGGCCAAGAAGGAGCCGCTGGTTCGCCTGGTCAAACGCGATAAGATCTCCACGCCCAAGAAATGGGCCATTCGCATTGCTGCCATTGTGTTGGCGCTCCTTGCGGGCAGTCTCTTCATTATGATCCTAGGGCACAATCCTGCTGCGGTGTATGCCGATATGGTGAATGGATCGCTGGGAACCAAGACGGCCCGAAACTCCACCATTCGCTTGGCCATCCCCCTTCTGGGTACCGCATTGGCCATTGCCCCGGCCTTTAAGATGAAGTTTTGGAACATTGGCGCCGAAGGTCAGATCATGATGGGTGCCATTGCCGCCACGTATTTCGCCCTCTTCTGGTACGATCGCCTGCCCAGACCGGTCTTACTGCTGGTCATGTTCCTGGCTGCCATCGTGGCAGGCGGCATCTGGGGCCTCGTTCCCGCCTACTGCAAAGCCAAATGGGGGACGAATGAAACCCTCTTTACCTTAATGCTCAATTACATCGCCTTAGGCTATGAACGCTATCTACAACACGGTCCCTGGATCGATCCCAAGGGGACCGGCTTTCCCATCATTGCCATGTTTGACCCCAGCGCCCGACTGCCCAAGGTATTGGGCATACACATTGGATGGATCATTGTGCTCCTTCTCACGGTGCTGATGTATGTCTACCTCAAGCACAGCAAGCATGGCTATGAAATTACCGTGGTGGGAGAAAGCCAGAGAACCGCACGCTATGCCGGCATGAACGTATCGAAAATTATCATGCGCACCATGTTTATTTCCGGGGCAATATGTGGCCTCGTCGGCATGCTGATTGTGGCCGGTGCGGACTACACCCTGAGCACGGGAACCACCGGCGGCGTGGGCTTTACCGCCATTACGGTGGCTTGGCTGGCGCAATTGTCTCCCTTCGGCATGGTGTTGATGGCGGCCTTTATTGCGCTCCTTGGAAAGGGTGCCAATACCATACAGACCAATTTCCAGATTCCAGCCTCCGCTTCCAAGGTGCTGACGGGAACCATTCTCTTCTTCATGTTGGGCTGCGAATTCTTTATCAATTACCGCCTGATTTTCCGAGGAAGAGGCCGAAAGGAGGACGCGGAGCATGCATAATCTAGTGAACTTTTTGACCGCAGGAATCCTGGCAACGGCCCCGCTCCTCTTCGGTGTTTTAGGCGAAATCTTAACCGAAAAGTCCGGCAACCTGAACCTAGGTGTGGAAGGCATGATGTTCATGGGCGGCATTGGCGGCCTCTTGGGGGCGTACTACTACGGCCTCAGTACCGACACTCCCTCGACCTTTGTTGCGGTGCTCCTTGCCATCCTGTGCTCCATGCTCTGCGCCGGCTTCGGTGCCTTCCTCTTTAGCGTTCTCACCATCACCCTGCGTGCCAATCAGAACGTGACCGGTTTGGCGCTCACCATCTTTGGCGTGGGCTTTGCCAACTTTTTTGGTGAGGCAGTTGCCGCAAGCGACCCCAACCGCGTCCTGGCGGTATCCGAGTCCGTGCGCAATGCCTTTAATGGCCCGATCTTTCCACCCGCCATGGTGCAGATTCCTTTCCTGGGAAAACTCCTCTTTTCCCATAACTTTATGGTGTACCTCTCGATTCTGCTGGCCCTTGTCCTGTCCCTCTTCCTGTATCACAGCCGAAAGGGCCTGAATCTTCGTGCGGTGGGTGAAAACCCTGCCACGGCCGATGCCGCCGGGGTCAATGTCACCCTCTATAAGTACGTGGCGACGTGCCTGGGTGGTGCGATCTCGGGTCTTGGTGGTCTGTACCTGGTTATGAATGCGGCCTGCGGCGTAGGTGGTGTATGGGTACACAACTGCATTGACGGCTACGGCTGGCTGGCGGTTGCCTTAGTCATCTTCTCGGTCTGGAGCCCCTCCCGTGCCGTCCTTTGCTCCTTGGTCTTTGGTGGGCTTTCCGTCATGCGTTACTACTATCCCGTATCTTGGATCCCGTCCACCATCTATGACATCATTCCTTACCTGACTACGGCCGTGGTTCTCATTGCGGTTAGCATTCGGAACAGCCGTCAGAGTCAACCCCCCGAAAGCCTTGGTTTGGCCTATTTCCGTGAGGAACGGTAAAGCTTAAAGGAAGAACACGGGGAAAACCGAATTTTTTAAAACCAAGAACCAGCGCAGCCAAATTGGTTGCGCTGGTTCTATTCTTTTCCACATATTACATATTGTGAAATTTCAGTGAAAAATGTGGAAATCAATTGTATTTTATGTAAATTTAGGATACAATTCTGTAATCTATCAAATGAGGGGGAATTAGAAATGGCTTCAAAGGAAGCAAAGCGGAAATCGATTCGATCTACGATCTTGATCGCAATCGTATCCATTGTATTCATCTGCTCGGTCGTGATTGGCGTCATTGGGATTGTTTCGAATTACAACTCGACCAATGCTTGCCTAAACCAGAGCATTCAGGAAAGTGCACAGCTGGCGGCCAACTATGCTGAGGAAAGCTTAAACAAGGTGATCGAGGTCACCGTGGAAATTGCAAATGAGCCAATTTTGCGCGATGTAAGCATAAGCATGGAGCAAAAGCAGGCGTATTTGGATGGCTATCTCAAGAATAGCCCATACTACCTCAGCGCTCGCATGGTCAACCTTCAGGGCATGACCAGTCAGTATGAGGATTTATCCCAGAGAGACTACATAAAGAAAACCCTCGGGGGTGAGATCAGCATTACAGAACCATTTTACAGCGATGTGCTTAGTAAGATGACGGTGATTATCACCGTGCCGGTTTGGGATCAAGACAAGGTGGCCGGTGCCCTCTTGATGGTAATGGATGCCAACTATATCAGCAGCATCATTTCCGAGGTCAACATCGGAGAACACGGGGCTGCCTTTATTTGTGGGAAAACAGGCACCATCATTGCACATCCCGATAGTACTTTGGTGACGGATCAGTTTAATCCCATTGAGGCGGCGAAAACCGATACAAGCCTAAGCAGTTTGGCAGAGCTCTGCACCTTAATGAAGGATGGCAAAGCGGGAATCAAAGCATATAGCTTCCGGGGAGAGTCAAAAGTCTCTGCCTATGCTCCCATTGAGGGTACCGATGGCTGGTCCATTTCCGTATCCGTGGTTCCCAGCGACTTCTTAAGTTCTCTGAACGTCGCGGCCATAATTATTGTGGCCTGCGTGGTACTCTCCATTCTGATCTGTATCTTCTTGGCCAAACGGATTGCCCGTGGAATTTCAGACCCCATTCAGGCTTGCGTGAATCGCATAGAACGACTGTCCCAAGGCGATCTCCATTCCCCGGTTCCGGAAGTAACCCGCCGGGATGAGACCGGGGTCTTGGCCGATGCCACCCGCGTTCTGATCGAACGGCTGGAAAGCATCATTGATGACGAGGATCGGCTCCTTGGCGAAATGGCAGCCGGAAACTTTGCGGTGGATAGTGAGGTTGAGGACCAGTACATCGGAGACTTCCGCCCCTTACTGGCCTCCATCCGGAACATTATCCGCACACTTTCGGCAACGCTGGAGCAGATCAACAACTCCTCCGATGAAGTGTCCAGTGGCAGCGATCAGGTGGCGGCCGGTTCCCAGGCCCTGAGCCAGGGTGCGACCGAACAGGCCAGCAGCATTCAAGAGCTTGCCGCGACCATCAATGAAATTTCCCAGCAAATCTCCAACACCTCCGAGCATGCCAGACAGGCAAAGGAGCGTGGCAGCATGACCGGGGAGGGGCTAGAAGAGAGCAGCCAGTACATGGAAGAGATGATGCAGGCGATTTTAGACATTAGCCAGCATTCCGATCAGATCGGCAAAATCATCAAGACCATTGACGACATTGCCTTCCAGACCAACATTCTGGCCCTCAACGCTGCCGTTGAGGCGGCAAGAGCGGGCAGTGCCGGAAAAGGCTTTGCCGTAGTAGCCGATGAGGTGAGAAACTTGGCCGGAAAGTCCGCAGAGGCGGCGAAAAACACGACCATGCTGATCGAAGAGACCGTATCGGCGGTGGAGCGAGGCACCCGCATTGCCGGCAATACTTCGGAATCCATGCAAAAAGTGGTGGCAGGAGCCGAAGAAGTCATTGGTTTGATTGACGACATTGCGGAGACCGTGGCCGTACAGGCCGAGGCCGTGCGGCAGGTGACCGTTGGCATCGATCAGGTTTCCAGTGTGGTGCAGACCAACAGTGCCACTGCTGAGGAAAGTGCCGCCGCCAGTGAGGAACTGTCCGCCCAGGCGCAAATGCTCAAGAGCTTGGTGAGTCAATTTCAGTTAACCAGCAGCAAACCCGTGGCTAGGAAGAACAAGGTGGAAGAAGAAGTCAAGGACGACGATCTTGCCCTTGCCATGAGCGCAGAGTAAGGAAAGTAAAGCAAGTTAAGTAAGAAAAAAGGAGCAAGCCCAAATGGGCTTGCTCCTTTTTTTTGTTCGTTGAAATTAATCAGCATAGGTGCGGACGCGAAGGATGACACCGAGCTCATCGGCCAAGGCACGACAAGCGGAGAGTTCCTCCTCGCTCTTTTCAAAGTCAACCACGGTGAGGGCCACCTCGGGAACGTAACGAGCAGCTTCCCGGGTGAAGTCCAACATGGCGTCCCAGGCTTTCTCCCGGTCGCGGGGACGGGTCACTTCGCAGTAGTCTGCCTTGTTGGAGGCGTTGAGCGAAATGGACACACGATCCAAACGTCCTGCAAGCTCGGGCGCCACATTGCGTCCGTGAATGAGGGAGGCGTGCCCGTTGGTGTTGAGGCGAATGGGGGGCAGATTCGGAACGGCCTCCCGCAGGCGGTCACAAAGCCAGACAATATCGTCGATGCGATAGCTCGGCTCGCCGAAGCCACAAAACACCAGCTCAGAATAGGTGGGGAGATCCCAGTTTAGGATGTCTTCCAGGGCCTCTTCGCGGGTGGGTTCCTTAGGAAGCCAAAGGTCATGGGCAAAGATGGCTTCGCTGTCGGACTTACGAATGCAAAAGATACAGGCGCAATCGCAGCGATTGGTGAGATTTACGTACAGGCCGTCGCCAAATTCATAGGTAATCGTCATGCTTCATCCTCCGCAATCCGGAAAAAACGTTTGCCGTTTTCCGTGGTAATTCGGATCACTTCCTCAGTGGGAAGGCCCTTGATCGTGGCAATGGTTTCCGCCATGCGGTAAACGTAGCCCGAATCGTTCCGTTGCCCACGAAACGGCGTGGGCGCCATATAGGGTGCATCGGTTTCTATCATAATATGCTCCAAGGGAATTCCTGCGATTACCTCGGGGGCACGTCTTGCGTTTTTGAAGGTAATGGTGCCGGTAAAGGAGATCATGTAGCCAAGGCCAACCAGGGTCTTGGCATCCTCCAGTGAGCCGGAATAGCAGTGAAACACGCCACGCACCGTGGGGTACTCCCGGACAATGGCTAAGGTATCCCGATGGGCATCCCGGTCGTGGATAATGACGGGGAGTTGATGCTGGGCCGCCAGCTCCATTTGAGCCCGAAAGACGGCCTGCTGCACGGGATGGGGGATGCCGTCGTCATAGTAATAGTCCAGCCCAATCTCGCCAATGGCCTTCACCTTTGGGTGGGAAAGCATCGAACGGAGGGCAGTCAGATAGGACGGGCGCTGGGCGGCGGCTTCCTGGGGGTGTACGCCGACGGCGGCATAGAGAAAGGAGTAACGCTCAGCCAGAGCAAGGCAGGCTTTGGAGCTCTCCACATCACTGCCCGGACAAAGAACCAGGGAAACGCCTTGTTCCGGCAGGGAGGAGAGCAGCTCATGACGATCGGCATCGAAGGCTGAGCTGTCATAATGTGCATGGGTATCAAAGAGCATGGCTTGGTTCCTCGCTTTAATGGAAAATCGCGCGCCGGTCAGTGCGCTTGGCTCGTTGCCATCATAGCACAATCCCACGAAACATGCAAGGGCAGGGGAAGGGCCGGCTTAGTTCCCGTGGGGAACCTCCCGGCTCAGGACTTCTTCCGGGTCAGCGCCTTGCAGCTGCAAGAGCTTCTCTGCCAGAATGCCGGAAAACCCAGCCATCAGCATGGATTGCAGAATCAAACCGTCAATGGAATTCTCATAGCCTTCGCTGCTGTCCGGTGCAAGAATGTCCTGCGCGGCAAGCCGGGTCTGCTGGGTAAAATAGTACCCGACATCGTGCAGCTTTTTGACGAATCGCTGATAGAATTCCTGCACCTCGTCGGGGGACAGCCCCACGGGAATCATCTTTTGCAGGGAAGAGATGCTGACGCTCTGCTTTAAAATAAAGATCATAACCAGGTACGCAATGTGAATGCGATAATACTTGCGCTTTTCCGGAGCGGGCATGACCTTCAAACGAACATAGTTGTTGATGGTGGTGGGGGTAATGGGCCGCTCGGAGGGTTTATCCACAGGCATGGGGATAAAATCCAGGTAGGAGGAAAGGAGCGCAATGACCTGATCCATGTATAAACCAATGTTCGGAAGGTCCTTCCATTCCGGAAGCGTATAGTGCTGCAAGTAGTTTTCCCAACGAATGAGCTTGTGTGTAATAAGGGATTTATCATATTTCATTTTTATCACCTTGCAAATTGTATCATGAATTAGATGATGCTGCAATTGAAACTTTTGTTTCCTGTGAAACAGGGTCATTCGACCGGTTCCGCCACTTTGCTTCCCCGTCTCCTGGCGCCATGGGGTTTTTCTAGTATGCGTGGCTGAGGGTTAATTAAGTCTTTTTCTTTTGGACATAATAGCGTATAATAATTAGGTTAAGTAAGACCTTGCAAAGGAAAAGGAGAGAACACCATGCTGTTTCGGGTATTAGCTGTGGGTGATGTGGTTGGAGAGGCGGGATTGGATACGCTGCACCGGCATTTGCGCACCTTAATTCGGATGAATGACGTGCATTTTACCGTGGTCAACGGGGAAAATGCGGCCGGAGTAGGTCTATTGCCCCGCCAAGCAGAGGAAATCTTTGATGCGGGCGCCAATGTCATTACCCTCGGGAACCATACTTGGGACAAGCAGCAAATTCAGGACTATTTAGAGGACAATTCCTATATTTTACGACCGGCAAACTACGCATCCAGCCTACCCGGCCGGGGCCTGGGCATCTATGAAGGGCCAAAGGGACTGCGGGTGGCGGTGCTGTCGCTGATGGGTCGGTTGAACCTCAATCCCCACCTTCACTCGCCCTTTGAAACGGCGGATGATTTGCTGGCAAACTTGGAAGCCGACGTGACCTTGGTGGATTTTCATGCCGAAGCCACCAGCGAAAAGGGAGCCCTAGCTTGGTATTTAGACGGGCGCGTCCAGGCCATGTGGGGAACGCATACCCACATTCCCACGGCAGACGCCCAAGTGCTGCCCAAGGGCTTAGGCTTCATCTCGGACCTTGGCATGACCGGCCCCAAGGAATCGGTCCTTGGCATTGCACCTCAGGATTCCATTAACCTCTTTTTAGGGGGCTTGCCGCGGCGTTATCAAACCGCCAGCGGCCCATTGAAACTGGACTGTGTTCTTTTTACCATTGATACGGAAACGGGCCGCTGCACTGAGGTGTCTCGCTGCGATATTTGCGATTAAGAGGAGGAGACGATGCTTCGATTTTTACACGCGGGGGATTTTCATTTGGACTCCCCCTTTTCTGCTCTTTCCCCTCGACAGGCTGCCAAGGCCCGAGAGGGGCAGCGAGAGCTCTTATCCCGGCTTCAGGCACTGGCTCTTCAGAAAAAGGTGGATCTCATCTTTCTCACCGGCGATCTCTTTGATGGAGAAAAGGTCTACCCCGAAACAGTAGAAGCCCTACAAAGCACGCTGGAAAGGATTCCGGCCAAGGTCATGATTTCCCCGGGAAATCATGACCCCTATACGGAGAAGTCGCCCTATGCTCGAGGGACTTGGCCTTCGAACGTACATATTTTTCGGGACAGTCGGGTGGAGGCGGTGCCACTTCCGGAGCTGGGATGCACGGTGTATGGCAGTGCCTTTTTAGAGAGCATCCGGCTCAGCTCCCCTTTGGAGGGGCTTACGCTCTCTGGGGAAGGGTTGCAATTGGGCTGCTTCCACGCCGATGTGACCAAAAAGCCATCCCGCTATGGCCCGCTTTCGCCGGAAGAGATTGCGGCATCTGGTCTTCACTACCTTGCCCTGGGGCACGTGCATGCACGCAGTGAGCGGTTACAGGCCGGGAAAAGCTACTATGCCTATCCGGGCTGCCCGGAAGGGCGCGGCTTTGACGAGACCGGCGAAAAGGGTGTTTACTATGGAACCATAGAGGACGATGGTTCGGTGACCCTGGACTTTATTCCGATTTGCTTGCGGCAGTATCATAGCCTGACCGTGGAGCTTCGAGGGCAGTCCGAAGAGGCGGCCTTACAGGCGATTCTACCTCATGCGCCCACCGGGGATATTTGCCGCATGGTGTTTCGTGGGGAACGGAGGGAAGAACGCTTCCCCCTGGAGGCCTTGTATGCGCTGGCATCGCCTTACTATGAAAGTCTTACCTTATACGATGAGACCAGCGCGCCACAGAATCTCTGGGCACGGGAGAAGGAAGAGGGACTGTGCGGGCTCTTTTTGAGAGAAATGCGCCGCCAGTTGGAGCAGGCCAAGGAGGACGAGGAAGAGACCATATTACTGGCCGTCCGCTTTGGCTTGGCCGCCTTGGAAGGAAGGGAGGAGCCACAATGACCATTTATCGTATGCAGGCTTCCTTCGGTTGTCTGCAGGGCAAGACCTTGGAGCTATCGCCCGGCTTTAACCTCATTGAGGCCCCCAACGAAAGCGGAAAATCCACCTGGTGTGCCTTTCTGGTGGCCATGCTGTACGGCATCAACACCCGGGAGAGAGACAAAAAGGGCGCTCCGGCGGAAAAGACGCGCTTTCGCCCTTGGGATGGGTCCCCTCTGGAGGGCCTTCTGGAATGTGATTATGGAGGAAAACCCGTGATCCTGCGTCGGACGTCTCAAGGGGGCGTTCCTTTTGGAAGCTTTTCCGCCGTGTGGGCGGAAAGTGGGGAAGTCGTCCCCGAGCTGACGGGGGAGAACGTGGGAGAGACCATCACCGGGGTGGGACGCGAGGTGTTCGAGCGCTCCGTACTGTTCCGGCAGGGAAGCCTGGGAGTCGATCAAAGCCACGAATTGGAACAGCGCATTGCGGCGCTTCTTGCCTCCGGAGAGGAACAGACCTCTTGGACGCAGGCGGATGCCAAGCTGCGAGAATGGCAGAGAAGCCGACGCTACAATAAAAAAGGAGCCATTCCACAATGCGAAGAGGAGCAAGCGCTGCTGACCCGCCGGATCGAGCAGTTGCAGCAGCTTGGGCAGGAGCGCGATCAGCTCACGGCGCAGCTTTCCCAGGATGAGGCCTCCGTTCAAGAAGCGGTAGGGCGGGAACAGGCTGAACACCGTGCCCATCGGGAGGAGTTGGAGAAGCGCTGGGCCGAGGCGGCTGCGGAGCTGGATGCGGCGCAGCTTCACCTGCAAAGCCTGGAGGAACCCGAAACCACTGCCTCAAAAGACGAAGCAGGGGAGGCCCGAAAAGGACGGTTAGAGGACACCATGCTAAGGCGGGGCAAGCGGCTCATGCTTTGGTCGGGGGTGGGGCTGCTGCTTTCCCTTCTTCTGCTGGTGGCCGCTTGGCGAGAACTGCTTCCCCCAGCCATCCCCTATTGGACCATCTTCCTTCTGGGCTTGCTGGTGGTGGGCGGGAATCTTCTGCGGGTGCGCAAGGATCAGCGAGACCGAGCCGAGCTTACCCACTTGGAGCTAGAAGAGGCGGCCAGACAGAACGAGCGGCAAGCGAGGGAACAGGAACGGTCTGGGGCTAAGGTGCGGGAGGCACGGGCCCAGGAGCGTTATACCGCCCTAACCAGGGAGATGAATGCGGACAGCCAACGGACCCAGGAGGCTTTTGCCGCCGAAACGATGCTCTCCCGCAAACGACAGGCCCTGGCCCTTCTCACCGGACGCTTGCAGGAGTTGGGAGATCCTTCCATACTGCAGGAGCAGCGAGAGGAACTCCAAGCTAGAATTGAACAGCTCCAAAGGGAATATGACGCGTTGGAGCTGGCGATTGGAGGGCTGCAAGTGGCGGATCGCGCCATTCGCGAACGCTTTTCTCCGGAGCTCAATGCACGGACCGCCTTCTATTTTTCCCAATTGACCGAGGGGGCCTATGAACATGTCCTGTTTGCACGGGACTTTACCGCCCAGGCAGAGCAACCCGGTTCGGCTGCCCTGCGCAGCGCCCTGCTCCTCAGCCGCGGCACCATCGATCAGTTGTATTTTGCCCTGCGGCTTGCCATTTGCGAATTGATTTTACCCGAGGCGGCGGCGCTTCCCCTCTTCTTTGACGACGCACTGGCTGCCTTTGATGATCGCCGTGCCACCTTAGCACTCGCTCTGCTCCAGACCATCGCCCAGCAGCGGCAAATCGTCTTTTTTACCTGCCAATCCCGCGAAGGACAGCTCATGAAGCTTGCGTCCGAGCAAAGGGGTGCAAGGGCTTGAGAATGCACGGGTTTCGACTGAATTCTCGCACTTCTTCTCTTGCATCTGGGAACAAAGAAAGGTATAATCGTTAAAGATGCCCCCCACCCCTTGCTCCGGCGGTGGACAAGGGAATTAGTTACACCTTGCGAAAGGGGGTTTTTCCCATGAATGAATCTTCCATGGAAGTAGAACAGGACATGCCCTTTGGAACTGCGGTAAAGCGGGATCTATTTTCCTGGCTTCAGGCCTTGGTCTTTGCCCTGATCATTCTGATCTTCTGCTTTACCTTTTTAGGCCGTATCATTTCGGTGGATGGAAGCTCCATGTTCCCAACCCTGCACGACCGAGACATGCTCTTGCTTCAGTGTGCAGGCTACCAACCGAAAGCCGGTGATGTGGTGGTGCTCAACAAACCCTTCGACGGCATTACGACCCCCATTGTGAAGCGCATCGTGGCCACCGGTGGGCAGACGGTTCGCATTGACTACACGGAAGGTGTGGTGTATGTGGATGAAGTTCCCCTGGACGAGCCTTACATCAATGAGAGAATGCGAGAGCCGACCTATGAATCCCTGCACTATGTGGAAGTGCCCGAGGGAAGCGTCTTTGTCATGGGTGACAACCGCAACGCCTCTTCCGACAGCCGTGATGTGGACCTCGGCGTGGTGGACGAGCGGTACATTTTAGGCCGTGCGCTCTGGGTCATCTTTCCCTTTGATAACCTAGGGGCAGTACGTCACGCATAAAGTAGGAGGTGCTCCCCTTGCGATTGGATAAATGGTTGAAGGTTTCCCGTCTTATCAAACGTCGTAGCGTAGCGAACGAGGTCTGCGATAAGGAACGGGTCACCATGGACGGACGGACGCTCAAAGCCTCCTACGAGGTGAAGGTGGGCGATGTGCTGGAAATCCGCTTTGGGCCACGTGAGGTCAAGGTGGAAGTCCTGGCGGTTCAGGAACACGTTTCAAAAAACGATGCCTCCGCCATGTACCGTGAATTGACGAAAAAAACCCCCTGCTGAAAAGCAGGGGGTTTTCTGTTGCCTTGGATTCCATGGATGTTCTAGGGTGCATCCTCCGTTGGGGGCGCTGGTGATTCGGGATTTTCAAGCGGAACCGTGGAGGCAGTATCGTGGGCACTGAAGTAGTAGCTTAAAATTTCCGAGGAAATGCGTCCAAGCTCGGAGCCGGAGCCCCCCTTTTCCACGACGATGGCCATGGCAATTTGGGGATCCTCGTAGGGGGCGAAGCAAACAAAGACGGCGTTGGAATCCTCGCTGCCGGTGACCTGAGCCGAACCGGTTTTCGCAGCGACGCGGACGGGGCAATTCCGAAAGTAGGAGGAAACGGAGCCGGACTGCGTCACGGCCAGCATGCCTTCCTTGACGGCGTTTAAGTTATCCGGAGAGAGAGGAACCGTGTCCACCAGTTGCTTCTCCGATTGCATGAGAATTTCTTTTCCATCGTTGGAGCGGAGCTCTTGTAAGAGGTGCACCCGGTAGCGCTGGCCCCCATTGGCTAAGGTGGCCACGTAATTGGCCAGTTGCAGTGGGGTGAAGCGATTGTTCTCCTGACCGATGGCGGCAGAGAGGGTACTACCATCGTACCAGGTTTGCCCCAGGGACTGGGTATAACCGGGGCCTGCGATGATGCCGCACATCTCGCCCGGAAGCTCTATGCCCGTCACATCGCCGAGACCAAAGAGCTGGGCATACTTGTCGATCCGCTCAATGCCCAGCCGTCGGCCCACATCGTAGAAAAAGACGTTGCAGGAGTCGGTGATGGCTTCGGACACGGTCTCCAATCCGTGGGTTTTGCCCTGTTGACGATAAATCCAACAGCGGGGTTGGGGACTTTTATAATAGGTATACACGCCGGTATCCAATATTTTGGTTTTGGGGGTGATAATCCCCTCCTCCAGTCCGGCCACGGCAGTGACCATCTTATAGGTGGAGCCGGGGGCATACAGACCTTGGAGAGCGCGATTGAGGAGAGGACGCAGAGGATTCTCCTGCAGGGACTGATAATCCGCAGAAAAGTTTGTAAGGTCAAAGGTGGGATAGGACGAAAGAGCAAGAACGGAGCCATCCCGCACGTCCAAAATGGCGACGGCGGCACCCTCGGCATGGGGAAGGAGGGGAATCTGTTCGGCAAGAACCTGCTCCGTTTTTTCCTGCAAGCCTAAGTCCAGCGTGAGGCGGACTTGCTTTCCTGGAGTGGGTTGTTTGCTGTAAGTTTCTTGGATGAGATTGCCTTCCGTGTCATACTCCCGGGTGCGTGCGCCGGGGGAACCATGAAGCTCCCCTTCCAAGGCACGCTCCAAGCCATCCTTTCCCACGTAGGCATCCATGCTGTAACCCTTTGGCTGGTACAGGGCCCATTCTTCCTCGTTCATTTGGCCCACGCGGCCAAGTAGATGGGCGGCGGATAGGGTCTTATAGCTGCGCACCGCTCCGGCGGAGATGCTGATGCCGGGCAGGTTATACTCCTTAATCTTGGTGATAAAGTTGACCGAGACGTCTTGGGCAAACACGTAGGAGGAGACGCTCAGTTCACGCCGCCGCAGATCCAGCTCATAGAGGATACCGCACAGGTTGCGGCGGGTTTGCGGGGAAATGTCGGCGGGAAGGCGATAATGCTCTGCAAGCTGGGACAAGAGTTCGCTGGCTTGTGCGGGTTCGGAGAGCTTGATGGCTTTTAGGAAGGAGGCGTAGCGGCGAACATCACTCTCGCGGCTTTTCTCCTTGGTGTAGACATAGGGGGATTCTCGGGAGATGGGCAGGCTGTCGTTCCAAGGAACGCCCTCCCGGAGACAGAGCTCCGTGAGTTTTTGTAGGGTTTCGTCCCGGTCTTTTCCCATGAGGTTGGTATCCAAAAAGAGCTGCCAACTGACGCTACTCACCGCCAGAGGAAGCCCGTTTCGGTCCACAATTTCTCCTCGGGCGGCTTCCACGGTTTCATACTTGGCAATCTTACGCTGGGATTGGGCATAGTACTCCGCCCCGTGCACCACTTGAAGCGAGACCAATTGCCAGACAAAGAGAATCAGAATGACAAAGAAGAAGGAAAAGGCGGATACGAGCCGGGTGCGTTGCTGTGCATGCTTCTGATTCATACGGCCAATCCTCCCTTACAGTAGTGAGTTCGGCGAGCGGGAAGAAGATAGATCCCATAGACCAGTGGGAAAAAGGGGAGACTCCAAAAAAACTCAGGAAAGGCGATGGAACAGAGCGCCAGAAAGGGAAGCCCCCGAAAGAGGGCCAAGGTCAGCATGCGAAGTAGGCTAAGCAGAAGAAGAGCCGCCATGCCGCCTAAGAAAGAGCCCCAAAAGCCCTGCTGCAATCCACGAGCAAAGAGAAGCGCAATGACGCAACCCACCAAAGAGCAAAGAAAGAGCATGCTACTTCCGTGCCCCAGCAGCATGGCACACAGGCCCACAAAGAGCCCATAGCCGGCTCCGGCACAAATCCCCTCGCGGCTGGCCACCATGGCAATGGCAAAGGGAAGCAGAAAGGGGTGCGCCAAGGGGAAGGGAATGCGCCAAAACAGCAAGGCTTCCAAGAGAAGAAGCGGCAAAAGGGCCAGTGCATATGCGCCCCAATGCCGCCAAGGTTCTTGCCGACCCATATCGTACCCTCCCTTCTTTTCAGTCGTCGGTGAGGAAGTTCGTGATGACAAACACCTGATTCAGGTGCGCAAGGTCCGCCGCCGGAGTGATGGTGGCATGGGCATAGAGCCCCCCTTCATCAAACTCCACGGAGGCGATGCGCCCCACCAACAGCCCGGTGGGATAAAGCCCCTCTGAGGCAAAGCTGAGCACCTCATCCCCGGGGGACAGTGCTGTATCCCTTGGGAGGTAGGAAAAGCGAAGCTCCCCCTTCTCCATCAGGGAAACATCACCACAGAGCACGCCATGTTCTCCGGTGGAAACGCCGGATCCCCCCAAGGTAAAGCCCGCGTCACTGATGAGAACCACCGTAGCGTCATTGCTCCCTACCTCCGACACGATGCCAACCAAGCGCCCGGAGGCATCGACTACACAGTCCCGGGCCGATATGCCGGATTTGCTTCCCTTGGAGAGGATGATGGTTCGATTCCAATTGGTGGTACTCTCTCGGAGCACCTTTGCCGGTTCGAAGGTTAAATCCTGACGGCGCTGCTTAAAGTCCAGAAGGCTACGCAGTCGCTGGTTTTCTTCTCGGGCTAGCTGTCCGTCCCGGGCACGATCCTCAAGCTGGGCCACTTGCTGCTTTAGGTTCTCATTTTCCAAGCGCAGCTGCTCAAACTGGGCAGCTTGTCCATAGATATGAGAGGCGTTTTGCTCTATGGAGTTCATCGCCGTTTGTAAGGGGGCGGTGATGGTGCGAGACAGACTGGAAAGGGGCCCCGTTCGGTCGCCCCAAAGAATAGAAAGTGCCGCAACGATTAAGCTGAGCGAAAGCGCCACGGCAAGAATCCATATTCCCTTGTGGCGCAGCAGCTTCTTCATCGTTTTGTGTTACCCCCTCGTTGTTTCCGCAGCCAGTGTGAGAAGGTTTAGCCCAAAGTCTTGGAGTGCCAGTCCCAAGCGGCACAGGGGCAAACCCATTACATTAAAATAGTCGCCTCGAATCTCTGAGACCAAAAGGGCCCCAACGCCTTGAATTCCGTAGGAGCCGGCCTTGTCCATGGGTTCCCCCGTCTGGAGATAGGCGCCAATCTCCTCTTCCGAAAGGGTGCGAAACTGCACCTCACTCCGCTCATGAAAGCAGACGTCCCGAACCCCTTGGCGAAGGGTCACCCCGGTGTAAACCTCGTGGGTTTTGCCGGAGAGGGCCGAGAGCATTTGCTTGGCGGCATCGGCATTGGCGGGCTTTCCTAAGACCACACCGTCCAAAACCACCACCGTATCCGCGGCGATGACAAGCGCGTTAGGATCCGATTCAGCGGCTACCTTGGAAGCCTTGGCCGAGGAGATGGCTTCCACCAAACGGGAAGGAGTGTTCTCTTGGATACTTTCCTCATCTAAGTCGGCCGGGCAAATCACAAAAGAAAGGCCAAGGTTTCGGAGCAGTTCGGAACGGCGAGGAGACGCCGAGGCTAAAATCACAGTCATATTGTACACCTTCTTGCAAAGAATCATTCCGCTCGGCGGTAATAAAGTCCCCGTGTGAGCGAATCGGGGCGATCCTCGCTCTTTCCCAGATAGCGCAGGACGACGGAACGACAGGTTTCGCGGTCTTCTGTGGTAAAGGAAAGGCGCGCCGCCCAAAGTCCGAGGGATTGGTAGTCTTGGCTCCGGTCGGCCAAGAAGAGGGTTTTGGCGTTCAGGAGCTCAGAGCGGCCACCAAAGGTAGGGACGATGGGGAATTGCTCGTGCTTGCGATCTTCTAGGTAACTTTCCGGAGCGGAGCAGCCGGAGGAGCAACTTTGACAGTGAAGCCCCCTAGGAGACAGGCAATGCTCCGTCAGCATCATGGATAAACGGCCAAAGGCCAAGAACTCCGTATCGATGGGCTTGGACAGATCGCGGATTTGGGCCAGGTTCAGTTCAAAGGAAGCGGTTGCCGAGGCAAAGCCGAGCTCGGAAAGGGCCTCCATGGAGGCGGAGTTGCAAATGCCCAGACCAAAGTCCCCACGCAGGCGGAAGCCTTCCTCACGACAAAGGGAAACAAGGCCCCAGTTGCCAAGGAGGGCATCCTCGATGCCCAAGGCACGGCACTGGTTCAGCAGGTCACGGATCTGGGGTAACTCATGGTCCCAGACGATGCGGGGGAGGCTTGCCCCGAAACGCACCTGGGGGTGACGGGCGCCATAGGCCGCGATGGTTTCGGCATTGTGCGCTAACACCTCCAGGGGAAGGTAAAGGAGGGAGATGGGCAAGCAAAGCAGCTCGTCCGACAGTTGCTCCATGCGAAGAAGGGACACCGTGAGAGTGGGAGGTTCGTTGTGTCCCGGGAGACGAGGAGGCAGGGTATAGGGCTCGGTGCGCCGTGGGGGCACTTGGGTCCGCAAAGTTTCCAGGCCGGACAAGACCTCACGCCGGAGGGCATTCAGAGCAGAAAGGGGGAGGGAAAGCCCTTCGTCTAAGGAGAGGGCCATGTCTTCGCAGAAAAAGACCGTGCCCCCCGTTTTCTGAAGCTGGGTGAGCACCTGTTCACGCTGGAGGGGTCGATTGCGGGCTTCCTCCGGAATGGGGCCTTGGGCGGTCACACAATGCCCCGAAGCATCCTCGGCTTGGAGCAGGGTGGGAACGCCGGCTTGCATCCGAAAGGAAAGACGAATGGGGATACGAGGGGGTTCTTTTTGAGTATAGCTGCTGCGGGCCTCGGCTAGGAGGTCGTCGGGCATCGCTTCCCCCTCGCGGCGGCGACCAAACATGGAAGCATCCTGTCGGTTTTCATAATACCCCTGGGTGAAGCCCTCACGCGAAAAGGCCGCCTCCAGCGCACGGCGTTCCTCCCGGGTGGGGGGGCGCTGCTGACGCAGTAGGTCGGCATAAATTTTGGTGATGATGGCAACGTATTCGGGCCGTTTCATGCGCCCTTCCAGCTTTAAGCAGGAAACCCCCAGCTGCGTCAAGTCTTTGAGTTGGTCGGCCAGGGATAAGTCCTTGAGGGATAGGGGGTAGGAGGGCCGTTCCTCCTGACTACGGCGGTAGGAAAGGCGGCAAGGCTGGGCACAAAGGCCGCGATTGCCGCTTCGTTCGCCAATTAGGGAGGAAAAAAAGCACTGGCCACTATAGCACATGCAGAGGGCACCGTGGGAGAAGACCTCCAGCTCCACGGGGGCGTGCTGGCAGAGGGAGGCGATGGCATCCCGGGACAGCTCTCGAGAGAGTACCACGCGGGAAAGGCCCAGATTCGCACAGAACTGCACGCCGGGCAGGTTATGAATGGTCATTTGGGTGGAAGCGTGGAGCGGCGTATCCGGAAGGGTCTGCCGCAAGCCACGCAGGAGACCTAGATCCTGGACGATGATGGCATCCACACCGCAAGAAGAAGCAAAGGCTGCGGTTTGCAGGGCGGCGGAAAGTTCCCGATCGGTCACCAAGGTATTGAGCGTGAGGTAAACCAGAACCCCACGCAGATGACAATAGGAAACCGCCTCGGCAAACTCTGCTTCGGAAAAGTTTTTGGCATTCCGGCGGGCATTGAAATCACCGTAGGCCAGGTAAACCGCGTCGGCACCGTTTTGCACCGCAGCAACCAATGCTTCCGGAGAGCCCGCCGGGGCCAGTAGTTCGGGTCTATTCATGTTGCTTAGCTCTTTTCTATCTGACGTTGGAGACGGAAGACCTCTCGCTTGAGATCCGAGATTTCGTTCTTCAAACGGGATCCTTCGTCCAAGTATTCCTTCAGCTGTCGGCGCAGGTTGTCTGCGGCCTCACGCTCTTTAAAGTATTTATCCGTGAGGTTCACGGCGGTTAACATGGCGGCATCGGCCGAGGAGAGGTGCGTGTGTTCGGTGACGCGGGAAAGCTCCTCATTGACCTGTGCGGCAATGCTGTGGACATAGGAGGGTTCCTCCTCCGAAAGAAGGGTATAGCTCTGGGAACCAATGGTCACAGTGATGCGATTTGTCATTCCAAAAACCTCCTAGCAGACGATAATTCGATGGAATTTAAGGGTAAGATTCTTTTTTCCATAGTATAGCATGATGTATGCGGATAACCTAGCTTTTCTGACAAAATTTAAGCAAAGGTTTACAATCGAAGGGCGGCTTCTCAGATTTCCTGTTTACGAGGCAGAAATTATCCTGTAAAATAGGGAGAAAACGATTGGATTTAGGAGCAGGGGGCGAGGAAGCAGATGGCACAAGGGTTTTTGTTCCCGGGCGGGATTTTGTCCCTCCCGCGGGAAGCGGCACAGCGCATGATTAAGGCACAGAACGGGGACGCGGTGCTCTACTATCTTGCCCTGCTGGCGGGAGAAGAAGCTGCACTGTCCTGGCCACGGGAGCGATTGGAGGCGGCCCATCAAGCGCTGGTCTCCCTTTCCTTGCTGGATGCGGCGAAACCGCTGGAAGTTAAGGTGGACGCGAAGCTGGAGCCGGATGCTCCCCCGGAGTATGGGCAGGAGGATGTGAACCTGGCCCTTCGAGAAAGGGGCGACTTTTCCTCTCTGGTGGGAGAATTGGAACGGCGCCTGGGAAAGCTCTTGGCCCCGGTGGATTTGCAGACGCTCTTGCAGCTGTATGATTATCTGGCCCTGCCACCGGAGGTCATTTTGCTTTTGGTGAGTTATTCCATGGAACAGATGCAAAAGAAGTATGGCGAAGGCAGAAAGCCAACCATGAGCCAGATCAAACGGGAAGCCTACCGTTGGCACCGGGCGGGCATTGACACCCTGGAGGCGGCAGAAGCGCATCTGCTTTGCTTGGCTCGGCGCAGTGAGTCGGCCGCACGGATTTTGCCACTTCTCGATATTATTGGGCGTTCGCCGGTGGAAGCCGAGCGGCGCTATCTGGAAGCGTGGGGAGACATGGGCTTTGACGACGATGCCCTGCGCTTGGCCTATGAAAAGACAGTTCTCAAGAAGCAGAGCCTCAGCTGGCCGTACATGAATTCCATTCTGCGAAGCTGGCACCAGAAGGGTCTCCACACCAAGGCCGAAATTGTGGAAAAGGAACAGGGTGCCTGGAAACGACCCGCTGCTGGCACAGGGGCTTCGGCGCCCGAAACCCAGGAGTATGCTCGTCGAGATTTGGATCGACTGGATCGCCTGCTTGGCGAGTTGAAGGAGGGAAGTTAAATGTCCTTTGGAGAAGCGGTATTAAAGCGTGCCCTGTCCCGGATGGAGGAGCGCAAAGCCATGCGCCAAGCCGGGCAGGAGGCGCTGCGCCGGGAGGCGTACGAAAAAGTCCCGGAGCTACTTTCCTTGGACCGCAGCCTGCAAACCAGCATCCCACAGGTGCTCTCCGCTGCCTTTCGCTATGGGGAAGATCCTACGGTTGCGGTGGCCAGGCTGCGGGAACAGAATCTGGGCTTACAAAAGCGCCGTATGGAGCTCTTGCGGGAAGCCGGGTTCTCCCCCCGAGATTTGGAGGATAAGCCCCTTTGTCCCCTTTGCAACGACAGCGGTTGGCGGGGGGCCACCATGTGCCGCTGTCTGAAATCTTTTTGTGCCGAGGAGCAGATTCGTGAGCTATCCCTTTTGCTGAATTTGGGGGAGCAGTCCTTCTCTCGCTTCCGTTTGGATTACTACGGGGAGGAATTATGGCCGGCCTATGGCCGATCTCCTCGTGCCAATATGGAAAAGGTGTTGGCCTTTTGCCGGCGGTATGCGGAGCACTTTGGAAAGACGCCCATCAAAAACCTGTTCTTTCACGGCGGAACCGGATTGGGGAAAACCTTTCTTTCCGCATGCATTGCACGGGAAGTCTCGGAAGGAGGCTTTTCCGTGGTGTATGATACGGCAGGCTCCGTCTTGGCTCGCTTTGAAGAACAAAAGTTTTCCCGAGATGTGGACGATGCCCGCGAAGCAAGGGATATCACGCGAAAGTATCTCCGCTGTGAACTACTGATCCTGGACGATCTGGGCAGTGAGCTCACAACGCCCTTTGTGCAAGCCGCGCTCTATCAGCTCATTAACACGCGCCTCACCGAAGGCAGGTGCACCATCATTTCGTCCAACTTTTCCATGAATGATCTGCGTGGTCGCTATAGCCCGCAAATTCTTTCCCGCTTGGAGGGGGAATATGAAAGTTTGCCCTTCTTTGGAAAAGATATTCGTTTGCTGAAAAAGAGTTAAAGAAACCCCGAACCAGATCCGATGCGTCGGACTTGGTTCGGGGTTTTTGTTTCACAGGAAACAATGGAATTAGGCTTCGGTAGACGCGTCGAGAAGCAAACCCACCGGACAGTGGTCACTGCCCAGGATTTCGGGGTAAATTTCAGCTGACGCGACCCGGGGGAAGAAACGCTCGGAGACGATAAAGTAGTCAATTCTCCACCCGGCGTTCCGTGCACGGGCGCCACCGCGATAGCTCCACCACGTGTAGGCGCCGGTTTCATCCGGGTGCAGTCTGCGGAAGGTATCGGCAAAGCCGGACTCTAGTAGAGTGGTCATCTTACCGCGCTCTTCGTCGGTAAAACCAGCGCTCTTTCGATTGGTTTTTGGGTTTTTCAGGTCAATCTCTTGATGGGCTACATTTAAATCCCCACAAAGCACCACGGGCTTTTGCGCATCCAGCTCCAAAAGATAGGCGCGGAAGGCATCCTCCCACTCCATTCGGTAGGCTAAGCGCTTTAGTTCGTCCTGAGAATTGGGGGTATAGCAGCAGACCAGAAAAAAGTCGTCGTATTCGGCGGTGATGACACGGCCTTCATGGCAGTGCACATCCTCCCCGAAATCATAGCGCACGGAACGAGGTGTGTGTTTCGTGAAGATGGCCGTGCCGGAGTATCCCTTTTTGTCGGCACTGTTCCAAAGCAATTCGTAGCCGGGAAGGGACAGTTCAATTTGCTCAGGTTGCAGTTTGGTTTCTTGCAGGCAGAAGATATCCGCGTCTAGGGCCTCAAAAATCTCCACAAAACCCTTGCCCATTAACGCGCGCAGGCCGTTGACATTCCAGGAAATCAGTTTCATGTGGACTCCTTTACGGATTGGGGACTTGCGCCAACAGATCGGCTACGGGGTCCAGATGATTGGTTTCCATGGATTCTACGGTACCTGCGTCCATGGCGGCGGCTACGCGGGGATCCATGGGAATGTGGGCGAGAACGGGCAGGCCGTGGGCCGCGGCGATCTCATCCACATGGCTTTCGCCGAAGATATAGTGCTTCTTGTCGCAGGCATCGCAGACAAAGTAGCTGTAGTTTTCAATGAGACCCAGGACGGGCCTTTCCATGAGGCTTGCCATTTTGATGGCCTTTGCCACAATCATGGTGACAAGGTCCTGGGGCGAGGTAACGACCAGGATCCCATCCACAGGAAGGGACTGCAAAACGGTCAAGGGAACATCGCCTGTGCCGGGGGGCATATCCACAAACATATAGTCCAGATCGCCCCAGACTACATCCGTCCAGAACTGCTTCACGGCGGAAGCAAGGATGGAGCCGCGCCAAATGACAGGGTCGGTTTCATGGTTGAGCAGAAGGTTAAGGGACATAACGGCCACGCCTTCTTCGCTGTATTCCGGGATCAGACCGCGCTCGGTTCCCTCAGCACGGGTGTGAATGCCAAAGGCTTGGGGGATGGACGGGCCGGTGATATCCCCATCCAATACGCCTACGCGAAAGCCGCGCTTTTGCATGGCGGAGGCGAGGGCGGCGGTGACGGAGCTTTTTCCAACGCCGCCTTTGCCGCTCATGACGGCAATCACGCGACCGATGCGCGAATGTTCGTTGGTGGGGGCAAGCAGGCTCTCCGGGCTGCGGGAGGCGCAGGAGGCCTGACACGAGGAACAGTCGTGGGTGCAGTTTTCCATGGATTCTGACATAGTAGTCTTCCTTTCCGGTGTAAAAACGGAGTTGATGTTATTTATTTATAGGTATAGCTGCCGCCGCCGATGAATTCGCGAATCAGCGAATCCGGGCTGACGAGGGCAGGGTCAATGGCTTCAAACTCGGTGAAGGCGGAGATTAAGGTGACAAGCTCCTCGCGGCGGGGACTGTCCTCCGGGACATCCAGCAGCACGGCTTCGAGAAGGGGTTTGGCAAAGTTTTTCATTACGGAGACTTCATAGGGGAAGGAGGAGTCAATGGTTACCTTGGCACGATCTTTAAAGGGAGAGATGTAAAGCTTTTCGCCACGGCGCACGTTGGCCCACATGGTTAAGGTTTCGCCGACTCCGGTGCCACGGAACTGATGATCGCGAACGGCGCGGCGCACCAAGCGCATCCAAGTTCCTTTAAAGAGAACGGAACTTCCGTTTTCCACATCGGAGCGAGCGGAGATGTAGATACCCGTGGCCCCTTTGTGCCGTCCGGCGATGTCGTCGTTGAGGGCGTGAATCCCCTCAAAGATGGCAATTTCGTTTTCCTTGAGGCGAAGGGGATAGCCTAAGCTGTCATTGCGCATCTGCCGGGCAAACTCAAACTTTGGAACGAGGACTTCTTCACCTTGCTCCAAACGGCCAAAGTGCTCCAAAAGGAGCTCCATGTCCATGTAGTTGGGGGACTCAAAGTCAATGTCGCCATCCTCGTTGCGAGGGGCGTTTTCCTTTGTTAAGGTGCGAAAATAGTTATCCATGGAGACGGTGTGGGACAGGATGCCACGGTTGCGCAATTCTTGCTCTATCTTCAGTGCTGTGGTCGTTTTGCCGGAGCCGGAGGGGCCTGAGAGCAGGACGATCTGACTGTTCTTCATGTTTTCCATGATAGCATCGACAGCTTCGCTAACGCGGCTTTGATACAGGGCGTCGCACTGGTCTAAAAACCCATGGACATCCTGATGAATGGCCTCATTGATTTCATGCAGTTGATATGCCATGTCTTTCTTCCTCCTTACGGTACATTATCGCCTGAGGCGATTGACAAATGCTTGCTTCTCCGTGAGAATACGCGAGCAATCGCGAATGTATTCCTGTGGATACTTTGGGTTGGTTTGGCGGGTCAGGCTTCCGGCCGCGTAATCGATCTGCTTTGAGACGGCACCTGCACCCAGAGAGAGGATGCTGCAAAGCTCCTCCATCATACAGATATTATATTCATTAGCAAAGCCCGGCTTGCACCATCCAATGTTTTCAAAGCCGCCGGACATATATTTTTGGCGGTAGAGATAGTAAGGCAGGTAACCGGCGGAGCGCAGAGCGTCCCAAGCATAGTCCAGCATGGCGAAGACGCAGGCTTCATCGGGAATGGCGCCTCCTTCGGCATGAAGGCGGGAGCCGCGCTTTCTAGCTAGGGTGTGTACGGTGATGTTTTCCGGGGCAAGGGAAAGGACCCGGTCTACGGTTTCGCAAAATCCCGAGAAGGTATCTGCGGGAAGGCCGGCAATGAGATCCATATTGACGCAGGGGAACTGGGCGGTGCGAACTTCCTCCCAAGCGGCATAAAAGTCAGAAACGGTATGGGCCCGGCCTATGGCGGAAAGAACCTCATCCGACAGGCTTTGCGGGTTAACGGAGACGCGAGTAACCCCGTGCTTCTTCATGGCATCCAACTTTTCCCGGGTAATGGTGTCGGGACGACCGGCTTCGACGGTGAATTCCACCCCGTCACGAAGAGGAAATTCCGCCCGCAGGGCAGACAGAAGGTCGGATAGCTGCTCTGCATCTAAGGTGGTGGGGGTGCCTCCACCCAGGTAGACGGAACGAACAAAAAGCCCTGCCTTGCGCGTGGCCGCACCTGCGGTGCGAACCTCCTCGTGCAGAGCTTGTAGATAGGCAGGTATGAGCTGGTTGGTGTTTCCGGCGGCGGAAATAAAGGAGCAGTAGGCACAGCGGGTGGGACAGAAGGGAATCCCTAGGTAGAGCGCAATCTCGTCCTCCTGAAGGCTTTGTTGCACGGCAAGGGCCGCGCGGGCACAGTCCATGGCAAGAGCCGTTCGAGAGGGACTGACCCGGTAGGTCTTCTCTAAGGCGCGCTCCGCCTGGGAAAGGCTTTGCCCTTGCAGCACCCCGCGCACAGGAAGCTTCACCGGGCGAACCCCGGACAGCATACCCCAAGGGGGCTCGACGCCCAGGGCGTCCACCGCGGCCCGGTAGAAGGCGCGCTGCAAAAGGCGGCGACGCTGACGGGTTTTGCTCACCTCGTCGGCTTCGTCCGGAAGTCGTTTCGAGCGGGTCAGGGCTCGGTGGGTCTTGCCATCAAAGCGAAGAAGTGCGCTTGCGGTGGCGAAATGTACGCCCTCGGAAAAGCGAAGCTCCAGTTCGCAATCGCCACCCGGAGCATCGTCTGGATACTCGGGTCGCTGGCTGGGAAAGAGGGTTAAGAGAGTCTGTTCCACAGCGTAGGTCTCACCATGGCCGGAAAAGAACAGCTTCATCGCACGCGGTTCACGGCTTCGCGCATGTAGTTGTTATGCTCCCGCTCCCGTGCCAGGGTCGTAAAGGCTTCGTGACCGGGATATACGGTAAAGTCTCCGGGAAGGTCATGCAGACGCTTCAGAGAGATCAGCATTTCTTCATAGCTACCATTATAGAAGTCGGTTCTGCCGCAGGAACCCTGGAACAGGGTGTCTCCCACAAACATGGCGCTGCCGACCTGCAGGATCAAAGAGCCGGGGGAATGTCCCGGGGTGTTCAAAATGGCAACCTCCATGGATCCGACGGAAATGCGATCGCCTTCTTGCACTGTGTGCAGGTTCTTGCAGGGCATCATCTGCATGTAATTGTTGGGGATGCGGGTGGCATTGAGCTCCGCTTCGTGGATATAGACGGGAACATCGGGGTAGACTTCCAGAAGATCGGAGACAGCCAGGCAGTGGTCAAAGTGGCCGTGGGTGACAAAGATGGCACGAAGCTCCATGCCGCTCTCCCGGATCATGTTAACAATGCGAGGGGCCTCGTCGCCGGGGTCTACCACCGCGCAGACTTTGGTTTCTTCCTCACCGAAGAGGTAGCAATTGGTGCCAATTTGGCCGACTTGAATCGATTTGACGATCATGTATTTCACCTCATGTAATGTGTGTTTATCTTGAAGCTCTCATAGGATTACCACTCGTTGCTGTCAAAGAGGATGGTGACCGGGCCATCATTGACGGAGGCCACCTGCATCTCTGCACCGAACTCCCCGTGCTGGGGGGGATGCCCGAGGGCAGTGCATGCCGAGAGAAACTCTTCATACAGCCGATTGGCAAGGTCAGGCGCCGCGGCACCCGTAAAGCCCGGACGACGACTTTTGGTGTTGGCATACAGCGTGAACTGGGACACGACGAGTAAGGCACCCTGGACCGAGGCAAGGTTAAGGTTCATCTTGCCCGCCTCATCCGAAAAGATGCGCAGGGCACAGACTTTGTCTGCCATACGCCGAGTGGTTTCCTCGGTATCCTCCGGGCCAACGCCCAGAAGGACCAAAAGACCCGTCTCGATGGCCCCATGCTCCCGTCCGTCAATGGTGACAGAAGCCGAGCGAACGCGGGTGACAACGGCACGCATGGATTCACTTCCTTACTATATTACTTAGAATGATTATCCATAAGTATACCATTTTCTCCATTCCCTAGTCAAGGAAAGCGTATATCTGGACGAGGTTGGGGAGAGAATAGAACAAACTGTCCTTTGGGTTTGCGGCCCAAATGCGAAAGGAGAAGTAGCATGAGCCAGACGCCAGACATTCCCTTTCATCCCAGAAGCGATCCACGAATTCCGGGAGAGCTTTCTCTCCTGCATGTCCGTGAGGTGTTTACGGACTGCGTGGATTTTGTGGAAATGCCTTTGTTTATCGCCGGGGATCCGGAAAAATCCTGTACCATGCTCTATATTGCCGGAATGGCGCGAAACGAACGCGCCAACGACTATATTTTACGCCCCCTGTCCCAGAATGAGGAGCTGCGCAACGTACCCGTCAAAAAGGCGATGGAACTGATGTGCAAAGGGGCGCTATACAATCTCTCTGTGAAAATGAAGTACACCATGGATGAGATTGTGGGCGACCTGATTGGCGGCGCCGCCGTCTTGGTCTTCCCCGGAGAGCGGGGAATGCTCTCGTGCATGGTGCCCACGGAGGAAAAACGCTCGATTTCACCCTCTGAGAATGAACCGGTGATCAAGGGAACGCGGGAGTCTTTCGTAGAGTCGGTTCGCACCAATACCAGCATCATTCGCCGCCACTTGAAAACCCCTTCCTTGAAGATTAAGGAACAGATCGTTGGGCGGCAGACCCTGACTCAGGTGGACATTATTTATATTGATGGCTTAACCAACCCAGACTTGGTGAAGGAGACCGAGCGCCGCTTGGCCCAGATTGACATTGACGCCCTGCTGGAAAGCGGCTCTTTGGAAGAATATTTAAAGGATACGGTGAAAACCACATTCCCCCTGATGCTGAGCACCGAGCGGCCTGACCGCTTCTGCACTGGACTGGTGGAAGGGCGCGTGGGTGTGATTGCCGATGGTCTGCCTCTGGGCTATCTCTTGCCCGGAAGCGTGGGGCAGTTCTTCAAAGCCAACGAGGACAAGTCTAAAAACTGGGTGGAAGTATCGTTTTTACGCATCCTGCGCTATATTTGTATGTTTTTGGCACTGTTTTTACCTGCCATCTACGTGGCGGCGGTAAACTTCCATCCGGAAATGCTTCCTTCGACCTTGGCTTGGTCCATTGCGGAGGCAAAGCTGGACGTCCCCTTTTCCACGGTGTTTGAAGTGTTGCTCCTGCTTCTTTCCTTTGAAGTGGTCCAGGAGGCAGGGCTTCGGCTTCCCCCTGCCATCGGCACAACGGTATCCATTTTGGGTGGTCTGGTGGTTGGTACGGCGGCGGTACAGGCGAAGATTGTCTCCCCGGCGGTGCTGATTGTGGTGGCGGCCGCCGGTATCGCAGGCTATACCAGCCCGAACCAGGAGTTTTCGGGTGCGCTGCGACTTTGGCGCATTGGCATGGTCATTGGTGCCGCCATCTCCGGCTTGTTTGGTGTGATGGCGGTGACCGTACTGCTGATTCACCACATGGCATCCCTTGAGAGCTTTGGCGTTCCTTTCCTAAACCCCTTTGCAGCTACCGGCGGTTCCGTGGAAGATGGCGTGATTCGTCGGCCCCTTGCTTGGGTGAAGTTCCGCGAACGAGCTCTAAAAACACAAAACAGGAGGAATCAGAAGTGAAACGCTACCTGGTTTTGCTGGTTTGTTTTTTGCTTACCTTATCCTTATCCAGCTGCCGCGCTCCCTTTTCTATGCCAAGGGCACAAGAGCCCCGAGGGATTGCTTTGGCATCGGTCCTTGCCTTGGAACGGGACGAAACGGACTCCATTCGCATCGTTGCCGCGTCGCAGGAACGCGGGCAGACGCCGGTGCAAACCTATGAAAGTAAGGCGCCGAGTATTTCGGGTGCGATTTTGGCCAGTCGCGATCGTGGCACGGAAAGTGTAAGCTATGCGCACATTGAACACCTTGTGATGGATGAGCAGTTTGCCGAACGGAATCTGTCCGATCTCTTTTCCTTCTCCTTTCAAAATGGGGAACAAAGCATTGAGAGCAAGGTCTGGATCTTGCGGGATGCCCCCATTGACAGCTTATTTGCCGAGGGAGCCGATCCCGCAGGACGGCTTTCGGTCTTACAGAGTGGGGGGGCCGCAAACACCTCTTTGCCCAGCCGGAGCTTGCGTGCGCTGGCTTCCAAGTGGGCCGATGACGGTGCGATTCTAATTCCAGCTCTGCGCATCGCAGAGGGGGAAGTGCTGTTTGATAGCTATGCCATCTATAAGGACGGAAAGATTCTTGATTACTTGAGCGGGGAACGTGCCATTGGCAGTGTTCTGCTCTCCGGCGAACCGTTCCACTGGAGCGAGGCCTATAACTTAGAAGAAAATAAGCGGGTGTCGGTTCAGCTCTATTCCAAAGGATGCTCGGTGAAGCCCCACCTTCAGGATGGACACCTAAAAAGCTTGGAAGTGACCTGCAAGCTGCGTGGGTCAATCACGGAAGGCTGGTCGCCGGAAAATCTGAACTCCTTGACCACGCAAGTTGAACGGCAGGTTTACTTTGATCTGTTGGAAGCGAATGAAACCCTGCGCAGTCATGGAGCCGATGCGGCCAGTTTGCGGAGACAGGCCGGCCTCAAAATGCCCTTAAAGTGGGATGTAATCAACGCAAACTGGGCAAAGGAATATACGAATCTGCCCATCGAATATCATGTCAGCCTCCGTCTGGACGAGGGGCTGTAAAAAGGAAGGGAACGTATGAAGGATCAAATGATCTCCATGCGACAGCTGATGACGCTTCTTTTGCTGGGGCTGTTTACTCTGGGTGCGGATCTGTTGCCTTCGCTTTCAAGAGCGGGGGCAGCACTTTGGCTGACGCCTCTTTTGTGTCTGCCAATTCTACTGCTTGGACTTAAGATTTCCTACACCGGGCCTGAAATGAAGGAACGAAAGGACTTGGGGGAGGGATTGCTGCAACTGTGTGGACGCGTGGGGGGGAAAATCCTCTGCTACTTGTTTCTCCTTTGGGGCTTTGGCCTACTTGTGGTCAATGCGGCACGCTGTACGGCCAGAATGGGAACCGCCGAGGGATCTCCTGTGATCTTTGTGGCATTGGTTCTAGCCTTGGCCGTGTGGATGACCCATGGAAAGCTATCCGCAGCGGCACGCAGCTGCGAAATCTTCTATCTAGTGGTAGGAGTGAGCATCCTGGCTGTCATGCTGCTGGCCTTTCCCCGTTTGGAGTTTAAGAATGTGTTGCTCCTGACGGGAGGGGAAGTGAGAGCACTTCCGGGCAGTATGCTGTCCTTGTTCGGTCTCTTCTCCATTGGCCTCTATGCATTCTTCTTTTTGGGCAGCGTGACCGTACGCGAAAAGGACGCCAATGCCTCTTACCGCCGGATGAGCTTATTGCTGATTGCCCTCTCAGCACTGTTGCTGCTGATTCTAGGTTGTTTTGGGGCTCCCCTGGTGGAGAAGCTGGAAAGACCCTTCTTTCAAATGGTGGCGGCTCTGGGTGTGGAAGGTGCCTTTCAGCGCTTGGAGGCCCTTTACTCGGCTCTTTGGATGCTAGGCGACTTAGCCCTCTTTGTTCTACTACTCTTTGCCCTCAAGCGCTTGACGGCCTGTGTCATTGGCAAGAAGGAATCCACCTGGAGTGCAGGCATCTATGCGGCCGCTGCCCTGGCAGGAGGGGTGCTCATGGTCGGGCAGGAAGGGATGCTTCGGATGATGGAGCAAACCGTGGTACCCAGGGGAGGTCTGGTGGCGGGAGCGCTCCTGCTGCTGCTTCTGATCTTAGTGAAACGGCGAGAGGTTCGAAGAGGGAATCAGGCCGATGAAAAAGATTCCAGAAAAAATGAAAAAAGGTGTTGACAAAGAGGGGTAGGGGTGGTATTCTAATTTAGCTGTCAACGACGGCACGGCAAAAACAGACAAAACGCTGTGAAAAAGAACTGAAAAAAGTGCTTGACAAGCGGGTTTGACTGTGATACAATACAAAACACTTCGACGGCGACGCGATTCGCGCCGAAACGACGAAGTAGTCTGCACCTTGTAAATTAAACAATGAACAAGAAACGAACAAGCACCAGAAACGGACTTGTCGTGCACCTCCCCCCGGGGGAGTACGACAATAAGAAGTCGGTGGAGATAGCGCCAGCTACTTCACTAGACTATAAA
>JHZO01000004.1 GCA_000620945.1 [Clostridium] viride DSM 6836 | reverse complement strand
CACCGACTTCTTATTGTCGTACTCCCCCGGGGGGAGGTGCACGACAAGTCCGTTTCTGGTGCTTGTTCGTTTCTTGTTCATTGTTTAATTTACAAGGTGCAGACTACTTCGTCGTTTCGGCGCGAATCGCGTCGCCGTCGAAGTGTTTTGTATTGTATCACAGTCAAACCCGCTTGTCAAGCACTTTTTTCAGTTCTTTTTCACAGCGTTTTGTCTGTTTTTGCCGTGCCGTCGTTGACAGCTAAATTAGAATACCACCCCTACCCCTCTTTGTCAACACCTTTTTTCATTTTCTTTTTGGTTTTTATAAAGAAAGCGGAATTGGCCTTATCCAGGGGTTTCTTCTCACATAAGGGGAGCTAAACCTAGCCTTAAGGATGAAACTTTTTCCAATTCATCAAGCTATACCCTTTGTTCCTCTATTCTCGGTCTTTTAATTTATATAATGGTATTCTACCTGTCGAAAATGGAGGAATTTTCTTGTTCTCTGCACTTACATTGTCGCTAAATCAAGGCTTAAAAGTCTTTGTCGAAAACTTTTCCTTGCATTTCCTTACCAAACGAGTTACAATAGAGTTACAAAAATTAAAAATCAGAAACAGGAGGCGTGTAAATCATGCAAAAACGATTATTAGGTGTGCTGATTGGAATCGCTCTGTTGACGACTCTCTGCATGAATGTATTGGCCGCGTATGCTGATCCTGCTCCCTCGGAGAGAACAACAGATAACGTTGTTACTCTCAGCGAAGTAGCAACTACAGAGGATAGCACGGATTCTTCTTCAAGCCCTGATGCATTCCAGCAAGCGTACGATACACTTGCCGTCGACACAATGACCGAACCCAGCGCTCCAGCAGAAACAACGGGCCCCTTACTTATTGTAAATGGAGTACCCGTTGACAATACCGGAACTGCTATGGTGAACGATACCACTTATATTTCCATTCGTTCCATTGTCTTGGCACTTGACCCGAATGCGTCCGTTTCTTGGTCCAACGGCCAACTGCTTGCATCCGGTAACGGTTTTCAATTATCTGCAAGACCCGGCGATTGTTACATGGTTGTCAACGATCGATATCTCTATGTTCCCGATGGCATCGTCTTACAGGATGACGCAACCATGGCCCCCATTCGTACCGTTTGTAATGCACTTGGCGCATCCACTCAGTGGGAAGTCATGACCGGAAACATTACGGTTACTCAAACCGGATCCCCCTTAGTCTCTGGCTCTTCCTATTATAATAGTAACGATCTGTATTGGTTGTCCCGCATCATCACTGCCGAAAGCAGAAATCAGCCCTTAAAGGGTAAGATAGCTGTGGGTACTGTGATTATGAATCGCGTGGAAAGTCCCAAGTTCCCCGACAGCATTTACGATGTTATCTTCTCCGGCATCCAGTTTAGTCCGGTTCAGGACGGAAGCATTTATCGAGATCCTACCACCGAGGCGGTTATCGCTGCAAAGTTGGTTCTGGATGGTGCCCGTGAGGCTGGTGACAGTTTGTTCTTTAATCGGAATGGCTTAAGCTCCTGGGCATCCCGCAACAAAACGTATATCACCACCATTGCGGATCATAGCTTTTATCGCTAAAGAAACAAAATACCGATGGACTAATTTAGTCCATCGGTATTTTTTATGGTTATTAGCTTACTTATACGAATAATTCTGCGCCTTTGCCCTGCAATTCCGCTTCATACTTCTGCAAAATTGGAGCAATATAGCCTGCTAAAAACTCTTCCACCTGCTCCGGGCATCTTCCAATGTAATCGGTAGGATTCAAGTGTTGCGCAATCTCATCCATCGTGAGACCAAAGGTAGTATCTGCCGCAATGCGCTGCAACAAATCATTTTCCTTTCCGAAATCCTTGACCTGATTCCCTGCAGCAATGGAATGGGTTCGGATGCGCTCATGCAGTTCCTGGCGATTCCCTCCCCGTTTGACCGCAGCCATTAAAATATTTTCGGTAGCCATAAACGGAAGCTCGTCCATAATGTGTTTTTCAATCACCTTCGGATGCACCACCAGGTTAGCTGCTACATTTTCATAAATGTTCAAAATCGCATCTACAGCTAAAAATGCTTCCGAAACAGCAATTCGTTTGTTGGCAGAGTCATCTAAGGTTCGTTCAAACCATTGATTTGCCGCGGTCATGGCTGGATTCATGCTATCTACCATAACATAACGAGCCAGCGCGCAAATACGCTCACTGCGCATGGGGTTCCGTTTATACGGCATGGCCGAAGATCCGACCTGATTCGCCTCAAACGGCTCCTCAATTTCCTTTAAATGGCAAAGAAGGCGCAAATCCGACGCAAATTTATGGGCGGATTGGGCAATACCAGACAAGGTAGCTAAAATGGCCGCATCCACCTTTCTGGAATAGGTCTGTCCAGAGACTGGCGTGACCCGATCAAAGCCCATTTCCCGGGCAATCTTGCGGTCTAGCTCCAGTACCTTCTCATGCTGGCCTTCAAAGAGTTCTAAAAAGCTTGCCTGTGTTCCGGTTGTGCCCTTGGAACCAAGCAAAGCCAGGTGCTCCAAGCGGTACTCCACCTCGTAGAGATCCATCAGAAGCTCATTCATCCAAAGGGTCGCACGCTTGCCTACGGTCACCAGCTGTGCCGCTTGAAAATGGGTAAAGCCCAAGGTAGGTAGCGCCTTATACTCTCTTGCAAACGTCCCGAGTGAGGATAAGATTCGAACCAATTTCCCTCGAAGCAGTTCCAGACCCTCGCGCATGAGAATGATGTCGGTATTGTCTCCAACATAGCAGCTGGTTGCGCCTAAATGGATGATTGGCATCGCCTTGGGGCAAAGCGCACCATAGGCATGAATGTGTGCCATGACATCGTGGCGCAGTTCCTTTTCCTTTTGGCGCGCTACTTCATAATTAATATTGTCCTTCTCTCGCTCGAGCTCGTCAATTTGCTCTTGGTGAATGGGAAGTCCCAACTCCATCTCTGCCCGAGCTAAGGCAATCCACAGTCGTCTCCACGTGATGAACTTTTTATCCGGAGAGAAAATATACAACATTTCTTCGCTGGCATAGCGCGAAGAGAGTGGACTTTCATAGGTATTTTTCATGTAGCACCCATCCTAAGCATAAATTTCTGGATTTCTTTCGGTAAAGTATAGCATATCCCATACTGGGAATCAATATTAGCGAGGCTCTCGGTAAAATACGATTGTCCAAGATTTCATAGAAGAGGCGCACCGCAATCATGCGGTGCGCCGTTCCATTTTTCTTTACTCCGCAAGGAACCGCTCTAATCGATCCAAGCCTTCGGTAATGTTCTGCATGGAGGTCGCATAAGACCAGCGAACATAGTTGGGTGCACCAAATCCGGTACAGGGTACCACGGCGACCAATCCTTTTTCCAAAAAGACTTGTGCGAAATCATCGGAATTCTGAATCACGACACCACCAATGGTTTTTCCAATCAGCTGATCTAGGTTCATCATGGCATAGAAGGCACCTTCCGGCTTGATGCAGCTGACCAGCGGAATCTGATTCATTCGTTCGTAAATATAGTTACGGCGCTCCTCAAAAGCTTGACGCATCGCCTCAATCCCGGCCTGATCTCCGGAAAGCGCTTCGACCGCTGCCCATTGAGACACGGAGCTAGGGGCCGAGGTTGTGTGGCTTAAGTAGTTTGCCATAACCTTTGCAATCGGTTCCGGAGCTGCTGCATAGCCAATGCGCCAACCAGTCATGGCATAGGATTTTGAAACACCATTGATTAAAATGGTGCGTTCCTTGATGTTCTCCCCTAAGGAGACAAAGCTACAAAAGGGTTTCTGATCGTATACCAAACCGTAATAGATCTCATCTGCAATGACATACAGGTCATGTTCCACGCAAATCTGCGCCACCATGCGCAAAGCTTCCTCGTCATAGATCATGCCCGTTGGGTTGCTCGGATTGTTCAAAATGAGGAGCTTCGTCTTGGCGGTGATGGCATTTCTCAGCTGAGCCTCACTCATCTTAAAGCCTTGCTCGGCCGTCGTCTGGATTTCTACCGGCACACCCCCGGCAATCTTAATCAGCTCGTAGTAGCTTACCCAGTAAGGTGCAGGCAAAATGACCTCATCTCCAGGATTAATTAAGGTGCGAAGCGCAGCATACAAATTATGTTTGGCACCACTGCTCACCACAATCTGATTGGGCTGATACGCAATCCCACAGTCTTCCTGCAAGCGCCTACAAACGGCCTCTCTCAGCTCTTGAATGCCAACCGTTTGGGTGTACCGTGTTTTATTCTCACAAATCGCCCGGATCCCGGCCTCTTTGATATGCTCCGGTGTATTAAAATCGGGTTCTCCTGCCCCGAATCCAATCACATTAATTCCTTCTGCCTGCATTTTTTTATACATGGCGTCTATGGCCAATGTAGTCGATGCTTGCACAGCCTCCGCAACCGCAGACAACGCTTTCATACGACGACCTCCTTGGTAGTTCCTCAATCTTATTCTGAAACATTATATGACTTCTCTTGCAAAATTGCAAGCACAAATCCCATAATCTTTCACGAACTTTGCAAGTCTTTCTTGAGGTTTTTGCACGTGAGGTCTTTGTCGAAATTCCGCTCATATTCCATAAGTCTGGCGAATACCTTCTGTATCCGTCAAAATTCGCTAAACTGAACCGGTTCCCTTTTTCTGCCTTGGAAGATTCTTTTGATAAAGAAGATATAATCCATCCATCAGCAAATTTGCATCAAAGACAATCTCTCGCTTGCAGTACTTTCGAACAATTGCTCCATTCTCCCCCGTCATGATCACGGTCTTGGCCGGCGAGGAAGCTTCCTCGAGGCGTTCAATCATACCATCGAGCATGGCAGCATGGGCATACACCACGCCGGAGCGCATGGCATCGATGGTATTTCGGCCTAAGATGGAGGCTGGGGGTTCCACGGAGATGTGCGGAAGTTCGGCGGCACGTTGGGACAGTGCTTCCACGCCAATGCGAAGTCCCGGAATAATCACACACCCCTCGTAGGTGTTTCCCTTAAGAACCGACATCGTTGTAGCCGTGCCCATGTCGATCAAAATGAGAGGAGAAGGGTACTTATTCAGTGCCGCAACGGAAGATGCCACAATATCCGCTCCCAACTGGCCATGGGCTTCAGCAATGATATTCAGGCCGGTTTTGATCCCAGAGCCCACAATCATAGGGAGATTTCCCGTTAAAAACTTGACCGCCCGGGTAAGGTTCTTGGTCATGGGAGGAACCACGCTGGAAATAATGGTTCCGGACACCTCTCGAATATCCGCATTATAGAGACGAAAGACATTCAACAAATCCATCGCACACTGATCCCTTGTGCTGTCCTTTACCGTTTTCAAGGTAGAACAAAATTGAAGCTTGCCCTCCAATGAATATAGACCAACCATCATACTGGAATTCCCGGTATCGATTGCCAAAATCAAATTGCTCACCTTCACTTTTCTCATCAACTTAGTATGTTTTAGTATACAAATTTCATTCGGTAAAGTCAAAGCATTTTCGCAAAAAGATATGCCTTTGCAGGAAGGCGTTCCTGCAAAGGCATTGGTTTGGGTATCTGCATTATAAAATGATACAAATGAGTCCGCCAGACCCTTCATTAATGATGCGTTCCAAGGTTTCCTGCATCTTCATGCGGGCATCTTCCGGCATACGCTTCAGTTTGCTGTTTAGATCTTCATTGATCAGCTCGTGGAAGGACCGACCAAAAATATTCGATTCCCAAATCTTCGTCGGATCTTCTTCAAATTCAGCCAAGAGGAAACTAAGCATATCCTCGGACTGCTTTTCGTTTCCTACGATGGGGGAAACTTCTGCTTGAATGTCGGCCTTGATGAGGTGGATGGACGGAGCTGAGGCCTTTAGTTTTACCCCGTAGCGTCCTCCCTGCTTCACAATCTCCGGCTCTTCCAGAACCAGTTCATCCGCCGTCGGTACGACAATGCCATACCCGGTGGCTCTGACTTCTTCCAGAGCAGCTCCAACCTTTTCGTATTCCTTTTTCAGCTTTGCCATCTCACTGAGCAGAACCAAAAGCTCTCCATCGTTATGGATCGGGAATCCGGTGGCTTCCGTCATGGTGTCATAGAATAGATTCCGTGGGAGATCGAGCTTCGCACTGCAGTTTCCGGTGCCTAGCTGCATGCCGGTAATCTGCGATTGGTTGATGAGTTCACAGGCGGAGATGCTCGCAATCGTGGCTTCCATGTCTCTGATCTTATGAAGTTCTTGCATGGATCCACGAATGGCCTCAAATATTTGCTTTTTGATGGGATGTTCCTGTTGCAGTGCATCGACCCATTCCGGCAAGAAGATGGCAAGTTCCCCAATCGGAAACTCATACAGCACCTCTTGAATAATGTCACTGACTGCCTTTTGTCCTAATTCCAGGCAGTTTATGGCCAGACAGGTCACTCCATGCCGTTCTTCCAATTCCTGACGCAAAGCCTGTGTCCGCTCGGCTTGGGGATGCACCGAGTTGAGGAGAATGATGAAGGGCTTACCAACTTCCTTCAGCTCAGAAATCACCCGCTCCTCGGCATCAACATAGTCATCACGCTCAATTTCCGTAATGCTGCCATCGGTTGTGATGACCACGCCAATGGTAGAATGCTCTCCGATGACCTTTCTGGTTCCGATTTCCGCCGCCTCTGCCATTGGAATTTCTTCCTCAAACCAAGGAGTATGTACCATACGAGGCATATCTTCTTCCATTTGCCCAACGGCCCCCGGAACCATATATCCGACGCAGTCGATCAAACGAACGGAGAAGCTACCTCCCCCCTCCATATTCACTTCCACCGCTTCTTCGGGAACAAACTTCGGTTCCGCAGTCATAATGGTACGACCGGATCCACTCTGTGGCAGTTCATCCCGTGCACGCTCCCGCTGAAAGGCGTTGTCAATGTTGGGAAGTACCATGGTTTCCATAAAACGCTTAATAAACGTCGATTTTCCTGTTCGAGCTGGTCCGACCACCCCAATGTAAATATCCCCGCCTGTGCGCGTTGCAATATCCTGATAGATCGCAGTATTGATCATAACGCCATCCTCTTTTCATTTGGTCTTTATTGCACTTTATGAAAGCTTGACCGTTGATATGCATTTTTTCTCGTATTATTCTCGATAGAAAGAGAATCTTTTTTCCGATGCCATTCTCCATCCGAGCAATTTAGACAATTTCCACAAATTGGCCAAACCTCATCCTCAAAAAACTGATTTTCATTCCACTGTACAAACGAAACCCATTCTTTTATAATAATACGGATCGTAGCCTCTTATCCTTGAACCGGACATAAAATTACAAACTGTATAGTTTTCTTCCTGTGATTACGAAATACAAAACAAGAAGGGGTATGTTATGAAACGAACCGCAGCCTTGCTTCTCAATTCCATCTTGGGAGGCATTTGCATTGCCTTGGGTGGAACGGTCTTTTTACGCGTAAGAGACACCTTCCCTGGATCCAATGTGGTGGCTGCCTTCCTCTTTGCCCTTGGCCTGTTGACCATCTGTACCAGGGGGTATGCGCTTTACACCGGCAAGGTCTGCTATGTGTTTGATCATCCCCTCCCATCCTATCTCTATGATGTCTTACTCGTCTGGATTGGTAATTTCATCGGGTGTGCCCTCATTGCCGCAATGGAATCCTTAACGCCCCTCTTCGGGCCCAAAGGCATTGACGCGGTTGCCGCGCAACTGGTCACGAATAAAACGGCCGCATCTTACCTCGGCTTCTTCCTTCTAAGTATTCTTTGTAACATTTTTATATTCATAGCCGTCAACGGCTATGCCAAAAACCCTCACGAAATTGGAAAGTACTTACTTCTCTTTTTTGGCGTCATATGTTTTATTCTTGCCGGAACGGAGCACTGCGTGGCCAATATGTACTTTTGGTGCGTTTCCGGTGAGCTGTATCAGAACCCTTTGAGCTCTCTTATTCACATACTGCTGGCAACCTTAGGGAACGCAATCGGTGGCCTTCTCTTTCCAGTCTTAGAAAAAGCAAGAGCTTCCTTAGACGCCTAACCAAGCCTACAAAAAGCCCACCTGCCTTTTAGAAGAATATGAGGTAAAAAATATAATAAATCTTCTATAAGCCTTATATTTAAATTGCTTGACAAATATTATGTATAACATTTGTCATAATATATCTTAATATCTCGACAGAACAAAACGAACACATCCGTTTATTCGAACCCAGGTAAATCTGGGTGAAGACGGATGTGTTCGTTTTCTGAATTTCAAAACTTACTAAGGAATAATAGAATAACCTAACGGTTAACGTATCTTCTCGTTTTTGAAAGATAAGTTCGTTCCACCTCTAGGCTTCCCATAAATCAGAAGAGAATTAGTAGTAGTGGCCAGGATAATTACCATCATTTAGAGTTAAAATGAATGGACGGAAGGATGTGTAAAACATGAAAAAGCTAATCAATGCCAATGTATATTGGGTAGGTAAGGTCGATTGGGAGTTAAAGAAGTTTCATGGAGAAGAATATTCAACACATAAAGGCTCCTCCTATAATTCCTATTTAATTCAGGAAGAAAAAAATGTTTTGATTGATACGGTGTGGATTCCATATGCCGAAGAATTTGTAGAAAACCTATCGAAAGAAATTGATTTGAATCAAATCGATTATATTATTGTAAACCATGGTGAAATTGATCATAGTGGAGCCTTACCTGAGTTAATGAAACGTATACCAGATAAGCCAATTTTTTGCACTGAAAATGCAGTTAAATCATTGAAAGGACAGTTTCATCAAGCCTGGAATTTCCATGTAGTAAAGACTGGCGATAAATTAGAGATTGGCAACGGAAAAGAGCTCATTTTCGTCGAAATGCGTATGCTGCATTGGCCAGATAGTATGGCAACCTATTTAACAAAAGACAACATCTTATTCAGTAATGATGCATTTGGTCAGCATTATGCAAGCGATAAGTTATTTAATGATTTAGTTGATCCCTGCGACCTGTTTAACGAGGCAATAAAATATTATGCTAATATTTTAACTCCATTTAGCTCCATGCTTAGAAAAAAGCTTGAAGAGGTATTGTCCTTTAACTTGCAAATTGATATGATTGCGACAAGCCATGGCATCATATGGCGGGAAAGCCCCCTACAGATTATTGAAAGATATTCTCAGTGGGCCAATGATTATCAAGAGAATCAGATTACGATTGTTTATGATACCATGTGGAATGGAACCAAAACATTGGCGGAAAAGGTTGCAGAAGGAATCGAGTCCGCAGATCCTGATGTAGTCGTCAAAGTTTATAATATTGCTAAGTATGATGAGAATGATATGATTACCGAAGTGTTTAAATCGAAAGCCGTAATTATTGGCTCTCCGACGTATTCGAACGGAATTTTGCATTCCGTAGCCGGATTCATTAATCTAATGAAATCTCTTAAATTTAAAAATAAACAGTTTGCAGCTTTTGGATGTTATGGCTGGAGTGGAGAAAGCGTGAACGTCTTAAACGAACTAATGGAACAGGCCGGATTCCATAGGATCGAGGAAGGCTATAAAAATTTATGGAACCCTGATCAAGAGGCAAAGAGAGCAGCAATCGAATTCGGCAAGCGAATTTCGAAAGCTTAACCCATTTCATTATGTTGTAAGCATTCAGACAAGAAAAAAGGATGGAGCTGCAGTTTGCAGCTCCATCCTTTACCTACTCAGACTTTTTCAAAGACGCTCTTATCGGCACCACACACCGGGCACTCCCAACTATCCGGGAGATCTTCGAAGGCAGTACCAGGGGCAACGCCGTTATCTGGATCTCCTTGGGCGGGATCATACACATAACCACAGGGGCATTCATATTTCATTCTATTAAACTCCTTAACCAGCGTATTTTGTGTTCCTTAAGACAGGAACAAGTCAATATCTTCCTCAACAGTGCCAATACCCGCAATGCCGAACTTTTCAACTAAAACCTTTGCTACATTGGGAGAAAGGAATCCAGGGAGGGTGGGACCTAGGTGAATGTTCTTAACCCCCAAGTAAAGAAGAGCCAACAGTACAATCACTGCCTTTTGTTCATACCAGGCGATGTTAAACGCAATGGGTAGTTTGTTGATATCGTCAAGGCCGAACACCTCTTTTAATTTGAGTGCAATGACAGCAAGGGAATAAGAGTCATTACACTGTCCTGCATCCAAGACTCTTGGAATGCCACCGATATCGCCCAGGTTCAATTTGTTATAACGGTATTTTGCACAACCAGCCGTTAAAATAACCGTATCCTGTGGGAGCTTCTGGGCAAACTCCGTGTAATATTCTCTCGACTTCATTCTGCCATCGCATCCTGCCATGACGAAGAACTTTTTGATGGCACCGGTCTTGACGGCTTCCACGACTTGATCGGCTAAGGCCATGACCTGGTTATGGGCAAAGCCACCGATGATAGAACCCGTCTCAATTTCTTCCGGTGCAGAGAGGGTTTTGGCAAGGGAAATGATGCTGGAAAAGTCCTTTTTCCCGTTCGGATCGGCTCCAATGTGTGTACAGCCAGGGTAACCTGCAGAGCCTGTGGTAAAGATCCGCTGACGCACCTCTTCGCTCTTAGGAGGGACAATGCAGTTGGTCGTGAATAGGATTGGACCTCGGAAGGACTCAAATTCACTGACCTGTTTCCACCACGCATTGCCGTAGTTACCGACAAAGTTGTCGTACTTTTTGAAGGCAGGATAGTAGTGAGCCGGAAGCATTTCACTGTGGGTATAGACATCGACGCCCGTTCCCTTTGTCTGGTCTAGCAGTTGCTCGAGATCGGTTAAGTCATGCCCAGAAATCAGGATGGCGGGATTGCTCCGAACGCCAATGTTCACTTCTGTAATTTCGGGATTGCCATACGTTGAAGTATTGGCCTCATCCAAGAGTGCCATGGCTTTTACACCATGTTCACCAGTCCGTAGTGTGAGAGCCACAAGATCGTCTGCGGTGAGCGTATCATCCAGCGTTGCGGCCAAGGCTTCAAACATGAAGGAATTGATCTCTAAGTTCTCTTTTCCGATGTTATGAGCATGCTCGGTATAGGCCGCCATGCCTTTTAAGCCATAGATGATCATCTGACGGAGGGATCGTACATCTTCACTCTCTGTTGCGAGAACACCAATCGAACTGGCCTTTTCCAACATAGATTCTCTCGTATTAACCGTAAAAATAGCTGCATCATGTAAACTACTGACAGAAACGCTTTTTCTCAGTTCATCCCGGATGGAGATCATCCGTCGAATCTGGTGTTCAATGGAGTCGTCGTCAAAGTTTGCATTGGTAATGGTAATAAAGAGGCTATTCAGCATTTCATAATTAACCTCAGCCATAACGGAAATATCGAGTTTGCCCTTTGTCACTAGTTCGGAAATACCCTTCAACACGTAGATGAGAAGATCCTGAAGCTTCGCAACCTCCTCGTTTTTACCACATACACCACGTACTGTGCATCCTTTTCCACCGGCGGTTTCTTGGCATTGATAACAAAACATGCTCATTTTACTTCCTCCTTATATTTTAATTCGTTTCTAAAACGATTCAATTTTCTATTGGAAGAACACCCCAAAAAATTAGTCGCAGCATATCAAACCACCTAACTCTTGAGGGTGCAATTAACGCAAGTTAATCAAAACGACCTTATTAATTTTTGCTTGTGTCTTCCCCTTTTACTTTCTTTTCAATCATGGTAAGTAACAAGCATTTTTTCGTTTCAGGATCTAGTAATTTGCAGCCCAGGTGACAACCAGTTGGATTACCCGAAACCATAGAAATAGGGCATATATTATCGGCCATGCAACTTCACCCCCTTTCTTTCTTCATTTTACCATACTTGACCATAATCGACAAGATCACAGTTAGTAATTGTTATGTGGTAATATAAATTTTGCCAATGTCAGTTGCATACTCTTATCTTACTTCAATAATGGCAAGCTAGTAAGCATTTTGACAATGACACAATCGGCCCAAACCTAGATTGAACCGATTGGTTAAGTGGAAACCTTTAACACCTTCACCAAGGGAGTTTACTATAATAGTTGTGAGGTGAAGAATATGCGGTACAAGCCATTTTATCCAGGAGATAAAGTGATAACAATAATAGACTTCGAAGGTATTCCGAGTGGCACAGTAGGAACCATTTCGTCTAAATGGTCAGGCACAGCATACGTTGTACAAGTAGCAGATGGTAGCTTTGAATGGCTGAGTAGCAGTGAATTTAATTCAGACGACCCAAATAAAGGATTCATATTAGAGGAGGGAGATTTTGGCGTAGTAACTTCCGGTGCACATCACCACGATCATGCTAGAGTAGGGGATCGGTTTAAGGTCTATAAGGTTATTCATGATGTAGATCATTATGGAATTTATTTTAACAATGAATTAAAGTGGTATGGCGGCGGTTTTCAATTAGTTAAATACTTGTAAATCTCTAATCCTTATTTTTCCCTTTTACAGAAGTGAACATGTTTAAGTCGTTTTTTATTGGGCTATATACAACCGAATGTAGTTAGAAAACCCCTGAGAGCACTCTCAGGGGGTTTTCTAACTGGTGTAGCTCAAAATCTTACTATGAAGGGAAAAGAAGTATCTTCAACTTCATTTACTTATACTTGTCGAGTAGTACGTATTCAGTTATTTCGTAGTTTCAGTTCTACATCACTGAGTCCCTCTTCTAATATCGTAAACAATGCTAGTTTCCTTCGTCTTAGAGATTGTTCCATATAGATCTAGTTTTCCATAACCCCATCGTGTATTGGGATAGAGGATGCCCTCATCTCTATGACATCCATTGATGAGAAGAAGCCGGACGGTGTCACCATCCATGGATTTCAAGTTGCCTTGAATAAGCCCCCACTCCAAAAGATTGGCAGCAGCTCCGGTCGTGACAGCCGCTGCTACACTCGTACCAGTCATGGTCCCTACACCTGTGGGGTAGATTCCTTTCACATTAACGCCAGGCGCCACGAAGTCAGGTGCCATAGTGGGTACTCGTGTAGGACCCCAGGAGGATGAGACATAAAGGGTATTGTCGGAGCTATTATACGCACCACAGGCTATGGTTCGATGGGAAGTAGATGCAAAGGTGGTGGTGTAACTAGGAACGGGCTTCATAAACTCTACCAAAGGGCTAATCTGTCCAGTTATTGGAAGCCAAGCATGGTATTCTCCGTTTAAAATGTAGTCTCCGAAGAGATTAATTTCCCAGATCCCTTCCTTAGCATCCTTAAGCCAAACAACTACTACAGAGTTTATATCCCTATAATAACCTATGGTAATGCTGGTTTTATCTATGGTTAACTGTTCGTTAAACTCCAAACCCACCTTAAAAGGAACTCTACTGATAACCTCACCACTAGGCGAAGTAATCCCCACCGAAATACTTTCAAACGATTTAGTAAAGATGCCAACCATAAAGGAAGACACAGATTCTCCCACTCGTATGCTAATCACATCCGTTGCACCTGTCTTAGGAATTACTCCTTGGGTATGATGCTTGGCGTTACTTTCATTGCCTGCTGCTGCTACCACTGCACAGCCAATTCTTTGTGCAATGACACTTAAGTTTTCTTCCAAGGGTGTCATACCATCATGACCGGTTAAGTTTGCACCCAGCCCAAGACAAATCACTATGGGGAGCCCTAAGTCCTGTGCCCTGGTTAAGACATATCTTGTTCCTAACATGATGTCGGTTGCTAAAAATAAATTCGGTTCCTCGGGAGGTAGTAAATATTTATCTATATAGTATTGATTGGCTCGTTTTAACTTCACTACGATTAGTTCCGCCTCTGGTGCTGCACCAATAAACTCATCCGTTTCGCTACCGGCTGCTAACGAGGCTAAAAAAGTCCCATGTCCTTGTGTGTCTATGGTTGGCACGACTTCCAAGGGGTTGTCTGAACGGAGTGCTTCATTGATCTGATCTCTAGTAAACTCAGCTCCATAGTATAAATCAGAACTTCTGGGACCCTCCAATGTTTGATCCCAAATGCTGATAATCTTTGAGGTGCCATCTTTAAGTTTGAATACATCTTTGGTGTAATCAATACCGGTATCCACGAAACCGATAGCAACACCTTTTCCAGATAAATTAAGATATGGATGCTCAAGGACTTGAGAGATTCCAGCTGCATCGTTGCTTTGCTCATCTAAGAGTGACATCACCTTAGGGAAAAACCCAATAAAATCACTACCTAATTCAATAAATATGGTTTGAATATTCTCCTGGTTTGTATAAGCAGGAACATACCCAGATAGAACCTCAGTTCCAACTTTAATATAAGGACGTTCTTCTACATACCGTTTAAATTGATCGGTATTCAAGCTATAGAACTCAACTGTGGTAGGTAATTTCACAAAATCCGCTAAGGATAAATCATTTTCATCTAAACTATTAGGCAAGTTATCTCCCTCCTCCGTAGTTACACTATATTAAATTTTAGGCCCTGGTAGACGAAAATCTTGCTTATGAGCACTTACAATAAACTAGCCAAACTCGACATGAGTATCGTCTGCATTACAATGAATTACTCTCACCAGAGACTAGTTCAGCACCTATCTTACACTTTAAGTTATGACATTGCGATTAGACTTCTTTTAGAACTTTCTTAATTGCACTAACGTATCCAGGCTTGTACACTTGAATGCCTTTTTCCTTGACTCTGCCATAATCATCAACAGTCCAGCCACGATCCTTCATGAAGTCCTCAGAGATTGCCTCTCTTAAGGCCTTTAATTCCATCTCTGTTAAATCATCTGAAGGGGACACTAAAATGACATTCTGGCCGGTTCCAAGAACTTCATCTTTTGGTTTGCGCATATCTATTGTTAAAGTTGTTTGCTGCTTTAGTAAAGAGTTCTCTTTCTTTAATTTTTTATTTTCCGCCAAAATCATTCCAACTAAAGCTCTGGTTGTTGGGTCAGTCACATTTGCTAAGATTTCATCGTTTAAGCCTGTTGATTTTTTAGCTGCGATTTTCTTATTTGAACCATTGAAATAGTCAGCCCATTGCTTGATTAATGCACGATAATCTTCACCTTGTTTATTCCGAAGTGCTTGCTCACTTGGACCGCCATTATCGGCAATTAACATAGCGATTGTACTAATTGAAAAATCTTTGCTACCACTCTCGTATTGTTTCTTGCAAATCTCATTAATTAATTCTAAAGTGCGTTTTTTGCGAACTGATACATTTTCTTGAAGTTGAGCAAAAAATTCAGCAGGATGCATATTAACCATGTTGTCAGCCTCCAATAATTATTTGTCTGCGGTTAGGAGAAGTAGCAGCATCCTATTCAAGAGCCAATACCGCTTCATTAAGTTTCATTGATTCAATCTCTTCGACAAATTCGTTTATAAGACCTATTTCTTCGAGTTTATTTCTTCCAATGGCATAGGGTACAGCGTTTTTTAAACTTCCAGCTCGTTGCATCAAAAGCCTCATAAATTGATTCCCCGCTATCAATTGTTCTTCATCTGTTAATGAGAACATGACCGGCTTCTTGCCATTCTCAGCAAGGGTAAGGTCAATGATTTGGGACCTTTGTAAAACTGCTTTGCTTGAATCGGTTTCTGGGAAAATTTCTGCCCCATTGCATATGATTTGAAGTTGTTCTAATTCATGTTCAACGTTATCAAACGTCAAACGTATGTCATCAATCGAACCGACAGGGACTAATTGAACACTTTCTTTTGAAGTGCTATTTTTACTTAGTGCTATGCATTTATCAATAAGACGAAGCGTTGCATTATAATCGTTGGCGAGTTTGTCGTTCTTCTGCACCTCTTGCATATGTAACGTTTCAAATTTCAACAGCTTACCCTGCCCTGTAAATATCTGTTCGCTAACCTCGCATTCATACTTATGATTCTCAAGTGTTTCAATCTCGTTCTGATAATGAATCACCCTTTTTCCTGTTTCGCTCATATTGTAACCAATGGTATTGAAATGGTGGACCAATCCTGGTAAGAAAGCAGGTCCTGTCACAAACCATCGGCATCTTACGCAGTTCTGCTCTGGGAATCCCGGCACAGGACCAAAGGTGGTTTTGCCTGTATCATCATTAACAAAAATGCCTCCAGACTCACATCCAAAGCATCCTTTTGGACAAATACCCTTGTCACCGATAATAATGCTCGCACCTGATTGTTGGGCGTTTACAACGGCTTGATAGGCGATGGGGTCATTGATTGCGAGATAATTCTCAAGTTGCTCATATTTTGCATCTCTTAGAAATCTCTTGAAAGATGCCTTGTCATTCTCCAAAATATTATGTTCGGCTTGGTTCATCTTATCAGTCACATATGATATACCGGCCTTGGTGTAATACAACGTCATCACAAGTCTTGCGTGTCCGACAATTGCTTTAGAAAGAATGGGCATCGGAACCCCACCTTCCAGGGCATATGCAGTTATCAAGGACACTCTTAAAGAGTGGAGAGGGTATAGGGTTTTCCGTTCATTCTTGATAAGCTGAACGGATTTTTCTTCCTCTGAAGCTCCATGTGCTTTTAATCTGCTCTCCAGTTCAGTAAGCACTTTATGCCATAGTGGGTCAAGTCCTGCTGTCCCTACTGGCAAATGCTCTTCCCTCGCAGAACTGGGATTCCTGAAAAGAAACGTTGTTGAACCCATTTGCTTAAGAATTTTCTTGTCCTTAACGTGACCCAAGTGATTTGTTTTCAAATTCACCCAAGGTGTAGGTTCGTCTACAGGGTTGTATTTATGCTGCCAATCACGGAGTTTGACAAGCCAGTATTGAGCCTCCTCGTATTGCCAAGGGATTTCGTATCCTTTTTGGTCTTCCTCTTTGTTTATGTCTGCTGTTTTATTCGTGTTGATAAAAAAACCAGTCATCTCTATCCTGGATGTAGGGTCGTTGAACTTTCTCAAGACACCATTTTCAAATGGATTGACCTTGTCGCCTTTGCTTAGCGGCGAATCGTTCACAACCCAATGACCGCACTTTGTTCTTGTTGGTTGAACATACTTGAACGTATCCATTTCACCGCTGTCGAGCATTCTTACTTGGTACGTCCTTAAAGGCAATAAAAGTTTGGTTAATAGAGCCACAGACACGACGGGGGACCATAACTCGTAGACCACATCAGGAAGACATTTTGTATCTTTTTCATATTTTGTTGTTTCTCTCTTTCTAAAGACACAATCAGGGTCATTTTTATCAATGAGCGACTGTTTAATTACAAACCAATCTCCACTGCTATTTTTATAATCAGTTGCTTCTTGAGCGAAATGCCAGTCCTTGAAATGAAAGGCATCAAAGGGACATAAAATTAAACGCAGGTCCTTGATGTATCTGTAGGGCAGAACGTTTTTGTCAGATTCATTACGTTTATAACCCCCATATGAATCAGGAATGTATTTTGCTAACGGATTATGATACTCATGAGGTATTTGCATATTTCCAAAATCATCTTCAACCGAGAACTTCTCAAGAAGTATCCAGTCGATAAATGAAACAATCCGTTTTGCATAAAGTACTGAGCTGTCTGATGTATAATGAGAAAAGCAGATTTCAAAAAAATCAGGTGCATGAAATTTTTTCAATAGAAAATCTTTGGGAGGCCTAGGGATGTCATGGTTGATAAGATATTTTTGGAAGAAAGCGGCCAGACAACTTAAGGCTATGTGTTTCCCTCTGACTTGCGTCTTTAGCCATTCTTCTGCGAGTGACCTCCATTCCTCTAATCCTTCATCCAATTCAAGCACCCACATAAGAGTAATATCCTTTGATTGGTTCTTGTTTCTCATCTGAATTTCTCTACGGGTTGCATTTTCTCTTAGTGTTTCCAAATTCACCTTTTCTTCTGGGCTTAATTCGTTTTCATTAAAGAATCCGTCAGAAACAAAACTTCTTAACCACCTCAAAATGGCTGTTCGTCCTACGCCATATTCTCTTTCAACATCTGTTGCTGATTTTCCATCACAGAGTAATGAAAGCATCTTATACTTGAAATTATTATCATATGACATTTATTTTCCTCTTAACATGTAACGTCTTTGTAGTTGTTTTTCCTCGTTGAACCATTCATCTATTTCTGCCTTTACAGGAAGCTCAAATCCGTTTTCTAAAAATACCGTTGCATAATTGAGCGAATTTGTGACATCAGAGACAGTCGGTTCGGTATATACTTTTTGTGATTCGATGGACTTGTGGTGCATTGCCACCTGTTTAATTCTGTCTTCTATCCCTGCTCCTTTGAGACGTTGACCATAAGCATGTCTATGTCCATGTTCTGTAGTGCCATTATTTTTAGCGATTACCAAACCAATCTTTTCAACGGCCTTTGCATGTGATTGTTTTTGCGTTCTTAAAGGCATCATTTCACCTTTGTATTTTGGGAGATGATTCACAAAAGCAAAGGGGTGAGTATTCGGAATACTCTCACGAAGCCTTTGAGCCAGATACATTTTCCAAACGTGCATGAAAAGGTAGCCCCATTCCTTTGAGAGCCAATAAACATGCATGTATTTATCTTCATCATTGTCGAGTCTTGGTTCTTTCCAACCTGCAAACCGCTTATCATTGCCTGAATAGCGGTTGCGAGGCAGTAGACCATATTTCAGCAATAAGTAAGACGCTCTATCTGTTACATATTTGCCATTTGTGGGGTTTTTAAAGTCTTCTGGTGCCCTTCCTTCGCTGGGATGATAAATCCGAACTACAGCCAAATCAGGGTCTTCTGGGTCGGCAAATACATCTTGCACCCATAAGTGAAAAACCTCGCTGTGTCTTAGCCCGCCACCATGCATGAGTATTGTTATGGCAATATCTCGCCAATTGTAACGGTCAATGAGGTTTAGATCCAAATTTTTTCTCGTCTTCTTAAAACCTTCCCAAAGCAAATTATGGATTTGGTCTTCTGGAAATGCTTTTGTACCTCCATGTGCGGAATAGGGCTTTCTACGATTTTTGACATTACGGATTTGTTTTGCTGTATCTGTCATTTCATGAACATCATTCAAATGACCTAGAAATGAATGGTGACTCTTATTGATTTGAGCCATCCAGTTGAGCCTCTGTTCATAACTGGTTGCTTCTCGCCAAGGATTCAACTGTGCAGCCCCATATTCGTCATGCAACCAATCCGAAAAACTATTCAATGCTGTTAAGAGCATATTTGCTGTTTCTGTTCTCTTTGGAATCCAATACAACCCAGAAGGGTCAAAACCATCCTCGTTGATTGTTCCTTCATAAATTGATTCGGTAAATATCTCAAAGAAATCTTTAGCAGACGTATAGTTATCTTGATTAGCCTCCATGTAATCGAGCAACAAGCCTACTGCTTGAACTAACTTATTATGCCAAGAGCTGCTTTTTAATTTATGTTTCAATTGATATTGGTGAAGTTGTTCCAACACCTGCACTTCACCATCATACTCAATCAAAAGAGTTGGAAGGTTTATACTCTTTGCCGAATTATCTCTATAGGTTTCTGATTTTACTTTTACATGTTTCATACATCCACCTTACTTATCAAATAAGATGCATTATATATTATGTATTTTGCCTTTAATACTGTTAATTTGTGGTCAAAAAAAGATGCTATATCGTTTGATATAGCATCTTTTTGGCTAGATATATTATATAATTTTTACCTTATATAATACATTGAGGCGGGTGGGCTTTTCATATGATTACCTGGGAATGAGCAACATTTGACCAGCATAGAGTTCTGGCGTAGCGAGGGCATTGGCCTCGGCAATGTCTTCTTCCGTGGTTCGATAGGACTTGGCAATGTCCCAAAGACCTTCTCCATTCCGGACCGACCGAATGATGACGGATGGCATCTCCCCGCTCATGGGCTTTTTCTCTTCCACCGAAGCACGTTCAATGCCTTGCACCTTGCGCTTTTCCATGGCCTTCCAAGTATAATCCACGGTAAAGGATACTTCGATTCCACCGGGAGCCATCATGGCACTCCCTTGCCTGCTGATGTTGAAGTCGCAACGATACTCCCACTGCTGAGAAATGGGAATGGTATGCGGCACGGTGATGCGCCGATGCAAGCAACCACAGTCGCCTTCTTCCGTTAGGAAGAGGACATAGGCCTCAACCTCTGCGTTTAAGGTCATTTCACTTGCCTGTTTTACCGTGTTAAGTTGCAGGGGACGAAGCTGTACATCCAGAACACTGGCGACCGGGATGGTGCATTCCAAGAGCTCTCGCACACTTTCGGGAGCCACACCGTGATCCATCAGGCTGTTCATGGTATACGTTTTGCGGGTATCCACGGTATCACTTTCGGTGCTATAGAGATCGGTTAGCACAGAAAGCCGCTGGGTTTTGCTAAGGATACTTTGCGCCATGAGTTCTAACTCGACTGAAACACTTCGCCCCTCTTCATCGGCACGTTTGCAGGATGCATTCGTGAAAATGATGTGAAGCTCAGGCGTGGAGTCCTCCCCCGCATCTCCGACTTCCATCATTTGTGAGAATGGAAGGGAGAAGAGTGCGGTGCAAGGCCGTCCATCATGACTGCGATACAGCACCTCTACCTTTGCCTCACCTTTAAAGAGCAGTTTGTTCCCGATGACCTTAGCATCTTGGGATGTGCAGTCAGCTCGGAACCGGAGCAGTTCCATCATGTCCGGGTTTCCAGCTGGCAGGGTCAGTGTATCCGTATAGCTAAACATCTTTTCCTGGGCCGTCATGACTAAGTGCGTTTGATGCTCCTCCACCTTTTCACAGACCCGGTGTTGCTCGCGCTGTTCCACGCAAGAACAAACGGAATGGGTTTGTGGGGTGTAGCAGCTGATGTCTAAGGTAAAATTGACCTTAATGAGGACTTTTCTGGGATTTAAAACGTGAACATCTACCTTTTGGATTTGGGGACAAACGATCAGCTTTGAGCTACGGGTAATCGCGGCAGACTCCAGATTCGTTGCGAATGGAAGGATGCCTTCCATGCTGCAAACACAGCTCTCACCATCCGGCTGATACAGAATCCCGACTTTGATACAACCCGAGAGTTCCGCTTTGCCATCCATGGCTTCTTTCCGTTGCAGCAGGAGCTTCGCCTCTCCATCCAGAATTTGCAGAATATCCGGACAGGCATCCGGCACGATCATCTCCGTGGTTTCTTCCTGATTGAGTAGGGTTCGATATCCGTTGTCCCAGCAGCTTATGTACTCTTGCCGGAGTTCCAGTTCCATAGTCATTCTCTCCTTGTTATGATTCTATGAAACCTTATGCGAGTACGCTTCTCCTTATGCACAAACCTGTCCTTATACTTTAAAAATTCTCCTGAGTAAACCCGCAACCATTTTCGGGGACTTGAAAACGACGATTTTCATGATTTGCACCTCCACTCATAAAAAACACCCGTTTTACCTTGTAAACTGATGTTCCTCTTTCAGTATATACAAAGTAAAACGGGTGTGTGACAGTTCCTATTTCCAGGCTTTTCGTTCTTTTGCTTGTTCGTACAGCCTGACATAACTCTCGTGACGGCTTTTTAAAATGTGGCCGGCTTGGACGGCCTCCAACACGGCACAGCCTTTTTCCTTGACATGAGCACAGCCGACAAACTGGCATGAACCCAAATATGGGGCAAACTCGCGGAAGCTTCCCTCCAACTCAGCCATCGGCCGTGGCTCCATTTTATCCGCGTCAAAGGCGGAAAAGCCTGGCGTATCTGCAATGAATCCACCGTGCAGCTCAAACAATTCGATATGGCGGGTTGTGTGACGTCCACGCCCTAACTTATCGCTCACTTCTCCCACCTTAATGCGAAGTGTCGGATCTAAAGCGTTAAGAATGCTCGATTTTCCGACCCCCGAGTTCCCGGTAAATGCTGAGGTTTTTCCCCGGAGAAGTTCGCTCAGTTCCGGCAGTCCCTCCCCTGTTTTTGCACTTACCGGAATCACGTGAAAGCCCGCCTTTTGATAGTGCTCACAGAGTTTCTCCGCTGCAACCAAATCCCATTTGTTCATACAAAGGATGGGCTCACACTGCTTCCCCTCCACAATGGAGATCATCTGATCAATTAAGAAGGGATCCGTGATCGGGATGGCTCCCGAGGCCACGATAACCATTTGATCAATGTTCGCAATGGCAGGGCGATGAAACTCATTGCGTCTGGGTAGTATCTCATCGAGGTATCCGCTTCCATCCGGCTGGGAAAGCAGCAACACCCGATCCCCCACCAAAGGAGTCACTTTTTGATAGCGAAACTTTCCCCTGGCACGGCATGTGATGAGATCTTCTCCACTTTTTACATAGTAAAAACCACTGAGTGCTTTTACAATCTGTCCTTCTCGTTTCATTTCAGTCATGAGTCAAAATCATATTCGTTACCCGAATTATACTCTCCATCAAAATAAATGTTAACCTGCTGTTTTCCCTTGCCGGTTACGTCAACCATAAGAGGGCTATTGGAGGTGTTGACGGTTTGGTTGAATTGTTCCACTCCACCAACGGTAACCTGCACCGTCACGAAGTCTTTATCCTTAGGCAGGTTGATTTTGATGGTCTTTGTCTTCGGGGAGGGATTTTGAGGGCCGCGGCTGATTTGAATGGAAATTGTGGTTCCAGCCTCTACCGTGGTGTTCCCCGGTATACTTTGGCTGGCTACCTTACCGGATTCGACGGTATCGCTATAAACCTCTCCACTCACGGTACACTTGAGGCTATATTTGTCCCTTAAAATCTCTTCTGCTTGCTGCCGAGTATAGTTTCCAACCAGGTAAGGAACGATGACCTCTTTCTTTGCCTGGCCTGTACTGACCGTCAGCTGCACCGAATCACCGGGTGCCATTGGAGTTCCCTCTGGTGGCAGTGAGGCGATGACATAGTTCTTTACAATCTCATCATGGGGAGCATACTGAGGCTCCTTCACATTGAGGCCCATATCAATCAACTGCTGGCGTGCCTGCACATACTCCATATTTCGGACATCGATCATCGTAATGGATGGCTTCCCGCTGCTGACCACCACCGAAATCTCCGGCTTTTCGCCCTTCACTTCGCTGTTCTCGTTCGGGTCTTGTTCAATAATCTGGCCTTCATCATAGTCTGGACTTGCTTTGGTTCCTGTCTGTTTTATGACAAAGTGATCGGTAATGGTCGTATCCGCGAGGACTTCTTCATAGTTTCTCCCAATGAGGCGAGGAACGTTGATGCTCTCTGCTGCTTTGAATAAATCACTGAAAAAGAACATCCAGAGAAAAATACCAACCGCTACGAGAAAGACTGAAACCACGGCAATGATCGGAACCATGGAACTGCGTTTTTGGTCCGGCCGTCGCTCCGCAATGCGCCGTTGGCTGGTGGTTCGATACTCATCGTAGCTGTACAAGTCATTCGAAGCGTCCGCCATCCGGGCTGGAACCTTTCGTCTGCTTAAACTACTGGTAATCGATGTATCAATCACCTGCGTTGGCTCATCGCTTTGCAAGAGTCCATGATGCTCATACCCGAAGTTAATGTTTGGATTCTTTCGAAACTCTTCCAAATCGCGGATCATTTCCTCCGCGTTCTTGTAACGGCGATCGACGTTTGAGGCCATTGCTTTGAGCGTAATTGCTTCCAGCGCCTCCGGAATCTCAGGATTGAGCTCCCGTGGGGACAGCGGAATGGAGCTAATATGCTGAATGGCTACGGATACGGGGGAATCCCCCTCGAAGGGCAACCGGCCGGTCAGCATTTCATATAAGACAACCCCTGCGGAGTAAAGGTCTGCCCGCTCATCAATGTGGCTCCCTCGTGCTTGTTCCGGTGAGATATAGTGCACGGATCCCAGTGCTTCCTGGGTCAGGGTATTCTGGGCGGCCGACATAACCCGGGCAATGCCGAAATCAGCCACGCGCACGCTTCCATCCCGAAGCACCATGATATTCTGTGGTTTAATATCACGATGAATGATGCCTCGGCTGTGTGCGTGACTGAGCGCACGCATGATCTGGGTCATATAGTGCAGTGCTTCCCGCCAACTGAGGATGCCGCCCTTCTTTTTCATGTATTGCTTGAGCGTGATACCGTCGATTAGCTCCATGACGATATACTCTAAATCCTGATCTCGGCTGACATCATAGACGGAAACGATATTGGGATGAGAGAGCATGGCAACCGCTTGCGCCTCATCATGAAAGCGTCTTCGAAATTCTGCATCGGAGGCGAGATCCTTGCGTAATATTTTGACCGCAACAAAACGGTGCAGTCGATGACAATACGCCTTATAGACCATTGCCATTCCGCCTACCCCAATCGCATCCAGAATTTCGTAACGATTATCGAGTAATTTACCGACGTATTGATCCATGGTAAATTCCCCCTTATTCTTTAAATTCCACATGGAACAGCAAAATGGTCACATTGTCTGGAGCGCCTCGTTCCAAAACGGTGTCCAAAAGGTTCCGACAAGCTTCCTCTGGTGAGAACGAATTCCGAATGACTTCTGCAATCTCTTCGTCAGACATTTCATTCACCAGACCGTCTGAGCAAAGGAGCAGCCAATCATCAGAGAGCAGTTCAAACTCATACAGATCCGCTTCCGCTGTCTTACTGGTGCCAAGAGCTCGTGTAATCAGGTTTTTTTGCGGATGTTGGCGTGCCTCCTCAGGAGTAATATTCCCACGTTCCACCAAAACTTCTACGATGGAGTGGTCACGCGTCACCCGGTGCATGCCTTCGCTAGACATATGATACGCACGGCTATCTCCGATGTTAATCACCGAAACCTTGGTTCCTTGCAGCATTGCGGCAACCAAAGTGGTTCCCATCCCAAAATAATCCTTATTGCGGTTGGCAACGAACAGGATGGCCTCATTTCCCTCTTCCACGGCGGACTTTAGTTCCTCTCCTGGAGAAGCTGCCCCTTCTTTCGTAACATAGTATTTTTCCATGTGCTCGCGAAAAACCTCAACCCCAATACGGCTTGCAATATCTCCGGCACGGGCTCCGCCCATTCCATCGCAAACAACACCCCAAGCATTGGCTTCGTCAATCAGCTGATACGCACAGGCATCCTGATTTTCTCGCCTTAACATTCCTCGATCCGTGATTCCAAAGATGGAAATCATAGGGGATTCCTTCCTTTCTAAGGTCGAACGCGCGTTTATCTCTGTTCGCGCTGAACCTTTCTGCGCAATTGCCCGCAGGATGCATCAATATCACTGCCTAAACGGCGTCGTACGGTTACGTTGATCCCCTGCTGCTCCAAGCGCTTTTGAAACGCAGAAACGGATTGGCTTGGGTGCAGGTTGCTTTCCTCCACACGATTCAGAGGGATGAGATTCACATGTCCGGGCGCCACGTGTAGTAACTTGGCCAAACGGTCCGCCTGCTCGAGTGAATCGTTAATACCATCAATCATAGCATATTCATAAGAAATCCGTCTACCTGTCTTCGTAAAATATTGCCGACAAGCTTTCATCAATTCCGACACGGGATATGCTTTATTGACCGGCATCAACTGATTTCTCGTTTCATCATCGGGAGCATGCAGAGAGATGGAAAGGGTCAATTGCAAGTTTTCCTCCGCCAAACGCTGGATACCAGGTACCAAGCCACAGGTGGAAAGGGAGATGTGTCTCATTCCGATGTTCATGCCTTCGGGGTGATTGACCAAATGCAAAAAACGCAAAACATTGTCATAGTTATCCAAAGGTTCGCCAATTCCCATGATCACGATATTGGAAATGGGTTCCCCTGAGTCAAGTTGCGTAAAGAGCACTTGATCGATCATTTCCGACGGGAGAAGATCTCGCACCTTTCCGCCCAGTGCGGAAGCACAAAAACTGCAGCCCATCAAGCAACCAACTTGTGAAGAGATGCAAACGGAGTTTCCATGCTTATACTTCATGAGAACCGTTTCAATGCAGTTTCCATCCGCAAGCTTCCAAAGGTACTTTATGGTACCATCCTGTTCCGAAACCTGCTTGCGCTCCCGTTTTGGAACGGTAAGTACGGCCTTCTCAGACAAGACTTCCCGAAAGCGTTTGGACAAATCGGTCATCTCTTCAAAGGAGCAAACCCCTCGGTGCAGCCACTTAAAGAGCTGCTTACCCCGAAAGGAAGGCTCTCCCCATTCCTTTGTTAGGGAAACCAACTCTTCCTGTGTCATGGATTTTACGTCAATCATGCCTGTCTCCTTAGTTTTGCCACGAAAAATCCATCCGTGGATAGACGCTGTGGCCAAAGCGTTACCATACCCTCTTCCACCTTACCCAGTGGCCCGGGAAGCGTAAACCCTTCCAGTGAAAATTCGGGGTGCAGCGTTAAAAAGTGCCGCACCATCTCTTCGTTTTCTTCCTGTCTTAGGGTGCAAGTTGCGTACAAGAGCCTGCCTCCTGGGCGGACGTAGGTGGATAGGTTTGCGAGAATTTGATGTTGAATAGATGGAAGCGCCTTCATTTCCTCAGGATCTTTATAGCGGATTTCAGGTTTTTTTCGGATCACCCCTAGCCCGGAACAGGGCACATCTGCGATGACCAGATCAAAGGCCTGCTCCCACTCCGCTTCCCTACTGGATGCATCCCGAAGCTCAACTTGAATACAGGATAACCCCAGTCGCTGGGCACCTGCTTCGATCAACTGCTTTTTATGAGGATATAAATCACAGGAAACGATCCTTCCCTGATTGTTCATTTCGATGGCTGCAGCAAAGGATTTACCACCCGGAGCTGCACAAGCATCCAGCACCTGCTCGCTGGGTTTCGGTTCCGCCGCCAAAACCGCGAGTTTTGCCGCCGTGTCTTGAACGTAAACTTCCCCATCCCGAAATACCGAAAGCTGCTCCAAGTTCCCCACACTATCCAGAACCAAACAGTTAGGAAGCCATGGATGTGGTTCTGCCATGACCCCTTCCTCCTGCAGTCGTTCCTGAACGGTTTCCAGCGAAGTACGGCAGAGATTGATTTGCAAGGTTGTCGGTGCGGCACTGTTATGGATGCAGAGCAACTCCTCCAACTCTTCCGGGCTTAAGCGCAGGGAGAATTCATCCAGAAGCCAACGTGGATGGCTATACCGCAGAGCCAAAGTATCCATGGGATTTCTCTGTTCGATGGCAGGAAGCGCATCCAGGCTGCGAAGAATGCTGCGCAAGATGCCATTTACCATACCGGCTGCACGAGGATTCTTGGCATACTTTCGCGTCAGGCTGACCGTTTCATTCACCGCTGCACTGGGAGGAATTCTCTCCATAAAAAGAATTTGATAAAGAGCTAACCGCAAGGCATTTCGCACCTTCGGTTCCATTTTGGAAAGTTTCATGCTCGAAAATGCTTGCAGATAGTAATCGAGCAAGATCCTGTTTTGCAAGGTACCAAAACAAAGCCTGGTGGCTAAGGCCGCGTCTCGGCGATCCAGCTTCGATTTCGCGATTTCCTTTTTTAGTTCCCCATTGGCCCACGCGTTGGTTTGTTCTACGGCAGAAAGCGTAAACAAAGCCGCTTTTCTGGCTGTCATTCAAGCACCTCTTATCTATCGGTTCTGTTATTGTAACGAGTTCCCTCGTAAAAAGTCCGAAACCAGCATACGGCGCTTCCCTTCCGCTTGCAGTTCATCAATGCGCAAAACGGTTCCGTTGCCGCAGGCAATTTGAATTCCGGCCTCTCCGGCCTCCAAAATGGTACCAGGGGCAGCATCGGTGATGCGGTCGAGCACTGCTGTCTTCCAGACCTTATACTGCTTTCCGGCCAGCATTGCCGTTGCCGAAGGCCAGGGGGTCAAACCCCGCACCTGATTATGCAGTTCGCGTGCGGGGCGTTCCCATTGCATGGGTGAAAGGGCGCGACTGAGCATGGGAGCTAGGGTAACCTCCGCTTCCTCTTGCGGTGTGCGCTTCGCCTTGCCGCAAGCGATGTTTTGCACCGTCTGTACCAAGAGTTCCGCTCCCATGATTGCCAAACGATCATGAAGTTCGCCCACGGTCTCATCCGGATCAATGGGGGTGCGAGCCTGTGAAATAATGTCTCCTGCATCTAGGGCCTCTGCCATATGCATGATGGTCACGCCGCTTTCCGCATCGCCATTGAGAATTGCCCAGTGAATTGGTGCGGCACCACGGTACTTTGGAAGCAAGGAGGAATGCACGTTGATGCAGCCATACTCCGGAACGTCCAATATCTCACGCGGGAGAATGCGGCCATAGGCCGCAACCACAATGAGCTCCGGCTTTAACTCGTGAAGGATGGCAAGTGCCGTCCCGTCTCTCATCTTTTCCGGCTGAAACAACGGAATCCCGGCTTCCAACGCCACTTCCTTGACGGGGGGTGCTTGCAGCTTCATGCCGCGGTTTTTCGGTTTATCCGGTTGTGTGAATACACCAAGCAGTTCATGTCCGTCCTGCAATAAGGCACGCAGGGATGGAACCGCAAAGTCAGGTGTACCCATAAACAAAATCTTCATTCTTAAGAATCCTTTTCTGCGTTCTCTAACAGATCATCCAGTTGTTTCTCGGTGTAGAGTCGGTCTGCGTGCTCATCAAACAGATGTCCATCCAGATGCTCCAGTTCATGACAGAAGCAGCGAGCCACAATGCCCTTGCCCGAAACCGTAAAGAAGTTGCCGTTTCGATCCTGAGCCCGCACGGTGGCTTCCATGGGACGCGTGACAAATCCGTACATGCCAGCAATGCTCAGGCAACCTTCCAACCCATCTTGCTGCTCCTCCGAGGTTTCGACTAGCTCGGGATTTACCAACTCAACAAACTCATCCTGATCGTCGATGACGACCACTACACGGCGCAGGATGCCAATTTGTACCGCGGCAAGCCCTGCTCCACCAATGTGTCGCAAGGTATCTTTCATATCGTTTAGCAAGGTGTGAAGCTTAGAATCAAAATTGGTTACGGGGTGACTGGTTTTCGAAAGAATCGGGTCGCCCTTTTGAATAATCTTTTTTCGTGCCATGATTTCGTTCCTCCTAGTGTCTATGGGAGTACTGCCCTACTCCATGAGATTGATATCTGCCATGATGGAGATCCCGCGTGTTGCGGGGTCGGCTTGGGCTGCCCGCAGGAGAGCGGCAAGCCAAGCGCGGGATTCCTTCGTGTTTCGATCGCGTATGGTCAGTTGGTATCGATAACGAAGATTGATTTTTAATATGGAAGCGGGTGCCGGGCCAAAAACAAGGGGTGGTGGATTTTCCTGCTTTCTTTGCGTACACCAACGTTCGATGCCCGCCCGCAAATTCATACACACTCGTAATACGGCAGCCTCATCCAGGCCAGAGACGGTAATATGAAACAAATCGCCAAAGGGCGGAAAGCTTCGAAGCTTTCGCACCTCGATCTCCTGCTCGTAAAATTGGTCATAATCCTGTCGGGCCGCCAGGCGAACAACTTCGTTCTCCGGAGTCAAGGTTTGGATGACCGCACGACCAGGCCTCAGACCCCGCCCCGCACGCCCAACCACTTGCGTCAGGAGGGAGAAGGTGCGCTCTGCTGCGCGAAAGTGATTCACGTAGAGCGAGAGATCGGCCGCAATCACGCCGACCAGGGTGACATTTTCAAAGTCCAATCCCTTCGCGACCATCTGCGTTCCGACCAAAACCGGTATCTTTTTGCGCGAAAAGCGATCCAGTAACACCTCATGGGATTTCGATGCAGTGATGGTATCGGTATCCATACGCATGACCTCGATATCCGGGTAGCGCTGCTTCAATTCTGCCTCAATTCGCTGGGTTCCATGCCCAATAAAATGAAGGGAGCCCCCGCAAAGTGAGCAGGATGTTCTCAGAGGCTCAGAATAGCCACAGTAATGACACATCAATCTCCCATTCACCGAATGGTGGGACAGGTAGACAGAACAGCGCGGACAAGAAGGTACCTCACCACACTCTCCGCATGACACCATGCGGTTGCTCCCCCGCCGATTGAGAAACAGTATGCTCTGCTCTCCATTTGCAAAATTCTGCTCTAGTTCGGCTAAGAGATGTGTGCTCAGGCCAGAGTCGTTTCCCGCACGAAGTTCCTTTTTCATGTCCACGATGGAGACGGAGGGTAATGCTCTTTCATTATAGCGCTGTCGCAGGGGAAAGGTGTGATAAATGCCTTGCTTTGCTGCATACATGGTCTCGATGGATGGGGTCGCAGAACCTAGAAGCAAAAGTGCATTGTGCTGAGCACAGCGAAACTTGGCGACCTCCCTGGCATGATAGCGAAGCATATTCTCAGACTGATAGCTTCCTTCCTGTTCTTCATCCAGAATGATCACTCCGAGATTTGGAAGGGGTGCAAAGATGGCTGACCTTGTTCCAAGGACCACCTGAGCCTTTCCGTCTCGAATCCGTTTCCACTCATCGTAGCGTTCGCCCGCCGGCAGGGCACTGTGCAAGATGGCAACCCGATCCTGAAAATGCAAGGCAAAGAGTTCCAAAAGCTTTGCGGTCAAGGCAATTTCCGGCACCAGAAAGAGAGCCGATCTTCCTTGTTCCAGCACCTTGTAGATAAGGGTTAAGTAAACTTGCGTTTTACCGCTCCCCGTCACACCGTAGAGAAGGGCCGCTTCTGCCTTGCCTGTATGACACAACGGTATCAAGCCCTCGAGGGCTGCCTGTTGAGCAGGGTTTAAGTGAATGTCCGGTGCACCCATGGTAACCTCCGGCAGTTTTCTTCGAAACACTTCCCGCTCTTCTAGGGTTAGAATACCGCTTTTCTCCAAGCTGCGCAGCGTGCCAAGACTTGCGCCGGTAAAATAGCTGATTTCTTTGACGGATGCGCTGCCAATGGCACAAAGAAGTTCTGTCACCGTATAGCGCATGGGGGCACTATCTTTTCGCTTTTTAACAAGCTCTAGTGCCTCTTCTGGGGCGAGGGTTAAGGTGGCCACTTTTTCCGTCTTATCCTTGACCCTTTGGTCGGCTCCTGTTTCTAAAATGAGGATGCCCTCCTCCACCAATCGCCGGAGCAATGGCTGAGGATGCTTTAGGGTAATCTGATTTAACAGCTCCTCTAAGGCAAGCGCTGCACTACTGGAAGTCAATTGCTCTATCATCTGCTGTGCTGCCTGGGACTTTCCGGCCGCCTCCATGGCTTGCGCTTTGGAAACTCCAGGAGCAAGCCGATAGCGATCATGCAAGGTGTACCAGAGTCCCGTGGGAAGCATGCTAAGCAGCGCGGTGTAAAACGTACTAAAATAGCGCTCCCGAAGCCATAGGGCCAGCTGTATCCCTGCTGAATCCAACACGGGTCGCTCATCCAAAACCCCAAGGATGTATTTGAGCTTGCCATCTTGCTCTTCGTCGGAACAGGATAATACCATTCCCTCAATTCGTTTATTCCCACGCCCAAAGGGAACCAACACCCGAACGCCCACTTGCACCACCGCAGCCAAGTCATCGGGTATGCGATAGCTATAGGGCTTATCAATGGAAAAGGTTGCAGAAGATACTGCAATTTTTGCGATTCTCATCTTCGCGATTGCCTCCCTTTGGCTGAGACTTCGCCAGAAAAAGCACAAGCGGCAGAGCAAAATGTCTCTGTCGCCTGTTTAATCTGTACTCATGTTCCTGGATAAATGGTTCCATCGGCTCGCCTCAGGCCAAGCGAAAAGCCAGGAACTGGATATACCATGCTTGTCCCTGGACAGAGAGTTGCCTTAAGGTGCGCCTCCCTGTATGGAAATCAGCGTGAGCGTTACTCTGGCAATTTCCCTTGTGCAATCTCTCCGATTGCAATGCTCACAGGCTTATCTTCTAAGGATATTTCCTGTTCATCTGCCTCCGCTGCAATCTGTCTGGCACGATAGGCCACCATGTTTACCAATTGATACCGACTGGGCACCTGTTTCAATAAATCATTCATAGCTGGATAAAGCATCATAATACAGCACCTCTTCCCTTATTTGATCAAAGCAATTCGCTTTTTCGTACGGCAGTGCTCCGCAGTTAGGATGGATAGCACTTCCTCTGCTGCGGATGTAATGGTATCGTTCACAATAATATAGTCATAGCGCGTGCTCTCTCGCATTTCCTCACGAGCCCGATGAAGGCGACCTAAGATCTTTTCTTCATCGTCCGTTCCGCGTGAGCGAAGGCGCTTTTCTAACTCCTCAAAGGAAGGTGGAATGACAAAGAGCAAAATGGCCTCCGGGCAATTCACCTTCACCTGCTCGGCTCCTTGCACCTCAATGTCCAAAAGAACGTCTTGGCCTGCCTGCAGCTTTTCCTCCACCAAGCTTTTGGAGGTGCCGTAGAAGTTCCCCACATACTGGGCGTACTCCAAAAAGTCTCCCTCCGCGATCCTCTTTTCAAACCCCTCACGGTCGGTAAAGTGATAGTTTACGCCATCCACTTCCCCTTCTCGGGGAGAACGCGTGGTCCAAGAGACGGAAAAATAGAGATTATCCCGTTTTTTCAGCACCTCTGCAATCACGCTGCTTTTCCCAACACCAGAAGCACCTGAGATTACGATCAGGTTTCCTCTTTTTTCGTTCATTCTTCTTCCTCCTCAGGGGCTGGCTCACGACCATTGAGACGACCGGCAACGGTTTCCGGTTGAAGAGCAGAAAGAATAATGTGGTCGCTGTCGGTAATGAGCACCGCTCTGGTTCTACGCCCATAGGTGGCATCCACTAATACCCCACGGTCCCGGGCTTCCTGCACCATTCGCTTAATGGGTGCCGATTCAGGGCTGACAATGGCGATGAGCCGACCGGCAGAAACCATGTTGCCAAATCCGATGTTTATCAGCTTCAAGCCAAGCCTCCTATTCTATGTTCTGCACTTGTTCTCTAATCTTCTCGATCTCGCCTTTGATTTCCAAAACCGTACGGGTAATTTCCACATCCCCGCACTTGGAACCTATGGTATTGGCCTCTCGATTAAACTCTTGAATCAAAAAGTCCAGCTTTCGTCCAACAATGCCACCGGACTGCAAGATTTCTTCTAACTGCGTCAAATGACTGCGCAGACGAACCGTTTCTTCATCCACAGCTGTCTTATCCGCAAAGATGGCTGCCTCAGTAAGGATACGGCTTTCCTCAATGGTCGTACTTTCCAAGACTTCACTCATGCGGCGCTGAAGCTTACTCCGATATTCAGACACGGTTTCTGGGCTTCGTTTCTCCACCAGGTCCAACAGTTCGGCAATTTTAGCGCCCCGCGCCAAGATATCGTTTGCCAGTTTGGCACCTTCTCGCTCCCGCATCGCGTTAAAGTCGGCAATGGCGAGCTCCAATATTTCTGAGATATCATTTGCAACGGTTTCCAAATCCGCTTGTTCCTTTTCCACGACGAAAACATCCGGAAAGCGAGAAAGCAGAGAAACGGAGATATCATCCTGCAAATTATATTGATCACGCATGGCGGTGAGAGCGGCATAGTAGCCATCTGCCACAGGGGTATTCAGCCGAACGGCAACTTTTTCCGCCGCTGAACTGTCAATCGAAACAAAGACATCCACCTTGCCCCGGGAAATATGCTCCTGAATGCGTGTTTTCAGCTTCTCTTCCGCAAACACAAAACTGCGCGGAATTTTGACAGAAGAATCTAAGTAACGGTTGTTCACCGAACGCAATTCAACTGTAATGCTCCGATCATGGAGCAAGCCTTCTCCTCTACCATAACCAGTCATACTTCGTATCAAGTGGATCACCTGCAATTTCTATTAGTGTAGTATAGCCTTATATTCGTTAGTTGCAACAATCACAACACATGGAGTAGCAGCAAAGGATACTGCAAAGATCCCCGGCGGAAAATCCACCGCCACGATAGCTTTGGTAGCCTCGTCCTGCCTGATTGCTCAAATACTGCATGGTTTGCCGATATTCCAGGTTGCCTGGATCCATGTTGCAAGCCATCGAAATGTTTTCACGGGCCTCAGAGAGCCAACCACGGCGATAAGCCAAGCCCCCCATCAAAAAGTACCATTCTGCATTGCGAAGGGAACTGGCCTCCAACAAACGCTGTGCCTCATTTAGGTTGCCGACGTCCAGCAATTGTCGCACCTGTTGCAAGGTGGCGTCTCCGCCTGCTTGTCTTCCCCCACCGTAGCTTTGCTCGCCATACTGCTGCTGGGTTTGATAGCCACCACTGCTTCGCATCTTGACGATGGCATCGTAGGCCTCGTTGACTTCTTTCATCTTCTCTTCGGCCAACTCGGATAGGGGGTTGTTTTGGTAATTATCTGGATGATACTTTTTGACCAGGTCACGATAGGCTCGCTTCACTTCGTCATCGGTGGCAGAAGGCTTGACGCCTAACACCAGATACGGATCACTCATGGTTAGATCTCCTTATGATTCGTTTCTTTTCAGTCTTCCAAACGCCAGTCAGAACCGCTTCCTGCATGGCTGGAAGGCCAAGGCTTAGTATATTATCAATGACCGGAGACCAAACCCCGGTTTCTAACCAGAAAAAGGCGCTTTGTGCCATCGCAAGTGAGGAAGCCATCGTATCGTGTACATATGCCGTTCCCTCCGCGGTGTCCACATATCCTTTCAACAGGATTGGATTATAGCCCCCGCGGTTTCGGTCTTCTTCCAAGTCATCCCATGCATCAACCAAATAGATCCATCGTCCAACATGATAGAGAAGCTGCGAGAGTGCCGCCTGCCCTTCCTGCCCGTGTACGCCGGAGGCCGCTTGTAGAATACGCGCAAAGGCATCGGCCGGGCGATCCAGCGAAGGCAAAGATGCCTCTTCCATTTGCCGCAGTTCCTCCAGACAAGTCTGAACGGTGGCGGCAAATTCCGCACAATGCTTCGCGGCTCGCCGATAGCCCGGGAGAAGCAAGAGCGTAAGCGGCCAAATGAGGCAAGCTTTTAGGAAACCACTGTCTTGCATACTATCTTTTAACTTCCAGTAGCAAAGCACAACGCTTTCTGCCGCAGCCAATTCCAGACCCTCATCCTGCTCCCAAGCCTGTCTTTTTCGCCATGGGTAAACCGGGCATCGGCGGCAAACCACGCAAGCCCCCACCTGCTCCTTGGCAAGCAGCATGGCCAAAAAGGCAAAGTCATAGTTTAAAAACCACTGAGCAACAAAGCCATATCGCTGCCCTATGGTGCGACAAAGGCCGCAGTACACTGCCTGATAGCGGGCGGCATCCTCTTGCGGAAGTGCTTTTTTGAGTGGTCTTACGTACCCGAACATCTTTGTTTGATCTCAATCATTTTAAACTGCAGGCTTTTCTTTTTCCGTTCTCTACGATCCCAGTACACCGTAGCAAACAATCCAAGCCCAAAGCCGATCAATCCTGCAATCACGGGGAGGTTTCCACTGGCTTGCGGAAAGAGCGAATTGCATACGAAATAGCCAAGGAAGAAGAGGAAAAAGGGCATAATATACACCATCATAGCTGCTTTTAAGACTTGTGAGGTTTGGCTCTCAATGAGCACGACATCCCCGAGATTGACGTTCAAGTCATTTTTTACCGTCACCACGGTCTCTCCGGTGACGACCTGTGAACAGCCGGCACAGTCTTTACAATCATGACCACAGGCTGTTTGGCGACGCACTTCCACCACCGCAAACCCAGTATTGGTCAGTTTTCTTACCGTTGCAATTTGTGTCATAACTACCTCGATTCTTATTTCAGGTTGAGTGCGATGCTGTAATCCGTTCCAACCACGCCGACACCTTCCGGCCCCGTGAGGAACACCTGCGCCTGCGCACGTTGCTGTCCCTTTTTTCGGGCAGCACCAGCTAAATCCACCACAACCTTAATGTGTTCATTTCCGACCTGATCCAATTGACTCTGCGGCCCCCGCACCCAAACCTGCAAGGAATCTGTAACCGAGGGCTGAAATCCTTTTGGAATATTTACAAATTGAATCTGTGTGGCCGAGATTGACTTCATTGGGACATTGACCGTTACGTTCACTATGGCCTCTGCTTCTTGTTCATGGTTGCTTGCACCCTCTGGAATTGGGATGACAAAGGCCTTGCTCTTATTCGTAAATACCTCGGCTAAATCAATTTCTCCCAAGTTAATTTCGTTTAATTGACGCAGTTGCTCCTCCGAACCGGTTAGCTTTACGGTTGCTGGAGAAATGGAAACTACAGCATCCGCGCTGCTGGCTCCGCCTCCGTCTTTTAGGGAAACGGTCAAAGGGATTTCATAAAGCCGAACGACCGGCATGGTAACCTGAACCGTTTTTGCGGAACAGATTAAATTGGGATCTTGTATGACCGTTCCACTCTTATCTAAGACCACAAAGCTGGCATCCTCCGTCAGACTTTCCTTTACGCCTTCTCCCGACAACACCACAACCACGTGGGAGACGCGCTCCATCAATTCTTCTGGGCCGCTTACCTCCATAGTGCCTGGGTTAAGCTGCATGGGCTGCACGTCAAAGCCACTGGCCAGCGTTCCATGGAATTCTCCGATGACGGGAATTTCACGACTGACCTTCTTCTTCACCGTGACGGTAATTGCAAAGCTATCCCGTTCAGAAAGGGTCACTTCAGCTCGGGACGATTCCGGAGAAACCCGCCCAAGCAACCGGTATTCTCCCGGAGCATCGATGGCGGAAACGTCCACAAATAAGGTCATATCCATATGATAGAGTTTTAAAAAGGTCTTCCGTTTTCCAACTGCTTTAATATTCACGGTATCTCGGTTTAGATCCGTGACCATCAAGCCCTTATCGCTTAGTTCGGATGCCCCGCTGATTTCAACCGGGACTGCAGAAATGGTGGTTTGTCCAATCGGGTTCTCCACATTGACTACATAAAACCAGAGCAGCACCGCAATCAGAATGGAAAGCACGATATTAAACCTTTTCCCGCTTCTGTTTGCATCAGTCATGTTGCTCGCCCCTCTTTTTCAGCACCCCAAACCAGCCATGTTTCCGCACCTTATTGATCTTCGTATCCTGAGGAAGCAGCTCATTGCGCAGAATCCGTTCCAAGGTTTCCGGTGCAAGATGGCGCTTGAGCCGTCCGTTACTTGAAACCGAAATGGCTCCCGTTTCTTCCGAAACGATGGCAACGATGGCGTCGGAATGTTCGCTCATCCCAATGCCGGCCCGATGCCGCATGCCAAGGTCACGGCTGAGGTTCATATTTGAAGAAAGCGGAAGCATGCAACCTGCCCCTGCCAACCTTCCGTTCCGAATGACCACCGCACCGTCATGCAGTGGAGCCTTTGGATAAAAAATATTCTTCATCAGTTCGCTGGAAACGGTCGCATCCATCATGGTACCAGACTCAATAATGGTGTTTAAACGGTTCTTACGTTCAAACACCGTTAAGGCACCCACACGATCCTTGGAAAGCACGGTATAGGCCGCCACCGTTTCGCGAATGGCTGTTTCGGTTTCTGTAACCGGAACCTCCTTCATGCCCCAAAACGATCCAAAGTCGTTGCTTCCGATCTGCTCTAAGAAGCGGCGAATTTCCGGCTGAAAGACGATGACCAAGGCCAAAAGACCAAGCTCCATGGCCTTTCCCAGGATAAAATTGACAACGTTAAGATTCAGCTGATGGGAAAGCCAGAGGGTGACCACAATAAATAGGATCGCCTTTCCGACTTGCGCTGCACTGCTCTTACGAAGGAGTGCCATGCCTTTATAAATGACATAGGCAACGACGATCATATCAATGACATCCGTTACCTTAATCAGGCGGAGGTAGCTTAAGGCCGTTGTGAGTCCTGACTGAAGTACATCCACCATCACAACCCCCTCCCCTTGACATTCACCAGCTTTTCCCGATGTTCTTTACTTTAGATATTATATGGCAATTCAGCTTATTATACTTGATTTTGAACCATTTGACAAGGGAGACTGTGGGTTATTTTCGGGGACAATTCAGATATTCCTGTGCTTGAAAGAAATCCCAACGGGAGATCCCATGCAAGAAAACAACAAAAGGAGCGCCTCTTCTTACGAACAAACGCTCCCCTTCATTTTGTTGGTATTTTCCCTGACATTGCGGTGAGTTTTCCTGCACCTGCCATTCATGATAGGTAGAATCCTCGCAGGATCTGCAGAAAGCGTGTGACCTGCTGCTGCGTATTAAAGGCAGAAAAGCTCAAGCGAACGGTACCCGTTTCGGCAGTGCCTGCCGATTGGTGTGCCAGAGGAGCACAATGAAAACCACTACGTATAGCAACCTGATGTCGACTTAAATACGCCCCGACTTCTTCACAATCATGCCCTCGAATTCGGAAGGATAGCACTCCACTTTGCACCTTGGGATCTGGACTGCTAAATACTTCAACGCCCGGAAGCTCTCTTAAGCCCTTTGCGGCCATTTGCTTTAGGCTTTGTTCATGCCGCAAGATGTTTGCTTGCCCCTTTTTTCGGACAAAGGCCATGCCCTGGAGTAGGCCTGCAATTCCAGCTACGTTGTGGGTTCCTGCCTCCAAGCGATCCGGCAAAAAATCCGGCATATCCCTTTGGAAGGAGAGGCTGCCCGTTCCTCCATACAGGAGGGGCTCCCCCACTTCCCCACAGAGAAGTAAGCCGGTTCCTTGTGGCCCATATAAGCCTTTGTGTCCCGGCATGGCAACGAACGCTGCATGCATCCGCTCCAAATGAATCGGCAAGGTCCCGGCCGATTGAGATGCATCCAACAGGAAGGGAATCCCCCGATCGTAACACAGGCTTGCCACTTCTTCCACGGGCAAAATATAGCCAAACACGTTAGAAACGTGATTGCAAATGACCACATCGACCCCTTGCTCCAGTTCATTCCGCATTTGTTCCAGAAAAACCTCGGGCTGGAACAGGGGGGTATTCAAAATGCGAACCTGAACACCCGGAATGGATGCCAAGGGACGAGAAACCGCATTATGCTCATATCCGGAGATCAAGACAGAGTGCCCGCTTTTGACAAGGGATTTGATCGCAATGTTTAACCCGTGGGTGGCATTAAAGGTAAACACGACCTGCTCGGGACTCGGCACCCCAAATAGATCTGCCGCCGCCTGGCGGCAGTTGAATAAGAGATCTGCCGCAGACTGAGAGGCCTTGGAATCTCCCCTTCCTATGCTTGCCATGTGATCAATGGCTTCGGAAACCGCACGGCTGACCTCTCGTGGTTTTTGCATGGTGGTGGCTGCACTGTCAAAATAGATCACAAATCCACCTCCCGATACCCTTCTTCCGGTGAACCAATATAGATTCCAAGATAGGGGAGTTGAAAATGATTCAATATCATTAAGGCATGAGATAAGTCCTTTTGCGTAATTTTAACAGAGTAGCTGCATCCACTCGGTGACACACTGACCGGGGATCGAATCAGCCAAGCTCGAATCCCAACACGCTCCAAACTTTGGACAATTCTTTGTGCATAGGTTAAAGATCTGCACATAATCAAATAATGCAACATGACAGAACGCTCCTCTCACAGACATTGTATGTGACAAAGGAGCTTTGTGTTTATCCTTCCGGCAAAAGCGGCGAAAGAAGCACCACGGCATGGGCAGCAATGCCCTCTTCCTTCCCGGAAAAGCCCAACCCTTCCTCCGTGGTGGCTTTCACGTTAATGTGGGAGGTAGGAACCCCCATCTGTTTGGATAGGTTCTGCCTCATCTGTGGAATATGAGGGAGTAGTTTCGGCTGCTGAGCAATGACGGTAACGTCCAAGTTTCCGACCTGATACCCTTCTTTCCTGAGCAGTTCCATCACGTGACCTAGCAAGAGCATGCTGGAAATGCCGGAATACTTGGCATCGCAATCCGGAAAGTGGCGTCCAATGTCCCCTAAGGCGGCTGCTCCGAGCAGGGCATCCATGACCGCATGGGTCAGTACATCCGCATCCGAGTGTCCCAGTAGGCCAAGGTGGTGTTGGATTTCCACTCCACCCAGGATCAATTTCCGTTTCGGCACAAGACGATGCACATCGTAACCATGACCAATTCTCACAGCTCATCCCCCCCCTCTAGTATACTTTCCGCAAGGATTAGATCATAGGGAGTGGTGAGTTTGATATTTTCCTCACTTCCCTGGGTGATCACCACAGGAAATCCAAGGCGCTCCACCGCAGAGCAGTCGTCTGTGATGTTGACCTCATCTTGTATGGCTTTGGCGAGTGCCGCCCGAATGAGTGAATGCTCAAACACTTGCGGAGTTTGTACGGCGCGAAGCGTCTCCCGTGGGAGAGTTTCCTGGACAATCCCAGCTTCCACCGATTTGATCGTATCCTTTACGGGAATCCCTGGGGCAGCAGCACCAAATTCGGCCGCAGCCTGAATGGCAGCCTCCAAGACAGGCAGGGTAACAAAGGGTCTGGCCCCATCGTGAATGGCCACCAAATCAACCCCGTCCCTCACTTCATTCACTCCGAGGCGAACGGAATCCGTTCGCGTTTTCCCCCCTGGAATAATTTTGGTCACTTTATTGAGCCCATACAGCTTACACAACTGACTCACTTCTACCATAATTTCATGTCTGGTCACAATGATGATTTCTTGTACGTATGGGGACGCTTCAAACGGACGCAGACTATGTATAATCACTGGGGTTCCGCCCAAATCAAACAGAATCTTGTCTTTCCCCTCCATGCGGGCCGCTGTCCCTGCCGCCACCAGAACCACGGAGCAGGTCGTTGCTTTCTCTCGTTCCTTCTTGCGAAATAACTTTTTGATCAATTGCATAAAGACTCCTTATCAAATTATCCATTGAAAAAGAGGAGCCTCACGACTCCTCTTCTGGGGTGTTTTCATGGTTCGGAAAACTTCCGGGCAAGAGGGACCTTCTCGCTTAGCATATTAATGCATGGCTATATTTATGCGTTCTTCCGCTTCTTCATAGGTGATACTTTGGGCCAACACCAACTCCGATAACAATATTTGCTTGGCGGAGTGCAGCATTTTCCGTTCTCCAGTGGAAAGTCCACGGCTTCCATCGCGCAACATCAGTCCCTTGACGACCCGTGCAACCTCCCGCAAATCACCGCTCTTAAGGCGCAACATATTTTCTCGGTATCGGTGGTTCCAATTTTGTGTCATGTCCACTTGGATTTGGGAGAGTTCTTGCATCAATTCCTCGGCCTCACCCGGTTTAACAATGGCACGCACACCGATTTCCACGCTATTTTCCGTAGGGATCATGACGACCATCCCACCCACCGGAAGCTTCATCATATAGTAATCTCGAAAGACCCCATTGATTTTTTGACTGACAATTCCGTCAATAACACCTGCGCCATGCATTGGGTGAACAATCTTATCGCCGACTTTGTACACAGAACCACCTCCAAACTCCTTTAAACGTGAACTTTTTTCAACTTTTTTGGTCTTACAGTATCATATTATATCATTGCCCATTTTTTTGCAAGGAAAACCATAAAGTTTAGTATTTATTAACAATTTCTTTTTATTTCGTTTTTCAATTTTCACGAAGAAACCCTCTAGAAGGCATGAAAAAATGGACGGTGCCAAAGCACCGTCCATTTTAAGGCATGAATTAGTTCTCTCTCATGCGTGCGAAGCACTCGCTGCAGTATACAGGGCGATCGGACTTAGGCTCAAAAGGAACCTTAGCTTCGCCGCCGCAGGAAGCGCACTCCGCGACAAAATACTCACGGGGGCCACGAGCTGCATTCTTGCGTGCGTCACGGCAGTTCTTGCAACGCTGGGGCTCGTTCTGGAAGCCTCTCTCTGCGTAGAACTCCTGCTCGCCGGCAGAAAACACAAATTCCTGGCCGCACTCCTTACAAACTAACGTCTTATCTTCGTACATGCTTTTTCCCTCTCTTTGACTTGATAACCCAGGAATGAATGTTTCTCCGCTGGGTCGATAAAATATGCGCTCAGCTTTCGCTGTACTCGCTGGACTGAAGTTGCCGTGCTACCTTGCGCCGAATGCGCTGAACGGCATTATCCACAGACTTTGTGGGTCGGTTTACCTCTTTGGCAATCTCGGAATACGACAAACCGTTTAAATAAAACGAAAGAACGGAGTGTTCTAATTCGGTCAGTTGACCTTTGATCAGCTTGGCAAGCGACCTAAGTTGTTCCTGACTGATGATGATATCTTCGGGATTTTCTTGCCGCGTAAGTGGGGAACCGAAAGAAGCGAATTCCTGGCTACCAACAAAGAGGGAAAGCTCAAAAGAAACATAAGTATTGAGCGGGGTATGCTTATCCCCTGCCGCAGCGCGGACAGCGGAAATCATTCGTCTTCGAATGCAAAGCTCCGCATAGTAACGAAACGAAACCTTGCGCTCTGGGGAAAACTCTCTCACAGCCGAAAGGAGTCCCAGCATTCCTTCCTGCATTAAATCTTCGCTGTCTCCACCAAACAAAAAATACGGACGAGCGCACATGCGAACCAAACGAGCATAGCGCAGCACCATGGATTCCTCCGCAGCTCTGTCGCCAGCTGACGCTAAGGCGCACAAACTTTCATCAGACAATTCTTTGTATTGTTCAAGCTCTGCATGTAAGGATATACTCATACTTGTGTACCCATTATACGTTAATTTCCAGTCTAAGTCAAGAGAATTATGCAGATTAGGTTAATCAAACCAAATATATTGCCATGAAATTAGTAGAAACCACAGAGCACATCCGAAAAAACACAAAAAATCTTCCTGTTTCTACAACAATTTTCTCACTCTAAGGTAATTTGACTTTGTCCATAATATGGGAGAGAAAGGTGCTCATAGGCACGTTGCGTTGCAATTCTTCCCCTTGGTGTCCGTTGCAAAAAACCAATTTGCATCAGATACGGCTCACAGACATCCTCCAAGGTAACCGATTCTTCTCCCACCGTTGCCGCCAAGGTCTCCAAGCCTACGGGGCCACCCCCATAGAACTCAATAATGCTTCGTAGCATTCGGCGATCCACGGAGTCCAAACCAAGATGATCCACCTCTAAAGAAGTGAGGGCTTGGTCCGCCACAGCTTGCGTAATGACTCCCCCTGCCCGCACCTGAGCAAAATCTCTCACGCGACGCAACAGACGGTTCGCAATGCGTGGTGTCCCACGAGAGCGGCAGGCAATCTCCCTGGCTCCTTCTGCCTCAATGGGCACTTGCAGTATGCCTGCACTACGGGTGATGATGTGTTGAAGCTGCTCCGGGGAGTAAAGCTCTAAGCGCAAGATTACTCCAAAGCGATCGCGCAAGGGAGCCGATAGTTGTCCAGCCCGCGTCGTCGCACCAATGAGCGTAAACTGAGGCAGGTCAAGACGAATGGAGTTTGCCGAGGGGCCCTTCCCCATAATAATATCAATGGCGTAATCCTCCATGGCAGGATACAGAATTTCCTCCACGGATCGGTTGAGTCGATGAATTTCATCGATAAATAAAATATCATTCTCATTCAAGTTCGTAAGCAAAGCGGCCAAATCGCCTGCTTTTTCAATGGCTGGCCCTGAGGTGATCCGAATTTTCACGCCCATTTCGTTGGCAATGATTCCGGAAAGGGTGGTCTTTCCCAAACCCGGAGGGCCGTGCAGCAACACATGATCCAGGGACTCGTTGCGCATCCGTGCTGCATCAATGAAAACGGAAAGATTTTCTTTTGCCTTATCCTGTCCGATGTAGTCGAGCAGTGATTTCGGGCGAAGGGAACCCTCCCCTTCATCTTCCATGAGCAAGGAACTGGTCATGAGGGGTGTTTGTGGTTCCATGCTTTTCTCGGAAAAATCAATGCTCATGCCAAGGCTCCTTTACTTAACCATTTTTCGAAGTGCCTGTTTAATGACTTCTTCCAGTGACAAGTCATCGGTCGGAATCCCTTTGAGCGCCGAGGCAATGTCCTCTGACCCATAGCCTAGCACCGAAAGTGCCGCTGCTGCCTCGTTTCTCTTGTTTTCCGGGATCAGCGCAGTGCCGCTTCCACCATAGCTCTCTCCACTGGGAACCTGTCCCATTTTATCTTTAAGCTCTAAAATAATACGTTGGGCAATTTTCTTCCCGATGCCTTGCGCAACGGTTAAGGCCTTTTCGTCTCCCGTCATGATCGAAAAGGCCAAGCCCTCCGGTGTCGTGGCAGAAAGAATCGATAAGGCAGCCTTTGGGCCAACGCCCGATACGCCAATGAGGATTTGAAAGCAGTTCCGCTCCTCCTCCGTGGCAAATCCGTAAAGCTCCATGATGTCCTCACGGACATACATGTGCGTGTACAGTCTGACCTTCTCCCCTTTCGTAACTTGTGAAAGGGTATGGTTCGTGGTGCGGCAGGCATAGCCAACCCCACCGCAATCAATCACCACCAAAAAGGGAGCTATTAGACTGACCGTGCCGTGTAAATAATAGTACAAGCTTCTTCGCTCCTTTACCAGTAAGGTGACAGTTTGGAGGTCGCTGATCTGGCATGGCAGAGGGCAATGGCAACCGCATCCGCGGCATCATCTGGTTTGGGCACTTCCGAAAGTCGCAGCAAGCGCTTTGTCATCTCCATGACCTGTCGTTTCTCTGCTCGACCATAGCCTGCCACGGCCTGCTTCACTTGCAGCGGCGTATACTCATAGACCGGCACGCCCAATTTTTCTGCCGTGTAGAGAATCACGCCCCTGGCCTGCGAAACTCCAATGGCCGTTGTGACATTGGTGTTAAAGAAGAGCTCTTCCACGGCAAGCTCATCCGGTTGAAACTGATGAATCAAGACTTCCAAGTCTTCTCCAATTTGAAGAAGCCGTTTGGGCATCGACAGACCTGCCGGAGTGGTGATCACACCACAGCGGTGCAGGATATTTGTCCCGCGCTGGGTTTCCAAAACACCAAAGCCAACAATGGCGTACCCAGGATCAATCCCCAGTATGGTCATAGCCTTCCCCCTACTCTATTCCACTTATTTTATCATGGGAATCCCATACTTGCAAGCAAGTTTCCAAGTAACCCCACATACCAAAATGTGCGCCGACTCTTTCGCGTCGGCGCACATTCCTCATCATGCTTGCTCTAAGTTCTGTTCTAACTTGGTCAGCTCTTCCCAAAGTTCCTTGGGGACCTTTCCATTAAACCCTTGGTAGAACTCTCGAATATTGGCGGCTTCCTGCTTCCACAGTGCCTGATCCACGCTTAAGAGGCTCTCTAACACCTGATCCGAAATGTCGAGATCCTTCACATTAATATCTTCGGGATATGGCAGATAGCCAATTTCCGTTTCCTTTGCATCGACTTCATCAAAGGCTCTTTTTAAAATCCACTCCAACACGCGTAGATTGTCACCAAAGCCCGGCCACATAAAGTGACCTTCTTCGTCCGTGCGGAACCAGTTTACATTAAAAATCTTAGGCTTATGTTCAATTTTATCGCCCATATTCAGCCAGTGATGCCAATAGTCTCCCATGTGATAGCCACAAAATGGGAGCATAGCCATGGGATCACGCCGCACCACGCCAACCGCACCGGTTGCGGCAGCCGTGGTCTCCGAAGCCATAATGGAACCCACAAACACTCCATGCTGCCAGTCACGGGACTGATACACAAGAGGTGCGGTTCTGGCGCGTCGTCCGCCAAAAATAATGGCAGAGAGCGGAACGCCATGGGGATTTTCAAACTCTGGGGAAATGCAGGGACAGTTCTTGGCCGGTGCCGTAAACCGAGAATTGGGGTGTGCCGCATGTGTGCTAGCAGTATCAGCATTCCACGGATTGCCGAGCCAATCTAAAGCATTCTTCGGGGGATTGTGATCCATCTTCTCCCACCATACGGTATTGTCCTCCAAGTTCAGAGCCACGTTGGTAAAGATGGTTCCCTGCTGGGTGGAGGCCAGCGCATTGGGATTGGAGTCTGCATTGGTTCCTGGCGCAACGCCAAAGAAGCCGCATTCTGGGTTCATGGCCCACAAACGGCCATCCTCACCCACACGAATCCAGGCAATGTCATCGCCCACACACCATGCTTTCCACCCATCCTTTTGATATCCTTCCGGGGGAATCAGCATCGCCAGATTGGTTTTTCCGCAGGCCGAGGGGAATGCCCCTGAAATGTAGCGCACCTCACCTTGCGGGTTCTGCACGCCAAGAATCAACATGTGCTCGGCCATCCAGCCTTCTTGCTCTCCTAAATAGGAGGCGATGCGTAAAGCAAAGCATTTCTTTCCTTGCAGGACATTGCCACCATAGCCGGAATTGATGGACATAATGGTGTTATCCTCAGGGAATTGAACTATGTAGCGCTCTTCCGGGTTTAGATCTGCCTTGGCATGAAGGCCCTTAATGAAATCGTCCGAGTCACCTAAGGCATCTAGAACCGATTGACCTACCCGAGTCATAATTGCCATGTTTAACACGACATAAATGGAATCCGTCAGCTCAAAACCATACTTGGCAAAGGGAGAGCCAACCACACCCATGGAATATGGGATCACATACATGGTTTTCCCCTGCATACTGCCACGATACAGCGCATGGAGCTTTGCATACATTTCATCCGGGTCCATCCAATTGTTGGTCGGACCTGCGTTTTCCTTCTTCTTACAGCATATAAAGGTGCGGCCTTCTACGCGAGCCACATCATGGGGATCACTGCGGTGGAGATAACAACCGGGAAGCTTTTCCTGGTTCAACTTATGAAGCTCACCCGTGGAACAAGCTTGCACCCGCAAGGCCTCCAGCTGTTCCTCTGTCCCATCAATCCAGACAACCTGCTCCGGTTGGGTAAGTTCGATCTGTTTATCAATCCAGGCTAACACGGCCCGGTTTTTTGTAAGCGCCATCTCACATGTCCTCCTTGAGAGTTATGTCGTCATTCGGCATGTTTTTTTATTATATTTCATGGAGTAAAATAACACAAGCTTTTTGTCTGCTTCTTCAACGTTTTTCGAACTTTTTAGCGACTTGTGCAAATTCTTGAATGCTTAAACGCTCTCCTCGGATACTTTTCGACAAAGAACAGTCTTCCAGAATCTTGATAATCTCCTCTTTGCTGAACTCAGATCCAAACACAGCATAGAGGCCGTTGAGTAAGGTTTTGCGTCTTTGGGCGAACGAAGCCCGCACCACACGGAAAAACAGAGCCGGGTCTGAAACCTCAGCAGGCGCTTCTTTGCGTAAATCCATACGGATGACGGAAGACATCACCTTTGGTGCCGGATAAAAGCATACTGGTTCCACATCGTAAAGAATGCGGCAGTCGGCATGGTACTGGCAAAAAACCGAGAAGGCACCGTAATCCGAAGAACCCGGCTGTGCGCAAATGCGGAGCGCCACCTCTTTTTGGATCATCACCGTGATGGAAGTAAAACAGCCCGCCTCGATGAGTGCGGTAATCACAGGGGTTGTAATATTATAAGGTAGGTTAGCGCAGGCCACCAAGTTAAGGCCCGCAAATTTCTCTTGGCACAGTGCTTTGAGATCGACCTTTAGGATATCTCCAGGGACGATCTCCACATTATCGTGGTCTTTCAAAGTCTCTTGGAGCACCGGCAATAAACTCCGATCCAACTCCACGGAAACGACCTTTTCGGCCAATTGTGCAAGTTCCGTCGTCAGAGGACCGATTCCAGGGCCGATCTCTAATACTCCCACTCCCTGGGATGCCCCCGAAGCCCTTGCGGTTTCCCTGGGTACCCAAGACTCAATGAGAAAGTTTTGCCCCATACTTTTTGAAAACTGAAACCCGCGTCGTTTCAAGAGGGCTTTTATTTGTTCAAGATTGCATAGATCCACAGCATCAACGTCCTTTCATCCCACAAAAAGACCTCCCCTAGACCGAGAAAGGTCAAGCATGCGGAAGGAAATCCTTGGCATACAGGGGAGCGGGATGGTTTCTATCTTTCATACTATCATAGTATTTTGGTTTTGCCAATCCTTAATTTGCAATTTTCATTGCATTTGTAGATTTGCCTGTCCATCTTGGTGTGCATCGCTGACAATTCGCCATAGAATGAAAGAACGTAACAATTAGGAGGCAACGATCATGCCAATCATATACCTTTCTCCCTCAACGCAACCGTACAATCTCTATGTGACCGGCGGAAGCGAGCAAGACTTTATGAACCAGATTGCCAACGAAATGGTGCCCTACCTAACGGCGTCTGGCATTTCCTTCGTGCGAAAGCTACTTACCATGTCCGCGGCCGATGCCATTGCCGCCTCCAATGCTGGAGATTATGACTTGCATCTTGCTTTGCACTCCAACGCATCCCCTGAGAGTACGGCCGGAACACAAAGAGGCATCATTGTGTTTTACAACCCTTCGAGCAAAGAGAGCCAAGAAGCCTCTTCCTTACTTGCAGAGGAACTCAAAACGATCTATCCCCTTCCGGATCAGGTTCGAACGGAAGCCTCCACCACCATCGGGGAAGTGAGTCGTGTGAATGCTCCTCCGGCCTTCTTAGAAATTGGTTATCATGATAACGAAGAGGATGCCCGTTGGGTCACCACCCATACCAAAGACATTGCAAAAAGCATTGTGAAGGCATTGGCTGAGCATTTTGACCTTCCCTTTCTTCCCCCCATGAAACCAGTGCAAGGCCAGGTTGCGATCCGTTGGGGTCACCTGAATATTCGGGAGCGTCCCAGCCGCTTTGCCCCGGTGGTAGGAACCGCGGTAAATGGCACTCCCGTCACCATTGTGAACCGGTATGAGGACTGGGATCTGATCAAGCTGGGCAAAATCCTTGGCTTTGCAAAAGCCGATTATATTCAAGAAAAGGAATGAATTTCAAACGGTGAATACCCCCCTTTCTGCGTTCATAAAAAGTTCATTCTAAGTTAGTAAATTATCCACTAATCCCCCTTAAGGATATGATATCTTAATACCAGCAAAGCAGTTACTGTATACCAATTATCAATTTGTTTCTTCCTCTCCTCTTTTTCTCTCTCTTATAAATACGAAAAGCCGAGCACAGAATGTGTTCGGCTTTTTGTTATGTATGGATGCATTACTGAATCGTATAGCCTCCGCGGACTAAGAGCTTGACCGCACCGCCCTGTGCCTTCACCGAGCGTCCTTCGATGGTCATCATGTAGAGATGATTTTGCTGAAGGGCTTTCCCCCCGTCAAGCGTCGCTCCGGTGGTGGTGTTAATCAGGCCGGGAGCGCCTGGGCTGACACATACCGCATTGCCAACCCGGAGCATGACCTCACAACCAACCGATCCAAGCAGGGCTTGTCCGGCAGAGAGATCCACGACCGAAAAGACGGACCCGTTGGACGAGTTGCCCCCACCGGTAGACTGAAGCTTTTTCATTTCTTCGGTATAGGCCGTTACCTTACTATCCAGCTTCTTTTCGTACTCATTTTTGGAGTCGGAAATTTTCTTATCCGCTTCCTGCAGCATATTCTTGGTAAAGACATCCTTTATGTATCCTAGGGTCACAAGAGGGTTCTCTTGACCCCCTTGCACTGCTGCGAACACCGTCATACCCCCGATCATTACCATACAGGCAATGCATGCGGCCAATCGCTTCTTCCACGACTTCATCTTGTCCATCCTTTCTCCGCATTCGTTGTTTGCTACGCATTCATCATATGTCTGCCGCGGAGCCGTCCCAACCGCTCAAAGCAGCCAGGACGGCTATCGTTGCACTTATCTTTTTACACCAAAGTATCCGGATGTAAACCAAAACTCACCGCAATGGCAGCATCCACTCGGTGCATTAAATTCCCATCCAGACGTCCCATATACTCCCGCAAACGTTTTTTATCTAGGGTTCGGATCTGCTCCAAGAGCACCACCGAATCTTTGGGTAAGCCATATTGCCATGCAGCCAGCTCGATGTGGGTTGGCAGCTTTGCCTTGCCCGTTTGCGAGGTAATTGCTGCGGCAATGACGGTGGGGCTGTGCTTATTCCCGGTATCGTTCTGAACGATCAAAACCGGCCGCACCCCTCCCTGTTCGCTCCCCACCACAGGACTGAGATCGGCATAAAAAATATCTCCGCGTCTAACAACACTTGCACTGTTATCCACTAAGCTCACACTCCGCCGGAAGATAGTCACCTGCGTTTAAAAGAAACTACCTCTTTCCTAACGCGGTCACTATGATTCTCCCACAAGGCAGCGGCGTTTATACCTTTTCTTGTAAAAACCATTGGAAAACTTAAGACCGCTGCCTCCCCGGCAAAGACCGAAGGCTCTTTCCCTCTGATCTAGTCTATGTTTCTCTGGTCATTGGGGTGAGTGGCTGGGTCGTCTTGATAGAGACGTGGAATTCGCTTGGAGAGCGCGCACAGCAGTTCATAAGAAACCGTGTTGGCAAGCGCGGCCCCTTCCTCTACCGTCGGACCCATGGCTTCCTCTCGGCTGTAAATCAGCGCTTCTTCGCCAAGTTCAACCGAGTCGATCTCGGTAACATCCACCATACACATGTCCATGCAAACGCGTCCTAAAATGGGGGCTCGCTTCCCGCGGAGTCCCACGGAAAAGCAATTGGACAAGCTGCGAAAATATCCATCCCCGTACCCAATTGGCACCACAGCCAGACGGCTATCCCGCTGTAAGGCGTAGGTTTTTCCGTAACTGACGAAGGTTCCCTTTGGTAACTCCCGAATCGCCGTTATCTTAGAGCGAAGCTCCATCGCCGGCTGTAGGGGACAAAGGTCTTCCATGTCCTCTCCCGGATAGTGCCCATAGAGGGCAAGGCCTGGTCGCACCATGTCCAGGTGAGAAAAGGGATACAGTAAGGTCGCAGCACTGTTTGCGGCATGGCGAATGGCAAACTGACAGCCCCGCTGGGCAAGCATGTCCAGGAGCGTGAGGAACCGAGTCATTTGGAGCACCGTATAGGCTTCATCGCCATCCGAGTCCGCAAAATGCGTAAAGATCCCCTCAATGGCTAGGCCTTCTAAAGCACAGACCTGGGCAATTTGCTCCGCAGATTGCTCCATTGTAGTATCATCGCAATGAAAGCCAAGCCGCGTCATGCCCGTATCCACCTTCACATGGACGGTCAGTTTCTCTCCACGCTCCTTGGCCCCTTCCGAAAAAATTCTGGCCATGTCGAAATCAAAGACCGTCTGTGCCAGTTGGTACTGAAGCAGCAAGGGTAGTTCCTCGGGAGCCGTACCACCCAGAATGAGAATGGGAAGGGTGATCCCACCCTCTCGTAGCTCAATGGCTTCATCTAAGCAGGCAACCCCGAGATAGTCTGCCCCCAATTCCTGTAGTTTCCGGGAAACCGCCAAGGCTCCGTGGCCGTATCCATCGGACTTCACCATTCCCATAAATTTGCACCCGGACGGCAAGAGTTCTCGCAAAGCCTCGTAATTGGTACGGATATTCACGAGCGATACTTCCGCCCAGGTGCGTCGTTTTTGTTCTTGCATGGAGCAAGTCTCCTTTGTTTAAGTCTTCGTAAACGATGTAAACTCACAGCGCAGAACGGTAAAGCCATCCTGCATCATTTCCGCATACACTAGATTCCCAGTTTCCTTATCCAGCCAAAGGTTGGCTTCGGTTCCTTTTCCCGCTGTCAGCGTTGGATCTCGAAATTGCAAGCGCAAGCACCCACGATCCTGCTTTGTCTCGCTGCCGCATTCGGCAATATATCCTTCGCAAAGATAGCGAAGCGATGCGGGGATGGCATCCACCGGGGACAATCCTTCCGGCGACAAGGGCCCAGTTTCCAGGGTGGCTCCATCAAATTCCAGTCTGGTTTCCCCTGCGGTAATGCGTGCCGTAGTCCCAGAAAGGCTCTCTGGTGCCGTAATCTGAATCGTCATGTCTCCATCTTTTTGATATTGAAACGATACGGTGTAATCATACACCCGCTGTCCATAATCTGCATGCAGCTCCGCGGTTCCTTCGCAGGACTTGAGATCAAGATAGTCCGTGCGATACTTCAGGGCCAGGGAATCTTCCGACCCTTTGCCACCACAGGCAGCAAGAGCCAACAGCAGAAATATCATTTGTGTACAGAGAAGCATTCTACGCACAAGCGTCCCTCCGTACCGGGGCGTTAGAAACCCCTATTTCAATTGGAAAGCCTCTGGAATTGCCTGGAGCAAGTCACTGGGTGTCATGCCGTATTCTCCAAGACGCGAAGCGCACAGGTCCCCCGCCCGCCCGTGAAGCCACACGGCCGCCGGGACGGCCTGCTCAGCGGACATCCCTTGCCCAAGAAGGGAAAGGATCATTCCGGAGAGCACATCGCCGCTTCCACCTTTCGCCATACCGGGATTCCCCGTCGTGTTGACATAAAGTGCTCCGTCGGGAAACGCACTGATGGTACGATGCCCCTTGAGCACGACAATGCAGCCACTTTCCCGGGCAAAACCTTCGGCCGCCGCCGCACGATCCAAGTCCCCAAGCGAACAGCCGAGTAGACGAGAAAACTCTCCCTCGTGGGGTGTTAGGATGGTGAGCCGACCCTTTCTGGCTTTCAGGACATCTATATGTCCCGAGAAGGCATTTATGCCGTCTGCATCCAAAACCAAGGGATTTTGCAACTCCCTTGCCAGCTGACGGGTACGGGAATCGCGCAAGGGGTCCCGCCCGAGTCCAGGTCCAATCAGTACCGCATCGGCCTTCGAGAGCTTTTCCAATAGCGAAGCTTCGCTCAGCGGGAATACCATGGTCTCCCTGCACTTTACTGCAAGAATCGGCCAGATCTCCTGTGGTACATGGAGATAAACCAGACCAGAGCCCGATCGCACGGCAGCTTCGGATGCAAAGTACGGCGCACCGGTATATCCAACACAACCGGAAAGAATATGTACTCTGCCATAATCGCCTTTGTGGGAGTCCCGGTTTCGAAGGGGAACCCATCCTCGCACCAAATCCATTGTGACCTCCGTCACGAGATATCCACCTGCCCTTCCACTGCGATACTCTCTATTATATGGATTTCCCTCTTGCATTTCAACTTTTTTTATGGTATACCTTTGGTAATATCAAAAAAACAATGAATGGGAAAATAGTGGGTTTGGTTCTGTCAGAGAGAGTTGGTCACCGGCTGAAAGCCAACTTAAGGACTGCTACTTGGTTCGCCCGGGAGTTCTGACGGGGAAATACGTCAGCGTTGTCCCACGTTATCGGGAATGTTGAGTGTGCACATTGTTGTGTGAATCATGGGTGGTACCGCGGAAGTATATCCTTTCGTCCCTGTTTTGGGAGGAAGGGATTTTTTATTGCCTAAATTCCCCCTATCCTGTACGATGAAGGAGTTTTGAAGATGAAGGAAACGCTGGAACAAATCAAAGCATCTGCCCTAGCGGCCTTGGATGCAACCAAAGACCTCGCCGAGCTGGATACTTGGCGCGTCAAATATCTTGGTAAAAAGGGTGAGCTGACTGCACTGCTCAAGCAGATGGGTGGTCTTTCTGCAGAGGAGCGCCCCATTATGGGTCAACTGGCCAACGAGGTGCGTGAAGCCTTGACCGAAGGCTTGGAAGCGCGAAAGGAAGCCATTGAAGCGGAGGCGTTAAACGCTCGCCTGGCCGAGGAGGTTTTGGACGTCACCATTCCCGGAAGCCCCCTTACTCTGGGCCATCAACACCCTATGTACTTGGTCTTAGATGAAATCAAGGACATTTTTGTTGGCATGGGGTTTGAGTGTTTGGACGGCCCCGAGGTTGAACTTGCTGAGTATAACTTTGATCGCTTAAATGCAGAGGAAGGTCACCCCTCCCGCGACTGGTCGGATACCTTCTATTTTGATACCGACAGCCGTGTCATGCTGCGCAGCCAGACCTCTCCCATGCAGATTCGTGCCATGGAAACCCGCCAGCTCCCCATTCGCATCATCTCCCCCGGACGAGTGTACCGAAAGGACGAAGTGGATGCGACCCACTCCCCCATGTTCCATCAGGTAGAAGGTTTGGTCGTCGACAAGGGCATTACCATGGCTGACTTGAAGGGCACCTTGAACACCGTCGTGGAGACCCTCTATGGAAAGGGAACGAAAACCCGCTTCCGCCCCCATCACTTCCCTTTTACGGAACCTTCCTGTGAGATGGACGTTCAATGTCATAAGTGCGGCGGCGTTGGCTGCCCCACCTGCAAGTTTGAAGGTTGGATTGAGCTTCTTGGTGCCGGCATGGTACATCCGAAGGTCTTAGAAGGCTGTGGCATTGATACGGAAGTCTATTCCGGTTGGGCCTTTGGCATGGGCTTAGAGCGTACCGCCATGCGCCGTTTTAAGATTGCCGACCTGCGCTTGATCTTCGAAAACGACGTGCGTTTCCTCACACAATTTTGAGAAAGGAGAGGGTGAATTATGTTATTATCCCGTAACTGGCTGAATGAGTTTGTCCAAATTGATGCCAATGATCGTGACTTTGCCGAAGAGATGACTCTCTCCGGTTCTAAGGTCGAAACCACCGAGGATTTGGGTGCCGAGATTATGAATGTTGTGGTGGGCAAGGTGCTTACCATGAAGAAGCACGAGAACTCGGACCACATGTGGATTTGTCAGGTCGACATCGGAGAAGGTGCTCCGGTGCAGATCGTAACCGGTGCTCAAAATGTGCAAGAAGGTGATCTGGTTCCGGTCGCTAAGGACGGCAGCATCCTTCCCGGTGGCGTGGAGATTAAGAGTGGAACCCTGCGTGGAGAAGTTTCCCAGGGTATGCTCTGCTCTCTTTCTGAGCTGAATTTGACGCTTAACGACTTCCCCACCGCCATTGAAGACGGAATTTTTATTTTGAACCAAGAAGAGTGCACCGTTGGGCAGGATATTCGCTCGGTCATCGGAGCGGAGGATCGCGTAGTCGAATTCGAGATCACGCCCAACCGTCCGGACTGCCTTTCTGTGATTGGTCTTGCCCGTGAGGCTGCTTCTACCTATGGAAAAGAACTCAAGCTGCATGAGCCTGTGGTGCGCGGTGGTGGTGCAGGCGAGATTTGGGAGCTCTTAGATGTGGACGTTCCTGCTGAGGATCTCTGCCCTCGCTATACCGCACGCATGGTGCGCAATGTCAAGATCGGCCCCTCCCCCAAGTGGATGCGGGAACGTCTTCGTGCGTCGGGTGTGCGTCCCATTAACAACATCGTAGATATTACGAACTACGTGATGTTGGAATATGGTCAGCCCATGCATGCCTTTGACTATCGCTACGTCACGGGTGGAAAAATCGTGGTGCGTCGCGCCGAGGACGGAGAAACCCTCACTACGCTGGATGGAACCCTTCGCACCCTGAATTCCTCCATGCTCGTCATTGCAGATGAACACCGCGCCGTCGGCATTGCTGGCATCATGGGCGGAGAGAACAGCGAAATTCAGACAGATACCGTAGACGTTGTGTTTGAATCGGCCAACTTTAATGGAACTTCGATCCGTAAAACCGCCTTGGCCCTGGGCATGCGCACCGAGGCTTCCGCAAAGTTTGAAAAGGGACTGGATATCCTCAACACCCTCCCTGCGGTCAATCGAGCCTGCGAACTGGTGGAGCTGCTCGGTGCCGGTGAGGTCTTAGACGGCGTCATTGACGTTCTCAATTACGTCCCCAACCCAACAACCCTCTCCCTTCGTCCCGAAAAGATCAATGCTCTGCTTGGAACCACGATTGAGACGGAGGAAATGGCACGCCTTTTGCGCTCCATTGGTTTTGAGGTTCAGGGAGAAACGGTTACGGTTCCCTCTTGGCGTGGTGACGTTTCTCACTATTCCGATCTTGCAGAAGAGGTGGCTCGTTTCTATGGCTACAATCGGATTCCCACCACCGCCATGCGCGGAGAAACGACGCAGGGTGGTTTCTCTCCCACGGAATTGTTAGAGCGCAAGCTTGGAACCCTTTGCCGTGCCATGGGCCATCATGAAATTATCACCTACTCTTTCATCAGCCCCACCTACTATGACAAGATTCGTCTCCCTGCGAATTCCCCCCTGCGCAACTCGCTAACGATTCTGAATCCGCTTGGGGAAGATACCTCCATCCTGCGCACCACGGTGCTTCCCTCCATGCTGGAAATTCTGACTCGGAACTTGAACTATCGAAACAAGGACGTGTGCCTCTACGAACTGGGTCGCACCTATTTCGCCAAGGAGGATGGGCTTGCCCATGAACCGAAGGTGCTCTCCTTGGGTGCTTACGGAAGCCGGGTCGACTTTTTCTCCCTTAAGGGTAAGGTGGAGCAGATCCTCTCTTCCCTTCGCATCACCAACATTCAATTTGTCCCCGAGCAGGGCAATCCTTCGTATCATCCCGGTCGTTGCGCTTCCATTCAGGTTGGCGATGAGATCATCGGTGTGTTAGGCCAGATTCATCCCTTGGTTGCTACAAACTATGGAGTGGATGCAGAGCTGTTCTGCGCTGAACTGCAGTTTGATGCTCTCTTCCAACACCAAGGCAAGACACCGGAGTATACTCCTCTGCCCAAGTTCCCTGCCATGAGCCGTGACCTGGCCCTTCTGGTGGATCAGTCTGTGACCGTTGGTAGCTTGGAAGTCTGTATCCGCAACTCCTCCAAGGGCTTGTTGCGCGAAGTCAATCTGTTTGATATCTATACCGGCGATCGTTTGCCCAAGGATAAAAAGAGCGTAGCCTTCAGCTTACTGCTCCGCGCCGAGGATCGCAGCCTCACCGCAAAGGAAGCGGACGATGAAATTGCGTCCATCTTGGATGGATTACACCGGGAGTTGCAGGCCCAGTTACGGTAAATTACAAATTTTTCAATGAATAAGTCTTTACTTTTCTGCACCTCCTATGATAAAATAACTTAAAATGTCTAACATCGAGGTGAAGATTCGTGAGCTTGGATTATACCCGCAAGTTTCAACTTAATCAGGATAAAAGCGAGGAGATTAAGGGAGTTCTCATGTCGGTGTATAACGCCCTTCAAGAAAAGGGTTATAATCCCATCAATCAAATTGTTGGGTATATCTTATCCGAAGACCCCACCTATATTACCAATTATAACAATGCCCGTACGATGATCCGCCGTTTGGATCGTGACGAGTTGTTGCAGGAATTGGTCAAACAGTATTTATCCGATTGATTCATTTCATATAACATAACGCGGAACCGCAACTTGCGGTTCCGCGTTTCTTTATGCTTTCTTCGGTTTTAGGAACAATGGAATCGGTGGAAGGTTTTCTTACCCTTTCGCATGACTAGGCCTTCCCCTGCCAGCTGATCCTTTGAGAAGTTTGCTGCAATGTCTGATACCTTTTCGTTTTGCACAAACACACCGCCCTGCTGAACCAAGCGTCTTGCTTCCCCCTTCGATGGGGCAAGCTTTCCTTTTACCATAAGGTCCAGCACGCCAATGCTACCCTCCATAAAATCTTCCTCTGTGAGCTGTGTGCTTGGCATATTGGCCGTATCGCCACCACCGGTAAAGAGTCCGCGCGCGGTCTCCTGGGCCTTGCTCGCTTCCTCCTCCCCGTGAATCAGCTTAGTGAGTTCAAAGGCCAAAATTTCTTTGGCACGGTTAAGTTGGCTTCCTTCCCATGCACTCATGGCATCAATTTCTTCCAAGGGCAGGAAGGTCAGCATGCGGATACACTTTAACACGTCTGCATCTTCCACATTGCGCCAGTATTGATAAAACTCATAGGGCGAGGTTTTTTCCGGATCCAGCCAAACGGCACCACCCATGGTTTTGCCCATTTTCTTCCCGTCGGAGGTCAGCAGCAAGGTAATGGTCATTGCATGAGAGTCTTTTGCAAGCTTGCGGCGGATGAGCTCCGTACCGGCTAACATGTTAGACCACTGATCGTCGCCACCAAACTGCATATTACAGCCGTAGTGCTGGTACAGGTAGTAAAAGTCATAGGCCTGCATAATCATATAGTTAAACTCAAAAAAGCTCAGACCCTTTTCCATGCGGTTTTTATAGCACTCTGCACGGAGCATGTTGTTGACGGAGAAGCATGCACCAACCTCACGCAAGAGCTCAATATAGTTTAGGTTCAATAGCCAATCGGCGTTGTTCACCATGATGGCCTTGCCTTCCCCGAACTCAATGAACTTTTCCATTTGCTTTTTAAAGCAGTCACAGTTGTGCTGAATGGTTTCCGGGGTCATCACCGTTCTCATATCGGTTCGGCCAGAAGGGTCACCAACCATTCCGGTGCCTCCGCCAATCAGTGCGATGGGGCGATTCCCTGCCATCTGCAGGCGTTTCATGAGGCAAAGTGCCATAAAGTGACCGACATGCAGGGAGTCTGCCGTTGGGTCAAAACCAATATAAAAGGTGGCCTTTCCATTGTCGATCAGCTCTCTAATTTCTTCCTCATGAGTCACCTGAGCAATCAGACCTCGGGCAACCAGTTCATCGTATAGCTTCATGTTCCTTCAACTTCCTTTCTTTTCTCGCTTTCCATGGCGGTACGGAGCAAACAAAAACGCCCCCTGTCTTTCGACAGAGGGCGACAAAGATCGCGGTACCACCTCTATATTCCGTCTCTTCACAGAGAACGGACTCCAAGGGTTCGGCAAAGAGCTTGCGAAACCCCAGCGCAATAACGGGCGCACCCGACACACTCCTACTAGGCAACTGCCGTTGGAAGGGCTGTTCCGAGAGGTATTCACAAGCGTCATCTCTCCCTCTTTCACCAAATCAAGGGTTCTCTGTGCAGATAAACCGCGGGCTACTTCTTCTCGTCATTACAGTATCCATATCAAACTGCGCTGATTATAGTACATTCCGCAGAACTTGTCAAGGCCATTCTTTTTCACAATGGCATCTGAATAATCTGGCAAAACTGGTTCATACTACTGCTGTAAAAGCAAACAAAACCTTTTATTACTTTTGCAGGAGGATGTCACATGCTCAATAAAATTATTCTTGCACTGATCATTATTGGCGGTTTAAACTGGGGCTGCATCGGGTTATTTGGATACGACTTTGTAGGTGCCTTATTTGGAGGCCAGCTCAGCATGGCCAGCCGCGTTGTATTCTCCCTGGTGGGTCTAGCTGCACTTTGGAGCATTTCGTTCTACTTTAATCGAAACAGCGCCGTTCGAACAGCCGAATGACCTCATTCTTGGTGCAAACCATTTCTTAGAACCTCTCTTTTTCCAAAGAGGGGTTCTTCTTTTTCGGCAAACCCGTTGACAGCGCTTGCTTTCGTGTTACACTAGGTATAACTTTTTCATTAGGAGACCTTACCATGCAACGTCCACAATGCTATATTTTTGGAGCCGGTTCCTTTTATGGATTGCGTTCCCGTCCCACGCCCATCGACTGCATCCTGGCCGCAGATGGTGGGTATCGTTACTGCGTACAGGAAGGACTGACGCCAGACCTCATACTCGGCGATTTTGACTCCCTATCGGATTTTCCCACTGAGATTCCCACGCTCCATTATCCGCCGGAAAAGGATGATACGGATACGATGCTTGCCATTAAGGACGGATTGTCTCGTGGATTGACCCGCTTCCATCTCTATGGTTGTGGAGGGGGACGACTGGATCATACTTTGGGAAACCTCCAAGGATTGGGCTACCTTGCAAAACAAAGTGCCCGAGGTTTTCTCTATACCGAAACGGAGGTATTTACCTCCATCTGCAACGATACTCTCATCCTCCCCGCCCAAGAGGAGGGCCTCTTCTCCGTCTTTTGTCTTGGCCCAGATGTTTCCGTTTCCATTCAAGGAGCAAAGTACCCCTTGCGCAACAAATGTTTGGACGCGAACCTCCCTCTAGGGGTGAGCAACTGCTTTCAAGGCACCCCGGTTCAGATTACCGCCGAGGGCGCTTGCCTTCTGGTTTCCTGGCCGCTCCATGGCCCTCAACCGACCTAACTTTTTTCCTTACATGAAAAAACCGTCATCATTCAGATGACGGTTTTTGTATTGGATAGATAAGCTTTGTTTACATTAGGCGAGAAGTAAAATAGACGGCCATGATGAAAATCCAAACAACCAGTGCGATAAAGGCATAGTATGCAAACACACTGCCCAAGATGGGTGCCAGAGCCAAGCAAGCAACTACGAAAGCACAGCTACACCAAACTGTTTTGTGGTTTGCATCGGGTTTCACGATTTCGAGCTTATGTTTTCCCCAAGTGAAATATCCATTTTCCTTCTGAACCTTCCGGGATAAGATCACGACTGCTGCGATAAGGCAAGCCACTACGATGGTATAGATATAGTAGAAGGTGAGGTATCTAGCGCTGGCCGTGCGAAAAATCCAAAGACCAAGCATACCCAAACCAGAAACGGTTGCTAGAACAAAAAACTCTCTCTGATAGAGATAATAGATCATGATAAGACCTGCCATGGCCGGAATCCCTGCCAGCAGGATGGAGACACAACTGTTTCCAACATGCAAAAACAAAAATGCACATACGGAAATTGAGACAAAAAACGCGGCACAGATAAAGCGGCAAATTCCGCTTCGGGGGTTCTGCTTCCTTCCAAGCACGGCCCAAACAAAAAAGCCTAAACCTACAACAACGCCGGCAAACTGTAAGACGCCAAACAGTTCATACAACGCAGCCTGTACTGAAAGCTCAACCTTGCTTGTTAATGCATGAAAGTAGAACCGGTTGGCGAGCAGCACGAGTGCTTCCAAAAGAACTGCCGCTCCCAGCCAAAATAGCACTCGCCTGAGAATCTCCAGTTCCTGCTGATCTCGCAACGCTTTTAACTCTTTCTCGTCTTTGCTCATAGACTAAAACGCTCCCAAATTCCGAATGGTTCCTTCCTGAACACAAACGTAACCATTCTTAATTATATCATACATCATAACAGAAATACCCCCTTTTTGCAACAACAAAATGCGGAGCAAATCGTGAGCGCTTCTTACCTGACTAAGATCAAAACTTTTTAAGTCGTTTCTTATCGTCGTTCCGCTCGCACTTCACAATAAAGGCAACGATACACGCCACTTTCTCGATCGGTCAAGCGAAATCTATGGGCCAGTTCTTGCTCTGTGGATGTAATGCAGCGGGGATTTTTGCAGTAGATAATGTTCGTCAAAAGCTCAGGCAGGGGTGGATTCACTTTTTGGATCAGGGCTCCACCCCGAATGAAATTCACCGTAATTTTGGGGTCAATGAAGCCTAAAACTTCGTAGTTCAGGTCAATAACTTCATTGATTTTAAGGACATCCTTTTTTTCAATCTTTCGACTTACTGCATTTTTGATCAGGACAATCTCACAATCCAGGTTATCCAGCCGCAAGTCACGATAGAGTTCCATGCCACGTCCTGCGGGAATATGGTCGATGACGATTCCGTCCACGATGCTCCCGATAATCATGGAGTCACCTCCAACAACATTAGAATCAGCGCCATGCGAATGTACTTTCCGTACAGGGTTTGCTTAAAGTAACAAGCCCTTGGGTCGTCATCCACTGCCACCGAAATCTCATTCACTCGAGGCAGCGGATGTAGGATAATCATGTCCTGTTTCGCTGAAACGAGCTTTTGTGGCGTTAGAATATAGCTATTCTTTAGTCTAATGTAATCAGCTTCGTTGAAGAACCGTTCCCGCTGGACACGCGTCATATACAGCATGTCCAAGCTACCCATGACGGCCTCCAAATCGTCGGTCTCTTCGTAGGCGACTCCAGACTTATCTAGAACCTCCAGCTTGACATAGTCCGGTAGCCTCAATTCGTCCGGTGAAATGAGGACAAAGCGGATCCCTTCATACCGAGAGAGTGCTGCAATGAGCGAATGAACCGTACGTCCAAATTTTAAGTCACCGCAGAGTCCCACGGTTAAGCCTTCCAGGCGTCCCTTCTCACGCTTGATGGTGATGAGGTCAGCCAGGGTCTGTGTTGGGTGGTTATGCCCTCCGTCCCCGGCATTGATGACGGGAATATCTGCCTTCATGGAGGCCACCAAGGGGGCTCCTTCCTTGGGGTGCCGCATGGCAATGATATCGGCATACCCGCTCACGACTTTTACCGTATCGGCCACACTCTCCCCTTTCGAGGTTGAGGAACTGCCTGAATCAGAAAAGCCCAACACATTGCCGCCCAACTCGTACATGGCTGCCTCAAAGCTCAGTCTTGTTCTCGTTGAAGGCTCAAAAAATAGGGTCGCCAGCTTTTTCCCTTGACAAAGCGTAGCATAGGCCTCCGGTCTATCCATGATATCGCTGGCGGTATCAATCAGGCCATCGATTTCTTCTTTGGAAAGATCCAAAATATCGATAAGGTGGCGCATACTTAACCCCCGATCCAGCTTTCATCCGAAGGATTGTTTCGGAAGGCAATCAGTCGACCAATGTCCTCCTTTGAGATATATCCCTTGTCCGCTGCAACATGCACCACCGCATCAAAGTTGGAAAGGCTCACATTACGCACCTTGGCGCTTTCCAAGCGGTCAAGTCCTTTTTGCATGCCATAGGTAAAGATGCTAACAACGCCAAGCACCTCTGCTCCCGCCTCACGCAAGGCCTCAACCACCTCAATCACGCTGCCCGCCGTGGAGATAAGATCCTCAATGACCACGACCTTTTGGCCCGCTTGCAGTTTTCCTTCAATGCGATTCTGTCGGCCATGATCCTTTGCTCCGGAGCGGACATAGCCCATGGGGATGCCAAGGATGTGGGCCGCAATGGCAGCGTGGGCAATGCCTGCGGTGCTGGTTCCCATTAACACCTCACACTCCGGGTACTCTGACTTTACGGTTTCTGCTATGGCGTTTTCTACGCTCAGGCGCGCCTGGGGCGCGGTGAGAATCAGTCGATTATCGCAATAAATAGGGCTCTTGATCCCGCTGGCCCAAGTGAAGGGCTCCTCCGGGCGCAGAAAGACTGCGCCGATGGAAAGCAAGGCTTCCGCAATCAGTTTTTCCATAGTATTCTTCTCCTATTCCGTAAATTCTTTCATGCAACGCTCATAAGCAGCCACGGGATCTTCCGCAGCGGTTATGGGTCTGCCCACCACAATGTAGTCAGAACCCAGTGCCTTTGCGCCCGCCGGTGTGGTCACACGCACCTGATCCCCTACCTCACCGTCCGCAAAGCGAACGCCCGGGGTGACCGTCAGGAAGGAGGTGCCACAGGCTTCCTTGACCTTGCCGGCTTCCAAGGGGGAACAAACCACTCCATCTAAGCCTGCCTTTTTCGCGGTTTGGGCATAGTGCCGTACCACCTCATCCAATGGCTTCTCAATCAAGAGATCCTTCTGCATCCGTTCCTCACTGGTTGAAGTAAGTTGCGTGACCGCAATGAGGAGGGGTCGGGTTCCGTCCGCACGGGTCAGCCCTCGAATGGCCGCTTCCATCATGGCTTCGGTGCCGCCGGCATGGACATTGCACATATCAATGTCCAGATTGGTGAGAACCTGCATGGCCTTCTCCACGGTGTTGGGAATGTCATGCAGCTTTAAATCCAGAAAAATCGGATGACCCAATGCTTTTAGCTCGGTTACGATTTGGGGGCCTTCGGCATAGTACAGTTCCATGCCAATCTTCACAAAGGGTTTTTTCCCGGTAAACTTCCGTAAAAAGGCAAGGCAAGTTTGCTTGTCTGCAAAGTCGCAGGCGATGATGACGTCTTTTCCCATTAGTGAGCACCTCCTATAATTTCTGTAAGGGATGAAATCCCCAGTTGTTCCATTTCTCGGGGTAGACTTTCAATGATATCCCGGCAGGCGTAAGGATTCACCAAGTTGGCGGCCCCCACCTGCACTGCGGTCGCTCCGGCAAGCATCATTTCAATGGCATCGCGAGCAGAGGATACTCCACCCATGCCGATGATGGGAATGGAAACCGCTTCATAGACCTGATAGACCATGCGAAGCGCCACAGGAAAAATCGCACTCCCGGAAAACCCACCCATCTTGTTTGCAATGACCGGTTTTCTTGTCCGAAGATCAATGCGCATGCCCAGCAAGGTATTGATCAAGCTAATGCCATCCGCTCCTGCCTCTTCACAAGCTCTTGCAATGGCAGCAATGTCCGTTACATTGGGTGAGAGCTTGATGTAAACGGGTTTGGTTGTCACCGCCTTGACGGCACGGGTGACTTCGGCAGCCGATTCCGGAGTAGTACCAAAGCTCATGCCTCCATTGTGCACATTGGGGCAGCTCACATTTACTTCAATGAGGCCCACCTGCGCTTCCCGATCAATTTTTTGGCAGCAATGTACATATTCCTCCACAGAAAATCCGCTGATGTTTGCGATGACCGGCTTGTGGAAGCACTTTTTCAGGCGCGGCAATTCTCGCTGAATCACTGCGTCAATGCCGGGGTTTTGCAGCCCCACCGAATTGATCATGCCAGAGGGACACTCCGCGATTCTGGGGGTTGGGTTGCCAAATCGGGGTGCTGCGGTCGTTCCCTTAAAGGAAAAGGAACCAAGTAGGTTAATATCGTATAGCTCCGCAAATTCATACCCATAGCCAAAGGTGCCGCTGGCTGGAATCACCGGGTTATCTAACATAAGACCACTAAGGCTGACCTTTGTGTTTACCATACAATCTCCCCCCTTTCCAAAACGGGTCCTTCCTTGCAGATTCGCTTGTAGCCGTATTTGGTTTCACACGAGCAGCCCATGCAAGCACCAAAGCCGCAACCCATGCGCTCTTCAAAACTAAACTGTCCATCACAAGTAGACTTTTGATAAATGGCGCGGAGCATCGCTTCCGGTCCACAGGTATAGAGGTAGCTACTAGGAATTCCTTCCATCGCATCGGTCACAAAGCCGGGAATGCCATAGCTGCCGTCTGCGGTGGTGACATAGACTTGGATTCCCAGGTCCAAGAACTCGTCTTCGTAGAACAATTCATCCTTCCGGTTAAACCCTAAGATGACCGAAGGGGCAATGCCTGCAAGGCAGAGGCGTTTTGCCAATCCATACAAGGGTGGCACTCCCACACCACCACCAATCAAAAGGGGGGATTCTCCACTCTTTGAGATATCGTACCCATTTCCAAGCCCAGTCAACACATCTAGGCTTTTCCCCTGTGAAAGGTTTGCCATATAGGCGGTTCCTTGTCCGACCACTTTATACAAGATGGTTAAGGTTTCCTCATCCCAATCGCAAACGGAAATGGGACGGCGCAGGTAAAAGCCGTCTAAGGCGATATTCACAAACTGGCCAGGCACCGTAATGGCGCTGGTGTCCCCTTCCAGAACCATGCGGTACACCTCGCTTGTGATGGCACGGTTTTCTCGAATTTGGAACAGGCTTTTCTTCATGATATCCTCCCTTCCCTTATGCGTCAATGGTTGAGATGCAAAGCGTTGTCTCCTCCAGAATGTCAAGCAACACTCGTACCGTATCCAAGGAGGTAAACATGGTTACCCCGTTCTCTACGGCACAGCGACGAATTTCATATCCGTCGTTTTCTTGGCTGAGGGAGTTGTAGTCGCGGGTATTCAAAACGTAGGTGACGTGTCCCTGACGCAAGCCATTTAGGATTTCATCACTGCCTTCACTGATCTTTTGGCGTACTCGAGTACGAATTCCGTAGCCCTTTAGGAAGGCCGCGGTTCCGCTGGTGGCTTCAATGTTAAAGCCCAAATTATAGAAGCGGCGAATCAGGGGCAGGGCCTCTTCCTTATCCTTATCCGCAATGGTTGCCAGCACGGTGCCATAATTCATCACTTTAAGACCGGACGCCTGCAAGGCTTTATAGAGGGCACGGTTGAGCTGGTTGTCATAGCCAATGGCCTCGCCGGTGGACTTCATTTCGGGGGAAAGATAGGTGTCCATGCCTCGCAGCTTGGAGAAGGAGAAGGCCGGCACCTTCACGTACCAACGCTGTTTCTCATTGGGGTACATGGTAAAGATTCCTTGCTCCTTGAGACTTTTGCCCAGGATGACATAGGTGGCTATGTCGGCAATGGGATAGCCGGTTGCCTTGGAGAGGAAGGGAACGGTACGGCTGGAGCGAGGATTGACCTCGATGACATAGACGTCCTCGTTCTCATCCACGATAAATTGAATGTTAAAGAGACCCACGATCCCGATGCCAAGTCCCAAGCGTTTGGTATACTCCAAAATCGTGCCCTTTGCCTGATCCGAGACACTAAAGGTCGGATAGACGCTGATGCTGTCGCCCGAGTGGATGCCTGTGCGCTCCACGTGCTCCATGATACCGGGGATGAACACATCGACTCCGTCGCACACGGCATCGACCTCCAACTCCTTGCCGGTGATGTACTTGTCCACCAGCACCGGCTGCTTTTCGTTGATTTCCACGGCACTCTTCATATAGGTGCGCAGGGATTCCTCGTTGTTGACAATCTGCATGGCACGGCCACCGAGCACATAGCTGGGACGAATAAGAACCGGGTACCCGATTTCTGCAGCGGTTTTTACCCCATCTTCAATGTTGGTGACGGCCTTGCCCTTCGGCTGCGGAATGTGAAGCTGCTGCATAATCTTATCAAAGCTGTCGCGGTTTTCCGCGCGCTCGATGGCGGCAACCCCCGTACCGATCAGCTTTACCCCACGCTGTTCCAGCGAGGCGGCCAGATTGATGGCCGTTTGTCCGCCTAAGGTGGCAATGACGCCAATGGGCTGCTCCCGCTCGATGATATTCATCACATCTTCCACGGTAAGGGGCTCGAAATACAGTTTATCCCCCGTGGTATGATCCGTGGAAACGGTTTCCGGGTTGTTATTGATGATGATGGACTCGTAGCCATACTTTTTAATCGTTTGCACCGCATGTACGGTGGAGTAGTCAAACTCCACACCCTGACCGATTCGAATGGGGCCGGAACCGAGAACGATGATCTTCGGGCGATCGCTAACCCCATGTTTCCCTGCTTTATGGTAGGAAGAATAGAAATACGGAATGTAACTATCCGGGCCAGCCGCGCAGGTGTCAATCATCAGGTATTCGGGGAAGATGCCTTCGCGCTTACGCAAGGCGAAAACGTCTTCTTCGGATTGATTCCAGAGCTTCGCAATGGCAAAATCGGAGAATCCGGAACGCTTGGCTGCTATTAATGCTTCGAGGCCATTGGGGTGCTTGGCAAGGATCGTTTCCTGCTCACAAATCTCACGCACAACATTGAGGAATACCGACTCAATCATCGTAGCCTCATAGACCTCTTCCGTGCTTGCACCTAGACGGAACATCTGTGCAATGGCATAGATCCGGTCGTCGGTGCCATCTTTCACATACTCAAGAAGCGCCTCTCGGCTCCATCCATCGAACTTTGGCATGGAAAGGTGAATGGCTCCGTTCTCCAAGGAACGAATGGCTTTCATCATACTTTCCTTCAAGGTCATACCAATGCTCATGACTTCACCGGTTGCCTTCATCTGCGTGCCCAGCTTGTTGGATGCACTGGCAAACTTATCGAAGGGGAAGCGAGACATTTTGGTGACCACATAGCCCAGCGAGGGGTTAAATAGAGCCGAGCGGTCGGTAATCATAATTTCATCCAGGTTCATACCCACAGCGATTTTTGCCGTCACCCGTGCAATGGGGTATCCGCTGGCCTTGGATGCCAAGGCAGAGGAGCGGGACACGCGGGGATTCACCTCAATGAGGTAATATTCTGAGGAGGTTGGAGACAGCGCGAACTGCACATTGCAGCCACCGGCAATCTTCAAGGTTCGAATGATCTTCAGCGCACTCTCACGCAGCATGGAGAGATCCTCTGCATTCACACTTTGGCAAGGGGCAACCACCATGGAGTCACCGGTGTGAACGCCCACGGGATCAATGTTCTCCATGTCGCAGATGGCGATGGCCGCGTCGGTGGCGTCGCGCATAACCTCAAACTCAATTTCCTTCCAACCCTTGACGCTTTTCTCCACCATGACTTGGCCAACGGGAGACAGCACCAGGGCATTCTTCATAATTTCGCGCAGCTCACCTTCGTTGTCAGCAAAGCCGCCTCCGGTTCCGCCCAAGGTAAACGCTGGACGCAGGACCACCGGGTAGCCGATTTCCTTGGCTGCCTCCACGCCCTCTTCCACGGTGTGGGCAATGACCGAGGGCAGCACAGGTTCGCCAATGGACTCGCACATCAGTTTAAAGAGCTCTCGGTCTTCTGCGCGCTCGATGCTCTCCGCCGGGGTGCCCAAAAGCTCTACCTGGCACTCGTCCAGAATCCCCTTCTTTTGCAGCTGAATGGCAAGGTTTAAGCCCGTCTGTCCACCGATGCCGGGGACAATGCCGTCGGGACGCTCGTAGCGCAGGATCTTTGCCACATACTCCAAGGTGAGGGGCTCCATATATACTTTATCGGCCATGTTGACATCCGTCATGATGGTCGCAGGGTTCGAGTTCACTAAGATGACCTCATAGCCTTCTTCCTTCAAAGCAAGACAAGCTTGCGTCCCGGCATAGTCAAATTCTGCGGCCTGCCCAATCACAATCGGACCAGACCCAATAACTAATACTTTACGAATATCGGTTCTCTTTGGCATGTTTTAATCCTCCCACACAATCGTTCCATCCACCATCGTCATCTTACAAACACCCCAGACAGCTTCCCCGGCAAAAGGCGTACTTCTCCCTTTTGACTGGAACTCGTCGGGGTCAATCACATAGTTTCTTTCTAGGTCAAAGATCGTAAAGGTCGCAGGGGCCCCGACCTCGATGGGACTACCAATCCCAAAACGCTGCATGGGCTTATGATGCATCCATGAAACCAGCTGTTCCAAGCTGCAAACCCCTCCCTTGACTAAGTGTGTGTATAGCACCGGGAAAGCCGTTTCTAGTCCGACCACACCCATGAAGCTCCCTTGTAAGCCGCGAGACTTTTCTTCCTCCGAGTGCGGGGCATGATCGGTTGCAATCATGTCTACCGTTCCATCCAACAGACCTTCTCGCAGTGCCGCACGATCCTCCACACCACGCAGAGGCGGATTCATCTTAAATCGTCCATCCTCCTGCAAGTCCGCATCGGTCAGCACCAGATAATGGGGTGCTGTCTCACAGGTGACATCGAGTCCTTCTTTTTTCGCTTCTCGGATGAGCGCGACGCTTTCCTTGGTCGAAACGTGGCAAACGTGGTAAGCACATCCTGTTTTTCGCACCAGATCCAGATCACGCTTTACTTGTCCCCACTCACTTTCGGAGCAAATCCCCTTATGCCCATGGGCTTTGGCATAGTCCCCGTCGTGGATATAACCTGCGTGGAGCAATCGCTCGTCCTCACAGTGTGCAACGATCAGCTTGCCCAGCGCCTTCGCCCGAAGCATGGCTTCCTCCATCTTGGCATCCTCTTGCACTCCGCGTCCATCGTCGGAGAACGCAATGACATCCGGAGCCATGCCCTCTAAATCAGAAAGTTCTCTTCCTTGTTCCCCGACGCTGATGGTTCCATAGGGATACACATGCACCAGCGCATTTGCCAAAAGCAGGTCCAGCTGCTCCTGTAAGTGTTCCCGACTATCGGGGGCAGGCTTAAGGTTTGGCATGGTACAAATGCTGGTAAATCCCCCTCGAGCCGCGGCTCTTGTCCCGGTCTCTACTGTCTCTTTATAAGAAAAACCCGGTTCACGCAGATGTACATGTACATCTACGAAACCGGGAAATAAATAACAACCCTCAAGTTGAATCACAGTAGTATCGGAATCGACCGGACTCAAGGGAGAAATAGCAGCAATGCGACCCTGATTGATGAATACATCAGCACGCCGAACGTTGTCGGCTGTACAAATCATCAAACCGGAGAGCAAATACTTCACTAATTTCACCTCAAATTTCCTATTTTACAAGACCCCGCCCAGTTTCCCAGGCGGGGATGTTTTCACTTTCGATTCGACCAAGCGAATCTACGTTTATGCCGGAAGATATTATATATAGTCGTATTATGTTTGTCAAGTTATTTTCGAGATTTAATTAGAACAAACCCGAAATCACACCTGATTCGTCGACATCGATTTTCTCTGCGGAAGGCACCTTTGGAAGTCCCGGCATGGTTAAAATATCGCCCGTCAGCGCTACCAAAAATCCTGCACCTGCGGATGCCTTGAGGTTTCGCACCGTCACCGTAAAGCCGCGGGGTGCACCTAAAAGGCTGGCATCATCAGAAAAACTATACTGCGTCTTTGCCATGCAGATCGGAAGCTTGGAAAAGCCTTGCTCTGCCAGCTGCTTGGCCTGTTTCTTGGCATTGGGAGTCAGCAGGACTCCATCGCCATGATAGATCTTTTTGACAATCGCCTCCAGCTTTTCTTCAATGGAAAGATCCAAGGAATAGCTCTGTTCAAAGCGATTCGGGGTTTCGCAGAGACGTACAACCTCTTCTGCCAGGGCGCGGCCACCCTCTCCCCCTTTTGCCCAAACTTCAGAAAGGGCCACATTGACTCCTAAGGCACGGCACTTGCTCTCAATGAGCGCTAATTCTCGTTCAGTATCCAAGGGGAAACGGTTAATGGCTACTACACAAGGAAGGCCAAAGACCTGCGTGATGTTTTCTACATGCTGTAGAAGGTTTGGAAGACCTTTTTCCAAGGCATTTAGGTTCTCATTGCCAAGATCCGCCTTGGCCGCACCACCATGATGCTTTAGCGCACGAACGGAAGCCACCACCACCACGGCAGACGGTGACAAGCCTGCCATACGGCACTTGATATCCAGGAATTTTTCTGCCCCTAGGTCCGCACCAAAGCCTGCTTCGGTTACGGCATAGTCGCCTAATTTTAGCGCTGCTCTGGTGGCCATGATCGAATTGCAACCGTGGGCAATGTTCGCAAAGGGGCCACCATGAATGAAGGCCGGTGTTCCCTCCAAGGTCTGCACCAAGTTGGGCTTTAACGCATCCTTTAGGAGAGCCGTCATGGCCCCCTGTGCTTTCAGGTCGGCGGCGGTTACGGGAGTTTCGTCATAAGTATAGCCGACAATGATGCGACCTAAGCGCTCTTTTAAGTCTGCAATCGAGCTTGCCAAACAAAGAATTGCCATGATTTCGGAAGCAACGGTGATATCAAACCCGTCTTCTCGGGGAGATCCATTCACGCGGCCGCCAAGCCCATCCACGATGTTCCGCAGCTGACGATCATTCATATCTACACAGCGGCGCCAAGTAATGCGCTTCGGGTCAATCTGAAGGGCGTTTCCCTGATAAATGTGGTTATCCAAGATGGCAGCAAGCAGGTTGTTTGCTGCGCCGATGGCATGAAAGTCCCCGGTAAAGTGGAGGTTGATATCCTCCATGGGAACGACTTGGGCGTAGCCTCCACCCGCAGCACCTCCCTTTAGACCAAAAACTGGGCCTAGGGAGGGTTCGCGCAGGGCTACGATTGCATTTTTTCCGATCTTCCGCAAGCCATCTGCCAGGCCAACCGTTGTGGTGGTCTTACCCTCTCCCGCGGGAGTTGGGTTAATCGCGGTGACTAGGATCAACTTGCCGTCCGGACGGGCAATGTCCGTAAGCAGGTGATAATCCACTTTTGCTTTGTAGTTTCCGTACTGTTCTAAATACTGCTCAGGAACCCCTGCAACAGCGGCAATGTCACGGATGTGCTGTAAGGAGCAGCTCTGCGCAATTTCAATGTCACTTTTCATAGCTCTACCTCCCTCAATGAGAACGCATTACACCGTCGTATTGGTGGAACGCAGGGTTACGTCATGATAGCCACCTTCCACGATACTGGTGGAGGAAACCAAGGTGATCTTAGCGTTGTTCTGCAACTCGGGAATGCTCATGACACCGCAGTTACACATGGTGGACTTCACCTTATACAGGCTCTTTGCCACGTTATCCTGCAGGCTGCCGGCGTACACAACATAGGAATCGACACCTTCCTCAAAGGATAGGTCACTCTTGCCGCCCAGGTCATAGCGCTGCCAGTTGCGGGCACGGTTGGAGCCTTCACCCCAATATTCCTTCACGTAGGTACCGTTAATGTTCAGCTTATTGGTGGGGCTTTCGTCAAAACGAGCAAAGTAGCGGCCCAGCATGAGGAAATCCGCACCCATCGCAAGAGCAAGGGTCATATGGTAGTCGTGTACGATGCCACCGTCGGAGCAAATGGGGACATAGATACCGGTCTTCTCATAGTACTCATCGCGAGCCGCGGCAACTTCAATGAGTGCCGTTGCTTGGCCACGGCCAATGCCCTTTTGCTCGCGGGTGATACAAATGGAGCCGCCGCCAATGCCAACCTTGACAAAGTCTGCCCCTGCCTCAGCTAGGAAGAGGAAGCCTTCCCGGTCTACCACGTTACCTGCCCCGACCTTGACCGTCTCACCGTACTTGCTACGCACAAATTCCAAGGTGCGCTTTTGCCAAACGGTGAAGCCTTCGGAGGAGTCGATACAGAGAATATCCGCTCCGGCCTCCACAAGGGCAGGGACGCGCTGCTCGTAATCCAAGGTATTGATGCCGGCACCCACCACATATCTCTTCTGGGAGTCCAAAAGCTCACGGGGGTTGTCCTTATGGGAGGAATAGTCCTTGCGGAAGACGAAGCTCATGAGCAGACCGTTCTCATCCACGATGGGAAGGGCGTTGAGCTTATGCTCCCAAATGATGTCGTTGGCCTGCTTCAAGGTGGTGTGCTTCGGTGCGGTAATCAGGCGATCCACCGGGGTCATAAACTCGGAGACCTTGACCTCAGGAGACATACGGCTCACACGATAGTCGCGGCTGGTCACCAAACCCATGAGCTTCCCGTTGGGGGTTCCACTGTCGGTTACAGCCATAGTGGAGTGCCCGGTCGCCTTCAGAAGGTTCAGGACATCCGCCAAAGTAGAGTCGGGCTTCAGGTTTGAGTCACTGGCTACAAACCCTGCCTTATATGCCTTAGCACGGGCAACCATGGCTGCCTCGCTTTCAATGGACTGGGACCCGAAAACAAAGGCAACGCCGCCTTCCTTTGCTAAGGCAACCGCCATTTTATCATCCGAAACGGCCTGCATAATGGCAGAAACCAGCGGAATGTTCAACGAAAGATCGGGCTCTTCCCCACGCTTATGTTTCACCATGGGAACACGCAAGGATACGTTGTCGGGACGGCACTCCTCTGAGGTGTAACCGGGGACTAAAAGGTACTCACTAAAAGTACGAGAGGGTTCGGAATAGTAATATGCCATCGTAAAGCTTCCTCCTTCAAGTTAGGTAAAGTATTTCACCGCAGAGCGGAACAGGCCCATATCGTAGTTTCCGGGCACGTTTTTGTAAAGACCTGCACCAATACGCTCAGTATGCCCCATTTTACCAAAAATTCGTCCATCTGGCGAGGTGATTCCCTCAATGGCATAGGCAGAGTTATTGGGATTGTAGCTGACATCCGTGGTGGGCTGGCCCTGTAGGTCAACATACTGGGTGGCAATTTGCCCTTTGGCGGCCAAGTCCAGGATAAGACCTTCCGGGGCAAAAAAGCGGCCTTCCCCGTGGGAAATGGGCACGGTGTGAATGTCTCCTACCGTCGTCTCCATGAGCCAAGGGGAGAGATTCGACGCCACACGGGTACGCACCAAACGGGACTGATGTCGCCCAATCGTATTGTAGGTCAACGTCGGACAGCTTTCATCCGTATCCAAAATCTCCCCGTAGGGCACCAGGCCCAATTTAATGAGCGCTTGGAAACCATTACAGATGCCGCACATGAGACCATCGTGATGGTGAAGCAACTCGTTCACTTGCTCCTTGATCTTCGCATTGCGGAAGAAGGAGGTGATGAGCTTGGCAGAGCCATCCGGTTCATCACCTCCGGAAAAGCCACCGGGGATGACGACCATCTGCGCCTGGTTCAGGCGGCTTGCCAGAAAATCGATGGATTGCGAAATTAAAGCAGGCGTTAGATTTCGAATGACGACAATTTCCGCTTCTGCACCGGCTGCTCTTAGGGCCTTAGCCACATCATACTCACAGTTTGTTCCTGGGAAAACTGGAATGAGGGCGCGAGGCTTAGCATGCTTCACGGCTGGGGTGGGCCAGGAGGTATGGGACGAGGAAAACGCCGGAATGTCCTTCTTCTCCTGCACCAGATTGCAAGAATAAATCGGTTCTAATTTACTCTCATAGGTCGACAGCAATTCCTGCAGGGTAAGGCTTTGTCCTTGGTAGGAAATCGTCCTCTCCTGCGTGGTAATTCCTAAGCGCTCTCCCACAGCATCTTCTTCCCGCTCAAATTCCAGAAGGAAGGAGCCATAGGCATAGCCGAACAACTCATCCAAGGTTCGGCTTTCCTCAAGAGCGACGCCGATGCCGTTGCCGAAGCTCATTTTCAGAATCGCCTCCGCGACCCCGCCATAGGTGGGCGTATAGGCCGCACAAAGCTTCCCCTCTCGGTTTAAGCGGGTCACGGTGGCAAAGACTTCACGCAAGGATTCCGCCACGGGTAGACCATCCTCACCGTAGACTGGACGCAACCACGTTAGGGTATGCCCTGCCGATTTGAACTCAGGGGACAGAATGTGTTTGATGCGATCCGTGGTTACGGCAAAGGAAACGAGGGTTGGTGGGACATCCAGCTCTTCAAAGCTGCCACTCATGGAATCCTTACCGCCAATGGCTGCAATGGAAAGCTCCATCTGAGCGCGGAAGGCACCCAAGAGGGCTGCCAACGGTTTGCCCCAGCGCGCTTCATCCTTACCCAGCTTTTCAAAGTACTCTTGGAAACTGAGATAGGTCTCTTCAATGGAAGCACCCGTAGCAATTAGCTTCGAAACGGATTCTACCACTGCCAGATACGCACTGTGATAGGGGCTTTGCTCTGCTATAAAGGGGTTGTAGCCCCAAGCCATGAGGGAACAGGTATCCGTATCCTTCTCCTCCATGGAGATTTTGTGTGCCATGGCCTGGGGAGGTGTTAATTGATAGACACCACCAAAGGGCATGAGTACGGTTCCGGAACCAATTGTTGCATCAAAGCGCTCGGACAATCCACGCTTTGAGCATACATTCAGCTCATCCGCCAAGGCCAGATAGCCAGCTGCAAAGTCCGTTACTCTGGGTTTTTGCACCGGCTTTGCCACATCCGTCACGGCAGAAATGTGCTTTTCTGCACCATTGGTATCCAAAAAGTCACGGGACAGGTTCACAATATCCTGCTCTCTCCAGCGCATCACCAGGCGACGCTCGGCCGTCACCGTGGCTACCACCGTAGCCTCAAGGTTCTCCTCCTGCGCCAGGGCGAGAAAACGCGGTGCATCCGCTTCGGCAACCACAACCGCCATCCGTTCCTGCGATTCACTGATGGCAAGTTCGGTTCCATCCAAACCTTCATACTTCTTGGGAACCTTGTTCAGGTCAATCTCCAGCCCATCGGCCAATTCTCCGATGGCCACCGATACGCCACCGGCGCCAAAGTCATTGCAGCGCTTAATCAGCAAGGACGCTTCCTTTTTGCGGAACAAACGCTGAATCTTACGTTCCTCCGGAGCATTGCCCTTCTGAACCTCAGCGCCGCTGGTCTCCAGCGACTCGGTGCTGTGGGACTTGGAAGAGCCCGTCGCCCCACCGCAGCCATCACGACCTGTTCTGCCACCTAACAGAATCACCACATCGCCCGGATCCGGACGCTCTCTGCGGACGTTTTCCGCTGGTGCCGCCCCAATGACCGCTCCGATTTCCATGCGCTTTGCCTCGTAACCAGGGTGATACAGTTCATCCACCTGCCCTGTGGTCAGGCCAATTTGGTTGCCATAGGAGCTGTACCCGGCGGCTGCCTTCGTCACAATGGTGCGCTGTGGCAGCTTTCCTTCTCTTGTCTGATTCACAGGCTTTAAGGGATCCGATGCTCCGGTGAGACGCATGGCTGCATAGACATAGGAACGTCCGGAGAGCGGATCGCGAATGGCTCCGCCCACACAGGTAGCCGCGCCACCGAAGGGTTCAATCTCCGTAGGATGGTTGTGGGTCTCATTCTTAAACAGGAGCAGCCAATCTTCCGGGCCGTCCTTGGTGTCTACCTGAATCTTTACGGTACAGGCGTTTACCTCTTCGGACTCGTCCAAATTGGGAAGCTTCCCATTCTGACGAAGATACTTGGCGGCAATGGTGCCAAGATCCATCAGGTTGATGGGTTTGGTGCGTCCAATGGCCTCTCGGGTGTTGAGATAGTCCTCATAGGTCTTTTGAAGCAGAGGATCTTGGAAAGTCACCTTATCGATCGTCGTTAAGAAGGTCGTATGACGGCAGTGATCCGACCAATAGGTATCGATCACTCGCAGTTCAGTGACGGTAGGATCGCGACGCTCCTCATAGAAGTACTCGCGACAAAAACGCAAATCCTCCATGTCCATGGCAAGACCATAGTCGTTCTGGATCTGGCGCAGACCAGTTTCATCCAAAACTCGAAACCCGCGGAGGGTTTCCACGCCTTCGGGAAGCTCATAGCTCATTTCCAGGGTCTCATAGGGCTCTAAGGAGGCTTCTCGCGATTCCACAGGATTAATGACATAGTTTTTAATGGCTGCGATCTCATCCTCGGTCAAGTTTCCTTCCAGAAGATAGACCCTTGCCGTGCGCACAAGAGGGCGCTCCCCTTGCGCAATGAGTTGAATGCACTGCGCCGCGGAATCTGCCCGCTGATCGAATTGACCAGGCAGGAATTCCACCGCGAAGATGACACCGTTCTGGATCTCTGGCAGAGCCTCGCTGACCAAATCCAGCTGCGGCTCGGAGAGAATCATGGAGACACTTTGCTGAAACACGGTTTCTTCTATCTTCTCCACGTCATAGCGATTGAGCAGGCGCAGTCCGCTTAGGCTCTTTATTTGAAGAAGGGTTCGAATATCAGACGCCAGCGAAGCGGCTTCGACTGCGACTTCCTCTCGTTTTTCCACATACACTCTGTAAACCATGAAGCTTACCCCTCCCTTTCTGCTTGTAGGGCACGTTGGCCAATGTCCTTTCGATAGTAAGCACCTTCAAATTGCACGCGAGCGGTCTGCTCATATGCCTTATCAACTGCGGCGCTTAGGGTATCCCCCACCGCCGTCACACCCAGCACACGACCACCTGCCGTCTTTAACTGACCATCTTGAAGCTTTGCCCCCGCCACATAAACTTCTGCGTCTAAATCAGCGGGAATGTTGATGGGGAATCCGGTTTCATAGCTTCCCGGGTATCCCTGCGAAGCCATCACCACGCAGCATGCTGCACCGCGACTGAACTTCACTTCGGTTTCCGCCAGCGTTTCCGCGGCGGTGGCTTGCATCACGGAAAGCAAGTCACTTTCCAGCAAAGGAAGCACAACCTGGGTTTCCGGGTCGCCAAAGCGACAGTTGTATTCAATGACCTTGGGGCCTTGTGCAGTCAGCATCAGCCCAAAGTATAGGCACCCCTTAAAGGGTCTGCCCTCCTGATTCATGGCAGCCATGGTCGGCAGGAAGATCTCCTGCATGCACTGCTCGGCAATCTCCTTCGTGTAGTAAGGATTGGGGGCAATTGTCCCCATGCCGCCGGTGTTGAGACCTTGATCCCCATCCAGAGCTCGTTTGTGATCCATGGAGGAAAGCATGGGAATCATGGTCTTGTTATCCGTAAAGGTCAGGACGGAAACCTCCGGGCCGGTTAAGAATTCCTCGATGACCACTTGGCTACCGCTGTCCCCAAAAATCTTATCCTCCATCATGGAGCGAACCGCCTGCTTTGCTTCCTCTCGGGTTTCTGCAATGATAACTCCCTTGCCCAGGGCCAGGCCATCGGCCTTTACCACGGTCGGAATCGGAGCTTCGTCTAAATAGCGCAGCGCCGCGGCCAAATCGGTAAAGACCTCATAGGCAGCGGTGGGTATGTTGTATTTCTTCATTAGGTTTTTGGAAAAGACCTTGCTGCCCTCCAATATGGCGGCAGCTTTATTGGGCCCAAAGCAAGGAATGCCAATGGCCTCCAGGGCATCAACCACACCGAGTACTAAGGGATCGTCCGGAGCAACCACGGCAAAATCAATGCCCTTCTCGGCAGCAAAGGAGGTGATGGCATCCATCTCCTTTGCACCGATGGCCACGCAGGTCGCATCCAGAGCAATGCCGCCGTTTCCAGGAAGGGCATACAGGTCTGTTATGGATTTATTTTTTCGCAAACTTTTAATGATGGCGTGCTCACGGCCGCCACCACCGATGACCATTACGTTCATAACTCGATCACCTCATTAGTGATGGAATAGGCGCATACCCGTAAAGGCCATGGCCATTGCATACTTATTGCACGTGTCAATCACGTGATCGTCACGCACGGAACCACCGGGCTGAGCAATATAAGAAACACCGCTGCGGTGTGCTCGTTCAATGTTATCTCCAAAGGGGAAAAAGGCATCACTGCCTAAGGAAACGCCACGGATCGTGTCCAGATAAGCGCGCTTTTCTTCCTTGGTAAAGGGTTCGGGACGCGTTTTGAACCACTTCTTCCAATTCTGCTCTCCTAAGACATCGTCGCTGTCATCCTCCGAGAGATACAGGTCAATAGTGTTATCCCGATCGGCACGGCGAATCTGATCTAAGAACGGAAGCTGTAAGACTTTGGGATGTTGGCGCAACTGCCAGGTATCTGCTTTCTGTCCGGCCAGACGGGTGCAGTGAATCCGGGACTGCTGACCGGCACCCACGCCGATGGCCTGTCCATCCACGGCATAGCAGACCGAATTGGACTGCGTGTATTTTAACGTAATGAGGGCAACGATCAGATCACGCTTGGCACTCTCAGGAATCTCTTTGTTCTCGGTTACGATTTCCTGGAGCAGTGCCTCGTGAATTGCAAAGTCGTTTCTGCCCTGCTGGAAGGTCACACCATAGACCTGCTTGCGCTCGATGGGATCCGGCACATAGGTGGGATCAATCTTGACAATGGCATAGTTCCCCCCGCGCTTTGCCTTGAGAAGCTCCAAAGCTTCTGGTTCAAAATCAGGGGCAATGATGCCATCCGAAACCTCGCGAGAGATGATCCGTGCGGTTGTCACGTCGCAAACATCGGAGAGGGCGATCCAGTCACCGTAGGAGCACATACGATCGGTTCCCCGTGCTCTGGCATAGGCGCAGGCCATGGGCGAATCGTTCAGTCCCTCAATATCCTCTACAAAGCAAGCTTTCTGGAGCACCTCCGACAAAGGATTTCCCACCGCAGCGGAGGTTGGACTGACGTGTTTAAAGGAGGTGGCAGCGGGCAGGCCAAGGGCCTCACGCAGCTCTTTCACCAGCTGCCAGCTGTTGAAGGCATCTAAAAAGTTGATGTAGCCGGGGCGGCCGTTTAAAATCTCAATGGGCAGCTCCTTACCGTGTTCCATGTAAATCTCGGCTGGCTTTTGATTGGGATTACAGCCATATTTCAGCTCAAACTTTTTCATGCTCTTCCTCCATGCTTATTGATGATCTTCTCCTGCACCGCACCGCTTTGCAAATGGCAATAGCGGACGTACAGGGAAATCTTATTGTCCGCATTCAAGCTGTTCCAAAGCAGAGCCGCAAAGTCTTCACAGTCATTGGGAATCTTCACTCTTCTTGGCTCCCCAGAAAAGGCAGGCAAGGGGGTTCCATCCTTCTGATAGGTATGTATGAAGTGGCCAATGCCAGGCAGCGCCTCGTAGGAAAAGATGTGCCGATTGCAAGCACTCCCCATTGCATCCGCACTTTTCAGAATGGAAAGCTGATAGCTTCCATCCGCCTGAAGAATGCCCGAAATGCGAGAGGTAAAATGTGGTGCGTCAGGTTCAAACTCTCGTGTACAAAGCGCCGCTGCAAAGCTTTCGCCCTTTACGAGGAAATCACGAACCGTATCCGTTTGGTCGCCATTGGTGACGACCAAAGCATCCCCGACGGTACGAACTGGATGGTAGATGATTAAGGAAGGGTCTTCTAGCTTCGAAGGATCATACGCTTCGGTGCGGATTCCGTCTTCGGTCTTCGAAAAGATACGGTTACGGCTGTTCTCACTGCGTCCCATAATAAAATATGCCACAGCCGAGTGTTCCCCATCCTCGGTTTTTCCAAGCACAATGCCACGTCCAGGATAGGCATTTTGGGTCAGAATTTCATCTAAGGTTTGCGTATTCATTCGGCGCATCTCTCCTTCTGAATTTCTTTGCATACCAACTCGCAGGCGCGAGGCAGTATCTTCCATTCTGCCTGCTCCATCACGCGGCGCTGCAAGGTTTCGGGTGTATCTCCCTTGCGTACCGGCACCGCCTTTTGTAAGATAATTTCTCCCCCATCCGGGATTTCATTCACAAAATGAACCGTTGCCCCCGTCAGCTTTACCCCATAGGAGAGGGCCGCTTCATGCACGCGGAGGCCATAAAAACCTTTCCCACAAAAGGAGGGAATGAGTGCCGGGTGGACATTGAGGATACGCCGTGGATAGCTGGCGGTAAACCGCTCGCTGAGAATCCGCATAAACCCTGCCAGAACAATCAGATCAATCCCGCGTGCCGCGAGAAGTTCTCGCAATGCTGTTTCAAAGCCTTCTTGCGTAGGATACTCCGTTTTGGGTAAGGCAATTGCTTCAATGCCGCCTTGTCTCGCACGCTCCAAGGCATAGGCATTGGCATTGTTTGAAACCACGAGGGCCACTTCCCCATGCTTGAGGACACTGGCCTCTTGTGCGTCAAGGAGCGCTTGCAGATTGGTCCCTCCACCGGAGACGAGCACAGCAATTCGGGCTTTTAGCATAGAAGAACGCCCTCTTCGCTTTCCACAATCTCACCCAAAATATAGGGAGTTTCTCCCACCGATCGCAAGACCGCCATGGCTTTTCCTGCCTCATCACGGGAAACCACGATGGTCATGCCAATGCCCATGTTAAAGGTATTAAACATTTCCTTCCGTGGAATGGCTCCCAGGGTCTCAATTAGTCGAAAAATTGGGAGAATCGGAACGGCCAACTCGGTAATCTTAGCGGTCATTCCCTTAGGCAGACTGCGGGGAATGTTCTCATAAAATCCACCACCTGTGATGTGGGAAACGGATTTGATGGAAACCTCGTTTGCTAGTGCCAAGATGCTTTTGACATAGATCCGAGTCGGTGTGAGGAGGGTTTCCCCCAAGGTCGCCCCACCAAGCTCCTGCATGGGAGCCTTCAGGTCGCGACCTTCCACGCCAAGCACTTTTCGTACCAGAGAAAAGCCATTGGAGTGAACGCCCGACGAGGGCAACCCAAGAATCACATCGCCAGCCTTTATGGTATTTTTATCAAAAATCTTGCTTTTGTCAACTATTCCAACGGAAAAACCCGCTAAATCATATTCTTCTTCCGGATAGAAGCCCGGCATTTCGGCGGTTTCCCCGCCCACAATGGCGCAACCAGCCTGCACGCAACCTTCTGCTACACCGGCTACGATGGCCTCAACCTTTTCCGGAACATTCTTGCCTAGGGCCACATAGTCCAGGAAGAACAAGGGCTTTGCGCCACAGCAAACAATGTCATTCACGCACATGGCCACGCAGTCAATGCCCACGGTATCGTGCTTGTCCATGAGGAATGCAAGCTTGAGCTTGGTTCCGACCCCATCGGTTCCGCTGACTAGGACAGGCTTTTTCATGCCCTCAACGTCAAGCTCGAACAGGCCACCAAAGCCGCCGATATCCGAAGAAGCCCCCGGAATCAAGGTCTTTGCAATATGCGCTTTCATCAGTTCCACGGCACGATACCCGGCCGTAATGTCTACTCCGGCGGCTGCATAGCTGTTGGATTCTGAATTCATCACTGGTCTTACCCCTTTCCATTCCAACAATAGGTACAAACCTTACAAGGATCAATTCCGATCGATTCAATGAGCCCCTCTAAGGACTGGTATTCCAGCGTGGTAAAATGCAAGGACTCGCAAATCTTTTCCCGCATTTTCTTGCCGCGTTCCGTGTTACCATCGGCGTATTCATCCAAGTGCTCCAGGCCCTCTTCCCCTTCCAGCTCCATAATGGTGCGGCGGGCAATGAGCTCCATTTCGGAGGTGCTGCGGGAGAAGTTTAGGTACTTACAACCATACATAATGGGAGGGCAAGCAGAGCGGATATGGACTTCCTTGGCCCCGTTTTCATACAAGAATTCCACGGTTTCCCGCAGCTGAGTTCCTCTCACAATGCTATCGTCCACAAAGAGAAGCTTCTTCCCGTTGATGAGCTCATGCACGGGAATTTGTTTCATCTTGGCCACCTTGTTGCGCTCTTGCTGGCTGGTGGGCATAAAGCTTCTGGGCCAAGTGGGAGTATACTTGATAAAGGGACGGGCAAAAGGAATTCCACTCTCGTTGGCGTACCCGATGGCATGGGGGGTTCCTGAGTCGGGAACGCCACTCACGTAATCGATATCCATGGAGTTTCCTTTTTCCTTGTCGGTCTTTGCCAGGATTTTTCCGTTGCGATTGCGCATAACCTCAACGTTCACGCCTTCGTAATTGGAGTTGGGATACCCATAATAGGTCCAAAGGAAGGCACAGATTTTCATCTCGTTCCCGGCCTCACACAAGGTTTCATAGGAGTCGGCGGTAATCTTCACGACTTCTCCGGGGCCAAGTTCATATTCATCGTGGTAACCCAGCTTTTGATAGGCAAAGGACTCAAAGGAGACACTGTGCCCATCCTCACTTTTACCAATATGAATGGGGAGTCGGCCATAAAAGTCGCGCCCCGCATAGAGTGCATCCTCGGTCATAATCAGGATGGAGGCGGTTCCTTGTACGGCATTTTGAGCGTAGCGGATTCCCTCCGCAAAACTGTCTTTCTGGCTGATGAGTGCGGCAACCAATTCCGTCCCATTCACTTTTCCGCCCGTCATGGCCTCAAAGTGATAGCCACCCTTGTCCAAAATTCGCCCAATTAAGTCCTCCGCATTGTGAATGATTCCCACCACGCAGATGGCATAGGTTCCCAGGCCGGAACGCACCAGAAGTGGCTGTGGGTCGGTATCGCTGATGCAGCCAATGCAAACATTGCCACTCATTTCCTCCGTTACCCCATCAAACTTGGTGCGGAACGGAGAATTTTCAATGTTGTGTATGTCTCTCTGAAATCCGTCCTCTGCTCCGTATGCTGCCATGCCTCCACGGCGTGTGCCTAAGTGTGAATGGTAATCCGTTCCGAAAAACACATCAAGCACACAATCATGCTTGGAAATTGCCCCAAAAAAACCGCCCATATTGGATTTCCCTCCTGAATTTTTATCAGTTGCTGCCCTATCGTTTTCTTTGGCCCCTATTGATTCTTGGCTATTTGCGAAGGAAACTTATGCGAAAAACAGCTCCGATAAGGTCATCGGCTGGACATACTGCCCATTCTGATAGACTCTCATATTACCGGAAGCAATTTCATCGATGAGCATCACATCTCCCTGCTCATCATATCCAAATTCGAACTTAATATCGTACAGAACCAGACCCTTTTCTAAAAGGCAATCTGCGACCACTTTGGTAACCTTCTGTGTCATGAGTTTCATAGCATCATACTGTGCCTCGGTCATAACCCCAAGAACCACCAGACCATCCTTGGTCACCAGGGGATCTCCCTTGTCATCGTCCTTAAAGGTCGTCTCCACGTAAGCCGGCAGATCGGCACCTTCTTCAACATAGTCCCCGTAGCGACGCAGGAAGCTGCCCACAGCCTTATGACGGCAAATGACTTCCAAGCCCTTACCAAACACCTTTGCAGGCAAAACCTCCATGGTTACTTGGTCAAGGTCGGCGCTCACAAAGTGGGTCTTAATGCCAGCTTCCTTCAGCTTTTCAAAGAAGTACATGGACATCCGAAGGTTCACCTTGCCAACGCCTTCGATCTGTAAGCCCACCGTATTGGCACCGGGGTCAAACACGCCGTTTTCGCCCGTGACATCGTCCTTAAACTTCAACAGATAGTTGCCGGTCTCCAACTTATATACGTCTTTTGTTTTTCCCTGATAGATGAGCGTTGTATTCATTGTCTGATCCTCCAAAGAAGTAATATTCATTTGATTATATTGGGATTAGCCTTTCAACTTCTGTTCCAGGGCTGCATTCTTCTCCAAGATCTTGGTTCTTTCTTCGACACGGGCCGCATCCAACTTCTTTGCTAAGGTATCATCGCTGACTGCAAGAATTTGAATGGCAAGCAGCGCCGCATTGGCAGCTCCATCAATGGCAACCGTAGCAACCGGAATGCCGGCGGGCATCTGCACCGTGGAAAGGAGTGCGTCTAGACCGTCGAGGGTCGACGACTTGACCGGGATGCCAATGACGGGCAAGGTGGTGTTGGCTGCCAAGGCTCCTGCTAAATGAGCTGCTTTGCCGGCCGCGGCAATGATCGCACCAATGCCATTCTCTCGTGCGGATTGGGAAAAGGCTCTGGCCTCCTCGGGGGTTCTATGCGCAGAATAGATGTGAACTTCATAGGGTACTTCGAATGCTTTAAGGGTTTCCATTGCTTTTTCGACCACTGGTAAATCACTGTCGCTGCCCATGAGAATTGCAATTTTTTTCATACCTTACATCCCCTTATTCCATCTTTGAAAGCCAAAATGGACAGTCCTCTTCCCTGTTACATTGGAAATCGAACTGCCCAGACGGTCGGCTTGCTTACCTGGCTGATTGCTCCCATGTGGTAACCCACTTCCGTCAGTCACAAACGCCACTTTAATTTTGTAGCTCAATTATACTACGTTTCTTTTTTAGCGTCAATTCACCATAATATCAGGATTTCATCTTATTTTATGTCCTCCCTCTGTGTACTTTCTCCGAGAGGGGAAAAAACGCCCCGAACTTTTTAGTTCGAGGCGTTTTTATAAGTTTATTTCTGTTTTAAGGAAATGGCCTGTTTTGCCTTTTCCACGATGCCTTCTGGAGTCAAGCCGTAAGCCACCAGAACCTCTTCCGCCTTACCGGAGCGCCCGAATTGATCCTCTACCCCGTGGCGAACCACAGGAACCGGATGGTTTAGGGAAAGGAACTCCGCAACGGCACCGCCAAGACCGCCCAGGATATTGTGCTCCTCGGTAGTGACCAATGCACCGGTCTCCTTTGCCGCCGCCAGCAAGATGTCCCCATCCAGCGGTTTAATCGTATGCATATCAATCACGCGAGCCGAAATGCCTTCCTGCGCTAAGAGCTCCGCAGCTTTCAGCGCCATTTGCACCATCATGCCAACGGCAACAATGGTGACATCATTGCCCTGCCGCAGGATGGCACCCTTCCCAAGCTCAAAGCGGTAATCGGGAACGGAGTCTGTTACGGTCTCCACCGCCAAACGTCCTAATCTCATGTAGGCCGGTCCATCGTAGTTCACCAGAGCGCGAACCGCCTGACGCATTTCATTCCCGTCACAGGGACACAAGACCATCATATCCGGAATGGCTCGCATAATGGCCAAATCTTCAATGCACTGATGGGTCGCACCGTCCTCACCCACGGATAAACCGCCGTGTGAGCCAATCACCTTTACATTTAAATGGGTATATGCGACGCTGTTGCGAATCTGCTCCCAAACGCGACCCGCTGCAAACATGGCGAAGGAGTTGGCAAAGGGCTTTTTCCCGCAGGCAGCCAAACCAGCTGCGGTACCGATCATATTCGCTTCAGCAATGCCCATGTTAAAAAAGCGCTCGGGATAGGCCTTAGAAAAGTCTTTGGTCATGGTAGAACCGGACAAATCGGAATCCAGCACCACCAGGTTGGTCTCCTCTTCTGCAATCTCGACCAAGGTCTGACCATAGGCCGCACGCGTTGCTATTTTTTCTGCCATATTACTTGCCCTCCAGTTCTGCCAATTTGGCGAGAAGCTCTTCCCGCGCCGTTTGATACTGCTCCGCATTGGGCGCCTTACCATGCCAACCGGCATCGTTTTCCATAAAGGAAACTCCCTTGCCCTTCACCGTGCGGGCGAGAATCACCGTAGGTGCTCCCTTTAGGGTTTCGGCCTTCTTAAAGGTTTCCTCAATTGCTTCCAGGTCATGTCCATCCACTTTCAGGACATGAAAGCCAAAGGCGGCAAACTTTTGATCCAAGGGTTCCGTGGGCATAACATCGTCGGTCTTGCCATCAATCTGCAAGCCGTTCACATCAACAATCACACAGAGCTTGTCCAAGGCATATTTGGCTGCACTCATGGTTGCTTCCCAAACCTGGCCTTCGGCCAATTCGCCATCGCCAAGCAAGGTATACACCCGATAGTCCGCTTGATCCAGCTTGCCTGCCAACGCCATACCAACTGCCGTGGAAACGCCTTGTCCCAGTGAACCGGTAGACATGTCCACACCGGCAACATGACGCATCTCCGCATGACCAGACAGATGACCATTTATGCTGCGAAAGAGCTTCAAATCCTCTTCGGGGAAATAACCACGCTGTGCCAAGATTGCATAGAGCGCAGGGGTGCAGTGTCCCTTCGAAAGCACGAAGCGATCTCGCTTGGGATTTTTCGGGTTTTTCGCATCAAGATTGCGCATGGTTCTAAAATAAAGTACCGTTAACAGGTCCATGGCGGAGAACGAGCCGCCCAAATGTCCCGAAGCGCAGCGATACACCATATCTAAGCCCAAAAGTCTTCCTTTTGCCGCAATCGTCTCACAGCTTCGCAGTTCCGTTTGATTCATACAATCCTTCCTTTCAGCGCCAAAGTCACTTATTTTCCATTGTATCACGGAAATTTCCCGCGGTCAAACCTATTTAGTGCTTGCAATTAACCTAAAAATGGGATATAATACATGAGCTTACTTGAATGCACAAAGCATCCCCCACTGGTGTGGGTAGTATCCGGGCGTGGCCCAGTTTGGTAGGGCACCTGGTTTGGGACCAGGGGGCCGCAGGTTCGAATCCTGTCGCCCGGACCATAAAGAGAAGCTCGTAACCTCAACGGTTACGGGCTTTTTCCTTTGTATATCAACGGTTTGAGTGTTCTAAAGCACTTACAACTGTAACGGATGTTTTATGTCGTGTGCACACTAAAACACACCAAATTGCACACGAAATTGCACACGACTTTTTCATCACGTTATTCCCCCACACCTGGCGTCTTCACTGTGATTTAGACATCCTCTCGTTTATCCCCCCTCTCACGCCGCCATGGCTTGGAGGGGATTTTTTATGTGGGGAACAAAAACCTCTCCCAAACCATTACGGTAAGGTGGAGTTACCGTTTGCAAATTTTCCAAATTATGCTATAATGTTGTAGTTTTTACTAGGAGACTACTCTTGAGTAGGGTTTATTATATTGCGTGTTTTAGCAATAATAAGAAGTTTGCAAAAACACACCGGAGAATATATGAGTAATTCAGAAAAAATAATATTATAGATAGTGGCATAGTGCCTGACCCCTTATCATTCAAAAGTCGGATAGCCTCCAAGGCTAAGGAAGGGTACGGCATTGACAGCGGCGGGGCTTGCCACTATAGTAAAAAGTACGCCGTCATATAGGAGGTCCCATGAACAACTGGAAAGCCAAGTTTGTCCTCCTCGGAGTGGGACAGGCCGTGTCCATGCTTACCAGCTCCATTCTACAAATGTCCATCGTCTGGTACCTCACGCAGACGACCCTGTCGCCCACGGTAGTCACCCTGTCCACCTTGGCAGGCTTCTTGCCCCGAGCCGTGCTAGGGCTGTTTACCGGGGTTTTTATTGACCGCTTTGACAGAAAGAAGATTCTGATCCTTGCCGATCTGGGCATCGCCCTCTGTGCTCTGATTTTAGCGGCGGCCGCCGCCTTTGGTGAGCTTCCCCTCTGGCTCATCTTTATCGTGCTCTGCCTGCGCTCGGCGGGGGCGGCTTTTCATACCCCCTCCTTCAACGCGGTGGTGCCCACCATCGTGCCCAAGGAATCGCTGACCCGCTGCGCCGGCATTACCCAGGGCTTCGAATCAATTTCTCTGGTCCTCAGCCCCGCCCTGGCCGCCTTCCTGTACAATTTATGGGATTTAAGCGCAATCATCCTTTTGGACGTAGCCGGAGCGGCGGTGGCCATCACCATTGTCGCCCTGCTCCCCATCGCCCGCTATGCCATCGAGGGGGAGCGCGCCGCCCTGCACATTTGGCAGGACACCAAGGAGGGCTTTCAAATGCTCCGGCGGGTGCCCGGGCTCTTTGCCGTCATGGTCATCAGCACGCTGTACGCCTTCATCTATTTCCCCGTCGGCTCCATGTATCCCCTCATCACCATGGACTATTTTGGAGGCGGCATTTCCGAGTCCAGCATGGTGGAGATCGCCTTCTCCTCGGGCACGCTTCTCGGCGCCTTTTTGCTGAGTCTGCTGGGAAACAGGATTCGCAGGCTGGGGGGCATAACGGCCTCCATCGGGCTATACGGCCTGGGCCTCGTCATCACTGGGCTGCTGCCACCCGGCGGCTTGCGGCTGTTTATCTTCCTGTCGGTCTTCATGGGGCTGACTCTGCCCTTCTTCTACGGACTGAGAACTGCCATCCTCCAGAGCAATGTTCCCGGGGAGTACTTAGGGCGGGTGCTCTCCCTCACCTACAGCGTGAGTCTGTTTGCCTCTCCCCTGGGGCTGCTCTTCGGCGGAGCCTTCGCCGAGCTCATGGGGGTGAATACCTGCTTTCTCCTCTGCGGGGTCTTGTCGGTCTGCCTGGCGTGCGCCATGCTCCTCACCCCTTCGGTTCGAAGGAGCCGGCTTTAGGGGTAAACAATACGGGTACACTCTACTAAGTAAGAATGCTCAGAAGTATCTCGAAAGCACCCCAATTATCAGAGGTATTAATGGTACAGAGCTTGTGGATTTGATTTTGAAGTACTATGATGATCTGAGTGAAAAGTATCGCAAGATGATTCCATTGAAAATGATTTATATTCCAGTTGCCCGTGAAGATGCGGATTCATAAATAAGCTGCTCATTATGTTTATACAGAGGACAGTAACCGAAGATTATTTATATTACTATCAGGAGAACGCATGAACATCATTAAGGTTAGAGATAGAAATTCCATACTGATAGAACAACTTGTGAAGGTATGGAAAGATTCTGTGAAAGAAACTCATTTGTTTTTATCTGACGTAGAGATAAACAATATTCAAAAGTACGTTCCACAGGCATTAACGGATATCTCTCATTTAATTATTGCCGAGGATGAGAACCGTATTCCAATTGCATTTATGGGAATAGCTGAACAAAAACTTGAGATGTTATTTATAGCACCAAAAGAACGTGGACGTGGCCTGGGAAAGAAATTAATGGAATACGGTATTAAGGAGTATTCAATTAACAAGTTAGGGGTAAATGAACAAAACCCGCAAGCAAAAGGGTTTTATGAACATGTAGGATTTTATGTTTACAAAAGAACTGAGACGGATGAGCAAGGTATGCCATATCCTATTTTATACATGAAATTATTATAAGCCATTTGGGGAGGCTTATGAGCATTATCTGTAGCCATACGCATTGAGTATTGTGTTTATACACGGCGAGGAAACACCGCGCTTAGTGATAAAATTAAGTTTGAAAGGAAAGTGCTTTATGAAAAACAAAACTATCAAAACGGAGAGTGTCATGCGGAAGGAGGCCTTGAAAAAATAACAATCAATGCCTCCTTCCTATACAGGGATCAACATAGGAGGTTTTACTTTGAATTTATTAATGAAATACGGTCTCAGCAACCGATTTGAAAACGAGGCATCTCTTTATCCAGAGCTGTCCCTTGCCCGTATTACCGCCCAATACAGGGGTCTTTACAAAATCGTCACCGCCTCCGGCGAACGGCAGGCGGAACTCTCGGGCAAGCTGCGCCATGAAACGAAGGAGCTTGCCAAGTTCCCCACGGTCGGTGATTTTGTGATGATTTCTCCGAATGCGGATGGCAATGCCCTGATTCATCATGTTCTGACCCGAAAGAGCATCTTTCTGCGAACAGCGGTGGGTGTCAGCGACCAGGCTCAACCGGTGGCGGCGAATATCGACACGGTGTTTCTCTGTATGTCGCTTAACCACAACTTTAAACTAAGCCGTCTGGAACGCTACCTTTCCGTAGCCTGGGACAGCGGAGCAACCCCGGTGATCATTTTGACGAAGGCCGACCTGTGTGTGGATCTGTCTCAAGCTGTTTCGCAGGTGGAACGCGTCTCCTCTTTTTCCGATGTCATTACCACCTCGGTCTATGAAAGTGATGCTGTGAAAAAGCTGGGGCTTTATCTGAAACCGGGCACTACTGCCGCCTTTATCGGCTCCTCCGGCGTAGGAAAATCCACGCTCATCAACAAACTAATGGGCACGGAGGTTCTTGCCACCGGTGAAATTGGAAAGGCAGACAAGGGCAGGCACACAACTACGGGCCGTGAGCTGTTTCCGTTGCCATGTGGTGGTGCAGTCATCGACACACCGGGTATGCGTGAACTGGGTGCGGAAAGCGTGGATCTGTCTAAATCCTTTGATGATATCGAGACGCTGGCAGCCGGTTGCAAATTCGCCAACTGTACCCATACCAACGAGCCGGGCTGTGAGGTGCGACAGGCTCTGTCCGACGGTGTGATCGATCAGCGCCGCCTGAACAGCTATTTCAAGCTGAAGCAGGAAGCCGGTTACGACGGTCTGAATTCCAAACAAATCGAAGTCAAAAAGCTTGAGCGTATGTTTCAGGAGGTCGGCGGCATGAAAAATGCGCGCAAATTTGCGAAAGAAAAACGTCGGCAGAAGTAATACGGATGGGGACTTAACCCTTAGCCTATTAAATAACCTCAATTCAGGCAAGAAAAAAGACCAAAACCCATTATAGGGTTTTGGTCTTTTTCGCGTTCAGTTTGATATAGGAGCACTTCCGACCAAAGACTGCATCATTTATTCCGCCTCTTTATGAAGTAAGTTCGGCGGAACCTTATGCAGCAAATCTACTGATTGCTCCGTGTTCGAGTTTCTCACTTTTAGCAAACCCGAGAATATATTATTAACAAGTACATAGCAAAAATGATTTATTGGGAGAAGGAATCAAAATGGGTGCGTTTAAATCTATTACTGGAAGAGTAGTTAGTATTGAAAATTTCTGGACAAATTCACAACCTCCTTCCGGCTGTGTGAAAATAATGAAATTAGAAATCGGAAGCAGAAGTGCCGTTAATTTCATTGTAGAGCCAAGTACATACTTTGTAAATTGCGCTTCAATTACTGTAGGCAACTATATTACTGGATTCTATGATCCAAACGTCCCAGTGCATATGATTTATCCGCCTCAATATCGTGCACTGGTCATTACACGATATAACCCGGCCCAAAATGTCATAGTTGATTATTTTGATAAAAATTTAATAAGCAGTGACGGCTTGCTTCAGCTTAGTATTGCGAATTCAACACGTGTTACGTTGCCAAATAGACTTGCGTTCACGGATAGTATCGCGAATCGAAATTTAGTTGTAATCTTCGGAAACCACCCACAATATATGCCGACTGTTCCAAAGCGAATTTTGGCATGGCAAGTAATTGTATTATGTCATGATGTCACCTAGCTTCAGACATAACATAAGCCGTGCATATGGACGGTCTAAAAGTAAAAAGAAAAGGACTGCTCCAAGGGTTCCATGGATTCCTTGTCATTATTGCAAAAGAGGGCCGTCAAAGGCGGGCAACCTCTGACGGCTTGAGTAAGGAAAAGAGAGTGTTGTTTGAGCTATGCTATGATTTTATCATATCTTGTTTAGAAAACAGTGATGTTATCACATTCAATCAAAACAAACCACCTACCGGATTGTGGTAGGTGGTTCATCGTTGTCCCGCTTAGATTATCACACATGTTAGTCCAATGTTTCAGCCGGGCATGCAGTTTTCAGCGAGTTCAGTAAAAGAGGGAATTTCATGAGTGCACAGGTTTGCTATGTATCCATGTTAGCATTATAGCACCTGCAAACCGGACAAAACGGACAACTTTTATTTCTAGAAAAATCTTACGACTTTCTTCCTAACGCAGTCCTCGGTATTGCCACCTCCAAGGTGCCTTGCAACCTGCCGCCAACTCATACCCCTAAGGTATTTCATGTGAATGATCTGCCGCATTTGGCTATCTGTGACTTGATCAATAAATTGGTCTATTTCATCAGCCTCTTTGGATATAACGGGCGTTTAGCTCATGTACGTCGGCAATATTGGTTGTTTCAGTCATACAATTCCATGGCTTTGTTCTAATGTGGCCGATAATTTCTTCAAGGAGGTACCGATATGGAAACTGGTACTGTAAAATGGTTCAACTCTGAAAAGGCTTCGGCTTTATTAGCAACGAAAAAGGCGGAGAAGATGTATTTGTTCACTCCTCTGCAATTCAGGGTAATGGGTACAGAAGTTTGGACGAAGGTCAAAAGGTTACTTTTGAAACTGAACCCGATCCAAAGGATCGTAATAAGCTTTGCGCAATAAACGTACAGCTATCCTAAACCACGACCGCCCTTTGGGGCGGTTTTTTATTGCCCTCATTCCTCCACATCATTTTCATTATTGACACCAAGCGGTTCTTATAACCTGGTCTTCCATTCAAGGATAATGCTTCGGATTGTGAAAAAAGCTTTATTATAAAATAAGAAAAAAAATAAATAAAACCGCCCCTGGTGCTGTAACACCAAGAGCGGTTGTGAGGGTGATAAGTTTTGACGAGCCTATCACCCTCTCATATTAACATATTATGGGAGGACAAAGCAAGATGAAAATGCCAAAGGCTCAACAATTGCCTTCTGGAAGTTGGAGAATTCAAATTGCCGTTGATGGAAAGCGAATTGGAATAACAGAACCAACTGAATTGGATGCGATTGAAAAGGCTGCAAGCATACTCAAAGGCACGGCGCAATATAACAAAGACCCCTTGTCTATTACGTTGGAAGAAGCCTACAAGCGTTATATCGAAAGCAAGGACAGTGTACTCGCTCCATCAATCGTGGCCGAATACAAACGGATGCAAAAGAACGACCTTCAAAAACTAATGAAATCACCCTTGCGAACAATCACACAAGAAAAAGTACAACGAGAGATAAACAGCATGGCGAAGGAGAAATCTCCAAAGTACGTCCGCAACATCCACGGCCTTCTGTGTTCCGTTTTAAAGGAGTACCACCCTAGCTTGATACTTCGTACCACCCTTCCGCAAAAAATCAAGTGCGAAGCTAAAATACCTGACAAGACGGAAATACAGCGAATGCTTCAATTTGTGAAAGGAACAACGGTTGAGCTTCCTGTGTATCTTTCTATCTGGCTAGGATTGCGCTCTTCTGAAATACAGGGCTTGCGTTGGGATGCATACACTGGTGATACGATAACGATTAAAGAGGCTGTCGTGATGGTGGATAGACAACCGGTCAGCAAAGGAACGAAAACCTATTCAAGCAAACGGACGTTGACGGTTCCACCATACATTCAGAAGCTTATCGAAAGTCAGCCAAGAACCAGTGAATATATCGTCACTCAAACACTAGACCACATCTACAAGCGCTTTTCCAAGCTATGCAAAGAAAATGGGCTGCAGCACTTCCGTTTTCACGACCTGAGGCACGCTAACGCATCGGTCATGCTAGCCCATAGGTATACCGGATAAATACGCTATGGAACGCATGGGACACGCCACAAACAACATGCTTAAAACCGTATATCAACATACAATGGACGAGGAAAAACAGCAGATGTGAAAACAATAGACGGGTATTTTGAGAGCTTGATTGCACACGAAATTGCACACGAAAAATAATAACGCCTTCTGTATCAACGGCTTTACTAGTTTCTCTTACAGGTTAGAATCCTGTCGCCCGGACCAGAAAGAAACCCTGTAACTTCGATGGTTACAGGGTTTCTTTGTATTCTTTTTTAGATGCTTTGCCCTTTTGTTGACCTTTACGATCTCAAAACACTTTTTATGAATTCTTCCAATATATCACACCTGGATCCATGACCCAAAATGGGACAACTTCGCAAAGCCAAGGAGGGGTAATTTATTGACATAAAGGAACTACATAAAATGAGCTAGCTCCATGTTGTTGAAGAAGTAGGTACCCCCATTGACGTTTGCTTCATATGAATCCACATCTTCCACAATCTTATAAACTCGAAACAAATCACCCTCTCTTGCATATGGATGATTATGCTTACTTGTTGTCACTTTTACGATCTCTCCAACCTTTATATTATGTCGTTCCGGATTTATAGAACTAATTTCGGTAGCGTCCAAAAAACGAAATGAATCATCTTTAGCTCTTATTAAATAAAGCGTATCACGCCACTTGTTTAAGATTAATCCAACTTTACCAGGGCTTACCCCTTCATCGTTATTCAAGATATAAACCTTTTCCCCTGGCCAAAACTCCTCGCTCTTCACTAAACTCACCTCTCTATAGTATAGGTAAATTTGTGGCGAGTTGTGTCTATGAGAAAACCGCAAAAACTGCCCCCAAGCCGATAAGCTAAGGGGGAGTTTTTTAACTCCACGGGCAACTTCGTGAAACAATCCGCGGCTACTTGGCCTCAGTACATATTATAGCGTAGAAAAAGAAGCGTGAGAAACCAGAGGAAGGATTGCTCCGACTCTGAGCTGCTTTCGTTCCCGCGGATTCTGCGATATATTATATTCAGATCCGCGGCTGGAGTCCTTGGTGGGCCGTCTCGGATTTGAACCGAGAACCGTCCGGTTGTGAGCCGGATACGCTCCTTTGCGTAAGCGACCCAAAGGGGGAGCCGCCAGAAGTGCAATACCCCTGACGGCTTTATACGAGAGCTGCAATTACTTCATGTAGATGTACCTGCTACATAATAGATCTCAAACTCGTCTTGTGTGACTAAATAAACTCGGCATCGGAACTATTTCATCCGATGCCGAATTATAGTTGTTTCGGCCTGCATTCAGCAGACGCTTCCGGAATTGCGCCGGACCCCTCTTTTCGCTTAGATTATCACACACGGTCGGTCGTGCGACGGATTGTTCCGTCAGCCATGTAGTTTTCAGCGATTCGGCATAATCTTATCATATTGCATTAAAGAAGATTGTCCGATTGTGCCGCATAGTATTTCTCCGTGCAGCGCGCAACCAACTCCCCCCGTGCCACCGACACTATATTTGCTGTGTTGACCAATACAACATTCCTCACATACCCCCACCAACGATGTCTAGGTTTGCTCAATCATCATCCTTTCTGTATTATCTTCTTTTACAATCAATTATCAATTGTCATACCAAACTTAAAACTTTCTCTTGACTTTAGACATTATTTCATGTATTATAATAATTGTATTTCGAACATATGATTATTTTCTTCACAGACTTTGTCATTTTGATTGGACAAAGTGTGTGTTTTTTTATTTTCTTTTATCGCCGAAATAACATCTATGAGGAGGTACCAAGATGAATAAAGGTACTGTAAAATGGTTTAATAGCGAGAAGGGTTTCGGCTTTATCTCAAACGACAACGGCGGAGATGAAGTTTTTGTTCACTTCTCTGCAATCCAGGGTACGAACGGATACAAAAGCTTGGAAGAAGGTCAAAAGGTTACTTTTGATACCGAGACCGATCCCAAGAATTCCAAAAAGCTTCGCGCCGTTAACGTATATGTTGCCTAATTAATTGGTTTTCGGAGACCGCCCTTTGGGGCGGTCTCACCCTACACCCCTGCGGAATCTTGAGAAAGGAAATGGAGAATGGTAAAATTGAATCTTAACGACATCGACGACTTAGTCTTTTATGGCGACGATCAGAAGCATGTCAGCAGTAGATGACTGCACTGAAGGAGTTCCGGGGTAGCGGCTGACCCTGGTATTTTTTTGCATTTTTTTATGCTTGTCGTGATTAATCTTCCTTTACCTCAATCCAAAACCGATCCATCATCATCCTGCTTTTTATCTGGTACTGAGCAGTCTGAGTGGCCTTAGACTTTACATCTTCCAACCCAAGATCCACAGGCAGTACAATTCCGATTGCCGGGTCCCCATCCCAAGGCAGCCTTTTTCTTTTTAAATACGCATAATCCATGAAACCTTCCTCTAGTTTGCTTATTAAAACAAAGTGTGGTATACTATATATTAATGAATACTTGGAGGTACAATTTTTTGACCAAAAAAAGTACGATCTTGCTCCTAGAGACTAAGCTGCAGGTTTTTAAGACTGGTTTTTTAGGTGCCAAAGCTGACAATGACGAAGCAGCCGCAAAAAAGTGGAAAGCTGGTTACATCGCAACTCGGGATAGAATTTTTGAATTAAAAAAACACTAACCTAGTTTCCTGGCCGCCTTGGACTGCCGTTCCGAGGCGGTTTTTCTATTCTGATATTCGCCACTTTAGGGCATGCGCGACAGCGCTTGTCCACGTCAAAACCCGGCCAGCCATTGCAGTTAAACGAACATAGAAAACACACGATTGAAATCGATTGCCTTCGCTACTCGGCAAAGCATAAATATGCGTTCGACCTGCGCCATTTCTGCGCGGTTTCGTGATTAGCCTTGACCATCTTTTAGCAGTCACAGTTACTGATTGATTGCATTGGGGCAGCTCCTTTCACAATTTTAAGAGGCCCTTCGTTCTTAAACTTATTAATGATTTATTAAATTGTATGGTTATTTTTCACCTTGTACTTTATGGCTAAAAATGGTATGGTATGGGCGAAGGGAGGTGAAAATATGGATTGGGAATTATACGATAATTTTCAAGCACAACTCGGTGGTGTTGGTGATTCGTTTGCCTCGAGGGTAGCTGTCACTATTGGCTCTTCCGATGCGAATACTGAAGTGAAGACTCTTTGTGAAGAACTTTGCAAGGAAATCCGCCTATCTTTGAACGAACTTGCTGACCACATATCGCACAGCTTAATTGCTATGGGTAAGTGATGCTTTATTGGGCCCGTCAGTTTCTGCTGAAAGTTCTGTGCTATGTAATTTAAATTTTAAATTCTAAATTTCCGAATGCGGTAACGAGTAAGTAGTGAATCTGGCTAGTTGGTGTTCCGATGGCCTAACGCCTCCAAGAATCGCCACTTACCACTAAAGGAACGAAACCTATTCAAGTAAACAAAGCCAACCAAGAACAGGTGAATATATCGTCGCTGAAACACGAGACCACATATACAAACGTTTTTCATTTCCGCTTTCATGACCTGAGACACGCTAACACATCTGTCGCCCGGATTAGAAAGAAACCCTGTAGCCTCAATGGTTACAGGGTCTTTTTGCATATCAACGATTGAATTAAGAGTTTCATGCGAAAGATTTTCTTTTGTGTTCTATAGAATTATGCTACACTATCATTATGATTGTTCAAGAAGGAGATCGTTTTGTGAAACAGACCTATGCTACGTTCATTTTTTCCTTGCTCCTCTTTGGTTCCAATGGAGTTGTCGCGACCTTCATATCGCTTTCCAGTTATGAAATTGTCCTGTTCCGAACACTTATCGGCAGTCTTCTACTCTTGATTATCTTCTTTTTTACACGCCAAACCCTAACCTTCCTTCGCAGCAAGCGCGATTCCTTGTTCATGGTCGGCTCAGGTATCGCCATGGGGGCAAGCTGGATGTTTTTATATGAGGCCTATGCGCAAATTGGAGTTGGGATTGCTTCGCTGGCCTACTACTGTGGGCCCATTATCGTGATGGTACTCTCCCCCTTTCTGTTCCAAGAAACACTCACGCGTCCAAAGCTTGTCGGATTTGTTGTGGTCTTGTGTGGCATATTCCTGGTGAACGGACAGGTTGCATTCGAAGGCAAAAGCTCTTGGGGTCTGTTTTGCGGTGGGATGTCTGCCCTCATGTTTGCCGTCATGGTAATATTCAATAAGAAAGCAAAGAGCATTACAGGCTTGGAAAACTCCATGCTCCAACTACTGATCAGTTTTTTCACCGTCGCCCTATTCTTCCTTTGTAAACAAGGGTTTTCCATCCAAGTTTCACCCAGCGATTGGATTCCGATTCTCATCCTAGGCTTGATCAATACTGGCATTGGCTGCTATCTATATTTTTCCTCGTTTGACAAGCTCCCCGTACAGACCGTTGCAATTTGCGGCTACCTCGAGCCACTTTCCGCGGTGGCCTTTTCGGTTCTATTCTTACATGAAATTTTACAACCAGTTCAAGTTTTGGGAGCCGCGTTGATCCTTGGTGGAGCAATCTGGGGAGAATGCAATGTAAAAACCATCCTACATACCTTTGGCAAAAACAAAGTCGAAGTATAATGGCACCCTGTCTTTCTTTCCCCAATTTCTAAAGTATCAAACAGGAAACCGCCAGGTAAGGAATCATTTCTTATCTGGCGGTTTTTTTATATTTTCATTTCCATTTTCAGGGCCCTTTGCTCGTTCACCGACGATCCCTTCTGTTTGCGGCAGGATACAACGGATGAAGACGAAAAAGTTTCCTAGGTGCACAAACATTTCTGATAATTTTATCCAGAGGAGACATAATAACGTAGGGTGATAGTATGAATTCTGTTTGGTCGGCCACAGCCAACTTAAAAAGTAAAAAGACACAAAAGCAAACCATCCATACGGATGTCCTAATCATCGGCGGAGGCATGGCAGGCGTTCTTTGCGCCTATCAGCTGCAAAACGCCGGAGTAAACTATGTCCTTGTGGAAGCGGACACCGTTTGCAGTGGAATTACGAAAAACACAACGGCAAAGATTACCTCACAGCATGGGTTGATATATGATAAACTCATTCGCCAGTTTGGGGTGGAATCGGCTCAACTATATTTGCAAGCCAATCAAGCCGCACTGGAGGAATACCGAACGCTGTGCCGTGACCTAGATTGTGATTTCGAAGAGAAGGATGCCTTTGTCTACTCTTTGGATAACCGCAATAAGATCGAATCCGAAGTCGCAGCGGTGGATCGCTTGGGCTTTCCTGCCGAGTTTGTAGAACAGCTTCCTCTGCCCTTTTCCACGGCCGGGGCCATCCGCTTTTCCAATCAAGCGCAGTTTAATCCGCTGAAATTCGTTGCTGCCATCATGCCAAGCCTAAATATTTATGAAAATACAAGCGTGCAAGAGTTAACGGATCGGGGTGCCGTCACCAACCATGGCACCATTACCTCCGACAAAATCATAGTGGCGACCCACTTCCCTTTCATTAATAAGCATGGAAGCTACTTCTTAAAACAATACCAGCATCGCTCCTATGTCTTAGCCTTAGAAAATGCAGCCGATGTGAACGGAATGTATGTAGATGAGGCACAAAAAGGCATGTCCTTTCGTAACTATCAGAACTTACTTCTCATTGGTGGTGGTGATCATCGCACCGGAAAGAAGGGCGGCAACTGGGATGAACTGGTTGATTTTGCTCAGAAACACTATCCTGAGGCCAAAGAACGATATCGTTGGGCCACGCAGGATTGCATGACCTTAGACGGGGTTCCCTATATCGGGCAATACTCGAAAAATACACCCAACTTCTACGTGGCCACGGGTTTTAATAAATGGGGAATGACTTCCTCCATGGTGGCAGCAAGAATTCTCACCGATCTAGTGATGGGCAAAGAATCCCCCTATGCAGCGGTGTTTTCTCCATCTCGATCCATTCTGCGCCCTCAACTGGCGGCCAATGCCTTGGAAGCCACGGTAAACTTGCTCACTCCCACCCCAAGGCGTTGTCCCCATATGGGATGCGCCTTGAAATGGAATGCGCAAGAGCACTCGTGGGATTGCCCCTGTCACGGCTCCCGGTTTACCGAGCAGGGCGTTCTGATCGACAATCCAGCCACTGGAGATCTCCGAAGAAACCCTTCCTAAGTTCTTTAGAGAAGTAAAAACGAGAGTGAGGTCGTTTGATGTTCTGGTTGACGCTCATTTTGTTTGTTCTATTTGTCGGCATGCTAAGCTATTCCAGTATCAAACTCTTCCGGCAGAAAGAGACCGTGCGGGCAAAGGCGGTCACCAATACCGGTTTGTTTTTTTCCCTGCTGGTTCTCTGGATTTTGTTCTTCCGCTTGCAGGTGCCGTACTGGTCGATCCTATTGGCTATGGCAGCCGCCTTCATCAGTGGATTTTTGGGACAGTACCTTCGGATGTACTTTCGTTCCGTCACCTTTGATCGCTATCTCCACGCCTATGGTTCCTTCGCCTTTTCCTTGCTGTTCTTTTATTTGCTGGATCACTTCTTGACCATGGGTGGATCCCCGCTCTTTCTTGCGGTGTTCGTCTTTCTGCTGGGCAATACCTTGGGTGTCATCTTTGAACTACTGGAATTTAGCCACGATGTCAAGTCAAAGAGCTCTAGCAAATCACAGCATGGACTAAAGGATACCAACACGGACATGCTATTTAATCTCTTTGGCGCCGTCGTTGCGGCAGCATTCATTTATGTAACCGTGTAGCCGTTGCCAACAGTTAAAAGGAGCCTGTAGCCGATCGCTACAGGCTCCTACTGAAGACATGACCCGCAGTAACAATCTGCAATTCATGTGATTTGCTTTGGTTATCCTTTTACGGTGCTTCTTCCGGAAACGGCATTCGCAATCCAAAGAAAAATGGTAGCGCCGACCACTGAAATGAGCAAGCTCCAGAAGGTAAAGCCATTGATTCCATAGCCACCCATCAGGTTCATTACGAAACCACCGAGAAGACCGCCAAGTACGCCAACGGTTACGTTCGCGACAGGTCCCATTCTACGGTTGTTTCCTGTAATACCACTAGCTATCCATCCAGCGAGCGCACCGATGATAATCCATCCGATAAAACTCATGTTGGATCCTCCTTTTTGCAGTGATTACACTGCTTGTCTTAGTATAGACCATCTTTTGCGGATTATTTTCCATGTGCGCATTCCGTCGAAGGAAAATTTTTAAAATTAAAGAATCCTTCCCCGTTTTATTAGGGAAGGATTCCTTGCTTAAGGTTTAAAGATCAGCGACAAACCCAACAGCATCGGTGCGGGCACCAGCAACAGCACATCCAACAACACCTACACGGACACCAACACCATCGACAACGGGTACGACAGCAAGCACCACACATAGTACACCCTCCCTTCCTAGGTTATGTATCTATGCTTGCCAGCTGCCATATCGTAAGATATGCGAATTCCTAGCTCTTGGTGAGCTTTCCGAGAAAGTTGAATGGATGTTTCGAGCGAATACATGCTCAAGCATTCCAGCACCCCTTCCATACGCCCATCAAACCCATCTTTATCCGAGCATTCTAGGCTTCTCTGTCATAGAATGGTGCGGAGGTATTCAGATGGAAGCGATAAATCAATTCAGTCCCTTATGTGAAAAGCTCGGGCAAATGATTGGTGGCAAAGGCAAAATGGAAGGCAGCGTTTGTATCTTATCGGTCAAACGTAAGGACATCCAAGCCACCATTGCAAGTACTCCGTTTCATTCCTTGGAGCACATGTTTCAGATAGAAGCACCTAACTTAAAGGGCGATTCTTTGATCACGGGCGAAATGGTATTACTCGAAAGTGAAGTTCCGGCGATTACGAATTACTTAACCAACAGTGGAATCGTGGTCAGCGCCATTCATTCCCACTGGTTGTTCGATAATCCCAAACTCATGTATCTGCATCTTTTGACCATTAGCCCACCAGAAAAATTTGTGGAAATCATCTCAAAATTAGTATAACCATCGATCCATCGTTCCCATTGCATCTGGAAGGCTGCCCTAGATTGGGCAGCCTTCCTTGTTTTAAAGGGCAACAGATCCAAGCAAGGATTTTAATGGGATGCATAGGGAAACCGAAAATACTAGATACTGGTACTATGGAGGTGAAGCACATGACCAATTCAACCAACGAACAAAAAAACGCAAAAAAGGCCGTCAAGCCGGGTAGCGAACCAAATGGTAAAACCAGCTCTGGCCTCAAAAGCGAGGACAGTACCAATAGCATGATTATCGAGGAGGATGGAATTCGAGCCATCGGAGGCGCTTAATCCGTTCAAATTGAAAAAAGCCAGAGTTTGGAGATCCAAGCTCTGGCTTTTTATTTATATTAACGAAACTATAAAGAAGCGGAAATCACCTTAATAAAAACTGCGCTAAAAAACTGAGCAAAAATAAGTTATATTTTATTCACCTCTATCCTTTACATTTTTATGGTTTAGTGGTAAATTAACTTGAAGTTTGACATATCAAATACCAAAATACCGATTCTTTTGTTCGATTAACCAATAAAAGGGTGGTTGTTAATGAAAAAGTGGCCGAGATTAAGATATACGAAAGAGACCGTCGCAAACTATTGGGAGGATCCAAATTGCCGCGTATTTTGCATTGAACAACGAGACGATGGTACCTTCTGTTATGTGAAAAGCAATGAAACCAACAATCGCTTATATCACAATCAAATTATTCTCGGTAAGGATATCCGAGAATTTTTGTCCCGCCCAACCTGTGAAACGTTATATCTCAACTATGGTAAATGGATTTCCAAACAGGGAATTTTTTCCTACTTGGCCCTTCTTCAAGATGGGCATACATGGGAAACCACCATTGAAACGAAGGGGAAGTTCTTATATGGCATCGGGACAAAGTGTTCCAATGACGTCCCCCAGCGTACTTTGGACAAGAACTTGGAATCCATCCCAGAGTATTCCATTCAGGAGGAGTTCTTTTTCTGCATCATTGTTTCGAAAACAGAGGATTCTTACATCATCGAATCCATCGATGGCAGGCAAGGTACCAATGATATGTTGAAAATCTTCATTGGATACGACCTCATGCTTCTCTTTAAAAATGCTAGTAATTTCAGGGATTGCAGCATCCTAGACAAGTGTCTTGCCGAGAATAAGACCATTCAGTATTTTGAAACTCTGAACGCGGCTCATTTTACTGTCACGGCCATCCCACTCAACACGGTAAACAAAGTAATCCTGAAGGGAGTCTTACTCGACACCGCAAACCTAACCCACCTAACGCCGCAAAAACATAGAAAGTCCTTCTTTTTTCCAACGTGCACCATTATTAAGAATGAATTGGGAGCATTTGAATTTGCCGATCACAATGCTTTGTTTGAACAAGTCATCCTACAAAAGGGCATCAACATTGATGAAGTCTTACAATCTGCAGCATTTCAAACCAGTCACATAACCTTAACGCATACCTTTGGTACACTACAAAAAGATCAAAACGGAGAGACTCTTGCCCTAGAGTTTGTCCCCACTATTTACCAGGGGCATCAATTGGCGACCCTATGTCACTTTAGCCAGGAGAAACAGATCGATAAACTCAATCATCTGCGTTCCCTGCTTTCGAAGCGAGAATCGGAAATCTTTTCCCTCTTAATGGACGGATACAGCAACCAAAGCATTGCCCATGCCCTATGCATCAGCATTGGTACGGTGAAAAAACTGGTTTACAACTGTTTTAAAAAGTTAGGAGTATCCACTCGCTATGAGTTGGTGGAGTTTATTTATTCAGACTAAAAACACAATAAATTGCGGTAATTCTTTGTAACAAACGACAATCTATTGAAACCACATCTTTTTCGACTTCTTGCGACATTTTCTACCGAATTTATGCAGTAGAATAAACCGTGGTCAAAACATAAACCCTAGAATTCTTGGTGTGGTTTACAAAATCGTATGCAAGCAATTCAAACTCGTAAATTTATTTTAGAAGGATGGTTAAATTACATGCTCTCCACGTCAAAAGAATACTGCTACTTATTCAACAAAATGACCGACATCATCACCCAACTCGATTCCCTCAAAGCAGAGCTGGTCAATGCACAGCTGGAGTCCGAAGAGCTATTCTTAAGTAAATTCGAAGAGGAAGCGTCCTGACTTCCAGCGCCGTCCCCATTACTTTTCACAAAAGTAAGAAAGATCGATTTCATTTCCCTTTGCACAAGAACCAAATCCGCAACATATCATAGCTTGATATTTACAAAGAGATGCGGATATGCTATGATTCACAAAATCCATTTTATTGGGAGATTGCTATGAACTGTATTTCTTTCACGACAACTGCATGGCTCTGGTGGTGCTCTGTTACAGATAACAGGGTCACTTTGTCGTGCAGAGGTATGGGAGAGATATAGCTTTTTACAAATCGTAAAAGCGATTCAACCCCCTCGGTTCACGCAAGTGAGCCGAGGGGGTTGTTGTATTTTTTAGGAGGTATGTGGTTTGTATCAGCCATCGATTGAAGAGGCGCAAGCCTACGCGAAAGACTATCATTTTATTCCCATTAGCTGCGAAATCCCATCGGATATGACGTCTCCCATTGCCGTGCTGAAAGCACTTAAAACCATTTCAAGTCATACTTTTTTGCTCGAAAGCGTAGAGGATTCCAAGGCATGGGGTCGATACACGTTTTTAGGCTATCAGCCCTCCCTGGAACTCACCTGCCTCAACGGCGAGTTAACCATCACGCAGGAAACCATCGAGAAACGCTTGGTCGCCAACCCCAGCGATTACATTCGGGATTTGATGCGCACGTTTACCTCTCCGAAGCTTTCCTATCTTCCCCCCTTCACCGGTGGTCTAGTGGGCTACTTTGCATATGACTACATCAAATACAGTGAGCCAACCCTCGTCTTGGACTCTCCGGATGAAGAGAATTTTTATGATGTCGATTTAATGTTGTTTCAAAACGTCATTGTGTTTGATAATCTGCTGCAAAAACTTTTTATCATCGTGAACATTAGCGCCCAGGATCTTTCGACACAATATGAAGAAGCGATTCAAGAAATCCAACGGATCAAGCAGCTTTTGCGCCAGCCCCTTCCGGACATTGACTACTCTGGGGAGCTCAAATCAGAATTCCGTCCGCTCTTTGATGCCGATCAGTACTGTGACATGGTAGAAACTGCAAAGCAGCACATTGTGGAAGGGGATATCTTTCAAGTGGTTCTGTCCAACCGCTTAGAAGCTGATTTTGAGGGAAGTCTCCTCAATACTTACCGTATGCTTCGCAGGACGAACCCCTCACCCTATATGTTCTATTTTGGAAGCGATCACATGGAACTAGCCGGAGCCTCTCCTGAAACCTTAGTCAAGCTGCAAGACTCGGTCCTGCACACCTTCCCCATCGCGGGAACCCGAAAGAGAGGGCAAACGCAAGCGGAAGACCTTGCCCTGGAACGAGAACTCTTAACCGACGAAAAGGAACTGGCCGAGCACAATATGCTTGTGGATTTGGGCCGGAACGATTTGGGGAAAATCAGCAAGTTCGGTAGCGTTCAAGTAGAAGATTACCAATCCATCTTGCGCTTCTCCCACGTGATGCACATTGGCTCCACCATTCGTGGTGAACTCCGTGAGGATTGCACCGCAATGGATGCCATCGAAGCCGTTCTTCCAGCCGGAACCTTGTCCGGAGCCCCCAAACTGCGCGCCTGTGAGATCATTAACGAACTGGAAGGCAACAAGCGAGGCATCTATGGCGGGGCGGTGGGCTATCTGGACTTCAACGGGAATATGGATACTTGCATCGCCATTCGCCTTTGCTTCCAGAAGAACGGAAAGGTGTTCGTGCGTTCGGGAGCCGGCATTGTGGCCGACAGCATTCCCGAGCTCGAATATGAGGAATGCCTCAACAAGGCAAAAGCTGTGGTAGAGGCATTAAACGCCACAGAGGGAGGTATGCACCAATGATTCTATTGATCGATAATTACGATAGCTTTTCCTATAACCTGTATCAACTCATTGGGAGCTTTTGTCCCGACATTACAGTCATTCGCAACAACGAGCTTACGGTGGAGGAGATATCCGCCCTCTCCCCTTCCCACATCGTCCTTTCTCCCGGTCCAGGAAAGCCAAAGGATGCTGGAGTCTGCGTGGAAACGGTCCGTCGTTTAGGGGAGCACATTCCGATTCTTGGGGTCTGTCTTGGTCATCAGGCCATTTATGAAGCCTATGGAGGCACCGTCAGCTATGCAAGCCAGCTCATGCACGGAAAGCAGTCCCAGGCTTTGTTGAACCCAAATTGCATTCTATTTCAAAACGTACCAGGCATCATTCACGTAGCTCGATACCACTCTCTTGCCGGAGTGCGGGACACCCTTCCTTCCGAGCTGGACATCGTGGCGACGACCACCAGTGGCGATATAATGGCCGTGGCGCACAAAACACATCCCGTTTACGGACTTCAGTTTCACCCGGAGTCCATTTTAACCAACCATGGCGATGCAATCATTCAGAACTTTTTGGAGGTACGACATGATTAAAGAGGCGATTCTTAAGCTATCTCGAAAAGAGGACTTAAGCTACGAAGAAGCCATGACGATCATGGATGAAATCATGAGCGGCAAGGCCAGCAACGTACAAATTACGGCATATCTAACCGCTTTATCCAGTAAGGGTGAAACCATTGAGGAGATCACCGCTTCCGCTGCGGGCATGCGCAAGCATTGCATTAAACTTCTGCATGATCAAAGGGCACTGGAAATCGTCGGAACCGGGGGAGATCATTCCAACAGTTTCAACATTTCCACCACCGCTGCCATCATTGTTTCGGCTGCCGGAATTCCCGTTGCCAAGCACGGGAACCGCTCCGCCTCTAGCCGCTGTGGTTCTGCCGATGTATTGGAAGCCCTTGGGGTAAACATCTCCATTCCGGCAGAAGAAAGCGCAAAGCTTCTGGAGGAAATCGGCTTGTGTTTTATGTTTGCACAGAACTACCACATTGCCATGAAATACGTTGCTCCCATCCGCCGTGAGCTAGGCATCCGCACGGTCTTCAATATTTTAGGGCCTCTTTCCAACCCCGCGGGAGCCACCATGCAACTTCTTGGCGTGTACGAGGAAGCCTTGGTGGAACCCATTGCGAAGGTTCTTTGCAATTTGGGTGTGGAAAATGCCATGGTCGTCTACGGCAAGGATGGTTTGGATGAGATCTCCCTCTCCGCTCCCACGGTGGTCTGTGAAGTGAAGCATGGCTGGGTCAAATCCTACGAAATTACGCCAGAGCAATTCGGATTTGCACGCTGCCACAAGAGCGAACTGGTAGGGGGCGATGCTGCCGAGAATGCGGCCATCATCCTTGAAATTTTAAGTGGTAAGAAGGGGTCACGGCGCAACGCTGCCGTGCTCAATTCCGCTGCGGCGCTGTATGTTGCCAAAGAAATCTCGCTGGAAAATGCCATCAAAGAAGTGGAAGACATCATCGACAGCGGAAAAGCCATGCAGCAGTTAGAGCGCTTTATCAAACTGTCCAATGAGGTGATGTGATGTTTTTAGATCAGATTATCGAAGCAACCGAGAAACGGATGGAGCAAATCCGGGATAGCTTTTCCTTCCCCTTTTATCAAGCACTCTCCACGGAGGACCTCTCTTTCATCTGTGAGGTAAAAAAGGCCTCCCCCTCCAAGGGGATACTGGACCCAAGCTACCCTTACCTTACCATTGCCAAGGAGTATGAAGCCGCCGGTGCCTCTGCCATCTCCGTACTCACGGAACCGAAGTATTTTTTAGGAAGCGGAGAGCACTTACAGGAAATCAGTCAACAGGTAAGCACCCCCACCCTACGGAAGGATTTTGTGATCGATCCCTACCAAATCTACGAGGCGAAACTTTGGGGTGCTTCCGCCGTGCTACTCATTGCAGAAGTCTTGGAAGAAGAAACTCTTGCCCAATTCATCACGCTTGCTGAGCATTTGGGGCTTTCCACCCTGGTGGAGAGCCACAGCCTCCCGCAGTTACAGAAATCGCTGCGATGCGGGGCCAAGATTGTTGGGGTAAATAACCGAAACCTAGAAACCTTTGAAGTCGATATCAAAACATCCTTGAAGCTACGAGAATACGTACCGGCTCACATTCTTTATGTGGCCGAAAGTGGGATACACTCCCGGCAGGATATTGAGCTTTTGACCCAACATGGCGTTAATGCCGTTCTGATTGGCGAAGCCTTCATGAGAAGTCCGAATAAAGCGGCGATGCTGCGCAGCTTCAAGGGGGAAGTTCGATGAAGATTAAGATTTGCGGACTGTTTCGTGCGTGCGACATTGAGTATGTCAATGCGGCAAAGCCGGATTTTATCGGCTTTGTGTTTACGAAAAGCAAACGGCAGGTTCCACTGGAACATGCAAAGTTCCTGAAATCTCGACTGGATCCTCAGATCACTGCCGTGGGGGTGTTTATGGATGACGAGCTCTCTTTCATTGAAGAGGTGCTCCGAGAGGGAATCGTTGACATGGTGCAGCTTCACGGAAGCGAAACCGAGGAGTACATTGAACAGATCGCTGTTCCGGTCATCAAGGCCGTCCGAATTGGAGACCCCATTCCGAACAATGCGGATTACCTTTTGTTTGACAGCCAGGAAGCAGGAAGCGGGATTCCCTTTGACTGGTCTCAGATTCCAAAAACAGAGCAACCCTTCTTTTTAGCCGGGGGGATTACCCTCGAAAATTTGCCCCAAGCCATTCAGGTAAATCCGTTCGGAATCGATGTTTCCAGCGGAGTCGAAACCGAGGGGCTAAAAGATCGACAGAAAATTGAAACCATCGTGAGGAGTGTTGGAAATGTCTAACGGAAAGTTCGGAATGTACGGTGGTCAATACATTCCTGAAACCTTAATGAACGAAGTGATTCGCCTAGAGCAGCAATACGAGTTCTATAAAACCGATCCGGAATTTTGCCAAGAACTACAGCACCTTTTCGAAACCTACGCGGGAAGACCCTCCCTACTTTACTATGCTGAGAAAATGACGCGCGATTTGGGTGGCCCTAAGATTTACATTAAACGCGAGGATTTAAATCACACCGGCTCTCACAAAATCAACAACGTGCTCGGCCAAGTATTGCTTGCCAAAAAAATGGGAAAAACCAGAGTCATTGCCGAAACGGGAGCCGGTCAACATGGGGTTGCCACGGCAACGGCGGCCGCCCTATTGGATATGGAATGTGAAATTTTCATGGGCAAAGAGGATACCGAACGGCAAGCTCTCAATGTGTATCGCATGGAACTTTTGGGTGCCAAGGTACACGCTGTCACCAGCGGAACTCAAACCTTAAAAGATGCGGTGAATGAGGCCATGCGTGAATGGACTTCTCGCGTCCAAGACACGCTATACGTCTTCGGTTCCGTCATGGGGCCTCACCCCTTCCCCACAATTGTTCGTGATTTTCAAAGCGTGATCAGTCGCGAAGCAAGAGAGCAGATACTAGCCGTTGAACATAAGCTGCCGGATATGGTGATTGCCTGCGTTGGTGGGGGCAGCAACGCCATGGGAATGTTCTATGAGTTCATTCCGGACGATTTGGTTCAATTGGTTGGCTGCGAAGCAGCCGGGCATGGAATCGAGACCGATAAGCATGCTGCGGCCCTAGCTAAGGGTCGGTTGGGCATTTTTCATGGCATGAAATCTTATTTCTGCCAGAAAGAGTTTGGGCAAATCGCACCCGTTCACTCCATTTCTGCCGGACTGGACTATCCAGGCATCGGCCCAGAGCACGCCCACCTGCACGACATTGGCCGTGCACAATACGTTCCCATCACGGATCAGGAAGCCATCGACGCCTTTGAATACCTTGCCCGCATGGAAGGAATCATTCCCGCGATTGAATCTGCCCATGCCATCGCCTACGTGAAACAAGTGGCCCCCACCATGAGCCCGGATCAAATCATCATCGTCTGCTTATCCGGCCGAGGAGACAAGGATGTCGCTGCCATAGCCAGACACAGAGGAGTAAGTATCCATGAGTAAGATTGAGAACGCATTTCAAAACGGGTCTGCTTTTATCGGATTTTTAACGGCAGGAGACCCCAACCTTTCAAAAACCGAAGACTATGTCTTGGCCATGGCAGACGCAGGTGCCGACCTGATCGAACTTGGAATTCCCTTCTCCGACCCCGTCGCGGAAGGCAAAGTGATCGAAGCCGCGAACGTACGGGCTCTTAAGGCCGGAACTACCCTTTCAAAGGTGTTTGACCTGGTAGAACGCGTTCGAAGCAAAACACAGATCCCCTTGGTGTTTCTAAGCTACCTCAACCCAATCTTTTGTTTTGGCTATGATGCCTTTTTTCAGCGATGTGCCCAAGTTGGCGTCGATGGTATCATCATTCCAGACTTGCCCTATGAGGAACGCGACGAGCTTCTGCCCTTTGCCCAAAGGCATCAAGTGCATATCATCTCCATGATTGCTCCCACTTCGGAAGCTCGAATCAAGCGTCTTGCCCAAGATGCCAGCGGGTTTATTTATCTGGTTTCCTCCATGGGTGTCACTGGAGTGCGAGAGAAAATTACAACGGACTTAGCCAGCATGATCCAAACAATTCAGTCGGTCACCGATGTGCCTGTCTGTGTGGGCTTTGGGATCGCCACCCCGGAGCAGGCAAAGACCATGGTGCAAAGCGGTGCTAACGGGGTCATCGTAGGAAGCGCCATTGTCAAGATAATGGAAGCCTATGGCGAGCAAGCAGAACCTTATCTACGAGACTATGTGAATCACATGAAAGCATCGATTCAAGCATAGAAACAAGGTGGCATCCCGCTTGATTTGGGATGCCACCTTAATTCCACCAAAATACACCATAGAAGCATTCCCTAGGGAACATGCTTCACAAATCTCATCGCATTGGAATAGAGAGTCTCCGATACTTGCCTGGGTTCTAATCCCTTTCGTTCCGCAATCAGCAGAACTTGCTTCCTTAGAAAGGAGGGAATTTCCTCAGGGTGAACTTCACGCCCCAGCGCCCAGGAAAGGCCCCCTGCTCCGTCACTTTCCAGCATCAGCTTTTCCAATGGAACCGTATCCACCAAGGCTTGCACGGCTGGATTTTGGGATAGATCCGGACCGACGGTAAAGTAGCAGCCCTTTTTGAGATAGTTCATGAGATAATCCGGACTGGAATACCAATGTACCAGCATCCCTTGCGAAAAGCCTTCCAGCTCCTCCAGAACCTCTCGTTCGCACCCCTTGGTATGCAGCACAATTGGTTTATGCCATGCCTCCGCCAGGGCTAACTGCGTTCGAAACACCTGACGCTGTACCTCTACATCCACATTGCACCAAACGGAATCCATACCGATCTCTCCAATGGCATGGCAGCAAGACAACCAAGGCCCCAAGGATTCCACCGAGAGATCTGCACTGTACCAAGGATGAATTCCACAGGCAAAGTAAATTTTGGGATCCTGCCTTGCCAGCCCTTCCAAGAAGGCGCAATCTTCGGGAGTGGAGGCCACCGCAAGCTGATAGAATCCTTGCGCACGGGGAGGATCGGAAGTTCTCCCCAGATGCGTATGGGCATCAAACAAGCTCACTCGAGTTCCCCTTTCAGTGCCGCGTAGATGTCTCGTTTTTGCTGGGTCTGCTCCATGAGCCAGCTTCGATTTCGTGTTTCCTCTTTCACAATAAACTCGGCGCGAATCTTCGCCGGTCGGCCTGCCAACACGAGCACACGATCCGAGAGATACATGGCTTCGTCAATATCGTGTGTGACGAGGAGCACAGTTCTCCCCAGCCGTTGCCGCAAATGAAGCAGCCAATCCTGCATCTCTTCCCGGGTAATCACATCCAGGGAGGCAAATGGTTCATCCAAGAGAAGAAGATCCGAGGGGCACAAGGCACTTCGCAGGAAAGCCGCTCGTTGCCGCATACCACCGGATAGCTCCTGGGGATAACGAGTTTCATAGCCAGAAAGACCAAAGGTTTGGAGGTTTTTCATGGCATCGGCTCGAAGCTTCTGTAACCCGCCGTGGATCTTCCCATACAGACATACATTATCCAGAACCGTAAGCCAAGGAAGAAGCAGATCATCCTGGGGCATGAGAGTCACGTCAGTGGAAATTCCGCAGACGCGTTTCCCATCCAGCCAAACACTTCCACTCTCGGCCGCCAGCGTTCCAGCGATGACAGACAGCAAACTTGACTTACCGCAGCCCGATGGACCCACGATAGAAACAAATTCCCCCTTTTCTACGGAAAAGGAACAGTCCTGTAGGACACGCTCTCCCCCATAGGCAATGCTGATGTCTTCCAGAAGCAGCTTTCCCATAACGTTCCCTTCCAAGCAATCTTACTCTGGCAAAAATTCGTTGGTATAGCACTCTTCGGGTGCAATGGCTTCCTGAATCAAACCATACTCCACCATAAAGTCCGTGTAATTTGCCCAGACCGAGTCTTTCATTTCTCCCCAACGGGTAGCGCCTTCGCTGTACTTGCTTGCCAGGTATTGCTGAGACTCGGTCAACATCGCCACATCATACTCCGACACGTGCTTGGAGAGTATCTGCGCTGCCTCCTCTGGATGGTCCATGCAGAATTGATACCCTTTGGATGCGGCTCTGAGGAATTTCTTCGTCAATTCCCCACGATCTCGGAGGGTATCGTCCTTGGCGATGACGACGGGCGTGTAGTAATCTAATCGCTGGTCCAAACTTCTTAACTCAATGTAGTTGACCGGCAAGCCATCCCGTTGGGATGCGATGCCATCCCACGCCCAAAAAAACCACATGATATCCACCTTGTCCTTGAGGGAAGCATAGCTGCTCCCGTCCGAGGTAAGGAGACTGAGCTTACTAAAATCTGCCCCATCCGCCGTCATCACCGCTTTAATGACAGCCTCTTCCGAGGGAGAGCCCCACCCGGCATAGACCTTACCTTCAAAGTCACTGGGTCTTGTGATGTTCTTCTCCCGATAGGAAGCAAAGCCGGAGGTATTGTGCTGAATGATGGTAGCAATGGCTTTGATGGGAAGGGGTTCTTCTGCGGTGCGAGCGTAGGTAACATCTTCCTGATAACTGATGCCAAAATCACCCTTCCCCGCGGCAATCAAGCTGGTGACCGCACCATCCGCCGGTTCCACAATATCGACGGTTAATCCTTCCTCTGCAAAGTAACCCTTTTCCTGTGCCACATAGAATCCGGTGTGGTTGGTGTTTGGAACATAGTCCAGCACTAAGGTCACCTTTTCCAGTCCGTCCTGCTGTGGCTGGGCCGTCTTTCCACCCTGACAGCCTGCCAACATAAAGGCGATACATAAGGCTAACATGAGAATTCCTTTTTTCACGATAATTTCCTCCTTTTTCTTCTTGGGGGTTTGATCATGCGTTGTGCAAGCAGCGTCACCACCATCGTCATGAGAAATGAGAGCAGAGCCACCATGAGCACACTGGCAAATACTTTATCCAACATATAGCCATTTTTGACTCGAAGCATATAATAGCCAAGACCCGAGTTGGACGAGAGCCACTCTCCGACTACCGCACCCGAAATGCTGTACGTTGCTGCCAGCTTTAACCCGGAAAAAAACGCAGGCAAGGAACCCGGAATCTTAACCAAGGTATACAGCTTCCACCGTGGAGCGCCCATAGAACGCAGCAGATTCTCTCTTCGGGAATCCTGCTCTGCAAGCGCATCGGCAAAGGGTATGGTAATCGGAAAAAAGCACATTAGCACAACCGTCAGGACTTTGGGTGCTAGTCCGAATCCCAAATATATGATAAAGATGGGAGCCAGAACGATCACCGGTATGGTCTGTGTCGCGATTAGAATCGGATACAAGGCCTTTCGCAGCGTGGGACAAACATCCATGAAAATGGCAATCACAAAGGCAAGGGCCGTAGCTAGGACAAGACCCAGTATGGTTTCCAACAGCGTCACCTTGGCATGCTGTACGAGCGTTGGCAGGTCAGATACAAAGCGAATGAGCACCTTGGATGGACTGGGCAAAATGTATAGTGGAGTATGTGTCCAACGGACAAGTAGTTCCCAGATCCCCACTAGAATCCCTACGAAGAGGATGGGTAAGCCCTTGGAAAACCCTGTCTCTTGTTTCATCGTAACCTCCTTTCCACCAAAAAGAAAAGACTGCAACCATATTTGATTGCAGCCTAACGAAACTGTCAGCAAATATGACTCCCTCCGGCGGCATGATCCGCGTCAGGTGTGGGGCAAACGCCCTAAGGGTCGAAGTCAAACTTCCTCTCAGGTCCAAGGACCTCCCCCGTCTTACTTTCTTATGAAATTAATCTTGCACGTGCTTACTATACCATAGAGTGCCCCGCTTGTCTAGCATGAGTCGTCGTCCAAAGGTCCTCGTTTATCCCGGTTCTTCCCCTTGGTCATGCTCTTGCGACAAGACACGCAAATGCAGTTTTCGCCCATGTACGTGGATGAATTTATCCTTGGATGAAAAGCGTTTCTGTAAGGAATCGCTTTGTGAAGTCCAGGAATAAAATGCTTGATCGGATAAAGCATGCTGCACACAGTTTGTGCAAGGCTCCGAGCGACCATAGATCAGTTCATAACAGGTGCTCCCCTGATAGTGATCCGCTTGGCAGAACTGCAGGCCAGCTTGGCTGACATAGCGCAGGGCATGGTTTGTGGGGTCAATGAGGAAAATGGCATCTTCTAACTCATCTAAGAGCCAGTCCTTCTCCAGCAAACGTTCAATGTCTTCTAACTGAATCTGGTGCTCATACCCATACAAGGTAATGGTGTTTTTGCCTCGATACTTGGATTCGTACAGCGCCAAATCTGCATTCCGGTATAAGTCCTCAAAGGTCACAGCCTCTGCATCGGTGACCGCAATTCCAATGGAACAGGAAGGGGCCAAGCGCTCCTCCCCCACTTCTAGGAGATGAATCTGCTGCCCGAGCTTACTTCCCTTCTCCAACACTTGCTCCTTGGAGCTGACATTTTCCAAAAAGACGCAAAATTCATCGCCACCCATACGGCAGACGATATCACCCTTACGAAAGAACTCCTTAAGCTTGGCCGCCACTTGAACCAGCATGGAATCCCCATATTGATGCCCATAGGTATCATTCACCTTTTTTAGGTTGTCCAAATCAATCATCATCAAGGCATGCATCTGTTCGGACTGAAGAGACAGCGTGGAGCTAATCTTTTTCTCTGCACTCACCCGATTGACCACTTTCGTAAGCGGATCCACCTGTGCTTGCTCCAACGCGCTTTCATATTCCTTGAGAATTTCGCGCAAGCGCCATTTGGCGGAAAGGACATTCTCCACCCGGCGCATCAACACCTCCCCTTGGAAGGGTTTAATGATGAGATCGTTGATCCCCAGAGAAAGCATATGGGCATGCCGCTCGTAATCCGTATATTGAACAATTTTTAGCACAGGAATGTTAATAATATCTTCACAGGTTTTTTTGAGTTCAATGATCTCATCCTCGTCTTCCTGTGTGATTTCATCATCCAGTAAGATAAGATCCACGGTATAATGGTGTGCCTGCAGGAGCGCAAGGGTCTCTTTGGCCGTTTTGGCCGTCAGGATGGAAAAGCGTTCTGCCAAAATGGATTGCAACTGGGAAAGCTCTTCATCCGAAGCGCTGACTATAATAATTTGGTTGCTTTCGACCGTTTCTTCGGTGACCACCTTTTTATATTTCTTCAGTTCTGCTTCCATGTTCTTTTGCGCGGTCACATCGAACAGGCTACCAAAAATGATGTGCTTGTTCCCCAAGCGATTGAGGTATTGCAGCTTTAGGTTAATCCATAGCATCTTATCCACGGATTTTCTGACCTGGTAATCACATTCCGCAAAACCTTGTAGATCCATGCTCTTTCGGAATGCCTGCAACACGTCGCTTTTATACTCCGGCAAAATGGTCTCAATGGGTCGGTAGTTTATCTCAATGCTATCCAAGCCAAAGAGACGATGAAAGGCCCGGTTGGCTCGCACAATTTCGATCCGATCGTTCTCTACCTCGTATAAGCAGGTGGCTTGGGTGGCATGGGAGAAGAGCACTTCCATTTGTGGCATGGCACCCCAGAGGGTATCTAGATTGGAGGTCTCCCCACTGGGTGGATCCTTCTCTTGATTGCTTTGTGCCAGCTCCTCAAATTCTGCAACGGGCATTGGTTTAGCAAACACATAGCCCTGGACATACTCACAGCTAATGCTTCTAAGAAACTCAATTTGTTCTGCTTTTTCAACACCCTCCGCTACGGTGGGAATGTTCAACCACTTGGCCATGCGGACGATGGAGGCAATGATATTCTCACCACGGCCCAAAATCTTGGAATCCTCCAAGAAGTGCATGTCTATTTTCAGGGTATCAACTTCGAAGTCTTTCAGGATGCTCAGCGAGGAATAGCCGGATCCAAAGTCATCCATCAGCACGGCAAAGCCCTTTTCCCGCAGCCGCTCCACCACAGAACTCATAATGAGCGGGTTGTCGGTATACGCGGTTTCGGTCAGCTCCAGCTCAAGTAGTCTAGGCGGGATCTTGTATTTTTCCATCAAGCCACAAATGTTTTCCACCATTTGCGGGTTATACAAATTGACACGCGAAACGTTGACGGAAATGGGGTGGGGATCGATCCCTTCGTCCATCCACTTCCGAAACAGTTTACAGACTTTTTCCCATACATAAAAATCCAACCGAGAGATGAAGCCGTTCTTCTCAAAAACCGGAATGAAGATGCCAGGAGAAATCATTCCTTTTTCCGGATGATTCCAACGCACCAAGGCCTCTCCTCCAGCAGGGAGGTTGGTGGATAAATCGTACTTGGGCTGTATGTAAATTTCAAACTGCCCTTGCTCCAGGGCAGAAACCATTTCGTTTACAATTTCCTGCTCCTGGGTGATACGAAGGCTCATTTCAGGAACATATTCTCCAATGGTTTCGATATAGCTCCCTTTGCGGGTTTTGGCTGCTAGGGTTGCCCGGTCTAGCATGAGGTTCACCGGCAGGGTGACATCATCCACATAGTAAACACCAAACGTCGGTACGATATCAAAGGAGAGATTGTAGTTTCGAACAATGTCGTGCACTTGATTGAGATCGTCCCGCACTATGTCCTTGGACTCGTATTCCACACAGAAGGCAAAAATATCCGCCTCGATGCGACCATAGGTACATAGATTGTACTTGGACAATAAGGTTTTAAATTGGTTCGCCAAGTACTTTAGCAGACGGTCCCCTTCTTCCACTCCGAAAAAGGAGTTCACCAGTTGAAAGCGATCGATATCGAATCGTATGAACACAAAGTGTTTCCCGATAATGGAATCCAACATTTCTCTGGTTTTATCAAAAAACTTTGCTTTATTGTATAAGCCGGTTAAGGTATCGAACTCCGCCATATACTTTAGCTGATGAACCGCCGTGAGTTGACTGCGGGCAATGGCGTTCTTGATGCGGAGTTTTAACCCCGAGGCATTAAAGGGTTTAGTTATGTAGTCCCAGGCACCCATGCTAAGAGCCTTGCATTCCTGTTCCTCACTGCCATAATCCGCAGAAATAATGGTTGGAAGATTCTTGAGGGTTTCCACACTGCGCAGCGTTTGAAAAAACGCAGCCTCTTCTTCCCCCGGCATGATCAAGTCCAATAGAATGGCATGTATCGCTCCCGCGTTCCGGCTAAGAAGTTTGATTGCCTCTTGTGTATTTTTAGCTGGCAAAATTCGATACTCATCTAATAGTATCTTAGCCAGCTTTGTTTGGTTTTCGACACTGTTTCCTACAACCAGTAACGTTTTCTTAGCCAACATAATGGCACCTGCCCACTTGAATTTTGTATCGCAATAAGGAATCAATCATTCCGGCATCTTTTTGCTCTTGCCCGTAATTTCTTCGAGCTCTATCTTGCAGATGCCGGTTCGCATCAGAGAACGTGCCACGGCGTGCTCGAAGGCATGCATATTACTTGGTGCATACTTTTCACAAATGCATCGCAAGGCCATGAGTTTCTCTTCCTCTTCGGTCACGATGGTACAGCGCCCCTTTGCCACCGCACTTTCAAACTCAGTTGTAAAGTGCTCGGGAATAAGCTTCGTGTGACAAACGCAGCTGAGACAAACTTGATTCGAGTGTGCAATGTTATCCAGCTTTTGTCCCTCCAAGGCACAATGGAAGTAGACTACTTCGTCTACCAATACAGGAGAGATGGGGATGCCATAGGGTGATCCATCCAAATTTACCGTAGACAAGGTCGCATATTCACAATCTTTTAGTACTCTAAGTGCAAACTCTCGATCGCGTTCTCGATCCTTTCTTCTCATCCTGAACCCCTCCTCAAACATCTCTTGCGATGCTACCTTAGTTTCCTAAAAACCACTGCCATAGTATAGCACTAAATTGCAAGTCATAGCTACAAAATATTGCATCTTTTTGGTTTTTTCTATGAAAATATTTTGCTGAAAGCTCTGAATTAAGAAAATGACATGCGGCAAAGACCACATGTCATTCTTTTTCGCGCTTTTTCGCGGAATCGGTGCCGATTACTTCTTATCGTTTGACCATCCAAGGAGGTCAAAAACAAAGAAACAAAGAGAGAGAAGCATACCAACGATGCAAGCTAGCACCATGCCTTTCAATTGAACCTCCCCAATGTTCAGAGCAATGCCAGAAAGTCCGGTCACGAACACCACCGAGGTCAAAATCAGGTTGCGGTTCTTGCCATAATCAACCTTTCCATCCACCATGACGCGGATACCCGATGCCCCGATCATGCCGTACAGAAGGAAGGAAATGCCACCGATGACGGGACCTGGAATGGTCTGAATGAGGGCAGCCAGCGGGCCAATGAAGGAGGATAGGATGGACAGGATGGCCGCACCAGCGATCACGCGTACCGAATATACCTTGGTCATAGCCATAACGCCAATGTTTTCTCCATATGTTGTGGTCGGAACGGAACCAACAAAGCCAGAGAGCATGGTTGAAAGACCGTCGGCAAACAAGGAACGATGTAAACCGGGGGTTTTCAATAAGTCACGCTCGATGATCGTACTGGTGACGATCTGGTGTCCAATGTGCTCCGAAGCAAGCACCAAAATTACCGGTATAATCATGATAATCGCTTCCAAGTTAAAGTGAGGTGCTGAGAAGTTGGGAATGGTAAAGAAATCCGTCTGAAGAGCCGCTGTCAAATCCGCCTTGGTAATGACGTTGGTCATGAGTGCCGTAACATATCCTGCCAGGATGGCAATGAGTACCGGAATGACCGCAAAAAACTTTCGAAAGAGGAGATTTCCAAAGACCGCCACTCCCAAGGTGACCAGGAACACAATCAGGTGATTGGTCTGGATGGGTGCGTTATCGCTGGGGATCATGCCCGCCGTCGAAGCAGCGGTTCCGGCCAGTTCCAGGCCAATGAGCGCCACCACAGGGCCCATGGCTGCGGCCGGAAGAACCACATCAATCCATTTAATCCCGAATTTAAATACAATCAGCGAAAGGATACACAGTCCAAGGCCCACGGCGATAAAGCCGCCCAATGCATCGGCATAACCCCACTTAGAAATGACCAATCCTGCCGGTGCAAGAAACGCAAAGCTTGAGCCAAGATAGGCCGGTGCTTTTCCCTTTGTGATTAAGATAAAGAGAAGCGTTCCGATGCCGTTCATAAAGAGAACGACGGCCGGGTTGATCTGGAACAGGAATGGTACGAGTACGGATGCACCGAACATCGCAAACATGTGCTGAATGGATAGTGGTACGAACAGATTGAATGGAACCTTGTCCTCCACTTGAATGATTTTTTGAGTCTCCAAGTTAATCCCCCCTAATTATTGTCTTTGGTAGTATAGCAGAGAGTGTGACCGGTTTCTACAAATTTTTTAATATTTTTTAATTTTATATCTTCGTTTGGTTGCAATCTCTCTCTAAGCCTCCTGAACAGAAGATTCAAACCAAAGCTCACCAACGCGAGTATTCGCCGCGAATTGAATATTGTGTATATTTATTAAACAAATCTCTTTACAAATGCGTTTTGAGCGGTATAATATACATTAGCTTTGAAATTTGAGTGTCGTCGCCCACAGATAAGATATTGGAGGAGAATTCTATATGCCAAAAAGAACAGATATTCACAAAGTGCTGATCATTGGATCCGGCCCCATTGTGATTGGGCAAGCTTGCGAATTCGATTATTCGGGAACACAGGCCTGTAAAGCGCTAAGACAGCTGGGTTATCAGATCGTTTTGGTGAACTCCAATCCTGCTACCATCATGACCGACCCAGGCATTGCTGATGTGACCTACATTGAACCCTTAAACATCAAGAGTCTCACACGCATCATTGAAAAAGAGCGTCCCGATGCGGTGCTTCCAAACTTGGGTGGGCAGACTGCACTGAACCTTTGTTCGGATCTGAGCAAGCATGGAATTTTGGATCAGTACGGAGTTAGGGTCATTGGTGTTCAAATTGATGCGATTGAACGCGGAGAGGATCGCATCGCCTTCAAGGAAACTATGGCCCGGCTGGGAATTGAAATGCCAAGAAGCAACGCGGCCTATTCCGTTGAAGAAGCGGAACGCATTGCCTCTGACATGGGCTATCCTGTGGTGATTCGGCCCGCCTATACCATGGGCGGAACGGGTGGCGGCCTGGTTTATAACATCGACGAGTTGCGCGTAATCGCCGCGCGTGGCATTGCAGCCAGCATGGTAGGTCAGATTCTGGTGGAGGAGTCTGTCTTAGGCTGGGAGGAACTGGAGCTCGAGGTGGTTCGTGACAGCAAAAACCAAATGATTACGGTCTGCTTCATTGAAAACATTGATGCCGTTGGCGTCCACACCGGGGACTCCTTCTGCTCTGCCCCCATGCTGACCATCAGCCAACAACTGCAAACCCGGCTGCAAAAGTATGCCTATGATGTCGTGGAAGCCATCGAAGTCATCGGCGGCACCAATGTTCAGTTTGCACACGATCCCAAAACCGATCGCGTGGTCATCATTGAAATCAATCCTCGTACCTCCCGTTCGTCTGCCCTTGCGTCAAAGGCAACCGGCTTCCCCATTGCCTTTGTCTCCGCCCTCCTTGCCGCCGGCCTCACCTTGGATGAGATTCCATATTGGAGAGATGGGACACTGGAAAAGTACACCCCATCGGGTGATTATGTTGTGGTCAAATTTGCCCGTTGGGCCTTTGAAAAGTTTCCAGGTTCCATCGATAAGCTCGGAACTCAAATGAGAGCCGTAGGCGAAGTGATGAGCATCGGAAAGACCTATAAGGAAGCCTTGCAGAAGGCCATTCGTTCGCTCGAAATTGGCCGGTATGGCCTGGGCTTTGCGAAAGACTTCCATCAAAAGTCTATGGAGGAACTTCTGGAGCTCTTGGCAGAACCAAGCAGTGAACGGCAATTCATCCTGTATGAAGCCTTGCGTAAGGGTGCCGAGATTGACGCCCTTTATCAATTGACCTATATTAAACCCTATTTCCTCCAGCAAATGAAAGAACTCGTGGACTTGGAAGAAGAAATCTTGTGTTACCAGGGAAAGCAGCTTCCGGATGAACTTCTGATTCGGGCCAAACAGGATGGGTTCTCCGACCGCTACCTCGCTTCCCTCTTAGGAACCACGGAACTAAGCCTCCGGACACAGCGCACTAAGCTGGGAGTAGTGGAAGGCTGGGAGGCCGTCCCGGTCAGTGGTGTTACGGATGCATCCTATTACTTCTCTACCTACAATGCACCCGATCAGTCCAGTGCAAGCGATCGGAAGAAGGTTATGATTTTGGGCGGTGGCCCCAACCGGATCGGTCAAGGCATTGAATTTGACTATTGCTGCGTCCATGCCGCCTTTGCCCTAAAGGAGCTTGGGTTTGAAACGGTCATCGTAAACTGCAACCCGGAAACGGTCTCGACGGACTACGATACCTCCGATAAACTCTATTTTGAACCGCTGACCGTCGAGGATGTTCTAAGCATTTACGAAAAGGAGAAGCCCCTTGGTGTCATCGTCTCCTTTGGTGGGCAGACGCCGCTGAATATTGCCGGTGAACTGGAACAAGCCGGCGTCACCATCCTCGGAACCTCACAGAATACCATAGACCTAGCGGAAGACCGGGATCTGTTTCGTAAGATCATGGAAAAGCTGGAGATTCCTATGCCGGAGTCCGGCATGGCTGTCAACGTGGACGAAGCGGTTGCCATTGCCAATGACATTGGCTACCCCTTGATGGTGCGCCCCTCCTACGTCTTGGGTGGCCGTGGCATGGAAGTGGTGCACGACGAAGACATGCTACGTCAGTATATGGCGGCTGCCGTCGGGGTTACCCCCGAGCGTCCCATCTTGGTGGATCGCTTCCTACGCAGAGCCACCGAAGTGGAGGCCGATGCCATCGCCAACGGCAGTGATGCCTTCGTTCCTACGGTGATGGAACACATTGAAGCTGCCGGCATTCACTCGGGCGATTCAGCCTGTGTCATCCCTCCCATCAGTTTGAGCGAGGAACAGATTGCAACCATCGTGGACTATACCAAACGGATTGCCAACGAGATGAACGTGGTTGGTTTAATGAACATGCAATACGCCATTGAGGGTGACAAGGTGTATGTCCTAGAGGCCAACCCGAGAGCTTCCCGAACGGTACCCTTGGTTTCCAAGGTGTGCAACATTCCAATGGCACGCATCGCAACGGAGATTATGATGGCAAAGGCCACCGGAAGCAGCTACGATATCGGCCAGCTCGTCCATCACAAACCTCCTCACTTTGGCGTAAAAGAAGCCGTTTTGCCATTTAACATGTTCCCAGAGGTCGATCCCGTCCTTGGTCCCGAAATGCGCTCCACCGGGGAAGTGCTCGGCATGGCGGAGTCCTATGAGCTGGCCTTCTTCAAAGCCGAAGAAGCCACGTCCGTACCGCTGCCTACCTCGGGAAGCGTTCTCATCAGTGTAAACGACCAGGATAAGGAAGATGCTCTGGAAGCGGCAACGATCTTCCAAGCCATTGGCTTTCGCATTCTTGCTACCAAGGGAACGGCCACTTACCTTTCGGGTCATGGGGTTCCCTGTGAAGAAGTGAAAAAGCTGAACGAGGGCCGTCCAAACATTTTGGACTGGATCTCCAACCGCGAGATTCATCTGGTCATCAATACCCCTAGCTCCAAGGAAAGCGACGTGGATGATTCCTACATTCGCAAATTGGCAATCAAGTCGAAAACTCCTTACATTACTACCATGACCGCGGCTCTTGCCAGCGCAAAAGGCATTCAGGAATACATCCGCACTACCGAAGGAAACATCACCCTCAAGTCCTTGCAGGAATACCACGCGGAGATTGTTTAATCCGACGCGGAGATTGTTTCATCCATAGTGGATCAAATTCCATAGCATTTCTTATGAAACGGAGCTAAATCCAATGATTTAGCTCCGTTTCTGCGTATCCATTGCGGGAAACCATGCTGTTCGGATTTCCCCATCTAAACTGGTTATACTAGCTCCAGGAAATACGTTAATACCTCAATGTTATTTTCTTGACAAGAAAGTTAGTATATGCTTACATTCTTTTGATCGTTTGTAAGCATATACTAACATATGAGCGAATACACTTTTCATTGGAGCGATTGAAATGGATTTATTCATGAAACAATGGGTAAAAGATAGCACGACGAACCAAATTGCAAGCTGTTATTTTTGCAGCAACGTAGGCGTTGTGTACTCTGGAGTGAAGCCTGCGGAGATCATCTCGGTTTCGAAAGAAAACTTGAAGCAGTGTTCCGCCCTGTGCCACTCCATCAACTATAGTATTTTTGGAAAAAAAGAGGGAAAATACAAGCTCCTTGTCTATCATCCGGCAAAGCTGGAAGAAACCTTGCGTAACAAAATCGTGTTGCAGTCCTTACGGCAATTAGGTTACCCGGAAACCTTTCATTTGGAGGACTATGTGAACACCCTAGTTACTCGACTCCAAAGCAGCGAGGATTTCCCCCATGAAATCGGCTTCTTCTTAGGCTACCCGGTCAAGGATGTGTTGAGTTTTATGGGCTTTATCCAATTGCCCTTAGCCAAGACAATGGGATGGAGAATGTATGGCGACACAAAAACGTCGGAACAGGTGTATTTTCAGATCAAACATGCCAAGGAGGAAATCCTCCATTATGCCAAGCAAACGCAAGCCGTCTTGAGCTGATGCCTGTGATTCAGCCCCTCCCCCATCCATCTTCGAGTGATCCTTTGGCCTTTGCACACGCGGGTTCGTGTAAAGAGAGGGTGGCTTACCACCATGTAATTCTTTCCCTTTTCTTCAAGTAATGGTAAACTAAGAGCAGTTCCAATTCAACCCGCTCAAGCTAGCGGAGAGTAAGGTGGTGATTCATTTGTATGCCGTGAAGAAAAAAGTGTTTCAACTCCTTCAACCCTCCAAGTTTGAGGATCGGATTAGCCATATGGTGGATTTGTTTCTTATGGGTTTAATCCTTCTAAACGTTGCCGTCGTCTTTGCCTATACCTTTCCCTTACCCGATCAAGTGCTTCCGTTCATGAAGACCCTGGAGGATGTTTCCATCGTCATCTTTTCCTTGGAGTATTTCTTGCGGGTCTGGACGGCTGATTTCTTATACCCGGACTATACGCCGGGAAGTGCACGCTTACGTTACCTGGTATCTCCCATGGCACTCATCGACCTGCTTTCCATCATTCCGTTCTACCTTCCGATGCTCTTTCCCTTCGACCTCAAGGTATTGCGAAGCGTGCGGCTTCTGCGCCTATTCCAAATCTTTAAGCTCACACGCTATACTTCCTCGCTGTTTAGCATATTGCACGTGGTGAAAAGAAAAGCAAGCCAGCTGATCTCGTCCATGGCGGTTGTGCTCATCTTAATTCTTATTTCATCCTTGTTAATGTATAACGTGGAGAATGCAGCCCAACCGGAGGTATTTAATAATGCCTTCTGTGGGATGTGGTGGGCCATTTCTACCTTGACCACCGTGGGGTATGGTGACATCTATCCCATCACCGCCCTTGGGAAACTGATTGGTTCCATCATCGCCCTCTTAGGAATCATTCTCTTGGCGATTCCCACCGCAATCATTAGCTCCGGTTTTATTGAGCTGGGGAAACACTACGATGGGCGTGATACCGAAACGCACTATTGTCCACACTGCGGCAAAAAGCTGCACTAATTCCCTCTTCTTTCCATCCTCTCGACGAAATGCTCTTGCCCAATGGCGGCTTTTATGGTACCCTTAGGAATATTAAAGGGAACTGACTCAAGAGCTCAACGCATCGATTGCAAGGAGAACATGCCTATGAACGTCACCGAAGCGGTTGAAAACTATTTGGAAGCGATTTTGGTGTTATCGCAGCGTCAAAGTGAAATTCGAGCGACCGATATCTGTACCTATATGAGCTATTCTCGCCCTACGGTTTCCATTGCCGTAAAGGGAATGAAACAAAACGGCTTAATTTGTGTGGATGAACATAATCGAATCACGCTCACCGAGGAAGGACAAAGGATTGCGGAAAGCATCTACGATCGGCATAATACCATAGCACAGGTTCTTATGCGCTTAGGAGTCGACCGCGAGGTCGCCTTGGAAGATGCCTGTAAAATGGAGCACGACATTAGCGATGCAAGTTTCTCTTGCTTTAAGCATTTTTTAAGGGGCTAGTCCTTCTCAGTCTTCCTATGCACACAAAAAGTCGGTTTTCTGAACGAAAACCGACTTTTCTATGTTTATTTAGGAAAGGTATCCATCTGAACCCTATGTGTTTGATTTGTAAAAGAGCCTGCAGTGACAGTATCCTTCAAAGTTAGGGTCATCGATCTGCTCTTTAAATTCTTGGCACACACACTTATTCTCTTCGGTCCGTGCAAGGCGGCAAGGACAGTAGCCTCCGGTCTGCTTCAGTCCTTCCTTCACCATCGCCACCACTTCTTTGTCCTCATTTAAGCGAACTGCCATCGAAACACCTCCTTTTCCTCCCCGATCCCTGTGTGAGATCAAGGTTCTTCCTGGAAATCTTGATAGAGTAAGCTAGGCTGCACCCCAACGTTATTTTGATACTTTCCGGATTCGTACTTTACATAATCGCCTTCAATGCTGTGGTAGTAAATCTGGCAAATTTCAACGCCTGGATAAATGCGAATCGGATGGATGCAATACATTTCCAGGGTCCAAAAGCCTGCGAAGCCGACATCGCCAAATCCTGCCGTGACATGAACAAAAAGCCCCAAACGACCAATGGAGGACCGACCCTCCAGCATAGGAACATAGCAATCGGTCTTGGTGTATTCCTGGGTGCGGCCAAGATAGAGCCGGTTGGGTTCAAGCACCAAACCCTCAGGTGGAATGGTCAATCGTTCCACCGGGTTTTGCTTTTTCATATCTAAGGTATCCGTGGTATAGACCAACAGCTCATCGGCTAACTTTAGGTTATAGCTGTTTGGATTCAATTGCGACGGACGGTACGGTTCAATAATAATCTCTTTTCCAAGATGCTTCTTAATTTCTTCTCCGGACAGTAACACGGAACTTCTCCCCTTATCCACTTTATGAGCATAGTGTTGCGAACGGAACTGCCCACTCAGGTATGTATATATTTCGTTTCTATTTTACACAAAACCTGGTGGAAGCGCAAGGGGAATCTAAAGAAGGAAGGGAATCGCCACTACGACGATTCCCTTCCTGGTTCTAGATCTTTAATTGACGGTGACAAAATCCACATCGTTTAGTGTCAGTGGTTCCGTGTAGGGGTTGACATATTGGTTTAAAATCGCAAGACTTGCCTGCTGATCCAAGGCGTAGCACCATTTATATCCCTTATATTTCTTGGTGCCATCGCCCGGCAAGGTGGAGCCGGCTAACGCGGTATCCAAATTCATTTTGGACGCTTCTGAGGCAAAGTAAGCCATTTCTCGAACACTCAGATCGGTCTTTACGTTCTTGGAAAAGATTTTGACGAATTGATTGATTTTGGTCACATTGTTCCAAGCGATCACCTTATCTGCCAGGGATGCCATCATCGTCTGCTGGGTTTTGGTTCTTCCAATGTCAGAGTCAGGATAGCCGGTACCGTCCCCATTCTTGCGGAAGCGAGCGACCTCCAAAGCCTGCTGACCGGAAAGGTGCTGCATTCCGGGTGAATAGTGAATGGAAAGATCCTGCGTAGGGTCATCGTAGTACATTTCCACCGGAACATCAAAGTCGACACCGCCTACGGCATCCACCAATTCCACAAAGGCTTTCATATCAACAGTAATATAAAAATCAATCGGGAAGCCAACTAAATTTGCGACTTCACTCTGCAAACTCTCCACACCATTGGAGTAGGCGGCATTGATCTTCGGCATCTTTCGTTTGGTGTTCACCACCGTGTCTCTGGGAATCGATACCACCCCAATCTTTTGATTCGGGACATCATAGCTCATCACCATAATGGTATCTGCATTTCCGTTGCCATCATCACTGGCGGCCAGCAAGAAGGTATAGCAGCGCTCTTTCCGTTCCTTACTGCCACTGCTGGTCGTAATGCCGGGATCTTGGACTTGCTGTTCTACTTCTTGCCCCGTGGGCGTGGTCTGATCCTCCGTATTGGCCGCCTGAACCGGCTCCGGTGGACGCAGTGCCAAGGTCATGGCAATGTATAGCGCCACAATGGTTGCGGAGATGGCTACGATCCCCCGATACATCGTACGCATCACGCGATACGGTTTTTTTAACTTTTTCTTTTTCGTTCCCAAGGCCGATTGCCTCCTTTTGTCTTGCCCTCATACCTCACCAACCCAAAAGTTGCCGCGATACGCCACAATATTTTAACAGTATACATAAATTGCAATTCTTCGGCAAGACTTCTATTGAATTTTTTACAAGTTATGACTTCCCTGCCTGCAAATTCCTCATTCCATTGCATTGTTTACCGAAATTAGCAAGGCTATACATCCTTTCGCCTTGAGTTCTTTGCCGAAGCTTGACTTTTTCTACTCTACCCATAATAATAATGATAGCGATTGTCACTCGGAACCATCACCTTCGGACGAAAGGAGAGCCCATGAGACGACGAAACTTACTTTCTCTTGTTCTGGCACTCTTGCTTTTCCTCTCCCTTGCGGCCTGTAACACCGTGAACAAGGATCCTGCTCCTCCCACAAACGGCAATGAGAACGCGCAGGAACAACCATCGCCTGAAACGAATCCACCTACTGAACACACTACGCCTCTGCGCTTGCTTCTTCCGGAAGGACTTTGTGCGCAGATCGTAGCAAAGATCAATGCGTCCACTCTTCCCTTGCAACTTCAAAAACTCGACAAGCCCCAAGAGGCGAAAGACTTCCTTTTAAAAAGTACTTCCACAGATCTCATTCTGCTCTCTCCACAAGAAGCAGCAGAGCTCTACCGCAGTGGAAACGCCGTTCAACTTGTGGCACTTGTCTCCTTAGGAAGCCTAGAGGAACCGGACAGCATGCAGTGTTTGGTGGGATCGGCAGCGTTTCTGGAGGCAAACCGTACATTCGTAGCTCGCTTCCTCACAGAATATGAAGGCGTCGTTTCGTCTGGAGCCATTGAGGGAGCCTTTCTTGCCACCGGTTGGGATATGGTTGACTTAGTTCAGCAGAGTTTGGAGGAACAGTACGCCAAAACGCCTGATTCCAAGCATTCCATCCCCGACGGGAAGTTTTACTACCTGCCATAAACCAACTGCCCCTTCTTCCGCTTTGGAACCACAATCCAAAGCGGAAGTTTTTCTCTTTTCTTGCCAGACGATAAGACTTCATGGTATGATGATAGAATAGGCATTTTACTGCCAAGTTTCAGTGTTGAGGTGAGCCTTTTGAACATTGGTTCTGTACATATTGACTCCAAACTTTGCCTTGCCCCCATGGCAGGCGTTACGGATATTGCCTTTCGAAGCATCTGTCGCTCGCTGGGCGCGGGATATACCATCAGTGAGATGGTCAGTGCCAAGGCACTCTGCTATCAAGATAAAAAATCCATCCCCCTGCTTCGTTTGGCGGAGGATGAGCACCCGGCTGCCGTTCAAATTTTTGGCAGCGATCCTTCTTGCATGGAGGAAGCGGCGGCCATTGCCGTTGAGGTGTCCGGAGCCGAAATCATTGATATTAATATGGGTTGCCCCGTTCCAAAAGTCGCCAACAACGGGGATGGCTCTGGGCTTCTGCGTGATCTGGACAAGGCTTGTCGCGTGGCTGAGGCTGTGATTCGTGGTGCAAAAAACCGTCCGGTCACCGTCAAGATGCGCCTGGGTTGGGATCGCTCTTCCCTGGTCTGTGTGGAACTTTCCAAGCGTTTAGAAGCACTTGGGGTCTCCGCCCTTGCCGTTCATGGGAGAACCAAGGTGCAAATGTACTCCGGTGTTGCCAACTGGGATTTGATTCGCGAGGTAAAACAGGCGGTTTCCATTCCCGTCATTGCCAACGGCGACGTCTTTTCCGGGCAAGATGCGGAGCGCATCCTGCGCTATACCGGGGCAGACATGGTGATGATTGGGCGCGGCGTATTTGGAAACCCTTGGATTTTTGAACAAGCAAAGGCGGCCTTGGAAGGACGGGAAATTCCACCTCTCCCTCCGTTGGGAGAGCGTTGTGATACTGCCGTGCGCCAATTTGAGCTTGCCGCACAATACAAAAGCGAAAAAATCGCCTGCTTAGAAGCACGCCGGCATTATGCATGGTATCTAAAAGGCGTTCCCCATGCTTCTTACTGGAAGGAGAAGATTTGCCACATCGAAACGCTGGAGGATGTTTACCGCATTACCGCGGGCATAAAGCGTGATTTGGCTCCCAATGAGAAATGAGGTGAAACCATGCCTCGAACCGAGGAATCTGCCCTGGTCAAGCTGGCGAAGCAGGGCAATCAGGATGCCTTTGAAGCCCTAATGACCTCCTATCAAAAGCCCATTTATAATCTCTGCTTTCGTATGTGTCGCAACACCGAGGACGCGGAAGAGCTCACCCAGACCTCCTTTCTGAAGGCCTGGAGTTCTTTGCCGCGCTTTCAGGAGGACTCTACTTTTTTTACGTGGTTATATCGCTTAGCCACCAATACCTGCATCGACTTTCTGCGTCAGGAACGTCGCCGCAACACCATCTTGCAATCAGTTTCCCTCGAACACGATGATCAATTCACTGCCCAGATTCCGGATGTGCGCTATCTTCCCGAGGAGGAAGCCCTTAAAAATGACCTGCGGCAATCCCTCCTGCGTGCCATGGACGAGTTGTCCGAGGAACACCGCAGTATCCTCCTTCAGCGTGAGTTGGATGGCTTATCGTATCAAGAGATTGCAGACCTATTGGGTCTTGAGCTCGGCACGGTGAAATCCCGCATTGCCCGTGCACGATTAGCCCTGCGCCAAATTTTGCTCCATGATGGGAACTTTTTCGAAGGAACTGCGTCCAAAGAGTCAAGAGCTCACAAAGGAGGTGATGCATGATGGCGTCTTGTGAAGAATTTGAGCTTCTGATTAGTCTAGGCTTAGACGGGGAGCTTTCCTCCGAGGAAGCAGTACAGCTTCAGGACCATTTGAAGTCCTGTCCCGCCTGTTGCCAGCTCAATCAGGAGCTTTCAGAGATACAATCCTCCATTTCCTCTCTCCTCCTATCCCCCCCGCCCTCACTGCACACGCGTATTATGGAGCAAATCAGCCAAGAGGCTGCTCTTCCCTCCCAAGACACAAAGCTTGTTCGTCCTGTGTCCTTTTACCGCCGTTATGCAACCACCGCTGCAGCGGTTCTCGTGTTGGTGTCTGCTTTGGTGTTTGGATCAAAGCTTTTCCCTCCCAACGTAGTGGACGAACTGCCGGCTCCGGAAGCTGCCCTGGCATCCCCAGACCAAGCGCAGCGCTCCATTGTTAGCGATGCGCCGCCTCAGGAAGCTACTTCTACAGAAATTCAGAACGAATCCCCTTCCCCGAAACCGTCGATTACCGGAAAAGCCTCGGTGGGATCCACCACCCCTCCACGTACGGAAAAGCAACTGGATTCCATTGCTCCACCCATGGCCATTACGAGCGAACCTCCTCCCGAACCTCTCCCGTTTACAAAGGAATTTGCCGCGGTTGCAGACACTTTGACTCAGGAGGAAGCGGAAACACTGCTCATTCAATACCTGGTGGAGGATGGGGAAGTTGATCCCGTCCCTGTGTTCTCCCGCCTGCTGGACGATTCTTCGGCATACCTGTTTCAGTATACGGATTCCCAAGGGAACACTTGGGAATACCGCGTATCCTTGTATGATGGAAGCATTGAGCGAAGCCCCATTTCGAACGAGAATCTGTCCACCCTAAATTAAACCTAGACTCCCCCTTCTCCTTCTTTCTTTCTCTTTTCATAAATTTTGGTTGTCAGGGCAAAGTTTATACTGTATAATAAACAGCAGCTACATCGGCAACTTTTTGTACGAAGTCCACGAAAAAACGTACAAAGCTCTTTCAGCTTAGAAATTTATGTCAGAAAAGATGGTTTTGCAGACCCCCTGTCTGCACGGGGAAGAGGGAGTTTTTCTCTTCTTCGATCGGTAAGCCCCCATATGATCCGTCGTTTTAAGGCGGAAGATCTATCCTTTCGCCTATTTGAAAAAAGGAGAGATGATCAATATGAGCTATTCCGCACAAAACATCCGCAACGTCTGTCTGCTGGGACACGGTGGCAACGGAAAGACAAGTCTAGCAGAAAGCATGCTATATCTCACCGGCGGTACCCTTCGTCAAGGAAATCCCTCTGACGGCAATACCGTTTGTGACTATGACCCGGAGGAGACCCGACGTCAAATCTCCCTTGGAACAGCCATTGCGCCCATTGACTATAAAGGGTGTAAAATTAATGTGCTGGATACTCCAGGCTATTTCGACTTTTCCGGAGAAGTCGTGGAAGCGTTGCGCGTTGCTGAATCTGCTGTCATCGTCTGCTCGGCCAAAGGTGGCATGAGCGTCGGGGCAGAAAAAGCATGGAAGTATTGCGAACAGCGTAAACTCCCTCGCATTCTGTACATTTCGAAAACAGACGAAGAGAACTCTGACTACAATGCTGCATTTGCCACCCTGCGTGAGCGTTTCGGCAAGAACATTGCCCCTCTTGTTGCCCCCATTTGGGACTCAAATAAGAAAGTAGTCGGTATCATCGATGTATTGCACAAACGTGCTTATGAAATTAAGGATGCCAAACGCGTCGAAATCGATGTGCCTGAAGATAAAAAGCCCGTGTTAGATGAGCTGTATGACGCTCTCAAGGAATCCGTAGCGGAAACCAGCGAAGAAATGATGGACAAGTACTTTGGCGGCGAGGACTTTACCTATGCTGAAATGGTACAGGGTCTTCGCACCGGTGTGAAGGACCTTTCCATCTTCCCGGTGCTCTGCGGCAGTGCCATCACCGGTCTTGGTACCTTTATGCTGCTGGACACCATTGTGGATTTAATGCCCAATCCCTTGGAAGGACAGCCTGATCTTGCCGAGAATCAAAATGGCGATGTGGAGGAATTTGTCACCTCCCCGGGTGCACTGCCCTGCGCCTTTGTTTGGAAAACCATCTCTGACCAATATGGCAAGTATTCCTTTGTGAAGGTGGTCTCCGGACACCTCACCCCTGACATGCAAGTGGTAAACAGCCGCACCGGAAACACAGAAAAGCTAGGTCGTCTCTATACCATGAAGGGGAAGAAGGCGGAGGAAGTCAAAGAACTCTCCTGTGGTGACATTGGAGCGGTTGCCAAGATGGAAAAGTTGAAAACGGGCGATACCATGTGTGACCCGAGAAAGCTAGTAAAGCTCTCGGCCATCCCCTTCCCCGAACCGTGCTACTCGGTTGCCGTAGCACCAAAGACGAAGGGACAAGAGGATAAGATCGCAGCTGGCCTGACTCGAATGAGCGAGGAAGACCTGACCTATCACTGGCAAAACAATGCGGAAACCCACCAGATGGTGATTTCCGGAACCGGTGATATGCAGATGGATGTTTTGGTGTCTCGCTTGAAGATCCGCTTTGGTGTGGATGCAGAACTGCGTCCCATCCGCGTTCCTTACCGCGAGAAGATTAAGAAAAAGGTGGAAGCCCATGGTCGCCACAAGAAGCAGTCCGGTGGCAGCGGTCAGTTTGGCGATGTGTGGATTCGCTTTGAGCCCCAATCCGAAACCGATGATCTCGTCTTTACCGAAGAAGTCTTTGGCGGAAGTGTTCCAAAGAACTTTTTCCCCGCCGTGGAAAAGGGCCTGCGCGACTCCATCTCTCGCGGCGTATTAGCGGGCTATCCTCTGGTCGGCCTTAAGGCTACCCTCTACGATGGGTCTTATCACGCGGTGGACTCCAACGAAATGGCCTTTAAAACCGCTGCACAATTGGCTTATAAGGAAGGCATTCCCAATGCTTCCCCCACCATCCTAGAACCCATTGGTGAACTGCGCGTCACCATTCCAGATAGTTACCTTGGTGATGTCATGGGCGACCTGAATAAGCGCCGCGGTCGTGTCATGGGAATGAATCCCACGGAGGATGGCGAGCAAGTCTTAGAAGCCGAAGTGCCCATGTCCGAAATGACCACCTACGCCATTGATCTGCGTTCCATCACGCAAAGCCGTGGCTCCTTTACCTTCCGCTTTGTTCGCTATGAAGAGGCACCCCCCATGGCCCAACAGAAGGCCATTGAAGATGCCAAGGCCCTTCACGACGAAGAATAAACAGCCATAACATGAACTGCTCCAATTCCGTGTTAGTACGGAACTGGAGCAGTTTTCTTGCACACTAATGTAGCCATTGATCGGTGGATTCTAGCTTCCCCGTCACGCAGTTTAATAAATAAGTCTTTTGATCGGTCTCTATGCGCCAAACCGGCAACAGGTTTGATTGCGACGAAAGTCCTCCCGTGGAATAGACATAGCCTTGCGTAATGTTTCTGATTTCAGAACAGAAGAATTCGTTTTGTTTCATCTCCGAAACGAACCGAACCAGTAAGGTTGGCGTGGTAAGCGATTCCTGTTGTATGTTACTCGGCTGCACCTCACCCTGAAGGCGCCATCCTTGTATTTGACTGAGTATTTCCTTCTGATATACTACTTCAATTTTACAGGTAAACACCGGAACTCCCTCGGCAAGCTGCAAAAAGACGAATTTAGTTTGCTCCCCTTCCGTCTCTGAGGAAACCTTTACTACCTCAAACCCAAACTTTTGTAAGTATCGTTCGGCGTAATGCTCCATATCCACCGGTTTATCCATGCCCTTTTCCTGGAAGGAAAGGTAGAACCGCCCATCCGGGTAGAAGCGTACCGATCCTTTTTCCCCCAGGTACTCCGATGCAATTCCCGTCGAATTGTCCGAAATGGTACCAAGGATCGTTTCCGCCAAACGACGTTCTTCTTGCGAACTTCGTTCCGTCATCTGTACCGAACCTGGCTCATCCCACGGGATTTGGTCTTCCAAGACCGAGATTCCGTTCTTTTGTAGAAAGAGGACTGTATTCTGCCGCAATTGTTCTTCTGCCTCTTTCCCCTGCCAATACCGTCCAACCGCTAAGAGAAGAAGACAGAGATTTAGCATTAACAGCAAGAGAATGATTATATTTTTTAACTTGGAGCGTTCCATATCCATCCCCTTTCTGGACTTATTCGGACACTATTCCAAAATCCAATTGGCCGCAACGCGTGATTCTTGCCCGGTATCCAGATACGCCAGGTTCAGACTCTGTCCTGTTTTCCCCATTGCCTTCACGGCGGCCGCAGCCTGGAGCTCGGGTAAAATTAGACTAGTTTCCTCTGTGGCTAGATACTGACGGATATGAATCGTAAAGTCTCGAATGAGTCCATTTTGAATCGTAAACTGTGCCGCATATCCTTCCGAGTATAGTTTGACGGGTGCCCCATTGAGACGGTATTCAAAGGTGAGAACGGTTTCATTGTTCTCCTTGGTTTCCATTTTCGCAAGGTATGGCTGGGCCTCCCCACAGCGATCGTCCATCAAGGTCATGAGCAAATCTTGTGTTTGCTCGATCATGGCACCAACATCGTTCTCCGGTACGGAAAAGCGAGGATCACTTTCTTGCCCGTGATACGATATGGTTCCGTTGTTAAACATTCGCAGTGTGCCGGTTCCTTCCTTAAGTACGATACCGTCCACTGGGTTATAGGTTGTCACCGCATTTGGATTAAAGGATAAGGCTCGCATAATTTGTTCCTGTGTCACTTTATCCGGCAGGACAATCGGATTTTTTACCTCATACATAGCCAAAACTGGAACTTGTGGCAAAATCAAGACATCCTCGTTAAGCGCACCAAAGCGTTTTGAGTCTTCAAATGCGAAGATGGCATCGTTTGTTGGAATATCGTTAATCGCTGTGAGAAAGCGCTCTCCGCTCCCATCGGCTAAGGAACAGGTCGCATAGGTTTGTGTTGCATCATTATAGTAATACAGGAGATAGGTTCCATCTTGGTTGGTTAACAGAAAGGTACTAGCAAACCCAGAAAGCGATTTGGCCGCAGTGTCGCTACCAAGCCACAACGGCAGATTTTCCAAGGGGAGGTTCGTACTAAAATCATAATAGATCCAGCTGCCCGACCCCGTTAATACGGCTTGCCACTGCTCTTTGTTGGAAGGTATCGTTTCCTTCACACCACTGAGGGCTTCTCGGAGCAAACTCCCCAACTTATCCTCAAAGAGTTGGTGCGTTGTTTTTGCGTCATATTGTACCCCAAACCGACCGTGTTCATTTTGGACGGCAAGGCAGACTGGCTCCACCGATAGGGTGCTCTCTTCTCCGGTTTGTAAATGTCCGAACATGGACTGTTGCTCTTTTTTTGTGTTGGATAAAATTCCAAAGCCCTCATAGAGCGTGGAACGACTGATGAGTACGATGGCAGAGAGAGAAAGCACTAGAATGAGTAAGTTCTGTCCCCATTCCAGCAAACGCTTTTGCTTATTCTCCATGAGTGGGCCCCTCCGTCTTGAGTTCCAATCGTAGCGTCGTGCCTGCTCCTTCCCGATCCACCAGAATCAAGATTCCTTCATGCCGATTCACAATTTCCTTGGCAATGGAGAGTCCCAAACCCGTCCCGCCCGATTCTCTGGAGCGAGCCTTGTCCACCCGGTAAAAGCGCTCAAAGATTCGAGTTCGATCCTCCGGGGGGATCCCAATGCCGTTATCTGTGACCTCCACCCAAACATAACTATCCAAAGACCCTGCCTCAATGACTATCCTGCCCCCGTCGGGAGTATATTTGATCGCATTGGAGGTGATGTTCATGAGCACCTGCAAGATACGTTCCCGATCCGCCCGAATCTTCGGGAGCGGCGACTGGATGTTTAGCTCCAATTTATGTCCCCTGCGCTGTGCCTCCAAGCGGACGGCGCGATATAAGTCTTGCAGGGCAGTTTCGAAGGAAAAATAGGTAAATTGAAGTTCCGCACGTTCGGAATCGAAGCGGGACAGGGTTAACAGATCCTGAACGATGTGTGTCATTCGGTCGCTTTCATTCAAAATAACCTGCAGAAAGTTCCGGTGCAATTCGGGTGGCATGTCCGTGGTATCCGCCAAGGTTTCCGCATAGCTTCGAATGTTGGTCAGGGGGGTACGCAACTCATGGGATACGTTTGCCACAAACTCGCGACGCATGGTTTCGGTTTTCACTTGCTGCGTCACATCATGAATCACAACCAGGACGCCGGCCTGTTCCTCTCTGGAAAAGGTGGCAAATAATAGGTGCAAGCTCCGGTCTCCTTGCAACATGTCGTGTTCAATGGCATCATTGGAGGCTTCCAGCACCTCTTCCAAAGAGGCCATGTCGCCAAACAACTCCTGATACCGGACAGATCCGCCAATGCGGATGGGCTGATCTAACATAATTTCCGCTGCCGGGTTGGCATGAATGACAATGCCGCTGCGATTAAAGGCAACAACACCATCGGTCATGTTGCGAAACAATGCATCCAGCTTAGTTCGTTCATTTTCCACTTCTTGAATGGTCTTCTTCAACTGCCCTGCCATGTCATTAAAGGTATTGGTGAGAACACCGATTTCATCTTCAGACTCCACAGAAATCGTCTCATGAAAATCCCCTTCTGCCATGCGCTTGGCACCTTCCGTCAGCCATCGGATCGGAATGATCATGGTTTTGGCCAACAGGAAGGAGAGCAAAATGGAAATGACTAAGCCAAATCCAAGCGCCTCAATAATCAGAACAAACATTTCTCCGCTGAGGTCATGTACGGTTTGGCGGTTGTCCATAATGTAAATGATGTATGGAACCCCGCCTCGGGTGATCGGCACCGCAACATCCATTTGCTGTGCGGTTAAATCATTTTGAAATCCCGGTTTCCCCTCGTTGAGTGCGATTAAGATATTGTTGGTACGGGGAAGCTTCTTTCCCAATTCCTCATTCGAACCAGCCAAAAAGTCGCCTGTTTCTCCATCCAAAATAAAATAGTTTCGATTGCGCCCATCGACCCCAAGGTCACCCTTATAGGCAAAGAGCACTTCCTTCAAGCCTTCCACTCTATCCTCATCAGCAGTTTTGGGGATGCTCAAGTAGCGATTAAATTCGCGATCCTCAAACACCGCTTGCATCTGAGTGGAAAACTCAGTCAAATAGAATCGGCCTACGGAGTTGATGAGGAAAGCGCCCGCGACCGTCATAATGGATGTCACCAGCAGGATCATGATCAACACCAGCTTCATATGTAGGCTGCGAAACAAGCGATTCACCCTTCTTTCTATCGTATATTTTGGGCACGCAGATTATGGGTTAAAGTAATAGCCAAGGCCACGTCGAGTCATAATAAAGCCGGGTTGCGCCGGATCATCTTCCACTTTCTCTCGCAAGCGCCGCACGGTAACATCAACGCCCCGGACATCTCCCACAAAGCCTTCATAGTTCCAGACATTTTCCATTAGCTCCTGCCTGGAAAACACCTTTCCCGGATGCTGAATGAGAAATTTGATGAGTTCATATTCCCTCTGCGTCAGATCCAAGGTTTGCCCATCCTTTTGAATGGAGGCGCTATCAACATCCAGCAGAATTCGACCCAGCTGAATGCAATTTTCCTCGGATGCAGAGCGTTGCTGCGGCGCTGCAACCATATCGACACGACGAATGTTTGCCTTCACACGGGCCAACAGCTCGCGCACGGAGAAGGGCTTTGTAATATAATCGTCTGCCCCAAGCTCTAATCCCAAAACTTTGTCCTTCTCTTCTTCTCGTGCGGTAATGATCAGAACCGGTATACTGCTTCCGCTTTCTCGCAGCGCACGGCATACCTGAAGTCCATCCATGCCCGGAAGCATCAAATCCAGTAGAATAAGGTCTGGGGATGATTCCAGCGCCAAGCGAAGCCCCGTGGGCCCATCATAGGCCTCTAAGGTTTCATAACCTTCATGCGTCAGGTTAAAGCGCAAAATATCAACAATGCTTTTTTCATCTTCCACAATTAGGACTTTCTTATTCACGCAGTCTCCTCCTCACATCGTCACTTCTCCCCGCAAGAGCAGCAGGGCCTTCATGGTTCCAACAATGGTTTTCGCATCTACAATTTGATCGTCTGCAATCATGGAAAGTAGCTTGCTCAGTGGAATACGCACCACATCCAGAAATTCATCCTCATCCGGTTGCGCGATGCCTTCCTTTAAATCCTGTGCTAAAAACAGATGAATTTTTTCCGAGAAAATCCCAGGTGAAGAGTAGGTGCATCCCATGGATCGCACGCTTCCGGGAATAACCCCGGTTTCTTCCTGTAGTTCCCGCAAGGCACTGTATTGGGGATCCTCACCAGGCTCTAACTTTCCAGCAGGGAGTTCTAAAATTTCTTCTCCCATGGGGTAGCGAAATTGACGCACCATGAGCACCTGCTCCTGCTCGTCTATGGCAAAGACCGCGACTCCACCAGGGTGCTCCACCACCTCACGATCGGCAATGACTCCATTTACGAGCCTTGCCTTATCGCGACGGACCTTGACAATAATGCCCTGATAGTGGATTTCCTGTGCTACCGTTGTTTCTGTGAATTTCATATGTCACCTCGTCATTATGCAAACAGAATTCTCGATCAAATTCTTGCTCGTATTACACCCATTTCAAAAGAATCTAATTAAAATATTACAATGTAGCATTATATCATGGTTTTCCTCTCATGCCAACTTCTTTTCCCGGGAGGAAATGATTACAGCTTCCCTTTCCTTCGCAAATTCTCTATAATTATTTGAGATTTCAAGTTGTCTGGGAGGCCTTTATGATTGCGCAAACGATATTGACTAGTACTGTATTTTTCTTCCCTTTATCGGATCTGATGGATTTGGGGCTGCACCCCCATGCGTTGACACAAAACGACGCCATTGCACTGATCCGCTCCTCTTGTCTTTTGCCGGAGCAGCATCCCGCGCACTTTTCAGAAATACAAGTCTTTTCAACCCACGATGGTGTACTTCTTTTCCTGCGCCCTCACCCTGTCTGCCCATCTTCTCAGGCCAATTCTTTTGGCATTTCTTCTTAACGGGAACCGGATCGAAGAGCCTCTTTTGATGGCTTTTTGATCTAAAAACTTGAATGTCTTTTCCGATGCAAATTTTGCACTTTATTCATGTCGTTTTATGAAAAGGCAAAATTTGTTTTGATTTTATGTTTTTTTATGCTATAATATCATTAGATTCTTGCGTACTAATCTATTCTAGATTGGGTATGCTATGCTTTGACAGGAAGTCATTCTTGTCCTTGTCTTTTACTGTTGAGAAGAACAAAAGAGGGTGCAGTTTTGACAAAATATATTATTCACGGCGGAAAGCCGTTACATGGCGAAGTCGAAATCAGTGGTGCAAAAAACGCAGCCGTGGCGATATTACCGGCCACCTTGCTGGTCGATGGCGTTTGTCGTATCGAAAATGTACCTCAGATCAGCGACGTTTCGCTGCTTTTGAGTATTTTAAAAGATCTCGGCGCAGAGATTCGCACGGTGGATCGCACAACCTTAGACATCGATTGCTCCAAGGTGCGGAAGCAACATGTGGCTTACGATCTGGCCCGGCAAATCCGAGCTTCTTACTATTTGGTAGGATCCTTACTCGGACGGTTTGGTAAAGCGGAAGTCCCCATGCCCGGGGGCTGTGATTTAGGTACTCGACCCATTGACCAGCACGAAAAAGGATTTTCGGCCATGGGCGCTGAAGTGCAGGTGCAAAACGGGTATATTCTGGCCAATAGCCGGAGCAACCGCTTAGAGGGCGCTCACATTTATCTTGACGTTGTCTCGGTGGGAGCAACCATGAATATCATGATTGCTGCGGTCTTAGCAGACGGAATGACAATCATTGAAAATGCGGCCAAAGAGCCTCACATTGTCGATCTGGCAAACTTTTTAAACTCCATGGGTGCCAACATCATGGGCGCCGGCACCGATATCATTAAAATTCGTGGCGTAAAAAGCCTTTCCGGCGGATTCTATTCGATCATTCCGGATCAGATCGAAGCGGGAACGTATATGGCTGCGGTTTCTGCCGCTGGTGGTGAGGTTCGGATTAAAAACATCATCCCCAAGCATTTGGACTGCATTACGGCCAAGCTGGTGGAAATGGGCGTAGAGATTACCGAGGAAGGCGATTCCTTGTTGGTCAAGCGCGATGGTCCTCTCACCAAAACCAATGTGAAAACACTGCCCTATCCCGGCTTTCCTACGGACATGCAGCCCCAAATTGCTGCGGTCCTATGCTTGGCACAAGGAACCAGCATTTTAACCGAGGGTGTTTGGGATAATCGCTATCGCTATGCCGATGAATTTCGCCGTATGGGAGCCAACATTCAAGTGGATGGAAAGATTGCGGTCATCGAAGGTGTATCGAAGCTCACGGGCGCTCCGGTCAGTGCCTGCGACCTGCGCGCCGGTGCAGGCATGATCATCGCCGGTCTTGCCGCTTCCGGCATCACGGAGATTGACCAAGTTTACCATATCGAACGCGGGTATGAGGATATCGTAACAAAGCTCAATCATTTAGGAGCCGATATCCGTGTGGAAACTACAGCGGACGATGATTGGCACGTCAGTGCCGGATAATAGGATTTGTAACAGACGGCGGCGCATTTGTCGCCGTCTGTTTCTATGCAAGGAGGCAATATGCTACAAATTCATCTGATCTGTGTTGGTAAACTAAAGGAATCCTTTTATCTGGATGCCTGTCGGGAGTATCAAAAGCGAATGGGGGCTCACGCCAAACTGCAGATTGTGGAACTGAACGAGGAGCGCCTTCCCGAGCACCCATCTCCAGCCCAGATTGAAGCGGCACTCTTGAAGGAAGCTTCGGCCATCGAAGGGAAAGTACCAAAAGGGGCAAAGCGAATTGCCTTGTGCGTCGAAGGAACCCTCGTTTCCAGCGAGGCCCTTTCCGAGCAAATGGAGCTCTGGATGTCCGGGGGTTGTTCCTCCCTCGCCCTGATGATTGGTGGTTCCTTTGGCTTACATCCTTCCATCAAGCAGCGCGCGGATCTGCGTCTTTCCATGTCTCCTATGACCTTTCCTCACCACCTTGCCCGCGTCATGGTCTTAGAACAGCTTTATCGAGCGTTTCAGATCAGCAGCGGGACGCGATATCATAAATAGCTGTTAAGGAGTTGCTTCAAATGTCATATCTTACGGAATATCAGGTATGGAACGAAAGTCCTTCCCTTTCTCAAGACGAACGGGACGAATTGCTTGCCCTGGCGGGAAATGACGAGGAGCTGAAGAGTCGCTTTTTCGGTCCACTCGAGTTTGGTACCGCCGGGCTGCGCGGGATCATGGGCGTTGGTCTAAACCGTATGAACCGTCACGTCATCCGCCATGCCACCCAAGCCTTTGCGGAGGTTATTTTGGAAGAAGGGCAAGCCGCTGCTAAGAGTGGAGTTGCCATCTGTTTTGACTGCCGCAATCAATCCTCGGACTTTGCCCGCGAAGCTGCCTGCGTCATGGCAGGAAACGGCATTTCGGTTCGTCTTTTTTCCAGTATGCGCCCTACGCCGGAGCTATCCTTCGCGGTGCGGGAATATGGCTGCACGGCTGGTATCAATGTGACGGCCAGCCATAACCCGAAGGAGTATAATGGCTACAAGGTTTACTGGTCCGATGGAGCACAGCTTCCCCCGCACCACGCCTCTGCCATCGCGAAAAAAATGACCGAGCTCAACGTCTTTACCTCGATTCAGTCCATGGACTATGCCAAGGCCTGTCAGGAAGGCCTGATTACCCTTCTTTCTGAGGAGACCGATGCGCGTTTTCTCTCCGAAGTAATGGCAATGGCCAACGACCGTGACGTAGTAAAGCGGGTGGCCGACCGTTTTACCATGGTGTACACTCCCTTTCACGGCACAGGCTATCAGCAGATTCCCCATGTGCTAACGGAGTTAGGCATCCAGAACCTGTACTGCGTTCCCGAGCAGATGATCATTGACGGGAATTTTCCTTCCGTCACATCTCCCAATCCGGAAAACTATGCCAGCTTCGCCCTTGCCATTCAACTGGCAAAAGAGAAGAAGGCGGATTTTATCCTTGGTTCTGACCCGGATGCCGATCGCGTGGGAATCTTAGTGCGCAACAAAGACAGTGCCTATCAAATGATTACGGGTAATCAAACCGGAGTTCTCTTGTTGGACTACTTAATTCAAGCTAAGACACGTACCGGTACGATGCCCCAGCATCCGGTCGCACTGAAAACCATCGTAACCACAAACCTCGCCCGTAAGGTGGCGGAACAACATGGCGTTTCCTGCTTCGACACCTTTACCGGTTTTAAGTTCATGGCGGAAAAGAAGAATCAGCTGGAGGAGGCAGGACAAGGTCAGGTCATCTTCTCGTACGAAGAGTCCTTTGGCTATATGCTTGGCGATTATGTGCGCGATAAAGATGCTGTGACTGCCGCTTTGCTGTTAACGGAAATGGCTGCCTACTACTTCGGCCGAGGGATGACTCTTCTCGATGCCCTGGACGCTCTCTATGAGACCTATGGCTATCACGAAGAGTTGACCTTGAACCTAATGATGCCTGGCCTAGAGGGCATGGAGAATATGAAGGCTCTCATGGTTCGTCTGCGGAAGGAACCCATCACCCATATAGCCGGAGTTCCGGTTCTCCTGCAAACGGATTATCAAGATGGAACCATTTTGGATCGCCGCACCGGCACCCTGTCTTCCAGTGAACTATCTGGTTCGAACGTCCTCAAATATCACTTAGAGGATGGAACGGATCTTCTGGTCCGCCCATCCGGCACCGAGCCTAAGGTCAAAGTGTACATTCTTGCGCAGGATAAAGACCGTACCCTTTGCCACCAGCGTGTGACACAATACGCGCGTTGGGCTGAGGAAAGCTTAACCTAACATGAAGCAAATACTAAGCGCCGTTCTCATTGTGAGAACGGCGCTTTCTTTGGCTATTGTGTTTGGTCAAGCCCTAGGGTTCGATAGTAGTCGTGCAGGAGAATCTTTCCTGAGTACAGGAACTTATCCTGCACATTTTGCAGCATGTCTTTTGCATAGCCCTCCGGAACCACAGCCCCTTCCTTTGGGGTAAAGGTATCCGTTTTCGCGTTATAGGTGCCAAGGTCGGTTAAGAAACTGGTGTCGGAAAAGATGACAAGACCCGGATCGGAGGACAAGATATCTCTGCCCATCAACAAGCGGGAATCGTAGTCCAATCCAAAGAGGTTTGAAAGCGTGGGCAGGATATCCAAATTGCTACAGGGTTTTTCTACGATGACAGGCTGCTTTTGATCGCCCGACCAAAGTATCATGGTGCTCCGATAGAGCTCTAAACTCTCGCTGAGATCCGTCCCCGCCAGCTCCTGAATGGACTTGTTACTTAATCCGTATGGATAATGATCTGGGTACAGACAGATCACGGTATTCTCCAGTTGCCCGGAAGCTTCCAGTTGTTCCAACAAGTAGGCTATGGCACGATCCAGTTCAATCTGACAGGCAAGGTAGGCCTTGGCCTGATCGGAAAGTGGCAGGTCTTTGACCTCATTGCGATGATTGTATGCCATTTGGTTGCCGGAAAAACTGTACTCAAGATGCCCACTAACCGTCATGTAATAGGTGTGAAATGGGGCGTTTGATAGGAACTCCGGCAGGGTTAACTTCATCATTTCAACATCCGATTCCGGCCAAGTGGGTGTCATCTTCAAGCCATTTCCGAGCCCTTTGTAATCATAGCCCATGTTCGGATGTGTTTGGTTTCGTTTGTAATACGTGTAGGTATGGTCATGGTAGGCCCTAGTTCCATAGCCTTCCTCTCTTAGTTGGTTCCCCATACAGAAGGGCAGACTGTTTGAGGCTGAGAGACCGAACGACTGCTTGCCGGACTTCGGGATCAGGGACGTACAGCTGACATATTCTCCATCAGAGGTGGACACCCACCAGAGTGGGGTATAAAAGTTCTTGAACACAAAACCTTCGTTGGATAAGCGATAGAGTGTTGGAGTCAGGTTGGGATCCACGGCCCAAGAGGAAAAAGCCTCTGCCGTAATCATAATGAGGTTCTTCCCGACAAACTTTCCTGTGTACTCATTTTTAAACGAGGGTGTCCGCGTGGAAAAATAGTGGTGCATATCCCGAAGTTCTTCATCGGTTGCCTTCTGCTCCAGGGCGGTAAAGTCAATGTTTAGCACATTGGGATCATAGATCGGTTTGGAGGGAGCCTCCGGCTCTATGGGGTCAGGTTCAAAGGAAGGCAGTCTCTCTTCCGCCGGGAATAGCATGCGTTGCATGTCTAATCGTATGGAGGTTAAGACACCAAACTGGGACAAGGAGAGCTCCGGATTGCTTTTGTGTCGGTATACCTCCCAAGGCGATAGGATGCCACCATGTGAGAAATAGAGGAGTGTCAGAGTTCCCCCATGGAGGAGCCCGGCCAGTAAGACAAGGGAGAGGAGTCGCTTCCATGAAAAAAGGCGATCCGGTATGTATCGGTTCCCAAACACGCACAGGAGCACAAACGGTATTGCCATCGGGAGTAATATGGGCAAGGTGCGGAAGGTTCCAATGACTCCCACCTTCCAAAATTCTGTCGCATTGGTTGCCACGGAGACGGAGTAAACGGCAAATACGGTTTTCATCACCGTGTAATAGACGGCCTGAACCATATACACTAGGGTCGTGGCACCGAGCAGAAGAAAGGATACCATTCGATTGGTTCGATAGGTTCCGCTGGTGCAAAGAGCGGACAAAAGTAAGCCGATGGAAATACTAAACAGGCTGGTATACAGAAGCCCTCGATTCCATACGGTTCCAAAATCCCATAGCTTGATCAACACCTCAAGCCAAATAAGAGCCAAAGGAAAAGCCAGAACGGGCAAATACCTCGTCCGGCTATTCATCGATTTATGTTGTTGTTCCATCACGAGTAAGACCTCCAAGGGAAATGCAAAGGGATGCGGTTCTACTGTTGAGTCTATCAGAATTTCAAACAATTGCAAGGACAATTTTATCCTGCCACCTCCTCCCTTTTACGCATAAAGTGAAAAGCTGTCCCATATCCTTTGAATGATACAAGAATAGAGTACGTCCAAGGAGGTTGCCATGAAAAAGACGCTAGCCCTGATTCTGGTCCTGCCCTTTCTCTTCGTTCCCTTTACCGGCGCCGCAGCAGGACCCGAAACCAATGCCGCTGCATGTATCCTGATGGAAAAAGAGAGCGGAACCGTATTGTTTGAACAGAATTCCCACCAAAAGCTTGAGCCAGCCAGCGTAACCAAGGTGATGACCTTGCTCCTCATCATGGAAGCCCTTGACGAAGGCCGCATCAAAAAGGATGACATGGTGACCACGTCCACGAACGCTGCCGGAATGGGCGGCTCGCAGGTCTTCTTAAAGGAAGGCGAGCAGATGACGGTACATGATATGTTAAAAGCCATTTGTGTCGCCTCCGGCAATGATGCCTCGGTAGCCATGGCAGAACATCTCTACGGCAGTGAGGCCGCCTTTGTGGAGCAGATGAATAAGAAAGCAGCTCAGCTTGGCATGAAGGATACCACCTTCCAAAACTGCACCGGACTTCCCGCCGAAGGCCATATGACCTCCGCCCATGACATCGCGCTCATGTCCAGAGAACTTATTTTGAAACACCCTGCCATCAAAGAGTATACCACCATTTGGATGGATACCCTGCGTGGTGGTGCCTTTCAGTTGGCAAACACCAACAAGCTGATTTACTATTATAGCGGTGCCACCGGCCTGAAGACCGGCTCCACCGACAAGGCGCTTTACTGCCTGTCGGCCACTGCCCAGCGGGATAATATGGAACTCATTGCCGTCGTGCTCGGCTCCCCCACCTCGGTGTTGCGCTTTGAAACGGCAAAAAATCTGTTAAACTACGGATTTGCCAATTACACTATGCAGGAAATCAAGCCGTCTGAGGCCATTCCACCTGTCGTGGTGAACCTGGGAAAAGTCTCCACGGTGCAACCGGTTCCTGCCAATGAAAGCCGCATTTTGATGGATAAAAGCAAGGTTTCTAATATGCGCACCTCCATCACTGTGGTGGAAAATGTGACAGCACCGGTGGAAAAGGGACAAAAGTTGGGTGAGATGGTGGTCTATTTGGACGATCAACCCTTCCAAACCATTCCGCTCATTGCAAGTGAGGAAATCCCACGCTTAGGTTTTTTCCAAGTTTATCGTCACCTTCTGGATATTCTTTTCTTAAATGCGTAAAAACCTTACCATGATTTCTTGACATTCCCCGGAAAAATCCATAGACTAAGAACTTACGAATGATATTTTCCAAGTGAGGTTATCCTATGGCAATTTATTTGGATCATGCAGCTACCACACGGGTCTGCCCTGCCGCGGTCAAAGCCGCGCTTCATGTGATGACCGAAGCATATGGCAACCCTTCCTCTCGTCATCGTTTGGGTGCCGATGCGGCGGCGGCTCTAACCGAGCATCGAAGCCAAATCGCACAAGCCTTATCCTGCCAAGCGGAGGAGCTTTTCTTCACATCCGGCGGCACCGAGGCAGACAACTGGGCTGTCAGCATCGCCACTCAGCGGAATCGCAGGGTCGGACGGCACATCATTACAACAGCGGTGGAGCACTCCGCCGTCTTAGAGCCCATTCGGGCATTGGAGCAGCAAGGGTATGCGGTCACGTACCTTCTACCGGACAAAACGGGACACATCTCCATCGCTCAACTGGAAGATGCCCTTCGTGAGGATACCATCCTGGTTTCCATGATGCTAGTGAACAATGAAACGGGCTGCCTATTCCCGGTGAAAGAAGCCTCCGAGCTGCTGCGCACCCACCAATCCAAAGCACTTCTGCACACGGACGCCGTGCAGGCCTTTTTGAAAATTCCCTTTTCACCCAGCGAGCTAGGTGTTGATCTTTTAAGCATCAGTGCGCATAAGATTGGCGGAATGAAAGGCTCTGGAGCTCTCTTTGTCCGAAAAGGCCTCTCCATCCCCCCCTTTCTTTTGGGTGGCGGACAGGAACAGGGGTTGCGCTCCGGAACCGAAGCTACCCCTCAGATTGCTGCCTTTGCAGCCGCCAGCACCTTGGGTCGTTTGGAATATTCAGATCGTTTGAAACAGTTGAAGGAAATAAAGTCCTACACCATACAATCCTTACCCCAACGCATTCCGGGCTTAGTGATGGTCTCGGAAGGGGACGCCCCTCATATTTGCGCCATTTCTCTTCCCGGTTTTCCCAGCGAAATGTTGGTTCGTTCCCTCAGCGATCGTGATATCTTTGTTTCCTCTGGCTCTGCCTGCCATAAGGGTAAGCCCAGTCATGTCTTTGCTGCGATGAAGCTTCCTCCCAAAGTATCTATGGGCATATTACGCGTATCCTTTTCGCCAGACACCCAAAAAGAAGATATCGATACCCTTTGCCAAGCCTTACTGGAGATTAGTCACACCCGCGTATCTGCCAAAGTATAAAACAAAACCCGACTATCCCCTTCTATAGGGCGTAGTCGGGTTTTTACGATTGCATTCCAAAAGCCCAAAAGGCGGAATAGCTGATGGCCGATACTAAAATCCCAGCTACCAAAACACCAAGTGCAATGGCGGGGAAGGATCGCCGCAAACGAATATCCAAAAAGGCTGCCACCAATGCCCCCGTCCAGGCTCCGGTACCAGGTAGCGGAATGGCAACCAGAACAAAGAGTCCCATGGTTTTGTAGCGATTGACCAAGCGTCCCTTTAAGTGCGCTTTTCGCTCAAGGCGTGCGATGAGCGGCCCTAAGGTACTACTACGACGCAAAAAGGCAAAGATCTGCCGAATAAATAGAATGATAAACGGAACCGGAATCAGGTTCCCAAGAAAGGCCACGAAAAAGACGGTCCAAAACGGAAGCCCTTGCGCCAGTCCATAAGGGATCGCCCCTCGCAATTCCACTACGGGGGCCATGGAAATGACAAAGGTATGAAACAGCTGTTCCCACTCCGGTGTTACCACGCTACCGTCCTCCTTGGGAATGATCCCTTCGTTTTGCAAACCACTGATAGCACAAGGTGGCAAAGTAGCCCGATGCAAGACCGGTGAGTATGCCACCGATGACGTCACTGGGAAAATGCACGTAAAGGTATAAGCGTGAAAAGCCCATCAACAAGGCGAACCCAAGAAACAGGTACTTGTATCGGGATCGGGATCGGAGAAAGACGGTTGCTGCAGCAAACGCTGCCGAGGTATGCCCCGAGGGAAAAGAAAAGTCATGGGGGGCTTTCACAAGCAGTTCAATTCCGCTGACCAACTCAAAGGGGCGCACTCGTTCCACTACATTTTTTAGCAGAACATTACAAAGCAGCAGGCTAAATACCAGTGCAAGAAGGATCTGCACCCCAGTTCCCCTTTGCTTTGGGAAAACGAGAAGAACGAGGGCGAGGACAATAAAAACCATGCCGCTGTTTCCCAGCCAACTAATCCGCGGCATGACTTGATCCAAAGTATTCGATTGTACGTGCTCCGCGATCCAATTTAGAATCCCAAAATCCAGAGATAATATGTGTTCCATGGTATCTGTACTCCCAACGGAATCAAAGTATCTTTCCTCTTTCTATTTTATCATTGAACGGCCCTTTATACAACCAAACGATTTGTAAATTCCATGATCCATGCCACCGAGCTTTCATATCCTCTGAGCTTTTGTCATAGGTTTGACTTGGAGGTGATCCCTATCAAGAATCTGACCTTAGAGCTGTTTGAGCACTTTTGTACTCAGGATGAAAGCTTGCGCAAAGAACGCTTTTCCAAACTCGTTGCCCAGGTGCTTTCCACAGAAAGGCTGGAAGAGACTGAGGGAATTCCGATGCTTACCATTCCCCAAGAGAAGCCCCTCTCCTCTCCTTCGGAGATGTTCTGATGCGATGTGCGATTTATTGCCGTCTCAGCCGCGAAGACGAAGACAAACTGGGTGAGTCCGAAAGCATTCAAAACCAAAAACAACTGTTAAGCGATTACGTTAGAACGCAAGCGTGGGACTTGGTGGATATCTATTCTGATGAGGATTACTCTGGGGCAGACCGTTCCCGCCCTGAATTTAACCGACTCCTGCGGGATGCCAAATCCGGTCGGTTTGATCTCATCCTGTGCAAGACACAATCTCGCTTTACCCGTGACATGGAGCTAGTGGAGCGCTACCTTCACGGTCTGTTCCCACTTTGGGGCATCCGCTTCATTGCCCTAGCCGATCATGTCGATACCGATTTGCAGGGAAACAAAAAAGCCCGTCAAATTAACGGGCTAGTGAATGAGTGGTATTTAGAGGACCTATCGGAAAACATCCGCATGGTGTTCAACCATAAACGACGGCAAGGCGACTACATCGGAGGCTTCCCCCTGTATGGATACCGCTTGCATCCCACTGAAAAGGGCCGACTCGTGGTGGACCCGGAAGCTGCCACTGTGGTACGGCAAATATATCAGTGGGCCTTGTTGGGGTATGGGAAGCAAAAGATTGCCGATAAGCTCAATGAACAGGGTATTTCAAACCCCTCTCTCTATAAAAAGGAACATGGCTCGGCCTACACTAACGGCAGTCTCCGAGATCCATATGGCCGCTGGAACCGCAGTTCTGTTGGGCGCATTTTACATAATGAGATGTACCTTGGCGTCATGGTGCAAGGCACTCGAAAAAAGCTCAGCTATAAATCCAGCAAGCTCATTAGCGTACCTAAAGAGAAGTGGTTTCGCGTGGAGGGCACACACGAAGGAATCATTGATGTCGAAACCTTTGAAGCCGTGCGTGCCCTGCATCAAAGTCGAAGCAAAGCGTGTGGCGATGGAGCTCCGCATCTTCTTGCAGGTTTGGTCTGCTGTGCCGCGTGCGGCAGCAAGCTCCACAAAAATAAGTATCAATATCAGGGAAAGACCCACAGCTATCTTCGCTGCACAAATCCATCCTGTCCGCTTAGAGCCATGTCTGATCGCTCGCCTTGTTCCATTCGTCTTGATCTGCTTCTCTCCAGAATCGAGCTACTTGTGAAAGAACATCTCTCTACATGGTACCTTCCCTCCGATCCGGTGGGAAGATTTGAGTTCGAGCAAGCGCGGCGTACCACCCTTGAACAAGAGTACACATCACTCTCGACACAATACAAACAGCGCAAGAAAGCACTGGAATCCTTGTATCTGGATAAGGTCTCGGGACTTCTTTCCGAACAGCAGTTTCGTTTGCTGTCTCAATCCTTTACGGAAGACCTTGGAATCTATCAAGAGCGCATGCAGGAACTGGAACAGCAAGTTCTTGCGTGCAAGAGCACTTCTTCCTGCACAGTGGATCAACCCGTGCAAGTTCCCCTGACACGACCACTGTTTACCGCATTGATTTCAAAGGTTACCATTGAGAGAAAACGCAAAGAGGATGAAGGGCAAGGCATACACATTTACTGGAATTTCTGATTGTTGCACACTTCTTTCTTTGTGTTTTCGGCTCCTTCCCATGGGGCGCCGTACCATCCATAATCGCTACCGCTTTCTCTGGTATAAGAATCGCATCCAAGGAGTCCGGGTCACCCGAGCAAAGAATATACTCTACGTCGAAGCCCTGTCGCTCCATTTCCTCTCCCACTTTTCTCATCAGCGTGGATTTCCCACAACCTGCGCCCCCTTTTAAAACATAGAGAGCCGTCGCATTGCGTTCATCCAAGAGCTCATGATAAAGCGAGACGAATCCTTGTGCAGAATTTGCGCCTAGGAAATATTGCACTTTCCCTTCCGCTTGTGTCATAGCTGTCCCTCCGATTCTGTTTTCCTTTAGTTCAGCTTATGACACTCCCTCCTTGCAGGTACGCGTTTCAAAAGAATTTTTCCGAATTTCTCTTTCTCAATATGTAAAGTTACAGCCAGTCTTGGATGACATCCATCAAAGTACAGGGAGTGACCACATTCCGACACAGTAGATTTCCCAAGTCTAAGATTTTTTCTGCGTTTAAGCTAATATCGTTTACTTCGGCGAATTCTCCACTTTCATTTACTTTAATCTTAATTCCGTAGCTCTCACAGGGAAAATTTCCGCCCGTTTCCTCAATTAATACAAAATACTCACAGGTAAACTCCTCTCCTTCCGCGCTTATCGAGTTTGTTCCTATCCATAATTCTCGCATAATAACAAATCCTCTCGCATTTCTCCCAAAACTTAATATAATTCTAGTCGAAGATAAGATATTTGAAAAGAAATTTCGTCCAACAAGTTTCTTACTAATTCGACATACCTCGATGTCGTTCCCGTCCATTGCGTCCAAATCCACTCAAATTATGGCGAACCGTGTCGAAAAGAGTACATTTTGTAACCTTTCCCCGTTCTACCGAAAAAGACGAAAATAAATGTAATTCACAGAAATTCACTTGCAAAACTTACTTCCACTTTGTATAATAGTTTGATGTCTTTTTTCCAGAAGGAGGATTTTACAAATGAATTCAGCCAATAACCGTGGAAAGCAAGCTGAAAAAAGTCACGCCAAGCAATATTTGATTCTTGGGATCGTGATTGCCCTAGTTGTCGGTGCACTGATCGTATGGAATAACTGGCCCAAACATCCCAATGTGGATGCCGTGAAAATCGGTGAACAAACGTTTGGCACCAATGAGGTGCAATATTACTACACACAAGCCTACAATAATACGTGGCAAACGGCAAAAATGTTCGAGCAGTATGGCATGTCTTCCGGTTATGATACCACTCGCCCTCCTCAGGAACAGATTTATGAGGAAGAGTCTGGTAAGACCTATGCAGACTACTTCCGTGAGACCGCATTAACCCAGCTTCAGCAGGTCGCTCTCTTGAAGGATCAAGCAAAGAAAAATAATTACACCCTTTCGGCGGAAGGTCAGGCTACGGTGGAAGCTCAAATGAAGTCCATTGAGTCTCAAATTCTTCAGCTTGTCGTGTCCCAGGGTGGTAGCGAAAAATACTATATGAAGGCCATGTATGGCGAAAATATGACGAAATCTCTCTTAAAAAGCATGCTGACCGATGCTGCCCTGGCAGACGAATATAGCAAGCATGTGAAGGAAGATTTCAAGTATGAGCCAGCACAGCTTGCTTCGTACTATGAAAAAAATGCCGATTCATTGGATTCCTATGATTTTAATACCTTCTTTGTTCCCGCAAAGCCAGAATCGGGAGTGGATGAAACGGGCAAGCCCGTGGAGCCCACGGAGGAGCAAACCGCAGCGGCCATGAAGCTTGCTAAGGAAACGGCGGATGCCATGGCCAAAGAGGTTAAGCGCGGCACTGCGTTCAACGCCGCAGCGCAGCAATTTGCCTCAGAAGATCAAAAGGAAACGTATGCCGACGCCTCTTCTACCCTGACGCAGGATGCACAGGGAGCTACCCTGACTTCTGCCTACGGAACTTGGTTAAAGGATGGCGCCAGAAAAGCTGGTCAGGTTGAGGTGATTGAGCAGAGCGGCAATGGCTATTATGTCGTTCAGTTCTTAGCACGGGAAAAGCGCGATAACTCCTTTGAAACGCTGGATGTCAGCAGCATCTTGGTCACCGCAGAAACTACGGTTACCACGGACGACAAGGGAAATCAGACCACCGCCCCCACTGAGGATCAGCTTGCAGCGGCTAAGACAAAGGCAGAAGATCTCCTTTCCCAGTATACCAGCGGCAGCGACAAGAGTTCCGAGGCATTCCTTGCCCTTGGTAAGAACGCCGAGGATACGACCATTACCACCGCTTCCGAACCTAAACTGACCCGAACCACGTATCAAGCTGCCTTTGACCAGTGGGCCTTTGTCCCTGGTGCTGTACAGATTGGTGACACCAATCTTCTGGAGGTTAAGAATGATACCGGCGCAACCATCGGCTATCGCCTTGTGCTTGTGAACGGATTTGGTCAGCCTCGTTGGGAGTATGCAGCTCTCACTGCGCTACAAAACGCAGACTACACCACTTGGTTTGAAGGGGAGAAAGCAAACTACCCCATCGAAGAATTAAAGGGCATGAATCAGATTGGCGTTTCCTAACGCATCGTACTTTGCCCCACAAAGGCCATACGACCTTTGTGGGGCTCTTTTCAAAGAAAGGGTATAAACTTTTATGGATGAGCAATTTCTTCGAACTGAGATGCTGCTAGGCCCGGAAGCCATGGAGCGACTGTCTCGCTCTCATGTGGCTGTGTTTGGTCTTGGAGGAGTGGGGAGCTGGTGCGCCGAAGCCTTGGCACGCGCCGGCCTAGGGACGCTTACCCTCATTGACCTCGATGATATTGGTCTCACCAATTTAAATCGTCAGGTGGAAGCCTTACATTCCACGATGGGACAAGCCAAGGCCGAGGCTATGGCAGCGCGCGTGCTCGACATTAACCCCTCCTGTCAGGTGCATCCAAAAGTTGGGCGCTATACCCCGGAAACGCGAGATGACTTTTTTTCGGAAGGGTACGACTATATTGTGGATGCCATCGATCTGGTCTCTTGTAAGCTGGACTTGATTGAGACTGCGCTCACACGTGAGATTCCGATCATCTCCTCCCTTGGAACGGGGAACAAGCTAGACCCTTCCCTCTTCCGGGTGGCGGATCTATCCAAAACCGAAGGCTGCTCCTTGGCCCGAATTGTCCGCCGGGAACTTGGCCGCCGTGGCATTCGCCATCACAAGGTGGTTTTTTCGCCGGAATTACCGCGCACACCTCTCCCACGCGAAACTCCACCCCCCGGCCGCCGCACCGTTCCGGCCAGTGCCCCCTGGGTTCCTCCTGTGGCCGGTTTTCTCCTGGCTGGTACCGTTATCCGTGATTTGACGGGTGTATAAAAGCATCCCCCTCCGAACATACTTTCATTATGCTGGCTTTTTTGCCATCGGAATGGAATTCGGAGGGGGACTTTTGTTGTCGCAGAAATTGGAAGGGCGCTGCCGCATGCGGGCACTGATTGCCGGGTGTTCCGCTGGCCTTGTCAATGGCTTTTTCGGTGGAGGAGGTGGCATGGTCTTGGTTCCCATGCTGGTTTCGTATTGCGGACTCTCCCGCCAGAAAGCCTTTGCCACCTCCGTCAGCATTATTTTGCCCCTCTGTCTCCTCTCCGCAACCATCTACTTTCTTCACGGAAATTTGAACCTCGCCACTGCTTCGCCCTACCTATTCGGGGGATTCGTGGGTGGACTGTTAGGCGGCAAGCTATTTCGACGGGTCTCTATGACCTGGCTGCGTCGCATCTTTGCCTTTCTCATTCTATACGGTGCCTGGAGGTCATTCTTTTGAGTGTTTGGTTCTGGGGCTTTCTCGTCGGGATTGCAACCGGGGTGCTGTCCGGATTTGGGGTGGGCGGAGGTTCAATCCTTCTTATTTATCTCATTGCTTTTGCGGGTATTCCCCAACAGGAGGCGCAGGGGATAAACTTGATTTACTTTCTCCCTGCCGCGCTTGCTGCACTTCCCTCTCACTTCAAGAATGGTTATGTGGAAAAACCGGTTGCGTTCTATGCCATTCTAGGTGGTCTGCTGTGTAGTGCCCTGGCTGCAGTCTTATCCAATCGCATGGATGTATCTATTCTTCGAAAGCTCTTTGGCGTCTTTCTCCTCATCGTCGGGATTTGGGAACTGGTTCGAAAAGACCCAGACCACAAAACAGAAAAACGCAGTCCTTAACCAAGGACTGCGTTTTGTCGCTTATATGGGTAATAATGCAAGGTGCTCCAATAGAATCTTGAGACCCATGGCAATCAAAATGATTCCTCCGATGCGCTCGGCAATGGCCCCCTGCCCTTTTCCAAACTGATGTCCCAACTTAACACCAAGTACCGAGAGTAGAAAGGTGGTCAGGCCAATCAAGGCTATGGCCGATACAATGTGTACCGAAGGCAAGAGTGCAAAGGTAATTCCCACCGCAAAGGCATCAATGCTGGTGGCCACCGCAAGGGTTAACATCAGCCAGGGACGAAGTGACTCGTTTCGCTCCTCCTGTTCCCCGAAGGACTCCTTGAGCATTTTGGCCCCGATCAACGCAAGCAAAACAAAGGCAATCCAGTGATCCACTGCTGTGATATAAGGCCCGATGGTTAAGCCTAACAGATACCCTAGTAGAGGCATCAGGGCTTGAAACACACCAAACCATACTCCAACGATGACACAATTCTTCCATACAAGCCGTTTCATCGCCAGACCTTTACAAAGCGATACCGCAAAGGCATCCATCGAAAGGCCAATGGCAATGAACAGCAGTTCCCATAATGACATATGTATTGACTCCTTTATTTCGGTGCGATTCGATCAGGTATAACCATGCTGTGGATTAAAGCTGCCGAGGTATGACCCTCGACAGCTTCCTATTGTTCTTTTGTCTCGCTTAGTGTGCTCGATCCCTGTGGATTAGGCCAAAGGCTTTGCTCAATTCCATCACAACGATCGGTGCCAGGGACAGTCCGATGGCCAAGAGGTAAAGTTCCTTCGTCAAGAAAATCAGGCCAAATGGGATTCTAGCCGGAGTAAAGAGCACCAAGCAGGTTAAGAGAATGGAGGTAAGGGCTGCCAAGTTCAGCGTGCGGTTGCTAAAGGGGCCAATGGCAAATAGGGATCGTGTCGAGCGCATGTTGAATGCGTGGAAAATTTGCGATAAGGCCAACACCATAAAGGCCATTGTTTGACCGCCGACCAAGGATCCCGTCCACTTCTCACCATAGTAGAACCCAATCAAGGTCAATAGGCCAAACATGAATCCCTGTAAAATAATCTGAACGCCAAAACCATGGGCAAAGATACCCTCGTTCTTCGGCTTAGGCTTCTGTTCCATGACCCCGGGCTCCACTGGCTCAACGCCCAAAGCCAGAGCAGGAAGAGAATCGGTCACCAGGTTAATCCACAAAAGTTGCATGGAAAGAAGTGGGGTTTTGTGCCACAGAAGCATGGCAACGAAGACGGCAACCACTTCACCGATGTTGGTTCCTAAGAGAAAGCCAACCACCTTTTTGATGTTGGCATAAATGCCGCGGCCTTCCTTCACCGCATCCACAATGGTCGCAAAGTTATCATCCGTGAGTATCATATCGGAGGCACCCTTTGCCACGTCGGTACCGGTAATACCCATGGCACAACCGATATCGGCTGCCTTTAAGGCCGGTGCGTCATTGACTCCGTCGCCGGTCATGGAGACCACTTCCCCACGTTTTTGCCAAGCCTTCACGATACGGATTTTATTCTCCGGCGATACTCGGGCATAGACCGAGATGTGAGAGACACGACGATCCAATTCTTCCTCCGGCATGGCATCCAGCTCCGTACCGGTCACGGCTTGATCGTTCTCGTTCATGATGCCCAATTCCTTCGCAATGGCGGAGGCGGTGATGACATGGTCTCCCGTAATCATAACAGGACGGATGCCTGCCTTGCGGCAAACCGATACGGCAACCTTGGCTTCGGGACGTGGAGGGTCGATCATGCCAACCAGGCCCAAGAAGTGCAAATCCTGCTCCAGGGTCTCCGAGCTGATGGTCTCCGGTAGCTCGGTAAGTTCCTTGATGCCCACAGCAAGCACCCGCAAGGAAGAGGCGCTCATTTCCGCAGTGATTTCTGCCCCTTTCTTCGTATCTCCGCTGGTGCAACGCTGCGCCATCACGTCAAACGCACCCTTGGTTATAACCAACAGCTTCCCACCCATTTGCACCACGGTGGTCATGAGCTTACGATCCGAGTCAAAAGGCAGTTCTGCCACACGAGGAAAGTCCCGTTGCAGGGTATCCTTTGGCATGCCTTGCTCATAGGCAGCCTTAATGATGGCCGTCTCGGTGGGGTCACCGATGTGAACCTCTTTCCCTTCTTCAAAGACCACTGCACCATCGCAACAAAGTGCCGCATATTGCAGCAAGGTTTTCACCGTTGAAGTGATGGAAGCATCCAGCGGGATCAGGTTCCCCTCTTCCGCGGAGTATGCTTTCACCAAGGTCATGCGATTCTGGGTCAAAGTACCGGTCTTGTCGGAACAAATCACAGAGGCATTTCCCAAGGTTTCCACGGCAGGCAGACGACGAATGATGGCGTTTTTCTTCACCATGCGCTGCACACCAATGGAGAGAATGATGGTCACGGTGGCAGGAAGTCCTTCTGGGATGGCAGAAACCGCCAGCGAAACTGCTGTCATAAAGAGTTCCATGGGCGGCAGATCATTCAGAAGCCCAATCACGAAAATAATGCCACATGCGGCAAGTGCAACGATGCCAAGGTATTTTCCGAGTTGGGCAAGCTTTCTCTGCAAGGGGGTTAATCCTTCTGTTTCCCCTTCCAACAGGTTTGCAATCTTACCCATTTCGGTTTCCATACCAGTACCCGTTACCACAGCAAGTGCGGTACCATAGGTAATGCTACAGCCCGAAAATACCATATTGGTGCGGTCGCCCAAGGGAGCCCCTTCCGCCACTTCCAGTACGCTATCCTTCTCACTGGGTACCGATTCCCCCGTGAGGGCCGATTCTTCACTCTTTAAGCTGACCGAACGGAGCAAGCGGGCATCCGCAGGAACAAAGTCACCAGCTTCGAGCTTAATCATATCACCCGGAACCAGGTCCTTTGCCTCAATGACCTGCTCAACTCCATCTCGAATGACACGAGCATGGGGGGCAGAAAGGCTTTTTAACGCATCTAAGGCGCGTTCAGCCTTGCTCTCCTGCATGACCCCCATGACTGCATTCAATATTACGATGAGCAAGATGAGTGCCGGCTCAAAAAACTCCCTGGTATTCCCCTCATAGCAGGCGATTCCGAAGGAAACGGCAGCCGCAGCCAAGAGGATTAAAATCATGACATCCTTAAACTGCTCCAAAAAACGCTGCAAGTTGGTCTTTTTTTTCTTTTCACGCAGAACATTATGTCCATATTCCTCCAAGCGCCGCTGCACTTCCGTGGAGGACAAGCCCTGCGACTCCTGCGTTTTTAGCTGCGTTAACACAGCCTCTTTTGTTACATGATAGTATGACAACTCAATTCCTCCATCAAAATGGTTCCATCAACGGTTTCCCCTTTAGTATATACAATTTTTTGTGCATCATGAAAAGGAAACCAATTTGGCCGTTCTTTTGTTTATAGCGCCTCTAAAATTTGAATAAATGAATTATGGAATAGGTTTTCATCGCCCTCTCGGTAAGCGTCATCCATACAGCGTCGCTGCCCCTTGCTGTCGAAGTATAAAAGGGCTGACTCATTGGTGAGCAGGCGATCTGCTTCTAAAATGTCCCCCACCAAATCAAGGGGCACAACCGGGTAGGCTTGCTGCAACCGCTGCTTCTTCACCGTGTTCCGCACTTGTCCCATAGTGCCTGAGGAAACCCCTCTTTGCGGCCACAGGGTAGCTAGTGGTGATCCCATGCGAGCTGCTTGTGCCAGATACTCTGCCGAAGCAATCTGGTTGGTTCTGGCCCCATCGTATTCCAAACACGTGCCACAGAGGAATCCGGCGGCTCGGAAGAGGGCAACCGCCTCGTCACTACGACCATCCTTCGTCAGAATCATCGGAATCACGTTGAAGTGGTTTCCCCAATCGTCGACCAAAGGCTTTGTCACCGACTCCGGCCGAAGGTAGACCACAAACACACATTCCTTATGCGCAGAAAACAGATCCGGCAGTGTGGCAAGGGAGCGTTCGGTTCTGCAGAACAGTTGGTAGGTGTAAATTCCCAGCTTTTTTCCCTGGTCTGCAATGGATTTGATGTGGCTTGCCGTCACCGTTCCATCCATCTCAAAGAAGACGGTAAATGGAATGTGAACTCCATAGCGAAGTTCTTGCTCCTTTGCCGTTTCCGTCCCCAGCTTAAAGGCGTAGTAAGCCAAGTTGAGCGACAGCGTCTTAAGCCGCTCAGTAGGCACCTCTTGCACCAGGCGCTGAATCAGCGCAGCATAATGCCCTTGCTGCACCGTTAACAAGCCTCGAAACTGGTCTACTAGGTCTTGCTTTTCTCCCTTTTGTACCTTGCTGCTGCTCTTTTCCACCCATCGCTTTAGCGTTTGCTCCGGGTCGGTTTGCAGATCCTTGATTGCCTTGCCTAACGCAGCCTCGACGAACATTTTATTCAAAGAATTCTTTGTCACAGAGACATCGCTCCTTTCTGACCGTTGCACTCTTCGTAGAATACCTTAATTTCAAAAAAGATAAAAGAAATCTGCGGCTTACTTTGTCGCAAAGCTTATTGCTTTTTTCTGACAGCTCCATAGAAATCTTAGCAAGAAAAACAGGAGATCCCCACGCAAGGTGCGGCCCTCCTGTTTCCTTAGCACCCTGTCATTAGGATGCCTTCTCTGCCGTGCAGGAGGTAATGACACCCTGCTCCAGCTCAAACTGCTGTGTTTTTACAATGTGTGTCTTTCCCACACGAATCTCTTGGGTGCCCAATTCATTCTTCACATCGTTGGCAACAAAGGCTTCGATGGTGAAGGTTAGGTCATACGTATTGGGATTTGTCATAGAAACGCTGCTGGGGCCACCATTTGGATTGGGTACCACCTGAAGCACCTGATTCTTACTTTTGTCCGCACTCATCCCAATGACCTTGCCATTTAATAGATTTCCGGCTGCCATGAGCTGGTCGGGCAGCTGAATTTTTTCAATGGCCAGATAGACATCTTCTGATACGTTTTCTACTTTAACCGTATAGGTCAACTTGGTGCTTCCGCCCAGAGCCGTGTTATCGCCTAAGAGCTTGCCGCCCAAAATAACACCGACCACCAGAATGGCAATCAGTACAAGCAAATCAATGAGGTTTATTCTACCGAACAGCTTACCCTTTTCGTCAATCACTTTCATTGTCAATCCTCCATAATGTAAGAACCCGTGATTTATTCTGTGGTTCCCTTGACCGAGTATGTTCGCTTATTGTATAATATTTTGACTTATTCTACAAGTATTTTTTTGGGAGGTACTGCCATGAAAGTCATTCATCTCATCAGCGGCGGCGACACCGGAGGCGCGAAAACCCACGTGCACTCCCTTCTCTCTTCCCTTACCGGGCGGATTGATGACGTCATGATGGTTTGCTTTACCGATGGTCCCTTTGTGGCAGAAGCGCGCTCCCTTGGGATTCGAACGGAGGTGCTCTCCGGGAAGAACCTTCCTCGCACACTGCATCGCATGGAGAAAATCATTAAGCAGGAGGGCTTTGAGCTCATCCACTGTCATGGTGCGCGCGGAAATATGATGGGGGCTCTCTTGGCGCATCGCGTCAAGCTGCCAACGGTTTCGACGGTGCACAGCGATTACCGCCTGGACTACCTTGGTCGACCGATCTCCCGTCTCACCTATGGTGTCATTAATACCATCGCTCTTCGCATGATGGATTATCGCATTGGCGTATCCGATGCCATGGTGGATCTTCTGATCTCCCGTGGCTTTGACCCGGAGAAACTCTTTGCCATTTACAATGGTTTGGACTTCACCCCTCGGGAAAGCAGCATGAGCCGCATGGACTTTTTCCGTTCGGTGGGCCTACAAGCCGAGGAGGATAGCGTCGTGGTCGGCATTGCCGCTCGACTGAATCCGGTGAAGGATATTGCCACCCTAATTCGAGGCTTCGCCAAGGCCTATACTGACTTTCCGAAGTTACGCCTTCTGATTGCCGGCAATGGCGAAGAACTCGAGCGCTTGCAGGCTCTTTGCAAGGAGCTTTCGGTTTCGGATGTGGTCTGCTTTGCCGGTTGGGTGTCCGATACCGATGCCTTCTATCGATCGATTGATATTAATACACTCACCTCGATCTCGGAAACCTTTCCCTACGTTCTGACGGAAGGCGCCCGGGCCTCCCTGCCCACGGTCAGCAGCCGGGTGGGTGGTGTTCCCTATCTCATTGACCACGGTGCCTGTGGTTTCCTCTTCCCCGTAGGCGATGCCGACGCCTTGGCCACCTATCTGCTCCGCTTAGCGCAGGACCCTGCCCTGCGAACCAAACTGGGTGATGCACTCTACCAAAAGGCAAAGCATGCCTTCTCCTTAGAGGCCACCATAGCCACTCAATTGAAGATATACGAAACCATCCTGTCCCGCAAACAGCGCGAGGAAATCCTAATCTGCGGTGCCTATGGCAAGGGTAACGCCGGTGATGACGCCATCCTACTTGCCATTTTATCCGAGCTGCGTGCCCTTGATCCTGAGTTTTCCTTCCATGTGCTTTCTCGCAATCCAAAAGAAACACGCTTAACGTACCGCGTGAACGCCCTTTACACCTTTAACTTTCCAAAGATCATTCACCGGATGCGCCGCTCGAAGCTGTATATTAACGGCGGTGGTTCTCTTATGCAGGACATTACGAGTTTCCGTTCCCTGTGGTTCTATCTTTGGACCCTTCGTGCGGCTAAGCGCAGCGATTGTCGCGTGTTGATGTATGGGTGTGGCATTGGCCCAATCCACTCTGCACGCAATCGACAGCTGGCCGCCCGCACCATGGATCGCTACGTGGATGCGATAACGCTGCGCGATCCCCATTCCCTACAGGAATTGCAGGACATGCACGTGACCTCTCCGGACATGATTCTGTCCGCGGATCCGACCGTGACCCTGCCAGCGGCCTCACCTGAAATTGTGGACAGCCTCTTCCTCAATCATAAGTTAGACCCAAAGGGAGCCTACATTGCGTTTATCGTCCGCCCCTGGTCTGGCTTTGACGAAAAGGCAGAGGCCTTTGCTGCCGCTGCGGAGTATGCCTATGGAAAGCATGGTCTTACCCCTATCTTTTTCCCCATCGAACCGCGTTTGGATATCAATGCCGCCCGAAAGATCACCACACACCTTTCATGCCCACACTATGTGTTCCCAGACTGCTGCACCGCCGAGCAAACCATTGGATTCCTTTCCCGTATGCGTGCGGTGATTTCAATGCGCCTGCATGGCCTGATTTTTGCAGCTGGGCAGGGGGTTCCTCTGGTGGGTGTGGTTTACGATCCAAAGGTCAGCTCCTTCCTCTCCTATATTGCCCAAAACCTGTACGTTGATTTGCAAGACCTAACTCCAAAGCAACTACAAGCGCACATTGACACTGCCATCACCCGGGGATCTGACCGGGCCTTCCTAACCGAGCGAGTGAATCTCCTTCGCGAGGTGGAGTCAAACAATCTAGAAACGGCAGCCAAGCTCTTAGAGCTATCCACGCCGTCCTAATAAACATAAAGAATGCGGCAGAAGGTTCGTTCCCTTCCGCCGCATTCTTTTGGTTCTTATAGCGAGAACACCGACTCCCTCTCCCCCGAGTCTGCCATCTCGTCCGCGCGAGACAGCAAATCCCTGAGCAGTGACTCATAGCCCTCAAAATCACCGCTGATTCGATCAAAGGTGTTGCAAATCTGCTCTAACTCAACCGTCGAACGCATAAATGCTTCGTTCAGACCGGTGCGAAGCAGCTCATACTTCACCTGTGCCTCACGAATCCAAACGGCATAGTCCTTTTGAAGCAAACCAGCTTCCTTTTTGGCCTCATCCAAGATGATTTGGGCACGCTCATGGGCGTCTAACTCGATCGTGGCGGCGCGCTCTTTGATTTTGTCATAGGCTAGTGCCTTCGGCGTCAATTCTGCCAACTCGCGGCGAAGCTTGGAAAGCTCGTCCTCTCGTTGCTTTAAGTTCTCAGTCTTTTTGTCGCGCTCTGTCTCTGTTTTGGATAGACTATCTTTGACGGATTTGCTGAGTTTTTCCGTCTCACGAAGCTTTTCTTCCAGTTCGGCCACTTTCCGCTTGGATTCTACGGCCTCTTGCTTGGACGTTTCCAGCTCACTGCGCAGCTGCGATAGCTTTGCTTCGTACGCACTCTCTGTCGTCGTCAGATAGCTTAAGACATCCTGACGGTTGAAGCCTCCAAAGGTTGCTCCTCTAAATTGATTGCTTCCTTCCCCCATACAATTCCCTCCAACTGCGTTTGCCTTATGCACGAAACCCAATATTTTTCCCTATTTTAGCATACTTCATTCCGCAAGACAATCATTTCCCAAAAAGCAGACAAAAAACCCTAGGAATGCGGCCGAACTTGTAGAATCCTTTGGAAGAGATACGCTCTTTCATTGACGCAGCAGTGTTTCAATGATATAATAATTTGATATTTTTTGATTACCTTACAGAACTGGAGAGAGCGATTTATGTGGGTTTCCGATCAATGGAAGGAGTATACTCTGCTGGATTGTGGAGATGGCGAAAAGTTAGAGCGTTGGGGAGAATATACCCTAATTCGTCCGGATCCACAGGCCATCTGGAAAACGCCTCACCAGCACCCAGCCTGGAAGCAACATGACGCACGCTATGCGCGGTCTTCCACCGGTGGAGGCCAATGGGTGAAGAAAAATCTTCCTCAGCATTGGCAAGTGCACTATGGTTCCTTGACTTTTAACATTAAGCCGATGAACTTTAAGCATACCGGATTGTTTCCTGAGCAAGCAACCAACTGGGATTTTGCCGGAGAACAAATTCGAAAGGCTGGAAGACCCATCTCGGTGTTAAACCTCTTTGCGTATACGGGCGGGGCTACGGTTGCCTGTGCCGCTGCCGGTGCCAGCGTCTGCCACGTGGATGCCGCCAAAGGCATGGTAAGCTGGGCCAAGGAAAACGCCAAGAGTTCCGGTTTGGAATCGGCTCCCATCCGTTGGATCGTGGATGACTGCGCAAAGTATGTGGAGCGTGAAATTCGCCGAGGACGCCGCTACGATGCCGTGATCATGGATCCCCCCTCGTATGGACGTGGTCCTTCGGGTGAAATCTGGAAGCTGGAAGAAAACCTTTACCCCTTCTTAGAGCTCGTGGTGCAAGTGCTTTCGGACAAGCCCCTTTTCTTCTTAATTAATTCGTATACCACAGGTCTTGCCCCCTCGGTGTTGACCTATATGATGGAAACCCTAATTTCGAAACAACATGGCGGCCATACCGAAAGCCATGAACTGGGACTTCCCGTGGAAGAGACCGGTTTGATCCTTCCCTGCGGAGCCACGGGACGTTGGCTCGCCGACACGAAGTGAGGATGATATCGTATGAGTGCAATCATTGAGGTGCAACACGTAAGCTTCGTCTATCCGGACGAAACAAACCCGGATAAGAAGGTGCTTAAGGATGTCAGCCTTTCCATCGAAGAGGGCAGTTTTGTCGCCGTCTTGGGCCATAACGGCTCAGGAAAATCGACCCTGGCCAAGCTACTCAATGCCATACACAAACCCACTAGCGGAACCATCTTGGTGGATGGGATGGATACCTCAGATCCCTCCAAGCTCCTTTCCATCCGAAGCACAGTGGGTATGGTCTTTCAAAATCCGGACAATCAGATCGTGGCCAGTGTGGTTGAAGAAGACGTTGCCTTTGCACCGGAGAACTTAGGAGTGCCTCCTGCTGAAATTCGAACCCGAGTGGACGAAGCCCTGACCATGGTTGGCATGTACGAGTTTCGGGAACATGCCCCCCACCTTTTATCCGGGGGACAGAAGCAGCGCGTTGCCATTGCGGGGGTCATTGCCATGCGACCCCGTTGCATCGTCTTAGATGAATCCACGGCCATGCTCGATCCCATCGGTCGCCGCGAAATTTTGCACACGGCACGGCACTTGAATGAAGCCTATGGTATGACCGTGGTTTTAATCACGCATCATATGGAGGAGGCAGCACAGGCATCTCGCCTCATTGTGATGTCAGAGGGAGAGATCATTGCGGATGGCCCACCGCGAGAGGTTTTCTCCCATGTGGAGCAGCTGCGCAGCTTTGGTCTATCCAGCCCGGAAACCGTTCAGCTTCTTTACGAACTGCAGCATGAAGGCATTCTGGTTCCCTTAGACGCGATTACCGATGAGGAGTGTGCCCAGGTTTTGGTACAGCTGCTCCGCTAACGCCACTATACGAGCTCTTTTCTTTCGTGGGTAAGAGCAGGATAAATGAGGTTATTGCAACGTGGAAGCAATCATCAAAGTAGAACAACTGACGCACACCTACAGCATCAATACGCCCTTTGAACGCAAGGCCCTCGATGCCGTAGACTTTGACATTTACCCCGGTGAACTGTTAGGTATCATAGGGCAGACCGGTTCCGGAAAGTCTACCCTGATCTCCCATTTAAACGGACTCCTAAAACCAACGTCTGGCCGGATTCTGTTTGAAGGACAGGACATTTGGTCCTCCCCTGCCTTGACGCGCAGCATTCGCTTCCAGGTGGGACTGGTGTTTCAGTTCCCGGAATATCAACTGTTTGAAGAAACGGTGTATAAAGACATCGCCTTTGGTCCCCGCAATATGCGCCTCTCTCCAGAGGAAGTGGATCGTCGCGTCCGTCGTGCCATCGAATTTGTCGGCTTGAGCCCCTCCGTCCTAGAGCGTTCCCCCTTTGAGCTCTCCGGCGGTCAGAAGCGGCGTGTTGCCATTGCAGGCGTCATTGCCATGGAACCTAAGGTGCTCATTTTAGATGAACCAACCGCCGGGCTTGATCCCGCCAGCGTGGAGAGTATCCTCTCGAATATTCTCGACTACCATCGGGCGAATGAGGCCACCGTCATCATCGTCTCCCACTCCATGGAAGAGATTGCCCGCACGGCCGACCGACTTATGGTCTTTAGCGGTGGAACCATTCCCCTAAGTGGCACGCCCCAAGAAGTGTTTGCCCACAGCCAACTCTTAGAGGACTTAGGACTTGGCGTTCCGCAGATGGCACGTGTGTTTTCCCGTATGCGAGCCATGGGGGTCGAGATTGAGCCGTCCGTCTATACCATTCCCCAGGCAAAGGAAGCCTTCCTTCGGGCTTACCGCCAGCGAAAGGGGGGACAATAATGGCGCTGCGTGACATTACCCTCGGTCAGTACTTTCCCGGAACTTCCCTCATTCACCGCCTGGATCCACGAGCGAAATTGCTTTTTTCCCTCCTCTATATTGTCGCACTCTTTACTGCCAAGTCCCCACTCTCCTATCTAGTCACGTTTGTCGTGCTGGCCCTTGGCATCCTGATCTCACGACTTCGCCTTTCTGTGTTTCTAAAAGGCCTGAAACCCATTATGATTATCGTAATCTTAACGGCCATCATGAACCTCTTTTTCACCAGAGGCGGGGATACGCTTTGGTCGTTTGGATTTCTGCATATCACAGAGAATGGTGTGTCTATGGCGGTTTACATGATGCTTCGTATCATTATGTTGCTGCTCATGACGCTCCTTCTTACCTATACCACGTCCCCACTGATGCTGACCGACGGATTGGATCGCTTGCTCTCCCCCCTAAAACACTTTAAAGTGCCAGTCCATGATTTTACCATGATCATGAGCATTGCCCTGCGCTTTATCCCCACCTTGATTCAGGAGACCGATAAAATTATGTCGGCGCAAAAGGCCCGTGGGGCTGACTTCGAAAGCGGCAACCTCATTCAACGGGCGAAAGCACTGGTTCCCATCCTAATTCCCCTCTTCATCTCGGCCTTTCGCCGTGCGGAGGAACTGTCCGTTGCCATGGATTGCCGCTGCTTCCACGATGGGCAAAACCGCACTCGTCTGCGTCAACTGAAGTTCACCGCAAACGATGCAATCCTTCTTATGTTTGCAGTGCTTCTTTGTGTGGCTATTATCCTGATGCGGCGGTTTGGAATCTAACTTTGTGAGGCTACTATGCGCAACATTGCATTAAAACTAACCTATGACGGCAGTGCCTACCATGGATGGCAGGTACAAAAACGAGATATCACGGTGGCTGAGACCTTAGAGCATGCACTGGAACAAATTGTTGGGCATCCGGTCAAACTCACGGGAGCCGGGAGAACCGATGCCGGCGTGCATGCGGAAGTTTACATCGCAAACTTCCGCACTTCCTCATCCATTCCCTCAGACCGATTGCCCCTGGCCGTCAACTCCCGCCTGCCTTCTGACATCGTGGTAACCAAAGCCAGTGATGTACCCGAAGACTTTAACGCCATTGGCTCTTGTTTGAAGAAAGAATATACGTATCGCATCTACAATTCCCGCATCCGCGATCCCTTTTTACGCAATCGGGTCTGGTTTTATCCCAAGCATTTGGATGAGAGCGTGATGCAGCGGGCCGCTTCCTTTTTTGTCGGCACCCATGATTTTGCCGCCGTCCGATCCGTGGGAACCGAAACCAAAACCACCGTTCGAACGGTTCACTACTTCACCATTGCACGCAGCGGTACCATGATCGAGTGTCGCGTCTGTGCAGATGGTTTCCTCTACAACATGGCTCGAGCCATGGTTGGTTCCTGCGTCTATGCCGCAGAAGGAAAGTTTGCTCCCGAGGATATCCCTGCGATCTTGGACGGAAAGAATCGCACCGATGCCGGCCCAACTGCGCCACCTCAGGGTCTTTATATGACAAAACTCTGGTACGAGGAGACCTACATTCTATAAGCCTTTTCGAACTCTTGCTCGCATCAAACTGGAGGTGTTCCATGCCTATCCTAAATAAGCTTCGAGAAAAGCTCAGCTTACGCCAACGCTTTTCGCTTCTTCTTCTGGTGCTCGCTCTCATCGTCTTTATCATTGCCGGCTTCACCGTTAAGGATCGTTTGGGACTGAGTTTGTTCAACCGATGGTTTACCTACGATAACGAGGAATCCAGCATCACCTTCTCCCATGGTTCCCGCAGTCAAAACCTCTTTGCCAACTTGGACTATGCCTTACTTTCTTGCTCAGACTCCCTCTTGCAGCTCTTTTCCCCCACGGGAGAAACGCTCTTAAAGGAACCGGTCTCCTTTGCCAGTCCTGCCCTTTCTTCCAACGGCAAGCAAGCCGTTTTGTTTGACGCGGGCGGCCAAACGCTGGATGTCCTCTCGAAAGGGAAGGTCGTGTATACGCTCAACCTCCCTGCCGGACAGTACATTTTGTCGGCTACCATAAACCAGAATGGTTGGATGGCCGTGACCACTAAGGAAGAAGGTTACAAAGGCGTTGTGACCGTCTATAACAACTCCTATGATCCGGTAGTCTCCATTCGCCTCTCGAGCAGCTATCTGGTGGATGCTGTGGTTACCCCCGATTGCAAGGGGGTCTATATTCTCTCTCCGGGGCAATCCGCCGGAATTTTTGAAAGCCGCTTGCTATACTTTGATTTGGATCAGGCGGAAGAACCAAAGTCTCAAATCCCTTTGGGAAATAACGTGGTTCTCTCCATGAAATCTGCAAACAACCGATGCTGGGTTCTGAGTGAAAACGAGCTCTTTATCCTTTCATCGGGCGGAGAACTCTTGAATAAGTTTCCCTTTGACGGAAAGTACTTAAAGCGCGGCAGCTTGGGTGGAAATGACTTTGCTGCCTTATTGCTCTCAAACTCCCCCTCCGGCAACTCAGGAACCCTTTATACCATTGACGCCGAAGGAGCCAGCTTAGGAAGCGTCGATCTTCAGGAACAAGTGCTGGCCATGTCCACAGCCGGACGGTATATTGCCATCTTAACCCCCAGCAGTCTTCACATCTATACCAAGGATTTGACCGAAATTCATAGCACAGATCATGTGCAAGGCGTGCAAAATTTGGTTTTATACTCGGACGGCAGTCTTGCCCTGATTAGTAATGAATTAGTACAGCTCTATGTGCCTTAACGGATTGGAGGGGTTCTCCTATGCCCATGTCTCTTCTTTTGGATTGTTTTGTGGTCGCTCTTGTGCTAATCTTTGTAGCAAGTGGGATGCGACACGGCTTCGTCCGCTCTCTTTGCTCTTTTTTAGCGCTATTTGTAGCCCTCTTCGGAGCCATTTACCTATCGAAAACCTTAACACCAGTCGCGGCCCAGACGGCGGCCCCTTATGTCCTGCCTGCCATTGAAAAAAAATTGCAAGGGGTTCCTTCGACTCCGACTGATTCCGACTTTTCCCATGTGAATGTGGAGACACTTCTGCAAACACTACCCCAAAACTGGAAGCAAATGATTGAGCAAATAGACACCTCCCAATCTTCCGGTTTCGATACGAATCAAACGCAAAACCCAATGCAGTGGTTATCGTTTCAGGTGCTTACCATCGTCACCTCTGCGGTTTTGTTCATTGTAAGCTTTATCCTCATTCTTCTCCTTTGGAGTATCCTAAGTAAGAGTCTTGATTTGGTGGCGCGGCTCCCAGTTCTAAACTTTTTTAATCGCATCCTCGGTGCCGCGTTTGGCCTACTCAAGGCCGTCCTCTTCCTTTTCTTGCTTCGCTGGCTCCTTTGTGATCTCTGGGGCATCCTTCCGCAAGACCTGCTGAACCAAAGTTATTCCTACCAATATATTTCCACTGTGTTCAATGCCTTGCCACTGGATCGATTTTTCTTGCTGTGACACGGACTGGACGTAAAATAAAATTAGGATTATTCATAAGCAATTCACAAACGTATAGTATAGTATGCCAAAATAAAAGTCTCGTAAAAGGAGTGATCTGTTTCACATGCAGCCTTCACTTTGCAGTAAGTGCCATAAGAATGTAGCCATTGTTTTTATTACGCGCATGGATCAGACCGGTCAGTCTCAGAATGAGGGACTGTGTCTTAGATGTGCGAAAGAACTTAATATTAAACCCGTGACGGATATGATCGATAAAATGGGAATGAGTGACGAAGAGCTCGAGGGATTAACTCGTGAAATGATGACGGCTTTCGAGGGTGCCGAAGGCATGGAATCTCTGCTGTCCGGCGCGATTTCCGACGACGAGGACGATGAGTCTGACGAAGGTCGTACCGCCACCTTCCCTTTCCTCAACAAGTTAATGGGGAACCTTTCTAACTCCCCAACCCCTTATGCAAACACCAACCGTCAAGAAGCTCCCACGGCGGAGCACCCGGCAGAGACTTCCAATCGAGGTGACCGAGAGGAAAAGAACAAAAAGGCCGATGCAAAGCAAACCAAACGCAAGTTTTTAGAGAGCTATTGCATCTCTCTCACCCGCCGTGCACAGGATGGAAAGCTGGACCGCATTATTGGCCGTGATTCCGAACTGGAGCGTGTGATTCAAATCTTAAATCGCCGCCAAAAGAACAACCCCTGCCTAATCGGTGAGCCTGGCGTTGGTAAGACTGCCATCGCCGAAGGCCTGGCTGCTAAGATTCAATCGGGCGATGTGCCCTATAAGCTGCGGGATAAGGAGGTCTATCTTTTAGACCTTACCTCTCTTGTTGCCGGCACTCAGTTCCGCGGACAGTTTGAAAGCCGTATGAAGGGTCTCATTGAAGAGATTCGTAAGCTCGGCAATATCATCCTAGTCATCGATGAGGTGCATAACCTAGTCGGTGCTGGCGATGCCGAGGGTTCCATGAATGCAGCGAATATTTTAAAGCCCGCCCTCTCTCGTGGCGAAATCCAGGTCATTGGTGCCACCACATTAACCGAGTATCGCAAGTATATTGAAAAGGACTCTGCCTTAGAGCGGCGCTTCCAGCCCGTTATGGTCAACGAACCTTCGGTCGATGAATCCGTGGAAATTCTGCGCGGCATTGCCCCCTATTACGAAAGCTATCATCATGTAGTGATTACCCCTGAGATTGCGCGCTTGGCGGTCACCATGTCAGAGCGTTATATTACCGATCGTTTTCTGCCGGACAAAGCCATTGACCTCATTGACGAAGCTTGCTCCGATGTCAACCTAAAGAACACCTCTCTTGCCCGTCTAGCGGAGCTGGAAAAAGAGCTGAACGATCTGAACCTTGAGCGCGAGGTCATGCTAGCCGATGACAGCGATGCAGCCTACGCTCGTCTTGCCACCATCCGCAGCCGGGAGTTGCAGCTGCTACAGGAAAAAGCGCAGCTCGATCAAATTCCTCCCCCGGCGCTAACCTTGGAAAACCTGTCTCGCGTCATTGAGCTTTGGACGAAGATTCCCGCCAGCCAGATTCAGGAACAGGAGTATGCTCGCCTTGCTCACTTGGAGGAACGCCTGCGAGAAAGCATCATTGGGCAGGATGAAGCCATTGCTTCGGTTGCCTCGGCCATCCGCCGCAATCGCGTTGGGGTCGCGTCTAAGCGCAAGCCGGTTTCCTTTATTTTTGTCGGCTCCACCGGCGTTGGCAAAACCGAGCTGGTAAAGCGATTGGCGCAAGATCTCTTTAATTCTCCCGAATCCTTAATCCGCCTGGATATGTCTGAGTTCATGGAAAAGCACTCCGTCTCTCGCATCATCGGATCTCCTCCCGGTTACGTTGGATATGACGAAGCAGGGCAGCTCACGGAAAAAATTCGCCGTAAACCCTATTCCATTGTCCTCTTCGATGAAATTGAAAAGGCACATCCCGATGTCATGAATGTGTTACTACAGATTCTGGATGATGGCCACATTACGGATGCCCAGGGTCGTGTGGTAAACTTTGAAAACACCGTGATTGTTATGACCTCCAATGCCGGCAGCGACCGCAAGGGTGGTGCCATGGGCTTTGGTCGCACGGCCAATGAACAAAGCCGGGAACGTTCCATGAAGGCTCTATCCGAATTCCTGCGTCCCGAGTTTATCAATCGCGTGGATGAAATTGTGTCCTTCCATCAATTGACGGAAGAAAACTTCCGCAAGATTGCACTGATTATGCTTCACGAACTGCAAAGCACCCTTTCCGAAAAAGGGATTGCCTTCACTTGGGATGAGGCTGTCTTAGACTACTTGGTCAAGGACTCCTTCTCTGTCACCTATGGGGCTCGAAATCTCCGGCGTTCCATTCAAAAGCACTTGGAGGACCCCATTGCGACGCAAATTATTGAAAGCTATCTCAATCCCGTTAAAACGATGAAAGCCGTCGTTGAAAATGAGAAGGTTTCAATTCTGTCTCTTTGATTTTTCCGACTTCTAACACAGGCAGCACTTGGTGCTGCCTGTGTTTTTTTACCCAACTAAGCCTCTATGGCCGTTAGAGGTTTCAATTCAGGGAGATCATCCAACGATTTGATGCGTTGCTAGGAAGAACAGTGCAATGGTGCCAGGGCCGCTGTGGGTACCAATGACCGGCCCAATGTAGCTTAGAACCACCTCTTTAACCGGGGTGAGTTCACGGATGATGCTGGCCAGCTGCTCCGCTTCCTCCAGGCAATTGCCGTGACTAATGAAGATGCTTTGTCCCTCCAAGTCTGTTCCCAGCTCCATGAGGTAGTCTGAGAGCTTCTTAATGGCTTGCTTTCTCCCTCGCACCTTCCCAATGGGAATGAGCTTGCCCTCTTCGTTGACGTGCAGGATGGGTTTGATGTGAAGCGTGCTGCCCAAAATGGCGGCCGCTGCGGAAATCCGTCCACCACGCTTTAAGTGATGCAAATCATCGACGGTAAAGTAATGCGCCACGTTCAATCGGATGCTTTGGACGTAATCTCGGACCTCTTCGATACTCTTGCCACTTTGTTTGGCTTGGGCAGCCAGGTAGACAATGAGACCCTGCCCCATGGAGGCGCACAGGGTATCCACCGTTAGTATCTTTGCCTCAGGGTACTTGCCCATGAGATCCTCCGCAGCAATGGTCGAAGCCTGATAGGTTGCACTGAGGCCGGAGGAAAAACCAAGATAGAGAATGTCCTTTCCTTCGTTCAGAGACCGCTCCATTGCCTGAGTAAATTCATCCACATTGACCGCAGAAGTGGTGGCAGACTTTCCTGCTTTCATCTGCTCATAGAAGTCTGCGCAAGAAATCTCGCTCTCGTCTAAGTAGTTCTTATACGTTTCTCCGTTTAGAAGTACGGTGAGTGGTACTACCTGCAATCCTAACCCGTTGGCTAGCTCACTTGGTAGGTCACACCCAAGTTCTAGTACGGTGAGTGGTACTACCTGCAATCCTAACCCGTTGGCTAGCTCACTTGGTAGGTCACAGGAAGAATTTTTTTTTTTGGAAGAATCCGTCATGATCACATAGTCTCTCATTACACTCTCTCCTTACGCTTTGTTGTTTCCTTTTAAAACGAAAAATGGTTATAAATCATAAAGAAATGAAATGTGCTACCTGCAAGGACAAATAGGTGCCAAATAAAGTGCATATATTTCAGTTCTTTTTTCTTATAAAAGATGACACCTAAGGTATAGAACACGCCACCTAAGATTAACAGCACCACACCACTCAAGGAGACCGCATTAAGGATTGGCTTAATCGTAAAGACCGCCAACCAGCCCATGGCAAGGTAAAGAACCAAGGAAAGTTTGCTAAAGCGATGCAGGTCAATCGCATTTAAGGTGACGCCAAGCACTGCACAGGCGGTGAGTACGCCAAAAATGACCCAACCAAACCAACCGCCGATTCCGACCAGTGCAATAGGGATATAGGTCCCCAAAATCAAGAGAAAAATCGAACAGTGATCCAATACCCGAAATACACGTTTCCCTCTTGGGGGGGTAAGTGCATGATAGATACAGGAAACCGTGTATAAGATAATCATACTGCTTCCATAGAGGGCGGCACTGACCACGGCGATGGCGGTGCCATGGGTCGCCGCTCGAATCAAAAGTACCACCGTCCCTGCAATGGCTAGCAATGCTCCAATTCCGTGTGAAATGGCATTGGCAATTTCCTCGCCCAACTCTTGCCGCCTTACATAACCTCCGTTGGCATAGATCGATTCTGCCATGATGTGCAAACACTCCTTTCGACCGGCCTCGACCAATTCTAAGCCGATTCACTAATTTTAGATATTCGAATACCTAATGTTCTATATCAGGATACCACACATCTTATATCATGTCAATGGCGTCCTTTGGCGAAAAAAGGAAGAAAGCCTTGTATGATGACATGGTTTCTTTGGTTGACCTAGCCCCGTTCTCATTGTAAAATATAAACAATAGTTAGGAGGCTTCTATATGAAAATTGTGGTGCTTGATGGTTTCGCTGCGAACCCCGGCGATCTGAGCTGGGACCCCTTTCAGGAATTTGGTGAGCTCATAGTATATGACCGGACGGAACCTTCCCAGGTGATTTCTCGGATCGTCGATGCCGAAGTGGTGATTACTAATAAGGTAGTCCTGAGTGAAGAGGTGTTTTCTGCTTGTCCTTCCCTGCGTTTTGTCTGTGAATCGGCCACCGGCTACAATAATGTCGATGTAGCAGCCGCTAAGAAACGAGGCATTCCAGTATCTAACGTTCCTGCGTATAGCAGCTCGTCCGTGGCACAAATGGTCTTCTCCTTCCTCTTAGAAATTGCACAGCAGGTGGCTGTCCACAGCGATGCCGTGCATCAAGGCCGTTGGACAAGCTGCAAGGATTTCTGTTTCCTGGAGCACCCCATCTTTGAACTGGAAGGGAAAACCTTAGGGATCATTGGGTATGGCGACATCGGAAAAAAAGTCGCTGCCATAGCGGTGAGCTTCGGGATGGAGGTCTTGGCCTGCAGCAGAACCTATCGCCCTGAACTGTCCACCGATCACATCACCATCGTGACACAGGACGAGGTAATCAGACGTTCTGATGTGATCACCCTTCATTGCCCACAGAATCCGGAAAGTCAAGGTCTCATTTGTCAGGATACCATTGCTCAAATGAAGGATGGTGCCGTCGTCATTAATACCGCACGCGGTGGCTGCGTGGTGGAACAGGATGTGCGGGACGCGCTGGAATCGGGCAAACTGGCTTACTATGCCGCGGATGTCTTAAGCTCTGAGCCTCCTCGTGCGAACAATCCCTTGCTTGGCGCCCCCCGCGCTCTCATTACTCCCCACATCGCATGGATGACCACGGAAGCACGGACCCGTCTGATGAATACCATGCTTGGCAACCTGAAGGCCTTTTTACAGGGCACTCCCATCAATGTCGTGAATCCTTGATCTACCGTCCTTTGTGGCTCTTCGACAAAATATTCCTGCTTCCTGCTTGACTTCCCTTCCGTTTTATGCTATATTTTCTATCAAGTTTATAGTAAAGGCAATGACCGGGAACCAGTAGCTGTTGCTAAGCCTTCAGAGAGCTGTCGTTTGGTGCGAGACAGCAGGCAAGACACTGTGAATTCCTCCCGAGAGCTGTGCACTGAAACCCAAAGTGGTTGCACTTTGACAGTAGGATGCAACGGGCGTGCCCGTCATAGCACTAAGGTATCGCGACGTCCGATTGGCCTTTGCCGTACCTGATAAGGCCCTTGTTGTGAGGCAAGGGTAAACTGAGGTGGTACCACGGATCTTCATCCGTCCTCTGTCATCGTTACAGAGGACGGATTTTTTGTTCCTCTGTGCTCTCAATCATTTCGATCAGAAAGGAAGTACATACCATGGCCATGTATCAGCCAAACTTGGAACGTATGCCGAGAGAGGAACTCAAAACCCTGCAAAGCGAACGCCTTCGCTGGCAGGTGCGACGGATGTATGAACGCGTCCCCCTGTTTCGGAGCCGTATGGATGCACTGGGACTGATTCCGGACGACATCCGCGGCGTGGAGGATCTGCACCGTCTCCCCTTCTCCTACAAAAAGGATCTTCGTGATCACTATCCCTATGGTCTTTTCGCAGAGCCCATGCAGAATATTAAGCGTGTACACGCCTCTTCCGGTACTACCGGGAAGCAAATTGTGGTAGGATATACGCAGGGAGACTTAGACCGTTGGGCACAGTGTGTCTCGCGCAGTCTCTCCGCCGCTGGGGTCGATCAAAATTCCTTCGTTCAAAATGCCTTCGGATACGGCTTCTTCACCGGCGGCTTTGGCATTCACAGTGGCGTGGAACATTTGTCCGCCACCATTATCCCCATTTCCTCCGGCAACACCCAGCGCCAGTTGCAAACCATGATTGACTTTGGCGCCACCCACCTAACCTGTACCCCCTCCTATGCCATGTACTTGGCAGAAACCGTGGAAGAGCAAGGCCTAATTGATCAACTCAAACTCAAGGCGGGCATCTTTGGTGCAGAACCTTGGAGCGAAAACATGCGTCAGGTCATCCAGGAGAAACTGCATATTAAAGCCTTTGATATTTACGGTCTTTCCGAGATCATGGGGCCTGGGGTTGCTTACGAATGTGAGTGTCAGTGTGGCATGCACGTTTGCGAGGATCACTTCATAGCCGAAATTATTGACCCTGAAACCGAAGAAGTTCTGCCCTATGGCACGCCCGGTGAACTGGTCTTCACCACGATCACCAAGGAGGGCTTCCCCGTCATTCGCTATCGCACCCGCGATATCTGTGTCCTGAATGCAGAGCCCTGTGCTTGTGGCCGTACCCATATTCGTATGGGCAAACCGTCCGGCCGAAGCGATGATATGATGATCATTCGCGGGGTCAACGTATTCCCCTCCCAGATCGAAGAAGTCTTACTGCATGTTTCCAACGGTCAGATTACCCCGAACTATCAAATTATTGTGGATCGCGTGAACAATACGGATACCTTGGACGTCAATGTGGAGATGAGTGAGTCCATGTTCTCGGATGACATTCGCTCGGTTTCCAGCATTGAAAAGCGGATTTCCACGGAGCTTCGCTCCATATTGGGCATTGGTGCTACCATCCATCTTGTGAACCCCAAAACCATTGAACGCAGCGAAGGGAAAGCAAAACGCATCATTGACAAGCGCAAGCTGTAAAGGAGGAACGACGATGCTGATCAAACAAATCTCGGTCTTTATTGAAAACAAACCCGGTCGTCTCACCGAAGTCACGGATCTCTTAGCACAGTACCAGGTGGATATCACAGCCCTATCCCTTGCCGATACCTCGGAATTTGGAATCCTTCGCCTTATTGTCGACAAACCCGATGCCGCTCAAATGGCTTTGCGAGAAGCAGGCTTTGCCGTGAAGGCAACGGAGGTGCTTGCGGTTGCCATGGACGATCAACCGGGTGGTCTGGCCTCGGTGCTTCATACCATTGCTGCCGCTGGTGTTTCCATCGAATACATGTATGCCTTTGTTGGAAAACGGGATGGAAAAGCGGTGGTGGTCATGCGAGTTTCCGATTTAGACGCGGCCGTAACCGCTCTGCAACACGATAGCAAAACCTTGGTTAACGCCAGAGATATCTACAACGTATAAGCAGTAGCCTTAAACTAAACCCATACCGGATGCCTGTTGCGGCATACGGTATGGGTTTTTTGTTCAAAATGCATGCCGTTTCCTTTTTTAACACAAACTAACACAGCGATTTTTCTGTTGAAATTATTCCCATAAATACTCTTGAGAAGTTTGGATAATTTGTCCGCTTTTTCAAATAATAAGCTCACAGCTTAAAGACAAAAGGAGGCAAATCCCTATGAAAGCTACCGGTATCGTACGCCGTATTGACGATCTGGGCCGGGTTGTGATTCCAAAGGAAATTCGTCGTACCATGCGAATCCGCGAAGGCGACCCGCTTGAAATTTATACGGATAAAGACGGCGGTGTGATATTTAAAAAATACTCCCTCATGGGCGGCCTTGGTGATTTTGCAGCCCAGCTCTGTGAGACGCTGCATAAAACCACAGGACGAATTGTCCTGATAACCGATCGTGATAGTTGTATTGCAGTTGCCGGAAACGCACGCAAGCAGTTAACCGATAAGCGCATTTCCAGTCGTATGGAACAGATTATGGAAGGACGCCAGATCTATCAGCATCAAAAAGATGGAAGCCCCATCCCGGTATCAGAGGATTCGGAAGAATTTTTTGTGGAAACCGCGGCTCCCATCCTTTCCGAGGGTGATGTGTTAGGTTGCGTCGTCTTTTCCGCCACACGTGACAATCTGCTCTCCGATGAGGTCGAAGTGAAATTAGCGCAAACCATCGCCGGTTTCCTTGGCAAGCACATGGAATCCTAATTGCAACTTTCAAACAAAACACCCCGTTCTTAGGTGAAACCTAAGAACGGGGTGTTACTCTATTATGAGGGCAGGTCATAGGTGGAAAACCCGCTGCTCATCCGCATTTGACCATCCGTTAACACGAAAAGGGCCTCGATGCCTTGCATGCTTTCCACCAGGGCCATACCCTTTTCCTCCCCCAGTAAGAGACAGGTGGTTGAGAGGGCATCGCCCATGGCTGAGCTTTCCGAGATAATCGTCACGGAAGCTACCCCGGTATCCGCAGGGAATCCAGTAAAGGGATCCAGGATATGGTGATACCGCTTTCCTTGGTATTCAAAGAAACGTTCGTTGATCCCTGCCGTAACTACGCTACGATCGGATACAGCAATCGCTTTTAGGATTTCTCCCTGTTCTTCAAAGGGAGACTGCACTCCAATTTGAAATGGACTTCCATCGGGTTTTCCGCCAATGATCACCAGGTTTCGTCCAAGGTCAATAATTGCATGCTTCACACCGGCATTGACAAGCACTTCCTTGACCTGGTCGGCAATGTATCCCTTGGCAATGGCTCCCAGATTCGCCTTCATACCCGGCTCCTTGAGATAAGCTCGTCCCGGCTCGACCAGAAGTTGATCCGATGAGATGTGAGAGATGGCTTCCTTTCGTTCTTCTTCCGTGGGATAGTGTCCTTGCCCGTCCCGAATGGACCAGAGGTCAATGAGTGGGCCTACGGTGACATCGAAATGCCCTTCTGATTTACCCCAAATATCTTTGGAAAGGCGGAGAACTTCTTCACACTCGGGCGAAATGGCAACCCATTCTTTCCCTGCGGCCTTACACAGCCGATCCAGGTCGCTGCCTTCCTTTTCCACACTGAGCAAGCCTTCTAAACGGGATATCTCTTCCATCGCCAGGTTCAGCGTCTGCTCGTCCTTCCAGTCATAGAGCGTGATGTTGATGACCGTATCAAGCATAAAGCTGGTTCTAGTGACGGGTGGCGTTTCTCGCTGACATCCACTCAGCAGTAGGAAGGGCAGAAGAAGTAGGGCCAGCATCCCTTGTTTTCTCATAGCGTCAAACTCCGTTTCTCTCTTTGTACTCAGGAAATTATACTACACCTTCGTTGGACATGCAAGAAATTGAGCCTGTCTGAATACACATTTCAAACGGAGGTACGTGCTATGAGACGGATTCCTTTTCTTCTTACCATGCTCTTATTACTTGGGTTCGGCGCCCTCCTCTTGCTCTTTCCCCAGGAAAGTGCGTCAGCAGCCAGGGACGGGCTCAATATTTGCGTTACTCTCATCATTCCTTCCCTTTTTCCTTTCTTTGTATTATCCTCTCTCTTAGTCTCGCTAGGCTTTGCATCTCTGCTGGGCAAGTGCCTAAAGGGCATCATGTGGCCATTGTTTCGCCTCAACGCTCCCTGTGCCACTGCGCTGGTATTGGGTGCGATTGGAGGATATCCCGTGGGTGCTCGGATCACGGCACAGCTGTATGAGACAAAACAGTGCAGTAAGGCCGATGCACTCCGTTTGTCTGCCTTTTGCAACAATTGTGGCCCGGCTTTTCTCTTTTCAGTCGCTGGTTGGGGCATCTTTTCCTCCAAAGCTGCGGGTTTCCTCCTCTTAGGCACCCATCTCTTGGCTGCCCTCTTGGTTGGTCTAATCTTTCGTTTATATCCTACTCCTGCTGAAGAGCGAAGTTCTCCCTTAGTAAACATCGAAACACACCATTTCTCCAGCGCGTTTCCCGACAGCGTGAAAGATTCCTTTTCCTCCACCCTCAATGTGTGTGCGTTTGTTATCCTATTTTGCGTCATATTACGGCTAGGCTCCTGTTCCGGTTTATTGCCTCAAGTAGCGAGTTTTCTGTCTGCTTTCCTTCCATCCCACTTTACTCCGGAAGTCTGTCAGAGTTTATTGGCTGGAATTTTTGAACTCTCCTATGGGGTCTACTCCATCAGCAGCTTTAGCCAAAGCCCCCTTGCCCTTCCCTTGGCAGCGTTTATCATGGGCTGGGGGGGACTGTCCGTTCATTGTCAATCCCTTCCCTTTTTAAAACGCTGCACTCATACGCTGCGTCCCTATTTTACTGGAAAACTACTACAGGGCCTGTTGGCCGCTGGTCTCACTGCCCTATTCACTCCCTTTATCCTTCCCTATACGGCCCCTGCCTTCCTTCCAATGGACTCCATGTTTTTCCACAATGTGCATTCTTCCTTATTTTATCAAGAAGTTTTAGCTCTTTGGGTGCTTTCCGGTGTGTATTTCTTAGTTTCCTCAAAAAAATGTCTGGTAAAACGCAAATGACTGCTTTATAATAAGAGCAGCAAAGAAACGCTTGTGTTTTTCCTGAGATAGGAGGAATCTCGATGTTGTTTACCAAAAAAATAGAAGCGCGCTGTGATTACTGTGAACGAGGGACTCCCCTGGGAGAAAACAAGGTGCTATGTATTAAAAAAGGGGTTATGTCCCCGGACAGTTCTTGCCGAAAGTTTCGCTATGATCCGTTAAAGCGAACACCACCCCGGCCAGCCCTTCCTGATTTTAGTCGATTAAAAGACAGTGATTTTACGCTATAAAAAGAGAGAATCCCTTGCCAAACCTGGCCTGGATTCTCTCTTTTTTTTTTACGGCAAGGCAGAAATCTCTTTGATGAGTTCCCTAGTCACTCGATTGACTCCTTCGAAATCGACAAAGGGATGATACGCGCTCTCCATCTCATCATGATATTTCTTTGCCTTTTGTAATTCTGCAATTCCATCGGCTAAGAGCTCTGAAGCAATTCGATTGGAGAACCGAAGCTTGGCTCGATTGGCTTTCATTTGCTCCTTGTCGATCATGGTCTCCATGCGGATCCGTCGATAAGGCCGTTTTTCTAAGGATTCATGGCCTTTTTTGCTGATAAAGGCAAGCTTTAACTCCGGAACCATCAGGTGTGACAACTGATTGGGATCTTCTGGAGACGGAAATACCGTCACATCATACCCTGCTTCCACAATACCCTTCTTTAACTCCCGGAGCAACTCGTGGGAAGTCCCCCCATAATCTTGGATTTCATAAATACGTTTGCATTGATTATAAATACTCTCGTATAAACAAAGGACACCCTGACAAGTAATTGCATCCAAAAATCGTTGCGTCACAGTTCCGGCTTCGCCTTTTTTCTTTTTCAGCTCACGGGATAAAATACCCTTGGCACGCTTTGCGATCTTCGCTAATACACCATCGGTTACGCATTCCTTTTCCCCATTGCAACGCACCTCATGCGCAGCGCGCAGGCACTGGTACGCTCGTACGTAGCTGGCTTGATATAGCTTCTTAACCTCAATAAATTCGGCTGCATGCGGCCGAAGTTGTTTTCGATCGTAAAATTCGCCCAAATTGACATAATGCGCCAGCACCCCAGGATATGCAGGTTCGATGACATGGGAGAAGGTTCCCAAAGCACAAAATCAATCGCTCAATTCTTTCTTTTCCCGGTAGGCACATCCGTACCCGTGTAAATACAAATACCATTTTCTTGGACAAGCACTTTCAGTATCTTAATCATATGACCACAAGTTGCACTCAAAAAACAACGCCGGAGCAAAAGCTCCGGCGTTGTTTGAGTTTAGATCCATTCCTGAATCATTTAGCCCAAGGTCTACCCTTCTTTTCGGCTTTAATTCTTCGGAACACATTGATAAAGAAGAACATCCAAACGACAAAGTATGGAATTCCCATAAAGGTAAAGAGTGAATAATCAATCTTTATATCCCTCATGCTCAGTACAAAGAAGACAATCGTATACGCAGAAACAAAAATCAAGGAAAAGAATCTTGGCATACGCAAAATCTTGTACGAAAGCATGCGCTTTCCACCAAGCTTCTTTGCTGCATAATAATCAAGTACGCTGATGAAAAGAATACTGAAAATCCAGTAGGTTCCCATCTCGAACATGATCATATCACTGGTTGCAAACTCTGGCATTTGGTTCTCCTTTCGTCCTTAATGGACGACTAAACTAAAATTATGAAACGTTTTTTGAAGAAAAGATTTCTCTTACTTCATCTTTGCAAACATATTATCATAACGCTGCTCGGGGGTAAGAGCATTTCTCTGTCCTGCACTTGCCATGAAGAGGATTGCACCCAGCACCATCCAAGCGATGAAGAGCTTGATTGCCATGCCGCCCATGAAGACGGGGTTACCGGGAACAAACAGCAGAACAAAGATGATTGCCATCATCAGAACAGCAAAGCCGGCAGTTGCAATGCCGCCAGGAATCTTGTAGGGTCTCTCCAGGTTGGGCTCTTTCATTCTGAGGCGAACCACACAAGCGGAGGTGATCAGCCAGGATGCCACGAAGCCTGCAGCGGAGAAGGAGGTCAGGGGATCAATCAGACCCATGCCCAGGAAGGGACCTGCCAGAGAAAGGATTAAGCAGCAGATCAAACCATTGGTGGGGGTACCGGTCTTGGGATCCTCTTTTGCAAAGAACTTGGGAAGCATGTTGGAACGAGCCATGGACATCATCAAACGGGGGGAAGCGCCCATGAATCCGTTCCAGGTGGTGAGCAGACCACAAAGTGCACCGGAAAGGATAATATAGTACAGGATGACGCCAGTAGATCCAGAATAGATCATCTTAAACAGGTTAGAAGCTGCGGGGTTGGCAATGATATCCTTGTTGGTGAAGTCCAGCCAGGGCATTGCGGAACCCAGGGTGAAGAGCAGGGCTGCATAGAAGATACATGCCAGACCGACGGACAGAACCACGGTCTTACCAACAGACTTAATGTCGCCGCCAGCATCTTCAACGCCTTGCGGAATGGTTTCAAAACCAGCCAGGAAGAACGGAGCCGATGCAAGGATAGCCAGAGAACCGCCGAAGAAGCTGGTGTGGCTGCCCTTACCAACGTTCTGATAGAAGGGTTCGAAGTTTCCTGCGTCAAAGTGAATGAGGGAAGCAACCATTGCCAGAAGGCCTGCGCCAATCAGCAGGATACAAAGCACTCTCTGCACACCTGCGGAAGCGGACATACCCTTCCAGTTAATTGCAAACATAAAGATGGAGAAAATAGTACCAAGGACGATGTGTCCAAGATAAATTCCGGTATCAGCCAACACATAAAGGGGTTCACCGGCCTTAAGAGCAGGGAACATGATGGACAGAATGTCGACCACGTAGATTGCTTCCCAAGGAATAATGGTGACGAAGCCGCCGAAAGCAGCCCAACCAGAAATGAATGCAACTTTTTCGCCAAATGCTCTATAAGCATAAGCAGCGCCGCCGCCAGCGACGGGAAGCATGGGGCACAGTTCGCAGTAGCAAAGTGCGACAGGAATCATCATAACCAGTGCTAAGATATAACCAACAGATGCAGGCAGGGGGCCACCACAGTTTCTCATCCAACCGTTGATAGAAACGGCCCAACCCACGCCAACGATAGCGCCAAATCCGATACAGAAAAAGTCGAATGCGCTAATGCCGGCTTTGTTCTCTCCCTTATTACTCATAAATATACCTCGTTCCTTGTTGAAAATTTGAACTGAACACGTACGTTTCAATTGTAAATTACAGCAAGCGTTTTATTACATCTTTAAAAAAGATGCGAAATGCTGTTTCAGCATTTTCTTCCATGCACGTGGTGAAAAGCGTATTTGCTTTCTTTCCCGTGATCACGGAGTCAAACGCCGATGCACCGCAAGCTTTGCAGCCTGCGTATGAGGATTTGCGATGGTGACTGTCTCTGAACCGGCTCAGACTCAGAGTGTCCTTCTAGATGCTCTCTCTCCCGTTATTCCTGTTTCTGGCTGACGGGATAGGTTGGCTGTTCGCGGCTACGCTGCCAATTGGGGATTCCTTGCAAAGGGGGGTCTTTGTCAAAGAAATTGGCATAGATCTCATCGTTTCGCTGGTTCGTTTGTTAAGTACGGACTCCAATTAGATTGGATGGACTGCTTCAAACCAACACAGCCTATTTCGCGTTCACGTTTTGTTCATCTTTAGTCGATGGCTTCGCCTCCATTCTATGATTTAGTATGAGCCTTCTCGCGAACAACTCGGAATTGACCTCCGCCTATCCTTACTACGGCAGAGCATTCAATGTAGGCCTAGTATATCACAGTGTATAGTAAAAATAAAGACAAAAATTCTTTTTTTAGCAATTTCATCAAAGAAGAAGCAAGTACTTTCCACTACATGAACAAATATAATGCTAGCTTTTCTTGCATTTTCAGCGGTTTTGCCTGTTTGCATTTTTACCAAATCTACTAGAAAAACAAACAAGATCTGCGTATTTTTTCCCAGGAAATGTATCATAGCCTAGCATTTTCAAGAATAAACCTTGATGAATCTACAAGCTTTTTTCGAGAAAAATCTTCACTTTTTCCGATTATTTCCTTCTTTTATGGTTTGAACCCTGGCTAAGAGGCTTTCTTTATCATTTTTTTCTTCCCCAAAGAGGACAAGCTCCCATATATCATTGAGCACCCTTCCCAGGGTCACTCCCTCAAATCCGAGCGAAATGAGATCTTCTCCCTTCACGGCAAGGTCCTTGCGATTTAAGCAGGGAGAACTTGCAAGAAGAAGCCTTACCTGCTTTTCCAGTTCGTCATATTGCATCAAAATTTGGTCCGGTCTTGCAGATTTGGCCAGATCAATGGCTCGTTTGATCTGAAGCAACTGAAAAAACGGTTGGACCCCAAAGGTACTGAGGCTACGCAGCAAGGAAGCATTCCCCTCAAAACAGACCGCATCTATTGCTTCAACGAAGCGCAGGATTTGCTCCCTGCCCTTTCGATCAAAGCGCAAGCGTTTCAAAATTCTATCAATTGTCTGGGCACGGCCTTCACCACAATCCTCTCGCTCTATCTTCTCTGCCCAGGGCATGATTTGCGATTCCGCCCGTCCGATTGCATGAAGCAACACGCTCCATCGCAGAATGGGTTCTGGTGGCGTATGGGACAGAGCTGCTACCGCTTGCTGCCAGCTCCTTTCAGGATCCTTCGAGGAAAGCAGCTCCGGCAAGATAATCGTGAACACGGCACGATAGTCCAAGAGAACCTGCGGTGCATTCTTTCCGCAAAGCATTTTCTCCAACTCCACACGAATACGCTCCGCTGCAATGCGACGAAGGCCTTCCGCTTCTCGGAGCAGCGCGCGCTCCGTTTCCGCTTCTAAGGAAAAGCCAAGTACCGATGCAAAGCGGATGGCTCGCAAGATGCGAAGGGCATCCTCTTGGAACCGCCTTTCTGCAATCCCAACACAACGGATGCACTTGATAGCCAGATCATGCTTTCCCCCGTAGGGATCAAGCAGGCCCGAAGAAGGGTGATATGCCATGGCATTCATGGTAAAGTCTCGTCTTGCCAAGTCATCGTAGACATTTGTACAGAAGAAGACCGCATCCGGTCTTCTTCCATCGGAATAATCTCCTTCTATTCGATAGGTCGTAATTTCTAAGGGAAGTTGGTCGATCAGCACAGTGATGGTACCATGCTTCACGCCGGTTTCAATGACACGATGGTCACGAAAGACTTGCGTAAGCTCCATGGGTTTGGCATTGGTAGTGAGATCGTAATCCGCAGGAGATGCTCCCATCCAAAGGTCCCGTACGCAGCCCCCCACCAGATAGGCCTCAAATCCGGAAGCTTCCAACAAGGAGATCGCTCGCATCACTTGCGCTGGTAACGGAACCGTTTGCATACCCTTTCTCCTCCCCTGTTAGCCCACAGGTGGCATCTCTTTTTGGAAGAGCACGCGAAATTCGCTTCCCTCTCCCAAGGTGCTGTCCAACTCAATTCTTGCTTCATGATACAGGGCGCCGTGCTTGACAATGGAAAGGCCCAGTCCCGTGCCACCAATTTCCTTCGAATGACTTTTGTCCACTCGGTAGAATCGTTCAAACACTCTCTCCTGCTCTTCCTTTGAAATGCCAATTCCCGTATCCCGCACGGAAAGAACGATTTTATTCCCTCGCTCCAACAGCGCTACGTCAATCTTCCCTCCCGGGCAGTTGTATTTGATGGCATTGTCCACCAAGTTATAGATAATTTCTTCCACAATCTTTTCCGCGCCCATGGTATAGGCCGGCCCTCCCGACAGGGTCATGCAAATCCCTCTCTGTTCCGCAGCACTCTGCAAGCGGGCCAAAATCCTACGACAGGTGAGCAGTAGGTCGATGCGTCCTCTCTCCTGAATGGCCTGGTGCCCTTCATCTAATTGGGAGAGCTTTAAAATATCTTCCACCAAGGTAATAAGGCGCTGAGTCTCCTCATAAATTTTCCCGGCAAAGCGACTAATATCCTCCGGTTTGACCAAACCGTCCCGCAGGATTTCTGCATAACCCGAAATTGAGGTGAGTGGTGTCTTTAACTCATGCGAAACGTTCGCCGTAAAGTCTCTGCGCATCCGATCCTGCTTTTCATACTGCCGTCTGGCCTCCACATTTTGTTTTTCCAACTGCTTTTGAATCTGCCGATTCTGTTGTAAGATGCGCCCTGCCAAGGGCTGAAGCTCCTCGTACATGCTTTGCGTCTCTAAATCCTCTAATCGCGAATGCGAAAGCGTTTTGGTTACCGAGCGTGTAAAGAAATCGGAAACCAGGAAGGAGATCAGGGTTCCAAGCAAAAGCAAAGCAATTAGCTTCCAAATACCCGCAGCCATACTGTGCGGGGACAGGTAGGAGACCAGCATCGTCAAAACAATCATGGCGGAAACCGACCAGAATATATTTTGAAATAATTTCCGTTTCATTTCATCCCTCCTGTATGAATGGTGCGTCCCATTCTCCCTGCATTATAGATCATTTTGGTAAAAAAGAAAAGTCTCCCGTCTGTTCGAAGCGATTCGAAAGACGGGAAACCATCCGTTCTTTATTCCGCGGGGATAATCTTAATTTGATCTGCCTTAAGGCCGGTCTGTTCCATAACGATTTCACCAATCTTAGCAACATCGGTATCGGTGAGGCCATTGGCTGCTCCTGAAACCACCACGTCGATGCCATTATCATTTAGGAAGGCCACACAATTGGTATAACCCTTGGCAACGACCAGATTCTCAATCTGTGCCTCGGTTAAGGTGTAGCTTGCCATAGTCTGAATGGCCTGATTGGCTTCCTCAATGGTTTCCTTACTTGCCTTTTCATCCTTGGCCGCCTGTTGCAGGAGGGACATTGCACTGTCTCTTGCCTGCTGACGATTCAGGCGGGCTTCGGAGAAGTATGCGCTCTCTTTGGCTGGAGTGCCTTGCTGGGTTTTGTCGGTCTGGTTCTCCTTTGCCTCGTTTCCAGCCGCCGCTTTTTGGTCGTTCTCACCCTTGGCTCCCACCAGAGCCGCTTCGCCCAAGGTTTTTCCTGCGACCATTTCCTGCTTGTTGTAGGACCAATTCATGTACACCGCACCACAGACAAATAGAACGATCGCTGCCACAATTACGTTTCTTTTCCAGAGTTTCAGTTGCTTCATGTTTTCTTCCTCACTTTCCTCGATTGCAAATTGAAATTTTATCGGCTCCAAGGCCCGTTAGTGCAGAGGTTGCCTCGGTCAACTTCAAACGAACGACCGGATTGTCTCCACCATCGCTGATGATCAGTGCTCCTTGAAATTGGGGATAAATCTCCTGGAGCTTGACGGTCTCCTCTCCCCCGCTGCCTTTGGACAGAACCACGGTGGAAGTTTTCTCTTCCCTTCCATCCTTCCCTTCGGAAGATACGCTGTCTTCTGCCAGTAATTGACGCGTTCCTGTTTTCACGCTGAGAACCACAGTCACCTCCCCTGCGCCTTTAATCTCTGACAGAGCTTTTGCAAATTTGGTTTCCATTTCAGCTAAGTCAAATTCCTGTGACGACGCCGGTTGCGCTTCGAGCTTTGCAAGCGGCTTTTCCCGCCCTCCGGGTAGGGCAAGCAGAAGTAGTCCCACCGCAATCACCAATAACACCCATTTATAGCGTTCTAGGAGCTTGCGGACGCGACTATCCTGTGCCAACATCAGTTCTTTCCACTTCATGTCACTTCCTCATCGATGTAAGTTTGTTGATCCTTCGGGATACCAAGATCCTCCTTGAGGATGGTTTCCATGGTTCGCCGCTGCTGTGGTGTAAGTAAGCCTCGCACCGTGACCGCTTCCGGCATTGGGGTTCCACCATCCCCCGGAACGCAGCGAAACTCCACCTCACAGGAGCATCCCATTTGTTTGGCTTTGTCCAAAACATATGCAGAAAGTTCCTCCTCTATGATAGTTTTTAAAATCTCTTCGTTTCCCGTCTGCTGGGTTTCCTTCTGCTCAACTGAAATATTGGGAAACCCGTTGGCGGCTAGGAACAAATCTTCGTAATCCATTCGGACAATGGGCTGCAAAATACCCAGCATCAGCACCAGGCCTCCGGTTAGCCGCGCAACCTTCTTGACCGTACCGGGTGGCATCAGGCTCTCTGCAACGGCAATGATCATGGCAGAGACCGTGACCGAAAGAATCCAGTTTCGCATAAAGTCCATCTTGCCCCTCCTATCCCGTCACCATGGAAATGGCAGAAACCATGGAGATGATGAGCAGCATGGCACAGGAAGCTGTCATCGCAAGAACCAGTCCAAATGCACTGCCTATGGCATCGATCAGGCCCGCGGTTCTGCTGTCTGCCACCGTCGCTGCCAAGGCTGACGTTCCTTTATACGCAAGGTAGTGTGCGCCCAAGTGTAAAAATGGAATCAGGCACATTGCCAACACGGCCAGCATTCCGAATACACCAATGGCGTTTCGTAGCATGGACGCTCCAACCAGTACCGTTTCTGCCGCATCCGCCAAGATGCCGCCCACCACCGGCACCATATTGGATACCGTAAACTTTGCTGCCTTCACAGTTGTGGCATCAGTGCTGCCTGCGATAGCTCCGCTGATGTTAAGATAGGCAATAAAGGCTAGGAGAAATGCCCCCAACATGGTATTGACCATCCATTTGAGAAAGGCCCCCATACGCTTGAGTCCATCGTTGCCAACGGCAGCGTATGCAACCGAGGCCGCAATGTAAGCAAAGGTCAGCGGCAGTAGCAATTTATTGATGAGTGTAATAAAAAAGTCTGAAAAGAGCACCGTTGCTAATTGTTTGGCAATGGCAGCGCCCGGTGCACCAGATGCAGCCGTGGCGGCCGCCACCGAAGGCAGCAACACCTTGGAAAAAGTCTGCATGTTTTCCATGGACTCTCGTCCCATCCCCACCAAGGTATACATATCCCCCACAGCCACCACGGTAATGGCCAAGGCTGCGGCAAGACCCAGGACCGGGAAGCCGCTGCTTGTCCCCACCTTCATGCCTTCTGCCAAGCCAAACAGCAGCACAATGGTCAGTAATACTAAACAGCTACGTAGGGCATGCTTTAGGATATCCTGTGCGGACTCTTTTCCCTGTTCAAAGATATTTTTTAGGATATTGTCCACATCCATGTTTGCCCCAACTTCTACTTTGCCCGTATACTCCTCCCCCGCTTTTTGGAGCTCCGGAACGGAAAACAGGTCCGATTGCTCCTGCCAGATGGCATCGGTTTCCACCGCACTGGCCGGAATGGCAAACACAAGTATTAGTAGTCCGAATGCGGCAAGCATACATCGTTTCCACTTCATAGGAGACCTCCAATCAGCTCCAGAAGCATGTTTAGCAGTGGAAGCGCAATCAGAATGGCTGCCGTGGCCCCTGCCAGCTCGACAAAGCTGGCAATTCCGTTTTCTTTGGCATCACGGCATACCTCGGCTGCCAGTTTGGTCACAATGGCAATGCCAACGGTTTTGATAACGGGTGTAATAATGACTTCAGAAAGTCCTGCCATTTGACCCATCCCGTGTATCATGACTTTGATTTCTTCAAAAGCAGGTAGAATGGAAATCATAAGGGCAGCGCAGGCAGCCAGAGCCAAGACGGTTCCAATGTCCTGCGCCTTCTGCTTAACCACCAGCGCACATAGCGCAGCGGCTATCCCCAAAGCACCTAATTGGAGTATATCCATAGCCTTAGAGATGGAATAAGGTTTTGACCAAATCAAAGAGATTGCTAATCTCCTTGACCACCATCATCAGAACGACAATGAGTCCGGCTAGACTGGTCAAAAGAGCTTGCTCCGATTTCCCGGATTGTGTCAGCACAATATGTAGTACGGCAACAATGATTCCAATGGCAGCGATTCTAAAAATCAGATCAATCTCCATCGCGTTTGTTCTCCTCCTTCTTTAAAATGAAATCGCTGAGCTAATCCAAAAACTCATGGTCTCATTTTTTTCCATCATTTGTTTCACTTCCTTTTGCACTCAAATCGACCATTCACAAGTAGTACATGCCTCAAATCTATGAACGGTTGTCCATGGTTATGCAATAAATTGCATTCCAAAATGAGAAAAAGCTAAGACGGATTCTTCCGACTTAGCCCAATTGGTGTTTGCCAGGTGTGTTTCTTACCTATATTAATATAAGGAGCCCACGGCCCTTACCTTCTGCCAGATCCTGTGCAGATCCCAACAGAAAACCACAAGTGCCTGTTTTCGTTCTGGCTTTTCTATGATATAATAGGGTAATATAATCGTAAGGATCAAAAAAATGCGCCGCTTCCAAGTGTGCATTTGGGGAGGAGTAACGTTATGGATTTTATTATTATTTCCGGTCTATCCGGTGCAGGCAAAAGCTCCATTGCGGCACATTTGGAAGACCTGGGGTTTTACTGTGTTGACAACCTGCCTGTCTCCCTCATTCCGGACTTTGCTGCGCTCTGTATGGCCGGCGGGGGAAGCGGCAATTATGAACGCGTGGCACTTGTGACCGACATTCGGGGTGGACAAAGTTTTGACGGCCTGTTTCTCGCCTTAGAGTCTTTAGAGGAAATGGACTGCGAATATAAAATCCTCTTTGTCGAAGCGGACGATGAGGTGATCATTCAGCGCTACAAGGAAACCCGCCATGCCCATCCCCTGACCCGTCAGGGATACTCCTTGGCGGAATCCGTCAAACGGGAACGCCTGGCACTGGAAGCGGTTCGCCAACGTGCCACACATATCATTAATACTACGGCCTTGAACCACGCTAAGTTGCGCAGCGAAATTCTGCGTCTGTTTGGAGATGGTTCCCCCTCGGAATCCATGAGTGTTTCGGTCATTTCCTTCGGCTTTAAGTATGGCATTCCCATTGAAGCCGACTTGGTCTTTGACGTTCGTTTCTTGCCCAACCCCTTCTATATCCCTGCCCTGCGGCATGCCACCGGCCTCGACGAATCCGTCCGGAGCTTCCTGTTTGGCTATGACCAAACCCATGCTTTTTTAAAACATCTGGAGCAAATGCTTAGCTTTCTCTTGCCGGAGTATATTAAAGAGGGTAAGTCTGCTCTCGTCATTGCCATCGGCTGTACCGGTGGGCAACACCGTTCTGTGGCAATTACCCGAGCCATTTCTGACTTCATTCGCCAAAAAGGATACTATGCCAGTGAAAATCATCGGGACATGACCCGGGGGTGATTGTATGAAGCAGCGTTATGCACTGACCTCGACCCGCATGCTTTCCCCAACCCATCCTGAGCTAAGCCCTCGCATTGTTGCGCTGGGCGGTGGACACGGTCTGCACAATTTGCTTCGTGGTCTCAAAAGTTATACCAAAAATCTGACCGCAATTGTCACGGTATCGGACGATGGCGGAAGCTCCGGTATGCTGCGCCGAGAACTCTCCATCCCCGCTCCCGGAGACATTCGCAACTGTATGCAAGCGCTCTCCAACGCAGAACCTCTGATGCGAGAGTTATTGGAGTATCGCTTTTCCGATGGCTCACTCCGTGGACAATCCTTCGGAAATCTCCTGCTGGCCGCACTCAATGGCATAGCGGGTTCCTTTGATGAAGCTGTTTCCATGATGCAGCAGGTACTTGCCATTACGGGTCAAGTGCTTCCGGTTACCGTGGACAACATCCAATTGGAGGCTTTGTTTGAGAACGGCTCTCGTGTACTGGGCGAGTCCAAGATTGCCGCAGCGAAGATTCAGCAAGGCTGCCGGATTCAAAGTATCTCCATCCAGCCCCCGAACCCTGAGCCCTTATCCCAAGCCCTTTCTGCCATTGCGCAAGCAGACCTTATCCTCATGGGCCCAGGCAGTCTCTACACCAGTCTGGTTCCCCACCTTCTCATCCCCGGCATTGCCGATGCCATACGGAAAACCAAGGTTCCACGTATCTATCTTGCCAATCTGATGACGGAGGCCGGCGAGACAGAAGGATACACCGTTTCCGATCATCTTCGAGCCTTGTATTCACATGGGGGCGAGGGCCTGTTTACGGCCTGCCTGCAAAATTCGGCTCCCATCCCGGACGTACTTTCTCAGGAAGCGGAAGCCAAAGGCATCTTCCCGGTGCAGGCTGATCCTGCCATACTGGCCTCCATGGGGATTGAGCTCTTGGAGCATCCTTTGATTGCCCCCTATGCGGATCACATCTGCCATAGCCCCATTCTTCTAACACAGGCCATTCAAGAATTCTATGAATCCCGCACGATTAAGGTGTTTCCTTCTCGTGCTGCCCCACGCTATATCTTAGAGCGTGAATGAGCCAACTGACCTTGTGAGGTGTCCTTATGTCCTTTTCTGCCGATGTCAAAGCCGAACTTTGCCGCACGCGGCTCACCAGAGCCTGCTGCGCCAGAGCGGAAGCTTGCGGCGTTCTTCTTTACTGCAATCAATTTTCCGCCCAAGGAATTAAAATTGTTACGGAGTCCGCGGATTTTTCCGCGCGACTTCCACAGCTCTTTCGGCGTGCCTTTCAGATTACCTTGCCTCCCAAAACCGAGACGGAATCCAGCGGTGGAAAGCAAATCTTTTTACTTGAGGACTCGGAAAAACTGGCCCGGATCTGGGAAGTCTGTGGCGGAGCGTTTGGCGGTGGCATAGCCCATCACATCAACTTTGCCTTTTTGGAGGACGAGCACTGCCGTCTGGCCTTTCTTCGGGGCGCCTTCCTCTCCGGCGGCTCGGTGACAGACCCACAGAAATCCTACCATTTAGAGCTGGTCACCTCCCACTACTTTGTAAATCGAGAGCTCACCGCTCTATTGCTGGACATGGGGTATCACCCAAAGGACACCACGCGAAAATCCAACTATGTCACCTATTTTAAGCAGAGTGAATATATTGAAGATCTTTTGACCTCCATTGGCGCCCCCATCTCCGCAATGGCAATCATGAATGCCAAAGTGGAAAAAAATCTTCGCAACGGAATCAATCGAAGGGTGAACTGCGATGCCGCCAATGCCGACAAAACCGTGGATGCAGCTCAGGAGCAATTGGTGTCCATTCGCTCCCTTGCCACCAGCGGGCAGTTGGAATCTTTGGGAGAAAAGCTACAGGAGGCGGCCCGCTTGCGACAGGCACATCCCGAACTTTCCCTCTCCGATCTTGCCGCACTTTGCCAGCCACCCGTCACGAAATCCTGCCTGAATCACCGTCTTCGCAAACTGGTCTCCCTCGGGAAAGACCGTTAATCCCTTTACCCATGATTTTATGAGAAAGGAGGGCGAATCCCATGCCCTTTGTCCACCTCCATGTGCATTCTGAATTTAGCCTTCTAGACGGTGCTTGTCGCATCCGGCCACTTTTAAAGCAAGCAAAAGAGCTTGGGCAAACTGCCCTCGCCATTACAGACCACGGCGTCATGTATGGTGCCATCGACTTTTATAAGGCGGCAAAAGCGGAAGGCATTAAGCCCATCATTGGTTGCGAAGTCTACGTTGCCCCGCGCAGCCGCTTCGATCGCGTTCATGAGCTGGACAGCGAAGCCCGGCACCTTGTCCTCCTCTGTCGCAATGAAGTGGGCTATCGAAACCTATGCACCTTGGTCAGTCGCGCCTTTACGGAAGGTTTTTATAGCAAGCCTCGGATTGACCTCGCCTTGCTACGCGACCATGCGGAAGGACTCATCGCGCTTTCCGCTTGTCTTGCCGGAGAGGTTCCTCGCCTATTGATGCAGGAACAATACGACAAAGCCAAGCAGCATGCCTTAGAGATGCAAGCGCTCTTTGGACAGGATGGTTACTATCTGGAGATTCAGGACCACGGCATCCGGGAGCAAAAAGAGATCGCCCATCAACTGGTGCGCCTGCACCGCGAAACAGGCATCCCTCTTGTGGCAACCAATGACGTACATTACCTAACCCGTGCAGATGCTGCGGTGCAAGATGTGCTGCTTTGTGTGCAAACCGGCCGCACCACGGATGATCCGAATCGCATGCGCTTTGAGACCCAGGAATTCTACCTAAAATCCGAAGAGGAGATGCGAACTCTTTTCCCGGAGCTCCCCGAAGCCATTGAAACCAGCGCAGCCATTGCAGAGCTCTGTGAGCTCGAGTTTGAATTCGGTCATTACCATCTTCCGGAATTTAAGCTGCCCCCCCAGTGGGACAGCGGTGAGGCCTACTTTGACCACCTCTGTCATGAGGGTTTTTCCCGCCGCTATCCTCAGGGCAGCGAGGAGTATTTGCATCGCTTGCATTCTGAAATGGATACCATCCGCACCATGGGCTTTGTGGATTACTTCTTGATCGTCTCTGATTTTATTGCCTACGCCAAACGGGAAGGCATCCCCGTGGGCCCCGGTCGTGGATCGGCTGCCGGGTCCATGGTCTCGTATTGCTTGGAGATCACCGATGTCGACCCCATGAAGTATGCATTGTATTTTGAACGATTTCTAAACCCAGAGCGAATCTCCATGCCGGATATCGACATCGACTTCTGCTTCCGCCGTCGCGGCGAAGTGATTGAGTATGTCAATCGAAAGTATGGCAAGGATCACGTCGCTCAGATTGTCACCTTTGGAACCATGGCGGCCAAGGGTGCGGTTCGCGACGTGGCCCGTGCCTTGAACTTCCCCTATGCCGAGGCAGACGCCATTGCAAAGCTCATCCCCAACACACCACATCTAACCCTGGATATGGCCTTAAAACTATCGCAACCCTTGCGGGTGCAATATGAAGAAAATCTCCGGGTAAAGCATCTCATTGATACCGCGCGGAGCCTGGAGGGCATGCCACGCCATGCCTCCACCCACGCAGCTGGTGTGGTCATCACTCGCTTCCCGGCAGAGCATTATGTCCCCCTTGCCAAAAACGATGAATCGGTCGTGACCCAATATCCCATGACTACCTTGGAGGAACTGGGCCTTCTGAAGATGGACTTTTTGGGTCTTCGCAACCTGACCGTCTTGGACGATGCGGTGATCATGTTGCGGGAGAAACATCCGGACTTTCGCTTAGAGTCCATTCCGGAGAATGACCCTGCTACCTTACAAATGATCTCCCAAGGACACACTTCCGGTGTGTTCCAAATGGAATCCACCGGAATGACCAGCGTTTGCACCAGCCTTAAACCAAAGGATATTGAGGATATCACGGCAATCATTGCGCTTTATCGCCCTGGCCCCATGGATTCCATTCCTCGCTTCATCTCCTGCAAGCAAAATCCCCAACGGATCCAATACAAGCATCCCATGTTGGAGCCCATTCTGTCCGTCACCTATGGTTGCATCGTGTATCAGGAGCAAGTCATTGAGATCTTCCGCCGTTTGGCCAAGTATTCTCTTGGCCAGGCTGATATGGTGCGTCGCGCCATTTCCAAGAAAAAGGCCGCAGAAATTGAAAAAGAACGCCACGCCTTTATCTATGGTGATCCGGATCGTGGCATTACCGGTTGTATGGCAAATGGCATTGGGGAATCCATCGCCCAAGCCATTTACAATGAGATTTTCGACTTTGCCAACTATGCCTTTAACAAAGCGCATGCCGTATCGTATGCGATTTTGGCCTATCAAACGGCCTGGTTTAAGTGCCATCATCCCAGAGAATATATGGCTGCCCTTCTCACCTCAGTGTTGGATTCGCAGGACAAGGTCAGCGAATACATTGGTGAATGCAAATCCATGGGCATTCAAATTCTGCCACCGGATATCAACCAATCCGGCCCCTCCTTTACGGTCTCTGGAGACCACATTCGCTTTGGACTCGGCGCTCTCAAAGGGGTTGGTCTTGGATTTACCAAGACCCTGCTTACAGAACGGGAGAACCATGGCCCCTTTCGTTCCTTTCCCGACTTTTGCCAACGCATGCTAGACCATGATTTGAATAAACGTGTGTTGGAAAGCCTCATTCGCAGCGGGGCCTTTGACCGCATGGGACATCGGCGTTCACAGCTCTTGGATTGCTATGAACAGCTTGTGGATGCACTGGCTCGAAACCGAAAAAAGAATTTGGAAGGGCAGTTTGATCTCTTTGGCTTCGGGCAAGCGGAAACTTCCGAAACCGTGGAGTTCCACCTGCGCGATCTCCCCGAGTTTTCCTCCCAGGAACTCATGAATATGGAAAAAGAGGTCACGGGGCTCTACCTTTCCGGCCATCCCATGGATGCGTATCGCACTGCGGTTCGGCATAATGGAGCGTCTTCCATCGGCTCCATCCTCGCTGACTTTGCCCAGGAGGACGGCCCGACCCGCTATCAGGACAATCAAATGACCACCATTGCCGGCGTGGTTGGAACGGTCAAAACAAAAACCACGAAAAATGATTCCCTTATGGCATATATTACCTTAGAGGATGATAGTGGCAGCATGGAGCTGCTTGCCTTTTCTCGCGTGTTGGAAGCCAGCGGCAGCTACCTTAAGTCTGGTATCCCTCTTCTGGTGAAGGGCCGCATCTCCGTACGCGACGAAAAAGCCCCCCAGCTGCTTTGCGAGCAAGTATTCCCACTCTCGGAACTTGCTGCGGTTACCGCACCTCAGGAGGACGAATCTTCTTCCCTGTCGCCGCAAGAAGGAACCCTCTACTTGCGTTTTCCTTCAGAGCAGGATCCACGCTTTGACCGGATTCGTAAAATCTTTGTCATGTTTCCTGGCGATAGTCAGGCAGTCTTTTACTTTCAGGATACGAGAAAACGACTTGGAACGCGCTGCCTCTTACACGAAGCTTTGTTGACGGAACTAAGAAGTCTTTTGGGCAACGAAAGTGTGGTGCTGAAATGATACGATTGTTTTCCCCTCGGTTTCAACGAATTGCCGGGGTCTTTCTTGTTCTCATCTTCCAACTCTTTGTGTTTCTCTTCATGATCAATCATTTCAGCAATTACTTTATCTATTTTTATTGGTTCTGTGTTTCTCTCAGTATCCTAGTCTCCATTTGGATTGCAAACAGCAAGTCCAAATTACCTTACAAGGTAGCGTGGATCATTCCCATTGCCATGTTTCCGCTCTTTGGCGGGATGATGTATTTTTTAATCACCGGCAGTCGTCGCTCCTCGAAGCAAGCCAGCGAACGTACCCGCGAGGTGTTTAAAGAACAATTGACCTCTTCCTGCCGTCCCTCGGACCTTCGTCTTTTGGGCGTGGACGTGGTGCAGCAATCCCAATACTTGAATCGAGCGGCAAATTGCCCCCCCTACCGCAATACAGAAACCCACTATTTCCCCACGGGAGAATCCTTTTTCCCCGTGCTCCTAAGCGAACTTTCCCGTGCGAAGGACTATATCTTTCTGGAGTACTTTATCATCGGTGAAGGAGAAATGTGGTCCAAAATCCTTGCCATCCTAACCGAAAAGGCAGCTGCCGGCGTTGATGTTCGCATTATTTATGATGATTTTGGCAGTCTGATGACCTTGCCGAAACATTTTCCGGACGACATGGCTCGTCTTGGCATCCTATGCTCTGTGTTTAATCCGGTTAAGCCTGTCCTTTCCGTGCATCAGAACAACCGGGATCATCGAAAGCTCTGCGTGATCGATGGAACCGTTGGGTTTACGGGTGGCATTAATTTAGCGGATGAGTATATCAATCAAATTGAACGATTTGGGTATTGGAAGGATTCCGCCCTATTGTTGCGCGGCGAAGCTGCTTGGAGCCTGACGGTGATGTTTCTTCACATGTGGGAGTCCATTCGGCAAAGCGAAGTGGATTACCATCACTTTCGTCCAAAATCCTTTCCCCTCGTGGCCGGAAACGCCGGATTTGTCCAACCGTACTTTGACACTCCCCTGGCCACCGATACCATTGGTTCAGACTTGCACTTGCAAATGTTCTCCAAAGCCAAGTGGTATCTCTATATTACCACTCCCTACCTGGTCATTGACGAAACTATTGCCTCTGTGTTGCACATTTCCGCTCGATCCGGAGTGGATGTTCGCATCATGACTCCGCACATCCCGGATAAAAAAATGGTGTTCTCTGTGACGCAATCACACTATGAATCCTTGCTGCGGGCAGGCGTTCGGATCTACGAGTTTTTACCCGGATTCATTCACAGTAAGACGGTGGTTGCGGATGACCTGTACGCGTCTGTTGGCAGCTGCAACTTGGACTACCGCAGCTTTTATCTTCAGTTTGAAAATGGCACCTGGTTATGCGGTACGCCGACGGTATCTGCAATACGTGAGGATTTTCTGTCCTCCACAGCCTATTGTCGTGAAATCACCTTAACAGACTGCCAATCAGTCCCCCTCTACACGCGTATTACCCGCTCGATTCTGCGCATCTTTTCTCCTCTTTTATAATGTGGCACAAGAAAAAGAGCACGTCTTTCGACGTGCTCTTTTGATATTTTTCTCTCTACAGACGACAAGCATGAATATCTTGCCGATGCAGAAAGAAGATGTCCGTACATAGCGTGTCTTGCTGCTGCTCACTCAGAAAGTCAAACTGACACCCAAACAGGTATTCACCTCGTCCAGCTGGCCCGGCACGGCGAACTTGGCAAATAAACGTATGGGCTTTATTCTGATTGGGCACCAGAATCAATTTGCTCAGCAGGAGCCAATCTCCTTGTTGAAAAAACTCTTCTTTCGCACGGAGCTGAATCCCTTGCAAACTGATATCCATAACACGGCAGAGCTTGGCATAGCGCACCGTTTCCTCCAAGGATTCCTTGGTGGGGCGATAGAGCGTATTGATGCAGGTCGCGTACACGGTGGTATCCGTCGGCTGGCGAAAATAGTTCCGGTTTTCCTGGAAGAAATGCCGGCTTAAACAATCCAGTTTCCAAAATCGCTTGCTGCTGCCGCATATCTTTCCATTGAATACTAAATTCTTTTCTCCCCTGGATCGCACAATCAGCTTAAAATCCGTATTAAAGATGACGGGTTGCATATTCCCTTCAAAGGAGGTAACGGTAATCGCACCCTTTTCCCGTTCCACTCGTTCTAAGGTGCCAAGAAGCACCAACAGATTATCCGAGCCTCTAACTTCACAGTTGGAGCCCACCGCTGCCTCCAAGTCATCCAGCAGCTTTTCATGCTGCTTTCTTTCCTCTGGAGACATGCTTCGGAGTCCTCGTTGTGCACCGGTTTCCTCCGTGGTTTCTAACTTCTCTACCCTCTCATTTTCGTTTCTCATTGAGAAAAAAAACCCTCTCAAGACCTCGATTCGGTTTCTACATGCCCCGCATCGTCTCGCAGCTGAATTTGGTGGCCAAACACGGCCTCCCGAATCATGGCTTCTTGCTCCCTCACCATCTCTATAAACTTGGCGGAGTACAAGGGAATGGGAGAAAGATTGGGGCGACGCCGCAACACTTGGGCTTTAAGCACCAAAGGCTTACTGGTAATTGGGATGACAATCTCAAACTTTTCGTGTTCCTCCAGGGGTTCCTTGCAAAAGATTGCCACTCCCCCACAGCTTAAATCATAGCTTAGGGCATGGATTCGACCCTTCCATTTTCCCGTAACAGGGTAGAGAAAGGTGTCGAATTTTATCTGCACACGCAGGTCACGCTGTAATTCTTGATTCAGACTATCCACAGGCTCGACGACCAGAATACTATCCCGCCGTTTGACAATGCGTCCCGCCTTTGCTGGCGCATTTTCTTCCATACTAACCAATTGGATGTATTCGTGTTCCATGACACGCTCTTCTGCCCCATCTAGCACACGAATATACCAAATTGGTGAGTCTGGAGGACTTTCCAGATAACCACGAGCGATTGCCGTACTTTGCCTGTCTAGAATAATATAACGATAAGACATTAGCCATTCTCCTTCCCAGCGGATGGCTCTTCTTGTCCATTCCGATCCGGATTCGACGAACGTTTCCCTTCGGGCTGATTTGGGTCAAACTCCAAGAAGAACACATAGATATCAACAATGGCTTGGTATAAGGATTCCGGAATTTCTTGTCCCAGCTGGAGCTGGGTCAGCATGGTGGCCAGCGAAGTGTCTTCATAGATGGGAACTCCGTGATCCGCGGCCACTTCCACAATCTTTTCTGCCAGATAGCCCATTCCAGAGGCCACCACAACAGGGGCTCCACTTCCTGGACCATACTGCAGCGCCACGGCTCGGCGCGCACCGTTGGACGAAGACTCAGATTTTGACATTGACGCTGTCCTTCCCTTCAAAAAGCTTGGGGAACACTTCGGTCAGTGTAAGCGGGCGCTGCATCGTCTTGATGCGAACCGCCCTTGCCTGAAGACCATGCTCCGTTACAATGCGTGTCAACTGCTGTTCAAATAAGCCGGAGAATCCGCCCAAGCGTTCCGGGCAGTGTAGCTCTAAATCCACATTGGTTCCGCGGCAGGTGAGCACTAGATCGAAAAATCCAAGAGACTGGATATCCATTTTAAATAGGAATCGCTGCCCGGTCTCGTCCTCGGATTGCTTTCCCGCTTGCTTGTCATTGGGATCAATCCACAGCTCTGAGAAGAGAAGCCGTCCGTTCCATTCCATTGGAATGATGTGGTGATTCAGTGACATGTAAACGCTTTCATTCACTAAGAATGCGGAGGTAAGCTCTCGAAAGGCTGCTTGCATCTCTGGGCCCCCACTGCCACGCAAGGCTTGATGGGTCAATTCCGCCAAGCGGGTGGCGAAGGTGTTTTCCTGAGCGGCCTTTTGAAATAGACTATTCTTTAGCAGCACTAAAAGAGCCTGGTCATCCAGCGCACTGAGAGTGTCTCGAAAATATGGATGGTGTTTCAAGTGCTGAAAGGCCGTCAGCATATTCTGCTCGGTTCCATTTTCGTAGCGCGTAATGTCCAGAGTTAGTAACGAAACCAGGTCACGGGCGCGGCCTAAATCGTGTGTTCTGGATACGTATTCCGACATAAAGGGCAGGATTTCATCTTGAAGAATCTTCAGGCTACCGGCCCGATCCCCCGATTGCATCCCGTTTTCCAGCTTGGCGATCAGGTTAATTAGTTGATTGCCAAACCGAGCCGGAATGGATCTTGCCATCTGGTTAAGGTTTCTTAGCAGATTTCCCGCAATGTGATCGGATGAGGAATAGTCCCCGTATCGCTTTAGAAAGAGCAAAATGTCGCTTCGCAATCCTTCCGATTGTGATTTTTGATACGCCTCTCGAAGCAAGGCAAACAGTGCCCCCCCAAAGCGCGTGCCTGTCTGCATTTGATTGCTAAGAAATTGAAGAAACTGGGAGCGATCCATGTGGAGCATCTCCATAAAGCGGGAAAACTCCTCGGCAATGCCCTCGCCCATGCCAGAGGAAACCACGGTTCCGGTTCTTCCATTGAGGACTCTTGCCATGGCAACCGTAATCTCAGATAGGTTTCCTAAGCGCTGAACAAAGCTTTGAAAATTCGAATCAAATCGTGGCGCACGGTCCTTTGCGTTCGCATCTTGGCGCTCCGCACGATCATCGGGTCGATTCACTCTCGACGGATCTGGAATATTCTTAATCGGTACACTGCCAGGACTGACCGGCAAACTTCGGTTGTTAACCGCACTGTCATGCATGGGTACCGGATTGGTTACGCCTAATAGCTCAGGCAAACAAGATCGCCTCCAAACGATAAAACTTTAAAGAAAAGCCTTAACTTTTATGTAAAAAAGTCGATAACTATGTCAGGAAATAGTATAAAAATTATTGTAGATAAAGGTGGAATGCTCTATGGACAGCATTTTAGAGATGTACCTCTATGAAACCGAATCCTTGCTGGAGCAACTTGACAGCATCGCCCTCGCCGCCGAGCAAGTAAACACCTTTTCCCAAAGCAATGTTGACGAGATCTTTCGAATCATGCACACCATCAAGGGTTCCTCCGCCATGATGGAGTTCACTCCTTTGATGAGCGTTGCACATCGAATCGAAGATTTGTTTTTTATCATACGGGAAAATGGGATGCAAATTGTGTCGGAAGATCGGCGCGGGGACTTATTTGATCTTTTCTTTCAGGCTACGGATTATTTCCGCAACGAGGTGGAAAAGCTGAAAAGCAACGAACCCCTTTCTGCAGATATCGACAACTTCCTTTCAAAAATTAACACTTTAGTCTCAAAAATTCAAGGTGATCTTAATAAAAGCTCACAAAATTCGGAAGTTGCGGCTCCTATCCCCGCCACCTCCAACGAATCTACCCTCCCCACACTTCATCCGGACTACCCTTACTCGATTCTGGTCCGCTTCGACCAGGACAGCGGAATGGAGAGTTTGCGCGCCTTCCTGCTGATTAGTGCCATTCGCGAAATCTGTTCCGAAAATGATTTCATCTTCACGCCAAGCGACGTGGAGAACAATGCGGATAGCTCTGACCTCATTGTTGAGCAAGGCTTCCTGATTGAATTTCGTAACTTTGATGAACGCGAACATGCCATCCACATCATCGGCTCCTCTGGTTCGGTGCAGTCCTTCCAGACCCACGATGCAAGCGAGTCTCCCGCTTCCATTCAGGAAGCTCCGACGCTCCCCTTAGAGCCAGCCGTGCCTGCCATGGAAGTGATCGAACCGGAAAGCCCAACCTTCCATCCCACCCTGGAAAAGTCGGCACCTCCCCCAGCTTCCATCCAGCCCTCCTCGAACAAGGAGAGCTTTATCAGCGTCAGTCTCAGTAAGCTGGATCAGCTCATGGCTGTGGTGGGTGAAATCGTGATTACCGAATCCATGGTCACGGACTCCCCAGATCTGAATGGGTTGGCACTGGATAACTTTACAAAATCCGCTCGTCAGCTTCGCAAGCTGACGGATGAACTCCAAGATGTGTCCATGTCCCTTCGCATGGTTCCGGTTTCCTCCACCTTCCAAAAGATGAACCGCATCGTGCGTGATATGGGAAAAAAGCTTGGTAAACGCGTGAAGCTTACCTTAGTTGGAGAAGAAACCGAAGTGGATAAGACCATTGTGGATGGCATCAGCGATTCCATCATGCACATTGTCCGAAACTCCATGGATCACGGAATTGAAACCAGCGAAGAGGAACGCATTGCCAACCGCAAAGACCCCGTCGGCGAGATCATCCTCTCAGCACGCCACACTGGCAGCGAAGTCATCATTGAAATCAAAGACGATGGTCAGGGCATCAACTATGAACGCGTTCTGCAAAAGGCCTTGGCCCAAGGACTTGCCAGCCCCGATGTGGAATACAGCAACCGTGAGATTACGAACTTCCTCTTGATGCCAGGATTTTCAACCAGCGCCAATGTAACGGAATTCTCTGGTCGCGGCGTCGGCATGGACGTGGTGAAGAAGAGCGTCGATGCGGTGGGTGGCATTTTGACCATCAGCAGTGAGCCCGGCCTTGGCACAACGACTACCTTGAAAATTCCCTTGACCATGGCGATCATGGATGGCATGAAGGTTTCCGTTGGATCCTCCATTTTTACCATCCCCATCAACAACATTCGCCAGTCCTTTAAAGTCTCATCGTCTGACATTATCCATGATGCCACCCAGAGTGAAATGATCAAATGCATGGATAGCTTCTATCCCATCATCCGCATCAAAAATCTCTACAACCTTGATTTTGGCAAGGATGAGATTGAGGATGGCATTCTCATCTGGGTTGAATCCGGTGAAAATTCGTATTGTCTCTTCGTCGATGAGCTGATCGGGGAACAGCAAGTCGTTGTCAAACCGCTCCCCACCTATGTCAATACGTTTAACATCAAGAACTATGGAATTACAGGCTGTACGATTTTAGGTGATGGCAATATCAGTATCATTTTGGATATCGCAAACATCTTTTTAGCCAGCCAGTGAGCCTAACATTCTCTGTGGAAAGAAGGGAAATACCATGTCATCTGAACCCATGTTATTTGCTGCTCAACAGGATTCTCGCGATGTTGAAGAACAAACGGTAGACAACGAAAACAATGCGCAATTTCTCATCTTCAACTCTGACGGACTACTGTTCGGTGTCAACGTCGAATATGTGGTAGAAATTATCACAAACCATGCCATTACGCACCTTCCCATGATGCCGAGCTATATTCGTGGCATCCTCAATCTGCGCGGACAAATCATTCCTGTCATTGACATTCGTCTGCGCCTCGGCAAGCCTTGCCTCGATGAGTGCATCACCATCGTTTTAAATGTCAATGGAACCCAGGTTGGCATTTTAGTAGACTCGGTTGCCCAAATGAGTAGCATTCCCAAAGAGGATATCATGCCCGTCCCCGCCCACAGCACGCAAAAGTTGATCTCCGGTCTTTATACCATGCAGGATGGCAACACCATGATGGTCTTTGATTGCGTACTCTTAATGGAGCATTGACGATCACAAGGAGGACCCCAAATGGAAATGACAATTACCGATGCCGATTTTCTACGTCTGGTTCAGTTCATTCAGAAAAGCTATGGAATTGATCTGAGTAAGAAGCGCCAATTAATTGTCGGTAGACTCTCGTACACCCTTCAAACCATGGGGTATACCAGTTTTACCGCGTTTATCGATCATTTGCTTTCCACCCGAAATGCCAATGATATTGAGCTGGTCATTAATAAGCTCACCACAAACTACACCTTCTTCATGCGTGAGGAAGCTCATTTCAACTTTTTTAAACGGACTATACTTCCGGAAATTGTCCAAAAGCACAAGAAAGACCGTTCCCTCTCCATTTGGAGTGCGGGCTGTTCTTCCGGTGAAGAACCCTATACCATCGCCATGTGTATTCGCGATTATTTAGGGCCACAAGCTGCCACTTGGGATGCCCGCGTGCTGGCAACGGACATTTCTCAGCGTGCCCTGACCCTCGCCAAGGAGGGTGTCTATGAGCTGCCGGAAACCATGCCTCCCGAATGGAAGCGACGCTACTTTCAGGCTGAAAAAGAGCCGAACCGCTTCCGGGTCACCCAGGAAATTAAGGATCAAGTCCAGTTTCGCACCTTTAACCTCATGGACCCCATTCGCTTTATGACAAAGTTTGATGTAATTTTCTGCCGTAACGTCATGATCTACTTTGATCAGCCCACGAAAGATGCCTTGGTCCGTCGATTCTACGATGCCAGCTCACCGGGAGCGTATCTGTTAATCGGTCATTCCGAGACCTTAAACCGAGACATTGGATACCAATTTCTCGCTCCGGCAACCTTCAAAAAGCCATAACCATACGACATAACCTAAACAAGGGACAGAAGCGCAGACCCTCCGCATGGGTCTGCGACTCATGCTCCCTTTTCCACTTTTATCGAATGGAGAGTTCAAAGATGTCCACAGTGAAAAAGAAAATTCGTGTTATGGTGGTGGACGACTCCGTTGTTGCACGCGGCGTGATCATTCAGGGGCTTTCTGCCTATCCTAACATTGAAGTCATTGGCTACGCCATCAATGCCCTGGATGCCAAAAGCAAAATTGCAAAACTTAATCCAGATGTCATGACCCTTGATGTCGAAATGCCCGGCATAAGCGGCATCGATTTCCTGAAGGAATTTTTGCCCACACGCCACCTTCCCGTCATTCTGGTTTCTTCCCTCAGCATCCGCGTATTTGAAGCGCTTGCTTCCGGTGCGGTGGACTTTGTGCGCAAGCCTCACAATGATCAAAGCACCTCCGATTTCATTGCTGCTCTGGCACAAAAAATCGTGGTTGCTTCGTATACCAAACCTCGTCTTCCGGAATCCGTTCCGAAACCAAGCAATACCCCTGCGGATGCCATCCCCTTGCTTGGCAATCATCCCGCTCTTGACCAGGTGATGATCGGTTTGGGAGCTTCCACCGGCGGCACCGAAGCGACCTTAGATGTCCTAAAGCGACTTCCGGCGGATATTCCCGGCATGGTCATTGTACAGCACATGCCCACCGGATTTACAAAAATGTATGCCGATCGACTCAACCGCCTCTGTAATATGGAAGTGCGCGAAGGCACCCATGGGGATGAAATCCGACGTGGCCTTGTGCTGATTGCCCCGGCAGACTTACAGACCAGGGTTATCTCCGTGGGCAATCGCTATCTCCTCTCCTGCAAGCCGGATGAAAAGGTCAGTGGGCATCGTCCTTCCGTAGATGCCTTGTTCTCCTCCATAGCTTCCACCGTTCGCTGGCGTCAGGTTGGCATCATCATGACCGGCATGGGACGTGACGGTGCCACCGGTCTTCTTGCCATGCGCAAGGCCGGTGCATATACCATCGGCCAGGATAAGGAATCGTCAGTGGTCTATGGCATGCCCATGGTGGCGCAAGAGCTGGGTGCAGTTTGCATCCAATCTTCCTGCGAAAATATATCTTCGGTTCTGCTGCGGCACCTAAAAACCCTTTAATTTGCAACAAAATTTTGAACCATCTCTTATGTCTCTTTCGCTTGTTCCGATATATAAACAGAACGTAGTAATTGGAACCACAATTGCATTCCGCTCAAAGGAGGAACGCATATGATTATTTTACCAAAGGGCGGTGCGTCCACCCCGATTTCGAAGCCTGTCTCGTACAAAGCACCGGTGCGCGACACCGCCAATCAAGCTCAGGCCCCGGAGAACTATTTCGATCAGGTGTCCATTCAGCGGGATACCTCCGCCACCGATGGTTTCCGGAGAGAATGGGTTTCTCGCCTTGTTAACGAAGTGCGCACCTCGCATACGGCCAATGACCTGCAACGGATTAAGTCTGAGGTGCAGAACGGCACGTATCAGCCGGATGCCAAGGAGATCGCCGCAAAGATGTTACTGGAGGAACAGAGCCGTGCAGACATCTGAGGTTCATGAATACCTTTCCCTGTTGCGTGAGCTGAGCAAAACCTTAGAAAAGCTCACTGAAATTGAACAAGAAAAAACCAATGCAGTCCGACAGGACGATTTGAATACACTAAACCACTGCATGAAGCAGGAACAGGCTCTCACCCTCACGCTGCGAGGCTATGAGCAAAAGCGGCAGACGATCCTTTCCTCGTGGAACTTGGAGCATCTGCCGCTTAGCGGCTTAGCTTCCCATCTTCCCCTGGAACATCGGGACGAAGCAAAGCGCGTTTCGGAAGAGCTACGCCGCCAATACGAACTGTTTCAAGGGACATTTGAAGTGGCACAACACACCCTGGAATGCAACTTACACCAAATAGAAAAGCACTTACAAGAATTAGGCGCCAACCCCTCTTCCGGTTTGGGATATGAAGGAGAGAGCCCCGAGCTTCCCTCCTCCTTCCGAACTGACTTCCGCGCTTGATTTTGTTCGAAAGGAAGTGATGTCATGCGAGGTGTCAGCACATTTGGTGCCTTCACCACGGCTCGACTCGGCATCTATGCCGCACAGAAGGCCTTAGACGTAACCGGCCATAATATTACAAACATTAATACCGCTGGCTATACCCGTCAGCGGGTGGATCAAATGAGCCTGCGTGTCGGCGCAACGAATCGCTATGCGTCTCAATACGATACCATCGTTGGCTCAGGTGTACTTTGCACCGGGGTCTCTCAACTGCGGGATCCGTACCTGGACATCCGCTTCCGCAATGAACAGTCCAGCGTAGGGGCTATGGACACCAAGCTTGCCGGTCTGGAGGAAATCTCCAACATTCTCGATGAGGTCTCAAAGGGAGACGGGAGCGGCATTTTGGAGGCACAGTTTAACGATCTGGTGACCCAGCTCCATAACCTAAGTTTGAAAGCCGGAACCGAAGAGAACGACTCCTTAGTGCGCTCCTCTGCCAATTCGTTGGTGAAGCTGCTCAACAGCTATGCGGATCAGCTTAACACCATTCAGAAGAATCAAGACCTTTCCTTCCGGCAAGACGTGGATACCGTCAATAACATCTTAAAAAATATCAGCGATTTAAATAGTTCCATTTTTAAAAGTGAAGTGCATGGCGATTCCTCTCTGGAACTGAAGGATCAGCGCAACCTTTTGTTGGATCAGCTCTCTCAGTACGTGAAAATCAATGTGGAGTATAAGAGTGTGAGTATTGGTGCGGGCAAAACTGTTGACCAACTCATGGTATCCTTAGCCGGAACCCCCAAAGGGGATGCAACCAAAAGCCGTTCTGTTTTGGTGGATGGCAGCTACGCTACTCAATTCTCCCTGCGTGCTGGTAGTACAAACTATGACCTAAACCTTAGTGCCTTGACCAATGCAAAGGGTGATACCTTGGCATCCTCTACCCCGGTTGCACTGGGTGATTTGGATCTATATGGATCCCTTCAGTCCGCCCGAGAAATGCTCACCGAGGCCGGTGAGTATACCCCAGAGGGTGTCATCAGTGGGGCTGGTGCCTACGATTCGGATGCTGCCACCAAGCGTGGAATCCCCTATTATCAAAAGGCACTGGATTCCATGGCAAACAAACTGGCCTCTTTAATGAACGAGGCCAACAGTGGGTATATGGTCGACAACAACGGCTATTATCTGGACAGCAGTGGAAATAAGCTCTCTTTTAACGATGGCACTACGACAGTAGAGATCACCAAATACATGACGCTAACCCAAGATCAAATCGATTATCGCAACGCCAATGCGGCAAAAGCACCATCCAGCGGCCCCCTCTTTAGCAACAACGGAAGTGGCAATGATCCAACGAGCATCACCGCTGCAAACATCTCCATTTCAAAAGATTGGTCGGTTGGAACTGTGCGTATCGTCAACTCTACGATTATGGGCAGCACCTCTCACTTGCCGAACTCGTCCGCCAATGACAACATTTTGAACATGATTACCCTATTGGATGGTAAACATGCTTTTTGTGCCGATGAGGTTGCCCCCGGCTCCTTCGATGGGGATAAACCCTTCTTTAACGGCAGTTTTCAGGAAATGCTTGCCAACGTGTCCGGCACCTTGGCAAACGACGTGAAAGCAACGTCCGTCTTGCTAAACAATTATTCTGCTTCCGCCACCGAAATCAGTGTTAACCGCAGTTCGGTTTCTGGTGTCGATTTAAATGATGAAGCCACCAACCTGATGCAATATCAAAAATCTTACTCCGCAGCTTGCCGCCTGATGACCACCCTCGATGAAGCATTGGATAAGCTTATCAATGGTACCGGCGCAGTTGGACGATAAGAGGAAGGAGGTCTTACGAGCATGCGAGTGACAACCAACGGAACCCTACTCAACTATAAATCCAGTTTGATGCGCACGGCCAATCAGTTGGATTCTGCGCGCAGCAAAGTCTTATCCCAGCGCAACTTCAATAGCTACGCGGAAGACCCCGCGGCTGCCACCCAGGCCTTTAAGCTGCGCCGCTTATATTCCCGCACCAATGACCAGATTACCAACAGCACGGCTCTCATCAGCAAATATGAGTCGGCTTGGACCTCGGTGGGAACCGCCAAGAGCTTGCTGGAACAAGCTGCAAAAGATGTGGCACTTCGAGGCGAATCGGATGCTACGGCTGCAGGGCGCCAGCCCTTGGGCGAGGTGCTCAACACGACGGCAAAGTCCATTGTGCAAACCTTGAACGCACAATATGCCGACACCTTCATTTTTGCAGGAAGCAATGCCGACAAAGCCCCTTTTTCCTGGAGTGATACCGGTGGCTTGCTCTTCCAAGGGATCTCGGTGGACACCGGAATGCCGAACGCTCCGGAAGGAACGCCCCCCAATCCCAGTGAGGCCGACCCTAGCAGTGCCTGGGGAACCTATTATGCGGCGAATCCTGACTACGCGAAGTTGGCACAAATGACCTATGAAACCGTGTATGTTGACATTGGCGCAGGACTCTCCAACGACAACAACGGTAAGTTAAATGCCGCTAGTGTCTTTAACGCCTCCATTTCCGGCATTGCCATTTTGGGATTCGGAACCGATAAGGATGGCGATCCCAAGAATGCTGTCTCCCTCATCAAGAATCTCTCCGACATTTACAAACGTTGCGATGCGGAGTCAGGAGAATACTCTTCCAGTGAGGATCAAACCAAAGCCTCCCGCTTAACCGATAAGCTGAAAACGTCTCTTTCGGAGTTAACCAACAAATGGACACACATGGATGGGGAAGCCGATTATTTGAATGAGAACAAGGAGCGCCTGGTTGCCACGGCGGATACCTTGAATGAGCAAATCTTAAGCCTCGAACAGGTGGACTTGGCTGATGCGATCACCGACTTTTCCTGGGCCCAGTACTGCTATAATTCCGCACTTAAGGTTGGAAACAGCATTCTTTCCCAATCATTAATTGACTATATGAATTAACCTCCTATATACTATTTGGAAGGGAGTTTCGCAAACGATGTATCCGCTGATTGAAATTACGACCGTCCCTATTGAACTGGATTTAAAGGTAACCCCCCCTCGCATGGAACAAGTCCGTAGCACGGTGGAAATGGAGATTTCCCGTGACAAGGGTGGACTGAATATCAAAAGTCGGCCCATTCGCGTTAATATCGATACATTTGAGGCGCGGAACTCCATTTGTCCTACCTTACCCACTACCATAAAGAATTCCGCTGATGCTGGTCAGCAAGCTGCCTATGAAGCCACTGCCACCTATGCTCGTCAGGGGCAACTGCTCCTCAATGCAAAGATTGGAGAAGAACTTGTGACCAAGTTTGCCGAAGAAGCGCAAAATAAAGACCTTAAAATTAATGTTGGCATTCAGTTTTTACCCACCACGGGGCCTGAGATTAGCTGGGATAAGGGAGAAATCCAGATCCGCTATGAAATGGATAAACTCAACTTCGACTGGCGAATTGGCAACGGAGACTTCAACTTTATTCCCGGGGATATTGAGATTTCCGTCGCACAGCATCCAGACGTCTTAATCAAATACATAGGTGGGCCCATTTACGTACCCCCTTCTGCCGACCCGGACTATCAGCCTGTGAATACCCAGGCTTAACGGAGGATTCAATTTGCTGACAAATACCAAATACTTTGGAGAAATTGAATATGACCCAAAGGATATCCTCACTTTTCCAGATGGTCTTTTTGGATTTGAAGAGGAGCATCAATTTCTTCTTCTTCCCTTTGCGGGAAGCGAAGCCACCCTACTCTGTCTGCAAAGTGTAAGCACCCCCTCCCTTGCCTTTGTGGTCATGAATCCCTTTTCGCTCAAGCCCGACTACGCCCCCATTCTTCCGGCAGTGGAATTGCAAGCTTTGTCCGTGACGCAAAGCGAAGAACTTTGCTACTATGTTCTGTGTGTGGTGCGGCAACCGGTATCGGACAGCACCGTCAACTTAAAGTGTCCCGTCGTGATCAACGACGACACCCGCACTTGCATGCAAGTGATCTTGGATACGGCAGAATATGAAATGCGGCACCCGCTTTCCGAGTTTGGAGCAAGGGAGGCTGAAAGCAAATGTTAATCCTGCAGCGAAAGCCAGGCGAATCTCTCCAAATCGGGGAAGACATTCAGGTGACCGTGGTCTCTGTGGATTCGGGTGGACGCGTCCGTCTTGCGATTGAGGCACCGAAAACATACTCCATCTTGCGTTCCGAACTTCTAGGAGCCGCAACGGTCAATCGAGAAGCTGCACAAGAAGCTCTTCCTCCTCAAGAGTTTCTCTCCTTTCTGGAAGAAGTTGTGGGCACCAGTGAAACAGAATAAGATTTTATACTAAAAATGTAGCAACACGATCGTTTTGATTCGTTTGTTGCTACTTTTTTTCTATTCTTTGTTCCGTTTTTTCCGTTCAGAATATCCTCATCTCATGTCATTTTGACGAAACGATGCGTCAAATAAAGTTACATTCTTATTTCCTTTTGTATTAACTAAATATACAAAGTTACTATTTTCTTTCATTTTCGTCCATTTTAACACTTTTTCTTCCATATAAATATTTGTCTGCAACAAGTAGACAAATTTCGACTAAACCGATTGCCTTTTTTTTCTACTCCGATTATAATAGGATTTACTTTAGAGTGCTATGCAAGATGATAGAATCGGCCAAGGTACCCTAAGGTTTCTTTTTTCCTTTCTGCAAGTTTTATCAAATTGAAATGCGTAGGTGAGACAATTGGATTGGCAAACAAGCAACTCCGCGCTCTTGCTCGAACAGTCCATGCGCTTTCTTTGGACAAAGCAAAGTGCTATATTGGGCAACATCTCAAACGTCGAAACACCGGGTTACAAAGCAAAGTACGTTACGTTTGAAGATACACTGCGGGAGCGACTCCGCTCCGTTTCTTCTTCCCAACAAGCCTCCGCATCCTATCGCGAGGTCATTCGAAGCGCAGCCCCTCAAATGCATGAAACCACTTCCGAACGTGCAAGAATGGACGGAAACAGCGTAAACGCCACGGAACAGGCCGTTGAATTGAGTCGAAATGCCTTTCAATTGCAATATGCGATGACTGCCATTTCAACAGACTACGCCACTTTGCGGGCCGCCATTCGTGGCTAAGGTAGCCGGTGGCCTTTCTACAAATAAAGGAGTGTTCGCATGTCATTTCTTAGTTCCTTCAACGTGGTCGGCTCTGGCTTAACCGCGCAACAGCTTCGTCTCGATGTCATCTCCGAGAATGTCACCAATATGAACACCACTCGGACCGAAAATGGTGCTCCTTACCGTCGTAAAATGGTGGTTTTGGAGGCTCAGGATGGACGGGATTCATTCCGAATGGCTTTATCTCGTGCCCGCGGGGTTACAGTTAGCAATTCCGGTTTTGAAACCACCGGTGGTGTGGTTGTCTCAGAAATAGCCGAAGATCCCTCGGTACTTAAGGTTGTATATGACCCAACACATCCAGATGCTAACCCTGCAGGGTACGTATCCCTCCCGAATGTGGATCTGGTCAAGGAGATTACGGATGCCATGGCGGCTACACAAGCATATTCCGCAAGTGTAACCGCATTCAATACCCTGAAAGGGGTTATTTCAAAAGGTTTGGAGATTGGGCGGTAAGCTTTTTGCAAGGCCAGTCTCTTCATTTCCATACCAATTTGGGGGTATTTTTTTATGTTTACACCAATTCAAGGAATCCTTCCCCTCAGTCCAAAAGGTGCTTTTGAGGGCACCAAGTCGCCAGCAACGGATCCCACCGGGATGTTCTCGGATTTGTTCCAACACGCCATTGAGAATGTGAAGGAAACCGATGCCGAAAAGAATCATGTGGAGTATTTACTTGCAACGGGCCAGCTGGATAACCCGGCGGAACTTACGATTGCATCCACCAAAGCACAGACTTCGGTGGAGCTTTTGGTGCAACTCCGCTCAAAGGCACTTGAGTCTTATAATGAGCTCATGCGGATCAATCTCTGATGTCACAGGTTGAGCATAGTATAGTTAGGGGGGTAATGCTTGAACGCGAACGTTAAGGACCTTTGGGCGAAGGTTAAGGGTTTTTTTCTATCGATGAATAAAAAGGTCCGCCTTCTTCTGTGCGGCTCAGTCATAATCGTGTTAGCTGTTGCAATCATTGCCGCATTGGTTCTTGCCAACAGGCCCTATACGGTACTATTTACCGGTTTATCCAATGAGGAAGCCCGTGCCATTGTCTCCTATTTAGAGGAAAATGGGGTCACGGAATACCGCATGGAGGGCAGTGACACCATTATGGTCCCCTCACAAATGGAATCCAAACTGAAGGCCACCCTGCTGATGCAAGGGTACCCCAAGTCTGGATTTGCTTATGAAACCTATCGATCTGCCGTGAACTCCATGTCCACCGAGTCGGATCGAAACATGGCCTATCTTCAGGATCTTCAGGATCGCATGGCCGCGGTCATTCGTTGCCTGGACGGCGTGAAGGATGCGGTGGTTACCATCGTTCCGGAAGAGGATCGGCGATATATTTTAGACAGCAGTTCTATGACTTCGGCTTCTGCCTCGGTGATGGTTACGATGAGTGGAGGCTCTTCCCTTTCGAACCAACAGGCAGATGCGATCCGCAACCTGATCGCCCGATCGGTGAAGGGTCTGGACATTAGTAACATTGCCATTTCCGACTCCCTGGGGAACACCTACAGCGGCAGCGCATCCGGTAGCGTGGGAAGCACGCTGGATGCTTCTATGTTAAAGCTACAACTGGAAGACGAAGTGAACCGCTCCGTCCGCAACCAGATTTTGCAGGTTCTCTCCCCACTCTTTGGCGACCAAAACATCCGCGTAGCCGTCAATAGCACCGTGGATGTCAGCCATAGTGTCGGCGAAAAGACGACCTATACGGAACCGACTTGGGCGGCCGACGGCAGTACCAACGGGCGAGGCATCATCGGATCGCAAGTATACGACCGAGAGATCGTTCGTGATCAAAACAATACCACCGGTGGCGTGGCAGGCACCACTACAAATTCGGATATCAGCACGTATATGCAAAACAATGCGCAAGTCAACGGAAACGAGCCCTATATTCGGGACAGTGGTACCACTAATTACAACGTGAACACGCAGAAGGATCAAGTGGAGCGTTGGGCTGGTGTGGTCTCCGATCTCATGGTTTCCGTCACCCTAAACAGTGATACGGTGAAGGGCCTGAATCGGGATGACTTGATGGCTCACATTGCTCGAGCAGCCGGAATCACCCCAGATGTGCAAGCGAATAAAATTTCAATCTATCTGGGTCCGTTCTATAGTGAAACCACACCCGGCATTTTGCCTGGTGCCAATGATCTTCCCTTCCCGGCCTGGGTATTGTATGCCGCAGCGGGTGGTCTTGCCCTTCTTCTTGTTCTTCTGTCTGTTCTCCTGGTCCTTCGCAAGAAGAAAAAGAAAAAACTATCCCAAGAACTCTCGGCTCTGTTTGATGAACCCAATGCCTTCCCGGCTGCTCATGCCGAGTCGCCTGGCTTGGATATCATGAATATTAAAACAGAAAAAAGCATGGAGCTTCGGAAAACCATACGTCAATTTGCCGAGGAAAATCCTGAAATTGCAGCCTTCATGTTAAAGAGTTGGCTTCGAGAGGAGGATCAGCAGCGTGCCTAAATCAAAAAAGAGTGAGCTCGATCCTTCCTCCGCTCCGGAAATCCCACTCGAAACAACGGAAGCACCGGGCAGTAAAGCGAAACCAAACACCAATCCAAAAATGCGGCAGCTCACTTCTGCTCAGAAGGCAGCTGCGGTCATTGTCTCCTTGGGTGCGGACAAAGCCTCCCAAATCTATAAGTTCATGGATGAAGAGGATATCGAGCAGTTGACTTTAGAGGTTGCTCAGCTCGGCTTTTTGGACTCCCTGCAGACCGAAGATGTGCTCAGCGAGTACTATCAAATGTGTCTGACGAACAAGGCCGTGACGGAGGGTGGCATTGAATATGCCCGCTCCGTTCTGGAGAAGGCCTTTGGTGAGCAAGCTGCATCAAACCTGCTGTCCAAGCTCACTAAATCCCTCAAAAACCGCACCTTCCATTTCTTGGACAAAGCTGACGCGAAATCTCTTTTTGCCGTACTGCAGCATGAGCGTCCGCAAACCATAGCACTGATCCTATCCTACGTCGAACCGCAAAAGGCGGCCTCTGTCGTGGAACAACTTGAGCCGAGATCCCAGATCAAGGTGGTCGAAAACATGGCCTGCATGGAGGGTACTTCGCCAGAAGCAGTAAAGACAATCGAAGCGGAAATGGCGAAAAAGTTCTCCAACATCATCATGAATGCCAACGTCAAGGTTGGCGGCATCGATTATGTGGCCAGCATGATGAACAACCTCGATCGTTCCAGCGAAAAGTCCATCTTCGATGGTCTGTCTTCCTACAATCCAGAGCTGGCAGACGACATTCGCAAGCGCATGTTTGTGTTCGAGGACATCGTGGCTATGGACGATCGCTCGGTACAAAGATTTGTGCGTGACTGCGATCCCAGAGACATCGTCTTGGCCCTCAAGGCTGCCAATGCCGAGGTGGCCAACAAGCTATTTACCAACATGTCAACCCGTATGGCGCAGAATATCCGCGACGATTTGGAAATCACCAACAACGTTCGTATGCGTGATGTGGAAGAGGCGCAACAGCGCATCGTCGGCATCATTCGTGAGCTAGAGGAAAAAGGCGAACTGATTATCTTGAAGAGCGGAAAGGACGATATCATTGCCTAGTATTCTAAAGCGTATCATCAATCCGAAGGCTACTTCATATCAATTTCCCGATGCCGAGGGGTGGAGTTTAGAAGCCAAGGTTCCCTTCCCTTCGGATGAAGCTTTGGATCAAGATGTCGATCGCACCCAAGTGCCGGAACCCTCCCCCGCTCCCTCACACAACCAAGCAACCATTGACTTTGCCTCCTTGCAAGCCGACTCCATTTTGGCTGCAGCGAGACAGGAGGCCGAGGAGCTGCTGGCCCGGGCTCGCCAAGACATGCAAGTGGAATGTGAGCAGATACGAGCCAGCGCACACGAAGAGGGATTTCGAGCCGGTTATGCCGATGGAATCTCCCACGCGCTCGCGGAAACGCAGGCACAACGTGCCCAGCAGGCAGAGCAGTTAGCCCGCGATGTGAGAGGGTTTTTAGACAAAGCCAGCGCAGCACAGGAGGACCTGCTGGAACAGTCCAAAGTGGAACTTCGTGACCTCTCGATTGCCATCGCGGAAAAGATCATTCGAGTTAGTTTAAAGAACAGCGGGGAAATCATCTCCCGGATGATCACACGAGCCACCGAGAAACTCCGACGCAAAGAATGGGTTCACATCTATATCGCCGGATGCGATGCTAAGTCTTTTGCAAACATTTCACCGAACCTCACCGCCGCACTTGGTGCGCTTTCCGACCAAGTGAAAATCATCCCCCTGGCCGAAGAGGAATCCGGCACTTGTATGATTGAAATGCCGGATGAAATTATTGATGCCAGTGTCTCTACCCAGCTTTCCAACATCCGTGACTTGCTCTCGGACCCTTATGTGCAGAATACGGAGTTTTGATTGCCCAACTGTGAGGTAACCCCTATGTTTCGAGAACTGATCCCTATGGTACAACAGGCGGACACCTTTAGCCGAACCGGTAAGGTGGAAAATATCGTTGGCATGTCGATTACTGCCTCCGGTGGCAGAGCGGCCGTGGGTGATATTTGCCGCATCTATAACGGGGAATCGGGAACGCAGGTGTTGGCCGAGGTCGTCGGCTTAAAAAGTGGACAGATTCTCCTGATGCCCTACGCCAACATGAGCGGCCTATCTGCTGGCAGCTTTGTCCGCAACACCAACCGTCAGTTAAGCATCCCCATGGGCCCCTTTCTTCGTGGTCGCATCATTAACGCTTTGGGCCAGCCCATCGACGACTTGGGCCCCTTTCCCACGGGCAGCAATTATCCCATCGAGGGGCGCTATATTAACCCCATTTCTCGCCCTCCGGTGCGGGAGCGCATGGAGTTTGGCGTGAAAGCCATCGACAGCTTTCTCACCGTTGGCAAGGGACAACGTATTGGCATCTTTGCCGGCTCCGGCGTGGGAAAAAGTACCCTCATGGGAATGATTGCCAAAAACGTAAAGGCGGATATCAATGTCATTGCCCTCGTTGGAGAACGAGGACGTGAGGTCTTGGAATTCGTGCAGCGTGATCTGGGAGAAGAGGGTATGCGCCGGTCCATTCTGGTGGTGGCTACGTCCGATCAGCCTGCCATGCTTCGAATGAAATGCCCTTCCGTTGCAACGGGCATTGCCGAATACTTCCGGGATCAAGGCTTAGATGTCCTTCTCATGATGGATTCCCTCACACGATTTGCCATGGCGCAGCGTGAGATTGGCCTTGCCATCGGAGAGCCCCCGGTTGCTCGTGGCTACACCCCTTCCATCTATGCGGAAATGCCCAAGTTGTTGGAACGCGCCGGAAACTTCAAACGCGGATCAATCACGGGAGTCTATACAGTCTTGGTGGAAGGTGACGACACAAACGAACCGATCTCAGACACGGTGCGCGGTATTTTAGATGGCCATATTTTACTCTCCCGTCAATTAGCCAATGGCAACCACTTCCCTGCCATTGACATCAACGCCAGCATTTCCCGTCTGATGCCCGAGTTAGTGGAGGATTCTCACAAGCAACTGGCATCGCGGGTTCGTGATATTTTAAGTGTCTATGATAAAAACGCGGATTTGGTTGCCATTGGTGCGTATAAACCAGGAACCAATCCCAAGCTTGACTTTGCCCTTTCAAAAATGGATGTAATCAATCAGTTCTTGTGTCAAAGTACCAACGAAGCCTTCAGCTACGAGCAAAGCCTTAGCCTTTTACAGCAAGTACTTCGATAATGCTTAGATCAGAAAGGGACATGCCCCGATGAAGCAATTTCGCTTTTCCTTGGAAACCGTGCTTGATTACAAGCAAAAAGCTATGGACTCCCTGCAAATTGAATATGGTCTTTTGCTTTCGAAGGTGCACCAACAAGAAGAAGTTCTGGAAAAAGCACGGCAGCGCTATCGGAAGACCAACGAAGAGTTTCGCGAACGAAAGCTACACGGGTTAACCATTGCCGGTGCTATCTCTTATGAGGTTGGCCTGTCCGTTTTGGAACAGGAGATCCGCAAAGAGGAAGAAAGCTTGCACGCGTTAAAATTGCAAGAAACGGAACTGCACGCCAAGCTGATAGAATCCAAAATCGATACGTCCTCTCTGGAGCTATTGCGTGACAAGAAATTTCAGAACTACCAGCAAGCGGTGCAAAAGATGGATGAGCAACTCATTGATGAACTCTTCGCTTTTTCGCGAGATAACGCGACCTCATTTTCCTAAGTGAGCTCTATGCCCTTTGGCATGTGCGAAATAACAAGTTCCGAAAAGGAGGTGAAATGAATGTATATGCCCAATGTCTCCATGGCAACAGCACCACCCCAACCCCCCGCTTCTTCCAGCGCAACGTCTACCCCGGGTACCTTAGCTGGGAATCCGTCCCCTCCGGCCAATGCCACCTTTCAGCAATTAGTGGAGCAAAAAGCACAGGCTGGGAATATTCTGGAACAGCTCATCCCCACCTCAGAACTCCCGAATGGCACCCCCAATGTGTCCGAGCCTTTGCAAGAGCTGGCCGCACTGCTGCTGTTCCAGCCACAGTTCGTACAATCCATGGTGCCTTCCCCCCCATCCCCTCTGCAACCAGCGGCATCTATGGACACCCTGCTGACTAGTGGGCCGCAAGGTAATCCCACGTCCCTTCTCCCTCAGCAAACCGTAGTTCAACCAGAATTGCTTCTCGAGACGAACGGCAAGCTAGCTTCTTCTCCCCAAGCCGCAAGTGCAGAGCCCTTTACCCTGCCGAAAGCGGTGCAATCGAAGGAGGCCCTAACCCAGAACCTTGGAAGTGACGTGGAAGTGGAACTTTCCCCACACGCTGAGTCACAAGCTTCGAAACCCTTATTCGGAAGTGTCGAACACATTCCCGTGAAGGTTGGAGACAGTAGCCCCCTGAATACCCAATCGTCCGACTTTCCGCAGCAGCTAAGCAAACAGCTCTCACAGGCAGCTTTGCAAGGGGAACAGACCCTTTCCCTTCGTTTGGCGCCCGAGTCGTTGGGAACGGTAACGGTCGAAATGACCCGCACACACGACGGATCCTTGCAAATTCTTCTCAAAGCATCCACCACAGCGGCTACCAACCTATTAAGTGACCGCGCGACGGAACTAAGTGGACTCTTGCGAAGCAGCACACAATCTCCCGTTTACGTTGACGTGCAAAACGCCGATCCCTCTCAATTTCAGCAGCAGGATCAGCAAGGGAATGCCCGTCAGCATTCTCAGCAGCAACAACAGCAATCGTCACAGAACCAACAGCAATCGCAAGACTTTCTAGAACAGCTTCGTCTGGGTCTTGTCTCTTTTCAGCCCGAAGCAAGTTGACCTGAAAAGGAGTGTGCTCTATGAGCAGCTATATGGCTGACATCTCCCAGCTGAATCCTACCGCATCCACCAAGCAAAGTCCCAATTCAAGTAGCACCAAAAAGCCAGGCTCTTCCGAGTTGGACATGGACGACTTTCTTCAATTGATAGTCGCTCAGTTTCAAAACCAAGATCCGGAAAATGCGGCTTCGACCACCGATATGATGAACATGATGGTACAGATGACCGTCATTCAGGCCATTACCCATGTGACCGACGTATCAACGATGCTCTACTCCTCTTCCCTCGTCGGCAAAGAAGTGACCATTGGTCAGTTCGATAAGACTGGAAAGCTGCAAGAGATTGTAGGCACGGTGACCGCAACCGGCACCTATAGCGGAGAACCGGTTGTCTTTGTCGATGGTGTGAGCTATAAGCTCAGTAGCATTATGGCCGTGGGACGGCTTCCGGAAGAACCTAAGCCAGAGGAACCCAAGCCAGAGGAACCTAAGGCAGAAGAACCCAAGACCGAGGAAACGCAAACGACTCCCCTGGCAACCACATAAGCAAGTTAGGTGAAAATACAATGACAAAACCAATTTCTGCTCAAAACGAATTTGTTCGTCCTTTGCGGGAATCTCCCACTTCTCCTTCCCTCCCGAAGGGGCAATTTGGCGAACTATTGCGTCAGGAGCTCAGCCAAACCGAAGCCCACAGCTCCACACCCACCCTCGCCTTTTCCAAACACGCCATCACTCGGGCGGAACAGAGAGGAATCGAGATCGATGACACCTTGCTGACGCAACTCTCCGACTCCGTGGAGAAAGCGCAAGCCAAAGGAGCCAAAAACATTTTGGCCTTTGATGCAACTCGTGCCTTTATTGTGAACGTCCCCAATTACCGCGTGATTACCGCAATGTCTCAAGAAGAGATGAAAGAAAATGTATTTACAAACATTGACGGCGCCGTGATCCTGTAAAGTACAGTTAGGCAGGACCGTATGGATGCCTCGGGAGCGCGTCCGATTGACGAACTCCCCGGCGCCGCCCATCCGAAAGGAGTACCATTCCTATGACAGGAGCTATGTATGCGGCCGTTTCCGGTCTCAAATCGCACATGAACAAGTTAAACGTCATTGGTAACAACATTGCAAACGTCAATACCTATGGCTATAAAAGTGCGCGTACCACCTTCCAAGAATCTCTCTATACCAGCGTTCGTTCCGGCTCCAACGGCACGGACACAGTCGGCGGCATGAACCCCGCCCAGATTGGTTATGGCTGTAATATCGGTACCATTGATTTGGATATGAGCACCAAAAACTATGTCCCCACGGGGGTCAACCTCGACTGTATGATTAGCGGTGACGGCTTTTTCCTGGCTGGTGGAAAGCAGGTTCTGAAAGATGATGGAACGCTGACCGCTGTCCCCAACGCCAAGGACTTAAACCTCACTCGCGTTGGTAACTTCACCTTCGACTCCCAAGGATACTTGGTCGATGGCTACGGTAGTGTAATCTACGGTTTTGTGACCTGTGCTGCGAAAGAAGATGGCGGTAAAAATAATACTGCAGGGCCGACCGATGATAACAATCCTCTGGTCAGCACCCAGCTGGTCCCCATTCGTTTGCCCATTTCAAACACCAAAGAGGATGCAACTGCGACTCCTCCCCTTGTGGTAGGTCAAGCGATCTATCCTGGCGTGGATGACAACGGCAACAACGTGTATCCCACCACAGGTGATACCATTTCCGCGAACCTAGATTCCATCAGCATTGACGGAAAAACCGGCAAAATTACCGCCGTCAACAATGCGGACGGCAAGACCATTGTGGTCGGTTACGTTGCTCTGGCCAAAGTAGCCAACCCCAACGGTGTGACCCACCTTCAGGGCCCTTACTACCGGGCTGGGGAAGGTGCCGGAAGCTGCGCCCCCGCCTCGATTGGTGACGTCCTAAAAGGACAGAACTTAAACAATGCGGCAGATGACGATGCCGATGCCCAGAAAATCTTTGGAACCGGTGGCACCGAACTCATTACCAATGGCTTAGAATCCTCTGGCACCGATATTGCCACGGAGTTTTCTGAAATGATCTCTACCCAGCGTGGCTATCAAGCAAACACCCGCATCATCACGGTCACGGACACCATGTTAGAAGAACTCGTCAACATTAAGCGCTAAATCGTATCAATCTTCCCCCATCTTGGGAAGTCCAGGATGGGGGAAGCATAAAAAGGGGGCGGAACCCATGATTGTGTTAACAAAAATCAACCGAGAGAGATTCCTGCTCAACCACTTGCAAATTGAATGCATTGAGACCATTCCCGAATCAAAAATTGTCATGATGAATCACGACTATTACCTCGTTCAAGAGTCTGTGGACGAGATTATTCATAGAATCGCAGAGTATAACGCCAAGGTTCAGGATATTTACCGGGAAATCACCATCCACGACCGGCGGCAGTAAGCTTTCTGATCTAATACATCCATTCGGCAAGCTCGTAGATGAGTTTAATACACCTACATAGGGGTGGTTTTTTGAATTTAACCTATTTAATTGGTACTGTGTGTGCGTTTTTAGCCATGCTGTATGGCATTACGTTCACTGGAAGCGGACTTGACTTTGGTCTATTAAAAAACTTTGCCGATGTCACCAGTGTTCTCATCGTCGTGGTTTGTACCATTGCCGTTGTGGTGGCCAGCTTCCCTCTCCCCATGCTCAAAGCCATACCGAAGCACTTTGCCATTATTTTTCAAACCAGACGGTATAATCCGGTTGCTTATATTGAGGAATTGGTGGAGCTGGCACAGGTTGCGCGTAAAAATGGCCTGCTTTCCCTAGAAGAGCGGGCCAATGAGCAAAAGGATCCCTTTTTCCGACAGGCCATCATGCTCATTGTGGACGCCAACGATCCGGATAAGGTTCGAACCATCTTAACCAATGACATTGAAATGACCTCGGCAAGACATGACTCCGTCATTGGTATGTATGAAAAGGCATCCGCGGTATCGCCTGCCTTTGGTATGGTGGGTACGCTGATCGGTCTTATTAACATGCTTAACAACATGGATCCCAGTGCCAGTGGATCGAGCACCATGGGCAAGGATATGGGCGTTGCGCTCATTACCACACTGTACGGCTGTATTTTGGCGCACATTATCTTTAATCCCATTGCATCGAATCTCCGCACCCGTGACGAGGAAGAAGTGCTTTGCCGTATGATCATTGTGGACGGCATCATGTCCATTCAATCCGGGGAAAACCCCAAGTTCATCAAGGAAAAACTTCTGACCTTTATGACGCAGCATCAGCGTGAGGTTTCTATGGGTGCTTCTGACACGAAGAAGAAAGCTCCTGGCAAATCCAAAGCAAAGGGCAAGAAATAAGGCGACCGTTCTTGGTAAGGAGGTGTGTCCCCTATGGCGAAAAAAAACAAACGTCCCGATGGGGGCGCGAACTGGATGGATACCTATGGCGACATGGTTACGCTCCTTTTATGTTTCTTTGTTCTGCTGTACTCCATGTCAAACATTGATCAGGTGAAATACCAAGCCTTGGTCCGAAGCTTTAATCCAGATGCCATCATAACCCCCACGGAGACCTCTGGGGAAAATGGGTTTGTTGCGGACTCCATGGATCAAGAATCCATCAAAGAGTCCATTGATCAGCTTTACCAAGAACTTACCGGCTATGCTGCTCAGCAAGATGCAACCAAAGACATTACCGTGACCCGGGGCGATGGCTATATCTTTCTTTCCATGAACAATACCGTATTTTTCGACGGGGATAGTTATACCCTTCGACCGGACGGTGCTCACATCTTAGATGACTTAGCAAGCCTGTTCAGTAAAGTCAGCTCCTCCATTGATGAAATTCGCATTATGGGTCACACCGCCCAAGCAACACCCGATGACCCAAACGATCCTTCTGTGGATCGATTTCTCTCCTCCAATCGCTCCGTTACTGTTTTGCTCTACCTGCAAAATAAGAACTTTATCGATCCGGCTCGCTTAGTCAGTTTGGGCTACGGCCAGTGGCGCCCCATTTCCGACAACGCAACTTCCGCGGAGCGAGCAAAGAACCGGCGCGTTGAATTTGTGATCTCCGGTAAAAATGTGGAAAACAGTATGTCGGATAGCATTACTCAGTACTATTCCATGCGTCAAACTCCACAGCCGCCCAGCAATAGCAATTCCAATCCGGCTTCCACAACGGGAACGCCAACACCGTAACGCTTGCCACGTGAAAGAGGGTGCCGCCTATGGCAGAAGTCTTATCCCAAAATCAAATTGATGCCCTGCTCAGTGCCGCACTCAGTGGCACCATGGATTTAGAACCTCCTAAGGAGGATCAGCAGGAAAAGAAGTATCGAAAGTACGATTTTTACAGCCCCCGCAAATTTACCAAAGATCGTCTTCGGATTTTAAGCGGTATCTTTGATAGCTACACGCGAATCTTGACCAGTCGAATCAACGGCTTGCTTCATACCGCCTGTGATGTAGAATTGGAGTCCATTGAGGAACAGCGCTACTATGATTTTTCCAATGCCCTCACTGAGGGAGATGTGCTTACGGTTGCCAACATCTCGTATCGTGACCAATTGCTTGAAGAATCCCCCATCCTGCTGCATGTGACCAGGCCGGTTCTATTGAGTATGATCGATCGTCTCATTGGTTGCATCGGTGACCCAGACAATGATCTGCCGGTGGATTATACCCTGACGGACTTGGAGCTGAAGCTATACGAAACCTTGATGCGCGACTTCATTTCCATTATGGGCAGTAGTTGGGAGAACTATATTTCGCTGGACTTCCAGTTTAGCCGGGTGGAAACGAACCCCACCCTCGTTCAGCTCATCAGCCTGGACGAAACGGTGGTCATCGTGGACATCAAGCTTTCCTTCCCCAACTGTGAAGGACGGCTGAGCATCTGCCTCTCTGGCATTCTTCTCACCAACCTCTTTGCCGACATCAGCAAAGAGAATTCTACGGTAAAAGGAAATAGCGAGGATAAATCAGAAGACATTTTCTCCTCTCTTCGCACTTCTGAGCTGCAACTGGTTGTGGAGCTCTGCCGCACGCGTCTGAGCCTAAGTGATATCTATCACTTAAGTGTTGGCGATGTCATAGATTTGAATCGTCCCAAAGATTCTCCAGTTTATATCAACGTTGGAGAACGGCGCTGGTTTGACGGACGGGTGGGGGTCTACAACAAAAACCTAGCGATAAAAATTGAAGAAACCTACAGATTGCGAGAAGGAGACGTAGAACAGGATGGAAAATAATATTTTCAGCCCAATGGAGATTGATGCCATTGGCGAAATTATGAATATTAGTCTCGGGTCCTCAGCAACAGCAGTCTCCAACATGCTGGATCACCGAGTTGATATCACAACGCCCCGGGTGTCTGTCCTTTCCGCCAAGGATTTGGTCTTGGGTAACCTTGACCCTGCGGTCGGTGTTGAGATCAAATACGTCTCCGGACTAAAAGGCAGCAACATTATGTTGCTCAAGCGGGAAGACGTAAAGACCATCGTGGATATTTTAATGGGCAGTGAAACCCCAGACGATGAGTTTGAACTCAATGAACTGACCATTAGTGCGGTTTGTGAGGTCATGAATCAAATGATGGGTGCTGCTTCCACGGCCCTATCCGACTTTCTGGGGCACATGGTCAACATTTCAACCCCACAGTCCTTTGAGCTAGACAACTTTGATGCCTTCAAGGCCGAGCACTTTCCACCCGAAATTGGCGATTTAGTGGTGGTTCGCTTTATGCTTACCATTGAAGGCTTCATGCAGAGCGAGTTCATTAACGTCATCTCCGTTGCTTTGGCCCGCGAATTAATTTCCGGCTTTGGCTTAGAAGATTCCGATCCCATTCCGCCACCTGTCGAAGCCCGGCAAGAAGTATCCCCGTCTAGCACGGGCGGCGGTTCGTTGAGCCAGGAGGAAATCGAACGACTTCTCTCCGGTGCTTCCAGCCCTCCCCCCGCAAGCCCACCTTCTCCCCCTGCTTCACCTGGAGGTTCCTTGAGTCAAGAGGAGATCGAGCGTCTGCTTGCCTCTTCCAGCGCCCCCACTTCCCCCGCCAGTACTCCCGCCCCGCCACCAGCGCCTACCGCATCCCCCACTGCACCACCACCTCAAGCTCCGCCACCAACGCAAGTTCCTCCTCCCATGGCGACCCAAGCTCCGCTTGGAGGTCCCTCCTATCCCGGGTATCCGCCACCAGGTTATCCACCTTACCCATACGACCCAAACATGGCGGCTTACTATCCTCCGTCGCCTTACTACTATCCGCCGGAACCTGTGCGTGAGTCACCTCCGCAGAAGCTGATCAATACCCAAGCCGTAAAGTATGTTCCTCTGGATCCGGAATCCCAATTGAGTGAGGAACAAACCCGGAACTTTGACCTTGTCATGTCCGTTCCCTTGGAAATCTCAGTTGAGATTGGTCGAACCCGCAGAAAAGTGCAAGACATTCTCACGTTTACCAAAGGTTCCTTGGTGGTTCTGGATAAGCTGGCCGGTGATCAAGTGGATCTGTTCGTGAATGGCCATTGCATTGCCCGAGGGGATGTGGTGGTCGTGGATGATAACTTTGGCATTCGAATCACGGAAATTTTAAGTCCCCCCTCCCCCAATGAGATTCTCCAATCAAAATAAAAACACCCCCTCAAAAACTAATTCTGAAAAAGGATGATTTACGATGGCTAAGATTTTACTGGTAGATGACGCAGCATTCATGCGCAAGGTCATCAAGGATACTTTGTCCAAAAGCGGTTACAACGATCTTTATGAAGCAGTGGACGGACTGGATGCTCTGGAAAAGTACACGGAAATTCAGCCCGATCTCGTCATTATGGACATTACCATGCCTAATATGGACGGTCTGGAAGCCTTAAAGGCCATTCGGGCGAAAGACCCCAATGCGAACATTGTTATGTGTTCCGCCATGGGCCAGGAAACCATGGTCATCGATGCCGTTCGTTCCGGTGCAAAAGACTTTATCGTGAAGCCTTTTAAGGCAGAACGTGTGCTGAAAACCGTGACCTCCATCGTTGGCAATCCCTAAGCCAATTCTATGGATATTTTTGCACTGCTCGGCATGCTGCTCACGGTAGCTGCCATTCTGGCACTGGCCTATTATTGTACGAAATACCTTTCTCGGATGAAGTTCGGTACCTTCGGAAGCATGCAGCGTAACCGTCATATGCAAACCTTAGATCAACTGCCCGTGGGAGCCGACTTGCGCCTAATGTTGGTACAGGTCGGCACACGCTATCTTCTGTTAGGCGTAGCGCCTGGGGGGATTACAACCCTCGCAGAGCTGACCCCGGAGGAAGCGACCCTTTGGGAGTTGGACAACTCTACCAACTTGTCCACACAAGCAGATCATCCCAGTTTCCGCGAATCCTTCCTAGAGGCGCTGAAACAAAAACGCAAGTAAAGGAGGGACCCCCATGCCGGAGGCATTGATCAACGTAAATGGCAATCACGTGCAAACGCTGGAAATTCTAGCACTCACCACGGTCATTGCCCTGCTGCCTTCCATTTTGGTCATGATGACCTCCTTTACTCGCTATATCATTGTCCTATCCTTTCTCCGCTCGGCCATTGGTACCCAGCAAACCCCTCCCAACATGGTTTTGGTTGGCATTGCCCTTTTTTTAACCTTGTTTACCATGAGTCCGGTCATTACCGATGTGAAAACCAATGCCTATGACCCCTATGTTGCCGATCAGATTTCACAAACGGAATTTGTAAGCCGTGCGGAAGTTCCGCTGAAGGACTTTATGCTCCGGCAGACGGAAACCTCAACCATTAAGCTCTACTGCGATTTATCCAAAACGGAAGCTCCCGCTGACGGCGAGGCTGCCATGGATCTTCCCATGCGCGTGGTGATTCCCGCCTTTATGACCTGCGAACTCAAACGTGCCTTTGAAATCGGGTTCCTGCTCTACATACCCTTCATGTTGATTGACCTTGTGGTCTCTTCCACTCTAATGTCCATGGGTATGATTATGTTACCACCGTCCATGATTTCCATGCCCTTTAAGCTCCTGCTCTTTATTGCTTTGAATGGTTGGGAACTCCTGTTTTCTACCCTGGTTCAGGGCTTCCGATAGCGATACACGATCCTTGAAAGGGGGGCTATGAAATGGATGTTACTCAGGTCAGTGAAGTATTGCGGGAAGGTATTTTTGTTGCACTCAAGATTGGTGCTCCCCTTCTAATTTTAAGCATGCTGGTGGGTGTCCTCGTTGCCATTTTTCAGGCCGTCACGCAAATCCATGAACAAACCATTTCGTTTGCTTTAAAGTTAGTGGTTGTTGTGCTCGTCTGTCTGATGTTTGGCGGAAAGATGATGGATCTTTTGTTGGACTACACCAAAACGCTGTTTACCCTGATGACCGGCTAATGGAAAGGGGTGGTCACCGTGTTCGACTGGGAGCGTTTTACCCTATTTCTTTACATCCTGGTGCGAATGTCAGGTTTTGTGCTCTTTAACCCCATCCTAGCACGTCGAGGGATTCCTGGGCTGGTGAGAGCTGGCTTCATTCTCGTCTTTTCCTACTCCATCATTTCCTTAACTCCCGGGGGCGTTCCGGTTCCTACCCACCTGCTTGCCTTTGCGGTTACGCTGCTTCTGGAGTTGTTCTTAGGATTTTTACTCGGCTTTACCATGCAACTGTTTTTTTACATCCCGCAACTTGCCGGCGAAGCCATCGACACCCAACTTGGTTTTACCATGGGTAAAATCTATGATGCCGGATCGCAAACTTCCATGTCGGTAACGAGCACCTTCCTCAATATCTTAATGTTTTTGCTCTTTTTTGCCGCTAACGGGCATCACACCCTCATTCGCATTTTGCTGACCTCCGGTGACATCATTCCCTTTGGGCAGGTACAGTTCGGACCGGACGTGTCCGAGGCCATCGTCTCGCTGTTTGTGACCTGTACCTTGCTGGCGGTAAAGCTGGCTCTTCCCATTCTGGCCGCTGAACTCATGGGACAGTTTGGCATGGGAATCTTGATGAAGGCGATTCCCCAAATCAATGTGTTTGCCATTAACATTGAACTGAAGGTGGTCATTGGTCTTATCATGATGGTTCTACTCATCACTCCCTTTAGCCAGTTTTTATTGGCTGCCGAGAACCAGATGCTTGGAGCCTTGCAGCAGCTCTTACAACTTTCTTCTTAATCGGACCACAGCCTCTGATCTGAGAGGGGGGATGCATCGTGGCAGAGGGCAACAAATCAGAACGAGCCACGCCGAAAAAGCGACGAGACGAACGCAAGAAAGGTAATGTCTTTCTCAGCAAGGATGCCATTGCCGTTGTCTCTCTCCTTGCCACCTTTTTCGTCCTCAAACTGCTCGCCGGTGGCATCGTGGAATCCCTGGATGAATTCTATCGACTCTGTATGGAGTATGCAAAGAATCTTTCGGTGGGACAAGTCACGGGCGTGCTGCACGACCTTGTGATGGAAAGTGTTTGGGTGTTTGCCCAAACCGCTGGCATCATTATGGTCGTTGCTTCCATCATTTCCATTGCAGCCACCTTTTTTCAAACCAAAATGCTGGTCTCTGGCCAGTCGATGAAACCAAAATGGAACCGAATCAGCCCTTTACAAGGATTCAAACGTCTGTTTTCCCTCCGCAGCGTGGTGGAGGCCTTAAAGGGAATCTTAAAAATATCGGTTCTGCTGTACATCATCTACCGTTACATCCACGGCATGACCGATGAATTTTTCAATTACATTAACATGGAACTGGGTCTCGCCTGCTCCCAACTCTTTCAGCGCACCTTTTCGATGATTATGCAGATCATTGTTGCCTTTGCCGCACTCGCCATTCTGGATGTCTATTATCAATGGTGGGATTATGAAAATAAGCTAAAAATGACCAAGCAGGAAGTCAAGGAAGAGTATAAACAGGTCGAAGGCGACCCCAAGATCAAAGCTAAAATTAAGGAAACTCAGCGTAAAATGGCACAATCCCGCATGATGCAAAGCGTCCCAAAGGCCGATGTGGTCATCCGAAATCCGCAGCACGTGGCCATTGCGCTGCGCTATCAACCCGATGTGGACAACGCTCCCATTGTGCTTGCAAAAGGATTGGATGAACTGGCGCTGCGTATTGTGAAAGTCGCAGAGGAACACCAGATCTCCGTCATTGAGAACGTTCCTCTGGCGCGTGCGCTGTATGCGGACGCCGAAATAAACCGCGAGATTCCCACCTCTCTCTATGGTGCTGTGGCGGACGTGCTGGTGTACCTGTATCGGCTTGGTACTAAGAAACAATCATAACTCGGATTACTCAAGGAAAGCGGTGACCCCATGAAAAGAATCGGTAACAATATCATATCTCTTTTCGTCGTCATCATCGTCCTTTTTCTCATTCTTCCCCTGCCTCCCTTTCTCTTAGATATTCTTCTTATCATCAACATCTCGCTCTCCATCCTGATTCTCCTCATAACGATGAACACGCAGGATGCCTTGGAGTTTTCCATCTTCCCATCCTTGCTGCTGGTCACAACCCTCTTTCGCTTGGGACTAAACGTGTCCTCCACGCGTTTGATTCTATCCAACGATGGCTACGCAGGTAGCGTCATTAAATCCTTCGGTGAACTGATTACCGGTGGCAACATCGTCATTGGTATTCTCATCTTCCTTATCATCGTCTTAGTGCAGTTTATCGTCATCACCAAGGGTGCGGAACGTGTGGCCGAGGTTGCAGCCCGCTTTACCTTAGATGCTATGCCTGGTAAGCAAATGGCTATTGATGCGGATCTATCTTCCGGTCTCATTAATGAGCAGGAGGCCAAAGCGCGCCGCCATAAAATTCAAAAAGAAGCTGATTTCTTCGGTGCCATGGATGGTGCGACCAAGATCGTCAAGGGCGATGCCATCATGACCCTTATCATTACCGTGATTAACTTCGTGGCGGGTCTTATCATTGGCATGTTGAGCAGCATGCCAACGGATCAAGTTTTAACCGTATACTCCACGGCGACCATCGGTGACGGTCTGGTATCTCAGCTACCTGCCCTTCTCATTTCCACCGCAACGGGCATGATCGTGACTCGTTCCGTCTCGGAAAACAGCTTAAACTTCGACGTGATTCGACAGTTTAAAATGCAGCCGCGCGCTATCATGGTGACAAGCGTTGTCTTGCTCTTTCTTGCCGTGATGCCGAAGACCCCAACCATTCCCCTTCTGATTGTGTCCGCCATTCTGTTTATTCTGGGAAACCGCATCCATGCTTCCATGAATCGGGAAAAACTCTTGCAGGAAGCTGTGGTGGCGGAGGCATCCTCCGTGGAAGAACAGCCCTCGGAAACGGATTACTTTAAAGACATTAACAACGTATATTCCCTTTTAACCGTAGAGCCAATTGAAATGGAGTTTGGGTATAGCTTAATTCCCCTAGTGGATGAAGCGCGTGGCGGTCGCCTGATCAGCCGTGTGGTGATTTTCCGGCGGCAGTACGCACAGGATATGGGCTTTGTCATTCCTTCCGTCCGGCTGCACGACTCCTCTTCCCTCGGTACCAACCAATACGTTATTAAAATTCGGGGTGAAGAGGTCGCCCGTGGTGAGATCTTAGTGGATTACTATCTGGCCCTCAAACCCTCCAACCCCATTTCGGAAATCGACGGAATCGAAACCATCGAACCCTCCTATGGCATCCCCTCCCGCTGGATTCTCCCGGAAAACAAGGAAATGGCCGAGATTTACGGTTACACGGTCATTGACCCACTTTCCGTCATGCTGACACATCTGTCTGAAACCATCAAAAAGCATTCCTATGAACTGCTGGATCGCGGCGAGACCATGCGCTTGGTGGATCACCTCAAACAGAACTCTCCCGAGCTAATTGAAGAAGCCGTCCCCGCCATCTTGTCGTATGCCAATCTGGAAAAGATTCTTCGCAACCTCCTCAAGGAAGGAATCCCCATTAAAGATATGTCCACCATCATTGCCACCGCCGCAGAAGCCATGACGGTGACGAGAGATATGGATCTCGTCACGGAAAACGTTCGCGCTGCCCTGTCTCGAACCATAACCCGTCGTTTCTGCGAACATGGCCAGCTGCGAGTGGTTACCTTGGATGCTGAGTTCGAAAAGCAAGTGATTGCCTCCCTGAACCGAAACGAGCAAGGCGTTTACCTTGCCATGAGCACCGATCTCATGCAGCAAATTATTTCTCAACTTGGGGAACATATTAAAACCTTCACAGAGCTTTCACAAACCCCAATTCTTCTAACCAGTCAGGTGATTCGTGTTTACTTAGGACGCATCATTTCCCAGTTTTATCCCAATGTGTTTGTCTTGTCCTTTCATGAAATCACCAGCAACATTCAGATTCAAGCCATTGGCAATATTACACTGAAGCAGCAAGCCAGTGAGGTGAAACGGGTGGTGGGAACATGACAACAGACCATCTTACTTCTCCGAAACCGCTAGAAGCGGCCTCTCCCTATACCCAGGCGGACATTGATCGCATGGAGACCTCCGAGCTTTTGACCCTGTATAAACAAACCGGTCATCCAGAGCTCAAGTGGCCCTTGGTCTTACGCTATGAGTGGTTGGTCAAAAGCATTGCCCTTCAGATCTACGGCGTGTACAGCAGTTTTGCTCAGTTGGATGATATCATCAATGAGGGTGTGATCACCTTACTCAATGCGGTGGACAAGTTCGAGATAGACAAAGGGATCAAGTTTGAAACCTATGTCTCCAAGCGGATTCGCGGCATGATCATTGACTTGGCCCGTCGGCAGGATTGGCTTCCGCGCAGCGTGAGAAAACGCTCCCGAGAGATTGACCAAGCCGTCACGGAACTTTATCTGACCCTTGGACGTTATCCAACGGATTTGGAAATCTGCCGTAAAATGAACATTTCCTTGGCCCGATATCGGGAGGACCTGGTCAGTTTGGATCTGTGCAACATCCTGTCCTTAGAGTCCTTGTTCGAAACACGGGAATTGATGAACGCGGGAATTCCCATTCCTTCAGAAGATGCCAGCACACAGCCAGAGCAAAGCCTACAGGAAGCCGAGTTTCGTGAAAAGCTGGCGGAAGGCATTGGCTCCTTGCGGGAAAACGAGCAGCTGGTGCTCTCTTTGTACTACCAACAAGAACTTAATATGCGTGAGATCGCGTCGATCATGGAAATCAGCGAACCTCGCGTGTCGCAAATCCACAGCAAAGCCATTCAGCGCCTGCGTCATTACTTAGAGCAATATATCAACGCATAGAATCAGGGTAGCCCATCGATGGAAGCTACAATCTCTGCACACCCCATCGAACAAGGAGTGAAATGGAATGTATAAAGGGTTCTATCAGCTTACCTCAGGTATGCTTTCGCAAAATCGTCGGTTGGATGTCGTTGCCAACAACATGACGAACCTGTCTACCACGGGATACAAAGCCGAACAATACACAGACAGTACCTTCCAAGAGTACATCACCAGTCGCATTGGCAATAAGGATAAGTCCAATCCCGTTGAGCTGGGTGGAAGTTCCTATATTCTCGCCCCCAACCGATTGTACACGGACTACACGCAAGGTTCCTTGGAGCCAACCGGAATGCCTTTGAACTTTGCCATTGAAGGGGATGGTTTCTTCGCAGTTCAAACCGCCCAAGGCCGCGCCTACACTCGCTCCGGGGACTTTTCCTTGGATGAGGAAGGCTATTTGGCCCTCCCGGATGAAGGCCGCGTGTTAGATGCCAATGGGAATGCCATTCGTCTTGGCACCTATCAAATTGATGTTGACTCCTCCGGTTCCATTCGGGCGGAGGATGGCACCCTACTGGGAAAACTCGGAGTCTTTACCTTTGCCGATAACGAGCAGCTGACCAAAACGCCCCGTGGTCTCTTTTCCGGTAACGGAGCACAGGCTGCAGACGTCCCCATACACTGGAAGATCTTAGAGCGCTCGAATGTGGACTTGGTTCAACAGATGGTGGATATGATCAGCAGCCAGCGCGCACTGCAAAGTGCCGCACAGCTGAGCAAAATGTATGATCAACTCATGACAAAGTCGACAACCGACCTCGGTCGTGTGTAATGGAGTAGGAGGCTTACCGCATGAATGTATCCTTTTATACCGCAGCGGTGGGGGCAAATCAGCAACAGCAACGACTGAATGTCCATGCCAATAACATCGCCAACATTAACACCTATGGCTTTAAGGCGGAAAAGCCCACCTTTTCCTCTTTGATGTATAGCAACCTACAGGGAATGAACGGGCAAGAACTTCCACGGGGCACCGGTTCGCGGATGATCATGGCCGATACGGACTTTTCCGATGGCGCTCTGGTGGAAAGCGGTCACACCCTTGACTATGCTATCATTGGCGATGGATTTTTTGGACTTTACGATCCTACTACGGAAGAAATTTCGTATACTAGAAAAGGTTCGTTTGCCCTATCCGGCTTTCAGCGCCCCAACGAGGAGGGCGTCATGGAATCCGTATATATGCTCTCCGATGGTTACGGTCGTTTCGTTCTGAACAAGGATGGAAAGCCCTTAGAAGTGAAGGAAGATTCCGATCCTGGAAACCTCCCCATCGCCGTATATGGTTTCGATCATACCAACGGAATGCGCCCGGTTGGTACCAACCGCTACCTGCCCGTGGATAAGAACGGAACCCCTCGCATTCTAGAAAATGCCACCTTACAGCAAGGCTTCATTGAGGCCTCCAATTCAGACCTGGCAACGGAGCTGACTAAGGTGATCGAATCCCAGCGTTCCTACAGCTACGCTTTGAAAATGGTGCAAACGTCGGACGAAATTGAAAACACCATTAACGGCTTGCGTGGATAATCACCGAAAGGAGGCACAGTATGGAAATTAAAAACTACAGCGACTTGGGAACCTTGGAGCTGGACATTCTTCGTGAAGTGGGCAGCATTGGAACCAGCAATGCAGCCAATGCCTTGTCGCAGCTATTAAATCAAGAGGTTCGAATCACGCTTCCTGAGGTTCGAATTATGGGATACAACGATGCCATTGAGTGGATTGGCGGACCCGAGGCCATCACGGCCGGGGTTCTCGTTCAGCTTGGCGGTGAGATCAATGGCATTCTTCTTTCCGTGCAGCAGTTGGACTTTATTAACCTAATCCTATCCAATATGCTAGACACGCAAGTGGAAAGCTATGAGCAGCTCACCTCTCTGGAATGCTCTGCCCTTATTGAAGTTGGAAACATTATGATTTCCTCCTTTATTAACCCACTCTCCACCCTAGCAAACATCTCCATTCGTCCTACCGTCCCCGCATTTACCGTTGACATGCAAGGAGCCATCCTCACCGTTCCCATGGCGGCCTTTGGCGGGCAGTCGGATTACATTATGACGATTGGAGGAAACTTCATCTGTAATCACGTCGAGGTTCCATGTCATTTGCTTCTGTCTCCCGATATTCTCTCGCTCAATATTTTACTCGGAAAGATAAGTAACCCCTATGGATAACAAGTTAACCGTTGGAATTGCAGACATGAAGCTCGCACGAGACTCTGGCACCCTGATTACCTATGCATTAGGTTCCTGCGTTGGAATTTGTCTCTATGACCCGATTTTACATCTTGGCTCGCTGACCCACATCATGTTACCGTTGAATATGGAGGCGGGACGGAAAAACGCATATAAGTATGCGGACACGGGAGTTCGTCAAGCATTGAGCGAAATGACTGCCTTGGGTTGTTCACGTAGCCGCTTGGTTGCCAAAATCGCGGGTGGAGCCAAAATGTTTGAGCTCACTGGCGGAACCATTGGAAACATTGGAGTCCGCAACATTGACAGCGTTCGGACTATACTGAAAAAGGAAGGCATTCGTCTTCTCGGTGAGGATGTTGGGGGAACCACGGCTCGCACCTTACTCTTTGATGTTGCCAGCGGAAAAGCCACCATTCGCTCCTATGGCAAGCCCGAACAAGTCATCTAAGCCTAAGCTTTATATTCTACATATAAAGGAGTGTCAGTTATTATGGCAAAGGTAAAGAACGAAATCCTGCTCGAATCAGGCACAAATGAAATTGAAATCATGGAGTTTACCATCGACGGTAACCTTTACGGTATCAATGTCGCCAAAGTGCGCGAAATCATGATCTCTGCCCCCGTGAAAAACATGCCCCATGTTCACCCCGCCGTGGAGGGAATTTACAAGCCCCGTGACCTAGTCCTTACCGTGATCGATCTTCCCAAGTACCTCATTGGACATTCTGTGGATCGTGGCATCAAGGATCTCTTTATCGTCACAAACTTCAACCAGCTTCACATTGCCTTCCGGGTTCACACGGTCGTTGGCATCAGCCGAATCTCTTGGACGGACATTCAAAAACCGGATGCAACCATCTCCAGTGCCAACGACGGAGTCATCACCGGAATTGCCCAGTGTGGATCTGATTTGGTTACCATCCTGGACTTTGAAAAGATTGTGGCGGAAATTGCTCCAGAAACCTCCATTAAGCTGCGGGACATCGATAAGCTTGGCCCCAGAACGCGCAATAACCTTCCCATTTACATTGCAGAAGACTCCGTCCTGCTGTCCAAGATGTTAGAGGATGCCCTTACTCAGGCAGGCTATACCAACCTCCATATGTTCCAAAACGGCCAGGAGCTTTGGGATGCCATCCAAGCCATGGAGGATCATAGCAACATTCAGGATAAGATTTCCATGGTCATTACCGACATTGAAATGCCGCAAATGGATGGGCATCGCTTGACAAAGCTGATTAAGAGCGATCGACTCCTCCAAAAGCTGCCCGTATTAATCTTCTCTTCCCTCATTTCCGAAGAAATGCGCATTAAGGGAAAGCAGTTGGGTGCCGATGAACAGCTGGCAAAACCGGAAATTGGACATTTAGTCCGCATCATGGATCATCTTTTGCAAAGCAAACTAAATGGCTCGGCCCGGTAAACGCCAATGAATCATAAATTTATGGTGAGACAGCCGATTAAAACCTTAGAACATAAGATAATCGGATATGAAATTCTTTACTTTGGGGAAAACGAAGCCTTTGGAGAAATCAATCCCAATCCTGAGGAACCTTTGAATGAATTGGAAGCTGCTGATTCCGTATATCATTTTTTGAAACAAAACGGCCATACCTTGTTTTCCAATTCCTTAAACTTTATGACCTTCACCCCCACCCTCTTAATGAAGGAAGCACCGCTCCTGTTTTCCCCGGACAATTTGGTCATTCAAATCGATGATAGTGTGACGATCCACCCCTTGGCCATGCAACTCATCAAAAAGTACTCCATGGAAGGCTATCAAATTGCCGTCAATGAATTTCAGTTTCAACCACGCTATGTGACCTTATTGAATGAAATCAGCTGCCTCAAGCTCAATATGGAACTGGAGCATAGCTCCCTGCAAAACATCATTGAAATTGCACATAGCTTACACAAGAAGTGTATTGCCACTCGCATCAGCAACGAAGCCCTATATCATAAGGCCCTTTCACTTCAGGTCGATGCTTTAGAGGGTTCCTATGTCTCGGAAAAGCTTGCAAACGTGCCCCACAGTGGGAGTTATTTGCAAAGTAACTTCTTTCGTTTGGTCGTTGCAGTGACCAAGGAGGAACCGGACTTACAGGAAATTGTGGATCTCGTTTCCGTGGATGCCACCCTCAGTTATGCCCTATTGCGCCTTTCTAACTCCGCTCTCTTTTCGACCCGAAACCAAGTGACCACCATCCATCAGGCCATCATGACCTTAGGCTTGCGGCAGTTAAAGCAGTGGGTTTATATGCTAAGCACCAACAACGAAGGCACGACCTTTGACCCCAGTTCTGAAGAGTTTTTAAAGCTCTCCTTTATGCGTGCCAACTTTTGCAGCGAACTTATGCAGTATGCAAAGGATATGCCCATTTCCAAATCCGATGCTTACCTCATGGGCATGTTTTCTACCCTCCATCACTTGATCGATGCCCCGCTGGAGGATATTTTATCAGAAATCCCACTCCCCGCTTCCGTCAAAGCCGCACTTCTCACTCACGAAGGACGTGTGGGACGTCTGTATGAATTGCTTTTGAGTTACGAACGTGCGGATTGGGGTGCCATTCCTCGTTTGGCAGAAGAACTCGGCATTCCTTCAAAGGTTCTCACTTCCTTATACTTTCGCTGTATGGAAGATGTGAATCTAATCTGGCAGCAGCTGTCTAGTAACCATGACACTCCTACCATTGCATCCCTATAGTATCTCTTCCTACGAAAAAAGCCGCCCCCCTGTTCAAAAACAGGAGAGCGGCTTTTTATGCTTCATTGTGAGTGCCTTGGGTGATCCATGACGACCTTACAGGCCGAAATGAGCTGAGCCGTGATGGCTGCATTGAAGCGTCTTTCATATACCGAAAGCATGGGAACCACCTCACTGCAACGCATTACCAAATATTTTGGCATCAAATTGGTCAGCGCCAGAGCCTTGACGTCTGCTACGCAACGAGAGCAATCACACATTTCAAACATCTTCACGTAGCGCATACACTTTTCATCCACCAGTAGTTGCATGACGTTCACCGGGCAAAAGTCTTCTTCCGTCGGCTGTCCCACCGTGATTGTGGTTTCCTTTTTTAACGGCATAGCTTCCTCCGGCACCGGTGATGGGATGCCTTCTTCCACTTGCTTGTTCGGCTCTTCCGATTCTATGCTGAATCTATCTGTGTTTCCTTGTGCAGAGAAATCCGTCTTACCTTGCGGAGATTCCAAATCCAAAGGAAGATCCACCTCAGGGGATGGCATCACGACGGGTGGCTCTACTTCTGGTTCGAGACTGGGTAGTTCCTGCGGCTCATCGAAAACGGTGCCTTCTTCCTCTGCTTCCTCTTCGAGTTCCCAATCTTCCTCCAATAAGTGCTGAATCTGCTCGGACAGAATTTCGTCGTTGGCCCGGGCCATCTCTAAGATGGGTGCCCGAACCGGGGGACGTGGTGGAGGGGCGACTTCCGCTGCAGCTTTTACCTCTGGTTCTTCCAGGGAGTGCGTCTCCTCCTCTACTGGAACTTCTTGCTTCACTCCGGAGAGCACATTCAGCACATGCGCCGTTTTACTGCTCTTGCTCCCTTTCTTCGTGGCCATTTTTCCTAATCTCCTTTCGGTCTTCGCCGATCATAGAGTATTGTTACGAAACGCCGGTGATCTCCGTGACCAATTCCTGAAAATCCTGCGCCGGTTTACATCTAGGGGCATAGGTAATCACACTTTCCCCATGTGCCGGTGCCTCTGCCACGGCAACGCTGCCTCGAATGGCGGTTTGAAACACCTTGGTGTGCAGCTGCTGTGCAATCTGCTCCGACATTTCCAGTACCTCACGGTTTAAGTTCAAACGAGCATTGTACTTATTCAATAGAATACCCAAAACACGAAGTTTCGAGTTGTAGCACTGCCGCACCGTATCGATGGTATCCCGAATTTGGCTGACTCCCAAAAGGCTTAAAATTTCCGGCGCCATTGGGATGATGAGGGCATCCGCTGCCACATATGCATTGACCGTCAACACATTTAAGGCTGGTGGCGTATCAATGATAATATAGTCATACTGCTCGGCAATCCGCGACAGGTGATTGCGAAGCATAAACTCACGGCCAGGACGGTTAAATTCCAGTTCTGCTGCCGACAGCAAAATATTCGACGGAATCAGATCGCCATATTCCGTCGTGATAACCGCCGATTCTACCGGAGTTTGCCCTTTTAACACTTCATATATTGTGGTGCAGGAATCAATGTCTAGCCCGAAACAAAATCCCAAGCTTCCTTGCGGATCCAGATCCACACCCAAAACCTTGTTCCCTCTCTGGTTTAGTATACTCATCAGCGCCGAGGCTGTTGTGGTCTTACCAACTCCGCCCTTTTGATTTGTGACGGCGATTATGGTTGTCAAAAAAATCCCCTCCACGGACAAAATCTCTTAAAATTACTTAATTTTACTATACTATATGTCGATACAAAAGTATAGCTTTAGTTTCAGATTTTTCTCCTGAAAACAGGATGTGAATGAATCGAATGGATCCCCATGAAAGGAGTGGAGCGCAATGGCATCAGTCAGTGGTATGAGCAGCAGCAATATGAGTTCTTTATATGGAAGCCGTAATGTCCTATCAGGCCTGGCCAGCGGCATGGATACCGAGTCCATGATCGAAAATTCGATCAGTGGGATTCGATTAAAGTTGACGGGAATTCAGCAGAAGCAAACCAAGCTTCAATGGAAGCAGGAAGCCTATCAGACGATTTCGGACAAACTCGTTCAGTTTTCCCGAAAATATACTTCCTACACCTCTTCCACCAATCTGCTCAGCCCCAGCTTTTTTAATAAAGCGGTTCTCACCAGCACGGGAGGCGCGAATGCGTCGAAAGTGTCTGCAACGGGTCGCTCGAACAGCAGCGTGCAGGTCAACGGAGTGGCGCAACTCGCCACAGCCAGCCGTTATCAGGTGAGCAGTGGTGGTATCCTTAGAACCGGCGACATGCTTTCCATCGAAGCCAGCAGTACTACCCCCATTGATCTTGCGGGACAGACCACAAGCAGCACCCTAACCGGTGGCATGGTAATAGAATACGGAACCCAGTCCGTGAGCTTGGACTTTCAACAAAGCGATGCACTGGCCACAACGGATGAGTTTCTTAGTACCATTCGCTCCAAGTTAGCCCAACAGAAACTCACGCTATCCAGTGGTACCACTGGGCAAGCCGATGAGTTCATTGATGTCACGCTGGTGGATGGAAAAATTACCTTTTCGGATAAAAAAGCCGCGGGTAATACGGTTTCGATCGATGGTGTTACCGGTAAGCTGGCAGAGACCTTCAAAGACACCAACTTTAGTGACGCCAACAACCGTGTCAGCACCTTGGATCTGACGGGCAAACCCCTCACCACGTCCATCAGCGTGATGGAACAGCTGGGGGGCAAAACCATGTCCTTTACCTTAGATGGCATGACGAAACAAATTACGCTTCCGACTCAACAAGAACTGACGGACAAAGGGGGGGCCATTGACAACGCCTTTACCTCCCTCCTATCCGATAAGTTAACCGCTGCCTTCGGTGCCGGTAAGGTTGTGGTGAGCGACAAGAATGCGGCCGATAACGACTTGCGACTCTCCTTTACGGTGAGCAAAGGGTCTTCTCTTAGCATTGTCGGCACCGAAGTAAACGCAACCTTGGGTCTGGATCAAGCGGCGACCTCCTACTTGAACACCTCGAAAACCCTTGGCGACCTGCTGGGCGAAACCTTAGGCAATCTGATTCCTGCCGATGCACAACCCCTCAAGGGCATTGGTGCGACCACCACACTTGCCGATGGCACCTACTGCGACCAAAAAGGGAATGTGGTGGATAAGGATGGTAATCGTCTTGGCAAGGATGGAAAGCTACTCTATGGAGCAGACCTCACCATCAATGGTCAGGTGATTGGAACCTATCATCGGGACAGCACCCTAGAAAACGTGATGCTTGGTATAAACAATAGCACTACGGCGGGGGTTTCTCTGAGCTATTCCAAGGTTACCAACCAGTTTGTCTTTACCGCTAAAGACACGGGCGCGGGCCACAGCATTTCCTATCAGGGTGGTGGCTTGGCTGAAAAGCTCTTCGGTGCATTTGATGCCGATCCGGCAAAATACACTGAGGGAAAAGACGCCATTGTGAACATGACGGTCAACGGAAACACCCTGACCGTTTCGAGGAGTTCCAACACATTTGATGTGGACGGAATGTCTGTAACCGTGAAGGAAACCTTTAATCACTTGGATGCTTCGGGGAATCCTGTGTTGGACGGGAATGGAAAGCCCACCGTTGTAGCCAATCCAAAAGACCCGGTTACCTTCACCTCAAACGCCGATGCCGATAAAATTGTGAATGCCATCAAAGAGATGGTGAAGGATTATAACACCATCGTCACAGACGTGCGAACCGCCTTTAATACCATCCCGGCCCAAAAATCAAATGGCAAAAAATATGAGCCTTTGACCGAAAAAGATAAGGAATCCATGACGGAATCTTCCATTAAAGCCTACGAAGACAAAGCAAAGCAAGGGCTACTCTTCGGAGATCAGGATCTTTCCGCCATGTATACCAAACTCATCTCCGCCATCTCCCCCTCTGGCACGGACGCTACCACCCTACGCAGCATTGGCCTATCCACCGATTACTCCCAGGGCCTCACCACACTCAATTTGGATGAAACTAAGCTTCGGGAAATGCTAAGCACCAATCCAGAGACCGTCCGGGATGCGTTTACAAAGGTAGCAGGAGAAGGAAGTAGTTCGGATGGCCTGATGAAAAAGCTCAAGTCCACCCTCGATACCTACTCTTCCGTGGAGGGTACCAAGGGAATCCTCATCAACAAAGCAGGCTCAAAGTATTCCGCGGTCTCCTTATTAAATAACTCTATGAAGGATCAGATGGATACTCTGGAAAAGCAGGCGGATAAAGTACAGGATACCCTATCCACCAAAGTGGATTACTATACTCGCCAGTTCACACGCCTGGAACAGTTGATCTCACAAATGAACGCCCAGAGCTCTTCGATTTTTGGTATGTCAGGCGGTTGAGGCTGATGTAAGGCACAGAAAGGAATCGTATCCATGGAAAATGGCTATCAACAATATAAGGAACAAGCGGTCAGCACCATGACGCAGGCAGAACTCTTGCTTCTGCTCTATGATGAACTGGTAAAACACATCATTCGCGCTGAGCTCACATTGGAAAAACAGGACTACCCTGCCTTTGAAGCTTCGATTGATCGCTGCCTACAGATCATTCGCTATCTCGATGATACCTTGGATCGTCAGTACCCCATCGCCAATGACCTCCACCGCATGTATGACTACTTTTGTTATGAGCTCAATCGGGTTATGTTTGGGCATAACATGGAAGAGCTGCGCCGGATTAAACCCATGCTCATGGAATTGCGAGATAGCTTCCGCACGGCGGCAAAATCGGAGGGCCAGGGGTGAGTATGACAGCGCAAGAACTCAATGCCCTTCTCCAGTTGGAAAAAGGCATCCACCAGAAGCTTGTGGAGGCCATCGAGCTGACCCGAGATTTAGCCGAGAGCGTAGAGCGGCAGGACCAAGTCTCACTTCAACTCTTTCTTTCCATGCGGCAGCGCGTCCTCTTAGAGTGGCAGGAGCTCCATTCAAATCTGGATCTCATGCAAATGGAGCTGTCGCCCATGGCAGCAGAGCAACTGCAGGCTTTAAACGGGGGAGGCCAGGCCCAAGGACCAGAGGAATTCCCTGTGGCAGACTGCATTGCCACGAATCGACGCCTCTTAAAGCAACTAGCCGAGCTGGATGAACGAGTCAGTCGCAAGCTCTGCGGGGAAAAATCCTTTTACTCCTAATAAAACAAGTGCTTGCAACGCTCTCGTTTGCGAGGGCGTTGCAAGCACCGTTTCTGCCATTCCGGCACAAGCATGATCCTATTCTGCATAAGCTGGAGAGAACTGCTGCGTGATGGCCCATACAGGCGCTCCGTGGCTTCGGCTGGCAGACAGCTCATCGATCACCAGCTGTGCGTCCCAAGCCATGAGGCTACGCTCCCTGCTGCTGGGATCCGCAACCAAAATCTTCCCTTCTAAGGTCGCACCACGCAGGAGAATAAAATGGCCCCCGTTGGTAAAGTGACCCTTTGTCATCAACGCAACCACCAGCTTTCCTGAGGCCAATTCGTTGCGCAAGCGATCCGCCGTGAGTTCTGGGATCGGTTCGGCACGTAAGCCAAAGGCTTGCGAGGCCCCCTCCACAATGGATAAATAGGAACCTTGCTTTGCAGCCCAATGACCATTGTCCTTAGCCCACTTCGCCATCTTCACCGGGTCAATGGTCTGTTTCCTGACGGTGGAGACCACCATGGACATAACCGTCGGGCCGCAGCCATAGCCTCCAATGGTGTCACTTCCATACGCTTGCCCTGTCCAGTCTGGATCGGTCTGATTGTAATATACAATAGGAAGGTTTCCGCCAATTAAGACCTCGCTTGTGCCAACCGTTTCAAATTTGGCTAAAGTTCGATCCGCCATCTGCGTAGCATCGGATGGGATTTCAGGATTTCCTGCCAGTTGGTCTTCCAAATCCTCCGATTCCTCTGCTTCCGTGAAGCGTCCGACCAAGCTATCTTTCGTTTCTAATAGCTTCTTCTTGGTTTTGTGCAGATTGATTTCCACCACTGCGAAGGTTTCCTTGACGGGAGAAGTGATCTGCTCATACAATACCGGGTCCATGACCCGACAAACCAGGAGCTCTGCCCCACCAATGCAAACTATGGCAAGCAGGCTGATGAAAAACCATGTTTTAAATCGAGAACCTGGGTTTTTTTCCCGCAAAGCCATCCCTTCTTTCTATATGAATCAACTCTTGCTTGCAATTATACCAAATCCTACGCATAATGGGTAGAGTCCAATGTTTGAAACAGGTAAGGAGCCGAGAATCGATGCCCACAATCCGCTTGGAAAACGTGACAAAATATTATAAATGGGAAAAAAAGCGATACCCTGTTCTGAGTGAGATAAACCTTCAGATTCAGCAGGGTGAGTTTGTCTTTTTGGTCGGGAGTAGCGGTGCCGGAAAAAGCACCCTTCTTAAGCTCATCACCGGCGCGATCCGTCCGGAACAAGGCTCAGTTTTCCTCGACAAATTAAACTTGGCTCATGTCCCTCCCTGGTATTGGCCGAAGCTACGCTTGACCTTTGGTCAGGTGCATCAAGACGATTTTTTGATGAGACGCCGCACCATTGAAGAAAACTTGTCCATGATTATGAACGTAGGCCTCACCAAACGCCGGTCGGCACAAAAGCTAAAGATGAAAAAGGCCCTTGGCATTGTTGGCATGTCCGGCGTGGAGGATAAGTATCCAGGTGAGCTCTCCATTGGGGAATGCCGAAGGGTTGACCTAGCCCGCGCCCTGATTAATAACCCACCCATTCTGATTCTAGACGAGCTCACAGCTAACCTCGATGAAGATACCAATTGGGATCTAATGCATTTACTTCTTGAGATTAATCGACAAGGTACCACCATTATCATGGCCACACACTCCAGTAGTTTTGTGAATTTGATGCGCCGCCGCGTCATCACTCTTGTGGATGGAAAAATTGTTGGTGATGTCATGCGCGGCAAATATGGTCAAATTACGGATGAGAAAAAGCTCTAATGGCCAGCTTAGCAAAGGAGAGCATCCTCTATGACTCCACATCCATCTCGTCTTTCTGCCCTTCTTCTCTGCCTTATCATGCTATTCTCCTTATCCTCCTGCGAACGAAAACCACATGTCTCTGAACCGAACCTCTTCACCGTGGATTCAGAAACGATCCCTTCCCTCAACCAGATCTTAGAGGGGAAAGAGGCAAACTTTGTCTCTTCGGAGCTTCCCTCCTCACAAGGTGGTGGTTCCCGTGGGGAGAATCCAAACACTTCCCCCCAAGGCAGTCCACCGGTTTATCGTTTTGTCTATGAAGATTTTCCGAATGGTGGAAACAGCGTCAAGGACTATATGCTTGGTTTAACTGATTTGAATGTTGGCTTTCTTGTAATCAATTCCGAAGGAAATATGGACAAGCCGCCCGATTTTAATGCAGAACGTGGCACGCTCTATCTCTCTCGCAAGAACCTGAAAACCTTTACCGACTTATCCATGCGGCTCGATTGGAACCAAAACCGTCTCATGATTCAAGCCTGGCAAGAAGATATCAATGATCCATTCATAGCACCTGAACCAAGCCCGGACTGGGCGACTCCCCAATACAAAGCAGAAGATTCCAAGTCACCCAAGCCAGATGCGCTGGCAGCGCCCGAGACGGAAACGACTATTCTCACCGCACAAGAAGGCGTATCCTTTCTCAAGAGCCTCCCCCCTTCTTTGCTTGGACTTTCTGGAACCAGTATGAAACAGTACAACCTTTATTACACGGAAGGTACCGCCAAAGTGGACAATATGGTCTGTATGCGCATTCAAGTCTATTCCCTTGGCCAAGCGTCCGGTACCAATGAATACCTCGGAACCTATCTTCTAGCCACCGATGCCTCCCATCTCTACCGCCTAGAGACCAATTCTGCGGCACCCTTGGAAATACCGCTGGTATAATATGAAGTAATCCCCTAACAAGCTTGCTGCCTACACAGCAAGCTTGTTATTCTTTAAATAAAACTCTATATTAAATAAAAATGAGCGCAGCTTCCGCTGCGCTCATTTCCATTCATTTGATTTGTTTGCTCGGGTTCACTAGATACTGATCGTGGGAATCCGAGGAGAATTAGCCACCGATCTTAGCAAACAGGGAAGCCTTGCGCTTTTCTTCGGAGACTGCTTTTCTCTCACCGGAGCAAGCCAGGAAGAGGACAACGCCCAGAGCCATCCATGCGAAGAACAGCTTGATGGCCATGCCGCCCATGAAGACGGGGTTTCCGGGAACGAAGAGCAGAACCAGGACAGCAAACATCATGAGGCAAGCGAAGCCAGCCATTGCAATGCCACCGGGGAGCTTGTAGGGACGGTGTGCATCGGGTTCCTTCTGGCGCAGACGGATGCAGCTTGCGGAGGTGAGGAACCAGGAAAGCACGAAGCCAGCTGCGGAGAAGGAAGTCAGGGGATCGATCAGACCCATGCCCAGGAAGGGACCAGCGATGGAGAGAACCAAGCAGCAGATCATTGCATTGACGGGAGTGCCATACTTGGGATGCTCTTTTGCCAGCCACTGGGGAAGCATGTAAGCTCTTGCCATGGACATCATCAGACGAGGAGAAGCCATCATGAAGCCGTTCCAAGTGGTCAGCAGGCCGCAGACTGCGCCAACCAGAATGATGGTATAGAGGGCAACGCCAGGTGCGCCAGCATAGATCTCCTTGAAGAGGTTACCAGCTGCGGGGGTCTTAAGGTCGCTGAAGAACTGCTGCCAGGGGAATGCACCGCCCAAGCAGAAGAGCAGACCTGCGTAGAAGATACAAGCCAGGCCAACGGAGAGCACCACGGTCTTACCAACGGAGGTGACATCGCCAGAGGCATCTTCAATTGCCTGAGGAATGGTTTCAAAACCAGCCAGGAAGAAGGGGGCGGAAGCCAGGATAGCAAACGCACCACCCAGGAAGCTGCTGTGGCTACCACGGCCAACGTTCTCGTAAATGGGCTTAAAGTTGTTGGCATCGAAGTGGATAAGGGATGCCACCATTGCGAGAACACCGGCGCCCAACAGGATGATGGTAAGCACTCTCTGCAAACCAGCGGAAGCGGAGGCGCCTTTGTAGTTGATGTAAAACAAAGCGAAGGAGAAAATGGTGCCTAAGATAATACTACCTAAGTAGATATCGGATCCGGCTATTGAATAGAGAGGATCGCCGGACTTCAATACGGGGAAGAGAATGCTCAGGATGTCGCATACGTAAATGGCTTCCCAAGGAATGATGGTTACAAAGGCGCCGAAGGCTGCCCAACCAGAAATAAAGGAAATGGTTTGGTTGAATGCACGATAGGAATATGCCATGCCGCCGCCGGCAACGGGCATCATGGGGGCCAATTCACAATAGCACAGCGCCACGGGAACCATCATGACAAGGGCAATGATATAACCGAGAGAAGCTGGCAGGGGTCCGCCGCAGTTTGCCATCCACTTGTTGATGGAGACAGCCCAGCCAACACCGACGATTGCACCAAATCCGATGCAGAAGAAGTCAAATGCGCCAATTCCGCCTTTGCTTGGAGGTTGATTACTCATACTCTTACCTCTTTTCCATATACTCTTTTTCTCAATTTGCTTCTAGAATTGTGCTACGATTACCCTTTTGTCGCGTGCTAGGTGTTCGTTTCCTTTCCTGCCCGCGTACACGTCTCTTCGCTTCCCACTCCCTTCTCAAAAGAATTCCCATGCAAAGTATATGTGGGCTCCGTTCGGGATAAGCAAAGTATAGCTACGGCTGTGTATCTTGTAAAATGAGGAAATTGCATGGTGTAATCAATTCTATTCATCTTTCCCAAAAAAATTTTTGACCCGGTTCTATTTTGTCTTTTCCCTTTTTCAGGAAGGAAAGCAGGCATCTTGCCACCTGGAAAACCGCTTTCCTTCATTCCTACTTTTTGGCATAGAAAAAGCAAAAGAGACCGACTGAGCCGGTCGATCTCTTCTGCCGAGTAATGAGGGAGTGAATTTTATCTGCTGGGCCCGTGGGACCCCCTCTCACGCTGCCATACCAGATAAAATAACTCTTTACGTAAATCTCTCCTGGATCCTTGGTTCAAGAAATCCTTTGAACCGAATTTACAAGTATCCGGAAGATGTCTTTCATTATACGAAGCGAATTTCCATTAGTAAAATCAGAGTTTTTGCTAGCGTCATGAAAATTTGTCATAATTCAAGGCCAATATCAACCAAACTTTACGCAATTTTACGGCTTTATTTTTGCGCAATACGCCTATTCTTATACCAATGATCTATAAATTTTATAGGATTTCCCATCCACTCCCCCTATTTATGGCTAGAATTAGTACTAAATGACAAGTATAATTTTCAGAGATAATACAGATTCAATATGAAAGTTTCAGGTTCATATCTTTCATTTTTCGTTCTCTTTCGACAAAGAACGCTCCCCCTCCGTCTCATGCAAAGACAGAGGAGGAGCGTACCAACCCAAAGAACTTATCCCTTTTCTTTTTTTTCGAATTCTTCCTTCAGTTTTTCAAGGGCTTTTTTCTCAATTCGTGAGACATAGGAGCGTGATATGCCACATTGATTCGCGATTTCACGTTGGGTACGGGGAGCTTTGTTATCGAGTCCATAGCGCATAATGATCACCATAGCTTCCCTGGGCGATAAGTAATCTTTGACACACCTCCTAACTTTCACGCAGGCGTCCCTAGCATCTACGAGTTCTAGCATGTTATCGTCAACGCTAATGACGTCCATGAGAGATAGGGAGTTTCCTTCTTTGTCTGAATCCAATGTGTCGGAGAGAGAAACTTCCCCTTGTAACTTTCGCTGGCTCCTAAAATGCATTAGGATCTCATTTGCTATCCTCACACAAGGTCTCATTGGAATGGCTCAGTTCTGAGAAGTCCACTTCCCCCTCAGAACCAAAGAGATAGAGCTCAATATTCTCCCCATCCCAGACTAACTTGCGTACACAGGAGCGAAGGGCAGCTCGTTGCTGCTCTATGGTCATGGCACCAATGGTGTCAGCGAAGGAGCTCACCATCTGGCGTAACAAGTCGAACTGCAGATTCGCCATGGCAGGACCTGCGGTGATGCGCCTGAGCTCCTCACTTTGCTGACGCAATCCTTCCGCTTGACTGTGCAGATCTTCTATTCGACGTAGGAGGTAGTCTTCAGCAACGCTACCGGAGGCCTTGCCAAGCGTGCTCAGTAGCGTGCCTATTTCTTGTTTCTTCTCCCCTAGCGCCTTATCCAGCTGTTCCAATTGCTGATCATACTCCTTCGGGTTGCCTCGGATTAGCTGCTCGCCCTGTTTCAAATACTGCCGGAATTGGCTGTCCTGCTGAGGCAGTCGTTTCAGTTCCTCTATCACCATCTTGTCCAGTAGGTTCCCGTTTACATTACGAATCTTGCAGCGCTGACTGCGGCTTCGCTCTTTCATTTCACAGACGTAAGAAAACATTCTCTCTCCAGCGGCGTTTTCACGCGTAGACAGCTTTGGCCTCATATAATCCCCGCAGTGTCCGCAAACCAGCAAGCCGGACAAGAGTGCCACATTGCTCCGAGGTTTGCGATAACCCTTGCTTCGGTTTTGTTCCAGTAAGTACTGTACCTTGACCCAGTCAGCACCTTCAATTAAGCCCTGGTGGGCACCGAGCGCCACAATCCACTCTTCCATGGGTCGAAGCTGGTTTGTTTTTCCTGGCTTTTGCTCGGTGCGATTATAGGCCATCACCCCACGATCCCCGTGAAACTCAGCTTGCTCAGCGAACAAATCCACACCTTGCTCTTGGAAATAGTCCCACACCGCTGGATCTGCCTTAGCGTAGACCGGATTGGTCAGGATACCCTTGATGGCGAAGCGAGTAAAGTTCTTACCGTTCTTGGTTAAATAGCCATGCTGTAGCAGTAACGCATCGGTGTGGGTCAGGGAGCACGTCTCAAGAAACTTTGCAAAAATAAACCGTACCAACTCCGCTTCCTCGGGTATGATTTGCAGTTTACAGGACTTCCGTACTTTGCCGTCCACCGTCATCCTCTGCACCTGTTCCGAGCCATATCCTGTCGGTGTTGTTCCTCCCAACCATCGTCCACTCTTGGCAAGCTCGTGCATATTATCCCGAATGCGCTCGGCAATCGTCTCTCTCTCCAATTGTGAGAAAACCGAGGCGATGTACATCATGGCTCGGCCCATGGGGGAATTGGTGTCAAACTGTTCCTTGATGGAAACAAAGGAAATTTTCATCTCATTCAATGATTCAATCAAACCCGCAAAATCCCCGATGTTGCGGCTGATTCGGTCCAGACGATAGACCACAATGGTGGATAGCTTCCCCCCTTTTGCATCCGACATCATGCGTTTGAACTGCGGGCGCTCCAAATTCCCGCCGGAAAAGCCCTCATCCTCATAAACCAAGACGCCATCTGCCGCCTCATCACCGCGATTGACCCGAATGTACTGCCGACACAGTTCGATCTGGTTTTCAATGCTTTCACCCTTGCCGGTAAATTTGGACTTTCGGGAGTAGATTGCCATGCTCTTTTGCTCTTTCATCCATTCCACCCCGTAATTGTTATGATTTAGTTATCGTTCCTCTCAAACTAATGGCCTGTTGTTCTCATTCGTTCCACTCCGTTTTTGGGAGGGATACCCGTCCAATGATTCATAATAAAAACAGGAGCCCATTAGAACTCCTGTTTTTATTATTATCCTTAATCAGTTCAATTGTTTTGCGAAGCAAACCAGATTGATCCTATTTGCAACGTGATTCACTCAAACTTAGCATTGGGAATACAAATGATCTGACATCTTATTAAATGGTCGAAATCAATGTTTGGATTTGCTGCAATGAGGGCCGAAGGGCAAACATTGCATCGATTCGCGATTCTGTTTAGGGTATCTCCCGGTCTGACCGTGTAACGGCAGGTATTCTCCCCACAACAGTTGATCGGCACGCAGATACATGTTCCCGGCTGCAAGCAACTTGGATCCATTCCTGGGTTATTCTTCAAGATGCTTTCCACGCTAACATAGTATTTCCTTGCGATTCCGCAAATGGTATCACAGCTTTCTATGATATAGGTAAAATTGTTCTGAGAACATAAGGGTTTTGCCATCAATTTCGGCGGTGCCATCCGTATCGGCGGTGTCACCGGTGTCGGCGGTGCTACCGGTGTCGGCGGTGCCACCGGTGTCGGCGGTGCCACCGGTGTCGGCGGTGCCACCGGTGTCGGCGGTGCTACCGGTGCTGGGGGAGGTGTCACTGGTGCCGGTGGTGCCACCGGTGTCGGCGGTGCTACCGGTGCTGGGGGAGGTGTCACTGGTGCCGGTGGAGGTGTCACTGGTTCCGGCGGAGGTGTCACTGGTGCCGGCGGAGGTGTCACTGGTGCCGGCGGAGGTGTCACTGGTGCCGGCGGAGGTGTCACTGGTGCCGGCGGAGGTGTCACTGGTACCGGCGGTGCCACCGGTGTCGGCGGAGGTGTCTCTGGTACCGGCGGCAATTTCTCCAGCTTCGCCGGTTTCATCGGTTTCATCGGCGTCGGTGTTGGGGTAACAGCGCTTTTCGGTGCCGTTGGGATGCATAGAGTTGAACCTATTTGCAAGTTGTCAGGGTTGGTACCCGGGTTAGCATCCATGATGCTTTCGACGCTAACACCATAAGCCAGCGACAGTTTCCAGAAGGTATCCCCTGCTTGAATCGTATGGAGAAAGGTGCCTTCCGGGCAGGTCTGACGCTGGAGCGGTTCTGTCGCCGGTAGTTTCTCCAGCTTCGCCGGTTTCATCGGTTTCATCGGCGTCGGTGTTGGGGTAACAGCGCTTTTCGGTGCCGTTGGGATGCATAGAGTCGAACTTATTTGCAAGTTGTCAGGGTTGGTACCCGGGTTAGCTACCATGATACGTTCGACGCTAACACCATAAGCCAGCGACAGTTTCCAGAAGGTATCGCCTGCTTGAATCGTATGGAGAAAGGTCCCTTCCGGGCAGACCTGCTGCTGAGGTGGTTCTGTCGGCGGCAATTTCTCCAGTTTCGCCGGTTTCATCGGTGTCGGTGTCGGGGTAATTGTGCTGTTCGGTGCCGTTGGAATGCATAGGGTCGATCCAATTTGCAAGTTGTCGGCGGTGGTGCCTGGGTTAGCTTCCATGATACGTTCGACGCTAACACCATAAGCCTGCGATAGTTTCCAGAAGGTATCGCCTCTCATTACAACATGTTGTGTCGAATTGGGAGGGCATGTTTCATTGTACATATATTAACACCTGTCCCTGTCAAATTAATAAAATGAACCATTCTTTCTGTTCATCATTCCATTTTATGCGCACCAAGTATTTTGTTGCTGTTCACAATCAGCTTTCAAAATCTCTAACATATGTGTTGATGGAAGGAAATGTCTTCCTATTTGATATTTTTTATTGATAGCATCACAAAAAATCATTTACCTATCGCATCTCCTGACGTTTCAAAGACGAAGATTATAAAAGGCCATAACAAAAGGACAAACCGCCTAAGGAATTCACCCTAGGCGGTTTGTTACTGTGTTAGTGTGATCGCGGTCATCTTCCGACGTTCGACACAATATATTCGGTTTTGGCATATCTTATGATATAACTCATCACAAAGAGGTGCTAGCTATGATCATGGAAGCTATCGTGATTCACGTTCGTCCCGGTGATTTACTTGTCTTTGATGAATCAATGTCGCGAACTGTGGTTGTCCATACGCCCAATGCGTGCAGTTTTCGTGTTGGTAACTGCGTGCGCATCCGCTATAGCGGGGCAATGACCATGAGCATTCCTCCGCAAATTACCGCAATCCGAATTAACAGGATCCCATGCCTTTGGTAAAGAAAATCAAGATTCCATGCCGCCTCTTAGGGGGCGGCTTGCATTTTGGAATAGCTACTACTGCCTTGCATCTCTTTCCTGATTCTGTTTTGTGGTATGGCATCATAATAATATGATAGGATTGGAGGTGCTTCGGATGTTAATAGCCGGTGTAGATCGCCCAGAAAACGGCAGGTACCAGTGCATTGAATGTGGGAACATTGTAACGATTGATGGAGAAGCAGACGAACTTGCGCCTTGCCCTTGCTGTGGAGATACCATATTCCAAGAGGTACGTTGAAATCTGGTTTCTTTCATGCGGTTGCCATTTGGCAGCCGCATCATTTATGTTCTTAGCTTGTCCATCTGGTTCCATGACGGGAGGGTACCCATAAGCTAGTCTGAATCAATAAAAACTTTCTGACCTCTTGAATCCGTGGACCTCAGCGTACTCCAAACAAAGTCATTCTGTGGTTCCATGAATCTCCTGGTTCTTAACCCTCACAATTTTATTCTGCTCATCCATGACAAGTACCTTCGGTTCAAAGGTTCTTGCTTCTTGTTCATCCATCAAGGCATAAGCGATGATAATAACCTTATCGCCTACTTGTACCAGTCGGGCAGCCGCTCCGTTGATGCAGATGGTTCCGCTTCCTGCTTCGCCTTCAATCGTGTACGTTTCAAAGCGTTCGCCGTTGTTAATGTTCACGATTTGCACTTTTTCCCCAGGCAAAATGCCCGACTGATCCAATAATTCGCGGTCGATTGTCACACTGCCAACATAGTTAATATCTGCTTGTGTGACGGTTGCCCGATGTAATTTACTCTTAAACATATGTAATTGCATTTCTCTTCACCTCATGAAATGGACAGCAGTTTGTTGTCAATTAGTCTTGTGTTTCCAAATCTTACCGCTAGGGCAGCCAGAGCCGTTTTCCCAGGCTCAAGACACGCGAACTCTTCCAGAGTTTCGCCATCGAGAATTTGGACATAGTCAATGGTGGCAAGCGATTGCCTTCCAATGTGCTGGCTGATGATCTGCTTCAGTGTCTCCGTACGGTTTGCATCCTCCGCACCGGATGCTATATACTCTTCCGCCAATTGTAAGGCTTCACTTAAACAGATGGCCTGCTTGCGTTCCTCGGTATTTAAATACACATTTCGGGAACTCATGGCCAAGCCGTCTTCTTCTCTAACGATAGGGCACATCACAACCTTCACAGGTTGATGGAGATCGCGCACCATTTTTTGAATGATAATCCCTTGTTGCGCATCCTTTTGACCAAAGTACGCACGATCCGGCCCAATGATGTTGAACAGGATCGTCACAACCGTTGTGACGCCTTTGAAGTGGGTGGGTCTTGATGCTCCGCAAAGCTTTTGGGTGATCTCTCCCCCCACCTCTACCACCGTGTTCGAATTGGAACCGTACATCTCCTTTGCATCTGGGTGAAACACAATATCCGCGCCTGCGGCCATGGCAAGCTTATAGTCGCGTTCGATATCCCGGGGATAATTCTCAAAGTCTTCCCCTGGTGCAAATTGGGTTGGATTAACAAATATACTTACTGCAACCAAATCATTTTCTTCTTTTGCCTTCCGAATCAGGGATAGATGTCCCTCGTGTAGAAATCCCATGGTTGGTACGAAGCCTAAGGAATGGTCGTTTCGCCCTACCCGGATGAACCACTCATTCCATTCCTCAATGGTTTTTATTAAACTCATTTCGTTACCTCATTATTAATACAATTTTTCCAATAGCGCTTCGTTCATGGAGAAGGTATGCTTTGTTTCCGGAAACTGTTGGGTTTTTACATCCTGAATATACCCACCCACTGCTTCCACGATGGTTTGTTTTAGCTCAGCATACTGTTTTACAAACTTCGGCGTAAAGTCTGAGTACATCCCTAAAATGTCGTTTATGACAAGCACCTGCCCATCGCAATGCTTTCCAGCCCCGATCCCGATGGTGGGGATCCTGACTTTTTCTGTGATGAGTTTTGCAAGGGCCTCCGGTACCGCTTCAAGCACCAAGGCAAAGGCCCCTGCCTCCTCTAAGGCCAGAGCATCTTCCATGAGGGAGATTGCCTGCTTCTGTTCCTTGCCTTGTACCTTAAAGCCACCAAACACATGGATGGACTGAGGCGTTAGACCGATATGCCCCATCACAGGAATTTGTGCACGTACAATGCTCCTGACGGTCTCTGCCATAGGCTTTCCACCTTCGAGCTTGACGGCATTCATTTTCCCTTCTTGAATAAATCGTCCCGCATTGCGAACCGCCTCCTCAGGGCTGATGTGATAGCTTAGAAAGGGCATGTCCCCAATTAACATGGCGTTCTTTGTGCCTCTTGCCACACATTTGCAATGATAGAGCATCTCTTCCATGGTGACTTCCACCGTGGAATCCCTGCCTTGTACCACCATTCCAAGAGAATCTCCGATTAAAATGGCATCAATGCCACAGGTGTCAAGGATTTGCGCCATGGAGTAGTCATACCCGGTCAGCATGGTGATTTTATTGTTTGCCCGCTTTGCCTCAAGAAAAGACTGAGTTGTGAATTTAGTTGACATGAATCGTTTCCCCCAAAAGCAGCTGAAACCGTTCTGCCTGCTGCTTCGTCCAACAACGATCTTCCAGCATCTGAACTGTCCTGCGAGCCATGGATTGATAAAGATCCAGTTCTGTCGGTAGCAGTGCTCGAATCGCTTCCAAGTGTATGCGTACGGTTTGGATATCACCCCGTACAATGGGGCCGGTCAAAGCATCCACGGTCCCCTGTTCACGGGCATTGGAAAGCGTGGAGGCAATCAGCGGATCAATGGCCTTTAGAATGTCATTCCGTTCCATCCCTGCTTTTTCAAAGCACCTGATCCCACTCTCAAGTAGGGTGATCAAGAAGTTCGAGACCACACAAGCGCCTGCGTGGTAGAGTGGCTTGTCCTGCGCCTGAATTAGGCTATACTTGCCACCTGTCTTATGTAGGATGGTTTTTGCAAGTTCAACCGCTTTTTCTGTCCCTTCCAGGGTAAACCACGTGGAGTTTAATTTCTCCGCACTGTTCATGGGTTCTCCAAAGCTCTGAAGGGGATGCATACTGCCCACTGGGGCTCCCGCAGCTCGAATTCCTTTCAAAGCATCCGATGAATGTGCTCCACTAACATGAAATACAGATAGGTCCCGGTGGATCCTTTGTGCCTCCATTCCCATTGCAATGCTAGCATCCACTTCCTCAATTGCATGGTCCGGAACCGCGACAAACAGAACGCTGCTTAAATTTGCTACCTCTTGCATCGACGGAAGGCTTTGTGATCCGGTGATCCTTGCCGCTTCCTGCGCGGAGGTTCCCGTCTTACTGTAATACCCCGAAATTGTAACCCCATGTTGTGTTAGGTAGAGCCCAAGGGCCCCACCAACCTTTCCTGCTCCAATAAATCCGACGTTCAATTGCATCACCTCAAGGTAAAGTATGCAGTTCTTCGATTTGCATAGCGGTGCAAACACTGAGGTGCCACGATTTTGGGTTTCCAACAATAAAAAAGTCCTTTTTATCTGTGAGTTGCCCATGACGAGCAAACCTCCTTTGACAGACAAAAAAGACATAGTTATAGATTCAAATATTGAATGTAACTGTCTCTGTCCCAAGGATCAAAGCAGAATTTCAAAATTCGTTGATTCACAAAATTCGTTAATTTAAATGGTCTCAATGTTGCGTGCAGCTCATAGCGATACCGCCGCTTATGCAGTTCATAAAAGATACTGCTGCCCTGTATTCTACCGTATTCTCGCCCGTTCTTCAACTATTTTTTTCGTTGGAATTATTTTGAATATAAACTCCCTTGTTATCTCAGAACGATCAAACAAAGAGGCCGTGCACGCAAACGATTCTTGCGCACACGGCCTGCCCTATATATTCAACCCAAGTTGTGCGAGCTTCCATACTTCGTTCAGTCTATCAGGCTCAACAGATAACCATACCCATTTTGTTCCATCTCCTCTTTAGGAATGAAACGCAGGGATGCGCTGTTAATGCAGTAACGCAGGCCTCCCAGCTGTTTGGGGCCATCTTCAAAGACATGCCCCAAATGAGCATCCCCAGTGCGACTTCTTACCTCTGTGCGCATCATCCCGTGGGAGCGATCCATCTTATCTCGAATCACGTTTGGGTCAATGGGCTGTGAAAAGCTTGGCCAGCCGCAGCCAGATTCAAATTTATCATTCGAAGAAAAAAGCGGCTCTCCCGTAGTAATGTCCACATAAATACCAGGTCGAAATAGATTGCAATACTCGTTTTGAAAGGGTGGCTCTGTGGCGCTTTGTTGCGTCACCGCATATTGCAAGGGAGTCAAGCTGTGTTGCAGGCTGTCCCCATCCGGTGCAGGGTGATTGGCAGGATTCACCAAGGCTCTCGAAGCTTTTTCAAACTGCTTGGGCGCAATGTGGCAATAGCCTCCGGGATTCTTATCCAATTACTTTTGATGATAGTCTTCCGCGAGAAAAAACTGACGAAGGGACTCCAATTCGATGGCGATGGGCTCCTGATAGCGCCTTTGCAGCAGCGAGATTGAGTGCTCAATGGTTGGACGATCTTCCTCATTCACATAGTAAATGCCGGTTCGGTATTGCGTCCCGGTGTCGCTACCCTGACGGTTGAGCGAAACTGGGTCGATTGCTTCATAATACAGGTTTAAAAGAAACTCCAGAGGAAGCGTATCGGCATCGTAGACAACACGTACCGTTTCGGCATGTCCCGTATTACGATAACAAACTTCTTCATAGGTTGGATGCTCCGTAACTCCATTGGCATATCCCACATGCGTTTTCAAAACCCCTGGAATGGAGGCCAGGTATTTTTCTAAGCCCCAAAAACACCCACCTGCTAGATAGATTTCTGACATATTGCCACCTCCGCATTCGTTTCTTCATGATTCATTTGCTACCTATGTGTGACCTGAACTTTTGATATACTTTACATAAATCTAAAGAGTTTTTCAAGATCCCTCGTTATCTTTCTTTCCAACATCCCATTTATCATTTCAGGCGTAGCGCATACTATACCTATGCAACAAAGAAAGAAGAATCTTCTGGGTTCAGTAGGTTCAAACTAAGGCTAAAAATTGAGCAGAACACACTCAGAAGCAACTAATGCACCAATTGATGGAACATTTTTCATGATGAACCGTCAAAATAGAAAAAAATGTATGGAGGTCTAACATGAAAAAAAGAGCAATACTAACTTTCATCCTCATAGGTTTGTTATTGACGACAATGCCACTGGCCGCTTTAGCGCAATCTGAAACCGGTAATGCTTACCGGGATATCTCCGGCACGTGGTTTGAGGATGCGGCAAAAAAATACGGATATACCGAGGTTTTCTCTGATGGAAGTGAGAACTTCAATGGACATAGAGCGATTACTCGCATCGAGTTTGTTCAGCTGCTGCACAGGGCTCTTAACACCAACATCAACTATTTTGTAGCCCCTAACATGAAAGATTATTTTAACGACATGGACAACGCAGCAACCGGCGCAAATGCGTTGATTGATCTGGTTACTATTGGAATTATTGAACGTGGGGGGAACTTTTATCCCGATCAGGCACTGGTCCGCGAGGAAATGATTCACTGGATTATGAACGCGCTCCAATATAAAACCGATGGGAATTACCCCATACCCATGGTTAAGCCAGTTCCATTTCGCGATGACGGGGACATTTCAGCCAATTATAGGGGTGAAATCTACTCTGCTGTAGTTTTAAAGCTTGTCAGCGGAAGAGGCGACACCATGCTGTTTCCAAAGGATGCTGCCACACGCGCGGAAGCGGTCACCATCGTCGCCAATTTAATGAGGCTTTTAGAGAACCGTCAATCCTTAGTCCAAGCAACCGCCTCTGCACAGCTTGCAAAGGACGGCTCTCTGACCATGTCGCTAACCTTGAAAAACAACACGGATAAGGAAGTTACCATCCAACACACCAGTGGACAAAAATATGATTTCAAACTTTTTGACCTTGCGGGCAACAATGTGTATACATGGTCGGCTGACAAACTGTTTGCCGCAGTGATGAATGAGACCCAAATTGGGCCAGGAGAAGTAATCGTGTTTTCCGACACTCTAGACCATGATGGATTCGATGTGCCAAACTCGGCCGTGACGATGAAAGCGTATATCGTTGGTACTTCGAAAGACTTCGTGATCGACACAACGGGATATGCAAGCAGTATCGTAAAGCAATAAGATAGAGGCAGCTTATTCCTTTGACCCGATCAGGTTGCCAACCATGGAAAAAATGGCTTTTGATCATACCATATGGTTCACTCCCTCTTGGCTTCGGCCTTGAGGGAGTGTTTCATGTTCTGGAACCCGTCACGAGACTACCCCAAGATCAAAAGCCCCGTTTCAAACTACCATCATAGTCCGCCCGAATGTCACATAGCATAACCGTGGAAGGTGATACAGTTTGAAGATTATTGTCCATGGGCCGACAAATCCGGTAGACTCCGCAGAACTGGCACTCCATGTTGCTGCCATTCATGCGGAAGCGGTTATTGCATACATACAGAAACTGCCTCTCTCCCAAGAGGAAAAATTAGCTTTTCTTCGCAGTACCTATCAAAACAAGAAGGATACGGATTAACATCATCCGAATCCCTCTTCCTAGGTAAGCACACAAGATGCTACTTCTCACAAAAACCAGAGTAATTAAACCAACTTCTCCTGCAGGTATCCGTTGTGATAGGATAGCATTTTCTACACAACGGCTGGCATAGGTTGCCAGTCGAACATTCTTATCCGGTTTAAAGGTAGAAATTCCCTTGATTAGCCCAATGGTTCCTATGGAAATCAAGTCATCTTGATCCCCTGCTTGGGTATAATACTTCTTAATGATATGGGCAACCAAGCGAAGATTGTGCTCTATGAGCTTATTCCGCGCCTCCATGTCCCCTTGGGCCGCACGTTCTAAATAAAAACGTTCCTCATCCTCCTTAAGGGGACGAGGAAAAGAACCATTTTGCCCAAGCCGCAAGGAAAAAAACAAGCCATTGAGCATCAGCAAAATTCCACTTGTCAGCATGCTACATGCACCTCCCATGTATTCTATTCCCCGATTGCCTGTCTCTATTTCCATCTACAATAAACAATCCTTCCCCAAGATACCGAATGGTTCGCAGCGATCTTGATTTTTTCTATCGAAACAAGCAGCAAATCTTGTTTCCAATATTTGAATGTGCTACAATTTATGCACAAACCTACAAAGGAGTGATCTTCCGTGTCTTTTTCGATTGGATTTATCGGTGTTGGTAATATGGGTGGTGCTCTGGCCAAATGTACCACACACAAGGTTTCGCCAGATCGAATCGTTCTCTCCGACCAAAGTTTGGAGAAAGCCAAGGGACTCGCCACAGAATTGGGCTGCCAAGCTGCCGATACCCAGACCGCCGCGCGGGAGAGCGAATACCTCTTTCTCGGCGTAAAACCTCATATTATGCCTATCGTACTGCGTGACCTAACGCCAACCATTAAAACGAGAGAAGCCCCTCCGGTTCTGGTCTCCATGGCTGCGGGCCTTACCCTGCAACAATTAGAAGACATGGCCGGCTGCTCCTACCCCATCATTCGCATCATGCCAAATACCCCCGTTTCCGAAGGGGCCGGTGTGATTCTTTACGTGAAAAATCGCTTGGTCAGCGACGCCCAATTGGACGCCTTCCTCTCCATGCTGTCGGCTGCCGGGAAGCTGTATCCTCTCGAAGAGTCCTTGATGGATGCCGGAAGCGCCGTATCCGGCTGCGGCCCTGCCTTTGCCTACCTCTTTATGGATGCCCTGGCCGATGGCGGTGTCGCCTGCGGACTTTCACGTCCGGACGCCCTCCAGTTTGCCGCTCAGACCGTTCTGGGTGCTGCGCAGATGATTCTAGCCACAGGCAAACACCCGGATCAATTGAAGAACGAGGTTTGCAGCCCTGGTGGCAGTACGATCCAAGGGGTTCGGACCTTGGAGCAGCGGGCTCTCAGAGCTGCCTGCATGGATGCCGTGATCTCCGCCTACGAAAAGACCAAGGATTTAGGAAAGCAGTAACGAAACTAGAAAACGCCTGCAAGGACTTTTGTCCTTGCAGGCGTTTATTATGCTTCCTCTTTGGAGTCTGCTTCTACCTCTTTGGGCAAAGACAGGTCTCCTTTCGTTCCCACACAACGATGAATGGGCATCCCTTGTGTATGGAATTTTTCTTCGTAGTCTGTCATCACCCCCACAACCCCATGTTGATGCAGGTGACGCGTGACTTCACTCAGCTCATAGCCCGCCTTCGGGAATTGAAACAGGGAGTACTCAAACAAATCTCGATTGTCTGTCTTAAAATGAATTTCTCCCTTTTCTTTGAGTACCGCCCGATACCGCTTGAGAAAGCCCTCATGGGTTAAGCGGCGTCGTGCATGGCGATGTCCTGGCCAAGGATCGCAGAAGTTAATATAAATACGATCCACTTCCCCTTCGGCGAAATAGTCCGAAAGCACTTCGGCATCCCCATCAATGAAAAACACATTGCACATTCCCATGCTTACGGCCCGCTCCATGGCGATGATCATGGCATCAGGCACTCGCTCGACCGCAAGGAACAGCACATCGGGATGCGTTTGGGCCATTTCACAGGTAAAACGTCCTTTTCCACAGCCCAGTTCCAAATGAATCTCCTTGGCTTCCGGCATGAGCGTATGCCAAGTCCCGCGGAGTTCTTTCGGCTCCTTAATCCAACAAGTCTCACAGCTCTCCATCCGAGGCTGCAAATTTTTCTTTTTTCGCATGCGCATGCGGTACGATCCTCCTGCCTATTTGCGGCCGCGTGGTGTTTTCGTTTGTGCTTCCGCGGCACGATTTCTTGTCTTTGGGGTTCCGGCTTTTGTTCGTTTCTTATCCGAAGAAGGAGACTGTCGTTGTCCGCGCGATTCCTTCCCTTCTGGCTTTCCCTTTTTCTCGTTTTGATGGGAAGCTTTTGCCCCTGCTCTCTCCTGCCGTGACGATTCGCCGGGGCGCGCGGGACGAAGCAAACAATGCGCTCCATATCCAATCAAATCCGTGCGCTCGGCTTCCTTCAGTGCACGAAGCACGAGAGTTCTTTTTTCCGGTCGCTTCCATTGTAGGAGTGCCCGCTGCATGTCTTTCTCCTGTGCGCTCTTTGGCACATACACAGGCTGCAAGCTTTTCGGATCCAGTCCGGTGTAATACATGCAGGTAGATAGCGTCCCGGGGGTGGGATAGAAGTCCTGCACCTGCTCGGGCTGACGTCCGGTTTCATTGAGCCATTCCGCCATGGAGATGGCATCGGATAATGTACAGCCGGGATGCGAGGACATCAGGTAAGGAACCAAATACTGATCTTTCCCATACTTTTGATTCAAGCGCTGGTACTTTTGCTTAAAGCGCTCGTAGCTCTCAATGTGCGGTTTTCCCATATGGTCTAAAACATGAGATACGCAATGTTCTGGAGCTACCTTCAGCTGACCGCTGATGTGGTGCTTCACAAGCTCGGCAAAGAACTCTCCGCTTTTATCCTGTAGCAAAAAGTCAAATCGAATGCCGGAGCGAATAAAAACCTTCTTGATCCCAGGAATGGCTCGCAGCTTTCGAAGCAGCTGAAGGTAATCGGTGTGATCCGCATCCAGATTGGGACAAGGCTTGGGGGCGAGACACTCTCGGTGCTTACATAGACCGACTTTATCCTGCTTTTTGCAGGAAGGTCTTCGAAAGTTTGCGGTGGGCCCTCCCACATCGTGGATATAGCCTTTAAAGTCCGGGTGTTTCGTGAGCTCCGTTACTTCACGCACGATGCTTTCATGGCTGCGGGAGGTAATCATCTTTCCTTGATGGAATGCCAGGGAGCAGAAGTTACAGGCACCAAAACAGCCGCGGTTATGCGTGACCGAAAATAGCACCTCTTCAATGGCCGGAACGCCACCCTTGTCATCATAGCTCGGGTGCCATGCCCTGGCATACGGAAGCTCGGCCACACGATCCAGCTCCTTTGTGCTCAGGGGCATTGCCGGTGGATTCACCACCAAAAATGCATCTCCATGGGGCTGCACCACCGCCTTGCCTCGCACCGGGTCATGCTCTTGGTATTGAATCCAGTTTGCCTCGGCATAGGCACGCTTGTCCTTTGCCACCGCTTCGAAGGAAGCACAAAGCTCATACGGATAGGCGCAATCACTGAATGTCTTCGTCAAAAAGCTGGTGCCCCGTACATTCGTAATGGAGGCAATGGGTTCCTTTGCCGAAAGGCGGCGGGCAATCTCTATCGTTGCCGTTTCCCCCATGCCATAGGTCAGAAGATCTGCTTGTGCATCTAAAAGCATGGATCTTCGCACCTTATCCTCCCAATAATCATAATGGGCAAAGCGGCGTAGAGAGGCCTCCAAGCCACCAATGACCATGGGAATGTCTCCATAGACCTCGCGGATGCGGTTTGCATAGACAATGGTTGCCCGATCGGGGCGAAGCCCCCCCTTCCCACCGGGAGAGTAGGCATCGTCGTGACGGCGACGCTTGGCAGCCGTATAGTGCGCGACCATGGAGTCAATGTTTCCAGCGGAAATAAGAACCCCATAGCGTGGCCGTCCCAGTGCCGTAAAGCTCTCCTTATGTCTCCAATCCGGTTGTGATAGTATCGCCACGCGATATCCTTCCGCTTCCAACACGCGACCGATGATGGCCGTACCAAAGGAGGGGTGATCCACGTAGGCATCCCCCGTAATGAGCAAGAAATCATAGTAGTGCCAGTCTCTTGCCAGCATCTCCTCTTTGGATATCGGTAAAAAGTTTACATTCATAGTGTTCTTTCCCGGATTAGTCTAATCCGATGTATTTCTCCAATCGATTGAGTACCCCAAAGGGCTCCTCTCTGACGCCAATTTTCCGGAATCCATGGCGCTCATAGAACATCATGCCACGCGAATTGTCCTCCCCACAGGAAAGATGGAGCCGGTCTCGTCCCATGGCACGGTAAATGCTAATGGCCTCACCAATCATCTGCACCCCTAAGCCGTCGCCACGAAATTCGGGGAGCATGTAAAAGAAGGAAATATACCCTGCATTGTTTTCAACACAGCGCGTTGGGTCCAGTTGCAGAATGCCCACGATGGTGTTGCGCCGCATGGCACAGACCAAATGCTTTGGATTTCGCTTGCTGCACTCCTCTGCCATTTCCAGATAGGGCTGGCGACCGAAGTAGGCCATATCACGGTTGAGATCCGCCCAAGCTTCTTGGCGTGCTGCCAGGTACAGACCCTTGTACAGAAATTCTGAAAAATCCATTGGGGCAAACCACAGATTCTCGTCCAACGCGATTTTCCCCTCCGCCTTCCACCAGGACTGACGGGCTAAGGTGGATATTTCAGGACTCAAGTGAGAATTGTCGTCGGAAAATACGATCTTGACCTGACCTTGGTCGATTTCCAAGTGCGTAACTGCGGTGTTGTCGCTATGCCCCAGGGAGTGGCTTTCCTCCACGGAGAGCCCCAAGAAGGCCGCACAGGCAAAGCGAATGGCCGTACCATGGCAAGCAATGGCCACAGTCTGGTTGGGGTGTTGGGCTGCTATGTCAAGAATGGCAGAAGACACGCGGCTTTGCAAAGACTCAAAGCTTTCTCCGCCCTCCACGATCCAATCTTTAGAAGACTCTCGGAACAGTCGCATATGCTCGGGATCTTTGATTTCCACTTCCCCCCAAGGGCGATCTTCCCAAACGCCCATGGCAACCTCACGCAAAGTAGATCGCGTGATCACCTCGAGATTTTTCCCCTCGCAAATCGCCTCGGCAGTTTTGCGAGCACGCGTTAAGTCACTGGAATAAACGCAATCCAAGGAGATATCCGCAAATCGCTTTTTTAACGCATCTAATTGCCGATATCCATTCTCAGTGATGGTACTGTCATAATGTCCGTGAATTCTGCGGTATAAATTACCTTCTGCTTCCGCATGGCGGATTAAGTATAGTTTTGTCATTGGGCACATCCCTTATCCTGGTTCGTCCCACAAATGCACGTTTGGCGTTGTGGGAATATGAAGCCGATTGATTCCTTTAAAATATATTTTTTTATTATAACGACTCTCACATTTTTTAGCAACGCATTTTCTTCAATTTATGGGTACAATAAAGATGCTCACAAAGAGCAATTGAATCGGAAAGGATGGTAATTCCTATCATGAAAAGTTTTTTTTGGCCCGGAATGGGGCTTGGAGTTTTGGCTGGTGCCATGCTTGGCGCGAAGCTGAAGGCCGAGGAAAAGCATGTCAAGCGTTCGATGCATCGAGCAAAGCGCAACATGGAAGGCATTTTTGAATCCATGGGAATGTAATCCTCCTTGCTTTTAATTAATTCGTAATTTGTCAAATCTTTTAAATAAATAGTTGACAAATTAACCCCCATTTGGTACTATATGAACGTTCCCGTCAGTGGAACCGAAAAAATGGGGGTATAGCTCAGCTGGGAGAGCGCTTGAATGGCATTCAAGAGGTCAGCGGTTCGATCCCGCTTATCTCCACCAACAAAAAGCCTTGAAACTCAACAGTTTCAAGGCTTTTTTCTTTTTACTAATCTTAAAATGGAAGGTGAGCAGATAACCGGTCATGAAACATGTTGCAACTTCTGTTCGAATGCTATTTTTCAGCAACATTTTCCAGTGCCTCTTGCGTAAAGTCCAAAATAGAGCAGGTCGCCCAATTGTGGGCGACCTGCTTGTGCGTCTCGATGCTGAATTTATTTGCTAAGATAGCGGAAAAGGAAGGTGACAATTTGTGCACGGGTGCAGCCGTCAGCGGGGCTGAAGGCCTTCGTGCTGGTACCAGAGGTAATCCCCTTGGAAACCGCCCACAAAACTGCGTTTGCATAGTAAGCATCGCCCTTCACATCGTCAAACGGGTTATTCGCGGTTGTTGCGGGATTGCCAGCCGTGCGGTGCAGGAAAGTCACAGTCTGGCCGCGCGTAACCGTTGTATCTGGGCAAAAGGTCGTTGTGCTCGTGCCAACAGTGATGCCCTGATCCGTTGCCCAAAGGATTGCTTTATAGTAGTAGGCATCACGACTTACGTCTCCGAACGGACAACTAGTAGAGGTGGGCTCGGGGCTACCCATGGCACGCCACAGGAAGGTGACGGTCTGGGCGCGGGTGCAGATTCCGTTGGGTGCAAAGGTGCTTGCCGTTGCACCGCTGGTGATGCCCTTGTCTAGTGCCCAGAGTACCGCGTCATAGTAATAAGCGCCCCTTACCACATCGCGAAAGAGATTCCTTCCTTCTTCATAGGTCAAAATATAGCTGGACCAGCCAGTGGTAGCAATGGTCAGGTCATAGACATCCGCAGTGCCAGTATTGGTACGTGTGAAGGAATGCGTCTCCAGCTTGCCCCCAGTCTTGTGAAACAGGGCATACTCACTAAGCTTTCCGGTCATTTTAATATTTTTTAGCACCACCATCGCGGTGCCACCTTCAAAGTCGCTGACCACATTACCACTACTATCCTTTAAGGTCAAGTCGAAGATGTTTGCAGAGGTTCTATCTCCTAACAGAACCGTTTCCTCTGTTGTTTGCTTGGAAAGCGCCCGCTCGTCGATGGAGAGAGTCAGGGGGCTTCCCTTTGCTACATCGGCGATGGCAGTGGCCGCCGAGCGATCAAAGGTGACAGCGTTGCCGTTGGGTAGAGTAACTCTCAGACCACTGACACCGCCATTTCCGGCAGATTTTCCAGCTGCCGCAATGGTGTTTGCAGGCAGGGTGACCGTACTCAGAGAATTGCTCAGGGAGGAAAGGTCAATTTCCACCGGCTTATTATCCTTCTCAGCCGAGGCAATCACCTTATCCAAATTGGCGGTTGCGGGTTCTTTCACCGTGACGTTGTTGCCGGAGGTGGTGGCGTCTGTGTTTACCGTGGTGCCCGATCCGGTGACTGGGACGGTAACTGCGGAGGAGCTGCCAACACTGGAACCGCCACCAGAGGGCCTGGTGTTCGTCTTGACGATCAAAGCGGTGCTGGCTGAGCTATGCAAAGCCGTACTGGTGGCCTTCACACAGCTAACAAAGCTGTATTCCTTGCTGGCATCCAAGCCCGAGAATACGTTGCTTTCCTGCCAGGTTAAGCCCCCGTCCTTGGAATACATATGATCTGCAACTGCCGTTAGCGTTACACTACTTGTGGTCTTGCTATCCAACTTAGGCATGGCAGGAGCACTGGGTCTTGTCGGCACGCTCAAGGTTTGCACAGAACCGGGCATGACGGTGTTGGTTTCCTTCACGCGGAAGAAGTAGGGGGTATTGGGAGTCAGCGCCAGTTTTGCACCTGTTCCGGAGATCCAGGTATCGGTATGCGTTGCAGAGGTGGTATTGTATTCCACCGTAGCGGGAACAGCTTCGCCTGTGGTTTCCTTTGCATAGTCGATGGTGTAGGTGGTTGCAACGGGTGCAGAAGCCTTGGTGGTGACTGCCAAAGAGTTGGCATCAGATGTAAAGGCCTCACTTCCGCTGACGGTAACTGCCTTAAGTCGGGTCAGAATCGTATACGGAGTATTCGCCGAAAGACCAATAAACTCACCGCTGTCCTGCCAACTTTCGCCGTTATCCTTGCTGTATTCCTGCCCACTTACGGTTGTCATAGTAATGCTAATATCTGTTTTCGTGCTGACAACAGGGCTGTCGGGTGCTTGCGGTCTTGCCGGCACGGTCAGCGTCTGCACCTCACCGGCAAGCGCCGTGTCGGTTACCGCCGTGCGGAAATAGTAGGTGGTGTAGGGAGTCAGCGTCAGTTTTTCGCCTGTTCCAGCATTCCATGTGCTATTCGTTGGAGATGTGGTGTTGTATTCCACCGTAGCGGGAACAGCTTCGTCTGTGGTTTCCGCTACATAATCGATTGCATAGGTGGTTGCAGCGGGTGCGGAAGCCTTGGTGGTGACCACCACAGAATTGGTAGCAGATGCAAAGGCTTCACTTTCGCTGACGGTAACTGCCTTAAATCGGGTCAGAATCGCACACGGAGTATTCGCCGAAAAACCAGTAAATTCACCGTTGTCCTGCCAACTTACACCGTTATCCTTGCTGTATTCCTGCCCACTTACGGCTGTCATAGTAATGCTAATATCTGTTTTCTCACTGACAAGCGGGGCGGCGGGTGCTTCGGGTCTTGCGGGTACGGTCACCGCCCTCCACTCGGAGGCCGGTGCGCCGCCGCTGATGGCCTTCACCCTGACATAGATGGTCTGGGCAGTGGAGCCTATGATGGAGCTGATGGAGCCATTGCAGGCAATTTCACTGCCCCCAGTCTGTGCCGTGCTTACTTCATAGGTATTGGCGAAGCTGATTGTCTCCGCCGCATAATTTATGGTCACTGCGCTTGCCGCTGGTGTTTCGGGCAGGGTGTACTGCGACACGTTGCTAGAAGCAGACGGCATGGTGTCTGCCGTTTCCGCCTCTCGTACATGGATGTAGTACTGCGTCTCGGCTGTCAGGCCCGTAAAGGTATGATTGCCTGCGTCGGTCGCTTTGAAATAATCATTGCCGCTGTTAGGCCAGGTTGTCGGTGGGGTATTGCTGGTGGAAATATAATATTCCTTGCCCGCCGCCGTACTGATGGTGATGCTGTTGCTGGTGGGCTTGTCCATACCCGCGCCGATGGTGGGCGTGCCTGGAGTGGCCGGTGCCGCCTTGGCAATGACAAATGTGTTCACACAGGTTGCGCCGTTGTAATTTGTACTTGCGTCAATGACAGCCTTGATTGTATAGGCTCCGGCGCCTGAAGGAACCGTTGTGTTGTATGCACTTTCTTCTGATGTCGCCAATTTATAGTAGTAGGTTACCTTGCCGTTTCCAACGTTGCCGTTCACACTTGGGGCGTTTGCGGTATTTCCATAAGTCCAGCCGGTGATGCTCACGCTCGGTGTAATATCCCCACGGTGGATCGTAAAGCTTGCGGCATTACTAGTTAGGCTTGAGTAGTTGGAGGTCGCAGCAAAGTTCGCTGTCACGGTGTAATCTCCCGCGTCCGTGGGTTTGGTCGCGCTCTCGGCATAGCTTGTTGTATTTCCGCCCTTATAGAGATAAGTCACATTGTCGATTCCATTGGTAGTGCTGGTGGGAACCGGATCTTTTGGCGTTTGACCATATATCCAGTCAGACATTTCCACGCTGCCATTGCCGTTAGCGCGATTAACCGTAACCGTAAAGGTTTTCGTAGCGGATGCAGTCTTGCTGGCGTCGGCCTTGTTTATTGCGGTGACTTTTACGGTATATTCGTGGTCACCTGCACTCAAACCTGTAGGAGCAAGATAGCTATTCGTATTTGCACCCTCAAGTGGCGTGCCCATGGCACTATTGCCTGCATACCATGCGTAGGTATAGTTGAAATTTACATTGTCGGGACCTGTGATAGAAGTTATCATGCCCGGTGGGGTAGTGTAGCCGTAAGTCACAGGGGGCGGATTGTCACCGGCGAGCGTGGGAGCGGTGGCATTTTTCAGTGCCCACACAGGGTAGAAATTTTTTGCCGCGTCGGTGGTGTATTTGCCACTGAGCTCGTACTCCTTTACCCCGCCATCCGTGCTCGCCCAACCGGTCTGGGTATAGCCCACTCTTGTGAAAATCTCACTTTTGAGTGTCAGAGCCATGCCTCCGATTTTGGTGTCGGTCTGCTGGCTGCCGGTGCCGTTAGTACCGGGATTGTAGGTCACGGCGAAGGTGTTCGACACATACTCCGCACCAATGGTAACCGCCGTAGCCGGCATGGTGAAGCTGTACTTGCCGCCGGATTGGGTCAACTCATGGTCGGTGCCGTCGTTATACTTCACGGCGCTGAGTTTGTAGCCGGTGGCGGGCGTGCCGGGGGTAACTGTCACCGTTTCACCCTCCACAGCAGAAGTGCCGGAGGTAATGCTGCCGGTGATACTGCCGGTAGCTGAAGTTTTCGTGCTGCCAACGCCCGTTCCATCGGCGATGGTGACAGCGCTTAGCTTTCCCCACACAGGATATAAAGTCATAGCAGAGGTTGGATATATCACAGCACCCAAATCGTATGTCTTTGTAGCGCCGTTCTGGTCGGTTGACCATCCTATTTGCTTATAGCCCTCACGCGTGTATAGGTAGGTGCTCCGCGTATAATGTCCGCGGTCTTTGGCGGCTATATGCGTCCAGGGTACTTTAATTTCTGTCGCATATGTACCTGCTCTATAGGATACTGAATAGAACTCTAAAGTAAGCGGATACGAAGTCGTGTTTGATATCGTAAACGGGGCTTGATCAAACAATAAATGAAAATCTTTTAGTCGATCGTTCAAATCGGTATCTCCAGATGTGTTGCCGATAGATAGGGTATATGTTCCATCTGTGATATTTGAAACGGTAAAAGTTCCCGTGGGACCCTCTACAAATTCGTAGAATTTGCTTGGCGGACCCCAAATATACGCATATAAGGTTTTATCGATATCTATAATAGCAGATGGCGACATAGGTTGACCATCTAAAGTCATCTTGATGATTGGTGAATAAGCTGCCATTGCGGGCTGTGCAAGGCCCGGCAGCAATGACAGCACCATGCATACCGTCAGCAAAATACTTAAAATTCTCTTCCTCATATTCTCTTATCCTCCATTTTTTTATAAAGATCAAAGCCAGGCTTTCCACTCGCGCGGCTCTCCAATCTGCATACGCCGCTTTGCGTGGGATGGTCGGTGAAAATTCCGAAATCCCCATGCTTGCAATACCAGCACTCCCGGTTCGAGAATAGACGGTCTGCGTCCTGTTCAAAAGCATCGCAGACGTCGCCTCGCGCAATTTCAAGCTTGTCGATGCCTGCCTTTACCTCCACGGTTCTGTCGCCGGGTTCTCTCATCTTTAAAGTCACTTCCTCAAAGCTAATTTCTTAGCATGAATTATACAAAAAACCACGGCCGAAAACCGGCCGTGGCGTAATTGCACGATATTTGGCGTAAATGTCGAGTTTTCCCACTTTTCTGGTTTAATCTTACAGGTGGAGCAGAACGCGCGTCCTAAAAACACCATTCTCAGCGGCAAATTCCACCATTCCCTTGTAGCTTTCAGCGGTGTAACTCATGCTCTTTGTCCCTGTGCCGCCACCGGGCTTTTGCGATTTTGGAAAATCACTTTCAAAGTCGATGTCATCCGCGCATGAGTTTTCGAAAACAATGTGAAGCTTTCCAGCTCCGTTATAAACGGAATAAGCAATCTTCACGGTGATAAATCTCTCCATCTCATCAGGCGTGCGCAGACAGCCTTCCACAGCATTCTCAAAGGCGTTTGCAAGGATTGAAATCAGCGCAACCTCGTCCATAGGGAGATTTTCTGGAATTCTTGCGTCTATTTCAGTTTGAATACCATTCGCCCTTGCCCGCGCCACCCATCTAGAAAGAATGGCGTTCGCCGCAGGATGCTCGCAGACACCGGAAACTACCATGCTTTCCATTCTCCGCGTCTGCGCATTTAAATAGGAAACCGCTTCCTCTGTTTTCCCACCCGAAAGCATTGCTAACAGAGTATCGTAATGATGACGAAGATCATGACGGTCACGGCGGGCGGCATTGACGGCTTGCTTTTGTTCCTCTAGTTGTTCCTCCCACATCTTGTTTTGCTGAGCAAGGATTCTTTCCCGCTCCTGACCCTCATATTTTCCCACAATGGCATTGATTGATCGAAAAATCAGCCAGTAGACGCTGAAAAATACCAGGTAGGAGCTTGCAAACAGATGCCAGCGGTTGTCCCCCTCATACCAGTATAAACGTGGGTAATATAGAATAACGGCCTCCAGAACATAGAAAAAGAAAGCTACCAGAGTGATGAAATGCCACTCTTTTCCCAGAATCTCCACCAGTCTGCGAAAGCGAGGACGCAAATATTTGAAATTGAACAACAAGATTGCGCCGAACAGCACCGTTCGGTACAGTAAATACTCTATGTGATAGATGAGCCCTGAGGCTTCCGTTGTGCATATATCCGATAGATAGGATATTCCAAGGTACAAATTGAACTGAGTGAACATCACAAACAGCGATACCGGCCACTTATCGGCGGAGCAGATGAGGAGCAGAATCAGGCACAATCCGATTTCGACGGGTATAATCAGGCGTTCCGCCATCTCCTGCCCAAAGATAAGCAGAAAGGTACAATATGCCCCGGCAACAGCAATATAAATTGCAATGGTCATTGCAACCCGCTTCCTTTTTGGCTCTTTCAGCTGGATGAGAGAAAAGAAAAACAGACCGATATAAGCTGCCGTCTGAAAAAACCGCAAGAGCACCAATACAACGAAAAGTATACGCATAAGGCCCCCCTTTTAGCGACTGCAGCTATAATCCATGTACAGCTTTTTTAGTTCTGTGTATTTTCGACGAAGAATCGGAATCCTATTGCCGGAAGAAAAAGCCACACCTTTGGGTGAGAGCTCTACGATGTAGTCCATATTTATGATATAGGTACTGCCACATTTGTAAAAACGTGGTTCTTCTTCGAGCAATTCGAATAGCTCGTTTGAGGATTTGCGAACTTTGATTACTCTTCCGTCTGATAAATATAATTTCTGAACATGATTTTCTGTTTCAGAGTATACCAGCTTGTTTAGGTTCACACGGCTGATACCTTCCGTTGATTTGATCGTAATATAAACTCCATTTTTCTTAGTGATCTTATCCATCACCTTTTCCAGTGCTGAAAAGAACTCATGTTCGGTATAAGGCTTCACCAGATAATGGGCGGCATCTAAGGAAAACGCGTCTATGGCATGGTCACGTGAGCTGGTCAGAAAGATAATCTGGCAATGATCGCCCATATCTCGTAGTTCCCGTGCTGCATCTGTTCCTAGAATTCCATCCATATAAACATCAAGCAGCAGTACATCAAATCCACCCTGTTCAGACACACAAGAGAGTAGCTCTACCGGCGCAGAAAAGGAATGAATTTTTATTTCATATTGCGGGTGTTCAAAGGCATATTGCTTGAGTAAACGATTCGTCCGCTCTAGCTCCTGTAACTCATCGTCGCATATTGCAATACTAATCATTGGTCTGCTCCTTCACGTCATAAAGGCTACTTTTATTAGATAATTTTAACATAAGATATACCTGGTTACAAACAAAAATCGACCGTTTAGGCTAGGAAGGACACATAAGAAGTGCCATGTTAACGCAACATTAATTATAAAGGGATTAACCAAATGACGGTTTAGAAAAAGTTGATCCACATTTGGTACAAGGTTGGAGCGTAAAATTGATTTCAGCTTGTGCAGTGGGGGATTTACAAAACTCAGGACAAGCTTTATGTGCTACTGGAGAAGGTGGACTAATTATTCCCTATTCAAAAACAAAAAACCAGAGGAAGGATTGCTCCCGACCTCGGTGTTATATTTTAAACTTTTAAATTAGGAGGAAGCAAAATAATTCATAGATTATTACAAATACTATACCAAGTTCATAAACCAAACTAAAAAACAAACGTAATGATAATAATAATATTTAATGGAGGCAAGGCTATGGCTATGTTAGGTTTAAGACGAAGCAAAATATTGAAAAACAAGAATGGAAACACCAGCTTAAATACCATTAGCAGCAATGTTGATACGTCTTTTCTTGCGGAAACTTCTTTGTACTGCACCCCTAGCAAGAAGTATAATACCCAAGATAGTAACAACTAATATTGACTACACTTGATGGCTATCGTTTTGACAAGTGACAAGTGACAAGTGTTGTTTCATGATATAAAATAGTAACCCCCAGCTCTGGATTTTAGTTCAAGGCTGGGGGCTTCTTTATATCCTATATTCTGAAACTGTATCAATACGATCTATTTTTTGAATGGCATGAAGCGGGTCAGCGGGTCGATCCGCTGTATGTGGCAATTATAAATGAAAGCAATTTTATGCTTCGTAAGGGCAATATTATTGATTTCATCTTTCCATGAAAATTCTTCACCAAAATTGTGTACAGTTATGTTTTCAATATCTTGATGCAAAAACATACCTCCTTAAAAGAAAAACTGAACAACCGGTCTGCCTGCCAGTCGTTCAGCTTTCTCTATGGAGATTATGTATTGGTAGAGTGCTAACTGTTTTAACAACTGCGCCTTTTTAAAGATACTAATAGCGAAGGATGGCGCAGGGCACGAACCGTTGCACTCCCTTGCTTAGTTATAAAGAGCGTATGCCGTTGATCTTGCAGAAGTAATGGTAAAAGGCAAGGCCGGATTCATATTGCTCCGTTTCCTTTAGCGCTTGTGTCATATCCGATAACATCCGACTCATCACCGCTGTTGAGCAGTACTTGAACACCGTATTCCCCCAACGCGGAGGTGCTTTCTCGTGAAAATAGTGCCAAAACGGCAATTGAGACTCCATGTCCATCCTCATCTGGTGAATCGGATGCGCTTCAATGATACCATCCTGACTCGCTTCTCCAAAGAAGTCTTCTTTTACCATGAATGCCCCAATGATTTTGCGCTCGTTTTCTGATTTTCCACTGGGACGTTGGGTAAGAAGACATACGGAGTTTGGTTTGATCCGGTCAGCAATGCGTGGCCTGCCCTTGTTGTGCCCATTGATGTAATGCCCGGTTGAAACCGTACCGGTTTCAAAGATTCCCACTTCCTGTCCCACTGGAATGTGAAAGACAGCCTGTGAATTTGTGCTGACTGTGAAGTTTTTGATTCTGTGCATGCGCTCTAGCTTTGCCTGTTCCTTCTGGCGCTGGTGCTTTACCGCTTCTTCCTGTTTCAAAATCATATCGGTAACCCTCTGCTGCATGTTCTTATCTTCAAGAAGCAAATACCCCTTAAAGACATCGGGGAAAATAAAGCTCTTTTCCCCTGCAGAAAAACAGACGGTAATTCTATCTTCGGATAGGTCGGAAACCGTACCGCTTCCAAAGACCTTGTGCTTGACTTCTACACCGGTTATATTCATGGTTCTCCTTCCCAAGTATGGAGCTCTTCCTTTCCTTCCAACTAGCAGAATGATGAAAGCTCTTCGACATCGTTATGTGAGAGAAGATTCCGCCTCTCTTCCCTCTGCGCGCTTTCTATCACGAATGCGCAGGACAATGTTGTCTGCATCGACCTGTAATTCGATCGTCTCTTTTTGAAATTCCGGAATGTCTCCAATGGTAAGAGTGGTGCCAACGGGCATGTCTGCAAGATCCACGCTGACGGTATCGATCAGATCTTCCGGAGCAGCTATATGCGGTACCTCTATCTGCATTTGCTCCAACACTCCAGGGACTTTATCCTTGTTCAGCAAGATAATATGTGCGACACTCTTACACCTTTTTCCCGCATCTAGCACTTGAAAGCTAATGTGGGTAATTTCATCCTTTAGACCATTGTACTCAAGGCTCTTGATCAGACTCGGATAAACCTTGCCGTCCACTTGAACGCTAACCTTACTGCCGTTTCTCTTGGTGCGCTTGAGCTGCATGGCTGTGCTTTTATCGATTTGAATCGCAAGGGATTCCTCTAACTCTGCGCCGCAAATTACGCAAGGGACGATTCCTGCTCGTCTGAGCTGTTTTGCTTTTGTGGTAAAATCGCGCTTTTGAGCAATCATGCTTTCCATGTTCTATTCCTCCTGTTATGTGATTCATAATCATAATCGAACAGTCCACAAGATCCTGTAAAAAAAAGAAGGGCTTTTCATACAGCGCTACCAAGCGCAATACCAAAAGCCCTTCTTAAAGACGGTTCTTTTATATTCGATTACTTAAAGCCTATCACAGACCCACATAAAAAGCAAGCCCTTTCCGCCTTTTCTAATCCGTAAACTCTTTCACAAGAGGGTTAGTGTTTTTCAAAAACGGAAAACGAATCCGAAGGAGACGCAAAGAGGAAACGTTAGAATATCGTTGTAATGTCAAGCCCCGTAAGCCAAGCATTGTTTATATTGCCACCGATCACTGATATCCCATAATAATCGATTCTTCCTATAATTTTTACAATACGTACCATCACCCCATTTACCACAAAGGGATTCGCAAAGGAATTTTCCCTCGTTGTATTGACATTAGCTAAGTCCCCTAGCCTGAGGTTTGGATTGTTGGGGTCAACGGGATCTAAATCTTGAACAGCTAACCACTTGTAGAATTGTCCATTTGGTAGGATAACTGCGTATAGGGGCCAACCCAACGATTGACGATCGTTCCCACCGTTCCAACTCTAATGATTGGTGAATGATCTACCAAGGATACAACCTTATCGCCAGGCTTAAAATACTCATCATTATCACAGATGATCAAGAGCCTTACCTCCTCGCTTCTTGGTGAACTTCGTTGTCACACCTATGTTATACTTAGGATTCTAATCATCGATTCCCCCTAGGCCGCCTTGTTCCTCACTTACCAGCAAACGCTCCCCCGAAACCCGAGGTAGCAGGGATTAAAAATATGGAGCCAACTCAAAGTTTGCAAAGAACTGCCGTTCTCCATTGGATTGCACTTCATACGAATCCATATCTTCTATAATCTTTAACACCCGAAACAAATCCCCTTCTTTTGCATAGGGGTGATTGTGTTTATTCGAACTGATTCTTATGATATCTCCAACTAAGATTTCATGCCGGCCCGGATCGACAGAACTAACTTCCGTATTATCCACAAAGTGAAAGGTACCATCTTTCGCTCTTATGGCATATAAGGTATCTCGCCACTTGCTTAGGACAACTCCAACCTGACCGGGTGTCTGCCCTTCATCGTTGTTCATAATTAAAACCTTATCCCCTGGCCAGAATTGCTCGCTCCTCACTAAGATCACCTCTATATAGTATAGATCAGTTTGTCGTGACGGTGTCTATGGTAAGGATACGGGAACCAATCCCCCCTAAGGCCTCGTCTGACACTGCTTCCCTCATTCTGGTCTGTATGCTGCCAATTGAAAGCCGCCAAACCACCTCAATTCATCTTCCCCATCGATGAAAACTCCATAGTAATCCACATTGTCAGCAACCTTCAACACCTGGAACTTTTCTCCCACTTTCGCAAAACTTTGTCGCTTATCGGAAGTTACCACTCCGAATCCTCCCTCTTCGATTCTCTTGTCACTTTGGTTTGTTGGGGCAAATGATCTGTCGCTCAACCATCGAAAGGTACCATCTGGCAAACGTATGCAATATACCGCACCTTCCCATCGGCTTGCAATCTTACCCACTGAACCGCTTGGGACTCCGTTGTAATCAACGATAGTTATAATTTTGTCTCCGGGCCAAAATTCTTTGTACCTCACAACAATCACCTCACCAGTTATCCTATGGAGCGTTTTGGGGAAGAAATGCCATACAACAAGAGAGCCAGAGAAAGGATTGCTCCCACCCCTGGCTCTCTGCAATCCTTGATTCCCTTACACCTCGATGGCATCTTTGGGCCTTTCGTGAATGGTACCAGCAGGGTGGCGCGGGGACGTATAGAGCAAATGAAACTTGAGCGGTACCTTGCCTAAGTTAATGAACTTGTGATAGGTACCAGCTGGTATGATAATGGAATAATGACGGGTTAAGGACTTTTTGAGGGTCATTCGATCTTTCTGGTCACCAATGAGCAAAAGACCGTACCCCTGTACGATGCTTAACAAGATATCTCCATTGGAATGATTGTCGATCTCGGTTTCCTCTCTAGCGTGCAAGTGCATGGCAACAAGCTGCAAATGATCCCCTGTCCATAACGTATTGCGATAGGATACGTTTTCTTTTGTTGCCTGCGCGATATCTATGAAATAAGCCATTGAGCTCCTACTCTCTACTGGGTCATGACTTGCCACATTGCATGATCGTAGTTTAGCCACTTCAGTTACCTGCTCCCATATACAATTCTTAAATACTGAGGGTGCATTTTTTAGGCAAGTTCTTTCGCTTGCAACCAACTTCTCCCTCTATTCCATGGTATGATGCAATGTCCGAAAACGACAGCAGAAGAGCACCCATTTCTAGTATTGATCCAAACAAAAACCGCCAACCTTGGAGTTCGCTCCTGGGCTGGCGGCTTTCTTTATATGATCGTACCACTTCCGAATAGAACTAAGTTTCTTTTCGAAATAGGAATATTTTTACGTCCAGTATGAGCAAGGAATCGATTTGAGCATAAAATAGCTTAGTATCAATTTAAGGAAGGTGATGTTGATGTTTGATCTACTTGGGGGAAATACTACTGGAGGCAATATTGTTGGAGGCAATGTCATAAGCTTAGCTATTTTTGGAATTATCATTCTCAGTTTGATCTTCTGCAAATGTTGTCGCAATAACAACTCTGACGTGCTCTCCGACGTACTCTCCGCAAGCGTATCCAATTGTTGCTGCGCATGAGTTACAAAGAGAGGTATGCTATGAGTTGTAATTACCAAAGTTTTTGCTGTTCCAATCGCAATCAATGTGGATGTCTATGCAACAATTCCACTTACTCCCGTAGAAATAACGCGGTTCATACCATTTGCCAAGGCATCAAGGATATTCGGGAAGGCATCGCTTGTCTCAATACCGGCCTAGAAGAGATCGTGAATCGTCATTTCTGTGAGGGCAAGCAGGACATTTGTACAGGCATTTGCATCATAAAACAAGCACTCTGTAAGATTATAAAATGCTTAAAATTCGTATACTGTGATTTAGATGGCAGCGAACTGAGACGCGTACGAGATGGTATCTATGCGATACTAGCGGGTATCCAGGTAATCTGCATCGGGATACGAGCGACTTGTGCCGGCAATCGAGATGAGGGCATTCGAGTCATCCGGGAAGGTATTCAGATTGCGACAGACGGATTGGATGCAATGGTCGGCGGGTTTGGCAGTCTACTTTGCGAAGAAAATGGAAGCAACAACAACATTTCTTATCGACCGTAACATTAAAAAACGGCAATATTCTCGTAAAAATTTACATAGCCATTTTACTTCTCTAAGCGATTTTCCTTTCGTTTGGCATGCCATTGCCGAAAAAATTCCCCTTAGGCTAGGATCGCCTAAGGGGAATTTTTTGTTTAGCCCAGTAAAACCAGCCTTGACATGGTATCGTTACCGACAGCGATTGCAGCAACCACAGCAACAGCATCGGCACCGATTGCAAGCACCTTGATTCCGTCGGTCGCCATTCTCCCGGTTCCCTAGGACACAGTTGTTCCAGAAATCTTCGTCCCAAATATTTCTCCAAGGACTCGTCTCGGGATCTTCCCAAGGATTAAACCATACACGATCAGGACACATAGTATACCCTCCCTTCTACGGTATGTATGCTATGTGAAATCTGTCGTAATAGCATACTATGAGGGCAGCGCCTAATTTGCCCCTTGGCAAGGAAACGCTCCCTCGTGAGTGAGCAGCATTAAAGATAGGGAGCGAGCTCGAGCCAACCAAACCAGTAGAGAGCGTCATCGATTAAAACCCGATAGTAACTGATTTGTTCTACAGCTTTTATCACTCGCACCAAGTCGCCTGCTCCGATTCCACTCTCTCTTTGTTCATCCGTTATGACCCTTACGATATCTCCCTCACGGATTTGATGTTTTAACGGATTGGTCGTCTCCAAGTGGTGGGCAAAAAACCAGTCGAAGTGACCAGCTTTGTCTTCGACGCCATACACGTTTCCTGCCCACCGATCTACGATTGTTCCTACCGAGCCTTTCGTTACATCTTTGCGATCTGCCAAGGTAGTCACCAGTTCTCCTGCGTAAAACCTTCGCTCATTCAAAGGAACACCTCCCTAGTATAAGTATAGTATTTTCACTACGAATTGTGTCAAGAAGGTAGTTCTTTTGGAAAAAGGTCGTTCGCTAAACAAAGAACCCTGGGAATCTTAACGATTCTCAGGGTTCTTTTTCTAATGTGCTTTGTAGTATGCCCACAGCCTTTCTTCCACCGGTCAACCCTAATCGCAATGAGTAAGCACTGACTCTTCCCCCTCAAGAAGGCAAATGCATTTCGTCCGAAAAAAACGACCATTCATACCATCAAAACTCCGAAGACCGCTCCAGTATGATAGCATCCATACTAGGTGGTGACGCGTTATGTAAGTCCTGTTCCCATGAAAAGGGAACGGTTTCCACAAAATCGAAAGGAGAGTTTTATGAAAAAAGGATATCGCTTGTTATCCCTTCTTCTTTGTGCTCTAATCTTGCTCAACATGATACCCATGTCTGTCTGGGCATCTGAGGCAAAAGAGAAACCCCACGTTGCACAACGATCCAGTTCTTACGCCGAGTATGATACCCTAAAGGAGGCATTGGAGGCCGTTGTGATCTCGGGTGAAACCTATGAAATTCAGTCGGACGAGTCCAATCCCGCCTCAAATACCATTACCCTTACGAACGATACGACCATCAGTGGCGCGATCAGTCTCGGTAATGAGTGGGAAATTACCTTGGATTTAAACGGCTATACCTTAGATTGCAGCGGAGATGACGTGTTTGCTTTGAGCGACACCCCTTCCAACACCCATATCATTCTCAAGAATGGTACATTAACCAATGCCAACAACTTTATGTATACCCTTCCAAGCGAATGCTCGCTGACGATTCTGGATGGAACCTATACCTTGTCCGGGAGCCTTGTCAATGAGTTATATGGGCAGCTAAGGGTAGAGGACGGAACGTTTACCTGTGGCCATAGCTTTGTCAGCGATACTTACGGCTCTGGTGAGGTGCTCATCCAAGATGGCACCTTTGATGCTTCGGAAGGCCGGTATGGCTTTGACAACATAGCCGGCCAGGTCACCATCCAAAATGGTACCTTCCTTGCAACCGATGATCTGTTTTATTTTACCACTGATAATTATAGCCATGGAACGGTCCTGGTGGAGGACGGTAGCTTTACCTCCCATGGCGACCTTTTTTTTCTAAAAAGCGGAAAGAACGCACGCCTGACGGTCAATGGCGGAACCTTTACCGTCCAAGAGTCCGAAGATTATAGTAGCGGCAACTTACTTTACCTTCATTCCGGTGCGGTGGCTGAGATCAACGGTGGCACCTTTGCCATGGAACAAGAGAATACTGCCATCATGGTGGATGAAAGCTCCGTATTGAACATTAACAATGGTTCCTTTCCGCCCTTAGTACTCTACTGGACAACTACGGAACCGTGAACATGAAAAGTGCTACGTTCACCTCCGAACTTACGGAAGTGTCTAGCATGATTACCAACAATGGCCAAATTAAGGTGCAGCCCGGGTATTGGTGCTCCCCAGAGGAAGTCGATTGGAATGGTGCGAATACCATTACGTTTTCCCCAAAGACCATGACCATTACCTTTTATACCGGGGACACCCAATATCACCAGGCAACCGGTCCTGCGTGGGAGCTTACCTTTCCCCCAGATCCGGAAAACAAGGAAAACGGCTCTCCATTCCTCTACTGGGTTACGGCGGAGGGTCAGCAGATCACCGATCTTTCCGAGTTGAGCGAGGACACCAAGCTCTATGCGGTATATGCCGATCAAAGCTTTACCGTCACCTTTAATCAATCAGAACGAAACCACACAGGAAACTGTTTTGATTAATACCCCATTGAAGGAGGTGCCCGGCTTTCTCGTAGACGACCCCCTGTTTTATCAGTGGGTCGATGAAAACCAACAAGCAGTATCCGGAGAAACCAAGGTTCAGTCCAATCTGACCCTCACCGCTTCCTATGCTCAAGTGGTTACCACCTATGATGAGTTCATGGAGGCTCTTGGTGAGCAACAAAGCGTCATTTGCCTTGGGGCCGACATTGCAATGGATACTTCCTTGACGGTGGACTACTCCTGTAGCATCACCTCGCAAAATGGCTCAGGATTGATCCGAACGGATGGCTTAACTACAGAATCTCTTCTGACCGTTCAGGGCACAAAAGAGAATCCGATCTTGGTCTCCCTGGATGGGATTGTGCTAGACGGGAAGGAGATTTCCAGTGAGGCTGCAGCCGTTCACGTCACTTCCTATGCCACCTTGGAAGTGACTAATACCCTCATCCAAAACAATATTAATACGAAATGGGGATATCAAGCCATCAGTGGCGGAGGGATTTCCAATGCAGGCACGCTAAAAATGTACGATGGCACCATCCTTCGGAACAATCAGGCCGAAAGCGGCGGCGGAGTCTACTGTGCAATCCCTGAAAAAGATGAGGCTTCCAACGAATATAATACCGTGGAATTTTATATGTATGGAGGCGAAATTACCGAGAATACCGCACTCAGTGATAGCTCCTCCTGTCTGAGTGCAGGCGGCGGGGTTGCCATGGACAGCAAGTACAGAGTTTTTTCCAGCTTTTATATGTATGGCGGCAAAATTTATAACAACTCTGCGCCGGCCGGCAACGGCGGCGGCGTAACCCTGGGTTGCGGTGACCACGGCTTTGACAGCAAAGACACCAATTTAGCCTGTGAGGACTGTAACGATGCCGGGCATGTCCCCTTCCTGTTCTACGGCGGGGAAATCACCGACAACGATGCCCAGGAGGAGGGCGGTGGCGTGTGGTTAGGCTGCTCTGCCATGGATATGAGGGGCGGGCTGATTGCCAGAAACACCGCGGGAACCAATGGAGGCGGCATCTCCAACTGCTGTTACTGCTCTCTCTCCCTGCGCATGACCGGCGGAACCATCACCAAGAATCGCGCCCTGTTTGGAGGCGGGATTGGCGCAGACAGCGGTAGCAAAATTTATGGTTCCATTTCTGGCACCGCCATGATCTATGATAACGTAGCAACAGACATCGGCGATGATCTGTATGAGGTTACGCTCAATGAATCCCAACCTGATAAAGTATTGACCATTCAGAACCGCTTGGCCCCTCGTCCATACCAAAAAAGCCTTCCTACCCCCAACCAAGTTCTCGCTGGGATGGCCGCAGGAATCGGACTATAACCAGAATACGATGTTCTTCCTGGATCTGGTGAACTATGCCAACGGCAACTCTCTGGTCCATCCCATTCAAGCGGGAAGCATGGATCCGGTGCCGACCACGGTATTCTTCCCCTATCCCGCTGGAACCGACCAAAACACCAGCTTTAAGCTGTTTCATTTTCCAGAGATCAAACGCTCGGTGGATACCTTTGGAACGGATTGGAGCAATACCACCTTGGAAGAGGTAACCCTCACCAAGTTGCAACATGGGATCCTATTTACCGTGGATTCGTTCAGTCCATTCCGACTCCTTTGGCAAAAAGCCCAAGGCGGTGGTGGCGGAGGAGGCTCCTCCCGCTCAGAGCTCACCATTCTAAAAACCGACGCTTCCACCGGTGTGACCCTCGCTGGTGCACAATTTGAGTTAAAGAGAGCGGATGGTTCTTTGGTTGGCACCTACACCACAGGTGCTAACGGGACTTTTACCCTTAGCGGCTTATCGGCTGGAACCTACACCTTGCGGGAAACGCTTTCCCCCTCCGGGTATGTGTTAAGTGGAACACCAATCGAGGTGAAGTATCCAGGTGGTAACCAAACGGTGACGATCAAAAACGCGAAAAATAGTACCCCAACGGATTTGGATTCGGTGAATCACCTGGCGTATATCATTGGTTATCAGGATGGCAAGGTTCATCCCAACAACAACATCACCCGTGCGGAAGTCAGCACCGCCTTCTATCGTCTTCTCACTCCCCAGCGACGGGACGCCATTTTCACCAAAGAGAACTCATTCCGTGACGTGACGGAATCCCTCTGGTATAACAAAGCGGTGTCTAGTATGGCAAAGGGCAAGTATATTACTGGCTATCAGGATGGCACCTTTGGAGGAAACCAAGCCATTACCCGTGCTGAATTCGTCGCCATGGCCGCACGCTTTGTTGCCGCCGTACCCCATGACAATACTCCCTTTACCGACATCCGCTCGGATCACTGGGCCTATGAGTATGTGATGACTGCAGTGGCAAACGGTTGGCTCAGCGGATATCCGGACGGAAGCTTTCAGCCAAACAGACGGATCACCCGAGCCGAAGCCATGACCATCCTCAATCGGATGCTCAACCGCAGAGTGGAGGAATCCGGCTTGATCACGGGCTACGTCAGGTGGCCAGACAATGACCCCTCTGCCTGGTACTACCATACAGTCATCGAGGCCACCAATTCCCATGAGTACACCCGACAAACTCCTTCGGATTCGGAGCGTTGGACAGCCGTCAACCAGAACAAGGTCTGGTTCGACAAGGCATACTATGAGGATTCGGATCAATAAGTAAGCTTCGTGACGGCATGCAAACGCAGTGAACTTAACAAAGAATGACCTTACCAAGAAAAGACCTCGGTGCCTGAATCGGCCCGAGGTCTTTTCTCGTTCTAGGTTTGTAGCATTTCATTCAAATTGGACTTATTCGGAACGATTATTTATGCCTTGCTTTACCGTTGGGATGATCAACCGCATTCCGACTGGAAGAGGTTGCTTGCTTAATTTGTGGTTGTGGGATAAGATGCGCTCCGGACTTACCTGATAATAATTTGAAATGGTTTCCAGAGTATCGCCTTGCTTAACCGTATATTGTATCAACACCATCACCTCGTTTCATTGTATGATCTTGGGTTGATTCCGATGTTAGAGTACAGGAAGCTTGCTAGAATTTCCGTTTGGGATACGTTTCGCCACGCCCTAATAACCCACCACACCATGAGTCATTTTAGCTTTTTCCTATCGAAAGTTAAAAATTTGCATGCATTTCATTCTTTTCTAAACAAAAAAGTTGTGTTATACTAATAACACAAATTCCTTGTATTATTGACCCCTTGGAACCAATTGTGACTTGGAGGGATGTTATTTGAGTGGATTCTTGCTCATTGCAGGCTTACTGATGATTGCCTGTATTATTTTAAACAAGGTTTCCAGCAAAATTGGTATGCCTATGCTGCTTTCATTTATCTTACTCGGCATGCTGGTTGGTTCGGACGGACTGTTTAAAATACCTTTCGACAACTTTATCCTAGCCGAGAAACTTTGTTCCGCGGCGCTGATCTTCATCATGTTTTACGGTGGATTCGGAACAAAGTGGAATGAGGCCAAACCCGTTGCTGTAAAAGCCATTTGTCTTTCCTCTCTAGGTACGGTGATGACCGCAGGGCTTGTAGGTTTGTTTTGCCACTTTGTGTTAAAGATTAGCCTGCTAGAAAGCTTTCTGATTGGCGCCGTCATTAGCTCCACCGATGCGGCTTCGGTGTTCTCTATTTTACGTTCAAAGCGACTTAACTTGCGGTTTAAGACAGCGTCCTTACTGGAGATTGAAAGCGGAAGTAACGACCCCTTTTCCTACATGCTGACCATCATCCTGCTTTCTCTCGCATCCAATAGCATGTCAACTGGATCGTTTTATTACATGCTGTTTGCGCAAATTGTCTTCGGCATACTCTTTGGATTTGGCATTGGCATTCTTACGATGCTATTCTTAAAACGTTTTACCATTTCGTCCTCTGGCTTTTATGCAATCTTTATGGTCTCCATTGCCATCATCTCCTTTTCCCTTCCGACCCTCTTTCACGGCAATGGCTACTTAAGCACGTACATTACCGGTATTTTTCTGGGCAATCAGCGCATCAACAATAAGCTGGAGCTGGTGCATTTTTTTGATGGCATCACCGGACTCATGCAGATGCTACTTTTCTTCTTGCTGGGTTTGCTCTCCTTCCCTTCCCAGCTGCCGGAGGTTGCCTTAATTTCTCTTTGCATCGCTTTATTCTTAACCTTTATTGCCCGCCCAATCACTGTCTTTGCCATCCTTTCCCCCTTTCGAAGTGACTTGCGTCAAAAGTTGCTGGTATCATGGTCCGGATTGCGAGGGGCCGCCTCCATCGTGTTCTCCACCATGGTGGTAACCCATCCCGCCATCCATGATAATGATATCTTTCATATCGTCTTTTTTATCGTTCTCTTCTCCTTATTGCTGCAAGGAACTTTTCTTCCTCATCTAGCGAAGAAGCTGGACATGACCGACCAGGATTCCGACGTTATGAAAACCTTTAATGACTACATTGATGAACTCCCCGTGCAATTCATTCAGTTTACTATCCCCCCTTCCCATGAATGGATTGGTAAGGAAATTCGTGAGCTTACCCTGCCTCCCAATTCCTTACTGATTCTATTAATTCGTGGAGCGGAACGAATCGTTCCCAATGGAAAAACGACGCTACAATGCAACGACACGTTAATCTTGAGCGGCATGTCGAGCTACAAGATGAATCAAATGCAGCTGTATGAAAAGAAACTGGAACACGGAAGTGATTTGATTGAAAAAACCATCTCCAATCTCTCACAAATGGAAGAATTGGTGATCCTCATTCGACGGGGGGAAGAAATTATTATTCCCAACGGCGATACGGTCTTACTCGAACACGATATTTTGGTTCTCTCCTCTGAGAAGCTCCTATTAGATTGATAATAGAATACCGATAATGGAGAAGCCGGGAATCAGCAGCCCAGGAATCCGCATTTGGTAATTACTGCAACTTACAATGAATGCACTCCCATGCTATGATTGACCAAGGATAAACGAACACAAAGGTGATATCATGCAAATGACAACAAACGAAACGACTGCTACTCTACCCGGGCATGCCGCTTCTGCGGAAACCCAATCGCCCGTAACGAAGAGGCAGAGCACAAAACCCTACCTTTCCGTCAAGGCTAAGTTCGTGATCTCCCACGGATTTGCGGCAATTTGGATGCTTCTTTCCATTGTCCTTTCCCTGCCCTGGCTCCATGATTTTTCCCAGGTTGTTACCATGCCAGGTGCCATCCTCATCATCACAGGCATAGCCTACATCCCTGGCTATCTCAATGCCTTTTTGGTTGTGGGACTGTTGTTGGATCGGCAACCGCCCTTTCATACGGAATACCCCACAGATTCCGTGACTGTGTTAGTGGCTGCCCGGAACGAAGAGCATGCCATCCGGGATACCTTGCGCTACATTGCGTCCCAGGACTATACGGGCTACATTAAGGTGTTTGTCATTGACAATGCTTCTACCGATGAAACCGGAAGCGTGGCCCGCTCAGCAGGGATGGAGTTTGGGTTAAATGTGGAGGTTCTCCGCGAAGAAAAGCCCGGCAAATTCAATGCCCTGAATGCGGCCTTGAAGGTGACGGAAACTCCTTTAGTCATCACCTTGGATGCCGATACTCTCCTACATAAGTCCGCCATTCGCTATCTGGTGGCCCGCATCCATAGTGCACCTGAGGAAGTGTGCGCGGTGGCAGGGTCTGTTCTCGTGCGGAACAGCCGCGAAAACCTGAAGACCCGAATCCAAGAATGGGATTACTTCTTAGGGATTGCATCCATCAAACGCTTGCAAGGACTCTATCAAGGAACGCTTGTCGCACAGGGTGCCTATAGCATCTACAGAACAGAGAATTTGATTGCGGTCGGTGGCTGGCCGGATGCCATCGGAGAAGACATAGTTCTGACTTGGAAACTATTAAAACATGGTTGGAAAATTTATTTTGAGCCCTTAGCCGTTGCGTTTACCGATGTACCCACCACTTGGAAAGCGTTTGCCAAACAACGCTCTCGCTGGGCAAGAGGGATGATTGAGGCACTCAAGGAAGTAAAGCCTTGGCACCAGCCCCAGCCCTATACAAAGTACCTCACGGCCATTAACTTGGTCATGCCCTATCTGGATCTTTCCTTCACCATTTTCTGGCTACCTGGATTGGTCTTGGCCTTCTTTGGTATCCATTGGATTGTTGGAGTGATGACGCTCTTGGTGCTTCCTCTCACCTTGGCCAGTTATGCTATCTTGTATCTTTATCAGAAGCATGTTTTTCAGCATCTGCACTTAAAGATTCGTAAAAACTTGATTGGCTTTTTCCTCTTTGTTATAGGGTATCAGGTCATTATGTCTCCCGTGTCCGTTTGGGGATATATTCAAGAAGCATTGAAACTCAAACGCAAGTGGAAATAGTGCTAGACCATCAAACAGCAAGTCTACACACGATAACTCCCCCAAGGCATAAGTGCCTAGGGGGAGTTTTTATGTGCGAAACTTGCCAGAGAACAGGCCTCCATCCCATGATTTCCTGTCGGCCAATTGGAGTTCTAAGCATGTTCCCATTATCATAGGATACCTATCATAATAAGGAAGAAGAATGTGTATGTTTGAAACCTTATTGCCTCAAGAGAAATGGATTCTCCTCGGAATTCCGATCCTGTTTCTGGTTGGCTCGATTTTTCACTACTTATATCAGATCTCCGGAAAGGCTCCTTTCGTTGCCTTCCTTGCTCCCATCAACGAAAGCGTTTGGGAGCATACCAAAATGGTCGTGCTGCCACTTATCCTGTGGTGGTCCCTCTTTTATCTGAGCCAAAAAGAGCAGCTTTCCCTTGATGCAGATGCGTGGTTTAGTGCCCTCCTTGTATCCCTTCTTGTGTCAATCCTTGCCATTCCCTTCCTGTACTATTTTTACACGGAGGCCTTCGGCGTCTCACTGCTTTGGGTGGACATTTTAATTCTGCTCCTGGCCCTCGCGCTGGGGCAGCTCCTTGGACTATTTGTCCTGCGTCACCCCTTTGGTTTAGACAGCAAACAGGCCATTGGTATGATTCTCCTGATTCTTGTATTCTATTGTATCGCTACTCTGCATCCTCCGAAGTATCCCATGTTTCAGAGCAAAGTGGAATCATGAACACAGCCCTCCGTACCCACTCCCCCTCCCAAGCATACACTATAATATAATTTGATTCTCAATCTACCTCTGGGAGACTTGAGAAGCAAATGATTCATTGCTTAGGGAGCGTTTCGAAAATGAGCTATCCAAACAATGCTGCCAATGGTAACGTCTTTCTTCGGCAGCAATTATTGAACACCCTGCACCGACTCTGGTTTGAGCATGTCATGTGGACTCGTTTTTTCCTGGTTAGCACGGCCTTTGATCTGCCTGATTTGGATCCGGTCACGAAACGACTGTTACGTAATCCCACAGATTTTGCGGCAGTGTTAAAGACCTTTTACCCTGGAACTAAGGCGGATCAATTTGAACAGTTATTTACGGAACATTTGTTGATCGCGGCACAATTGGTGAACGCGGCCAAACGTGGGGATCAAAAAACAGTAGAGGAAGAACGAATCAAATGGTATGATAACGCAACGAAGATTGCCGGCTTATTGCAAGAGATCAACCCCAACTGGAACCAATCCAAATGGCAAAAGCTGCTGTTCCATCATCTTTCCATGACCGAAAATGAAGCTGGACAAATCCTTTCTGGAAAATATGCTGATAGCATCGCTCTGTACGACATGGTGCAGGAGGAAGCGATGACCATGGCTGATGAAATGGCTATGGGTATCTTCAAACAGTTTGGTATGTAATGCCTTGCCTCGCTGACAAGCATCGCAATCCCTTTTCCAAACAAAAACGCAAGGTCCGCAAACTAGCGGACCTTGCGTTTATTTCATCATAAAAAATGCTTCAATTTCATTTTTTGTGCTCTGGACGCTTCCTTGTATCATACTGGCGGAACCACCACCCCGGCCATGCAGTGCTTGGTTCATTTCCTTTCCGAGGGCCGATACATCCATGGAGTTGCTTCCTATTACGTAGCGGTAAGCCCCCTCTTCTCCGGAAAAGGCAGCACAAATTCCACTGCATCGCTGCATCCCCGCATTCACCATGTCCCGTAGCGCCCCAAGATCCCATTCCGCTTCAAAGAGAAGCAAGTCTCCTTCCGTTTGCGGGATGGCTTGTATTTTGGCCTGGGCCAGTTCGCGATACGTGCTGCTAAGCTTTTGCTTCGCTTCTTCGTAACTTCTGAGCAGCTGTTCCACCGCAGAGGATACACCATCCGGCTTTGAGGAGAGCCGTTTTGAGATGGCCAAGACTTGCTCAAACTTTTGCTGGTAATCTTCCAGAGCCGGATAGCCACAAAGCATGTTGATGCGCACGCCCTTCTTGTGGGGCGAGCAGTCTAACAGTTTTATCAGGCCAATCTCCCCGGTGTGCGAAACATGGGGAGCACAGCAGGCGCAGATATCATACCCTTCAATGGAAACGATCCGGATGTTTTCGGTTAATGCAAGCTTACTTCGATAGGTCATGCCTTCCAATTCCTCCGGGCTTGGGTAGCGTGCCCACACGGCCACGTTCTTCACCACCGCTTCGTTGGCAAGTAGCTCAATTCGTTTCACATCCTCTACCGTAAGAGAGCCATTGTAGTCAATGGTTACCGCCTGGCTTCCCATGTGAAATCCCACATTATCGAAGCCATACAGCTGATGGATCAAGCCGGAAACGATGTGTTCCCCAGAATGATTCTGCATTCTACGAAAGCGTGTGTCCCAGTCAATGAGACCGGTCACTTCCGTTCCCACGGCAATGGGAGCCGTTAGCCAGTGCACAATGGATTGCTCATGTTCCGAAACATCCACCACCGGAATCCCATGTAAGGTACCGGTATCCGCCGCCTGTCCCCCACCGGGTGGAAAGAAGGCCGTTTGATCCAGCACAATTCCATACTTTCCATCCCGTGCCTCGCAAGCCAGTACGCGTCCCGTGAAGGTTTGCAAGTGGCTATCTAAATCATACAGTTTTTTCGTCATACTAACGCTCCCATACAGCATACTTCGAAAAATTCTAACATGAATTCCGCGCTTGGGCAAGCTTCTTACCAAAAAAGAAAGAACTGCACTCCTCACGATGAAGTGCAGTTCTTGCAAGTATCTACCTTAGATGGGACAGTAACTCCCGATTCGACCGGTGTATGTAGTCGTTAAATTGTTCAGCTCTAAGAATTCATGGGGTTTGACCAGACTTGGGTCTTTGTCAAAGCGATATACCCCTGATTTGACCAGTAGGTCAGCGACAAATTGAGAGCAAAAATACTCATTCTTTGGAGAATATGGGATATCGAGGCTACAGCTTATGAGCCCTAAAATATTATATTTATAGATATCGTTATTGGCTTTAAACCGCTCGATGTGTTTCTTCACCTGTTCCCATTCTTGCTTCGTGACTGGCCACTGCAACACGCTGATGTTTGCATTACTATACGTTTTGAAAAACCCGTGATCCTTCCCTTCCACAACAAAACCAGCATCGATAAAATTATGAACCCGCTTTCTGCCAAAGGAATACAATTCTTCTAAGCTGGAATCCAAGGAAATAGAGCAGTGATTATATTCCACTCCTAGGTACTTTCGAATGACTCGGCCCAATACTGTATTCGTCTTGGATAGTACAATATATAGGTTATACTCGCTATGATCTAACATTTGCTTTGCGCCTCCAGGTAAATTCCGTTCACATGATGAACTGTTCTTTCCAAATTGCGTTTTTTGCTTTGTTATTCATACGCTCATTGTGAATTTTTCAGGTCGGGGAAACTGACAGAAAGCGTACTAAGTATAATACTACAACCTTCGACTTGCAAATTAAGAAACTAAAAAAAATGATTTTTCATCAATTCGTTGAATCTACTACTTCGATTACAGGAGAAGACTATGGTATAATAAGAAAGCCTTGAGAAAAGCCACAGCTTATGGTAACAAGCGAATCTAACATAGAAGAGGAACGTATGAACGAACGAGAAATTGCCGAAATTCGGCGTCGATTTAAATACGACAAAAGCAACATTACACACATTCGCGGGTGTTATGTGAATGACCGAGGAGAAATCCTATCGGAGTTTAATCAAGCCCTTGCTCTAATGTCCCAGGAAGAAAGCGAAAAATTCCTATCCATTCTAAAGCGAACCTTGAGTGGAACTCTTGGAAAAAACCTCATTGATCTTGCCTTTTCCACCGAGCAGGTGGTCCATAGTGAAGAACACAAGCTACTCATGAACTTGCGAAATTCCTCCTTAAGCGAGGAGGCCGCGGTGAAAACTTTTTTCGAGCGTGTCATCGCCAGTCTCTCCCTGCCGGAAAATTACCTGATTCTTCTGGCCCATGATACTTACGATGTGCCCTTCCGCTCTGCGGATGATGAGACACAAGCCGATGCTTCGTCGGAGGCATACTCTTACATCCTTTGCAGCGTTTGCCCCATCAAGATGACAAAACCAGCCTTGGGATATTACCTGCATGAGAACAGCTTCTATAACTGCAAGTTGGATTGGATTGTATCCCCTCCCGAACTGGGCTTCATCTTTCCCGCCTTTGACGATCGCAGCACCAACCTATATAATGCTCTTTACTACACTCGTGATACCGCCGAGCACCACACGGAATTTGTGGATGCCATCTTTCACAGTGATCTCCCCTTGCCTGCCGCCGTCCAAAAGGAGAGCTTTCATTCCCTGCTTTGCGATTCACTGGCAGAGGATTGCAACCTGGATCTCGTACAAGCAGTGCACGAGGAACTCTGTGAGCTCATCGAAGAAAACCGCGCCAACAAGGAGGCACCTCCTCGTCGCGTCACGAAGGACAGTGTCAAAAAGCTACTACATAGCTGCGGTGTGACGGAACCTCGGGTATCTACTTTCGAGCAAGCCTTCGACGAGACCTTTGGTGCGGACACAGAACTGAGTCCTCAGAACATTGCAGACCAAAAAAAGCTGGAAATCAAAACCCCAGATGTCACCATTCAAGTGAATCCCGAGCGGAGTGATTTGGTGCAGACGCGGATCATTGGCGGTCTTCGGTATCTTCTCATCCGGGCAGACGAAGGGGTGGAAGTCAACGGGGTTCGTGTTCATATTACGTAAGAAAGGCTTAAGAAGGTCTTTCCCTCTCCCAACTTTTTATCTCGAAATCTGCTCCCCCAAGACATTTTATCATCTTATGATTTAGGAGATTATGCCGTGGAAGGTTCCATTGTGTTCAGTGTATTCAATGCAAAATATATCCATGCTTCCCCGGCACCGTGGTGTCTTGCCGCAGGAGTCAAGGCCTATGCCCCGCACTTATACCCTCACGTCCAGATTGTGGAAGCAACGATCAACCAGCCCATTACCGAGGTGCTCCAGCGCCTGCTTGCCAGTGCCCCGGCGGTGCTTGGCTTTTCCTGCTACCTTTGGAATATCAGCCAGACCTTGACGCTTTGTCGCTCCATCAAACAGATCCTTCCTAAGGTCATCATCGTCTTGGGTGGGCCGGAAGTCAGCTATTGTGCCAAAGAGGTGCTCCAGCAAAATGAGGCCGTAGATTATATCCTATCCGGGGAAGGGGAAGAGAGTGTCCCCGCTTTTCTGACTGCCTTGTTTGCAAGCGATACCCCCAAGCATTTGCCCCAAGGAGCCCAAGATGGCATCGAAGGACTTTGCGGAAGGCAGGAAGATGGCACGATCTATGTTCGCCCTCCTTGTGTCCTTTCCGCTGCGGTCCCCTCGCCACTCACGGTGGGCTATGCCGATGCCCTCAAGGGTCGCATTGCGTACTTAGAAACCAGCCGTGGCTGCCCCTATTCCTGCGCCTTTTGCCTTTCCGGTCGTTGTGGGATGCCCCGTTGGTTTTGTCAGCGTGAGATGGAGGCCGATTTACTGCTGCTTGCCAGCAGTGGAACCCGCACGGTTAAGTTGGTGGATCGAACCTTTAACGCAAATGTAGCGCACGCCAATGGGATTCTTCAATGTATCCTAAGGCAGTACGGCAATAAAATCCCAGCGGGTGTTTGCTTTCACTTCGAAATTGCGGGGGATATCTTGCAGGAGTCCACCGCTTCCTTACTAGAGCAGATGCCGGCTGGAGCCGTTCAGTTGGAAATCGGCATGCAGTCCTTCTGCGAAGAAACCCTAAACGCCGTCCATCGCACAACGAATCTCCATCGCTTAGAGGCGAACATTCGCCGACTGGTGGCCATGGGGAATTTGCACATCCACATAGACCTGATTGCCGGCTTGCCCTTTGAACGCTTGGCTCGCTTTGCCGAAAGTGTGAACAAGGGCTATGCCCTTGGCGCCCATTGCCTGCAGCTGGGATTTCTAAAGCTCTTGCATGGCAGTGCCATGCGAAGTGAGCCAGAGAATTACCCCTGCTCCTTCAGCGAGATCCCGCCCTATGAAGTTCTCTCCACCCCTTGGCTTTCTCCAGAGGATCTTGCCCTGTTGCACGACCTAGAGGATGCGCTGGATCGGGTCTACAATTCCGGTCGTTTTCTTCTGACCGCCGCCTATGTGATTCGTGCCTGTGGCCTAACACCCTTTGATTTCTACGCAACTCTTGGTTTAGCATCCCGGCATGCAGGAATCCAAGCAAAGGTTTCCCTGGATGATTACACCGCATTTTTGCAAGAGTACTTATGCTCCCTTCCCGGTGTCATTCCGGAAGCCTTACGGGATGCTCTGGTGCGGGATCGTCTTGCAAGTAATGCCTCAGGCCGCCTGCCCCCCTGCTTGTATCGTGAGGACGCCCAACTGGCAAAAGCTGTGAAGCGACTTGCCTCAAGCCAAGCGACTGCTCCGAAACCCGGTGTACGCCGGGGTGTGGCCCTGCTCTATGATGCTAAGACCTTGTGCTGCGTAGACTACCTTCCCTGGGAGCAGAATCGGGTCACTGGCCGTTGGCCACTGCAGGAGTTCTCACTTGCCACCTTGCTCTCCTAAGCTTTTCGTTTTAAATCTTTAGCGCGGTCATCGCAATGCGTTGCGATGACCGCGCTCGTTTCTTTTGACATCAAAATCATAGGAAAGAAGAATAATCCAAGGGAAACCGGGGGATAGCTAGGATGTATTAATGATTCCTTATCTTGAAAAACGTCAGTAAAGTAGTGTGAATATATGCAATATCTTATTTCTCTCTTGGAGGGTGTTATTTCGTTTATTTCTCCTTGTTTATTGCCGCTACTCCCCATTTATGTCAGCTACTTTGCTGCAGATAGCGACCATAATCGAGGTGCAAAAACCTTAAAAAATGCCCTCGGCTTCGTGCTTGGATTTACCATCATCTTTGTTGCCCTCGGCCTGTTTTTCGGCACCATCGGAAGCTTTTTGCAAAACTACGCTACCGCGGTCAACATCGTGTTAGGTGCCATCGTCATCCTCTTTGGACTGGGCTTTATGGGGATCATCAAACCGATCTTTGGCATGAACGGAATGAAGTCCGCCAATACCCAAAACCTCGGGTTTTTTAAAGCCATGGTATTTGGCATGATCTTTTCCTTCAGCTGGACGCCCTGTGTGGGTGCCTTTCTCGGTTCGGCCTTGGCCATGGCCTCTGCCAGTGGCTCGGCTTTAGAAGGAACCCTCATGTTACTTTGCTTTTCCTTAGGTTTGGGAATTCCCTTTATTTTGTCCGCTCTGCTCATTGATAAACTCAAACGTGCCTTCGATTTTATTAAGCGTAATTACAAAATCATCAACTTTATCAGTGGACTTTTACTCGTTCTCATTGGCCTACTCATGATGACTGGTCAGCTGGGAAAGTTACTCAATCTATTTAGTCTATAAAAACACAAAGGAGAATCATTGTGAACGAACGAACCGATGAAAGAAACGACAAACGGCGTTTAGGCGTAACCCTAATTAGTCTGGTTGTTGTCCTCGCCCTGGCCATTTTTTTCTATAACATGTATCGCGATCGGGTGAACCCCAACACCGGCGAGGTCACCTCAAACACCATGGCACAAACCGAAATCACTACCCCTAGCAGTGCCGATGACGAGTACGGCACCTTAGTCGCCGCCTTGGCGACCGCCCCCAACATTTCTATGCAAGATGCGCAGGGAAAAACCTTTACCCTAGCGGATTTCAAAGGAACGCCTGTGGTTCTGAATTTCTGGTACTCCGGCTGCCCCCATTGCAAAAAGGAAATGCCTGCCTTTGCCGCCGCGCATAAGCAATACAGCGACAAGGTCAAGTTCATCATGCTTAACGACGTAAAGGCAGAACGCAACAGCGACGATGGCAAAAAATATATCGAAAGCTCGGGCTATACCTTCCCGGTTTTTTATGATACCGAAGGGAATGCCATGAACATGTATGGCCTTCGTGCCTATCCCGCGACCATCTTCATCGATGCCAATGGAAAAATCGTCAACAAACACATTGGTGAAATTACGGAAGCAAATCTCGTTCAGAACATCAAAACCCTTCTAGGGGAATAACCAGCAAGCGCATAAGAAAAGCAAGTGGGAGCTTCCCACTTGCTTCTTTCTCTTTATGCTGCTTTTCCTAAGGATAGAAGGGCCATATCCGCGCTCCAATAAAACGCGCTCTCGCCTCCCACTGCCTCGGTAACACCCGATCGGTCAAAATAGGTTTTGACCTCCTCAGCCACGCCGCAAAAGAAGACCTCGATCCCCCTCTCGTGTAGGCTCTCTATGAGTTCTAGCAAACACTGCACGCCTGACACATCGATGGACGGCATGCCACGCAGGGAAAAGATGACCTGCTGGCAATCCGGCAGATGCGAACAAGCTTCCTGAAACTCCGAGACCGCACCAAAAAATAGCGAACCGGTCACGTAAGCTACGCAGGCATCCTGCGGCAGCACCGCTGCCTCACTCCCTTGCATTCTGGAAGGATCAATATCCGAAAAGCTCACAAGGATGCGGGACTTGCTCATGTGCAGAACCGCGGAATAGAGAACACCAATGAAAATGGCTACCGTTAGGTCAAAGATCACCGTGGTGGCCATGGTAAGTAAGTACTGACTTATCCCGGACTTAAAGCCACGATGAAATAGGTATCGAATGCCAGACCATTCGTTCATGCGGAACGCTGTGACCATCAGAACTCCCGCTAAGGCCGACATAGGGAGGCACGCCATGACATCGGCCAGAAACAGCATGGAGAGTAATAAAAAGATTGCATGAAACACACTGGTAAGCCTGGTTTCCTCTCCCGAACGAATGGCCACACTGGTACGGGCAATGGCCGCCGTCGCCGGAACGCCACCAAAAAAGGGCAACAAAAGATTGCCCACGCCTTGTGCAACCAGCTCCCGGTCTGCATGGAATGTCTCCTGCTTCATGCGAGAGGCAGAGGCACCGCAAAGCAGGCTCTCAATCATGGCTAAGGCTGAAATGGTCACAATCGATGGAATCAAATCCGGCAGACTCCACCAGTTGATTTGAGAAAAAGAAAGGCGGTCGGGTAACACCAGTGTTCTGGGGATCTCTCCCACCAAGGCTGGATCGGACAGGCCCAACAGTGCCGTGATCCCGGTCGCAAGTACAATGCCAACCAGGGAGCCCGGTACCCGTTTTCCCCATGCTTTGGGCCAAAAGACCATCACTGCCACAACGAGAAGGCCAATGCAGGTGGTCGAAAGGTTGGGATGAAAGCCCAATTTTCCGTAGGAAGCAAGCCGTTCCAAGGTCGTGCTTCCTTGCGAAACGGTGCCAAAGAAAGCGTCGATCTGCCCGATGGCGATGATGAGAGCAATCCCGGAGGTAAAGCCCATAATCACCGGCATTGGGATAAAGCTGATGAGACGCCCTAGACGAAATAGTCCGCAAAGTAGCAATACAACCCCTGCGGCAAAGCAAGCCAAAAATACCCCTTGAAGCCCATGTTGCGCCACAATGGCAATGAGTACAGCACTCATGGCACCGGTGGGCCCGGAAATTTGGTAAGACGCTCCCCCCAATAAGCCGATGACCACACCTGCAATGATGGCCGTCACCAAACCAGCCGCAGCGGTGGCCCCACTGCTGACTCCGAAGGCAAGCGCCAGTGGCAAAGCGACCGCACACACGGTAAGACCAGCCATCAAATCGCGTCCCAAACGCCCCAGCGTATAGCCACGAAATTCCTCTCTAAGATCCCAATACAATTGCGTAACCAAGAAAAACCCCCCAAATTCTACCTCTACTTGGACGGCGCTCAAGGATTCGTTCTAAGAGCGTCGAAAGTGAACACAAGTCCCAATATAGCACTTGCGTTGGGTCAGTGCAAGGGTATTTCGCGATTTTTTGATACAAATAGTAGTTTCTTCTTTTTAAATTACAAGAAGGCAGGTAAAAAAAAGCACCCTGAGCAAGCTTCAGAGTGCTTTTTTGCCTTGTTTTCTGGAAAAATGGAACGGATCAATCCGCATGAACGTGAGAGCATCCACAGGAAGAGATCAGGCGAATATCACTGGCATAGATCTGTAGAGGGGTGCTTTTCGTCTTCATTCCGTCAAAGGTAACTTCAATCACATCGTTTGGAGCAAGGAGCGAGAGAGTCTCACCCTTTACCAATACTTCCTGTGAGGTATCTAAATCCATCACCCATAGCGCTGCGTCTTGTTTCTCCTGTACCCTTGCAAGCATGGTCGTCATGTAAGATCACCTGCCTTTGGAAATAGGGCTCCATAGTCCTCTTCCGTGAGCTTTTCCTTTGCCCACTGCTGTGCAGATTCTACACTGAGCGGCGTAATTTTACTTCCTGCGATTAAGTTTCCGCAACAATGGACCGCGTATTTTGTGGATGGGCCACCCTTCCCCATCAGGAAGAATTCACCGTTTTCCTTCTGAAAGAGCTCTTCCTTCATCCCGTAACCGGAATACGTACCCAAACACTGGTCACTCATCTTAGTTTCTTCCTTCGATTTTATAAAAGGCTTCATGATACATTCTCCTTTCTGTTCCAATCGATCCCTAACCGCAAGATTAAACTGAGGTTAGGCTTTCTTTTGCTTGCGCAGATACTTCACCAACTGAGTTCCGGCTTGTGCTCCCTCATAGACTGCTTTTGCAATTTGAAGCATACCACCCGTACAATCCCCGGCCGCATAGAATCCGGGTATGTTGGTTGCCATGGTGTCATCCACCATAATTTTGTTCCCTTGCGTTTGAGCCCCAATCTTTCGTGCAAGGTCGCTGCTTCCTGCAACGCCCACAGCAATAAAGATTCCAGCCACGGATATCTGGCTGCCATCCTGGAATAACACACGGTTTATGGTGTCCTCTCCCACGAATTCCTGGATTGGTGTGGTGATTACCTGGATGTCACTAGGAATTGCTACGCCAGGCGTTTCTCCATTCGTTACTATGGTCACGGAGTTTACAAGCGGCAGTAGTTCCATGGCTTCATGCAAGGCATAGTCACAGCAACCAAGGACAGCAACGTCTTTTCCTCTATAGAAATAGGAATCACAGACCGCGCAATAACTAACGCCTTTTCCTTCATACTCCGCAAGTCCTGGAATTCTCGGGGCCGTACGCTGGGCCCCAGTTGCCAACACAAGTCCGGCGGCGGAAAAGTCACCTTGTGAGGTTTTGACAGTAAACTGTGTATCGTAATCCAAGCCAAGCACCTCTGCGCTTACCAACTCTACCCCTAAGCGTTTTGCTTGCTGAAGTCCGTTTTCTAAAAGCTCGGTTCCCGTGATGGTTTCTGAAAATCCATAATAGTTATCGATTTGATCGGTTTTCTGTAAGGCACCATAGTCTTTTCCGATCACCGTAGTCGTAAGGCCGGCTCGTTTGGTATATAAAGAAGCGGAAATGCCGGCAGGTCCATTTCCAATAATAATGACATCTGACATACACAATCACCTCGTTGTTTCTGTTAGCATTATGGCATATTTGCTGGGTTCTGACTGTAACAAAATCACAATGGAAAAACACCACACCCAAAGGGTACCATATTCTCTCGTCAATTGAAACTAGTATGTCCACTTACCGGAACAATACTGTCATGCCGTCCCAAAAAAGGCACGGCTCTTAGCATGAAATCCATTCTTAAAAGGCTCTCGAAAAACCCATGAGATATCGCATTCGGGATCTTCTCTTCCACAATTTCAATCCACCCGAGATGCAGAAGTCCGATCGCTTTCCCCTTGCCACGGTTCAAAAAGAATGATAGAATACGGAGACAATGACGACACATTTGAATCCCCGTTGCGAGTTTTCTCCAGATGGATCGGGGAAAGAATTCTTAGGGGTTCGGTGGAAAGGATGAACACAAGATGTCAAATATTTGGCATGATATGAACCCTTCTCGCATTGCTGCGGAAGATTTTGTCGCGGTGATCGAGATCGAAAAGGGTTCGAAGAAAAAATACGAGCTCGATAAAGAAACGGGACTCATTATTCTGGACCGTATCCTTCATACCTCAACCCATTACCCCGCAAACTATGGGCTGATTCCCCGCACCTTATCGGACGATGGCGATCCACTGGATGTGTTGGTTCTGTCGAGTGAAGTGATTCACCCCATGAGCTTAGTGCGATGCTACCCCATTGGGGTCTTTACCATGTTGGATTGTGGAAAGTTGGATGAAAAGATCATTGCCATTCCCTTTAGCGATCCCACCTACAATTCCTACCGCGATATCTCCGATTTGCCGCCTCACCTGTTTTCTGAGATGCGCCATTTTTTCCAAGTGTACAAGCATTTAGAGGGCAAGGAAACCGTTGTCAATGAAGAGCAGGGGCGTGAAGCTGCCATGGAAATTATCGATAAGTGCCGCGAGTATTACGTTGAGGTATACTGTAAGTAAGGTCTTTGTCTCCTTTCTAGCGATCGTTTCAAAATAAAATCCGAACCTTCCAATGGGAAGGTTCGGATTTTTATTGTTCTCGGCCATCGCCGTCATGGACTTCAGATTGAAGCGTCGGAAACGTAAGAAATGGGATCTTGTTAGAAAGCATCAAAACAAGGTTCTTACAGGGCAATTGTTCCAAATCCCCTGGATGAATGATCCTCATGCGAACACTTAGGATGAAATACACCACCGCACCAAACGGAACCGTGAATAAAAGGGCAAGATCATTGGCCCAAATCGTACCAAGGGATAGCAGTTGGAACAGTCCATATAAGCCAGTATACACACCCAAGCTCATCAGTCCCATCAGCATAGAAGCAATCCAAGGCATCTTGAAAAAGCACCAAATGGGGATGGATTGCCCAAGGCTTTTGTGAATGAAGGCTTGGTTGATTGCGATGGAAATCAAGAGCGCCAATCCATTGCCAATGAGTGCCCCATAGATGTGAATGGAAGGAATCGGAATGAGAAAGTAGTTGCAGGCAATTTTGGCAAGCATGCCGGCCAACATCGATAGCGGAGGGATTCGAGGTTGATTGAGTGCAATGAGTACCCCCGATTGGATCGTCTGTACGGTAAAGAGTACGGCCGCCCAAATGCCGACGCTCAGCAACATGGCCCCCTTGTTTTCGGCGAGGAAAATCAAGGTGATCACTGGCTTGGATAGGAGGGCAATGGCAGCCGTAATCGGCAGTACCACAATACAGTTCATCCGAAACGCTTGCTGAACCTTATGCAAAAACGTCGCCGTTTCCTTTCGGGCATGGGCGGCGGACAGGGCAGGAATGATGGCGGTCACCATAGGGGTCGCAAAGAGCAAGGGCAAGGTAAGAAGCCGTTGATACTTGGTGGCGTATATGCCAAAGAGAGAATAGGCCTGTTCCGTACTATACCCACTGGACACCAGCATGGGAATGCACATCCTGGTATCAATCAGATCCATTGCCCCCGAGGCAAGCACCGTTAGCATGGCGGGAAGCATAAAGCTTAACAGCCGCCGATACACATCCCGTGCCCTCAGATGGGATGAGACGAGGGATTGCTGGCTCGCTTCCCAGGCCCGGTTCCGATGGCGATCCAAGAGAAAGAGGCCGGTCAAAAACAGAGCGGAGCTTGCCACCGCGACCACCGTAGCAATGGAAGATCCTGCTGCGGTATAGGAAACGGCATCCAGTTGTCTCTGAATGGCGAAGCGGAACAACAGAACCTCGAACAGCACCGTCAAGCCGGAGTTCACCAATTGTTCCAAAATCTGAGCCAGCGCGGTGGGGGTCATGGTGTGTCGTCCCTGAAAATAGCCATGCATGGCGCAGGAAACCGCTGAAAATAGGAAGGCGGGGGCAATGCATAGAAACATTAACCTTGCTTCCGGCATGCCACACCAGGCCGCAAGGAGCCCGGAGGCAAAGAAGGTGAACAGAGAGGAGAGCAGACCCAGGGCAAGGGAAATGGTGAATGCGCTGCGAAACACAAGGAAAGCCCCTTTGTAATCACCTGCATCCACTTGCTCGGCAATGAACTTTGAGATGATGAGAGGCAATCCCGCATTGGTCAAGGCATACAGCAAGATATATAGCTTAAAGCCAGCACTAATGACCCCATTCCCGAAGTCATGGACGAGCATGGCTTGGATCGGCAAGTAGAGAAAGGCAAGGGTCTTGCTGATGACGCTCGCAGTACTCAGGATTGCAAATGCTTTGGTTGAAGTTTGCTGTTTCATTTGCCGTCCTCTCCTTAATTTCTTTTTGAAAACACAAAAAATCCCTATCACTGCTTCGGCAGTCATAAGGATTCCCATGAACCAGTTTTAGCTCCCGTTTCTTTCGAAAGCCTCACCTACCAGTGTATGCACTTGCCTCTGCATTATATGTCACGGAGCCTGGCTTGTCAACCAAAAAATATCGGTGCCTCGCCTGCCAGCCTGTACCTAAACTTCGAATACTAAATCCCCTGAAACAAGCATAGGTATTATCGTATTTGCTTTCTGCAACCAACCTCTTTACTGGGAATCAAAGCGTACTGTTCCCATTTTTGATGGACAACCGCACCATAAGCGATGGTATTCTACCGATGAGAGGTGTTCGTTTTGCTCACGAACAAGCAAAATCGCACTCGCCTGTTGATTCTGACGCTTCTCTTCTTAATCCTACTGATGGCATCCCTTGGACTAGGGCGCTATCCCATTGACCCTCTCACCGTCATAAAGGTGTTATGGTCCCAAATTGTTCCAATGGACGCTACTTGGACAAGTCAGGTGGAGACGGTACTCCTGCAAATTCGCGTTCCCCGCGTCCTGATGGGCGCTTTGATCGGCGCCGGTCTGTCTGCTTCTGGCTGTGCCTATCAGGGAATTTTTCAGAATCCCATGGCGTCTCCTGATATGCTTGGAGCATCCAATGGGGCCTGCCTGGGCGCGGCAATCGGACTTCTCATCGGCCTAGACTATCACCTCACTACCTTGACCGCCTTTGCTGGAGGCCTTTGTGCCCTTGCCCTTGTCCTACTCATGAATTCGAAGGTGCAGTGGAACCAAATGCTCTGCCTGATCCTATCTGGCATTATGGTCGGCTCCCTCGCCTCTGCCGGGATCTCGTACATCAAGTTGGTTGCCGACCCCACAAATACGCTTCCTGCCATCACCTATTGGCTTATGGGTTCTCTGGCTTCCATCCGTACCCGGGATCTTTGCTTCTCTGCCCCTGTGATTCTCCTCGGCATTCTTCTCCTTATTCTATTCCGATGGAATATCAACGTCATGACGGTGGGGGATGAAGAGGCAAGCACTATGGGAATTCCGGTCAAACCACTTCGCACCTTAGTCGTCCTTTGTGCTACCTTGATCACCGCGGCCTGTGTTTCCATTTCCGGCCTGATTGGCTGGGTGGGTCTTGTAATTCCGCATATCGCCAGGCTGTTGGTGGGGAGCAGTTTTTCACGTGCTCTCCCCGCTTCCCTGCTCCTGGGTGCTAGCTTTTTGATGCTGGCTGACAACGTATCCCGCTTGATGGCGACCAGCGAAATCCCCATTGGGATTTTGACTGCCTTTGTGGGTGCCCCCTTTTGTTTGTTTTTTATTCTTAAGAAAGGAGGCCGCATGTGAGCCTTTGCGTGGAACACCTCAGCTTTGGATTTCCTGCTTCCCTGGTCTTGGACGATATCTCGTTTGAGATTGCGTATGGAAACTTGGTTTGTCTCTTAGGATGCAACGGAGCCGGGAAAAGCACCCTCCTGCGCTGCATCCTTGGACTGCTCCCGTTGAAACAGGGCCGGGTCTTGGTGGGCAAGCGGGATCTATCCTCCTTGTCCCGAAAGGAACGGGCAAAAACCATGGCGTATATCCCACAAGGAAGTAAGATACACTATTCCGATCGCGCATTGGATCTTGTCCTCATGGGTACCACGTCGCAACTTTCTCCCATCGCCTGTCCAGGAAAGACACAGATGACCGTAGCCCAAGAGGCTTTTTCTATTCTTGGTATCTCGCATCTAGCCCATCGGTGCTACGATCACCTTTCCGGAGGGGAGCAGCAACTGGTTCTCATTGCAAGGGCCATTGCCCAGCAGGCACCCATTCTTATCATGGATGAACCCTGTGCCAATCTTGACTACGGGAACCAAAGCCTGCTTCTTGCGCAGATACAAGAACTGACCAAATTCAACTATTTGGTACTCATGTCGACACACAATCCCGAACATGTCTTGCGCTATGCCGATGAGGCGTTGATTCTCCAGAATAAAACTATCTACTCGCTTCCCTCCCCACGGGAGGGATTGGACGCCGCTTTCCTGGAGCGCATTTATGGAATCCCCATGCTCGTGCAGACGCTCGGAGGAATTCCAAGCTGTGTGCCTCTCGTTTGAGCGAAGCTGATCTGTTATCTTGTAGTAATTTGAACTCAATTATGGAAGGAGCCTTGCATGAAACGGTCAATTTCCTGGGGAATACTGGTTTTTTTCCTGTTTTCCCTATTCCTAGCCGGCTGCGGCAGCCAATCCCAAGTGATCCCTACCTCGAAACAGGTTCGTATTTTCGTAGATAGCGTGGGGCGTTCCGTTGCCATCCCAAACAAAATTGAATCCCTTGCCCCCTCTGGCCCCATTGCACAACTCATGCTATACACCTTGGTGCCCGATCGTTTGTCGGGTCTTTCCAGTGATTTTTCTGACGAAGCCAAACAATACATCGATCAAAAGTACTGGAGCCTTCCCAAGTTTGGACAATTCTATGGAAAAAATGTCAGTTTAAATATGGAGGCCTTGGCTGCGGCTGCCCCCAATGTAATTCTTGATCTTGGCGAAGCGAAAAAGACCGAAAAAAAGGATATGGATGCGCTGCAAAAGCAGGTAGGCATTCCCACCGTGTTTATCTCCGCAACCCTGGACTCTATGGACGAAGCCTATACTATGCTGGGTGACCTCATAGGGGAGCCGGAACGAGCCAAAGTGCTATCCACCTACTGCAAACAAACCCTGCAAAAAGCCGATGCCATTAAAGAAGCACGGAAGAATCGCGAAAAAACCAGGGTCTATCTGGCCATGGGGGAATCGGGTCTCATGACCAACGCCGCCGGTTCTCTTCATGCGGATGTGTTGGAACGGGTTGGGGCCGAAAATGTGGCGGATGTGGAACAGGTAAGTTCGGGAGGTGGCAGCGAGGTCTCCTTTGAGCAGCTTTTAAATTGGAATCCAGACGTCATCTTGGTGGATGGACCAACGCTCTATCAACGAATTTTGCAAGATTCTGCCTGGCAGGAATTAAGCGCTGTTGCAAACCAGCGTGTCTATTGCATCCCTCATGTCCCCTACCACTTTCTCAACAATCCGCCCTCCGTCAATCAAATTCTGGGGATTACCTGGTTGGGAAACCTCCTCTACCCTGAGCAATATCAGCTTGACATCAAGCAAGAGGTCAAACGCTTTTATGAGCTTTTCTATCACATCAAGCTCACGGATTCGCAGTACAAAACCATCATGGGAATTTTCTAAGAGTTGGTACTAAACAAGCAGGAGGGTGCAACAATGGCACCCTCCTCTTAGCTTTGCGCTTCATACATCAACATTACAGCATTTCGAATCTCCTGATAACTGGTACAGCGGCACAAATTGGCTTGCAGCCACTCTTCAACGACATGTTCTTCCGGCATCTGGGGATGCTGTGTGAGTAGGGCTTGGCAAACCATCAAAAAACCGGACGTACAGTATCCACATTGAAAAGCATTTGCGACTACAAAAGCAGTTTGTACAGCGGTCGCTCCACCCAGACCTTCCACGGTCAGAATTTCGTGTCCCTCTGCTTCGACAGCAAGCATAAGGCAGGCTTTGATGGGCCAGCCGTCCACCATGACGGTGCAAGCACCGCAATCGCCATTTTTACATCCAGGCTTTGCCCCGGTCAGGGCAAGTTGTTCCCGCAACACATCCAGCAGCAGATCGGAAGGGCGCACCACCACATCCTGCAGCGCACCATTCACCGATAGGGTGATTACGCTTTTTTTATCATATCGAACCATGTTCCCACTCCTCCAAAAGGGTAGTCAAGGTGTTGGTGAGCAAAAAGCTTCGATATGCCCTTGAGCCCTCCACATCCTGCTGTGGCGCTTCCGGCAGCAAACGGATCACTTGTTCCGCGCGAGTTTGGCACGGGATGGCATGGTCGTTGAGAACGGCATCGATGGCTTCACTGTGGAGCGGATACGAAACAACACCAGAAAATGCGGCGCGCAAGTGATCTCCCTTCCAGAGGGCTGCGACACTGACGAGAGGATAATCGATCTTTTCATTGGTGGTATGTTTGATGTGTGCATACTTCGCCGACAGGGCCCATCTGGGAATGTGCACCGCAACGATCCATTCCCCATCGTGCAGCTGCATGCTACCGAGAAAGACACGCTTAAATGAAAGCCTTCGTTCCCCCTTTGGCCCCATGAGCGTGACCATGGCATCGGATAGGAGGAGTGGCAGACTGGTTTCTCGGTAAAGGATGGTACCACAAAGATTCCCCCCCAAGGTAATGCGGCACTGATTAGTATGATCCGCAATTCTTCCGCAGGCCAGCCCTAGCAGGGGAAATACCTTCGATTCCTTAATTTGATTGAGCGTGCAAGCCGCTCCAATGTGCAAATGCTCCTCATCCAGATGAAATTGGGTGCATTCCGGGATGGCTTTCAGGTCAATGACTGCCCCCGGCTGAAGGCTGCCCCCTCGGCACATGGTAATGATCTCACTGCCTCCACCATAGTAAAGGGTAGACTTGCCCTCCCTTTGCAGTTGCTCATAGGCCTGGGCCGCTTCCTGCAAGGAATCCGGACGGCAATAGGTAAATTCAAACGGAATCATTGTTCACGCTCCTTTGCCATGGTCCAAATCATCTCCGGAGTGATCGGAAGGGAGCAAAACTCCTGTTGGAAGGCGCTCGAAAGGGCATTCCCCAGAGCCGCCGGAATGCCAAGAATGCCATGCTCTGCGTAGCTTCGCACCCCGTAGGGGGAATCTTCTTTGGGCGTTTCCAGAAATCCCACACGGTAGTCTGGCTCTTGTCCAATGTGCATCAATTTGTAGGTGCGAAGGTTCGGGGCTTGAGGGATCCCCTTTGCATCGTAGGAACAATACTCACGGCTGGCCAAACTAATGCCCATTGCCATTCCGCCTGCAACCATCGACCGCATGGATTCGGGATTGATGACTTTGCCCACATCCATCACCGTGGTGGCTCTTAGAATGCGATAGGTGTACCGTCTCAGGTCTGCCTCAATCTCCACAATCTGAGCACCCACGGTCCAGTCCGGTCCGGTTCTGCCTCGCCCGGTCACGGGATCCAACAAGCATAAGCCCTTGAGCATGAAGCCGCCACGCCCCAGGATGGGTTCCCCCAGTGAAGTGCCGCTGGGAGTTTTGTAGCCCTTTACGATATCCTTCCACGCTATGAACAGTTCTGGATTCTTGATGGAGTACACACGACCATGAGACACCGCAATCTCTTCTTCCGGACAATCCAGTGCCAATGCTCCATTGCGCCTGAACTGCCCCAGAAGATCATCGGCCGCTTGCAACACCGCGTTTCCTGCCATGTACTCGGTCAGGCTGGCGACGGTCTTCCAATGTTCGGGAGATACACGCGTATCCACCTCCATCACCACATGAATTTGCTGCGCATCAATTTTAAATTTCTCCGCCAATATCTGAGCCAGGTGAGTTTGCCCTCCCGAACCCATCTCCACCACACCGGTATGGAGGTTTAGACTTCCATCTTCGTTGCAGGTAATGAGTGCACCAGATACGGCATCGGTGGGCGGATTCTCCGTTTTCCAAAAACACGATACCCCTTGGGCCCGCACCGTATCTGCTTTAATCTGAACCGGTTTTGCCCCTTCCCACTCCCCTAGGCTTTTAAGGTGCGTGAGGCAGCCTGGCAAATCTCCCATGAGACTGTTCGTACAGCAGACCTGGGTAGGGGTCAAATCACCAGGCCGTATGGCATTGAGGAGGCGAAACTCCAAAGGATCCTTCCCACAGGCCTTGGCCAGGATATCCATGGTTCGCTCCACACAAAAGGTGTAGGATTCATGCGCGAAACCACGAAAAGAGGTGGCATAGGTGCGGTTGGTGTACACGCATACGGCATCGCAGGATAGGTGCTCCACTCGATAGGGGCCGGTGCAATCCACCGCAATGGCTTTTGTCATATAGGGAGCGCTGTCGGAATATGCCCCGCAGTCTAGATAATAGGTAAACTCCGCTGCCTGAAGCCTTCCCTCCTTATCCGCACCTAGCTTGATCATCGCCTCCAAGCCTAAGCGGGAGGGTGTACTCGCCATATCCTGCTCTCGTGGAATGGTCAGCCGAACGGCCTTTCCACCCACACGTTGCGAGGCCAAGTAGGCCAAGGTTTCTAGGCTTACCGCGGCCTTTCCCCCAAATCCGCCCCCCACAAAGGGAACTTTGACTTGCACCTTCCCGGACGGGATTAAGAAGGCACTGGCTATTTGGGTTTGTACACTAAAGGGGGCTTGTGATGTTGTGGTGATCATCACATCCCCATTGGTGGCAATTTCGCAACGCGCGGAGCGAACCTCCATGGCAACATGATCCGAAGGCGGCAGGTAGAACCGCTTCTCCACAACGGTCTTGCAAGCTTCCAAGGCTTTTTGACCCTTGCCTTTTCGAATCTGATACCGGCTTGCCACATTGCTCCCCACTTCGGGATAAATGTCTTCCATGACCTTTTTATATCCATTGCTTTGCTTGTGAATGAGGGGAGCGTCTGGCGCCAAAGCTTGCGAAGGCGTCAGTAGCACCGGGAGTGGTTCGTATTGCACCTGAATCAGGCGTACCGCTTGTTCTGCCGTGGCTTCATCCAAGGCAACCACCATGGCCACAGGCTCCCCCGCATAGCGCACCACCTCACGTGCAAGAGCAGGACGATCCTGTAGCAAAGGCCCAAAGTGCTCCGGACAATCCGCACCGGTGACGATGGCCTGCACTCCTGGGATGGATAAGGCTTTCGTCAGGACAATGCCCTTGATCCGGGCATGGGCACACGAGCTGGTCAAGAGACGAGCCGAAAGGGCACCAGCCAAGGGAATGTCGTCGACGTATTGTGCTCTTCCACACACCTTGTCCCAGGCTTCCTTTCGATGAATGCTCTTTCCGATTGATGTATTCAATGCAATCAACCCACCCTTTTCTTCATGGGTTCATTGTTTCCGATTCCGACCTGTTTATTCCCTTTCCCTGCTTACATTTGTATAACTTGGAAGGAATGGTAAAGACTAGAGAAAAACGAAAGGAGCACTAGGATGAATCCATTTGAACAAAAGCCCAGCAAAATGGAAGACGTCATTCTCCCTTGGAGCCGCTTGTATCCAGAGCCATATAACAAACAAAGCATTGACCCTTACACAAAGATCCGCATCATCCTCATGAATGGGATTGAGGTCGAGGCAAGTTTGTTTCAGCATCAATTTCATCGCAACTGCCAGAACAACGACTTGCGCCGTGAACTAGCCCTCATTCGCCGCATAGAGCAACAACAGCAAAAGCACATCAATTGGTTAAAGCCCATCGATGAAACCCAGTTGGAAACGACCATCGGGTATGAGCATGTTGCCGTGGATTTGACCGCTTGGCTTGCCCAGAACGAGCCCAATGCCTATGTCAAGCAGGCCTTGGATTTCGCCCTCCTAGAGGATTTTGACCACCTGTACCGCTATGCAAATCTTTTGGATTTGGATGCACAGATTCCGGCTCAAAAATTGGTGAAAAGCTACGTGGATATCACCCCTGGGCGGCCCACCATCGCCGAGCATCGCTTCCCCTACGATTCAGTCAAAACTCCCATCGATGCCAAAACTGCCGACATCCGCACCAAGCTCAATACCCTCATCATTACGGCTGCCGAGCAGCAGACCATGAACTTTTATATGAACGTAGGTAACAGCTATCACAATGATGTAGGGCGACAGCTCTATCAGGAAATTGCCATGATTGAAGAGGATCATGTCAGCCACTACGGTTCTTTATTGGATCCCAACTGCACCTGGTTGGAACAATGGCTGCTTCACGAATATATGGAGTGTTACCTTTACTATTCTTTCTATCAGGATGAACTGGACTTAGCGATCAAAGCCATATGGGAACAGCACTTGCAACAAGAGATCACGCACCTGCACAAGGTAGCAGATCTTCTGCGGCAATTGGAAGGGACGGAGTGGCAGTCGGTCATCCCGGACGGTACCTTTCCCAAGCTCCTTCAATTTCACGATACGCGTGACTATGTGCGCGAGGTTCTGGCAAAGCAAGGTTCCTTGACTGCAAATGGACAGTTATATGCTCCCGTCTCCACCCTTCCCCCCGATCATCCTTTCTTCCTCTACCAAGAGATGGTGAATCAAGACATTCTTAGTGTTCCGAGCCACCAGGTCATTTCTCGCCATCAGCAGCGTTTCAACATTGACTATCGCGCCGAATCTTCTCCAAATCCGGTCCAAGCCCTCTCGGATCGCACCAAGGACAACACCAGCTTTGCGCGACAGCATCCTCCGAAACAAGAAATATCCGTCTAGCCCCGCCCTTTGCCAGCGGGGCCAACCATAGGAAAACCCCGTTCAGCAGACCACTGAACGGGGTTCTTCTTAGGATAGCATGGATAAGAAATGTTGATGGACTGACAAGTCTTCGCACAATTCGGGATGAAATGCGGTGACCAATTGATTGCCTTGTTGGGCTGCAACGATGTGCTGATCCACGGTGGCTAATACCTTCACCCTTGGCCCCACCGCTTCAATGTAAGGTGCGCGGATAAAGGTCATCGGAACCTTGCCTAAGCCTTCCATTTTTTCTTCCGTATGAAAACTGCCCAGCTGTCTGCCGTATGCGTTACGTTTCACCTGAATATTCATGGTTCCAAAGCAGGGATTGCCGCCCTCAACCTCCTCCGCAAGAAGGATCAGTCCGGCACAGGTTCCAAACACAGGCAGTCCCCCTTGAATTCGCTGTTTGAGCAGCTCAAATAAGGAGAGCTCCCGCAACAGCTTTCCCATGACGGTACTTTCTCCACCAGGAAGAATCAGACCGTCAAACGGACGCTCCAAATCCCGGCTTTGTCGGAGTTCAACATAGTCAACCCCAAGTCGCTGGAGCATGACTTCGTGTTCCACAAACGCACCCTGAAGTGCTAACACCCCAATGGTCATCTTACTTTCCCCGTTCTGCCATCAAGAGGGCAATCTCGTCTTCATTGATCCCAACCATTGCTTCCCCAAGATTGGTGGAAAGCTCGGCAACCCGTTTGGCATCGGTATAGTTGGTCACGGCCTGGACAATGGCGGCGGCTCTCTTTTGTGGATCGCCAGACTTAAAAATGCCGGAACCGACAAACACCCCCTCGGCTCCCAACTGCATCATGAGTGCTGCATCTGCCGGCGTAGCGACCCCACCTGCGGCAAAGTTGACAACCGGCAAGCGCCCATTCTCCTGCACAAAGCGCAGCAGCTCCACTGGAACCTGCAGCTGCTTGGCTGCCTCAAACAGCTCGTCCTCTCGCAGGAGCTGTACACGGCGAATTTCCGCATTCATCGCTCTCATGTGCCGCACCGCCTGTACCACATCACCGGTACCTGGTTCTCCTTTTGTGCGAATCATGGATGCACCTTCTGCAATGCGGCGCAATGCCTCACCCAGATCGCGCGCACCACAGACGAAGGGAACGCGGAACTTGGTCTTATCGATATGATATACATCATCGGCTGGAGAAAGCACTTCACTTTCATCAATGTAGTCGATTTCAATGGCTTCTAATATTTGTGCTTCAACGAAATGACCAATGCGGCACTTTGCCATAACCGGAATGGACACCGCCTCCTGAATCCCTCGAATCATGTGTGGATCACTCATGCGCGAGACCCCACCCGCAGCACGAATGTCGGCCGGAATTCTCTCCAATGCCATCACCGCACAAGCCCCCGCCGCTTCCGCGATCTTTGCCTGTTCGGGAGTGGTGACATCCATAATGACCCCACCCTTAAGCATTTGAGCCAATTCTTTATTTAGTGCATACCGATCCTTATTCATTGCATGACAGCTCCTTTTTTCTTGATGAATATCCTCATTATAGTGCAAATTGAATTTCTTAAAATGCCCAACTTATATTAATTTAACCAGTTCAGATTTCCAATCTGGGAGCCATCATTTCGATCATTCCATCGCAACTGACCCTGAGAAAAACTGCATACCTGCGCGAAATCGGACGACCTCTGATCGAAGTCATCCGTTTGAGGAGGCGAACTCTTTCTCTCAAGGGGATACCCCCTTGAGTTTTCCAAGGTGGCACTTGATTTGGGCTTCCAGACTGGGTTGTGCAATGCCAGAATGCAAACACAGAGCATGGTCAGCAGGAACCATTTTGTTCTCTTGACGAAACGCTTCCTTGAAAAGAATATAAAAAAAATCCGTTGCCAATTGGCAACGGACGGAAAATTCTTGGAATTTCTATGCTTACTATACCACAAAATGGAGGAAAGAACAAGTCTACTCTTTCCACCGCATTTGGTGTATTAAGAATAGGAGGTGATGTAATCATGGAACAAACGAGTATGACCGCTCTGATTTGTGCCTTTGCCAGAGCATATCATTCCGAACACAAAAAAGTGAAAGTATACGATGACCACGTGGCAAAGGCACTACTGACCGACGCTATCTATCAACAAGTCTCAAACAGTCTGTTAGAGGGAGTTTCGTTTTTTCTGCCAGGCTTTGAGGGTACCAAAGAGGAAGCCTTGCGATGCATCGTAGATCAGCAACTATCCCCCCTCCCACTGGGCCGAGCCGCCTTTGCCGAACAGTCTCTCCAAAGAGCCGCTTTTGTGGGGACCAGGCAATATGTCATTCTTGGGGCAGGGTATGATACCTTTGCATACCGACAGCCTGCCTGGGCGAAACACTTAAGCATCTTCGAGCTCGATCATCCCACCACGGCCCAGGATAAACAAAGCCACTTAAAGGACGCATCGATACCCATTCCGGAAAATCTCTGCTTTGTTGCAACTGATCTGACCAAGGAAAGCTGGCCACGTACGCTCCAGGAACAGGAGCGCTTTTCAAGTAAGAGCAGGAGCTTTTGCAGCCTACTTGGCCTGGTGTATTATTTATCCAAAGAAGCCTTTTCCACCTTACTTGCCTCCCTTGCCCCTTTGTTACCTACGGGAAGCTCCCTTGTCTTTGATTATTCCGAGGAACGGTACTACACGGACGGTGCCGGGGGACACACTCAGAAACTCGCCATCCTAGCGGGCGCTGCCAACGAACCCATGCTGGCAAGCTACTCCTATTCCGAAGTGGAAGCATTGCTTTCCGAGCATGGATTTCTCATTTATGAGCACCTAACACCCACGGACATGACACAGCAGTACTTTGCTTCCTACAACAAAGCGAATCCCACACAAGCCATGACCGCATTGGATCATGTCAACTACTGTCTTGCGGTCAAGCAGGAATTTTGACGCAAGCAGGCGTTGCGTCCTCTCACATTTGTGCTATAATGAAGCCACAACCTACGTAATTCAACATGAGCGAGTTCCAAGGAAGCGCAGAGGAGCCTTACCATGTATAAACTAACGAATATGAATGAAGTTGAACTTCTAAAGGACTATGTCGACTCCGATCTCTATACCAGGCTTCTTGCCAATCGGCACGTCTGCTTTGCCTTGGAGGAGGGAGCCTATCTCATCTCCTTCCATTTCTGCGACATTAAAAATCCATCCATTCGCGAAGAAAGAATTTGTATCTATTGCAGCGATACAGACTTTCTGTTTCTGACAAACAACGCACTCTGTGAAAAGCTTATGCGAGAAGTCGATTCCAATAAAGATCACTACGCACAATTGGTTGGCTTTTTCCATAGTTTAACCGCCAACGATGTCTATGCCTTGGAAAAAACGGAAGATCGCATCATCAGCTTGGAAGACAGCCTCTTGGTGGAGAAAAGCACCAAGTCCTACCGGACGGCGCAAATCATTGGCTTGCGTCGCGAACTGCTTCAAATGAAGCGCTACTACGAACAGCTGACCATGATTACCAGTGAACTGTCTGAAAACGAGAACAAAGCCTTTTCCAAGGAACTGCAAAAACGCATGGCCACGTTGGATCGACGGGTGGATTACCTACTCAATTCTGTACTTCACTTGCGAGAATACATTACCCAAGTGAGAGAAGCGTATCAAGCCCAGATTGACATTGAACAAAACCAGATTATGAAGGTCTTTACCGTGATTACCGCGGTGTTTTTGCCTCTCACCCTCATTGTCGGATGGTTTGGGATGAATTTGCAGATGCCGGAGTATTCTTGGAGCTTTGGCTATGTCTATGTGATCCTGTTGAGCGTCGTCGTTTGTCTGGCAACGGTGATCTTTTTTAAACTGAAAAAGTGGTTTTAGTCGGAAGAGAAGTTTACTGAGGTAAGCTTCTCTTTTTTTATCTTATACATTGACAATCATCTATGTATCAGCATATACTTAGATAGATCTTGATCTATGTGAGGTGTGCTATGAATCCAATTGATGTGGCGGTAATTTGCAAAGCCTTGGCCGATTCCAACCGCTTGCAAATTACGCAAATGTTATCCGATGGAGAAAAATGTGCCTGCAAACTGCTAGAACGGTTTGACATTACGCAGCCCACCCTATCCCATCACATGAGAATCCTATGTGAAAGCGGGCTGGTTGACGTGCGAAAAGAGGGCAAATGGAACCATTATTCTTTAAACGGTGATACGTTCCGTGCCTTGAACCAGTTTTTTGCGGATCTTTCTTGCTCCCCAAAAAACGATGAGGTTGATTGCCAATGATTTGGGACTTTGTGCAAGGTCAAATCCTTGGGATGCACTGGCTAAACGGCCTAATTGGCCATTTGCTGTCTGCCCTGGGCTTGGATCTTTCGACCCGCCTTGGTGGCAGCATCCAGTTCTTTTTGTATGACGTCTTAAAAATTACGATCTTGCTCTGCGTTCTCATCTTTCTGATCTCGTATATTCAGAGTTACTTTCCTCCGGAACGCAGTAAGCTCATCATGGGACGCTTCCACGGGATTCGAGCAAACGCCATCGCCGCGCTGTTGGGAACCGTGACTCCATTCTGTTCCTGCTCGTCCATTCCGCTTTTCATTGGCTTTACCAGTGCAGGGCTTCCCTTGGGGGTTACCTTTTCCTTCCTGATTTCGTCCCCTATGGTGGATCTTGGAAGTCTGATCCTGCTCATGAGCATTTTCGGTACAAAGGTTGCCCTGGTTTATGTCATGGTCGGTCTCATTGTGGCCATCATCGGTGGCACCATAATTGAACGGCTCCACATGGAATCCTATGTGGAAGACTTCATCCGAACGGCAAGTGCCATTGATATTGAATCCCCCAGTTTAACGCGCAAGGAGCGAATCCAGTATGCTAGGGATCAAGTGATCTCCACCTTTAAAAAAGTGTTTCCTTACATTCTCATTGGCGTTGGCATTGGCGCCATCATCCACAACTGGATTCCCGAAGAGTGGATTGAACGAGTTCTCGGAAGCAACAATCCCTTAGGTGTGATTTTAGCAACCCTCATCGGGGCTCCTATGTATGCGGATATATTCGGCACCATTCCGGTGGCAGAAGCCCTGCTCTATAAGGGTGCACAGCTTGGGACCATCCTCAGCTTTATGATGGCGGTCACCACCCTGTCTCTGCCTTCCCTCATTATGTTGCGGAAAGCCATTAAACCCAAGCTGTTGGGGCTCTTTACCACCATCTGTACGGTGGGAATCATCATCGTTGGTTATCTCTTTAACCTATTTCAATTTTTACTAATCTAAGGAGGAATGATCATGGGTCTGTTTGGAAAAAAGAAGGAGACTGCCTGTTGTGGAGGAACCTGCTCGGCGGACACGATGAAGCAAGCAGAGCAAAACAAGAGTGCCGCTGGTGTTAAAGTGTTGGGTGGTGGCTGTGCCAAGTGCAATGACTTAGAGGCCGCTACCGTGCAGGCACTGAAAGAACTCGGTATGGATCCATCCATTGACCATGTGACTGACTTTGCGCAGATCGCGGCTTACGGCGTGATGACGACTCCGGCGCTGGTGGTGGACGGTAAAGTCGTATCCTATGGCAAAGTCTTAAAAAAAGATGAGGTAATTCGCCTCATTCAACACGTTCGAGGGTAAGTGCATGCAGCAAAAACCAAAGGTAGCTTTTGTCTGTGTGCACAACTCCTGCCGGAGCCAACTAGCAGAAGCCCTCGGTAAGCACTTAGCCGCCGATGTGTTTGACAGCTATTCTGCCGGGACGGAGACCAAACCTCGCATCAACCAAGACGCCGTTCGGATCCTAAAAGAGCACTATGGTATCGATATGGAACAAAGCCAGTACTCAAAACTACTCTCGGAGCTTCCTCCGGTTGACGTGGTCATTACCATGGGCTGCAATGTGCAGTGTCCCACCCTCCCCTGCCTTTATCGGGAGGACTGGGGGCTGGACGATCCAAGCGGAAAAGAGGATGCTGCGTTTTTGGAGGTCATTCAATCCATTGAGCAGAACATTATGCAACTGCGAAACCGGTTTCGCTAATCCTCTCTTACATGCAACAAAAAGAGCCCAGGTAGGAATCACCTACCTGGGCTCTTTTTTATCTTCTCACGGACTTCAATGGTTCAAACCTAGGGTTATTCCAACGAGCTCAGTAAATGTAGCTCCCTTGCTTCTCGTATGCTTCGTAAAGTCCCATCACTTCTTCCGCATCCATCTGCTCCAAATGCAAAATGGTCTCTTCTTGGCGAAGATGCCGATAAATCATGCTGTCGCGAAAGCCGATCTTTTCCGCTTCGTTCGCCGCCAATGCAAAGTAAACCGTCTTAATGTTTGCCCACACAATGGCAGATAGGCACATGGGGCAAGGCTCTCCGGTTGCGTAGATGGTACAGCCCGTCAGATCAAAGGAATGGAGCGTTTGGCAAGCCCTGCGAATCGCTACGATTTCCGCATGTGCCGTAGGGTCGTTGGTCAACAACACTTCGTTACTGGCCGTGCTGATGACCGTGCCATCCTTGACCACCACCGCACCAAAGGGACCACCTTTTCCACTTTGCATTCCCTTCTTCGCTTCGTCCAATGCGAGCTGCATAAATTGGTTCATTCGTTTTTCTCCTTAGTATTCTTGGTCATGTTGAGACGCACTCTTGTGCTGAACTCCTCCAGGATAGTATCTGTAAAAATACGGAGGAAACCCATGATCAATCGGATTTTTGCGTCAGTCGCAACAGTTTTCTATCTTAACGTAAAATCAGGGGCATTGCAAGACTTTTCCTTGGAGTGTGAAACGCACAGGTAGAAAGCAACTCTCATTCTTAACATTGTTCGATATCAACAATGAATTCATAGTATTATATAATTATATAATACACAATTGACAGTTTTTATATGATTTGGTAGAATTATATCATCAGTTAGGCGACCTGCATGATTGGAAAGGATGTGTTCTCATGAAGAAGTTAAAGTACTTGCACGGATTTTTCCTTGGTTTCCTTTGTGCCATCTTGATGATCGGACTTGGACTGCCCGTCATGGCGGCATACCAGAAGCAAGTTACCTTACACTACGATAACATTGGGATTCAATTAAACGAGGAAACCATAGTTCCGAAAGATGTGCAGGGCAACGTTGTGGAACCATTCATCATAGAAGGAACCACCTATTTGCCGGTTAGAGCCATAAGCGAAGCACTGGGCGCTGAAGTAAATTGGGATGATGCCACAAAAACGGTCAAGCTGAACTATAACCTTTATCCTGAGGAACCTTACGTCAGATTGATGGGGTGTTATAAAATCATTTCAGAAGAAGCGGTGTATCTACGGATACAATTCCAACACATGAAAACGGCCGAAGGAATTGCCTACTTGCAGGAAACCGTGTCCGGAGAAAAGCGTTTAGACTTCGTCATTAGCTCTTTGCGGGAAGGCCTAGCATTAGTCGAAGGGCATTACAATAACTGTAAGGACTATTTTTATGAAGACTCCTTTTCTGTTGTGGCTGAGTATAAGAGATTATATAGTTTGGCTATCTCACAACTTGAACTGATCAAGAGTGCCAGTTCCTCTCAAGTTTCCACCATAAACAAGGCCTCTACTCAATACTACCTCGATGCGTATACCTTACAGGATGGCACCGATAATCTGTTTTGGGAACTCTATCAGACTTACTATAGTTAAATAGAAGCTGCCCCCTGGTAATCTCACACTAAGGTCGCTGCGTATGCAGAACAATTCTAATCTCCCTTGCACCAAACGCCTTGGAATCGGAAGGATTCCAAGGCGTTTTAATGGTTAAAGTGATGCATAGATAATAGCAAACCCTAACTGTTTCAGATCATCCGTAAAAATTCTGAAGTTTTGATTTTTTAATAACTCCCTGCTGTTTGAACAGAAATAGTATCACTTCTCGATGGTTTTGGTTTGCTTGTAGACGAAACTTAGGCTATAATAAACGGTAACTTCCAAATAACATCACCGAAGTCCTTAGGCATCCTTCGGTTTACAAAAGTGTGATCAACATGAAACAATACATCTATGTAGGGATCGGCGGTTTTTTGGGTGCCGCGACTCGGTATTCTATTAACATTTCAGAATCGTTGGGGTATCACGGTAGCGTTCCTCTTGACACCTTTCTCATCAATGTTTCTGGCAGCTTTCTGATTGGGCTGATCCTTACCGTTTCCTTAGAGTGGAAAGACTTTGACCCTAACCTTAAAGCTGGCATAACCACCGGGTTCCTTGGGGCTTATACTACATTTTCGACACTATGCAAAGAGGCGGCTTTTCTTATGCAAAAGGGAGACTACGGTTCTGCTCTCTTCTACATCACTGCTTCCACGCTCCTCGGCCTAGGCTCTGCCTATATGGGTTCTGTGATTGCTCGAAAAATCGTATCAAGCTACCGAAAAGAAACGGAACGAGAATCGTTTGGATTAGAAAGAGATGAGGAATAATGTTGTTCGTGGGGATAGGCGGGGCTTTCGGCGCCTTAGTTCGATTTCAACTGGGACGGATCCTGTCGAGATGCTCAACGTTGGTTTTCCCAATCGGCACCTTTGTGATCAATCTGTCCGGTGCCATTCTTCTCGGCGTACTGACCGCTTCTGGCCTTAGCAACAGAGCTTACCTACTGTTTGGACAAGGTTTTTTAGGGGCGTATACTACGTTTTCCACCTTCATGTATGAAGGCTTTCAACTATTTCATAAGAAAGAACCATGGAATGCTGTGATCTATATTGTGAGTTCGTTGATACTTGGAATCATCGGGTATATGATTGGGTTTCGGATTGCTCTTCTCTTTCAGTGACCAGCCTTGCATGACACCCTTAGCTCTACACCTGTAATCGATTGGTGTGCACCAAACGACGGCTACAGGCAAGCGCTGACTCCGCACAAGCTAAATAGATTTTTTACACAAAAAGCTCCCCCGATTTCGAGGGAGCTTTAATTACTCATGTGGGGCTAATTGAAAACCGCCTAACCAATGTGTTTTTCCATCAATCATGACTTTATAGTAATCCACGTCGTAAGCTACCTTAGTTACTTTAAACTTATCTCCTATGTTTGCAAATTGGTGCTGATGGTCATTTGACGTGACAACGATGGTATCTCCAACGTTTACTTTTCGTCGATCGGTTTCGATTAAGCCTACTTCATAATCACTCAACCAGCGATAGGATCCGTCAGATAGTTTTACCGTATACGCCGTTCCTGACCATCTACTCATCACTTTTCCGACAGAACCCACTGGAAGATGATTATACTCCACTATTGTGATCACTTTATCTTCCGGGTAAAACTGTTCGTACCTCACCGAATCACCCCTTTCATAGTATAGATCAATCTCGTACCAATGGTTCGAAGGGATTCTCATGATGGTTTACCACTCGTTTCTGCTGCTTTGATTTCAAAATATAAGCGGATGGATTGAGCGGATAAAACGATCCAGCTGAGAGACACTAGGAAAAGACCTTTATGGTCAGCCTCAAAGGAGCGAAGAATATGGGTAATGATAACAAAAAGAAAGGCACCGCCAACCATAAAAAAGAGGATGGAACGTTTCATTCCAAACACATTAAGCATGACCCTAACGCCGAAAGTGCACGCGCGGTCTTTGGTTTAAAGGATACGGATGCGGAGGATAAACGATGAACACTATACTATGTAGCGTTTCTGGGATTCAAAACAAGGAAAGCAAAACACAAATCAAGAATGCATTAAACAAAATACAAGGGGTTAACGAAGTCGGAGTCAATTTGACCAGCGGCACGGTTGAAATCCATTATAATGATCCCGCAACTGATTATGAAATTAAGAACTGTATTGAAAACACAGGGTTCAAAATTATTTATCAATAAAGCATTTCTGCCAGAGGAAGGATGGTTCCGACCTCTGGCTATTTTTAAACAAACGTCTGCAGGGGGACCATTTTAAAACAGCTTCCGTATACTATTTTGAGGTGATCTATTTGCAAACCTGCGATATTATGAATGCAATGGAGCTGTCAGCTGCTGCATACCGAACCGTACAAACAGTAAGGCCCTTTGAAGAGCTCATTTCAATCAGTGATCCAATCACCGATGTGCAAGCTTATCTGCGCAAGAGGAGCGGTTGCCTAATCATAACGTTTCGAGGATCGAACTCTCGAACCGATTGGAAAACGAACCTAACCTTTAAAAGAAAGATCGTTCCATATGAGAACTACTCTTCAAAAATTAGAATCCATTCCGGCTTTCTCTATGCCTACAAATCCCCATCCGTCAGAGATGTCATACATAGCCTTGTATCTCCAGACATATACAAAGTGAAGATCACTGGTCATTCACAAGGTGCTGCGCTGGCCATTTTGTGTGGTGTCGATTTGGAATACAACTTCCCCGAGAAAGACTATGAGGTAATCCTATTCGGAGCACCCCGGATAGGGAATCGCGCTTTCCAAAAATCCTATGACAAACGATTGTTTAAAACGCTTCGGGTTGAAAATGGGAACGACTGGATTTCGAAATTACCTTTTGCTTTTATGGGTTATCGACATGTAGGGACAGCCGTTCATATCGGAACTCCAAGACTTCCGTTGGCTTACTCCCGAAGAGCACATCGTCTGAGCGCCTATTACAAAAGTTTCATAAAGATAGAACGATAATTTACATCCAACTCCTAATGCATTCTGCATTCTAGTAAGGACTATTTTCCAAATTCTATAAGATGAGTTAAAAAAACCTTATTTTACTCAATTTATCATGAAAAAGAAAAAAGTCATGTATGGGTTCAAAGCCAATCCCCATACATGACGTTAATTTGGTTGGAGTGCCTACTTGAATAACTTCACCTTTTTGAAGATGAGCGATACGATAAGACTCAGTATTGCAGCGGCTCCCCCAATTATCATAAATCCCCATGGACTTTGTGTAAATGGTAGGCTCGAAAAACACACGTTCATTCCAAACGCACTAAAGACCATGGTCGGGATTGCCAAGACCACGGTAATAATGGCAAGAACCTTCATCACTATGTTTAAATTATTGGATATGATGGAGGCAAACGCATCCATCATGCCGGTCAGGATTCCACTGTAAATATGCGCCATTTCAATCGCCTGCTTGTTTTCGACAATAACATCGTCTAACAACTCAGCATCTTCCGGATATTTCTTGATGATATCATAGCGAAATAGTTTTTCAAACACTGCTTCGTTAGAGCGAAGTGCGGTGGTAAAATAGACAAGGCTTTTTTCAAGCTTAAGCAGTTCAATCAGCTCGTGATTTTTTGTTGATTTAAGTAATTTATTTTCCACTTCATCGCTTTTTCTATCAATAATATTAAGATATTGTAGGTATAGGGTAGCGATTCGATAAAGGACTTGCAATATAAAACGAGACTTCATAAAGGTATAAAAATCTCGCACCTTTCCAGCTGCAAATGCATGCAAAACGGGAGTATCTTCACTACAGACGGTAATCACAACATCATTTGTAACAATAATTGAAAGTGGAATGGTATTATAGAGCTCCTTGTCATTATGTTCCTCAACGGTTGGAATATTGACAAGTATCATGGTATAGTTTTTATCTGTCTCAATTCGAGAGCGTTCATAGATATCGAGTGCGGCTTTGAGTGTATCCATGTCTATTCCAAAGTCGTTGGATACTTGCAGCAATTCTGCTTCATTTGGATCCATCAACGAAATCCAACAGCCGTTTTGATGAGTACTGACTTTTGCAAATTCATTGCTTTTGGAGAGGTAATAGTTGACCATATATCTTATCCTTTCGATGCTTCATAGAGAGCAAAACATCGAAAGGCTTGTTCTCTATAAACTATTCAATTGTAATGGGTTGGATATATTATCCGGTAGGGGGTCAGCGTTCATTTGGTTTCACATCCTCGTAATTACAAATCTTATAAATACTTGAGTCACGCCATCCAGCGGTTAGACAAGACGTTTTGTGCAAATATCGTCTCATTATTTTAAGCTCGTAATATACTCTTGTCAATTGTTTTGAAAAAGTACCTATCCATTTTAAATGTCATACTGCTCCCTACTTGCCAATTATCACAGAATTGAATTATTTCCATTAAAACAATTTGGTTCGATAATTTTTTATAGCGGCAACTACCCATCTTTGTAGTGAGGTATGTTCTGGTAGCAAATCACTATAACTGACCCTAATAACCTGCGACTTGACAGCTGTAACCAACATTAAGTCATTTAAGAAGCATATAATGATATATAATTGATTTGGGAGATGATGGAACATGTTTAGGTTAAACCTCCCCTTAGGTAATAAGAACAAAAATAGTGTTACCTTGAAGGATTACGGCCCAGACCCATTTGTAGTAAATATTGATGCCGCTACCATACAAAATGATGCCTTCCGCACCGTGCTTTGGACCGGCGAGAATTTACAACTCACTTTAATGAGCATTAATGCTAATGAAGAAATTGGATTAGAAATGCATCCTAATATTGACCAGTTTCTGCGTGTGGAACAGGGTGAAGGCATGGTTAGAATGGGCAACCAAAAAAGCAACCTTACCTACGAGAGAAGCATTTCTGATGGTACTGCAATCCTTGTTCCGGCAGGAACGTGGCACAATATCATTAATACCGGTAAAAAGCCTATCAAGCTATACTCTATTTATGCGCCCCCGAAACATCCAAAGGGCACGATCCATAAAACAAAGGCGGAAGCCACGTCCGTCAAAGATTAGTTTTTTATCAAGAAAACCGCTAGCCTTGGATTACTCTCCTTGGCTGGCGGTTTCTTTACTTAAAATATTGGCGCTTTTGCACCTTTAAAGGCTGACAGTGGCGATAGGTATGCTGAGTACATAGCTGGAACCTGTTTTATCGCATACTCTGTCAGCTATTTAATCAATAGCTTCTTTTGCCTCTTAAATTCAATGAAGGTTAAAATGATCAGGGCAAGATCAAGGAGCGTCAGAAGGATCAGCATAAACGTTGGATCAACCATATATCGGTATACTTGATACAGAATAAACAAGCTCAGGAAGATCATTGTCAATGGATAGGCCCAAAGTTTTTTCCGCCACAATAATAAAACCAGAAAGAGCTTCACGACTCCGTGTGATGCTAGATAGAATACAGCAAAATGCTGTGCACTCAGAGAATATCCCTCACTTAAATGGAGCAATGCTGTTGCAACGAAATCGTTTGGGTCTTCGGATAACTCTCCTTGTGTTAAGGAAAAAACAAGTTGCTTTAAGGCACTTGAGTTTACAAAGGCCAACAGAATACTTCCTATAATTTCTAGAATTCCGTTTGCTGCTTTTAAAATGAGTGCGATCTCAAAACTGGTATGAAAAATATCTTCATTATTACGCAATTTAATCATGGATACTTCTAACGCTTTCTTAAAACTGTTATCTAGGAATGCCTTTTACTTTAACACTGAACATGATTTTCCACAAGCAAAGATTAATATGATTAATAATTCGAAGCAAGAATTTTTACATTTCAGCAAAGATAAATAAATTTTAGGCACTAATTAACCTATTCAACACGGGAAGTAATGAGTTATAATTTATTTACCTAAAAGCAAAGGGCAGAGTGTGAGGGTATGAAAAAAATGGATTTAAAAGAACGTGCAAAAAATTTAAAAATAGATATACCTGCCGTGTTCATTGCCCTAAAGAAGGAAAGTACGCCAAAATCAGCGAAGGTTCTTTCTTGGCTAATCATTGCGTATGCACTCTCACCAATTGACCTTATCCCTGACTTTATCCCTATTCTTGGTTATTTGGACGACCTTATTCTATTACCAACCTTAATTGCAATTGCCATAAAATGGATACCCGAGGAGGTGTTATCAGAATGTCGTATGGAAGCTGAAGAATTATGGCAAGATGGGAAGCCAAAAAGGTGGTACTATGCTTTACCCATTCTTTTTTTCTGGGCTCTGATCGCCTTTTTTGCGATTAAATTCTTTATCTTCAGCCAATGAGTTGAACATAGAAAACATGAGTAAACTATCCTGTCGTGCACTCATAAAAGATACAGGCAAATATGTCTCGCATAGGTACAAAGAGATATATAAAAAATAAAAAACCCTTGCAATCTCAACGACTCCAAGGTTATTTTTCCGAGTGACAGGACTTGAACCTGCGGCCTCTTGACCCCCAGTCAACAGAGACCCCTTGAATATCAAGGCTTTGATGCCGTTTGTGCCGAACCGTTGCCGAACCATAGGCTTTTTGCAGAATCGTTTCCCTCTCAGATTCCACCACCGCACTATCCCCAGACCAACAACTCCCCCAAACCACTACGATAAGGGGGAGTAATTTTATAAATGGTTTTAATATAATTTTGATATTCTTTAATAAAAGCTTTAAGGAGGGAATCTTTTTGATGACATTTATGTTATTGGTAGGTTGTGCTTCTGGACTATTAATGTTATATGTGTGTGGAACATTAGCGTTTATAAAACACTTAAAATCTTATCGTTTATAACAACAAACAAAAAGACCAGTGCAACGATTGCCCCGACCTCTGACTTAAATGAAAACAAAAACCCAGCTCTGGTTTTTACTCCTCGGCTGGGGGGGGCAACTCCCCCCTCCTCCAGCAAATTTCTTTCTAAAAACGATGACCTGCGGACTTCTAAACAGGTCATCGTTTTTTAATCTTACCATTGTTCTCTATGGCTAGGAGCGTCTACAGTATAGCCCTAAACGTTTTTTCACATTTTAATTATGTTTATTTACACAGATCAATAAACACCTGCATTAGTGGGCTGATCCATTTATTTTTGTGGTGACCGCATACTGCAGAAATGTTCGTGTTAACTAAATCGGTTGGTATCTCTACTAGTTCTCCACGGTCAATCTCTTCCTGCACCGAGAATTTAGGAAGGAAAGAAATTCCCACATTGTTTTTGACCAAATTTTTAATTGTCGGAATGCTCCATAGCTCTATGGTATGATCAATCATGATGGATCTTTCCCGGAGATATTGTTCAAACATCTGCCTGAAAATGCAATTTGCCTCATTGATAATAAAGGAAATGGATATGTTCCGGTCCGGGGTAATAAAATCAGAACAGTCTTTTGTAATTTCAGGAGAAGCCACTAATATCACGGGATATTCGCCCAATCGATAAGTGGTCAAATTGGAGCCAAAGCCGCCAACATCTTCGTAAAAGACTCCCAGGTCCAGTGTACCATTTAAAAGCTCATTACGAATGTCATAGCAGTTCATGGAACGAAGAAGCAACCGGGCGTTGGGTGCCTGCTGATGAAATGCTTTCAAGATATCCGGCATTTTATAGCACAGTTGCGTTTCGGCAATGCCTATATTTAAATTGCCTTGAAATTGTGCCAAATCATTTTCGAAATATCTCATTCGATCAACGGATGTCAAAACATCCTTCACATACGGGACAAGCTGTGATCCTGCCTTGGTCAACACCATGCGCCGCCCGATCTTCTCAAATAGCTGGGAGGATAACTCCTGTTCCAGCTGGCCAATTTGAAAAGTAATCGTAGATTGCGTATATTTCAGCTTTTCTGCGGCCTTTGAAAAGCTGCCTTCCTCCACAATTGTTTTAAATGTGTTGAGATACTTTAAATCCATGGTGTTCACCTCTTGATTATTCGAAATTCTTGAACTATCATTTTAAATTATTTAATTTGATTGAACGTTATTCTGATGGTATGATAGCACAAAGAAGGTTGCCATGCAATAGCTGATTAATAATTGGAAATGTGTTTATGAGCCTTCTTGCGCTGCGATCTTACAGCAGCAAATATATCATTGGAGGTCACATAAACATGAATTTCTCGGCATTCTTTTCCTACACATTGCTAACGGCTTATACACCCGGCCCGAACAACATTATGTCCATGACTAATGCCAGTAAGGATGGGCTGAAGCGAACGTTCCCTTTTCTTTCAGGCGTCTGTGCCGGTTTCATTGTTGTGATGAGCGCCTGCGCTGCTTTTTCTTCGCTGCTTTATGCGTTTATCCCGTCAATCAAACCCATCATGCTTTGGATAGGTGCGGCTTATATTCTTTATCTTGCATGGACAGTCTGGCGTGACAAGCCCCATGATAGCAAAGGTGGTATCACGCAGGCCAACTCCTTTTTATCCGGAATGCTGCTGCAATTTGTGAATGTCAAGATCATCCTATACGGTATCACGGCGATGTCGTCCTATATTCTTCCATATTATCACGATGCCATAAGTATTGCGCTCTTTGCGCTCCTATTGTCAGCGATCGGTACATCTGGCTGCATTTGTTGGGCCATTTTTGGAGCTGCCTTTGAAAAGCTGTTTTGCAAATATCGAAAGCCGATTAACCTCATTATGGCTTTGCTGCTTGTTTATTGCGCGGTATCACTGTTCTTATAAGGTGTTGGGAAACTTTATGATATTAAAAGGAAGGAGTGTAACGAGATGGTCTCAATTGCACAAAAGATAAAACAAAAAGCCCTTGAACTGGGCTATGAAAAATGCGGTATTATATCAGTTGAAAAATTGGATGGCTACAAAGAAAAATTGGAGGAGCGGATACAAAAGATACCGGAATCAGGAGGCTTTTATCAGGGCCAGCAACGCCTTGTTAAATTTCAAGAGGAGTTCCCTTGGGCAAAGTCCGTCGTTGTTCTGGCAGTCCCCTATTGCGGATATTATATTCCCGAAACCGTACGCGGACATATCGCCAAAAAGTATCTATTGGATACTCGTATTGACGAAAACACAAAGGAATATCACAATAGCACAGCGTTTGAAGGATATATGCGTGAACTGGGAATAAGAACAGCCACCAACCGAAAATTCGGTGTAATCGGGTTGCGCTGGGCGGCTATGCAGGCAGGACTTGGTCTTGTCCGTCAGAACAATTTTTTCTATACTGAATCCGGCTCCTATGTTAATATTGAAGCATTTTTAACCGACTGTGATATGGAACTGATTGAAACCACCAAGCTCCCGCCTTGTCCCCAGAATTGTGACCGATGCATCAAGGCTTGCCCAACTGCATCCCTATGTGAAGCGTACACCATGAATCCGCTGAAATGTGTTTCTTTTTTGACCACTTTTGGGGGAAGGGATCTGACGAAAGAGCCGTTGGCCGCAAAGTTTGGTGACTGGATTTACGGCTGTGATGTCTGTCAGGATGCCTGCCCAATGAACCATCAGAAATGGGTAGGAAACAAGGAATTTCCAGGGCTGGCTGAGTTATCCGACACCCTGAAGGCAGAACACATTTTAAGAATGGACGAACAGTATTACAAGGAAATAATCCAACCGAAATTTTTTTATCTAATGCCGGATGAGCTTTGGAAGTTACAAGTAAATGCGCTGAATTTTATTGACAACGCATATGAAGAGAAATATAGAACCTCAGTGCTAGAAGCACGCAGTAGTGCATATCCAAAAGTTCGGGAAATGGCAAACATAATTTTCCAGAGACGGAGTCTATAATAAGCGCCAGAAAGGTAAACTTACTATCACCCCATTAAACGTTTACCTGAAAAATGCTCTTATGGTGAGAGTTCGAATACACTGGATTTTCTTTTCAAAATCAAATGATATCGGTAATAAATTACAAGATAAAGCCTTGAATCCAATGTGATTCAAGGCTTTTTGTAACCCACTTTGTTTAATAATCCACCAACAAAAACTATTCAACTTGGCACAAAAAGTTATCCCTCTAGGCCACTACCATCCAAAAGATATACTCCTATCTTGGAAAATTTCCAGAATGTGCTATAATGTCGTTGATACTAGTCTATTATCCCTGTAACGTTTGGATTATTATATTACTTGTTTTAGCAATAATGCGAATGCATACAACAGAAAAAATACTATACCCAGCCGTTGTTATTTGGGTCATACTCATGGGCAATATGTTAGTCTGGCGTTATATTCGATTGGAGAAATTTAAATGGTCAAGAAAATATGGCTACTTAATAATGGAACCTTTAACATTGATAAAAGCATTCTCATAAGCGGCCGGGGTATGGGGAAAGTGCTGAGGATTGGCGTATACTCTGTTTTAATAGAAACGGACAAAGGATATATGTTAATAGATACAGGTCTAAACCCAAATGGGATTGAGGCCCCAGAAGGCACATGGGGTAAATTAGCCAAAGTGATTGCTCCTCGTTTTGAAGATGAGGATATTATCATAAAAAGTTTATACAATTTAAAAGTAAATCCAGAGCAAATAACGCATGTCATAAACACACATATGCATTTTGATCACACTGGGGGGCATCAATTTTTTAAGCATGCAACCTTTATAGTACAAAAGGCTGAATATAGATTCGCAATGAATCCAGATAGTCATTGGTCTGCATCTTATATGAAAGATCACTATGACTTTAATCTAAACTACGAATTAGTTGAAGGAGATTGTGAATTATTCCCTGGCATTGATTTATTATTTACACCTGGACACTCCCCAGGTCATCAATCCATATTAATCACATTGGAAGACGGTAGGAGATTCATAATTGCAGGTGATGCAATCAATACCCTCGAAAATATGGATCGGAAATTACCTTCCGGTCAGTGTTGGGATGAACAGACCGCTATATTAAGTTTGCATAAGTTAATGACTATCAGTCGATTAACAGGTTCTGTTATCGTTCCATCACATGAGCCGGATCCTACATTTTATCATACACTACGAGAGACTTTGAGTAAATCATAAGGTCCAACTTTGAACCATTAATCCATAAAGTTTCGGACTTAGGAAAACTGCTGCGTTTACAGTTTTAGCAATTAGGCGCAATTAATCCGACTGAGTATATATTCTAAATTTCCCAAGAAAGCTATACTGGATAATGCCAAATCAAATGCAAATAGTAGTTCAGACAAGTAATTCCAGCTTCGCATAGGTGAACTTTAACCTTAGGCTACTTAATAATCTCAATTCAGGCAAGAAAAAAGACCAAAACCCATTATAGGGTTTTGGTCTTTTTCGCGTTCAGCTTGATATAGGAGCACTTCCGACCCAAGACTGCATTATTTATTCCGCCGCTTTATGAAGTAAGTTCGGCGGCAACTTATGCAGCATCTCAGCAGTTTGTTCCGTATTCTTAACAAAGTCTACTGTCCGTTTAATCTACTGAGCGTGGATTGTTTTCGTATACTACTCCCGTTATGATAAAACAGGAGGTGAACATTCTGGATATAAAACGAAAAAAAGAGCTTTTAGAAGCTTACAAAAATCGTCACCCGGAAATTGGTGTAATTTCTTTAAAATGCGTAGATACAGGAGAATCCTTCTTGGGAATTTCTGTAGACACAAAAGCAGATTTTAATAGTAATAAATTTAAGCTGTCGTCTGGGATCCACCCAAACCAACGGTTGCAATCACTTTGGTATCAATGTGGAGAAAGCGGTTTTGAACTTTCTGTATTAAAAGTTTTGGAGTATAAAGACTTAGAAGAAGATCACACAATCAAGCTGGAGGCATTGCGAGATTTGTGCTTTGCAATAGACCCACAGGCACGGAGGATTTGGAAATGAATGAAAAAATTGTAATAGCCGCTGACGGCTACGACCATATTGACGGTAGAAATGCTTACCATTCTGCCATCAAACGGCTGACACTGGGAGCTCCCACAATTGAGGCGAATAAAAATATGCTGATTGCGGCACAAGTGTGGAAGCAACAGGAGGACGGAGCACTTGAGATAAGCTGCGAACTGCCAATTCATCAGGTGCTTGATTTAACGATTTTTCTTAGCCGCACCTTGCTCTACTTTAAAGAAGCCTATCGGATGCCCTTGTTGTATGATCCTGATTCTCCTATAGTGGAACGGGTGGGTATACAGGGAGATGCAATGACGGTATCGGTTTGCACCGACAACCCGCGTCTCAATGACGATATTTTAGAGTTTTCCCAGTTAATTAGCGATTTGGGGGAACTGACAGGGGAACGGCTTCGAACGCTAACCCGGATTCTCAATGAACTGGAGTGTTATTAAATGGAGAATAGATGGCTTCTGTCACCCGCCAGACGCCTGACAGAAGAAGAATTGTCCCTCGTCTGGCAAAAACCGGCCACTCACATTGAAAGTGATACAGAATTGCGAATCTGTCGTGAGGTGAAACGCAACTGGAATCGCGGCGAAATGAAAATCACAAATATTCTGTTGGAGGGTGATGCTGGTTCCGGTAAGACACAGCTCGCTAAGGCACTATCAGCTAATTTCGGCTTACCCTATACAAAAGTGACCTGTTTTGCTGATATGGATAAATCCGATGTGCTGGGATCCATACTGCCGGTGTTATCGGAGGAGAGCACGAAAGATGGGAAAGTATCCTATAAATATTACCCTTCAGAGATTGTTCGTGCCTATGAGAACGGTTGGCTGCTGGAAATTCAAGAGCCAACTGTCATTCGGGATGCAGCGGTGTTGATGGCGCTAAACTCTGCGTTGGAGCAAGATGGCAGCATCAACCTGCCTACACGCATTGTTCATCGCCATTCCGATTTTATTGCCGTCATCACCACCAATCGAGGTTATAATGGTTGCCGGCCACTGAACGAGGCACTGCGTGACCGAATTCAGCATTCAGAAAAGATGGACTTGCCCCCCATTCCAGTGATGATGGAGCGTGCAGCTGCTAAAACCGACTGCACAGATGAAGCCCTGCTCCAAGTCTTTGCAGAGGTGATTATTCTCTTGGATAATACAGCTAAGGCAAATGCCATTCGAGGTGTGGCTGGAATGCGTTCCTACTTCTTTTGGGTGGATGCGGTTTTGCAGGGTGAGGAACCGATAGATGCACTATATCACAAGGTAATCTATAAAATTACCACCGATCCTGACGAAATCGCCATTTTAGAGCAGGCATTATCCACACACGAGATGTTAGAGGCAGTATCCGGCATCCTCCGTCCCCCTGGAAAAACAAATGGAGAGCTATTGGAACTTCGTGCTGATGGAAGTCTGGACGGGGAGATTCCTGAAGCAGATACGGATACACCACCGGCCGTTGCGCTGCGCAGAACGCCCGATAGTGAAGGAAAATCAAATGTCTCAACCGAGGTAACTGCTGACACCGAAAGCACGGATGCCAGCGATGATGGTGCACCCATATACCATGAGCTGAAGCCCGAAGTGCAAAAAAAACTAGATATTGAAAAAAAGGCACTTCGTAAGAGTCTGAACCAAGAGGCGCGAGAACTGATACAAGGGTCTACTCATGAAACGGTCGGTATGATTGTTCACCGCCCCGAAGCGAAAAGGTCGGATTGCCAAAGATACCGTCAAATTGCCGCTGAACTGATGCCGGTTATTCGAGAGTTGATACGACAGACGCAGCCTTTGTTAGAACATGAGGTCTCAGTAGAATTTACGCAGAATCGTGTTTACGGAACGAAATTTCATGCAGAAAAAACAGCTTCGCCTGATTTTCGTTACTTTTCAAAAAAACGTCAACCGGAAGAGGAGCCTTCACTGGCCGTGGCCTTGCGGATTGATCAGTCGGCCTCTATGAATGCCTTTGGCCGGTTGGATGCCGCGAAGCGGGCAGCTATTGCAGTCTATGAGTTTTGCGAGGGCTGTGGCATCCCCCTGCTGATATATGGTGACACAGCGGATCGTTCGCCAAAAGAAAGGATGTCGCTGTACTCCTACATTGATTGGAATGAACCAAAGCTGAATGATAAGTACTCCCTGATGGCCATTGAGAGTGTCAGTAATAACCGGGATGGAATGGCTTTGCGAATTTTGGCAGAGAAGCTCATGAAAGCACCACAAAAGACTAAGCTGCTTATCAGCTTAAGCGATGGGCAGCCAAAAGCCATGCCGGACTATAGCGGTCAAGTCGCTGTAGACGATATGAAAAAACTAATTTACGAGTACAGCCGCAGAGGGATCCAGTTCCTTGCTGCTGCAATCGGTCAAGATAAAGAAACAATTTGCGAAATTTACGGCAATGAACGCTTTATGGATATCACGGACTTAAAAAGGCTCCCTGCACAGCTGATGCAGGTAATTGCTAAGTATCTGTATTAAACAGCACAATTGCTGTTACGTCGCTCCCGTGGCAGAGGGAGTTATGAAAAAATGAGCGTAAGTTGGCACAGAAAACAAAAACCCCTCCAAGGCCACAAAGCCAAGGAGGGGTGATTTTATTCATAAAGGACCATTCAAATAATTGGCCAACTCAAAGTTTGATAAAAAATAACGTTTTCCATCGAAAAGAACTTCATACGAGTCCATATCTTCAAGAATCTTTATCACTCGAAATAGCTCGCCCTCTTTTGCGAATGGATGATTATGTTTACCTGAGGATATTTTAATAATATCTCCAGTAGATATACTGTGACGATCTGAAGCTATGGAGCTAACTTCGGTATTGTCCACAAAATGAAACAAACCATCATTCCCTCTTATAACATATAAAGTATCACGCCACTTGCTTTTAATAACTCCAATTTGACCAGGTGCAATCCCTTCATCATTGTTCAAAACTATTACCTTTTCCCCAGGCCAAAATTCCTCGCTCTTCAATAAACTCACCTCTGTATAGTATAGATAATTTTATAGTGATGGTGTCTACGGTGAATCCCAGGAAATTAAAAACACCCCTAAACCATTACAACAGAGGGGGAGATGAGCTTTAAAAGGCCTTTAAAGTTCTAACCCGGTAGACCAACCATTTCCTCGTACCAATAATATTGACCCATTATTAATTCAAAAATGTAAATTCCATACTCCGTTTTGAATATTCTATATGGATTTGAACAAACGGAGGTATTGATGTGGGATATCATGTAGAAGTAGAACCAAATGTTTACATTTATGTAGAGGATATAAACCCAGCAGGCAGCAAGACTATTCTGTTCATCCACGGCTGGCCTGGAAATCATGAGCTTTTTGAATACCAGTACAATGAGCTGCCAAAACAGGGATACCGATGCATTGGAATGGATATCCGGGGCTTTGGCCAGTCATCCAAGCCATGGGACGGCTATGGCTACAACCGATTGTCCGATGATATCCGAGCCGTTGCGGACGCGCTAGAATTGAACAACCTTATACTTGGTGGACACTCAACGGGAGGGGCGATCGCGATTCGCTACATGGCGAGACACCAGGGCCACGGCGTATCTAAGCTCGCCCTTTTTGCGGCGGCAGCTCCCAGCCTAATCCGGCGCCACTATTTTCCATATGGACTGCCAAAGCAGGCGGTGATGGACATCATACAAGGTACATACAAAGACCGCCCAAATATGCTCAAAAATTTTGGTAACATGATTTTTCACAATTACGTTACCCCAGAATTTTCTGATTGGATTTTTAAGCTGGGTCTCCATGCAGCAAGCTGGGCTACTGCCGCAGTTGCAAATACATGGCTGGACGAGGAAGGCCTATTTAGGGATTTGGAAACAATTAATGTCCCCACCTTAATCCTTCACGGTCTCGATGACAACGTATGTCTTTACCCATTAGCGGTTGCTCAAAAAAACAGGATCAAAAATGCGAAACTTGTGCCATTTGAGTCCTGTGGTCATTTTCTGTTTTATGATCAGCTTGAAAAATTCAATAAGGAATTTATTCAATTCATCGAAGAATAGATTCGCTAGATACCGAGATTTTCATTGCACATAGAAAAGCTTCTTGTATTACACCCAATCTAACTATTTCCTAACTGCAAACAAAGAACCCCCACCTCTGGATTTTACTTCAAAGCTGGGGGTTTTTATGGTCTATTTGATTACATGCCCATGCTAGCCAACAAGAATGCTATCATAGACGCAACAACGGCCCATATAGCTTCTCGACCAGGCCGTCTCACCGCTTCCCTGGCTTCTCCGCAAGCATTTTCGCATCGGCCTTAATCTCGGTCACATCGCCTTTAATATGTTCCTGATCGGTCGCTAGTGAGGGCACAATACCATGCTACCCTTTTGAATTTTAGTTCATAGAGGTAGTTCGGATGGTTAAAATTGTTTTTCAAAGGTCATAGGCTGTACGATCCTCCCCAGATCAACCAGTTTTTCCAGCGATGTTGCGGCAATAGGAAATTCCACCTTTTTTGTTTGCAGATTTTCATACGTCTGGAAGAAATATTCGCCGGTATGCAAGTTGATAAAGGCGGTATATTGGGTGTAATCATCGGTACCTCGGGCGGTCACAACGACCCCCCTGGGGATAGACGTACTTTTCATAATCTGAAAAAATGAGACTACTGCAGCCTCGGAGTTTTCCGGAGTGGGAATATGTGTTTTCAGAAAGGCCGCCCGGACAAAGCGTTCCGGCGATGTGTACCCGCCAGGCAAAGGTACTGTTCCTCCAGCTTGACCGAAGGGCGTTAGCCGGATGCTGGACCAAACCGTTTCCTCCAACTGCCGGGGTGATGCTTCCATGTAATTGCGCAGATTTGTCATGTGCCACGGGAAATCCGGGCTGTTGGTCAAAACGCCGATGGGGTTGCTGAATAGTTCGACCCCTCTGTCCGTCTGTTCAAGAATAATACACCTTCCGGTCCGATCAGCAGCGATCCAATGCAACGGAGCCACCGTTTTAGTCAACGGATCGGACATTCCAATGATATAAATATTCTCCATCTGCACCAGCAGGTCTTCCAACGACGAGCATTGCCCCAAAATGTAATGAAGGAAGTCATAGGACGCCACCTGTATGGCTGATGAATTTTGCATGGCAGTATCGTACTGAGCATATCCAGCAAAGTACAAGGCTGCTGCTGCAAAACCATGTTCATTGACCCCATCAAAAAAGCCGAGAACCCCATCCAGTTCCTGTCCAATTCCCATAAAGCTATAGGAGCTTCGCATTTTTCTGCCGGTTACCGCGTTTGTCCACTGGAATCTTCTCGGCACGAAATAAAAATGCGGCTGTAGTGCATGGGAAAAGTCCATGTTTCTTCCGATATAGCTTTCTCCCTGTAAAGACCGCAATGTAATGGCTGTACACACTTGTTTTTCCTCCCGCCACAATTGATTATAAGTTATCTTATTCAAAGTAGCAGCTTTTTGGCATTTCATAGAACGAGGCCCGACAAATGGTGGACGATGATGAAATGCGCAAGACTGTCTCATATTTGCTTAATTCAAACGACATCAGCAGATGAAACCTCATGCGGCATTAAATAATACGCTATCGTTAAACTAACTCAAATTTAACAATTGATATGAACTAAAATGGGAATAAAAACCGCCAGCTCTAGATTTTACTCCTCGGCTGGGGGAGCTTTATGATTTATTCAGTTTTCTCGCCCTTCTCCCTCAACGTCTCCAAAGCCTTTTTCATCGCTGGAGGATAAGGCACTCCCAAAATTCTCAATCAGGGAGATGCCCTCGTTGCCGATGTAGAATAGTACGATTGCCGTTCGGATATAAAAACAAAAAAACCTTGGTATCTCAACGACTCCAAGGTTTTTTGTATGGTCCGAGTGACAGGACTTGAACCTGCGGCCTCTTGACCCCCAGTCAAGCGCGATACCAAACTTCGCCACACCCGGTTACTGTTCAAAACAGCTTAGTTATAATACCATAGATTTTCGGTTGTTGCAAGTGAAATCGCCAATTTTCGTTTCGTTTTTATGCACAATAAATGTCGTTTGATTTTGGTCATCCTAGATAATTCCAGAAGATTACACCGATTTTGCCCGAAATAACTCCTCAAACACAATCTGTGACCAGTTCTCTAAGCGACCGAAGGATTCCTCCACCTCTTCCGGTGTGACCCATTTGCCTTCCATCTTTTCCGTTTCCCGTACGGATACCTCTCCTTCTGCATCCAGTAAGTAGACAATCCCTAAATGGAAATCGCTGACTCCACCGGAGGAGTCATTCAAAACACCCACACATTGTAGCTGTTCAATCCGTTCCACATAGACCTCTTCCGAAAGCTCACGATACATTCCCGCCTCTAGGATTGACCCTGTCCCCACCTGCTCCGTTGGGTTGATGTGCCCCCCAATTCCTAAGGAGAGTCGATCGTGCAGGCGCGTCTCCGTCTGTTTGGATAGTCGGCGCAGGAGAAAGAGACGCCCCTCTTGACGAATTACAACATAGGGAATAATCTGTTTCATGCTGCTATCGTATTCCGCCTGATCACGGGGAGCAAAAAAATGCTCCTTTACGAGAAAGGATACCACCGCCGGCAGCTCCATGGTGCAAAAATTCTGCTGCTGCGGAAGAAGGGACTCCAATGCATCCCGCTTTACCACTAATACTTCTTCCACGTTTCTTCGCCTCATTTCGATTCAAATTTCCATCAGTATAGCACAGACGAGGGTTAAGAACAAGTTATCCTTTCCCCTTTTCAAGATCAACAACTTATGCTATGATGAGGTTTACGATCGAAGATTCGGTGTTGTCGAAGTCGGGAGGGTTTGAAGGATGCAAAACACAGTTTCCGCAGTGTATCACATCAGTGGGTGGGAGCGAATCCTATACACCGCGATTCCCATCCTAGCAGTACTTGGCCTGCTCTTAACCATTGGACTTTCTGTGTATCAATCTTACCGAAAAGTTCAGAAGGGGAAACCAACGGATCCCCTCACCCCTGCGTGCGTTCAGGCAAGCCTTCGCTCCAAACACACGCAGTCCTCTCCCTCTGGGAACGTGGCCTACTTTGCCACCTTTTCCATCCAAGATGGACGAGCACTTGAGCTGTCAGTTTCTGAAGCAGAATATGAGAAGCTGTTAGAGGGAAATCTGGGTGAGCTTCAATATCAAGGAAGCCATTTTGTCTGTTTTCACACCAATTCAACCAGTGAACCCTGAGGAAAGGAGATTCTTTCATGACTTTAGTCATACTCATCGCAAGCATCTCACTCTTTACTACCATTGTGGTTGCCGGAATCGTCGCGTTTATTTTATTAAAAAAAAGAAAATAATTGTTCATTTCCACTTTGCCATCTTCCTCACTCTGTGCATAGAATATGAAGGAATCAATTCATTTCTACTTGAAATTTCAAATTGCCATGGTATAATTAAGACAGGAATGCAATGATTCCATCATGGTGTTGAGGAACATAGAGTAGAGGAAGAGCATCCTAGCTTGCGATAGGCGAAAGGGTTGGTGGGGTTTCATGAGTAAGAATAGCTTAATTACCATTATTATGGAACAAATTCGTCAAGAGAACTCGATTACAAAGGACCAAGAACAGAAATTGCTTTCGAAATTTGACGCTCACTCGGAACAGGAACTCTATAAAATTGCGCATGTATTGAGCAAGTATGGCACCAAGGGAACGAACTGTGAACTATTAAAATGAGAAAAGAGAGGGAATACCATTCTTGGTATTTCCTCTCTTCTTTTGGCTAGTCAATCGTTTGCCGGTCATTCTATGTTGGTTGATGTTACAAAGCTCCGCTCTTGGCCGATTAGCCTTGGGTGGAGTGTTTTATTTTAGTGATTCATTGATAAATGCTCAAAACCAGGGCAAGCATTACTCCAACCCCTGGTTTTCTTTGAGAAAGTCTAATTTGACTCCTTATTCTATCAGTAATTCGAATTATAATACGACTTAATTGTTAATTACTCATATATTACGCTCTATTTTCACATTTTTAATCCAAATTCTAGAATAAGTTTATTTGACTTTCATACTTCTGACGCATTCGACATTCATAGATTGTAGAATTAACTTGACCCCAGTAGAAGTCAGACACACTTACACGAAAGGAGCACCGACTATGAAAACAATGAGTAAAGAGTATAGTACATTGTTCAATGAGATCACCGATGTATCCGAAGAACTCACTAAGCTCGTCAATCGATTAATGGATGCACAAAAAAGGACAGAAGAAATGTTTATAGCGGATGATGTAGAGGAACATGAAACAGTATAATTACATAATTGAACGAATTGATTCCTTAGCATGGGTTTAGGGGCGTACTGGAAACGGTACGCCCCTAAACTCTTTTTGTAAGCTCAAGAAATGGCAAAGTAAGCCCTCCTAGTATGTTTTGACATACTAAAAGGGCTTACTCATCTAGTATAAATTACTTGTTAGATCCTCATACAGACCAAGCTAGTACAGGTCGCAAACAAATTGACTCACTGCTCCCAGTTATGATACACGTTCTGCACGTCGTCATTGTCCTCGAGATGGTCAATGAGCTTTTCCATGTTTTTAATGTCGGTTTCCGTCTCAAGCTTTACGTAGTTTTGGGGGCTAAATTGTTGATTCCCAAGGGTTTTGTAGATTTGAGGTAATAAAACACATTCCTGATTTTGTCTGCAAATATTAAGTTGTATTTTAGCATGTATTCCATCATTCGAGCGGAACATTTTCCATTGCTCACGGTAAGTATATCACAACAAAATTGCTTAAAACAAGTCCTGAGTGATGACATACATACTATTATTTCAAGCGTTCAAAGCATTTTTCATAGGACTCGCCACCTTAGCTTCTAAGGAAACTTGGAATGATTACGCAACACTATATTAATCGTGTTTTCCCCAAGCGGTAGCATCAGGGAGCATTTTCTACATTCAATTCAGAATATTCATAGTCCAGCTGTACAGGAAATTTTGTTACTACGAGAACGGTTATTAAGTAGCGTCGGTTGAAATCAGAGCCTATATTTAAAGAGGGTGTCAGTCAGAGTAATGCCTTTAGTTTCAACAATATCTGTTATGTACTTTCAAACTGATTTAGCATACATCTATATCGCTAAATCAATGTTACTCCACTCCTTTACACTGTGACCACTACTCAAGTTTTGCCCTAGCAGTATCAGTATTCCTCATTTCGAAGGCCAAATTCTGCTGACTCAATCCATTCTTCTGCATGCCTAAGATCTGATGTAAGATGTTCAAGTATCTTAAAATGAAGCTTTTCCTGCTCAATTAGATAGTGGAATAGCTCACGTTCTTTTTCATCATATGTCTTAGCTAATAACTCTATATATAGATTAATGCTCTTTTTTTCGTTTTCTAACGCACTTCGATAAAATTCTAACTGAGTAGGTATCTCATTAATATGGCTTTTGAAATTAGCCATATCTTTGAAAATATTCTTAATTTGTGTATAGGATCCTGTTTCTTCAAGGGCATAGGACATCTCACTCATCTTACGTTTTAGTATGTTAGCATGGTATTCTTCATCCTTGGCTAAAAGGAGACACACATTTTTTACGCTGTTGCTTTCGTTAAGCTTTGCCTGTTCCAGATAGTATTTTTGTCCATCTAATTCCATTTCGATTGCAAATTCCAAAGAAGTCATAATATCGTCACCTTCCATAATTTATTCCTGCACAAATTGCTAGTGCAAGTTGAACACTTTGGTAGAATGAAGCCTATGGTCAGGCCGTGAACGCAATTTGAATCATATATATTGAAAACGAATGAAGTCATAACATAGCCTAGAGAAGCTTAAGTATACCTAGTATAGCATAGACACAAAAAGAATAAAAGAATTTGCAATTGAATAGTTTGTAAAAAGCACTACCATAAACATTGAATTGTTTTTTGCGGATTGGATTTCTGATATAGTCGTTAAAATAGGTGTCATAATCACACCTACAGCTCTCTGTTCAGGTGCTCTCTTGCCATTGTTTCATTAAATAACTCGGGCTTCCCAGTTATACATAGGTGCAATATCCATTTCAGAATATTTTAGCTGACACCGTTAATCAAGTTCTAATGAAAAAAAGAGGAGCAGTTCACAAAGAACCGCTCCCCTACTGTTATTATAGGTCATCGTAGCGTTTGAGTATCACACAAAGCTCTTCTCGAGTCACATTGGATACCTCATTGACAATGCGAACAGAGACTTTGAATATCAATCTCTTCAAGCCTTTTCGAGTAATTGAATTCTTGTTACCATAATTCCTCAGGCTTCTCACTACCCCCCTACTCTCTTCGTTTCCTTATAGCTATTTCAGAATATCAGCATATTATTGCTATTTAGCTTTGTTGTCAAAGTCCCCACGATTCTTTTAATCGGTTCAAAAACTGCATTGCCTCATCTGATTCAGAATTGATATCTGAATGTAATATTTTTGCACCTGCCCTATAAACCTTCTTAAGAAACGCCTTATTTTCAAGGAGCTTCTAGCTTTTTTATTTTTCGTCACTTTTTCGCCTAGTGATGTTAAAGTGCTGTGATTCAATGCCTTTCAAGGGTTTTCCGAAGTAGCACAAAATGCCTAGATATAATATCCTAAGTTGGATTGGTTTACTTATTCCTCTTGGGAGGATAGGTAGCAAGGCATAGGAAAAGGTACAGCATTTTATACCATACCCCTCTTGTTTCTTATTTACTTTCATATCTCTTGACCAGATTATAAAAAGTATTCTTCTTTAAATTCATTTGTTCCATAGCTTCTATAGCTTTCAGATTTCCTTCTTTCCATAGAGGATATACTTCATTCCAATTTCTCGGAAACTCTGCCGTTGGTCTTCCCATTGGTCTTTTGGTCTTTGTGGACACCCTTCTTCCATTTACTACAGGCATTACAGCAATGCCCTCCGCTTGTCTTTGCAAAATAGTAAGCCTTTCCTGCTCAGCTATGCTACCCATGACCTCAATTAGAATTGAATTTATCATTTCAAATACCCACTCTTGACCATCTGGCAAATCCATCATAGTGGTAGGAAGATCAAGTATTTTCAATCTAATTCTATTATCCTTAAAATATCGAAGCTCATTCTGAATATCAGCCTTATTCCTCGACAATCGATCCAGAGACTTAATGAAAAGGGTATCTCCTGCTACTAGCTTTCCGATACCAACTTTTAGACTTTGGTATCCTGCACGATCAAGATTCTTTCCTGAATCCTTATCAATTACAATATATTCTTCACTAACGTACTTTCGCAAAGCATCAAGTTGTCTTTCTAGATTTTGTTCTTTGGTTGATACTCTGGCGTAACCTACGATTTTGCTCATATGAAACAACCCCCATTTCTTAGTTGTCTCAATATTATCACTTTAGTTTGTAAAATACAACACATTATACAAACGTTTAAAATATTCTAATTAGTAGTTTTATAAACTTTATTTTCCCTTGTTTTGAGCAGTTTATAAACGTACACCTTTAAAAACCATCCACTTGTTTTCAATTAAGCAAAAGGAACAATGTTTCATCTTCCACTCTCAATATTTGATCAAGCGACAAACAGACTTAGAACTCTTGACAACATTATGACTTCTTCTTTTATCTTCTTCTGAATTTCGTGTCTAAATTAACAAACTATTCATTAACGGGTTCAGTTTGAATCTATTAGTTTTCCAATTGGACATTTTTAAAGCAGTACAGCTTGTCCCGCTTTGAATCATGCTACTTTGCATAGCTTATACCGCTCACCTAATGGTAGTGGGGGTATATTACATTTTCAGTTTGTTTTCTGAATTTGCAAAAGGGATTAGTAGTTCATTTCCATTCTTAAGAGCATATTTTAACACCGAACGATCCTACTCGGCTAAGATAATCTTATTTAGGGCTAAAAAGTCTACGCTTTATCGAATGTCACGTTGGATATCCAATATTTCCGCATCTGTATTTTCCTCTGTAAATCTAATTACCTTATCAATTGTACTACTAGCAAGCGCAACTGTACCTGCTATACAAGAAATACCTATTATTATGGTTTGGTGCGTATCATGTTCATCCACTTCGGTAATGGACACATTAAAATTATTTTGAACTTTTGTGATGATACTTTTCACCACCATGCGCTTTTCTTTTAATGAGTGAACCCATGGGGCGTATAGTTTGATGGATGCAACTCCAATAATCATTATTAAACCCTCCAGACGATTATTGTCACTTAATTAAAATACGTAACAAATCTAAATTCTATACACTGTTTAAATTTAGGTAAACAAAGCGTTTTCTAGTTCAATTTTTACATGCCTATCTTCTCACTCAACGCAAATATAGAGTGTACTCTATTTTGCCAAATAGAAACGAAAAAGAGACTGCCAAAAACAGTCTCTTTTATAGTTAGGGGGTATTTTGCATTTTTAGCATGCATTCTGCAACTCAAAATAGCTGTAGTATTTATATTGCATTCTCAGTGTAGCTTTTTAAGCCCGAAGTGAATTATAAGGTTTAAGGGATTTTGCTAATTCAGTGATTTTCGTTTCTATAGTATGAATCACTGAGATGAACTCTTCATCGCTTTTACCTGTTGGATCGTCTAGACCCCAGTTTTCCCGTTGTTTACATGGTAAATATGGACAATCAACATTGCAACCCATTGTTATGCCCACATCAACCGGTGGTATGTCGGACAGAAGTTTAGGCCGCTGAGTTAATTCCATATCAATACCATAAATCTCTTTCATAAGCCTTACTGCATCTGGATTTATGTTCTTCTTTACCTCTGTTCCAGCTGAATAGCTTTCAAAAACATCGCAGGCCAAGTGCTTACCAAGCGCTTCTGCAATTTGGCTACGGCAGGAATTATGGACACAAATGAAGGCAACCCTTGGTTTACGCATTGTGAAACCATCCTTTCGTTTCGTTAGCAATCTTTACAAGCACAAGCATGACTGGCACTTCAACGAGAACACCAACTATAGTCGCAAGAGCAACAGGACTTTGAGCACCAAACAAAGCGATAGCAACGGCTACGGCTAATTCAAAGAAGTTGGATGCACCTATCATTCCAGCTGGAGCAGCAATGTCATGAGGTAGTCTTAGTGCTTTGCTTGCTAAATAGGCGATGAAAAAAATGAGGAAGGTTTGCAGAACGAGGGGAACTGCAATTAAGAGGATATGGAGCGGATTAGCTAAAATCACCTGACCTTGGAACGAAAAAATAATGACAAGGGTCAGTAGCAGACCCACAACGGTAATATGGTTAAATTTTGTGAGAAAGCTATTCTCAAAGTAATCTAGTCCATGTTTGTTAATGATGTAGTGACGGGTAATAGCTCCACCAGCTAATGGAATAACTACAAAGAGAACTACAGACAGAATCAAGGTAGCCCACGGTATAGTCACGCCTCCAATGCCTAAGAGGAATGCCACAATAGGAGTAAACGCAATTAAGATTATTATATCATTTGTTGCCACCTGAACAACTGTGTATGCTGCATTGCCTTTAGTTAAATGGCTCCAAACAAATACCATAGCAGTACATGGTGCTGCTCCCAAAAGAATTGCTCCGGCTAAATAATCTTTCGCGAGGTCAATTGGTATCAGAGCTTTGAAAACAATAAAGAAGAATAACCAAGCAATTCCGAACATGGTAAAGGGCTTAATAAGCCAGTTGGTTACCCATGTAACAAATAATCCTTTTGGGTTTTTGCTAACGTTTTTTATACTCTGAAAATCAATCTTAAGCATCATCGGGTAAATCATAAGCCAGATGAGTATGGCAATGGGAATGGAGACATTGGCATATTCAAAACGCCCAAGAAATGATGGAACGATGGGTAAAAACGTTCCAATCAAAACTCCAAAGATCATGCACAAAATAACCCAGAGTGAAAGATACTTTTCAAAAAAGCCTATTCCTCCATTTACCTTCTTGTCCATATATCCTCCCTTAGTCATCTGATCTTTTGTAATATCTTAACTACTTCCTCGGCTTTGAGCACCTTACCGTAAGAAACAACCTTGCCATCTACAACCAGAGCAGGTGTGGTCATTACACCGTATGCTGCAATCTGAGCAAAATCTGCCACGTGTTCAATGCTGGTGTCCATACCTAAATGCGCTAAGGCTTCCTTGGTTGCTACTTCAAGCTGATTGCATTTCGCACAACCGCTGCCCAATACTTTAACACTTGCACCTTGTGCCTTTGCATGTTCCGCCATCACCATAGTTTCAGTATCACAACTTCCGGCACAGCAGCAGGAAGCCTCTTCCTTCTTTTTTCCAAAGTTGAACATTGCCATAATTCAGATCTCCTTTTAATTCAATATTGCATAATTGAAATGCCTAGCAAAAAGAATTGGGGCAAGATATGCCCTACTCTTTTTTAGCAACAGTTAACCCCACATGAACACCCTGAATTCTTGTCCTTTCCTTCAAAGAAGGACTTCAAGTTTTGAGGAAGCTCATATTAAGATTCACAGGAACATTTACCTTTAGGTATCCCAAACACTGCTTGAAATATGCTTTTGGCAAGTAATTCTTTCGGTGGTACTTCGTAGTTTTCTCCGTTATATTCAAATATACGACATTGGGTATTAGTTCCGCTTATTTCCCCACAGCAACCACAGCTATTTTCCTTCACAGTACTGCAGATGTCCCAACCGTTTACTCTGATAGTCGGAGAAGAAAGGAATTGAAATTGCTCTGCAAGCTCTGCCGTCTTCACTTCGATTTTTCTATACTCAACATCATAACCAGCAAGACGCAATGTGGGCGTTAGAGTCAGTAAAACCTCTTCAAGTGCTTTATCCGTTCCAATGCATCGGTCACAGGTCTTCAGATCAAGATACAGGTAGTCAATTGTGATTGTCCTTTCAGAGGGTTCAACACATGAGCAATGGGGAGTTGATTCAATTTGACCCATACCATTTGGAGGGTTCCAACCAGTATCGTCACCTACGTAAGTAATCGCTCCAACTTGATAACGATTTCCACATCCATGGCAATGGTCAATGCAAAATTCTGCATTTAACACAACGGGCGATGGGATTTTTGCTGAGTCAAAAACACTATGTGGGCAGTTTATTACGCATGTGCCACATTCTAAGCAAGTTAGGTAGTCAATAACGGGATACCAAGTTTTAGCCCTCCTATATGATAACTGCTTGTAGTGCATTGAATACATAGCCCACGATAATGATACCCACGGTGCATATGGCAATAAACAACGCCAAAAGCTTAGGCTTTACCGCATTACGTAGCATGATCATGGATGGCAAAGACAGGGTAGTAACAGCCATCATAAAGGCTAAAATAGAACCAAGCTGTGCTCCCTTATAAAATAATGCCTCCGCAATAGGAATAGTACCGAAGATATCTGCATACATCGGAACACCGATTAGGGTTGCTAATACCACACCAAAGGGGTTCTTACTACCCAGCACGCTTGCAACCCATTCCTCTGGAATCCAGTTGTGAATGATAGCACCAATGCTCACGCCAACCAGTATGTATGGAATTACTTTCTTAAAAGTTGAGAGCATTTGCTCCTTTGCGTAGATCATTCGCTCCTTTTTTGTCAGGTCAGGTGATTCAATATCAACACTACCAGCTGTAAGGATGAAGCTTTCCACGTATTTTTCCATGTGAAGCTTTTCTATAATTGTGCCACCGACAACAGCGATGATAAGGCCAACAATTACATAAATAATTGAAACCTTTGCACCGAAAATGCTCATAAGCAGGAGTAGCGAACCGAGATCCACCATAGGGGATGAAATTAAAAACGAAAACGTTACGCCAACAGGTAAACCTGCAGAGGTAAAACCGATGAATAAGGGAATGGAAGAGCACGAGCAGAATGGCGTTACTGTTCCTAGAAGCGCTGAGACGCAGTTTGCGCCAATGCCACGGAAACGACCAAGTATCCTTTTGCTTCGTTCTGGGGGGAAATAGCTCTGAATATAACTGATGATGAAAATCAGGAAGCATAAGAGCACTGTGATTTTAATGACATCATAAAGGAAAAACTGAAGGCTGCCTCCCCAACGACCATTGATGTCTAGTCCCATAGCGGTCAAGCCGCTTCCAATAACGCTATTTAGCCACTTCATTCCCAATATTTGACCTTGAAAAAAGTCCCATATTGTTTTCAAAACAAACATGCAATAAAAAACCTCACTTTCAATGATAGGACAATCATATCAAAATAATTTGATGCGTAAGCCTTATAAAAAGCCATCATGTAGATGGCTCTTTATTTGCAGCAATTTTTTTCTCCAGCAATGGCATTTGGGGTAGTTAACTCTTCAAGCAAATTTTTCGCATAAGTACTACCAGCTTCACTTATCCTGTAGTGCGTCCACTTGCCTTCCTGCCGACTTGCCACCACGCCTGACTCGACTAATATCTTCATATGATAGGAAATTGCAGACTGTCCAATACCTAATTGATCGATTAACACACAGGCGCATTTCTCACCACCACGCAGTAGCTCAAGGATACGCAACCGCTTTTCATCACAAAAGGCTTTAAATACCTTTGCATTCTTCTCGTAAATGGTTACCAAAACATCACCTCATATCAAAAAAATTCAATATATTTCAGTATATGCATCATATTAAATTTTGTCAATATGAAATTCGTCTAAAGTAATGGTCGGCAAATTAGACTTATTTACATCCAAAAAATCATCTACTTAACACAAGATAGCATTTAAAAACATCGTAAAACATGCCAATTAATACATTCGAGTTCTGTTGTGTAATTAATTGAACTCAACTTTAGGGATAAGCTGAGCTATCACTCAGCCTATCCCCTATTTAATTTTCTCAGTAGAGAGCGCTTCTTTATTTGAAATAGTTTTTCTTCCTGTCGTTCTTAGGCTCAATATCATCAATGATATCAACTATATCCTCTGTCCTTGCATTGTGGTACCTGTTTAACAGTTGCATTGTGCTATGCCCTGTGATACGCTGTAGCATCAAAGGAGACACTTTTTGATTAACAGCATTGGTTATGAAGGTATGCCTATATAGATGCAAGCTGGTCTTTCTAACGCCTCTCTAATTACTTATGATGCTTCGTAAGGTTGATATTGCAAAGTATATTATTTTAGTGATACAAAATCACCTATAAATGCCGTTTCCTTTCGCCTATGTTATGAATAAGGAAAGCACAAAAAAGCATTCCTAGGGTGAATAAGTAAAATAAAATCAATGCAATGAGACTACACCGATAATGAATAGTCCCATAAATAATATTTGCTTTCGTTGACTATGGAACATGAGCATCAATGTAACATATAGAGATCGCATTACAATAAAGTTGCTTTTGATGTTAGATTTGATTTTTACAGGGTGGGGTATAGAATGCATAGCCTAGCTGTATGGAACCACTTTAAGCTCTCAAACCTAAAGGAACATTATGAGTTGTTAATTAAACTATCTATTGTTTTAAGCAAGCGATCCTCTCGTTGGTTAAACTAATTTGAAGCAAAGGATAAGTTGAGAAACTCTTAGCCTATCCCCACTTTTATCTTAGGTTCATTAACACACTGGTTTTGATTGATTGATTTACAACCTCAATATCCTGTAATCCTTGCAAGTACCTTTGAGTTATTTTTATATTTTCGTGCCCCAATATCCGGCTGAGAGAATAAACATCTATTCCATTCTTTAACTGTGCCTGCGCGAAGTAGTGTCGACAGGTGTGGGGGCTACACCGTATATCAGCTGATACCTTCGCATGTTTCCCTGCCATTTTTACAATCCGTTCTATAGCTTCGGTGGTTAGTGGCCTTCCTGTACGTGACAGAAAGTAAGCTTGTGTGTTGGTGTTTCTATATTCAAAATTGTACTTTTTGATCGTGTCATACTTCATTAGAATCTTTGCTAAGTAAGGACTCTTCCCTACTTGGCGTTCTTTTTTGCCCTTGCCAAAGATAACAAGATAATTATCCTTTATAGCGTCATTGGTGAGGGTACAAAGCTCATAGTTGCGGATACCAGTATCAAAGAGCATAGCTAAGATCGCCCTATTTCTAACGCTTATATAGTCGCTCTGAGGGTATGCCGATAACATTCCTCTAACCTCATCATCTAAAAAGGTTTTAATAATGGTCTTAGGCTCTCGCATCCAACTAACCTTTAATACAGGATTACTTGTTGTATTACCTTCGTTTAGTTGGTACTTAAAAAAGGAACGAAAGGCTTTAAGTACCCCATTCAGATAAGTTTCTTTTCTACCCCTCCTTGTTTGCCACTTAAAGTATGCTTTTAAATGCCTTGTTTGAACCTCCTCCAACTCCGTCAGATTGTGTTCGTGCTTCAAATAGTTAACTAGATACTCCAAGCCATTCTTATATCCCTTGATCGTTTTCCACGTGTATTTTTTGATTTCACATTCAAAAACAAATTCTTTTACACTATCCTCTAATAACACAATAAGCCCTCCTAGCATGTTTTTTACACACTAAAAGGGCTTAATAATGCAGTACAAATTGCTTGTTAGGTACTCATAAAAACCAAGCGGGTACAGATACCTTTAAAGGCCAAACAGATTCCATCATTCGACTAACCCACAAGCCTTATAGACAATGCTCTAGCCGTTGATAATACTAGGTTTTTCACGCAGAAACTCACTGCTCCCAGTTATGATACACGTTCTGCACGTCGTCATTGTCCTCGAGATGGTCAATGAGCTTTTCCATGTTTTTAATGTCGGTTTCCGTCTCAAGCTTTACGTAGTTTTGGGGCACCATTTCCACCTGCGCCGAGAGGAATACATATCCCTTATCCTCCAGTGCCTTGGCGACGGCTCCGCACTCATCCGGCTCCGTATATACCTCAAAGCACTCATCATCCGGCACAAAGTCCGAGGCACCGGCTTCCAAAGCGTCTAACATGACGGTATCTTCCTCTAAATCCTCACGCTCGATGATGATGACACCCCTGCGGTCAAAGGACCAAGAAACACAGCCGGAGGCACCTAGATTGCCACCGAACTTATCAAAATAATGCCGCATTTCCGGTGCGGTACGGTTCCGGTTATCCGTCAAGGCTTCTACAATGACGGCAACCCCGTTTGGTCCATAGCCCTCATAGACAACGCTTTCAAAGTTATCGGCATTGTCCGATCCCAGTGCTTTGTCGATGGTTCTCTTGATGTTATCGTTGGGCATGTTAACAGCCTTTGCCTTCGCAATGACAGTGGCTAGGCGGGAGTTGTTCGCGGGGTCCCCGCTGCCTCCGGCCTTAACTGCTACGATGATTTCACGTGCTACCTTAGTAAACATTTGTGAGCGCTTCGCATCCGCTGCGCCTTTTGTTTTCTGAATATTATGCCATTTGGAGTGTCCAGACATGGTTCTGCTCGTTCCCTTCTCTTGAAAATATCAAAAATACTTCCCTATTCTAGCATAGGGAAAAGAGCTTGACAAGGGGGCATCCCTTGATCTTTTTCCTAACTCAGAAAGCATTAAAGGTAGGAAAAGACTTCTCCTTGCTGGCTGGCAAGCTCAACGGAGAGGCTCGGAAAGGCTTCCTTAAGCCATGATACGAGGATAGGGCAAACCACGGCTTCGGTACCGTAGTGACCCGCATCGATCAAGTTAATGCCCCGTGACTTTGCTTCCAGATACACATCGTGCTTTAGCTCGGAGGTGACAAAGGTATCGCAGCCAGCACGAAGCACATCCGCCAGCATACCGCCACAAGCTCCACCCCCGACGGCCACACGATGTACCGGTCTTCTTGCATCCATCATTCGGATACCCTCCAGTCCAAGGGCCGTCTTCACCCTGCGCGCAAACTCGGTGAGGGATACTTCCTCCGAAAGCGCTCCGACGCGACCAATGCCATAGGGTTTCCCGCTTTGATCCAATCCGTCCTCCTGCAAGGGAACACAGTCTTTTAGCCCGACTGACTCTGCCAGGGCGGTATTCACCCCGCCCTCCACCGCATCCAGATTTGTATGCGCTGAAATAACGGCAATCCCATGCTCAAGGAGGGTCAGGATCTTTTTCCCCGTTAGGTCACGGTCTGTAACCGCAGAGAGCTTTCCCCAAATGAGGGGATGGTGCGTCACAATCAAATTCACCTTTTTTGCAATGGCTTCCTCTAAGACCTCTTCGGTCAAATCCAAGGCAACCAGGATGGATGTCACTTGTGCCCCTTCCCTGCCGACCAAGAACCCAGCGTTATCAAAGTCCAGCTGATAGGAAAAGGGAGCCCGTTGATCCAAGAATCGATACACATCACCTACGCTTGCCACAGAATCCACTCCTCTCTCATGGCATACAACTCTTGTAAGAGCAATTCTATTTGCAAAATATCTTGCTCCCGTGGGTTTGCCCTTGCTTTCTGCATACCGGCACGAGCCCGTTCACGACGGGCAATGAGATCGTCTAAATAGGCCAGCCGGTGTTCTCCTTGCATGCCTTGCCATTGCCGCCCAGCCCAACACTCTCCCAGAGTCAATGGGTGCATGCTACCTGGCCGAACCTGCAACACCACATAGAGCTTCTCCTCCTCGCGGCTGAGGCATTCTTCCTCAATGCGAAAGCCATGCTCGGAAAGCCACCGTCGCAGCTCAGGAATGGAGCTCATGGGTTGCAGCAGATAGAGCAGGTTTGGGGAACGGCTCCAGGAAACGCCCTCTAAGCAAGCGGCAATGGTGTCACCACCCATACCGGCAATGACAATGGTGTCTGCTTCTCCTTGGGCAATCCCACGCAAACCATCACTACACCGGAAAGAGATCTTCTCTTCGGGAATCTCCCACTGTTTGGCCACCGTTTTACCCCGGCTTAAGGGGCCTTCTCGAAGGTCTGAAGCAATGGCAGAAGATATTTTCCCGCTTTTGAGTAAGTACACCGGAAGATACGCGTGATCGGTCCCAATATCCGCCAGGAGCGCCCCCTGGGGCACCCGTTTTGCGATGCTATGTAGACGGGGACTTAGTTCTAACATGGCAAGTTCCTCCCAAGGTATTGAAAAAGCGAGGAGCGGGGTTTCTCATCCGCTCCTCGCCTTCCAGTTAGTTCTTTTGCTCAGCAATCAGCTGATTGAGCTCAGACAAGAGTTCCTCGGTATTGACACCGTGTACCATACATGCCTGCTCGACCGTCTCGTTACGAGATGCGGGGCAGCCCAAGCAGTGCATGCCAATGTTCAAAAAGGCAGGCGCAGCCTCGGGTGCAACATCCAGAATATCTCCAACGATTGTATCTTTTGTAATGGTTACCATACATAACACCTCCATCCAAAGTCTATCCATTTCGGACAATTTTTATCTACTAAAAAAGGGACTGACCGAGATTCGGCAGTCCCTTTCTTTCAGCAAAAGCTGCAAATTATGGTTTGCCGTGGGAAAAGGCTTATGCCTCCTCCTGCTCCTCGGCCTGCTCTTCCTCTTCGTTGAGGAGAGCGCGGATGGAGAGGGAAACCTTCTTGTTGTCAAGATCAATGTCGGTAATCTTCACATCAACGGTCTGGCCTTCCTTCAGTGCATCGCCGGGCTTCTCAATGCGGTGATCCGCAATCTGAGAAATGTGAATGAGGCCATCCACGCCGGGAACGATCTCAGCAAAGGCACCAAAAGCCATCAGCTTGACCACGCGAACCGTAGCCACGGAGCCAACGGCAAAGGTCTCAATGAACTTGGTCCAAGGCTCCTCGCCATGATCCTTCATGCCCAGAGAAATCTTCTTCTTCTCAGCATCGAAGGAAAGCACGTGCACTTCCACTGCATCGCCAACCTTGACGATCTCGGCAGGGTTCTTGACGCGGCTCCAAGAGAGCTCAGACACGTGGACCATGCCGTCCACGCCACCGATGTCAACGAAGGCACCGTAAGAGGTCAGGGACTTAACGGTACCCTGATACTTCTTGCCAACCTCAATGCTGTTCCAAATCTCGGCTGCCTTTGCTGCACGCTCTTCGCTGGCAACGGCACGGATGGAACCCACCACACGACGGCGGGAACGGTTGACTTCGGTAATGCGCAGGCGCACCTTTTGCTTCATCAGCTCGGAGAGATCGGCGCCACGGGGCAGACCGGTCTGGGAAGCGGGAACGAAGACGCGAACGCCCTTAACAGAAACCACAATGCCGCCCTTATTTTCTTCGGTGACAATGCCCTCAACAATGGCCTGCTCTTCCTGAGCCGTTTCAATGTTGTCCCAGTTCTTCACGCTGTCCAAACGCTTCTTAGAAAGGGTTACAACACCTTCTAAGTCGTTGACACGCATGACATAGGTTTCAATTTCGGCGCCAACCTGAACCAGGTCGTCCACCTTTGCTTCCACGTCGTCCGTCAGTTCGGACATGGGAATATAGCCGGCATGTTTCGTGCCGAGATCCACATGAATCTCAGTGGGTGTAACTCTGGTTACAATACCCTTGACTTTATCCCCCGTATTTAAAGTTTTGATCGACTTCTCAAGCATTTCTGCAAATGATTCTTCGATCTCCATGATTTCATCGCTCATTTTATCATAGACCTCCTTTATTATCCACCCAGGTGTCGATGCACCTGCGGTGATTCCAACAGAAGCGGCCCCGCCTAGAAGGCTCAGGTCAAGCTCCTCGGCCCGGCTGATGTGTAGCACCAGCGGGCAGTGTGCCCGGCACAGCTCAGCAAGACGGTTTGTGTTGGAGCTCTTTCGGTCGCCGATAATAAGCATTGCATCGCATTGCTCCGCCAAACAAAGTGCCTCTGATTGCCGCTTACACGTAGCTTCACATATTGTATCAAAGATTTCGCAATTTGTACACTCTTTTTTTAGTTTTTCTCGACAGGGAACCCAAATGGATTGTGACATGGTTGTTTGCGAAACTACCGTTATCGGGCTTTCTCGCGCCGCTTCCCTCTTATCGAGCCAACTTTCCAATTCCTGGGTGCTAGAAAAGACGAATGCCTCCTGGCACCACCCGGCAATCGCCATGACTTCAGGATGATCCGCTTGCCCGATAATCACAACCTGCCTTCCTTGTTGGCTGGCCTTTGCCACTATGGCATGTATCTTAGAAACCTTGGGGCACGTTGCGTCAAGGACGGTACACCCCTTTTGAGACAGCGTATCCCAAACTTCTTTTTTTTCCCCGTGGGATCGTATAATCACCGAAGTTCCGCTTGGAATTTCCTCTGGGGAGTGAACGCAGCGAAGGCCACGGGATTCCAAACGTTCGATGAGCAAATCATTGTGAATAACGGGTCCAAGCATGACACAATGTGTCGGCTCATTTGCCGCTTCCTCTGCCAAACGTACGGCACGCTTGACACCAAAGCAAAAACCGGCGCTGTTTGCAAGTGTGATCTTCACCTTGTCTGTTCCTCCAGCTTTGCAATGCGTTCCATGAGGTCTTCGGTGACCGACCGGTAATCCTCTATGGTTGGCTTTCGCTCTTCCATAAAGGGCAGATAGGCCTCCCCAATGACGATGGGTGTCCTACGAAACCAGGCTTTCTTCGCCGGAAGGAACACGGGTACAATGGGGACTCCGCTACGAATCGCAATCATCGCCGCACCAGTCTTCCCCTCTCCAATCTCCTCCGAGCGCGTTCCTTGTGGAAAGATGAGGAGTTTTCTTCCTTCCTTCAAGGTCTTCAACGCGCCCTTCACGGCTGCAATGTCTGCCTTTCCCCGTTTGACCCAAATCATCACATCCGCACGGCTGAGCAGGGGGCCGACGATGGGCCAACGGGTCATTTCTTCCTTTGCCATAATGCGTAGCTTGGTGCTTCTCTTGAGGGCAAAGGTAATGAAGAGCGGGTCTGAGTTTCGGGTGTGATTGGAACAGATCAGTGCTCCGCCCTCGGGCAAATGCTCTCTTCCAATCACACGGCTGGGGTGCACCAAATTAAAAAAGGGCCAAATGGCACTATAAAGAAACTTGTACAGTGGTGTCATACGGGTAACCGCTCCTTTACCAAGGAAAGCAAGGCATCCAGGCTTTCCTCAAAATTCATGGTAGAGGTATCGAGTAAGACGGCATCCTCTGCCTGACGAAGGGGAGCCACCGGGCGATTTTGATCCGCCTCGTCTCGTTCCACAATCTCTTGCAGTACTTGCGAAAACGGAAGCTCATTTCCTTTTCCGGACAACTCCCGCTGGCGCCGCATGGCGCGGCACTCGGGTGAGGCGGTTAGAAAAATCTTCACCTTCGCCTCCGGCAACACTACGGTTCCAATATCGCGTCCATCCATGACGACATTATGGTGCTTTGCCAAGGTGCGCTGCATCTCTAACAAGAACGAACGCACTTCCGGAATGGCCGACACTAAGGAGGCATAGGACGAGACCCGATTGCTGCGAATCGCTTCCGTCACATCCACCCCTTGCAGATACATATGCTGGAAGCCATCCTTCTCATGTCTTAACTCGATGTGAGCCTGATCCAGAAGTCCAATGACCTCTTTAGGATCAGAGCATCGTTTTCCATTCTGTTCGACAAAGAGACCCAGTGTCCGATAGATGGCCCCGGTGTCCACGTATAAAAAGCCCAAAGACTGCGCTAGTTTTCGGGAGAGCGTACTTTTTCCTGCCCCTGCTGGGCCATCGATTGCAATGCTAACAACACTCATTCCGAGTCACCTTTCCTGCCATACTCTGCAGCACTCTCCCCGGCCAAATGCCCGGTGCACCAAGCAATTTGCAGGTTAAAGCCACCGGTGTAAGCATCCACATCCAGAAGTTCCCCTGCGAAAAACAGTCCTTCTACGCGTTTTGACATCATGGTGCCAGGGTTCACTTCCCCCGTTTTTACACCACCAGCCGTCACAATGGCTTCCTCCAGAGGACGCGGTTCGAGAATGGAGATGCGAAAGTGCTTCATGTTCTCTAGCAAGCGTCTGCGTTGCTGTTTGGTCACATCATGTATCTTTGTCTCGCCGGGAAGGTCACAGACCTCTAGCATGACCGGGATCATCAACCGGGGCAGCAGTCCTTCCAATACATTTTGAATGGTTCGGTTTTGTTGCTCTGCAAAATCTCTCAGCATGCGTTCTTCCAGCTTTGCGTCCTCTAAGGCGGGTTTTAAGTCAATGATGGCTGTATATTCATCGGTTTCGAAGTTCAAATGCGCACTGGCACTGAGCACCAAGGGGCCAGACAATCCAAAATGGGTAAATAACAGCTCTCCCTGTTCTTCAAAGAGGACTTTCTTTTTCTGATTCTTCACGGTCAGTCGCACATTCCGCAACGAAAGCCCCTGCATGCGGCTACACAAGGTGCCGTCTTCCACCAAGGGAATGAGGGAGGGCCGCAAGGGAACGATGGTATGGCCAAGCTCCTGGGCCATCCAGTGCCCATCTCCCCGAGACCCGGTTAAGGGATACGATAAGCCGCCGGTGGCCAGAATGACCGCGTGGGCTGGAAGGGTCTCTCCCTTCTCCACCTTCACGCCACAAACCCGCCCATCCTTGGTCAGGATGGACACCGCACGGTGTTTCACCACACGAACCCGCTTTCTCTGTAGAGAAAAAAACAAGGCATCAATGACATCTGCCGCCTTGTCTGACTGGGGAAACACTCTCCCACCCCGCTCGGTTTTCAGGGGTACCCCCAAGGCCTCAAAATAGGCTTTCACTTGAGAAGGCGGAAAATGATGCACCGCACTATACAAAAAACGACTGTTGTGAGGAACGCTTCGCAGCACATCCTCTGGCATACAGTCGTTTGTCAGGTTGCAGCGTCCCTTGCCGGTGATGTATAGCTTTCGGCCCAGCTTTTCATTCGGTTCAAGCAAGGTTACGCTTGCCCCACGCTCCCTGGCCGCGAGGGCAGCCATCATCCCGGCCGCGCCTCCGCCGATCACCACAAGTTCTCTCTGCTCCACTATAGATCATCCTCCGGATTGACAAAGACGGAGTCCTCCGTCCATATTTTTTCTAAGTTTTCTAAGGTTCTGGAAACCTCCTCCGAGCGCTGACGCGCCACGGATACCAGGAGGGCATTAATCATGCTAAGAGGCGCCACCAAGGAATCGACAAAGGATGCCATGTCACTTTGGGCAAGCAACAAATGATGCGCACATTGTGCCACAGGAGACTCCTCACTGTCCGTAATGGCAATGACAGTAGCTCCCTGGCTGCGCGCAAAATTGAGTGCCTTGGCGGTTCTTTGGGAATAGCGCGGGAAACTGATGCCAATGATCACATCTCCCTCACCAATTCGGCCGATCTGTTCAAAAATCGTGGTTGCCTCATCCACATGAATGACGTTATCAAAAATCAGACGGAAGTAAAACGATAGGAAGCCGGACAGAGAGCTGGACGAGCGTATGCCCAGGACATACAAGCGTTTGGCCCCCACAATGGCCTGTACGGATTCGTGAAAACTCTGCCGATCGGTTTGCTCCATTGTCATCTGAATCTTTTCCATGTCCGACTGCATGACCATCGACAGAATATCCTGCGTCCCTATGAGGTCATTCGACACTTCCATGCGTTGAATGGAGGTAAGCTTATTGCGAATCATTTCCTGCAAGGCCTTTTGCATGGCAGGATAGCCAGAAAAGCCCAGTTCAGCCGCAAAGCGAACCACCGTAGACTCGCTCACGGTGACCGTTTTTCCCAACTTATTGGCTGTCATAAAGGCGGCCTTGTCGTAGCTATTTAATATATAATTTGCAATTTGTCTTTGTCCTTTTGAAAAAGTGCTCATCTGTTGTTGGATGAGAGATAATATGTCCTTTTTCATGGGTATTCCTCCAGTGGTTTTGCAAATTTGACCTCTTCGCTTTACTTTCCCCCATCATAGCGTTTTCTACAAGAAATTGCAAGTTAAACATGAAAACCCTTCAGCTTTTTATTCTTGCAAGGATTTGATTTCACTGCTAGTCAGCATTCTCCAACGTCCATTGCGCAATTTGGGGTCTAAAAACAGGTCACCCTCCCGGACACGCTTCAATCGTTTGACGGCAAGGCCTGAAAAGGCGCACATGCGGCGCACCTGCCGGTTCTTTCCCTCATGGATGATGATGGAAAGCAGGGTGCGATCGCCGTCCTCCCGAATGAACTTCACACTGGCAGCCCGCAGCTTTTCACCGTCTAATACCATGGGTTCCGTCAGGATGGGCCAAGCGGCGAGTACATCCCCCTCCACCCATGTATAATATTCCTTTTCGACCTCATGGCTCGGGTGCGTCAGTCTTTGCGTCAGCTCACCATCGTTTGTGAGGAGCAAGAGTCCTTCCGAATCCAAATCCAGTCGTCCCACCGGCCAAACGCGGGTTCCGCAATCCTTGACCAGGTCGGCAACGGCTTTTCGTCCCTTCTCATCCGAGAGGGTCGTAATATATCCCCGGGGCTTGTTTAGCATCAGGTAGACCTTTTCCTCCACGGGGTTGACCGGGGCCCCGTCCACTGTGATGCGATCCTTCGTAGCATCCGCCTTTTCGCCCAGCGCTGCAATCTTACCATTCACCGCAACACGACCTGCCGAAAGAAATTCCTCAGCTTTTCTTCGGGAGCAAAATCCGCTTTGCGAAAGTATTTTTTGAAGACGTTCTTCCATTTGTCTCACCAATATGTAGAAAGTAGAGAAAACCCCTACTTTCCGCTTTCTTATTAATTTTTAACCTTGCGCTTACTTCTTGTGACTCTTTGTTAAACTGTCCAGCATGTTTCGAATGCCTTGGTTTGCCACCACTGTATCCCGGGAGAGGGTGGCAGCATAGAGCAGATAGCTCTCTCCCACGTCTTTACCATCCACTGTAACGCTGACCTTTCCGGCGATCTCACCCTCCGTGATGGGTGCCTGCACTTTTTCCGGGAGGTCTACCTTAATTTTGGTCTTCTCCCCTTCGGCTACGGGATAGGAAATGGAGTCTTTTGCATAGACCGCAACCGAGCGCACCAAGCTTCCCTCCACGGGAAGATAGGCAAGTTCGTCCCCGGTCTGAATAAAGGTCTTTTTCGGGAAGGTCTGGAAGCCATACTCCAGAAGATTTTTGTGATCCTTCCAATCATCAGGATCACAAAGCGTAACCACCGCCAAGGTTTGCCCATCCTTTTTCGCACTGGAGATTAAGGTTCTTCCAGCTAACTGGGTATAGCCTGTCTTCATTCCTACACAGTAGGGATACTGCCAAAGCAGCTTGTTATGGTTGACAAAGGTACGACCCTCTAAGCTAATGGACTTGGTGGCCACAATCTTGGCAATGGTTTCATTCTTCATACACGCCACAGCTAGCTTTGCCATGTCTTCTGCCGTGGAGTAGTGTGCATCATGATTGAGTCCGTTGGGGTTTTGAAAATGGGTGTTTCTCATGCCTAAGTCTTGGGCCCGCAAATTCATCCACTCAACGAAGCGATCAATTTCACCTTTTCCACAATAGCCTGCGATGGCTACCGCAGCATCGTTACCCGATTGGAGAAGAAGGCCATACACTAGGGTTTCTAAGTTAAGCTCTTCCTCGGCCCGTAGATAAATGGAAGAGCCCTCGGCTCCCACCCACTCCGGCTTGATCTTAACCCGCTGGGATAGGTCAGGACAGGACTCCACTGCGACCAATGCGGTCATGAGTTTCGTAATGCTGGCAATGAGCCGCTTCTCGTTGGGGTTTTTTTCATATAGGATACGGCCACTGTCACAGTCGATTAGCACCGCAGAGACTGCGGAATTCGTCGGCCCTACCGCAACGGCCGCTTGCAACAAAAGAACGGTAAGCACAAGAAAGCAGGCAGCAAAGCGCCTTGCAAGCTTCAATGCACATCACTCCTTACTAAATTCTACTCTCTAGTATGGAGCAATGTTTCCGAGTTTATCCCGCTGTTTCCTTGCTTCCCTTCGGCTTTTTTTCAAAAAGATCCGAAATTTTATCCACCAGACCGGGCACCATGTCCACCACACGATCTATGGTATTGTCCGCAGGAGCTGCCATGGTCAGAAGCTTGACGGATTCTCCACTGACGACCAAAAATGCCACGGGCGTAATCTTGATGCCTGCACCGCCGCCGCCCCCAAAGGCATTCTCCTTTTCTGGCAGTTGGTTCTTGGTTGCGTACTCCGATCCACCGGTACCAAAGCCAAAGGAAAGTTTTGAAACTGGGATCAAGGTGACATCACCTGCTAGGATGGGTTCTCCAACTATGGTGTTTGCATCCACCAAATCACGTACTTTTTGAATGGTCGTTGCCATCATGTCGTTAATGGGATGGGTCTTTTCCATCGTTTACACCGCCTTTATTTTTTTATCATTACATGTTGTTCTGCTCGTTTGCTTTGGTTCCGTTGCCGACGATACGTTCGATAGGCCCGCATTCCCACGCCAAGTCCTAAGGACAACAGTTGTCTTACGCGCAGGGAGCAGGAGCACCTTGCATACACCCTTGGTTGTTCCAGGGTGTAATCCAATCGGATTTCTGCGTCACGTTTGATCACCCGGAAGTTCACCTCCAACAGGGTCAATAGCCCCGAAAGTACTGCATTGGCGTAACCATAGGAAATGGCCGCATCCGCCGGATCCTCCAGTCCCCAGTCTAAGCGAAGATAGATGAGGTCAATGCGCAAGCGATTGCTGACCTCTCGAAGGCTGTCCATGGCCAGATCCAACCACTCGCGAAAGCGATCCAAGGTCATCCCTTCCGGCTTCTTTTCTTTCTTGGGATCGGTGCTCAGCGCTTTCTTGCGTTCCTTGCGCTTTTTCTGTGTGTTGCTTCGCTTTTCTGGAAGCGGATAAACCGTGAGGCGAATCGGCCCAAACCCAATGCGAACCAAGGGACCTTGGTCACCAAACTCCGCCAGGACGCGCAGCCGAACTTGAAGGAGAAGCAGCAGAAGCAGTAGCACCAAAGCTAGGATAAACAGTCCGTTCAGCTCATCCACTCCCCTTTTCTTCTTGGCTTTGCTCCGACCTTGGAAGTTCCGGCAGCTCCTCACGCGAAGAAATGCCGAAGGCTCTTAAAAAGTGTGGTGTCGTTCGATATAAAATGGGCCTTCCGGGTACCTCCAGCCGACCACAATCCTCAATGAACTCCCGATCTAACAAAAGTCCAATGGTATAGGAGCTATCCACGCCCCGCACTTGTTCAATATAGGTTTTCGTCACCGGTTCATAGTAAGCAATGATAGACAGAACCTCGAGAGAGGAGCGCGAGAGGCGCTCCGGCTTTCTTTCTTCCATTATTGCCAAGATTTCAGCGGCATATTCCGGTGCGGAAACCATTTGCACGCGATCTTCCATGCGAAGCAGACGGAAACCACGCTGACCATAGCGATAGTCATCCATGAGTTCGCCACACAATTGCTCGATGTACTCTGGCGTTTTCCCCAATACCTCAGAAAGTCGAGCAAGGGAAATGGCCTCGCCCGAAGCAAAGAGAATTGCTTCCAACGCGGCATGGTGTTCCGACCACTGCAAGCCAATTCCCTCCTTTTATGGGATGAATGCTTCCCGCCCTGCGGGCAATAGTGTCAGCTCGTCCCCTTCTTGCAGCAAAAGTGCCTTCCCATCGCGACAAAGCTCCAAAACAACGAGGAAACTTGCCACAAGCTCTGACCGGCTTTTGCTTTCTTCAAACAAGCTAGAAAGAGACAAAGCGCCTTGCTCCAAGCGAAGAGTCAACTGCTCCACTTTTTGCTCTAGCGGGTAAGGCTCTCGACCAACCACCCCTTCAAAGGCAGACAATGGTGGCGGAAGCCTTTCCCACCTGCGGGTTGCCATGCGCTCCAAGGCCTTTATAAGCTCATCCGGATGATGTGCGTATTCTAGAGGCCTGGTCCCTTCTGCTTCCAGCTTGCACGGGGTTGAAAAATATCCAGATGCATAGCGGTGCAAGCGTTCCATCTCCGGCAGTACCGCCGATAGGTGGGTTTTCGTTTCCTCTCGCTTTCTCTTCTCCAAGTCGGCAATGAGGAGCTCCATTTCTGAGAGGGCTTCCTCATCCTGTTCGGAGAGCAGCATCCGAGTTTTGATGTACAAGAGGTGTGCCGCCATGGCAATGAATTCACTGGTTATCTCCAGATCGAGTTCCTTGCGCTGAGCCATCCAGGCCAAGTATTGATCCAAAATCTGCGCCACCGAAATGTCGGCAATTTCGATCTTATGTTTGCTAAGAAGAAACAGAATAACATCAAGAGGGCCAACAAAGTCGCGCTCCTCTTCCGGCTTGGCGCTAAGTACCTTCTCCAAACGATAGATGGGTGCTTCCATACTTATCCCAACACTCGCAATAGGCCGTTGTAGACAAAGTCCGTGCTATTTAACATAAAATCCGTCATTCCAGTACGTAAAAACGTGAGGGGCACATCCAAATAACCAAACCAAAGAATGGCCATTAGCAGAAGCATGCCGATATTCTCATATCGCATGAGGGAAAAGTAGAGCCGTTCTGACAGGACAAGACCCAAGATTTTGGACCCGTCCAGGGGCGGAAATGGAATTAAGTTGAAAATACCAAGTCCGATGTTGAGAATGATCAGCATCCCCAAAAAGCGGTTCAATTGCAACAGTCCAGGGCTTGCTCCTTGTACAGTCATCAGAGCTAAGGTTCCTTGGTAAATGGCGCAAGAGAGAAAAGCCAGTACAAAATTAGAAAGTGGGCCGGCTAATGCGGTGATTGCCATGCCACTTTGTGGATGTTTGAAATAGCGCGGGTCGACCGGAACCGGTTTCGCCCAACCAAAGCCAACGGTAACCATCATAATCAGTCCCAAGGGGTCGATGTGGCGTATGGGGTTAAACGACAGGCGCTTGCCTTGCTTCGCCGTGGGGTCTCCTAAGTAGTAGGCAGCCAGACCATGACTCACCTCATGTATCATGATGCAAAGAAGCACTGCAAACACGCGCAAAAAGAACGAAAACATCTGGTTCCAATCCACGGTGGACCATACATCTTGCATGAAGCGCCTCCTCTCCCAGTTTGTTTTCTATCTTATTATAGCAAAGCTTTCCGCATACGACAAGAAAAACCCAACGGAAGGAAAGGGAATGGACGAGTGACCGTGGTCACTCGTCCCAATTCTTATTCCATATGCTCGATGATTTGATCCAAGAGCTCCTGCCGTCCGACACTCTTCTCTGCTGAAAAGGGAATGACCAAGGTCTCGTCGGATAAACCAAGGGTTTCGCGAATCCGCGCAACATTGGGCTCTAGCTCACTCTTTTTGATCTTGTCCTGCTTATTGGCCACGATAATAAAGGGCTTTCCCGAGGCTTTGAACCACTCTGCCATGGTGCAGTCATCCACCGTGGGTTTGTGGCGAATATCCACCAACATGACCCCCAGCGTCATCAACTCCGTATCGGCAAACCACGTTTCAATGAGCTTTGCCCAGCGCGCTCTCTCCGTCTTGGAGACTTTGGCATAGCCATAGCCCGGAAGGTCAACCAGATAGAGCTTTTCATCAATGAGAAAGTAATTGATGTGGGTGGTCTTGCCGGGAGCGGACCCCACACGAGCTAAGTTCTTGCGGTTGAGCAGCCGATTGATGACGGAAGACTTTCCAACATTCGAGCGTCCTGCGAAAACCACTTGGGGAAGACGATCCCGCGGAAAGTCTTCCCGCTTTGCCGCGGAGCGGATAAACTCCGCAATTTGTACGTTTAATTTCATGCCGGGTGCTCCTTACTGCTTCAGATTCACCCGGTTACCACGGGTCGGGCCGGTCTCTGCCATCGGTGGCTCTGCTTTATCCGAACGGATCAAGGGGGATTGCTCCAGTGCATAGGAAAGCACTTCATCTACATGCTGCACCGGGATAAATTGAAGGGCAGAACGAACCGTTGGATCAATGTCCTGCAAATCCTTTTCATTCTCTGCCGGAATAATGACGGTGTGGATGCCGTTGCGCAGTGCCGCCATGGATTTTTCCCGGAGGCCGCCAATGGGTAGCACACGGCCACGCAGAGAAATCTCCCCGGTCATGGCCACATCTCCACGAACAGGCGTCTCGGTGAGAGCGGAAACGATGGCAACGGCCATGGTAATGCCCGCGGACGGGCCGTCCTTTGGTACGGCCCCCTCCGGGAAATGGACGTGAATATCAAGTTCCTTGTGGAAGGCTGTGGAGATGCCCAGCTGGTTGGCACGGCTGCGAATATAACTAAGGGCCGCCATGGCAGATTCCTTCATGACATCGCCCAGGTTTCCCGTCAGCTCCAGTTTTCCGCTGCCGGGAACCACATTGACTTCGGCTTCCAAGAGTGAGCCGCCCACACTGGTCCACGCCAAGCCATTGACCACTCCCACACGGTGCTCTCTTCCGTTCTTCTCCGGATGATACTTCCGGACGCCCAGGAAATCTTCCACCGTATCCCCGGTCACGCGGATGGTCTTAGTCTCTCCGGACACCAAGCGCATGGCCGCCTTCCGGCAAACGTCACCCAAGCGACGCTCCAGAATACGCACACCGGATTCCCGGGTGTAGGAAACGATGATTTCCCGAATGGCATCCTCCGTCAGTTGCAGCTGACGCTTGGTCAGCCCATGCCGCTTGAGCTCACGTGGAAGCAGGTGTCGCTTTGCAATCTGCAGCTTCTCTTCGTCGGTATAGCTGGAAAGCTCAATGATCTCCATACGATCCAAGAGCGGCTTTGGAATGGTATCCAGCGTATTGGCCGTCATCACAAAGAGCACCTCCGAGAGGTCGAAGGGAAGCTCAATGAAATGGTCCCGGAAGGTGCTGTTTTGCTGGGCATCTAAGACCTCAAGGAGGGCGGAAGCAGGGTCTCCCCGGTGATCCATTCCCATCTTATCAATCTCATCCAAGAGTAGGATGGCATTTTTGCTGCCGGCCTGCTTGATTCCGTTGATGATACGACCGGGCATGGCACCAACATAGGTCTTGCGGTGGCCACGGATTTCCGCCTCATCGTGCACGCCGCCCAGAGAGATGCGGGCCAACTTCCGATTCATGGCGTTTGCCATGGACATGGCGATCGAAGTTTTGCCCACGCCGGGAGGGCCCACAAGACATAGAATTTCGCCACGCAGCTCGGGAGAGAGTTGCTTGACCGCCAAGAACTCTAAGATGCGCTCCTTCACCTTGGCCAAGCCAAAATGATCTTGCTCTAAGTGCTTTCGAGCCACTTCGACATTGATGCGCTCCTTAGTCGTTTTTGACCAAGGAAGCTCTAAGCACACATCAAGATAGTTCCGCAGCACGCTGGCCTCAGCAGAACCAAAGTGTTGCCGCTCTAGGTTTGAAACCTCTTTGAGAAGTTTTTCTTCCACTTCCTTGGGTAGCTTCGCCGCATAGATGCGCTGACGATACTGATCAATTTCACTATCGCCCTGCTCCCCTTCTCCCAACTCCCGGCGGATCACCTTCAACTGCTCGCGCAGAACGATATCCTTTTGGGTTTTTGAGAGGTTATCTTGTACTTTGTTCTGAATGTCCTGCTCCATTTCCAAGATCTCGACCTCGCGAGCGAGCAGGCGCAGCAATTTATTCAGGCGCGGAAGAGGTTTCACTTCTTCCAGGATGGCCTGTTTGTCGGTCACACGCATAACCACGTTTTGTGCAATAAAATCGGAGATATAGTCCGGGTCTTCACTGGATAAGACCCCTAGCAGCAGGTCAGGTGACATTTTAGGCGAGAGCTCCGCATAGCGCTCGAAGAGCTCATAGGCGTGTCTTACCAAGGCCTCACTCTTTACCGTTGGTTTTCCTTCTCCTAAGGATTCAAAAACCTCCACCTGTGCCACCAGGTGCGGTTCGGTCTGTGTGATGGCATGCAAACGACCTCGGGATACTCCCTCCACCATCACTCGGATGGATTTTCCCGGCATGCGCAGAATTTGACGTACATTGGACACCGTTCCCACCGTAAACAAATCCTTTTGTCCCGGCTCTTCCACACGCATATCGCGTTGTGCAATGAGGAAAATGGGCTGACTGCTGCTCATGGCGGTTTCCAGCGCATGAACCGAAGCTTCCCTTCCCACATCAAAGTGAATCATCATATGGGGATATACCGTCAGACCGCGCAGGGCCAGTGCCGGCATTTCCGTGATTTGTTCTTGCTTCATCATCATAGTTCACATCCTTTGCCAAAGAAACAGGCGGAGAGATAAACCCCTCCGCCTGACCGTCCTTTTAGGATACATTCCCATGCTTACCGCTGGAAAGTCCTCCGACCTCCGCACGTAGCGCAGCGGCTCCTAAGCGCGGACGCTTAGGACGTTCGGGATCACGATGAATTTCCGGTGCAGTGCCCGACTTGACACAATCCTCGGTCACAATGACCTCATAGATTTCCTGCTCTGAGGGTACATCGAACATAACCTGCACCATAACCTCTTCTAAAATGGCACGCAGGCCACGAGCACCAATGCCGCGCTCAATCGCCTTTTCTGCCACAGCCTCGAGGGCCTTATCTTCAAAGAGGAGAGTCACCATGTCGTATTCCATCAGCTTTTGGTATTGCTTCACAAGAGCATTCTTGGGCTCCGTCAAAATCTGCACCAGATTTTCCTTACTTAAAGGATCCAATGCGGTAATGACTGGGAGACGGCCAACCAACTCCGGAATGATACCAAACTTTAACAGGTCATGCGGTTGAATCTCACGTAGAATGCGAGACTCGACGCGTTCGGATTTGCTCATAATTTCGGCGCCAAAGCCAATGCTCTTCTTATTGACGCGCTTTTCAATGATCTTTTCGATCCCATCAAAAGCTCCGCCGCAGATAAAGAGGATATTCTTGGTGTTGACTTGAATAAATTCCTGATGGGGATGCTTGCGTCCTCCTTGTGGGGGAACGTTCGCCACCGTACCTTCCAGAATCTTGAGCAGTGCCTGCTGAACACCTTCGCCAGAGACATCGCGGGTAATAGATGTATTTTCACTCTTCCGCGCGATTTTATCCATCTCATCGATATAAATGATGCCGCGTTCTGCAAGCTCGACGTCGTAATCGGCTGCCTGAACCAAGCGGAGAAGAATATTCTCCACATCGTCACCCACATAACCGGCTTCGGTTAAGGTGGTGGCATCCGCAATGGCAAAGGGCACCTTCAAAATGCGAGCCAAGGTCTGAGCAAAGAGGGTTTTGCCCGAACCTGTGGGGCCTAACAAGAGAATGTTACTCTTTTGCAGCTCCACATCATCTCCGCCTCCGAAGTAAATTCGCTTGTAATGATTGTACACAGCAACGGAAAGGGCCACCTTGGCGGCACTCTGACCAATGATGTACTCATCCAACACGACTTTAATTTCCTTAGGGTTGGGGATAACGTCCGGCATATCGGGATAAAGCTGCTCGTCGGGCATGGACATGTCATCTAAAATGTTGAGACAAAGATGTACGCATTCATTGCAAATATAGGCGCCGGGGCCGGCAATGATGCGAGCAACCTGCTCCTGATGCTTTCCACAGAACGAACAGCGAACGGATTTTCTTTCTTCATTTTTAGCCATACTTATGATCACCTCATGAGACATAAGAAGAAGCGGGGGAGTGTTTTGCGCTCCCCCTCTTCCCTGTCATGTTAACGCTTTTGGATCACCTGATCAACCAGGCCATAAGCCTTCGCTTCGTCTGCCGTCATAAAGTTGTCGCGCTCCGTATCGGCCGCAACGACTTCCACGGGCTTACCACAGCGTTCTGCCAAAATCTCATTCAAGCGGCGCTTGTTTTCCTCAAAGCGCTTCACGTGAATCGCCATATCGGTCACCTGACCGCGGGTTCCAGCAGAGGGTTGATGGATCATGATTTCGGCGTTCGGGAGTGCCAGACGCTTTCCCTTCGTACCAGCGGCCAAAAGGAATGCTCCCATACTCGCCGCCATACCGATACAAATGGTCGATACATCACACTTAATATACTGCATGGTATCATAAATCGCCAGACCAGCCGTCACAGAGCCACCGGGGCTGTTAATGTAAAACTGAATGTCCTTATCCGGATCCTGAGATTCCAAATACAACAACTGCGCCACAATCAAGCTTGCGGTGGTATCATTGACTTCCTCGGAGAGGAAGACAATGCGATCGTTGAGTAGTCTGGAAAAAATATCGTAGGATCGTTCTCCCCGATTGGTTTGCTCTACAACATATGGGACTAAACTCATGATGCAATCTCCTTTTTGCATTTAGAACAAAGTATGCCCTGGGCGTGGCAACTTATTCCTCTGCTTTGGCTTTTTCTTCCTCTGCAGAGTCAGCCTTCTTGGTTCTCTTAGTGGTCTTTTTGACCTCAGGCTCACCGTCTTCTGCCTTCTCAGCAGCCTTCTTTGTTCTGGTCTTTTTGGGCTTCTCTTCTGCCTCTTCGGTCGTTTCCTCTGCCTTCACTTCTTCCAGCTTCAGAGCCTCTTCCGCCGTAATCAGCTTTGCCTTTGCGTTGGAAGCCACGAACTCGATGGCACGGTCACGGGACAGGTCTCTCTTATAGACATCCTTCGTCACGACTTCTTCCACATCCGTAACGGAAACCTGCATGCTGTCGGCAATCTTCTGGAACTCTGCGGTGACCTCTTCATCGGAAATTTGAATGTTCTCCGCACGAACCACGGCATCCAGAGCCAATTGAGTGCGAAGCTGCTTCTTTGCGCCCTCGCGCAGCTGCTCACGCATCATCTGCTCGTTCATCTGCATGTAGGACATATACATCTCCATGGTAATGCCCTGCTGCTCCAAACGTGACATATAATCGTTCATCAAACGATCAATCTGAGCCTCAACCATGGGCTCAGGCAGCTCAATGGTAACCATATCGCTCAGCTGATCCAAGAGTGCCTGCTTAAACTGACCTTCGCTCTGTGCCATGTTGCGGTCTGCAATCTTAGCACGCAGGTCTTCCTTAAAGCTTTCCAAGGTCTCGAACTCGGAAACATCTTTTGCAAACTCGTCGTCCAGCTCGGGAATCACCTTTGCCTTGACTTCATGCAGCTTCACACGGAACATGGCGGGCTTGCCTGCCAAATCTTCTGCCTGATAGTCTTCGGGGAAGGTTACGCTGATCTCCTTCTCCTCACCGGCACTCATGCCAACCACCTGATCTTCAAAACCAGGGATAAAAGAGCTGGAACCTAAGACAAGGTCAAAGTTCTCGCCCTTGCCGCCGTTAAAGGGAATGCCTTCCTTAAAGCCTTCAAAGTCGATCACTGCCGTGTCGCCGTTCTGAGCGGGACGCTCCGCGGTCTCTAAACGAGTGGCACGGTCAATGAAGGTCTTCAGTTCATTGGAAACGGCCTCATCGGTCACGGTAGCCAGAACCTTATTGGCTTCTAAGCCCTTATAGTTTTCTAAGGTAACGATGGGGCGGACGGTCACGTCTGCCTTAAAGCTAAGGCCTTCCTTGCCTGCATCGAGAAGCTCGATCTTAGGCGTGGCGACCACATCAAGACCCTTTTCTTTAATAGCCTCTTCACAGGCCGTGGGGTAAACCTCTTCAATGGCTTCCTGGTAGAATACGCCAGAACCGTACATGCCTTCGATCACCTTACGGGGTGCCTTTCCCTTACGGAAACCGGGTACGGAAATGCTGCCCCTGTTCTTCTTGTATGCACGCTCAACGGCGGCTTCAAATTCTTCCGCACCGACTTCAACAATCAGCTCCACGGAAAATTTTTCTTTGTTTTCTACGCAACTTTTGACATTCATTTCCTTTTCCTCCTGTTAACACCCTTCTGACAGTCGCAAAAAGGCATCATAATGCAATATCCTAGACATTCTATCAGATATGCTTTTAAATTTCCATATGTTTTTTGCTTTAATCGCATATTTTTTCTGGTCGAAAATTGACATAGTCGGCAGAAATCAGTCGATAGTCCACACCATTTTGCTTTCCTTGCAGCGCAAGCCGAGTGCTGGCACCATGCAAATGACCGTAATAGCAACGGGAAACCCCATACGCTTCTAAAAGCGCCAGGATGGGTTCACAGCGGTACCCTTGGTAGCAAGGTGGATAGTGAAGAAAGCAGAGAATCTCTCGCTCCCCCGCCGCTTTGAGGGAAGTTTCCAGGCGAAGAAGTTCCCGATTAAAAACCTTTTGATTCTGTGCCTTCATATCCTCTTCGAAAAACCAGCCTCGGGTTCCGCACAAGGCAAACTCCCCGTAAGCATGGCAGTTATTGTGCAAAATACGAAAGGAAGAAAAGCCATTCTCCTCAAAAAACCGCTCCATTTTACTGGCGGTTGCCCACCAGTAATCATGGTTGCCTTTGAGAATAATCTTCTGTCCCGGCAAAGCATTCAGAAACGCAAAGTCTTCTTTCGACTCGGCAAGGCTCATGCCCCAGGAGATGTCTCCACAGAGTACCACCGTGTCTTCCTGCCCAATGCCTTCAAAGCCCTTTTTTAGTTTTTCCACGTATCCGGTCCAAGCTCCGCCAAAAACATCCATCGGTTTGCTGCTGCCCAGTGATAGATGCGGGTCGCCGATTGCATATAGCGCCACACTCTCACCTCAACTTACTTTAGCGTTTCCAACACGACATCCAGCATATTGGCCTTATCGACACAATCGGTAAAGCGGACGGTTTTCTCTTTCAGGCCAGCCAGTGGGGCAGGAGCGGCCAGTCCGGTGGTTTCGCTCAGCTGATCCAAAATGGCAACGCCCTCACGCAGCTCGTTTTGTCCCAGGGCACCTAGCACATTATCGCAGAACTTAAAGGGGCTTGCGGTGGATACGACGATGGTTTTCGCAGCATCGCCTGTTTCCTTGCGATACTGTTCCAGCACATCAAAGGCAACTGCGGTGTGAGGATCAATGAGGTAGCCATGCTTCTCCCACATAGCTGCAATGACCTGCTGGGTCTGGGTATCGTCGCAGAATCCAGCGTAAAACTCGGTTTGCAGCTTCGCCTTTAAGTCCTCCCGAATTTCATAGTTTCCTTCCTTGGATAAGCGATCCATGTAGCTGCGCACCAAGGCATCGTCCTGCTCCGACAGAGCAAAGAGGAGCCGTTCCAAATTGGAGGAAATGAGGATGTCCATAGAGGGAGACATGGTGGTATAGAAGGTGCGGTTCCGGTCATACACTCCCGTCCGAATGAAGTCCGTTAAGACATTATTGCTGTTGGAGGCGCACAGTAGCTTGCCCAAGGGAAGGCCCATCTGCTTGGCATAGTAGGCAGCCAAAATATTGCCAAAGTTGCCGGTGGGAACACAGACGTTGACCAGCTCCCCTTCCGCAATGTCGCCGTTTTGCAGTAAATCTGCATAAGCCGAAATATAGTACACCAGCTGCGGCAAAACTCTACCCCAGTTAATGGAATTGGCAGAGGAAAGGAAATAACCGCGCTGCTCCAAGTCCGCACGAAGACCTTCGTCGGAAAACAGGCGCTTTACCCCAGATTGTGCATCGTCAAAGTTTCCATACACGGCGCAAACGGCGACGTTCTCGCCCTCTTGCGTCTTCATCTGGAGACCCTGGATGTCCGAAACCCCGTCTTTGGGATAGAAGACCAGAATCTTGGTCTTCTCCACATCGCGGAAACCCTCCAGCGCAGCCTTTCCCGTGTCGCCCGAGGTGGCAACGAGAATGCAAACCGTCTTCTCTTCCTCCGTTTTCACGAGGGAGGCGGAAAGAAGGTGTGGCAGCATTTGAAGCGCCATGTCTTTGAAGGCCGAAGTTGGGCCGTGCCAGAGCTCCAAGCAATGGGTTGCCTCGTCCACCTTGCGAACGGGTGCGATTCTGGCATCGTCAAACTTGTCCTCGTTGTACGCCTTGCCCGCAAAATCCTCCAACTCATTCTTGGAAAACCCGTTCAAGAACAGATTCATCACGTAAACGGCGCGGTCCTGATAGCTCATCTTCTGAAGTTCCTTCAGGGCTCCTTTGGGAAGCATGGGCAGCTGCTCCGGGGTTAACAGGCCACCATCCCGGGCAAGACCTTGTGCGATGGCTTCCGCGGCCGTCAACGCTTTGCTTTTATCTCGTGTGCTTACATAATACATACTTGTTTCACAACCCTCGCTAAGTTTTTATAATATAATTTATCAATGATAAGATTATCCACATTTTTTTGCAATAAATACTCATAAAGCCTGGCCAAGCCTCCCAGACCATCCTCCATCCCTTGAGGAAGCTTGTCGCATCCATCCCAATCGCAACCAAGACAAAGATGATTTTCGCCACCCAATGCCCAAAAATGCTCAAGGTGCCGCAAAATGCTATCAAAATCGGGGCTTTCTCCCAGGAAATCCGCGTAACAGTTCAGCCCCGCCACCCCGTTATTTTTGATGAGAGCGGTAAATTGCTCATCCGTTAAGTTCCGCGGATGCTTGCAAATGCTTTGCGAATTGGAATGGCTCGCCATAATGGGCTGTTGGGCCAGTGTGATGACATCCCAGAACCCAGGCTCGGACAGATGGGAGACATCCACCAGCATACCCAGTTCCTGCATGCATTGCACATAGCACTTTCCCAAATCCGAAAGTCCCCGATCGCTCTCCTCCACTGCCGAACCCGACAGGGCATTGGCTCGATTCCAGGTCAGATTCACGGCACGAACGCCCAAGTGATACGCCTTTTCTAAACCCGCTAAGGAACAGCCCAGCAGATCGGCGCCTTCTACAGAGAGAAAGGCGGCCACCTTGTCATTTTCAAAGGCGCTTTTCGCGTGTTCCACCGTGCGACAAAAGCTGATGGAATCCGAATAAAGATTGATCTCTTGACAAAAGAAATGATACTGTGCCTGAAATATTTCATGGAGTTCTTGTTGCGAGCAACCCTTGGCATCGTGAAAGATGGCAAAAAACTGTGCATAGTGGGAAAACGATCGCATCCGCTTCATGTCCCAGTGTCCATCCGGGTTTTCCCGCAACAGGGATCGTTGATCGCGAAAACTCTTTGATATGGTGTCGCAATGCGCGTCAAACACGTTCATGTGGAACCCCTCCCTAAAAGGCATTTTCCCAGTATATGATGGTTGGGGTCTGTGTTTTCCTACCTTTTGGCGCATAAACCTCTGCAATATCCAGTCGTGGCTGCAAGTTCGTGGGGTATTGGCTTAGGTACAGTTCTGCCGTCAGACGAAGTTTTCTTTGTTTCGAGGGTGTCACAAAGGCGTGAGCCGGAACTTGCTCCTTGTTTTTTCGGAGCTTCACTTCGACAAAGCAAAGGTAGTTCCCATCCTCCGTAACCAGATCCAATTCGCCAAAGCGACAACGCCACCGACGATCTACAATCTGATGCCCCCGGTCCTGTAAGTAAAGGGCGACCTGGGCTTCACCCCAAAGGCCAAGATCGTAAGAAGATTCCCCGCTCATACGTTTTTCAAAAAACTACGGCGATGAATGGGGCAGGGCCCATACTCTCGCAGTCGCTCATAATGAAGCTTGGTCGGATACCCTTTGTGTTGGTCAAAGGCATAGTTGGGATAGAGCTTAGCCATCTCTAGCATGTATCGATCCCGGCTCACCTTGGCAAGGATGGAGGCTGCCGCAATCGAGGCGCTCTTTTCATCCCCCTTCACCACCGTTTGGTTCTGTGCGGTAATTCCGATGTTTTTGTTCCCGTCAATGAGAGCAAAGGGGGCCTTGATGGTCAGGGCCTTGATGGAGCGTTCCATGGCAAGCATGCGAGCATGCAATATATTGAGCTCGTCCACTTCCCGCTCATCGGCCCAACAGACCGCCCATGCAACGGCGTGTTCGAGAATCAAATCGTACAGAAGGTCTCTTCGTTTCTCGGTAACTTTTTTGGAGTCATTCAAATGGGGCAGTACCAATCCGTGAGGTAGTATAACAGCGGCTGCGTAGACCCGTCCCGCCAAAGGCCCCGCCCCGGCTTCGTCAACCCCACAGATATCCCGATGGCCTTGTTCCCGGACTTCCTGCTCGATGAGCCAAAGATCAGGCCGTTCCATCGCCGCCCGCCTTTCTCTCCAAATCCTCCGGAAGTTCTAAGGTAACGCGCCCTAACTTTCCAGCGCGGAACTCGTCCAACAGGATGCTCGACATCCGCTCCAAGTCAACCTCCCCGCCGGAAATGAGAAAGCCTCTCTTCCTTGCGGCACTTTCTAAGAGCTCCCATCCCGTCATCTCTTCCGACACAGAAATTTTATACCGTTCTGCTAAGGCCGCCGGATTGCGATCTCGAAGCAGCTCCATGAGATGGGAGGCCAAGGTTTCCGTGTCGATGATCGCATCACGCACCGCTCCCGTAAAGGCCAGGTACATGCCGATTCTCTCATCCTCAAACTTCGGCCAAAGGATGCCCGGCGTATCCAACAATTCAAAGCCCTGGGTGACGCTAACCCATTGCTTTCCGCGGGTGACGCCCGGGCGGTCGGAGGTTTTTGCCGATTTTCGTTTGGCAATTTTATTGATAAAGGTGGACTTTCCCACGTTGGGAACCCCCACAATCATTGCTCGAACTGGCCGTCCCACTTGGCCTTTTGCCCGCCACTGAGCAATCTTTTCCCGCAAGGCCTCCTGCACATGATCGGTGAAGCGTGCCACTCCAGCACCCGATTTCGCATCACTTTCCATGACAACATACCCACGTGCTCGAAAATAGTCCGCCCAAAGGCGGTTTCCGGCAGGGTCCGCCTGATCCGCACGGTTTAGCACCACAATACGGGGCTTCCCAGCGACCAGGTCATCAATGTCGGGATTTCGGCTTGCAATGGGGATGCGTGCATCAATAATCTCGGCAACCACATCGACCAGCTTTAAATCGGCGGCAATTTGCCGTCTTGTTTTGGTCATGTGTCCCGGATACCACTGTATATTCAAAAGCCACACCTCCATACATATCAAAATATTATACACGGATTCCGCCTTTGTGAAAAGGGGAAAGCAAAAAAATGTCCTTCTTTGCACTCGTTCCTATGGAAAAAGCGTTGCCGAACGAATTCGGCAACGCTTTGACAGCGAAGTAAAAAACTTACAGCTTTTCCTTGACCTTTGCGCTCTTACCCACGCGATCACGCAGATAGTAGAGCTTTGCACGGCGAACCTTGCCGCGGCGAACCGTCTCCACCTTCTCAATGATGGGGGAGTGCAGGGGGAATACCTTTTCCACGCCAACACCGTAAGATACACGGCGGACGGTAAAGGTTTCGGCGATGCCACCATGCTTTTTCGCAATGACGGTTCCTTCGAACACCTGAATACGCTCGCGGTTGCCTTCCTTGACCTTCAGGTGTACACGAACGGTATCACCGACGCTGACGGAAGGGACTTCTGCCTTCAGATGCTTGTCGCTAAAGGTTTTCATTAAATCCATGCTTGTTTCCTCCTAATATACAGGCGTTCGTTCCGGCCATATTCCGTGCTGCTGCACAACCGCAGAGGACCACCCTTTTTGAAGCATTACGAGCTATATTAGCATATTGGAGAACAATTTGCAAGCCATTTTTATGCATTTTCGTGCTTTGCTGTGGAAAGCAGCCACAAACCACTCAAAAACAGCGTTGGATTCCCACCAGAGTGAAGGAGATGACTGACCCCCAGTGAGATCAAGCCTAAGCTTAGAACCAGCGTCATTTTCTGATAGAACTGCTCCACCTCCCACATGCGGTTGGCCCGCAAGAGAGCAATCCGAAGCATTCTTCCCCCATCCAGAGGTCCAAGCGGCAAGAGATTAAAGATACCGGCCGCCAAATTCAGACCGGCAAAAAGAAGCATACGCTCCTGGCCCGGCCACGGAGCGCGAGCAGCAAGGGAACTGGCAAGTGCAACGAGAATACTCACGGCCGGCCCCGCTGCCGCAATGATGAATTCTTCCCGATAGGAAAACATGCGATGCCGCTCGGGTATGATCTCTGCGCCAACCACGGAAAGGTGGAGCGAGGAAACACGCCCCCCCACATAGCGGATGGCCATACAATGCCCCATCTCATGAAGAAAGCAGGCAAAAAGAGCCCAAGGAACCAGGTTATCCTCATCTAGAAACAGTAAGAGCGCCAACAAAAGACAAAATCCTCCGCTGACGTGAAGCTCCACGCCCTTCCTCACTGCGTTAAGACTTTTACATACAAGGCCGGATCAACCCGCACCCCATCCTTTTTCAGCTCCAAATGGAGGTGTGCTCCGGTGGAATTTCCCGTGGAGCCTACCTTAGCCACCACATCGCCCGCCTTGACTTTCTGCCCTTTCTTCACCAGAAGTGCGCTGCAGTGGGCATAAAAGCTGGTGACGCCATTGTCATGCTTCAATTGTAGGTACATGCCATAGGCAGGGCTTTCTCCCACGTAATCCACGGTACCAGCGGCGAACGCTTTGATGGGTGTGCCTTCGTCCGCCATGATATCGATCCCTTCATGCTCTTTCCATTCCCCGTCAATGGGGTGTGTGCGATAGCCAAATCCAGAGGTAATCACCCCCATGACCGGGGTCACGACTTCTCCATCCATGAGCTTTGTCGTTGCACTTGTTTTTTCACTGCTTGCCTGCGTGGGGGCTGCTGGTGTTTTGGTTTCAGAAGCCGGTGTTTGGGGAGGGGTGGTTTCGGCGGCTGGATTCTGTGCGGCTGGCTGCTGTCCCGTAGACCCTTCTCCCGCCGTCTGACCTTCTTCCCCCACACCAGGTAGTATCTTAGTTTCCGCAACGGGAAGGTTCCCGCCTTCCCCTTCCGTTGTGCTCATTCCTTCGGCTTCCGCCTTGTCCGAATGATTTCCAAAAATCTCTGACCAAAGAAGCCCGAAGGTTTGCACCGCAGGTTCGCCATCCGAAACGGATTTCCCTACCTTAGAAAAAGCCGCTCGAAAGTCGGTATTTTCATGTACCCACTGTCCTAAGGTATCCCCTAAGTTGCGCAGGTGTCCCTCGGGTGCCCCCCGCCCGATAAATACGACTCCAAATACGAGTAAACAAACCAAAAGCTGGGTTAACCGCCTCCGCTCACCCGCAGTCAGAGTATCTTTCCTATGTCGTCTTGTGGTCCGGTGCCTGACCGGCCCCGTCTGCCACTGCCTGAAACGATCGTTTCCATCCGTCATTTTACTCCGCCTCCATCCCATTGGTAACTACTTTCTTCATTTTATGGGACAGCCCCGTGACTTATGTCTGCGAATTCTCTTGTCGTTCCCCTTGTCCTTCCCCACCCTTTCTTTGCCAATTTTTGTGCAATATCACCTATTTTCTTTTCCAATTTTCCCTTTCTTTATTGCAACTTTTGCTGTATTATTAGGGTAGAACAAAAAACCGCAGGAAAGAGAAGGAGGATCATCATGGGAAAACTCAATTTTGAAATCGGGAGAAGCTATACTTTTTCGAAGACTTTTTCTGAGAGTGATGTCTATCTCTATGCAGGGATTATCGGAGACTTTTTCCCCGCCCACGTGAATGAAATTTATTGCCTCTCCCAACCGTATAAATCGCGTCTCGTTCACGGCTGTCTAACCTTCAGCCTTGCGTCCACGGTCAGCGGTAAGGTAGCCGTCGAAAGCGGACACGATATGCTTGCCTGGGGCTATGACCACATCCGCTTCATCAAACCTGTCTTTTTTGGCGATACCATCACCGCTACCTATGTCATTACCCACCTCGACGAAGCGAAGATGCTAACCACGGCGGAGTGTACCATGACAAACCAACACGGGGAAAAGGTCCTCAGCTGCATTCATTACATGAAAGCCATTAAGTGATCCTTACCTAGGATTCCTTCCATCAAGATGTAGCCGTCTCCGCACCGAGGAGACGGCTATTTGTTTCGAAACTTTAAACTTTTCTTGGATATTGAACACAAAAATGGCATTTATGGTATACTGAGAAAAAGCCTTGGATGCCAACCCTTGTGGCATCTGGATGACAAAGGAGCAAACGCAATGCCGGACAACCCGATTACCCGCCTACAGCTAGACGGGAAAGAAATTATCCTAATTGGCACCGCTCATGTTTCACAGCAAAGCGCCGATCTCGTGCGTAAGGTCATTGAGGAAGAGCGCCCAGATAGTGTCTGTATTGAATTGGATGACAAGCGCTATGAAACGCTGAATAACCCAAAAAGCTGGGAAAGTACCGATTTGGTCGAAGTGATCAAGACCAAGCGCGTCGGATTTATGCTGGCCAACCTTGCTCTTTCCTCCTACCAAAAACGCATTGCGCAAAAGCTCAATGTGCGCGTGGGTGGTGAGATGCTGCAAGGAATTGAGAGTGCCCGCAACGTGGGTGCCGAACTGGTTTTGGCGGATCGCGAGATTCAAACCACCTTTTTGCGCATTTGGCGCAGCCTCACACTGTGGGAAAAGTGCAAACTCTTAACCACGCTTCTCTTCTCCTTCGGAGAGGATGAGGAGATCGGTGAGGCCGACCTACAGGAGCTCATGCAGGAAGATATGCTTGAATCGGTACTGCACGATTTGCGCTCGTCCTTTCCCAAAATTGGGCATATCTTAATTCGTGAAAGAGATCAGTATTTATCGCATAAAATAAAGCATGCACCGGGGCAAAAGGTCGTGGCTGTCCTTGGTGCTGCCCATGTGCCCGGTGTAATGGAAGAACTGAACCATACCATCGACCTGGATGCCATCAACCACATCCCTCCTGCGGGAAAAGGACTCAAAGTGGCAGGTTGGGCCATTTCGATTCTTTTAATTGGCCTACTGGTCTATACCTTTACCGGCGGTTTTTATGAAGGGCTTCGTCAACTTGGCGTATGGGTCTTGTGGAATGGTTCCCTGTCTGCCCTTTTTACCCTTCTTGTGCTGGGCCATCCACTGAGTGTTCTGACGTCCTTTTTCCTTGCGCCGATTTCCGCTCTGAACCCCGTCATTGCCGTAGGCTGGTTTTCGGGTTTGGTGCAAGCCATGGTGCAAAAACCAACCGTGCAAGATCTGCACAACGTACATGAGGACATTCTTTCCCTTCGGGGTATCCTGCGCAACAAAGTGCTAAAGGTATTGTTGGTGGTTGTCTTTGCCAACCTGGGTAGTACCGTCGGAACCTTAATTGCCGGAGCGGATATCTTAGGAAACCTCTTTTAAATCAAAGCAACTTACCTTTCTATAGGAGAATCTATGATGTATTTTGACTGGACCTATCTTGTGTTTGTCTTGCCCGCGTTTTTATTTTCCCTTTGGGCAAGTTCCAGCGTCAACGCTACTTTTCGCCGTTACCAAAATCAACATTCCTCCCGCGGCATCACCGGCTCGGATGCCGCCCGCCGCATTTTGCATGCCAATGGCTTAGATCACGTTCGCATTGAACGGGTCAGCGGCCACCTTTCCGACCACTATGATCCACGAGATCAAGTCATTCGCCTTTCCGATTCGGTGTACAACAGCACCTCCACCGCAGCCATTGGAGTTGCCGCCCACGAGGCAGGTCATGCGGTTCAACATGCCACCTCGTATGCTCCACTCAAACTGCGCAATGCCATTATCCCCATCACCAACTTTGGATCGCGCCTGGCATTTCCGCTGTTCCTAGTGGGATTTTTACTGTCGTCTTTCGACTCCATGTTCCTCTCGATTGCGTATCTCGGTTTGATTGGGTTCTTCCTTTGCGTCGTCTTTCAGGTATTAACCCTACCCACCGAGTTTAACGCCAGCAATCGTGCCATGGTTGCTTTGGAGTCGCAGGGGATTTTAAACGAAGCCGAGCTGAGTGGTTCTCGCAAGGTATTGCGCGCCGCCGCCATGACCTATGTGGCTGCCCTGGCCGTTTCGCTTGCGCAAGTCCTTCGTTTGCTCTTTATTCTCAACCGGAGCCGGGAGTAAGCTTTTATCCAAGAAGCAGGGCAAGGATCAGGCCAATGCTTGGCCCTAGTACCGAATAGACTTTTCCCATGCGGGCTGCCTCTTCTGCCGCTTCCTCTTGCTGCATCTTTAGACGATCGTGAATGCGAGCAAAGGCTTGCCGCTGGCTGTCCCCATCGTAGCGCCCCATAATCCCACCGACTTCCTGAACCAGACGCTTGTCCTCCTCGGTAAGCGGCAAGGTGCTCTCCTGGAGCGTCTCTGTCCAAATTTCCTCCAAGCGTTCTTCCCCACGGCTTTGGAAGCGGGTCTGGCACTGATGAAAAAACTCCCGCGCTGCCCCACGGCTCCCCTCCTTCATCTGTTTTAGTAGGGTCTCCACTGGAAGGAGCGCAAATCCAAGCTCGCGCTCAAGACGCTCCAAAGCACCTAATACGTCGCGCAGGCAGCTGGCGCGCCGCTTAAGCCCATGGGCATGCTGAAAGCCCAGCGCACTCAGCCCAAAAAAGATCAGAAACTTCCCTAGGATTGGCAGCATAATGCCTTCATCTCCTCTCGGGTGACCACCTGATAGTGGCGTACCCCGGCTTCGATACGAATCCAAACAAATCGCCGAAAGATCTCCTTGCTCAGCAATTCACGGTACACGGGTCTTAGGGCAATCTCCTCTGGTGCAGCACCATGGGCCGTTGCCAAGAGCGTCACCCCACAACCGGCTACCTCCTCCATGGCTTGAATGTCTTCCGGGGCTGTGATTTCATCCGCCGCAAGCACCTGTGGATTCATGCCGCGCAGCAGCATGATAAGGGACATTGCCTTGGGGCAACCATCCATCACATCCGTGTGCCGACCCACATTTCTTTGTGGCCTTCCCTGATACATACCACACAGTTCTCCGCGCTCATCTGCAACGCCGACGCGAAGGGCCTCCGCCCCCACGCCATCCGAAACACAGCGAATCAGATCCCGCAAGAGGGTAGTCTTCCCTCCTCCCGGCGGGGAGAAAATCAGTGTGTTTTGCAGTCTTCCCTGGTGATACAACTTGGGCAGGATGGGCTCTCCAATTCCTTTGATCTCATGGCAAAAGCGAATGGAGAGGGAGGAAATGCGGCGAAAGTTCAGCAGTTCCCCACCCTTCATGGCAACGGTGCCACAAAGGCCGATGCGATGGCCGCCCTCCACCGAGAGAAATCCGTTGCGAAACTGCTCCAAGATGGCATGGACTGACCCATGCCCGGCTGCTTCTAGGATCCAGCTTATGTCCCCGGCTGTGACCCTTTGCTGCTTCCAAGCGCTGGGGGTATACTCACGGCCACCCTCCACCAAGGAGGGTGCCTGTCCTTCTCGAAGGCGCACCTCTTCGATCCGCTGGCAGGCATCCTGCCCCAATCCTAAGAACAGGCCACGCAGGGACAAAGGCAATAGCTTTGCCTTTCCTTCTGTACTGATCCAGTAATCTTGCTCATCCATCTGGCATGTCCCCCTTTTCCTTTCATCCTATGAGAGGAACTCCTTGCCTATGTCTGAAACATGCCTTCTTTTGTTCTTCCATTCCTCGAAACTCCACCCTTCTCGTGAAATGAGGTTTTGATCTATGAAAAAACGACTCCCCCTGCGCTTACTTTCCTGTATTCTCCTGCTCTTTTTCGCCCTTTCTGCTTGTGGAGATGCTGCCTTTCTACCAGGTGGTAAGCCAAAGCCAGCCTTGACGGGGGATGATGGTACCCTTTCCGTTCATTTCCTTGATGTGGGACAAGCCGACTCCATTCTCTTACAGAGTGGAACGCAGTCCATGCTGGTTGACGGAGGAAACGTGGCCGACTCCAGTCTTGTGGTTGCTTACTTACAGGAGCAAGGAATCGAGCACCTTACTTATGTGGTCAACACCCATGCTCACGAGGATCACGTGGGTGGATTGGCCGGTGCCTTAAATGTCTGCACTACGGATCAGGTGCTAGCTCCCATCAAGGAGTATAATTCCAAAGCCTTTCGAGACTTTTCCAAGTATGTTTCTTTGCAGAATAAAAGCATCACCATCCCAAAACCCGGCGACATCTTGCCCCTTGGAGGGGCTACGGTGGAAGTGCTGGCTCCACAGACCAAGTATTCGGATGAAAACAACAGCTCCATCGTCCTAAAGGTTACCCACGGCCAAAACAGTTTTTTATTGACCGGAGATGCCGAGCGCCAATCGGAGCAAGATATGCTGGCGGCTGGAGTGGATCTTACTGCCACCGTCTTAAAAGTTGGGCATCATGGAAGTGATAGCTCCACCACCTATCCATTCCTCCGTGAAGTCATGCCAAAGTACGCCGTCATCTCCGTGGGGAAAGACAACACCTACGGCCATCCACAAGAAGCCGTCTTAAGTCGTCTGCGGGATGCTGGCGTTACCGTATACCGCACGGGTTATCAAGGACATATTGTGGCGACCAGCGACGGAAAAACTCTTCATTTTACCACGGAGCGGAATCGTTCTCTCCCCACTAACCCCACAGAAACCAACGGCAGCGGACAAAATGGGCAAAACGGCATCCCCTCCTATTAACATCGGAAACCGAAGCTCCAAAAAGCTGCACCTTCCCACCTGTCCCTCGCTCCCTTCAGAAGCCAATCAGGTTCGATTTGAGCAGAAAACCGATGCCTTGTTGCAGGGATATACTCCCTGCAGCACCTGTATGAAATAAGCAAATAATGAACCCCCCGATTCTCAGGGCTAAGCCTCTGACCATCGGGGGGTTAATTCATTCTTATTGTGGGTTACAGCTCTTCCTCATTCCAAGGTGGCATCTCTTCTTCGGAGACGCGTTCCTCTTCCACTGTCGTTTCCATCTCAGGCAAGTCACTCACGCTTCCCATCGAATCCGAAGCAGACCCTTCTGACGGAATGGCTTTTCCCTGCATAATATCCCACTGCTCCCGCGTCACCAGAAGTTGGCGGGGCTTGGAGCCTTCAAAGGGCCCAACAATGCCACGATCCTCCATCTGATCCACCAAGCGTGCAGCACGGGAATAGCCCAGCTTCAAGCGACGTTGCAGCATGGAGACCGAAGCCTGTCCAAGCTCCAGAACAATCGCGACCGCATCGGGAAAGAGCTCATCAAACGCTCCCTCCTCTCCATCGGCGAACGGATCCGAGGAGGCTCCGGAGGAAGACTTGCTTCCCTTTCCCTGCTCCTGGGTATGCTGCTCAATTTCCTGCAGCACAGCTTCATCATACGCGGCAGCGCCGCTTTCCTTGACAAAGGAAACCACGGCAGCCACATCTTGATCGTCAATCAGGCAGCCTTGCACACGAAGGGGCTTGCCCGAACCCAGCGGAAACCAGAGCATATCGCCCTTACCTACCAGTTTCTCTGCGCCCTGCGTATCTAAAATAATACGGGATTCCAAAGAGGATGCCACAGCAAAGGCAATGCGCGAGGGAATGTTTGCCTTCATGAGGCCAGTGATCACGTCGGCGGATGGTCTTTGGGTGGCAATGATCAGGTGCATGCCGGAGGCTCGTCCCATCTGTGCCACACGGCAAATGGACTCTTCCACTTCCTTCGCCGCCACCAGCATTAAATCGGCTAGCTCATCAATGACTACCACAATTTGCGGCAGCTTCTGCAAGGTATCCGACTTGGCGGCATAGGCATTGTAAGAGGCCAGATCGCGCACTCCAACTTCCGAAAACATACGGTAGCGCTTCATCATCTCCACCACGGCCCATTGCAGGGCACCTGCAGCTTTTTTGGGGTCGGTCACAACGGGAATGAGCAGGTGGGGTATGCCATTATAAATGCCAAGCTCCACCATTTTGGGGTCAACCATAATGAGGCGCACCTCATCAGGGGTTGCCTTGTACAACATACTGATGATCAAAGAGTTGGTACAAACCGATTTGCCGGAACCGGTGGTGCCTGCAATCAAAAGGTGTGGAAGTTTGGCAATATCTCCCACGATGTAATTACCGCCGATATCCTTACCCACCGCAAAGGCAACCTTGGACGCATGATCCGAGAAGGTCTGAGACTCGATAACCTCCCGGATGGGTACGGGGGTAATCTGCTGATTGGGTACTTCGATTCCAACCAGGGAAATCTTTCCGGGTACCGGTGCGATGCGGACGCTGGCTGCCCCGAGAGCAAGGGCGATATCATCGGCCAAATTGGTCAGCCGATTCAGACGAACGCCCTGTTCTAACTCCAACTCGTAGCGTGTGATGGAGGGGCCGCGGACGGCTCCCGTAATAGTCGCCACAATCCCGAAGGAGGAAATCGTGTCGGACAATCGCTTCTGAATGGCGGTCAGTTCTTCCTGCACGGCTCCCTTGCCGGGAAGCTTCGCTTCGTGCAACAAGTGAATGGACGGATACTGGTACTCGGCATGTGCGCTGGTTTCTAACACGGTGGCTACATCCTTGGCGACCGCCTCTTGGTGTTCGCGAATCAGCTCTTTTCGTTCGCTTTTGCTGAGCTCCCGTTCCGGAGCAGGGGGCGTTGTCACTGATGGTGTGGGCGTCACTGGGGCAATCGGTGCTGGAACGACAATAGGTACTTCGTCCTGCACCGGCGGAATTGGCTCTGGGGAAGGTGGAACCTTTTCCACAATGGGCTCTGGAGCCACAAGGGGAGTTTCCCCATTTGGCTGCAACTCACTGCTTTCTGTACTTGGTTCCGCATGAGTAAGTTCAGAGAGCACCTCGTGGGGGCGCTTGACTTTCGATTCCTTATTAAAGAGACCTCGGCGCACCGGACGCTCCTGTGGCTGGGCCAGAGGGGGCTCGTCGACGGGAAGATCCAAGACCTGCCGTTTCTGGCGGGGCGGCATTTGGCGCACCTCCCTCGGCATGGGCTCCTCCACGTAGTCGTCCTCATCCTCCCAATCATCATAGGAGCGTGACTCACGAATGTCCTCAATGGCCATACGAATGGAGCGAACAATGGCTTCCGGGGTGATCTTTAAGGCAGCCAGGATCAGAGTGATCATACCCATGATAAAAATCACGGAGGCTCCTATGCTGCTAAAAAGCTGGGTAAAGAGGACGGCTAAGAAGCCACCCACCGCACCACCACAGGTGAGGTCTTGTCCATCCCACCAAAGCTGCTGCAATCCCCCTAAGCTAAGCTGATACAGATCCGTATCCACTATGACATGAAACAGGGCGCCAGCGAGAAACGGAAGCAGCAGGGCGCACCACACCCGCAGGGTTATGCGCTCTCTGACGCAGAATAAACAGAGGTAAGAAACCAAAAGCAGCACTGGGATTGCGAGGTAAAACCCATAGCCGATGCAGCCTTTGATTCCGGCAGAGATAATATCCACAACCAAGGCCTGTATCCCAAACAGATGTAAAACCAGGAACATGGCGAGCAAAATACAGAGAAGTCCACCTGTCAGCCGTTCCCACAAAGTCGCAGGCTGATTCTTCTTTGTAGTTTGCTTTTTCTTGCCCTGACTTTTGGACTTACTATTACTTGTACTGGCCCGTTTTGGCGGACTCTTTTGTGTGCTTGCCATTGACAATACTCCTTTTGGCGAGGATTAGCCCTTTACAAGGGTCGTAATGATTGCAATTATGCCGACTGCCCAACAGTAATAGGCAAAATTTCCAAACTTGCCCTTTTGAGCGAGCAGGTTCACAAGCTTAATCGCAAAGAAACCGGATACGGCCGCAATAGCCATGCCCAGCAAATAAACGGGAAGAAGGGAGACATCGATTCCTGCCTTAACCGCATCTCCAATTTCCAACACATTGGCGCCCAGTACGGCGGGAATGGAAAGAAGAAAGGAAAAGCGCACCGCAAACTTGCGGTCAAAGCCCAGCATCATGCCGACAGAAATGGTAGTTCCGGAGCGAGACAGACCAGGCACCACCGCCAGCGACTGACCTAGACCAACGATGAGTGCATCTCGGAGCGTTGCGGAACGAGCGGTCTTTCTTCCTTGCCGGATGCGGTCGGAGAAAAAGAGCAGAAATCCCGTGACGATCAAGGCGCCACCAATGAACAAGGTGTTGCCGTAGAGGCCCGTTACATAATCTTTTATTGGGACAATCAGAACCAAGGGTAAGGTGGCAACAAGGAGCAGCAGCACCATTCTCCCATTGGGAGAGACTCTCCCCCGCGGCGGCTCCCCACTTCGGGCAAACAAGCGTGCTAGAATGCCAAAAAAATCTCGAATGAGATCCAAGACATCGTGCCAATAAACCACAAACACCGCAATCAAGGTTCCGAGGTGCAAGAGTACATCAAACAGAATGTCCTGATCCGCCCCGTTCAAAAGCCCCAAGAGGTGTTGCATCAGGGAAAGGTGGCCGGAACTGGAGATCGGCAAAAACTCGGCAACCCCCTGAATAAAGCCTAACAGAGAAGCCGTTGCATACGTTACCATCCTAAGCCGCCCCCGTTTCAATCAAATCAATACCACATGGTATTGTACCATACTTTGCTCCAGAATCCAATATAATTGTGGCGGCCCCTCCCTTGCTTTTTACGATCCAATTTGTTGTTGGGCAAACACAAGATGGGCATACGCTCCCCCTTGTTGCATGAGCTCGGTATGCGTTCCTTCCTCGATTACGCGCTCCTGATCAATCACGGCGATGCGGTCGGCATGCTTCACCGTGGAAAGCCGGTGGGCAATGACAATGGATGTTCTGCCTTCGCACAGCTTATCAAAGGAGGCTTGAATCTTTGCCTCCGTCACACTATCCAATGCACTGGTGGCTTCATCTAAGATCACAATGGGAGGATCCTTTAAAAACACGCGAGCAATGCTAATGCGTTGCTTCTGCCCACCGGAAAGCATGATGCCCCGCTCCCCCACAAAGGTATCGTACCCATTCTCCATTTGCAGAATATCGTCATGAATCTGCGCACGGACTGCCGCCGCAACCACTTCCGCATCGCTGGCATCCGGTCTGCCATAGCGGATGTTTTCCATGACGCTATCCGCAAACAAGAATACGTCCTGCTGAACTATCCCAATTTGGCGCCGCAAGGAGCGTTGCGCCAGGGTGCGCAAATCCTGTCCATCCAGCAAGATTCGCCCCTCACTGACGTCGTAAAAGCGCGGTATCAATTGACACAGGGTAGACTTGCCACCTCCGGAAGGGCCAACGATGGCAAAACTTTCCCCCGCAGCAATCTTGAGATTGATTTCGCTAAGCACATCTTCCTTCCCTTCATAGCGGAAGGAAACCTCTTCAAATTCAATGTCCCCCTTCGCCCGAGAGATCTCTTTGGCATCGGGAGCATCTTGAATCTCCGGCTCAGTTTTCATCAGCTCTAAAAAGCGGGAAAATCCAGCCATCCCCTGCATGAATTGCTCCACAAAGCTCACCAGCTTTTTGATGGGGGTGATGAAGGTGGCCACATAGAGCGTAAAGGCAACTAGGTCGGGAAAATCCAAGCTTCCTTGCATAAGGAAGTAACCGCCGGCACCAATGACGATAACCGGCATAATGGAGGTTGCAAACTCCATGCCACCCTGAAACACGGCCATAACCCGATAGTAGCGTTTTTTTGCCCCTACAAACTTCGCATTGGCCGCCCCAAACTTGCCGATTTCTTCTTCCTCATTATGGAATGCCTTAGCGGTTCGCATGCCGGAAATGCCCGACTCGATGGTAGCATTCACCTCTGCGGTTTCCGCCTTCACCGATAGGTTGACGCGGCGCATCTTCCGGCGCTGGTAAACGGTAAAGAGCACAAAGAGCGGCACAATGGAGAACACGATAAGGGCAAGCCTCCACTCAATGGTACACATAATGCCAAAGGCACCCAAAAGCGTCACGGTGGAGATGAATAAATCCTCCGGCCCGTGGTGTGCCAGCTCCGTCACTTCAAATAGGTCATTGGTCACCCGCGACATCAGAACACCCGTGCGGTTCCGGTCATAAAAGCTAAAGCTCTGCCCTTCCAAATGGGTAAAAAGGTCGCGTCGCATGTCCGCCTCCACATGCACGCCGAAGGTATGTCCCCAATACGACACTACATAGTATAGGAGTCCCTTTCCCACATAGGCCACTACAAAGAACCCGATTAGGATGAAAAATAGACGGTATGACGATTCCGGCAAAAGCACGTTCATGGCCTGACGGGTTAAGTATGGAAACGCAAGGTCAATCAAACAGATCAAAAACGCACAGGACATATCTAAAAGGAACAAGGGAAGATGGGGTTTATAGTACGAAAAGAAGATGCGCATGGGATGCATATGATGATAATCAATGCGGTTGGATTTCATAGTCTATCTCCTATTACATAAGCATATCATTAGTGTTATTATACCCTAACGAATGAAGAATTTCAAGGTGAGTCACCGACACAATTCCAAGTAGCATGCTAGGGTCTTTCCAATTTATGAATAGAATGTAAACTTCAATTCGTTGTCGACCTTTCACAAATTAAAGCGGTTGACAGCTTCCAGGAATTGTTTTAGTATGAGTAACAAACTGCCAAAATTCGTATGATTTCGATACGATCGTAAGAGAGGAACTGTTCATGAAAAAGATGTGGTTACAGGTGGGAGCGCTTGTCCTATTGTGCGTCATGCTTTCCAGCTGTGGAAAAAAGGATGAAACTCCGGAGACCGTGGAGCAAGGAATTCCCGTGGAGGTGCAAACCGTTTCTCTCGGTGCGATCTCAACGGAAAATAAGCTTTCGGGAACGGTGGTCTCGGGAAAAACGGAACAAGTTTACGTTTCCCTCTCGGCCCGTTGCAGCGAAACCTTTGTTGAGGTTGGTGACAGCGTCAAGGCAGGACAATTGCTTTGCAAACTGGATCTCAAGAGCTTCCAAGATAACTATGAGATCGCAGAACTGAGTTATCAAACTGCGAAGAAAAACTTCGAAGATCAGGCCAAGCTCTTGGATCAGCAAATTGAGCAGCAGGAAAAAAACTATAACAATACCCTGGCGCTCTTTCAAATGGGTGCAGCCTCTCAAATGGAGGTCGATACAGCAAAGCTCGGTCTGGATGCTGCAAGAGTAAACCGATCCTCCTCCCTCTCTCAATTGGAGCTGGCGGTGAAAAACGCGCAGAAAGGCATGGATCAAATTACGGATACCCTCAAGAATGTGGATGCAAACGGAGGAATTCCGTCCCCGGTGAACGGTACTGTGGTCTCTCTCTCCGTGGGTAAGGACAGCTATGTTTCGGCCGGTATGCCCATTGCGGTTGTGGAATCCAGTGATTCCATGAAGATTAGCGTATCCGTGTCCGAAAGCCTGATTGGAAAGCTCCAGGTCGGAGGGCGTGCCCATGTCAAGCTGAGTGCTCTAAACCAGAGCTTTGATACGACCATTTCGGACATTGCTAAAACCGTCAACCCGGCCAATCGTCTTTACACAGTTCAGCTGACGGTTCCCAAAGAGGTAAGTGGACTGCTTTCCGGCATGTTCGCCGACGTCAGTCTCTATACGGACAGCCGGGAAAATGCGGTCATCGTCCCCACGGAGTCTCTTCTCTTGCAAGCAGATGGACAGTTTGTCGTCCTGTTGGATGAAAAGCAAACCGCACGCCGCGTGTTAGTACAAACGGGATTGATCGGAGACGGTATGACTGAGATTACCTCTGGTCTTTCTGGGGGAGAAACTCTTGTGACGGTTGGCCAATCCTATCTCAAGGATGGGGATGTTGCACGAATCGTGCCGACACAGGAGTAAGCATCTATGAATATCGCTTCGTTTTGTATCAAACATAGAGTCACGACCATTCTGGCCTTTATCGTGATCTCCATCTTCGGATTTTCCATGTATGCCGACCTAAAGCTCACCCTGATTCCGGAAGTAAGCTATCCTGGTGCGTACGTTACCTGTTACTACAATGGGGCCGCCCCTGAGGACGTGGAAGAGCTTGTCACCCGCCCCTTGGAGTCCGCCATCGCTACGGTTCCCGGTGTGAAGAGCATTCAGTCCACCTCCTCGGAAAACGTGTCCTCCATTATGATCAATTACACGGAAGACACGGACATTGACATGGCCTCCATAAAGCTTCGCGAGAAGCTGGACCTTCTCACCTTGCCGGAAGGCTGCAAAAAACCCATGGTTCAGAACCTGAACATGAACGACATGATGCCGGTTCTTGCCCTGGTGGTCATGGGGGAGAATCTCTCGGAAGTGCAGCGCATGGTGGATTCCCAAGTTAAGCCCGCCTTGGAACGAATTGACGGCGTTGCTTCCGTACAAGTGTACGGTGGCATCGAGGAGCAGATCACCATTGCCGTTGACTCGGCACGACTGGCCGGTTATAATCTCTCGATCAACTCAATCTCTCAGTATTTAGCCGCTTCGAACCTGCTGCAGCCCGGCGGGAAAATCAAAAGCGGTACCCAGTCCTTGACCGTTAGTACGGACGGAACCTTTCAAAGCGTCAGCGACATTGCGGAACTTCTGATCCCCCTCCCTTCAGGTGGTGCCGTTCGTCTTTCGGAGCTGGCAGAGGTTTACTTGGATCAAAAGGTGCAAGATACCATTGCCAAATCCAATGGGGAGCCCGGCGTGGCGCTGAACATCATCAAGCAATCGGATTCCAATGAAGTGGAGACTGCGCGCGCCATCCATAAGGTGCTCGCCCAACTCAAGCAAGACGATCCCGATTTTAACTACTTAGTGGCCTATGACTCCAGCGAATACATCAACAGTGCGGCAAGCAGCGCCATTTCCAACATCCTGATGGGTGTGGCCCTATCTGCCGCGGTGGTATTCCTCTTCCTGCGCCGTCTGGGTGCCACGCTCGCCATCGGCATTTCCATGCCCTTCTGTATTTTAACGGTCTTCGTGGTTATGAAGCTGTTTGACATTACTCTGAACATGATCAGCCTTGGCGGCATTGCCTTGGGCGTCGGTATGATTGTGGATAACTCCATCGTCGTCTTGGAAAACATCTACCGCTATACTGCCGATGGCCATTCCCGGGAAGATGCCTGTGTGAAGGGCACCCAAGAGGTGGCTCTCCCCGTCATTGCATCGACGCTGACCACCATCGCGGTCTTTTTGCCCATCGGATTGGCCGGCGGCATTGCAGGCATGATGTTCAAGGATTTTTGCCTCACCGTCACCTTCCTTCTGCTGGCCTCCCTGCTGATCGCCATGACTCTGGTCCCCCTTCTTTGCTACTTCCTGCTGGACGAAACGAAGGTGCGGCAAAAACGCCTTTCCCACGATGAGAAGGCTCCCCCCTTTGCCAATCTGATCAGCCAGATGCGAAGCAAGTACCTCCAAATTCTTCGGTACTTCATTCGCAAGCGCCGTGTTGCGGTGCTGATCTCCGTGGGGCTTGTGGTCCTCTTTGTGGTCTCCTGTATTTCTACGAAATCCGTCCTCCTTCCCGATGTGGATCAGGGTGATGTCACCTTCTCCATCACCTTCCCGGTTGGCACGGAGCTGGAACAGGGCGCCGCTATCTGCGATAAGATTTCGGCTATCGCCGAATCGAATTGCCCCGAACTGGATTACATGTATTACTATACCCAGGGTACCACGGCCAATCTGTCCCTCAAATTGGTGGATCGTTCCGACCGTGACCGCTCCAACAAGGATGTGGCAGCGGCCATGCGAGAAGCCACCAAAGATGTGGCCGGCTGTAAAATTTCCATCACTACCAGCAGCATGACCGGCATGGCTTCCAACGGCAGTGACATCTCCGTTCAAATCAAAGGCGATAACTATGAGGTTCTCTCCCAGATTTCCAATGAACTGAAGGATAAGATTGCTGCCTTGCCCGGAGCCGTCAACGTCAAGTGTTCCATAGAGGATGCCACCCCAGCCGTCAAGGTCAACGTAAAGCGAGATAATGCAGCAAACTACGGACTCACCGCTGCCACCATTGGAGCTTCGGTGCGTGCCGAGTTAAACGGTGCAACCGCCACCACCATGACCTTGAATGGAAACGATATGGAGGTTGTCCTTAAGGGCAACGATGCCACCTCCTCCAGTTTGGATGCCCTTCGCTCCATGCCCATTTCCACCCCCATGGGTGGACAAATCCCTCTGTCTTCCGTTGCCAGCGTGGACATTGAGCTTTCTCCTCAGACCATCACCCGCAGCGATCAGAGCCGCGAGGTCAGCATTACCGGTGACATTGATGGCACGGATCTTGCCACCATCAACAAGCAAATCAATGAACTTCTAGCATCCTATCAGATGCCGCAAGGCTATTCCGCGGAAACCGGCGGAAACTATGAGGATATGATGAATAGCTTCCACGATTTGATCTTAGCACTCACTGTTGCCTTGGGCCTTGTCTACTTTGTGCTGGCCTCCCAATTCGAATCCTTTATTATGCCTGTGATTGTCATGATGATTTTGCCCATTGCGTTAACCGGTGCCCTCTTCGGCTTGCCGCTGACCGGCAGTGATCTATCCATCATCGCCATCGTAGGTCTCATTATGCTATCCGGTGTCGTGGTCAACGCATCCATTATCTTGGTCGACTACATCAAGGTGCGGCGACTCATGGGTCACAGCAAGGAAGATGCGATCTTAGAAGCTTGCCCCTTGCGTATCCGCCCCATTATGATGACTACCTTGACCACGGTGCTGGGCATGCTACCCATGGCTTTTGGCATCGGAGATGGTGCAGAACTGATGCAGCCCATGAGCATTGTCATGATCAGCGGCATGGTCATCGCCACCATCGTCACCCTCTTCTTCACCCCGGTGTACTACTCCCTGCTTGATAGCGTTAACGATCGTCTCGCACGCTTTTTCTTTCGGAAAAAGTACAAGGCCATGGACGAAACCGAAGGGCTCCCTCCTGCCCCATGATGCATAAAAAAATCCCGACACCTTAGGTGTCGGGATTTTTATGTGTTACGAATGATTTGCTTCCTCTTTTGGTAAGCCCGCCAGCAAGAGCGCCTTGTTTCTGACAAAGAATACGGTGAGAATGGCCATGGCAAGTCCGGTTCCCACCAGAAGCCATTCAATGGGGTAAACATCCGAGAGAGGCCCAAAGATCAGCATGCCCGTGGGCATAATGCTGCTGGAAATCATCGTCATGACGCTAAACACACGCCCTAAGTAATCGGGATCCACCCGCTCCTGCAGCATGACCATGGAGGGGGTATTAAAGATGGGCATGCAAATCCCGAAGAGTCCCATAAGTCCCAGGTAGAGCCAAAGCGGCATGGGAATGCCAAGAAAAAGCGTGCATAGGGCCATCACAAAGGACGCAAGTCCCATGCTGTACATCCGATTCCGGAACCCACCCCAGGCGGCAATGAGTATGCCGCCAACGATCATGCCGATGGAAAAGGCAACCTCAATGGCCATGAGGTAAAACTCATCTTCACCAAAGTTTCGCGTGGCCTGCAAGGGAGTTAAAAAGGCCGCCGGAGCGAAGAGCAGGAAAAACACCGCGGAGAATCCAAGAAAGTTTCGAAGATACGGCGTTTTCCCAACGTACGAAAGGCCCTCTTTTAGCTCCATCAAATAACTGTTTCCAGCGGATGCGGGAGGCTTCTCCCGCTTCGGGATGCGAAAGAAGAACAGCATCACACAGATGGCCAGCGCTGCAGTGAGGCAATCGATTAAAAAAATCACAAAGAAGGGGGTGGTCTTAAGCAGCACTGCGCTGAGCATGGGAGAAACCAGCATAATGATCGATTGTAAACTCCCGTTGATTCCATTCACACGGGTGAGATGCTCCGTGGGGACGATGGAGGGCAGAATAGCACCGATGCAGGGCATCTGTACCGCAGAGCCAAAGGCACGAATGGCTAATGCAACAAACAGGGGCCACAGGACATCGTACCCACCGAGAATGGAAAGTGCTAAAATCAAGGTCGTGAGGGCGATCGCTCCATCCGAGACCATAACCAAGGTTTTTCGGTTATAGCGATCTGCCCAGACTCCCGCAAAGGGAGATAATAGAAAGGTCGGCACAAAGCCGCAAATGATGGCCAGCGTCATAAAAAAACCCGACTGGGTCACCAGTGTAATATGCCAAGTAATGGCATATTGCACCAGTGCCGAGCCGAATAGGGATATCATCTGCGCGCTAAGAAAGACCGCCGTATTTTGCTTCCAGTTTGTACTCATGGTCCTCCTTGTTGCCTACCGGGCCCATTAGGAACGATAAACCTCCTGAATGGCGCGGTAAGTCATATAACAGTCCAATTTTGATACGACTTCGAAGGGGGAGTGCATCGACAGCACGGGGACTCCAGCATCCAGCGTATCGATATTGCGGTCAGCCATATACGCTGCCACCGTTCCGCCACCACCCTGATCGGTCTTCCCGAGCTCTGCGGTTTGCCACACGATGCTGTGATCATTGAGCAGCTTACGCACCAGACCAACCAGCTCGGCGGAAGCGTCCGAAGCACCGGATTTTCCGCGCGAACCTGTGTATTTGGATAGACAGATGCCATAGTTCAAATAGGCACTGTTATGCTTTTCAAAGACCTCAGGATAGTTCGGGTCAAAGGCAGCGGTTACGTCTGCCGAGAGGCAGAAGGAGCGCTCGTAGCATTCCTTCAAGCGCAAACCCTGGGTGTCGCAAAGGTCACTTATAAAGGCATCAAAGGCCGCCGACTTCATGCCCGTTACGCCCATAGAGCCAACCTCTTCCTTGTCGGCCAGCATACAGACGGCGGTATGCTCGGGCGTTTCGAGATTCAGAAGAGCCAAAAGGGCGGCATAGGAACAAACCCGGTCGTCTTGTCCATAGGCACCCAGCATGGAGCGATCCAGCCCCACATCGGTGGCTCTACCTGCCGGGACAGCCATCAGTTCAGCGGAGAGGAAATCCTCTTCAATCATGCCATACTTCTCATACAGCAGATTCAAAATGGCCAACTTGACGCGGTCACTGCCCTCGTCGTTGGGATAGGGACGGCTTCCAATGAGAAGGTTCAGCTGTTCGGCGGCAATGGCCTCCCCTAAGGGCTTTTTATTCTGTTCACCGGCAAGATGCGGCAACAGATCGGTTACTGTAAAGACCGGGTCTCCTGGCTGATCTCCAATGACCACCGTACGACTGCTGCCATCCTTTAATACCACCACGCCATGGAGCTCTAAGGGAATGGAAACCCATTGGTACTTGCGTACTCCGCCATAGTAGTGGGTTTTCAGGTAGGCCAGCTCACGTTCTTCATACAGCGGCACTTGCTTCAGATCCAAACGTGGAGAGTCAATGTGCGCGGCACAAATTCGAGCACCTTCGGAAAGAGGCTTCCTGCCCAAGATTGCCAGGGTCACTCCCTTTCCACGGTTCACCCGGTAACGCTTATCCCCGGGTTGAAGCTTCTCGCCACGAACCAAGGGGCGAAACCCGTGGGCTTCCGCCAGGGCGATGGTATAGGCAGCACAGCTGCGCTCCGTTTTTCCTTCATCCAGAAACTTCTTATAGCCTTCTGAATAGGAAAGAATAATCTCCTCTTCGCCCTCTTTTAACAAATCATATCCGTTCTTACGATTGAGTAGTAAAAGGTCTCGCTTTTCCTTTGCGAGCTTCTTTTCTTCCATGCTTGATCACTCCTTATCCTTCAAAATCTCCTGAAAGAGCGCAAGGGCACGGCCGGCAAACTGTTCCACCGTGTCCTCCTCCCAATTCTCGAGCACGTAATCACAATGGGCTCGAAAATAGGCCTCTTCCTTCTGCGCCAAGACGCGCAGACGCGCATACTCCTCGGAAATGCCCTCTCTCTGCATAATGCGTCGAATGCGCAGTTCAGGGGGAGCAATGATGGCTACCGTACAGTCACAGCGCTCCGCAAGACCACTCTCCAGGAGTCCAATGGCATCCACGGCGGCAACGCGTCGCCCCTCGTCCTTGGCCTCCTGCAACATCCGGTCAATTTCCAGACCAATCAGACGATGAGTTATGGCATTCAAGTCCAAGAGAGCCTGCTCGTCATTAAAGACAAGATTGCCCAATTTCTTGCGATCTAATCCCTCGTCGTGGTAAACCGAGCCAAAGCGCGCCTCTAACTCTCTCCGAAGCTCCAAACTCTGGGTGGTAAGGTCGTGATACACGGCATCTGCATCGATGATACAGGCGTCCAGTGACAAAAGGGCACGTAGTGCGGTAGTCTTCCCGGCTCCGGTTCCCCCTGTTATTCCAATGATGGTCATATGCCGGCTCCTCCCTCGAGCACCCCACGGATGCGCTCCTCAGAAAGGCCACCATGCCGGAGAATCTTGGGGGTCTCCCCGGTTAAATCCACAATGGTCGATTCAATGGCTACGGTGCAGGCACCGCCGTCCAGCAGGGCATGGATTCTCCCATCCAAGCCGGAAAGGACGGCATCCGCATCCTTCGGACTTTCCTTTCCCGAGGGATTGGCGGAAGGGGCTGCCAAGGGTCTTCCTAAGGTTTGAATGACGGAAAGGGTCAGGGGATGGTCGGGACAACGCACCCCCAAGGTGTCTCCTCCTGCGGTTACCACTGGAGCCACGACCCCTGCACTGGGCAGAACCATGGTTAAGGGCCCCGGCCAAAATGCCTCGGCCAATCGGTAGGCTGCCTCCGGGATCTCACAGCAGACGGTTTCCACCATGGCCATATCGGTCAGCAATACGCTCAGCGGCTTGTTCTCCGCTCGCCCCTTGGCCCGATAAATGGCTTCCACCGCTTCTTGGTTGAAGCTATCCGCCGCCAGACCATAGACGGTTTCGGTGGGAACGGCGACCAGCTTCCCTTCGGCAAGAAGCTGCGCTGCGACCGCTACCTCCTCTTCGCCTAGGCGAAGGGTTTTTACCTTGTTCACGCGTTCATCTCTCCTGCCTTCAAGCGTTCCGCCTGCTCCGCAATATGCAGTGCTTCTAACACTTCCTCAATGTCCCCATTCATGGCTTGATCCAGCTTATAAATTGTCAATCCAATCCGGTGATCGGTGAGTCTGCCCTGTGGGAAATTGTAGGTGCGAATCCGTTCGTTTCGCATTCCTGTGCCCACTTGGCTGCGGCGCTCGCCAGCCACGGCACTTTGCTGTTCCTCCAGCTTTTGCTCGTAGAGACGCGAGCGAAGAATCTGCATGGCGCGGTCGCGGTTTTTATGCTGACTGCGCTGATCTTGGCATTCCACCACCGTTCCCGTGGGGAGATGGGTAATGCGGATGGCCGACTCGGTCTTATTGACGTGCTGTCCCCCTGCCCCGGAGGAACGGAAGGTATCAATCTTCAGGTCACCGGGATCGAGCACAAATTCCACTTCATCCACTTCAGGAAGAACGGCAACCGTCACGGTAGAAGTATGAATGCGTCCGCCGGACTCCGTTTCGGGCACGCGCTGCACACGATGCACGCCACTTTCGTACTTCATCTTGCCATAGACGCGCTCTCCCTGCAGCAGGAAGGACACTTCCTTCACTCCGCCCAGCTCTGTTTCATTGATATTCGCAAGTTCACTCGTCCAACCCTGTTTTTCTGCATACATGCTGTACATTCGATACAGCGAGTGGGCAAACAGCGCTGCTTCTTCCCCGCCTACGCCGGCGCGGATTTCGATGATGACGTTTTTCCCATTATTGGGGTCGGCCGGCAAGAGGAGAATCTTGAGTTCCTGCTCCAAGCGAACCATGTCTTCCTTGGCTGCCTCATACTCTTCCTTTGCCATGTCCCGCAATTCCGGGTCAGAGAGCATGTCTTCTGCGGCGTGGAAATCTTTTTCCCGGGCCAGATAGGCACGGTATGCCTCCACAAGGGGCAACAGCTCCCGCTGCTCCCGGTTTAGCTTGGTCACGAGGCTTGCATCCTCATAGGTCTCAGGAGCGGACAGTCGGCTTTCCAACTCCTCGAACCGGAGGGTAATGTCTCTCAGTTTGTCCAGCATCTTACGACTCGCCGTGTTCTTTGGATTCCTGTTCGGCAGCTTCCTCTGCCTCACGCCGCTCGTAATCGGCAACCAAGGCTTCCCATTGACGCATCATCATGGAAAACTCCGCCATGGCGGCCTGTTCGCCCACAAGAACCTGATCTTTGTCCTCTTCTAAGAGCTCACGCATCAGTTCTTCTTTTGACGAGGCTTCTTCTACGGGTTGCTCGCCCATCTCTGCTGCCAGGTCGGCTTTTTGCTCTAACAGCTTCATCACTTCCTGCAACTTATCATCAAACATTCCAGTTGGCATTGCCATATTAACGTCCTCCGTCCATTACAATATTCCTGATTATTTCGTTTCTGCTTTCAAGGAGCGCTCAAATAGTTCTATCTCCATGGCCTGGATCAGCTGATCTACCGATGCAAGTTGCGCCATGTTACCATAATAGGGTGACATGTTTCCCATTGGCTCGGGTTCCGGCTGTTCCACGCATTCCATCTGGTCCTCAAAATGTTGGAGTAAGGTTAAGTCCATACTATCGTTCATGGTAACATCTCCTTATGGTTAAGATTCATTGGCCTGGGCCAGTTCCAATCGTTCGCTGATCTCTTCCCACTGGACAAACAGCAGCTCGTACTCCTTCATGGCGGCTTCCTCGCGGGTCATGATCTCCTCAAGTGCCTGATAGTCGTGGCTGTGTTCCTCCTTCTCCGCGGCCAAGGAGGAAAGCACCTCTTCTGCCTTTTTTAGTTTCTTCTCTACGCTGGAAAGGTCTTTTTTCAGCAGTTTGGTCCCCCCCGTCACCTTTGCCTGCACTGGCTTACCTGTGCTTGCCTTCGGCTCTTTTGGTAGTGACTGGGGTATGGTTTTCATGCGTTCGCGCATGGCCTGATAGGCGGTGTAGTCCCCACGGAAGTCCACGATGGCTCCATGCTCCAGGGTCCAAATTCGATTGGCAAAACGATCAATAAAGTACCGGTCATGGGAGACAAAGAGAAGCGTCCCTTCAAAGTCCTCCACCGCCTCCTCGATCCACTCTCGTGACCCAAGGTCTAAGTGGTTGGTGGGTTCGTCTAAAATAAGAAAGTTAATCTTGCTGTCCATCAGCATACAAAGCCGTAGACGACTCTGCTCACCACCCGAAAGACGGGACACGGACTTAAAGGCCTCTTCCCCTCGAAAGTGAAACCCGGCCAAGCGATCACGTGCCTGTTGGGTGGTGCAGTTTGCCTCGTAGAGCATGGTGTCGATCAAATTTCGCTCCGGGTGAGAAAAGTGAATCTGTTGCGGTAAGTACCCCATGGAAACCGTCGGGCCCTTTTTCAGTCGTCCCGTATCCGGCCGAATCTCCTCGGTGATGATCTTCAGAAAGGTGGATTTTCCGGCGCCGTTGTCCCCCAAAAGGGCAATGCGGTCTCCTGCCTCAATGGAGAGTTCCAGGTTTTCAAACAAGGCCTGTTCTCCAAAGGATTTGGAAAGCTTCTCCACACTGTAAAAATCATCGCCACAGAACACTTTTTCGCCAAACTTAACGGTAAGCTTCCGATCCTGCTTGGGTTTGTCAGTCTGCTTGAGCCTTTCCATGCGCTTCTCCATCGAGAAAGCGCGCTTATGGAGCTTATCGTTACCCATAAAGGCCCAAAGATGGAGCTTATCCGCTGCCTCTTGCAATTGCTCGATCTTTGCTTGCTCCTTTTCATACTGTCGAAGCTGTTCCAGATAGCGCCGTTCTTTTTCCACGGCATAAAAGCTATAATTGCCCGCATAGAACTCTGCCTTACCGTCTCGCAGCTCAATGGCACGGGATATGACACGATCTAAAAAGTAACGGTCGTGGGAAATGGTAAGAACCGTTCCCTTATACTTCTCCAAGTACTCTTCCAGCCACTGGGTTGCGGTTAAGTCCAAGTGGTTGGTCGGTTCGTCAAGAAGAAGGATGTCGGTATCGACCAAGAGCAGTCGCGCCAAGTTAATGCGGGTCTTTTCTCCTCCGGATAACTTCTGAAAGGGTTTTTCCCGCATTTCCTGCCCAATCCCAAGACCATTGCAGACCTTCGCCAGGCGGGTTTTCATCTCGTAGCCACCACCGGCTTCATAAGAGGACATCAGCCCATCGTAGCGGCGCAGCAGTGCAGGGTCCTGCTTGGTTTCCATCTCCTGCGCCAGGGCTTGCATGTCCTGTTCCATGGCATGAAGGTCTGAAAACGCGGTCCCTAAGACGTCCTCCACCGAATAATTCGGTGGATACACCGGAATTTGGGAGATGAGACCGATTCTCCGGCCAGGTGCCAAGATCACTTCGCCCTCATCGGGTTCCAATTCTCCGGTTAAAATGCGAAAAAGGGTCGTTTTCCCGGCCCCGTTCTTTCCCAAAATGCCTACGCGCTCGCCGCTATCAATCTGAAACTGGAGCCCGTCGAGCACCTTGCCGCCCACTTCATATTCTTTTTTTAATCCTGAAACGGATATATCAACCATATTGTTTTTCTCCGGTTACGTAGTCCCACAGGCCTTACATCTCCGGTTCGGATTCGTTGAGAGAGCGCTTGCCCTAGGGCAGCAAGTATGCTATGATAGCAAAAAACCGAACACGAATGGAGGCCAATCATCAATGGATGCACTTTTGTGGCAGGATAAAGCCCTCTCCCTGCTGGATCAGAGCAAATACCCTCATGAGGAAGTCTGGTATGACTGCAACAAGTTGGACGCAGTCTTAGAGGCTCTCCGCATCCCCGGTGCCGTATGCGGCGAGGCTATCCTCGCAAGTGCGGGTGCTTACGCATACTGTCTTGCCGCCCTGGAGCACGAGGGTTCTCATGAATTCTATAAACAGCTCAGCCTTGCAAAAACAGCACTCTTAGCGACTCGTCCCAGTTCTGCTTCTCTTGCAGCAGCCCTTTCTCGCATGGAGAAAGCCTACGAGGAATACAAGCTGTCCGACCAGCTCATCACTGCCTTGCTGGCCACCGCAGTGACCATTCACCGTCAGGATGTGGTCGCATGCCGTAACATGAGCCGTGAAGGTCGTGAGATCCTGCCCGACGAAGCGAAGATCGTCCTCTGTTGCCGAGGTGGCGTCTTCCACACCGGTGCCCCTGGGGGGCCCATCGGCCTGCTACGGTCTGCACGCATGAAGCAGAAGGATCTTGAAGTGTTTGTCTGTGAACATCGCCCCAGTGGCGACGGATTCGCGGTTGCCAGGGAACTTGCCGCAGCCAAGATTCCGGTTCATGTCATTCCAGACCACTCCGCCGCTGCACTGATGCCACGCCGCAGCTGTGACATGGTTCTTATCGAGGGCTTGCGTGCGGCGAAAAACGGTGACCTGCTGGCGTGGCCCGGCGCCTATGAACTCGCCATCGCCGCCTACTTCCACAGCATTCCCGTTTACGCCACACTCTACACCGAAGACTATGATACCCGTATTCTAACCGGCGAGGCCTTCCCCCAGGAGGATCTCTCCCCCGCTGAGCTGAGCGGTTTTGCCAAAGGATCTTTGCCCGAAGGCGTTTCTGTCTGGTCTCCTCGTCATGATGTTGTTCTGAATCAACTGCTCACAGGACTGATTACCGACAAGGGTCTTATCTTCCCACCCTTTGAAGAGACCATTCCCGAAGCCCTCACCAAGGCTATGAACAAACCCTTTTTAACTCTTTAACAAGTTCTTCAAATTCCATTCCACGAGAGGCCTTAACCAGGATGGTTGCCCCGGGCTTAATGAGTTCGGGCAATATGGTTTTGGCCTCTTCTTTTGTGTCAAAATGGAATACGTCAGGAATAGGAGAGTTTTTCGCAGCTTGGTAAATTTCTCTCGAAATTTCTCCCACTGCAAGCAGGGCATCAATGCCCAGATTACCAGCATATTCGCCAATGCCGTGGTGCAAGGTCGCCCCAAGGGCACCTAGTTCAAACATATCGCCCAGAATGGCCACTTTATAGGGGCTATCACTTTGGGCTAAGACCTCCAGGGCTGCCCGCATGGACTGAGGATTGGCATTGTACGCGTCATCTAAGATCGTGATGTCGCCCAAATTGACAACATTCATGCGCATTTTGGTGGGGACAAAGCGGCGAATTCCTTCCACAATCTCATCCGCCTTGAGACCATAGGAGTCTCCCACCACGGTGGCGGCCAGTGCGGCATAAACCATATGATTGCCCAGGGCAGGAATCGTGACCGAAACGGCCTCCGTGGGGGTTTCCAACATGCAACGAACCCCTTTTTCCCCCAGGGAAACAATGTCACTGGCCCGATAGGGGAAGCGATGGTCGGTGCCGTAAAAATGAATCCGCTGGTTGGGGAGCTTCCCTTCCAGACTTTGCAGCAGGTTATCGTCCCCATTGAGAACGGCCAAGGAACCTTCCTTCATATGGGAAAAAATCTCGCACTTCGCTTTGAGTATATTTTCATAGCTGCCCAGATTTTCGATGTGGGCAGCCCCGATGTTCGTAATAATTGCCACGTCGGGCTCGACCAAGCGGCTTAAATATTCAATCTCGCCAAAATGGTTCATTCCCATTTCCAAGACGCAAATCTCGTGGCTGGAATCCAAGCGGAGCAGGGTAAGGGGCAGACCAATTTCGTTATTAAAGTTCCCCTCCGTCTTTAAGACCTTGTACTTAACCCCCAGAACGGATGCCACCATCTCTTTGGTGGTGGTTTTTCCCACGCTTCCCGTAATGGCAACGTAAGGAATCGGAAACTTCTTGCGATAGTAACTGGCCAGGTCTCCCAATGCTTTCTGCGTATCCTCAACCTGAATATAAAACTTCCCGGGTTGAAAGCGCTCGGGAGCGCGCATGGTAAGGCAACCCGCCGCACCACCGGAGAGTGCCATATCCAAGAAATCATGGGCGTCAAAGCGCTCACCAATCAAGGGAATAAAGAGGCTTCCATCCTTCAGGGCACGGCTATCCGTTTCCACAGAGCGAATTTGCGTATTCTGTTCCTTATACTCTCCTAAAAGAGTTCCTTTTGTCGCATGCAGCAGTTCTTCCAGTGTCATCGGCTCCATAGCTGTGTGCCTCCTCAAACTTCCCTTGCGCTCATCGACGCAGCAATGATACGCTCACAGAGCGTACCGTAATCCATTCCCACTGCCGCGGCTTCCTGCGGTACTAGGCTGGTCGGAGTCATCCCCGGCAGGGTATTGACCTCCAAGAAGTAAACCTGTTCGTTCTCATCTACAATAAAGTCAGACCGGGAGTAAACGGAAAGTCCCAAAGCCTTATGAACCGTCAGAGCGGCGGTGCGAATCCTCTCCTCCAGCTCTTTTGAGGTGCGTCCCGGACAAATCTCCAAGGTGGCACCAGGCTGGTACTTGCTTTCATAATCATAAAACTCGACCTGCGGGATAATTTCCACCGTCGGTAGCGCCGCATCTTCCAGCACGCCGCAGGTAAACTCACGGCCTTTGATGTATTGTTCCACCATCAAGGTGCTATCATACGAAAGACAATCCCGAAGGGCACGCTCCAATTCGCTGCGGCTCTTCACAATGCTCACGCCCAGCGAGGAGCCCCCCCTTAGCACCTTCAGCACACAGGGAACCTCCAGGGTATTCATCAGCGTTTCTACCTGCGATTCATCGGCACGGATGGTGTGCCACTCCGGAGTTTTTACGCCTGTGCCAGTCAGGAAGCGTTTGGTATAATCTTTATCCATGGCGATGGCACTGCCCAGGTAGCCCGAGCCGGTGTACGGAATGCCCATGAGATCAAACGTGGCTTGTACCCGACCATCCTCGCCACAGGCACCATGCAAAGCAAGAAACACCATATCAGCCTCCTGACAAAGCGACAAAACACCAGGGCCAAACAGGCTGGCGCTTTGTTCTTTTCTCGAAGCCTTTACGGCAGATAAATTGGGTGCCTCACGGTTTATGGCGCGAAAATGCGCCGGAATGCTGGCGTGAAACAAGTCACCCACCTGGGGGGGGTACCCTTCCAAACCCAGAAACATATCTAGAAAAGCGACGGCATGACCGCGCTCCCGTAGGGCCTGGCAAACCATGATACCCGTGGAAAGGGAGACATTTCGCTCCGGGCTAAGTCCGCCCGCCAATACAACAATCTTCATGTTCTCTTAACTCCTCCGCTTTACGGCACAGATTTGTTTGCATTTGAGGCTGTTTTGCTCCCCATATCCTATGCCATGATCCGATTCTGTGCCACAAAGGTGCTCTTCCTTGCCCAAATTCGCTCCCAACGAGCGAGTTTGCTCCTCATCTCCTGCAGCATTAGACAAAAAGAGTCATTATCGAACCATGATTATATCATAATCAATTTCAAATCTCAACACCTGCATCACGCTCCTAGAAACAAAACAAAGGCGCCACAAATTGTGGCGCCTTCGTTATGTACCCATTTCATTAAGCGGGAACAATCGCTTCGGTGGGACAGCAGTCGGTGCAAGCACCGCAATCGATGCAAGCTGCCTCGTCGATAACATACTTGGATTCACCCTGAGTGATGATGCCCACGGGGCACTCATCCACACATGCGCCACAGCTGATACAAGCATCAGTAATGGTATAAGGCACTGGAAACACCTCCATAATAAAGTTTAGCAATGACCATTCTATCACAACTTTTCTAAAATGCAATCCTAATTTCAACAATTTTATACGTGTGAATTCTTTACCAAATGGGCATATTGATTGTTAGAACCAATTTATCTTCTCAGCAGAAAGGCGGTTTTTTCATGCTTTTTCCATCCCCTTCCGAGTTTAATGGAAGCACAACCCCTCAGCTTGAGGGTGCTCCACGCAGCCAAAGCCATGCGGTGCGTGTGATTGCTGCCAGTGCACCCTTGCTACCAGACAGTTCTTCCTCCCCCCAGGAGAAAGGAGCCGAGCATGAAGCTACTTCGAACGCAAGCGTTTAAGCTGTCTCGGCGTGCCTTTCTTCCCGGTGCACAATCGGTGTTTCGCAATGCACAGAAGGCAGCGTCTCATCTTGGTCATTCCTATGTGGGCAGTGAACATCTCCTGCTGGCACTTTCGCAAGATGAGGATTCGCCTGCGGCGCAAACCTTGCACGCCGTCGGGCTCTATCCTCCCGTCATTCGAAAGAAAATTATGGAGTTGCAAGGCAGTGGTAGTCCTATTCTTCTGCGTTCTCCCTGCCTGACTCCTCGCTGCCATCGAATCATAGAACGGGCAACCCTTTACCGTCTGAGTGAACGTTGCCCGTCCATTGATTCCACACATATTTTCCTCAGCTTACTGCAGGAAAAGGAAGGCGTCGCCATTTCGCTGATTAGTGAAACCGGAGTGACCCCCACCCACCTGCATGAGCTGCTCACCGCCTCCATGCAGGGGGATGGGGCCTCACCCTTTCAACCCCGCGGACGCAATGAACGCGAATTTACCCCAACGGACAGCCGTCTTTTAGAACAGTTCAGCCGTGATATGGTTCGGCAAGCGGCCTGCGGCGAGTTTGACCCCCTCATTGGTCGTGAAGTGGAATTGCAGCGTTGCATGCAGATTTTGATTCGTCGCTCGAAAAATAACCCGGTGTTACTGGGGGACCCTGGCGTGGGAAAAACGGCCGTGGTGGAAGGACTCGCTTTGCGTATGGCCGCAGGGCAGGTGCCCGAAGCCCTGCGCTCGAAGCGTCTTCTCTCCCTGGATCTATCCTCCATGGTGGCGGGCACCAAGTATCGTGGTGAGTTTGAAGAGCGCGTGAAAAATATCGTACGTGAAGTTCGAAAGGCCGGAAACATCATTCTGTTTTTGGATGAGCTACACACCATCGTCGGAGCTGGCTCGGCTGAGGGCGCAATCGATGCTGCCAACATCCTAAAGCCCGCCCTTTCCCGTGGTGATATCCAGATGATTGGCGCCACCACCCTGGATGAGTATCGCCGCTATATTGAAAAAGATCCCGCCTTGGAGCGCCGCTTTCAACCGGTGACCGTGGAGGAACCCACCCCAGATACGGCCCTGACCATTCTGCGTCGCTTGGCACCCCACTATGAGCAGCATCATCACGTCCGCATCAGTCCAGAGGCCCTGGAAGCCGCCGTTCTCTTGTCGCAGCGCTATATTCCTGACCGCCGTTTGCCGGATAAGGCAATTGACCTGATAGACGAGGCTGCCTCCTTTGTTCGCATGGGAAGCATTTGTCTCCCCGATCACTTGAAGTCCTTGGAAGATAAGGTCCTAGAAACCTTTCAGGAAAAGGAAGCGGCCATTCGAAGCCAGAACTTTGAAAAGGCCGCTATGCTTCGAAACGCAGAAAGCGATTTTCGGGTGGAGCTGGAAACGCTCAAACGAAAATGGCGCTCCGAGCAATCCGCTGACCTCGTCAGTGTGGATACAGTGGCCAGTGTGCTTGCCCAATGGACCGGCATTCCGGCCTCCTCCCTCAGTAAGGAGGAGCGAAAATACCTCCTGGAACTGGAAGACGTGTTGCACAAGCGCGTTGCGGGACAAGAAAAGGCAGTGCATGCCGTTGCAGAGGCAATCCGGCGTGGCCGAAGCGGCCTGAAAGACCCCAAGCGCCCCATCGGTACTTTCCTGTTTTTAGGGCCAAGCGGTGTGGGTAAAACCGAACTCTGTAAGGCTCTGGCCGAAGCCATGTTTGGGACCGAAGAAGCGCTTCTTCGCTTTGACATGACAGAATATGCCGAGTCCCACTCGGTCTCTCGCCTTCTGGGCTCTCCTCCAGGTTATGTGGGGTTTGATGATGGAGGCCAGCTTACGGAACAGGTTCGGCGCAGACCGTATTCCGTGGTTCTCTTTGATGAACTGGAAAAGGCACACGCCGATATCTGGAGTATTCTGCTTCAAATTTTGGACGAGGGTCGCCTCACCGACTCCAAAGGTCGCACCGTGGATTTTCGCAGTACCGTCGTCGTTATGACCTCCAACGTGGGTGCGGACAAGCTCTCCTCTCACGGCGTGAACTTAGGATTTATCGCCCATGGGATCACCGAGAAGCAAAATCTGCAACAAACCCATAGTTCAGTCATGACCACCCTGCGCAAAACCTTCCGACCCGAATTTTTAAACCGCCTGGATGAAACCATTATTTTTGATCCCCTGTCCAAGGAAGAGATGGAGATCATCGCGGCAAAGATGATGCAGGAAATTGCAACGCGTCTGGAGGCCTCCGGAGTATTTCTGCATTATGCACCGGATATCCTCACGTATCTCGCCGAGAAAGGCTTCGATCCCGCCTATGGTGCACGCCCCCTGCGGCGTCTGCTGCAAAATCAAGTAGAAAATCCTGCAGCACAGATGCTGCTCTCCAATCAGCTGATTCCTGGAGAAAGCCTCATCATTTGCATGCAAGATGGAACCCTCCATCTCCATAGTACCGCGGAAGCCCAACCCATCGTCAGTTGACACACTTACGTTACAATCAAGCTGTACTTGCCAACATTCACCAATTTGGCGGTACAGCTTGTTTCCGTTTCTGTATTAATTTTGCAAGATTTCCCGCATTTTGTTATTGTTTTTTCGAAAACCCTCCTGTATAATGAGTCTCGAGCTTTTCCCTATATAGTTAAATAGGTATCTTTCCGCCAAGTGCGGTCAGATGATTCAAAAAAATATCAATATTTTATCATTTAGAGAAGAATCCGGAGGTGATGTCATGTCGCTGCGTATCGGAATTGACATCGGATCCACTACCGTTAAGGTCGTTGTCCTTGGCAATCAAAATGAACTGCTGTACCGCTCTTATGAGCGCCACTACTCCAAAACCAGGGAGCGCACCTGTGAGACCCTGCGCACGCTGCTTCCCATGCTGGAGGGACAGGACACCAGGCTGTTGATTACCGGGTCTGCCGGGCTTGGCGTTTCCAAAGCAACTGGGATTGATTTTGTACAAGAAGTGTACGCCACAGCCGCCGCCGTTTCCACCTTTATCCCCGAAACCGATGCCGTCATTGAGCTGGGCGGGGAAGATGCGAAGATCATCTTCTTTGGGGGTGTTTTGGAAGAACGTATGAACGGTTCTTGTGCAGGAGGAACCGGCGCCTTCATAGACCAGATGGCCACGCTGCTCAACGTGACCAATCCGGAGTTGGATGCCCTTGCCCAGCAACATACGAAAATTTATCCCATCGCCTCCCGCTGCGGCGTGTTCGCGAAGAGTGATATTCAGCCCATTTTAAACCAAGGTGGCCGCCGTGAGGACATCGCTGCTTCCATCTTTCAGGCCGTAGTCGATCAAACCGTTGCCGGTCTCACTCAGGGCCGAGAGCTAAGCGGAACCATCGTCTTTTTAGGAGGCCCCTTACATTTTTTACATTCGCTTCGAGATCGTTTTACGAAAACCTTACACCTAAGTCCGGAGCATGCAATCTTTCCGGAAAATGGAGACTGCTTTGCCGCCATTGGGGCGGCATTGTGTGCGTCTGAATACTCTGCACGTCCTTTTACCGAGCTACTCCAACAGATGGAGGCAGCCAGTGACCTGAGCAATCCTGTGGACGTGATGCCTCCGCTCTTCCAAACCGAACGTGAGTATCAGGACTTTTTGGATCGTCACAATGCCATGAGTGTCCCCACACTGGACCTCAATCGCTATGCAGGCGATGCCTACCTTGGCATTGATGCCGGTTCCACCACCACCAAGCTGGTGCTCATTGCACCGGATGGTTCCCTACTCTATCAATACTATGAATCAAATCGTGGAAACCCCGTGTCTGTTGTCTTACAACAGCTTCAGTATTTGCGAACTGCCTGCGAGGATCGGGTGGTCATCCGTGGTTCCGCCGTAACGGGCTATGGGGAAGACCTCATTAAGAGTGCCTTTTCCTGTGACTTGGGCCTGGTCGAAACCGTTGCCCACTATAAAGCGGCCCAGCATTTTAACCCTGAGGTGGACTTCATCATCGACATCGGTGGGCAGGATATGAAGTGCTTCAAAATCCGCAATCGTTCCGTGGATTCCATTCTATTAAACGAAGCCTGTTCCTCCGGCTGTGGTTCCTTCATTGAGACTTTTGCCCGCGCGTTAGGATACAACATTGCGGACTTTTCCAAACTAGGACTTTTGGCAAGCTATCCCGTCAACCTTGGTTCCCGCTGCACCGTGTTCATGAACTCCTCCGTGAAGCAGGCACAGAAGGATGGGGCCAGCGTCGCCGATATTTCCGCAGGACTTTCCATCTCCGTTGTAAAAAACGCCGTATATAAGGTCATTCGAGCCGCCTCAGCAGACGACTTGGGAAAACACATCGTCGTGCAGGGCGGTACCTTCTTGAACGATGCGGTGCTCCGTGCCTTTGAGTTAGAGCTGGGTCGTGAGGTCATTCGCCCCACCATTTCCGGCCTCATGGGAGCCTTTGGTGCCGCACTTGCGGCCCGCGATGCAGCACTCCCCTCCTCATCGCTCTTACGGGGGACTGACCTAGATCACTTCAGCCACACGGCAAAACCAAGTACCTGCAAGCTATGTAACAATCACTGCGCCCTCACCATCAATCACTTTGATGGTGGTCGGCGATTCATTTCCGGAAATCGCTGCACAAGACCCCTGGGGCAGAACAATGCCACACACCCGGATCTCTACTCCTATAAATATGAGCGGCTTCGCAGCATGCAGGGCGTGGGTTCTGGCACAGGGTCTCGGGGCAAAATTGGTCTTCCCTTTGGACTTAATATGTTTGAAAACCTTCCTTTCTGGTATGCGTTTTTTACCACACTCAATTTTGAGGTTCTGCTGTCTCCCGAATCTTCCCGCGACCTATACTTATCCGGCCAAAGCACGATTCCTTCGGATACCGTGTGCTACCCTGCCAAGTTGATGCATGGCCATATTGAATGGTTGACCAAGCAGGAACCAACCGCGATTTTTTACCCCTGCATGTCCTACAACTTCGACGAAGGCGCCGGGGATAATCACTATAACTGCCCGGTGGTGGCCTACTATCCGGAGCTACTTGCCTCCAATGTTCCTGCCTTAAAGCAGGTGCGCTTCCTGCATCCTTACTTTGGGCTCCACCGTCCCAGTGACTTCGAAAAGCGCGCGGCTGCCTACTTTGCCACGGAGTTTGGCATACCGAAGCGAGAGGTCAAAGCAGCAGCCCATGCCGCATACGCTGCCTACGAAGCCTACAAACAAGAAATCCGGAACAAAGCGGCAGAGGCCATCAGCTATGCCCGGCAACGAAAGCTCCCCATCTTAGTGCTTGCCGGACGTCCGTACCACATTGATCCCGAGATCAATCACGGCATCAATAAGCTTGTTACATCCTTTGATTTTGTTCTCATTACCGAAGACTCTCTGGCCTACTTAATGGACAAAGAACCACGCCAAGTGCTAAATCAGTGGACCTATCAAAGCCGGATGTATAACGCGGCGCGCTACGTGTGCACCCAAGCGGATATGCAACTGGTTCAGCTGGTCTCCTTTGGCTGTGGCATTGATTCCATTACCACGGATGAGCTGCGCGACATCTTGGAGTCTCATGGCAAGCTCTATACGCAGCTGAAAATTGATGATATCAGCAACCTAGGAGCGGTTAAGATCCGTCTTCGCAGCCTGATTGCTGCCATGGAGGCAAGACAGTAAGGTGTTTGATTCCTTACTTCCCGAGAATCTCACCATTCCTAAAACTTAATCCACAGGAGCCAATGATTATGGCAAAGTTGTGTTATGATGCTTCCGGACGATTACTCTTTACGGAAGAAATGAAAAAGGAATATACCATTCTCATGCCGCAAATGCTGCCCATTCACTTTGGCATGTTTCGGCAACTGTTTGAGCTCGAAGGCTACCGTGTGCTCCAACTGAACAACCGTGGACGTTCGGTGGTTGACGAGGGATTGAAATACGTCCATAACGACACCTGTTACCCAGCCCTTCTGGTAATTGGGCAGTTTATTGACGCCATTAAACACAGTGATTTAGATCCTCATAAAGTGGCCCTTTTGATTACGCAGACGGGCGGAGGTTGCCGAGCATCGAACTACATACACCTCTTGCGAAAGGCACTGGCTAAGGCCGACATGGCGTATATTCCTGTCATCTCAGTCAGCTTTGGTGTTGAAAAGAACCCTGGCTTTAAGCTTAGCATTCCCCTGCTGCGCCGCTTGGTGTATGCCATGATGTATGGTGATCTCATTATGAATGTGGCGAACCAGGTGCGCCCCTATGAACTCACGCCTGGGCAGACCGACGCCTTGGTCGAGGCTTGGTGCCGTCGTCTGGTGGAGGGCTTTCAGGCCGGAAAGAATATGCGCCGGAAGTACCTCCGGGTGGTGTTCGACCAGATTTGTGAGGACTTTAAGGCCATCCCTGTCTCCAAGGAGGAAAAAATCCGGGTGGGTGTCGTGGGCGAAATTTACGTGAAATACTCCCCCCTGGGCAACAACGATTTAGAGCAGTTTCTTCTTTCGGAGGGAGCCGAGCCCGTCGTACCCGGTCTGACCGACTTCATCATTTTCAAAGTCTTTAACCGTGAGGTAGACGTGGATATTTATGGTGGCTCCTCCATCAAGCGTACCTTGGTTCGCTTTATGAAACGCTATGTGGAGCATTGCCAACAGGATATGATTGATGCACTCAATCGCTCGAAGCGATTTCGTGCACCCGGCCCCTTCTCGCAGTTGCAAGCCCTGGCCCGCGGCTACCTTGGGCCTGGAAATAAGATGGGAGAAGGTTGGCTCCTAACCGCTGAAATGCTGGAGCTCATTCACTCGGGAACGCCAAACATTGTTTGTGCGCAACCATTTGGATGTCTTCCAAACCACATTGTAGGAAAAGGCATGATTCGAAAAATTAAAGATAATTTTTCCATTGCCAACATTGTCGCCATCGATTACGACCCGGGTGCCACCAAAATCAATCAGGAAAACCGCATTAAGCTGATGTTGGCCAATGCCCGAGCCGCCCAAAAACAGCATTCGATGGAAGCACATGAACACGAAACGCTCCATCGGGAATTGGTCGGCGTTTAAGATCCGCTTGCTCTTCTATATTTACGGTGTTATAAACATGCAGGTACATTTTTGTGCCTGCATGCTTTTTTTCTCCAAATTCTGTATCAAAATTTGCAGATTGTTAATAGTATGCACGTTGATTATTAAATGGAAGGGTTTATAATAACTATATATTATGCTATTCAGGAGGTTTTTACCATGCCGAGAAAAGCCAGCGGGACACCAAAGCCTTTGGTGAAGTCCACTGCTCGAATGTCGAAAAAGTCTGCTCTGAGTCCGGAGCAGCTTCGTTTGCTTGATGCTTACTGGCGTGCGTCGAACTATCTCTCCGCATGTCAGCTTTATCTTCTTGATAATCCGCTGTTAAAAGAGCCATTAACTCCGGAGCAGATAAAAAAGAAAATCGTCGGCCACTGGGGAACGGTCCCCGGTCAGAACTTTATTTATACCCACTTAAATCGAGCCATTAGCAAGTATGACCTCAATATGATTTACCTTTCTGGTCCGGGACACGGCGGCAACGCCATGGTGGCCCAGGCCTACCTGGAAGGCACCTACAGCGAGGTGTATCCAAACATCAGCGAAGATGTAGAAGGCCTTCAGAAGCTCTTTAAACAGTTTTCCTTCCCCGGAGGTATTCCAAGCCACGTGGCTCCCGAAACCCCCGGCTCGATCAACGAGGGCGGTGAATTGGGCTATTCCTTGGCTCATGCATTCGGTGCGGTCTTCGATAACCCCGATCTCATTGCCACTTGCGTGGTGGGTGACGGCGAGGCGGAAACGGGACCACTTGCCACCGCTTGGCATTCCAATAAGTTTTTGAATCCGGCGGCAGATGGCGCGGTCCTCCCGATCTTGCATCTCAACGGCTATAAGATTCATAATCCCACACTGTTTGCACGCATATCCCACACGGAGCAAGAACAGTTCTTCCGTGGCTGCGGTTGGGAGCCTCGCTTTGTGGAGGGCTCGAATCCCGAGCAAATGCACCAGACCATGGCTGCCGCCTTGGATTGGGCGGTGCGTGAAATTCAGCGCATTTGGACCAATGCACGTACCACCGGAGACCAGAATCGTCCTGCCTGGCCCATGATCATCCTTCGTTCTCCCAAGGGTTGGACTGGCCCCAAGGAAGTGGATGGCAAGCCGGTGGAAGACACCTTCCGGGCTCACCAAGTCCCCATGGATATGTCGAAGCCGGAGCATCTTCCACAATTGGAAGCCTGGCTTCGCAGCTACCACCCGGAAGAGCTCTTTACCAGCGATGGAAAGTTGATGCCAGAGTTAAAAGAGCTTGCTCCGGTTGGCAAGCGGCGTATGAGTGCGAATCCAAACGCAAACGGCGGCTTACTACTCAAAGATCTGCGCATCCCTGATTTTAGAGACTACGGTTTTGCCCTTCCTGCCCCGGGCGAATTGGAAGCTCAGGACATGATTGTCCTAGGCGATTTCGTGCGTGATATTCTCAAGCTCAATCTGGACGCCAAGAACTTCCGTGTGTTTGGACCGGATGAAACCCTTTCCAATCGGTTGGGTTCGGTGTTTGAGGTCACCGATCGCCGCTGGTTAGCCGAAACCATGCCCAATGACGAGCATCTATCTCCCAGTGGACGTGTCATGGACTCGATGCTCTCGGAGCACATGTGCCAAGGTTGGTTGGAAGGCTACCTGCTCACGGGGCGGCACGGCTTCTTTAACAGCTATGAAGCCTTCATTCGCATTGTGGACTCCATGGTAGCCCAGCACGCCAAGTGGCTCAAAATCTGCAATCAACTCCCCTGGCGCTATGACATCGCTTCCTTGAACTATATTCTCTCTTCGAATGTCTGGCAGCAGGATCACAATGGCTTTACGCACCAAGACCCAGGTTTCTTAGACCATGTGAGCAACAAAAAGGCCGATGTGGTTCGCATTTATCTTCCCCCCGATGCCAACTGCCTTCTTTCCGTCTTTGACCATTGCATTCGCAGCCGTAACTATATCAACGTCATGGTTACCTCCAAGCATCCTCGTCCCCAATGGCTCACCATGGAGCAGGCAGTGAAGCATTGCACTCAGGGCATCGGCATTTGGGAATGGGCATCCAATGACCAGGGTGCAGAGCCGGATATTGTTCTCGCATGCTGTGGTGAGACCCCCACCCTGGAAACGCTCGCCGCCGTCACCATCATGCGGCATTACTTCCCCGAGGTGAACATGCGTGTGGTCAATGTGGTGGATCTCATGCGCCTGCAGGCTGACACGCAACACCCCCATGGCCTTTCGGACGCAGAATATGAGGCGCTGTTTACCCGCGATAAGCCCATTCTCTTCACCTTCCATGGCTACCCCTCCCTGATCCATGAATTCACCTACCGTCGCCTAAACAAGAACCTTCATGTGCGTGGTTATGTGGAGGAAGGTACCATTACCACCCCCTTTGACATGCGTGTACAAAATGGTCTTGACCGCTTTAATTTAGTGCAATCCATGCTTTTGTTACTCTCTGATAAGCTCGGAAACCGTGGAGCCTTCCTGATGCAGGAGATGAAGAATAAGCTGGTGGAACACCAACAGTATATCGCAGAATATGGCCTTGACATGCCGGAAATTCGACACTGGAAGTGGAATGACGGCAAGGGAACTTTTGAATAAGAAGCCAAAACGGGAGTGCATTTTCACATGCACTCCCGTTATTCCTTACTCATGGTCATTCTTTGGTTGGTACCAGCGATGTGCAAGCAAGAATGCAAACATGCCAATCATGGGAAGGACTGCAAATCCGGCGCTGGCCTGCCCTGCGGTCAGCATGACATAAATGGAACCTGCAATGGTCAGAACTGCAAACAGAACCGATAATCGGAGAAAAAGCGTTTTCATGGCTTCCACACTCTCTTTCATCATAGAACTATTTTTGGGCTTGTCAAAATCATATTCAGGAAAGACAAGGTAGATTCCACCCCTAGGAAGAAATTGTCCCAGATCGCTCCATGGTAAGAAAATAAAATCGGCAGGCAGTGAATTCACTGCCTGCCGATAATTATGCTGTTTCAGCGAACTAATCTTACCCTAAAAGGGAAAATTAGCGGATGCCCATCTCGCCAGAGATGATGATTCTCTGGATCTCGTTGGTGCCTTCGTAGATCTCGGTGATCTTAGCGTCACGCATAAATCTCTCGAAGGGATACTCACGGGTGAAGCCGATGCCGCCAGCCAGCTGCAGGCACATACGTGCAACGTCGTTAGCGGTCTTGGTTGCATAGTACTTAGCCATAGCAGCTTCCTTGACGCAGGGCTTGTGGTCCTGCTTCATCTGGGAAGCACGATATACGAGCAGACGAGCTGCGTCGATTTCGGTCTGCATTTCAGCAACCTTGAACTGAGTGTTCTGGAAGGAAGCGATGGAACGGCCGAACTGCTTACGAGCCTTGATGACGGGGATCAGCTCGTTCAGAGCGCCCTGAGCGATACCAACGCCCTGAGCAGCGATGGAGATACGGCCGCCGTCCAGGGTGGACATAGCGATCTTGAAGCCTTCGCCAACCTTGCCCAGCAGAGCGTCCTTGGGCAGCTTAACATCTTCGAACACCAGCTCGTAGGTAGCGGTGCCGTGGATGCCCATCTTCTTCTCCTTGGTGCCGAAGCTGAAGCCGGGGGTTCCCTTCTCAACCAGGAATGCGGAGATGCCCTTGGTGCCCTTTTCCTTATCGGTCATAGCGAACACCAGGTACAGGCTTGCATAGTAGCCGTTGGTGATGAAGCACTTGGTGCCGTTCAGCAGCCAGTGGTCGCCATTGTCAACAGCGGTGGTCTTCTGGCCGGAAGCATCGGAACCAGCGCCGGGCTCGGTCAGACCGAAAGCGCCCAGCATCTCGCCGGAAGCCATCTTGGGCAGGTACTTCTGCTTCTGCTCCTCGGTGCCGTAGGTCAGCAGAGGCCAGGTGACCAGAGAGCCGTGAACCTCGAACATACAGCCGGTGCTTGCGCAGTACTTGTTGAAGATCTCGTTAGCAGCAGTGTAGGTGTTGTAGGACAGGCCAGCTCCGCCGTATTCCTCGGGGATGTACATGCCCATCATGCCCATCTCGGACAGCTTCTCCAGAGTCTCGGTGGGGAAGCGCTCCTGCTCGTCGAGCTCAGCAGCCAGAGGCTTAACCTCATTGACGCAGAAGTCTTCAAGCATGTTGATAATATCCAGTTCCATCTCGTTAAAATTGAAATCCATAATTACATATCCTTTCACGTGTTTGTAGTACACCCAAAGAGGGTGTACTACAATACACAAAAATTAATAAAATCGAAAGGGTCAAGGGTCTATTTAATTATCAATCTACAAAAAGTTAGAATGAAGAATTAGCCCTTAGACTTATTGACCAGATCGGTCAGGACAGGCAGAACCTCAAACAGGTTGCCAACAACGCCGAAGTCTGCAACGCTGAAGATGGGAGCATCTGCGTCCTTGTTGATGCAAACGATGGTATCGGAACCGCTCATGCCAGCCAGATGCTGGATAGCGCCGGAGATACCGCAAGCAACATACAGCTTGGGGCCGACGGTCTTACCGGTCTGGCCAACCTGATGTGCGTGGGGGATCCAGCCTGCGTCAACGGCAGCACGGGAAGAACCAACCACTGCGCCCAGAGCGTGAGCCAGAGCACGAACGGGCTCGAAGCCCTCGGGTCCGCCAACGCCACGGCCGCCGGAGACAATGATCTCAGCGCCTTCCAGATCAACCTTCTCGCCCTCTTCCTTGATAACCTCAAGGAGCTTGACGCGGATCTGCTCAGCGGGGAATGCGTAATCGTCCTTCACAATCTCAGCGGTGCGGCTAGCATCGGCTTCGGTCTTCTTGAAGACGCCAGGACGGCAGGTGCCGATCTGGGGACGATGGTTGGGGCACAGGATGGTAGCCATCAGGTTACCACCAAATGCGGGACGAGTCCAAGCGATCAGACCAGTTGCCTCGTCGATGCCCAGCTCGGTGCAGTCAGCGGTCAGGCCGGTTCTGAGGCGGCCAGCCAGACGGGGGCCCAGGTCGCGGCCCAGGTGGGATGCGCCCAGCAACAGGGTGGTGGGGCAATCCTTCTCAACCAGCTGCACAAGAGCAGCGGTGTAAGCTTCGGTGGTATAGTGATCATAGACAGGAGCGTCCATGACATAAACCTTATCAGCGCCGTGAGCAACAGCAGACTTAACAGCCTCGTCGCAGTTGTGGCCGATAACAACTGCTACCAGCTGGCCACCCTGAGATGTTACCAGCTCGCGGCCGGGGTTCAGCAGCTCCAGGCCAACATTTCTTGCCTTGCCATTCAGAGTTTCGATAAATACCCAAAGATCTTTATTCTTAGCTTCCAGTGGAAATCCCATTTTAATGCTCCTCCCCTCTTAAATAATGTTCTTGTCGCGCAGCATCTCAAAGAGCTTCTTTGCGGACTCTTCATTGGTCTCTTCCTTGATCTTTACGCCGCCGGTCTTACGGGGAGGAGTAAAGGTCTTCTTAACTCTGGTGGGAGAGTTCTTCAGGCCGACCTGACCGAGATCCAGTTCGAAGTCCTGTGCGGACAGAACGGTGATCTGAGCCTTGTTAGCAGCCATCTTGGACTTAATGGTGGGGTAACGGGGCTCATAGTTGGGCTTAGTTACGGTAACCATGCAGGGGAGGGGCAGCTCGAGCATCTCGAAGCCTTCTTCCTCTTCCTTCTTAACCTTCAGGGTGCCATTCTCCTGTGCCCATGCTTCGAAAGCATAAGTAACCTGAGCAATGTCCAGGTTCTCAGCGATCTGAGGACCAACCTGAGCGGTATCGCCGTCGATTGCCTGCTTACCAGCGAACAATACGTCGAACTTAAAGCCTTCCAGCTCTTCGATCTTCTTAATAGCCTGAGCCAGTGCGTAACCAGTTGCCAGAGTATCGGAACCACCGAACTCACGGCCGCTGACCAAGTAAGCCTTGTCGCCGCCGACGGAGAGGCATTCCTTCAGAGCGGCCTTAGCCTGCTCAGGACCCATGGAGACAACAACGATCTTGCTGCCGGGATTAGCATCCTTCAACTTTGCTGCACATTCCAATGCATAAGCGTCAAAAGGATTGACGATGCTGGGAACGCCGTCACGAATCAGAGTGTTCGTTTCAGGATTAATCTTAATCTCTGTCGTGTCCGGCACTTGTTTGATACAAACAAGCATGTTCATTTCTGATTTCCCCCTATTTTTTAATTGTTTTTAGTTCGATATGGCGACATCGGATTGTCCAACGTCGTCCTATCGTGAAGATAGCAAATGAGGAATAGCGGCAATGCCGATTTTCTTCATTTACAATGGGACTGCGAGTATTTTCGCAATTCCATTCCCATAGCAAGTCGTATTATATCAAATGATCTGCAAAAAAACAAGTCAATTCTACACAGCTTAATTGCGAAATTACACCCAATTATCCGCCGTATTTCCAGCGCAATTCTGTGCGATCTTACAAAAAAAAGAGACAGGTCGGCTTTCTGCAGACCTGCCTCTTCCTTTTTCGGGCTCTCATTCCAGGATTTTACTTTCCTATCTATACGCCAGGGAATTGGAGAACTCCGTTTGTACGCTTCGCCTAACCTTAAAAATTGCAATTTTTGTTCATCTAACTAAAACCATCCCATTGCCAAGGCTCGAAACCTGCCAAACTAGATAATTGGAATTTCCGTCCATTCTTACTCTTCGAAGAAGCTGCTGTGGATGACCTGCACCGCTTTATCCGCATCCTCTTCGTTCAGCAGCACCGAAACCTTAATCTCACTGGTGGAGATCATCTGGATGTTGATGCGAGCACCATAGAGTGCTTCAAACATTTGAGAGGCTACCCCAGGATTGTCAATCATACCGGCTCCAACGATGGAGACCTTGGCCAAATTGCTGGAGAAGTCGATGTGATCAAAGCCAATGGATTCCTTATGTTCTTCCAAAATGCGTCTTGCTTCGTCCAAGTCGTTGCGCTTGACTGTAAAGCTAATATCCTTGGTCTCCCCGCGGCCAATGGACTGCAAAATAATATCTACATTAATATGTGCTTTTGCCAAAAGCGAAAACACTTTATAGGCAATTCCAGGTCTGTCTTCCAACTCAACCAGCGCCAAACGCGCGACATTTTTGTCCTTTGCAACACCAACTACATGGGTTTTTTCCATTTTCTTCACAACCTCCTTAACTTTTGTGCCTGGGGCATTGCTAAAACTGGAGAGCACCTCAAGATTGACCCGATACTTTTTCGCCATTTCTACGGAGCGGTTGTGTAGAACCTGTGCTCCGAGGCTGGCAAGCTCCAGCATTTCGTCATAGGTAATCTCTTCTAACTTCTTTGCCCCTTTGATATAGCGGGGATCCGCTGTATAGACACCTTCCACATCGGTATAGATCTGACACAGATCTGCCTCAAGGGATGCTGCCAGCGCCACGGCCGACGTATCGGAACCACCACGGCCTAAGGTGGTAATATCGTCAAACTTATTGAGTCCCTGGAAGCCCGTGACAATCACGATGGTGTTCCGGTCGAGTTCCGACTTAATTCGCTCCGTATTGATGCGTTTGATGCGGGCGTCGCTGTATGCCTTGTTCGTGCTGATCCCGGCTTGCCATCCGGTTAAGGAAACCACCGGAAATCCCAATGACTCAATGGCCATTGCACAGAGGGCGCAGGAAATCTGCTCACCCGTGGAAAGAAGCATATCCATCTCACGCCTTGAGCCGCGCGGGTTAATCTCTTGTGCCTTGGCAATCAGGTCATCCGTGGTGTCCCCTTGGGCGGACAATACCGCTACCACACTGTGTCCCTGTCGATAGGTTTCCGTGATGATGCGGGCTACGTTCCGAATCCGGTCCGCATCGGCCACGGAAGTGCCTCCAAACTTTTGAACAATCAATCCCATACTATTTGAATCCTCCTCATTCACGGTAGAAGGGTTCCTAGGTCTCTTCCACCGAAGGCTTTTTTCTTCTCTTTATTTTATGCTCCGAGCCTGCTTTGTCGATCGTGTTTTCCAGCTTTAATCCAAGATTCGTAATACCGAAAGAACCTCAGACTGCTGCAAACGGGTCTCCAGCTCGGGACGGGTCATGGCAGGCGTTCGCATTACCTTTTCTCCAGGAATTGGCTGAGCAAGGGTGACTTCCTCTCCCAACGGAAGGTCTTCCCCACGCACCCGAACCAAGAAGCGGCTCCGAATGGCATCGGCGGAAACGGTTGCCTCCGGACGGGGTGGTTGCCACGGACGATAGGCACTCCGCTGCATTTGACGGCCAATGGCAATGACATCGGCTACTACAGCGCTGGCGGTGGGCAGCTTGCCGGCTCCCTTGCCATAAAACATCACATCGCCCGTTGCGTTGCCTTTGACCTTAATGGCATTGAATACGTCTTCCACTCCAGCCAAGGGATCCTGAAGGGAAACAAGATGGGGTTCCACATAGGCACAAATGGTGCCATCTTCCTGCTTGGTGGCACGGCCTAAGAGCTTAATCTTATATCCTAATGCGCTGGCGTAGGCGACATCCTCTAAACTCACCTGACTGATTCCGATGGTTTGCACTTGATCGGGCAATACATGAAAGCCAAAGGCGATGGATGCCATGATGCAAATTTTACGGCAGGTATCATGCCCCTCAATATCCGCGGACGGGTCACGCTCGGCATAGCCCTTTTCCTGGGCCTCTTTTAGCGCATCTTCAAAGCGAAGCCCGCCTGCAATCATACGGGTAAAGATGTAATTGGTCGTTCCGTTTAGAATACCGCAGATTTCCAAAATCTCGTTGGCTGCCATGCACTGGTTCAAGGGACGCAGAATGGGAATGCCTCCGCCCACACTTGCTTCAAACAGATAGGTAACGTGATGTTCTCGGGCCAGCTCCATCAAGCGGTACCCATGCTTTGCCACCACTTCTTTGTTTGAGGTGACCACGTTTTTCCCAGCACGCAGCGCACGCTCTGTAAATTCCAAAGCAATACTAGCCCCACCAATGGTCTCTACGACAATGTCAATCTCAGGATCCTGCTCAATGACAGAAAAGTCTTTGACAAAGCAATCCGCAAAGGGACTGTCCGGAAAATCCCGTACATCCAAAATATATTTTAAGGATAAGAGGTCATCTGCGGGGCGGTTCTGGCCCTCTCCCCTACCGGTCAGGAGTTCTGCCACCCCGGAGCCGACGACTCCAAACCCCAATACTGCAACTTGTATCATTCACTCATTCATTCCTTCCACTGATGATCTTGCATCTTTGCTCTTGCCTTCTCTTACCCCGCCAAGACTTCACTGCGCAGAACTCCTGGGTGTTCCGAAATGCGCTCTAACAGCTCGGTCATAGTCACACGCATGGCAGAGGTTTCCACGCTGATGCTTACCACAGCGCATCCGTTCAATGGAATGCCCTGATTGATGGTCAGGATATTGCTTCCAGAGTCAGCAAAGAGATTGAGTACCGCCGAGAGAATGCCCGGCTCATCCTTCATCATTAACTGTAGCGATATGATTCTGCCATGTAACATATCCTGAAACGGCCACACCGCATCCTTATATTTGTAAAAAGCACTTCGGCTGATGCCGGTCATCTGTACCGCACGATTCACCGTGTCCGCTTCCCCGGTATCGAGCAGCCTTCGCGCTTCCACCACCTTGTGAAAAATTTCTGGAAGCGAAGCCGCTTCCACAATGTAATAATCTGGTGATTTCGCCATTCTATGCACACCGCCTTTGTTTTGTCCTCTGTACACGGCCATTTGTTTTTACAATGAACTCTATTCTAGCACATATGTCCTTCTACCGCAAGCATCATTCCAACAGCAATGGCACGATTTTTCCACCCTTTTTCTCCGTTTTCCTGTATGATTGCACAAACCCATACTTTGATGCCAAAGAAATGCGTTTTTCTTCTTGTGCTCGGCCTCTTCCCCTAGATTTGATCCAAAACATTTCTCGCATGTCGAACAAAAGTACTTGTGTTCCATGGGAGTGATATGCTATACTTGAGGGTACAAATCTGGCTTGTGGCAAGGAATGTGAATGGAGGGCGTCCTTATGGCGGAACAAAAAAACAAATCCATCGCCAAAAATAGCAAGGCCTTTCACGATTACTTTGTCGAAGATCGCTTTGAGGCCGGGATTGAACTATTCGGCACCGAGGTCAAGTCCATCCGGCAAGGGAATGTGAACTTAAAGGATTCCTTTTGTACCATTAAGGATGGGCAGCTAAGCTTAAATTCCATGCACATTAGTCCCTATGAAAAGGGCAATATTTTCAACAAAGAACCTCGCCGGCCCAGACGGCTGCTCATGCACAAGCGGGAAATCCTGCGCCTGCATGCCAAAATCCAGCAGGACGGCTATACTCTCATCCCTCTTGGTCTATACTTTAAGGGGCCTCGGGTGAAGGTAGAGATCGGCTTATGTAAGGGCAAAAAGCTCTATGACAAGCGAGAGTCCGATGCCAAGCGAGATGCCAAACGAGAGATGGATCGCGCAGTGAAATTGCGCTGACGAACTAATTTTAACCGTAAGGAGATCGAACATGGAACAAAAGAATCCCATTGTAACCATTGAGATGGAAGATGGCGGCAAAATGGTAGCAGAACTCTATCCCGAAATTGCCCCAAACAGCGTCTATAACTTTATCAAGCTGGTGAAGGAAGGCTTCTATAACGGCCTGATTTTCCATCGTGTCATCCCCGGCTTTATGATTCAGGGCGGTTGTCCTCATGGCTCGGGTACCGGCGGCCCCGGTTACCATATTCCTGGCGAATTTGCCATGAATGGTGTGCAGAACGATTTAGTCCATGATCGCGGTGTGCTTTCCATGGCACGTTCCATGCAGCCAAACTCCGCTGGCAGCCAGTTCTTTATCATGGTGGAAAAAGCACCCCATCTGGACGGTCAGTATGCTGCCTTTGGTAAGGTCATTGAGGGCATGGACGTGGCAGACAAGATTGTGTCCGTGCGCCGCAGCCTGCAGGATAAGCCCAAGACCGACCAGCGCATGACGTCGGTTACGGTGGAAACCTTTGGCATTGACTATCCCGAACCCACCATGCTATAATGTCATCTTAACCAATTTGCACTTCACAATTTGTCACTGCGGCCGCCATAGGCGGCCTTCATGGGGGCGTACCGGTTTCGACGGGGGTGTGGAGGCAGGAATAGCGGGCGGATGCGCCTAGCATCCTAAAAATGGGCACATAAAAATTAAAGAACAACGATAACGTAGTTCTCGCCGCTGCTTAATGCGGCCGTCCTGCCCGGAAGGACCACGAGCCGGGTTTGGGCGTGAAATGAGTGGTGCACGTGCCTGTGGTAAGCTTTGCCCACAGCATGACTAATGAAGCTACTAAGCTATGCAGTATGACGGACTTACGGCATAGCAAGGGAATGTAAATAACCGTCTGCGCCCGGAGAAGTTCCTGTGGAAATGCTTTCGGACGGGGGTTCAACTCCCCCCGCCTCCACCATGTGAACCCACAACTTATTAGTGGGAAAATTGAGAAAAGCCTTGACCCGCATTTGTTTGCGGGCCTCAAGGCTTTTTTCGTTTTCGGTGACAGTATCGGCGAAACTACGCTTTAAACGGATACTCGACCATTTCACCACAAATCAACATTATTTATCAATATTTGAAGCGAATACTTACAAATAGGGGTATTGAACCGATTAGTAATATTTTAAAATATATTTTGACATTTTGGGCTACAGTATTAGAATAAAAACAAGGGGGCTCTTCAATTAAAGGGCCCCTTAGTAGTTAGTAGAGCTTTGCGTAATACCAATTTTCGTTTATTGGAACAATTTTTTTGAAGGTAAAAGCAAGCGAGTTATTAGAGCTTTGATATACATAACCATATGAGTCAAAAAAGCTTACATCAGTAGGGAAATAAATAACAGCTTGGTCATCTTCTCTTGAGTAAGAAATACTCCCATGTACGGTTAACAAGGACGAAACTCTGCCGGACAAAATCTCCTCATAATGAACATCTGAATGAACTATGATTTGATCTTCAACCGTTTTGACCGCCTGTCTATATTGTGATGAAAGTAAGTTGAATCTATGTACCTCAACAAATTCCCGAGGACCCCAAGAATAAGATAAATTCAAAAGACCTAAAAGAGCAATGAGATAACAAGTAAGGATGCAAAGATATACCCTAACTTCTTTCTTATAAGAGTTTGAATTTCGGTAAAAAAGAAAGAAGATTAAAATTGATACTAGACAACAAATCAAAACAATATTCCGCTGATATCTAAGAAGAACCCAGCAGATAAGCGTAACGATAGGGATTAACACAAGACAAGCTGCCCCGATAAGCCGCAACCTTTGTACAGGGTTACCTGCCAGCATCGTAGTAACCTTCTTCGATGGCAGGATAATCGTCTACGTCTGCCACCCATATCTTACCAGCGGCAGCGTCGCTACCTTTCTTTAAAATGTAAAGCGAAAAAAGGTCTCTGCCAGTATATCCATAGTTATAGTTTCCAATAAATTCAGCATTTCTATGTTGATTTACCTTTGTGTCTCTGTATCCGTAGGTACAACAGTATACCTTATCCCAAGGGCCAAGATTCTTTATAAGCTTGTAATCCCAAGGACCGCCTGCTTGAACTTTTCCAACCCAAAACATAGTAGTAGCCCAACCAGGCGAAATGGAAGGATTGGTATATTCTAATTCAACCATCTCATTGTAGTATCTTGTAATTGTGGCTCTATTGCTGACAACCATTCCGGATAAATAAAGGCTGGGATTAGAGCAGTGAGTAGCATATGCCATCATGCTATTTTGAATTTGATACTCTTGCCTTTTTACCGCATTTGCTTTCATTTTACTAAGTGAAGATTTTGTTAGTTCAAGATTATAGAGTTCAAGTGACGATTTGTCGATAGCAAGGATGCCGTCCGCAATTGCTTGATTGGCAAATTCATAGTCACTACGGACATCTGCAATCAAATTGTCATCATCAGTTAAATCTGAAATTGAATCGGAAATGTAAAAGCACCCATCTTTGGTGACGGTTAAAACTCTATTGCTTTTCATTGAAGAAATAAGAGCCACCTTTTCTTCGCTAGCAGGGGCTACATCAATAGGCATAGTCTCTATGTACTTCGGGACAGAATCAGCTGTAAGCAAAGCGTCAGCCGCAGTCTCAACATGGGCTGCTGATGCCATTATGAGCATGTTTGCAAGGACGGCAACTGCCATCCCAAGGGTTAATAGCTTTTTCATAGGAAAATCCTCTAATAAATTAAAATTTGCATAGTTGAAATCTGGACCATTGGTGGAATGAGGAGTCTCTTAGGCAGCGCAAACCTTGTCAAAGAAGGCCTCGAAAACTTTATATGGCGGGCGGTAGTCTGCAAGAGGCCACCTCATCTGATTTAATAGTCCTTTTATCTTGCTTTAGCCAGAATTCATAACTTCGCCCCCTTACTAAGCTTGACGGTTAAGGATCGGGAACAAGAAACTCTTTTTAATGTTGAATCATAAGCATATCCCCCCATCAGTTTTTGATTACATCACAATTCATATCATTATTTGACAATTTATTCTAGGCTACATGCGTGAGTTGCCGTTTTTTATGCGTGAATTGAACAGTTCATGTAAAATAATTGGTTTTTAAGAGAACCGAAAGCCAAAGTGGGAAAATTGAGAAAAGCCTTGAGCCGCATTCATTTGCGGGCCTCAAGGCTTTTCTCGTTTTTACTTGTGCTGTTGAAATTCTCCAACAAAAACGTTGCAGGAAGCACCCGTTTTGGCGTTCCTTGTTTGACAGTTTACGTTTCTTTGGCAAAGCGAAATCTTTCGCCGCACAACGTTTGTTTTCATGAATTCCTGATGTAAGTAGCACGGCGTCCGTCTATCATGACAGGGCTAGTTTGACCAATTGATGCTTTCACCAATTTGGAATAGTTCTTTCTCCGTTATCTGCACACCGGAGATGTACGGGAGGAGCGCTATTTGATAATCTTTTCCGTTTGTTTCGTATTTCACTATGGGAGATACGTAATATACATCGATACTAGTTTTAGAGCAATTTGATAAATTCACATTTAGTTCTGCTATTTGTCCTGAAGTCAATTTAGTTTTTTCTTTGTTTAAATCATATTTACCCACTAGAGTAGGTTCAACATCAGATTGATTGACACCAGGATCATCGTACACCATACACTGTAGCTCTGCTGCTTCGTATCCAGGTATATTTACACCGATAATTGTCAGTGGATTAGGATTACTGTTCCTGAATGATGCAAAATAGTCTTTCAGACCTAATCCGATGGCGGTTGCTGCATGAGACCTTAATTCCAAAGGAGAAACAAAAGAGTTTTCTCCCTTGATAATTTGAAATTTTAAAGCTCCCAAGTCATTGTAACTTGTTCCATTTAAATTTGCAGAAGTTACGGTTATGCTATCCTCTTCAATTTCATCTGAAGATATTTTTGTAATGAAACTCAGTTTCCAAAGCGTATACTTTTTTTGAGATAGCACGATTGAAGCTTCGGCATCTTGTACTGAAATATACTTCGAATCAAAGCTTAAAGAGACTGCCCCTTCCTTTAAATCAGGATTCCCTTTTGTTATAAAGAAAATGGCGCATTTGTTCGATTGTTCTGGGTTGTTGCAAAAATAATTAATACTTCCATGTACTCTTAAAAAATGAATTGGTGATATATCTCCATTATTATTGGATGAAAGGGTACACGCTGATACGCTTCCTATTATCACAAGGAAATAAATGCATGTTATCGCACGATTTAAATGTAAACGCATAAGTTTATTGATAGATTACGACATAGTAAGTATCGAAGGGCTCATAAACATTTCCTGAACCCGTAAATGTTTCTGTTTTGCTGCCAGAAGCATATTCAGTAACGTGATATAATTGTACAGAATATTTTCTTTCATCTTTTGCTAGCGTGAGTTTGCTGTATCTTGTCTGATCGGCGTAAATATCCGTTGCCACACTCGAGGTTACTGAAGCTGTAAACCCAAAGTTTTTGACAACATTAGCAAGGAACGTACCTTGCATTGGTTCTGTAGAAAGTGAAATTGTGTATTGTTTTGAGACATTATAATTCGGAGATTTTGCCCAAGTAGTTGTAATATATCTATCAAATTTCTTGTAAGCGGTACTTACTAACATTTTATTTTTCAAAATGTCATAGTTGGTAATCTCAATTGCCATTAGTGTAGGACCTACAACAGAATTTGGTTCCAAATCAGCAGCAGAAGCAAACACCGAGGGAGTTAACCATAAGCAAATTGCTAAGACCGAAATAATTGATGCTAACTTTTTCAATGAACTTTTCAGAATACAAACTCCTATCATTTTAATTAATTATACTTTAGCTTGACGGTTAAGGATCGGGAACAAGAAACTCTTTTTAATGTTGAATCATAAGCATATCACCCTATCAGTTTTTGATTACATCACAATTCATATCATTATTTGACAATTTATTCAAGGCTACATGCGTGAGTTGCCGTTTTTTAAGAGAACCGAAAGCCAAAGTGGGAAAAATGAAAAACGCCTTGAGCCGCATTGTTTGCGGGCCTCAAGGCTTTCTTTTTTATTTTGGCGCTTCATTTAACTCAACAAAAATCTCCTCTGAATTCTGTTGAGCTGATATTATTATGTTTACAGGCATTTCATAGTTTCCCCTGCTTTGCGCTTCTATTGCGTTGGTAATAGCGTTAAATAGAATAAAATACATCGTTTGATAAGTATCCATAAAAACCCTCCAAAACTTCATCTTTAGAAGGTATAGTACCACATTAAAAAGATAATATCAATATATAATTTCATCTTTAGAAGAATACGAAGGCAGTGTATTGATATGAAAATATATTGGGACGGTAAGTCGAAAAATATAATAGGTGACAAAGTAAAAAAACTACGGACAGAAAAAGGACTTACGCAAAAGGGACTTGCAGAAATGCTACAACTGGAAGGATACGAATTCAGTGACTTAACCATCCTGCGCATTGAAAATGGGACGCGTTTCGTACCAGATTATGAAGTAAAAGCCTTGTCTCATGTATTTCGCGTTAATTATGAATATTTGCTCGACTAAATATGTCTACGTGAATTCATAAGCTTGCTCCCCTCCACCATGTAAAAACAGAAATGAATGAAGGCAAACAACAGTTTCGTTGTTTGCCTTCATTCATTATTATTTCAATCCTTATTAACAAAAACTCATATATTGTCGAAATATAAAAGAGAGTGATAAATTACTTGAGCTTATTTACACTATGTAGAGTGGGTGGTAGCCATGATGAAATATAAATATCAGATACTGACCGTGCTTCTCATCATATTAGTGGTCTCTAGCCCCTTACTCTTATTTTATTATCGCACGAAACATATCATAATCATCGAGGCGGGAGAAGAAGCGAAAAATATTGCGACCTCCATCGCAACATTTTTAGAGCAAGATATTGAGCGATATAAAGCCCTAAACAACCTAGCCGAAAAAGAGAAGAATTTCGATCATTTGTATTATCAAGAAATGCTTTCCGTTTTTCAAGAGTTAAAGTCGAAAACAGGTGCAGACTTTATTTTTACTGAGAAATTTGTTTCGGAAGATACGATTGCCTATATCTTAGATTCCGAGCCAGCGAATAGTGAAGCCTTTTCTCCAATCGGAACACTAGATGGCGTCTCCAAGCCAGAAGTATCTGCTTTTTTAAATGGTACTCCTACCGCAACGAAGCTGATTCATGATCCTGTATGGGGAACTTACATCACTGGATTTGCACCTATTAAAGATACTCAGAATAACGACGTAATTGGTTTGGTTGGTGTAGATTTTTCAGGAGATTATATTATAGCAACATTACAAGAACTCAATACTGCGTTAATACTTTTATTTTCAATTATTGCAAGTGCCCTTTCCATTTCTGTTGTGCTTTTCATCAATAGACATATGGAGCGCTTAAATCAGGACTTTTTGACCGGCTTGCACAATCGAAGAGCCTTCGAAGAAACCTTTAAAAGGATGATAAAATTATTTCACTCAAAAAAGATTAAATTCACGCTTCTATTGATTGATATCGATAAGTTTAAGCAAATTAATGACACGTATGGACACGGAACAGGCGACCTTGTTTTAAAAAGGGTGGCGAATTTAATTTGTTTAAACGTGACAGAAAAAGATTTCGTGTTTCGTTATGGAGGGGACGAATTCGTTGTGATATTACCCGATATATCAAAAGATCAGGCTAGTTTTATTACGAAACGCTTGCATGACGAATTTTGTCATTCAGGGTATAGTGTAAACGAAAATCAGATCATCCAGATATCGGTTAGTGTTGGTGTTGCTGAATATAGTTCTGAGTTCAGTCTTGAACAACTTTTGCAGGAAGCGGACAAAGAAATGTATCGAAATAAAAGAGCTAAACAAAAGATAACCTGCTTATAGTGTTTGGCCTATGTATGCCAGGAGGTTTATCATGGTGCAACATAATCTTTGGCTTGGTTTAGTAAACAACTCTTCTTGGCTTTTATGCCTTTTTATTGTTTATGATTTAAGTTTCTATTTAAAGATTAAAAATAAACAAATCAGCCAATTAATTCATGGTATTTTAATTGGTTTAATTTGCATTGCAGTAATGGCATTACCCTATCCATTAACAAATGGAATTGTCTTTGACACACGCAGTATATTAATCAGCATTACAGCCCTAATGTTTGGTTTCGTCCCGGCAAGTATTGCTGCTGGTGTTGCTGTAATATTTCGGGTGCTGATGGGTGGTGCAGGGGCTCTTGCCGGTGTCGCCACAATCGTATCCAGTGCAATAGTCGGTTTGGTTTGGAGAAAGTGGTTTTACCCAACAAAACAAGTGGCACGTTGGGTTTCTGTATATTTCATGAGCTTTACCGTTCACATCGTTATGATTCTCAACATGCTATTGCTACCAGAACCAAATGGACTAGCAGTCATCCGCATTATTTTCTTACCAGTGATGCTAATATTCCCTGTGGTCTCTTTTCTACTTAGTATATTATTGATTCATCAACAGGAACGGCGACAATTACAGGATACTATAAAGAAAAATGAAGAGGAGTACCGCAGAATTACAGAAAATATATCTGATATTGTTTGGTTGACGGATCTGAACTTGAATACCACTTTTGTGAGCCAGTCGGTCGAAAGAATATTAGGCGAAACACCGATTCATTATATGAAGCGTTCCATTGAAGATAAGTTTCCTCCTGAAGCGGTAAAAAAGATAAAATCAATCCTTGAGGAAGAGCTTCAATTAGATAAAGATCCTACGTCGAATCCAAAGCGGACCAGAGTTGTTGAACTAGAACACTATAAGATTGATGGATCTCTCGTTTGGTTATCTATCCATATGTCATTTTTAAGAGATACCAATGGAAACCCAATTGGGTTCCAAGGAATAAGTAGAGACATTTCTAAAAGAAAAGCAAGTGAATTTGCATTGGAAGCAGAGCGCAATAAATCTCAGCTTTATATTGATAATTCTCCCGTTATATTCATTGTTCTTGATGCTAACATGAAAGTCAGTCTGATTAATAAGGAAGGCTGTAAAAGACTCGGCTACTCAAAAGAAATGATAATCGGTAAAGATTGGATCGAATCCTTCGTTCCAGAAAAAGATCGCCGAAACCTCACAGAAACACTTGAAACTAAATTTGCAGAATCCTGCGAAGACACTATAGATCTCGAAACTTCACTAATGACTGAGCAAACTAACGAACGTATCATCTTTTGGCGTATTGCAGGAATAAAAGATGCGACAGGCATGGTAAAACAAGTGTTATTATCTGGCATTGATATCACTGATCAAACCATTGCAATATCCAACCTTCGCGAAAGCGAGCGCAGTAAGAGAGTCTTGCTTGAAAACTTACCAGGGATGACTTATCGGTGCAACCATGATCGGAATTGGTCCATGCTATATGCTTCCAATGGATGTCTGGAGTTAACTGGATATGAACCGGAAGCGTTAGTCAACAACAAGGTAATGTCATTCAACAATTTAATTGTCCCACACTATCAAGAACACTTGTGGAAAAAATGGGAGGAAGTATTAAAGACTCACACAAAATTAAAAGAAGAGTATGAGATCATTACAGCGTCGGGCGATTGGAAATGGGTGTGGGAACAGGGCCAAGGTATATTTGATGAAGATGGGAACGTTGTTGCCCTTGAAGGTATTATTCTTGATATAACAGAGCGCAAGAATTATGAAAACAACCTTAAATTTATTGCAAACCACAACTCCCTTACTGGATTGTTAAATTTGAGATCGTTCCAAGAAACATTTTCAAGGTTGAACACGAATGAGACAACCTCAAACAGAGCTATTATTATAGTTAATATTAGAAAGTTCAGCTATTTAAATAGAATTTATGGCTATCCGTTTGGGGATCAGTTGATTCAGGACATCTCCAACTATTTAAAGCGCATTACATCAGACTTCGCTTTGCTTTTTCACATCTCAATCGACCGCTTCCTTTTTTATATTCCTGACTATCAAAACAAACAGGAACTGATCGATCTATATGAACAGATGGTCGAATCGTTAGATACTTCTATTACCCTCAAAACAGTTTGCTTCAGTATAGGAATCCTTGAAATTGATTCGGATGAAGTTGCAGATTCCGAAAGCATCCTTAAACGAGCAGAAATAGCATCTGACTATAAACAGGAGCATTCTCGCTTCAGCTCTTCCTTCTTTACCAAAGAGATGGAAGAAAAGCAGCTAAGGGAGATTGCAATCAGTAACTTGCTATCGGAAACCATGAACAATGAAAACGATACTTCGTTAGTAATGCTTTATCAACCTATAGTTAATCCTAAAACTAATCAAATTAAGGGGTTTGAGGCCCTCGCGCGTTACTATACCAAAGAACTAGGCGTGGTCTCCCCTCTCGAATTTATTCCAATTGCTGAATCATCACAGATGATTATCCATTTAGGATATAGAATCATGCGTCTTGTGTTTGATTTTGCTTTATGCCTAATGCATGAAGGCTTCCATGGAACTACCATTTCCTTCAACGTATCTGCGATTCAAATTCTGAGCGAGACTTTTCTGCCAGACTTAGAAGAGCTCATTACAGAAACCGGCGTTGACCCTCGAAACCTCATTATTGAACTCACAGAATCCGTGTTCTCAGACAACTATTTCGAAATAAATGAAAAAATCGAAAGACTCAAACAACTGGGAATTAAAATTGCCATCGACGATTTTGGAACTGGATATTCTTCGCTTGCCCGAGAGCGGGAATTAAACGTGGACACGTTAAAAATTGATAGGTATTTCATTAATGATTTGACCAGAGGTGCGCAAGAAAACGCCATTACAGGTGATATTATTTCTATGGCACACAAAATGGGACACTCTGTCATAGCAGAAGGCGTTGAATTAGAGGAGCAGCGTCAATATCTATTAGAGCACGATTGTGACCTGATACAGGGCTATCTATATGGAAAACCAGTGGAGGGCCATATTGCAATCGATTTACTGATTAAAAACAACCAAGAATGTCTTTCACTTATCTAACTTGTTTTGTGAATTCTTAGTTCTTGCTCCGCCGCCATCAAAAAAACGGTGCTAAATCGTTTGATTTAGCACCGTTTATCTTTTTCTTTCTAACTGATGAGCCTTGATTGAACGAACTTTTGTAACTCAAAATCCTGCTATCCTCCCGTCGATTCTGCTATCCTTCGAAAGAACCCATAGCAAGCAAACCCTAAGGCTGCGCCCAAAGTATTTAGGATCAAATCATCAATATCACAGCTGCCCCAAAGGAAAAACAGTTGGATGAGTTCAATGGTCACAATGATTCCAATCTGCCACACAAGAAAGCGACCATACGAGCGGAGCTTCTGCCAAAGACAAGGAAGAAAAAATCCGAGCGGGATGAACATGACTACGTTACCCACAAGGTTGATCCACGCATGTCTCATCATGGATGGATTGGTGGCCGGGTTAAATGAGCCGGAAGTGTCCTGTATGAACTCTATCATGGTTTGTAACGGAATCAGGTTGAGATTATTGCTGATTTGCTGTAGGTAGGGCAATTCCGATGCATGTCCCATTCTCTGAAGAAAAAGAAGCCAAACCATCCAAGCACCATAGGCAAGAAACGCCGCCCACAGAAGCATTCTTCTTGACTTTTTCATGGCAGCACCTCCTCCTTTTGCTTTTTAACGGATGATCTTTGCAGAAGGTTGAATCAAGATTGTCCAACGAAGCCAAGCCACATCAGCTTTTCGACCTTCGGTTTCTTTGGCTTGAAACGGATCGGGGTTGAATGAATTATAGCAAAGAAATAGAATGCCGTAAACTCTTGCATCTTCTACCCAAAGGCTATGTGACCAACTCAAGAAGGAGCCAGTCACATGCCATTGTTCTTATACTGTTTTTGTCAACTACTAGCAAATATCTGCTGCCAAGAAGAAACCAGGAATCCAGTAGATGCGATTATGAAAGTTCGTTTCATAATAATCGACATCTTGAATGATCTTAATAACCTTGACCACGTCCCCCAGGTTTACAAAATCATGCTTATGCTTATTGGATCGAACCACCACGAAATCTCCAGGCTGGATGGTATGTCTGGTGGGATGGATGAGATCCAACTCTCCCCCATCCATCCAGTGAATGCTTCCATCGTCCAGTTCCACAGCATACACCGTGCCAAACCACCGACTTAGCACATCGCCCCGACTTCCAATGGGAATATCCTCGTAGCCGGAAATGGTAAGCACTACATCCCCTGGCCAAAATTGCTCGCTCCTCAAAAAATCACCTCAATTACGACTTACCAATGGAGTCTTCTCTTCCTTTTCATTTTAAAGAGGGGGAAGTGGGAAGTAGGGTGCCAGCTCAAAGTTGGCAAGCCAGAAATAATTATCGTTTATGAAAATCTTATAGTACTCCACCGCATCCATGACCTTAACCACTTGAACCAAGTCCCCAATTTTAATAAACCAGTGGTTATGCTTATTGGATTTAATCTGGACAACCTCCCCTTCCGCTATAGTGGGTTTGCTCGGGTTCAACGAGTTAATATCCGAGCTATCCACCCAATGAAAGGAACCATCTTTCAGACGAATGGCATACAAGGTATCCACCCATCTGCTCAGAATTACCCCAACTTCACCTGGCCTAATCCCTTCGTCATTCCCCATGACCATGACTCGATCCCCTGATCTGAATTGTGCACTCCTCACCAAAATCACCTCACTATAATATAGATAGTTTCGGCCTTATGGTGTCATTGAAGCGCCCTAATCCGTATCCTTCGTGAAAGAGGAGGGGCTTAGGGAACTGAATTGCATGTCATTAGGCCTTCTCCCACGGGTAGGCGGTCAAGGCTTTGTCGCCATTCATATAATGAGGTTGGACCAGAGATCCGATTATGAAGGGGTAAGAAAGCATGCTGACAAACAAGGTTCAAGTTTCCTCCAGTGATTCAAACTCGTTATCGATTGCCATCGATTCCAATAACATCCCTTATATTGCCTTTCAGGACATGGCCTACGAGAATCGCGTGAGCGTAAGCAGATACAACGGGCTCGGCTGGGAGCCGGTGGGTGAGCCAGGATTTTCACCTGGGGCCGCCAGCTACCTCTCTATGTCCATCGATAAAAACAACATCCCTTACGTGGCATTCGTCGATGCTGCAAACTACGGAAAAGCAACCGTCATGAAATACAACGGTGTTGACTGGGTGACCGTTGGAGTCCCCGGATTTTCTCCCGGTGCGGCCTCCTACACTTCCATTGCCCTCGATTCAAACAACCTCCCCTACGTTGCCTTTGATGGCGACGGGTTCACGTATCGAGCAACGGTGATGCGCTTTAACGGAACAAATTGGGTCATCGTTGGAAACGCCGGCTTTTCGGCTGGGAGTGCACTATTTGTCTCCCTCGTTTTGGACAGCTACAACCTGCCGTACGTTTCCTATGAAGATACGGCGTACAACTATAAGGCAACGGTGATGAAGTATACCGGTACAAGTTGGGTCACCGTGGGTAATCCTGATTTCTCCGTCAGCGGTGTAAACTATATCACCATGGCCATGGATTCCAACAATGTTCCCTATGTCGTCTATCAAGAATCGGGCATCGGCGCGAAAGCGACCGTGATGAAGTTTAATGGCACAAGTTGGGTTCCCGTTGGCAATCCTGGATTTTCCGCCGGGGAAGTGTTCTTTACGTCCATCGCCATCGATCAGAATAATACCCCCTATGTGGTCTATCAAGACATTGCAAATGGGGTGAGAGTCACGGTGATGAAGTTCAATGGTACCGAATGGGTAAACGTCGGAAACCCAGGCTTTTCCCCCAGCACCGCGTCGGACACGACCATCGCCCTTGACCGTCAAAACCTCCCCTATATTGCCTATCACGATGTGTCAAAGAATGTCATCGTGATGAAATATAATGGAACGAGCTGGGAAACGCTTGGTCGCCCCATCAACAGCCAGGAAACTGCCCGTGGACACGTCTTGCGCATATTGGCAGAGGAAGCTCTCATCATACGCTGTTTACGCATATTTTTCTGTCAAACCCTTCAAGATATTTCAACCGATCGATGCATGAGTACGGAACGAAAGGTCTTCCTGGGAAAGGAACTGATCTCTGCCGCGGCTCAAAAAGAGGCCGCACTGGCGGACGTGTTGGAAGCAGCCAGCAAGTTTCTAGAAGAAGTAGAACACTAAATTACACGAAGGAAGGACGGTTCTCCCCGGAGAACCGTCCTTCTTTTTTATTTAAGCAGCGAATGTATTTACCACAAAACGTGCAAGCCAAAACGAGGGAATGATCCAATCTCCCATGGGAGTAGCGCTGTCATTGTCGCTGCTATGCCTATAGAAGGATGGGCTTCTCCCGACTACCTGCAGCGGATCGTGAAACACTTCGGAAGCCTCGACCCTACTTTGCCTTACCCTGCCTAGGGTCAAGGGAGCGTTCACACTCCCATCCGTTGGTTTGAATGCGCTCCCTTCTCTTATGGTTCCATCTGTCCCAGGAGCATGCGAAGTAATCTCGTTTTCAAACAGAGGGAGACCCTCATGGCTCTTACCGTCCTTCCCATAGGAAACCGTTGCCTTCAGTTCGTCACCTATCTCCCGCACCTGAACCACAATCGTATAGAGTTCTTCATCGAAGGTCACACAGGTCACCGGATCTTTTTGCTGGAAGAGCGTATAGGTATACGTTCCAGAACTGCTGAGGCTGATGGCATCGAACAGCACCTCACCACCTAAGTTTTTCTTTTCCTGAATGATCTCACCGGCCGAATTTTTAAGCAATAAGGTATAGGCCGTTTCCACGGGAGGCAAGCCATTGATCGTAATCTGAGCTCGCAGTTGGATGGAAGGGGGCTTTTTCTCCGGACGATTCAAATCTCCTCCACTAGAGCCTCCTCCACCCGAGCTACCTCCGGAGCTACCTCCACCGGCAGGTTTGTCGTTGGTGAAGGCAACTTGATTCCCGCCATCCACCAGTTCACCGAAGGCTCCATCGCTGGTGGTGGTGTATCCTTCTAGGTTGGCTTCCCGCTGTACCACCAAATACTTACTTCCCAGTGGCAGATCGCGAATGCGTATGCTCTGGCCATGGGCCAAGACGATGCTCTCCCCACTTTTTATGGTACCATTCGGTACCCCCTTGCCTTGGTAGGGATAGCTTCCAGAGAGTGGTCTCCCCCTTACATCCGTGAGGCTTAGGTCAAAGGTAAAGCCTTTTGTCCGATCGCCATTTCCCGTCACGGTGTTGCGAATGCTAAGCGAAGCGGAGGAAGGAACCCATTGTGCATAGAGAACGGTACTACCTTTGATCTCGAGTTGGTTTGCTGCCTCATCTTCGGGGTAGTACCACTCCCCCTTGCCGTCGGCCCTCGTATTCCAACCGATAAATTCATGGGCAGTTCTTGAAAATGGATTGGGTTTGACCGTGGCAAGGGCACCCTTTACAAAGGCCAAGCCATCATACTGGTACGGATGCGAAGGGTCAGCTTGCTTAACATTGGCATCGTAAATTATAACATGACCATACCAAGCCTGCTTTAGGCCATACTGCTCTGGTGAAGGGCTCCAGTCTTCCAGCGATACGGGCGTATTGCGCTCAAAATGTTTGCTGTCATAGCGCTGCTCTCCATGATCCAAGAACCACCCACGATAGGGTACCAACACTTCGTTTGCGTGAGGGGGGGCATATCCTCCCACTGGTTCAATGGAAACGGAACGAACCTCTAGACTGTTTTCTTCCCCATAGTATCGCCCCTCAAAGGGAGCCGGTTCAAAGCGAGAAAGGTACGAATGGGCATCATAGATATCATCGCCAGACCCTTCTCCTTCTTTTTGGGTGTGGTTATCGTAGATTCCGGCCCCGAGAACTGAGGCAGTTCCGGATAGGTACAAACCACCGCCAGAATCTTTGGCAAGGTTATGGTAGATCGATTCTCCCTGCAGATGCATCTCGTAAGCATTAAAATAAATACCACCACCATATTCAGCGTAGTTATCGTAAATGCTGGTCGTATCATTCATATAGAACTCACTCTCGTATACACAGATGCCCCCACCCTCCTTATGGGCTCGATTGCTGTGGACGGAGGTCGCATCGTGCAGGTACAGTCCAGCGTCGGGGGGCGGGTTCCCAAAGTTGTTGCAGAGTCCTCCACCATTGCCTTCCGCACGATTGTGGCAGATGCAAGAATTTCCGTAAACACGCAAAATGGCTCCATCCCATACGATTCCACCACCATTCTCCCTACTCTCGTTGGAGCAAATCTCGGTATCGTATAGGCACACCTCATGGGTATTCTTTTCGGATCCATTGATGGCCGAAACGACCAAGCCACCACCATCCCGTTTGGCCGTATTCTGGAGGATGCTGCTGGCTCGAATGGTCAAGACCTGAATCCCATCGGGAGAAGAGGTGTCCTCATCCCAGCTCACAAGGATACCGCCACCGTTCTTCTCGGAACGGTTTCCCTGTATGATACAGCCGTCTAACTCTAAAATCGCTTGCTCCGCATAGATACCACCGCCGCTCGTCTCCATATTGCAATTGTTTTGAATGGTACAATCGAGCAAGGAAACCGACGAGCCTTCCTGTAACACCAAGGCGCTGCGTTTCGCCTTCCGCCCCTTCCCATCTAGGAGAAGCTGCACACCCCGCAGTCGCACCCCGCTTGCAACCTCGATCAAGGCGCCATCAAACCCCTCCGCACGCTCCAGCGTATATTCACCGTCGGAGGTAATGCTACAGTCATAGTTGATTCTGATGGTCTCTGAAAGGGAGATATCATTTGCGATTTCAATGGTTTCCGTTTGCCCATCCAAGGCTTGCAGCAATTCCACGAGGCTTGTGACTTGTTTCTTCTCCACAGACACGTTTTCTTCGGTAGGATCCTGTGAATCCTCATCATAGGCCTGAGCAAAGAACATCGGCTGCAGGCAGGCAATGATCAACACAAGGGAAAGGACCCTGGCCATCCATTGGTTCCTTTCATAAAACACCTTATAGCGTGAACATCCGGAAGATCTTCACGCTCCTTCTCTTTATCCATACAAAGGTCCATCTAGAATCCAATGAGGTCTTCCTGATAGGGATCCTCCACGAGCATTTCGCAAACCCCATCGATCTCCTGCAACTTTCGCTTGGCATAGAGTTTCCCCGCACTACCCACAAGGACAATGAGGAGAGCCAAACCAAGTAAACCATAACAGATTATGTCCATCTCTTACTTACCCACCTTTTTTAAGAACGCTTGCTTCTTCCGCTTATACCAAAGTAAGGTTTTGACATCCGGGATGATCCAAAGCGCAAATCCGCCGGCAAGCAGCACATTGAGCATGGTCAATACCGGGTAAAGCTGCTGGCTACGCTTTGAAAATTCGGTTTGGCTGCATCGTTGGCAAACCACCGTCTCCTCGCTTCCCGCATCGGATGACGGGCGGTACTGGTGTCCTAATGGGACAATGACAGTCTCATCGCTTGTTTCCCCACACAGGCTGCAATGGTGGGATTGCAGTCCTTCCTCCGTGCAGGTGGCGGGGACATCCACCGTCCATTGCGCGTAAGAATGTCCCAAAGCAGAAAGAACGGCGTACTCCCATTCACCACAGGAAGCGCAGATCCGTTGGCGGTCACCGTCCTCTGTGCAAGAGGGTTCCTGTTCTTCCCAACTGCCGTATACATGACCTGTGGCCGGAAGGGGAGCTTCTACACACTGCCCACAAATGCTGCAACTTCTCCCTTGTTCTCCCGCTTCGGTACAACTGGCATTTCGAAGTTCCGTCCACGGTGACCACACATGACCAGCAGCCGGAATCCTTCGTACTTCCTGAGTCTGACAAATCCAGCAAGTGCGAAGGGCTTGTCCCTCGTGTGTACAGGGGTTCGCCTGCTCGACCTTCCAAGCTCCAAAGCTGTGACCTAAGGCGTTTAGGCTTTCCGATTCCGTCATGCCGCAGCGCAAGCAGCTGCGATGCTGTACGCCCGAGTTGCTGCAATCCGGACTTCGATCCAGCGTCCATGCCCCAAATGCATGTCCAAGGGCCGGGATGGACATGGGTGCATCCTTGGCTTGGCAATAGATACAGTGCCTTGACTTGCTGCCCGCTTCGGTGCAACTAGGAGACGTATCTATGGTCCAATCACTCCAAGCATGCACCACAGAATCGGATGCCGCCAAAGCAGGAAGATCTACTCCACCGCCAAGTAGCAGCAGGGGGAGCGCCGTGATCCATATAAAAACTCTTTTCATACAACGTTCTCTTTTCAAATTGCAGCTGCTTTTTGGATCAAGAGGTATGGTGACGAAGAAATGCCTCTCTAATTTCAGCATACTTTTTTCGGCTTACCGGCAATTTCTTTCCATTTAGAAGAATCACTTCTGTGGGTTGCACCGACTGTATGCTTGGCAAAGCAACCAGATAGGACCGGTGTATCCGCACAAAGTCTTTCCCTAACAAAATGTTTTCAATTTTTCCTAGAGTAGAATAAAACTCAAATCGTTGCTCCTCATGATAGTGCACAATGATTAGGTTGCGCAACACCTCAAAATATTGAATTGACGTAATGGGGATCTTTCGCAGTTCACCGGCACAGGACAGAAGGATATACTGCCTCTTCTTCATCATGACTTTTTTGAGTGCCCAATGAAACAGCTGCAAGAAGCGTTCTTCTGAGGTCATGCTTTTTACCAGGTAGTGCATGGCTTCCACCTCAAATGCTTCCCAAACCTTGTCCTTATCCTCGGTGAGAAAGATAATATCGCAGTGATACTGCTTTTTCTTCAGTATCTCGGCGACCGAATATCCATCCGTCCCGTCCATATGTATATCTAAAAACAAGAGATCATAGGGCTCTACATCTTCAATATCAAACAAAAGATGCTCCCCGCTCTCATATTCGAAAAGCTCTCCTTTGATCTCTGGTGGCATGCTCTTTTTGATCAGATTTGCGTAGTATGACCGTTCCCGTTCGTTATCTTCACATAATGCTATTCGCATGGTCTTCTCCTTTTTCTAACCTAAATTCCTCTCGATCAGGCATAGTCAAGCGCATCATTCAAAACGTAAAACAGGTAGGTGGCAAGTTCATCTGCCCAGATTCCTTGCTCATTATGTGCCATCTTGCTGGAGCTTCGATCGCAAGGATAAATATGATTGTCTTGACCATGGATAATCAAGGGAGCTCGTGTTAGGCTCCCTACCAAATGAACCGTATGCAGTTCTAACACATTACCGCCTGTTAATTCAATCGAAAGGTTGGGGTAAATTTGTGACCCTTTCCCGATGATACTTAATTTCGTATTGGGGAGCATTTTGATCAAAACATCTTCAAATTGATTCGAAGGGTCCATCCTTGAAATATCTAGGATGCAGTTACTGTAAATCACAGTTGGCATCATATCCCACCCCGTACATACGACTCTTCCTTTGTTCATTCGATCCATTTTGTCTACCCCTCTCTTCATCCATGCAGGAACTCAATTTTGCGAAAGCATAAAACTCCAGTATCTTATAACAAGAATAGAGATATTTTGAGAAAAGAGAGCACAAAAAGGATGAACTGCGTTTTTTTCGGGATAAAATATAGTTTGTATTGTAGACAAGTTAAGGCCATAAAACAATGAAGGCAGCCTCTTTGGCACGAAATAAAAATAACCGATTCATGCCACTTATGAATCCATTTGATCTCCATCCCCATGATGCAGCCAGACAGTTCCACTTGGGACTACCTTATTGTCGCCTATCCCAAAACGGAGCTTACGGAGCGACCAGACCGCACCACCAGTGTGGCGGTTCGCAAGACGTGGGAGGATCAGGAGAATGCCGCGGGTGTTCGTCCCTCCAGCGTGATGGTTCAGCTTATTAAGGATGGGAAGGTCTATCAAACGGCAAGCTTGCATGCGCAAAACAAGTGGTATTACGTCTTTTCCGGCTTGCCTCGCAATAGCGAATATACCGTGCAAGAACTTACCCCAACCGATTATACCACCTCTTATTCGGGCAGCATCGCATCGACTGTTGAGATTCTAAACCAATATACTCCCGGAAATACGGATCCAGGAAAGCCTCCCGATCCGGAACTTCCCCCTGATCCCCATGCCCTGCACATCCCAGTCCAGAAAGTCTGGGTAGATGCCGAGAATGCGGCCAGCAAGCGCCCCAGCAGCGTGACCATCCTCCTGCTCAAAGATGGAAGCGTATACCAAGAAGCCAAAGTGAGCGCCGATACAGGGTGGATGTACACCTTTACGAACCTTCCCAAGGACTCCTCCTACAGCATTCGCGAGCTTCACGTTCCAAATTACTCTACGACCTATGGAGGAGATCCCCAAAGTGGCTTTGTCATTACAAACCAGTTTACCTCGAATGTCCTCGGCCCGCCCACCGAACCTAATATTCCCAAACTGGTGCCTTAAACTGGATTCTATGGTTGCTGGCTTCCCTTGGCCTCCTGTTCGTGTCCTTGGGTGTTTGGCTCCGCCGCAAGGGAAAATGAGGTCAATCACCATGAAACGATCAAAAATGCTGATTTTCTTCGGAAGCATTCTTTTATTGGTTGCCTTAACATGGCAGGGGTGGAACCTCTGGGTAGCATATCAAGCCGCAGAGGCTGCCCATGTTCTGCTGTCTGACTTGGAAGCGTTGAGGAGGGAGATGGATCTGCAGAGTCCCTCGGAAGACGACACCTCAAGAGGAGCGCTCCCTGCTGCTACCTTGGGCTGCTATGCTTTGGCCGGAACAATTTCCATCCCATCCAAAAACATTGAACTGCCTGTCACAGCAGATTGGGGTTATGAACAATTGAAGGTTGCCGCTTGCCGATACACAGGCAATGTGAAGGACGGAAACTTCATCATCCTAGCTCATAATTATCTCAGGTTTTTTAAGTCCCTGAAGGAAGTCAAGGCCGGTGACACCGTGCAGTTTCTCGATATCTATGGAGACTTGTACCAGTACAAAGTAACGGCGAGAGAAGTATTGCATAAGTCCGAACTGGCCAAGTTGACCACTGGAGATTGGGACTTAAGCTTATTTACTTGTACGGCAGATGGGGAGCATCGCGTGGTATTACGATGCAAATCCATCGCGCTTTGAATTTCCAATCAAATTAAGCCTTGCACCGACGTTTTTCGGTGCAAGGATTTTGTTCGGTAGATAGAAGCAAATGGGATTGCTTTCCTCTGTATTCTTTGCAAATTGGGGCAAAGTAAGCGTATATGATTTGGAGGTAACCACATATGAAAACAAACATTCCTATGGAGCAAGCATTCATCGATGGAAGAAGTACGAAACGCAATCTCGCAAGCACCAATGAGAGCCGCAACACGGAGAAGCCACAGCCAACGGTGGAATGGGGTTCAGACCAAGGTCCTATGCTCACCACGTCTGAAATCTTAGATTTCGCGGAAGGAACCGATTCCACCCCTTGATGTTACGCTTTGATGAGAATGCCGCTGATTTTCACTGAATGGATGCTCCAGGGGTAGGGCGAAACCGTTCCGTCGTCCTTTTCTTCCCGAGTGCGTTTATTCTATCCAAGAAGCACAATTGGGGGCGAACAAAACACCCCCAACCATAAGGTTGGGGGTGTTTTTAATAAACGAAATTCTTAGTAATTCGAAGAGGAGCTCGAAGACTTTGCGTTGGTTGCGTTCTTAGACTGTGCGTTCAACTTCTTTGCTTCGGTCAGGTTGGCATCCTGTCCAGCTTCCATCTGATACTGTTTCTTCATAGAAGTAGCCTGAGCGGACTGCTTGTTTAATTTCTTTGCTTCTTCTAAATTGTTATTATTGCTACTATTCATATTCATGGTGGTTTTTCTCCTTAATATTTTATAGGGTTTCACCGTTGTTATCTTGACCATCCTATCCTAAAATATTCAGAAGAACTGATGCTAATCTGCAAAAAATTTACCATGAATTGAGTAGAATGGGAATGGTTTCTACTCTCAAACCCTTCACTCATTGAGCGCCAATTGAAATCCACCAAACCAATGTAAGGTACCATTGACGATCACACCATAGTAATCAACATCTTCCAACACCTTCACCACTTGAAACAAGTCCCCCACCTTGGCAAAGTTATGCTGCAACTTCTCAGACGTAACTTCTCCAATATCACCCTCTCGCAAATGATGTCGGGAAGGATCGATGGAACTGAACTCCACGCTACTTAGCCACCGGAAGGTATTGTCGGGAAGTTTCACCGCATATCCTGTTCCAATAAATCGTTTTGAAACGACTCCTTCCGTTCCACTTGGCACCCCATCATAATCGACTATGGTGATGACCTTATCCCCGGGCCAAAATTGATCGCTCCTCATAAAAAACTCACCTCATGGATCAGTATATTGTATTTTATAGGCAATTGTGCTACCAGCTCCATCTCCACTTTGGATTTGTAAGCATATTTTGACTCGTTCAGGAAGAATATAGACAGCGTGAGAAGCGTGTTCTAAACAATATGTATAAATTAGCTGAATCCCGTCAATATGTTTGGTTAGTATTAAAATTGTTTTATTATACTATATGTGTTACACTCAATGTTCATGTGCTAATCCCGCCCCGCTGCCAAAAGCTTTTTAATGAATGCCCACAGGGAGCAATCGCTTGCATCGAGGCTGGGAACGAAGGTGCCTCTGGAAAAAGGAAGTGATCAAATGGAAAACTATCGTTTTATTATGGATGTCGGTCTCATCCTCCTCACCACAAAGCTTTTGTCCATGCTTTCAAAGCGGGTGAAAATGCCTCAGGTGGTTGGTGCCTTGATGGCCGGCCTAATTTTAGGTCCTGCCTGCCTAGGTATGGTGGACGACAATATTTTCATCCAAAACATAGCAAGTCTCGGTGTCATCGTCTTGATGTTTGAAGCTGGCTTAGGTACGGACGTCAATGAATTGAAGCGCTCTGGTAAAGCCTCCTTGGTCATTGCCATCGTGGGTGTGATTGTCCCCATTTTTGGTGGTTGGGCCCTAGGAACCTTTTTCCCGTTACTGGGCCCAGGTTCCTTTTGGGAGAACATCTTCCTCGGCATTATCTTAACTGCCACCTCCGTTTCCATCACGGTGGAAACCCTTAAGGAATTGGGAAAGCTAAAGACCCATTCCGGCAACGCCATTCTAGGAGCCGCGCTCATTGACGACGTGCTTGGTATCATCGGGCTTTCGTTGGTTTCTGGCTTGGCGGAAGGAACGGTCTTGGTTGGCTTTGTCCTTCTGAAAATCTTGGCCTTCATCGTTGTTAGTATTCTGTGTGGCCTGTTCTTCCGCCGGATCTTCCAGGTTTGGATGAACAAAGCTTCGTGGAATCGCAAACGCTTTGCTGTGGTGTCACTGGCCTTTTGCTTTATCTATGCGTATGTTGCCGAGGTGCTATTCGGTGTTGCTGACATTACGGGGGCGTACATCGCCGGTCTCATTCTGTCTTCCACCAGCCGAGCCACCTTCATTGAAGCGAACTGCCATACGCTTTCCTATATGCTCCTATCCCCTGTATTTTTCGCCAGCATTGGCTTAAAGGTCAACGTTTCCTCCCTCAGCAGCTCCCTCTTTTTGTTCTCTCTCCTCTTCATCCTCGTCGCCATCTTAACGAAGGTCGTAGGCTGTGGACTGGGAGCAAAGCTGTGTGGGTATTCGAATTCGGATTGCTTACGAATCGGAACCGGCATGCTATCGCGTGGTGAAGTAGGACTGGTTATTGCAGACAAAGGCATCATCAGTGGTGTGATTCACACTGCGTATCTCACCCCGGTCATCCTCATGGTGACGGTCACGACCATCATCACCCCCTTGCTCCTAAAGTGGACCTACCGAGACGCTCCGGGCAAGCAAGTACCGGAGGAAGAAGAGCCCAATACCTTGGCGGATGCCTATGGGGCTGTTCAGAACCTAGAAGAGGCCAGTATTCAGTATTTAGAAAAACTGGAGCGCAATCAATAAGTGGCATAATTTGTTCAAACAGAATGAAAAAATAGAGCTTCCTAATAGGAAGCTCTATTTTTCTGTTTCTCAACCCAATTCGCTTGGGTTTTGCCTTGCCTATTCTCCCAATACCCGCTTTATGGCTTCTTTCGTTTGTTGGATGGCTTTCTTCAATTCTTCCCACTTGATGGTAAGAGGCGGGTTAAAGTACAACACATCGCCCAATGGGCGAAGCACTAGGCCCAGCTCCAAGGCTTCCCGGTAGATTTGATAGCCCATGCGAAGATTTGGGTCAAAGGCTTCCTTCGTTTCTTTCGTTTTCACCAGCTCAATCGCATGAATCAATCCAATGGAGCGGATCTCCCCCACATGAGGGTGATCGCCAAAGGCCTTCTGCATTTGCGCCGACAGATAATCTGCATTCGCCTGCGCTTCCTCCAGAATCGGTTCTTCCCGGAAGACTTGCAGGACAGCTAAGGCAGCGGCACATCCTAAAGGATTTCCGCTGTAGGTATGGCTGTGCAGAAAGGCTTTCCCTTCGCGATAGTCTGCGTAAAAGGCACGGTAGATGGTCTCCGTGGTAACGGTGAGAGACATGGGGAGATAGCCTCCGGTTAAGCCTTTCGAAAGGCAAATGATATCTGGGGTAATCCCCGCATGCTCACAGGCAAACATCTTACCGGTTCGTCCAAATCCGGTGGCGATCTCGTCGGCAATGAGAAGGACCTCTTGTTTGGTGCAGAGATCGCGCAGTTTTTCAAGGTAGAGCGGGGGATAGATTCGCATGCCTGCGCTCCCCTGCAGCAAGGGTTCCACAATCATGGCTGCCGTTTCCTGGGCGAACTGGGCAAAGGCTGCCTCTGCTTTCTCGAAGCATTCACACGAACAGGAGTCCCTTGTCCTTCCATAGGGACAACGGTAGCAATCCGGCGCCTCAATGCGGATGGTATCCATCAGCATGGGCTGATAGAGTTTGGCATACAAGTCCATGGTTCCTACGGATAAGGCTCCCATGGTCTCCCCGTGGTAACCATTGGTGAGGCACATAAAGCGCTGTTTCTCCGGCCGTCCAATTTGGTTTTGATACTGAAAGGCCATTTTTAAGGCACACTCCACGGAAGCGGAACCGTTATCCGAAAAGTTAAACTTGGTCAGCCCTTTGGGCAGCAGATTCGCAAGCTCTTCGCACAATTGAATGGCCCCTTCATGGGAGAAGTTTGCGAAAATCACATGCTCCAGGGTATCCAGCTGTGCTTGCATTCGCTTGCTGATGGTTGGGTTGCAATGCCCCAAGAGGTTGCACCACCAGGAACTCACAATATCCATATATTCGTTCCCGTCAATATCGTACAGATACACCCCCTGCCCTCGTGCAATGATTTTCGGAGGTAGGGTTTCATAATCCTTCATTTGTGAGCAAGGATGCCAGATATAGGCAAGATCTTTTTCCTCTAACCGCATAACTATCCCCCTCATGCAAAGCATTGTTCCAAGCACGCTTTGCTTAAATCAAGTATAGAATCCTGTTCTTTCACACAGGTTAGGATTGTTACTCCCGTCAGCGTTTCGATCATGTTCCGATTATCCTCTTCCACAGCCGTTCCGGAGTATCGATTTAAGACAATGCCTTTGATGGGAATCCCCTTATTTTTTAGATAATGGATGGTGAGCACACTGGCGTTGATACTCCCCACTCCAGCTCCGGTGACGACCAAGGCAGGAAGCAACAGAGCCTTCACCAACTCCTCCTGAAGTATCTGCTGGTCAGAGTCCCAACGCAGGGGGCAAACAATGCCTCCGGCACCCTCAACCACTACATATGGGTAGTCCCGACCAACTGCCGCATAATCGGCGCTTACCTGATCCAAGCAAAGGGACCTTCCCTCCCATTGGGCAGCCAAGTGGGGGGATACCGGCGTTTCATAGCGGTACGAAAGCATGCTTTCCTCCGCCTGCTTGATTCCGGTAAAGCGCTTCACAAAACCGGCATCACTCTCCGCGAAGCCAACTGCTCCGCTGGCAGCTGCCTTATAATACCCACAGGAATTCCCCATGCGGACCATGGAGCGAATCAACAAGGCCGACACATAAGTTTTTCCCACATCCGTCCCGGTGGCGGTTATGAATACCCCCTTACTCATGGAATCCATTCACCTCAAATCCCAGCTCTTCGAGCATTCGTTTATCCGTTTCCACGCTGATTCCTGCGGTGGTCAGCATGTCTCCCGTAATGGCCGCATTGGCTCCGGACCGGAAGCATGCCCGTCCCTTGTCTTTCAGTAGGCCCCGTCCCCCTGCCAAGCGGAGCCATGCGTCCGGCAGGAGAAAGCGATACACTGCAACGATGCGGCGAAACTCCTCCGATTCTAAGGGAACTATGGTTTCATAGGGCGTCCCTTTCACGGGGTTTAACAGATTCATAGGAACACTCCTAACGCCCAATTTCTTTAGCGAAAACGCCAAATCAATGCGATCTTCCACGCTTTCTCCCATGCCAAAGATCCCTCCACTGCAAACCTCCATGCCTGCCCCCTGGGCCGCTTGGATGGTCAGAATCTTATCATGGTAGCCATGGGTGGTGCAAACATTCGGAAAGTTTCGTTCGGAGGTTTCTAAGTTGTTGTGGATTCGCTCCAATCCAGCGGCAAGTAGCTGGCTACACTGCTCCTTCACCAAAAGACCAAACGAACCACACACCCGGATGGGAACGCTCTTCTTAATCGCTTGCACCGCTTGGCAAACTTCCTCCAGCTCTCCATGGTTGAGCGTTCTTCCCGAAGTAACCAAAGAATACCGCAGCACCCCTTGCTCTGCTAGTCGCCTTGCCTGATGCACAATTTGCTCGGAAGCAAGGAAAGGATACTCCTGGCAGACCGTATGATAATGAACGGATTGTGCACAATACTTACAGTCTTCGGAACAACGTCCGCTTTTGGCGTTGATAATGGCGCAAAGATCAAATGCATTCCCACAAAGTACCTGTCGAATGTCATTGGCTGCGTGGCAAAGAGGCTCTAAGGGCTCATCGTATAAGCTTCTGGCCTCACTCGGAGAAAGGGTATCCCTTGCAAGTACCTTTGCTTTGCATTTTTCTAGAAAAATCATTTAAACACCTCGTTTCACGACAGGAATTAGTCGCTTCCCGATCACCGCAGCCAGGAAGCATAGGGCGATGTCCCCGGGAACGGCCAACACAAAGCAATACAGGAAGAGGGCCCAGATCCCAATGGGATTGTTTAAATACCAGTGGCTAATCCAGAAGTAATACGCCATACCAAAGAGATAGACAATCCCCAGTCCAACAAAGTTTGCCACCAGCAAACGCCCATAAGACGGGGTTCGCGCCTTGCTCGCTATGGTACCCGTCACATAAGCAGCCACGCAAAAGCCAATCAAATAACCAAAGGTCGGTATCAACACATAGCCAATCCCCCCACCTTGCGTAAACACAGGCAATCCCATAAGTCCCAATACCAGATAGGCTCCCACGCTCATGGCTCCCCATCGCCCCCCTAGCAACAGGCCCGCAAGGGTGGTAAACAAAAACTGCAAGGTAAAGGGGACGACGGGAATGGGAATCTGAATGAATGCTCCCACCGCTATGAGTGCGGTAAATAGGCTCATGTAGCTAAGATCTCGTGTCGTCATCGATTTCATGGGTCCTCCTTAAGTGAAATTCAGCTAGAGAACGCGTTCCCTCACTCTGTCGAAGTATAGCAAATCAGCACCCGATTGTAAACCTATGTTTATTTTTTAGCTAACAATTGAAATTAGGCGGATTTCTCCAATAAAATTTCAGGAATCCCCACGAATTTTTTATTTACCTATTGACAAGGTAGGTTAGTTGAGTTAAAATCCTATCAAACAGCAAGGCTAGTAGGAATATCGGAAACCGCTTGGTAAACTTCCGTCTTTGCAAGTCCGTTTCCGAAGTTTTACGAACGTACCTTTTATTGCATTCATCATTAGAAAAGAGGAATCTCTTATGCATGTATACGTAGATAATGCAGCTACCACAAAAATGAGCCGGACTGCAATTGATGCCATGCTGCCCTACATGGAGACACATTATGGTAACCCCTCTAGCCTCCATTCCGTTGGGCAGACGGCTGCAGAAGCGCTGCAACAGGCTCGGAACACCATGGCCCAGGCTCTTGGTTGCGAGGCGCGAGAGTTAATCTTCACGTCTGGAGGCAGCGAGGCGGACAACCAAGCCTTGATCTCTGCGGCTCGCATTGGAGAAAAGAAGGGCAAAAAGCATATTATCTCCACCCGTTTTGAGCACCATGCCGTCCTGCACACCTTAAAAAAGCTGGAGCAGGCGGGCTTTGAAGTCACCCTTTTGGATGTGCATGAGCACGGTATGGTAACCGCGGAAGAAGTGGCTGCTGCCATCCGTGAAGATACCGCTTTGGTCAGCATCATGTACGCCAACAACGAGATTGGCACCATCCAACCCATTGCCGAAATCGGCGCCCTTTGTCGATCCCGTGGCGTACTCTTCCACACCGACGCAGTACAGGCGGCAGGCCATGTGCACATTGATGTGAAGGCGCAAAACATTGACCTTCTTTCCCTCTCGGCCCATAAGTTCCATGGCCCAAAGGGTGTAGGTGCGCTCTATGCTCGCAAGGGCATCGTGCTTACCAATGTGATTGAAGGCGGTGCTCAGGAGCGAGGCAAACGTGCCGGCACGGAAAATGTCCCCGCCATTGTGGGGATGGCAGCCGCCTTTGCAGAAAGCTGCTCCCGCATCGACCAATATACCAACACCCTGACGCCTCTGCGCGATCAGTTAATCGAAGGGCTCTTACGCATTCCGCACTCTGCCCTAAACGGAGACCGGACCCATAGACTGCCCGGAACCGTCAACTTCTGTTTTGAAGGCATTGAAGGCGAAGCCCTTTTGCTCCTGCTTGACCAAAAGGGAATCTATGCGTCCACCGGCTCTGCCTGCGCCTCCGGTTCCTTGGATCCTAGCCACGTCCTCCTTGCCATTGGAAGACCACACGAAGTTGCCCATGGCTCCTTGCGTCTTTCGCTCTGCGAGGCCAATACTCAGGAAGAGATTTCGTATCTCTTAACCGTTATCCCGGAGCTTGTCAGCTACCTTCGAAACATGTCACCCGCCTGGCGCGATCTTTGCGAAGGCAAGAAACCATTTATTTTGAAATGAGGGATTACCATGGCATTATACAGTGAAAAAGTAATGGATCACTTTACGAATCCGCGGAATGTGGGTGTCATCGAAAACGCGGATGGAGTCGGCGAGGTGGGCAATGCAACCTGCGGTGATATCATGAAAATTTATTTAAAGATTAATGAGGACACCATTTCGGATGTCAAGTTTGAGACCTTTGGTTGTGGATCTGCCATTGCCTCCAGCTCCATGGCAACCGAAATGATTAAGGGAAAATCCGTGGAAGATGCCCTGATGCTCACCAACAAAGCCGTCGCAGAAGCGCTGGACGGACTTCCCCCCCACAAAATGCATTGTTCTGTCTTGGCAGAAGAGGCCATCAAGGAAGCCGTCAAGGATTACTACACCAAAAGCGGCATTGCCTATGACGAAGCTCTGTTCCCCGATCTTTCCCACGAGGAACATCACGGAGGATAATAATGACAACAAGAGAGATGCAGGATGAAATCCTGCGCTTAAAGCAGGAACATGGAATCTGTATTCTGGCCCATGCCTATCAAAGCCACGATATTTGGGAAGTCGCCGACTACGTGGGAGACTCCTTTGGATTAAGCCAAGAGGCCGCCAAGGCCCCGCAGGATACGATTCTCATGTGCGGCGTGCGTTTTATGGCCGAAACGGTCAAAATCCTCTCGCCGCAAAAGAGAGTCTTCCTTTCCCACCCCGATGCAGGCTGTCCCATGGCAGACCAAGCTGAGCTTGAGCTGGTGCTCCGCTTAAAGGAGCAGTACCCCGACTATACCGTGGCCGCCTATATTAACACCACCGCTGAGCTTAAGACCATTTGCGATGTTTGCGTAACCTCCTCCTCTGCGGTAAAAATTCTAAGGGCGGTCGAAAACCCAAACATTCTCTTCATTCCCGACTGTAACCTGGGCGACTGGGTCGCCAAACAATTGCCGGACAAGCAGTTTCGTTTCATGCAGGGTGGATGTCCTACTCACGTCCGCATGAACATCCGAAACGTGGAGAAGGCTCGCCAAGCCCATCCGAATGCCAAGCTTTTGGTGCATCCGGAGTGCCACCCCAGCGTGACCGCACTGGCCGACTATGTGGGCAGCACCACGGGCATCCTCTCGTATGCGAAGTCTTCCCCGGAACAGGAATATATCATCGGAACGGAAAATAGCATTGTCCAGCATTTGCAATTCACCTGTCCCGACAAGCGCTTTTATCCTCTCTCTTTAGACTGCGTTTGTCATAACATGAAGCTTACCACCTTGGCCGATGTCTATCGCTGCGTCAAAGAGCAAAGTGGAGAGGAAATACACTTAGATGCGGACATCATCGCAGGTGCAAAACGTTGCATTGATGAAATGCTTCGTTTGGGTTCTTAAGTCTAGGAAATAGAGGTTTTCGTCCATGATGATTTCTACCAAAGGGCGGTATGCACTGCGGGTCATGTTGGACCTAGCCGAACAAGCAGAGGGGGTTTACATCCCGCTGCGTGACATTGCCGAGAGGCAAGAGATCTCACAAAAGTATTTGGAAAGCATTATGACCCTTCTGGCCAAGGCAAACTTGGTGGATTCCCTCCACGGGAAGGGCGGTGGTTACCGCCTCAACCGACCTCCCGAGAAGTATACCCTAGGAAGCATTCTGAAAGTGACGGAAGGAAGCCTGGTTCCGGTCTCCTGTCTGGAGGAAAACACAGCTCCTTGCGAACGGTCCTCCTTCTGCAAAACCCTTCCGGTATGGAAAACCTTGCACGGTCTCATCGATGATTACCTGGAAGGGATCACCTTAGCGGATGTGATGTAAGTCACAAGCATTCTTTTGTTTACTTTCTGGCGGACTGCGTACCCACACCCCTCCTCTTGCGCAGTCCGCCCTTGAATCCCTTTTTCTAATCTTTACAAAACTTTAACGAGAGTATGCTTTTTTGAACACTCCTTCCGTGGTACACTAAGGACAATAACAGAGGAAAGGAGTGATGTGTATGGTGTTACGATTCGATTTGGATGACCTGATTTTTGACAGCAAGGATTCTCGTACCAGCGAGCGCTAAACCAATCAGACGATGTTCCGGGGGATACCCCGGTTATTTTTTTTGCTCAAAATCAAAGACGAGTGCTGCCAATTCGGCAGCACTCGTCTTATGATCTTTTGCTATTGTTGCGTTTTTGCGTCGATCTTTTGTTGTTTCATAACCGCATCGCCCGCCAAAGCAGCCTGGGTGAAACTGTTGTTCTTCCACCAAGCGATGAGTGCTGCGGCAATGGTCCAAATGCTGGTCACCAAAGCATTGATTTCATCATCACTAATCGGAATGATGCTATGACCACTCAGACTTAACAATTGGTTGATCAGTGCCAAGGCTAGAATAATGGTTCGGGCAATTGTTCCCGGCCTAATTTTGGGATCCATATAATGTGACACCTCCTCCCCCACATCTTATGTCCCAAGGGGAGAGAAGCGAACTGCCATCCAAGACGAGCCTTCCCGTTCGTTCGAAGAATGTCGCCCTTTCCCTCACGCTTTTCCGGGAAAGGAATAAGATAGGATATGAAATTAAGAGACGCAGGTGTTTTTCATGGTTCCTTTGTTAGCTTTATTCGAGGCACTTCTTATCGTGACGGCCCTTTCCATGGACGCATTCGTGTCCAGCTTTGCCTATGGTGCCGGTAAGATCAAAATTCCGCTCTCTTCCCTTCTGGTGATTAACCTAATCTGTAGCGGAACGCTGGCCTTAGCCCTCCTCTTTGGTGGAGTGGTCTCCCTTTGGCTCCCCAAAGCATTCACAAGTGCAATCTGTATTCTGCTCCTTCTCACCCTCGGCATCACCAAAATATTTGACAGCGCATTGAAAACTCTCATTCGGAAACACAGTACATTTCAAAAAAAGATTCAGTTTTCCCTCTTCCATATGGGCTTCATCCTAAAAATCTATGCCAATCCCGAAGAAGCGGATCGCGATCATTCCCACACGCTGTCCCCTTCCGAAGCTGCCTTTCTCGCCCTTGCACTTTCCTTAGACAGCCTTGCCGTTGGCTTCGGTGCCGGTCTATCCCACACCGGGCCATTTCTCGTCTTTGCTCTGTCACTGTTGGTCGGAATCTTGGCTGTGCGGCTGGGGTGTTATTTGGGCAATCGGGTCAGCAGCAAAACGAACTTTGACTTGAGCTGGGTCAGCGGTGCTCTCCTCATTATTTTAGCCATCTTAAAGCTTCCATGAGGCTCCGGTGCGAAATGCTTGCCCCCATATCCTTCCCCCAAGCTTGTCCCCAAGACATGTTTTTCGTCGGCGACACATATCGTTTCATGAAAGAGATTTCCGAATGGGAGGAGAAAGTTCATGAAATGTATTATTGTGCGCCGACGATTCCTTTCCCTGGTGGTGTGTGCGGCACTTGCGGTTGCAATGATTGTAGTGGTGAACCATCCCGTCTTTGTTGGGGCTTCCGCAACGACACGGCAACTCCCCATCTACTGCGTGCAAAAGGATTATAAGGTCTGCTCTCTCTCCTTCGACGCAGCGTGGGCTAATGTTATCGTGCGCTAGAGTGAATACTCCACCTGTTCTAGGAACAGGCCACACGCCTGGGCGGTGGTTCCGCACTGCCCTCGATCCTTGGAGGCCAGCAGTTGTGGCAGCGTATCTGCCTCGCGTTCTCCCAAGCCAACCTGCAGCAAGGTTCCCACCAGTTTTCTCACCATGTTATACAGGAAACCGTTTCCTGTCACTCGAATCTGAATCAGTCCATCCTTATCCTCCATCTGGATGGAGGAAATCTCTCGTACCATGGATTTTTTATTGGACTTGGCATTGGAAAAGGCCGTAAAATCATGTTTTCCCATCAAATGCTGCGCGGCCTCCTGCATCCGTGAAAGATCAAGTCTCTCCGCCACATGCATACTGTACTTACGCAGAAAGGGATTGTGATGCTCTCGATTCCAAATCTGATACAAATAGGTTTTCCCCTTGGCGTGATAGCGGGCATGAAAGGAATCGGGAACCGATGCAATCTCGTTCACACAGATATCCTGAGGCAAGTAATGGTTGAGATATTGTTTCAGCTCCGCTTCGGACAAGTTTTTTTTCGTTTTGAAATTTGCCACTTGCGCCAACGCATGCACCCCAGCATCTGTCCGGCTGCTTCCAATCACTTCGACAGCTTCCCCCGTAAGTTCCGAGAGCACGTGTTCCAGTTTTTCTTGAATGGTTGCTTCTCCCTTGCCCAGCCGTTGCCAGCCTTTATACCGTCCGCCGTCGTATTGAATGAGCAGTTTATAATTGTTCATACTATTCTCCTTACTTGAAACGAGGATCTGAAGTTCCTTCGTCTCCAAAGCGGGGATGAAACCCGCTTTGGGTATCATACTAAACTATGCTTTCTTTTTCAAGGTAGGGATGCTTCCTGAGCTAGCCTTTCCATACCGCTTTTTTCTGTACAGGTTGAAAAAGCTTGTTTCCCGGAAATCATCGTGCTAAAATGGAGCTTAATGTGTTTCGGCTTTGATGCAGGATGCACCCTGTGGCCTCTCTTCAAAGCGGATCGATCGGAAAAAAGGCAGAACGCCTCATACAAAAAGGAGATAACTCAAAAATGGAAACGTTTAAATCCATGGTCGTTAGCGAACAGGAAAACAACACCTTTGCAATCGAGATCGTTGACAAAGAGATTTCCAGCTTGCCGCAGGGTGAAGTCCTGATCCAAGTCAAGTATTCCTCCATCAATTACAAGGATGCCCTTTCTGCCACTGGTAACAAGGGTGTCACCCGCAAGTACCCCCATACCCCGGGAATTGATGCCGCAGGCATTGTGGCAAAAAGCTCCGATGCTCGTTTTCAAGTGGGGGATTCCGTCTTGGTCACGGGTTATGACTTAGGTATGAATACTCCCGGCGGTTACGGTCAGTATATCAATGTGCCTGCCTCTTGGGTGGTGAAACTACCGAACAATCTCTCCCTCCGCGAAAGCATGATTTATGGCACCGCCGGCTTTACGGCTGCCCTCTCCGTGTATCGCCTCATTGCCTCCGGCGTGAAGCCCGAAGATGGTGAAATCCTTGTCACGGGGGCAACCGGCGGCGTTGGCAGCATTGCCGTTAGCTTCCTGCATAAGTTGGGATACAATGTGGTGGCTCTCACGGGTAAGGCGGATGCTGCCGACATGTTGCTGGAAATCGGAGCCAAGGACATCCTGCCCCGCAACGAAATGGACGATCAGTCTGGCCGCATCATGCTAAAGGAGCGTTGGGCTTGCGTGATTGACACCGTGGGTGGTAACATTCTTGCCACAGCTCTAAAGTCCACGAAGTACGGTGGAACCGTTACCACCTGCGGTAACGTGGCTTCTGCGAACTTCTCCTCTTCGGTCTATCCCTTCATTCTCCGTGGCATTTCCCTGATTGGCATCGATTCCGTAGAGTGTGACATGGAATTGAGACTGAAGCTGTGGGAACTGATGGCCAACGAGTGGAAGATCGAATCCTTGGTCGCCAACGTGGAAGAGATCACCTTGCATGAGTTAGAGTCGAAGATTCATCTGATCCTGCAAGGAAAACTCATGGGCAGAACGATTGTGAACTTAGCATCCTAAGTGAACCTCTTATGAAAAGTCAAAGGAATGTCTGCATGATTCGCATCATGTCAGACATTCCTTTTTGTTTCTTACGGTCAGCACTTGTTCTTTCCGTGGACTCAAACCCTACCGCACCTTCTAAGCTCTTTCTAGGATGTGGCGCACTTCCTCGGAAAAGAGATAGGTGATTGCAATGGTTTGATCCTCATAGATTTGAATGCTTTCGATGGTGGCTGCTACCGTAGCACGGTCTAAGGTCGTAAGCTTTTCTAAGGTCATAAGCTCATCCACCCAAGGGCAAGGACGAAGGTGCCTTTGTCCCTCAACGCTCTTACCCTGCCGACTTTGCGCCATCAAGCCCTTCTCCTGCTTATCATAATCCTTGCGGTAACGCTGATACTCCTCTTGGGAGAGGATCCCTTCTCGATAGTCCTCATAGAGTCTCTGCTTGATCCCTTGGACTCTATGCAAGGCTTGCTCCAAGCGACTCTCCTCTCCGAAGGAAGGATCTTCCTTCCGGCATGCTCGCTGAGCCTCTTGGAGCAACTTGGGCAGCGGTTTCATTCTTGCGATTAGGGCGTTGAGGTCTGCTAGAATCCTTTGTTCCAAGAAATCGTGGGATATGTAGTGTTTAGAACAGATGGATGCACCGTACCGTTTATAGGAACCACAGGTATAGAAGGTTCGGCCATGCCAAGTGGTTTTTGCCATAGATCGGCCACAGTCGCCACATCTGAGATAGCCGGAAAAGGGACTTACCTCTTTGGAAAACAGAGGCGTCCTGGCATTTCGACTTAGGAGTGCCTGGACCCGATTCCACTGGTCGATGGGAATGATTGCTTCATGGGTCGCTTCCACAATCACCCACTCTGCTTTTTCCTTCCGTTTGGGCGTTCCATGCAATTGAAGGCGCTGGTCTCGTCCCTGCTCCATGTTCCCGATGTACACCTCACTCTGTAAGATTCGGTGCACCGTGGCGTAGGTCCAATAGGTGGTACGATCCAGTCGCTTCCCGTTTCGGTAGCGCTCCCCCATCATCCGCTTGTATTCACTGGGACATGGGATTCCTTCGCGATTCAGAAGGTTGGCAATGCTGACCTTGCCCATGCCTTGTTCAAACAAGGTAAAAATTCTCCGTACCACCTGCGCAGCCACTGGGTCGATCAAGAGATGGTTTCGATGTTGTGGGTTTTTCACATAGCCGTAACTGGCAAATGCACCAATGAATTCGCCACGTTGCTGCTTGGTATGCAAGGCACTTTTTACTTTTTGAGAAATGTCCTTGGCATATTGCGCGTTGAATAGATTTTTGAGGGGCAGCATCATATCGTATGCACCACGATTGCTGTCAATGTGATCCAGAATGGCAACAAAACGTGTATCATGTTCCGGGAGCCAACGTTCCAAGTACCGCCCTGCTTCGATATAGTCACGGCCAAAACGGGACAAATCCTTTACTAAAACACAGTTAATTTTCCCTGCCTCGATGTCTTTTAGCATCGCGCAAAAGGCTGGCCGCTCAAAATTGGTCCCGGTATATCCATCATCAATGTACACATCCACCGCTTCCAGTTCCGGATGCTGCGAAACGTAATCCGTCAGCAGGGTACGTTGATTGTTGATGCTGTCACTCTCCGGTCGGTCTCCATCCTCCCGCGATAGGCGGCAGTATAGTGCCGTCCGCCACACTTTTGCATTCACGAGCCCTCCCCTGCCTCTCTACTCGGCTTGGAGATGAGCCACCATGAGGCTCACCAGCCACTCCTCGGCGGAAACTCCTCCGGCATAGGATCGAATAATGGAGGTTGATACCGAGCCCTCCTGCTGGGTATGCTTCTTCGTTCCTTCCTTCATGTGCATCCTCCTTTCTGCTTCTCTTCCATGATATGATGCACTCGGCGGGAACATGTCCGGGAAAGGAGAGTTCGCCTTATCATCTTTCCAGGTATTCGAACCGGCGCATGGTTCCATCAGCCTGGGGGAATGAGGATACGCAACAACTCATCGACATTTTGGGCAAGTATAATGTCAAGGCAACCTTTTTTGTGGTGGGGGATTGGGTTGATCGCTATCCCGAGTCGGTTAAGGCGCTCTCCAAGGCGGGTCATGAGATCATGAACCATTCCAATACACATGCACACTTCAATGCACTCACCAGCAACCAAATCATGCAGGACATTAACACCTGCAATCAAAAGATTGAAGCCATTACCGGAGTACATCCTACCCTCTTCCGACCACCCTATGGGGAATACAATGACCTAGTGGTTTCCACCGTTCGGTCCATGGGCATGGAGCCCATCCAGTGGGATGTGGACAGTCTGGACTGGAAAAATCTTACAGCTCTAGAGATCAGTAAGCGGGTCACAAGCCGAGTGCAGCCAGGCTCCATTATCCTCTTCCATAATGCGGCCAAGAATACGCCAGAAGCCCTTCCATCCATCATCGAAACCCTCTTAAAGGAAGGATACTCCTTTGAACCCATTTCACAACTTATCCTTTCGGGCAGTTATGTTATGGATCACAGCGGCAAGCAGTGTCCTGTCACCACTCCATGACGCCCAACTTCTAACCAGAAAACAGGGGCGAGCCACATGGCTCGCCCCTTCGTTTCCATCAATGAAACCTTTGACACCACAGCGCCTATAGGCCGAGCCATACTCAATAGGATCATGTACTTTTCGGCACGGATCTTTCCATGAAGCACCTTAACCGAAGGCTTGCACGATTGGAGCAAGCGAAGCAGGAAATTCGCCTGGCTAACGAGCGTGTAACGGTAATCTGGCCGGTGTATGAGCCGAACGTAGCATGGTTCCTCGGGATTTTCCCATTCCCGACAGAATCGGACAAATCTTTCTGCGTGACAGAATCGTCTCATTTATGCTAAGATAGGCATTGAATTTGCAAACAATGCACGATGGGAGTACTTATGAGAACGATTGCCGAAATCATTGCCGAGGACTTGTCCGTTTCCCTCGGACATGTGCAAAATGTCATTGCGCTCTTGGAGGAAGGAAACACCATTCCCTTCATTGCGCGGTATCGAAAAGAGAGCCATGGCAGCATGGATGATACCCAGCTGCGAACACTGGAGGAGCGTTTACAGTACCTTCGCAATTTGCAGGCGCGGCGGGAAGAGGTGCTGCGCGCCATCGATTCGCAAGGCAAACTGACCGATGAGCTTGCCCAGGCCATCGAAAAGGCATCCACCTTAGTCGAGATAGAGGACCTCTATCGCCCCTATAAGCAAAAGCGGCGCACCCGTGCCAGTATGGCCAAGGAAAAGGGCTTAGAGCCCCTAGCCCAGCAAATCTATGCTCAGAAACGTGATCTTCCACCACCTGCGGAGCTGGCAAAGGCATACCTCCATCCCGAACTGGGGGTGGAGACGGCGGACGATGCCCTGTCCGGTGCCTCGGATATTATCTCTGAGTGGATCTCGGAAGACCCTTCTTTGCGCAAACGGTTGCGAGAAGCCATCTTCCGGGAGGGCGTACTGCAAACGAAGGGAACGGGAGAGGAAGACTCGGTCTATCGTCTTTACCATTCCTTTTCCCTGCCCATCTCCAAGCTGCAGGGTCATCAAATCTTAGCCATCAACCGCGGTGAGCGAGAAGGCTTGCTGAAGGTGGGCACCGGAATGGATCGAAGCCGTGCCCTGGAACTGCTGCGCCGAAGCATCGTCGTTCCCGGCAGCCCAGCCATGGAATTTATGAAGGCTGCCACTTCGGATGCCTATGACCGCCTGCTGGAGCCCTCCATGGAGCGGGAAATTCGAAGCCATCTGACGGAGAATGCCTCGGAAGGCGCGATTTCCGTCTTCGCCCTCAATCTCAAGGCCTTGCTCTTACAGCCACCCATCAAAGGAAAGGTCACGCTGGGACTGGATCCTGCCTATCGAACCGGATGTAAGATTGCCGTGGTGGACGGAACGGGCAAGGTGTTAGACACTGCGGTGGTCTACCCCACCCCTCCACACAATAAGATGGCCGAAGCCAAGAGCATCCTTACTAAACTCATTACCACCCATAAGGTACAGCTCATTGCGATTGGAAACGGCACGGCTTCGCGCGAGTCTGAGCAGTTCGTGGCCGAACTCTTGGCAGAGCTTCCGGACAAGCTGTCCTATGCCATCGTCAACGAGGCAGGGGCATCGGTGTACTCCGCCTCCAAGTTAGGCGCGGAGGAGTTCCCACAATATGACGTGTCCCTCCGCTCTGCCGTTTCCATTGCCCGTCGCTTGCAAGACCCCTTGGCAGAACTCGTGAAGATTGACCCAAAGTCTATCGGCGTTGGTCAGTATCAGCACGATATGCCTCAGAACCGATTGAGTGAGAGCTTGGATGGGGTCGTCGAACACTGCGTGAACGCCGTTGGGGTTGATCTCAACACGGCCTCCCCCTCCCTTTTATCCCGTGTGGCCGGACTCAGCGCCACAACCGCGAAGAACATCGTCGCCTATCGGGAGGAGCACGGCCCCTTTGCCCAGCGGCAGCAGGTTTTGAAAGTTTCGAAGCTTGGCCCAAAAGGTTACCAGCAGTGCGCTGGTTTTCTGCGCCTGCCGGAAAGCTCTTCTGTTCTAGAACGCACGGGGGTTCACCCGGAAAGTTATGAGGCCGCCCAGCGCCTCCTCACCCTTTGCGGCTATGCTCTGGAGGACGCCGCAAAGGGTACCATCCAGGACCTTCCGAACCGAGTGAAGGAATTGGGAGAGCACCGTGTAACCGAGTTTTGCGGCGTAGGACTTCCCACCCTGAAGGATCTCATGGCGGAGCTCTTAAAGCCCGGTCGCGATATTCGTGAGGAGCTCTCTGCCCCTATTTTGCGCAGTGACGTTCTGGATCTCAAGGATTTGAAACCTGGGTTGCAGCTTCGGGGCACGGTGCGTAACGTCATCGACTTTGGTGCCTTTGTGGATATCGGAGTCCATCAGGACGGGCTGGTCCATATTTCTGAAATCTCCAACCGCTTTATTCGCCACCCATCCGAGGTGCTCTCCGTGGGGGATGTCGTGGAGGTTGTGGTTTTGGAGGTCGAATCGAACAAAAAAAGAATTTCTCTTTCCATTAAGCAAGCCACAAAGGCTTAGAACGATCGTAGGAAGAAGAACGATAGAAAGAAGGGATGATCATGTCAGAACGGCCCCACCAAGCAATTGCCTTTCGCTTTGCCAATGAGCAGGACGTTGGCCTCATTTTGACGTTTATCAAGGCTTTAGCGGAGTATGAAAGTATGCTCGATGAGGTGGTTGCCACGGAGGACTTGCTACGAGAGTGGATCTTTGAACGAAAGAAAGCCGAAGTCATCTTTGCCGTTTCCCATGGTGTGGAGGTCGGCTTCGCCTTGTTTTTCCATAACTTCTCCACCTTTCTGGGCCGAGGAGGCATCTATCTCGAGGATCTCTTTGTCCTCCCAGACTATCGCGGTTTGGGCTATGGCAAGGCCCTTTTGGCAGAGCTGGCGAAGATTGCAACGGAACGTGACTGCGGTCGGTTGGAGTGGTGGTGCTTGGACTGGAATCGACCCAGCATTGACTTCTACCGTTCCTTGGACGCCCGTCCGATGGAGGAATGGACCACCTATCGCTTAAGCGGCGAAACGCTTCATCGTTTGGCCGGCCTGAGTGAATCAAAGCGCGCACAACCTTAATCTTCCATGAAGGAAAACCCGGAGGCATTCCATGGAATGCCTCCGGGTTTTCGCTTTCATTTAACTATGTTCTGGGGTCTTGATGCGGGGGATCTGAACCCAAAACGTGCTTCCTTGCCCAAGCTTGGAATCGACTCCATAGCTTCCGCCGTGCAGCAGGATGAGATTCCGGACGATGGAAAGTCCCAGTCCCGTCCCGGTCACCGGTCTTCGATGCAGCTTATCCACCTTGTAGTACCGTTCCCAAATGTGTGGCAGGTCTTCCGGAGCAATCCCCTCCCCACAATCTTTTATGGAAATTCGGACGCTGCCCTCATCTTCCTCCTGGGATACTAAGATTTCCTTCCGCTCTCCCGTGTAGTTGACCGCATTCACTAAGAGGTTGTAAAAGGCACGATTGATCTTCACCCGGTCGGCATGCACCCAAAGGTCTCGTTCCGCGAAGAACCGGATTTGATATCCCTCCTGCTCCAGCAGCTCCGCCATGCGTGCTACCTCGTTTCGGACGTGGGTCGTTAGACAAAAGTCTTCCAGGTGAAGTCTTCCCTCGCCCGTTTCCAGATGTGAGAGATCCATCACATCATCTACTAAACTACTGAGCCGCTTGGCTTCCTCCATGATGGTTCTGCAATGTTCCGGTGTCACCTCATCGGGAAAATCATGCATCATTTCCGCATGGGAATAGATGAGAGCTAGAGGGGTACGCAAGTCATGAGACACATTGGCCATCAGCTCGCGACGCAAACCTTCTACCTTCGATAACTCTTCGGCCGCCGTATTTAAGGTATCGGATAATTCCCGGATCTCTAAAAATCCGTGCCCTTCAAACTGCACATCATATTGACCCGTGGCTAGTTGCTTTGCGCTTGCATTCATTGTGACAATGGGCTTGGATATCCTTCGAGAAATGATGACGGCTAAGAGAACGGATAGTAGGATGAGCACCCCAGAAATACAGTAGAGCTGGACGCGCAGGGTGGAAACGGTGGCGCTCACCGGGGTAATCATGGCATAAAAGGTAAGAGACACTTCTTCCCCACTTGCCAGACGAAATCGCCTAGTTTCGGTGATGGCTTCCGGCTTTCGCTTTCCCGGTTCCTCAGGTGCGGGTCGGGGAGGCGGCTGAAAGGTATGGGTGGGCATAACTAGAATTTCTTGTTCATTCTGCAAGGTGGTTAAGATCCTTGCAAAATCAGGACTGTCGATGTTCTGTTCCACTAAGCTAATGGCAGACTGTATTTCACTTCGCCGCACCAACTTGTACGTATCCGTGAGAAACACCGTCTGAAAGAGCCAAAGTATGGTCAGAAGAAGCCCACAGAATGCTAGCAAAAACCCAAAAATGCGCCACTGCAGTTTGCATTTATCCATCAAATCGATACCCCAATCCCCGCAAGGTGGTAATGAGGGTTCCATAGGGCCCCATCGCCCGCCGTAGCAGCTTCATATGGGTATCAAGTGTGCGATCATCGCCGTAATAATCAAATCCCCACACTTCGGTCAGAATTCGCTCCCGAGGAACCGCAATGTTTCGGTTTCGTATCAAGAAAAACAAGAGATCATAGGCTTTGGGTGCAAGATCTACCTGTACTCCGTCTACGAAGACCTTATAGGCCGTCAAATCGGCACAGAATCCATCCTTTTCAAAGCAGATATGGCCCGATTCGGCGGGGAGTGTATGGGAACCGGTTGCCATTCGTCGCAGAATGGCACCGATGCGAAGCATCAGCTCTTTGGAGGAAAAGGGCTTCACCACATAGTCATCGACCCCCAACTCAAAGCCCAGTACGCGATCATACTCCTCGCCCCGTGCGGATAGCAGAATAACCGGCGTATTTGACTTTTCCCGGATGATGCGCAGCGCGGAAAACCCATCCATGCGAGGCATCATAATGTCAAGTACAATCAGATCAAAGTTTTGCTTTCGACATAGCTCCACGGCCTCTTCGCCATTCGATGCTTCCGTGACCTCATGCCCTTCAAAGCTTGCATAGCGGCGGATTACCGCGCGAAGTCCTGCCTCATCATCGCAAATTAATAAATGTGCCATTCCAGCACCACACCCCCTCTTTCTGCTATCATACCACTTCTTTTGCATCCCCGCAATTGTCCAACACGGCTCCGATTAGTACCTTCGCTTCCAACACATTGCAAGACCAGTGGCCACGAACAGTATGGAAGCGCATGCCACCAGAGAGCGCCACGGGACGACTTCGCTCTCCTCCTGGCCCCATGACCTTGCATCATCGGGCCAGTTTACATCTTTTTGCTCGGGCTTCGCAAAATTCCCAGCCTCAAGTGCAGGCGGAACTCCTTGATTGGGATCTCTCTCCGGGCGATTGTCCATGCCTCCCCTGCCTCCATCCATACTGCCCATGGTAGCAAGGCTTAGCCCATCACTCAGAATCAGTGCTGCTGGATCGGCCTTCTGTCCCTCCGTGGTGGAAGGGATGGTTCCGTCAAGCTGTCCCTGTACACTTTCCGCTCGAAGTTGACCAAGGTTCTGCAAGGCCGAAACTGCTGCTTCGTATTGCTCGTAGGAGTAAAATGCTGTGCTGTCCTTAGCGACATAGGGTGAAATGACTTGATTCAGATGGGCGATCCGATTTTCCCAGGCCCCATTCTGAACGCACTCCTTCACCAATTGCTGCAAATAGCTGTGGTAGCGGTTCAAATACTCTTCGTTGGCCAGTAAGACTGCAATGAGCGGGCGCTGGGATAGCTCTACGCCGGACACCGGCGTATCGATGGGGAAGTTAATGACGGACTCGGTACTACTGCTCTGGAACCCGCCCCAAGCTAAGTTATAATCCCATGGAAGCACCGTCACCTGTCCATCTCGCTCATATAAAAAATAGTTCTGTGCCATTGAGGAGGAATAGCTGTCCAAATTGACCACCAAGGTATGGACGGCCAAATACCGCAAAGTTTGGTCAACGTCAAAATAGCGCTCCAAATCTTCTCCGCTGGAAAGCGCCTGGATGGCCTGGATCACCCTCTTAAAGTCCTCTTCTCCTCCTTGTCCCACAAGGTTGTCAAAGATAGCCGGGTAACTATCGACCTTATCATCCGTATAGACAAGACTACCCCCCTTATCTCCCCGGCCGGCCGGCATCCTTGTATCCGCTTCCACATTCGGATTTTCTTCTATCCTTTGTGCGTTATCTTTTGTGGTCTCAGCGAAAGCAGGCGTTGCCGTCTCGTCTGCAGATGGGCGATTTCTTGTGGCTCCCTCCGGCATGGGCATGGGAGCATTCCCTTCCCCCTCCTTTCCTGCACCGATATCCATGCTTTTTACGTTGTAGAGCATGCCCTTGGTATCACCAAAGACGCGCGTTTCAAAGCTATCCTGATAGGCCTCCACCGCCAAGTAAAGCCCCCAGTTCTCTCCGTTGACGGAAATATCTGCATAGGAAATGCAGGGGGTGACCACGCCAGCCTCTTGCATGAGGGTATAGGATAGATACTCCTTCATATACGTGCTATCGTCGATGAGATTATTCACCACAAAACTGTCTAATCCAAAACAGGTTTGCCCCTTGATGTATTGGTCGAACTTCAATCGGAAGCTATAGCGATCGCTTTCGGAAGATGCCACCTTACTTAGGCTGGAATTTCCTTTCGGTCGGATCCCGACCTTGCTAAACTTGGTGCCATTCACCACCACATCCACACATATGTATTCTTCACTCATTGGGTTTTGCAGCATTTGCTGCCAGGCGGCATCCTCTGCTTGAATCTCTAAGGACAGAACATCTCCTCCAAATACCTTCGTTGTATACTCCGGCGCTTCGCCCATGCCACCCTCAGGTAAGGATTCGTTGCGAACAAGGAGAATCAGTGTAAAGACCAGAGAGAGTATGATGAGCAGCACACTAAGTCCATTGAGGTATCTATGACGTATCATAGGCTTACGCGGTATACTCGCCGTTGTAACTGACGAGACAAGCACTAATGACCCCGTTTTGTGCCAAAAGATCATTTACAAATCGGGAGGACATATCCCGCAGCCGCACTTCCACGGTTAGCTCAATGCCCATTTTCGAGACGGTTTTTGCTTTGAGAAGCTGTTTTTTACATTGGGTTTGAATAATTTCCATGGCTGCCTTCTCTGCCTCTTCCTCCTCCAACTGAAGCACCACAACATAGGGTGTTTCTGTGCTTTTTCTCCGCACAAAGATAAGGAGAATGACCCCGATAAAGACCGATCCAAGAACCGCCAAGGGGATCAGACCCGCACCAATGACGATACCAACCGAAATGGACCAAAAGAGAAAGGCGATGTCCAAAGGTTCTTTCACGGCTGTGCGAAATCGAACAATGGACAAGGCACCCACCATGCCAAGTGATAACACAATGTTGGAGGTTACCGCCAAAATGATTAAGGTGGTGATGAGTGTCATGGCCAAGATGGAAACACCAAACGAAGAGGAATACATTACCCCTGAGAAGGTTCTCTTGTAAATGAAGAAAATAAATAAGCCTAAGGCAAACGAAAAAAGCATGGCTAGACCAATGTCCACAAGAGAGTATTCACTGGCCTTCTCCAGAAAACTGCTTTTGAAAATATCTTGAAATGTCATACCATATCCTCCTATTATACAAAGCGCGTTCCCGCGTACTTTGAAAATGCGGTGCTTTGACGACTCGTCAAGGAAACCATCCCCCGTATGAGTTCGGGCAAAAAGCAATCGTACTTTACCTCCAGAATGCGCACATTTGGGAGCGGAATCGCAGGGATCTTCGGCTCCAAAAAAGCACTTGCCCTCGTGCTGGAACGAATGTCTGTGTCCAAGGTCACGCGGACGTTTCCTGCCGGATAGACATACGCTTCCCGCCAATAGTCCACAATCGTTTTGGGGCGCAAGTGCTGGCACTGCATCTTGGTATAGAGCTCCAACAAGAGTCCCGAACTTCCCTCAAACTTCCTCCACCTTCCATCCAACAAGCATTGGCACTGTTCCACCGTGATGGGGGCGCTTTCCTTAAAGCATATCCCACCATGTTTACTCTTTTTTTCCAAACGAATAAAACTAAGGTCATCTTGGTAAAAACGCAGGCGAAATTTTTCTCGGTCATCCACCCCTTCCACCTTTTCTCGAAAGGCTTTATCCTGGTAGTTGTCAAAGTAGAGACTTCGCACCCGATAACCACCGTCTGTTGCATGTGCATCCAGCTTGGCAATCGGGTACAGCCTGCTGCGCAGTTGAAGGACATCGGAATGCGTTATGTAGTGCTTTAGTTCATGTCGTCCCCCTGTTCGTCGCAATAGAACCTCCTCCTTTCCGCTTTCCTACAGGATATCCTGGCTCTGTGAAGTCGGTATGTTGCTTATCTGAAGATTAGCTGAACGATTGGTCTTCTTGGCTACTATTTCGAATGTTTCTGGAATACCTTACAATAACAAAACACGAGGCAACAGGAGGTCAAGCCATGACACTATATCACCATCACCCTTCCTACCCTTTCTTGCAGGAAAAGGAGGAGTGCATTCTGGAACAATATCGTCGCTGCCTCTTCGCACTGCAACGAGAGCGTACGAAATCTGCTGCTGCCTTTTCCTTCGTTCGCCCTCGGGAAGGGTAAAAGAAAGCCCGGAACAATTCAACTAAATTGTTCCGGGTTTTCTCATTTCGCTTTGAAGAACTTACTGGCCGCGCTTAAAGGACATGCAGTCAGTACATTCGGGCATGGTGGGGTTTGCCTCGTGGGTGCCGACCTTGATCTTACCAAGGGTACAGTAATTTACCTGCTGAGCGTGATACTCACACTGCTTAACGCTGCATTCGATATTCTTGTTTTCCATGGTGAAAACTCCTTTCTGTACGCTATATAATTTTTAGGGACAGTATATTTTTTTCCATTTCTCTGACAATATTCATGATTTGAAAGAATTTTTAAACCTTCTTTATTACAAGGACTTGAATCTCTTGCGTACGGGGATAGTCAAGACTGGAAAAACCTCACTGCATTGAAGATCAGTAAGCGGGTCACAAGCCGAGTGCAGCCACTCATCCTTTTGGGCAGCTATGGTATGGGTGGCAAGCAGTGCCCTGTCACCACTCCTTGACGCCCAACTTCAAAACCAGAAAATAGGGGCGAGCCACATGGCTCGCCCCTTCGTTTCTATTCTGCGGTCTGCTTGGATGCTCCCAGACCCTCCTATGGCTTCATAGGTGGCCCCTGCCATGCCGACTCACCCCTATTGTGTTAGGTTCCACTGCCCATGCGACGCAGCATTTGTTCCGGTGTATTGGCATAGTCAAGAGCAGTCTGTGCACTGATGCGCCCTTGCTGATAAAGCCTGAGAATGGAGGCATCTAAGCTCAGCATCCCCTCTGTCCCAGACGATGCAATCACATTATCAATCTGGTGATTTTTGCTTTCTCGAATCAGATTGCGAATGGCAGGATTCATAAACATGACCTCAAACGCCGGAACAAGCCCTCCGTTTTGATCGGGCAAAAGTTGCTGTGAAACCACAGCCGATAGGATCATGGAAAGCTGCGTGCGCACCTGGCTCTGCTGTGTGGGAGGGAAGCTATCAATGATTCGATCGATGGTGCTGACCGCCCCCTTGGTATGTAGGGTTGCAATCAGCAAATGGCCTGTTTCCGCTGCGGTCATGGCCGTACGAATGGTCTCAAAGTCTCGCATTTCTCCCAGAAGAATCACATCGGGGGCTTGGCGCAGACAGGCTCGCAGGGCGGAGAGATAGTTGGCCGTATCAATGGCAATCTCCCGTTGGCTGATGATTGACCTATGGTTCCGATGCAAATACTCAATGGGGTCTTCCAGCGTAATCACATGGGCATTCCTCGTATGATTGATGCGGTCAATGAGGCACGCTTGTGTGGTTGACTTGCCACTGCCTGCCGTACCGGACAGTAGAACCATGCCATGGGTTAAGGAGGCAATCTGCATGACCTCCTCAGGAATCCCTAGCGCCTGATGGTTCGGGATATCAAAAGAAACCACTCGAATCACAGTTGCTTTTGAGCCACGCTGCCGATAGGTGTTCGCGCGGAACCGTGCAAGACCCGGGATGGCAAAGGAAAAATCGTCATCTCCAGTGGAGAGAAAGCGCTCTTCCGTGCGCCCGGCCATTTCATAGAGTTCATGAATCAACGTTTCCGTATCTGCGGGAAAGACGCGTTTGTTGTCCATGGGCTGAATGGTTCCGTCCAGCTTATAGCTCACCGATCCACCGGCCACAATGAAAAGATCGGATGCCCCATCCTTTACGGCTTGCTGCAAATAGTCGAGTAACGCCATCGAATCCGCCACTTCCTTTCCCTCCTTCTCCGAAGGATCATTCCAAGTTGCCGTCCCAGACGGGCAAGGTCTCATCGGGTACCCAGTCCGGCTGGGGGGTCGTCTGCCACTGTAAAATGCTAGCTTCCGTTCCGGTCAAACGAACCTTCACCTGAATCCGCTGTCCTCCCTGCATGGGAACCTCATAGGAATATACCCCATCGGTGCAGGCAACGCCTTCCACAATCTTCCCGGCACGCAGCTCGGCCAACATTTCTTCGGCCCGGGCATCGGCAAGGTAATAGTCTTCCACGGAAGAAACTGCCTTTTGGGAGAGTCGTCCTCCTGCCTCCACGGTGGAAATGGTCAGCAGGGCAAAGACCGTCAAACAGAGTACGGAGAATATGACCAGAAGAGAACTCCCTCCGATGGGAGGAAATCCATCCTTTCGCATCTTAGCCACCGGAGTTCACCTCCCCTTGCGCCACTTGCCAAGCAAGGGGCAAGCTGACCAATTCCTTCCCCTGTCGATTGCAAACCACAAGCTCCGCTCGCCCCAGCAAGGGGTTTTGCGTCGGGAGGGCTTGCACGCTCAGACAGTAGTCCCAGTTCTCTTCCTCTGCATCGTTCCAATGCTCATCATAGTAATGGATCCAAGTCTCGCGGGTTTGGTCCTTGGGTACGACATCCTGGGGTCCAGGATTCTGAACCATCTTATAGAGCTCTGCCACACTCTGGGCGGTTAGGATCGCTTGTGTACGGGCATTGTTTTCCTGGGAGCGCGCATCGGATAACACAAAGGCTCGCACACAGAGGGCCGCAGCAAGTGCAAAGACAAGGAGCATGACGAGCTGCTCCATAAGGAGCAGGGGTGCCTTGCTACGGTTCATCCTCCCACCTCCTGATCGCTTCTTACGTGAAGCAGGAGCTCCTGTTCTTGCCCATCCTCCTCCATCAGGTAGACATGCAGCATACTACCCACTGCTTGAAAGCGCAGTCCACTGCTCTCTAGAATGGGGTTGCCATCTTGGGGAGAAAAGCTCCCTGCTTCCTCACCCAACAGTTCTCGTACATAGCCATCATAGTAATAAATGCGAGTTTCATACCATGTGTCATCCCATGTTTGCCGCAAATAGAGTGTACTAATCCCATGGCCGGGAGCCTTCTCCTGATCGGAAAAGGAGCCAACGTGAACCGCCCCCACCTGATCCACACGATGCACTTTGGCCGCAATGTATTGCAGCGTGGTGTTGGGGACAAAGCTCGTGGTATCGCGCTGGGTGATGCGCTGATAGGTTCCGGCTCCCAGGAGCAACACCATCAGCAGTGAGCCAGCAAAAAGCGCAAAAACCACAAGGACAAACAGTCCCTCCACCTGATGTTGTCTTTCCTTTGTTCTCATAGCCACCACCTTCGGAATCGGTCAATTGGGCAACACGGTAATGTCAGGCATGAGATTATCGCCAAACACTTCGTAAAACACGCGATAACGCGTTTCATCCACAACAACGCCATAATGCTCCTCTAGATAGGCAAGATTGGGGGGGTACTGCCCCTCATAGGCATAGCAACTCACCGTGGCGCGGTAAAGACTGCGCTCCAGCTGCCGCTGCCCTTCCTCGGCACTGGCTCCCTTCACATTCCCCACAGCAAAAAGCAGGGCAAAAAGCGCAAGCAGGCTCAGGAAAAGGGAGAACAGCTCTCGTCCAATCCCCGGTTCTTTGGCTCGTTTCATCGGCTCACCCAATGGCAGACATGATGTTCATGAGGGGTAACATCACAGAGAGTAAGAGGATGCCTACGAGCACGGAGCTTAGTAGAACCAAACTCGGCTCAACGCGACTTACCATGGCGTCAATCGCCTCCTCTACGTCCTCCTCCATACGGCGGGCAATCTCCTCCATCACCGAATCCGCTGTCCCACTGCGCAGGGCAAGTGAGAGCATACGGCAATAATGAGGTGGCAAAAGCTGCGCCTCTAACAATGCATCAGAAAGAGATCGTCCCTCCTCCTGCCGCTGAAGGCATAGCTCCATCCGTCGGCGCAGGGATTCGTTTTTCTGCTGGAAGGCAATGGCTCTGCGCAAGGATTCCTCTACCGACAGTCCACTCTGAAGTCCCATGGTAAGGGCAGCTGCAAAATGAGAGCTTGCGATCTTGCGAGCAATCCCTCCATCTCCAAAGTATCGCTCCCAGGTGCGCAAGAGCCTTGCACGCCACTCCGGTCGAATCAGCCCTAAGCCGAATATGAAAACCAAAATCAGGAGCAGCATGCCCAACCATGGAAGCGCTGCATCCAGCCCCTCCCCAAAGGCCAAAAGTCCCCCCGCCAAGCCCGTCATTTGACCACCAAGCTGCTCAAACACATCGTTAAACACGGGAAGCACCTTTGTAAGAAGAACGGCAATGACCACAAGCATTAGGGTCAGGAGAATCGTAGGATACAACACTGCCCCCCGGATACGACGCGCAAGTGTTCTTTTGCGCTCATAGTAAGAAGAAAGCGAAGCAAAGGTTTGCTCCAAGCGACCGGTCAATTCGCCGGTTTCAGCCATGGAGCAGAGGTAGTCGGGAAAGGCTCCGGTTTCTCGCAGTGCAGCAGAGAGGGAAGCTCCGTGGTCCATGTGAGTACAGAGCTGCGCGAGAACGGGATCCTTGCTTTCTTCGCGTAGCAGGTGAAGTCCTTCCGCCAGAGGATAGCCCGCATGCAGAAGAAGCGACAGTTCCATACAAAAGGAAGAAAGCTCTGCTGGGGCCCATGCTTTCACATTCTTCATCCAAGTCTCATTCCTCTCTCCTACGGCAAATAACAATAAAACAAGTGTAAAGTAAAATAGATTTGCAGAAAAACTGCAAATCTATTTTACAAAAACAAGGAATATTAGTAAAGAAAAACTTGCATTCCTTGCTCATCTCTTTTAATACAGGTATTTTGCCGTATAGTTTGCGCCATTTCCGATATAATCCATAATTGCTTTGCTCTGTTTTGCACTGGAGGCAAAGGTGGGATCCATGAGCTTCCATTGCTTCCCGTCAAAGAAGATGGCTCCCTCAATCCATCCCGATTCCGGGGTGTATACATTGATCCATGCATGGTATATATTCTTACTGTATCCAACCACCAATTTGGTCGGCACATCTTGCGAGCGTAGCATCGCAGTCATCACAGAAGCATAGTCAAAGCAAATCCCCTTTTTCGCGGCAAGCACGGCGTCCAGATCCGGCAAGTATCCACTCTGGACCGTCTGGGCCTTTTGCGTATCGTAGGTAAAGTTCGTCACCACATAGTTATACACGCTGCTCACCTTTTCCAAGGGTGTGCTTGCGTTTGCCGTCACTCGTGCCGCTTCCGCTACTACCTTGCTTTGGGGGGTATAGTTCACGTATTGATTTGGCATAAGAAAGGGAGAAAATTCGTTTTTTAGCGTTGCGGTCAGGCTAGTCGAAACCACGGTGGCATAACTGGTACCGGAAACATTTTCAAAGACCGTCACCTTGTAGCTTCCTGATCCGTCGGACAGCGGAAGGGTTTCATATCTTCCTGGCGTTACATTATAGGTGTAGGTCACTCCACTGGGGCCTTTCACCTGTGCTTTTAACTTCTTGGTCGTGGAAGCGGTATATTGCACCATGATGTAGCCATCGCTGCTGTTGGAATAGTCAATGATGGCCTTGTCGTTTTTCTGAACGGCCGAACCAGTAGCTTGTGGCATGGCAAGCACAATGGCGGGGGAACCGGACAGGGGCACTTCCTCATCCTCGATGCTAAGCTCTATGGAAGACGGCTGCGTAAAGGCTTGGTCGGCTATGGTTTGGGCATCCTCTTGCCCTCCTGCCACCCTGCTGCAAGCCACCAAGGACAGCAACAAAAATAGTGATAGGCTTATGCATAGCCACCTGTTCTGGCTTCGCGTTCTCATTCCAGAGACCTCCCTTCCAAATGCAAAGGTATCGATTGCGATCTCGGTCACACCTACTGTCCAAGACGCAAAAATTCTAGGTAAGTGTTACCCTCATTGTAACACCACTTGAAACAAAAGGAAATACTTTCTCATCATAAATTTTCCTCCTGTCAGGCGACGACCCGTTGGTAAATAATGGCTTGCTCGTTGCCTTGATTTATGGTATAAATTTCTTATATTGCATTATAATTTCCGATTCGTCTGCATTTGGTTTCGGTTTGACCATATCCATAAAAGTACATTTGAAAAGGGGTGGATCCATGGACGTAGTTCAAATCCGTTTACTGGGTGACATCACAATCCTTTACCAAGAAAAGAAACTACAGCCAAGCGATTCCCGTTCCCGTAAAGTATGGATGTTACTAGCCTATATGATTTATCATCGGAAGAGCAACATTTCGATCGAAACGCTTATTGACCTACTTTGGAATGGAGACGAGACTGTTTCAAACCCGACCAATGCCTTAAAAACGGTCTTCCATCGACTGCGCAACCTGCTTGACCAACTCGGAACCGGAATGGGTCACAAACTCATTCTTCGCCACGCCACGGGCTATACCTTTAATCCGGATATCCCCATCGAGCTTGATATTGACAGCTTTGAAGCGTGCTTTGCCAACGCCCGCAAAGAGGTGAACCCCGAAACGCGGCTTGCACTCTCTCTTTCTGCCTTTGAGCTGTATTCCAATGACTTTCTCCCGAAATACGCCTCAGAACCATGGGTCATTCCCATCTCGGCGTACTATCATAATCTCTACCTACAGTTAGTGTACGAAACCTTGGATCTGCTTGTGACAGAAAAGCAATCCAACCAAGCCGTTTATCTTTGTCGCCGCGCGGTGGAAATTGAGCCCTATGACGAAACGCTATATGCCCACCTCATCCGAAACCTACTTTATCTAGGTGAGCAAAAAACGGCTGTATTGACCTATGAATCCTTTTCACAACTGCTCTTTGATGAGTTTGGAGTGACCCCCTCGGAGGAACTGCGTGCCCTTCATCGCGAAGCCTTGCGTAGCACTCAGAAAGTTGCCCTGGATCTTTCCACGCTGACACAAGAGATACTCACTCAAAATACGAATCATGGCGCTCTCTACTGTGAACTGGACTTTTTTAAAGCCATTTATTGCGCGCAATCCCGGATGGTCTTGCGCAGTGGGCTGGCCATTCACGTGGCTCTCTTAACGGTCGCTGCAGCAGACGGAAGTCCCCTCGCCAAACGCAGCCTGGAGCGCTGCATGGAAAACCTCCGCCCCTTGTCCTGTGACTGCTTGCGCCGTGGAGATATCGTTTCACAGTGCAGCGCTTCCCAATACATCATTCTACTCTCCAATACAAACTATGAAAACGCCTGCTTAGTCGTCGACCGAATCATCCGGCGGTTTGGCCGGCAATACCCCCATTCCCCCGGCTTTTTGCGCTATCGGGTGCAACCGATTGCCCCCTCTTAACCAGAGGACAGTTCAAAAAAATGAATCCGCCATACGTTCCACGTTCATTTCGTGGATCGCATGGCGGATTTTCTCATTTAAATGGAGTTAATATTGATGAGCTGAACGGTGGAGATATCCCGGCTGCTGGCCAAACAATCGGCTAAAGCGTTTGCCGTATCCAAGGAAGTGAGACATGGAATGGAGCGTTCCACGGCCTTGCGGCGAATCTTCACGCTGTCTCTGGCAGGTTTTCTGCCCTTGGCAGAGGTAGAAATGACGTAGTGTACATTTCCGCTTTCAATGAGGGTAATGGGGTTATAGGCCGCTTCGTCAATCTTGTGCACAAAGCTGGTATTGATTCCGTGTGCAAACAGGATTTCTGCGGTACCTTTGGTGGCATAGAGAATAAAGCCGAGATCTGCGAACTTCTTGGCAATGGGCAAGATCTCCTGCTTATCACTGTCTCGCACCGTGATGAACACCCCACCGCGCCCGCGGAGCTGATAGCCTGCCGCCACCAATCCCTTGATGAGGGCATCATGAACATTGTCCGCAATGCCTAAGACTTCACCCGTTGATTTCATCTCAGGACCAAGGTGAGTATCCACGTCGTGTAGTTTCTCGAAGCTAAAAACCGGCACCTTTACAGCCACGTGGCTTGCCTTTTTATAAAGACCGGTTCCATAGCCCATCTCCGCTAGCTTCTCCCCTAACATAGCACGGGTTGCCAGCTCAACAAGAGGCACTCCGGTTACCTTACTGATATAGGGGATGGTGCGGGAGGAGCGTGGATTGACCTCAATGACATACACTTGTTCTTCAAAGACAACGTATTGAATGTTGACCAGACCAATGACATGTAGGGCCTTGGAGAGCTTTTCCGTATACGCACAGATGGTTTCCACTATCTTGTGGGGGATGGTTTGTGCCGGATAGAGGGATATGGAGTCTCCAGAGTGCACGCCGGCCCGCTCAATGTGCTCCATGATTCCGGGGATCAGAATGCTTTCCCCGTCGCAGATCGCGTCTACCTCCACTTCCTTGCCCATGAGATACTGATCGATCAGAATGGGGTTATCCAGCTCGGTGGCCGTAATAATCTGCATATATTCCTCAATATCCTGCGCGGAGTGAGCGATGATCATGTTCTGCCCACCCAAGACATAGGAAGGGCGCAGAAGGACGGGGAAGCCCAGGGTTTCGGCTGCGCGGAGGGCTTCTTCAGTGGTAAACACCGTGAGTCCCTTGGGCCTCGGTATGCCACAGGACTCCAAGAGGGCATCGAAGCGCTTACGGTCTTCTGCTGCATCAATGTTATCGGGCGAGGTGCCGAGAATGGGGACGGAACCGTTCTTTAAATACTTGCTAAGCTTGATGGCGGTTTGTCCTCCAAACTGCACCACCAGTCCATCCGGCTTCTCGGTTTCAATGACCGACTGCACATCCTCCGGGGTCAAGGGGTCAAAGTAGAGACGATCGGCAGTGTCAAAGTCGGTGGATACGGTTTCGGGGTTGTTGTTGACAATGACCGCTTCATACCCTGCTTTTTTTAGGGCCCAAACACAATGTACCGAGCAGTAGTCAAATTCAATGCCTTGCCCAATTCGGATAGGGCCCGACCCAAATACGATCACTTTTTTCTTTTGGCTGCCCTGCTTCTGGATGAACTCCGCCGCCTCATTCTCCTCATCAAAGGTAGAATAAAAATAGGGCGTCTGGGCTTCAAATTCTCCTGCACAGGTATCCACCATTTTATAGGACGCAAAGCGCTTCTTTGGAATCTCTTGTCCACTCAGCGTTTGAATGGTGCTGTCCAAGAAACCCATGTTCTTGGCCTTTCGATAAAGGGCATCTTCCAAGGTCTCTTGGCGCAAGCTGCCTTCCATGGCAGATAGCTTGCCGAGCTTTGCCAAAAACCAACGATCAATCTTCGTAATGCGATGAATCTCATCGTAGGAAATCCCTCGGCAAATGGCTTCATAAACCACAAACGCACGCTCGTTGTCACAGACGTTGAGGAGTGAATAGATCTCCACATCCGAGTATGCCGCAAGCTTTGGCATCCGTAGGCTATCCAGGCCTAATTCGATGGAGCGAACGGCTTTCATGATAGCCTGTTCAAAGGAGGTGCCAATGGCCATAACCTCACCCGTTGCCTTCATCTGGGTCCCCAAGGTTCGGGCCGCGTAGACAAACTTATCAAAGGGCCATTTAGGAAACTTCACCACCACATAGTCCAGAGCCGGCTCAAAGCAGGCAGAGGTCACGCCGGTCACCGCGTTGGTAAGTTCATCTAAAGTATAGCCAATGGCGATCTTGGTTGCCACCTTTGCGATTGGATATCCCGTTGCCTTGGACGCCAGGGCGGATGAGCGAGAGACGCGGGGATTTACCTCAATGACGCCGTACTCAAAGCTATGGGGATGCAGGGCAAACTGGCAGTTGCAGCCACCTTCCACGCCTAGGGCGGATATAATATTCAGTGCGGCACTGCGCAGCATCTGATACTCCTTGTCACTGAGGGTGACGGCAGGAGCGATGACAATGGAGTCTCCGGTATGCACGCCAACGGGGTCAAAGTTCTCCATGCTGCAAACGGTAATCACATTTCCCTTGGCATCGCGCATGACTTCGAACTCGATTTCCTTCCAACCGCTGATGCATTTTTCAATCAGCACTTGGGTAATGGGACTCAGGCGCAATCCATTTCCGGCGATTTCACGCAGCTCCGTGGGATCGGCGGCAATGCCGCCGCCCGTGCCACCCATGGTAAAGGCCGGGCGTACGATCACCGGATACTGAATCTCTTCGGCAAAGGCCAAGGCACCCTGCACCGTGGTGACCACTTGGGACGGGATGCAGGGTTCCCCGATGCTCTGCATGGTCTCCTTAAAGAGCTGACGATCTTCTGCCTTGTCAATGGTCTCTGCCCTTGCCCCAAGGAGCTTGACCCCATGCTGCTCCAAAAATCCACTCTTGGCCAGTTGCATGGAAAGGGTTAAACCCGTTTGCCCGCCCAGTGTGGAGAGAAGGCTGTCCGGCTGTTCGATTTGGATGATCCGCTCTAAGACCTCGATGGTCAGCGGTTCAATGTAAATGGTATCGGCCATGGCACGGTCGGTCATGATGGTGGCTGGATTGGAGTTGACTAAGATGACCTCCAAGCCTTCCTCTTTCAAGGCACGACAGGCCTGCGTCCCCGCATAGTCAAACTCTGCTGCTTGTCCAATAATAATGGGACCCGACCCGATGACGAGTACCTTTTTGATCTCCTGATTTCTTGGCATCTTATTGTTTCCCCTCCCGCTCCATCAAACGTACAAACTCATCGAACAGATACTGCGTATCCTGTGGGCCACTGGCTGCTTCTGGATGGAATTGCACCGTAAACACCGGAATGCCTTGGTAGCGCACTCCCTCGCAGGTGCCATCGTTCAAGTTGATATGACTGACTGTGCCGACCTGGGGAGGCAGCGAACTGCTGTCCACCGCATAGCCGTGATTCTGACTGGTGATATACACCTTGTCGCTGAACAAATCCTTCACCGGCTGGTTGCCACCACGGTGCCCATATTTGAGCTTGATGGTCTTAGCCCCTGCCGCCAGTGCCGTCAGCTGATGGCCTAAACAGATTCCAAACATGGGCACTCCACTGGAAAGCAGCTTTTCTATGGTTGCGATGACCTCAATATTCTCAGCTGGATCCCCGGGGCCATTCGAGAGCATGATTCCATCTGGCTTTAGGGCCAGAATCTCTTCGGCTGACGTATGGGCAGGAACCACTTGCACTGTACAACCACGTGCCATAAGACTGCGCTTGATATTTTCCTTCAAGCCGAAATCCATCAAAACCACATGGAAGCGCTCCTCTTCACACACCGACACCGTTGCCCGCTTGCAGGTGACGGACTCCACAGCATGGGTAATCCGAAAAGAACGGATTTCCTCCAAGATTTCGTCCAGATGATCATAAGGAGATTTGCTCGTCAGCTTTCCATTCATGACGCCGCTTTCTCGAATGATCTTGGTCAGGCGTCTGGTATCCAAACCACAAATCCCCGGAACCCCATATTTCTTTAAAAACCCATCCAAGCTTCCTTCCGAGCGAAAGTTCGAGGGTTCTTCACAGGCTTCGCGCACAACATAGGCCTCCAGCCAAGGGCGTGTGGATTCGAAATCTGCCCCGATGATCCCGTAATTTCCCACCTGTGGAAAGGTCTGCACCACAATTTGCCCATAGTAACTGGGATCGGTCAGCGTTTCAATGTATCCTGTCATCCCCGTGGCAAAGACGATCTCGCCCACGGTATCGCCAACGGCTCCGAAGGATTCCCCTTCTAAGACCGTCCCGTTGGCCAACACTAAGTAGATTGGTGTATGCATGGCTCGTATTTCCTCCTATCGTTGCTCGAAAAAACATCTGCTGTCAGTATGGTTCCATAAAAAAAGATTATCCGAGAAATGATCTCGAATAATCTTTATCAAGTAAAATATGAAATGAAAAATTGTGTTTGGAAGAGGTAGCCATAGGATGGTTTGTCTGCTCTTGCCAGGTAACCTTGACTCATCATCCCAAACCGCTCCCTTTCCTTCAAAAATTTATTTCGAAGTATCTTACCATGTTCAGGATGCTATGTCAATATGGTTTAGACAAAGTAACGACAAGAAATTCATTCTTTTGCGGGCGCTTGCCTCGACTCCACGTCCTCCACCAACCAATATACTACGCTTGGTCGACCGCCTGTGTCATATTTAATGCGACTTTTGACATCGCAAGCTTCTTCCAACAAAAAGTTAAGGTACCGTCTGGCCGTCACGACGGAAAGTCCGGTTTTCCCCGCAATCAACTCACAGGTTTGCTCTTCCTGTGACAATTCCCTGCGAATCTTTTCTAAGGTCTTTTCCTGTAAGCCCTTGGGAACCACGGGACGAACCGGCGAGGTATACAGCAGTTTATCCACATCCGATTGGCAGATGCGATCTTTCCCCTCCAATGTGGCACGTTGCTGACAGAAGCCATCCAAGGCCTGCTGAAACCGCTGGGCCGTAAAGGGCTTAATGACATAGTCCGTGATCCCCATCTTGAGCAGCTCATTGAGCATGTCAATTTCATGGGCTGCGGTGACAACAATCACATCTACCTTGGATCCCAGCATTCTAAGCTCTCGTAAAAACTCGGCCCCGTTCATGAGTGGCATGTAAACATCTAGAATAATAAGATCCACGGCATTGGAAAGTACGTAGGGCAAGGCCTTTTTTGCGGAAGAAAACTCACCCAATACTTGAAAGCGTTTATCCCGCTCCGTAAAGCTACGGTTTAGCATTGAGATCATATAATCGTCTTCGACAATCACCACTTTATACAAAAGGTTCATCCTTTCTTACGCATCGTTGGAAGGTCAGAACAAAGGTTGTGCCAACTCCGGGCTCGGATTCTACCCGCACTTGCCCATCATAGGCCAGCGCGACTGCGTGCACTAAGGACAGGCCGGTGCCGCGCTCTGCGCTTTTCGTTGAAAACCCTTTGTTAAAGATGTTTTTGACGATTTCTGGTTCCATCCCCGGGCCAGTGTCTTCCACACAGAGAAGCAGAGTATCCTCCGTCTCATGCAGACTTACAATGATTTCTTTCACTCCCGGTACACTCTGACTTAAGGCTTCCGTGGCATTTTCAATTAGGTTTCCTAGAATGGTTACACAGGCATCCGTTGGGAGAATGTGCTCATCGGCTCGTAAGCGGCTGTCATTGCCAAGGATCAGGCGAATCCCCTGTTCGGCACATCGGCTGGTTTTTCCCACCAAAAGCGCCGCAACGGAAGGATCCTCAATCAAATTCATAATGGCGCCCACCGCTTTTCGCTGAATGCTTGTGACATCCATGATGTATGCCTCGGCTTTTTCGATTTGACCCAAATGCAAAAGGCCAAGTATGACATGCAGTTTGTTCATGAACTCATGGGTATAGGCTCGCATGGCCTCGACCATGTGCCGCACTCCCGTTAAGTCCTTCGCCAGGCGGGTTACCTCCGTGCGGTTGCGCAAAATCGTTACCGCACCAATGACGCGACCGTCTTGCCAAATGGGCATGCGATCGGATAAAACTCGTTCATCCGGGGAAAAACTAAGTGGAATGTTATGTTCGGCCCGCTTGGATTTTAACACTCGTTGCAGGTTTGATTTGGGAAAGACTTCTTGCAGGGGCCTTCCCTCTAAGGTTTTTCTCTCCCTGCCCAGCATCTTGGCAGCCGCTTTATTCACGTACATGATATTTGCATGTTCATCAATGGATAGGATACCCTCTTCCAAGGCATCCAACACATCCTCCCGCTGATGGAATAGTCCCATTAACACCTCGGGTTCATACCCCATCAGAGAACTCTTAATGCGGTTGGACAACTGAAAGGACAGCATCGCACCAAAGGCGATGGAAACGAAGGCGATCATGACAAAGGATAGCACATTGCTCACAATGGCTTGCGTGACGCTTCGCATGTAGATTCCCACCATAACAAAGCCCAAGAGCTGACCGTTTTCTCCCAATACCGGTGCATAGGCACAGCGTTCCGCTCCCGAAATGCCGGTATCGTCCGAGTTAAAGGCCGGCTCTCCATCTAAGATTCGCTGCTGTACCGTTCCGGCATAGGGCTTCCCAATTAATTCACGGTCGGGATAGTAGTATTGAATGTTATTCACATCCGCCACGGCAATGATATCAATGTCACTGATCTTAGCAATGGAGATATCAAGAAATTCCCAAAGCTCCTCTGTGGGGACTCCGGCTTCCAGGTCCCGGGTGACGATGGGGATGCGGGCTAGTACCTGTGCGGAGTTCATCAGCGTGCGGTCCCGGGTTTTGTGGTTTTCATTGAGGGTAATGTAAAGGGTGCCGAACAGAGTGAGCACAATGGTCACGCCGATGACGATCAGATTGACCATAAAAATCTGTGTGCGAATGGGGGTTTGTTGCGTATTTTCCATCCGATTCCCCTCCTCTTCTTTTTCAAACCCTGGCAATTTCAGGCTTGGACAAGCAACACTTTTTCAGGTTTTATTATACCTGTTCCGATTATACAATGCAAATCTCTTTTTTTAGTTTCAAAAGGCTAGCGAGAATTACTTTGTCGCATTATGATGAACGCAAAAGGGGGTGGTACAACATGGAAAAGATAAACAATGTTCTGCACGAGATTATGGAAGGTGCACCCGATGTCTCAATTTTTGGTCTTTTTTCGGTTCCAAATGCCGTAGCCGTCAGTTGGGGTGTTATGGCCTTTCTGGTGTTAATTTCGATTCTTCTAACGCGGAATCTGAAGAAAGTTCCTTCTAAGCCGCAGATGGTTCTCGAAGCGGGCGTGACGGTGTTTTATGATCTTTGCAAACAGAACTTAGGAAAACATTGGCGTGTATACGCTCCATGGTTGGGCTCAATCGCACTTTACTTGCTGGTCTGTAACCTGACTGGCCTATTGCATATCCCGCCACCAACGCAAAACCTCTCGGTAACCGCAACCCTAGCTGCCTTAAGTCTGCTTCTCATCTATGGTTCCCAATTCCTGTATCAAGGCTTTTGGGGCGGACTTAAAAAATTCACCAAACCAATGGCATTTCTCTTGCCCATCAACTTAATGGAAGTTGCTATTCGACCGGTCGCTCTGTGCTTCCGTCTCTTTGGTAACATCGTTGCGGGCTTTATTGTCATGGAAATGATCTTCAGCATCGCACCAGCCTTCATTCCCGTTCCCCTCGCCATATACTTCGACCTGTTCGACGGGATTCTGCAAGCAGTTGTTTTTGTATTCCTGACCATCTTGTTTACCCACGAAAGCATTCATAACGAAGAAGAAGAACACGATTAATTCAGAAAGACAGATTTAAGGAGGATACTATCATGATCACAGGATCACTCACACTTATCGGCGCAGGTATCGCAGTTGCCACCGGCATTGGTGCTGGTATCGGCATCGGCGTTGCAACTTCCGGAACCGTTCAGGCCATTGCTCGTCAGCCAGAATTATCCGGCAAATTGACCGGCACCTTCTTACTCGGCTGTGCCTTGGCCGAATCGACCGCAATCTACGGCCTGGTTATTTCTCTGGTGCTCTTGTTCAAATAAACCAATAGGAGGCAAGCACCATGCTTGAATTTCATCTTAGTACAGCGATCTGGACGGTGGTTAACCTCGTCGTCTTGTATCTCTTACTTAAAAAGTTTCTGTTTAAACCGGTCACGGCCATGATCGAGAGCCGTCAACAGGAAATTGAACACAACATTGCAGCTGCCGAAGATCAGCGCATCAAAGCAGAAGCCATGCTGGAAGAATACGACGACAAGCTGAAAAATGCTCAACACGAGGCAGGTCAGCTGATTGCCCAGGCCAAAATGCGCGCAGAACACGAGTATCAGACCGTGATGAAACGCGCACAACTGGATGCAAAGCGCTTGACCGAGGAAACCGAACAGCAGATCGAGGCCGAACGCCAAACCATGCTGTCTGGGGTCCGGAAGGAAGTGGCTACCCTTGCCCTCATGGCTGCGGCTCGCGTGTCCGCCCACGGCCGCAACTCTGACGAGGACGACGCTCTCATCGAGTCCTTCCTCTCTGAGGTTGGTGATCCCTCATGAGTTATCTTGCTCACCGCTATGCGCAAGCGCTGTATGAGGCTGGCTGTGAACAAAACGCTTTCTTTGAGGCCGCCGACTTTGTTTTGGAGCATACCCCTTTGTGGGATGCCCTCAAGTCTCCCATTATTTCTCGCAATGAAAAAGAAGCCGTGCTGGAAGCATTGCCTACGATTTCAAGCGCTCCCTTCTTGCTGAATTTTTTCACCTTGCTGATTGAAAGCCGCCGCATTGGGCTCCTGCCCGAAATTGTGCAGGAGTATCGCCTGCTCATTTTGCAGGAGAAACAGGTGGCAGAATGCATCGTAACCTGCGTCAGCATTCCCAGCGAGTCTCAACAGGAGCGCCTTAAAAAGGCCCTTTGCAAACTCCACAACAAGCCGGAAGTTCGTCTTGTGTTCTGCATCGATCCTGAAATCATCGGTGGTTTCATCCTGAATCTGGACGGCATCACGTACGATCAAAGCATCCGCGGTAGAATCCGTGGTTTATCCCGCTATTTAGAAGAGGTGAACGCCATATGAATGCAAGACCGGAGGAAATCATCTCCCTTCTGCGTGAAAAAATTGAAGGATATGATGTAAAGACCCAACGGGCCGAGACCGGTTCCGTAATCGAGGTTGGTGACGGCATTGCGACGCTGTACGGCCTTCAGAATGCCGTGTACGGCGAACTCCTAGAATTTGATACGGGCGTCTGCGGCATGGTGCTGGACTTAAAGCGCGACACCGTTGGTTGCGTGCTGCTGGGCTCCGATACCGGAATCCAGGAAGGCAGCCCGGTCCGCCGTACGGGTAAGCCCGCCAGTGTCCCTGTTGGAGATGCCATGGTTGGCCGTGTCCTCGACGCACTGGGTGAGCCCATCGACGGGAAGGGCCCCATCGAAACCACCGGCATCCGCCCCATCGAATTTGAAGCCTTGGGGGTTGTCACCCGCAAAGCGGTTACCGTCCCCATGCAAACTGGCATTTTGGCCATTGATACCATGGTTCCCATCGGCCGCGGTCAGCGTGAGTTGATCATTGGCGACCGTCAGACTGGTAAGACTGCCATTGCCGTCGATGCGATTCTGAATCAAAAAGGTCAGAATATGATTTGCATCTACGTTTCCGTGGGCCAGAAAGCCTCCACGGTTGCTCGGATTCGAAGCACACTGGAAGAGCATGGTGCCATGGATTACTCCATCATTGTCTCCGCCAGCGCCAGCGACCCCGCTTCCCTTCAGTATTTGGCTCCCTATGCCGGTGCTGCCATCGGTGAACACTTTATGTTCCAAGGCAAGGACGTTCTGATTATTTATGACGACCTTTCCAAGCACGCCGTGGCCTACCGTGCTCTTTCCCTGCTGCTGAAGCGCTCTCCCGGTCGTGAGGCTTACCCCGGCGATATTTTCTATCTCCACTCCCGCCTGTTAGAGCGTGCTTGCCGCCTTTCCGAGGAATATGGCGGCGGTTCCATGACGGCGCTTCCGATTATCGAAACGCTGGCGGGTGACGTTTCTGCCTACATCCCCACCAACGTCATCTCCATCACCGATGGTCAGATCTATCTGGAAACAGGCCTCTTCAATGCCGGTCAGCGCCCTGCCATTAACGTGGGCCTGTCGGTGTCCCGCGTCGGTAGTGCCGCACAAACCAGAGCCATCAAGAAGACCACGGGTACCATGCGTATCGACTTGGCCCGCTTCCGCGAGCTCGAAATCTTTACTCAGTTTTCTTCCGACCTCGACTCTTTGACCAAGCAAAGCCTGGATCAAGGCAAGCGTCTCCTTGAAATTTTGAAGCAACCTCGCTACAAACCCATGAGCGTCGCACGCCAAGTGGTCATCCTGTACGTTTCCACAAACGCTCTTCTCAATGACGTTCCCTTTGCTCAGATCGGTGAGTTTATCACCGGCTTCGCAGACTACATGGAAGAGACCAACAAGAGCGTCATGGATACGATCAACGAGAGTGGTGACCTTCCTGGCCCTGCTCTGGAAACCGTGCGCAATGCCTTGGATGAGTATAAAAAGCAGGTGGGCGTATGTCAGGCATAAAGGAGATTCGCACTCACATCAAAAGCGTCGAGGCTACCCTAAAAATCACCAATGCAATGTACCTGATTTCCTCCTCCAGCATGCGTAAGGCACGAAATCGACTCAACGAAGTCATGCCTTACTTCAATAAGCTTTCCTACACCATTGCGGACATCCTGCATCACTCACCCAAATTGATGCACCCCTTCTTCCAGCAGCGTTCGGACCTAAACCCTGAGGACCGCAAGGTGGGGTATATTGTTGTAACGGGCGATAAGGGATTGGCAGGTTCGTACAACCATAACATCTTAAAGCTGGCGGAACAGGAGATTCGAAAGACCAATCATCCGGTTCTTTATCTGGTGGGCCAGATGGGACGCTTGTGGGCAGCGAACAAGAACCTGACCGTGGCACCGGATTTTGTGTATTCCTCGCAAAACCCCAGCATGGCAACGGGCCGTGCGATGGCCAATCCGTTGCTCCATCAGTTTTTGTCCGGTGATCTGGATGAAGTTTGGATTATCTACACCCACATGATCAACCCCCTTCACTTAGAGCCCATGCTGGTGCAGCTGCTTCCCTTAAGCCGGGACATCTTTCCTTATACCCCCCGGGCCGACGATCCTTATCCGCACAACGTTTCTTACTACCCCTCCGAACCGGAAGTATTGGATCAGTTGGTGCCGGATTACTTGGCAGGCATGCTCTTTGGCGCACTGGTTGAATCTTTCTGCAGTGAGCAGAGTGCCCGCATGACGGCCATGGATGCCTCCACGAAGAACGCGAAGGAGATGCTCCGCAGCCTAAACCTTACCTACAACCGAGCAAGGCAGAGTGCCATCACCCAAGAAATTACGGAAATTGTGGGTGGAGCCCAGGCAAACCTTGATTAAGTACGGCGCAGCACCCCCAATGGGGTGTGCCCCGTTTTACCCGAAAGGCGTGATACGATGACACAGAATACGGGAAAAATTATCCAAGTAATGGGTCCTGTCGTGGACGTGGAGTTTCCGGATCGTAATGTTCCGGCCATTAAAGATGCACTCCGCGTGGAGCAGGACGGCAAACAACTAATGATGGAAGTGGCCCAATTCGTGGGCAACAACACCGTGCGATGCATTATGCTTTCCCCCAGTGAGGGTCTTTCGCGCGGCACTATGGTTACTTGCACCGGCGGCCCGATTTCGGTCCCCGTAGGTGAAGAGACCTTAGGACGTCTTTTCAACGTCCTTGGCGAACCAATTGACAACAAGGGCCCTGTGAAAACCGAAGAAACCTGGTCGATCCATCGTGATCCACCCAAGTTCCAAGAACAGCGCCCTGTGGTGGACATTCTGGAAACCGGCATTAAGGTCATTGACCTGCTGGCTCCCTATGCTCGTGGTGGTAAGATCGGCCTCTTTGGCGGCGCAGGCGTCGGCAAGACGGTTCTGATCCAAGAGCTGATTCATAACATCGCGACGGAACACGGTGGCTATTCCATTTTCACCGGCGTTGGCGAGCGTATCCGTGAAGGCAGCGACCTCTGGCACGAAATGAGCGATTCCGGCGTCTTGAATAAGACCGCCCTCGTCTTCGGACAAATGAACGAACCCCCCGGAGCCCGTATGCGCGTGGCTCTCACCGGACTGACCATGGCGGAGTATTTCCGCAACAAGAAGCACCAGGACGTGTTGCTCTTCATCGACAACATCTTCCGTTACATTCAAGCCGGCAGTGAGGTTTCCGCTCTGATGGGACGTATGCCTTCCGCCGTTGGCTATCAGCCGACCCTGGCCAATGAAATTGGTGCACTGCAAGAACGTATTACCTCCACCAAAAATGGTTCCATCACCTCGGTGCAGGCCATCTACGTTCCCGCCGATGACTTGACCGACCCCGCCCCTGCTACCACCTTTGCACACTTAGACGCGACCACCGTTCTCTCTCGTAAGATTGTGGAACAGGGCATCTATCCAGCGGTTGATCCTCTGGAATCCACCTCTCGAATCCTCGAACCCGATGTGGTGGGACAGCGCCATTACCAGATTGCCCGTGGCGTGCAGGCCCTTCTGCAGCGTTACCGTGAGCTTCAGGACATCATCGCCATCCTGGGTATGGAAGAACTGTCCGCTGACGACAAGAAGATCGTGGAACGCGCCCGTCGCATTCAGCAGTTCTTCTCCCAGCCCTTCTCCGTAGCGGAAGTCTTTACCGGCTTGGAAGGTCGCTACGTCAAGCTGGAAGATACCTTAAACAGCTTCGAAGCTCTCTTGGGCGGCGATTTGGATCGTTATCCGGAAGCGGCCTTTAACATGGTCGGTACCGCCGATGAAGTCCGCAACAAGGCAAGAAAACTGGAGGGTATTTTGCCATGAAGACCTTTTCCTTGGAAGTTCTTACCCCTGATCGACAATTTTTCGTTGGGCAAGTGGAGTTTCTTATCCTCCCCATCATCGACGGGGAGTTTGGCGTCCAAGCGGGGCATGAACCTGTGGTCACGATTGTCAAACCAGGCACCTTGCGCTATCGGATCGACGGGGAGTGGCACTTTGCTGCCGTCACCAGTGGCATCGCGGAGATCATGCACGACTATACGGTTTTGCTTCTCTCTGCCGCGGAGCGCCCCGAAGAAATTGATGTGGCACGTGCCGAGGCTGCAAAGCAACGCGCCGAGGAGCGTCTACGTCAGAAGGCGAGTGATCAGGACATTGTCAGCTCCAAGGCTGCTTTGGCTCGGGCGATGGCGCGCTTAAGCACCCGCCAATTTTAATAAATGGTTTCATAAAAAAAGTCTGCATCCGAGGATGCAGACTTTTTTGTTAGAATGATAAGGACGAAAGATACTGCGCCGTTTCTTTCTTCCACTCCCCTTCCGGAACTGCCTTAGCTAAGCGTTCCGGGGTAAGGCAGGTTCCTTCCAGCGCAGCCTCCAAACTTCGAACCCAGTTAGAATCCATTGCGTCAGAATAGACCTTTGCCTCTTTGACCACACCGGACTCCACCTGCAACAGCACCTCCAGTTCTCCAAAGGACAGTCGTTTCTGCAATTGAATTTGAAAGTCAGAAACAGGATTGAGTCTCCATTCCTCTGATTCATAGTGCTTCGTGAGTTTTTCCCAGAGAGCACCGTCAATCTCTTCCAGAGGAAAGGGCTTTGGTTCGCTCTGGTACACTTCTGCAAAAGCTTGCAAGAGAGCCGCGCGCATTCTTACTGGGGTCACCTCCGGATTTAACTCCGAAAGATTGATCACTCGCTCCCGGACGCTTTTGACGCCCTTAGACCGTAGCTTTTCCGGGGAAGGCGCAAGGTAACCTTCCAGTCTGCTCAAATCTGATGAGATCAAAATGGTTCCATGTTGCAAGGCTGCATTTTCGGTTTTGTAATAGGCATTACCGGAAAACTTCTTTCCTTGCACCAGAAGGTCGTTTCTCCCACTTTGCTCCGCATCCAAGGAAAAGCGCCTGACAGCCTTTAGAATCACCTCCGTCTGACGGGGCAGGTGATAACATGCTTTCCCTGCAATAAAGGAAAAATTTTGGTTTCCTAAATCGTGATATACGGCTCCGCCGCCAGTCATTCTCCGAGCCAAATGACCCTTTTGCGCCACAAACGCTTCCAAGCGGCACTCCCGCCAGGCGTTTTGATTGCGTCCAATGACGACGGTATTGTCATTCTGCCATAGGTAAAGCAGCACCTGATTTGGCTTGCATTGCCGCAGCAGAAGCTCCTCCAAGGCCAAGTTGCGATAGGGGTTTGTTGCTTTGGAAACGTAGAAATAGCACTCCATGCTTGTGACTCACTTTGCATTTAGTTTCGTTTTCGTTTCGGCGCTACATGCACCGCACCGCCAAAGAGATCCTCCAAGGCTTCTCCCAATCCCTCGGAAAAGCTTGGGTGGGGGTAAATCACGCTGGCAAGATCCTCTGCCTTGCAAGCGCAAGCAATGGCACTGGTGATGCCTGCAATCAATTCGGTGGCCCGGCCACACATGAGTTGTGCGCCGAGTAAGGTTTCGGTCTTGGCATCTACCACCAGCTTGATAAAGCCCCGCTCCTGCCCCTCCAAAAGCGATTTTCCGTTGCCGGACATCAGGTACTTACTGGTTTTTACCTCGATACCTTGCTTTTTTGCTTCGTCGGCGGAGAGTCCCACCCAAGCTATTTCCGGATTGGTGTAAAGGCAGCTGGGCACATAGGCAAGGTTCTTTTCCGGCTTTTTCCCCATCATCCCTGCCACGACGTGATCGGCCTGTGCCGAAGCCACATGCGCCAATTGCTGGCTGCCCGCCACGCAATCCCCAATGGCAAAGACTCCCGGAACGGATGTCTCAAACTGCGCATTGACGACAATTCCACCCGATGCGGTTTCTATCCCCAGGGAAGGGTTCCAAAGACCCTCGCAGTTCGCCTTTCTCCCCACGGAAACCAAAAGATGGTCGCACGCAATGGTGCACACCCCCGTTTTATCGTTTCCGGTCAGGGAGAGGCCATCGCCCCTTGGTTTAATTTCCTCTACCAAGCAGCCTGTTCGGATGGACACGCCTCGTTTTTTCAAGATCATGGTGAGATTCTGCGAAATTTCTCGATCCGCCAGAGGCAAAATTCGCTCGGCAGCTTCCAAGATCGTTACTTCACAGCCCAGAGCGCCATAGACCGAGGCAAGCTCACAGCCTATCACCCCACCGCCCAGAATGGCCAAGTGTTGGCAGGCCGTGGGAGGGCTGTGTAGGATTTCATCGCTGGTGAGAACCCCAGGAAGTTCCATGCCCGGAATGGGTGGCCTTTGCGGCTTGGCTCCCACCGCAAGCAATATCCGAGAAGCGTGAAGCGTGACCTCTTCGGTTCCCGAAAGGACAACGGTATCCGCCGCGGAGAGATACCCACGGCCCTCATAACACTGTATGCCATTGGCCCGCAAGAGACCCGATACCCCTTCCCGAAGCTCCTGGACTACGGTTTCCTTTCGTTGATAGAGGGCAGAAAGGTCGTACCGTAAGCCTTCGGCATAAATCCCCAGCTCTGCCGCTTCCTTCATTTCCTGATAGAGAAAGGCTGCATGCATCAAGGTTTTGGTTGGAATACAGCCCCGATTCAAACAAGTACCGCCCAGCTCACCTTCTTCCACCAGAGCAACACGAAGGCCCTGCTGCGCCCCTTTAATGGCTGCCACGTAGCCCCCCGGCCCTCCCCCAATGACAATGAGGTCAAACTGCTCTCCCAAGGAAGCACCTCCTTTGTTTCGTCTTCTCACTTACGACTCCGCTTTGCGATAGCGCAAGTTTGGATGCCTTGCTGCCCTGACTTCATCGGGCCTACCAATGACGGTTTCCTTGGGGTACTCATGCATGGTCTCCGGTTCCGCCATCGCCCGATCGTAGAGAGACAGGAAGATCTCGGCGGCCTCATCCAAGGTCTCCTTCCCTTCCGTCTCCGTGGGTTCAACCATCAAAGCTTCCTTCACGATGAGGGGGAAATACATGGTAGGGGGATGCATGCCACAGTCGAGCAGTGCTTTTGCCATATCCATGGCCGTCACATGCTTTTCTTTCGCCTCCCGCTCCATGGTGATCACGAATTCATGCATACAGAAGCCTTGGTTGACGATGGTAAAGCGCTCGGACAAGCGCTTCATGAGATAGTTCGCATTGAGTACGGCATTCTTCGCGACTTCCGGAAGACCATCCTGCCCCAGGGTCGTCAGATAGGCAAATGCGCGGAGTACCACAAGGAAGTTCCCATAAAAGCTTCGCACCTTTCCGATGCTTTCCGGGCAATCTTGCTGTAGGGAGAGTTTCCCTTCTTCCGACATCACGACACGAGGAGCCGGAAGATAGGCCTCCAACCTTGCCTTACAACCCACGGCTCCGCTTCCCGGCCCACCGCCGCCATGGGGCGTGGAGAAGGTCTTGTGTAGGTTCAGATGGACGCAGTCAAAGCCCATGTCCCCCGGACGCACAACCCCTACCACGGCATTCAGGTTGGCCCCATCGTAGTAGCAAAGTCCGCCGGCTTCATGAACGATTTCCGTAATCCTCATAATATTGGGATCGAAAATGCCCAGCGTATTGGGATTGGTGAGCATAAATCCCGCCGTATCCGGCCCCACCGCCTGGCGAAGGGCCTCCAAATCGACGCAGCCATCTGCCCCCGAGCTCAGGTTTACGACCTCCATGCCACACATGGAAACCGTCGCCGGATTGGTGCCATGTGCGGAATCGGGCACAATGATCTTCCTGCGCGGGGTATCACCTCTGGCCTCATGGTACCGTTTGATCAGCATCAAACCCGTCAGCTCCCCATGGGCACCCGCGGCCGGCTGAAAGGTCATCGCGTCCATACCCGTAACCTCACAAAGGGAGCGCTCAGCCTCATAGAGAACACGCAAGGCACCCTGCACGGTATGCTCCGGCTGAAGGGGATGGATCTCAGTAAATCCGGACAGAGCGGCTAGTTTCTCGTTGATTTTAGGGTTGTACTTCATTGTACAACTTCCCAAGGGATAAAAGCCCTGATTCACACCAAAGGACAAGCGTTCTAAGGCCGAGTAGTGACGACTGACGTCGGTCTCGGATAGTTCTGGAAGATCGAGGGCTTCCTGTCGCTGCATAGGAGCAGGAAGCGTGTACTCTGGTACGTCACAGGGTGCTAAGTAGTAAGAGCGTCTCCCCGGAATGCTTTTTTCAAATAGTAACTTCATGATGCACACACCTCCCGAGCCAGTTTTACCACGGTGTCCATCTCTTCCCTAGCGTTCACTTCCGTCACACACCAGAGAATTCCTCCGTCGGGCAAGGGAAGGCCGCCCAGAATTCCCTGTGCTTCTAAGGCTTCCAGTAGCTTGGCTGCATCCCCAGGAAGGTCGGTGACAAACTCATGGAAGAACTCCCCCTTGTGGCGCAAGGTAAGGCCCGGTATTGTTGCGAGAGCCTCGGCAAAGTAGTGCGCCTTTTGATAGCACTGCTGGGCAACCTCTCGCAGGCCTTGTGGCCCCATTGCCGCAAGATAGGTCGCCGCGGCAGTTGCGCAGAGAGCTTGGTTCGAGCAGATGTTACTGCTGGCTTTTTCCCTTCGGATGTGCTGCTCACGCGCCTGTAGGGTCAGAACGAAGGCCCGATTGCCGTTCGCATCGACGGTTTCTCCCACCATGCGTCCCGGAAGTTTTCGAGTGAGTGCATCGGTGGCAGCCATGAAGCCTAGGTAAGGACCACCAAAGGACAGGGGTATCCCCAATGGTTGTCCTTCCCCCACAGCAATATCTGCACCGCACTCTGCCGCGGACGGCAACAGAGCCGCTGCAATGGGATTGACACCGAGAATGAACTTCGCCCCCGCTTGATGCGTAAGGGAAGACGCTGCCTTCGCATCCTCCATCTGACCAAAATAGCTCAGCTGTTCCAGATAGACACAGGAGACATCGGGCCCCAAGCGCGTTTCCAGCACCTCTAGGTCGGTCACTCCATCCCGCTCTGGAATCAGCTCAATCTCATATCCCGCTGCCCAGCAGTAGGTGTTCACCACTTGGATCACCTGCGGGTTCGAAGCCGCCGAGATGAGGGCACGACTGCGCTTCCGATCGCGGCAGAGGGCAACCGCTTCGGCCGCCGCAGTGGCTCCGTCATACACGGAAGCATTGGAGGCGTCCAGTCCGGTCAGGGCACAAATCATGGTTTGATATTCAAAAATGGCTTGCAGAACCCCCTGGGAGATTTCTGCCTGATAGGGGGTATAGGCCGTCACAAAACTCTCTTTCGACACCACGGAGGACACTACGGCAGGAATGTAGTGCCGGTAGGCTCCGGCGCCTCGAAACACACTGGAGAAGACGCGATTTTCTGCGGCCATGGAGGAGAACTTGCGCAATACGCCCAGTTCACCTTGTCCCTTGGGGATCTTTGGCCCATCCGATAAGACCAATCCCTCCGGCAAATCGCGATACAGTTCCTCTAAGGATTGGATTCGAAGTGCGCGAAGCATTTCCTCCCGCTGACGATCCGTGCTTGGCAGGTAATGCCCCATGTTTACTCCTCCTTTAAGCAGAATTCCTCGTACTCAGTGGCGGAAAGAAAGTCATCCCGATCGCTGATGTCACTGACCTCCACAAGCCATGCTGCATACGGATCCTGATTGATGGATTCCGGCGCATCCAGCAGCTCTTCATTGACCCGGCTGACCGTGCCGGTCACGGGAGAATAGACGTCTGAAACAGCCTTCACACTTTCCACATCACCCAAGGGTTCCCCTGCGATCACCTCATCGCCCACCATGGGGAGGTTTACAAAGACCAAGCTTCCCATTTGATCCTGGGCGTAATCACTCAGGCCAATGAGTGCGGTATCCTCGGATAAAAATTTCACCCATTCATGACTTTTGGTAAATACCATTGACTTTGGAAGATTCATAATTCGCTTCTCCTTTCCAATATCGCCAATTCCGGCGGCTTAGGCTTGATAAAACGGAAGTGGAACCACTTCGACTTCAATCATTCTGCCTCGCACGGAAGCCATCAGCTTTGTGCCAAGCTCTGCATAGCTTCTGTTCACACGTGCCATCGCATACGCTCCTTTTAGGTAAGGTAGGAAGGTTCCTGACGTGGTCTTCCCCACTTCTTCCTGTCCCACAAAGAGAGGACACTCCTCGCGCACAATGCCTCGACCAACGACTTTAAGACCCACTCGGGTCACGGTGGGCTCTCCCCGCTCCATGAGGGCCTTCTTTCCGATAAAGTCTTCCTCCTTATCCAGCTTCACCGCAAAGCCCAAACCGGTTTCCATTGGGCTGACCTCATCATCCATCTCGTGGCCGTACAGCGGCATCCCCGCCTCAAGACGCAAGGTATCACGCGCACCCAGTCCACAGGGAAGGAGTCCGAATTCTTCTCCGGCCTCGCGTAGGAGCTTCCAAAGCTTCTTAGCGTCGTCGGAAGGGCAATAGAGTTCATAGCCAAAGGAGCCGGTATACCCCGTACGTGAGAGTAGGCAGGGAATGTCTCCCACGAGAGCCTCTTCCGTAAAGGTGTAGTATTTCGCCGGGATCTCCTCTGCCTTCACCAGCTTTTCCAAGATCTCCTTTGCTTTTGGTCCCTGAAGAGCAAGCTGAGCGAAGTGATCCGAGCAATCCTCTAGTTGGGTATTCCCCAAAAGGTGCTCCTTGATCCAGGCCGCGTCCTTTTCTCGGTTGGAGGCGTTTACGACTAAAAGGTAACGCTCCGCCGACAAGCGATAAACCAAAAGATCATCGATCACGCCGCCTTGTGGGTTTAACAGGAGGGTGTAGCGCACCCTACCATCTTGCATGTCGTGGAAGCGATTGCTGCATAGGTAATGGAGCGTATCAAGGGCATCGTGTCCGGTCAGCAGAAGTTCGCCCATGTGGGAAACGTCAAACAGTCCTGCCCGCTCTCGCACAGCCATGTGCTCTTCTAGGATGTCTTTGTACTGCACTGGCAAGAGATAGCCCGCAAAGGGCACAATCTTCCCGCCTTCCTGCTCATGCATTTGAAACAGTGGTGTTGTTTTCTCCATGAAATACCCCTTTCAACCCTCATTCTCAATCCATCTAGGATGTTCACTTTTGCGAATAATAAAACGGGAATGCACCTTTTTGGTGCATTCCCGTCAAAATCCGAAAACATTTCCATCCTTGGCGCCTCATGTTCGGTTCCGGTTGCCCCAATAAAACAAGCTGTTCTCCATCCCCTACGGTTCCATGCGTTCGCTCTGATTTATCCACATCATATCATTGGTGTGTACCCCTGTCAAGCACACAGCGATCCCGATCCGCACATTTTGCTACATTCTCTCGATTCATTGGTTTTCTCTTTTGTGCCTTAGCACCAAGCCAGAGGACTAAATTTAGGCTTTCGCTCCATTTTGTTTTTTTCTAACCCATGCTAAGATGATACCATCAAAACAACAGAATTAACGGACAAGGAGGCGACTTTATGAAAGAATTTTCCATCAAACCCAAGGTCATACAAATGAGTAATTGCAAGGAACTTGCTTCACACTTTCAATTTGGGCCTAACGATTTGATTTTAACCAATGAGTACATCTTCACCCCATTCTTTGGGAATATGAGCCTTCCCTGCTGTGTCATCTTTCAGGAAAAGTACGGAAGTGGCGAACCCAGTGATGCGATGGTGGATGCCATCTTGCATGACCTACCTTCCAACTTCCGGCGCGTGATCGGCATCGGTGGTGGTGCCGTGCTTGACATTGCTAAGCTCTTAGTATTGCAGCAGAATGGCTCCCTTTTGGATCTGTTCGACGGCAAGGTTCCCCCCGTGAAAGAGAAGGAACTGATCCTAATTCCTACCACCTGCGGAACCGGCAGCGAAGTCACGAACATTTCCATCCTAGCCCTCCTAAGCCGTGGAACCAAGAAGGGGCTCGCCCACGAGGCACTCTTCGCGGATCAAGCGGTTCTCATTCCGGAACTGCTGGAAGGTCTGCCCTTCCGATTTTTCGCAACCAGCTCCATTGATGCTCTAGTTCACGCCGTGGAGTCTAGCCTTTCCCCGAAAGCCAGCGATCTGAGCAAGCTCTTTGGCTACCGCGCCATTGACATGATCTTGCGGGGCTTTCTCACCATTCGCGATCAGGGTCAAGAAGCCAGAATTCCTCTTTTGTCCGACTTTTTGCTGGCGGCAAACTATGCCGGGATCGCCTTTGGCAACGCAGGATGCGCCGCTGTCCATGCGCTGAGCTATCCCCTGGGTGCCGTCTACCATGTCCCTCACGGTGAGGCAAACTATGCCATGTTTACCGGGGTCTTGAAAAAATACCTTAGCATCCGAACCGATGGAGAAATCGCCCACTTAAACGCCTTTATGGCCGACATCCTCGGTTGTCATCCGGATACGGTGTACGACAACTTGGAGGACTTGCTGAATGTACTCATTCCGAAACGTCCTTTGCGTGAGTATGGCATGACCGAAACCGAGATTCAGAGCTTTACCGATTCCGTTCGCGAGAATCAGACCCGCCTAATGGCCAACAACTTTGTTCCTTTGGACGACGCTGCCGTCTATAACATCTATCGCTCCCTTTATTAAGCCCTCTCGCATCTGCCTCAAACTATATAGGTTAGGAAGTGTTCTCTATGCTACGTCAGGCATTGCCAGAAATTAAGACCGAAAGCTTACCAGGGCCCAACGCAGCCGCCGTAATTGCACGACGCAGTGCGGCCATTCCCTCCGCCATTCGCTGTGCCTATCCCGTCGTCATTGCTCGGGGGGAAGGTGCTATGATCGAAGACGTGGATGGAAACCGATTCTTGGATTGGATCGGCGGTGTGGGGGTGCTCAACATCGGATATACCCATCCCGAAGTGGTGGAAGCTGTGAAAGAACAGGCCGATCGGTACTTCCATGGCATGTTTAACATCGTTACTCACGAAGGCTATGTGGCGCTGGCGGAAAAGCTTTGTTCCATTGTCCCCGTGCAAGGAGATAAAAAAAGAGCCTTCTTCGCCAATTCCGGCGCAGAGGCTAACGAAAACGCCGTAAAGGTAGCCAAAGCCTTCACCAAGCGTCCCAATATCATCGTATTTTCCGGTGCCTTCCACGGACGCACCATGCTGACCATGTCCATGACGGCGAAGAAAGCGTATGCCAAGGGCATGGGCCCCTTCCCTGATGGAATCTATCGTGCTAAGTTCCCCTATCTCTACCGGAACCCCGAAGGCTTGCCCAAGGAGCGCGAACTGGACTACTACCTTGAGAGCATCCAGAGCGTCTTTGAGGAAGCAACTCCACCGGAACAGGTCGCAGCCATTGTGGTGGAACCCCTACAGGGCGAAGGCGGCTTTATCCCGGCTCCCCTGCCTTGGGTCAAGGCCCTGCGCAGCATCTGTGACCAGCACGGCATCCTGCTGATTGCCGATGAGGTTCAGACCGGCTTTTGCCGCACGGGAAAGATGTTTGCTTCGGACTACTGGAAAGCAGAAGGAGCCGCACCGGACATCCTAGTCACCGCAAAGTCCATTGCCGCTGGTGTCCCCCTGTCTGCCATCGTTGCAAGAGAGGACATCATGGAAGCCGTCCCCGGAGGGGTCATCGGCGGAACCTATTGCGGTAACCCGCTTGCATGTGCCGCTGCCTTGAAGGTCATTGAAGTGATGGAACGAGATCACCTGGCGGATCGTTCTGCCGAGATTGGCAGGGTGGCAAGGGAACGTTTTCTCCGCCTCCAAGAAAACTATCCGGTGGTGGGCGATGTCCGCGGACTGGGCGGCATGCTTGGCCTTGAGTTTGTCATCGATCCCGAAAGCCGCCAGCCAAACCCAGCCTTTGTGAACAATCTGGTGCAAGAGGCGGTCCGTCGGGGTCTCATGATTGAAAGTGCAGGTACATACGGAAACGTCATTCGCTTCCTGGCTCCGCTCACCATGACCGATGAGCAGCTGGCCGCTGGTCTCGATATCTTAGAAGCCTCCATACAGGCTCTTCTATAAGCTCCTTTTAGGGCAGCAAACTCTGGTATTCCTTTAGATAAAAGGCCATTTGGAGTTTAAAGATCGTCTCTCGTTCATCCAAGTCCATTCCAAGCAAGGATTTAATCTTTTTGATGCGATAGTTCGTGGTGTTGCGATGGCAATACATCTCATCGGCAACCTGATTCACTCTGCCACTAAAGCGAAGGTAGAGGCGTAAGGTTTCCACCAACTGGCTGCCGTACTGGGTATCATAGGTTTCTAAGGGACGCAGCACCTCGGTAAACTGGGAGAGAACGCGGGCATCGTGGCAAGTATAAAAGAGCTGATAAATCCCAAGCCTAGAAAACGATTGCCCATTCCCTTTTCCCGCCAAGGCACATTGCAAGGAAAGACCCGCTCGTGCATAGCTCTCGCACAGTTGAGTAATCCCCACCAGGGAGGAACCGACGCCACAAAGAATCTTCACGTTCGGGAAACTCGCTTCGCAAAGCTGCACAATTTGCCCCACCTGTTCCTCTACCATTCCCTCGCTGAGTCCATGAAACACCAGAATCAACTGATCCTGATAAACAAAGCCGCAGCAAAGGGTTCCTGCTTGGTTCAAGTGATTCTCCGTTAAAACATGCAAATCCCGTTCCAGCGTGGACGGCGGTCGTTGCTCTCCCTTTGCCTGCCAAATGAAACGCGCCACGCAGTAGGTTCCATCCGGATCAAAGTGGTGCGCCAGCAGTTTGGCCCGATCCTCGTCAGAGCAGAGCTTACAGTCCAACAAAAGCCTTTGAAAAATGTCGTTAATCCGAGCTTGCTCGTGGGTTCGGGAGAAGATTTGTTGGCTGTATTCCTGTATAATGTCGGTGAGGTGAAACTTCCAAGGCATGGTAATGAGTGGAAACTGATGCTCATTGCAAAGATCCAAGATTTCCTGCGGGATCTTTTCCTCAAAAATGTACTTACCTACGTTGATGATAACCCCACAGCAATTTCGGCTGATGAGCATGCGGAGAAAGTGGGATAGTGATTCCTCCCCCTGCAATCCATAGCCGGTGAGCACCATAAGCTCGCCGCCGCGAAGAAATTCGGCATTGCTGATATCTTCCGAAAAATAGAGCCAACGCAGGGAACGGTGAAGTCCCTCGTTGCCGGCCAGGAGCTTTAGTTGATATTTATACTTGGTTTCCTCAAACACGGTTCCCAGCATCAAAGTTGCCATCGCCTTCACCCTTCCCCGTTTGTACTTTTACTACTATTTTATCCATAACTTTCACGAAAAACAAGCGTGACATACAGAAAGGATGTTCATTATGTCTTTAATGACTGGAAAAGAATACATTGAGAGCCTGCGCAAACTAAACCTCAAGGTGTATATGTTCGGCAAGCCGGTGGAAAACCCGGTGGACGACCCCATTCTCAGCCCTTCCGTCAACTCCGTCCGCATGACCTATGACATGGCACAAATGCCCCAACACCAGGAGCTTATGACGGCTATGTCTCCCTTCACGGGCGAGCGCGTCAATCGGTTTACTCACATTCATGAGTCCACTCAGGACTTGGTGAACAAGGTGAAAATGCAGCGTCTTCTCGGACAGAAAACCGCTTCCTGCTTCCAACGCTGCGTGGGTATGGACGCTTTTAACGCCGTGTTTAGCACTACCTTTGAAATTGACCAGGCCCACGGCACCTCCTATCACGAAAACTTCCGACGCTTTGTTGCCATGTGCCAAAAGCAGGATCTGGTGGTGGATGGTGCAATGACGGATCCAAAGGGAGATCGTAGCCTCCCCCCCCATAAGCAGCCCGATCCCGATATGTACCTGCGTGTGGTGGAGCGCCGTCCCGACGGCATCGTGGTGCGCGGAGCCAAAGCCCATCAGACCGGTATGTGCAACTCCCACGAGGTGCTGGTCATGCCCACCGTTGCCATGAGCCCCGAGGACCGGGATTATGCCGTCTCCTTCTCCGTGCCCACCGATGCGGAAGGCATCTACATCATCATCGGCCGTCAAAGCTGCGACACCAGAAAGCTGGAAAACAGCAGCCTGGACGTCGGAAACGTTGAGTTCGGCGGCGTGGAAGCCCTCGTGGTATTTGATGACGTCTTCGTTCCCAACGACCGCATCTTTATGAATGGTGAAACGGAATTTGCCACCATGTTGGTGGAACGTTTCTCCGGCTATCATCGTCAGAGCTACGGCGGCTGTAAGGTCGGCGTTGGCGACGTCCTCATTGGTGCTTCGGCTCTGGTTGCCGACTATAACGGTGTTCCCAAGGCAAGCCACATTAAGGATAAACTCATTGAAATGATTCATCTGAATGAGACCATGTACTCCTGCGGCATTGCCTGCTCCGCCGAGGGCACTAAGACACCTTCGGGCAGCTATCTCATTGACCTCCTGCTCGCGAATGTTTGCAAGCAAAACGTCACTCGCTTCCCGTATGAAATTGCTCGTTTGGCAGAAGATATTGCTGGTGGCTTCGTGGTAACGGCTCCCTCCGAGGCTGACCTGCACGGCGAGTTCACCGGGCCTTGGGTCAACAAGTATCTGATGGGCAATGCCAGCGTATCGACCGAGAATCGGATGCGCATCCTGCGTCTCATCGAGACCCTTTGCATGGGTTCCGCTTCCGTCGGTTACCTGACCGAGTCCTTGCACGGCGCCGGTTCTCCCCAGGCACAACGCGTTATGATTGCCCGCCAAGGCAACCTGGAGCATAAAAAGGAACTGGCAAAAACCATCGCTCACATTGTAGATTAATTCGCGTGTATAGGAGGGATTCTTATGATGCAACGATTCGAAACTTTGTTGGAGGAGCGCATACGTCCTCATTTGCGTGCCCACGGGGGTGACGCGGAGATTCTCTCCTACGAAGATGGCGTCCTCCACTTGCGCCTGCTTGGGCAGTGCTCCACTTGTCCGGCCGCTTTGATGACCAATGAGACGCTCATTGAGGCAGAGCTAAAGCAGGCCGTTCCGGAACTGGTCCGGGTCAGCCTAGAGCAAGAGGTATCTCCAGACCTCATTGAGGAAGCCAAAAGATTGATGACGCGCTCCCGTACTGCTTCCCCCTCTCCCTAATCGCAAAACTCCCGTTGGATTTCTTCCAACGGGAGTTTTGTTTTGGTTCCAATGTTTTGCTTCCAATCTTGTAGAAATGCCCGTAAAGTGTTACACTAATAGCAAGATTATTCCACAATGTTTTGGAGGGATTGGATGAATCAGGATCGAATTGTGAATAGAATCGCTTCTCAGCGCGCGTATTTTCAAAGTGGAAAAACAAAGTCAATTTCGTTCCGGCGCAGTGCACTTCGCCGTCTCCGTGACGGGATTTTGGCAAGAAAGTCGGAGTTACTGGCTGCCCTGTTCGAGGATTTGGGGAAATCCGAGACCGAAGCGTATGTTTCCGAGCTTTCCATGCTTCTTGCGGACATTCAGTACTATGACAAGCATCTGCCTTCCCTCGCCAAACCTCAACGGGTGTCCCTCTCCCTTTCCCAGTTTCCTTCTTATGGTCAGATTATCCCCTGTCCGCTGGGCTGTGTGCTGGTGATTAGTCCTTGGAACTATCCCGTTCTTTTGGCCTTGGCTCCCGCCATTGCTGCCATTGCCGCTGGCAATACGGTGATCATTAAGCCCAGCGAATATGCTCCGAAGACTGCAAAGGCGTTATTCCACCTGCTGTCTGAGTGCCTTCCAAAAGACCTTTGTACCATTATCCCAGGTGGCGTGCCGGAAACCCAGTTCCTGCTTGAACAATCCTTTGACCACATCTTCTTCACCGGCGGCACTGAGGTTGGCCGCTTAGTGATGAAAAAGGCATCTGCGCACTTGACTCCCGTCACCTTGGAGCTTGGCGGAAAAAGTCCCTGTTTGGTGGACGAAACGGCGAATCTATCCTTGGCGGCGCGCCGTATTGTGTTTGGCAAGTTCTTAAACTGCGGTCAGACTTGCGTGGCACCAGACTATCTTCTGGTGCAGGAATCCGTGAAGGAAGAGCTTCTGGAAGCCCTTCGAAAGGAGATTGCCTTACAGTACGGAACCAATCCCCTGGAGTCTTCCGATTATGGGCGCATCGTGAACCAGCGACACTTTGATCGCCTATGTTCTCTCCTCGATCGCCAAACCATCTACTTTGGGGGGGAAGTAAATCGAGACACCCTGCAAATTTCCCCCACGATTCTGGATGGGGTCTTACCGGCGGATGCCGTCATGAAGGAGGAAATCTTTGGCCCCATTCTTCCTGTCCGAACGTATGAGAAATTGGATGACGCGATGGAGGAGATCCGATCGCGCCCACATCCTCTTGCGCTCTACCTGTTTAGTCAATCCAAGAAGACCCAGCAGCGCGTCATGCAGGAGCTCTCCTTCGGTGGTGGTTGCATCAACGATACGATACTACATCTGAGCAGCCCCAAACTTCCCTTCGGTGGGGTTGGGGAGAGTGGCATGGGCTCCTATCATGGAGCCGCTGGTTTTGCGACCTTTACTCACCGAAAAAGTGTGCTCACGCGGGGTACCCGTCTGGATCCTTCCCTTCGATATGCTCCTTACACCAAACCAAAGAGCAAGCTGTTGTGGCGACTACTCCCTTGAACAGGATCGGAAAGGAGTGAACCCCTTATGATGCTTACCTACGAGGAGGTTCTATCTCGATTAGAGGAGATGGCCGAGCGCTTTCCACAGGAATTTTATGGAGAGCTTAACGGAGGGATTCTCCTTCACCCAGAGGAAAACTCCCAAAAAGACGAGCCAGACCTTTTCACGCTTGGCGCTTACTGCCACGATTCTCTTGGTCGGCGCATTGAACTTTATTACGGTTCCTTTGAGGCTCTGGCCGAACGTGAACAGTGGACGCAGGAGGATTGGGAGGAAGAGCTTTGGCTTACCCTCTCCCATGAATTTACGCACCACCTAGAAAGTCTCGCCGGAGAACGTGGATTGGAGATCAAAGACGAGCTGTTTATGGAGGAGTACCACGAGCGGCAACAAAACGCTCCCTCGCCTCCCCCAAAAAAGAAATTTCGGCTGCTGCGGCAAAAGCCTTCCTCTGAGGAAGATTGATGCGAAAGCTACTGATCCTCTCCTCGGCGTTCGCGGCAGCTTGTCTTCTCTCCCTCTTTCTTCCTCAAACTCTTCCCCTTTGGCTTGGTGTATCCGCGCTCTTGCTCTTTCCATGTTTGCTTCGATGGGCACGATCCCAAGCGCGTTTACTCTGGCTCACCTTTGGCTTTTGCTTTGGCTTCCTGTGGTTTTTCCTATATCATACGGTGCTGTACCTTCCTTCCCAGCAACTGGTGAATCAAACCATTCGCTTCGAGGCGGTGGTGACTCAGTACCCCGTCCAGACGGAATACGGCATCTCCGTTTCGGTTCGAGGGGGCGAACCAAACGGCCGTTCGTTTCCCATGCGTCTTTACCTTGACTCCCAATGGAATACGCTGCGTCCCGGCGATCGCATTGCGACCATCGCGTATTGCACTAGTCCTGAGCCTGTCCCCGGGGAGAGAACCGGTTCCCTCCGATCCAAAGGGCTATATCTCTTTGCCCGAGCGTATGGCACCGTTACACTGGATCGTCCGAAACATATTCCCTTGCGCTATGCCCCCGCTTACGTTGCCGATTGGATTCGTGGTCAGATTCTTACCCTCTATGACGAGGACACGGCGCCCTTGCTCCTTGCCCTCCTCACAGGCCGGCAAACGGAGCTCTCTGCGCAGGATCGCAGTGATTTCTCTCGAAGTGGCCTTTCTCATGTGGTTGCGGTTTCCAGCATGCACATTTCATTTCTTGCCGGATATCTTGGTCTGCTGTTTCCTGGCACGAATAAAAAGACCATATTCCTTCAAATTGGATTGATTTTTTTCTTCGCCGCCATGACCGGAAACTGCCCTGGGGCCTGGCGGGCCGCCTTTCTATGCTCAACCGCCCTGCTTGCCTCCCTCCTTGGCCGTCGCTCCGACGCCTTAACCTCCCTATCGGTCGCGCTCCTGCTGCTGCTTTTGTGTAATCCCTTCTCTGTGGCGAATATTGGCTTGCAATTTTCCTTTGCCGCCACCTTGGGTATTTTTCTTCTTGGTCAACCACTCCATCGATCGTTACGGAAGACCTTGCCTGAACGCGGAAGACGACTCCTGGCCCTTCCCCTCTCCGTCTTTACGCTATCCTTGGGCGCGATGGTGTTTACCACTCCCCTCACCGCGCTGTATTTTGGCCAAGTATCGCTGATCGCACCTCTTTCCAACCTGCTGACCAACGTCCTTGTGTTCGCATCCTTTCTTGGCGGACTGTTGTCTGTCCTGGTTGCGGCCCTCTTCGCTCCCCTGGGAGCCTTGCTTGCCGCCCTAACGGCACTGCCAGCGCGGCTGTTCCTCTTTCTTGCCCACGCCTTTGCCTCCTTGCCCTTTGCGTCAGTGACGGTTCATTCCTTCTACTACCTATGTTTTTTCACGGTTCTCTACGCGGTGTTGCTTCTCTGGATCTATGCCTGGTATCAAAATCAGGCTCGTGTCCTGGTCCCGCTCTGCTCTCTTTGCCTTACCTTCTGTCTATCCTTGCTCCTTACGAACCTGAGCTTGATGACAAAACCTCTCACGCTCAGTGCCATCGATGTCGGACAGGGACAGAGCATTTTACTCACCTCCGGTGCTTACCGAGCTCTGGTGGACTGTGGTGGGTCAAACAATGCTGGAGTGGCTGCCGCAAACTATCTACAAGATTTTGGCATAGGTCGACTGGATCTCTTAGTCCTAACCCATTACCATGCCGATCATACCAATGGTCTTTTCGAACTGCTTTCCCGTGTTGCCGTGAGTTGCATCGTCCTGCCCGACAGCGAAGCAGACTCGCCCGATCGGAAAGCCGTGGAAGCACTAGCACAACAATACCACTGTCAGCTTCTCTACATCCAGACGGAAACAAAGATTCCCTTTGGCAAGGCCCAGCTTCGTCTCTTTCCGCCACTCTCCCAAGCCGGAGACAACGAAGTGGGCCTCTCCCTCCTCGCCACCTATGCCACTTGGGACGCACTCCTGACAGGAGATATGAGTGAGGACACGGAGCGTCTCCTGCTTCACTCCTATGCGCTTCCTGAGTTAGAACTTTTGGTGCTTGGGCACCATGGTTCCCACTACGCCACATCGAAGGAACTGCTCGCTGCAACGAAACCGGAACGAGCCCTCGTTTCTGTGGGTAAGAACACCTATGGACATCCGGCCCCGGACACCCTATCCCGCCTGCAAGAGGCAGGCACCATCCTATACCGCACCGATACGATGGGAACCGTCACGGTGTTTGCCCCTGAAATGGAGGACTAATGCATGCCACCCAAAAGCAGACCAGTCAACGCCGCCTATCAGGCACTCAAAAAAGACATCAGCGCAGGAACCCTGGGGAAGCTATACCTCTTTCACGGGGAAGAAACCTATCTGCGGGACTATTACCTGGAACAGATGAGAAAACGCCTCCTACCGGAAGGGATGGAGAGCTTTAACCTTCATACTCTTGAGGGGAAACTCTGCTCCTCGGAGCGGCTTTCGGAGCTCCTTGACCATCTGCCCATGATGAGTGAACGAACCCTTCTTGTGGTCACTGATTATGATCTCTTTAAAGCTCCCGAGGAAGAGCGCCGTGCCATGGCAGCCTTGCTGTCGGATTTACCTGAGTATTGCTGTCTGGTCTTCGTGTATGACCTTCTAGAGTATAAAGGGGATGCCCGCATGAAGAACCTGACCGCAGCCTTGCGGGATCACGGGAGCATTGTGTCCTTTGAACGTCAGAGCCAAGATGACCTGTCCGATTGGATTCGCCGCCGTTTTGCGGCCCAGAACCATACGATTGCCCCTGCCGATGCGCAATACTTAATCTTCCTATGCGGCGACCTGATGCACGGCCTGATCTCTGAGATTGAAAAGATTGGCGCCTATGCCAAGGGGAAGCAGGTCATGCGGTCGGACATTGATGCCGTTGCCATCCCCCAACTGGATGCGGTGGTCTTTCAGATGACGGACGCACTCATGGGCAAGGATTTTGACAAGGCGGCTGGGGTATTGGGGGATCTGCTTCAAATGCAGTTGGCTCCCATTATGATCCTTTCGGTTTTGGGAAAGCAATTCCGCCAACTTCTCTCCGCTCGGATTGCCTTTGATGAAGGAAAAAAAGCCTCGGACCTCATGTCGCTTTGGGGCCTGCGCTCTTCTTATCCAGCAGAGCGGCTTTTTACCGCGGCCCGCGGCTTTTCTCCCTCCTGGTGCCGCCGCGCCGTGCAGCGCTGCGCGGAAACCGACCTTGCCATGAAGTCGCAGACCGGAGCCGATGCCCGCGAACTGCTGATTACGCTTCTGTTGGAACTATCCTTGGGGGTGAGCAAGCATGCTGCGCATTAAGGAAGCCATCGTCGTGGAAGGACGCTATGATAAAAACACCTTGTCTCAACTAGTTGACACCGTCATCTTAGAAACCCACGGTTTTTCCATCTTCTCCGATGAAAAGCAGCTGGCCCTGCTCCGCCGCTTGGCCAAAACCCAAGGACTCATCATTTTGACGGACAGCGACGGTGCCGGCTTCGTCATTCGAAACTACCTCAAAGGTGCCATCCCGCCGGATGCGGTGAAGCATGCCTATATTCCGGACGTACACGGGAAGGAGCGCCGAAAACGTTCGTGGGGAAAGGAAGAAAAGCTGGGCGTGGAGGGTATGCCACCCTCCATTCTGGAAGAGGCCCTTCGTCGGGCCGGTGCCACCTTTTTGGAGGAAACGGCCCAAAAAACGAATCCAGCTCCTCTGACCAAAACGGACCTATATCTTCTGGGATTGAGCGGACGGGACGGCAGTGCCATCCTTCGAAGCCGCTTACTGCGCAAGCTATCCTTACCCGAGCATCTATCGCCCAACGCACTACTGCCTGTTCTCAACGCCCTCTATTCGAAGGAAGAGTTGGAGACTATCCTCCATCAGCTCCAGCAAGAGGCGTTGCCCTAAGGATACGCGCGCCCCTTCCTTGCCAAGTTATGCCTTCTTTGCTATGATGGAAGAAGAACCAAATCGCTCATTGTTCCAACCCAAGGTGAAAGGAGTCCTTCCATGCCCTCCCACATTGCTACCCTATACGGGTTTATTTGCGCTCTGATCGCAACGATCTTGCTGTTTCTCTTTGTGCTTCCAAGTCGAAAAAGCGGGAGCCTCCCTCCCGTCCTTCAATGGTTGCGGGATGTATTGACCTTCAAAAAACTATACCTCGAAGTGATCCTGCGCGCCTTCTACATCTTCTCCACTTGCTTTTCCATCTTCTGGGGTTTCTTCTTGCTCTTCTCCCGAGAGGAATATTACTCCTATGGTGTGTTTGGCGGCACCTATACCGAAAGCACCTTCGTCGAAGGCCTAATCCTCTTGATTTTAGGCCCCATTCTGCTTCGTGTTTCCTATGAATTTGCTATGCTTTTGATTATGGCCGTGAAGAATCTGATGGAAATCAACCACAAGATGCCCACCCAGCCCGCAAGCCGCGAACCGGAGCCTGGAGACGAGCCTAACCTTCCCCCAGTGACTCCGTGTGCTGTCCCCAATCCTGAACAAGAAGCCCCTCCCACGGACGAGTTGGGGAAATGATCTATTCAACAAGGAGGAACCAGCTATGGGAAAACACCTTATCCTCGGCTTTTTTGCAACAGTAATCTTCGCGTATGTTTCCATGATCTTCCTTCCAAGCTTGGCGGGTGATTTCTATCTCTCTGGTTGCATTCTTGCGGCTCTCTTGTTTGGCACCATGGCCACTTTTACCTCCATGATTTTGAAAAAACTGGATGTCCTTATTACGCTGACCGCCGCGCAATCCGCAAAACTGCGCTCCATAAAACCAACGGAAGAGCCTGCTAGCAAGGTTAAACCATAAAAAATGGACGACATCCAACAAGATGTCGTCCATTTTTCTTTAGCCATTTTCTGTTACACGATGGTCAATTCGTCCTTTACACAGTCAATGACAATGGTATCGCCTGAGGAAATGCTTCCCTCAATGATTTTACGGCTTAGAATATTCTCCACCGTGTGCTGCAGGAAGCGGCGCAGGGGACGCGCCCCATAGTGCGGGTCATATCCGTGCTCTAAGACGTAGTCCTTTGCCGCTTGGGTTAACTCTACCTTCAGCTGATTGGCTTCTAAGCGCTGGTTCAGGCGCAGTAGCAAGAGATCCACGATTTGCGTAATGGTTTCCTTCCCGAGGGGTTTGTAGTAGACAATTTCGTCCAAGCGGTTCAAGAACTCAGGCCGGAAGCTCTGCCGCAAGAGGGTCTGCACCGCCTTCTGTGCTTCCTCGGTGATCTCCCCCTGAGAATCCATTCCGTCCAGCAGGAATTGCGAGCCTAAGTTGGAGGTTAAAATGAGGATGGTGTTCTTAAAGTCTACGGTTCTTCCCTGACTATCGGTGATGCGGCCGTCGTCCAACACTTGCAGCAGGACATTGAAGACATCGGGATGCGCCTTTTCTACCTCGTCAAACAGCACCACACTGTAGGGCTTGCGGCGCACCGCTTCGGTGAGCTGACCACCTTCCTCGTAGCCTACGTAGCCGGGAGGAGCCCCGATGAGGCGGGACACCGAGAACTTCTCCATATACTCGCTCATGTCGATGCGAACCAGGTTTCGTTCGCTGTCAAAGAGCACCTCCGCCAGCGTTTTGGCAAGCTCCGTTTTTCCAACCCCGGTGGGGCCTAGGAAGAGGAAGGAGCCAATGGGCTTATCCGGATCGGCAATGCCGGCGCGAGAACGCAGGATGGCCTCCGAAACCAAGCGCACCGCTTCCTCTTGCCCTACCACACGCTGTTGTAAGATGGTATGCAATCCTAAGAGTTTTTCGCGTTCCCCTTCCATCAGACGTGCCACGGGAATCCCCGTCCAACGCTCGATGATGCGAGCAATCTCTTCCTCCGTGACCTTATCCCGCAGAAGACTATGCTGCCCGGCTTCCGCCGCTTTGCTCTCCTCCGCCTCTAGGGCAGCCCGCAGCTGCGGAATCTTGCCGTATTGCAGCTCCGCGGCCCGGTTCAAATCATACTCTCTCTGGGCCGCTTCCAACTCTGCATTGGCACTTTCCAAATCCTCACGCAGTTTTTGGAGCTTTTCAATGCCCTGCTTTTCGCTTTCCCATTGAGCTCGCTTGGCGGAAAACTCTTCCCGCAGCTCCGCAAGCTCCTTTTGCATTTCGGACAAACGCTCTTTGGAAAGCTTATCCGTTTCCTTTTTCAGCGCCGCCTCCTCAATTTCATACTGGGTAATCCGGCGGGAGATGACATCTAGCTCCGTGGGCATGGAATCAATCTCCGTCCGAATCATGGCACAGGCCTCGTCAATGAGGTCAATGGCCTTGTCCGGCAGGAAACGATCGGTGATATAGCGGTTGGATAGCGTGGCCGCCGCGATGATGGCACCATCTTGAATCTTGACACCATGATACACTTCATAGCGCTCTTTCAGACCACGCAAGATGGCAATGCTGTCTTCCACACTGGGCTCTGCCACCAGCACAGGCTGGAAGCGACGCTCCAAGGCAGCGTCCTTTTCAATGTATTGGCGATATTCGTTCAGCGTGGTGGCCCCGATGCAGTGTAGCTCGCCACGGGCCAGCATGGGCTTTAAGAGGTTTCCGGCATCCATGGCTCCTTCGGTCTTGCCAGCTCCAACGATGGTGTGAAGTTCATCAATGAACAGAATGATTCTGCCCTCGGCCTGTTTCACTTCCTTCAGAACCGCTTTCAGACGCTCTTCAAACTCACCTCGATACTTGGCCCCTGCGATGAGCGCCCCCATGTCGAGGGCAAACACGGTCTTATCCTGCAAGGAAACTGGCACATCTCCCTTCACAATCCGCTGTGCCAGCCCTTCTGCAATGGCAGTTTTGCCCACACCAGGCTCGCCGATCAAGACCGGATTATTCTTCGTTTTTCGAGAAAGAATCCGAATCACGTTTCGAATCTCATCATCCCGACCGATCACAGGGTCCAACTTTCCGCTGCGTGCGCGCTCTACCAGATCACTGCCATACTTTTTCAGGGCATCGTAGGTTTCTTCCGGCCGGTCATTGGTCACCCGCTGATTTCCACGCACCGTAGAAAGTGCACGCAGCACATCCTCCCGCGTGACGCGGTACAGGCGCAAGAGCGCTGCAAGCTCTTTTCCTGCCGTTTCAATGAGGGCCAGCAGTAAATGCTCCACCGAGATATAGTCATCCTTCATCTCAGCAGACAAAGTTTCTGCCCGGTTTAAGCTGCGGTCGCAATCATTGGAAAGGTAGACACGACCTCCCGAAACCTTCGGCAGAGCTTCGACCTGCTTCACGGCCGCAGCCTTGAGGGAAGGCACCGTTAGCCCCATCCCCGAAAAGAGCTGTGGCACCAGTCCTACCTCATCTTGAAGCAGGGCGACAAACAGATGGATTTGTTCTACTTGTGGGTTGCCATATTCCTGTGCCAGGTTTTGGGCTAAGCGGATAGCCTCGGCCGATTTTTGCGTTAATTTTTCTGGATTCATTCCCATTCACCTTCCTTTGTGCGGCAAGAGGGCGTCGGGAAAATCCCGGCACCCCTTGCAACTATCTTATGGTATTTTCCTTACTGAACTTACTGGATTTCGATGCGACGGGTCTCCGGCAGAACCGGTGCAACCTTGGGGAGACGAAGCTTTAAGATCCCATCCTGATACTGTGCGCTGATGTTCTCTTCGTCAATCCCCGACACATCAAAGCTGCGGCTGACGGAACCAAAGCGGCGCTCACGGCGAATATAGTTGCCCATTTCGTCCTTTTCTTCCTTCGCCATTTGACTCTCGGCACGAATGGTTAAGATACCATCCTTAATGTCGAGAGAAATGTCTTCCTTTGCAAATCCGGGGAGTTCTGCCTCCAATAGGTAAGCATCCTCATTATTGCGGATGTCTGTGCGAAAGGCGGGGACTTCCACTTTGCTTTGAGAAAAGAATTTATCAAAGGCGTCAAAGATATTGTCCTCGCTGCGGTTAAACGGTAACATTCCAAACATAGTAAAAACTCCTTCCAGTATTTTGATCGTTTTTTATCACTGATTGATTTATTTCGCTAAACGATTGCCTGTATTTTTGAACTTTGCTCTTAATTTGCCCCTATCATACCTTAGATTTATGAATATTCCAAGGATATAATATGTCTAAATTATTAACTTTTAGCACTCTATCTTGCAGAGTGCTAAAATCCCTCGGGATTGATTTTATGCTCAGCTGTGCTATAATGAAGTTTAATTGATTGCTTTTAGAAAGAGTGGAGGATGGCCCATGGCAAGATTATCCCAACAAATGATTCGACTGGGCAGCGAACGGTCGGAAATTCGAGAAGCCTTTGAATACGGGCGGCAGAGAGCCGCCATCATCGGGGCGGACAATGTGTTCGACTTTTCCATTGGAAACCCCAGCGTTCCGGCCCCTGCTCGCGTGGGCGACTTGATTCGTCAAATGATCGCGGAGGAGGATCCCGTCCTGCTTCACGGTTACACCAGTGCCCAAGGCGATGCGGCGGTACGCTCTGCCTTGGCCGATAACTTAAATGCTCGCTTCGGTACTTCTTATGACGGAGATAGTTTCTACTTAACAACGGGAGCCGCCGGCGCTCTTTGCTGCGTGCTGGCCGCCCTTTCCTGTCCTGAGGACGAAGTCCTTACCTTCGCGCCTTACTTCCCAGAATATAAGGTATTTGTGGAAAGCTTCGGGGGAACACTGGTGGTGGTCCCCGCAGAAATTGAAGCGTTTCAAATTGATTTTGCTGCCTTGGAGGAACGTCTTTCCCCAAACACCAAGGCCGTCATCATCAATTCTCCCAACAATCCCTCCGGTGCCATCTATTCGGCCGAGACGATTGAAACCTTAGGGAAGCTCCTCACTCAAAAATCCAAGGAGTTTGGACACCCCATCTACTTGATCTCCGATGAACCGTACCGGGAAATCGTGTATGGATCGGAAGCACTTCCCTGGGTTCCTTCCTATTATCCCAACACCTTGGTCTGTTATTCCTTCAGCAAATCACTTTCCCTGCCCGGTGCCCGCATTGGCTACGTACTGATCCCTCGTGAGGCGGAGGATTTTTCCCTGCTGTATGCTGCCGTCTGTGGCGCTGGTCGCAGCCTTGGCTACGTCTGTGCCCCCAGCCTGTTTCAGCGGGTTGCGGCGCAGTGCTGTCATGAAACGTCCGATCTTTCCGTCTATCGCCGCAACCGCGATCTCTTAGTGCGTGAGCTCCGCGGCATGGGCTTTACCTGTGTGGAACCTGGAGGAGCCTTCTATCTCTTCCCCCGAGCCCTGGAAGCGGATGCCCGCGCCTTCTGCGAGCGCGCCAAGCAGCATGACCTTCTTTTGGTTCCCAGCGATAGCTTCGGTCTTACCGGCCACATTCGTTTATCCTACTGCGTCCCCACGGAGCGCATTGAGCGTGCGCTTCCCAAATTTCGTCTCTTAGCGGAGGAGTATCGCTAATATGCCATTCCATGCAGCAGAAGCTCCTAAGCCTCTTCTAGAATTGCGCGACCTGCGCATTTCATTTTCCTCGGTGGATGCCCCCTCGGTCTTAGCCGTGGAGCACTTAAGCCTTTCGGTCTATCCCAACGAATTTGTTGCTCTGGTAGGGCCATCCGGCTGTGGGAAAACCACCGTGCTCAATGCCATGGCTGGCCTGATTTGCCCCGATGCTGGAGAGGTGCTCTTTTGTGGGCAGCCCATTCAAGGCGTGAACCCTCGTGTGGGGTACATTTCACAGGCAGACACTCTGCTTCCTTGGCGCACTGTCCTAGATAACGTTGCCCTTGGTCTTACCTTGCGTGGTTGGAGTAAGGCAGAGCGCAGGGAGCGTGCTCGGGATCTGTTGGATTCCATGGGCCTCTCCGGATTTGAAACCAACTACCCCCATGAGCTGTCTGGTGGCATGAAAAAGCGTGTCACCATCGCCCGTACCCTTGCCATAGAACCGGAAATTCTGTTTATGGACGAGCCCTTTGGCCCATTGGACGCCTTTACCAAACAAAAGCTCCAGGATGACATCCTGGAGCTTTGGGAACGTTTAGGCCAGACCATTGTCTACGTTACCCATGACCTGCAAGAAGCCATTTCCCTCTCTGACCGGGTACTGCTGTTGGGTGGCAGACCGGGACGAATCCGCTCAGAGTACGAAATTCCGCTGCGGCGTCCTCGCCGTGTCATGGATCTAAAATTCGACGAAGCCTTCCTCACCTTAGAAAAGGCCATTTGGTCTGATCTGCACGAGGAGCTGTCACAGGAGGAGGCCCCTTCGTGAAACAGGTTCCATCCCGCAAGCGAACGATTCCCCTTGTTTGCCTTCTCCTCCTGCTCTTGATACTCCTGGCTCTTTGGGAGCTCTTGTCTCGGCTCGGTCGAATCGACGTACTTTTTTTCAGTCGACCCACCCTCATCTGGGAAGAATGCTTGCGCATGGTCGGCAGCGGGGTCTTGTGGCGCCATCTCTCCATTACCCTGCAAGAAGCAGCCCTCGGCCTCTTGTATGGTGCTCTTTTCGGCTCCTTAGTTGGCCTCTTATTAGGCTTCGGAGAAAAAACCGTCCCCTATTTAATGCCGATTCTGGTGGGCCTGAACAGCATTCCTAAGCTTGCCCTTGCCCCGCTCTTCATTCTCTGGTTCGGCATTGGTCTTCTATCCAAGGTCTTAATGGCCTCTTTTATGGTCTTCTTTCTCTTCAGCTTCAATTTGTATGCTGGCTATCGCAGCGTGGACATCGAACTGTTGCGCACCATGCGGCTGCTTGGCGCCAACCACCTGCAAACCATTCGTCATGTGGTCTGGCCCTCCTGCCTGCCTTGGTTTTTAGCCAGCTTGCGCAGTGGTCTCGGCCTTTCTCTCTCCGGAGCCATTGTAGGTGAGCTCATTGGTGCTTCCCGTGGACTTGGCTGGCTCATCAACGATGCGGCCGGTCGCTATGATCTCACCCGTGTTCTGACCTGTGTTTTCGTGATCATTGGTATCATGATGCTGCTCGATACTCTGGTTCGCCTGTTGGAGCGTCACCTGTTGAAATGGCGTCCGAACTCGAACGGCATGGTATAAATAAAATGAAAAGGAGTCTTACTCGTGAAAAAACTCGCTTCGCTTTCCCTTGCTTGCCTGCTGCTCTTCTCCTTGCTGAGCGCCTGCGGCGCCCCGAAGGAGACACAGAATCCACCCGCACCCACAGAGCTGCAACCCATCGTTTTTACTGAGCCCGTTCGCGGCTATCACTGGGCCCCCGCCTATTTAGCCGAAACCCTGGGTTACTTTGCAGAGGAAGGTCTCAAAGCAGACTTCCAGACCGTGACCGGCGCGGATGCCTCCGCCCCTGTCTTTTCCGGAGATGCCCAGTTTGGTCTTCGCGGGGTTGAAATGGCCCTCATGTCTGCCGAAGCTGGACAAGGCTGTAAAATCATCTACTCCACCACTTCCCACTATCCCTATCAGCTCATTGGTGCCAGCGACAAGTACACAACCGTAGAATCCTTGCGTGGTGGTGTCATTGCCGGCGGACAGGGCCCCACCAGTGCTCCCCAAGCCTTCTCCAAGGCCATTCTGAACCATGCGGGAATGCAGGCGGAAACGGATGCTTCCGTCATCAGCATGGCAAGTGCGGGCTACCTGGCCGCCATTAAAAGCGGTGAGATTCAGGCTGCCGTTGCCACCAATCCTTGGGCTGCAAAGACCCTACAAGACAACGGGGGCAAGGTCATTGTCGACGGAGCCGATGAAGCAACCATGGAATCTCTCATGGGCAGTACGACCTATGAGCTGTTCATGATCTTTACCACCGATGCGTATCTAAAGGAGAATCCGGAAACCGTCCAAAAGGTCGTAAAGGCCATGGCAAAGGCAAGCCGCTGGATGGAAACCGCTACCCCCGAGGAGATTGCAAAGCAGCTTGAGCCTCTCTTTGAGGGTCGCTATGAGGAACTGTTGTATTCTGCTCAGGTTGATAAAGACACAAAACTCTCGAATCCCACAGGCTACCATACCGAATCCGGCCTAAAAGCTGCCATTTCGCTGACGGCACTGTCCGGTGGCATCAAAAATACCAACGTGGATCCCGATCAAATCTATGATGAGAGCTTCCTTGACCAGGCATGGACGGAGCTTTCCAAATAAACTACCGTTCTCAAACGGGCAAGAGACCTTCCCTTGGTCTCCTGCCCGTTTTATTCTGTAACTGACAAAGCGGTCATATCTTCTTGCCCTGTCCCATATACTCGAAGTAAGAAACACCGAGAAAGGACGGGACCTGTTATGGCCTATGAGGAAACCAATCGAAGGAGCGGACTGCCAGCTCATAGCATCACACTGGAAAGCCGAAGGCGGCTGAGCATTACGGGCGTGGAAGAGGTCGAAAGTTTTGACGAAACCGCCATCTCCCTCTCCACCCAAGAAGGTTATCTCATGATTCGCGGCTGCGATCTACACATTGAGAAATTGAACTTAGACGGTGGCGAACTTTTGGTGGAGGGGACGATTGATTCCATGACCTACGAGGATCAGACGCCTCGGCAAAGTGGACTCTTTGGACGTCTGTTCCGGCCGTGAATATCTCGCCACTCAATCAGGCCATTTGCTTTCTGTGCGCCATATCCGTCGGACTGGCTTTGGGCCTGCTGTATGACTTAATTCGTCCCTTCCGTCTCCGTTCCTCCACCATAATGGAGTATACTTTGGATCTGTTTTTCTGGTTCATTGTCACTTTGGTGGTCTTTTTCTGCGCCCCCGTATTTGGAAGTGGGTATGTTCGCATTTTCATGATTCTGGCCAATGCCCTGGGCGCCTTCCTCTACTTTAAGCTGCTTAGTCGCCCCATTCGCTTCCTCTGCTCGCTCCTGGATCGTATCTGGACTCGAGTGACTTCTGTCATTCTTTGGCCATTTCGTCAAATTGAGACAGCTCTAACCACGCAGATTACTCGTTTTTCGAAATTTGCAAATAAAACCTTAAAAAATATCTTTTCTTTTCCTGTTAAATGGTTTAAAATGAGGAAAATGCTTAAAAGGTCTACATCTGTCCCGGGTCAGTCACCGGATGGTGAGGAGGGAGCAACCCATGCTCAAAACAAAAAAGGCTGGTCTAGTGACTAAAATTGTCGTGCTGCTTTTGCTCATCTATGCAGCAACCACGCTTTGGAACCTCAACTCCCGGATTGGCCAGGCAAAAAACGAGGTGGCCACGCTGAATGATCAGAAAGAGGCACAGGCGCAGCAAAACACCGACTTAAAAGACGCCATCGAAAACAGTGCCGACCCCGAACATCGGAAGGACATTGCCCGTGAGAAGCTTGGGCTTCTCGAACCGGGCGAAAAAATGTTCCACATCTCAGACTGAGACGAGTTTCTTTTGAGCAAGAATAATGAGGAGGATTTTCACCGTTTATGGAAATCAGGGTCGGTTCTATCCTGGAAGGAAACGTAAAAAGCATTACAAAGTTCGGCGCATTCGTTGTACTACCCGGTGGACGTTCGGGTTTGGTACATATCTCTGAGATCTCCCACTCCTACGTCAGCGAAGTAAAGGATCATCTGCAGGAAGGTCAAGAGGTTCGCGTCAAGGTCGTCGGTATTGACGATGCCGGTCGCATCAACCTTTCCATAAAAAAGGCAACGACTCCTCCTCCTCAGCAACCCCTTCGCAATCAAAACTCTTCCGGCTTCACACCCAACAACAGACGGCCGGATTACGAATCTCGTACTCCTTCGCATTCCTCCCCCAGACCTACCCCCGCTCCCAAGGCGGTTCCTGCCGGGGGTACGGACTTTGAGCAAATGATGAAGCAGTTTATGCAGAATTCAGACAGCAAACTTTCCACCTTGCGGATGCATGAGAAGAGAAGCTCACGTCGCAGCGGTCACCGATAAGAAACCAAAATCCACGGAATGCATTGGCATTCCGTGGATTTTTTATTTAGATCTCTTATTTATGGTTCCGATAGGTCACGTAGGAATAGCCCAGTCCCTCATAACAAAAGGGGCCTTCCTCTTCCTCGATCTGCCAAGCTGGGTCTGCATCGAGATTGTGAAAGGAGCAGTCCGCAGGATAGGTCTTCTCGACCTTCGTCACGTAGGCTCTGTGGCAATAAGGCAGCAGCTGGTGGTAAACGCTGGCTCCCCCTATGACAAAGCTGTCCTCGGGAGCTACCTTCAGCAATTCCTCGATGGTGTGAACCACCTCTCCCCCGTCCACTTGGAAGTCTTTCTGCGTGGAGAGAATCAAATTATGCCGAAGCTTCAGGGGTTTTCCCCCTGGAAAGGTGGCCAAGGTCTTTCTTCCTAGAATGATGGTATGTCCCGTGGTCAACTGTTGAAAGCGTTTGAGATCCGGTTTCAGGTATACCAGTTGATCCCCGTCCTTGCCTATCCCCCAGTTTTGATCCACAATTACAATTAGATTCATAAGTTCCTCCTTCCGGCTTGCCCGCAAATTAGATGGCCACCGGAATCTTGACGCTCAATTCATGGGCCTCATAGCCTTCCAATCGGAAGCTGTCCTTCCGGAAGTCATAAAAGTTCGTAATGCTGGGGTCAATCCAGAGCTTCGGTGCCTTCAAGGGTTCTCTTGCCAGGATCTCCTCCACAATGGGGACGTGCCGATCGTAAATGTGGGCATCGGCAATGACATGCAAGAGTTCTCCGGCCACCAATCCACTCACTTGTGCCATCATGTGCACCAAAGCAGCATACTGCATGACATTCCATCCGTTGGCCGTTAGCATATCCTGGGAACGTTGATTGAGCACGGCATTGAGCGTCTTGCCACTGACATTGTAGGTCATGGAGTAGGCGCAGGGATAGAGTGCCATCTCAGACAGATCCGCATGCGTATACAGATTGGTCATGATCCGGCGGGAGGCAGGATTCTGCTTTAGGTCAAACAGCACCCGATCCACCTGATCAAACTCCCCCTCTGGATAACGATGCTTGATCCCCAATTGATAGCCATAGGCCTTACCGATAGACCCGGATTCATCCGCCCAGGCATCCCAAACGCCACTTGCTAACTCATTGATATTATTTGACTTCTTCTGCCAGATCCAAAACAGCTCGTCCAAGGAACTTTTGAAGTACATACGCCGAATGGTCTGGATGGGAAACTCTTCTTGCAGGTCATATCGATTCACAAGACCAAATTTTTTCACCGTATGTGCGGGTGTCCCATCTTCCCACCGGGGGCGTACCGCTTGGTCTGTATCCCAAATTCCGTTGTTAAGAATGTCACGGCAGTTTTCCATGAATACCTTGTCTGCATAACTCATCCCGTTTCCCCCTTCTCCTTTGAGAGCAAGCCCTCTGGCGTCACCGCTGTGATCTCCACGCGACAAACTTGGTTTTTTAAGTCCCTCTCCGATGGCAAAACGACTTCCACATACTCCTTTGAGTGTCCGCGCCAAAAACCGTCCTTCTTTTCTTCCCACAGCACTTCGGCCTCGCTCCCGATGCGGGCGTTTCGATCCTGCTGGCGCAAGCACGCAGCCACTTCCTCCGCGCGTGCAGCCCGTTCTGCCTTTTCCTGCTTGGTGAGCTGCCCTGGCATGGTGGCCGCCGGTGTCCCAGTTCGAATGGAATAGGGGAAAATGTGCAGATCGGAAAAGGCGCAGGTAGAGATAAAGGCCAAGGTCTGTTGAAAGGCTTCCTCGCTCTCTCCCGGGAAGCCGACAATGAGGTCGGTGGTAATCCCCGGGGCAGCAAAGTACTTGCGAAGCAGGGTAAGGGACCCAAGATAGCGAGCCGTATCGTACTTGCGATTCATGCGACGCAACGTATCGTCACAACCACTCTGTAAGGAAAGGTGAAAATGCGCACAAAGATTGGGAATGCGTGCCATGCGCTCACAGAATTCCTCGGTAATGCTTCTTGGCTCCAGTGAGCCAAGCCGGATGCGGCAGGTGGGGGCCCCGTGGGCGATCCCCTCAATGAGATCCATGAGACTTTCCCCCGAGGAAAGCTCCTTCCCCCAAGAGGAAAGCTCAATTCCGGTCAGGACAATTTCCTGATAGCCCTCCTGGGCAAGGCGTCTTGCTTCCTCCACCGCCGCCAGCAGTGGAAGGGAACGAACCGGCCCTCTGGCATAGGGGATGATGCAATAGGAGCAAAAGTTCACACAACCGTCCTCCACCTTGAGCATGGCTCTGGTTCTGCCGGACAGACCTCCACCGGGAAGCTTCTCAAACGTGCGGCGACGAAGGGCATCATCGATGGCCACGCGATGCTGCTTCTTTTGCCAAACCTCTTCTAAATGGGTCAGAAAGGCCTCACGGTCCCCCGTCCCTCCAATCAGGTCGGCACCAAGCTGTTCGGTCTCTTCCGGTGACACTTGCGGATAGCATCCGCAGAGGGCAATCACAGCTCCCTCGCCACGTCGTTGGGCCTGATAGACGGCCTGACGGGATTTTCGGTCGCTGACCGCCGTCACCGTACAGCTATTTATGATATACGCATCGGCCGCCTCCTCAAAGGCGACCAATTGATGGCCTCGCTCCTTGAGCAGCAGCTCCATGGCCTGCGTTTCGTATTGATTTACCTTGCATCCCAGGGTATGGATGGCAACTTTCATGCGCTTGCTCCTTGTTTTTGCTCACATTTAATTTTTTCTTTGTTTTTCTGCCCAATTCTGTTATAATAATGGGCAGACATTTTTTTGGGCGGTCAGTTCTAAACTCTGGCCCAGTTCTCCCAAAGAATCGTTCCTATTGTATCATATAACCCCCCAGCGCCACAATAACTCTTTTTTCCCCAAATTGTCACAAAAACGAACGATTTGTTCGAAGGAGAATGCCATGGCCCATTCGTTTTTCGCCTTTGTCTCCCGGATGCGCTACATTGCTCGATGGGGACTCATGCGTAACACGGTACAGGAAAACGTGCAGGAGCACTCCCACATGGTCGCGGTCTTTGCCCATGCACTCGCCGTGATTCGAAGGGATGTGTTTGGAAAGGCCGTGGATCCAGGTCTTGTCTCCGCAGTCGCCCTCTACCACGATGCATCCGAAATTTTTACGGGCGACCTGCCCACCCCGGTCAAGTATCACAATCCGGAGATTCAATCTGCCTACAAAAAGGTGGAGTCCGGTGCGGCAAAACGACTGCTGTCCCTGCTGCCGCCGGAACTACATCCTGCGTATTTGCCCCTCCTATCGGACGTTGATCCTGAGGTAAGTGAGCTGGTCAAGGCGGCCGATAAGCTCTCTGCCTACGTCAAGTGTCTCGAGGAGCTAAAAGCGGGAAATTTGGAGTTTCAAGCCGCCGAAAAACAAACCTTAGCCGCTTTGCAGGCACTTCACTTGCCTGAGCTTTCGTATTTCATGGAACAGTTCCTCCCTGCCTTTTCCCTAAGCTTGGATGAACTGCAAACCGATTAAAGATAAAAGGAAGGTATTTTAACTATGCGCGCAATTGTTACTGTCATCGGAGAGGATCATGTTGGCATCATCGCTTCTGTCTGCTCCGCTCTCTCCCAGCAAGAAGTTAACGTCTTAGACATTACCCAGACCGTTCTTGGCAACTATTTCACCATGATTATGCTGGTGGATACGGAGGCTTGCAAGCTGCCCTTCTCCGACCTTGCTTCCCTTCTGGAGAATTTCGGCAAGGAAAGAGCGCTTTCCATCCACATGCAGCGGGAAGATATTTTTCAAGCCATGCACCGCATCTGAGAGGAGCCGATATAATCATGATCAATACGTCTGAAATCTTGCAAACCATTCAAATGATCGACCAACAGCATCTGGATATCCGTACAATCACGATGGGCATCTCTCTGCTGGACTGTGCAAGCGTGGATGCCAAGATCGCCTGCAACAATATCTATGATAAAATCTGTCGAAAGGCCGAGCGATTGGTTGCCGTGGGACAGGAAATTGAGCGTGAGTTCGGCATTCCCATCGTCAACAAGCGCGTTTCCGTGACTCCCATCTCCTTGGTGGCGGCGGCCTCTGACACGAATGATTACGTTCCCTTTGCCGAAAGCATGGATCGTGCGGCGAAGGCTTGCGGCATTAACTTCATCGGCGGTTTCTCTGCTCTGGTCCAAAAGGGCTTTACCGAATCGGATCGCAAGTTAATTCGTTCCATTCCACAAGCGCTTGCTACCACGGATTTTGTCTGTTCTTCCGTCAACATCGGTTCCACCAAAGCTGGCATCAATATGGATGCGGTTGCGGAAATGGGCCGTGTCATCAAGGAAACCTCCCTTCTCACGGCCGATCGTGCTGGCTTCGGCTGTGCCAAGTTGGTGGTATTCTGCAACGCGGTGGAGGATAACCCCTTCATGGCGGGTGCTTTCCACGGTGTGGGCGAAGGAGATTGCGTCATTAACGTGGGTATTTCCGGCCCCGGCGTTGTCTACCATGCCTTGCAGGAAGTAAAGGGACAGCCCTTTGACCTGGTTGCCGAAACCATTAAGAAGACGGCCTTCCGCATCACCCGTATGGGTCAGCTGGTGGCCCGTGAGGCCTCTGCTCGTTTGGGTGTGCCCTTTGGTATCGTGGATCTTTCCCTGGCTCCCACCCCAGCCGTTGGTGACTCGGTGGCTCGTATCCTAGAAGAAATGGGCCTGGAAGTCTGCGGAACCCACGGCACCACGGCAGCTCTGGCGCTCCTCAATGATGCGGTGAAAAAGGGCGGCGTGATGGCCTCTTCCCACGTGGGTGGCCTGTCCGGTGCCTTTATCCCCGTCAGTGAGGATGAAGGCATGATTGCTGCGGCCTCTTCCGGCGCTTTGACCTTAGATAAGTTGGAAGCCATGACCTGCGTTTGCTCCGTTGGTCTGGATATGATTGCGGTTCCCGGCGACACCACGGCAGAAACCATCTCCGCTGTGATTGCCGACGAGGCTGCCATTGGTATGGTCAACTTCAAGACCACCGCCGTTCGCATCATTCCCGCTCCCGGCAAGGTCGTGGGCGACCTGGTGGAGTTTGGTGGCCTGTTAGGCTCCGCTCCCGTCATTCCTGTACACCCCTTCTCCAGTGCCGACTTTATTCATCGTGGTGGACGTATCCCCGCCCCCATGCAAAGCCTGAAGAACTAAGTTTTCATAAGGGGTCTCGTTTGACTTCTGAAAGGTGGGTTAAAAATGCCCCTTCGTTTTGACGCTTCGCATAGTCACACCTTGCTGCCACCGGATTGGCTTTCCTCTCGCTTGGATGCCCTTTCGCAAGCACAGGCTCAGATTGAGACTGGCAGTGGCCAAGGTGGTGAATTGACCGGTTGGGTCAACCTGCCTCTTTTGATTGACCATGCAGAGCTGTTTCGCTTAAAATCCGTGGCAGCACAAATTCGTGCCCAATCGGATGTTTTGGTTGTCATTGGGATCGGCGGATCCTACCTTGGCGCTCGGGCAGTATTAGAGCTGCTTCGCTCTCCAAACCATAACTTGACGGACCGCCCGCAAGTCTTTTTTGCCGGAAGTACGCTTTCCCCCGATGCTTGGACGGATCTTCGCGCCATACTAGACGGCAAGAATGTTTCCATGAATGTCATTTCCAAGTCCGGCACCACCGTGGAAACCTCGGCGGCCTTTCTGCTCCTGCGCGAGTGGATGGCCCAGCGATACTCTCCGGAGGAACTGCGCTCGCGCATTTTTGTCACCACCGATCCTGCATCGGGTGCTCTGCGTGACATGGCCAACCGGGAAGGCTATGCCAGTTTTTCCATTCCGTCGAACATTGGTGGTCGGTACTCGGTACTAACCCCGGTTGGACTGCTTCCCCTGGCGGTGGCAGGCATCGATATTGATGCGCTCCTTTCCGGAGCCGCACAGATGAGACAAGAACTGCGCAAACCAGGACAGGATAATCTAGCTTGGCAATATGCCGCGGCACGCCACGCCTGCCTTATGCAGGGGTTTTCGGTGGAGCTTTTGGTGAGCTATGAGCCCTATTTCCGCTGCTTTGGCGAGTGGTGGAAACAGCTCTTTGGCGAAAGCGAAGGAAAGTGCGGCTGTGGTCTCTTCCCCGCCACGGCGGAGTTTTGTGCGGATTTGCACTCCATGGGACAGTACATACAGGATGGTTCTCGTATTCTGTTTGAAACGGTCGTATTCTTTGACACTCCTCAAAGTCAAACCATCCTTCCCGATCGCGTGGTGCCTGACCACACGCCCGATTTTCTCCGTGGGCGTGATCTAAAGGATTTGGCAAAGCAAGCGTTTCGAGGGACCCTACTTGCCCATGTGGACGGTGGCGTTCCCAACCTGTTGATTCGCCTCTCCGAACGCACCGAGGAGGAAGTCGGTCAGCTCATCTATTTTTTCCAATACGCTTGTGCGTTGGGCGCCTACCTTCTGGGAGTAAACCCCTTTGATCAACCGGGTGTGGAGGCCTACAAGCGCAATATGCTTGCTCTCTTGGGGCAGCCCGGCTTGGAGGACGAACGCCAAACTTTAGAAGCTCGCTTTCAAGAATCGCAATAACCCTCAAATTCCCACAGATGCATTTCGCATTTGTGGGAATTTTTTTGTATCCGGTCGGAAACGATCTTCTTTGGGTTTTCTGCACAAACCGCACGAAGTCGCTTTTATGAACTTTTTAATAATATTTGTCATATCTCTTGCAATTGTTCTTATGAAATGTTACCATAAATTCAGCCAAATCTTTATTCCGCTTTGCTATTTTTAACGTAAGGAGTGAGTAAAATGGTTCGGGTCATTATGGGTGCCAAAGGCACCGGGAAAACCAAGCAAATAATCGAACTCATTAACTACGCCGCAGAAAACGAAATCGGCAATGTCATTTGTATTGAGTCTGGATCGAAATTAAAGTTTGATATTAGTAATCGGGTGAGATTGATTGACTCCAGCGAATTCGCCACCAACAACTTTACATTTTTGAAGGGATTTCTGAGCGGATTATACGCCTCCAATTATGATATAACTCACATTTTCTTGGATAGCTTGTGTAAAATCGTACCGACAGATCCTGCTTCTCCCGAAGTGGAAGACTTCTTACACTGGCTGAACACCTTTGCAGAAGGCAAACGAATTAAGTTCACCATCACCATCTCTGCCGATGCTTCCTTAGCAACGGACGGCGTGAAAATTTATTTTTAAAGAAACGAACACCTTTGGAGGAACACCTATTTATGGTATTTTGGGATAAACTCAATAACATCGCAGCGACTGCCGGCGAAAAGGCCAGTGGGGCGATAGAGATCGGCAAGTTAAACTTGAAACTGGGAACCGAGGAGAAAAAGATTGAGGATCTGATCATTCAGCTTGGCTCCACTCTCCTGCTCAACCTGGATGCCGGTCAAGCATATGATGAGACCATTATGGCACTGTACGAGGAAGTGAAGGCCGCACGCGCCGCCATTGCCTCGCTCCATGCAGAAATTGCTAACCTAACCGGTAGTCTGCTTTGCCCCTCCTGTCAGGAAAAGAATCCAGCCGACAGCAAGTTCTGCCGTGAATGCGGAACCAACCTGCAAGAGCAAACTTCGGACGAAGCTCCTGTGGAAATTGTGGAGACTGTATGCCCTGCATGTGGCTCTCCCGTCAACGATACCGATCACTTTTGCACGCAGTGTGGCAATAAGCTGAGCTGACCATACAAACTAGAAACGTAAACGCCCTTGGTTTCAGAAATCAAGGGCGTTTTTGTTGGGTGACCATTCGATAAACTACCCTATTGACAGGTCAAAGAAAACTGCATATACTATGGATAATCTCTTTGCACTGCATTACATTCCCTCTTGGGAATGAGAGATCACCAGTACAAACTGAGCAGGCGATGCCCTTCGGGGCGTGGGGCCGGGCCGTCGCGTTGATGGCAGCAGGTATGCGGACATGTGCGCACATCTGTGGGACAGTGTATGTTCCATAGGTGTGCTTTTTTTGACCCTGTGGAGCCGGTGAACCGGACTGTGCCATAAGAGAATCTTCGATATTCATTAGGAGGATTTTTTATGACAAATCTCAAACCACCACTTGGACTCACCAGCCAGCAAGCACGGACCTTACAACAACAATATGGCAAAAATGAGCTGACCCCGCAAAAGAAAGACAGCTTCCTAAACAAGGCGATTCACATTGTCTGTGAACCCATGTTCCTTCTCCTTTTGGTGGCAGCAACCATTTACTTTATCTTGGGTGAGCCGCGGGATGGTGCCATCATGCTTATTTTTGTGGTGGGCATTATCAGCATTGAGGTGATCCAAGAATGGAAAACCGATAAGACCCTACATGCCCTCAAAGATCTATCCGCCCCCCATTGTACCGTCCTGCGTGATGGAACGGAGCAGGTCATCACGAGTGCAGACCTGGTGCCGGGGGATCTCATGATGATTCACGAGGGAGTCAATATTCCGGCCGATGGCTTCGTCATCAAATGCAATGATCTTTGCGTGGATGAAAGCTCCCTCACAGGAGAGGCGGAAGGCGTATGGAAAGTCAGTTCCGATAGCGCACCACCGAGCACGGATTATTGGCGGCGTGATTACTGCTATGCAGGAACACTGGCAACCCAAGGTACGGCAACGGTACTCGTCGATAAAATCGGAGCCGCTACAGAATACGGCAAGATTGGTGTAAACCTAACCGAAGCACCCGAAGAACCAACCCCCTTACAGAAACAGACCGGAGCGCTTGTGAAAACCTGTGCTATGATTGCAGGGGTTCTATTCTTGTTAGTAAGTGGCATCACTTGGTGTAACCTTCCGGATCATGCCTTTATGGATCGAATCATTGAAAGCATTCTATCTGGCATCACCTTGGCAATGGCAATGATCCCGGAGGAGTTTCCTGTGATCCTCACCATTTTTCTTTCCATGGGGGCTTGGCGTCTTGCCAAAAAGAGCTCCCTGGTGCGTAAACTCCCCAGCGTGGAAACCCTTGGAGCCGTGTCGGTGCTGTGTGTCGATAAGACCGGAACCATCACCCTCAATCAGATGACCGTGCAGGAAACCTGGGCCACCAGCGACAATGCCTCACTTCTCATCGAAACCATGGGGCTTGCTTGTGAAACCGACGCATACGATCCCATGGAAAAAGCGATGCTTTCCTATTGCGACACAAACGGATTTTCAAAGGATGACTTATTTGGAGGGTGCCTGCTTACCGAATACCCCTTTACCAATGAGCAAAAAATGATGGGGCATGTGTGGGAGCGCAAGGGCGCGCTCGTGATTGCCGCAAAAGGCAGTCCTGAACGCATCTTAACCATCTGTGAGATGGATGAGGCGGCCCGAACGCAAGCGGAACAAAAAATGCTAGAACTTTCCGAGCAGGGCTTGCGCGTCATCGCCGTTGCTGCGTCCTATCCCCGTGAGGAAGCGGAAATTCCCGCTGACATAACGGACTGTTCCCTCCTCTTACTAGGACTTATTGGGCTTTCTGACCCACCTCGCGAGAGTGTAAAACAAGATATCACCCTCTGCAAAAAGGCTGGAATCCGCGTGGTCATGATTACCGGTGACAATGGGATTACCGCGTCGGCCATTGCAAAAAAGGTTGGACTCTCGCATGATAACTCCATCATTACAGGAGATATGCTTCGTGAGATGAGCGATGCGGAGCTTCGCGATGCGGTCAAGAACGTATCCATCTTCTCCCGCGTGATTCCGGAACATAAAATGCGCATTGTAAAAGCCCTGAAAGAGAACGGCGAAGTTGTTGCCATGACGGGCGACGGGGTGAACGATGCCCCTGCCTTAAAATACGCTGACATTGGCATTGCCATGGGCAAACGAGGCAGTGAAGTATCCCGTGAGGCTGCCGACTTAATCTTAATGGACGACAACTTCACCACCATTGTGGAAACCGTAAAAGACGGCCGCCGCATCTACGACAACATCCGAAAAGCCGTTGGCTATGTGTTCACCATACACATTCCCATCGCTTTCATATCTCTGCTTGGCCCGCTACTTGGAATTGCTCCCGCTGCTCTTATGCTTCTTCCCTTGCATGTGGTTCTTCTGGAACTGCTCATTGATCCCACCTGCTCTATTGTACTGGAACGTCAACCCGCTGAACGTGACATCATGTTGCGAGCGCCTCGGAATCCAAATGAACCGCTGCTCACGGCCAAGGTGTTGGCAAAAAGTATTGTGCAAGGCCTCGTGGTATTTGCTGCATCCTTTCTCACGTATCAAACGGTGCTGGCTGGCATCACAGAAAATGCAGCTCTTGCTCGTGCCATGGGGCTTTCCGTGATCATTTTGGCGAATTTATTCTTAGTCCAAGTGAACAGCTCCGACCACGACTCCTTCCTGCAATCGGCAGCGCTGCTCGCCAAAGACAAGGTAATGTGGATGGTCAACCTTGCTACCATCCTAATGCTGCTTGTGATTCTATATACCCCATTGTCGAGCGTGTTGAAGCTGGCGTCTCCTTCTGCCGGGCAATTCATTACGGTGCTTCTCATTGCGATTGCTTCAGTCTATTGGTATGAGCTGGTGAAACTGGTTCAGAGGCGAAACGCTAAGCGGTAAGCGCATCAAATAAAAAACCTGTGTTCCAGTTTGGAACACAGGTTTTTTATGCATTTTGCTGCTGGGACTCCTGCGCGATTGCCGTTTGAAGCTTTTTTGTCAGCTTCCCAAACACCAAGCCGTAGGATCGGTCGCACAAATCAAGAAGGATATCCTGGGGGACGTTCCCATCCAAAAAGATGGAGATCCAGTTTCGCTTGTCCATATAAAAGCCCGGGATAATATCCGGGTATTCCGCTCGGAGTGCTTCTGCCAACAGGGGTTCACACTTGAGGGTTAACAGCTCCCGGCAGTCATACCCTTGATGCTCCGGCCCAGGTTGACAGATTGCCGCAAACAGCTTTCCGCCGATCAAATAGCGGTGCCAAGCCCACTCCAGTTTATAATCCTTTGTGGCCCCCATCTTGGACAGCAGGTAGCTGTCCAGCCATTCATCGTTCATGGAACCATCCTTTCTCATAAATTCACTTAGAGATACACAAAACATGGGAGGAAATGAGTGATAAAGCGCATGCTTTCGCTGCATACTAAAGAAAACCTAAAGTAAAGGGGGTATCTCTTTTGGATAGAGATACATTGATTCAGCAGGTGAAAAATGAATACGCCCGCTTGGCAGACCTGGAAAGTCAGGAACATATCATCAGACAATCCCATGGCGGTGGCACTTCGCCCGAAGCCTATTATGAGCAGGCTTTGGAAAAGGCAATTCGCGGCATTTCCGATGGAAAGTATGACGATTGCCATTCTGGTCTTGAAGTAGTGGAGCAAATTGCCAATCATAAAACCAAAGCCAGACGAATTCAAGACAACATTGAATCCACACTGCACAATATGGAAGTTGCCGAGGAGATTCTTGCTTCAAAACTAGATATCAAAAAGGCAGATTTGCGTGCGAAAAACGAACGTCGTGCGGAAGCGATTCCTGAGATGTTCCGTGAGATGAAGGAAGCACAGGCTCAGGAGGAGCTGGACGCCAACAGTCCGAATGTGATCGGAGGGAGCTAAAATGGATAACAACAAAAACCGCAGGAAAGACCGGCCAAAAAGCAATCCGGAGCTTCGTAAGATGCAGCCCAAGGATCACGCTTCGGTTGGAATGGACCATGGGCACAAGGTGGGCACTTCGGAAAACAGACCTGCAAAATCGGATCAGCACAATCCCAACTCGTAAGGTACTACAACCTGCCACGATGGAATGCGTGGCAGGTTTGTTTCTATTTTAGCTAATTTACAAGGACAATAAAATTCTATTGTTTTACGAGTAAACAAACCGTCTCCACGTGCACGGTTCTTGGAAAAAGATCAAAGGCTTCCGCCTTCTGTAGCTGATAGCCCCGCTCCCGGAGCAGTTTAACATCACGTCCCAGGGTGCCTGGATCACAGGAAACGTACACGAGCTGAGGCGCTTGCATGTCCACAATGGCTTCAATGACCTCCAGCGAAAGACCTTTCCGAGGTGGATCCACACAAATGACATCGGGTCGTTCTCCTCGCTTTGCCAGCAGAGCGGCCGCTTCCCCGGCATCTGCACAGATGAATTCTGCATGTTCAATCCCATTCCGCTTGGCATTGTCCCGGGCATCCTTTACCGCTTCGGGAACGACCTCCGCACCGATCACACGGCCTGCCTTCTTTGCCATGGCCAGCGTAATGGTTCCGATTCCACAGTACAGGTCTAATACGGTTTCCGTTCCGCTCAGATCGGCAAAATCCAACGCACGGCGATAGAGCCGCTCTGTTTGCTGGCGGTTCACTTGGTAAAAGGAATGTGGCGACAAGCGAAAGCGCAAGGAGCAAAGGGTATCCTCCAAGGCATTCTCACCCCATAGGGTTCGCATGTCCCGTCCTAAAATCACGTTGGTTTTCTCCCGGTTGCTGGAGAGTAAGACCCCATGCAGGTTTGGCTCTGCCTTGCGAAGTTGCTCCACCAATTCCGCTTCATGGGGCAGCTTCGTCCCGTTTACGACCAACACACAAAGGGACTGTCCCTCTCGATTCGTTCGGATAAACAAATGGCGAATGAGCCCCTTGTGAGTGGTTTCTTCATACGCCAAAACTCCGTACGCAAGCATCCAATCCTTTAATGCCTGACGCAAGCGGCTTCCCTCAACAGGCTGCAAAAGACAGTCCGAAACATCCACCACATCATGGCTTCGATTGCGGTAAAATCCAATGCGAACCCCTTCCCCCGCGGGAGCAAGGGGAAATTGCAGTTTATTGCGATAGCGTTTGACGTCCTCTGCCCCGTGAATGGTTGTTACGTCAATGTCTGCTCCCCCAATGCGGCGCAGTGCTTCTTGCACACGGTCGCGTTTGAAGTGCAGTTCCTCTTCGTAGCTCATGTGCCGCAACTGACATCCTCCACATTGCGGATAGTAGGGGCAGTCCGATCCACGGCGCTCTGGGGAGGGTTCCAATACTTCTAGGGTTTTTCCCCAGGCAGCACTCTTCCCGACCTTGAGTAGTTGCACTCGGCATAGCTCTCCAGATAGGGCGCCCCGCACAAAGACCACACGGCCATCCTCCATTCGAGAAACCCCTGCACCGTCGCTCCCATACCCCTCAATCCGTAGCGTGAGTACCTCGTTTTTCTTTGGCTGCTGTCCCATGGAACGTCCCCTTCCTCACTCTCGTTTTCTGAAGTATACCATATTCGCCTCCCAATGAATAGAGCTCTTTTATGGATCATTTTTGGATGTTTACATTTTCTTCTTTTTTATTAGAGAAGGATGTGCTATACTCTAGGGTGGTTTTATTTACATGAATTCATTGCAGAGCGTTTGGTGCGGTTTTGCCCGTCCTCTCGCTTTGATTCAGTAACAGAAGGGAACTATATTACATGGGTATTATTGCAAAGCTCTTTGGGACAAACTCTCATCGAGAAGTGAAGGCCATCGACCCCCTGGTCCGCAAAATCGAGGCCTTAGAGGACGCTTACCGTGGGCTGAGCGACGCAGAACTGCAAGCTAAAACGGCAGAATTTAAAGAACGCTATGCCAAAGGAGAATCCCTAGAGAGCCTCCTCCCGGAAGCATTTGCGACGGCACGGGAGGCAGCGGATCGCGTTTTGGGTCTTCGCCCCTATCGTGTCCAGCTCATCGGCGGCATCATTTTACATCAGGGTCGTATTGCCGAAATGAAAACCGGTGAAGGTAAAACCCTGGTGGCTACGCTTCCCGCCTACCTCAATGCCATCACCGGGCGCGGCGTGCACGTCATTACCGTGAACGACTACCTGGCCAAGCGCGACAGTGAATGGATGGGTAAGGTCTATCGTTTCTTAGGTCTTTCCGTGGGCCTGGTGGTGCACGGCATGACGAGCATTGAAAAGAAGATCGCCTACAATTCGGACATTACCTACGGTACCAACAACGAATTTGGCTTTGACTACCTGCGTGACAACATGGCGATTTACCAGCAGGAAATGATGCAGCGCGGCCACGTTTTTGCCATCGTCGACGAAGTCGACTCCATCTTGATCGACGAAGCAAGAACGCCCCTCATTATTTCCGGTGTGGGCGAGCAATCCACCCAGCTCTATACCATCGTGGATAACTTTGTGGCTAAGCTGCACGGCATGACCGTAGCCTCCGTGGACACCAAGGAGGAAGAGGCCGAGGATATCGATGCAGACTACGTGGTAGACGAGAAAGCCCGTACCGTTACCTTAACGGCCCGCGGCATTGAAAAGGCTGAGCGCCAGTTCAACGTGGACAATCTTTCCGATGCAGAAAACACCACCCTCTCCCACCACATCAATCAGGCCATTCGCGCCAGAGGCCTCATGAAGCGCGACATTGACTACGTGGTCAAGGACGGCGAGGTCATCATTGTCGACGAATATACCGGTCGTTTGATGTATGGACGTCGTTACAATGACGGTCTGCACCAGGCCATCGAGGCAAAAGAGCGGGTCACTGTGGCCCGTGAATCCAAAACTCTGGCAACCATTACCTTCCAGAACTACTTCCGTCTGTATGAGAAGCTCTCTGGTATGACCGGTACGGCCATGACGGAGCAGGAGGAATTTGGCCATACCTACTCCCTTGACATCGTGGAAATTCCCACCAACCGTCCCATTGCCAGAACGGATCAACCGGACGTGGTGTATAAGACACAAGACGGAAAATACCGTGCCATCATACGGCAGATTGCCGAATGTCACGAGAAGGGGCAACCCGTTCTGGTGGGTACCGTATCCATTGAAAAATCTGAGATGATCTCGAAGATGCTTTCTAAGGAAGGCATTAAGCATAACGTCCTCAACGCAAAGAATCATGAAAAAGAGGCGGAAATCGTTGCCCAGGCCGGTAAGTTTGGTGCCGTGACCGTCGCAACCAACATGGCTGGTCGTGGTACGGACATTATGCTCGGTGGTAACGCCGAATACCTGTCCAAGTCGGACCTGCGGCGTGCCGGTCTTTCCGAGGAGCTCATTGCGGAAGCCACTGGCTTTGCGGAAACCAACAACGAGGAAATCTTGGACGCACGCCACCGCTATGCAGAGGCCGAGGCCAAGCACCGCGAAGCCATTGCTCCGGAAGCCGAGCGCGTCAAGGAAGCCGGCGGTCTCTTTATCTTGGGTACGGAACGCCACGAATCCCGTCGTATCGACAATCAGCTGCGAGGCCGTGCCGGTCGTCAAGGTGACCCCGGTGAAACACGCTTCTTCCTGTCCCTGGAAGACGATATCATGCGCTTGTTCGGCTCTGAACGCGTTATGGGCATGATGGAGACTCTGAAGCTGGATGAAGATACCCCCATTGATGCTAAAATGCTTTCCGGTGCCATTGAGAATGCACAAAAGCGCGTGGAATCCCGTCACTTCCAATCCCGTAAAAACTTGCTGGAGTATGACGATGTCATGAATACCCAGCGTGAGGTTATCTATAAACAGCGCCGTCAGGTTCTCGATGGAGAGGACATGAAGGAAAACGTACGCACCATGCTGCATAACCTGATTATGAAGACCGTACAGAGCCACATGGGCGAACGCAACTCCATGGATATGGAATCCTTCCTGGCGGCAACCGCGCCCTTCCGTGGCCTCTTCCTTGCCCGTGATGAGATGCGTCTTTCGGAAGAAGAGCTCGCAAAGCTCAATGGTAACACCATCATCGAGATGTTAGAAGAGCGCGCTTTGTCCTTCTACGAGGAGAAGGAAGCTTCTCTGGGATCTGACCTCATGCGCGAAGTCGAGCGTGTCATGATGCTCCGCACCGTGGATGAATATTGGATGGATCACATCGATGCCATGAATGAACTAAAGCAGGGCATTACGCTGCGCGCCTATGCACAAACCAACCCCGTTGTGGAATACAAGCGCGAAGGTTACGACATGTTCGAGGCAATGATTGGTGCCATTCAGGAAGAAACGGTGCGTCGAATCTTCTTAGCTCGTGTCCAGTCGGGCGATGTCAAGCGTGAACGTGTGGCGAAAGTGACCGGCGAATCCGGTGGTGGCGACGGTACGGTGAAAAATACCCCCGTCAAAAAGAGTGTGAAGGTGGGCCGCAACGATCCTTGCCCCTGCGGCAGCGGCTTAAAGTGGAAAAAATGCACTTGTGCCACCTACCATGGCGAAAATCAAGCATAATTGAATCAATGACTATGACTCCGAGGATGCATGCATCCTCGGAGTCGTTCGGAAAGGAGCCCTTTCACCATGTCTTTTACCCAGTACGACATCAATGGATTAGTATATCATCGCGCCGATTCCTTTGATGCCGCAAGCGGCGTGATGCACGGGTTTGCAACACGAACAGGCGGGATCAGTGAAGGTGCGTTTGCTAGCCTAAATTTAGGGCGAAGCCGTGGAGATCAGCCAGAATCTGTACGTGAGAACTATCGCCGCTTTGAAGCTGCCTTAGGCGGAAGTCTTCAGCAACTGGTTCTGTGTCGGCAGGTGCACTCCGATCGCGTGGAGGTGGTCACCGAATCGGATGCCCTTCCCGATCTCTATGCCCCTACGCCCTTTGAGGCAGACGGTCTGATTACCAACGTCCCCGGCCTTGCCCTTGCCGTCTTTTATGCCGACTGTATTCCGGTTCTTCTCTATGACTCCGTCCAACAGGTCGTAGCAGCAGTGCATTCCGGGTGGCGCGGCACCGCCCGTGGGATCTCCGGTAAGGCCGTTTCCCTCATGCAGGAGCAATTTGGCTCCCAGCCGAAGGACATCCTTGCCGCCATTGGCCCTGGAATCTGTCCGCAATGTTTTGAAACCCACGAGGATGTGCCCCATGCTTTGCGGGAGCTTTTTGGGGATGAAGCCAAGGACTATATCACGCCCCTTCCTCAGGAGAAGTTTCAAGTGGATCTCAAGGGGATGATTGCCCATACCTTACAAGTGGTAGGCCTACCTTCCCAAAACATCGATGATCTTTCCCTATGCACGGCCTGTCATCCGGAGCTGTACTGGTCCCATCGCCGCCTGGGGGAAGCTAGGGGCAATCAAGCCGCCATCATTGCACTCCAATAAGCTGATCAAACAGAAAACATCGAGTTCTCATTGGAGAACTCGATGTTTTTGGCGTTTCGATTGATTTTAGGGTAAGGCAAGCACAGATTGGAAGCCCTGCTCCAAATCAGCGAGGATATCCTCGATGTGCTCTGTGCCTATGGATAGGCGAATGGTGTTTGGCTTGATTCCGGAGGCAAGCAGCTCTTCCTTGGATAACTGTGAGTGCGTGGTCGACGCCGGGTGAATCACCAGCGACTTGACATCGGCCACGTTGGCAAGCAAGCTGAAGAGTTTCAGGCTTTCGGCAAAGGCTTGTGCGGTCTTCTCATCGCCCTGAATCTCAAAGGTAAAAATGGAGGCTGCCCCCTTGGGGAAATAGCTTTGGTACAGCTCCTTTGCCCGGCCCGTGGCCAAGGAAGGATGGTTCACTCGCTCCACTTGCGGATGGCCCTTCAAAAAATTAACGACTTTTAGCGCATTTTCCACGTGACGCTCCAAACGCAGGGACAGTGTCTCCAATCCCTGAAGCAGCAAGAAGGAGTTAAAGGGAGAAATGGTGGCCCCTTGGTCGCGGAGCAGTGTAGTGCGGATTTTTAGGATGTATGCTAGATTGCCGCACGCCTCCGTAAACACGACCCCGTGGTAGGAAGGATTGGGCTTGGATAAGCCGGGAAACTTCTCGTTTTGCGCCCAATCAAATCGCCCTGAATCGATGATGACTCCACCCATCACGGTGCCATGTCCGCCAATGAACTTTGTGGCGGAGTGCACTACAATGTCCACCCCATGCTCAATGGGACGAAGTAAGTAGGGTGTTGCAAAGGTACTGTCCACGATAAAAGGAATCCCATGCCGGTGGGCAATCTGGGCGATGGCGTCCAGATCAATCACATCGGAATTGGGGTTGCCCAGCGTTTCGGCATAGATCAGTTTTGTGTTTTCTTGAATGACGGCTGCAAAGTTCTCGGGATTGGATGGCTCCACAAAGGTGGTGGCGATTCCCTGCTCTCGTAAGGTGTTGGCAAAGAGGTTATAGGTTCCTCCATACAAGTTGGAAGCGGATACGATGTGATCCCCTGCCACTGCAATGTTCTGGATGGCATAGGTAATGGCGGCAGAACCGGAGGCCGTCGCCAAGGCGGCCGCGCCCCCTTCCAGTGCTGCGATTCGTTTCTCAAAGACATCGGAGGTGGGATTCATGAGTCGGGTATATATATTGCCTCCCTCCGTCAAACCAAAGCGGCCTGCCGCCTGGGCAGAGTCACGGAATACATACGAGGTGGTGGCGTAGATGGGAACGGCTCGTGCGTCGGTTGCGGGGTCTGCTTGCTCTTGCCCTACATGCAGCTGCAGGGTCTCAAATCGATAGTTTTGTTCAGGCATCGTGATTACTCCATTTCTATGTTCAAATTCTGACCCCAAGATATAAAAAATCCGGGGCATGTCACCTTCGACACACTCCCGGGCAGATAGTTCGTATGGATGCTGCTACCATCACTGGCAGCTTGCCGCAAAAAGGGTACGACAAAAACACCCACACACCCTATGTGCCCGGGAGCTTAGCATTCGACCAAAGCGAAAATTACTACGCAACAGATTCTCAAATAAGGTCTTCATCATCGCACCACCTTTCCTCTTTAAACCTATCTTCCAAATAGGTTTTACTTATTTTACCCACAGTATCCTATCTTGTCAATAGGAAATTTCAAAAGCTGCTGCAGGGTTCGGCTGCAGCAGCTTTCCCTAGGCTTACAGTCAGTCTGCAAAGAGCGGAGTGGAGAGGTATCGCTCTCCGGTATCCGGCAAAAGCACCACAATAGTCTTGCCACGATTCTCAGGCCGCTTTGCTAACTCTATGGCGGCCCAAGTGGCAGCACCCGACGAGATACCGACCAACACGCCCTCAGTCCGACCAATGTCCCGTCCGGTTTCAAAGGCATCTTCGTTGGAAACCGCAATCACTTCATCATAAATGCCAGTATTTAATACCTCGGGGACGAAACCGGCACCAATGCCTTGAATTTTGTGAGCACCCGCCACACCGGTGGAAAGCACGGCAGAGGCTGATGGCTCCACCGCCACAATCTTCACAGAGGGCTTTTGCGCCTTAAGGTATTCCCCCACGCCGGTCACCGTTCCGCCTGTGCCCACGCCCGCCACAAAGATGTCCACCTCACCGTCGGTATCCTCAAAAATTTCCGGGCCGGTGGTCGCGCGGTGCGTTGCCGGGTTGGCTGGATTGGAGAATTGGCTGGGCAAAAACCCATTTGGAATCTCCTTTGCCAATTCTTCTGCCTTGGCAATGGCGCCCTTCATTCCTTTGGCCCCTTCCGTCAGAACCAGCTCCGCCCCATAGGCCTGCATCAGCTGGCGACGCTCCAAACTCATCGTTTCGGGCATCACGATGATAATGCGATATCCTTTTGCCGCGGCAACGGAAGCCAATCCGATGCCGGTATTTCCTGAGGTTGGCTCAATGATGACGGAATCCGGCGTTAAAAGTCCGGCTGCCTCCGCATCCTCAATCATGGCCTTTGCGATGCGGTCTTTGACCGATCCACCGGGATTAAAGTATTCGAGCTTTGCAAGCAGTCTTGCTTCCAGCTGGTGTTTCTTTTCCAGATTGGTCAGTTCCAGGAGTGGGGTTCTTCCAATTAGTTGATCCGCAGATCGATATATCTTTGACATAGCAAATGCTTCCTTTCTAACGAAACTCAATTTATGTTATGGGATGATGTCTTCTCTTCTGCGATTGCAACATCGAACTGTATGATCCGTTGCCCATTGGTGCAAGGTAAGGTCATGCTTCATCGAGGAACCACCCTTTCTGATTTGTTCCATTATATTCCCGTAAACATATAAAGTCAATATGTTTTAGGAATTTATTTTTACGGTTGGGACACGCTATGTTTTAATCCTCTGCTTTCCTGCTTGCATCGCTTTCTTTGCTGTGGTACAGTATCTTTATCATTTAGGAGGTGACCATAATGATGATTTCTACCAAGGGAAGGTACGCCCTGCGCGTCATGCTGGACCTTGCCGAGCATAATACAGGAGAATACATTGTGCTGATGGACATTGCCAATCGCCAAGGGATTTCCGAGAAGTATTTGGAGGGGATTTTGGCTGTTTTGAGCAAGAACGGCTTGGTCTCTGCACTTCGTGGGCGAGGGGGCGGATACAAGCTAGCGCGTGCTCCGGAGACCTATACTGTCTGGAGTATTCTAACCGTGACCGAAGGATCCCTGGCACCCGTTGCCTGTCTGGATGGGGAGGCTAACATATGCGAGCGCTCCGCAGAGTGCCGCACCCTTCCCATGTGGATCAAGTTAGATCGGATGATCCATGATTATTTTGAAGGAATCACCCTGTCCGATCTTCTGCAAGAATCCAATGCATCGGATTATTATGTGATATAATGGGTTACCTATGCAAAAAATGGCTTCCAGGATTCTATCCTGGAAGCCATTTCCCTTTATCTGTCTTAGTAACTTTCGTGGGTGATATACGCCAGGGTTCGATCCTTGCTACCAAAGGACTCACAGCCTAAAAATCTCTGCTCGAATACCTCTGCCGGAACGGGTCTGCCCAGTAGATAGCCCTGGGCTTCCTCACAGCCAATCTCTTCTAATAAGGTCAGCTGTTCCTGCGTTTCCACACCCTCGGCCAAAACCGTAATCCCCACCGCCTTTGCCATGGAGACCACCGCCCGTACCACGTTCATGCCACTGAGGTTATTTGAGGCTACCTGGTCAATGAGTGACTTATCGATTTTAATTCGATCGAACCGATGCTTGTTGAGATAGGAAAGCGAGGAATATCCTGACCCAAAATCATCAATGGAAACGGATAGATTGAGTTCTTTCATGGTCTGAAAAATTACCTTGACGCGTTCTCCATCGACAATCATGACGCTTTCCGTAATTTCTGCATCCAGCCAAGCGGGGTTAACTCCCGAACTGGAAATCATGGCTTGTAAGCTTGGTAGGAATTCATCATCCAACTGTTTGCTGGAAATATTAAAGCCAATCTTTAGGTTGAGCCCGTAGGTTTGATTCCAGTCTTTGCTTTGCCGAATTACCTCCTGAATCACCCACCTTCCAATCTTTTGAATGGCACCGATTTCTTCCGCTACCGGAATAAACAGGTTGGGCGGAATGTATCCGTGCTCAGGGTGATTCCAACGAATTAAGGCTTCCGCCCCGATGATTCTCTTATCATGCAGTGAAAATTGTGGCTGATAGAATAGTTCAAAATCTTGCTCCACCTTCGCCTGCTTGAGCATGTTCTCAATCTTTCGATTTTGATGCATAGTATCACTGAGCAGGGGGTCGAAGAATTGGTATTTGTTGTAGCCTTGCGCTTTGGCGCGATACATCGAAATGTCCGCATGCTTCATTAAGGTTTTACTATCGACTGCTTCCTGACAATGGAGTGCAATGCCCACACTAATGGTCATGCTTAAGGTGTTCGCCCCCACTTCAATGGGTTCATTGCATAAGGCAATGAGCTCCAAACAACAAAGCTCCACTTCTTTTCTCGTATATTTCCCCACCAATAAAACGGCAAACTCATCCCCGCCAAGCCGCGCTAGGACGGCCCCTTGATTGTTCCACTCCATCATGCGATAGGATAGATCAATGAGGATTTTATCCCCCACATCATGTCCAAAGTCATCATTAACCATTTTAAACCGATCGATGTCAATAAGGAGCAGCGCAAGCGTCTCATTGGGACAAAGGGATGCCACGCTTTCATCCACACAATGTAAAAAATACCTTCGATTGAACAGGGTGGTTAAGGTATCCTGATTCATTAGAAAGGTGAGCTCAGCCACTTGTTCCGCCACCCGCTGCTCCAAGCGTTCATTATTGCACTTTTCTCGTTCCAATAAGCGTTCATTTTCAATGGAAATCTGAATGTATCGGCAGGCAGCCCAGTAGAAGAACACCAAAAAGAGCAAGATGGCGATGTCAAGGGCGCTGACCTGGATTGGAATCATCGGGAAGAGGTCTAACACCAACGCACAAATCGGGAATAAAAAAAGGAAGATCCACCGTTTGGTGTAACCAACGTTGGATAGATCTGCCAGGGTAATGGGAGACTCACAGTTCGAGTAGGTTTGACAGATGGCCCCTACGGTGATCAATTGTAGGGAGAGGATATAACAGAAATCCACCATGGAATTGGGCAAATAGCTTTGCGATACATCCACATAGTAAAAGATCGGATCGACCACACAAAAGAGAATCAATCCGGATGAAATCAACTTCATGGCGCGTGTTAACTTTCCGGAACGAACAGAGAACACAAAGGAGAGAATGCCTATGCAAAGTAGCACATCAAGTACTACGGCAATGACGTTAGTGACACTCTGGTGAAGCAAAGCTTGCATGCCGGATGGATCGTTTTTGATAAACACCATCCAGAGGAACATGAGACTCATTAAGCCAATGACAAAGGCATCCACGTAGAGCTGAACATGATTCCATTTGTTGTAGTACTGCTTTAAAGAAAAGACAAACAAGGCAACCGCAAAACTTATGTTCGCTAGAAAATAGATGTTACTAAGAAAGGGGCTGGTCATCGGGTTTTGGGCAAAGAAATCCCAGACCACCCACAAACAGTCCCCCATGCCCCAGGCAAAGCTTGCGATGGAGAAGAATAAAACATTGAGCTTACCCTTCTTTTGATAGCATAGAAACAAAACCACGGCCGACAGGAAGGAGTTAAGCGGCAGCAGAAGGTTGCTCCAAAAATCAAGGTGAGCCAGAATCGAAAGAAGGCAAGCGAGTAAACAAACGAGGATCAGCATTGTTAACCATAAGGATTGTTTCTTCTTCATAGGCAACCTTCCTACCTACCATCACATCCGTGACGTTTTTTCGTCCTCTCCCCGGCAAAACAAAAGGTGCCGCACTTGGTTCCCCATAGCAAGGGATCAGCCGTCCTAGATAAAAGTCTGTTGTCTAAGGTCGTTTTATGACATTATAGCACTCATGCCAAAATTTACAAGAAAAACGTCCAGTTCTTGTATAATTCTTTGAATAAACTCGATAAAGAACCGGACGGCATCTTCTTGCCATCCGGTTCTCTTCTTGCGCAATTTCGGACTGTGGGGTCAATCCACCACGTTTTTAAGGGTACCAATCCCCTCAATCACGATTTCCACGCGATCGCCATGCCGTAAGAACTTCGGGGGGTCAAATCCCATGCCAACCCCCTTTGGAGTTCCGGTTGCAATTACATCGCCCGGCTCTAAGGTCATGCCCCTAGATAAGGTTTCCAACAAAGACGCCACATCATGCATCATGTGTCTTGTATTACTATTCTGACGAAGCTCCCCGTTGATCATGCTTTGGATGGCTAAGGTCTGAGGATCTTTGAGTTCCTCTGTGGTGACAATCCAAGGCCCAATGGGGCAATGCGTATCCAGGCTTTTTCCCAGTAGCCACTGCTGGTGATCTTTTTGCAAATCCCGGGCGGTAACATCATTTAGGATGGTATAGCCAAAGACGTACTCCAATGCCCGTTCTTTTGGGATTTGAATCCCCCGTTTTCCGATCACAACGGCAAGTTCTGCTTCGTAGTCAATTGCATGCGTGACCCCTTCATGCCTGACAATGGGGGAGTCTGGCCCAGTGATGCTGCTTAAGGCCTTGGAAAAAAAGATTGGTTTTTCCTTGACCCGTGCAATGTCCCGATCGGAACCATCAAACTCTAGGATATGCTCGGAATAGTTTTTCCCAATGCACAGAATGTTTTTGGTGGGAAGAACCGGGGCAAGTAGGCTCACCGCAGATGCCGGAAGAGCTTCCTCATATCCACTTTCCTCTGCCTGCTGCAGATAAACTATCACGTCCGAAAATGTGTGCAACTGGCTGCTTTCCGCCATTGATGTATGGATGCAGTCCGTTTTTGCGTCATATTTCCCCCAGCCAATGGCATTTTGATAAAAAAACCTGACTACTTTCATGGCATTGCCTCATTCCTTCCCAGTGTAACGTATTCCTTCCTATCATAGCATCCTTTTCGCTGCGAGTAAATTTCAAACTTGCCAGCTTTGGCCTATGGTTTCACGTTTTAAACTTTCCTTCAGAGATTGTAGAAAAAGGGAAGAAAATTATGGGTGCTTCCCCTTTCTCTTCGCCTGAGATTTACGCATCATCTCACACTGCCCAGAATATAAATGACTACCATTATTTGAAAGGCGGTGTGGCATGATGGTTGGCGTCGTTGGTGGTCTGTTGCTTGTATGCATGATTGGCATGGCTATTTATGCGAAAATAGGTTGAGCTTGCGAAAAAGGGGGGTGTCAGTCTCCTTTCTGCCACCCCCCACAACCTCCCTTACCCTGCAACCGATAAACAAGATGTTACCCCCAAACTAAATACGTTCTCTAGGCTTCTTATGGTTTTACAACAGTCCCACCACATACAACCTATTATGCATGGCTACTTTTCAAATAAGTAAGAGGACTCCTTTATAAGGAGTCCTCTTATCTTGTTAAATGGGAATCGCCTTGACCATGAGTCGGGATGAGATGGCATCAATGTTTGAGGAATCCACGGCATTGGCTTTCAACACGCGTTCTACCTGCTGGCGTCTGGGGCCATGCTGCAGATCCGATAGTTCACCCATAACTCCGATTCTCCGCCCAAGGCGGAACAGGATCTGCTCCTCTTCGGGAAGAGCCAGGAAACGGTCAATGGTCGCCAGCATGCGCTCCTTATCTTCCGGAAGTGTTCCACGAAGCTCCAGCAAAATGTTGAGAATGTGGTCACTCTCCACCACGCTGTTGATCCCTTCTAATCGTTCCAGGAAGCTTCGAATTTCCCGCAGATCGTCCAGATCATTGGTACGGGTAAAGGTTCCCTTTTCATAGTCCTCATACAGATCCAGTTTTTCCGACAGTGCCATGGAGCGAATGCGGATAAAATCTGGATTAATCTGATTCATCACATCGGCCGTATCGCATGCGCTTTGAAACGCATACTCTTTTCCACCCAGGCCGGGCATATAGAATTCCGAGACCTCAATCCCAGCTCCCATGGCTTTTTGCCCCGCTAAAATCTGCGTTTTTTTATCCACACCCTTGTTCACCAAACGCAACAGTTCATCGTTGCCGGTCTCCAGTCCAATATGAAATCGATTGAGTCCCAATTGGGCGTACCTTGTTAAAAATTCGTCTGGGATTCTTGCAATGGTGTCCGAACGAGCGTAGGTGGTGATTCGGGAGATTTGAGGAAAGGTCTTTCTCAGGTGCTCCAAAATATCGACCATGTACTCCGGCTTCATGAGAAGGCTGTTTGCATCTTGAAAAAACACGGATTCCATGCCACTTTGGTACCAATTGGAAGCCATGTAGTATGCTTCATAATCCGCTTCCGTTTCAATGTTCTTTTCTGCCTTCCCTTCAAACACATCAATCCATGCTTTAAATTCATCAATATCCTGCTTGACGTGCTCTGGCGAACGAATGCCGAAGGGCACTCCACGATAGAACCCACAGAATTTACATCGATTCCAGGCACAGCCTCGTACCAAGCGAATCAGCAAGCTATATGCCTCACTGGGTGGCCGAATGGGTCCAACTTCATACCCCTTATATTCCTTCGTTTGCAATCCTTCTTCCCCTTTCGTTTGATCGAATGAATGATTTGCTTTCTTTTGTTTTTATTTTATCATGGGATTGGAAAGAGAACAAGAAAAGCCTTTCGAGAAATGGAGCTCAAAATTTTTTACCAGCATAGCATTCGACTTTTTTCCTATACTATAACACATCAACAAAACTTGAAGTAAGGAATCCATCTCATTGATTTGGGTATCCTTTTTTCCTTTGTTGATAGTATCCTCAATCGGAGGTGAATTCATGAAAAAACTCATTGTATATGTAATGAGCTTCTTTCTCACCCTTCCGACCATTCTCCTCCCCCTGTCCGCAGCAGCTGCCCCCGAACCCGTCAAGCTTCCTATTATTATGTACCATCAAATCTGTCCAGACTCAAAGTGTTGTGGAGAATTCACCATTTCTCCAAAAACACTCGAAGGTGACCTTGCTTACCTTCGTGACCATGGATACACCACCATTTCCGTGGAACAGTTGATTGCCTATTCCAAGGGTGAGTGTAATTTGCCGGAAAAGCCCATTATGATCACCTTTGACGATGGTCAGGAAAGCTTCCTCACGTATGGTTTGCCTCTCTTTGAGAAATATGATATGTGTGCGGTTCTTGCGATCATTGGCTCCGTTGCCGATTCCTACACCAAAACCGAAGATCATCACATTCGTTATTCCTACTTCTCTTGGCCAGCCTTAGCTGAGCTAAACGCTTCCCCTAATGTTGAGCTTGCCGTACACAGCTATGACATGCACAACCTGAAGAAGCGAAAAGGATGTAAGATTAATCCCGGGGAGAGTACCGAGGAGTATATGAGACGCTTTAACGAAGACCTAGCCTTTATCGAAAGTCGATTTCGAGGGTATGTTGGTGAAGTGCCAAGGGTATTTGCCTATCCCTTCGGATATTGCTGTCGAGAAGCCAAAGAGGTATTATGCGCTCGTGGCTATCAGGTTCTGTTTACCTGTAACAGTCGAGTCAATCATTTGCACGGGGATCCAAAAGAACTCTTGGACCTTGGTCGATTTAACCGTGCAAACGGGATGAATCGAGTGCAGTTTTTTAAGAAGCTAGGTATTTGATCATCCTCAAGAAACACGTCCCCTCAAAACAGATTCGTTTTGAGGGGATTGTTTTTGCTTCTCTTTCCTTATTTCTCGGTTTCAAGTTTCATTCCTTGGGCAAAGGGGTAAACTCCCATCAAAGGAGCTTGCTGATTCCCTTTGCCATATTGCAAAACAAAAAATACCAACCAAGTCACTGGAATGATTTTTTACGAATTTGGGCATTTGTACATTGTGAATAGAATCCCTTGTTTTTCCCTTCGCAAATCAGGCAAATTGAAAGCGATTTCTAAAAGCATGTCCATTTTATGTCAGAATTGGGCAAAATATTTTCTATTATTTACAGAATATGATTGCAAAAGTTTGATTTTAGGAATATACTACGTAGTTGTTTGGCCATATGGTCAACGTGAAGGGTTAAATTTGAATAAAGGTTAAAATGAAAGAGGTCGCATCCCATGGTAGAGTTCCTGAACAATGTCAATCTCTTGGTGTTCGTTTTGTTCTTTGCCTGTTATGCCTATCAGTTTGTCTACGTGGGCGTACGCTTTGTCAAACGAGCACCGAAGCGCAGCGCAAAAGAGCTGCACAAGTATGCAGCGGTGATCGCTGCACGCAACGAAAGTGAGGTTATTGGGGAGCTAATCCAAAGCTTAATATCGCAAAATTATCCGGCAGAGCTTTTGGACATCTACATTGTTGCGGACAATTGCACAGATGATACCGCTGCAGTCGCAAGAGAGTTAGGTGCCAAGGTCTTTGAGCGTCATAATTTGCAAAAGGTAGGCAAAGGATATGCTCTGAACCACGCTTTTGAGGAAATCGATCAGCTATACGGCATTCGTCATTACGACGGCTATCTTGTCTTTGACGCGGACAACGTCTTAGACCCGAACTATATCCGAGAAATTAACACGATATTTGACAATGGCTATCCTGTGGTGACCAGTTATCGCAACTCGAAAAACTACGGCTACAACTGGATTTCCGCCGGCTATGCCCTTTGGTTCCTGCGGGAATCGAAGTATCTAAACGGAGCCAGAATGCTCTGCAAGAGCAGCTGCGCTATTTCCGGAACCGGTTTCTTGGTCTCCAGCCAGATCATTGAACAAGATGGTGGTTGGAAGTATCATCTGATGACGGAAGACATCGAATTCACGGTGGACAACGTTATTAAGGGCAATGTGATTGGATATTGCGAGACCGCCATCCTGTACGATGAACAGCCCATCGACTTTAAAACCTCTTGGAATCAAAGAATGCGTTGGACAAAGGGTTTTTATCAAGTCATGCGCAACTATGGTGCCGGTCTTTTACGGGGCTGTCACTCCGCCCGTGGGTTCCAGTGCTTCGACATGCTGGCGACTATTGCCCCCGCCACCCTGCTGACCATTTTTATGTTGCTTCTCAACATAGGCGCGGTGTTTGTCGGGTTCTCTGAAGGGCACGACACCCTAGTATTAGCGGCCATGTGGAACATCTGGGCGGCGATCCGTAATATGTATGTGTCCCTGTTCTTCTTCGGACTGGTGACCATCATTACGGAATGGAAGCAGATACACTGTGCCGCATCACGAAAGGTGTTGTATCTATTCACTTTCCCCGTTTTTATGTTTACCTACCTGCCCATCGCCATTGCTACACTCTTCAAAATGAAGAGCGTTACTTGGGTCCCCATTCGTCACTCCTTTGTGGGCACCAACTTGCATCACAAGGAAACCACCCTGTCTTCCGTCAAGTAACATACTCATAGATAAAGCCTCTCACCTTCTGGGTGAGAGGCTTTTGTTATTCAATGAGTACCCGTTCTTCCAACCAGCTGTCTTCCTCCGAAAGCTGTCGTTGGAACATACGGGACGCGTTTTTGGGATTCTTCGCCTGATGGTACTTAAAGAGCAAACCTCCATCCGGCGTCTTTCCAATGATCTCAATCTTTCCGCTGACATGAGCCATAACATGGCGGACACCTTTTGCCTGACCGCTCATCATGCGCTTTGCCGCATCGACAATTTCGCTGCCTTGCAGCAAGGGGACTTGAAACTGGTTCTTTACCCCACGGGCGGGACGGCATTGGAAGATATAGTACGGAATGACGCCCACCTTGGTCAGGCGATTCATCAGGTCTGCTAACACATCCGGATCGTCGTTCACCCCTTTTAACAGCACCGTTTGGTTTCGTACGATACAGCCCACCTTGCGCAAGGCATCTACGGCTTGCAGTGCCTCGGGTGTCAGCTCCTTGGGGTGATTAAACTGCGTGACGATAAAGATTTGTTTCCGCTGGTTGAACTCTTCCAGCAGAGGGAGAAGACCTTCATCTTCCGTAATTCTCTGTGGCAGAACTACCGGAATGCGGGTTCCAAAGCGGATAAAATCCAAATGTTCAATGGGGGCAAACAACTCTAGGTATGTACGCAGCACCTCATTGCTGTTCATGAGCGCGTCGCCACCTGAGATGAGAACGTTGTTAATTTCCGTATGGGCACGAACGTAGTCCGCAATCTCCGAAATGCTTTGCACGGTCTCTTTCTGATGCAAACCTACCATGCGTTTGCGGAAGCAGTGTCGGCAATACATGGCACACTGATTGTTTGAAAGAATCATGACGGTTTGAGGATACTTATGCTGCATCCCCGGCAAAATCGTGTTTTCTTCCTCGCCACTGGTATCGCACTCGCCACCTTCTTCACACTCCCTGACCATGGGAATGGACATGCGACGAATCGGATCGTTTGGGTCATTCACATCGATGAGGGAGAGATAGTATTCCGGGATACGCATGGGGTATTCTTTCACGATTTCGTTGAGAGAGACTTCTTCCTGCGGCGTCAAAGCAAGAAACTCAGCCACATCAGCAGGGCGCACATAGCCTTGCGCCAACTTTTTTTTCCATGTCATCTTTGGTCCTCCTATCAGCCGCGTTCTTCTTGTTTGCAACATTTCGATCTCCCTCCATCATTTTATCCCCCACAAAATTCCACCCTCAGTGGCAACTTAATTATAACACCCAAGTTGTTACTTGTAAATAAGCAATATTTTGAACAAATTGAAAACATTTTTTCGGTATCACTTAGGTATTTTTTCAATATTAGGGCAAAAATACGGCGTATTATGGTCATTCCTTCCTCAAAGCAATTTTCCGAGGGGAAAGCCATAAAACGCCGTAGATTTTAGTTGCAAGAATCCATTGCGTATCATTCATTTTGACTTAGGCTAGTTTCTCCACCGCCACGTAGACATTGGAAATTTCATACCAGGTTGGGAAATTGACTTCCCCCGTTACTGGCAGCTTAAAGATTTCTTGGAACTTCTTGACGGCAGCTTGGGTTCCAGACCCATAGACGCCATCCACAGCGACCTTGGGGATGGCCGGATAGTTCTTGGAGATGGCATTGATCTGTCGTTGAATCATCCGAACCTCTTCGCCACTTGCACCTAGTTTCAATACATAGCCCGGGAAGGACATGGGAATGCCCTGCACCTTCTCCGCTTGCTTAAAGATAATGTCTTGCCCGTAATAGTACTTGAGTATTTGCTCTGCCGTATATCCTTGCTTCGCCAGCTCCTGGGATCCCCATTGGCTCAACCAACCGGCACGAACCACCTTTCTTCCGTCCGAGTACTGCGTAAAAAGTGGCTGCATAATATTGGCTCTGGTAATGTAGGTGGTAAACACCTCATCCACCACGTCGGAGATCTCATCGTAGATGGTGCGTCCATACGTAAATGCCTGATCATAGGCCGTCGAATTGGTGATCGTAAAGCCAAAGCCTTTGCCTCGGTACCATTCCGTAAACACACGGTTGAGTGTGAAGGAGCCAATGGCTAGAATGTTCGCCTTGAGGGCTTCTCTCCCCCAAGTCGTATAAATCTCGCTGCTTGCTACATTTTTGAGGTAATCTCGATACCCAACGGTATACTCCGGTGCCGCGCTATTGCTGGGTGCACCTGCATGCACCACCACAAACTCCGGAATTACCGGCTTGGGCAGCACCACCAAATCGCTGGGGAAAGGAAGCTCTTTGACCTCTGCTTCCGGAATTTTGGGCGGAAAATCACCCCAAAGAACGGGGTATGGAATCACGATGTTCTGCTCTTCTGCCTTAAGAATGACATTTTGGATGGCTAAGCTATCTGGATAAATCTGCACGTGCTCAATTTGAACCTCTGGATCGCCCTCTTGCTGCACCATCAGATTATACTGACTAAATGGCCGTGGCTCGTCAGGGTTTAAAGAAAACTCCAAGGGTGGTGCCGGCAGCGTTACCACTGGTGCTAAGCCCGATTCGTTGGTAACAAGTTCTTCCAGAACGGTATTGGTGATGCTATCGGAGATGGTAATGCGGGCTCCTGCCACAGGCCTTGCAATACTCCTTAAGTATACCGCAGCCTGCAACTGCCCGGATCCGATGTATTGATTGTTCGCCCCTTCCCCGTTTGCCATTAAAGAATCCCTCCACTCTTATCATAGACAATGCTGCTCTCCTTAATATTAAAGAAGGTTCCATACAGATTCAGTTTTCCAAATCCCCACCGGGTGTTCGGATACATAATGCCCTCATCGCGCGAGCAACCACTGATCAAAAGAAGCCGCACGGTGTCTCCGTCCAAGGCGCGCATGTTCCCTTGTATCAATCCCCATTCCATTAAGATCGCTGCCGCTCCCGCAGCCGTCGCTGCCGCTGCACTGGTTCCTGTCATCGTGCCAGGCCCGGTGGGATAAATCCCGGTGACGCCAACGCCCGGTGCAACAAAATCCGGTGCCATTCGTGGCAAACGAGTCGGCCCCCAGGAAGACGCCACATACAAGGTATTGTTCTTGCTGTTAAAGGCTCCACACGTAATGGCTCGTAGTGCGGTGGCCGGGAATGCAATTGTATACTCCGGCACCGGACGCATAAATTCAACCCATGGACTCACTTGCCCGGTAATGGGCAGCCAAGCAAAGTACTGCCCACTGAGCACGTTATCCCCATACAACCGAATCTCCCAAATGCCCTCCTTTGCGTTTTGAAACCCAAGGATGATGACGGTATTCACATCGCGATAGTACCCAATGCGAATTACCGTTCGGTCAATGGTTAGCTCGTTTTCCAATTGTAATCCAACCTTAAAGGGAACTCGGCTGATGACCTCTCCCGTGGGTGAGGTAATTCCGACCGAAATTTGATCGTAGGCCGCTCCAAACACATTGATGGTAAACGAGGTCATTTGCTCTCCGACACGCACGGTAATGACATCGGTGGAACCGGTCTGAGGGATCTTCCCTTCCGTATGATGCTTGGTGTTGCTTTCATTCCCAGCGGCAGCCACCACTGCAACTCCTATTTGTTGGGATTTGATGGATAGGTATTCTTCCAAGGGCGTATTCCCGTCGTGCCCCGACATATTGGAGCCCATACCAATGCAAAGCACCACCGGCGCACTTAACTTTTCGGCTTGCTTGAAAATATAGTGTGCTCCAATCATAAAATCGGTGGAAGCATAGAGATTCCGCTCTTCCGGCGGCAGCAAGTAGGTCTTAATGTAGAAATCATGCGCTCGTCGTAATTTAACCACAATCAGCTCTGCATTCGGGGCGGCACCAATAAAGGAATCCAAATCGCTTCCCGCGGCGACGGATGCTAGAAAGGTCCCGTGGCCATCCTCATCCACAGAAGGAACCACCGAATAGGGATCCTCTGCCGCCAGTGCACGTTCAATATCCTCTCTCGTAAACTCGGCACCATAGTAAAGCTCCGGGTTGCGTGGTCCATCAATACTCTGATCCCAAATGCTGATAATTTTACTGCTGCCATCTTCTCGCTTAAATACATCTTTTGTGTAATCAATTCCGGTATCGATGATGCCAATGACCACCCCTTTTCCTGATAGGCCAAGGTAAGGATGCTCCAAGACCGTGGTTATGCCGGCACCATCATTGCTTTGCTGTCCCAATGGCGATAGGATTTTGGGGAAAAAGCCAATGAAGTCACTACCCAAGTCTCGAAACACTTCATTGACATGTGCTTCATCGGTATACGCTACCATGGAACCGGAGTCCAGTTCCGTTCCCACTTTAATATAGTCTCTGTCCTTGCGATACTCCCGAAACTGCACGGAGTTCACCGCTGTAAACGCAACCGTTCCGGGTTGCCTTACAAAATCAGCCAGGGCAAGCGTTGCTTCATCCAGCGCAGCGTCCATGGCATTCCCTCCCCCGCTCTGTGATTTAGGCTCCTCACCCGGGCCCACCCCCTATGCGTCGATTCGCAATGCCAGATTCCCGAATATTCCACAAAGAACCATAGAGGTTGAGTTTCCCATACCCCCATTTGATGTTTGGGTATTGCAAATCCGGAGATCTTGTGCATCCACCGATCAGAATCTGTCGCACCAAATCACCGTCTAGGGAGGTTAAGTTGCCCTGGGTCATGCCCCATTCCAATAAATAGGCTGCAGCCCCAGCCGTCACCGCGGTAGAAACACTCGTTCCCGTCATGGTGCCGGGGCCGGTGGGATAGATGCCGGATACCTGCACACCGGGTGCCACAAAGTCAGGAGCCATACGCGGTAATCTGGTTGGCCCCCAGGAGGAGGCGACATACAGGCTGTTATTCTGCGAATCATATGCCCCGCAGGTGATACCACGCAAGGAATTTCCCGGATAAACAATGGTATACTCCGGTACCGGCTTTAGAAACTCCACCTCCGGGCTCACCTGATACGAGATGGGCAGCCATGCATGGTATTCCCCATCCAGGATGGAATCACCGTAGAGAACGATCTCCCAATCTCCCTCCTTGGCATCTCGAAAACCAATGCTCACCACGCTGTTTGTGGTTCGAAAGTAGGTTACCTCGATCCTCGTTCGGTCAAACAACAGCTCTTCCCGGGTGGGAAACTCGAGATTAAACGGAATGCGGCTGATGACCTCTCCCGAGGGAGAAATGATGCCGATGGAAATTTTATCGTAGGCTGCACTGAAAATATTGACCTGAAAGGAGGCCGTGCTTTCCCCGACTCGAATGCCAATGGAGTCCGTTGAGCCGGTGCGAAACAGCCGACCATCGGTATGATGCTTGGCATTGCTTTCATTCCCCGCAGCAGTCACTACCACAACGCCCGGGCGCTGGGATAGGTAGGAGATGTACTCCTCAAACAGCGAATAGCCATCATGTCCGGTATCGTTGGAGCCTAACCCGATGCAGAACACCACCGGTTTTTTTGTCTCTTGAGCGATATCGAGCACATATTGCATCCCGAGCATGATGTCCGTGTTTTGAAAATAGTTTTGCTTTTCTGGTGGCAGAAATAGTTCATGAACAAAAAAATCGGGCGTTCGTCTGAGTTTCACAACAACCAGTTCCGCCCCCGGTGCTGCACCGATGTAGCTATCGGTCTTCCGCCCTGCCGCAACGGAGGCCAAAAAGGTGCCGTGTCCATCCAGGTCCCTTGTCGGCACCACGGAAAAAGGGTCTTCCGCACGTAAGGCTTCGTTGATTTGCTCCCGGGTATATTCAACCCCATAGTACAGATCGTGCCCGCGTGGGCCATCGATGGTCTGATCCCAAATGCTGATGATTTTACTGGTATCATCTTCATAGCGAAAGACGTCTTTGGTGTAGTCAATTCCGGTATCCACGATGCCGATGATCACCCCTTGCCCGGAGAGTCCAAGGTAAGGGTGCTCAAGAACTGGCGTAATGCCTGCTTCGGCATTCACTTGGGCATCCACAGGAGATAGGATCGCCGGAAGCAGCGTGTATTGGTTTCCCAGCTCTTTAATTAAGAGAGGAATGCTTTGCGTATTTAAGTAAAGAGGGACGAACCCAGTCCCGAGCACTCTGCCGGGCTTGATATCCGGGTGTTCCCCCAGAAAGGTTTCTAAGCGCTTGGAGTAGATGGCATTAAAGGCCAAGGTGGTGGGAAGCTGGACAAACTCCTCAAGCGTCATAGCCACCTCATCTACATTGACGTCCAAAACTCTTTGCCTCCCCCCAGCTTATATTTCTTTAGAAATTCCATACTGCGCTCGAGACAAAGGGTTCCATAACCCCAAGAGATGTTGGGGTAAGTCCGATTGGGTGATCGCTTTGCACCTAAGCGCAAAAACGCCTTCACCCGCTGCCCATACAGAAAAGGATCATTCTTGCGCACGATCCCCCATTGCATCATGAGCGCGGCAGCTCCCGTGACAAAGGGGGCAGCAAAACTGGTTCCGGTAAAGCTATCGTAATTTCCGCCAACGCTGGGAGCTAAAATATTGCTGGCCGGGGCCGCCAGATCGGGGTTGCGAAAGGGTGTATTGACAGGGCCCTTTCCGGAAAAGTCTAAAACACTATCGGTTCGGTCACTGTACCCCGCCACACTAATGACCTTGTTGGCCGTGGAAGGAATGGTTAAGGTATTTACGCTACTGGGAGAGGCAAAAAAGGTCTGGTTACTCACCGCCTCCAGCGTAGGAAGCCAGGCATCAAACTGTCCATTGACAATGTCGTGACCTTGAATCATAATCTTCCAAAGACCTGAGGAAATGGTGGTGCCCGGAATCGCCTCCACGTCAAAGCTGATCTGCTGTGCGAGACTATAGTGGTTTGGCTGGCCATACAATATTTTGACCTCTAAATTATCGTCTCGGAACACCTTGACTTGGTTATCCACATTGATGAGTCCGGAGCTTCTGCCATTGGGCAGAATCAATTCTACGGAAAAGGTATCGGCAAAGTCCTTCCACAGGGTCACGAAAAACCTTGGAATGCCCCCTGCCACAAAAAAATCAATCTCCTTGGTTTCTCCGGTGGCAACGGTTCCTTCAAAATGGTGCGCTGCCCCACCTTCATTCCCCGTGGGAATCACAATGACGTTTTTCCACTCCGCGGAACTGGCGTCAAGAAAGCTCTCGAACAGAGAGTCACCACGGTGTGAACCATTGTTCATTCCCACACTAATATTGATGGCCACAGGTTCTTCCAGCAGGCGCGCCTTATCAATGACATATTTGATGGCGCGCATCAATTCGGTGGTGCGGGCAAAGGATTCATACCCCCTGGTACCAAGTTTCACCGAAATGATATCGGCTTCCGGCGCCACCCCAAGGGCGCTTCCTGGCCTGGCACGGCCATTTCCTGCGGCGATGCCCGCGACTGCGGTTCCGTGCCCGTTGGTATCCACAAAGGGAACCATCCTCAGTGGGTCAGAGCTGGCTAAGGCGGCATCCAGTTCCGTTTTGTCATACTCTGCACCGGATACAAATCCTTTGGGTGGGTGACCGCTCGTTGCGGTCTGATCCCATACGTAGCGAACCCGGCTTGTTCCATCCTCGTTTCGAAAGTCCGGATGCTGATAATCTAGGCCGGAATCGATCACCGCCACAAGGACACCCTGCCCCCGAAGATCCCACAAGGGACTGGATTGTACATTTTTCACGCAGGTTGTGACCAGCGTATTGGATTGCTCAAAGCTAAGTAGTTTGGGTAGCTCTATGTTTTCAATTTGAGGAAACGAATAAAGCTCCGGAATTCGATTCCGATCGATGGTGATGATAGCATAGCCTTGAAAGAGAAGTTCTGCCTCTGCACCCAAAGTCCCCGCAATGGTCGGAAGGTCTCCATGATACTTCACAATGAGCTCCACACGATCATCTTCTGGCACTCTCTAACCACCTCCTCTTAATAGTAAGACCATACCAGTTTTAGAATCACATCCTGCCTCTGCCACCCTTGCCCCATCCATGCATAGCCAATAATCTTATCCTTTTGCACATCGGCAATATAAAACCAAAAGCTTCGCCCATTCTGGAGCCAGAGGTAGACGACAACACCCGTCAGATTCACGATACTTCCCACCATGGCATGGGGCAGAGCATGCCGGCGCTCTGGCTTTACGCTAGGTGGCTTTGCCGGAAGTCGAGCCGGGCGAGGATACGCTCCATTTCGCTGCATTTTCTGTCTCCCCTTTCGCTCATATGTATCATTATATGAGGGGGGCTTGTTTAAGTTGCTAAAAGCTTCCCTTGTTGCACGTATCTCTCAGAAATTCCTTGCTTTCTGAAAAAAACAGCACCCAACCGAATTTGGTTGAGTGCTTCTTTTTACAGTAAGAATTGATTTCGTTTGTTGTACAGGGTGTGATACCCGAAGTAGAGGGAACTAAAGGTGGAAAGGCAAACCACGGTGCAGATTGCGATCATAATCGCGATCTGATACAGAATGGCTGTGGTGGGTAAGGTTCCGGATAGAATCTGGCCCGTCATCATGCCTGGGAGCGCAACGATTCCCAACCCTAGCATACTGTTAAGGGTCGGGAGCAGCGCGGTTTCCAATGCTTTCCGCACAAAAGGCAATAGAATCTGTTGTGGGCGCACTCCAAGGTTCAAGAGTGCCATCATACGGGCACGTTGTCCGGCAAGGCTTTCGCGAAAGGATTTGATGCCCAGCGCCGTCCCCGTCATCGTATTGCCCAAAATCATGCCGGCCACCGGAATCACATATTGCGGATTCAACAGACTTTCTCCCACCACGATACCAATGAAGAATGCCATCACTGCAAGTCCCGGCAAGGCGATGGAAAGACCAATGACCAATCGAAACCGCGCATTTAAATCCTTGTGTTTCCCGAGCACACGCACGATGGAAAAGGCCGTCATGAGAGCAACATAGGAAAGCGTGGCGGCTGGGTGCGGGTTCTCAAACAGGTAAGTCAGGACCAGTCCTGCCAAGGTGAGCTGCACGGTCATCCGAATGCTGGCAACAATGAGTAGCTTAGACTGCGAGATCTGGCACCGTTTCATGATCAGAAGAACCACGAGCAGCAAAAGGTAGATCAGAAAAAACTGCCCGATTTGGATTTCAACGATTCCCTTCACATTGCTCTCCCTTCCAAGCGAATGCAGCGATCGGCATACTGGGCAACAAGCCCCTGGTTGTGGCAGATTACCAAAAGGGTCATTCCCTTCTCGGCCGCAAACGCCTTCACCTGCCGAAAAAAGCGGCTGGCCGTTTCGTCATCCAAGGCTGCCGTCGGCTCATCCAAGAGCAACACGCTTGGTTCAAAAGAGAGACAGATGGCCAAAAACACCCGTTGACGCTCTCCCCCGGATAACGTCTCGCATCGACTATCAAGAGGGAAGTCGGCACAGGTGAGGGAAAGATAGCCCTGCATAGCCTCCTGGGACGGGCACATCGCTTCCCGATAGCGGTAATACTCCGCAAAGTTCTCTGCAATGCTTCCATCAAACAGGAAGACTTCCTGCGAGGCAAGGAGCAAGTCCCGACGAAGCGCAATGGTATCTCGGGTTTTTATATCCTGCCCTTGGTAGAAAATCGTCCCTTCTTGGGGCGACAAGGTTCCGTTCAGCAAACGAAAGAGGGTGCTCTTTCCGCTTCCGCTCTCCCCGGTTATAAAGGTTGCTCCGCCCTCTAAGATAAAAAGAGGAGGATAGTCTAAACGATCCAAGCAGCGAAGGCTGGTGGTTTGTATCAATGCTTCCATCGTTCCCTCCCATGGTGTTTCCCACTGATCTTCGTTCTTCTGCGATTGTAGCACTCTCCTGGACTTTCTGCAAGAGAGGCAAATAAAAAGCGGCACAGCTTCCGCTGTGCCGCTTGATGAATGCGTCAATTCAAATTAGTCAACGCGAACATTAACTGCTCTGAGCTTACGGCTATCCTTAGGATCCGTCTCGGTCTCAAAGCTGACCTTCTGGCCTTCTTCCAAAGTCTTAAATCCATCGGTCTGGATTGCGGAGAAGTGAACAAACACATCGCCACCGCCATTATCGTTGCTGATGAATCCAAAACCCTTTTCAGCGTTAAACCATTTGACTGTACCTCTGTTCATTTGGGTACCTCCATACTCATATTTTGTACCCAGAAAAAACAAAACCCACAGTCTGCAAACCATAAAAGAACAATGATCCGCCAGCATGTGAGGTCAAAGCAATTATCTTGAATACTGTTTTAGTATAACAAACGAAGTTCAAAAAGTCAATCAGAAGTTTTTGTTGTATTCTGTCAAAACCCGTGGAAAATCAAAGGATTTTTCACATGTTTTGCATTCCCCAAGGGACAAAAACAGGTGGGAAGAACCATTTTCTCATTTCTAACATAGTCTTTTTATGACGGGGGATTGGAGGGCTTGGTATGGGTAACTGTGAACTGATTATGTTTCTCAATGCGCTTTCGATCACCCTTGCGCAAGGGAAAACCCAGGAAGAGCTCGCCTTCCTCTCCTTAGCCTTTTCTCAGCTATCCACCAACTTTGCTCTTCTCGCGGTGAAACCACCAGGCTGCACAAACCCAAGCACAAACAGCACAAACGAAACGCCCCCTACCTCGGATGATGCCATTATTAGCACCATTCTGTAAATTCCGGTTTTTTCTTTCCGAATTCCTCTTGCCATATTCTCGATTCTTGCTTTCCTAGGAAAGGCATTTTGCTAAGACGAGATAGAAAGTGGTGAGCATAGTGGGAATCGATGTGGAAAATCAGATTGCAATCCCAAAGTACCAGCAAATTGCGCTGGATCTTGCTTCCCGCATTGTCAGCGAAGAATATCAGGAGGGGCAGAAAGTGTATGCCCGTTCTTCCATCGCCAGCCAATATGGTGTTTCGCCCGAGACGGCACGCCGGGCAATCTGCGTGCTGGATGACCTGGAGATTGTCGTCAAGGAACAGGGCAGCGGAGTCATCATTCAATCTCGAAAAAAAGCAAAGTACTTTCTTGATCAATATAACAAACGGCAAACCATCAGCACCATTAAGGATAAGCTACTGGAAAGCGTGGCCCGGCAACAGAAGGAAATGGATACCCTGAATGTTTGTCTCACGGAACTCATTGAAGCTTCCGAGCATTTTCGCTCCATGAACCCCTTTATGCCCTATGAAGTGCGCATCACCGATCAGTGCAGATTCCTGAAAAAGAGCATTGCAGAGATTCAGTTTTGGCAGCGCACCGGTGCTACCTTACTGGCGATGCAGCGTGATAACCGCATTTTAAAATCGCCCGGGCCTTACGTGGCGCTTCTGGAAGACGATATTTTATATTTTCTCCCGCAAGATGATTCCCCCCAGCGGGTTAAAGAATTTCTCTATCCCTCAAACCCGTCCGGGGATGATATCGAATAAATACACCGCCGAGAATCGAATGGTTCTCGGCGGTGCTTTTTGTTTTATCCGCTGGTTTATCGAAGGAGACGACCACTGTTTACAATGCCCGTACTGTAAAGAAACAGCACATCTTGATCGGTAAACTCCACAAAGTCACCTAAATATTGGCTTGCGACATAGCGCAGGTCAATCAGTGTCACTTTTTTGTACGCATCGAGAAGCAAGGGAGCAAGGCTGCTGCCGAAGGAATCCCGAAAGAGGATCAACTCTTTGTCCGTCCTTGCCATGGGATTTTCCATGGTGATGATCGCTTGTGCCCCGTGAAGGAACACATCATAGCCGTCCATGCCCTTAAGTTTCTCCGGTGCATACACGGAAAGCAGGCTTCCCTCCTGCTCCGCACTCTGCACGATCGCCTGGTTTAGGACGGGGTTTGTGAGGTAAACCAAGCGATCCATCTCAATGGGCAGGGCAGACTGACCCACATACACGCCCTGGAATGGGTAGAGTTCTTGTCTTGTATAGCTCTCCAGATCCGGCAGGCGGTCTTGGATGCCCATGGCCTTTGCCAGGGTATCTCGAACGGGGCCCAGTGCTTCCTGCCGCCAATGGGCATCGGAGAGATAGTAGTCCGAAAGAGAGAGGCACCCAAAGAGATCCACATACTGCACCTGGGACAAACGCTGGGTAAACAGGGTCATCATGCGCCCATAGTCGAAGCTCAGGTGCCGAAACTCCTCAGCGGCAAAGTAATTTTTGTCGGGAATCACGGCACAGTATACGTTCATGTCCTGGAGATAGGTCTCATAAAGGTCATTGATTTTATCCGCACAGAACAGCACTTCCTCCGGCTTCAAGGTAGCTTCCATTTTGATGGCACTGCCGTTTGCTAAATAGATGCCCTGGCTGTCCCCCTGCCGCAATACTTGATATTGCAATTGTGCCTTCATGGCACGCAGCTCTTCCCGCAGAGGAAATTGATCCTGGGCGTACTGTTCCAAACTCTTCATGTATTCTGTGGACAAGATCGATTCCACGGTGGGCTTGGGTAATTGCTCCAGCTTCCTCCGTTCCGTATAGGAAAGGGCTGCATCGGGAAGGAGGAGAAACCCCAGAAGGAAGCCCCATAGTATCACAAAGAAGACAACAATCGTTGCCATCGGTTTCCGTTTGTTCATCAGATGCCTCCTTTAAAAGCGAAAGTAGAGGAAGGGATTGAAGGAACCATCTACCAAAAATGCGGTGCTCATCAGCAGGAGCAGGCCAACCGCAAGCGGTTCTAAGATGGTCATCACGGGTTTCTTCTCCCATCGCTGGGCTAAGAGTTTGGGCAGGGGTGTGACCCCCACAATGGCGATGACCAGCGTCAGAAAATAGCTGTTGAGGTAGTAACTGGTTTCCGCGCTCCAAAGGGGCAGTCCGGAAAGACCAAACAGACTCGATAGATCCCGTGTCATACCCCCCATGCCGTCGGCGTTAAAAATGACAAAACCCAGGAGGGTGAAAAAGAGCACATAGATATGGGACAGAACCTTGGATTTCTCCAAGTACTTTCCCAAGAAAAGCTTTTCCACCATCAGCAACAGGCCGTATAAGAACCCCCAAAGGGCAAAATTCCAGGCGGCTCCATGCCATAGACCCGTCAAAAGCCAAACAATGGCTAGGTTGCGCAGCCAGACGTGTTTGCCCTTTCGGTTGCCACCCAAGGGGATATACACATAGTCCCGGAACCAACTGCCAAGGGTAATATGCCAGCGTCTCCAAAACTCCGTGATTGAGCGTGAACTATAAGGGTAGCGGAAGTTTTCCGGAAAGCGGAAGCCTAGCATTTGACCAATGCCGATGGCCATATCACTGTAGCCCGAGAAGTCAAAGTAAATCTGAAGCGTAAAGGCCAAGGCATAGATCCAGACAAAGAGAACGCTCTGCTCGTTGGCCCCTCGAAAGGCTGAGCAAAGTTCATCCATGCTATTGGCAATCAGAACCTTTTTCGCAAGGCCCATGGTAAAGCGCCGAACACCCGAGTAGAGCTGGTTCATGCTGCTGCTTCGGTTTCGCAGTCCCTGTTCCACATCGCCATAGCGCACCACAGGCCCTGCAATCAATTGAGGAAACAGGGCCACGTAGGTGGTAAATTGGGCAAGGCTTCTCTGGGGGACCACCTCTTCTCGATACACATCGATGACATAGCTCATGCTCTGAAAGATAAAAAAGCTAATGCCAATGGGAAGTGGAATGTGAAGTAGCGGAATGGCCGTGCCCAGCACCTGATTGACGCTCCCGATCAAAAAGTCTGCGTATTTAAAGAATCCTAAGAGCAACAGGTTGACGCAGATGGCAGCAATGAGTATCTGTCGTGCTCCCTTGGTGCCTCGGGTTCGTGACAGACGCAGGGCGAATGCCCAGTTCGAAACGGAGGCAAACAGAAGCAAAAGCACGAAGCTCGGTTGTCCAAAGGCATAAAAAAATAAGCTCCCCAGCAGAAGCACCCAATTTCGCATTGACTTGGGTGCCACAAACCAAGCAAGCAGAATCAGCGGCAAAAAGCCATATAGAAACGTAATGCTAGAAAATACCATGGAACACCCCTTTCCACCGTTTTAGTAACTTTGAGTTTGAAAGAAAAGGCGGCTCTCCCGGAAGAGAGAGGACCGGAAGAGCCGCAGAGGGGGAACATTAGAAGATTGCTTTAAAGTTTGTAGAAACCGTATCCACAATATCCGTATTGGACATCGCTAAAAGAATGTAATTTCCCTTTTGCAGAACCACGGCCTTTTCTGCTTCCACACAGACCCACTTGCGAGGATCCTTGTTCTTGTTAATCTGGTCGGCTACCTTAGCTGCATCGGTTCCATCGGGCACTTTCAGCAGGCAGATGGAATGCGCAATGGAACCCATCATGGCGTTGGAGGACACCACCTTGGCTCCGTCAATGTAATCAATGAAGAGATTGGACTTGAAGGCGTCCGGAGAAATTTCTTCGGTGATGACCGTCATGTCACTCTCCGTGCCTTTGATGATCTTACCCATCAGCGTGGTGAGGTCCCCTTTGTCGGAAGAGGTGCTACCACCACCGGTGGAAGATCCTCCGGAGGAAGGCTTTTGGGTGGAGCTAGAACCACCGGAAGAGGGCTTATTGGAATTGGTTGAACCCGTGTTGCCACCAGTTGGGTTGCTGGTTTGGGCATCGTCACTTCCGGTAGCACCCTCCTCGGTTCCATCCTCCGGAACATTGGTTTCGCCTTCCCCGGGAGCAACGATGCCAGGCTCCTGAGAATCATCCTGACCTGGGTCCTGATTTTTGCTGCCACAGGCAGCCAACGCGAATACCAGAGTGAGGGCTAATACGAGAGATAGTATCTTTTTCATGAGCTTCTCCTTATAGTTAGATTTCAATGGAATGACCATTTTGTTCCGAAAAACAAGGTTTCGGTTTGCTTTCTACATAGTCTGTCGAAGGAATGTTTTGTTTTGTTCCAAAAATTAAAAAATTTTTGAAAAACTTCTTTCCTATCCTGATCATCCCTTAAGGTAAAGCTGGTATCCATACTCCCGAAGTAACGCCTCCGATTGCATGTTGGGAAGATGAATCCCCCTTGTTTCTACACGATAAGCACTCTGATTGGTTTCGTCCTTACGGTTCGCTTGCCAACAATGCACTGGTCGCGCCCATAATGAGGTTATCGGCCATGGACACCAGTTCCGATTGGCTTACAGCCATTCCGGTATCAAACCACTGTTTAATCATTCCGATTAAGCCAAAGGAGATAAAGCTAATACAATAGTCCACCGACAGGCGAGAGGCTTCAGGCAGCCGTTGCCGAAGGAAGGCCTCTCCGTTTCGGCACACCATCTCCGTAAACTTTAAGATAAAATCATTGGATGCCTTGTTTTCAAAGAGGATTTTGCAAAAATCGGCATTTTCAATGATATAGCTGGCAATGGGCTCAATCACCGGGCGCAAGGAGCTTTTTCCGGCTTGAGAGCGATGATCATCAATCATCGATTGAAAATCGGATAAGGTCTCATTCTCTAACTTTTCCAACAAGTCATAGGTGTCTACATAGTGCAGATAAAATGTCCCACGATTTAGGTCCATTCGATCCGTAATATCCTTTACGGTAATGTCTTTAAATTCCTTTTCCCGCATCAATTCCGCCAAGCCTTGCTTCAGCATTCTTCGGGTTCGCCGGATTCTGCGATCCATTTTTTCGGTTGCCATGATTTCTCCTTTCCATTTTCGGCAGTTAATGAACAAAAACAGTCAACTCGTTGATTAATCAACATACAACAAGAAATTGACCATTGCTTTAATCATACCGGAGTATTATAATCCACCTTGCAATATAAATCAACACTATGTTAATAAACGGTGATATTGATGAGAAAAATTTCTTTGAGTAAGATCCCTGAACGCATCGTAGAAAAGCGAAAACGAATTGAACTGATCTTTCTGGTGTGTACCATCCTTTGTGCGGCCTGTTTTCCCTTTGTTGGTGTCAATTATAACCTCAGTGAGTACTTACCAGACTTTGCTCCCACCAAACAAGCCTTAGATGTGATGGAAGCCGAGTTCGGATACCCCGGCATGGCCCGCATTATGGTAAAGGGTGTAACCCTTCCCGAGGCAAAGCAAATTCGGGATAAGATTGCTGCTCTGGATAGCGTGGATCTTGCCGTCGGCGTTGACACCTTCTCTTCTGCGTACAGCGGATACGAGTTTATGTCCAATGAACTAAACGAGAAGTTCTATAAAGATGGCAACGCTGTCATTGAAGTCATTTTTAAAGACGGTGACTCCGATGAGAGCACCAAAAAAGCCTTGGATGAGATCTATAACATTGTTGGGGAGGACCGTGGTGCCTTTTCCGGCAGTGCTGTATCCAGCAAATTCCGAGAAGAGTCCATTAGTAAGGAAATCCTAATGGCAACGCTTCTTTCCATTGTCATCATCCTGGCCATTTTGCTCCTCACCACTACCTCCTGGGTGGAGCCCTTCCTCTTTATCGGTGTCATGCTGGTCGCCATCATCTTGAACATGGGGTCAAACCTCATGTTCCATCGAATATCCTTCTTTACCTTCTCCACAGCAGCCATCCTGCAGTTGGCGGTTTCCATGGACTACTCCATATTTTTGCTCCACTCGTTTATGGCAAACAAAGAAAAAGGCATGGACCCGGAGCAGGCCATGGTAAAAGCCATTCAGTCCCGCTCCATCTTAGCATCGGGTGCTGCCACCATCATTGGCTTCTTGGCCATTACCCTGATGCAGTTTAAAGTGGGTAAGGACGTGGGCCTGGTCTTGTCCAAAGGCATCCTCTTTTCCTTGCTGACGGTTCTTTTGCTGATGCCCGCCCTCATCCTGCGGTACGATGAGAAGATTACAAAATACCGCCACAAATCCTTCCTCCCCTCTTTTGACAAGCTGGGCCTAGCCATGCGAAAAATTCGTTGGCCCATCTTGGTCCTTTGTCTCGGCCTGGCCGTTCCCTGCTTCATTGGTCAGGGGCTAAATAAGTTCTATTACGGAGACGATGCCTTAGGAGCCAGTCCCGGTACCACCTACTACGATGATACCCAAGAAATCAACCAGACCATGGGAAAGTCCAATATGATCATGGCCATTGTTCCCAATACCTCTTATCCCAGGGAGCGGGAGCTGACCCAAGCGCTGGAAGACCTTGATTTCGTCAATTACGCCATCTCTTTTGCCGGAACCGTCCCCCAGGGCGTTCCGGAAGAGTTTCTCCCTCAGGATCTCATGAAGCAATTGCACACGGAAAACTACGCCCGCATCATGATTTCCATGAACAACTCCGAAGAGAGCGATTATTCCTTTGCCTGTTCCGACCAGTTAGAATCCGTGGTGAAGGAGTATTATCCGGACGGTTCCTATGTCATCGGCATGACCCCCACCACCATGGACATCCGAGATATTCTGACCAGAGACCACAACATTGTTTCCATCATTTCGCTGATTGGTGTGGCCATCGTGGTGGTCTTTACCTTTAAATCCTTGCTGGTACCGATCTTTGTCATCATCCCCATTGAGGTTGCCATTTATCTGAACATGACCATCCCCTACGTGATGGGGCACAGTATCATTTTCATTGGCTTTATCATCGTCAGTTGTCTCCAATTGGGGGCCACCATAGACTACTCCATCTTGGTCACCCATAACTACTTGGAAGAGCGAGAACACCATGACAGCAAAACGGCGGCGGTGCGGACGGTTTCTCACAGTGCCTGGGCCGTATTGACCTCCGGTTCCATCCTCACCGTCGTCGGCTACCTGCTCTACTTCACCTCATCCATCATCGCCATTCAACAGGTGGGGCATTTAGTGGCTCGAGGCGCCCTTCTTTCCATGCTGTTAGTGCTTTCCCTTCTCCCTGCTCTCCTGGATGCCTTTGACGGCCCCATTCAACGGCAGCAAAAGAAAGCAATTGAACGCAGCGAGCGCCACCGAAAGAAGCTGCTTGCCCTTCGCGCCGGTTCTGCCGCGCTTCTCCCCAAGGCATCCACCGTTCCTGCTGACCTTGCCCCCGACATCATAGAACCGGAAGACACCGTCTTACTGGAAGAATCTCAACTGGAAGGAGAAAATCAATATGTCTCGTTTTAACCGCTTCGCCGCTGCCGGGCTCGCGGTATGCATGACCCTTTCCCTGACCGTATACGCAGCAGCGCCCACCGTTACGTATGACGAGTCGTACTTCGTCAATTTGGATTACTATGGAGCCACCCGAAACAGCAACATGGTGAAAAGCTTTTCCATGAATGGCCAGAATTCCATTACGGACTACGGAACCTATGACTCCATTGAAAATATGAGCAATTACATCGAACCCAATCGCTCGGAGGAGGGCGTTACCTTCACCTTTACCGACAATATTCCCAGTCGCTTCTACTTCGAGGCAAAAACCGATGAGCCCTTGGCAAACCTTCCTTGGAAGATTGAGCTAAGCTATAAGCTCAATGGCGTCCCCGCCGACCCCACCACCTTAGCCGGTGCTAAGGGTTTGGTTGAGATTGCTTTGGATTTGATCCCCAACGAAACTGCTCCCGAATACTTCCGAAACAACCTGGTGCTAACCGCAGCGGCCGCTCTGGATTACGACAAGATCTATTCCGTCGAAGCGCCGGGTGCACAAGTTCAGAGCGTCGGCAACTATAAGGCCCTTGCCTTCATGGCTTTGCCTGGGGAAGAGTGCCATTATGTGGTGCGCTTAGGATCCGACAACTTCGAATTTACCGGCTTCACCTTTTTGATGGTTCCCGCCACCTTTGCCCAAATGGATAAGATTAAGGACGTGCGTGAGGCAAAAGACACCTTAGAGGATTCCGCAAACGCGATCAATCAAAGCCTCGATATCATCTTAAACTGCATGAACTCCTTGTCCGGCAGTCTGAATTCCACCGCCGACGGTCTTGCCGCCTTGGAAGAGGCCCGCAAAGTCATCTCGGATGGCAAAGGGCAAATCTATGCCAACTTCGATCAGTCCCTCCTTGACCTAGATAGTATTGGCAACGCAATGAAACCAACCGAAGGCGATCTAAAAGCTGCCAAGGATACCCTTTCCCAAGTGAAAAAAGACCTGTCCAACATCAATTCAACCACCAAATCCTTAAAAGACAACATTGCCTCCACGTCCAAGGTGCTGAAAAATCTCAAAACGGATACCCACGCCCTGGAAGACTTTATGGATGATTTTGACGATAAAATCGGCCCCGTAAATCAAAAATTAGACTCCCTTGCTTCAAGCTTAGATAGTTTGAATACAAATATCGGCAACGTAGATGAGTCTTTGAATTCTCAAAAGATTGAAATTCAACCTGGTGTCAGTCTTCCCATTAGCACTGTAAAGAGCATTATGATCAAAGCAAACACACTAAAAGCTGAGTCTTTAAAGAACGGCATTGCTGATACTGATACTGCTTTTCAAGCCTACCTTCTATACGTACTTAAGAATCAGGAACAGGCTGCTCTTTTCTTTGGGATCTGGGCCAACCAAAAGGAGATTAGCAAAGAACTGGCTCCACTTACCACCATTTCCGGTGGATTAAATGACGTCTCTGCCTCCACCGCAAACGTGGCCTCCCAAACCGCTGCCGTCATCAAAGCCATGCAAACCTTGCATCGTGATCTTGAATGGGACTACTCTGATCTGGGAGAATCCCTGCTCACCGATGGGCAGCAGCTAAGTGACGAAGGCGTGAAAGCCCTGGAAAAGATCGATACTTTGATAGGTCAGCTGGATGCGCTGTACAATACCCTAAACGCCTATGAACCGAAGGCACAGAGTGCACTGGATACCGTATCCACCTTGGCCAATTCATTGACAACTGGAACCCTCAATTTGAAAGTTCTGTTTGCTAATTCAGAAGCCCTGGTCAGGCAAAGCGGCACCTTTTTGGATCCCGGCACCTCCAAAACCCTCAATGGGGCCGCTGACTCCTTGCGGCGCATTACAAAAGGGCTTAATCAAACCGGAACCATCAAAAACGCCAAAGATACGGTGAAGAAAACCATCGATGATAAATGGGATGAGTACACCGGAGAAAACAACAACATGCTATTGATGGACACTTCTTTGGAAAAACCATCGTTAACCTCTTCCCGCAACCCTTCCCCCCAGAGCATTCAAATCCTCATGCGCACAGATGAAATCACCCTAAAGGATGCCACGGAAAAACCCAATGTGGACGAAACCTTTGTTGCCAAAGGAAACGTCTTTAGTCGGATCGGAAACATCTTCCGCGAAATGGGAACTGCCGTGTCCGGACTGTTCTCCTAATTCCCTGCCTCTACGTTCAAATAAGAAAAGGACGTCCCCCTGGGGGGACGTCCTTTATTTCGATAGTAAGATTCTTCGATTCAGATCTTCACGATACACCATAACCCGATTTCTTCCACTTGCTTTTGCGGCATACAGGGTTTCATCCGCCTTGTGCAGCAAATCCGCCACATCAGCAGATTGGCAGACGGGGGAGATTCCAATGCTGATGGAGACAAACGAGCCTTCCATTGCATGGTTAGGAATCCGCAATTGATAGACCTCATTCCGAATCTTGTCACAGATTTGAAAAAGCTCCTCCGAGGAATATCCCTTTGCAATTCCCACAAACTCTTCTCCACCATAGCGAAAAAATTGAATGTGTACGCGTTGTGAATAGTGTAGGAGAATTTCCCCTACCTTCTTAATGCAAACATCCCCGGCCTGATGCCCATAGGTATCATTGTATTTTTTAAAATAATCAATGTCCATCATCACGATGCCAAGGGCTTCCTCTGGGGTGGTTTGTTGGAGTTCCATCAGATAATCATACAGGCTGCTGCGATTGAAGAGTCCTGTAATAAAATCGGTCTTTTCCCGTAAGAGGGCTTGTCTCTTGAGTTCAAAGTTTTCAAGCCTTGCTCTTCGTAAAAATTCCCCCAATACCAAGGCTATCGATACCGTAAGCAGACAATTGAAAATCTCGTCTGAAATTAGCCTTGGATCTTTATATGGGATGACGACTACCATATAAATAACGGAATAGAGAATGACGATAAGATTGATTCTCCAACTTTTATCCAGGGTAATGATGGGGATTTGGGACAAAAAAAGCAGAATCACGACACTGGTGTAGTTCGGCGTCACAAACGCACTGGTATAGATGGAAAACCCAATCAAGGTACCATAGCCGATGTAAATAAAGAACGCAGAGGGCACTTGGTTCACGATGGCTGGAAACAAGAAAGATAGGAAGCAGAGTATCGTCAACTCCATAACATAGGGGACAAGCAGCGGTCTGTAGTGTTGCAGTAGCAGTGAGACCCCGATGAAAAACAAATAACAAATACACCCCATGGTGAGCATCACAAAGGTCAGCTTTTGGTTGCTCTCATCAATCTCATCCTGATTGTTTCGAATGAGGGAAGCCATATCCTTATGATACGCGATAAACCGATTCAACATATTCATGTTATCTACACTTTCGCATTCCAGCTCAAAACGAAAAGACTTGAACCAGAATAGTTCATTCGCCACGTGGTTTCCTATTTTATCATGTGCACGGTTTTTCTGTCAATAAAGTCCCCTCAGCCCTGCCCCTTGGAACTTCCTAAGGTTTTCAAGCGGCCTAAGCGCCCCCAAACATAGGCGTAAGCGTACAACACTGCGCTAAAGTAAACGTAAGGGACGGCATAGAGCAGAAGTATCCCAAGGTATCTTGCTTTTAACATGCAGTTCCTTCCACCACGTAAGGGATAAAGGCCTTACTTTCCAGGAGGCTAAGACGCCTGCTCACCGTTCCCATGTTATCCCTTCTGCGCGTTAATCTTATCGTTTAGATCATTGAGATACACCCAACGATCCATTTTTTCTGCCAGCGTCTCATCAAGCCGTTCTTTTTCCAGCACGAGCTCTTGCAAACGAACAAAATCCGTTGCGTTTTGTTGAATGGCTTGCTCCGTTTGTAGAAGCTTTTCTTCGAGCTTGGCGATCTCTTCATCAATGCCTTCAAATTCACGGCTTTCCTTGAAGGTAAACTTTAGCTTTTCGCTTTTCGGGCGCTCATGTTTCGGCTTTGATTTTTCTGGACTTTGACTGCGTTCTTCACACCTTTGCGCACTCTCCTGCTGAATCGTCCAGTCGGTGTAGCCGCCCATGTAGCCTTTAATTTCGCCGTTTTCAAAGGAAAAGATTCGGGTTGCAGTTTTATCAAGAAAATAACGGTCATGACTGACCATGATCACGGCACCTTGGAATCCTTCAATATACTCTTCCAAAATGGTGAGTGTTTCGATGTCAAGATCGTTGGTGGGCTCGTCTAGAATCAGAACGTTGGGGGCCGTCATCAAGAGCTTTGAGAGATACAACCTTCGGCGCTCCCCACCGGAGAGGCGACCGATGGTCGTATACTGCAAATCCGAGAAGAATAGGAACTTTTCTAGCATCTGGGAGGCACTGAGCATTCCATCCAGCGTTTCAATGGCATTGGATTCCGCTTTCACATAGTCAATGGGACGCATGGACAAGTCCATATCCTCGCACTCCTGGGAGAAGTAAGCGATTTTGACGGTATCTCCTACCACCACCTCACCGGAATCCGGTGGTATCTCACCCATGATGATTTTGAGGAGAGTGGATTTTCCCACTCCGTTGCGCCCGATAATTCCAATCCGGTCATCACGCAGGAGTCGATAGGAAAAGTCTGAAAACAGTTCCCTCTCTCCGAAGCGCTTGGAAATTCCCTTTAGCTCGATGATCTTCCGGCCTAACCGGCTGGACATGGAACTAAGCTCAACACTGGATTTGGAAAAATCCACGCTCTCCGCTTGAAGCTGCTTCAGCCGATCGATGCGGTACTGGCTTTTGGTGCCGCGTCCGCACGGGCCTTGGTGAATCCATTCCACTTCTTTGCGGATCAGGCTTTGCCTCTTGCGCTCCGAGGCGATGGCCATTTCCTCCCGCTCTGCCTTTTTCTCCAAAAACTTCGTGTAGTTGCAGGCGTAGCGGTAGAGCTTTCCTTTCTCCAGTTCCAGAATCCGATTCGTAACCCGATCCAGGAAATAGCGGTCATGGGTGACCATTAAAAGCGCACCCTTATACGAAGCAAGATATGCTTCAAGCCAGGCCACCATATCGTTGTCAATGTGGTTGGTCGGCTCATCCAAAATCAATAAGTCGACATCGTGTACCAGAGCGGAGGCCAAGGCAACCCGCTTTTTCTGCCCACCCGAAAGGGTGCCGATTTTCGCGTCGAAATCAAAGAGCTCTAACTTGGTTAGAATCGTTTTGCATTCATATTCCTTTGCATCCCCCGTGACGCCCTCCAGCGCCTGCTCCAAAATAGTATAGTGATCTACAAGGGTTGGATTTTGTGGGAGATAACCGATGCGCAGGCCATTCATTTTCGTGATGATCCCATCATCGAGAGTCTCTTCCCCTGCCAGGATGCGAAGCAGGGTTGTTTTCCCTGTGCCGTTGAGCCCAACGATTCCAATTTTATCACCCGATTCGATGCTGAAGCTGGTTTGATCCAGTAGCTTACGTTCTAGATACGTTTTTGATAATCTTTCACCTGTTAACAGAAGCACGGTGTAATCCTCTATCCTTCGTTTTTCCTTGGAGAAATCGATTCGCTTTCTCTTCTCCCATTATACCGAAAATCCAAAGACATTCAATAAGCTGTCGCAACATCCCCACGTTCCTTCCCTGTTTCGTCATAAGTTTTGCTCGATTCACCCAGGTTGAGCATGTGTTCACGCAGATTCCCCTCCCTTTTATAAAAAATAAATGTATATTTTAGGAGAACTTCCAATGACAGAAGGCTGCAACACTTGAGGAAACTTAGCAAGGAGGCATCGTTTTATGGCAGATACTGGATCGTTTGTTCTTGGTATAATCCTCCTCGATGCTTTGGTCATTACAGGGATCGTTTTTTTGATTTGCTCCAAGCGAGGAAAGAAACGATAATGCGCTAATAAGGCCGCTTTCCATGGATTAAACGCAAACGAAACCCCGATTAAGGTGCCATCGGACTGCACCTTAACCGGGGTTTTTCTCGTTGTCCATCACTATGATTGGAAGCATGGTGCGGGTTTCATTGGGGCTTGATCCAAAAATTGCTGATATCCTTTGTCACATGTGCTATACTACAAGGAATGGATTCTGGCGATCACGAACTTTGCGGTCTATCTTGCTTCCGAATGCACAATCCGATCAGGCCTTGATGGCCCAACGCATTTTGGTCGATCGAGCGCGGCTGTTGCGGTTGCATTCCTCCGCCGTGGGGCGGATGACTTCAGTGGCAATATCACGATACACGCCTTCGCGTAAAAGCTGCTTAAAGGATTGCTTCACCAGGCGATCCTCCCCCGAGTGGAAGGTCAGGATCGCGACTCGTGCGCCACTGGCGAGCATGTGGGGCAGCTGCTCCAAAAAGGCACCCAGTACCTCAAATTCGCTGTTCACATCGATGCGCAGTGCCTGAAATGTTCGCTGACAGCTCTTTTTGACGGCCTCCTTCTGCTCCTTGGCAGGGAGAAACGCTAGGGCCTCTTCAATCAGCTGTCGGAGCGCCACCGTCGTTGCAACCTCGCCCCCTCGCTTACAGTGCTTCACGATGGTCTTGGCGATGTCCTTCGCATAGGGTTCATCCGCATTTTCAAGGAGCATCCCTTCCAGTTCCTCGCGGCTGATCTCCTGGAGTCGCTGGGCAGCGGAAATCCCCACCAAGGGATTCAGACGCAGGTCTAGTGGGCCCTCCTGCTTAAAGGAGAACCCTCGATCGGGATTATCGATTTGCATGGAGGAGACCCCTAGGTCCGCCAATACAAAGTTTAGGGGGGGAATCTCGCCCTTGAGTGTTCCGATCTCCCCGAAATTTCGTTTCCAAATGGTCAGAATCTCGGGCCCGTAGCCCTTTCTCTCCAAGCGCTCTTTCGTTTTCTCGATCTCGAAGGGGTCGATGTCTAAGGCGTACAAATGCCCCTTCCCATCCAGACACCGCAGAAGTTCCGACGTGTGACCGCCGTAGCCCAAGGTTGCGTCGAGACCGATTTGACCGGGCTGCACCTGTAAAAACTCCAGGATTTCATTCACACAGATGGGAATGTGCATCCCGGCAGGGGTATGCCCCTTCTGCAGGATTTTCTCCACAGTATCCGCATATTGTTCCGGAGCGTGCTCCTTGTATTTCTCCTTAAATGATTTGGGGTGCGTGCCCGAATAGCGCACGCGGCGCTTGTGCCCTGATCCCTCGTTGCTCATGTTGGTGGGTGCTCCTTTCGGGCTTCCTTGTGCCTTGTAGAAAGCCAGTCTTTTTCTAACAGTATAGCATATGGAGGCGTATTACGAAAGTGGGGGTTGCTTGATGCGGGAAGTGGTTCGGGGAAGGTTGCATCCTTCGTAAAACAAACTTATGATTGATAAAGAGGTGTAAGCATGTATGACGAGCTGACCCAGGTTGACATTGCAAAAATGCAGGAAGAAATTGACTACCGGGTGCGTGTCCTTCGTCCGGAATTGATTGAAGAGGTAAAAACAGCCCGTGCATTTGGCGACCTAAGTGAAAACTTTGAGTACAAGGCCGCCAAGCGCGATAAAAACAGAAACGACAGCCGGATACGCTACTTAGAGCGCATGATCAAAACAGCGAAGGTCATATCCGGATCGTCCGTGGCTGGAGAAATTGGCTTGTTCGATCACGTGGAACTTTACTTAGAAGAGGACGACGAGATTCAGAAGATACAAATCGTGACGACCTTGCGTCAGGATGCTTTAAAAGGACTCATTAGTAAGGAGTCGCCCATCGGAAAGGCCTTGATGGGTCATACGGTGGGAGACCGGGTCTGCGTGGAGGTAAGCCCTGAGTATCACTACTATGTTGAAATTCGCGGGGTGGAAAAAGGAACGGACGATGCCACCTTGCCCATCAGTCCATTCTAACATACACTTGTTTTGCGTGGCACTTCCCTGCCTGCGGTTCATCCTCCGCAGTAATCCACAACTTGGGGCACAGCATGGCACCCAGCTTATTACAAAGATTCCTTCCCATATACATCCTGCAATTCCCTGCTGATAAGGCTGACTGCAATCTGTAAGGCCTGAATCCGTCTGACAGTCAGCGTATGCTGAGATTTCCCTACCTGCAGTTTTGGAAGAGCTTTTTCGCACTTGCTGATGGTTGAGCGGATGGCACGGAGCGCCTCTTGCAATTCTTCTTGGGAATATAGCCCCATGGTCGGGTGATCCATTTTCTTAACCTGACGGGAGATTTTTTTCCCTTTATGGGCAGTTAGGATAGTATAGCTGTGCGCGTTCACCGTAATGACCGTTTCCCCCACAGACACATACCAATTCTTTCCTTCCCTTATAATTTCCTCCGCTTGCAAAATAGTCTGCTTGCACCAGGGAATCACATCATCGGCACTCAGTCCAAGATTTCGCGCTACTCGCTCTGCTCCCAGCTCAGTGGTGTGCAGCAGGGCAATGTTTTGAATCAGTTCGTGTTCCATAGTTACTCCTCATCGTCCCAAAATGGCATTTTAAAATGAGACTGCCCGCCACTTAGAATGAAGCTTTAATCATCTAAGGGGATAGCTTCTCGGGCTTGAACGTTTCCTAATCATAACAGATATTGTTCCCACGGGATAGCGCTATGTACAAATATTCTGTTCGTAAAGTTGACCTAATGAATACGGAAAACTCCCTGAGATCATACGATTTCAGGGAGTTTTTCTGAGTTTCGGTCACGGCATCCCTGATTTTTCAATTCATGCTCCCCGAGTGGGGAGCGACATTACCAAATGTCAGGCGATCTAACAAGATAAAAATATTTCAATCCACGCTCCCCGAGTGGGGAGCGACCGACGGTAGCAAACCAAAAAATCTCTACTTCCTAAAGATTCTACTTTCTGTAGAATCTACCTGATATTATATTATATTATATGGATACTATTTTGACAGCCATTTTGTGCATTTTTATCAAAAACATTAGAGATATCAGTTGTTTTGTCGTCACTTTTTAGTTTTCATCCTGAAAGCGCTAGCCTTCTATTGCTCAAAAAAGAAAGCCCCTGATTTGCTATTAAATCAGGGAGCAAGTTTTTTTATTTATATCAAGCCGATCCATAATGAATTAAAATTCACAAGTTGAGCGCTACTCACCTTGTCAAGGATTCTCCATTGTGATAAAATGCACCATAATGGAGGTGAATCGATATGGCTGATAACATTTGTCCAGTATCTATGGTTTCCGGGAATCCAACCGGCTGCCACCTTGGCTGCAAATTGCTTGACCCTAAAACTAAAAAATGTTTGTTACTGACCCTCATTGAGAAAAAAGTCAAGGGTGATGACGCAAGCGATCAGTAAGCAAGCGCAGTTTGTTTGTCCAGGATGGGTACATAAACCGCTCCGAACCTCATAAAGTAAACCCTCAAGAGTTAGATGGTATGCTATGCTAGCAACTAACTTTTGAGGGTTTTCTTTTTTATTGGTGATTATGTATACCTCGACTATACTTTGACCATGCTTGGTCTTTATGAGGATAGGCATAAAGCCAAATCCAAGTTCCATGTTTGCGTACATGATCAGTCCTTGTCTTTAACGGTTAGTTTTAAGCCACTAGAAAAAGAAAAACACCCCAAATCTCATCGATTTGGGGTGTTTTTTTGGTGCGCGAGGCGGGACTTGAATTGGAGAATTTCGAATTATTGTTAAGAAATGCTGTGAAATAGGCTGAAATTCTAACTAAACCAAAGATATTATACGACATACTATGCAATACTTTGAAATGTTTGGAGTCGTGTAAGGGGTAAAATTAGGGGTCAATTTGGGTAAATTGATATCAATCTATTCCCCTAACTCCGTTTATTATCAGGACTTGAAGAGGTAATTTCCAATATATAAGACAGCTTGCGACCTCTGGGTTATGAGCTCACGAATCCTTATATTTTATCATGCCATATAGTTGCTCGAAGTGTTGATTTTCAATGGTTTTCCGAGATAGCTTGTTGTGAGTGCTAAACGGAATTAAAACTCACCTTTACTTGTCCATAAATGTGGCTAGTCCACAACTTAAATGTATAGAAACATGCTTGAAGTATTGTATTGGCCAAAAACCTATTATGCCGATCATGAGGCTAAGTGCAATCCCAGGAAATAGTTCAGCTGTAGCTATCGATTTTGAAAGAGCGCGTGGCGCTTTTCAAGAAAGGCCTGAACGCCTTCCTCTTTATCCTTACTATCGCACAGCTCTCCTATGACGTGGTTTTCGTAAGCCATTCCATCCAATAAGCTGCTTTCCATTGCGGTGTTCACACAGCCTTTCACAGCGCTTACTGCCAAGGGAGCCCGCTTGCTGATGACTCTTGCCAAGTCCATGGCCGTTTCCAAGCACTTGCCCGTCTCGCAGTACTCTTCAGCAAGACCGATCCTGTATGCCTCTTCAGCCGAGATGGTAGCCGCTGTGAGGATAAGCTTTTTTGCAATCGACGGTCCCACAAGCCTGGGCAGACGTTGAGTACCACCCCACCCTGGTATAATACCCAGGCCGGTTTCGGGCAACCCTACCTTAGCGTTGGCAGAAATGACCCGCAGATCGCAAGCAAGGGCAAGCTCTAGCCCGCCGCCAAAGGTTGCTCCGCTGATGGCGCAAATGACGGGCTTACTAAGGTGCTCAATTTTTAATAGCAGTTCCTGGCCTAGGCGTGTATCCCTGATGGCCTTCTCCTTGTCCCAGGAGACAAATTCATTGATGTCATATCCCGCAATAAATATCTTTTCGTGAGCGCTTGTCAGCACAACACAGCGCAAGGCCTCCATTTTTTCCAGCGCACCAATGATCTCCGTAAGGTCGCGCACAAACTGGAGATTCAAGGTATTCACCGGAGGGTTGTTAATGATCACAAGAGCAATCCCTGCTTCCATATGCATCCGGGCTGTTTTTCTAGTTATCGCAATTCCTTCTGGCATTACCTTGCTTTCCATACTTCATTAGCCTCCTATGAAATCGCTTCAATTCAATGACACAAACTCAGAATATAATCAAGATAATTGCCGGTCTGTTTTTGTCAAGGGGCAATATAAAGTACAATAATCCTAAATCAAATAATATTTGGTTAATGTCATACATTATACCACCATTGCCATCAAAGATAATTGGTGGGGAAAGTGAATATTGTTAGAGGCGCTACCTAAATGTGCCAAAGGGCTTGATATATAAGGGCTTTTCAGCACTCCTACTCCTAGGTTCTATTAACTCACTCAGCGCAAAACGCCACGATCAAGCCCCCACGCTCGGCATAGAAACTATCAAGCCCTCTTGTTTTCATAATTGTCACTCTTGCACTATTCCAATAGCTGAGAACACTTGTGCGGAGTTTTTCTGCCATTTTTTCGTTATAGCAATGGCTTATAGCAACCTCTCCGCCTTGAAATCCACGCTGCCTCAAATCGTCCAATATCAAGGCTAAAGCCTTATCTGTTCCCCTTGCTTTTCCCTTCATAGCAATTTTGCCTTCTTCGTTAGCAATTCCAACCCCCCACATTCCAAATGACTTTGCAATAAAGCCTGTGAGTTTGGTCATTCGTCCATTCTTTACGAGATTATTAAAAGAAGATAGGGCAAAAGTAGTTCTAGTATCCTCTAAGAATTTTTCTGCTTTTTCCACTATTGTTTCAAAGGTATGGTGACTTTTGATCCATTCAGCAAGATGATGAATACACAGCGCAATTTCAGGGCCTGTGGCACGGGAATCAAGCAAAGCGAATTTCTTTTCTGGATGCTCTGACATAACTATACCAGCAGCAGCCATAGCGCTGTTTAAACTGCCTGATAAATTTCCAGATATCGTGATAGCTATGGTTTGTTCTGCTTTTTTAAACTGCTCTGCCCACTCATGCGGTGAAGGACAAGCCGAAGAGCTTGCAGTGGGACACGCTTCCATATCATCAAGCATTTTGAGAATATCCAACTGCTCGTCATCTATATAATCACGATTTCCAACCCTAAGAGTAAAGTTGACGGTAGAAAAACCGACCTCCTCACACTCTACATCTTTTTTCATTAAATCGCATGAAGAGTCTGCAACAATATTCCATTTCATATTTTATTTCCTTTCCTAAGCATGCTATTTAAGTAGAGAATTGAAAGCCTTATACCTTAGACGAAAATTATGAGCAGTACAGCTAAAAGGCATCATTCTGCGCATTCCTATCTCTACTACTTGACTATCAAATACTGCCCTTATGAATCTGTTTCTACGAACAGACAAAATTACGATTCACAATGGGTTTCAAACACATATGTGCTAAAACCCTTATATATTATGTTCGTATTGCATATTTTCTTTCTTACATGCAACATCTCGTGACATAAATACTACCGTCTCAACATGGTTCGAGAGGAGAGAATGAATATCTTTCGGACTGTTCGTTCTAGGAAACGTATCAAAGGCATTTTTGTCTCTATCGTTCCACCTATTTTTTGCATATTATCCCTTATTCTAGTAATACACACAAATGATAGATTGTCAAGTCAAGTGCGCCAGTTCGTGTAGAAAGACTTGAATTGAGGATTCCCAGGCAAGGCATTTCCTTGGTCTGTTGCTAATCAGGAAAAGAATACGAACAAGCTCCTGCTGATTCACGTTAATAGGTCCGTTTTCTTAGGATAGAACTCACGAAGCAAGCCGTTATCGTTTTCATTGCTACCCCCTTGCCAAGAAGAATCGGCATCTGCAAAATAGAGTGGTAGCCCCAATTCTGCTTGCACCTTGCTGGCGAAAGCAAACTCCTTACCTCTGTCGGTCGTTCCGGTTTGAAAGGCTCCTTTCGGAAGAGAAAGGTTGAGCTGAGTGATTGCCGCCTTCACAGAAATGGCTGTCCTATCCAGAATCAATAGTGCTGTTTAACGATGCCTCTTGCTCTCTACGAATGTGGCGAAACAGCCACGGCTTTCCCCACGACTAGATACCAAGGTATCTAGTTCCCAATGTCCGAACACTTGGCGATGAGCTGCCTCTTTCGGACGTTCTGAAATCGGCTTTCCCATTGAGAGTTGACTGCGTTTATCCGCTTTTTTATGCTTTCCTTTATGGTGAAGCACATGGATATCCATGCCGTGCATGCTTCCGTTATAGATCCAGTTGTAAATCGTTTTGAAGCTGTTTTTGTGCTTTGTGACCGTGTTCGCAATTTGCTCTGGCGACTAGGCAGAAAGCTTCTCCTCAATGATTGAGGCTATTTCATTCATGCGGTGCTCGTGATAGGTCATCTGTGCAGACTCACAGTGATATCTGGCTCGGCATTGCGCCTTAATTCTCGATCTATCGTGGAACGATGGCGACCAAGACGCTTTGCTATTCTACGGTTTGATAGCCCTAATGAGCGTAATCCCCCTATGCGTCCACGCTCGAAATGTGCTAAGATAGTGGTAGCTCATAATGTTGCCTAGTATGAATGCTGTCTAATCAACTTATTCTACACAAAGGTTTCATTGTGGGCTGCCTTTTTGCCATCAGGCTGGCCCACTTCATTTTACAATGCAACATATACTCAAAGAGAATATAAGCCCCACCTGAATAGCTTATAGCTACTTGGTGAGGGCTTTTAGGTTATAGCACGGTTACTTCAGCACCAAGGTCTATGCTGAAGTTGTTCCACGTTGAATGACTTGTTGTACATTACATCCACGTCATACTTCGACGCAGCTGGAAAGTGATATCTGTATGACGTCCAAAAAATAATTAAAGGGCCTAAGTCGCTTCCACCCTAACGGGTCAGCTACAAGAGACCGAGGCTCTAACAGCACAGCCCGATGGACCACATCGACTCCTATGGACGTAGAATAACCAGTGTATCTACCCGCGGTCAGCGAGTTTGAATGACTAACACAAATTTTGGATAGCCTCTATGTAGTAATACGAAAATTAAAACGCACTCCGTCTGAAAAGGGACCCATCGCGACTTAGAGAGAGACTGATAAGGATGATCTGCTCAATAACACGGAGCAGTTGGAGCAATGGTTTTAGGTCATTTGGAAATAGTATTTCCTTATAGTATACCAATATTGCCTGATCCAACCGCTCCACATAAGCCCTGTTGTTATTATTAAATGTTAATGAATTGCCCTTTTCTTGTAGACACCACCCATAACATCTGAAACATCATTTATAGTAACGAAGGCGCTTTCGTCTTTATCTCGAATGATAGCACGCATCTTTGAGAGTTCCAATCTTGTAACAACAGAATAAATTATTGTCTTTTCACTTTTTGAGAAACCGCCCTTTCCTTCGATAAACGTGACTCCTCTTCCTAATCGTGCGGTAATTGCGTCTGCAATTTCTTCTGCATTATCAGAAATTATCATAACTCCCTTTGCTTCGTCTAAACCCTCCATTACTATATCGATCACTTTGTGCGCGACAAAATAGGCCAGCATGGAGTAAAGCGCCCTGTCCCACCCCAAGACAAGAGCCGCACAGCTAAATATGAGCACATTAAACATCATTATAATTTGACCCACAGAAAGAACTGTCCGTTTGTTTAAGATTATGGCTACAATTTCAGTCCCATCCAACGACCCACCTTGACGAAGAATTAAGCCAACACCAGCGCCAAGTATAATCCCTCCGAATATAGTCGCTAGTAACACATCGTGTGTAAGGCCAGGTATGGGATGTAGAATCGTAACGAAAATCGAAAAAACTCCGGTAGAAAATAAGGAAGACACCACAAATGTTTTGCCGATTTGCTTATATCCTATTAACAGAAATGGCAAATTCAAAGCAAACGTAAATATCCCTAAAGGTACAGACGTTAAAATACTTGATATAATAGATACACCAACAATACCCCCATCTATGATATTGTTTGGAACAAGAAATATCTCTAGTCCAACAGCAGCTATAATCGCCCCCAAAAATAATATAAAAAACTTAAGAACAATCCTTAAAGAATTTCGTGTCTCTTTTCTCATACCGCTTCCTCCGAAACAAACTTTGTCATTATTATAACATATATTATTTCAATTTTTCGGGATGAGGAAGATTTGCCCATGCTTACCTCTCATATTTCTTGTGGCTGCATAATCAACAAGGGTGGCCACTGCCAGCATCCGACTTGTTTTATTGTGGACGATCCAGTACAAAGAAACTGGCTGCCTACGGAATTCACACTATTGGGGACATAGCGAAAACGCCGCCTGATCTTCTCAAGCGACGTCTTGGCGTTAATGGAATTATGTTATGGCAGTTTGCCAATGGGTTAGATACCTCTTCTGTAGCCAGCAAGGACTTTGTTTCTCCCATGGCATCACCTGTACCTGCGACCTAGTGCACGAGGAAGAGGTTTGGCGGGTGATGCTATGGCTCTCTCAGGATGTGGGGCATAAGCTACGAGTGCATGGCTTGGAAGCGAGCGGGGTCCAAATCACGGTGAAGGACGAGACTCTATTGTATAAGCAATACCAGATACCCTTAGAGGTGGCCAAGCAAAGCCCTATGGAGATTGTGCAGAAGGCAAGGGAGCTATTCCACAAACGGTATCATTGGACGGGAAGGGTTCGCGCCATTACCATTCGTGCTATTGACTTACTACCGAAAGGATTGCCACAGCAGTGCAAAATATTCATTTACCTCTCTCACATTAATATTTAATTTAGGGAAATTACAACTAATTATGCCTCTTCACCCAAAAACATCTATAAGAAAGCGAAAACCACTGTGAGCACCATATCGAGATACATCAAAAGTAACCTGATCATCCATATTTGTAAGCTTATCCCCGCTCTTATCTGAAGAAGAAAACATTCAAATAACCAAACTATCTAACACTCAAAATAGAATTGAAAACAAGGATTTTGCAGCATTAGATCCTGAACAAGAGCGTATCCGTACTGAATTAGCTTTTTCACGCTATTCTTACCTAAAAAAAGAGACACCTTTTATGAAGTGATAATAGATAGTGGGCACGAAAGTACCCACTATCCGCCCTGCTAAATCCGTGCCATCAGTTCCTCGTTACTGATTGCTTCCTAGCTTCTTTGTTGCTACAATGTGGGTTACATGAACACACATAATACAAAGAGACCACCCTTGTTGCAAGGGTGGCCTTTTTAGCTGTCTAGGGTTTCAAGAATGTCAGGCTTTTCCTTGTCCTAATCTTACCGTCTTTTTTATGGCCTCTGAAATCGACGGATAAAAAGTCAAATCTTTCTGTGTAATAACGCGAGGTCCCATTACAGTATTTTAGACCCTGTTTTTCATCTTGCAGGTTGAGGCATGTTCATCTCCACAAACGATCAAATCCTTGCGCCTCAACGATTTCAGGCAATGTGTAGCGAGGTGTAGCGACTTTTTTAAGCCCGTCGGGATTAGCTATAATAATTTTCACCTCTGTAAAAACCCGCTACGCGCCGTTACACACACTGTTTACCGTCCCAATTTGATTGGTCATTTACACCCGAAAATCCAGATCTTAACTTATACCCTACTAGCAAACTAACAGGGCTAGCACTTCTACTGCTGCCACTTGGTCTACGCTTAACCACTGTGGCTATGTTAGATAGTGATGATTTAAAATTTGCCGCATTTTCAGGGAAAAAGCCGTTAATGCTGCACCATAATTTATAGCGATTGTATACGTCAGCGGTACCGGTCTCAGCCAGCGGAAACCCTTCCAGTTCCTCATCAAGAAACCGTCCTATCTTATCACTGTTATTGCGGTATTCGTCTGTGGCAATGCGAACAGCATCAGGCATTTCAAAGCCAGCAGAGACGAGTTCAATCTGAAAACAAATTAAAAGGTGGATCACTTTGGGAGAAGGCAGAACGTTGGAACGGTAAAACTTGGTATTTACTGATGAACTGGGACACAACCTGTCTGCCCAAACTGTCTACCTTAAATTCAAAAAAGTAATAAAGGGAATTGGCTTGCCAGAGGTACGTTTCCATGATCTCAGGCACAGCTATGCCGTAGCAGCTCTGCAATCCGGAGACAATATCAAGAGCGTGCAGGAAAACTTGGGACACCATACTGCCGCCTTCACTCTGGACATATACGGTCACGTTACAGATAGCATGAAACGGGAGAGCGCTAATCGAATGGAAAGGTTTATTAACTCCGTTTCAGGTTGTAAGGAGTAAAAGTAGGGGTCAAACCTCAATTTCAAAGCAATAAAAAGACCCTGTAGCCATTGAGGCTACAGGGTTTCTTATTGGTGCGCGAGGCGGGACTTGAACCCGCACGTCCTTGCGAACACTAGAACCTGAATCTAGCGAGTCTGCCAATTCCACCACTCGCGCATATCGTTCGGCTGATTTCTCAACCGCGAGATTTATCTTACCATAGAGTTTCCGTAGTGTCAATAGAAATTCAACATTTTTTCGGGGCGAAAACCGAAAAACCGTCTTCGCCCCGATGTATCACGAATCAGGTCGAAGTCGACTTACTTGGTTCCAAAGATACGATCCCCAGCATCTCCCAGACCGGGAACAATATAGCCACGCTCATTGAGACATTCATCCAAGGCAGCGCAGTAGATCTCTACGTCGGGGTGATCCGCTATAATCTGTGCCACTCCCTCCGGAGCCGCAAGGATATTCATCAGCTTAATTCTCTGGACTCCGTGCCGCTTGAGAAGCGTAATGGCGGCGGATGCGGAACCACCCGTTGCCAGCATGGGATCTAGCACAATGACATCACGTTCTGCAATATCCTCCGGCAACTTGCAGTAGTATTCCACCGGCTGCAGGGTTTCCTCGTCACGATAGAGACCCACATGTCCCACCTTTGCCGAGGGGATCAGCGTCAGAATTCCGTCTACCATACCCAGTCCAGCACGCAGGATGGGGATGATGGCCAACTTTTTGCCTGCCAGCGAATAGCCACGAGCTGTGCCGATCGGGGTTTGCACCTCAATCTCCTCCAGGGAAAGGTCACGTGTGGCCTCATAGCACATCAAGGTAGCAATTTCTGAAACAATTCCACGGAAGTCTCGAACTCCTGTATTCTCGTCTCGCAAGATGGTTAGTTTATGCCGCAGTAGCGGATGTGTCAAAATGTGTAGCTGTTCCATGTTTTGTCCTTTCTTATTCGTGTCCATTTTCTCGTTCTAAACGCTCTCGTTCTGCTTGTGACAGGCGCAGATAGTTTGGCACCAAGAGCGCCCCCTTCGTGGTTTCCCCCTGCTTCCATCGCTCCAGCGTGGCACGCGCCACGCCCCATGCACTCTGCATGCGAAGATTCGGAGGAGCTAGTCTAACGCGGATTCCCGCTTGCTGAAGAGCATCCGCATAAAGTAAGGCTCCGTCTCCCACGAGCCACGGGGTGCTTTGCAAGGCTCGAAGCTCCAGGGCCAACTCCTCCAATGAAATCGCCCGATCCGGGGAGGATCTAGTGATCCGTTCTCCATCCGAGTGGAAGCGAGCCTGGTAGACTTGTGCTCGTCTGGCGTCCATCACCGCACAAATCTCACCGGAAAGCCCCACCGCGTTCCATGCCATCGATTCTAAGGTAGAGCAAGCGGCGCAAGGTAGATCCTTCGCCCAAGCAAGTCCCTTTAGAGTAGAGACGCCAATGCGAAGTCCCGTGAAGGAACCGGGGCCTGCTGAAACACCCAGCAGATCCAGATCCGACAAGCGAAGATTGCATTCGGATAGTAGCGTCTCGACCATGGGAAGGAGGGTTTGGCTATGGGTTAATCCGGTATTCTGGAAGCTCTGGGCTAGGAGCGTTTCCCCCTCACACAGTGCCACCGAGGCCGCCGTGGCGGACGACTCTAAGGCCAGTATTTTCATCCGAACCCCTCCCCCGTGATGGTGATGCTCCGCTCGGTATCCGTGCTGCCATGTCGAATCTCGATGAGAATCGCCTCCGAAAGCGCACCTTCCACGTTTTCACTCCATTCCACCGCACAAATCCCGCCGCGCCGCAGGAAATCCTCCCAGCCAATGTCAAAGAGTTCATCCTCAGAGCCAATGCGGTACAGATCAAAGTGAAAGAGCGGCAAGCGTCCGCCCTCATACTCATTCACGATGGTAAAGGTCGGGCTGGTGACGCGAGCCGGCACTCCCAGTCCTCGTGCCATGCCACGCACAAACGCGGTCTTCCCCGCACCCAGGTCACCCGTAAAGGCCACTACCGTTCCCGGGACTAGTCGCTGTGCAAGTTCCGCCCCAATCGCTTCCGTTTCCTGCTCACTTGCTGAATACCGTTCCATTCCGCTTAACACCCTCCAAAATTCGCGCCATAACCTCGGCGGAATCTGATACACTCGTAAGAGGCCTAGCTTGTCCTCTTGGTGAATCAATAACCATCTTAGTATTGTACCAATAGTACGCGTCAAACGCAAGTTTCTTTTACACTTGTCACAGAAAAGCGGTGATCGAATGCGATTTCTCCGGCAAAGCCTGCATGATTTCTGTCATAAAGGTGATTTGCTCCTCTTTTTTCTTTGTCTGCTGGCGAACCTCTATGGCCTAGTTTTGATTTTCAGTGCCACCCGCTATGCTCCCGATCTTCAAACTGCACTGAGCAAGCAAGTGGCCGCCTCCTTACTTGGAATTCTTTGCTACCTGATCGCTACCTTTGTCAATGTTGAGGCCATCGTTGAGCGCATCGCTCCCCTACTCTTTGGCCTGAGCGTGCTCCTGCTTCTACTCTTGATTCCCTTCGGGAACGACGATGGAACGGGAAACAAAAGTTGGATGGTTCTTCCGGGAACCCCCTTTAACTTGCAGCCTGCCGAACTGGTGAAACTTTCCTTCGTTCTCTTGCTGGCCCTCCAATTCTGCCGGCAGCAAACAAAAGGCAGCGTCAGCAGCCCCCTGGCCATCCTGCAAACCGCAGGACATACCCTGCTGCTCTGTGCCATCATCTTTCTGGTCTCCAGTGACATGGGCATGGTCTTGGTGTACCTCTTCATTTTCCTTCTCATGGCTTGGACGGCAGGGGTTCGCCTGTTTTGGTTCCTCTTGGGCTTGGGTGCCGCTGCAACGGGCGCATTCTTCCTCTGGCCCCACCTCCCCTCCTACATTCAGATGCGCTTTTTGGTGGTCTTTGACCATAGCTTGGATCCTCAGGGCAAGGGGTTTCAACAGATGCGCAGTCTACTGGCCATCGGTTCCGGGCAGAGCAGTGGGCAAGGCTATCTGCAAGGAATTCAAACCCAGAGTGGTGCCTCCTCCTCCTTGCCCGCTCGGCACACGGACTTTATCTTCGCCGTGGCCGGGGAAGAGTTTGGCCTCATTGGTTGCCTTGTCATCCTTGCCCTCCTGGCTGCCATTGTCCTGCGCTGCTTGTGGATCTCTCGTCGAGCCAAAAGCAGCTTTGGCAGTTACGTGGCCATTGGCTACGGCGGTATGTTGGCCGTTCAGGCCCTCTTTAACATTGGGATGTGCCTTTTTATCGCCCCGGTGGTGGGCCTGACCCTTCCCTTTTTCAGCTATGGCGGTTCCTCTCTCATCACCCTTTACCTGGCCATGGGCATCCTATCAAACATCAAACTGCGCTCCTATCATGTGAGGGGATAAGCACTGACCCACCAAATGGTAGACTCACAATCTCTTAGTTTCTATGTATATCCTTTCCAAAAGTAGGGTACACTTAGCCTGAATCATCAATAGGAACGATAAGGAGGTTATCTTCTTGACACACTCCCGCTTACTTCGGCGGCTTTCCTGCGTATTGTTGTGCGTCTTTCTGTGTTCTCTTCCCGTTTCTGCCTTCGTCATTGGCACCAAGGCAGATTTGGATGCCCTGCATCCTTCGCCAGAAAACTCTGACCCACTTCCCGCACAAAATGCCGCCCCCATTGCTACGAACTTAGAGTTTTTCACGTACAAGAACGTAGCCATCACGGAAAAACTGGGATCCTTTGATCCTGAGGGTGACATCGTCAAATACCGCGTCACCAAAAACCCGGCACGTGGTTCCGTCACCCTGTCAGACGATGGCTCCATGAGCTTCACCTACACGCCCTATGAGAACAAAACGGGCAAGGACAGCTTTACCTATGTGGCCGAAGATGCCAAAGGCAACTCCTCCGAGCCTGCCACCGTGAAACTCAGAATTCAAAAGCCTCGTACCAAGGTTTCCTATGCGGACATGCAAGGAAACCCTGCCCACAAAGCCGCCATCCGTCTGGCCGAACTGGATGTCTTGGTTGGTCAGCGCATCGGTGACACCTACTTCTTTCAGCCAAATCAGACCGTCAGCCGTGAGGAGTTTTTGACCCTGGCTATGGATACCTTGGATACCAAGCTTCTTTCTGATGCCGTTTCCACTGGGTTTACCGACGATGCGGCCATTGCTACTTGGGCAAAACCCTATGTGGCAACGGCACTCTATAAGGGTACCATCACCGGAAGCAGCAATGGAGAAGGTGAATCGGTCTTCCTGCCCAACCAGGTCATGAGCCGCGGAGAAGCCGGCGTTTTGCTCAATCGACTCCTCCAGCTGTCCAACGTCTCCAAAACCGCGGAAGATGTCCCCAGTTGGGCATCCCAGTCCGTTGCGAATTTAGATGCCGTTGGCATCATGTCCAAGGATGTGGCTCTGTCGGAGCCTCTCTCCAAAGCGGAAGCGGCTACCCTGCTCTCCGCAACCCTCGACCTCTTGGAGTCCCGCAGCACCATGAATTCGCCTCTCTTTTAATCTTTTTCCTCCTTACCCCTTTTTTCCCCGCTGACACTTCGTCGGCGGGGAACTATTTTTTTGCCCTATGCCACGCTCACTCCTTGTGGTATACTGAAAAAAGCTCAATCTTAGAGGTGATGGTATGGATGCAACCTATGGCGCTCTCGTTTCCTCCCCCCTCGGCCCAATTTCCCTGCTTTCCACGGAAACGCATCTGATCTCCTTGCAGTTTGGTGACCTTGGTTTTCGCAATGGGACACCCCTTCTCCTTGAGGCTGAAGCACAGCTGACTGCCTACTTTTCTGGAAAGCTGCGCCAATTCCACCTGCCTCTTTTGGCAAAGGGCACGGTCTTTCAGGAGCGGGTTTGGGCTGCCCTGTTGGATATCCCCTATGGAACAACCATGTCATACCGCCAGTTGGCAGAACGAACCGGCTCGCCCCGTGCCTTCCGGGCCGTCGGAAACGCCAATGGAAAAAACCCGCTGCCCATCCTCATTCCCTGTCATCGGGTTATTGCAAGGGGTGGTGGCCTAGGCGGTTACTCCTGCGGTCTACCGCGAAAACAAGCGCTTCTCTTGCTGGAAGGTGTGGCATGCTGAATAAAAAATATCCCCTACCCGCGACCTTCCGGCGCACGGGTAGGGGATATGCTATGTCGCGATTAGATGAGCATCAACAGGAACTTAATCAATCCGACAAGAATGCTGGCTGAAATTCCGAACACCAGCACCGGGCCTGCCACGGTAAACAGTTTGACTGCCGTACCAGTGATGACACCCTCGCTCTTAAACTCCAGCGCCGGAGCCACCATGGCGTTGGCAAAACCCGTGATCGGAACCAGGGTTCCTGCCCCTGCCCGCTTTGCGATGTCATCGAACACACCAAAGCCGGTTAAAAGCGCTGCAATCAAGATCAAGGTCATGGACGTAGCACTGGAAGATAGCGTTTCCTCCAAGCCAAGATAACGAAAGAAATCAAAAAAGCCTTGTCCGATGGCACAGATGAGCCCGCCTACAAGGAACGCCCAGATCATGTTCTTCCAAAGGGGAGAATTTTTTGCCTTCTGTTTGACATATTCCTGATAGTCGTTGTTGTTCATATTCAACGCAAACACCTCGTTTCTTATCTGGCTTAGTATGTTCTCGATTTGGTCGTTTATGTACCATGGTGCAAAGGCTTCTTTTTTCTCATCATTTGTTCAGCCTTCGCCTTTTCTTTTCGATTTCTCTTGACATTTCACTCATTTTAGATATAATTATGTAGCTTGTTTTATTACAAGTGAATCCTTGCTGCCCATTTTGGGGCGGCCATATGTCCATAAGGAGGTGCACAACATGGCAAAAGTCAATGCAAATTACGAGGTAGTCTATATCATGGACCCCGCAATCGGCGAAGAGAACATCAACGCGCTGATTGAGAAGTTCAAGACTCTGGTCGAAACCCAGGGTACAGTGACCGCTCTGGATAACTGGGGCAAGCGCCGTCTGGCCTATCCCATCAACGACCTGAACGACGGTCACTACGTCCTGATGACCTTCACCGCTGCTCCCGAGCTTCCCCAGGAACTCGACCGCGTGCTGAAGATCACCGACGGCATTATGCGTTCTATGATCATCTGCAAAGACGCATAAGGAGGCTTCCTTGTTATGTTAAACAAGATCTTCCTACAGGGTCGCATGGTTGCCGATCCTGAACTGCGACACACACCCAACGGAGTGGCCATTGCGTCCTTCCGCCTGGCTGTGGATCGCGATTTTAAAGACCGGGATACCGGTGAAAAAAAGGCTGATTTCATCAATGTGGTGGCTTGGCGTCAGACGGGCGAGTTCGTCTCCCGCTTTTTCACCAAGGGCCGCATGGCCATTGTCGAGGGTCGTTTGCAGATCCGCGATTATACCGATCGCGATGGAAACAAGCGCACCATTGCTGAAGTGGTCGCCGACAACGTGTATTTTGGTGACTCCCGCAAGGAAGCCGAGGGTGGTTCCTACGCTGCGCCCGGCGGATTTGGTGGTAGTCCTTACGCTCCCGCTCCTGGCGGGGGGTATGCAGCCGCTCCCGACATCGACTCGTTTGCAGAACTGAGCGATGACGGTGAGCTTCCCTTCTAAGCCCGAGTGATTCGGCATTTTTTGATAAGGAGGTTTTCCTGATATGGCTATGGATAAAGATCGTTCCCGCGGCCGTAAGCGCCGTAAGGTTTGTGCCTTCTGCGTAGACAAGGTTGAGCACATCGATTATAAGGATTCCGCAAAGCTGCGCCGTTTCCTTTCCGAACGTTCCAAGATTCTGCCCCGTCGTACCACCGGTACCTGTGCAATGCATCAGCGTCAGCTGACCGAGGCGATTAAGCGCTCCCGTCAGATCGCTCTGCTGCCCTACGTGACCGACTGATTTTAAATCGCAGCAGCATCAGGTTAGGCTTAGGCCTAACCTGATTTTTTTCGCATAAAAGCCGCGAGATGGGATTCCATCTTGCGGCTTTTCTCATCGGAACTGTGCCAGTAAAATAAAGAAGCTATTGAGGAAGAATAGAACCCCCAAGCCCCAAAGCTCTTTGCGTCTTGTTTCCTTCATCTCACTTCCCCTTTCTCCTCCATTCTATGTCTCAGAGTAAGAAGTATACATTCCGAGTCTCGACTTTTGATTCCAAGAATATTCTTCCCGTTCTCTGCCCATACTGAATGCACAGGAATCGGAAGCTATGTAAGGAGGATGACCCCCTATGGTGAAAGGTGTAGCCCGTCGCGTGATTATGGTAAACTCTCCAGAGCCAAAGTTATTTGAACAGGCTTTTTTTCTGGTTCGGGAGGAAGCGTTCCGCAACGGAACTCCGGATCAGGTGCTCAAAGAGGCAGAGCAAATTGCAAAAAACTGTTTGCATAAGCAAAGCGGTTCGCCAGCCCATGACATATGGCCCACAGTGCTTAGCTTGTTTTGCGGTGGCGGAATTGCTTCCCTCATTTGGTCCATTTGTATCTTTTTCTAAGGTAAGACGTAGGCTGGGGAGAAACCTTCAAACGGGTTTTTCCCCTTTTCCTATTGTATCATAAAAATCAAAAAACATCCCCCACGACAAAGGCCGTGGGGGACTTCTTATTCCTCTCCGCTGGGCGGCAGAACAATCTGTTCTAACTCCTCATCGGAAATGTTTCCTTCGCGCTTTAAGCGTGCAATGGTCTCCTTATTGGTCCTTATGGTTTCCTTTGCTTGTTCCATACGAGCAAACATGGGTTCGTATCCCTCTTCTGGTGCGCCTTCATGTAATGTAGCGTAGCGCATGCCGATCTCAAGATAAGCCTGCTTAATCTTTTCTTCCTCAGAAATGTTATCGAGGTTCAAGCGAGCAATCTCTCCTAGCTCTTTTGCCTTGCTGACCCCTGCCATGGTTAGGTTTTTTGCTTTTTCTTTCCAAAGGTTCCAATCTGCCATGAAACAATGCGCCTCCTTAATGATGATTGCATATTACGTTTGATCCGTTCGCTCCATTGTGTCCTTGTCTTCTTGCGCCAGCTTATCTTTTCGTGGTATCATAAAAGGGTGCCATCACGTTTTATCTATTCTACACGATTTGCCCTCCGCTTACAATGCTTTTCTTTTCGAAACGGCAGGCAGTCGGCCCCCCTCTCCCCTTCCCGTTGGGATTACTTTAGTATACGGGCTTCCCTCTTGTATTGTGTCCGCTTTTCCCCGAATTTCTCATCTTTTTCTCACGTATGGCAAAAACTTGTAGGAGGTAGGTCCTTTGCTTTACTATTTTGCACCCTTAGAGGGCATCACAAGCCGCCTTTACCATGAGATCCATCGGGACTTTTTCCCTATGCTTGACCGCTACGTCACGCCCTTCTTTGTTCCAAGCATCAAGGGACTCTCTACGAAGGACCGTAGCCAGCTTTCCCACGCCCTCCTATCCGGTCTTCCGCTGATTCCACAACTGCTGACCAATCGCAGCGAAGACTTTATCCAATCCGCAAATCAGCTGCAAGATTTGGGCTGTTCGGAAGTGAATCTAAACCTTGGTTGCCCTTCCGGGACTGTGTTTTCCAAAGGACGTGGGGCCGGGGCTTTGCGCGACCTGGATGCCCTTCGCGCCTTTCTCGATGCTATCTTCGCAGACTGCCCTCTTCCCATCTCCATCAAAACGCGCATTGGAGTGTCGGATCCAAAAGAGTGGGAGGCACTACTTCCCCTCTATAATGAATACCCTATCCATGAGCTGACCATTCATCCCCGTATCCGCAACGAGCACTATCGTGGCAGCCCTCACACGGATGCCTTTGCCATGGCGCTACAAGAAAGCCGTGCCCCTGTGGTGTATAGTGGTGATCTGTTTACCCCCGACCAGGTAGCCACCTTCGCGGAACACTATCCACAAGCGAAAGGCATTATGTTGGGCCGCGGATTAATTGCCAATCCAGCCCTTCATGCCACCGTGACGCAGGGCGAACTTCTCACCACTTCGACCCTGCTTGCCTTCCATGACCGATTGTTTCTGCGCTATCGTGAGCTTCTGTTCGGAGAAAGACCCGTTCTGCACAAGATGAAGGAGCTGTGGCATTACATGATTTGCATGTTCCCGGAGCACGAGCCCCAGGCCAAACGGATTCGAAAAGCACAAAATCTTTCCGATTATCATGGGGCCGTGTCTTCCATTTTCCGCGATTTGATCCTTGATCCCTACCGGGGTTACCAACCCCCTGCCTAATTTCGTGGCATGGATCGCAGCAAGGAAAACTCCGTGGGTGATGCGATCGCATTTGTCTCTTGACAAGTCTTTTTCCGTTTCGTATACTGAAGGGTATGAAACAGGCTGTGACGGGAACCAGTAGCCTGCCTGCATTGGGGTTCAGAGAGGAGACGGTTGCTGTGAGTCTCTCCCCATAGGCGGTGAATTGTCCTCCCCGAGCCTCGCACCGGAATGGCTTACGGCCTAGTATGGTGCGACGGATTCCCTCCGTTATCGGGGTTATGAAGTGCGGGCAGCTTGTGCCCGAATTCAGGTGGTACCGCGGAAGATCGTTTCGCCCTGAGACAAATCGTCTCAGGGCGTTTTTGCTTTTGAGACAACAATATACCATACGATGAGAGGAAGAACGACTATGTCACGAGAACTCCCCAAGGTCTATGACCCGCGTGAAGTGGAAGACCGCATCTATGCCCAGTGGGAAGAGAACAAATGCTTTGCGGGCATTCGCGATGCCAAGAAAAAGCCCTTTACCATTGTCATGCCGCCCCCCAACGTCACCGGACAGCTGCACATGGGCCATGCCATGGACTGCACTCTTCAGGATATCTTGATCCGCTTCAAGCGCATGCAGGGCTATGCCGCGCTGTGGCTTCCCGGCACCGACCATGCCGGCATCGCCACGCAAATTAAGGTGGAGGAAACCCTGCGCAACGAAGAAGGCAAATCCCGCCACGATTTGGGACGCGATGCCTTCTTAGCACGGGTTTGGGACTGGAAAAATACCTATGGTGACCGCATTGTTGAGCAACAAAAGAAAATGGGCGCTTCCTGCGACTGGGACCGTGCACGCTTTACCATGGACGAAGGCTGCTCCAAGGCCGTCCGCGAAGTCTTCGTGGCTTTGTATGAAAAGGATTTGATTTATAAAGGAAGCCGCATCATCAACTGGTGCCCCAAGTGCACCACGGCGCTCTCCGATGCCGAGGTGGAATACAAGGAAAAGCCCGGTCACCTGTGGCACTTAAAGTATCCCATTTGCGGCGAGGAAGGACGCTTTGTGGTGGTTGCTACCTCCCGTCCTGAAACCATGCTGGGTGACTCCGGCGTGGCCGTCAACCCCAACGACTCACGTTATCAGGATCTCATCGGCAAGACCTGCCTGCTGCCCCTCATGGATCGTGAGATTCCCATTGTGGCAGACGACTATGTGGATGTGGAGTTCGGCACCGGCTGTGTGAAGATGACCCCCGCCCACGACCCCAATGACTTCGAGGTTGGCCTGCGCAATAACCTAGAGTCCATCCGTGTCTTGGACGACAACGGCCGGGTCAATGAGCTGGGCGGTAAGTACCAAGGTCTGGACCGGTACGAGGCTCGCAAGGTCATTGTTGCTGACCTGGATGCCATGGGTCTTCTGGAAAAGGTGGTGGAGAATGCCCACAACGTGGGCACCTGCTATCGCTGCGCAACCGACGTGGAACCCATCATTTCCGCCCAGTGGTTCGTGAAGATGGAACCCCTTGCCAAGGATGCCCTTCGCGTGGTTGCCGAAGGCGAAACCAAATTTGTACCCGACCGCTTCTCCAAGACCTACCTGAACTGGATGGAAAACGTCCACGATTGGTGCATCTCCCGCCAGCTTTGGTGGGGACATCAGATTCCCGCTTGGTACTGTGCAGACTGCGGTCATGTCACCGTGTCTCGTGAGGATGCCACCGTCTGCGCCAAGTGCGGCAGCAGCAAGATCGAGCGTGACCCCGATGTGCTCGACACCTGGTTCTCCTCCGCACTTTGGCCCTTCTCTACCCTCGGGTGGCCCGACAAGACCGAGGATATGGAGTATTTCTATCCCACTGATGTGTTGGTCACGGGCTATGACATCATTTTCTTCTGGGTCGCTCGCATGATCTTCTCCGGCTGTGAGCACACCGGGAAGACCCCCTTCCACACGGTGTTCATTCACGGCCTGGTGCGCGATGATAAGGGCCGCAAGATGAGCAAATCTCTGGGCAACGGCATTGACCCTCTGGAGATGGCAGAGCAGTACGGAGCCGACGCTCTCCGCTTTAACCTGGTATCCGGCAACTCTCCCGGCAACGACCTGCGGTTCTATACGGAGCGCTGTGAGGCCATGCGCAACTTCGCCAATAAAGTTTGGAATGCGTCCCGCTTCCTGATGATGAATTTGACTATTTCGGACAATCGACTGCCCGAAAGCTTGGAGCTGGAGGACAAGTGGATTCTTTCCAAGCTCAACGCCCTCATCCCCGATGTCACCGAGAACTTGGAAAGCTTTGAGCTGGGCGTGGCCGCAGGTAAGATCTATGACTTCATCTGGGATAGCTACTGCGACTGGTATATCGAAATGACCAAGACTCGTTTGCAGGGTGAGGATGAAGCCGCGAAGGAAGGGGCTCAGCGGGTCCTGTGCTATGTTCTCACGGAGCTTCTAGCACTGCTCCACCCATTCATGCCCTTCATTACCGAAGAAATCTGGCAGGCGCTGCCCCATGAGGGCGACTTCCTCATGAAGAAGTCTTGGCCTGTATACAAGCCGGAGTTGAGCTTCCCGGAGGAAGAAAAGGCCACTGAGATGGTTATGGATGCCATTCGCGCCGTGCGTAGCCGCCGCGCCGAGATGAACGTCCCTCCCTCAAAGAAAGCACACCTTTTGGTCTCCACGGCCGAGGAAGCCTCATTCCGCATGGGCAGTGCCATGCTCCAGCGTCTTGGCTATGGCAGCCAGGTAGAAATCCTTCCCGCCGGTGCTACCGTGGATGCCAACGGCATGGTCGCCGTTTCCACCTATGCTGCCAACATCTTTATGCCCCTTTCCGAGCTGGTTGACTTGGAGAAGGAACGTGCTCGGGTGGAAAAGGAAATCAAGAAGAATCAGCAGGAGCTGGATAAACTAACGGCCAAGCTCCAAAACCCCGGATTTGTGGCAAAGGCTCCGGAAAGCATCATTGCCGCGGAGCGAGAAAAATGCGATAAGCTCTCTGCCCTGCTTACTAAACTGAGTGAGCAGCTTCAGAATCTGTAAGAGAATCGTCTCCTCAGACAGAAAAAATCGCATTCCTAACTGACTTCGACAGAAAAGAATGACGAATAGCAAGTATAATCGCAGCATACCGTATTCGGTATGCTGCGATTGTTATGTCTCGTTCCACCAAATTGTTTGGTCGGACAAGCAATATTCTCTAGAAATCCCATCGAGAGGAGTTTTCAACCATGCCAGTGACCTGCAATAGCAAGGAACGAACCCTGCAAGCCAACCTAATTGGTGAGGTCGACCACCATGGCGCCAAGGAAATTATGCGTGAACTGGAGCAGCAGATCGACCGCATTCTGCCCCGCGAGTTGATCCTAAACTGCTCCGGCGTGACCTTTATGGATAGCTCAGGCATTGCGGTTCTCCTTCGTACGCGGCAGCGTATGGAAAGCTGCGGCGGCACCTTGCGCGTCCTCGACGTTCCGGCCCAAGCCTCCAAGGTGCTTCGTGCCGCCAACTTGCAAAAAATCATCTCATTTGAATGAAAGGAGTGCTACATATATGCCCACCGTTACCCATACCAATGAAGTCACCATAAGTTTTTTATCTCGCTCCGCAAACGAGGGCTTTGCCCGTACCGCGGTGGCTTGCTTTGCAGCCCAGCTGGATCCCACCTTGGATGAGATCGGCGATGTCAAAACCGCGGTCAGCGAAGCGGTCACCAATGCCATTGTTCATGGCTATCCCAACGAACTTGGCAAGATCACCCTGCGCGTTCGGCTCCTTCCCGACCGCACCTTGGAAATCACGGTGCGCGATTGGGGCGTTGGTATCCCCGATGTGGACAAGGCACGCACTCCACTCTATACGACCGGCAATGAGGAGCGATCCGGCATGGGCTTTACCATCATGGAGAGCTTCATGGATCATCTGAAGGTGCGCTCCAAAGAAGGGAAGGGAACCACGCTGGTGATGCGCAAGCGCTTCTCCCCGAGGGCAGGTGCGGCAATGTGATTTCTCCGGACACCCGCACCCTGATGGAAGCCGCCCGTGAGGGCGACAACGAAGCCTGCACCAGGTTGTTGCAGGAGAATGCCGGACTCATTTGGAGCATTGTCCGACGGTATAGCCGCCGCAATGTTGAAATGGAAGATCTGTATCAACTGGGTTGTCTGGGTTTTTTAAAGGCCGTGCGTGGCTTTGAACCGGAATTTGGCACCCAGTTTTCTACCTATGCCGTACCCAAAATTGCAGGAGAGATCCGTCGCTTCCTTCGCGACGATGGCATCGTGAAAGTCAGCCGTGGGGTCAAGGAACGGGTTAGCGTCATTCGTCAGGCCAGGGATGCCCTTCAGGCCTCCCTTGACCGGGAACCAAGCCTTTCCGAACTCTCTGCAGAAACGGGCATCCCCATTGAAGAAATCGCAGCGGCCGATTTGGCCACCGCTTCCGTTGCCTCCTTGCAATCCGAAAACGGAGAGGGCGGTCTTTCCCTGGAGAGCGTCCTTGGCTGTGACGGGCCGGAGGATCTTTTGGTGGAAAAGGTCGACCTGCACAATGCCATCGCCGCCCTGCCCGAACGGGAACGAAAGATCATCTTCCTGCGCTACTATAAGGGCATGACCCAGGAGAAAATCGCACACATTCTAGGGATCAGTCAAGTTCAAGTCTCCCGTTTAGAAAAGAAATCCATTCAGGCCATGCGCCAAACCCTGGATTCCGGTTAGGCTCGCAGCTGGCGCATGACCTCATCTCCTACAACACGATCGGCGCGTCCGACCTGTTCCCACGAAAAGAGAGGGACAAGTTCGGGCGCGCTGATTGCGTCTGGGCGATCCAGGATGCCCGCCAGATGAGCCAAGATCCCAAGCAGGCGCTCCGGTGTGGTCACCGTGCGCAGGTTTCCCATGTCCAGATCGCGATCCCGTTTCGATAAGCGCCTTCCTTGGCTGTCAATCAGGAGCGGGGTATGACAGTAGTGGGGAGGAGCAAAGCCAAGCTGCGAGAGCAGCCAAATCTGCCGTGGCGTGGAGGACAAAAGGTCATGCCCCCGTACCACACGAGTCACCCCCATGAGGCCATCGTCCACCACCACGGCAAGCTGATAGGCAAAGACCCCATCGGAACGACGCAGAATAATATCCCCACACTCTTTCTCCAATTGCTCCGTATATGGGCCATAGTTCCCATCCACAAAGGAGATGGTCTCCTTGGGAATTCGAACGCGAAGGGCGGGCTTTCTCCCCTCTTGTTCCAAGGCAAGCCGCTGGGACTGCGTCAAGGCGCGACAGCGCCCCTCATAGAGCACAGACCCGTCCGAGAGGTGGGGGGCATTGGCGGCAAGGCGTTCGCGGCGATTGCAATAGCAAGGATACAGGAGCCCCATCCCCTCTAGTTTTCGTAGTGCGGCCTCATAGTAGGCCTGCCGCTGGCTCTGAAGATACGCCCTGTCCCCTTCTTTCCAACCAGAATCCCAGCTAAGACCAAGCCAACGCAAATCATCGGCTAACAGAGCGGCATACTCCGGGCGACAGCGTTCTCGATCCAGATCTTCCATGCGAAGCAGGAGCTCTGCACCTTGTTTGCGGGCATCCAGCCAGCAAAGAAGGGCCGCAAACAGATTGCCCAGATGCATTCTCCCGCTGGGCGTGGGGGCAAAGCGTGCTCGCTTTGCGGTTGCGGTTGTCATAAGCGCCTCCTAAGCAATTGATACGGGTCTTACTATAATCAGAAAGCGAGACGTAAAACAGCCTTCTAAAAGCTGCTTTACGCCTCGCTCTTGTCCTTCTCGCATCAGCCAAGCTTGGCAACCGCAGCCTTTGCCGCTGCCTGCTCCGCCTCTTTTTTGCTTCGTCCTTCGCCCATACCAAGAGGTTCCCCATTCAACTGAACCTCCATGGTGAATTGCTTGGCGTGGTCTGGACCACTTTCCGCAATCAGGTGATAGGATAGCGTTTTGCCACTCTCCCGCTGCACCAATTCCTGCAGAGTGGTCTTATAGTCGCGGCTTGCCGCCGCTTTTTCCGTTTCCTGTTCTAAGATGAGCGTTTGAATCAGTTTCCTGACTTGTCCGATTCCCCCATCTAAGTACACGGCAGCAAGAATGGCTTCTACGGCATCGGCCTGAATGGACGGACGTTCCCGCCCGCCACCAACCAGTTCACCCTTGCCCAGCCGCAAATGCTCCCCCAGGCCCAAGCGATGCGCCACTTCGACCAAGCTTCCTTCACAGACGAGAGCCGCCCGAATCCGGGTCAGATCCCCCTCGGGCAGGTCGGGTCTCATCCGATACAGATGCTCTGCAACGACGAGACCCAGGATCGAGTCTCCCAAAAACTCCAAACGCTCATTACTGAGTGCACCGCTTTCCCGATGCTCATTGGCATAGGAGCTGTGCGTCAGTGCATTTTCCAGCAAGGCCGGAGAGCGAAATGTATAGTTGAGTTTTTGCTCTAAATCTTTCATTCTCTCCTCCTCTCCATTCGGACAGCATCGATCACACATTTCCTGCGATTACATGTCCAGCTGTTGCTGCAGATAGCGCACCAGGTCACCCACGGTGACCACCTGAGCCAAATCATCTTCCGAAATTTCTTCCAGGTTAAACTCCTCTTCCATGGCCATGGTCAGTTCGACAATATCCAGAGAGTCGACACCCAGGTCATCCTCAAAATGGGTATCCATGGTGATGATATCTTCGTCCACACTCATCTGTTCGGCAATGAGTTTTTTGAGTTTTTCTAAAATCATACGAGTATTGCTCCTTTTCGGAATAGGTTTTCAATAGACACTCTCACATAATAGGGAGATTTTGGCGCGCTGTCAATAGGTAAGCTAAAAAATCAGGCTTCCTCTCAGTCAGAAGATGCTTCCATTTCCCCCACGGGAAGACGCATATAGTCAATATTCTCTCTAATATCAGAGATTAAGTCAGAATGCGCCAAGGTTAGACCTTGCCCTATGGCATTGCGAATGGCATAGGCATTCGAAGAGCCATGGGCCTTTATGACCGGTTTGGAAATGCCCAACAGAATCGTACCACCCACCTCATTGGGATCGAGTGTCCTTTTCATGGAGCGGAGTTCACTCATAACGAGGCCTGCTGCCAACTTTCCACTCAAGCCCTTCAGGAAGGCTTTCTTTAGCATACCATTCATAAAGAGTGCAGTGCCTTCGAAGGTTTTGAGCAAAATATTCCCGGAAAACCCATCGGTGACAATGACATCCACCTCTCCTAGGATGGCTTCCTTTGCCTCCACATTGCCGGAAAAGCGAATTCTCCCCTCTTCATGCGCCTGCTTTAGAAGGAGATTGGTCTGTCGATGAAGATCCGTCCCCTTACTGGGCTCGGCTCCGATGTTCAGAAGACCCACTCGTGGCTCCGGACGATCCAAACAGCGTTTGGCATAGTACGAACCCATGAAGGCAAACTGGAGCAAATATTCCGGCGTACACTCCGCGGTAGCACCGCAGTCAATGAGAACCGCTCCACCTTCCCCCGTTGGAATTACGGGTGCCAGTGCCGCCCGGCGAATGCCAGGAATTCTCTTGATGATGAGGGTTGCGGCGGAAAGCAGGGCTCCGGTACTGCCGGCAGACACGAAGGCATCGCCTCTTCCTTCCTTCAGGAGCCGTAGCCCAACCGTCATGGAGGCATCCTTCTTCTCCCGTATCACGGTGGCAGGATTGTCCTCAATTTCGATGACTTCCTCCGCGTGGACAATCTCCAGGCCAGCCGGAACCTCTTTGTGCCCCAATTGTTCCAGCGCGGAGAGAATGACTTCTGCCCGACCAACTAAAATGACCTTTGCGCCCAGTTCCTTGACCGCACTCACCGCACCTTCGACAGGAGCCTGCGGTGCAAAATCTCCACCCATCGCATCTACGATAATCTTCATGCTCAAGCCTCGTTTCTTCTATCTTTCCTGCATCATCGTACCAATTCTATGTTACACAGGGAGTGTTTCCAAGCAGTCCAACGCCCGTTGGGATAGCACTGCATTTTTGTTCCGTTTCCCCTTGACGCGATAGCCTAAGGGCGGAATGATTCCAAAGTTGACATTCATCGGTTGAAAGTCTGAAACGCTTTCGTTGCTGATATAAAGAGCCAAGGCTCCTAGGGCCGTCTCCGGTGGGAAATTCAAGGGCTCCTTTCCCTGCATGCGGCGCGCCAGTTCCACCGCGGCAAGGTATCCCGAAGCCGTGGACTCCACATAGCCTTCCACGCCCGTGATCTGCCCGGCAAAGGTGAGTCGCTCCTCGCCCTTAACCTGGTAGTACCGATTGAGTAGCTTTGGGGAATTCAAGTATGTGTTACGGTGCATGACACCGTAGCGGACAAATTCTGCATTACGCAGGGCCGGAATGAGGGAAAACACCCGCTTTTGCTCCGGAAACTTTAAGTGGGTTTGAAAGCCGACCAAATTGTAGAGGCTTCCCTCTGCATTGTCTCGGCGCAACTGCACTACGGCAAAGGGTTCCCGCCCGGTTTTGGGATCTCGGAGTCCCCGTGGCTTGAGCGGGCCATAGCACAAGGTTTGCTCCCCCCGCCGCGCCAAGACCTCCACCGGCATACAGCCTTCAAAGACTTTTTTGTCCTCAAAGCCATGGACCGGAGCCTCTTCGGCGGAGCACAGTTCCTTCCAAAACTCCTGATACTCTTCCTCCGTCAGTGGACAGTTAATATAGTCCGGCGTTCCCTTATCATAGCGGGACGCAAAAAAGGCTTGCTCCATGTCCACACTCTCAAAGGTGACCAAGGGCGCTGCCGCATCGTAAAAATGCAGGTATCCGGTTTCTGCAAAGCGAGTTGCAATGGCCTTTGCCAGTGCATCGGAGGTCAAGGGGCCACTTGCGATGATGACTTGTCCCGTGGAGGGGATCTCGGTCACTTCCCCTTCGTGCACCGTGATGTTCGGATGGGTACGAATGGCCTGGGTGACCGCCCGGGAAAACCCTTCACGATCCACCGCAAGAGCACCACCTGCGGCGACGCGATGGGCATCTGCACAGCGGAGAATCAAAGAATCCAGGCGCCGCAGCTCTTCCTTTAGGAGTCCCACCGCGTTTTCCAATTGATCCGATCGCAAGGAGTTAGAGCAGACCAGTTCCGCAAAATCATTCGAGTGGTGGGCCGGGGTCTTTTGGGTGGGCTTCATCTCCCAAAGCTCCACCGCAATGCCTCGGTTTGCCAATTGCCAGGCGGCTTCACTCCCTGCAAGCCCCGCCCCGATGATGGTTACCGTTTCTGTCATGCCTCTTCCTCCACCGATTCTGCCTTCTTTTTCCGCGCACTTGTCTTTTTGGCAGCTGGCTGCTTCTCCGAGACTTTCTTAGTCGCTTTTTTGGTGCTTTCTTTCTTCGTGGTTTCTTTCTTTTTGGTGGTTTTCTTGGCGGCTGCCTTCTTAGGAGCCGCTTTCTTTTCCGCCGTTTTCTTGGTACTGGTTTTCTTGGAAGCCGTCTTCTTCTCTCCGGTTTCCTTTGTATCCTTGGCTTCTGCTTCTGCCTGTTTCTCGGCATCGGTTTTCTTTTTATAGCCCCCGCGCTTATCTTCAGGGACAAAGAGTTCACAGGCTTCGTTCACGCAGAAGGGCTTTTTAAAGCCACGCCCAGACTTTTTAAACAGAGTCTGACCACAGGTTGGACAGGTCTCTTTCACGGGCACATCCCAGGTCATAAAGTCGCAAGCTTTGCCGGTTTTGTCCGCATTGAACTCACAACCATAGTACACATAGCCGTTGCGCGAGGTTTTCTTTAGGATACGTCCCCCACACTTTGGGCATTTGCCGGGCATTTCAATGACTAAAGGCTTGGTAAAGGTACATTCTGGGAATCCAGGGCAAGCCAAAAAGCGTCCAAAGCGTCCGAACTTCACAACCATCTGTTTGCCACAAAGGTCACAGAGCTCATCCGAAAGTTCATCCGGCACCTTAATCCGCTCGCCGTCCAGCTCTTGCTCCGCCTTCTGCATGGCGCCGGAGAAGTCCCCATAAAAGTCCTCCAAGACTTTGACCCAATTTTCCTGCCCGTTTTCCACCTTGTCCAAGCGCTCTTCCATGTGCGCCGTAAAGGTAAAGTCGACGATGTCATGGAAGCGCTCTTTCATGAGCCCAGTGACCACTTCTCCCAGCGGAGTGGTGTGCAGGTATTTTCCATCCTTCACCACATATTCGCGATCCATGATGGTTGAGATCGTGGGTGCGTAGGTGGATGGCCGGCCAATGCCCTTTTCCTCCAAGGCACGGATCAAGGTAGCTTCCGTATAGCGGGAGGGCGGCTGGGTAAAGTTCTGCTTGGGGTTTACTTCCGCACAGGACAGATTCTCCCCCTCTTGCAGGTTGGGAAGCGGCGATTGCACGCCTTCTCCCTCTTCATCCTTACCTTCCTCATACACGGCCAAGAAGCCGGCAAACTTCACTTCCGAGCGATTGGCGCGGAAGGTATAGCCTGCGCTGGTCACCTCGATGCCGACGCTGTCATAGACAGCAGACGCCATCTGACTGGCCAAAAATCTGCCCCAGATGAGCTTATAGAGGCGATACTGCTCCGCGGTTAGATCCTTTTTCAGGTTCTCCGGGGTTAAATTCACATTAGAAGGACGAATGGCCTCGTGGGCGTCCTGGGAGCCTGCCTTGGTCTTATAGTAGCGTGGCTTATCTGGATAATAGTCCGCCCCGTACCGGCTCGTAATGAAGCTTCTGGCGTCTCCCATGGCCTCCTCCGAAATGCGAAGGGAGTCCGTTCTCATGTAGGTAATAAGACCCACGGTGCCCTCGCCCTGAATGTCCACACCTTCATAGAGCTGCTGGGCAATGGACATGGTGCGGCGAGGGGTCATATTGAGCTTGCGGGAGGCTTCCTGTTGCAGGGTACTGGTGATGAAGGGTGGTGCTGGTGCACGGCTCTTGTCCTGTCGTTTGATGTTGGTGACGGAAAAGGGGGCTCCCTTGATTTCCGCCAGAATGCCATCCACCTGCTCCTGATTATGCAGCTCCATCTTGCGCTCGCGGCCATGGAACTGGGTTTTAAAGCGACCCAAATTGGGGGCAATTCGATCAAAAATCACCTCAAGGGTCCAATATTCCTCCGGCGTAAAGGCGCGGATCTCCTCTTCACGCTCAGCCACCAGTCGAGTCGCCACCGATTGTACACGACCAGCCGATAGTCCTCTGCGAATTTTCTTCCACAGGAGGGGGGAGAGCTGATAGCCCACAATACGGTCTAGGATGCGGCGTGCCTGCTGGGCATCCACCAAGTTCTGGTCAATGTTACGTGGCGCCGCAATGCTCTCCGTCACCACGCGCTTGGTAATTTCATTAAAGGTCACTCGGTTTGTTTTGTCATCCGGTAGACCCAAAAGCTCTTTTAAGTGCCAAGAGATGGCTTCTCCTTCGCGGTCGGGGTCCGTCGCGAGAAAGACGGTTTTGCTGGCTGCCGCCGCTTTTTTCAGTTCCGAGATAATCTCTTCCTTACCCTTGATTGGCTGATAGTTCGGGGTAAACCCGCCATCAATGTCCACACCAATCTTACTTTTAGGCAGGTCACGCACGTGTCCCATCGAGGCCTTGACCACATAGTCCGGGCCAAGATATTTGCCGATGGTTTTTGCTTTCGCCGGTGATTCCACAATCACCAGATTTGTTTTTGCCACTCAAGATTCCCCCGAATATAATCTATTTGCACGGTGGGCCGCTGGCCCTTCCCGTTTATTCCTTTATGATGACGGATGTATGAAAGCGCTTTCCAGCCTCTTCCGTTACGAGTGCCCGCACTTGGAGCATGGTGAGAGAGGAAAGCACCCGCTTAGCCGGAAGCTGCGTGACCTCAATGAGTTCATCCGCGGTACAAAGCTTTCCCATCAAGGCAAGCAAAATGGCTCGCTCATCGTCGGTGAGTGCTTCCGGTGTGCTTCGCAAATCCAACACGACCCCCTCCGCTTGAGCGGTGGATACCGTTTGTTTTGCCGAACTGGCTGTTGCTGAGGAGGCTTTTCCTCCCGAATGGGGCACATGCGAGGGCCTTGCATGAATTTTATGAGGATAGGAATATTGGTATTCCTCCAGAATATCCCAAGCCCTCAGAACCAACTTGGCTTCCCCTCTCTGGATCAGCAGATTGGGTGCTAGGCTTAGAGGCCCATCGTAATTGCCAGGCAGGGCAAATACCTCGCGGTTTTGCTCTAAGGCAAGCCGAGCCGTGATTAAGGAGCCACTGCGCTCCCCGCCTTCCACCACCAAAACACCCAGTGACAGTCCGCTGATGATTCGGTTTCGCACCGGAAAGTAGCTACCCTCAGGCGTGGTGCCAGGTGGATGCTCCGTCAGGAGGGTTCCCCTCGAAGCCACGTCCTCATAGAGTTCGGCATTGCTTTTTGGATAGATGACATCGATGCCGTTTCCCAGCACAGAGACCACCCTTCCCCCTCCGGTTAAGGCCCCCGTGATGGCCGCGGAGTCAATTCCTCGTGCAATGCCACTGACGATGACCGCTCCTTGCTGTGCCAGTTCTTTGGAAAGGCGCCGGGCGGCCACTTCACCGTAGGGGGTTGCATCCCGTGCTCCCACCACGGCAATGGTGAGTTCCTCATCCATCTGGGGCAGTTGCCCTTTGACATACAGCACACAGGGTGGTTCTTCAATTTGGCGTAGACGTTCCGGGTACTCCGTATCCTGTAAGGTCAAGACCCGAATGGTAAGTGCCTCGCAGCGGGCCAAAATCTGCTCTGCCCGGGCAAGAGATTTGTCTTTCAGTGCCTCTCGTACGGAAGAGGATAGATTTGGAACCAGGGCATATGCCGCTTCATCGGCTGCGTAGGCTGCCTCCGGCGATCCAAAATGACGCAGCAGCGGATAGGCTTGCGTCCCGGCTACCTTGGTGAGCGTTGTCAGCCAGATCCAATATTTTAAGGCTCCCATTCCCTGCGCTCCTTTCTCGATACCAGGCTCAGCACGACCGAGCCATCTCCCATAAGACGACCGAAGCGGCCACCGCCGCGTTTAAGGATTCACAGCGCTCACGCATAGGGATTTTCAGGGCCCGGTCACAAAGGGCCAGCGCTGCCTCTGAGATTCCTCTTCCTTCACTGCCGATGACCACGGCCGTCCCTCCTAACGAAACGGAGCCAAGCGGCTTGGCATCGTCCCGTAAAGCGGTTGCATAAAGTGGAATCTCACTTGCACGAAGCAAGGGTTCCAGTTCTGCGAGGGTCAGCTCCCAAACCGGCAAGCGAAACGAAGCACCCATGCCGGCCCGTATGGTTTTTGGGGAAAAGGGATCGGCACAGCCCGGCAGGAGGAGAAGTCCACCGGCCCCAAAGGCATCTGCCGTCCGCCAGATCGTTCCCACATTGCCGGGATCCTGCATCCCGTCCAAGACTAAGTAATGGCCTTTGGGAAGCCGCTCCGGCAAGGATAGCTCCGGAATCCGACAGAGGAACAAAAGCTTTTGCGGTGTCTTGGTGTCCGAAAGATACGAAAGCAGCTCCGCAGGAACCAGCACCCGGCGGATCCCCTCTGGTAGGTTCGGTGGCAAAACGGCATCCTCCGTGTGAACCAAAGTCGTTACCTGCGCCCGATGCCTAAGCGCTTCTTCCAGGAGCTTCGGGCCTTCCCCCACCAACTCGCCACTACTTCTTCGATACGCCTTGTCCCCCATGATCTTTCGAATATGGGCCATGAGTGGGTTGCTGCGCGCGGTGATTTTCTCCATCCTCCCCCACTCCTTTCCTTGGTCTCTTATTTTGCAGTTTCATGCATAACAGCATACCGACAAGGTTCTGCCGGTATGCTGTCAATAACTTATTCCAGAGGTTTCATCGTTGGGAACAAAATGACATCGCGGATCGAACTGCTGTTGGTTAGCATCATGACGGCACGGTCAATGCCGATACCAAGGCCACCCGTGGGGGGGAGACCATATTCCAAGGCGGTGATGTAATCATCGTCCATCATGCCGGCTTCGTCATCGCCTCCGGCACGCAGCTCAACCTGCTTTTGGAAGCGCTGCCGCTGATCGATGGGATCGTTGAGCTCCGAGAAGGCATTGCCCATCTCACTGCGGCAGATGAAGAGTTCAAACCGCTCGGTCAGACGGCTGTCCTGTGGGCAGCGTTTGGCCAAGGGGGATACATCCACGGGATGCATGGTAATAAAGGTCGGCTGAATCAACTGACCTTCCACCCTTTGGTCAAAGCACTCAAAGAGGGCATGTCCCCAAGTGGGCTCCACGCCGTCCATATCAATTCCCTTTTCCTTGGCGGCTGCCACGGCCATAGCGTCATCCGTAATGCTCATAAAGTCAATGCCAACGTACTGCTTGACCGCTTCTGCCATGGTAAGACGGGGCCAACCAGGGGTTAAATCAATCGTTTCTCCCTGCCATTGAGCCTCGTAAGAACCCAGAATGCTCTGTGCGGCACTGGAGAGCAGCTCTTCAAACAAATCCATCATGTCATTGAAATCGGCATAGGCTTCATAGAGCTCGACACTGGTGAATTCGGGGTTGTGCTTGGTATCCATGCCCTCATTGCGGAAGATGCGTCCGATTTCATAGACGCGCTCTAAACCGCCCACCACCAGACGCTTCAGATGCAGCTCCGTGGCAATGCGCAGGTACATGTCCAGGTCTAAGGTATTATGATGGGTAATGAACGGACGTGCCGTTGCACCACCGGAAATGGTATTCAAAACCGGGGTCTCCACTTCCATATAGCCACGTGCATCTAAGAAGTTGCGAATATGCCGAATGAACTTGGTTCGCACTTCAAAGGTGCGACGCACTTCCGGATTCACAATCAGATCCACATAGCGCTGACGATAGCGAATTTCAACGTCAGTCAGGCCATGAAACTTTTCCGGCAGGGGCAGGAGGGACTTGGAAAGCAGGGTGATGTAATCCGTTTTCACGGAAATCTCACCGCGCTTGGTTCGAAATACTTCACCCACCACACCGACAATGTCGCCAATATCGTACTTTCTCACCTTGGAGAAGGCTTCCTCCCCCAGTTCATCCACCCGGATGTAGAGCTGAATGCGGCCAGCACTGTCCTGCATGTCACAGAAAATCGCCTTGCCCATGCCACGCTTGGACATCAATCGGCCGGCAACGGAGACCTTCTTGCCTTCTAGCTCCTCAAACTTGTCCTTAATCTGTGCGCTGTATGCCGTTACGTCAAATTTTGTAATGGCAAAGGGGTCTTCCCCTGCTTGCTGTAAATCCGTTAACTTATCCCGGCGAATTTGAAGCAGCTCTGAAAGGCTCTGCTCCGACTCCTGCACCGGATCGTTCTTCTTTTGTTCCGACATACCCGTTCTGCTCCTAACTTATCGCTGTATTTCTGTAATTTGATACCGTATGCTGCCCGCAGGAGCATCGACCGATACTTCTTCCCCTTCACGCTTACCCAGAAGCGCCTTTCCAAAGGGAGATTCCTCCGAAATGCGTCCATTCATGGGATCAGCCTCTTGAGAGCCAACGATCTGATACTGCTCCAGCTGGTCAAAGTCCATATCTTTCACCGTGATACGGCTACCCAAACGAACCACGCCACTTTCCTTTTCCTCCACGGCCTCAGTAATGACGACGCAGTTGGAGAGAATGGTTTCGATTTCGGCAATCCGAGAGTAGAGACGGCCCTGTTCGTTCTTAGCCTCATCGTACTCACTGTTTTCAGACAAATCACCAAATGAACGTGCTTCCTTAATCAGGTCGGCTACCTCACGTTCTCTTACGGTTTTCAAATAATTTAATTCGGTTTTCAGCTCTTCCAGCCGTTCCGCACTCAATTTATATTCCTTCGCCATACCCACACACCTTCCTCTATCTTGCTCGAAGCTTATGCATCCGTGGCATGTTTCATGCTTCGGTTTCCTGTTTTTATTATTATAATGTATCTTCTTCATTTACATGTTTAAGTATTATATTTACTTTACTAGCGTCTGTCAAGAGGATATCAGGCCAAAGACGCGCCGTTTCTCCCGCTTTTTCCCCATATTTTTTAACAATTTCCGAACAAAAAGTAACAAAATGAGCTCCTTCCAAGTTTTGAAAGGAGCTCAAGTATGGGATTCTTTTTACTTTTTGAGTGCGTTTATGCCGGAAAGGGCAGCCTGCAATTGCCCATCCTCTTCATGGGATAGTTTTTCCTGAGCATAGAGTCGTTGCTGCTCTTCGGACAGGGATAGCTGCGCATCCGGCTTTACTCCGGTTCCAATGAGAGAGACCCCTTTTCCTGTAAAATAACGAGAGGTTGAAAGGCCGATGGCGCTCCCGTTCCGCAAGGGGAAGAGCTGCTGCGCAAATCCCTTTCCGCTGGTGAGTTCGCCAGAAATATAGGCTCCAGCACTTTCTCGAAGTTCCGCTGCAAAAAACTCTGCTGCGCTATAACTATCCTTATTCACCAGCACCGCAATGGGCAGATCAACCATCGAGGCATCGGAGGTATACACCTGTTCCTCCCCTTCTAGGGTGCGACTTTGGAAAATCACTCCCTCCGGAAGGAGGTGATCCAACATCTTGGTCAGCTCCGTCACATAGCCTCCGGGGTTATTACGCAAATCAAATACCAAGGAGGTCGCCCCTTGCTGCACCAAATCATCCACGGCTGCGATCATCGCGGAGCCACTTCCGGAATAAAAGTTTCGAATCTTCACGTAACCCACGTGATTGGGGAGCATTTCATCCACCACCGGAATGCTCACAATCTTCTCGCGGGTGATGTCCATGGTGTTGAGTGAACCGCTGGGGCTTTTGACCTCAAGCTTCACAACGCTGCCTTCTTCGCCGGCAATGGCCTCCACCCGGCTGCGCCAATTCTGCTCCGTCACGGTGACTCCATCGACAGCCACAATCCAATCGCCCACCAGCATACCCGCACGTTCTGCGGGGCTGTTGGGTGTAATATTCAAGATTTCAATGCCAGTTGCTGTGCCTCTCGATACGGTTATCCCGATGCCGATGTAAGAGTTTTTCCGGCTTTCTAGGACATGCTGATATTCATCCGCCCGCAAAAAGTACGACCAGCGATCGCCCAGGGAGCTGACCATGTAATCCATGGAACCGTCCGCGATTTCGTGCCAATCATAGTCTCCCACGTATTGCGACCGAATAATATTGACCACTTGTAACATACTGCGCGCATCCTTATCCAGGCGCAAAAAAAAGATACTTGCAGACAGGCCTACGCCTAAGAGCACCGACAGCAGACTGCTGATGAGCAACACGCGAAGCGATACCTGTCGCTTGCTTGTGTTCTCCTTGTTTGTTTGCGTTTGTTTTTTCATACGAAGTCCTTTCCATCCGCGACTTCCCCGCGCTGACTTCTGATAGTATGCGCAATTCGCAAAAAATAGACCAAAGCTACGTTTGGCCTACTTTGTCAGTTTTTCCGCTGGGCATGGCATTCATACCTGGCACAGAAAGGTTTCGTTTATAAATAGATAAATGCACTGGAAATCAAAGAAACTACCAAGGCAAGAACCATGACTACCGCAATGATGGTGGCAAAGACACGTTTTCCGTCAAATTTTTTCATGGAGTACACTCCTATCCTTTCAGTCTTACACGAGTTTGCAATAAAAAGGCGCGGCAGGCCTTGATTGCCGCCGCGCCGAAACCTCGGTGTTTAAACTCGCAAGAACTTGCGAATGGCCAACACGGATCCGCTGGCACCAATTAAGAAACCGGAACCCAAGAAAAAGAGCAAGACATATTTTGAAATCTCTTTAAAGGGTATCAGATAGATAAAGGAGAAATTTGCAATATTTCCGATGGCAGTGTGTAAAATTTCATAGATACTCCACTGCAGGAAAAAGGCCAACAGGGCTCCGAAAATGCCCAATATGACACCCTCAAACACGAAGGGCCAGCGAATAAACCAGTCGGTAGCGCCACACATTTTCATGATGGCAATCTCTTCCCGTCTGGTAAAGGTGGTCAGGCGGATGGTGTTCGCAATGATAAAGAGCGAAATGACCACCAGCATCACCACCAGAATGATGGCAAGGACACTTGCCACATTGCGGAGCATCACAAAGCCTTCTGCAATTTCCAGTGCGGCACGCACCTCGGCAACGCCCTGTACTTGCTTCACGCCATCGACGGTTTCTTTCATCTGTTCAATGTTTACGACATGAATTTGATAGCGGTTGCGCAGCACCTCGGGAGGGAGCTCACGGAACAGAGCCTCGTCCTTATCCTTCTGGAACTCCTCCATGGCCTGTTGCCGGGACACAAAGGTCACATCCGACACATTCGGTACTGCCTGAATTTGCGCTTGCAAATTCTTGGCATCCTCTTCGGAAAGGTTGTCATCTATGTAGGCCAAAAACTCGTTATCTTTCTCTAAGTCTTTCAGCATGTTGTCAATGTTAATGGCAACCAAGGAGAACGAGCCCATGATCAAAAGACAGGCTACGATCATACAGGTCGCTGCGAAGGACATTAAGCCGTGCGAAAAAATGCTGCGAAAGCCTTCTTTTAAATGATATCCCATCTGATTAGCGCTCATTGTTGTAATACCCACCTGCCCCATCACTGATTATTCTGCCGTTCTCAATGGCAACCACGCGCTTGTCAAAGCGATTGACAAGATCTTTTTCATGCGTTACCACCAAAACCGTAGTCCCCAGTCGGTTAATTTCCTCTAAGAGCTTCATGATCTCCAGTGATCGGCGTGGGTCGAGGTTGCCCGTCGGTTCATCGGCAATGATGACACTGGGGTTATTCACAAGCGCACGCGCAATGGCCACACGTTGCTGTTCACCACCGGAGATCTGATCAGGAAATTGGTTGGCCTTGTCTCCCAGACCAACCAAGTTCAGCACATAGGTAATTCTTCGACGAATGGTGCTGGGTCTTGATCCAACGGTACGCATAGCAAAGGTCAGGTTGTCGTAAATGGTCTTTTTCTGGATGAGACGAAAGTCCTGAAACACGACGCCGAGGGTGCGGCGCATGGCTGGAATCTGCTTGTGGTTAATGTCACCCATATTGTATCCGTTGACCATGACACGGCCATCGGATGGCTTCACTTCGCCGGTAATGAGTTTAATAATCGTGGACTTGCCCGATCCGGACGGTCCGACCAGAAAGACAAAGTCTCCGTCCTCGATGGTCATATTCACGCCTTTTAGTGCTTTCGTCCCATTCTCATATTCTTTTTGTACATCAATTAACTTAATCAAAGCAAATACTCCTATTCCTTCTTCGGGTTGGGCAGAGCATAGCCTCTGCCTGTCCGGATACTCAGGAATCAATACCGCGGGAGACCAAGTATTTTTTCACCATGAGAGCTACTTTAAAGGTGATGGCATCATCGAACTCCCGTAAGTCCAGACCAGTGAGCTTCTTAATTTTCTCTAAGCGATATACCAAAGTGTTTCGGTGGACAAAAAGCTTTCGGGCTGTCTCCGAAACGTTGAGGTTGTTCTCAAAGAACTTATTGATGGTAAAGAGCGTTTCCTGATCCAGGGCATCGATCGGATTCTTCTTAAAGACTTCCTGAAGGAACATGCCACACAAGGTGGTGGGCAATTGATAAATCAGACGGCCAATGCCGAGATTCTCATAGTTGATGATGGTCTTCTCCGTGTCGAACACTTTTCCAACCTCAATGGCGACTCCGGCTTCTTTATAGGCCTTTGCCAAATCACGGATGTGGGGAACGACCGTACCAATGCCAATGGTGGTCTTATTTTTCTGTGCTTGGGGCAGACCATCCTCAATCCCCTTGGCAATGCGAAAGAGCTCCTTGCTGTCTCCCCCATCGGTGAGCAGCTTAATGACCGCAATATCCGTCTCGTTGATGGAAATGACAAAGTCCTCTGGATTCTCCGCGAAGATGGCCTGTACCGCATCCACCACCGAGATATCGGCCGTAGCATTCTGACGGATTAAAAAGACCGCGCGGGGTGCCTCGGAAACAAAGTGCAGTTCCTTCGCTCTGGCGTAGATATCGCCCAACAAAATATTGTCGGAAATGATGCTCTTGATGAATGCCTTTTTATCGTGCTTTTCCTCGTAGTAAGCCTTGGCACTGTTGAGGGCCACGCTGACCAAAGAGCAAATCAGCTTGGCTTGCTCATCGGTTCCTTGCACAAACGCGGCATAGTCAAAATGCGTATCCCGGTTCATGAGAGGCTTTAAGGTCTTGTCACCATAGGTCATAATACCGGCATCTCCAGAGCCGAGAACACTGGCAACGCCCTCCCACTTCTCTCCGATCCAGGTCAATTGATTGCAGGAAACCACCGTCCCGCTTTCGTCAATGACACCAATGGCACGATCTGTACTTTCCTTCATTTGAAGCACGATGCTCTGGAAAACTCTGCTGGACATGCTCCTTCCTCCTGTTCTTTCCTCATAAGCGTACAAAATACGCCATTATTTTTGTTCTATTATACCTTCTTGTTCGACGGATTGCAAGAGCTGTCCCGATATAATTTGTGGAAAATGCCGAATATTTTTGCAAAACGGTTACAACCCAAGCAAGACCCGTTCCTCTTGCGTCAAGGGACGAAACTCACCAGGGGCAAGGCTTTCATCCAACCGTAGTTTGCCCATAGATATGCGTTTTAGGTATAACACCGGCTTTCCAAGGGAAGCCAGCATGCGCTTGACTTGATGGTACTTTCCTTCTTGCAGGGTTACCAGCGCAGTGTGGCGAGACAAGATTTCGAGTCCGGCTGCTTGGCAAAGCGTTCCGTCCCGTAAGCGAATGCCGGCTTGAAAGGCGTCTACGTCCTCTCGTTGAAGCGTTCCCTCGACCTCCGCAAAATAGGTTTTTTCCACGTGATGGCGTGGAGATAGGAGGTGATGAGCCAAGGGACCATCGTTTGTGAGCAGCAACAGTCCCTCCGTGTCCTTGTCCAAACGTCCCACAGGAAACAGATCCTGCTTGCGGTAGGATTCCGGGAGCAGATCCAGCACGGTTTTCTCCCGCGGATCTTCTGTGGAGGAAATCACGCCACTTGGTTTGTGCATCATCAAGTAGACCTTTGTTTCGACCCGGACTGCTTCCCCATCCACCAACAGGACGCTCTCTTCCGGCACCTTGTCAGCGGCATCCCGGATCACCACATCACCTACACGCACGCGACCGGCCTTTACCAAGGATCGCACCTCTTTTCTGGACCAGCGACCCGTGTTACTCAGCAGTTTGTCCACTCGTTCCATGCGCTTCTCCCCCAGCTTGTTTTAGAAATAAAGCTAATTGTAGCATATTTTTCCCAGTTTGACCATAAAGTGTAGCAATCGTTCTCCATCTGCGCCGCCGTTTGCGGAGCAATTACGAAAGGAGTTTGTCCATTCATGATTATTTATGCTGCTAAGTTGCATCGCAAACGCATGGTCATCGGCGCAATCGCACTCATTCTTGTCTGCGGATTGCTTGGTTCCTTCGCGGGGTTCCATAGCCTCTGGGGTGCCCAAAGTGTTGCTTCCAGCGTCTCCCCCAAGGGCATCAAGACCAATGAGGATCGTGTGACCTACCTAGGACAGCTCGGTTGGACCACTTCCCCGGAAGCTCTGACCGTGGAAGAGATCAAAATCCCGGAAACCTTTGATGCTTCCTTTGATGACTATCTGGCCATCCAGAGCGACCAAGGCTTTGATCTAAGCAAATACAGTGGAAAGACCGTCAAACGATATACCTATGGGGTACAGAACTATCCTGGTGACTTAAAAAACGTGATGATCAGTCTGCTTATCTATAAAAATAACGTCATTGGAGGCGAAGTATTCCGAAACGATACTGGGGAGGTCCTCCACGGTCTGACCCGCCCTTCTTAAAAACCCAAGGTGTCGCACTCGTGTCTTTTGACATTTCTACACAAAAGTAATTTCCTCCTGATGCCGGAAAAAGCCTGTGGAATTTTTGTCCACAGGCTTTTACGGTGTCTTGCCCTGAATGTGCACATTCAGATGGGGATAGGTCATTTCCACTCCGGCTGCATCCAGAGCCGGCTTAATTTGTCCCAACAGTTCAAAGTACAAATCCCAATAGTCATCTCGATGGCACCAGACACGCATGGTATACTCAATGGCGCTCTCCCCATACTGCTTGACCAGCACCGTTGGTTCCGGTTGAAAATAGGCCCGCTTCTGTTGGGAGATCATGTGCAGAATTGCATCTTGCACTCGTTCGATGGGTGCTTCGTAGGAAGCCGAAAAGCTAATGTCCACACGGCGTTGCTCTTCGGTGGAAAAGTTGATGACGCGGGCACTCATCACCTTGCTGTTGGGCAGCATAATGCGGCGATTGTCCACGGTTTGCAAGGTGGTATGAATCATGCCGATATCATGGACGGTTCCCCCATCCTGATCGATCTCAATATAGTCTCCCACCACGAAGGCCTTGCTGACCAGTAGGTTGATTCCTCCTGCAAAATTGGCCAAGCTATCCTTTACAGCTAGGGAAATGGCTAGGCCTGCCACACCAAAAACCGCTAAGAGTGCAGTAGTGTCAATCCCAATGGAGCCCAGAACAACCATCAACAAAATGATCCATAAGATAATGTTTATGCACGATTTCAGAAACCTTTGTAAGCCCTTTTCGGTCCCGGCTCGCGTCATCACCCGGTCAAAACTTGCCAAGAGTATGCGTTTGATGATCAGCCCAGCAGCTATAATCAGAACTACTTTTAACAGTAAAAATCCGAAGAATTCCCAGCCCCCCCGTTCCACGGCAGTAAAAACATCCTTCCACGAGTTGACAAACTCTTGAGTTGGTTCTGTAACTTCTGGCATAGTGCACCTCCGTTCGAAGTATCCCTTTTATAAAAACAAAAAAAGAGGGCAAAGTCAAGCTTTGCCCTCTTTTGAATCCGAGGAAAATTATTCCTTGATGTCGATAACAACGCCGGAACCAACGGTACGGCCACCCTCACGGATAGCGAAACGCAGGCCCTTTTCGATTGCGATGGGGGTGATCAGCTCAACGTCCATCTCAACGTTATCGCCGGGCATGCACATCTCGGTGCCTTCGGGCAGCTTGATGATGCCGGTTACGTCGGTGGTACGGAAGTAGAACTGGGGACGATAGTTGTTAAAGAAGGGGGTGTGACGGCCGCCTTCTTCCTTGGACAGAACGTAGACCTGGCCAACGAACTTGGTGAGGGGCTTGATGGAGCCGGGCTTAGCCAGAACCTGGCCACGCTCGATTTCCTTCTTGTCAACGCCACGGAGCAGAGCACCGATGTTGTCGCCTGCCTCTGCATAGTCCAGCAGCTTGCGGAACATTTCGATGCCGGTGATGGTGGTGTCCTTGGTATCCTCGTTCAGACCAACGATCTGAATCTTGTCGCCCATGTTGATCTGGCCACGCTCAACACGGCCGGTAGCAACGGTGCCACGACCGGTGATGGTGAACACGTCTTCGACGGGCATCAGGAAGGGCAGGTCAGCCTTACGCTCGGGGGTGGGGATATAGGAGTCGACAGCGTCCATCAGTTCCTTGATGCAAGCGAAGTCGGGGTCATTGACGTCGTTGCTCTCGCAGGTCAGAGCAATCAGGCCGGAACCCTTAATGACGGGCAGGTCGTCGCCGGGGAAGTCATACTTGGACAGCAGCTCGCGAACTTCCATCTCAACCAGCTCCAGGAGCTCTTCGTCGTCGAGAAGGTCAACCTTGTTCAGGAAGACAACGATTGCGGGCACGCCAACCTGACGAGCGAGCAGGATGTGCTCACGGGTCTGAGCCATGGGGCCGTCGGTTGCTGCGATGACCAGGATAGCGCCGTCCATCTGAGCAGCACCGGTGATCATGTTCTTGATATAGTCGGCGTGGCCCGGGCAGTCAACGTGAGCATAGTGACGAGCGTCGGTCTGATACTCAACGTGAGCGGTGTTGATGGTGATACCACGCTCTCTCTCTTCGGGAGCCTTGTCGATGCTTGCATAATCTTCGAACTCAGCCTTGCCCTGCAGAGCCAAGAACTTGGTGATTGCAGCGGTCAGCGTAGTCTTACCATGGTCAACGTGACCGATGGTACCAATATTAACGTGGGGTTTGTTTCTTTCAAACTTTTGCTTGGCCATGATTGATAATCCTCCTTAAAGTACGAATCAAATCGTCTATATGTTCAATCCTAGGCGGATTGATGCCATTTTACCGTAATACGGCAGAAAAGACAATGCGAAAGGCGAAAAAACTTCAGCCTTAGTCGTTGGCATTGCGCAGTGCCACAATCTTCTCGGTAATGCTCTTGGGCATTTCGATATAGTGGCTGGGCTCCATGGAATACTGACCACGGCCCTGCGTACGGCTACGAAGGTCGGTTGCATAACCGAACATTTCAGAAAGAGGTACAATGGCGTCGATCTGCTGGGCACCGGAACGAGCTTCCATGCCCTGAATCTGACCACGGCGGGAGTTGAGGTCGCCGATGACGTCGCCCATGTAATCCTCGGGGACGTTGACGCTGACCTTCATGATGGGCTCCTGCAGGATGGGGCCCGCCTTGCGGCAAGCTTCCTTGAATGCCATAGAACCGGCAATCTTAAAGGCCATTTCGGAGGAGTCAACCTCGTGGTACGATCCATCGTACAGGGTAACCTTAACGTCAACCACGGGATAGCCGGCTAAGATACCAGCTTCCATTGCGCCGCGGATACCGGCATCAACCGCAGGAATGTATTCCTTGGGGATGGCGCCGCCCACGATGCCGTTGACGAACTCGTAGCCCTTGCCGGACTCGTTGGGTTCCACACGGATCTTACAGTGACCGTACTGACCCTTACCGCCGGACTGACGAGCATACTTGGTATCCTGCTCCACGTTCTTGGTGATGGTTTCCTTGTAAGCAACCTGGGGCTTACCAACGTTTGCCTCAACCTTGAATTCACGCAGAAGACGATCCACGATGATTTCCAGGTGGAGCTCGCCCATGCCGGCGATGATGGTCTGTCCGGTTTCTTCGTCGGTGTAGGTCTTAAAGGTGGGATCTTCCTCTGCAAGCTTCATGAGAGCGATGCCCATCTTTTCCTGACCAGCCTTGGTCTTAGGCTCAATGGCGACTCGGATAACGGGATCGGGGAACTCCATGGACTCCAGAATGATGGCATTCTTTTCGTCACAGAGGGTGTCACCGGTGGTGGTGTTCTTCAGGCCAACTGCAGCAGCAATGTCGCCGCTGTATACGACCTCGATGTCCTCACGGTGGTTTGCGTGCATCTGCAGGATGCGGCCCACGCGCTCACGGTTGCCCTTGGTGCTGTTGAACACGGCAGAGCCGGTGGTCAGCGTACCAGAGTACACACGGAAGAAGGACAGGCGGCCCACATAGGGGTCGGTCATAATCTTGAAGGCCAGAGCGGCGAAGGGGCCTTCGTCGTTGGCAGGACGGCTATCCTCCTCACCGGAGTCGGGGTCGACACCAGTGATGGCGGGAACGTCGTTGGGGGAGGGCATATAGTCGACAATGGCGTCGAGCAATTCCTGCACACCCTTGTTGCGGTAAGAAGTACCGCAGATAACGGGAACCATCTTGACCTCGATGGTAGCCAGACGGATTGCCTTCTTCATGGTAGCGGCATCCACGTCTTCGCCTTCCAGGTAGGCCATCATGATGTCTTCGTCGAAGTCGGATACGGCTTCTACGAGCTTCAGACGGTACTCTGCAGCCAGTTCCTTCATATCTTCGGGAATTTCCTCAATACGAAGGTCCTTACCCAGGTCGTCATAGAAGACATGTGCCTTCATCTCGACCAGGTCAATGATTCCCTTAAAGGTTTCTTCTTTGCCAATGGGCAGCTGAATGGGAACAGCGTTTGCCTTCAGGCGGTCGTGAACCATGTCCACCACACGATAGAAGTCCGCACCCATGATATCCATCTTATTGACGTAAATCATGCGGGGAACGTGGTAGTGGTCAGCCTGACGCCAAACGGTTTCAGACTGGGGCTCAACGCCACCCTTTGCGCACATAACGGTTACGGAACCGTCCAGTACGCGCAAGGAACGCTCCACCTCTACCGTAAAGTCAACGTGGCCAGGGGTGTCGATGATGTTAACACGATGTTCCTTCCAGAAACAGGTGGTTGCAGCGGAGGTAATGGTAATACCACGCTCCTGCTCCTGAGCCATCCAGTCCATGGTTGCGGTACCTTCGTGGGTCTCACCGATTTTGTAGTTGACGCCGGTGTAGTACAGAATACGTTCTGTGGTGGTGGTTTTACCCGCGTCAATATGGGCCATGATGCCGATATTACGGGTTTTGTCAATGGATACTTTTCTTGGCATAATCAAACTCCAAATATCGTGAATTACCAGCGGAAGTGTGCGAAGGCCTTGTTGGACTCTGCCATTCTATGGGTTTCCTCGCGCTTCTTCACTGCACCGCCGAGGTTATTGACTGCGTCCATCAGCTCTGCTGCCAGACGCTCCTTCATGGTTCTCTCGCTACGATTGCGGGAGTAGGTCGTGAGCCAACGCAGACCGAGAGTCTGACGGCGCTCCGGACGAACCTCCATCGGAACCTGATAGGTAGCACCGCCAACACGACGGGCCTTGACCTCTAAAGACGGCATGATGTTTTCCAGTGCGGTGGTGAATACCTCCAGGGGATCCTTATCGAGCTTCTCCTGAACGATATCGAAGGCTCCGTAGACAACCTTCTGTGCCACGCCTTTTTTGCCATCCAGCATGATGCTGTTGACAAGCTTTGTTACCAGCACGGAATGGTACACGGGATCGGGCAATACCTCCCGCTTGGGTACGTTTCCTCTTCTGGGCACTTTAGCTTCCCTCCTTCATAATAAAATGATTTCATAGGTACTCGAAAAGCGGACGCTTTCCGTGTGAGGCGAAATCCAGCCTCGTGCCTGCCGTGAGAAACACCTACCCTAATGTATATATTAAGATAAGCGACTCTTGGCAAAGCGTTTGCTTTGCGCCTGAGCGCAAAATAGTGTCATAATTTGGTGGCGATCTTACTTCTTAGCAGCAGTCTTGCCAGCCTTGGGTCTCTTTGCACCGTACTTAGAACGGCTCTGCATACGACCGTTGACGCCCTGGGTATCCAGGCTGCCGCGGATGATGTGATAACGCACACCGGGAAGGTCCTTAACACGACCGCCACGAATCATGACGACGGAGTGCTCCTGCAGGTTGTGGCCAACACCGGGGATATAAGCGGTGACTTCGTAGCCGTTGGTGAGACGCACACGAGCGATCTTACGCAGTGCGGAGTTCGGCTTCTTAGGAGTCGAGGTACGGACTGCGGTGCAAACGCCTCTCTTCTGAGGTGCAGGCTGATCAGTCTCACGGTTTTTCAGGGTGTTGAGGCCCTTCTGCATGGCGGGGGAGGTGGACTTATAGGTGACCTGCTCTCTGCCCTTGCGGACCAACTGATTAAACGTAGGCATAGTTTTCCTCCTTTCTCAAATGGTGGTATCTATTTTAACAGAATAAGACAAAACTTATTCAATTAAAACCAAAGTTTTTTAGTTCTCGAGCAAAGCTGCCACGGCGCTTCCGACAGAAATGCCGCATGCCTTACCCAGAGAAGCCATGGTTTGCACCGATTCAACCGGTACCGCGTGTTCTTTACAAAGACTTGCGATGGACTCTGTGACCTTCGGGTCAGCGTCCTCGGCCAGAAACACCAATTTCGCCTGACCACTTCGCAGAGCACGTCCCACCTGCTTTGCCCCAACGGCCTTTGGAGCTGTCTTCAAGGCTTCCAGCATGGTGCGCCCTCCTTTTTCTTTTTGCTGTGCGGAATAAAGAAAATCCCGCACCACAATCTCACATTTTAGCACAGCATCCACGTTCCGTCAAGTAGGAAACTTCTACGATAAATCGCCTTTTTGCCCGATCCGACTTGTGAAATGCAACTTTTTCCAGCCACAAGCTTACATCAGTTCATACTTGCCTTCGCGGCGGGGTGGTGCGGAGGGAGCCTCGTCGGGATAACCAAAGGTCACCATGGCAATGAATTGCCCTTTATCGGGGGCAAAGCGTTCTTCAAACTTCCGCTGCAATTCACTCACCACGGGAGCCGTAATCCAACAGGAGCCGATGCCAATTTCGTGGGCATAGAGCAGCATGTTTTGAATGGCAGCCGCTACGCCCGAAATGGCCGGCATGGCTCCGTTATATTCCTTGCGGGAAAGGAAGGCCAGCATACAGACCGGCGCACCGCCCAGTTCATTGAGGAAAATCTCCGTTTCCTGAATGATGTGCGGGTTGCGGGCAAAGCGATTTTCCAAGATGGGGCGGAATCGGTCCGCTACCTCACCCATAAGCTTGTAGCACTCTTTCAGTTTTTCGGGACTGCGGAGCATGACAAAGTGCCAATGTTGCAGGTTCATTCCAGATGGTGCCATGGTGCCGGCTTCCAAAATGTCAACCAAAACCTCGTCAGGAATTTGCTTGTCCTGATAGTGGCGGATACTGCGGCGTTCGTAAATCGCTTCTTTACATTCCATTTCATTGACTCCTTCTTTTATGTATATCCTAGTTTCTGTTTCGGTTCGTGCGCCCTCCCTGCGGGGTATTAGGTGCGCAAAAAGGTAAACCAGTAGAGGTAGGCTGCCAACAGCACCAGTTGTAGCATGGCAAGAGCGGGAAAGCCAAGCTTGAAATACCAGTGCTTTGTTTTATGATGAAACGCTTGCATCCCCAAGGTTGAGCCAACTGCCCCACCCAGCAAGGCGACTAGAAAAAGCGTTTTCTCCGAGATACGCCATCGATTTCGTTTTGCCCTCCTCTTGTCAATGCCCATCAGGAGAAAGCCAAGCAGAGAAGCAACGCAGAAATAGAGCAAGAGATAGGATGGTTTCATCGTGGCACACCTTCTTTCGTTTTGTTTCATGGGAAAAGGTCCGCACGGCAATACTACCGGGCGGACCTTTACAGCTTTTGTGTTATGCTTCGGAATCGAACACCGCTTCCGACTTCTTGCCCTTCATGGGTTCACCATGAACAATATATCGAGAAACGACCTTGTATACCACAAAGGTGATCAGGGAGTTTATCCCAGCCTTGATTAGGTTAAAGGGTAAGATTACGGGAAGCAACATAGCATCCACCACGTCCACGGGTACCATCATATAGAACGGGGTGATGAAGTGGTTTGCAATCATCATGATCACTGCCATGGAAAGGGTGCCACAAACCAGACCAATCACAGCACCGACTCTCGTATGCTTGATGCGGTAAATTCCGGAAGCAACCACTACCAAAGTTCCTGTTGCAATGATGTGCATCAAGATACCATACAATCCTGCGCTTGCGCTAACGGTAAAGCCTTGAATGAGGCTTGCGATGACCGTAAGCACCAGACCGGCAATGGGACCATAGGCAAAGGCTCCGATCAGGATGGGGATATCCGCCGGGTCATACTCCAAGAATGGAGCTGCTGGAATAATAGGAAAGTGAATGAGGGAGACCATGACCACAGAGAGAGCGACGAGCATGGCCATAACGGTAATTTTTTTCGTTCTGGGATTCGAATTCATAATAAAAAACACTCCTTTGCATAGTAACACCTGAAAAACGCAAATGTCTTCCAAGTGCTAAGAGGCATACAGAGCGTATGAAATCACTTAGCACGTCTTCTCCCATCCAGACTATCACTGTCGGTTCCGGAATCCAACCGGATCAGCTGCTTTCAGGCCATAGGGCCAAAAACGCTCGCGGACTATACCGCCGGTGGGGACTTGCACCCCGCCCTGAAGACATTTTATTCAGTTGTTCTTTTGACATTATACTCGTTTTATAAAAAATTTCAAGTCCAAATATTACAAACAACACAGGAACAAATGTTCGTTTTTCTGTTGACTTTGCCCTTCCCGTCCCTTACAATAAGCCATGGAGAGGTGAGGAAGATGAACCATCAGTTGAGCTGTAGCTTTACGGGACACCGTCCGGAAAAACTTCCCTGGGGCAGCAATGAGTCCGATGCTCGCTGTTTGCAATTTAAGGCGGAACTTTGGTCTGCGCTGCAAGCTGCCTTTGCGCAAGGCTATCGACACTTTATCTGTGGCATGGCCCGTGGTGCTGACCTGCAATTCTGTGAGGCAGCTCTCCTGTTGCGCGAACTCCACCCGGATGTGCGCGTGGAGGCGGCGATTCCCTTTGCCGGACAAGCAGACCGTTGGATTCCCCAAGAGCGCTTACGCTACCATGCTCTCTTAGCTCGCTGTGATTTTGAAACGGTCATTCAGCATACATACACCGCAGGATGCCTACAACGGCGAAACCGCTATTTGGTTGACCACTCCTCCCGCCTGATCGCAGCCTACAGTGGACAAGGAGGCGGTACGCTGTATACCATTCACTACGCCATCCGCAAACAGTGCGATGTGATTATTTTGGACGTTTAGCGAAAAAAAATGCCCCTGATTTTACGGCGAGTCTTCACCGTCCAATCAGGGGCATTTGCTTTTAACTACCGTTAGCGGTCACGATTGAAAATTTTGAAAATTTCCTTATAGGGATCGTCGTCATCGCTGGGAGCGTTGTCGGAAACGGAATTGCTTCCGGTGTTCGCTGCCGGTCTGCCTGCGGGGAACAGGCGAGAGTTGGTCTTGGTTGCAGCTGCATTCTTTGCGGAATTGTCCACCTCGTCAAAGCCGGTTGCAATGACGGTGACGCGGATCTCGTCTTCCAAGCTCTCGTCGAAGGTTGCACCAAAGATGATGAGTGCGTTGGGATCGGCTGCTTCCTGAACCAAGTTTGCTGCGGTCTCGACTTCTTCCAGGCCAATGTCGGTGGAACCGGTCACGTTGACCAGAACGCCACGAGCACCGTTGATGGAGGTTTCCAAGAGGGGGCTGGAGACTGCCATCTTAGCAGCTTCCTCTGCCTTATTCTTACCTGCTGCACGACCCACACCCATGTGTGCCATACCGGCATCCTTCATGACGGCGGTGACGTCTGCAAAATCAAGGTTAATGAAACCGGTGTTCTTAATCAGGTCGGAAATGGACTGTACGGCCTGACGCAGGACATCGTCTGCAATTTCAAACGCATTGGCAAAGGTAATTTTCTGATCGGTCGCATACTTTAAGCGATCGTTCGGAATAATAACAAGAGCGTCCACCTTAGCGCGAAGGTTTCGAATGCCCTCTTCGGCCTGCTCCATGCGGCGACGACCTTCAAAGTTAAAAGGCTTTGTCACAACACCAATGGTCAGGATATCCATTTCCTTTGCCAGGTCAGCCATAATGGGTGCCGCACCGGTTCCGGTACCGCCGCCCATGCCAGCCGTAATGAATACCATATCGGTACCTTCCAGAGTTTTTGAAATCTGTGTACGGCTTTCCTCTGCAGACTTGCGTCCGACATCAGGATTCGAGCCTGCACCCTGACCCTCCGTCAGCTTTTCACCAATCTGTATTTTATGCGTAGCGCTGGACACAGCCAAGGCTTGCTTGTCCGTGTTCACCGCGATAAAATCAACGCCCTTCATGCCGGATCGAACCATGCGGTTGACGACATTGCTTCCGCCGCCACCAACACCAATTACTTTAATCGTAACAACGCTGTCTGGGCCGGTATCTAAACCAAAAGACATAATTGCCCCTCCTATGTGAATATTGCGTATCTACATGCTTTGTATTATTTTATATCCCTTTTTCCAACAGGTCAATAGAAAAGTGAATTTCTTATTACTTCTTTTTGGTAAAAGCGAGCTTAGATTCGTTACGTTTTGTTACCTTGGGCGGAAAAAACCCTTATCTTCCCATAAATCGATGATTCCTCGGTCGGTTTCACCCAAATACTGCGAGACAATTTTTTTCAGCGCCTCGATTTTTAGGCTATAAATCTCGCTTCCTTGCTCGGTTGCACTGTGTTCCGTTCTCAAAGGAAGGCGCACGGTGAAGCGACCCAAATACCCCATTTCAATGTCAGTTTCACCACTCATATCGATCCAGCTTACATCGGCGGCAATCTCGTGCTCCTGTAAACTTCCAAGCAGGGCACAGAGTGCGGCAAATTTCCCCTTTGCCTCATCGGGAACCTGGGCTGGCTGTCCCACCTTCGGATCCAGTAAGGAGACCCCTTCCACCTGAATGAGAGTGCTTGCGATGCTTTCATCCACCTGTTCCAATACCTTGCCACTGGCATCCATCAGCCAATATCCATTGTCCGTGCGGAAGGCAGCCAAGGGAACGCACTCTTGAATCTCCAGAATCAGGGTGGACGGATACTTGTTCTTAAGATTCACAGAATCCACATAGGGCATGCTGTCGGAGATTCGCTTCTCAATGGCGGTGCGGGGCAGGAGGAATAGGTTTGCCTCTGCCCCAATATTAGCCACGGTCAACACTTGCTCATTGGAGTAGCGAGTATTGCCTAGAATTTGGATTTCTTCCACGCGGAAGAAAAAGACACAGCTGACAAGGATTGCCGAAACAATCAGGATAAACGACATAAGGAGATAGAGAAGGCGAAGCCCCCTCCGTCTCCTATATGTTTTCTTTTTGTTTCGTGACTTTGCCATTTCTTGTCATCCTTTAGCATTTCATTGCCCACCGGCTGCACAGACAGCTACGACAGGTTCCTGTGTGTTGGCTCCCATTTGGGTCTCTACGCTCTCTTTCACCCGCACAATCTGTGCGCCCAGAGCGGAAAGATCCCCCTCAAAGTTCTCATACCCTCGGTCAATGTAGTGAAGTCCTGTAATCCGACTTTCGCCTTGGGCTCCCAAAGCAGCCACGACCAAGGCGGCCCCACCCCGCAAATCATGCGCTTCCATTTCCGCTCCGTGCAGGAATGGATTCCCGTTGATCTCAGCCGTTCGTTGGCGAATGGAGATATCCGCTCCCATGCGATACAATCCCTCCGCGTGGCTGTATCGATTGCTAAAAATCGTTTCCACAAAGGTGGTTTTCCCGATCCCCCCGGCCAAGGCCGCCATGAGCACCGGCTGAGCATCCGTTGGAAAGCCTGGATACGGTGCCGTATAAATCGGTCGAATGGCCTTCAAGGGTTCTCGACTGCGAATCCAGATGCGGCCTTCGGCGGCGCTGCGGATGGTGCAGCCGGCTTCGATCAGGCTCGTAATCACCGGTGCGACCGTTCGAACGTCCGCGCAGGTAAACTCCGCTTCCCCTTTCGCAGACGCAAGCGCGCAAAGATAGGTCGCGGCCACAATGCGATCCGACATCACGGTGTATTCCCCTGCATGCAGAGTCTGCCCACCTTCTATGTAAATGGTCGAACCGCCTGCTCCCCAGATTCTTGCTCCCATAGAGCGAAGAAAACCTTGCAGGTCAACGATTTCAGGTTCTCGGGCTGCATTGCTGATGATGGTGTTTCCCTGTGCACCGCAAGCGGCTAACATAATGTTTTCCGTCGCCCCAACGCTGGGAATATCCAATAGAATCCTTCGTCCATGTAGGCGTCTGGTGGTACAGCGAAGCCGCCCGCCCTCCTCATTGACCGTAGCACCTAAGCGCTGTAAGGCGCGTACGTGTAAATCAATGGGACGAGGCCCTAGGGCACATCCGCCGGGACAGCACATTTCTGCACTTCCGAGCCTTGCTAGGAGAGGCCCTAAAAACAGGACGGACGATCGCATCTCCTGCATTAGTACGTCCGGAATTTGGCCCCCGGTTAACTGGGTGGCATCGACGGTCATCGTTCCGGAATGCCACTGCACTCGACAACCGAGACACTCTAAGATTTCTGCTGTGACAAATACGTCGCTTAGTGCTGGGCAGTTATGAATGACGCTCTCTCCTCGGGCCAAAATCGTGGCCGCCAAAATGGGTAGAACGCTATTTTTCGATCCGTGAATCGGTACACTGCCAAAAAGCGGCTTCCCTCCCGTCACGAAGTAAGTATCCATCGTATCTCTCCCCTCACAGGTGGTTCTTGTCGCGTTCGAACCATCCTATGCAGGGAGAAGAGAAAGGGTTCAATTTCTACCTTTTTGCCAGAGTTTAAGCAGAGTTTGATAGATTCGCTCCGACGCATCGGGCATGCCTAAGGAAGCCATGGCCCTCTCCATCTCTTTTCTGCGTTTTGCATCTTGTAGGAGTAAGCTTGTCTCTTGGTATAAGTTCATCCCATTGGATTCACACTCCTGCATCACCCTTGCCCCACCGGCGTGTTGCAAGACTTCCGCATTCTTTCCCTGATGATTGTTAGTCACATTGGGAGAAGGAACGATGATGGCAGCCCTTCCCAGGGCCGTTAACTCCGAAATGGTGGAAGCACCACCTCGGCAAAGCACAACATCGGCCGCTGCCATAACACAGGGCATATCATACAGATACTCATGAAGTTGAACCCGAGGCGGAAGGGTAAGTTTCCTCTTGTTTAGCTCCTCCTGCATGGCAGCGAAGTTGCGCCCGGCTCCATGAATGTGGTAAAAGTCAGCCTTTTCTTGTATCTCCATTGCGATGAAGTCATTCATATAGCGGTTCATCTGCTCTGCACCGAGACTGCCCCAGTAGGAGAGGACTAAAAGCGCATCTTCCGGAATGCCCAGAGCCTTTTTTGCCTCCGTTCGGGTTTTCTCAAAGAAGGCTCCACGCACCGGGGTTCCGGTTACCAACACGCGTTCGGGATGTCGGTAGTAGGATTCACAGCCCGAAAACCCAACCATAACACAATCGGCAACGGCGGATAGGCGCTTTGTCGTAAGCCCCGGAATGGCATTGGATTCATGCACCGCCGTGGGTATCCCCCGACGTGCGGCTTCCCGCACCACGGGATAGGAGGCATAGCCTCCCGTACCAACCACCAAATCCGGGGCAAAGCTCGTTAGTATATTGGCAGCTTCCTTCCGGGAGACCGATAAGTTGCGCAGGGTGTTTAGGTTGTAGCGCAGACCGGACAGGTTGAGCTTTCGGCGGAAGGAGCTGATGGTCACTGTTTCTAAGGGAAAACCCTCATTGGGTATGAGTCGTTCCTCCATGCCACCCTTTGCACCGACAAACAGAACTTCGGCATTCTGTTTCCTCTCCTGAACCAAACGGGCAAGCGCGACTGCAGGGTTGATGTGTCCCGCCGTCCCACCACAGGTAAACAAAATCTTCATGAAACTATCCTCATCTAATCGGACTTTTGCGCCGGTATTTGCCTGGATACCGCCAACACAACGCCCATTTCCGCCAACTGAATCAGAAGTGCAGAACCCCCGTAGCTAAAAAATGGGAGTGAGATGCCGGTAACGGGGAAGAGATTGGTCACCACCGCCACGTTCAAAAATACCTGAAAAGCGAGCAAGGTAGTAACGCCAACGATCAGCAGCGAACCAAAGCGGTCACGTGCGTGCATGGCTAGCCAATATCCTCTCACAATGAGGAGGGCGAAAAGCGTCAGAATCAGCGTGACTCCAATAAAACCAAGTTCTTCACAGATGACGGAAAAAATAAAGTCGTTATGTTCTTCGGGTAGATACAAAAACTTCTGGCGGCTGTTGCCAAGGCCGAGGCCCAGAAGACCTCCTGAGCCAATGGCCAAAAGTGATTGAATCGCTTGCAGCCCTTTGCCCAACGGATCTGCCCAAGGGTTTCTCCACATCTGAACGCGTGTGGTCATGTAATCCGTGGTCGCGATCATGAGGCCAAGGAGGGTGACCATTAGGCCACCTGCAATGATGAACCACCGAAGCTTGATGCCGGCCGCAAAGAGAATGGATGCCCCCACCACCAAGATCAAAATGGTTGCCGACATGTGGGGCTGCAAGGCAAGCAGGCCCAACATGAGGAGAAGCACCCCTGCATAGGGTAACAGTTCCAAAAATCCAACCTCATGGAGCTTGTTTAGGGTTCTACCACCCAAACGCCGTGGATCATAGGGCCCCTTGGTCCCTTCTTTCCGCTTGGAAAGCCGGGCGGAAAAGTACAAAATGACGGCAAACTTTGCGATCTCGGAGGGCTGAAAACGAGGCAAGCCCGGAATTTCCAACCAACGGTTTGCACCACCGGCACTGGAGCCTAGACCAGGCACCTTAACCAGCAAGAGTAGTACCACGGAAATCATTAACACAATCAGGGAGAGGCCACGCCACCGTTGGTAATCCACCCGTGAGACTACATACATCACCCCAATCCCCAACACGGCGAATACGGCTTGACGGATGAAGATATCGTAGGGATTTCCCCCTCGATAATAGCCTGAGGGGTAGGATGCGGAGAGCAAGGTGATAAGTCCAATACCGAGTAGCAGCAGGGTCAGGGTTAAAAACGGCAAATCCAGAGGGCCTCGTGCCAACTGCTTTTCTATGCTCATGGATGGTTTTTTCTTGTTTCGCACGATGGATCCTCCTTAACGCGAATACTGGTCAAACTTAGGATAAAAACACTGGATAACGATCAATCACCCCAAAGTAAGCTAAGATACAGCAGATGAGCGTAATCCCGGAAAAGACAAAGAACAGCTTTTCTTCGCTCCATCCCCCCATCTCAAAATGATGGTGGAGGGGTGCCATTCGAAAAATTCTCTTTCCGTGGGTGGCCTTGAAATAGACCACTTGAATGATATCCGAAAGGGCTTCTGCCACATAGATAATGCCAACTAAGGCTAGAATCAGCGGAATATCCAGCGCAAAGGCCATTCCACAGACCGCCCCTCCCAAAAACAGGGATCCGGTGTCACCCATAAAGATTTTCGCCGGGTGAAAGTTATACAGAAGAAAAGCTATCAGTGCACCAAAGAGCGCTGCGGCAAAAGTCGCCACCGGCATTCCTTCCGGACGCTTCCAAAAGAGATAGCTATAGGTTGCAATGGCACCAAAAAAGGCACAAACCGGAAGGGTCACCCCCGTTGCCAGCCCATCCACACCATCGGTGATGTTGACGGCATTCACCGTGCCAACCATGACAAGGGCGGCAAAGATCATGTAGCTGAGCCAGTTCAGCTTCAGTTCAATCCCCAGGAAGGGAATGAACAAGTTGGGGGTTAAGATACCCACGTTACGAAGCAAGACAATAAATAGGATGGAGGCTGCCAACTGAAGCAAAAACTTCTGCCCGGCGGAAAGCCCCGTATTTTCTTTCTTCTTTACCTTGGCATAGTCATCAATGAAGCCAATCACGCCGAAGACCAGTGCGAACACCAGAATGAAGAGCGAGGTGACATCCCCTTGCATAATGGACTGCCAATTGATTAAGACCACGGTAATGAGGGTTGCGACAATGAACATCAGTCCACCCATGGTTGGGGTTCCCTGCTTGGATAAATGCCAGGTAGGGCCATCCTCTTTGATGGATTGCCCTGCCTTGAGCCGGCGAAGCATCGGTAACAGAAACCTCCCCAGAATCGCGCTGAGCAGGAATCCAAACATCGCTGCAAAAACCAGCTTAGCTAACATATCGTTGTACCTCCGTGCATATTCTCATTCTCTCTTGCTTTATACCTGCGTTCCAGGGAACACGGGTGTTCCTTGCCGCAAGCCGTGGGTCTTTCCCATTCCACCGCTTCCGGCTTCTCTTTTTAGGACTTTCCTGCAAAGTAAGCAGCAATTTCCTCTCTCTCATCGAAGTGGAAGCGCTCCCTGCCAACTTCCTGGTAGGTTTCGTGCCCCTTTCCGCATAGGACAATCACATCTCCTTCTTCCCCCAAGGAAAGTGCCAGCGCAATAGCATGGCGACGATCGGGCTCCGTATACAGCACCGAAGCATCCCTTGGGATTCCAGCGGCCACATCCGCCAAGATTGCTTCGGGCTCCTCGGTCCGCGGATTGTCTGAGGTCAAAATGACCACATCGGCTAAGGAAGCGGCCAGCTCTCCCATGATGGGGCGCTTCGTGCGATCTCGGTCTCCCCCACAGCCAAACAGGCAAATCAAGCGATTCTTGGTAAAGTCTCGAGCCGTCAGCAAGATGTTCTCCAAGGCATCCGGGGTGTGGGCATAATCGATTAGAACGGTGTAGGGTGCCGGCGTGGGAACCACCTCTACCCTGCCCTTGACGCCTTTTGCATTGGCCAGAGAGGCCGCAACCTGCGCCAAGGGATACCCCAAGACAAGTCCGCAGGCAATCACACCCAAGGCATTATAGATGGTGAATCCACCTGGAATGGGAAGGCGGACACGGCAAATACTCCCCAAAATCAGAGCTTCGAACTCCACATGGTCGGACAGCAATCGGATGTTGGCCGCGAGAAGATCGGCCTCGGACTTATTCTCAGAATAGGTAAAGTAGGGGGCCGGTGCATGCTCTGCGTAGTAGCGACCTGCTTCGTCATCCAGATTATAGATCCCGGTTTCAGATTGCAGGAAGAGCCTCCCCTTCGCCTCTCGATAGGCCTCCATGGTTCCATGGAAATCCAAATGATCCTGGGTGAGATTCGTGAAGATGGAGGCTTTGAAGGTGATTCCATCCACACGATGTAGCATCAGTGCGTGGGACGATACTTCCATCACCACGTACTGACAGCCAGCATCTGCCATGGTGCGAAAAAGTTCGTGCAGGTCATAGGCCTCCGGGGTGGTGCGGGCGGCGGGCAAGACCTCTTCCCCAATCATGTTCTGATTGGTTCCAATGAGCCCCACCTTTGCACCCGCAACCTGTTCTAACATAGCCTTTAGGAGATAGGTGGTGGTGGTTTTTCCGTTGGTGCCGGTGACCCCAAGAATGGTCATCTCCTTTGCTGGATGCCCAAACCAGTTGGCAGACAGCACCGCAAGGCAGGCCCTAGGGTCTTCCACGACGAGCCAGGGGCCGGCTTGGCTGGGCGCATGGGCACAAAGCACGGCAACCGCGCCTTTTTCGAGGGCTTCTGTTATAAAATCATTGCCATCAAATCGATAACCAGGAAGCGCAACAAAAAGAGCGCCGGGGGTTAAGTTCCTGGTGTCGCAACAGAGTGAGGTGATTTCAATATCCTGACCAATATGGTCTTCCCGCAGGGATATCCCGCGGATCAAATGGGATAAGTGCAAAGGCTCACCTCCAAAATTTACATGCTACGCATTAATCGTTTGCATAGTCTTGTACTGTGTTATCCATAAATCGCACTTCGACCACGGTGCCGGGATCCACTTCCGTGTCCGCTACGATCGATTGGCTAAAGGCCACCATCTTTGAGGTTCCGTCGGCTCTGGGTGCCTTCATATAAAGACCACGATCCTCCAAGGCTTTCTTCGCGGCACTATAGGTGCGTCCGGTGACATCCGGAACGGCTACCTTCGTCGTGACCTTTTCTTCACCCAAATAGAGAACCACAGTACTGCCGCTGGGAATGGAAATGCCTCCGGTGGGGGTCTGATCGGTTACGGTGCCACCCTTACCAACGAGCTTCCAGCTAAGGCCAGCGCTCTTTAGGGCACTTTGGGCAGCATCCAGGGGCTTTCCTTTGACGTTGGGAACAATCACATCGCTGGCGGCTGGTCCGCCTTCCTTTTGTACCCCCATGTAGTCCAAAATGTCCGCAATGAGCTGTCCTGCCATGGGAGCTGCCATGTTACCACCGCTGATGTAGTATCCACCCGAGGTCACGGTAGAACCAGGGGCTGCCGGTTTCGGGTGGTCATAGGCAAGCAGCACAATGATTTCGGGATCATCCGCCGGGGCAAAGCCAACGAAGGACGTAATCAAATGGCCTTCCTGTCTCGTCTGGGACGTACCCGTTTTACCACCGATGCGATACCCGTTGACAAAGGCGTTTTTACCGGTACCACCATCGCCAACCACGCTTTCCATCATGGAACGAACCAGATCCGAAGTTTGCTGACTGATCACCTGCCGCACCTGGGTTGGCTCATGATACTTGATGATGTTTCCACTGGCATCCGTCACGGACTGAACCACATAGGGCTCCATGAGATGTCCTCCGTTGATAACGGAAGACAGGGCGGTAATCAGTCCAATGGGAGTAATCTGAAAACGCTGTCCAAAGGAAGCAGTTGCCAGCGAAACAATATCATTTTTAAATTCATCTTGCGGCCAGAATCGACCCAGTCCCTCGCCTTGCATATCAACGCCAGTTTTTCCGAGGAGACCGAAATCCTTCATATACTCATAAAACGTATTGTTGCCAATTTTTTGTCCGATTTGAATCATAGCCGGGTTGCAGGAATTCATGAGTGCATGCCGCGTATCCTGGCTGCCGTGTCCGTTGTGGTTGTGGCACTTAATGGGCTTTGGCCATCCAGGAACGGTAATCTGACCGCTACAAAAGAAGTTGCTGCTTTCAGTAATCATACCTTCTTCCAGCCCCATAGCCATGACAATGGGTTTAAAGGTCGAACCAGGCTCATAACTGTCGTTCATCGCCTTACTGCGCCACTGGGCTAACTGCGCCTGGCTGAGGGCCGCACGGTATTCGTCCATGAGAAGCTCGCCCGGTGTTTTTTCCGTTTCCTCTTCCTGTGCGTCCGGATTGTCCTGAGTTTCGGCAGTGGCTGTTGCCGCATCACTGGGTTGCTTGGCGGCTTCTTCCGCCAGCACCCGATCGGCATTCTGCTTCATTGTGGCAAGCTCCGCCGCTTTTTTCTTATCCTTGATGCTACTGGGGTTATTTAAGTCATAATCAGGGGAACTGACCATGGCATAAATCGCCCCGGTTTTGGGGTTCATGACGATGCAGAAACCACCTTCTAGCACCTCAAACTTTTCGATGCCCGTCTCCAGTGCATACTGTGCCTTGGCTTGAATGTTGGCATCGATGGTCAGATTCAGGTTTTGCCCGTTCTCTGCGTCCACATATGCCTCATACCCGGAGATCATTTCCACACCACTTGCGGTTCGGCTGGTTACAATGCGCCCCTTTTCTCCGGCAAGATCCGTATCATAGAGAGACTCTAATCCATAGGAGCCACGGTTATCGCTGTTGACAAATCCGATGACCTGTGCCGCCATGGACGACTTTGGGTAGTACCGCTTGGTATCGGCCTGCAAATAGATTCCGCGGGAGAACTTATGATCGGTAATGAACTGGCGAACTTCTTCTGCCTTGTCGTCCTCTACTTTCGTAGCAATGACTTCGTACTGGCTCTTCGCCTTCTCCATACGCTGTAACAGCTTAGCAGAATCCAGGTCCAGTATGGATGCAAGCCCATCGGCTATGACTTTTTTATCATAGTCGCGCTCAATGATGTCTTTAGGCGAAAGCACGACATTATGCACCGAGGCACTAATGGCCAAAATATTTCCTTTGCTGTCGGTGATTTTTCCTCGGTTAGCGGAAACCGTTAAGTCTCTCGTTTGCCCTGCAATGGCTTTTTCTTCATAGAATTCGTGATCGATAATCTGGATTTTCCAGAGTTTCGCAAACAAAATCAAAAAGGTCGCCACACCAAACACACCCGCTAGAAGCATGATCCGCCTGCGTATTGTTGTGTTGGCTCGGCGATTTACATGGTCGGCCGTCGTCTTTTTTTTCGGGGACATTGCTAGACGTCACCCTCCTTCTCCTAATATGATGTGCAAGGCGCAAGAAAACCAATCTTTTCTTGCGCCTTCAGGCTTTCTCTCTTAATGGTATGTCTCTCGCTCTTAGAAATATGTCCCAATCACGGAAAAGATTTCTTTCACCCCATTGATAAAACTACTTCCTAAAGACGCATGTTTATAATACTGGGCGCTGTCCGGACGCGTTAACTCGACGGTATAACTTTGTCCACTCTGAGGCTTCACCATTTCACCACTGCTAATCATTTCTTGTTCAATGGCTTGCAGATCATAGGCCAATTCGTACTGCGCCAACAGCTTTGCTTCATCTGCTTTCAAGGTTTCCACTTGCTTTCGGAGTTGAACCGCCTCGTCATTGATTGCCACTAAATTTGCATACTGGGTCAGCATCAGCATCACCAACAGGCAAGCAGACAGCATACCAACGACCGCAAAGGGGGCAATCTTTCCTGGCTCCCGAACCGTTAGGCCCAGGTTCCTTGCGACGCGCTTGCGCTTCTGTATGGGTTTGCCCGGTGCCTCTACCCATTGTTCCGGCTGTCTAGCTGCATTTCCATCGTATCCATACTGATAGGCAGCTCTCTCCTTGGTGCGATACTGTTGTGTTCTTTCCGCCGTCAATCTGTTCACCCCTCTACGCAGCGCCGGTCACCCGTGCGCTTCTCCACACATACTTACTCGTTCTTTATATCTTCTCGGCGACGCGCAGTTTCGCGCTGCGCGCCCTCGGGTTTTCTTTTAATTCCTGATCACTGGGTAAAATCGGTTTGCGTGGGACTAGCTTTACCTGCGGCTTCTTCCCGCAGATGCAAACCGGAAATTCTGGAGGGCAATCGCAACCACGGGCTGCGGTAGCCAGTTCGGTTTTCACAATGCGATCCTCCAGGGAATGGAAAGAAATCACCGCCAGGCGTCCTCCTGGGTTCAGGCGTGGAATCGCCTGCTTGAGCATATCCGCAATGGCTCCTAACTCATCGTTCACCGCAATGCGGATGCCTTGAAAGCTTCGCTTTGCCGGGTGCTGCTTTTCTCGCAGAGCGGCAGCCGGCATGGCACTTCGAATGACATCGGCCAATTGGTGGGTGGTTTCAATGGGAGCACTTTCTCGGACGCGACAAATCTTGGAGGCAATGGCGGAGGCATAGCGTTCTTCGCCGTATTGCGAAAGAATGCGGCGCAACTCTTCCTTTGGCCATTCATTCACCACGGTGTAAGCGGTGAGTGCATCGTCCCGATTCATGCGCATATCCAGCGGCGCATCATTTTGATAGGAAAAGCCTCGCTCGGGATCGTCCAGTTGCGGCGAGGAAACACCCAAATCAAAGAGCATGCCGTCAACCCCTGCGATGCCTTCCTGGTCCAGCAGGGTTCTTAAGTCCCCAAAGTTTCCATGAAGAAAGGTGACACGCTCCTTCCAAGGAGCTAGGCGAATGGCCCCTTCCTCCAAGGCCTGCTTGTCCCGGTCAATGCAAATCAGTCGACCATGTTCTCCGAGACGAGCTGCAATTTCTGAGGAATGTCCCCCTCGTCCAAAGGTTCCATCTAAGTAAATGCCGTTGGGATTTATGTTCAGCCCCGCAAGGCACTCTTCTAACAAAACGGGCCGATGTCCGTAGCTTTCTTTCATCAGACCTCCAGGCTTTCTAAAAGCTCTGCCATTTTTTCAGGAGTCATTTCCTCCTGTGTCATGCGCCACTTCTCCGCATCCCAGATCTCTGCGCGGTTGTGGACGCCAATAATCACCACTTCTTTTTCCAGCCCTGCATATTTTCTCAGGGCTTGGGGAATCACGATTCTTCCTTGGCTGTCCGGCTCACATTTGACCGCATTGGCAAAGAGGGGTCGCATCAAGCGGGACTTGCTCATGGGAAGGGAGGCAAACTTGTCGGTAAAGACTTGCCAACTCTCCAAGGGATAGATGGCTAGGCAATCGTCCACTCCCATGGTGAGGTAGCAAACACTGCCCAAGTCTTCTCGTAGTTTGGCAGGAACGAACAGACGCCCCTTGGCGTCAATCGAGTGTTCATACGTTCCCGTCACGCTAATCATGTGCAATTTCCTCCACAATAAGCTTAGCTCGCTCCACTTTGCCCCATTTTGCTCCACCAAGTTATGTTTAGTATAAAGAAATTGTCACGAAATTGCAACTATTTTTTTCGGGGGGAATGGTTTTTTTCTCCCTTCCTTTCCCCATCTTCCCACCACCTTCTGCTTAGAAAAACAGAATGTGCGAAACAGAAGAAACGCCCCTTGAAGGGGCGTTTCTCAAATTCTATATTTTGTTGCTTCACAAGAAGAACACCCAACATCTAGTTCTCCTTGCCCGCATCTCCACAGCTTTCGCTCTCGCAACGTCGAATCGACGCGAATCACGATTCCCCCGCCCCCAGGGCACTGCGGAACTTAGCGCGAGAGTGTTTTACCTCATCATAGGCATCGGCTACCGCTTCTTCCATGCGATGCAAGGTATCCTCGCAATATTCATTGGCCGCTTGCTTCAGTTGGCGACTAGTGCTTTCCGCTTCTTGGATGATTTCCTCTGCCATGCGGCGCGCCTCTAAGACCAGGGTGTCCTCATTGAGTAGGCGTCTTGCGTGTTCCTCCGCCCTCTGGCGAAGATCATCCGCTTCCCGTTTGGCCGACGCAATGTAGTCATTCTTTTTGTCCACCAGTTCTTTTGCCTTCTTCAGCTCGACTGGGAACCTGGCCCGGATATCATCCAGCATGTCCAGCGCTTTGTCCCGCTCTAACATACATTTATCACTGGAGAGCGGCACGTTTTTTGCCTCGTCAATCATTTCATACAACATGTCAAATAATTCTTCAATGTTACTTGCCATCACACGCACCTCTTTTATCTTCCATTTTTATTCTTACATCGGCTATAATCTCTCGGGGAAGCACATCTTCCAGATTGGCATTGTAGCGCGCAAGTTCCTTCGCTACGGTCGAGCTGAGATAGTTGTACTTTTGGCTGGAGGGGAAAAACATCGTATCAAGCTCTTCGTTGAGCTTCTGATTGATGATAGCCATCTGAACCTCGGACTCGAAATCCGAGACGGCACGAAGTCCCTTGACCAAAACGCGGGCATTTCGCTTTCTTGCGTAATCGGCAATCAGTCCAGAGTACATATCCACTTCCACGTTTTCCAAGTTAATGGAGCGGCGGAGAAGTTCCACTCGTTCATCTGGAGTAAAGATTCCGCTTTTCCCGGAGTTGACCAGCACACAGACTATGACTTTATCAAAAGCATTGGAGGCTCTTCGAATGATGTTCAAATGGCCCAAGGTGACCGGATCAAAGCTCCCCGGATAAATTGCGATTTTCATTCTGACTCAACTCCTTGTTCCGTCCCTTGTTGAGCCGCCCCCAAGCTACGCCGATATAGGGCCAGCTTAATTCTTCCATATTGGTATTCTTTTTGCAGTGCATATGGCTCAAACACCGAAGGCCAGTCAAAATTCGACCCATTTTCACAAATAATTATACCATTCTCAGAAAGTTTGTCAATCCTTGTAATGGTTTGTAACGCTTTTTTTATTATTTCATCTCCATATGGAGGGTCCAAGAGGATCACATCAAAGGTTTCCTTGCTCTGGGTAAGGTACGCAAGGTAGTCTCCTTGCACAACCTTTGCCCGGTCGGTAAGGCCTGTGTGGGCCAAATTATCTCGAATGAGGGAAACAGCTTCTCGACGAATGTCCACAAACACACAGTGCTCTGCGCCTCGCGACAAAGCCTCGATTCCCAATTGTCCCGTTCCACCGAAGAGGTCTAATACTCGTCTCCCCTCCAGTTCGAACTGAATGATGCTAAACATCGCTTCCTTCACCCGGTCGGTGGTGGGGCGAGTCTCCATCCCGCTCAGCTCTTTCAGTTTTCGTCCGCGGGCAGTTCCGGTGATGACACGCATACAACTCACTCCTCTTTTGTCCTAAAATACTCATATACGGCGCGTGCACTTGGCTTGGGTAGGACGGCTTCCAAATCCGCAAGGGAAGCGTTTTGAATGGCCTTAATGCTCTTGAAGGTTTTAAGGAGAAGCTGTCTTCTCGCCTCTCCCACTCCCGGAATGGTCTCCAGAACCGATCCATAGCTTGTCTTACTGCGCCGTTTCTGATGAAAGCCGATGGCCGTCCGATGGGTTTCCTCTTGGATTTGTCCAATCATGGCAAAGAGGGCCGGAACCGATTGAATCCCGATTTCCTTGCCATCGGATTGAATCAAGGCCCTTGTTCGGTGCCGATGGTCTTTCACCATGCCAAACACGGGAATAGCAAGGCCAAACTCACGTAATACCCGTTCTGCTACCGCTGCATGCTCCCGTCCCCCATCCATAAGGATAAGGTCAGGCTTATCTCCAAACTTCTCATCGCCAGTCACCTCGTGCCGAAAGCGTCGGCGTAAAACCTGTTCCATGGAAGCATAATCGTCCGGCCCATCCATATCACGGAGCAGAAAGCAGCGATACTTGCTTTTCTGCGGCTTTCCTCCCACAAACACAGTCATAGCTCCCACAATGTCTGAGGCGCCGGTGTTCGAAATGTCATACGCCTCGATTCGTTTGGGCGGAGCCGGCAATTCCAAGAGTTCGGCAAGCAAAACCAGAAGGCTTGCCGTGCGTTCCTCTTTTGTCGTCACCCGCTGGCACTCCTCTCGGGCATTGGTTTCGGCCAAGCGAATCAGCTCCACCTTGGCTCCACGCTGGGGTGTGACCAAATATACTCGCCGTCCCGCATCCTCCGAAAGCATACGAGCTAAGGAAGCCTCGTCCTCCAGCTCCATGGGCAAAAGAATCTGACCGGGCGCGGCTCCTCTTCCTATATAATATTGTGTGACAAAGGCAGATAAAATATCGGCCGGTGTTTCCTCTCGAATTTGCAAGAGCTCGGTATCTTTACTGGTCAGTTCTCCCTCTTGGTAGTGCAGCACTGAAATCGCACAGCGCACTTCATCCTGATAAAATCCAACCACATCCGTATCCGTGAGACGGCCAGTGACCACCTTTTGGCGTTTTCCCAAAAGCTCAATGGCCTGCAGCCGGTCCCGCAGGAGTGCCGCCTTTTCAAACTCCAAGTCCTCCGCCGCTTGCAGCATAGCTTCGCTGAGTTCTTTTTCCACATCCGAAAACTTTCCCTCTAAGAGGCGGGTTGCCTGGCGGATTGCCTCCCTATGCCGCTCACGGGACTGTTCCTTCCGGCAATATCCGTCGCACTTGCCCATGTGGAAGTTCAGGCAAGGCCGCTCCTTCCCGATGTCCCGCGGAAATTGCCGACTGCAATCGGGTAGTTTCAGCGCGGTGCACAGGGCATCGATGAGATCCTGTGAGCTTTTTCGTCCACCAAAGGGACCAAAGTATTTGGCGCCGTCGTCGGCAGCCTTGCCCACCAAAGAAAATCGCGGATAGGCATCTCCAATGGACAGGCGAATGTAGGGATATCCCTTGTCGTCCTTTAGGAGAATGTTATACCTGGGTTTATGCCGTTTAATCAGGGAGCATTCCAGCACCAAGGCCTCGAATTCAGACTCAGCCACAATCACATCAAAGCTGTGAATCTGCGCGACCATGGCGCGGGTTTTTTCTGTATGAGCCGCCGCTTCCTGAAAATATTGCGACACACGATTGCGAAGCGCCTTGGCTTTTCCGACATAGATAATTTCCCCGCTTCGATCGGACATCAAATAGACTCCGGGAAGCAGAGGCAAGCTGTGTGCTTTTTGTTTGAGTTCATCAAAGGTCATGCGTGTTTCGCTTCCTTCTGTGAGAGCGTTGAAAACTGGTTGCTTACACCAAAAAAAGCGCCGCACAAAGGCAGCGCTTTTTCATTGTTTCAAAGTTAGTCGCCGAAGTTTGAGCTAATGAGGTCAACCAGGGCATCGACTGCGTCCTTTTCGTCTGAACCGTCTGCGATCAGATCGATCACGCTGCCCTTAATGATCCCGAGAGAAAGTACGCCCAAGAGGCTCTTCGCATTCACTCTGTGTTCATCCTTCTCCACCCAGATGGTGCTTTTGAACTCGTTGGCTTTCTGAATAAAGAATGTAGCGGGCCGTGCGTGTAGACCAACTTGATTGTTCACAGTCGCCTGCTTAATATACATAATAGTCCCCTCCCAAAATTCTTTCCCTTATCTTCCCTTTAAGAATATCAAATTTATACCTTTCCGTCAATGCCCTTTTCAAGGTCAGGCCTAAGAAAGTCGTATATTTTTCTTCCAAACTACCAATCTATTTCAGCTCTACAATGGTGACTCCATCTTCGCCTTCTCCATAGCGCCCTAAGCGGAAGCTTTTCACGGCGCGATTTTTCTTCAGCACGCGATGCACCGCCGCACGAACCGCTCCGGTTCCCTTTCCGTGAATGACCGTCACCATTTGCAGGTTGCCCAACATGGCCTGATCAATAAAGCGTTCCACCACGCCCTCCGCTTCGTCGGTGGTCATCCCCCGCAGATCCACTTCCGGGGTTGCCCCCAGCGAGCGGAGCTTATGCTCGGTCTTGCGAATGTGGCGCTTGGCCTCCTTATGGCTTTGGGTTTCCCCTTCCACCACACGGACTTCCTCTTGCTTGGCCGTAATGCGCAAAATGCCTGCCTGTAACTGCAAAATCCCTTCTTTATTCACGGAGAGCACCGTGGCCTGGGTTCCCATTTTTAATAGCTCCACCGTGTCGCCCTGTACGGCTGGGCGCACCATGGGTGGCGGTTCCACCTCAGGTCTTTCCCCGAGTTTTCCCTCTGCCTGATTGAGGCGGCCCCGCAGGGCAGCACGCTGCTCATTGGTTTCTTGCCAGTCCCGTCCTGCGGCTTGGCGTTTTTGCATTTCCTTCAGTTCGCGGAAGACTTCATCGGAAGCCCGTCTAGCTTCTTCGATGATTTCACGGGCCTTTTCCTCCGCGGCTTCCCGGGCTCGTTCCCGTTCCCGCTCCACTTCCTCTCGATACTGCTTCGCTTTGCGAGCCGAAAGTTCCATTTCCCGGCGAAGTTCGGCGGCAGCGGCCCGCTCCCGTTCCATGATTTGACGCTGCTCTTCCAAACGGGTTAGGACATCTTCAAAGCGAATGTTCTCCGCGTCAATGCGCTCGGCCGCCTTTTGAATCATGTCTTGAGGCAATCCAAGACGGCGCGAGATGGCAAAGGCGTTGGACTTTCCCGGTATACCAATCATGAGTCGGTAGGTGGGGGCAAGAGTTTCCACGTTAAATTCGCAGGAGGCGTTCTGTACCCCCTGGGTTGTCATGGCGTATACCTTTAGCTCCGCGTAGTGGGTTGTTGCCGCAACCAAAGCGCCAAGCTCCCGGGCTCGCTCGATGATGGAGATCGCCAGAGCCGCTCCTTCCACCGGGTCCGTGCCCGCACCCAGCTCGTCGAACAGAATCAGGCTTCGGTCGTCCGTGTGTTCTAACATTTGAACGATGTTGGTCATATGCGAGGAGAAGGTGGACAGTGATTGGGCAATGGATTGCTCGTCTCCGATATCCGCCCACACCGTGGAGCAGATGGCGACACAACTTCCGTCTTCCACAGGGATATGCAAACCACACTGAGCCATCAAGGTCAAAAGGCCAATGGTTTTCAGTGTCACGGTTTTACCGCCGGTGTTGGGCCCGGTGATGACTAAGGTATCAAACTCACCTCCCAGGTAGAGGTCGTTTGCCACAGCGATTTTCGGATCCAGCAAGGGGTGCCGTGCTTTTTTGAGGATTAGAGCCCGATCCGACAGCGTCGGTTCCATGCCCCTCATGCGAATGGCCAGCTTGCCCTTGGCAAAAATGACATCCAGGAAAATCAGCAATTGATAGTTCTCTAAAATGTCATCCTTTTCGTGAGCCACCTCGGCGGAAAGCTCTGCAAGAATCCGCTCGATTTCTTTCTCTTCCTTGGCTTGCAGCTCGCGCAGTTCATTGTTTACCTTCACCACGGCCATGGGCTCCACAAAAAAGGTGGAGCCGGAACCGGACACATCGTGCACCAGCCCTGGAATCTCGTTCTTATGCTCCGACTTGACGGGAACCACATAGCGGCCGGAGCGCATGGTGATGATGGTTTCCTGTAAGTATTTGGATTGGGCAGACGCAATCAGCTTATTGAGAATGTCACGCACCTTCCCCGAAGTGGCGCGCATCTGACGGCGAATGGAAGCCAGCTCACTGCTGGCGGAATCCGCAATCTCGTCTTCCCCCACAATGGCATTGGTAATCTTCTCTTCCAGTGAGCGATGCACATGCAGAGAGCGAAACAGATGGTCAATGACCGTCTTTTCCCCCTCCACATCCCCATACTCCTTCGCCGAACGAGACGCACGAAGCACCGCTGCGACACCAAGCAGTTCGCGGGTATTCAGTACACCCCCCATATCGGCACGCTGCAGGGAGTGTGCCACGGGTTTCACCCCGGAAAAGGCCGGGGTGCCACGCAGGTTGATGCTCTCTGCCGCCGCACTGGTTTCCTGCAAACGATACGATACCTCAGACCGTTCGTCTGAGGGACGGAGAGCCAGGGCTCTGGCCTTTCCTTCCTCCGTTACGGCCTGCTCGGAAAGCATGGCCAGAATCCGGGGAAGCTCCAGCGTCCGCATGGATTTTTCATATAGTTCGATCATAGATCGGTCACAATTCCTTTCGAATCAGTTGCTTGTAAAAGTCTAAGGTTCGGAAGCCGCGCTCAAACTGAGTCAGAAAGAACGCCTCGCACAGATCGGAAAGGAGCGCCAAGCTTCCGGCATCCAGCAGAACAGAAAACAGACGTTTCCCATCCCCATACACAATGTGCCGAAGAACCGAGAGAACGGCCTGATTCATGGGCATGGAAATCCCCGGTTCCAGTTCCCCACGGCAATCCGCACAGTGGAGCACCCCAGCCCGCAAGTGAAGCCGCGGCGTTTCGGGCAATTCGGTTCCACAGACGGAGCAGGCGTACAGTTGTGGTTCATAGCCACTGTGGCAAAGAAGCGACAGTTCAAAGGCCGCCTTGACCAAAGTAGGGTCTTTCTTCAAGGTATCTAAGGCATACAGCGCATTGAGGAGGAGGGACAAAAGCTCCGGGTGTGGCATGCCCTCCTGGGCCGCGGCCTCCGTGGTTTCGGCAAAGTATGAGGCCAATGATAGGAGCGTGATATCCTCCCGAAGCCCCCAAAAGGATTGCTGCGGCAAGGCTTCCTTCAAGCTGTAGCGCTCCTGCCGCTCAAAAAGTGTCATATCGGAATAGACGAGCAGTTGCGCAGCCCCCATGAGTTTACTGGTTTTCCGGCGGCAGGCCGAAGCCTTGATGGTTCGTTTTCCAAGGTCACGGGTCAGTACCGTTAGAATCTTATCCGCTTCCTTATAGTTGGTCTCCCGAAGAACGATCCCTTGGGTCTTTAGGTACATTTTATCACCTATGTAAGGAGCCTTAGGCGGTTTTAACCGCCTGCTCCAAGTTTATCTCCTGCTCCCGTAGTTTGCAGTAGAGTGTATAAAACACCGGCTTTCCGGTTTCCCAAAACAAATTCCAAAAATCTTCCGCTCGCATGCAAGTGACCACCTTTCGGCTTAAGATTTGTAATCTTATCTTGCGGTCTTTTCCTTCTCTTTATAAGCGGTAATCTTTGCATGGCACCCCAAAACTTACTCGTCCCGGTATCCGAAATTTCGAATTAAATTGACATTATCACGCCAATTTTCCTTCACCTTGACCCAGGTTTCTAGGTAAACTTTTGTGCCCATAAACCGTTCCACATCTTCTCTGGCGCGGGTGGAAATCTTTTTGAGCATAGCGCCCTGCTTCCCAATGATGATGCCCTTGTGAGTATCGCGTTCGCAAAAAATGGTCACATGCAGATCGATGATCCCGTTCTCCCGCTCGGAAAACTTTGTCACTTCCACGGCGGTGCCATGGGGAATTTCCTTGTCCAAAAACAAGAGGAGCTTTTCGCGCACGATTTCGGCGCAAACCTGGCGCTCGGGTTGGTCGGTGACCATGTCGTCCGGGAAGAGCTGCGGCCCTTCCGGCAGGAAGTGGGACAGTAAGCCCAAGAGCTCCTCCACGCCTTCCCCACGCTTGGCACTCATGGGCAGAATGGCTTGAAACTCATGAGCCTGGCTATAAACCTGGATCACTGCCAGAAGTTCCTCCTTGGGAACCGTGTCAATTTTATTGATGACTAAAATGGCGGGCAGGTTAAGATCGCGAATGCGGTCAATGAGCTCCTGCTCCGGGGCACCAATGTTAGCAATCGGCTCCACCAAAAGCAAAACCGCATCCACGTCGGCCACACTCTTTCTTACCACATCCACCATATAATCGCCTAGGCGAGAGCGTGGTTTGTGAAGTCCCGGCGTGTCCATAAAGACATACTGGCAATCCCCCCGATTCAAAACAGCCAAAATGCGATTTCGGGTGGTTTGTGGCTTGTTAGAGACAATGGCAATTTTCTCACCCACCAATGCATTGGTCAGCGTGGATTTTCCGACATTCGGTCTTCCGCACAGGGTAATCATACCCGATCGTTTGATTTCCATTTGTGTATCCTCATCTTTCTATGTGCACCAAGTGCGGCCTTATTCCTCTTCGCGTCCGATTCCAAGCGTCTCTAAGATCGCTTCTTCCCGGGCACGCATCTTCGCTTTTTCTTCCCCTTCATCCAGATGGTCGTAGCCTAACAGATGCAAGACGGAATGCACCACTAAGTAACAGAGCTCCCGTTTCATCGTGTGCCCATATTCCTTTGCCTGTTCTTGCATGCGGTCTAGGTTCAAGACCATGTCGCCCAGCGCAACGAGGCCCGTCCCGGGGTCTTTCCAAGCCTCCTCCGGCTTGTCCCCCGGAGTGAGTTCCAGCATGGGAAAGGAGAGCACATCCGTGGGTGCATCGATTCCCCTCTGTTCTACGTTGATCTCCCGAATCCCCTCATCCTTGGTAAGGAGCACGTTGATTTCACAGGGAACTAAGATGCCTTCTTCCGAAAGCACCGCTTTGATGACCTTGCGAATGAGGGCTGCCTTATCCTTTAATCCTGAAACAGGTACTTCTGCATCGATGGTAATGCGATGGCTCGTCCACATGGTTGCCTTTCCTTTCGTTTACCGGTTGCCGGTCTTTTTCTCTGGCTTGCGGCGGCTTTCATCCTCCTCATACGCCTTGATGATCTGCTGCACGATCACATGGCGTACCACATCGCTGTCCGTCAGGCGACAAATGGCGATATCGTCGATGTCTCGAAGCACACGCATAGCTTCCTTCAAGCCGCAAACCTTGTCGGTGGGAAGGTCAATCTGGGTAATATCTCCCGTAATGACAATCTTGGAATTGAAGCCAAGGCGGGTTAAAAACATCTTCATCTGCTCACGGGAGGTGTTCTGGGCTTCATCTAAAATGATAAAGGAGTCGTCTAAGGTGCGCCCGCGCATGTACGCCAGCGGAGCCACCTCAATATTGCCACGTTCTAAATACTTGGCATAGTTGTCTGCACCCAGCATTTCAAAGAGAGCATCGTATAAGGGGCGAAGGTAGGGGTCCACCTTACTTTGCAGATCGCCGGGCAAAAACCCCAATCGCTCACCCGCCTCCACCGCAGGACGGGTCAATATAATCCGGTTGACTTCCTTGGCACGGAAGGCAGACACCGCTGCCGCTACCGCCAAATACGTCTTGCCGGTACCGGCAGGGCCTACCCCCAAGGTGATGGTCTTCTTTAAGATGGCATCAATATACTGTTTTTGCCCCACGGTTTTGGCCTTAATGGGTTTTCCCTTGGCGGTCACACAGAGAACGTCTTTCGCCATTTCCGAGAACTGATCCTCTTTCCCCGCCTTCACCAGCTCCACAAGATAGCGTACATTTTGCTCGTTGATGGGTTCCCCCCGGGCAGCAAAGGATAAGAGACTCTCCACGGCGCGCACTGCCTGCATCACCCGCTCTGCATCGCCACTTAACTTGAGCTGACCATCCCGATTCAGGACGGCAATCCCAAAAGACTGCTCCAAAATGCGAATATTTTGATCAAAGGAGCCGAAGATATCTACGGCATCCTCTATGCGTTCAATGTTGATCGACTGTTCCAGCATGTTTCCTCTGTTCCTTCCCTACCGTCAGTGTATGGTTTCCGGCGATGCAATTTCCCCCGCTTGATCTATGGGGACGGTCTTTCCAATCTGCTCGGTGCACTCGGCCAAGAGCGTCAGCTCCAGCTTCCCATCCACCATTCGCGTCACAAAATCCCGTCGAAGCACTTCACCCTCTGGGCCCAAGCGAGCACTGAGTTCTCGTTCCAGTTCTTCTTTGAGCATGGCTTCGGCCGCATCCAGTTTCAGTTCTGTCGTTTGCGGCTCGTACTCGCGAAAGGTTTCTTTTTGAAGGCTTAGCGGCATGATGCTACCATCGGAGAGCACCCAAGTCTTTGTTGTGGTTATTTTATCATACATAGAGAAAGAAATTCCACCGTTTCGGTAAAATTTCATACGGCTTCCAAACAGATTCAGCGAAAAGCGGCTTTCTTCCTTCCCCGTCAGGCTTTTTACTTGCGCCGTTAAGGGAATTTCCGCTTTTATGGTGCGCCACGTCCGAGCATAGATGCGTCCTTGGGCATAATGGAGACTGGTTCCCAGATCGGAGTTGCTGTAGGGCGCTTCCGGAATGTCTACCAGGCCCGAAATCAGCAATTCTCCTTCGGTCACCGTATCTCCTTCTTTACAGAGCGCCTGCCCTTCAAAGAGATCCATTTGGGTAATGATACCCGTTGCCCGCGACACGATATTGGCCCCCTGGTTCACCGGAATGAGATTAGGCTTGGGAAGGCGTTCTCGCACAATGACTTCTGCCCTGGTACCATGTAGGTTGAGCGAAAAAAAGCTGAGCTCATCCATGGCCAGAAGCATGCGGTTTGAGAGGTCTCTCTGATCAATGGAAGGTCCATAGGCCCCAGGACGGATTCCATGCTGCCGCAGAACGGAAAGGATCTCCGCCGTGGTCACCGTTTGGTTTCCTTGAATGTCAATGACTAAAATGAAGCGGGAGAAGATTGCCGTGACGACCAGAAAGAGCGCAAGGCCGGCAATCAGCGCATAGCGCTTCCGAAAGCGAACCAAAAAAAAGGGCAGGCCAAAGCGCCGCTCTTCCACCAAATCACACTGTACCCGCGCGGCGATGCGCTGCGCTTGCGGCAGGCAGCGGCGCGGAACGATGATGGCTAGCGTAAAGGGATCTCTTCGGTCTACTGCCCAAAACGGCAAGTTTGCACGGGCACAGCTGTTTAAGAATCGTTCCGGCTCCGCTCCGGTCACGACCAGCGTTATGGTCCCGCGCAGAAAGTTATGCAGCCATTTCATGACCAGGCGCCTCCCTACATCAGTTCCAATTTCACAATCCAACCGGTGATGAGCAGCTCGCGCTCTCGCATGGCCCGTATTTCCAAGGACTGTCCCGAAATGCGAAGCACCCATTTTCCCCCGTCCACATGAATCTCCTCTTTCCCGCAGGAAAGAATGCCGTGATAATTCTCCATGCGGAGCTCTCGGTCGCCCACCAATTCCAGACTCGGCAAGCCGGCCACGGTATCCATGGGTACATCCAAAATGGCCGAGGCTCGCTCTAGCACGGTCTCTCGTCTTAGCTTTTCTTTGCTTTCCATAGCTTCCTCCTCATGCGTCAACAATGGTTGTCTAAGCATATGAGCGAAGTGCTTTGAGCTTGCCTGTCCCTTCGATTTTCTCTGGAATTAATTCTGCTCCAAAAAACAGCAGGGAAGCCAAACGGCTTCCCTGCTGTCGGGTGTTCGTTCCTTAATCAAACTGAACCAAGCTATTGCGCAAGTCCACCGGGGTGTACGGCACCTTTTTGACCACCGCACGATAGGCCGGACGCATAATCCGGTGCCCCGTCATGACTTCCTCAATGCGGTTTGCACACCAACCGGTGATACGAGCGGTGGCAAAGAGAGGCGTGTAAAGATCCTCGGGAATGCCAAGCATAGCATACACCAGACCGGCGTACATATCCACGTTGGCACACATGGGAATGTCTTTCTTACGGTGCTCCATGATCAGTGGAATGCCGAGCTCTTCAATTTTTTCCATGAGCTCAAACTCCGCTAAATAGCCTTTTTGCTCTGCCAGGGCTTTGGCATAGCGCTTTAACAGGACGGCACGTGGATCGGAAAGGGTATACACTGCATGTCCCAACCCATAAATCTTGCCCGATTTATCTCCGCCTTCCTTGTTGATGATCTTCATCAGGCAGTCGCGAATTTCTCCATCATCCTTTGGATTCGCAACGGTTTCCTTAATGTAGCGGTACATCTCCATTACTTTGGCGTTGGCGCCGCCGTGGAGGGGCCCCTTGAGTGATCCCACGGCACCGGCAATGGCGCTGTATGTATCGGTTCCGCTGGAGGAAAGGGCACGGCACACGAAGGTCGAGTTGTTACCGCCACCATGCTCTGCATGCACCATCAGCATCATGTCCAGAAGGCGCGCTTCCTCCTCCGTAAACTGCTTGTCCTTGCGAATCATCATGAGGAAGTTTTCTGCAACCGACAAGTCTTCCTGGGGGGAATGCAGGTACAAGGATTCCCCATCAATATAGCGCCGCTTGACCATATACGCATTGGCTACGATGCTGGGGAAGGAGCCAATGAGCTGCACAGACTGCCGCAGCAGGTTCGCAATGGAGAGGTCATCCGGATTGTCATCGTAGGAATAGAGCGCCAACACGCTGCGTGCCAGCTTATTCATGACATTGCGGCTTGGGGAACGAAGAATCATATCCTCGGTAAAACCGTTCGGAAGCATTCGTGCCTCAGCCAACATTTTATTAAAATAGTTCAGTTCTCCCTTGGTGGGAAGGTAGCCAAAGAGAAGGAGATAGGCAACCTCTTCAAATCCAAAGGTTCCGTTTCTTCGATGGTTTTCTACGATATCGGTTAATGCAATTCCGCGGTAGTAAAGCTGACCTTCCGCAGGCAAACGCTCTCCGTCATCAATGATATAACCCTGAACGCTACCAACGCGGCTGACACCCACGAGCACACCGGTTCCATCTTCGTTGCGAAGGCCGCGCTTGATGTTATGGCTGGAATAATATTCATCATTGATGTGATATTCCTGCCGAATTTGATTTCCTAAGGCAGCCGCATATTCTCGCATTGTTCTTTCGTTTTTTTCCACAGTGTTCTTCCTTTCAATCGGGTTCACCCTATCAATCACGTGGATGACGTGAAATTCAATCATGCAGTTCTGTCATTATATCCTTTTCGGGCATTATTTGCAAGATTAATTTGATTTTGCAAGAGAAACTGGGATTATTTTTAAAAAACAGCCGCTTTTGCCAGCGATCCTGCAAGCAGGGAGAAATCCCTGTCATTTTATTTGCTTCTGTGAATTTTTATGTTATAATGATGAGAACTATACACAAGTTAGGGCGCAAGCCCAATGAATACGAAGGAGTGAGAATTTATGATCACCTTACATCCAAGCGGCGTTTACTGGGTTGGTGGAACACCGACCGAGGAGGCTGGCTCCTTCTCTCCTCAAGAGGGTAAGAAGAAAACCATGGCATATTCCATTATGCAGAGCCATAACCGCGCAAAAGACAACAAGCAATTCCAAATCAAGTTTGACAGCCTGATTTCTCACGACATTACTTATGTGGGTATCATTCAAACCGCGAAGGCCAGCGGGCTTTCCCGCTTCCCCGTCCCCTACGTGATGACCAACTGCCACAACAGCCTGTGTGCTGTGGGCGGTACCATCAACGAGGATGACCATGTCTTCGGTTTGTCTGCTGCCATGAAATACGGTGGTATTTTTGTTCCCCCCAACCAAGCCGTCATTCATCAGTACGCTCGCGAAATGATGTCCGGCTGTGGGCGCATGATTTTAGGTTCGGACAGCCACACCCGCTATGGTGCTCTCGGCACCATGGGCATTGGGGAAGGTGGCCCTGAAATCGTCAAGCAGCTTCTCTCCAACACCTATGACATTGCACCTCCCCCCGTGGTTCTCGTGTACTTAGAGGGCGAACCCGTTCAGGGCGTCGGCCCCCACGACGTGGCGATCGCACTCTGTGGTGAGGTTTATAAAAACGGCTTTGTTAAGAACAAGGTTTTAGAGTTTGTGGGCCCCGGCATCAAGAACCTGCCCATGGACTTCCGCATCGGCATCGATGTCATGACTACCGAAACCGCTTGCCTGAGCTCCATTTGGGAAACCGACGAGGCCGTCGAGGAATACTTCGCCATCCACGCGCGTCCCGAAGAGTACCGTTCCTTGCATCCGGAGGAAGGCGCATACTACGACAGCATGATTCGAATCGACCTGTCCAAGGTAGAGCCCATGGTGGCCCTGCCCTTCCATCCCTCGGAAGCTTACCCCATTCGTGAGCTGATGCAGAACCCCGGCGATATCCTTCGCAAGATTGAGCGTGAGGCCGAGGAGCAATTTGGTTCACAAGCCAAGCTTTCCCTCACGGACAAGCTGGTGGATGGAAAGCTGGTCATGGATCAGGGCATCATTGCCGGTTGTGCCGGCGGTATGTACGATAATATTGCAGAAGCCGCTGCCATTCTGAACGGCCATTCCGTGGGTTCAGGCTACTTCTCCCTTTCCATCTATCCGCCCAGCATTCCGGTTAACATGGAGCTGATGCAAAGCGGCGTCCAGCTGGATCTCATGGCGGCAGGTGCGCTCTTTAAGCCTTGCTTCTGTGGCCCCTGCTTCGGTGCCGGCGATGTCCCCGCCAACAACGGTCTTTCCATTCGCCACACCACCCGAAACTTCCCCAACCGCGAAGGCTCTAAGCCCAGCGACGGACAGCTCTCCGGTGTCATTCTGATGGACGCACGTTCCATCGCCGCCACCGCACGGAACCACGGCGTCCTGACCCCTGCAACGGAAGTTTCGTATGTGGCTCCCAAGCAGCAGAAGCGCTCCTTTGACCTGAGCGTGTACAACCATCGTGTGTATCAGGGCTATGAGACTCCCAAACCCGAAGAGGCTTTGAAATTCGGCCCCAACATTGCCGAGTGGCCTCCCATCCCCTCCCTTTCTGAGCATCTTCTCATGCAGGTGGCCTCCGTCCTGCGAGACCCTGTCACCACCACCGATGAGCTGATCCCCTCGGGAGAAACCTCCTCCTACCGTTCCAACCCCTTGAAGCTTGCCTCCTTCACCCTCTCCCGTCGTGATCCGGATTACGTACCCCGCTCCCAGGCCACGCAGAAGCTGGAAGAAGCCAGACAAAATGGAGAGGTTCCCGCTGACCTTGCCACCGTTCTTGCTCCTCTGGGCTTGACGGAGGACGCCCTCAAGGACACGCAGATTGGCTCCGTGCTCTTTGCCAATAAGCCCGGCGATGGCTCTGCCCGTGAGCAGGCCGCTTCCTGCCAGCGTGTGCTCGGCGGTTGCGCCAACATCTGCTATGAGTTTGCCACGAAGCGTTATCGCTCCAACTGCATCAACTGGGGCATGCTGCCCTTCACCATGGACGAGGGGGATGCTTTCCCCTGCCAGCCCGGCGACTTCATCTATGTGCCTGATGTCCGCAAGGGTGTGATGGAAGGAAAGGAAACCTTCCCTGCCACCGTGGTTTCCGGCACCAACACCTACCCTCTGACGTTACATTTGCGTGATTTGACTCCGGAGGATCGCGACCTGCTGCTCACCGGATGCCTGATGAATCATTACGCGGCGCAGAAAGCGTAAGAGGGCAGTTTGATGACAAAAATTGAAATGAAAAACCCCATCGTGGAACTGGATGGGGATGAAATGACCCGTATCCTTTGGAAGATGATTAAGGACGAACTCCTGCATCCCTTCCTTGCACTAAACACAGAATACTATGACCTTGGCCTTCCCAACCGCGATGCCACCGACGACCAAGTGACCGTACAGGCAGCGGAAGCAATTAAGGTGCACCGCGTGGGCGTAAAATGCGCCACCATCACACCGAACCTGCAGCGCATGGAAGAGTATCAACTCAAGCAGATGTGGAAAAGTCCTAACGCCACCATTCGCGCCGCCCTGGATGGTACAGTGTTCCGTGCGCCCATCATGCTCTCCAAGGTTTCTCCCGTGGTAAGCTGCTGGAAAAAGCCCATCGTGATCGCCCGTCATGCCTATGGGGATATTTACAAAGCAACCGAGCACCGTGTCACCACCCCCGGCAAGGCGGAGCTGGTCTTCACCGATGAAAACGGAGTGGAGATCCGCAAGACCATCTTTGACTTTAAGGGGCCTGGTGTTCTGCAAGGAATGCACAACCGGGACGATTCCATCCAGTCCTTTGCAAGATCCTGCTTCGAGTATGCACTCGACACCAAGCAGGATGTCTGGTTCTCCTGTAAGGACACCATTTCCAAGGACTATGACCAGACCTTTAAGCTGCTCTTCCAAGACATCTTTGAGAAGGAATACAAGGCAAAGATGGATGCGGCCGGACTGACCTACCGTTACGCCCTCATTGACGATGTGGCCGCCAAGGTCATCCGCTCGGAAGGCGGCATGATTTGGGCCTGCAAGAATTACGACGGCGATGTCATGAGCGATCTCGTCGCCGCGGCCTTTGGCTCCCTGCCCATGATGACTAGCGTCTTGGTGAGCCCCGACGGCAACTTTGAATACGAAGCCGCCCACGGCACCATCACCGATCATTATCGTCGTCATCAAGCCGGTGAGCGCATCTCCTCCAACCCCCTTGCCACCATTTTTGCCTGGACCGGTGCACTGCGCAAGCGTGGAGAATTGGATGGAAACGATGCTTTGGTTTCCTTTGCCAACACCTTGGAATCGTGCAGCCTGGAAACCTTTGAAGAGGGCATTGTCTCGGAGGATATTGCCCTTCTGTACGCTCCCTCCGATGTGCAAGAGGTGCCCGACAACCTGGGCCTTCTGCGTGCCATCCGTAGCCGCTTAGAAGCAGCCCTTTCCGCTTAAGCTTACAAGAACAAAACCCGCCCTGCACAGCATCGTGCAGGGCGGGTTTTTTATCCTTATGGCAGGGTGGACAGCTCTTGTTCCACGATCTGCTGCCGCTTGGCGATTAAAATGTTGTAGGACATAATGGTTCCAACCACAATCACCCCGCCAACGGCAGAAATGGGACTGATCATTTCTCCCACGAAGATAGCAACCAGCAGCGGATTCATAATCGGCTCCACACCGGATATGAGTACGGCGGTCACTGGCGTTGTTTTCTTGATGCCCGTGCAGAAGAAGAGATAGCCGGTTCCCATTTGGAACACGCCCAGCACCACCACGGCAATGAGGGTGGTGGAGGAAAAATCCGTCTCCCGCAGGATGAAGGGGATACCCACCAATGCCCCGGTCAGCTGCCCTAGAATGGTGGCGGAAAAGGAATCCCCACCCGGTATGCGGTTCATTAAAAACACGCCAGCGTAAGCAAGGCCGGAGAGCAGGGCAAGAAAGTTCCCCAGCATGTGTCCACTGCCCAGTCCATCCAGCACAAAGCAGGCAATGCCGCCAAATACCAGGATGCAGGCGGTGATGTCCACGCGCTTCGGTCTCTCCCGGAAAAAGATCCACAGAATGAGAATCACGAACACCGGTGCAACAAACTGCAAGAGTATGGCATTGGCTGCGGTGGTCATGGTGTTGGCATAGCTATAAAGCACATTGGTAAAAAAGATACAAGCTGCCCCAATCAAGGTTCCCTTAGAAATAATGAGTTTCTGTTTGTTGTAACGCAGGTAAGCCAGCAACAGCATACTCGAGAGGAGCGTGCGTCCTCCGTTGATTGCGATTCCATTCCAAGGGATAAACTTGATGCACAGTCCGCCAAGGCTAAACAGCATAGCCGCAATAAAAATGAGAAGGTTACCCCTTTTTTGCTCCATTGCGCTGGCTCCATCCTTTCTCGCGGCACCTACCGTTTATGGGCCGCTCTCTTGATTACACGTTGTTTAGCGCCGCTTCCATGTCTTTAATGATGTCCTCTGCATCCTCAATTCCGACGGAGAAGCGAATTAGATCCGGCGCAACGCCTGCGGCGATCAGCTCCACATCGGAGAGTTGACGGTGTGTGGTAGAGGCGGGGTGGAGGACACAGGTTTTAGCATCGGCCACGTGGGTGGCAATGGAGGCAAGGCTAAGCCCTCCCATAAAGGCTTCCGCAGCATCGCGACCGCCCTTTACCCCAAAGGTAACTACGCCACAGCTTCCCTTGGGAAGATACTTCTGTGCCAAGGCAAAGCTGGGGTCATCCGCAAGGCCCGGATAGCGCACCCAAGAAATTTTGGGGTGCTTTTTCACATATTCGGCCACCTTCAAAGCATTCTCACAGTGCTTGGGCACACGAAGGTGAAGGGTCTCCAAACCAACGTTTAGTAGGTAAGAATTCATAGGCGCAGGGATACAGCCAAAGTCACGCATGAGCTGTACGGTGGCCTTGGTGATGTAAGCACCCTCAATCCCAAAGCGCTCGGTGTAGGTGACTCCATGATAGCTGGCATCGGGTGTGGTGAGGCCGGGGTACTTATCGGCATACTTTGTCCAGTCGAACTTGCCGGAATCCACAATGGCACCGCCCACGCAGTTGGCATGCCCGTCCATGTACTTGGTGGTGGAGTGAATGACGATGTCGGCGCCAAACTCGAAGGGCCGGCAGTTGATGGGGGTAGCAAAGGTATTGTCAATGATGAGGGGAACCCCATGCTGGTGGGCAACACGCGCATACAATTCAATGTCGAGGACCCTGAGGGCCGGATTGGCAATCGTTTCGCCAAACATGGCGCGGGTTTCGGGGCGGAAGGCTGCGTGCAGCTCTTCCTCACTGCAATTCGGATCCACAAAGGTAAAGGAAATGCCCATACGCTTCATGGTGACGGCAAACAGATTATAGGTTCCTCCGTAAATGGCCGAGGATGCCACCACATGATCGCCCGCAGAACAGATGTTAAAGATGGCGAAGAAACTGGCCGCTTGTCCCGATGAGGTCAGCATGGCCGCTGTGCCGCCCTCCAACGCTGCAATCTTGGCGGCAACATGATCGTTGGTGGGGTTTTGTAGGCGAGTGTAAAAATACCCCGAGGCCTCCAGATCAAACAGTGCTCCCATTTGCTGGCTGGTTTCATAGCGGAAGGTGGTGCTTTGAATGATGGGAATGTTGCGTGGCTCCCCGTTTTGGGGTCTGTATCCTGCGTGAATACAGTCGGTTCCTTGGTTGTACTGACTCATCATGACATCCTTTCTCTTGTTGCTTTTCTATCCGAAGGATACTTTGCTTGCCGGTATACTTGCTTATGGCTAGCTTAGTTCCGCAGGCAAATGATGTTTGACCATCACTTCTTTTATGGATATGGGCCCATAGGCATCTACCCGCTCCCCATTTTGTAGAAAGCGTACCGATCCGATGGTTTCCAATTCAAATAGGGTATTGAGTATGGACTTGAGGTTTCGCGCGGCCACGGCCGGATCTTGGGATGCTCGTGCGTAAAACTCATGGGATAGGTTCAGCGAACAGGCTCCGTCCTTAAGTTCGGAGGAAATGACATCCCCTTCCCAAAGCACGGATTCAAACCCACGGCTCTCGGGTCCTGCCACCAAAGCACTTAAGACCGCCGGAAGCAGACTGTCGTCTTGAGTCAGGAGCAGGGTTCGGCTTTCTTGCCCGAAATCCTCTCGATCCTTCCGCGGGAAAAAGAGCGTGATCTGATGTCGCATGGGCTCATTGCGAGAGACGCCAAACAACACATCGTCCTCTTTTAGGGTCTCTCGATCGCGATAGCTAATCCGCTCTCCCTCCACCATAGTCACAACGGACGTGACTTCTGGCACTTGGCTGAGGCTCATGGTAACACTATAATCCGCTAAAGTCAAATCAATCCCGGAAAGCATGCCGTATTGGCTGGAAAAGTCCACGGTAAGCACCCCATCCTTTACGTTCCAATCACGCACCGTCACCCCAGCAGGAATCACGGCTTGCAAGGATTCCGTGGAAGGCCCCTTGAGCAGAAGGCGCAACAGTTCCGGAATGGCCTCTTCCCCATCTTGAATCTGGCAGGTTTCCGAACGAAGCGCCGGAGCGCCGAAATCTTTGTCCTTGCTGGGAAAATACAGCTCGTAGGAGGCCGTGATGTTGCCTCCCCCCAAGGAACAAGCACCAAGAATGCAGGTAAGAAGAAGCAACATGGCTAGTAAGTACCCTCTTCTCATGGTTCTTCCTCCTTCCAGCGGGGAAAGCGAACCGTCATACGAAGGCCGCCTTCTGTGCGTTTTTCGGCACGAATCTCCCCGCCGTGAATGCGCACCGTTTCTGAAACGATGGCAAGTCCCAGCCCGGTGCCACCCGCTTCCCGGGATCTGGCTTTATCCACCCGATAGAAGCGCTCAAAGATATGCGGAAGGTCCTCCTCTGGAATCCCCACGCCGGAGTCCTCCACGATCAAAATAACCTCCGTGTCGTTCTTATGAATGGAAAGGTTTATATACCCTTCGGGAAAGTTATACTTGATGGCATTTTCCATCAGGTTCGAAATGACCCGGGAGAGCTCTCCCTCGTGAGCATAGACAAGGCATTCTTTCTCCAGCTTGGTTTTGATCCTTACCTGAGCCGCTTGCGCCAGTGGCATCAAGAGTAAGCAGGTCGTCTCGGCCACCACGGAGAGATCGACGGGTTCTGCCTTTCTCTTTTGTCCGGCATCTAAGCGGTTGAGGGTCAAGAGGTCTTCACTGATACCGATCAGCCGGTCGGCCGCCTCACCAATATCCGTGACAAACTCACGTGTGGTCTCTGCATCCATGGTTCCCTGTAGGATGGAATCCGTCAGAAGCTTAATGGAGGCTAAGGGAGTTTTCAATTCATGGGAGGCATCGGAAACAAAGCGGCGGCGCGCCTCCTCCGTGACCTGTAAGCGCCCCGTTAACTCATTGAACTCTTCTCCCAGCTGGGATAGCTCATCCCTGCCCTCCACCTTGATGCGGTGGGTATACTCCCCTTCGCGCACCATTTGAATGGCACCTAGGAGCGCGGCAATTCTCGTGGTAAACACCCGAGAGAGCAGGATGGAAATCACAATGACCAGAAAGCAGACCAGAATGGAAATTACCCGTAAATTGTTTTGAATCTCTCGCAACAAGAGGCCTTGCCCTTCATCGGAATCGTAGAGATACACAGCGCCAATGATGCGACCACGCGCCACCACAGGAGAGGCTGCCCAACTGCGAAATACACCATTTTGATATTCCCCATAAAACACATCGTTGCCGTGTAGGGCGGAAACCAATCCGCTGGCCAGGGCATAGCGCCCGTTCATGGGGGTCTCGTTCGTATCATAGAGCACCAAACCGGCTTCGTTGGTGACCATAATGCGACTGTAGCTCAAATCTTCCAGCAGGCTGATGGATTGCTCCACCGATTCCACCGTCAGCTTTTCCGCCACCGGAAGCGTATTGGCAATGAGAAGGGCCTGTCCCTCCAATGCCGTTCGCTTGGATTGAAACATCATATTCTGCGTCATAAAGAGCGGATAGGTGTTGAGCAAAATCAGCACTGCCACAATGACACTGGTATAGGCAAACAGCAGCTTGACCTGAATCGAGCCACCGCGCAGCATTTGCTGTATGCGTCGAAGCAGACGGTGAAGCCCTGCCTTCCATTCAATCTTTCTTGAAATAGTAGCCAACTCCCCACTTCGTCAAGATATACACCGGATCAGCGGGCGTTTCCTCCATCTTTTCACGGAGTCGACGGACATGAACATCCACGGTGCGATAGTCACCGGTGTACTCATAGCCCCAGACCAAATTGAGCAGTTGCTCCCGGCTATATACCTTACCTGGATTTCGCATCAAGAGCTCCAGCACATCAAACTCCTTGGCGGTGAGCTCCACAGAAGCTCTTCCATTGTGCGCGGTTCTTTCCTCGGTGTCCAGAGTCCAAGGGCCTTGTCGGACCAAGTGGCTGCTCTCCTGCCGCTCCGCTCGGCCTGAGCGGCGCAACAGCGCCCGAATCCTGGCTTTCAGCTCCAAGATGTTAAACGGTTTGGTAATGTAATCATCGGCGCCGTATTCAAACCCTAAGAGCTTATCCGTGTCCTCTCCCCGTGCGGTGAGCATGATGATGGGAACGGAAGAGAACTCTCGAATCTGCATGCAGGCCTCTAAGCCGTCAATCTCGGGCATCATCAGATCCAAAAGGATCAGATCATAGTTCTGCTGCCGGGCAAGGTCCACCGCTTCTTTTCCATGATAGCCTACATCGACGGTGTAGCCCTCGTTTTCCAGGTTAAACTTTAACCCCTTCACCATAACCTTTTCATCGTCAACCACTAATATTCTTGGCATGGACTTGTCCTCCTCCCGTTCCTTACCACGTCATTCGTCCGAAACACAGATGTAGGGTGCTAGCTTTTCATAGGTTTTTTCCCCAATGCCCGATATCTTCATAATCTCTTCTGGCTGAGTAAATAGACCCTTTGTTGTACGATAGGTGATGATATCCGTGGCACGTACCTCCCCAATACCAGGCAGACGCATCAGATCCTCCTTTGGAGCCGTATTCAGGTTGATGCGCTCCCCTTCTAGGATGCCGGGCACCGAGTTCTCGGAAGGATTGGAAGGAAGTACGATGCCCTCCGGCACCCGCTCTGCCATCACGTACGTTAGGTCTTTGTATTGGTTTTGCAGAATGAAGTAGCCAATGGTGCACAGGAAAAAGACCATGGTCAAGAGAAAAATCCAGCGCTCCACCTTCGTTAACTTTGTCATTTTAACTCCACTTCTCCCGTTGCGTCTTTCTTTGTTCTTTGGTATAATAATTCGTTAGTAATTATATCACAGAAAATGAGGCTTTCCTATGAAAAAAACACCAAAGAGGCTTCTTTCTTTTCTTCTAATTTGGTTTCTTTTCCTCTCCCTCTTTCCCACGTCTGCTTTGGCCGCGGAGGAACTGGGCGAGGTGCAGGCGGCAGCGGCCATCTTGGTCGATACAAGTTATAACACCGTGCTGTATGAAAAGAACAGCGATGAGCGTCGTCCCCCCGCCAGTATCACCAAAGTGATGACCGCCTTGATGGTCTTAGAAGCCATCGACCGTGGCGAGCTCAAAGGGAGCGACCTAATCACCGCCTCCGCCAATGCTCCGTCGGACATTACGGAAGACTCCTCCACGCAAAACATTCAGCCCGGGGAACAAATGACGGTGGAAAACCTGCTGTACTGCTTGCTGATTCCCTCTGCCAATGAGGCGGCCAATATTTTAGCCGAGCGGGTCAGTGGCAGCATCCCTGCCTTTGTGGACGCTATGAACGCGCGAGCTGCCGAACTGGGTATGAGCAATACCCACTTTATGAACCCCCATGGCTTACATAATGACGACCACTATTCCACTGCCCACGACGTTTACCTCATGGTAAAGCAGGCCATGACCCATCCCTTATTCCAAAAAATTGTGTCCACCCCTTCCTATACCGTTCCGGCAACCAACCTCTCCCCTGAGCGCAAATTCTTCAACACCAACGCATTACTGAGTGCCAATAAATACCCCGGTTACACCTACAGTGCGGCCAACGGAGTTAAGACCGGCCACACCCCGGAAGCCGGTTATTGCCTTGCCTCCTCCGCGCGCAAGAACGAACGGGCGCTGATTGCGGTTGTCCTGGGTGCCCCTAACCCGACTAAGTCCGATGGCAGCATCGACCGAAAGCAGTTTTCGGAGAGCCGCCGTTTGTTAAAATGGGGCTTTGAGAACTTTAAGCCGCAAACCATTTTAAGTAAGGATGCTCTGCTGGCGGAAGTGAACGTGAAAAACGGAAAAGGAGTCTCTCACGTTCTTGCGGTTCCATCCTCAGCCATTGAGGCCATGATGCCTACCACCTATGAGGCAAGTAAGCTGCAAAAGGACATTGAGCTCAAACACGACAGCGTATACGCCCCGGTAAAGCAGGGGGAAGTTCTGGGCAGCGTCACCGTAAGCTACGAGGGAAAGGAATACGGAACGGTGGATCTCGTGGCCGCCAATGCCGTGGACTACTCCATGCTGCGTATGATTGTCAACACCGTGGTCTCCACCTTCACCAGCGTCTGGCTTTGGATCGGACTACTCATCCTCTTCCTCCTCATTGTCATCCGCTACCTGCGGGCACTGCGCCGTACGCCCCGTCGGAAGCAAGCGAACCATAAAAATAACATTCAGCACATTGATAGCGCCAAGGGAATCAGCAATGGAAGCCCCAAACCAAAGCCCAAGGGTCCTACGGGTGGAAAAGGTCCAAAAAAGCCGGGGAAGCCCCCGCGCTGAGGAAGGACCACATCGAACATGGAGAAAGGAGCCGTTCCTATGGATCAGGCTGTCAAAACGCTTCAAACTTGGATTTCCGAAAGCAAAAACATCGTCTTTTTCGGCGGAGCTGGAGTGTCCACCGAAAGTGGCATTCCCGACTTTCGCAGCGTGGATGGGCTATATCATCAGCAATACGCCTATCCACCGGAAACCGTGCTCAGCCACAGCTTTTTGCGCTCTCACAGCGAGGAATTCTATCGCTTTTACCGCGATAAAATGATTGCCCCCTGGGCAAAGCCAAATCCCGCCCATGCCAAGCTTGCCGAATTGGAGCAGGCCGGCAAGCTGCAAGCGGTGATCACGCAGAATATCGATGGTCTGCACCAAATGGCGGGAAGCCGCCAGGTCTTGGAGCTGCATGGTTCGGTGCACCGCAACTATTGCAGCAAGTGTGGACGCTCCTATCCCATTTCCCGCATTACAGAAAGCAGCGGCATCCCCGTGTGCGAAGACTGCGGCAGCATGGTGCGCCCCGATGTGGTACTGTATGAGGAAGCCCTTGATATGGATCTGATGAATCGCGCCATCTCGTACCTACGCTCGGCGGATGTCCTCATCGTGGGCGGTACCTCCTTGGTGGTCTATCCCGCAGCCGGACTGATTCAGTATTATCGCGGCAATAAGCTGGTGCTCATTAACAAATCCCCCACTGCGCTGGATCAAAAGGCGAACTTGGTGATTTCCGGCTCCATTGGGGAGATTCTGTCCCAAATTACCCTGTAAGTTATGCCTTACGCGATCTAGTTGCTCCGTCGAGAAAACCTTTCCCCGGCAGAGCCAATCCTTTTTGATGGAGGTTTCCATGAAGTTCCGAATTGAACATGATACCATGGGTGAGGTTTTCGTCCCCGCCGACTGTCTGTGGGGAGCACAGACACAACGAAGTCTTCTCCACTTTGCCATTGGGGAAGAAACCATGCCGACGGCTTTGCTCGAAGCCTTTGCCGTCTTAAAGCGCTCCTGCGCCGTGTCCAATGCCTCTTTGGGGCGCTTGGATGAGGTGAAGAGCCAAACCATACAGACTGTTTGCGATGAAATCCTCTCCGGCTCTCTCTCTCGGGAGTTTCCCCTCTCCGTTTGGCAAACCGGAAGCGGCACGCAAACAAATATGAATCTCAACGAGGTCATTGCCCACCGGGGCAATCAGCTTGCCGGAGAGACCTTGCTCCATCCGAACGACCATGTGAATCTCTCGCAGAGCTCCAACGATACCTTCCCCACGGCCATGCACATTGCCGCCGTGTGTGAACTGCATCGCCGCCTGCTTCCGGCCATCGATCAGATGCACGAAGTGCTGCTTCGTCTGGAGACGGAAAATCAGGATGTGCTCAAGACCGGTCGTACCCACTTGCAAGATGCCGTACCCATGACCTTCGGACAGGAAGTCTCCGCTTGGCGCTGCATGATGGAGCAGTCCAAGGCAATGATTACCCAATCCTTGGATGGCCTCTATGCTCTGGCGCTGGGTGGAACAGCGGTTGGAACGGGTTTGAATTCTCCTCCCGGCTTTGCCGAAGCTGCCACCGCAGAAATTGCCTCCTTTTTACACCTGCCCTTCCGCTCGGCGGACAACAAGTTCCATGCCTTAAGCTCCAAGGATGCTCTCGTCTTTTCCCACGGAGCCCTGAAGGCACTGGCTGCCAATCTCATGAAGATGGCCAACGATGTGCGCTGGCTGTCCAGCGGCCCTCGTTGCGGTCTGGGCGAGATCTTCATTCCCGAAAACGAACCCGGTTCTTCCATTATGCCCGGGAAGGTGAATCCCACACAGTGCGAAGCGGTCACCATGGTGGCCGTACAGGTCATGGGAAACGATACGACGGTTTCCCTTGCCGCTTCACAAGGTAACTTCCAGTTGAATGTCTTCATGCCCGTCTTGGCCTACAATTACTTACAATCCGTGCGCTTACTTGCGGATGCGGTGACCTCCTTCACCCAACATTGTTTGGAAGGCTTGCAGCCCAACCGCAGCAAAATGCAGGAGAACCTATCCCGCAGTCTTATGACCGTCACCGCCCTCACTCCTTACGTGGGATATGAGAACGGAGCAAAAATCGCAAAGCTTGCTCACTCAGAGAACCTTTCTCTCAAGGAAGCTGCGCTTTCCCTCGGCCTGTTCACCGAGGAGGAATTTGACCGTGCCTACCGACCGGAAGACATGGTATAGGAGGAAACCCATGGATATCAATCAGGAAGCCCTGAAGCTTCACGAAACACTGGGCGGAAAAATCGAGGTCGTCTCTCGCTGTAAGCTCGAAAATGCCCACGATCTTTCCCTTGCCTACACCCCAGGCGTTGCTGCCCCCTGTCTGGAAATTCAAAAGGATGAATCTCTTTCCTTTACCCTTACCCGCCGCCGCAATTTAGTCGCGGTGGTGACGGATGGCTCTGCAGTTCTGGGCCTGGGCAACATTGGCCCGGCCGCGGGAATGCCCGTCATGGAGGGAAAGTGCGTTCTCTTTAAGGAGTTTGCCGGCGTGGATGCCTTCCCCCTGTGCATCGACACCCAGGATACGGATAAACTGGTGGAAACCATTGCCCTGCTCTCCAAAAGCTTTGGTGGCATCAATCTGGAGGATATCTCCGCCCCACGCTGCTTTGAAATTGAGCGCCGCTTGAAGGAACTCTGCGACATTCCGGTCTTCCACGATGACCAGCATGGCACCGCCGTGGTCATTGCTGCCGCTCTCACCAATGCCCTGAAGGTGGTGGGGAAGCAGAAGGAAACGGCACGTGTGGTGATCTGCGGTGCCGGTGCCGCCGGAACGGCCAGTGGTCAGCTGCTCCTGGATATGGGCTTTTCCAACCTGATCTTCTGTGATAAGGACGGCATCCTGTCCCGTGGGGATACTCGTCTTTCCCCGGAGCATCAGCACTTGGCGGAGATCAGCAACCCAGAAAACCTCACCGGCTCACTTTCCGATGCTCTTTGTGGCGCCGACATTTTCGTGGGGGTATCCCGCCCAGGCCTTCTGACCCCCGAGATGGTGCGAAGCATGAACCAGGATGCCATTCTGCTGGCCATGTCCAATCCCGTTCCCGAAATCATGCCTGACCTTGCCCTCCAGAACGGGGCTGCGGTGGTGGGAACCGGGCGCTCGGACTTCCCCAACCAGATCAACAATGTGCTGGTCTTTCCGGGTCTCTTTAAGGGGGCTCTCTCGGTGGGAGCTCGTGCCATTACGGAAGGCATGAAGCACCGGGCTGCCCTGGCCCTTGCCGCACTCATCCCCGAGGAGGAGCTGCGCCCGGATTACATCATCCCCTCTCCCTTGGATAAGCGAGCTGCGGAAGCCGTGGCAAACGCGGTGGCCGACGAAGCCCGAAAAACCGGAAACACCCGTTTTTAAATTGAGCAATCAAAAAAGCCTGTCCCTGCCGAACAAGCGGCAGAGACAGGCTTTTTTTCATGGTTATAGGTCGCAGGCAACTAAGTCTTCAAACGTCTGGCGTCTAACTGCCAGGAAGTGCTCCCCCCCTCGCACCATCACCACCGCCGGGCGGCAGATGCGATTGTAGTTGGACGACATGGCAAAGTTATAAGCCCCCGTGGTTAGGACTGCAATCAGGTCTCCTCGCTTTGGCTCCGGAAGTCTCACGTCCTCCTGAATGAGGTCACCACTTTCACAGCAACGCCCTGCCACGGTGTAGGTGCCATCTGCCACCTCATTCATGCGGTTGGCCGGGAGCACCGTATAGTTTGCCTGATAGAGTGCATAGCGAGGGTTGTCCGTCATGCCTCCGTCCACCGTGACGTAGCTGCGATAGCCTTCAATTTCCTTCACGCCACCGGCGGTGTATAGGGTCAGACCTGCATTGGCAACGATGCTGCGCCCCGGCTCCATGTAAATGTGAGGGATTGGGTATCCCAATTCCGCACAGCCACGGGTTAAATGTTCCGAAAGGGCACGGATGTTAGCGGGAATATCGACCACAGGGTCAGACTCTACGTAACGAACGCCAAAGCCTCCCCCCAGGTTAAAGATTTTTGCCACAAAGCCGTGGGATTCCCGCATGTCCTTTGCAAACTGCAAGAGGATGTCCACGGCATCGCAGAAGGGTTGAGCCTCAAAAATCTGAGAACCAATGTGACTATGAAAACCGCACACGGAGAGGTTGGGCAGGGACAGTGCTTTCTCCACAAAACGGGCGGCCTGACCGGTCTCGATGGGCCGTCCAAACTGGCAGTCAATGCGTCCCGTGTTGATGGCCTCCAAGGTGTGGGGGTCGATGCCGGGAGTGACGCGCAGAAGAACCTTTTGGCACACGCCCTGTTCTCCGGCGTACGCACTTAGCACCTCCAACTCGTGCTCATTGTCCACAATGAAAAATCCAATCCGACTGTCCACCCCATAGCGAATGTCTTCATCCGTCTTGTTGTTGCCGTGGAAAAAGAGCCGCTCGGGTGGAAATCCAGCCGCCAGTGCCGTATACAATTCGCCGGGTGAGACCACGTCGGCTCCCATGGCTTCTTCCTGCAAAATTCGATACATGCCCTTAAAGCAAAGAGCCTTTCCGGCAAAGAGCGGCATGGAGCCTTCCCCAAACCATTCTTGCATGCTCTTGGTATAGAGGCGGCAGTTGGCTCGAATTTTGTCTTCGTCGAGGACATAGAGGGCCGTTCCGTATTGTTCCGCCAGCGCAACGGTGGAAACACCCCCAATGGCAAGGTGTCCCTTCTCGTTCACAGCCAGATTATCGTAAAGCATTTTCCATTCTCCTATCTAAGGTGTATCTCGATTGGCTACCAGACATTTAGGAAGCAAAATAGCCCTTACAGCATGGTAGCACGCAGTTCTTCTGCACTTTTGGGAGAGAGTGCCGCAGGGGGGAGATCAAAGATGGTCTTGCAGCCAGCATCACCGCGTTCCGCCATGCGGTAAGCAGCTCTCGCAGAAGCCACCAGCACACTGGCGGTGAACTCAGGGTTGGAGTCCAGCGTCAGGGTATACTCAATGGTGTGCTTACATTCCCCATCAAAGCCCGTCACGCCGCTGCGAATCACGCTGCCGCCGTGAGGAAGACCCTGGTGCTGTGCCTGCATTTCCTCCATGGAGATAAAGGTCACCGTGGTGTCGTAGTCTGAGAAATAGTTTGGCAAAGTCACAATGGCGGTTTCGATGGCTGCCTTGTCGGCATCGGCTGAGGCCACTACAAAGCATTCCCGGGTATGCTTTTCGCGGGTGGTCAAAGTGGGATTCTCTCCGGAACGCACGCGCTCCACCGCAGAGGGAACGGGTACGGTATACTGTCTGGCATCCAACACGCCGGGGATTCTGCGGATGGCATCGGAGTGACCCTGGCTCACACCCTTGCCCCAAAAGGTATAATCCTGTCCGTTGGGTAAGATGGCGTTTGCGTACAGACGGCTGACGGAGAAGAGTCCGGGGTCCCAGCCCACCGAAATGACGGCGATCTTACCGGCTTCCTTTGCCGCCGCATCGACCTTGGCAAAGTGCGTGGGAATGTTCGCGTGGGTGTCAAAGCTGTCAATCACATGGAAGTTCTTAGCAACCTCCGGGGTCATTTCGGGCAGATCGGTTGCGCTGCCGCCGCAAAGAATCATTACATCAATGCGATCCTTCCAGGATGTCATCTCCCCATAGGACACCACCGGAACTCCTTCCGTACGAATCGAAAGACCAGCGGGATCGCGGCGGGTAAAAACTGCACAAAGCTCCATATCGGCACAGGCGCGAATGGCCGCCTCCACGCCTCTCCCCAAGTTACCATAACCTACAATACCAATTCTCATGCATTACAACTCCTTATTAAATTTTCACTGGAGCTTTTTATTCTCCAAGTAATTGCTCCATACGGTACAGCCCGATGGGCTTATCGAGGATAAAGTTTGCCGCGGCTATGGCTCCCTCGGCGAACAGGGAACGATCGTGCGCGGAATGGCTGAGGGTAATCGTTTGCGAATCGGTGGAAAAAATCACTTCGTGTTCGCCCACGACACTACCCATGCGCAGGGCATGAATGCCTATCTCATTGGGCTCTCGCTTGGCATTGCCCACGCGGCCGTGTACATACACGGAATCCGGCCGCTCCTTCTTGACCGCTTCGGCCAGCAACAATGCCGTCCCACTGGGTGCATCAATCTTCCGATTGTGGTGCTTTTCGATAATCTCAACATCACAGCCACGGAAAATGGCCGCCGCTTGCTGAACGAGTCGCGCTAAGAGCGCGACTCCCACCGACATATTGGCCGAATGAAAGACGGGAATTCGGGTGGTGGCCTCCGTAATGCGGGCGGCTTCCTCTGGATTATGCCCCGTGGTGGCAATCACTGCCGGTATCCCTCTGGCCTCACAGTAGTCCATAATCTCCCAGATGGCCGCATGGTGGGAGAAATCGACTAACACATCGGCCTCACCTTGGTAGTCTGATAGCCGCTGGACGATCCCTTCGCCTCCGGCCCGATCTACGGCCGCAGCGAGGGTTAGGTCGTCACTCTCGTCAATCAGACGAATCAGTTCCTGCCCAATGCGCCCCAATGCGCCACAAACAATCACATTCTTTCCTCTCACGGCGTTAGTCCCAACTCTCTCATTGCGTCAAGCAGACGCGCATAATTGACCTCCTCCATGGGGGTCAAGGGCAAGCGGAAGTAGTTTTCGCAGAAGCCAAGTGCCGACATGGCCGCCTTCACGGGAATGGGATTGACTTCGCAAAACAGGGCTTCGATCAACTTATAATACTTGCATTGTAGCTCTGCGCTTCCTGCAATATCACCGTTGAAAAAGCGCGTGCAAATTTCTCTCGTTTGTGCCGGAATGACATTGGATAAGACCGAAATGCAGCCGATTCCGCCCATGGCCATAATGGGTACGATTTGATCGTCATTGCCGGAGTACAGATCCAGCTTGCCACGGACTCTTGCCATGGTCTCCACAATCTTTGAAAGATTGCCGTTGGCTTCCTTAATGGCCACGATATTCTCATGCTCTGCCAATGCTTCATAGGTGGCCGGTTCAATGTTGACGCCGGTCCGGGACGGGACGTTATACAAAATCACCGGCTTTTCACTGGCATCCGCAATGGTGTTGTACATGCGAATGAGTCCCTTTTGGGTTGCCTTATTGTAGTAGGGTGTGACCACCAGCACTGCGTCAGCTCCCGACTCACAGGCGCTCTTGGTCAGAGCCAAAGCATAGTCCGTTTCGTTACTGCCGGTGCCCGCGATGACCGGAACCCGTCCTGCAGAGCGTTCCACGGAGTAGGAAATGACACGGCGATGCTCTTCGTCGGTCAGAGTCGAGGCCTCTCCGGTAGTTCCGCAAACCACCAAGGCGTCTACTCCCTCTGCGATCTGCCAATCAATCAAACGGCCCAGCTGGTCGTAGTTTACGCCGTTTTCGTCCGTAGGTGTAATCAATGCGGTGGCAATGCCCCTAAAAATCGTCTTCTTCATCATAAACCCCCATACTTTCGACTGAAAATGAAATTGGATATAAAAATAAGCAGCCTTAACGGAAAAGGCTACTTGACTTACTCTTGTCTCATTTTCTTAGGAATGGGTAAACTAAGCCCTATTCCCAAGTCTCTGGCAAGGTTCCTATCAAGATAGCCCTCCGCAAATTTCTTTGCGACAGTCAGACGCCTCTTAGTACGTCTGCCCAGCCTAGCCTTCCATGCAGGAAAAGCTGACTTCGGCGATGGCACCTTTCCCCGGCTCTGCCCTGCATGGCAAAATTCCCGGCTACTCTTTACACATCGCGCCTCTATCATAATTTATATTAACACTATATGAAATTTTTCCGATATTGTCAAGGGACTTCTCGACGTGATTATTGATGAAATGTGAAAGCTTGCAAGTGTTAGCATGCACTACTTTCACAAAACGACTGAAAAGTACAGGGTGATCTTCCTAATCTTTCCCAACGGGATCGTGAAGTGAATGGGAACTTCATTCTCATTGTACCCCTCCCATAAACTTGCTTCTACCGGAGAACATTCTTACAAGATTGGCTTTAACACCTTTGCGAAAAGGATTGCTATACTAATTAGTGAGGTGATTACATGACAAGCGCGCAATTTTATCCGGGCGATAGGGTTGTAGTCTTAGATAATGACGAAGGAGCAAAACCTGGGGATGTCGGTGTCATTGTAAGTCGGTGGGTTGACACTGTTTACGTCGTAAAAACTCAGGATGGTTCGTATCATTGGGTGTCCAACCCCGACATAGACTCCACGGACCCAACCCGTAATATAGGAGTGGGCACTACTGTACAGATAAAATCAAATGCACATAACCATCCATTTTTAAGGATTGGGGACTTGGTTCAGGTGGTTAAGGTTATGAACGATGTGGATTATTATAAGGTTTTGGTCAATGGTGAATTTTACTGGCTCTCAAACTTCGAGTTAGGACCATATATCAAAACCCCCTAGATCATGAGGTTCTTTTTTCAAAACGCAGACCGTTTAAACTCCTATTTTTATTCTTTTCAGAATTGATCGTTTAGTCCAGAGGTTGGAGTAATCCTTCCTCTGTCTTTATACTTACGGCGTGATGTGCGCTAAGGCAGGCCACAAGCCCACCGCTAAGGCCCTGAATGAAACCAACATCTACACCGAGATTCTGGCCGCTGGTGAGCTGATGGACAATGCAGAAGTCCCCGAGACAGGCCGTGTGCTGGTTGTCACTCCTACCATATATGCCACTATGAAGAAGTGTAAGGATATCGTTATGGAGACTGACATTGGCAATGAGCTTCGGCTCCAGGGTGTTATTGCTATGCTGGACGGCATGAACGTGCAGAAGATCCCCGCCAACCGTCTGCCCACCAACTTCGGTTTTATGATTGCCCATCCCTGCGCCACGGTAGCCCCCACAAAGCTTGAGGACTACACCGTCCACGAGAATCCACCCGGCATTTCCGGCTCTCTGGTAGAAGGACGTATTTGCTATGACGCTTTCGTCTTGGACAACAAGGCAAAGGCTATCTATTATCAGGCAGTTTCCGCTACCTGAGTAAACTAAGGGGAGCGTGTGGGCAAATGCTTGCACGCTCCTTGTCTTACAGCGAGTTGAGATTATGGCTAAACTTACTCAAAAGCAAAAACGCTTTGTAGATGAATACCTGATTGATCTTAATGCCACACAAGCTGCCATTCGTGCAGGGTATAGCTCAAAGACAGCTTATAGCATTGGAGAAGAGAACTTGAGAAAACCTGATGTACGCGCGTATTTAGATAAAGCCATGGCAGATCTCTCTAAGCGAACAGGAGTTAACCAAGAGATTGTTATCCGTGAATTGGCAAGAGTAGCTTTTGTTAATCCAGAGGATGTGATTGACTTTGATACCGTTACCATCCGCCCAGAAGCTTCCCGAGACGATACCGCCGCTATAGCAGCCCTGAAGGTGAGAGTAATACAGACTCCTAATGGAGAAGGCATTGAGCGAGAGATTCGCATGTGTGACAAGCTCAAGGCCTTGGAGCTACTTGGAAAGCACTTCGGCATGTTCACTTCCAATGTGAATGTGACAGCCTCCTTAGGGGTGCAGATTATTGATGATATTTAAGTCCAAGTAAGGGAGGAACTGTGCCATGACTAATGAGGAGCTTGTGGAGGCTATCCAGAGCGGAAATGAAAACCTGCTCCCAGTGTTATGGGAGCAGGTTGAGAAGTTTGTATCTCAGCAAGCAGGAATCCGCGCCAGACAGCTTAATGGCTATGGCGGTATATCTGTTGAGGATTTGTATCAATCTGGCTTCCTTGCCCTTGTGGATGCGGTCCAGAGCTATTCACCCGAAAAGGGCATGTCCTTCATTGGCTGGCTCTCGTTCCACCTTAAGAACGCATTCAGAGCGGCGGCAGGCTATCAGACGGATGCTATACATAGAGCCAAGAGCCTAGACGCTCCCTTACAGAATGATGAGGACGGAACCTTAGCCGATATCATACCAGACCCTACAGAGCAGTATCAGGCCACGGAAGAGAGGATATGGCTTGAGCAGCTACGTGCTGAACTGGACAAGGCTCTTGCCACACTCCCCTGGGAGCAATCCAACACGATAGAACGCAGATACTACCAAAAGAAAACGTTGAAACAAATTGCAGAGCAGGACGGTATTGCCACAAATGTAGTGCGACAAAAGGAGGAGCAAGGACTCCGTAAACTCAGGAATCCTAAGATCAGCAAAGAGCTACGGCAATTCATTGAGGAAAGAACGCCGTACTACATGAGCGTGGGCGTGGCTAGGTTTCAGAATAGGCATAGTTCTGCTGTGGAGGAAATTGTATTGCTGAGGGAGAGGCTAAAGGGGGGGCGTAGAGATAGCTGATATTAGAGATCCTATAAAGCCTAATAAAAAATCCTAATGTGCAAATCTCTAATAATGTTTAAAAACCCTGTAATCAAGATGATTACAGGGTTTTCGCTTGTGAGCGTTGTATTCAGACATCATTAGATTTAGGCTATATCTGAATGATCACCAGCCCTAATTTGCTTATCTTTATTCATACTTCTTTCCTGCAATGTACAGCGGGATAAACAATAAAAATACAGCGCAAAATGTAAATACGAGTTTTCCATTCTCCCAAAGTATAGGATTTAAATATGAAATTAAAAAATATAGCAATGGAAATGCAACCATAATACCGGAAGCAGATAGATGCACTACCTCTAAAATATGACTCCAATTGCTATTATTAAATCTCACCCCTGCTACATTTATTCTAAAGATACCATCACTATAAAAACTAATCTTATTCTCGTCATAGTAAGCCGGTAAAGTTTCCTTAGCAAAAAACGTAAAGTATGTTCCAAAAATGAACATCAGTACTACAACCACCCCTATATTATTAAAAAGGTCTACCTTTGTATGGCCTAATAAGAACATCATAATAGTTTCAAAACACAAAATCAAAACACACGAAAAAAATATAAGTTTCCTTCTTTGCCTGGCATAACGAATTCTTTCTCTATCCTCTTTGGATAAACTGATTGTTTTTTTCATCAATGTCTCAACCTCTTGAGCGGTAAAAGGCATACTGGAATCCATTCTCTTTCCACATAGCAATTCAGTTGTTGTTACTTCAAGTATTTTTGCCAAGGGTATCAATAAGGAGATATCAGGAAAGCTTAAGCCTCGCTCCCATTTGCTTACCGCCTTGTCCGAAAGATATAATTGTTCTGCAAGTTGTTTTTGCGTTAATCCTTTCTCTTTTCTACGTTTGGTTAAAAATTGACCAAATTCTTCATTGCTTATTGCTTGCATAATTCAACACCTCCTAAATTAGAATAGGCCTAACGCCGAAAACAAACAACCATCTATCAGTAGATATCAGTTTATAAACCAAGTAAACCAGGGGTAGAGAGAATAAACCACCCTTTAGTAACTCCATTTTATCACTCATAACGGAACAAGTCATGTATGAGTTCTATTACTCATACATGACTTTAAAAAGCTTAGGTCACACAAAGTCTTGCTCTTTTTGTCAGTTTAAATAAGATCCTGTGTCCATTTATCATCTCATCTTTAATTTTCCCACATTCAGTCCAACCGGTCTTTTTGTAAAAAGCAATTCCTCTGTGATTTTTATCAAAGCATTCCAAATGTAGCTCATTATATAGAGTTAGCTTTTCCGGAATTATTTGATTGCAAAAGTATTGTGCTGCACCTGTTCCGTGGTAACAAATATCAATCATAAAACCATGCAATTGATTTTCGTTCCAAATCATAATTCCAACGATTTTTTCATCAAGCAAAAGCAAAGTGGAATCTTTAATTCCTTTTCTTATATCCTCATCGCAATTGCAACTATCTATATACCAGTCAACAATTTGATCCCCAAGGTAAGAACGTGTGTAGTTATCTGCAACTAATCTAGATAATTTCACCATATCTTCTTCGTCTTCCATAGTGGCTCGTCTAATTATGTAACTCATTTTGTTTTCTCCAATTCAAATTCCCACTTATAATTATAGATAATCCTCAGCGATTCAAATGCTACCATTAAGTTTGGAAGTAGTAAAATGGCACCGACTCGTAAGCAATCATATTTCGGCAGATGAGATTATGATGTTTAATAAATTTGAAAATTAATTTGAGAGAATAGAGCAAGATAGCATTATTGCCCAAAATGTAAATTATGAGGTATTCTTTTAAAAAACAGGCCGTAGGCAGCAGAAGAAAAGCCGATACTCAATTCATTCGTATAGGCTTACAGAAGGGCCTACCGTTTAGTTGCGCAATTAAATGAAAACAAAACACTCGTACTATAATTATTAATTAGCCTTGACCTGCATCTTGACCTGCATGTTTCAAAAATTCATGCGTATTCTAACTTAATTTCACTTGCTTTTTCCTGACAAAAGAAAATAAAAAACCCTCAAAGCATTGAGCTTCAAGGGTTTTGTATGGTGACCCATCGGAGATTCGAACTCCGGACACCCTGCTTAAAAGGCTGTTCAAAGTCGTTGTATATCAATTATTTCCAGCGTTTTTGACTGACACTTGACTGACATGCCCTAAATATGCGTCCAGCTTATCCAATCATGAAACGACCAGTGAGACCCAATAAGCCCCGGATAGTAATCCACGACCCCAAAGAACTCCCCTTCCTGTGCAACAATGCCGAAGCTGGCTTACTGCTTAGGATGAATCCGGAGCAAGTCAATAAGCTTGCACGAGCAGGAACATTGCCAGGCGTAAAACAAGGGCAAGCGTGGTTCTTCCGACGTGACGATCTGCTTGCTTATCTGGACAAGCTGTTTTGTGGTGGTGGTGTCGGTTGAATGAACGAAATAGCTTTGTTCTGTACTTAGACTATTGTAATCACATAGAACGCTTGACCCTAAAACAACGTGGAATTTTGCTGACAGCAATATTTTCACATGTGCAAGGTGATGAAAAGCCATTGATGGATGCTGTAACAAGTATGGCCTTCTCTTTTATCTCTTCCCAGCTTGACAGGGATAAGGAAAAGTGGGAGGAGACCCGCCGTGTCAGAGCAGAGGCTGGCAAAAAAGGTGGTGCCGTCAGCGGGCAGAAAAGGAAGCAAACGAAGCAAATGCTTAATTTGCTTGAAACATCAAAGCAAAAAGAAGCAAACGAAGCTGTTAATGTTACTGTAACTGATACTGTAACTGTTAATGTTACTGATATTGTAAATGAAACTGTTACTGTCACAGAGAAAGAGAATAATGCGGACAAGCCGCCCTCTCACTCTAATTCTTCTCGTTTCATTCCTCCAACTGTTGATGAAGTCAAAGCGTATTGTGTTGAACGAGGTAACAAGATAGATCCTCAATACTTCGTAGACTTCTACGCATCAAAAGGCTGGAAGATAGGAAAAGAAAAAATGAAAGACTGGAAAGCCTCTGTGCGGACATGGGAGAAGCGAAACGAGGAACAGCGAAAAACAAATAGCCGGGATGCTATCAAAACCGATGCCGATTATGAAAGTGAGGATGATTTCTTTGCAGGGTTTGATTGACCGTCTAGCAAACATGGATAACTCCGCGCCTGACGATTATGAGAAAGACGGAATTCGAATGTGCGGAAAGTGCCACACGCCAAAGCAGAAGCTTCAAGAGTTCTCCATGCCATGTGACGGACACTATTCTAGGCTTGTTCCTGTCTTATGCCGATGTGGCAAGGAGAAGGCTCACAAAGAAGATCTGAGAGTAGAAAGAGAGCAATTTCGGTGCCAGATGCAGGAGCATCATGACAAGTACCATATCACAGACCGGGCCTATAAAGGCTTCACCTTTGATAAGGATGATCGGAGAAATGAAAAGCTCTCTGACGTTTGCCTTCGCTATGTGGAGCAATGGGATGAAATGAAAGCTGATAACATGGGGATTCTATTTCATGGCTCTGTTGGCACGGGGAAAAGCTTTTATGCTTGCTCCATCGTAAACGCTCTGTTAGATCGTTGCGTCCCTGCCGTAGTGACCAACTTCCCACGGCTCCTGAACATCTTGCAAAACGCCAGAGAGCGGCAGGAGTACATAGACCATCTGAACACCTATCAGTTACTTGTCATTGACGATCTAGGCGTTGAACGTGACAGCTCTTATGCTGCCGAACAAGTATTTAGCGTGATAGATGCCCGGGCAAGAGCAGAGCTTCCCTTAATCGTGACAACAAACTTGACCAATGAGGAATTGAAAAACCCGAGCACAATGCAGTATGCACGTATCTATGACCGAGTACTAGAGCTGTGCCCTATCCCCATTAAAATGGTTGGAGAAAGCCGAAGGGCTGGCAATGCTTCCATCAGAAAAGCTAAAGCGCAAGAATTACTCATGAAAGGGGGCTTACCATGAGTAAAATAGAAAAAGCCGCCACCAGTGCTGCGAACACTGATGACGGCAAGCTAGCCGGAAGGCTAACCAAAGAACACCCCTATTTTATCAGGGACATGAAAGGAATGTCAAGACATGGTTAAAGTTTCCAAAGGTCTCGCTGATTTAGACGATATCCAGTTCCGCATGAAATGTGCGATTGACCTAGTCGACGCGGTACATGAGGCCATGTTAAACGGAAGTTTCACCGCTGAAACATATACTGACGCGTTATTCGGAACTAGAATATACTTAAACGCCCTAAATGATGAATTGCGACTTTGTATCGATGAAATGCTTGATGATGGGAAAAAGGAGGAACGTAATCTTGCTTAAATTTAAAATATCTTATACCGATGAAAGTCAGGATGCCGCATACCGTGAAATAGACAGAATCATCCGCAGCTATCCAGAAGTGAAACATCATCCCTCTAAGTTAGATCCTAAAACGGGGATATACAGAGCTTATATTGAGATTAAAAAAACACCTAAGAATTGCCCAAAGCATTGATACACAAGGGATAACTCTTGCATATTCCCCTTATTTTTGGTATAATGGACATAAGTAAATAGGGCATGTTTTAGTACCCTCCGCAATGCGGGGAAGCCTCTTGAATTTATCAGGGCATGGGAATCGGTTTTAATAGCCGGTCTCATGCCCTTTTTTATTTTCTCCTGGCGTGGGTTCTCCTTTCATCCACGCCAGGAGCCCTAGGGTATGAAAGGAGAACTTAAACAGAAAGGGAGACTCCTATGAGCTTAATTGCAGACATTAGAAAAATCACCACTGACACTGTGGACAAAATCCAAGCAAAGGAACAAAGAATTCAGGAGCATGAAAAAGAGCGTGAGAATTGGAGTGCTGCACGCTTTTCCGAGGTTCAAGCACAGCTCCAAGCAGATATGTCCACCATTCACCGGGAAGCCCTGCGCGCCGTTACGCAGCGTGTGGAACAGTACAAGGAATCTGTTTTTGCTGCACACATGCTGGATGGATCTAAGCTAACCCCGGATGCAAATCTGCTGAATGCTAACTTCGGACTAACCAGCGCTGACCTGAACGCCATGCTAGAACGCTGTACAGGCAATCGCACCATGGAAAGATTGGTGCATCGCTATGCGAGTGAGAATAGTTTGGTTTTGGCACACCGGTTCTATAGTGCTGAGGAGAAGGCTGAGGCCGCAGAATCACTCATTACCTACGCTAGAAGCGTGATCCAGCGTCCAGAGTATTTCGATATCATGGGCACAGATGAATACTTTGAGCAAGTGCTCCCTGAGGCTATCAGGGGCGAATAATCACAGGGCACGTCCAGAGAGTTGGCCTCTTAAAGTGACAGCCAATTATTTGAGGCGTGTAGGCAAATGCTTGCGCGCTTCTTACTTTCTTTATTGTGAGGTGAAATGATGGCCAGACTAACACAAAAACAAAAACGCTTTGTTGATGAATACCTGATTGATCTTAATGCTACACAGGCCGCCATACGTGCAGGGTATAGCTCAAAAACGGCTTATAGCATTGGAGAAGAGAACTTGAGAAAACCTGATATACGCGCGTATTTAGATAAAGCCATGGCAGATCTTTCTAAGCGAACAGGAGTTAACCAAGAGATTGTTATACGTGAATTGGCGAGAGTAGCTTTTGTTAATCCAGAGGATGTGATTGACTTTGATACCGTTACCATCCGCCCAGAAGCTTCCCGAGACGATACCGCCGCTATAGCAGCCCTGAAGGTGAGAGTAATACAAACTCCTAATGGAGAAGGCATAGAGCGAGAGATTCGCATGTGTGACAAGCTCAAGGCCTTGGAGCTACTTGGTAAGCACTTTGGCATGTTCACTTCCAATGTGAATGTGACAGCCTCCTTAGGCGTGCAGATCATTGATGATATCTAAGTCTAAGTAAGGGGGAACTGTGCGATGACTAATGAGAAGCTTGTGGAGGCTATCCAGAGCGGAAATGAAAACCTGCTCCCGGTGTTATGGGAGCAGGTTGAGAAGTTCATATCTCAGCAAGCAGGGATAAGAGCAAGACAGCTTAATGGCTATGGTGGGGTATCTATTGATGATTTATACCAATCTGGCTTCCTTGCCCTTGTGGAGGCTGTCCAGAGTTATTCACCCGAAAAGGGCATGTCCTTCATTGGCTGGCTCTCGTTCCACCTTAAGAACGCATTCAGGGCGGTGGCAGGTTATCAGGTAGACGCCATACATAGAGCTATGAGCCTAGATTCGCCTTTACAGGATGATGAGGATGGAACCTTAGCAGCTATCATACCAGACCCCACAGATCAGTATGAGGATGCTGAGAAGCGGATATGGCTTGATCAACTGCGTGCTGAATTGAACAAGGCTCTTGCCAAACTCCCCTCGGATCAGACCAATACGATTGAGCGTAGATACTTCCAGAACCAAACGTTGAAACAAATTGCAGAGCAGGACGGTATTGCCACAAATGTAGTTCGACAAAAAGAGGAGCAAGGCCTTCGCAAGCTGCGGAATCCTAAGATAAGCAAAGAGCTATGGCAATTCGTTGAAGAAAGAACGCCGTATTATCTGCGCGTGGGGGTGGATCGATTTAATACGACGGGAACCTCATCCGTAGAGGAGATAGTGTTTCGCCGGGAGGATTGGCGGATATAGGAACGAGATGCTGACAGACTTACTGCTGATATAGATCAGAAGATAGAGTAGCTTCTAATTGAGCATACGGGCTAAAGGAAAAGCTGTTATTTAGGTGTAATAATAGTTTTAATGGATATGAAATCACATGCGAGGAAGTCGATTGTGCTTTTTAAGACTCTGTATAATAAGCTCTTTGCCCTGCTTACTTCCTCCATTTAGCTTTCTGTTGATATCTGCTAATGTGTTTTCAAGGAACGAATCCAACGATGGGCTAAAATATCTATAACGATAATAGTACATGAGTTTGAAAAATATGATAGTTAATAATGACTTGTCTTTCGCGTCGGCAACATATCTTTGCAGCTCATTTCGTAAGCCAGGCAAGCGTAAATCGCAAAACAAAAATACACTAAAAAGCTTCGGAAAATCGCCACTTTCACCGTCACGGAGAACACCTTCAATAATAGCCTTAAGTTTTGTTGTTCCAATATTTTCTAAAGCGATATTTTGAATTGCTAAAGGAAGAGCTATCTTTATAATGTCATTAGTAAGAACCTCAATTCTTCGGATATCTTCTTCGGAATGTTTTTCTGGGTCATTTAACATTGCATTAATCTCTTCTTTAAAATAAGCCTCTGTATTTCGTTTGAGAATACCTAACATTATACACAATCCCAGGATATAGTTCCTGTATATATGCTCCTTCTTGTCTTTTGTAATTAGTTCTAGGTTCTTTAAACAACTTCCATAAATAAGAAGTGTTTGCACAAAAGCTTCCATGTCTTCATAGTCCGTATGCTTATCCATTTCCTCTGGCAATTTATCTTCGGAAGAATCTCTTGTATTATGCAGCTTATCACTTTCCACTTGTGATAGCTTGCTTTTACTAAGTTTTTGTGAGAAAGACTCGTCTGGAAGTGCAATATTAATGTTAATGTTATAATCTTCAAGTTCAGAAGTTATTTCCTGCAATGCCTCTAAATCTTGAAACAATTTAGCTTGTAGTGCTTCCACTACTTCAATACTGCGCCTATTGAGTCCAGTATAATATAGTAGTTCGCTTGGGTGATTTAAATAGTTATTATCGCTCAATATGTATGCCAAAAAGTCAGGAGATTGCTCAGCTTTCTTTGCAAGATAATACTCAATCATGCAACTATATCTAAAAGTAACCATGCGCTCTGTACAGATAAGAACTCCATTTTCAATAAATAGCACATCGAATCTCGTGTCACGAACCGCGAATCCTATTGCAGCGTGATAGGCCGAGAGAATTTCATCAAATTCTTCATTAGACAAACAGAATTTGTTGTGCTCATGCATGTATGACACTATATGGATTAAAAAATCTTCTTTAATGCGAAAATCAAATGTAGTGGAATAAGCCTCAGTAGGTGAAGACTTCGCAAGAAGAGTCTCCATAAACTGTTCCATAACAACAGCTTCATTGATTGGAGTAAAGTCAACAGTGTCACAGATGGAGATAATTAGGGACAAAACAAAAGGTGTCTTTGGAAGCGTAGTCTTTTTGAAGCAAAGCATTATTTTATCTACCAACGCCGAACTATCCTCTATCAAAAAACTCTGGGCTGCAGCAAGCCGTATTTGGTTTTTTGTCAAAGAACATATGTGAACTACCTCATATTCGCACGAAGGAATAACATCGATTTTTCTCAAGCATCTAGCACTAACAGACTCTCTCTCTGAGAATATAAACTTGTTATTGGGATACTCGCAGAGAAAGGAGTTAATCTTTACAAGTTGGCGTTCATCAACAGTTTCAAAATTATCAAACATCACTGTACAAAGGCCAGCCGTTAATAAAGCCTCAACATCACTCAAAGAAAAAGATTCAGACTCACCACAGTAATCATTTATGAATCTATGTGCGGCTCGAGTCATTACATTTTTTCCTGCATAATCAGCATACAATGTATTAATAATAATAGGCACAGTTTTTAGCGTATTAAAGTTTGAGAGGCAATGTTTAGTTATGTAATGTAATACCGTAGTTTTTCCGATTTCTTTTCTGCCTAAAAGAAGAATGTTCTGATGTCCATTACATATAGATTCTAGAGAAATTTCATCCTCTTCATTATCTTTTTCGAACAATGTTTCCTTTTCATATTCAGAATGCCTACTGAGTTCAGGTGCGATAAATGACGCATCAAAACTTTTTAACGCTTTACCTGCCGCAACATTAGAAACAAAATAACTATTTGCATAATCTAAGAACTTTGATTCTATGGCATGAATGACATTATACCCTAAAGCTAATTTATCATCTTTGTTTCCTAACGAAGTTGAAAATATACCTCCTTGAATCATATTTATTGCTGTATCAAAACAATTTCTGGGATAATCCATATACTGGCGCAAGAAGACGTCGCAATCCTTGTTATATGGATTTATTGCCATTAAAGTATAGCCGTTATATATATCACTAGAGTTATCGAATTTGCCGCAAGTGTTATAAAGGGTTTGTCCATTAAATGAAGTGTAAACTTTAGTATCTGATTCGTGAATGTGGCCGTTAAGAACGATATCAAATTGATTAATGCATTTTTCAACAGCGGTCTTATCATCATCTACCAACCAATCTAAAGGATGGTGCATAATACAAATCTTGATATCTGCTGACTTAACTTTTTCAAAACTGTCAATAATTTGTTTGCGACCAACCACCATCTTTCGTTTTTCAGCACTCCCTATTCCAGTAGAACGCCACGCAGAATTAACACAACATACACCGAAGTTAAAATCTCCAATGGACAGCATGTATGCTCGGGCCAATGGACTTTCCCATAATAATTCCCCGCCAAACATGGAGGCAAAATCATGATCGAAATACTCAATTCGTTTTAGACTTTCGGTGTCAATTTTATTCATGAAGGCCTCTATATTGGCTTCTGAAGTCAGCGTGGATTCAAGTCCGGCCTCTATATAGGATACGATACTTTCTCGCTTAATTTCATGGTTGCCCGGGACAATAAACACGCCTTTTTCATCTAGCTGCAACATCTCCATTATCGGCTGTAGAAATACGTCTAACGCAATTTCTAGCTCCACGCTTGCAGCATCACCAGAATTAATTAAGTCGCCGCTAATGCAAACCATTTTAATATCAACATTATATTTGTCTTTAAGAATACTAACATCATCTTTCAAAAGAGTGACAAGCCGTTGGATAGTGTCTTGGCTCTTTTCACTTGCGTGCACATCTGAAAGATGAAGGATTCCTATGCGCTTGTCCATACTGAAATACCACCTTTTATTTTGTTTAGGAGGATAATATGAAACCTAAAAAGCTGTTCTATTTACTAACTAACACGTCAAACCGCGAAGAGTTTATAAAGCTTTTAAGAAAGCATCGTCAAGGTTATACAAGTCATGTCAGCAGAATTATTTAATGATATGAGGCTTATTTTTTAGTATACTTTAAAGACTTAAATATTACAACGAATTTTGGGGTTTTTTTACCATTTAAAACCAGGCGGGTTCTAGTATCGTCGCTCATATAATAACTCTGCGCCCGTTGATCTTTATGATTTTCATATCGTCGCAGTCAGAATCCTGTGAATTTAAAAACAAGTACAAGAAAACCCTGTTACTCTATGGTAACAGGGTTTTCTCCGCAGACGGAGTAATAAATATATGATGGTACTAGGTAAAGATTTGTTAGTGGAAGGATTTGTAATGCTTAAGTAGACGCTGAAAGGGAGGTTGAAACTACACTCTAAGTTTAAGTGCGGAGCAAGATTTTCCAAAGCGTGCAAATAAACAGAATTATAAAAATTCTGAAGCCCCACGTTGTGATAATCCTATCAGCGCAATACCAATTGTCTCTGAGTATACATATACTAAATGAATATATCACCCAGATTAATAACGACAAAAAAAGAGCTAGTCCGATAATATGATAGTGTCCAACAACGAAGTTGAGAATTAAATAAAAGTCATCCAACAAAAAACCTCCCATCTTTATTCTAAGCTCTTATGCAAATTAAATTTGAATATTACAAAAATATGCTAATGGGGATAAGCTTGGAGATGTAAGGTGCAAGCTCTTTAGCCCTGTTATAAACCAAAAATATGATTAAGAAAATCTGGAACAATTTGTGGCATGGCCATTAGAATTTGAGGAAAGAGGTAAAGTAAAGCCAATACTGCCCCGTAGCTAAAAAATTCTTTCAATGCGCCATGTCTATCCCCTTGTAAAAACGATTTGCAAACGGAGACTATCAAAGTAATTGCCGCGATCCAAACCCCTATAAGCCAAATGGTATGAGCAAAACCAGAAACTGCAACAAATAATTTTTCCATATAGATGCCTCCCCCGTTTGTAAACTCTTATGCGAAAAGCATTTGATTATTACAATAATAAGTACAGATTGTTCTAGTTTATTCTTAATAAAAATACGTTGAAAAGGAGGTGTGGATAATGTGCGAAGACGAAGTTAGGGTCAATGGATTCTTGACCGAAGGGAAAAAATTTTGCATGAACCTTTTTGATGGAACCTGTCACGAAAGGCTTTCTGGGACTTGTTCTCTATTAAAACCTAATCAAATTCAAATCCCGTTTGAAAGAATTAGATTTTATAAGAAAGGATTTCCAAGAAACGATGAAGCATATTGTCAATGTATTGCCAGAAGTTTGGAAACTCGCTTTAATGAATCAACCATGCGGATAAGCATAGTGATGTGTAAGTGTGGACACTACATAGTAATAGACGGGCAGCATAGACTTTGTATCGCGTCAAAACTAAAAATACCCCTTATCGTTTATATATCTACTTACGATAACGTTTGCACATACTGTAGAGAGGCACACGATTTGTCCAATATCCGAAACGCTTTTTTAACGATGCGTGGAAAGGGATACTACCGATTATTGAAATTATAAATGACCCTTATTTTTACTCTTTACAGAATTGAAAACGTTCAAGTCAGAGGTTGAAATTATCCTTCCTCTGGCTTTTTACACTTCGTTTGTTTGGCTCATAGCATGTATTGAGGCCTTAGATAGCCGCGGATTTACAAATACTTATTACCTAGCATTACTCCCCCTTGGATTTTTCCTCGGGGGAGTTTTTACAGTATGCTAATTGACGCAGATCGTTACAAATTCATCTATACTACTATAGTGAGGTGAGTTTGTGAGGAGTTCTGGCCTGGGTAAAAGGTAATAGTTCTGAACAATGATGAAGGGATTGCACCTGGTCAAATTGGAGTTATTAAAAGCAATTGGCGTGATAATTTATATGTTATAAGAGGTAATGATGGTTTGTTTCACAATGTAGTCAATACAGAAGTAAGCTCCATAGATCCAGATCGTCACAGCATATCTACTGGAGATATTATAAAAATATCCTCGGGTATGCATAATCATCCTTTTGCAAAAGAGGGTGAGCTGTTTCGAGTTATAAAGGTTCTTGAAGATATGGTCTCTTATGAAGTTCTTTCCAATGGAGAACGTTATTATTTATCAACCTTTGAGTTAGCTCAATATATGTAGTACTCGCTCCCTTGATCTTAGGGAGCGGTTTTGGCTGCCCTAAAAAACATGTCAAATTGTAAATTGCACCTTTCGGGGTGCTTTTTATTTTTTCGCATAAAATACAAACCAATTTACTGAGCTTTGACCTGCATCTTGACCTGCATCTTCAAAAGAAAAGTGCGTTTTTTAGCTCTTTTCCACCCAAATCTATCCAACAATAAGAAAAACCAAAAACCCCGGAAACCCTTAATATCAAGGTTTTCGAGGTTTTTTTGTTTGGAGCGGGCGAAGGGAATCGAACTCCTATTGAGCTCGGGTGGTTACTTTCTTATTAAAATATAATTCATTCTTTATTCATAATTTCGATCCAGCCATTTTTCCTTATAGTATTCAATTTTTTATGAACAGATTCTAAATTATCTATAAAGATTGATATCGCCATATCAAAAACGAGTTCATCCTCTAAGTTTTCAAAAATATATGTCTCTTGAAGCTCAACAAAAATATCAACAGCAAATTTACTCAAGCTATCAAGGTGTGGCTCAATTAGTTCTATATTTTTTTGCACTACACGTGATGCATATTTGATAACATCGTCGCATGTGGTCATTTTTTCACACTCAATTAAAGATGTATAATACTCCTTATCTTTTATATCGAAATAATCCCTTCCGGTGCCTTCGCCCCAATCAAACTCATAATATATAGCTAGTATCTGTTCTAAGTGTGTATAAATTCTTAGATAGTAGTTATAGACCCTCTTACATATTGCCTGACGTTTGCAATAAGTATTATGTTCTCCTCTAAATACTAACATTAAGTAAAACATAAGTGAGACTATATACCCACACGACAAATTTAATAAAATGCTCCATATTGCATTTGCTTTGTCCACACTGAGTGCTCCAATAGGCCTCCAATTATAAGTTATCAAATAAGATATAATTATTAAGAGCGCAAACAAACCCAAAACCCATAATAGCTTTTTTTTTTGAATGAAATACGTACTTTTGTCAGACATTACAAACCTTTTGAATAAGTGCAAATAAAACCCTCCTTGTTTGACTGACAGCTTGACTGACACCTTTTAAAAAATGCTAATAGGTTGTGCCTCATTTTACCTATATCTCTGATGCAAAACAAGCAGCCAAAAGCCCTGCAACCATTGAGATTGCAGGGCTTTGTATGGTGACCCGTCGGAGATTCGAACTCCGGACACCCTGCTTAAAAGGCAGGTGCTCTGCCGGCTGAGCTAACGGGTCGTATCCTTTGTAAACGCAAAAAAGTGGCTGGGATGGTTGGACTCGAACCAACGAATGCGGGAGTCAAAGTCCCGTGCCTTACCACTTGGCTACACCCCAACGTGACGAAACCCTAGCAAGAGAGAGCCGAAACCGCTTGCTCCGGCTCTCTCTCCCGAGGTCATATGGGGTGGGTAAAGGGATTCGAACCCTCGACCCCCGGAACCACAATCCGGTGCTCTAACCAACTGAGCTATACCCACCATAAGGTTGCTGTAACTAGAGGGGAACGTTAGAATGGCACGCCTGAAGGGACTCGAACCCCTGACCCACTGCTTAGAAGGCAGTTGCTCTATCCACCTGAGCTACAGACGCATATTGGAGCGGGTGATGGGAATCGAACCCACGCGACCAGCTTGGAAGGCTGGAATTCTACCATTGAACTACACCCGCATAGCTTGTTTCCTTGCGTGTCAGCTAACATATGATAGCACAGTTTGTCTTTTCTGTCAATCTTTTTTCTCATGTTAACACATTTTTTTCTCCGTTTTTTCGCTTCCCTGCCGATATTTGACTGGTATAAAACCTTAGTTTCCTGCCATGTTAAGGTTGAGGTGTTTTCATGTCATATTTGTTTTCTTGCTTTCTCTTTTATAGTTTCGTCGGTTTTCTATTGGAAGTCGGATTCAGCCGCTTTATTCGAGGAAAACGACACGACCGAAAGTGCTTTTTCCTCTTTCCCCTGTGCCCGGTCTATGGTTTTGGCGCAGTTGCCATTTTAGCCCTTCCCGCATATATCATAGATCGGCCGGGACTACTCATTCTTTTTGGTGCGGTAACAGCAACCTTGGTGGAATACGTGACAGCCCTTTTTTATGAGTTTGGTCTTGGCGTTAAGTTTTGGGATTACAGTGATCTTAGCGGGAACATCAATGGACGTGTGTGTTTACTGTTTACGGTCTTTTGGGGTCTGCTTGCCTGCCTCTTGGTCTATGGATTGCACCCCCTCCTTCGTCCCATGCTTGCCTCGATTCATCCCCTTGTAGTCTCACTCTTATTCGTACTTGTATCCCTCGATGCAATGTACTCCATGATACTCTTGCACCTAAAAGGGCGAGATAGCCTAAGGTGGTACGCCAAGTTCCAAAAAGCCACATGAAATCAAAGAAGAATCCCGCTGCCAAACGACTTTTGGCACGGGATTCTTTCCTTTGTCTATAAGCTTTGCAGTTCACGAATCGTTTCCTCAATGGTTTTTTGCGGTATATACGCCGATACCAATTTCATGGCACGTTCTAACGTTAAAGAGCCCGACATGGTTACGATCGGTAGCCGCATTGCTTCTGGAAAACGACGCTCCAGCACCGCCCTCGAGGCCGGATTCTCCAAAAGCTCCCGCACAGTTATGTGATTGTTGCGCAGATTCACCCAATCACCTCCCACCCATCCTATGCACTGGGATCGAAAATGCCAGTCGTTTCTTGTATATTTTTCATACCTAAGCTGATACTAAGCTTAGATCATGAAAAGGAGGGAAACTTCATGAATCAGAGCCAATCACCAGCAAATTCTAGAATTAGCTGCCACGTTTCTGAGTGTGCATTTCATAATGATCAGCAAAATAAATGTTCATTAGAGACCATCACAGTCGGCTGCTGTGGTCCTAGTACCCATAAGTGTGAGTGCACCGAATGCGATTCCTATCGAAAGAAGTAATGATATAGAAAAACCGGAATGGCATTGCCATTCCGGTTTTTTACATCACTTTGGGTCGGTAATCTTTTTCTCAGCGTGGCGTTCTGCCTGCTTCTGCAGCATTTCTGCCGGAGTATCCAGATCCTTGGAAGCGGGGGCGGTACGCACACCGTCCGGAACAGGAGCATTCTTATCCTGTGCCACGGCTGCTTCCTTTGAATCCTGAGGGGTGAGCTTGTCTTCCTTCTTTGGCTTGGGTTCGGGCACCTTGCCATCGATGGTAATGGTCTTGCGAGGACATGCCTGTGCGCAGAGTCCACAGCCAATACAAAGGTCATAATTGATCTTTGCCAGGTTGTTTTCCACGACAATGGCACCTTCCTTGGGACATGCCTTGACGCAGAGTCCGCAACCGATACAGCCATCGTCACAGCTCTTGCGAACCTCAGCACCCTTTGCCTCAGAGTGGCAATTGACAGCGACGTGACGCTTGGTCTTCAGAGGAATCATATGGATCAGGTTCTTCGGGCAAACCTCAACGCACTGATTACATGCTACACAAGCATCCGGATCGACCACTGCTACGCCATTCACAATATGAATGGCATCAAACTGGCAAACCTGTTCACAGGTACCACCGCCAAGGCAGCCATAGGTACACTGCAAGGGACCAGAGGATACCTTTACCATCGCACGGCAGTCGCTCAGACCAACATAGTCGTAGCGAAGCTTATCGCAGCCATGGCCGCTACAAAGCACTTCGGCTACTCTTCTGGCACCAATTTCAGCTTCCACACCCATGATCTCTGCGATTTGCTTAGCAAGATCTGCACCGCCGGGGCTACAAGCATTGACGGGAGCAATTCCCTTTACCACTGCGTTTGCGTAGCCGCTACAGCCGGGGTAACCACAACCGCCGCAGTTCGCGCCGGGCAGAATGGAAGCAATTTCCTCTTCACGAGGATCCTTCTCAACGGCAAACACCTTGGATGCAAATGCGAGGACTGCACCAAAGACGATTCCCAAAACGCCCAAAATGATAGGGGCTAATAATACAGTATTCATATCTACCTTTGCCCCCTTACCAAATTTTCAGGCCGGAGAAGCCCATGAAAGCCAAGGCTAACAGGCTGGCTGTGACGAGAGCAATCGGGAATCCCTCAAAACTCTTCGGACACACGGCAAATTCCAAACGCTCACGAATGCTGGCAAACAGCACGATCGCAACCAGGAATCCAATACCACCGGTCACACCGTAGGTAACGCTCTCAATGAAGTTATAGGTTTTCTGTGTGTTCTGAAGAACCACGCCCAACACCGCACAGTTTGTGGTGATGAGGGGCAGATACACACCCAGAGCTTCGTAAAGAGACGGTACGGCCTTCTGCAGGAACATTTCTACGAACTGAACCAGGGAAGCAATCACTAAGATGTAAGTTACGGTCTGCATAAAAATCAGGTCATTGGGCAAGAGTAAGTATTTGTTGATGGGGTAGTTAACCGCAGAAGCAACACCCATAACAAAGATAACCGCCATACCCATACCTAACGCGGTATCAATCTTCTTGGACACGCCCATAAAGGGGCAAATGCCAAGGAATTGGGAGAGAATAAAGTTATTTACTAAGACGGCTCCCAAGGCTATTGCAAGAATCTGTGTCATCCTTTGGCAACCTCCTTCTTCTTGGGTTTATTCAGGAAATACTGCATGGCTGCAATCAAGAAGCCTAAGGTCAGGAAGCCACCCACGGGAAGAATCATGCCCAGAGCAACCACGTTTTCAGAGATCAGTCGGATTCCGTCACCGCCGTTCAGAATGCCACCACCAAAGGTACCGGCACCCAGAAGCTCACGAATGATGCACATCGCGGTCAAAGCAACCATGTTACCGAAGCCCTGGAAAATACCGTCCAGAGCGGAGGCAGCAACGCTGTTTTTGGAGGCAAAGCCTTCCGCACGACCGAGAATGATACAGTTTACGACGATCAGGGGAATGAACAGACCCAAGCTTGCGGACAGGGCCGGTACATACGCCTTGAGCAGTAGGTCAACAATGGTCACGAAGGATGCAATGACGACCACGTAGCAAGCAATACGCACCTTGTTGGGGATGACTTTTCGAAGCATGGAGATAACGACGTTGGAGCAGGTCAAAATCAGCATAACGGAAAGACCCATACCAATGCCATTGAACATGCTGGTGGTGATCGCCAACATGGGACACATGCCCAACAGTTGAACGAGAACCGGGTTCTGGGTAATTAACCCTTCCCAAAATTGCTTTTTCACATTCATCGCAATTCCTCCTTAACCCAGTTCTGCCAGCGCGCTACGTGCAGCATTTACGCCGTCACATATCGCACGGGAAGTAATGGTAGAACCAGTAATGGACTGAATGGTGCCGCCATCCTTTTGCACTTTCACCTCTTCGGTGGAGCCAACGAACTGTGCCTGCCACTTGGGATCCGTTGCCTTGGAACCTAAGCCAGAGGTTTCTGCATGGTTGATGATTGCAATGCCGGTGACTGCACCATCATTACTGATACCAGCCATCATTTCAATGGCACCACTGAAGCCGGAGGTGGGAGTAACCAGTACTACATAGCCTTCCTCGCCAGCCTTATAGATGCTCTTAACATAGGGGTCGCTACCAGTATATTCGACTTGTTTGTACTCATCCGCAGGCAAGACCTGATTCATTGCTGTCTCAGTTTTTGCCCAAGTATTTGCAGCAATGGGTTCAAGGGTCATCTTATTAACAAAACCCAGGAGTGCAGCCATCACAATGCTGATAATCGCCAAGGTGAGAACGAGTGTAATCATTCCTGGCTCTTTTTTCTTTTCAGTTCCGGGATTACTCATGATTTGGCTTCCTCCTTTGCTGCTAACTTTTGCTGCTTTTCGAGTGCCTTGGCCTCTTGTCTCATGGCCTTCGTAACACCGTAGCGAGAAGGCAAGGTGTACTTATCGATGAGCCAGACACAAAGGTTCATAATGAGGATGGAGTAGCAGCAGCCTTCCGGATAACCACCAAAATAACGAATCAGCATGGTAATCAGACCGCAGCCAACACCAAAAATGATTTCGCCCTTCGGGGTATTGGGACTGGTCACATAGTCGGTTGCCATGAAGAAGGCACCCAACACGATACCGCCGCCCATCAGTTCATACAGCATCCAAGTCAGGTTGCCTACATCCCCCTTGGGGAAGAGGAAGGCAATGACGGCAACGGTGCCAAGGTAAGCCAAGGGGATACGCAGGCGAATGACCCCACGGAACAGCATGTATGCTGCACCCAAGAGGAGCATTAAAACCGATACTTCACCCACGCAGCCACCCACGTTACCGATAAACATATCCCACAGGGAAGCGTCGGGCAAGGTACCATGCTTCATGAGGTCATTGGAGAGCGGGGTGGAGCCGGTCACGGCATCAACCACCGTACCAATGCTTGCCCAGTTCTCAACGCCAGGCTTAATCCAGGTCGTCATGGGCACAGGGTAGCAGAGCATCAAGAATGCACGTCCAGCCAGTGCGGGGTTTAAGAAGTTCGTGCCAAGGCCACCAAAGAGCTGCTTTACGATGATGATGGCGAAGAAGTCGCCAAGGAGCACCATCCAGTAAGGCAGGGTGACCGGGCAAACGAAGACCAAGAGAATGCCCGTGATAACGGCGGTATAGTCGCCAATGGTGCTGGGCTTCTTCATTACCTTTTCATAGAGCCACTCAAAGAAAACGCATCCGATTACAGAAACCGCGGTGATGGTCAATGCACGGGGGCCAAAGAAGTAAATGCTGATGCAGAGCGCCGGAATCAGTGCAATGACCACATCGAGCATCAGATTTTTTGTGCCCACGGGCGATGACGCGTGCGGAGAGGATGCCACACTTAATCTATGTTGTTCGTTCATGCTTTCTCCCCTCCCTTACTTTTTCGCCGCTAACTGGCGAACTTCAAACTTGGCAGTGCGGAACTGTTGCACCAGCGGAATACGACCCGGACAGATGTATTGGCAGCAGCCACATTCCATACAGTCCATAAGGCGAAGGGTTTCCGCCTCGCGCCACTCACTCTTTTTGGAGTACATATTCATGTAGAGAGGAAGCAAGTGCATGGGACATACATTGACACAACGCGCGCAGCGAATGCAAACGTGACGTTCACTGGTGGCCGGCATCTCCTTTTTCGAGAGGCACAGCACGCAGTTGGTTGCCTTACCTAAGGTGACAGACAAATCATATTGAGCCACACCCATCATGGGGCCACCGGAAATCACGCGGTTAGCTGGCTCGGAGAATCCTCCTGCCTCTTCCACAAGATGCTCAAAGGAGGTTCCAAGGGGAGCTAACAAATTCACTGGATTCTTGATTGCACCGCCGGTTACGGTGACAATACGCTGCACAAGTGGCATGCCGGAGACAACGGCGTCGTAGACTGCAGAAACGGTAGCCACGTTAAATACGCAGCAGCCGACATCTGCGGGCAGCTTGCCGGGAGGGACTTCTCTGCCGGTAATTCTCTGAATCAGCTGCTTTTCCGCACCCTGGGGATAACAGGTGTGAAGCGCTTCTACTGTAATATCGTTCTTTTCGCCGACCAAACCCTTCAGGTGTGTGACGGCATCCATTTTGTTGTCCTCAACCCCAATGAAAGCGTTGTTTAGCGAAAGTGCTTTCATGATGAAGCGGACACCCTGAATGATTTTCTCACCGTGTTCGAGCATGAGGCGGTGATCGGAGGTTATGTAGGGTTCACATTCTGCACCATTCACGATAATCGTATCTGCCTTGCCGATGGCAGAGCCGATCTTAACGTGGGTGGGGAAGCCTGCGCCGCCCATACCGGTTATGCCAGCATCACGAATGATGTCAACAATTTCCTGTGGTGTGAGGGCATCTACATTGTCGCGTTTTTTGCAGTCAGGGCTAACTTCGTTCTGAAAGTCATTTTCAATGACAACGCTCATCACGGGAAAGCCGGTGGCAGCAGGACGGGGTTCCACTGCAACAACCTTACCGGACACGCTGGCATGAATGGGAGCGCCTAATCCTGTCGTTTCACCAATCAGCTGGCCAATCTTGACCTGATCACCCTTGGCAACAATAGGCTTACAGGGAGCACCTATATGCATGTTCATCGGGATGACCACCTGAGCCGGAGCGTTCGCCAGTGGGGCTATGGGCTTGTGCTCAGTAGCGTCTTTGTGTTCGGCAGGATGCACTCCGCCGTAAAACTTATGCTTCATAGCATCACCTCTGTTTTCCTTACCAAAATTCTCTAATTCCCCCGTGTCAGCTGCGGGCAAGGCACACTGACACACTTTATTCATAATAAAGCTTTTTATCTAAATTGTCCAGTACTTTTCAAAAGTTTTTGCTGAAATCGGTAGATATTTATGAAGAAATTGCTCCTATCACTTCCTTCCTCGGGTGAATTTTGTTATACTGGAAGAATCGTGCATGACGCCTTAGTACAAGAAGTTAAATGGAAACATTTCATACTAGGAGGAATGGATATGCTAAGGGACCAGTGCCCAAGGTTTTCTATTTTGGGAGATTCGATTAGCACCTTTTATGGTTATACGCCCGCCGATGGGGTTTTCTATCATCCCGCTTTTTCCCGCACGACTGGAGTTTCCTCCCTGGCAGACACCTGGTGGATGAAAGTCATCGAAGGCTGTGGCGGTGAGCTTTTGGTCAATCATTCCTACGCTGGGAGCACTGTGTGCCGGGATGGGTATCAAGCTGCTAGTTCCCCTTGGAGAATTGCAAAGCTAAGACGAGATCAAATGGATCCAGATTACATTCTCATTTATTCAGGATTAAATGATGTGGCATTTTATCGGACCCCCGCGGAATTTCAATCCAATTACACCTCCATGTTATATGAAATGAAATCGGTTTATCCCCATGCACAAGTTTGGTGCGGTACGCTGTGTCGTGGGATGTTGGAAAACCCAGCTATAGCACCATTTATTCAATTCAATCATTGTACGCCTCTATCAGAGTATAACGAGAGTATCTGTAGTGCAGTCCTTGAGACGGACTGTTACTTAGCGGATTTAGCTTCTTTTGAGCAGGAGTATCACTCCATAGACGGGGTGCACCCCAATGCATCTGGCATGGAACAGATTGCCCACATGTGGTTACGTTGCCTTTTAACCGAATAAATGGACTACCTCATAGCTATATGAACTTAGTATAAAATTTTTTCCTATATTTCTTTTAAAATAAAAAACAACCTCCCCACCGAATGGTGGGGAGGTTCCTTATGTTGGCACTACCTATTTTCCCGGGCCGTCTCCAGCCAAGTATCTTGGGCGCAAGCGAGCTTAACTTCCGTGTTCGGGATGGGAACGGGTGGACCCTCGCTGCAATCAGCACCAACTAACTTTTCCTGTTGAAGAAAAGTAAGCAAAAGAAAGTCTCTTTCTTCTCCTTACCGCTCTTCAAAAGCAATAAGATTATATTCTATTTTTTGCCGCATGTCAAGTCCCAAAAAGGAATGGTGACCCGTAGGAGAATCGAACTCCTGTTTGCGGCGTGAGAGGCCGCCGTCTTGACCGCTTGACCAACGGGCCTTTT
>KK211198.1:420119-962728 GCA_000620945.1 [Clostridium] viride DSM 6836 | reverse complement strand
GAACTGGAAGCAGAAGCACCTACTTTCACAGGAGCAGTATGGGATAATATCACCTCATTGCTAACTCTTGATCTGCAGAACGTAGCAGTGGGGAGCACCTTTGACATTACCAAACTGACCTATTCAGATGGAAACGTCGGTACGTATCTATTGTTGGGAACTTACACGCAGGTAAATACTCTTGAAGAGGCAAATGGTGCAAACTATGGTAAATATTTCTTTGACAGTGCAAACAATAAGCTTATCATCAATCTAACTGTGGATGATTACAATTCTATTGTTGCTTTAGGAGACAGTGCTATCTCTGGTGGAACAAATACCACCCCGGATACCATTTCGGCATCGACTGGATGGACTACCTACAACAGCATTAGCGCAGCAGCGGAGGCAGCTCAGACCGTAACAGTGCAGTAAACCATAGAGAGCCTCTGACAACAAAACGAAAAGACGCAATCTAAAGCAAACACCCCCAGCCAACCTTGGGAGCAATCAAGCTCTTAAGGGGCTGGGGGTTGTGCTTTCTATAATTGAAGGAGATTCGGTTCGGGTTATAATAAGACATCTGGTGAGTTGCAATGAGCTACTAAGATTACTCTGTGATGCCTAGAAGTAAAAGAAAATGTAATTACCCCCGACTCTAACTATAAACAGGTAGGGATGATTTCGTTGAATACAGTAGTGGTATTAAAAGTGCCTTGCTTTAAGTTTGTCCAGGTTTAGCAATGATGAACGATAGGATAAACCCTAAATTTACAATCGAAGCAGCCGCTAGAGTTGTAATAATAGGGTTAGTATTATTTCTATTTAACAATTCGAAAGAAAGGTCTCGATCCTTATTTTGCATAGTGATATAATTTGTGGTGCAGACTATAGCTAGGGAGATGTAGCCATGAATATAGCTTATGTGCGAGTTAGTACAGTAGATCAGAATGAGTAGAGACAAGTTAAAGCCCTTGAAAAGCAAGGTATAGATAAGTGGTTCATTGAAAAGGTAAGTGGCAAGGAGATAAAAGCCTATTTGACGAGCAGATAAAAAGATATTACAGCAGAGAGATCAACAAGACTAAGTTTGCTAAGATTATAGGTGTTAGCAGACCAACGCTTGATAAGCTCATTCAAAGGCATAAAAGCAATGCGATAATCGCACATCTTTGACTCTTCATTTAGTGCCGCTCCTCGGATAAAACCCAGGTGTTCTGGGAGCTATTGGCTAAGTTAAATTAGTTCAAAATTGGGGTGAGTTAGCAAATCTAACACACCCCTTAATATTTATCCTGTTCGATTAGTTCTATTGACTTAGTTTCTCGGAATACATAGTTCAAAAAAATTTTTGGAAAAAGGTATTGACTAGGACAATAAATGGTGATAATATTGTCTCAGTAAATAAACTGCTGTGAGGTGAAGACGTTAATGGAAAACAAAATCGGACTAGAATTTATCCTTCAATTATCAGGTATGCAGCATCAAGAGTTAGCTGAAAAGCTAGGAATAAAGAAGCAGAACATCAACCTATGGATTAAAGGAGCACAAAAGATCCCTAAAAAACATTTGCCTACGTTGACTAAAATCTTTGGGTTGCCAGAAGAACTTTTTCTAAAGCAACTTTCAGAGGTTGATAGGCTATCCATTCAAAAGATGGTGCTTTCAAAAGAAATTAAAGAATCGACTGTTCAAATTCCTACTACTCAATACGATGAAACCCGAGGCAAGTGGGTCTCCATTGAAGCAACATACTATAATGGAAACGCAGTTGAATCTGAGCGCCTAATTGATGTAAAAATTGAAGGATTGAAAGTTCTAGAAATGATTAAACAGGATATTTTTGATTCTTCTAAATCAAAGGACGCAGATGACTATATCGGACGTGTCTCTTCGGCTATAGAATTGTATATGCTCCTAAATTCGGTTAAGAAAAATGCTTCTATCAGTGATGATACCATTGAAAAAGTTCTAAAATGTTTGAGAGATTTTTCAGAGTTGGAGATCAATGAATCTGTGGTTGATGATGTTACTGAGGAAGAAGCTAATGACTTTGATTTTGAGCAGGAAATTATAAACGTACTACTTCTAAATAAGAAGATAGACATGTTCAAACAGAAAGAGTTGCTAGCACTATATAAATCGTTAGAATAAAAAGGTTCAGCATATCTGAAAGGGGTGATACCTTTGACTGTAAAATAAAAAACATCCTACATAAAAATTGTAGAATGTCAGCGGTTTGCAACCCTTGAAATTAAGGGCTTAGATTTTCGCGCCCAAAATAGAAATAACTCACCTAGAAGTAGCAATTCTATGAGTGGGGTTAATTTTTGTTGCGCTCACGGGGGATCCCCCAAGGTAACAATGAGAAAAGGTTTGAAGCTGATAGAAAGCGGTGCAAAAGAATTTGGCCATTCAATATACACTTTCAGTATATCACAAAAAGTATCATAAAGTCAAGGTTTCTTTCTTGTTATGATGGTTTTCAGATGCTTTGCTCAAACTAGATTTTTTGATTCAAACACGAAAGGAAATAACAATGAATGAAGTAAAGCTAGAAGAATATCAAGTTGTAGGAAATATTCATACGGTAGAATTAAGGGTAAATGACATCGTAACTGAACCCAGAGAGCAAAACCCAAATCACAAGTATCTTAGTTGTTTATCTCACGTTAAATCTAATACTGGTGAAATAATTAGTAAGTGTAGGATAAATGTCTCAAACTACGGAGATGGAGAGATTTTATCTTATTCAGAATTTAAGAGGGTAACGGATGAAATCACAAATTTGGCTGGAATTGAAAAATACTCCTTTTCCAGAATCGATTTTAAGTTCGATAGTCAGGATGGAAAGGATTTTGAACCTTATCTAAAGATAAACAAACTAATTACCTTGCTGTTTACCGAGGTTTTTACTATTAAGTCAAAAAACAAAGTTGAAACCGCTAATCTTATTACTGGTGATATACATAGTATTTGGGTCATGAATAATGATGTGGAGATTCAGTTCTACGATAAGACCAATCAGACTGAGGGTGAAAGGGAATGCGCTCGCTATGAGCTTCGGAGGAAAAGGTTATCTGACTACGATCCTAGCATGCTCTGCTCCTATTGGAGTAAGAAGTTTGACAAGCTACCAGGATATTTTGAGAAGCTTCAAAGGAATGTTAATGACGAATTGATTGAGGTTTACCGGAGAGATAAGGATAAGTTACCTTGTAAGTTTAAGAACCACAATGATTTTGCACTACTGCATCAAACTGTAATTTTCACTCATAGTCAGTTGGTTGACTTGTTTGAGAGGATGGGTATAGAGAATGCTAATACAGCAGCGCGTAATTTTAAACAGAGATATCGAATTGAGTATTTTTCTAGTAAAGACATTGAAAGCTTTCTAGTTAAGTATAAGGAAGGGTTAGAAGCTTATTTTAATAACTGATATCTCTACCCCTAGGGCTACTATATTAGGAGTTTTTCTCTAAGGCGGTATCTTTGTATACCCAAACAAAAAGGCATTGCCTCGACCTTTGAATGATTTAACAAATCATCATTTTTGATAAACAACAATTGAAAGGATTTAAATCTATTGAAAAATGCACTTATGAACTGTTATAACCCCTTTGCTACATACCCTGACGTACTTAGTGTTGAGCAATTACAATGTGCCTTAGGGATTGGACGCTCTACTGCCTATAAGATGATTCGAAACAAAGATATCCCAAGTATTCGGATTGGAAATATTATCAAAATACCTAAGCAGGCACTGATAAATTATGTATCAGCTTTCGAAAATGAAAATCTGTGTTATAATCATGATTGTAATGGTCAGTTAAATCAGGCTGTCGGAAAGGAGATTTCATAATGACAGCTAGCCTACAAGTAAAAAATGGTATTTGGCAAATGGTGTATTGTTATAAAGATAATAATGGAAAACCAAAGCAAAAGTGGGAATCCACAGGGTTAAGGGAAAAGGGCAATAAGCGAAAAGCGCAGCAAAAGCTGGAATCTAGATTGCTTGAGATGAAAAAACTCTCTGAAAAAATAATTGATAGTAGGAAAGAGCTTTTTCTTGATGCTATGTGGGATTGGCTTGAAAATGTAATGGTAAATCAGGTTAAGGAAAATACTCTCATCCAATACAAGGCGGTATTTGAATATCATATCAAAAAGTATGAGCCATTCAAAGGACTGCCATTACAGGAACTTACCCCTCGAGTCTTACAGGAATATTATAATTCAAGATCAAGGCTTGGACTTTCACCCAATACCGTGCACAAACAGCATGGGAACATACATAAATTTTTGAATTATGCATTGTCATTGGATATGATATTAAACAATCCTGCAGACAGAGTTACTTTGCCGCGAAAAGTAAAAAGTGAGGTTGGAAAGGTATACTCTGCTGATGAGCTTAGCCGGCTTTGTAATCTATTTCAAGGTGATCCGCTCGAAACAGTAGTACTATTAACTGCCACTTACGGGCTGCGAAGAAGTGAAGTATGTGGATTGAAATGGGATGCAATAGATTTCGAAAAGAAGACAATGCTGATAAGGCATACAGCGGTTGATATAAATGGTAAAGTTATCTATTCAAATAACACCAAAAGTAAGTCAAGCCGCAGAATGTTGCCCTTAGGAGATTATGTTCTTAACCACCTAAAATTTCTTAAGGGAAAACAAGACCAGAACCGCATTTTCCTAAGGTCTGGCTATGATAATTCGGGATATGTGTGTGTACATGAAGATGGAAAGCCAATAAAACCTTATTATGTTTCGAAACACTTTGCGCAAACATTAAAAAACAGCGAATTATCTTACATACGCTTCCATGATTTGCGTCATAGCGTCGCAACCTTACTCCATGAAGGGGGGAGGGATTTAAAAGACATTCAGGGTTGGCTTGGTCATAGTGATATCGCAACGACTGCAAATATTTATGCTCACTTGCAACAAAAAAGCATGCAAGATATGGCGGCGTTGGTGAATGAAGCAATCAAACCAAAATTAATTGCTCTGTAGTTGTTTTTAGATGCTTTTTAGATAAAGCTTTTTATAGGCTTGAAAAGTTATCAAAACAAAGAAAAAACACCCAAAATCCAAAGATTTCAGGTGTATTTCTGGTGGAGACAACAGAACTCGAATCTGTGACCTCTCGCGTGTGAGGCGAGCGCTCTACCAGCTGAGCTATGCCTCCGTATTTGTGTCAAACGTCCGCAAGACTGCGGACGTTTGACAGCTATGTTGGTGACCCGTACGAGACTCGAACTCGTGTTACCGCCGTGAAAGGGCGGTGTCTTAACCACTTGACCAACGGGCCGAATAGCCTCCACTAATTGCGGAAGCCATGGTAGCGGCAACTGGATTTGAACCAGTGACACCACGGGTATGAACCGTGTGCTCTAGCCAACTGAGCTATGCCGCCGTATCTGCCGTACAAGGCGAGATTCAGTATACCCAATAAAACGCCCTTTGTCAATCACTATTTTGAAAAAATTTTATTATTTTTGAAAATAATTGGAGAATAGGGTGTAAACTATTTAAATATATAAATTCTTCCTGCAAAGCGCCAAGTTTGACGGCTTACGGAAGAAAAGAAGGGAATCTAAGTGGATTCAAAAACAAAGAAAAATATTGCTTGACATTTTAAAGTGTGTATAGTACACTACTTAGGTGCCCTGATGGGCGCATTATGCGATGATGCAGGAGATTGCGGCGAAGCCGGTAACTTCTGCGGAGTATGTCCGTGAATCGGGCGGCTGAGAAGTCCCTACGCTGAGCGTATATCGTCAGCAAATGGGAGTTGGCCGGCGTTGTATGCCGGTCTTCTTCATGGTCTGGAGTGATACGCACGGAAGAGTGTACCGGATTTCTCACCGTACGAAGCGAGCACAGAAACACATCACTTCGTATGCACAAGGAGGAAAACACAAATGGCAACTCCCAAGGAAATGATCCGCATCAGACTCAAGGCCTACGATCATCAGCTCATTGATCAGAGCGCAGAAAAGATCGTAGAAACCGCAAAGCGCACCGGCGCTTCTGTCTCTGGCCCTATCCCTCTGCCCACCAAGAAGGAGATCGTAACCATCCTTCGCGCTGTGCACAAGTATAAGGACAGCCGTGAGCAGTTCGAGCGTCGGACCCACAAGCGTCTCATCGACATTACCAAGTCCACGCCGAAGACGGTGGAAGCGCTGATGAGTCTCGACCTCCCCGCCGGCGTTGAAATTGAGATTAAACTCTAAGAAACGCTGCTTTGCTTGTTAGCACCCATTAGCCCATTGGATCACTCGAATGGGCGGGTCATGTTGGCAAACCAATGCAATTCTGCACGTTTGTCAACCAATAACCTTATATAAGGAGGAAATCAAATGGATAAGGCCATCATCGGCAAGAAGGTCGGCATGACACAGATCTTCGACGAAGCCGGTAAGGTCATCCCGGTCACTGTGATTGAAGCAGGACCCTGCGTAGTTGTGCAGAAGAAGACCGCGGAAAAAGACGGCTACAGTGCCGTACAGCTGGGCTATCAGGAAGTCCCCGAGAGAAAGCTCTCCAAGCCCGAACAGGGCCACCTGAAAAAGGCAGAAGTCGCCATGAAGAAGCACCTGAAGGAGTTTAAGCTCAAGAATGCTGCTGATCTGAATGTAGGCGATGCCATTACTGCTGAGGTATTTGCAGCAGGCGACCGCGTTGACGTGACCGGCATCAGCAAGGGCAAAGGCTTTGCTGGCGTTGTAAAGCGTTGGAATGCAGGCCGCACCCCCATGACCCACGGCGGCGGCCCCGTTCACCGTCATGCAGGTTCTATGGGTTCGGGCACCGACCCTTCCAGAATCTTTAAGGGCAAGATCGGCGCAGGCCACATGGGCGCTGAGCAGGTCACCGTTCAGAATCTGGACATCGTAAAGGTTGATCCTGAGTTCAACCTGATCGCAGTTTGTGGCGCCATCCCCGGCCCCAAGGGCGGTCTGGTTTACCTGAAGTCCTCTGTCAAGGTCGTTCGTGAGAAGCGCGGCGAAGCCGGCACCTCCACCAACCCGCAGAAGGCATCTGCACGTGTCAATCCCCAGAAGGCATCCGCCAGAAAACGCTAAAGAGAGGAGAGTTGAAATATGCCTAAAGCACTGGTTTATAATATGGCCGGCCAGCAGGTCGGTGAGGTGGAACTCTCCGAGGCTGTGTTTGGCGTAGAGCCCAACATGCCCGCCGTTCACGCGGTCGTGAAGAACCATCTGGCAAACTGCCGTCAGGGTACACAGAGCGCTCTGACCCGCGCCGAAGTTGCCGGCGGTGGCAGAAAGCCTTGGCGTCAGAAAGGTACCGGTCGCGCTCGTCAGGGCAGCACCCGTGCACCCCAGTGGACCCACGGCGGTATCGTATTCGCTCCCAAGCCCCGTGATTACAGCTACAGCCTCAACCGCAAGCTGAAGAGACTGGCTCTGAAGTCCGTCCTTTCCGCAAAGGCAGCCGAGGGTAACCTCCTGGTTGTGGAAGATCTGGCTCTTGAGAACTTCAAGACCAAGGCAATTGTCGAATTCCTGGGCAAAGTGGAAGCAGGCAAGACCATTCTGGTTACCCCCGAGGTTTCCGAAGTGATCTACAAGTCTGCTCGTAATATCCCCGGCGTATCCACCACTACCGCCACCATCCTCAGCGTCTATGACATCGTGAATGCAGAAAAGCTGATCGTTGACAAGAAGGCGCTGGCTATCATTGAGGAGGTGTTCGCATGAAGACCGCTTACGATATCATTAAGCGCCCCGTGATCACCGAACAGTCCATGGAAGCAACCGAAATGAAGCGCTATGTCTTCGAAGTTGCAAAGGACGCGAATAAGATTGAAATTGCTAAGGCAGTGGAAGAAATCTTCGCTGTTAAGGTGATGAAAGTAAATACCCTGAATATGCAGGGCAAGCTGAAGCGTAGCGGCCGTTATCCCGCAGGCCGCCGTCCCAGCTGGAAGAAGGCAATCGTGACTCTGAGTGCCGATTCCAAGCCCATCGAGCTTTTCGAGGGAATGGTATAAGGAGGTAATGCACAATGGCGATTAAGAGCTATAAGCCGACAACGCCCTCCCGCCGTCATATGACGGTGAATGGCTTTGATGGCATTGACAAGAAGGCCAAGCCGGAGCGCAGCCTGACCGAGACTCTCCAAAAGCACGCAGGCCGCAACAGCTATGGTCGTATTACCGTTCGTCATCGTGGCGGCGGCAATAAGCGCAAGTACCGTATCATTGACTTCAAGCGCGACAAGATGGACATGAGCGCCACCGTTCTGCGTCTGGAGTATGACCCCAACCGCAGTGCAAACATTGCACTTCTGCAGTATGAAGACGGCGAGAAGAGATATATCCTGGCTCCCGTTGGCCTGAAGGCTGGCGATGTCGTTCTCTCTTCGGAGTCTGCCGACATTAAGCCCGGCAACTCCCTGCCCCTTTCCGCTATCCCCACCGGTACCGTGATCCACAACATCGAGCTGTATCCCGGCAAGGGCGCTCAGCTGGTTCGCTCCGCTGGCACCTCCGCTCAGCTGATGGCTAAGGAAGGCGGAATGGCTCAGGTTCGTATGCCCTCCGGCGAGGTTCGCTACATTCGCTTAGAGTGTAAGGCAACCATCGGTCAGGTTGGCAACATCGAGCACGAGAACATTTCCATCGGTAAGGCTGGTCGTAAGCGTCACATGGGCTGGAGACCCACCGTTCGTGGCTCCGTCATGAACCCCAATGACCATCCCCACGGTGGTGGTGAAGGCAAGTCCCCCATCGGCCGTGCGGGCCCGGTTACTCCCTGGGGCAAACCGACCTTGGGCTATAAGACTCGTAAGACGAAGAACCGTACCGATAAGTTCATCGTTAAGCGTCGTAATTCGAAGTAAGGAGGCAGTAAAACAATGAGCAGAAGTATCAAGAAAGGCCCGTTTTGCGCCCCCGAGCTTTTAAAGCGGGTTAACGAAATGAACGATAAGGGCGAAAAGAAAGTTCTCAAGACTTGGAGCCGCGCTTCCACCATCTTCCCCGCATTCGTGGGACACACCATTGCTGTGCATGATGGCAAGAAGCACATCCCTGTCTATGTCACCGAAGATATGGTCGGACACAAGTTGGGCGAGTTCGCTCCCACCCGTACCTACAAGGGACACGCAGGCAGTAAGACGAAATAAGGAGGAGAGAAAATGGAAGCAAGAGCACATCTTCGTTATGTTCGCATCTCTCCCCGTAAGGTGCAGATTGTGTGCGACTTAATTCGCGGCAAGAGCATACCTCAGGCAACAGCCATCCTGATGACTACGCCTAAGGCTGCTTCCGAGCCCCTGCTTAAGCTCTTGAAGAGCGCAGTGGCCAACGCGGAAAACAACCACAACATGGATCTCGAGAAGCTGTATGTTTCTGAGATCTTTGCAAACCCCGGCCCCATCATTAAGCGCATCATGCCCAGAGCACAGGGCCGCGCTTATCGCATCAATAAGAGAACCTCTCACGTTACCCTCGTGGTAGCCGAGAAGCAATAAGGGAGGAGGCAGAACATGGGACAGAAAATTCACCCCCACGGTCTTCGCGTGGGCGTTATTAAGGACTGGGATTCCCGCTGGTATGCCCGAAACGAAAAAGTCGGCGACCTTCTGGTGGAAGACTATAACCTGCGTAAGGATCTGAAGAAGCGCCTCTATTCCGCCGGTATTCCCAAGATTGAGATCGAACGCGACAGCACCAAGGTCCGCATCTACCTGCACTGTGCACGCCCCGGCGTGGTCATCGGTAAGGGCGGCACCGAGATTGAGCGTCTGCGCCTTGAGCTTGAGAAGAAGCTCGGCAAGCCCGTTGTTCTCAACATTGTTGAGGTAAAGAACGTGGACACCAACGCTCAGCTGGTGGCAGAGAACATTGCACAGCAGCTGGAAAAGAGAATCTCTTTCCGCCGCGCCATGAAGAACTCCATGGGCCGCGCCATGCGCGCTGGTGCTCGTGGTATCAAGGTGATGGTTTCCGGCCGTCTGGGCGGTGCTGAAATTGCCCGTAGCGAGTGCTATCACGATGGCACCATCCCCCTGCAGACCATCCGTGCCGACATTGACTATGGTTTTGCTGAGGCAAACACCACCTACGGCAAGATTGGCATTAAGGTTTGGATTTATAAGGGCGAAGTGCTGAGCCAGAGCCTCCGCACTACCCCCCGCACCCTGGATACAAAGAACTTCCGCGAGAAGAGCGACCGTCCCCGTCGTCGCGACGGCGACCGTAAGCCCGGCGGATTTAACCGTGACCGCAAGCCCGGCTTTGGTGGCGGCAATCGTCCTCAGGGTGGTTACAATAACAATAACCAGGGTGGTTACAATAATCGTGGCCCCCGCCCTAACGGTGGCCCCGCTCCCAAGGAAGGAGGCGCGAGCTAATGCTGTTGCCAAAGAGAGTAAAGTATCGCCGCGTACACCGTGGCCGCATGAAGGGTAAAGCTACCCGCGGCAACACTGTGACCTACGGCGAATACGGTCTGGTGGCGACTGAGCCCTGCTGGATCACCAGCAACCAGATTGAAGCAGCCCGTATCGCCATGACCCGTTACACCAAGCGTGGCGGTAAGGTTTGGATTAAGATTTTCCCCGATAAGCCCATCACCGAAAAGCCCGCAGAAACCCGCATGGGCTCCGGTAAGGGCTCTCCCGAGTATTGGGTGGCCGTTGTGAAACCCGGCCGCGTGATGTTTGAGATTGCAGGCGTGTCCGAAGAGGTTGCTCGCGAAGCACTGCGTCTGGCCAGCCACAAGCTGCCCGTTAAGTGCAAGGTGCTGACCCGTGAAGAGAGCCAGGCGTCCGAGAATGGTGGTGAAGCATGATGAAGGCAAATGAGGTTCGCAAGATGTCTGCCTCCCAGCTGGAGGGCAAACTGGTTGAGTTGAAAAAGGATTTGTTCCAGCTCCGTCTGCAGCATGCCACCAATCAGCTCGAAAACCCGGTTCGCATTAACGAAGTCAAGAAGGACATTGCCCGAGTCAAAACCATTATCCGTGAGCAGCAGCTCGCAGGCCAATAAGGAGGAATAAGGAATGGAAAACAGAACTTCTTCCCGTAAGACCAGAGTCGGCCTGGTAGTTTCGGATAAAATGGATAAAACCGTGGTCGTGGCCATTGCCGACCGAGTGGCACACCCGCTCTACAAGAAGATTGTTAAGAGAACGTATAAATTAAAGGCTCACGATGAGCTCAACGAGTGCGGCATCGGCGACAGAGTAAAGGTCATGGAGACCCGTCCTCTGTCCAAGGATAAGAGATGGCGCGTGATTGAGATCATCGAAAAGGCGAAGTAAGGAGGTGCCGTAAATGATCCAACAGGAAACCTATCTGAAGGTGGCGGACAACACCGGCGCCAAAGAGATTAAGACCATCCGTGTTCTCGGTGGCTCCACCCGTAAGTACGGCAACATTGGTGATATCATTGTTGCTTCCGTGCGTAAGGCAGCCCCCGGCGGAACCGTTAAGAAGGGCGAAGTAGTGAAGGCTGTCATCGTGCGCTCTGCTCGTGGCGTTCGTCGTGCAGACGGCAGTTATGTGCGCTTTGATGACAACGCGGCTGTGATTATCAAGGAAGATAAGAACCCCCGCGGCACCCGTATCTTTGGCCCCGTTGCTCGTGAGCTGCGCGACAAGGACTTCATGAAGATCCTGTCTCTGGCTCCCGAAGTACTGTAAGGGGGTAGCGAAAGATGAAGAATAAGATGAGCATTAAAAAGGATGACCAGGTTGTCGTTCTGGCCGGCAAAGACAAGGGCCAGAGAGGCAAGGTCCTCGAAGTGATGCCCAAGGACGGCAAGCTTGTGGTGGAAGGCATCAACATGGTGTCCCGTCACACCAAGCCCCGTAAGCAGGGCGCAGAGAGCGGCATTCTGAAGAAGGCTGCCCCCATGTACGCCTGCAAGGTGATGCGCGTTTGCCCCAAGTGCGACAAGCCCACCCGTCCCGCTAGCCTGATTAAGGCTGACGGCACCAAGGTGCGTGTCTGCAAGAAGTGCGGCGCGGAAATCTAAGAGAGGAGGAGTAATTTAGTATGCCGAATGTAAAGACCATGTATAAAGAGGAAGTTGCTCCTGCTCTGATGCAGAAGTTCAGCTACAAGAGCACCATGCAGGTACCCCGCATTGATAAGATTGTTATCAATGTTGGCTGCGGTGAGGCTCGCGACAACGCTAAGGTGTTAGAGGCTGTTGTGCGCGACCTGGGTATTATCACTGGCCAGAAGGCTATGGTGACCCGTGCGAAAAAGTCTGTCGCAAACTTTAAGCTCCGTGAGGATATGCCCATCGGCGCTAAGGTCACCCTGCGTGGCGACAAGATGTGGGAGTTTTTAGACCGCCTGTTCAACGTGGCTCTGCCCCGTGTTCGTGACTTCCGCGGCATTAACCCCAATGCCTTTGACGGCCGCGGCAACTATGCCCTGGGCGTGAAAGAGCAGCTTATCTTCCCCGAAATCGAGTACGATAAAATTGACAAGATCCGCGGTATGGACATTGTCATCTGCACCACGGCGAACACCGACGAGGAAGCTCGTGAGCTTCTGTCCCTTGTCGGCGCTCCCTTTCAGAAGAACTAAGCGGGAGGAAGAATAAATGGCTAAGAAATCAATGATTTTAAAGCAGCAGGCGGAGCCCAAGTTCTCCACCCGCCGCTATAATCGCTGCAAGATCTGCGGCAGACCCCATGCTTACCTGCGTGACTACGGCGTTTGCCGTATCTGCTTCCGTGAGCTGGCTCACAAGGGCCAGATTCCCGGCGTGAAGAAGGCATCCTGGTAAGATTTCATTATGAAAGCCGGCGGTTAACAGGTCGATTGGTTGACGATCGATACCTTACCGCCTGTACAGACCATTCGTCTGTAATTAATATAGGAGGTAACTACCTATGCACATCACAGATCCTATTGCGGATATGCTGACCCGTATCCGTAACGCAAGCAATGCCAAGCATGACAGCGTGAACGTGCCCGCTTCTAACATGAAGAAGGCCATTGCGCAGATCCTTTTGGATGAAGGCTATATCAAGGGCTTCCAGGTAGAGGAAGACAGCATGCAGGGCATGATTAAGATCGCACTGAAGTACAACAATCCCGGCAAGGAAAAAGTCATCACCGGCCTGCGCCGTGTGTCGAAGCCCGGCCTGCGTGTGTACGCTGGCGCAACCGAGCTGCCCCGTGTTTTGAACGGCCTTGGTGTTGCGATTGTTTCTACGTCCAAGGGCATCATGACCGACAAGTCTGCAAGAGCAGCCAATGTCGGCGGTGAAGTCCTGGCATTCATTTGGTAAAGGAGGGGAGTTAAACATGTCTAGAATCGGTAGAATGCCCATTACACTCCCCGCAGGCGTCGATGTAACGATTGACGCGGGAAATGTGGTAACCGTAAAGGGTCCTAAGGGTACCATTACCCAGAAGCTCTCCAATAAGATGACTCTTTCCCAGGAGGGCAACGTCATTTCCGTTACTCGCCCCAATGACGAGAAGGAAAACCGCTCCCTGCACGGCCTGACCCGCACGCTGCTCTCCAATATGGTGACTGGTGTAACCGAGGGCTATAAGAAGGAGCTCGACGTGAACGGTGTCGGTTACAAGGTGGCAAAGGAAGGCAAGAAGCTGATCATGAACATTGGCTTCTCCCACCAGGTCATTGTGGAGGAAGAGGATGGCATTACCATTGATGCTCCTACCCCCAACAAGATTGTCATCTCCGGCATTGATAAGCAGAAGGTCGGACAGTTCGCTGCTGAAGTCAGAGAAAAGCGTCCGCCCGAGCCGTATAAGGGTAAGGGAATTAAGTATTCAGACGAGGTCATTCGCCGTAAGGAAGGCAAGACCGGCGCAAAGAAGTAAGAAAGAGGTGTGCCTAAATGATTAAGAGACCCAATACTAACGCACAGCGTTTGAAGCGGCATAAGCGTGTCCGCGGGAAAGTCTCCGGCACCTCCGAGAGACCCCGTCTGAACGTATTCCGCAGCGGTAACAATATTTATGCTCAGATCATCGATGATACCAATGGTGTCACTATAGCATCTGCTTCCACCTTGGAAAAGGGCTTTGAAGGCCGTGGCAACAATATTGAAGCAGCCGCAAAGGTTGGTCAGGCTGTTGCTCAGCGTGCCAAGGACAAGGGCATCGACACGGTAGTATTTGACCGTGGCGGTTACCTGTATCACGGAAGAGTCAAGGCTCTGGCAGACGGCGCAAGAGAAGCCGGCCTGGAATTTTAAGGGGAGGAGGAAATAAAACATGGCAAGATTTGAAAGAGAGGCCAGCGAGTTCAACGAGAAGGTTGTAGCCTTAAACCGCGTCAGCAAGACCGTGAAAGGTGGCCGTATCTTTAAGTTCTCCGCTCTGGTCGTCGTTGGCGACGAAAAGGGCAGAGTAGGCTTTGGCCTGGGCAAGGCTTCGGAAGTTCCCGAAGCAATCCGCAAGGGCATTGAAGACGCCAAGAAGAACATGATGACCGTCAGCCTGTCTGGCACCACCATTCCTCACGAAGTGATCGGCAACTTTGGTGCCGGCCGCGTCCTCCTCAAGCCTGCGGCTCCCGGTACCGGCGTAATCGCCGGCGGTCCGGTTCGTGCCGTTATGGAAGCTGTTGGCATTAAGGACATTCGTACCAAATGCCTCCGTTCCAACAACCCCCAGAACGTCGTTGCTGCAACCATGGAGGGACTCCGTGCCCTGCGTGCCCCTGAGCAGGTGGCTCGCATCCGTGGCAAGAGCGTAGACGAAATCTTAGGTTAAGGAGGGCTGATCAACATGGCAAACTTGAATATTAAGCTGGTCAAGAGCCTGAATGGACGTATTGTAAAGCATAAGGCTACCGCAGAAGCCTTGGGCCTGCGCAAGATCGGCGATACGACCGTACAGCCCGATAATCCTGCAACTCGTGGCAAGATTGCCCACATCGGTTACCTGATTCAGGTTACGGAAGAAAAGTAAGGAGGTGCCCACAATGAAACTGCATGAACTTTCTCCTGTCCCTGGTTCCACTCATGTGAACAAGCGTAAGGGCAGAGGTCCCGGTTCCGGCAATGGCAAGACCGCCGGCCGTGGTCACAAGGGTCAGTGGGCCCGTTCCGGCGGCGGTGTCCGTCCCGGTTTTGAAGGCGGCCAGATGCCTCTGGTTCGTCGCCTTCCTAAGAGAGGCTTTAACAACATCTTTGCTAAGCCTCTGGAAGCCATCAACCTCACTGCTCTCAACAAGTTTGAGGACGGTGCGACTGTCACCGTCGAAGAGCTGCTCGAGAAGGGGATTCTCTCCAAGTGCGAGTACGGTGTTAAAGTGCTTGGTGCAGGTAAGCTCACTAAGAAGCTGACCGTGAAAGCAAACGCTTTCTCCGCATCCGCAAAAGCAAAAATTGAGGAAGCAGGCGGGAAGGCAGAGGTGGTCTAAGTGATTCAGACCATCCGCAATGCATGGAAGATTCCGGAGTTGCGCAACAAGCTTCTGTTCACGATCTTTGCCCTTGTGATTTTTCGCTTGGGCTCAGCAATCCCTGTTCCTTATATCAACACGGATATGCTGGGTGAAATGATCGCAGCAAACGCCGGTACCATTTTTGATCTACTCAATACCATGAGTGGTAGCGCATTTGCGCACGCAACCTTATTTGCACTCTCCATTCAGCCGTATATCAACGCCTCCATCATCATTCAGCTGCTGACCATTGCCATTCCGGCTTTGGAACGCTTGCAGAAAGAAGGCGGCGAAGAAGGCAAGAAGAAGATTCAGTCCATTACTCGTTACACCACTTTGGGCATTGGCCTGATGCAGGGCTTCGGTTATTACATGCTGCTTAAGAGCTACAACTTGCTGGCAAGTGGTGGTTTCTGGACTGGCCTGGTTATCGTGCTCTCCTTCACGGCTGGTTCTGTCTTCCTGATGTGGCTCGGCGAGCAGATTACGGAGTTCGGTGTGGGCAACGGCATTTCCATCATTTTGTTTGCCGGTATCATCTCCCGCATTCCCACCATGCTCTATGATCTCTACCTTGGTCTGTCTCGCTTCTTTAAGTTCCCCTCCATGGACTTTACCGGATGGGAAGATAAGACCATTCAGGCGTACAAAACGAGCATGGTTTCGCCCTGGGTTGCGATCTTGCTGCTCATCGGAGTGTTGGCGCTCGTCGTCTTTGTTGTGTTCATCAGCAACGCTGAGCGTAAGATTCCTGTGCAGTATGCCAAGCGCGTGGTTGGCCGTAAGGTGTACGGCGGACAGTCCTCTCATATTCCTATGAAGGTGAATATGTCCGGCGTTCTGCCCATCATCTTTGCCCAGACCATTGCAAGCTTGCCTGCAACCATTGGCATGTTCGTTCCCTCTTCTCAGACTGCGGGAACCGGATGGAACACTTTCCTGACTGTATTTAATACGAACTCGTTCCTGTATGCGATTGTATACTTCCTACTCATCGTTGCATTCAGCTACTTCTACACCTCCATTCAGTTTAACCCCATTGAGGTGGCGAACAACCTGAAGAAGAACGGTGGATTTATCCCCGGCTTCCGCCCCGGCAGACCGACTGCAGAATTTTTGGCCAAAGTGCTTTCCCGCTTGACCATGTTCGGCGCGATCTACCTCGGCATTATTGCCATTCTACCCATCATCACAGGCAACCTGACGAGCTACAAGGCTATGGCCATCGGTGGTACTTCGGTCATCATCGTGGTTGGCGTTGCTCTTGAGACTGTGAAGATGCTGGAAGCTCAGATGCTGATGCGTCACTACAAGGGCTTCTTGGAATAAGAGGTATTGATATGAAACTGATTCTGTTAGGCCCTCCGGGGGCCGGAAAAGGTACCCAAGCAGAAGTCCTGACCAAGAAACTCGGGGTTCCCGCCATCTCTACCGGTAACATTCTCCGGGCTGCTGTGAAGAACGGTACGCCCACCGGCCTTCGTGCCAAGGAGTTTATGGACGCCGGCAAGTTGGTGCCCGATGAGGTCATTATTGGTGTGATTTCTGAGAGACTTTCAGAGGCTGACTGCGCGAAGGGATTTATTCTCGACGGCGTACCCCGCACGATTCCACAGGCGCAGGCCCTCGAGGCAGCGGGTGTGGTATTCGACGCAGTGGTCTCCCTTGAAATCTCCGACGACGAAATCGTTGAGCGTATGGCAGGCCGTCGCGTCTGCACCTCCTGTGGCACACCCTTCCATGTGACAGGGCGTCCTCCCAAGCAGGATGGCGTTTGCGATGTTTGCGGCGGACCCTTAGAACTCCGTGCAGACGATAAGCCTGAGGTAGTCACCTCCAGACTTCGCGTCTATCACGAGGAAACTGCACCGCTGAAGGCATTTTATGCATCGCGCAATCTCCTGCGTGAGGTTCCTAATCAGGCTTCAATTGAAGCAACAACCGCACGGATTCTGTGCGTACTGGGGCTTGAGGATCTATGATATCCTTAAAGTCTCCCAGAGATATTGAGCGGATGCGCCGAGCAGGGAAGATTACCGCGGCGGCACGCAGTCTTGCGGGCAAAATGGTGATCCCTGGTGTATCTACTCTTGAAATAGATACAGCAGTTCGTCGCTTTATCGAAGGTCACGGAGCAGTACCGTCGTTTCTTAACTACAACGGTTATCCCGCTTCCGTTTGCATTTCGGTGAACGATGAAGTCATCCATGGAATCCCGGGTGGGCGCATTCTTTGCGAGGGTGACATTGTCAGCATCGACGTGGGAGCGTTCTTTGAAGGCTTTCATGGTGATTGCGCCGCTACCTACCCCTGTGGAACAGTGAGTGCTGAAGCAAAGCACCTGATTTCCGTGACAGAGCAAAGCTTCTGGGAGGGAATGAAGGTTGCCCGCGAGGGAAACCGTGTTTCTGATATTTCACATGCCGTCCAGGCCTACGTCGAGAAGAACGGTTGTTCCGTGGTTCGCGACTACGTCGGACACGGTGTGGGAAGTAAGTTGCACGAAGCACCGGAGGTTCCGAATTACGGAAAACCGGGGCATGGCCCACGCCTTTTGCCTGGTATGACACTGGCGGTTGAGCCAATGGTAAACTTAGGTGCCTATGGCATTAAAGTTCTATCCGATGGTTGGACCGTAAAAACACAGGACGGATCGCTCTCTGCACATTATGAGAACTCCATCCTCATTACCCGAGGGGAACCCGAGATTCTCACGCTAGAGGAATCGTTATGAACTTCCAGCGAGGGGAACTCGTGCGTACCCTAAAGGGCCACGACGAAGGAACTCTTTTCTATGTCCTAAAGGCAGAGGGAGATTTTCTTTATCTGGTGGACGGGAAACACAGAAGAGTCGAAGCTCCCAAGAAGAAGCGATGCAAACACGTTGCTTCCGAAGGGATCTGGACACACCCGGTGACCGACCGCATGCAAAGAGGCGAGCCGGCACTGGACAGTGAAATCAGGAGGGCACTGGCTGCCTTCCGAGATAGGTTCAGTGATAACCAAGGAGGTATGACGCTTGGCGAAAAGCGACATGATTGAGCTAGAAGGTACCGTAGTGGAATCCTTGCCTAATACCACCTTTCGTGTGGATATCGGCAATGGGCATGTCATTTTGGCACACATTTCCGGAAAGCTCAGAATGAATTTCATCCGCATTCTGCCGGGTGACAAGGTAACGGTCCAAATGTCTCCGTATGATTTAACACGGGGTCGGATCACCTGGCGTAGCAAGAACAGTAAGTAATCGAGCAGGCTTACAGGAGGTAAAGTATCATGAAAGTAAGACCGTCCGTAAAGCCCATGTGCGATAAGTGTAAGATTATTAAGCGCAAGGGCAAAGTTATGGTCATTTGCGAAAACCCCAAGCATAAACAAAGACAAGGTTAAAGGAGGCGCTGACGTTTATGGCAAGAATTGCCGGCATTGACCTGCCGAAGAATAAGAGAATTGAGATCGGCCTGACTTACATCTTCGGAATTGGGCGCACCAGCGCCAACAAGATCCTGGAAGTAACAGGCATCAGCCCCGATACTCGTGTTAAGGATCTCACCGAAGCTGACGAGGCATTACTCCGCGAGGAAATCAGCAAGCACTATACGGTGGAGGGTGACCTGCGCCGCAACGTCGCAATGGACATTAAGCGACTGAATGAAATCGGTTGCTACCGTGGTCTGCGTCACCGTAAGGGTCTGCCCGTACGCGGTCAGCGCACCAAGACGAACGCTCGTACCCGCAAAGGTCCTAAGCGTACCGTTGCGAATAAGAAGAAGTAAGGGAGGGAGAGAAACGCTATGGCAAGTCCCAAAAAGAAGGTTGTCAGAAGACGCCGCGAACGCAAGAACATTGAGAAGGGCGCTGTTCATATCCGCTCTTCCTTCAATAACACCATGGTCACCGTGACCGACACCAAGGGCAATGCACTTTCCTGGGCATCCTCCGGTGGTCTGGGTTTCCGTGGTTCCCGTAAGTCCACCCCCTATGCAGCACAGACCGCAGCGGAAACCGCTGCTAAGGCTGCTATGGAACACGGACTGAAGAGCGTTGAAGTCTACGTGAAGGGCCCCGGATCCGGCCGTGAGGCTGCCATCCGTGCACTGCAGGCCGTGGGCCTGGAGGTTACCATGATTAAGGACGTAACCCCCATCCCCCACAACGGCTGCCGTCCGCCCAAGAGACGTCGCGTCTGATCGAGGAAAGGAGAAAATAAGTTATGGCTAAAAATATGCAGCCTGTGGCCAAACGCTGCAAGTCGCTGGGCATTTCTCCTACCGTCATGGGATATGCGAAGAAGGAGACCAATCGCAATCCCGGCGGTCAGATGAGAAAGAAGAAGAGTGAGTATGCTCTGCAGCTTCAGGAGAAGCAGAAGGTAAAGTTTGTCTACGGTATTCTGGAGAAGCAGTTCAGAGCTTACTATGAAAAGGCTACCAGAATGTCCGGTAAGACCGGCGAAAACCTCCTGGTTCTGGTGGAGCGCCGCTTAGATAACGTCGTATACCGTCTTGGTTTCGCCATGACCCGCCGCGAGGCTCGTCAGCTGGTGAACCACGGTCACTTTACCGTCAATGGTCAGAGAGTGAACATTCCCTCTTACCTGGTAAAGATCGGCGACGTGGTGGAGGTCCTGGAAAAGAGCCGTTCTTCCGTGAAGTTTAAGAGACTGACCGGTGAGGATGCTGTGATGGTGACCCTGCCCCAGTGGTTAGAGCGCGAGAAAAATACGCTTAAGGGTACCGTTACTAAGATGCCCGTTCGCGAGGATATTGATATCCCCGTCGAGGAGCACCTGATCGTCGAGCTGTACTCTAAATAATTTGATACCCTCGGCAGGAAACCGGAATGACGATGCGGCGGGCGGTGAATCCGTCCCCGTGAGAAGGAGGGTAACATATGGTAGAAATCGAAAAGCCGCGCATCGAATGCGTCGAGAAACCGGGAGACAGCTCCTATGGAAAATGCGTTGTTGAACCCTTGGAGCGTGGTTACGGAACGACATTGGGAAACTCTTTACGTCGAATCTTACTGTCATCCTTGCCCGGCACTGCGGTTACCACCATTAAGATCGCAGGGATCCAGCACGAATTCAGCTCGATTCCGGGCGTAAAGGAAGATGTCACGGAAATCGTCCTGAACGTCAAAGGAATCATTGCAAAGCTGCATAGCGATGGTGTGAAAACGGTCTATATTGAAGCAAGCGGAGAGGGCGTTGTAACAGCCGGCGATATCAAAGCCGACAGTGAGGTCGAGATTCTGAATCCCGAACATCACATTGCAACACTGGGCCCCGACGCAACCCTCAACATGGAGCTCACGCTGTCCCACGGCAGAGGCTATGTTCCCGCAGATCGGAATAAGCCGAGCCAGAGTATCATCGGGGTGATTCCCGTGGACTCTGTCTATACGCCGGTGCGCAAGGTCAATTACACCGTGGAGAACACCCGCGTGAAGGATTTGACCGACTTTGACAAGCTGACCCTTGAGGTTTGGACCAACGGAACCATCGCGGCGAGAGACGCAGTCTCTCTGGGCGCGCGGATTCTGTGCGATCACTTTATGCTCTTTACCGACCTTTCCGAAACCATGGGTAGCAAGTCTACCGTGGTAGAGAAGGCGGAAGCGCAGCGCGATAAGATTCTGGAACTCACCATTGAGGAGCTGGATCTGTCCGTTCGTAGCTTCAACTGTTTGAAGCGAGCCAACATCAACACCGTTGAGGATTTGATTTCAAAGACCGAGGACGAGATGATGAAGGTGCGTAACTTGGGCCGCAAGTCCTTGGAAGAAGTCATCAACAAGTTGGCGATGATGGGACTGTCCTTGGCGAGCGAAGACCTTTAATGAGCATGACACCGCAAGACTCATACAACACAATTGAAACAATACTCGATTCCCGTGAGGGAGTCTGAAGGGAGCTGAACAATATGCCCGGAACCCGTAAGCTCGGCAAGCCCACCGATCAGCGTATGGCTATGCTGAGAGCAATGGTAACCTACCTCCTGGAAAACGGTCGCATTAAGACCACTGTGACCCGTGCAAAGGAAGTGGCTCCTCTGGCTGAGAAGATGATTACTCTGGCTAAGAAGGGTGATTTGGCCGCCTATCGTCAGGCACTGGCTTTCATCACCAAAGAGGACGTTGCCCACAAGCTGTTCAACGAGACCGCTGATAAGTATGCTGCTCGCGATGGCGGTTATACTCGCATTGTTCGCATGGGTCCCCGTAGAGGCGACTCTGCTGAAATGGCAATCATCGAGCTGGTTTAATCGTAGATTGAAAACCTCTGCCCAACTTGGGCAGAGGTTTTTCTTTTTTATTTTAGGGAAATATAGTATGATATTCTGGCAAGCAAATCCGATTGCAAACGGATCGGATTGAATCTGGTCAGAAAAAAGGAAACAGGAATGAAGGAGGAAATGAATTTTGAATATTTTGTTTGTGAATGCCTGTGTTCGTGGTGAGGAGTCAAATACACGGAAGCTGTGCCGCGTTGCCTTAGAAGAGTTGAAACTCCGTTACCCCGAGGCAAGTATCCAAGAGGTCAACTTAGAGCAAGATCGCCCGCAAGCACTTTACCCGGAGGATTTGAAGAAGCGAGATGACTTTCGTCATTCCGGCGACTTAACGGACCCCATGTTTGACTATGCACATCAATTCGCCAAGGCGGATAAAATCGTGATTGGTGCTCCATACTGGGATCTATCCTTCCCAGCTGTACTGAAAATCTATCTGGAACAGATTTCCGTGGTGGATATCACCTTTCGTTATACGGAGCATGGGCCCGCTGGCTGCTGTCAAGCGGATGAACTGATCTATATTACCACCTCGGGCGGCTTGGTTGGCCCGGAGGACAATTTAGGCTTTGACTATATCAAACGTCTTTGCACTTCCTTCTATGGCATCACCAATCTGCGCTGCTTTGCAATCAATGGTCTGGAGATGGGTGGAGATATTGACGCCATGGTCTGCGAAGGAGAGCTGAAACTTCGCCTTCAGATGAAGACCGATACCCTCTAAGAAGTACACAGGAGACGCCGGATGCGGGCTGCATGCGGCGTCTCCTTTTTTCGACACATTTCGAAAGGGTATCTAAAGATAACGAATTGATGAAAAGAATAACAATCGGTTTTATTTTGTCAAATCCTATTGCAAGTTTCGCAATTTTATGAAAGAATAGACACAGAACCCATACTTAAATGTGGCCGTTTTTCGGTCACATGATTTTTTGCCCAAATTTGGATGGTTTTCTGGAGAATTTGACCAGAATGAGCTTTTTTTGCGATGAAACGAGAGAAAGAGGGAAGGAAGCATGGTCTTTAGCAGCTTAGAATTCTTGTTTGTGTTTCTTCCTGTTTTTTTATTCATTTACTACCTTGTACCACAGCGATTCCGGAACTGGCCCCTGCTTCTTGGAAGCATATCCTTTTATGCCTACGGCGCCCGAAATCACCCTTGGATTTTACTTCTGTTCTTCAGCTTGAACCTACTGGCTTATGTGACCGGGAGCCTGATGGAAACGAATCCGAACCAACGAAAGGGGCTCTTGATCGGTGCCCTCTGCGTCATCTTTGGTTCTTTGCTGGGGTTTAAATATGCAGGATTTTTCACAGGCACCACCATCCTCTTGCCCTTAGGCATCAGTTTCTACTCCTTTCAATTGGCGGCGTATCTCATCGACGTCCAGCAAAGACGCTTGAAAGCGGAGCGCTCTTTCTTGAAGCTCCTGACCGGAATGCTGCTCTTTCCCAAGTTGATTTCCGGTCCGCTGACGCCCTATGAAAGTATATCCAAGCAACTGGATCAAAGAAGTTTTTCGTGGGAGCGCTTTAACTACGGCTTGCAGGACTTTGTGTTTGGCCTCGCCATGAAGTGCCTTCTGGCAGACCAAATTGGTGGTCTTTGGCATCAGGTGCAGACCATTGGCTTTACCAGTCTTTCTACGCCCTTGGCTTGGCTTGGCATCGCAGCCTTCTCCTTACAACTTTACTTTGACTTTTATGGCTATTCCCTGATGGCGATTGGACTGGGACGTATGATTGGCTTCCGCTTGCCAAAGAACTTTATCCTGCCGTACACTTCACGCTCGATGACCGAGTTTTGGCGGCGCTGGCACATTACCTTGGGTCGTTGGTTTTTGGATTACGTCTACATACCCCTAGGAGGTAGCCGCGAAGGGAAAGGGAAGGAACTGCGAAACCTTCTCATTGTTTGGCTACTCACCGGAATCTGGCACGGCGCCACCCCCAACTTTGTCCTTTGGGGATTGTTTATTTTCCTTCTCATCGCCATTGAAAAACTGTGGCTGGAAGCCTTTCTAGAACGGCATCGCGTGGTTTCACATACCTACCTCATTGTAACCATTATGCTGAGCTGGATGCTCTTTGCCATCACCGATCTCTCTCAAATTGCAACGTATCTCGGCCGTCTGTTCCCCTTCTTTGGAGAATGGCTCCCGATCACCGATTTCTTGCGTTTGGGACAGCAATACGGGATCTTCCTTGTTCTGGGCATCTTGGTATCGACCTCCTGGTTTATGCGTTGCTGGGACAACATTCGCCAGACGCGCTGGGGTACAATCACCTTGCTTGTTCTTTTCTGGCTTTCCGTTTACTGCCTCTCCGCCGGATTGAACGACCCATTTTTGTACTTCAGCTTTTAAGGAGGAACCTCACTTGAAAAAATGGAACCAACCAGCCGCACTGCTGTTTCTCTTGCTGGCAGGCAGTGCCTTAGCTATGACGGTGCTCGGTTTGGGGCTAAAATACACCGTTGCTCGCTCAAGTGAGCAGATTCAAGAGACCATGGCGATTGCAGTGCCCTTTGTGCTCTTGCGCGGCGATGTTGCGCTGAATTTAGATGAACCGGATAATATTGAAAACGTACCCCCTTCCGAAGAACCGGAAGATGCGACGCCCCCGGACACCTCCGGAGAAGCCGTAACGCCTCCACAACCCAATGAAGGGGCGCAAACTGGAGGAGAACCAACGCCAAATCCAGGGGAGACAAGCCAAACGGAGCCGAGTTTTCAAGCCGTAGAGGAGTCCTATTTTGATACGACACTCTTCATTGGCGACTCTCGTACGGTGGGCATGGCTAACTACGGACGCTTGGGAAAAGCAGATTACTTTGCCGACGTTGGAATGTCTATGTTTAATCTGTTTGAGAAAACGGTTTCGGATAAAAACTTTAGTAACCAAAGCTTACATTCCCTCCTCCAGACGAAACAGTATGAGACCATCTATCTCATGTTGGGAATCAATGAGATTGGTTACCCCACTAGCTCGTTGGAAAAGAAATTGTCCGGAATTGTCAATGAGCTGAAGGTACTCCAACCCAACGCCACCATCGTATTACAGGCCAATTTGGCGGTGACGCAAGCTAAGGCTTCAAAGAATCAAGTCTTCTCTCTCGAGAAGATCCACGCCCTGAATAACATGATTGCTTCCTATGCAGACAGTAAGACCGTGTTTTATCTGGACGTTAACCCATACTTTGCGGATGAAAACGGATATCTAAAGGCCGATTTCACCAGCGATGGGGTGCATCCCTATGCGGAGCAATATAAAAACTGGGCCATTTGGATTAAAGAGCACGCGGTGGTCAAATAAGAAAAACAAAACAGCTCCGAACCAAGAGTCACTGGTTCGGAGCTTTTTCTTGCCTTTGTATGTGGAATTTGATATCATTCAATTATATAAAACACCAAAGTTAAGAATAACCGAACCCAAGCTAAGAAAGGAAGGATAGAAGTGAAACGAATCCTGAGTCTGCTACTCGCGCTGTTCCTGTGTGGAACCTTGGCTGCGTGTGGAACGGAAAAACTGTCTGAGAACCCGATGGATGTGGCTACCATGGATGTGCAATCCATGTACAACCAAGAGACGAAGAAAAGCGTCTCGCTGGGCATGACGAAAGAAGAGGTGGAAGCCATTTTAGGGAAGGGCACAGAGCAGAAACTACGTCCACTCAGCATAGAGCCATTGTATGAGGGGGAGGCCAATGTCCTTAACTCAGACATAACTTATGTCTCCTATGGTACAGGGGAGGACGTTCTCGTCATTTCTTATGGTGAAGATCAGGCCAGAGCCCTTTCCTCCTTTGGAAACTTCGAGGGGGTAAACCCAGGCCCATCTCATTGGTGTGTGAAATACGGTATCAGCTATGGTGCAAGCTTGCAGGAGATTATGGATCAGTATGGAAATATGGAGCCATATCCCCTTGCTCCAAATCCTGGGCAGGCTCAGTCCGGGCAGGGCTATTTAGATACCCCAACTGTAATGTGGAAAAAGCCAGTTACCATAAATTATTTCTTTGACCAAGAAGGGAATCCCTTGCAAAGTGAGGAAGGCAAGAACGCAACGTATCAGGTTCTCTTTATTGTGGATGAAGCTCAGGATGGCTTAATGTGGTACGCAGTGGAGAGCTTTTAGTAGGCTGATAGCAACTGAATAAAGAAATGATACAGCACCGGAAGCTTCCCCATTGGAGGAATCTTCCGGTGCTTACGTTAAAAAAACATGCATAAAAACAAAAAAACCTTGACATGCAAGGTGAAATCGAGTATACTAAAGCGATATCAACAACTTTAGAGTTGAGGATATTTCCCCAACTTGCCACTAGTATAACAGTATTTTGTACTAAAGGCAACAGGGAAGTGAAAGGTTTAACCACGTGCCCGCGTGTGCGGTGCGTGCGAAAGCCCTTGCCTCACCCCATCTTTTGCGGATGTGGGAGGTGCTACGTGACAGAGCACACACCTTTTCATTGAGAGGAATGGTCACCGAAATGGTCAAGGATGTATATTACGGAAGAACCCTCCGAAAAAGCTTTGCCCGGCACGGAGAAGTGCTGGACATGCCGAATCTGTTGGAAATTCAAAAGAAATCCTACCAGTGGTTTTTGGAAACCGGCCTGCAGGAAGTATTTAAAGACGTAGACAAGATCACGGACTACGCCGGAAATTTAGAGCTGTCGTTTATTGACTTCTCCATGGACGAGAGCCCAAAATATTCCGTTGAGGAGTGTAAGGCACGGGATGCTACCTATGCCGCTCCCATTAAAGTTCGCGTTCGTCTGCGCAATAAAGAGACCGAGGAGATTAAGGAGCAGGAAATCTTTATGGGCGATTTCCCCCTGATGACCCGCGGCGGCACCTTTATTATTAACGGTGCAGAGCGTGTTATTGTCTCCCAGATTGTGCGAAGCCCCGGCATTTACTATTCGCGCAATGCGGATAAGGCGGAAAATATCACCTATGCAGTCACCGTCATTCCGTACCGCGGCGCTTGGCTGGAATATGAAACGGATCTATCCGACGTATTCAGCGTTCGCATCGATAAAAACCGCAAGTTGCCCGTGACTTGTTTGATTCGTGCCGTTGGTCCCCAGACCGATGCAGAGATTTTGGAGTTATTTGGAGAAGAACCCCTTCTGGTCTCCACGTTGGAAAAGGACACTTGCAAGACAAGAGAGGAATCCCTCTTGGAAATCTATCGTAAGCTTCGTCCCGGCGAACCTCCTACGATTGATTCCTCGCAAACTCTCCTGAATACCCTGTTCTTTGACTCCCGACGCTATGATCTGTCTGCTGTGGGCCGCTATAAGTTCAACAAGAAGCTGGTCATCTGGACACGTCTGGGCGGGCAAACCTTAGCCGTTCCCGTTGCAGATCCCTTAACCGGTGAGATCATTGCAGAAGCAGGGGAGACTCTCACCCGCGAGCGTGCCCGCGAGCTGGATGCCCGTGGCGTCAGCGAAGCCGTGGTCGAAGTGGAAGGCCGCCCCATTAAGGTCTTTTCCAATAAGATGGTAGAGCTCCAGAACTTTGTGAGCTTTGATCCTGAGGAAATTGGCATCACCGAGCGTGTGTACTTCCCCGTCCTGCGTGAGATTTTGGAGCAGTGCGGCGAGGATATGGATGCCGTTCGTTCTGCAGTTTGTGAGCGCATGGACGAGCTGATTCCCAAACACATCATTGTGGATGATATGATGGCTTCCATCAACTGCCTGTGCAACCTAAGCCATGGGGTTGGCACCCCCGACGACATTGACCATTTGGGCAACCGTCGTTTGCGTTCCGTGGGCGAGCTGCTGCAGAACCAGTTCCGCATTGGCTTCTCCCGTATGGAGCGTGTCATTCGTGAGCGTATGACCATTCAGGATCTGGACATCGTAACCCCCCAGAGCCTGATTAACATTCGACCCGTGACGGCAGCGATCAAGGAGTTCTTTGGCTCCTCGCCCCTGTCTCAGTTCATGGATCAGACCAATCCCTTGGCAGAACTGACCCATAAGCGCCGTATGTCCGCACTGGGCCCCGGTGGTCTTTCCCGTGACCGTGCGTCCTTCGACGTGCGTGACGTTCACTACAGCCATTATGGCCGTATGTGCCCGATTGAAACGCCGGAAGGTCCGAACATCGGTCTGATTTCCTATTTGGCGTCCTACGCAAGGATCAACCGCTTTGGCTTTATCGAAGCACCCTACCGCAAGGTGGACAAAAAGGACGGCTATCTTACCGATGTAATCGAATATATGACCGCCGATATTGAAGATGAATATATCGTGGCGCAGGCAACTGAGCCGGTAGATGACAACGGCTGTCTGGTTAACACTCGTATTACCTGCCGTCACCGGAACGAAATCATTGAGGTTGACCGCGAAAGCGTGGATTATATCGACGTGTCCCCCAAGATGATGGTCTCCATCGCAACCGCCATGATCCCCTTCCTGGAAAACGACGACGCAAACCGTGCCCTCATGGGCGCAAACATGCAGCGTCAGGCCGTGCCGCTTCTAACCACACAGGCACCCATCGTGGCTACGGGTATGGAGCACAAGTGCTGTATTGACTCCGAAATTGCTGTCTTGGCCGAAGGCGACGGCGAAGTGCTTCGCGTCTCCGCAACGAATATTGCCATTCGCTATGACGACGGTCGTGTGGTGGACTATCCGCTGATTAAGTTCCTGCGATCCAACCACGGTACCTGCATCAACCAGCGTCCCATTGTCTCCATTCACGAGCGTGTAAAGAAAGACGATGTCATTGCGGACGGACCTTCGACCAATCAGGGCGAAATCAGCTTGGGTAAGAACATTCTCATGGGCTTCATGACCTGGGAAGGTTACAACTACGAGGACGCAATCCTCTTAAACGAACGCATGGTGAAAGAGGATGTCTTTACCTCTATTCATATTGAAGAGTACGAAACCGAAGCCCGCGACACCAAGCTTGGCTCGGAAGAAATCACAAGAGACATTCCCAACGTGGGTGAGGATGCCCTGAAGGATCTTGACGAGCGTGGTGTGATCCGCATCGGTGCCGAGGTTCGTGCCGGTGATATCTTAGTCGGTAAGGTTACCCCCAAGGGTGAAACCGATCTCACCGCTGAAGAGCGTCTGCTCCGTGCCATCTTCGGTGAAAAGGCTCGTGAGGTTCGCGATACTTCCCTGAAGGTTCCCCACGGCGAAAACGGCATTGTGGTCGACGTAAAGGTCTTCACGAGAGAAGCCGGTGATGAACTGTCTCCCGGCGTGAACATGGTGGTTCGTGTTTATATCGCCCAGAAGCGCAAGATTTCCGTGGGCGATAAGATGGCAGGTCGTCATGGTAACAAGGGTGTTGTCTCCCGTATCCTGCCCCAGGAGGATATGCCCTTCCTGCCGGATGGAACTCCCTTGGATATCGTCCTAAACCCCCTGGGCGTTCCGTCTCGTATGAACATCGGTCAGGTGCTGGAAGTTCACCTTGGCTATGCGGCCCAGGCCCTGGGCTGGAAGGTTGCTACCCCCGTCTTTAACGGAGCCGATGAACGTAACATTGCAGAGACCTTGCAGCTGGCCGGCCTGGAACCCGACGGAAAGAGCTGGTTGCACGATGGCCGTACCGGTGAGCGATTTGAAAACCGCGTGACCGTTGGTTACGTGTACTTCTTAAAGCTTCACCATCTGGTCGATGATAAGATCCATGCCCGTTCCACTGGCCCGTACAGCTTGGTCACCCAGCAGCCCTTGGGCGGTAAGGCCCAGTTCGGCGGACAGCGTTTCGGTGAAATGGAAGTTTGGGCTCTGGAAGCATACGGTGCGGCCTACACCCTGCAGGAAATCCTGACGGTGAAGTCCGACGATGTGACCGGACGTGTCCGGACTTACGAAGCCATTGTTAAGGGACACAATGTCCCAAGCCCCGGTATTCCCGAATCCTTCAAGGTTCTGGTGAAGGAATTGCAGGCTTTGTGCCTCGATATCAAGGTGCTTGATGATCAGGGACAGGAAATTGAGCTCCGCGACGAGGAAGAAGACGGCTACCACAATCCGAACCAAGTCAAAGACGATGATTTCTATGCCTTCTCTGGCGATGAAGAGTTCTCCGATGCCGGATTCTCTCTCCGTGAGGGAGATGCAGACTTGGATGAACTGGATTCCGAAGAGGAAGACGTCTCCGAAGAAGAGCAGGAAATCTTCTTTGAAGAGGATGACTATGCAGAAGAAGACTAAGGGAGGACAATGAATTATGAGTTACGCTGAGTTTGACGCCATTCGCATTGGCATTGCCTCCCCGGAGCAGATTCAGGAGTGGTCTCACGGTGAGATTAAGAAACCGGAAACCATCAACTACCGCACCTTGAAGCCGGAGCGGGACGGTCTGTTCTGTGAGAAGATCTTTGGCCCCACAAAGGATTGGGAATGTCACTGTGGAAAGTATAAGAAGATTCGTTATAAGGGTAAGGTTTGCGACCGCTGCGGCGTTGAGGTAACCCGTGCCAACGTGCGTCGTGAGCGCATGGGTCACATTGCCCTTGCCGCACCGGTATCCCACATTTGGTACTTTAAGGGCATTCCCTCTCGTATGGGTTTGCTGCTGGATATTTCCCCTCGTATTTTGGAAAAGGTATTGTACTTTGCCGCCTATATCGTAACCAATCCCGGCTTTGCCCCCTTGGCAAAGAACCAGATTCTTTCCGAAAAAGAATACCGCGATATGCGCGAAAAGTATGAGGATGACTTTGAAGCGGATATGGGTGCGGAGGCCATCAAACGCCTTCTGGCCGATATCAACCTAGAGCAGCTTTCGATCCAGCTGCGCGAGGAGCTGCAAACGGCATCCGGTCAGAAAAAGGCACGTATTGTCAAGCGCTTGGAGGTGGTGGATGCCTTCCGTGCATCCGGCAACCGTCCCGAGTGGATGATTATTGATGTTCTGCCCGTCATTCCCCCTGAACTGCGCCCCATGGTTCAGTTGGACGGTGGTCGTTTCGCAACCTCGGACTTAAACGACCTTTACCGTCGTGTCATTAACCGAAACAACCGGTTAAAGCGCCTCATTCAGCTCAATGCGCCGGATATCATTGTTCGCAATGAAAAGCGCATGCTGCAAGAGGCCGTGGACGCCCTGATTGACAATGGCCGTCGTGGCCGTGCCGTCACCGGTGCGAACAACCGTGCTCTTAAGTCCCTTTCTGATATGCTAAAGGGTAAGCAGGGTCGTTTCCGTCAGAACCTCCTTGGTAAGCGTGTTGACTACTCTGGTCGTTCCGTTATCGTCGTTGGCCCTGAACTGAAGATTTATCAGTGCGGTCTGCCGAAGGAAATGGCCATCGAGTTGTTCCGTCCCTTTGTCATGAAAAAGCTGGTTGAGGACGGATTGGCCAATAACATCAAATCCGCCAAGAAAATGGTCGATCGGGGCCGCGCTGAAGTGTGGGATGCCCTGGACTTCATCATCAAAGAGCACCCCGTTATGCTCAACCGTGCACCTACCTTGCACCGCTTGGGTATTCAGGCCTTTGAACCCGTTCTGGTGGAAGGCCGCGCCATCAAGCTGCATCCTCTGGTCTGTACGGCATTTAACGCCGACTTTGACGGTGACCAGATGGCCGTTCACGTGCCCCTTTCCGCCGAAGCCCAGGCTGAAGCCAGAATTCTGATGCTTTCCGCCAACAATCTGCTGCGTCCCCAGGACGGTGGCCCAGTTACCGTACCGACCCAGGATATGGTGCTTGGTTCCTACTACCTGACCTACGAGCGCGACAGTGAAAATGACCCCGACTTTACCTACGATACGGCGGCCGATGCTGTAGCTGCCTTGGAGCGTGGGGAAATTGAGGAGACCACCAGCATTTGGGTGCAAGGAACCGGCATAGGTGGTTATGCTCGTGCCATCCCCACCAATGCCATTATGGCAAAGAAGGCTCTTTCCGAAGGGGGAGATCCTCAGGAAATTCTGCACTGCTTCTCCTGCGTCGAGGAAGCTCGCTTGGCCTACGATGAAGGGGAGCTGGAGCTGCACGTTCCCATTATGGTTCGAATGGATCGAGAAGTGAACGGAGAGCTCTTGCACCGTCTGGTGCGCACCACGGTGGGCCGTCTGATCTTTAACCAGGACATTCCGCAGGATCTTGGTTTTGTGGACCGAGACGATCCGGTGCAAATGTTTGAGCCCGAAATCAACTTCGTGTCCGGTAAGAAGCAGCTGGGCAAAATCATTGACCGCTGCATCACCAAGCATGGCTTTACCGTTTCGGCACACGTGCTCGATATTATCAAGACCCGTGGCTACCATTATTCCACCCGTGGCTCGCTGACCGTTTCCATCTATGACATGACCGTTCCGGAAGAGAAGTACGCAATGATTCAGAAGACGGAACAGGAAATTGTGAAGATTGAACGCCAGTTTAAGCGCGGCTTCCTGACCAATGAGGAGCGCTATCGCCTGGTGGTAAAGGCTTGGGAGCAAACGACTAAGGAAGTCACCGATGCCCTGCAAAAGAATCTCGACCGTTATAACCCAATCTTTATGATGGCCGATTCTGGCGCACGTGGTAGTATGGCACAGATTCGTCAGCTGGCTGGTATGCGTGGTCTGATGGCGGATACCTCCGGTCGAACCATCGAAATCCCCATTAAGGCAAACTTCCGTGAAGGCCTTTCCGTTCTGGAATACTTCATTTCTTCCAGAGGTGCACGTAAGGGCTTGGCCGATACCGCACTGCGTACCGCGGACTCCGGTTACCTGACCCGTCGTCTGGTCGACGTGTCCCAGGAAGTGATCATCCGTGAACGCGACTGTGGTACGGACGAAGGCATCACCATTGGTGAAATCAGCGAAAACGGCCAGGTCATCGAGACCTTTGGTGAGCGCTTAAAGGGTCGTTTCCCCGTCAACGATATCGTAGATCCCAAGACGGGCGAGGTACTCTTTACCCGCGATACCATGTTTAAGACCGAGGACGCCGCAACCTTAGAGGCACACGATATCTTTGAGGTTGACATCCGTTCCGTCCTGACCTGCCACGCCAGAAGCGGCGTTTGTTCCAAGTGCTACGGCATGAACCTTGCCATTGGCGAGCCGGTTGGTGAAGGCGAAGCAGTTGGTATCATTGCCGCACAGTCCATCGGTGAACCGGGCACGCAGCTGACCATGCGTACCTTCCACACCGGCGGTGTCGCCGGCGGCGATATCACGCAAGGTCTTCCCCGTGTTGAGGAACTCTTTGAGGCCAGAAAGCCCAAGAAGATGGCTCAGCTTGCGGAAATCACCGGCAAGGTTACCCTGGAAGAGAGCAAGCGCTCCACCATCTGTAACGTTTCCATTACGGCGGATGACGGCGAAATGGTGAGCTATGCCCTGCCATACAGTGCCGGTCTTCGCATTAAAAACGGCGACATTGCCCACAAGGGCGATCAGCTGACCGAGGGTGCTCTTTCTCCCCATGAGGTACTGCGCATCCGTGGCGTTTCTGCCGTTCACAACTACCTCATTCAGGAAGTTCAAAAGCCCTATCGTCAGCAGGGCGTTGACATCAACGATAAGCACATTGAGATTATTGTGCGTCAGATGATGCGGAAGGTTCGCATCGAAGATCCCGGTGACTCCGCACTGCTCTCCGGTTCCACCGTGGAGTATATGGAGTACTTGGATGCCAAGGCAGCCGTGCAGGCACGCATCGACGCTGGGGAAACCAACGAGGGCCTTGAGTTGCGTTTGCCGGTGGCAACCCGTCTCCTGATGGGTATTACCAAGGCAGCTCTGGCCACGGAATCCTTCCTGTCCGCGGCATCCTTCCAGGAAACCACTAAGGTTCTGACGGAAGCGGCCATTAAGGGTAAGGTCGACCATCTGCTCGGCCTCAAGGAAAACGTCATCATCGGTAAGCTGATTCCGGCTGGTTCCGGACTGGCCGTATACCGTCAGCGTCAGATTCATAATCCCCAGGCAGAGGAAGCACAAGCGCAAACGGCACCTAGCGTCTATGATTCCGTAGCCGCTGCCATTTCCGAGTTGCAATCCGAAGCATTGCAGGATAACGACGACGCATTCTCGGATGAGGTTTAATTGATTTACGAAAAAGACTGCCACGGAATCTCTCGTGGCAGTCTTTTCCTTTGGCGAAAAGTAGCAATCCGTGCTTTCTTTTTTTCTGAAATTTGCTATACTAAATGGGTATGATAGGTCTAGAACGCTTTCGGAGGTGCCGAATGAATTCAGTTTTCCAGTTAGCCGAAACACTCAAGAAACTTTGTCCGCAGCTTGAGCTTCGAGAGAACGAACCACTCTCTCACCATACCAGCTTTCGCATCGGGGGTCCGGTGACGCTGATGGCGTTGCCAAAATCCAAGGAAGAAGCCGCCCTGGCGCTTCGCACTGCTGCGAATCTAGGCATTGATCCCATCCTTTTGGGAAGGGGCTCAAACCTTCTGGTGGCCGACGAAGGCATCGAGGGCTTTGCCCTAAAGTATGTCAGTACCCTAGATAGTCTGCAACAAGAGGGTCCATGTGAGCTCGTGGCAGGGGCAGGTCTTGCCCTGGCTCAAGTTGCCGTGTATGCGATGGAACATGCGCTTTCCGGTCTCGAGTTTGCCCATGGGATTCCCGGGAGCCTTGGCGGTGCCGTCTTTATGAATGCCGGAGCCTATGATGGAGAAATGGCGCAAGTGGTTTCAGAGGTGTGTTGCCTGACAAAACAAGGGGAGGAAGAGCTTCTCTCTGCGGAGCAGATGGGCTTTTCCTATCGGCATAGCGTATTCTCCGATGGCTCCCGCTTGATTGTCTCCGTGCGTTTGACGCTGCGAGAAGGTAAGCGAGAGGACATTCAGGCGAAAATGGCTGAGTTAATGGAACGCCGACGCAGCAAGCAGCCCTTGGAATATCCGAGCGCCGGCAGTACCTTCAAACGGCCCACAGGGTATTTCGCGGGAACCCTCATTGAACAGGCTGGTCTAAAGGGAGCCTCCATTGGTGGGGCGCAAGTCTCGGAAAAGCACGCAGGTTTTGTGATCAACACGGGAAGTGCCACTTGTGAGGATGTGCTTCGCCTGATGCGTTCGGTGCGGCAGATTGTCCAGATGGACACTGGGGTGATCCTAGAACCCGAAGTACAGATGATTGGATGCTCGTTGTGAGCATTGGGATACAAAAGAGGTGGAATCATGAAGCAACATATCGTTCTTTCCGTGCACGCCGTGAATCAGGGGGATCGAGGAATCACTCACTTGCTTTCCTTTTCCTCGGTGCAAGAGGCAGATCACTACCTTCGCCATTGGTTGACAAACTCCTGTGGATTGGACTGTTACTGTGGAGAAGAGGAGAGGAAAAGACTCTGTGCCAAACATGGAGGGGATCTCCCGGAGCTATCCTTTGCCTGCCCGGAGGTCAAGGAAGCCAAGGATTTGGAAGCATACAATGGCTATCACTACTTCTCCACGGGTGGTGCCATTACCCTCTTTGTCATGGCTATCTATGACGAAGCCAGTGCACAAAAATTTAAAAAGGATATGATCCGCGAGTTTGAGCTTGATAAGGTATGGAGCGAGGAAGCCGATGAAACAATCGACATGCTGGACCTTCTCGTAACATCCTTTACCGAAGAGGTCGATGTTGCGCCTGCGCTTGCGCATTTGGATGCGTTTTTAAAAAACGGCGGCTTAGGTCTCTTTTAACCTCGTTTGTCGGAGAACCAAAAACAGCAGGGAAGACAAGAGTCGACCTTGCTGTTTTCGTATTTTTTCCTCAAATTTGACAAAGGCACGCTTTTCAGCGAATGGAATAGAATGGAACAGCTCAGTTGGAAAGGAGGATATGCCAATGGATCGAGAGCGAAACTTTTGGATCGTAGGGGGAGATTTTCGTCAGGTCAAGCTAGTGGAGATGTTAGAAAGCGATGGGAATACGGTACATACCGAGGCTTTGGAAAAAGGCTTACCCAGCTTGGCGAAAAAAAGCAGCTCCATGGATGCGGCACGGGCACATTGCGTCATTTTACCCTTACCTGTATTAAAGGATGGTCTGCTCAACACACCACTTAGCGACAAGGAATATACCTTAAGTGAAATTTTAGATCAGCTTCACCCTGGTCAGATCGTATGCGGAGGCTTGTTGTCCGCGGAGGTTCTGAGGCAGGGGAGTGAGCGCTCCCTGCGCATGTTTGATTACTATGAGCGGGAAGAGTGTAAAATTGCGAATGCCGTACCTACCGCATGGGACATAGATTGATCGAAAAATCGTTTGCCTACAAGGATGTGAGCAAGGAACCGAAGCAAAAATTTTTTAAGAAAATTTGAAAATGGTCTTTACAAGCTTCAATTTCTATGGTATCATTCTAACAGTAACAGGAATTATTACTACTTAAATAGATGGAGGAATAAAATAATGAAAAAGTTTATTTGTACGATTTGTGGTCACGTTCATGAGGGCGAGCACGCACCGGACGCTTGCCCCATTTGTAAAGCACCTGCTGAAAAGTTCCAGGAGCAGGCTGGGGAAAGAACTTGGGCTGCGGAACACGTGGTTGGCGTGGCTCAGGGCGCACCCGAAGAAATCATCAAGGGTCTGCGCATGAACTTTGAAGGTGAATGCACCGAAGTTGGTATGTACCTGGCCATGAGCCGTGTGGCACACCGTGAAGGTTACCCCGAAATTGGCCTGTACTGGGAGAAGGCTGCTTTGGAAGAGGCAGAACATGCTGCGAAGTTTGCTGAGCTGCTGGGTGAGGTCGTAACTCCATCCACCAAGAAGAACTTGGAGATGCGTGTTGACGCTGAGAATGGCGCCACCGCTGGTAAGTTTGAACTGGCTAAGCTGGCAAAAGAGCACAACTTGGATGCCATTCATGACACCGTACATGAGATGGCCCGCGACGAGGCCCGTCATGGTAAGGCCTTCGAAGGTCTCCTCAATCGTTACTTTGGCAAGTAAGCATAAGATAAGAAGCCCCCTTGCCCCTAGGACTATTCCTGGGGGCAAGGGGGTTTTCATGCGTCTTTGCCACCTTGGTCGGGGGCATCATCCGCCCGTACATCCACTTGGGTCATGAGGATTTGGTACTGATGCCGTTCTCTGCTGATGCGGAACTGAATGATAAAGGTATAGGGTAGCTCGCAAAAGCGAATTTCCAGCATACGCGGAAACAGAGTGATTCCTTCCAACACCTGCTCAAAAAAGGCTTCTGTTGCTTGCTCTTCTCTTAGGTAGCGATTCAGGGCTCTCTGGATGGGAAGTGCGCCCTCCTGCTGCTGAAGCTGAATGCATTCCGCCGCGGCGGCTTGCTCAATGGCTTGCTGGAGCCGTTTAATTTCTTGTTCCAGGACGGACTTCGTCTGTAAAAATTCATCTTGGGTAAACAGCTGATCTAAGTAGGACAGAAGTAAGGTTTCCTTTTTCTTCTGTAAGGCAAGGAGTTTCTGCGCAAGCATGCTTCGCTCCTCTTTGTCCTCCGTGAGCCGTAGCCCTTGGAGTTCCGCTAGAAGCTCCGCCGTTAAGTTGCTGACCGAACAAGGAATAAGGGAAAGCGCCCGATTCAAGCAAAGCAGCAGGAAGTCGCCACCTATTCTGGGGTTATCGCATCCGAATTCCTTCCCCTCCTCGGAGACATGACGCGTTCCATATTTCTTTCGCGCAGAGCAAAGCCAGGTTTGCTTGCTTCCCTCCTTGGTTCTTGATTGAGAGGCAACACAGCGACTTCCACAACCACCACAGGTGATTTTTCCCGAACACCAATGGGAGCTGGAGTACTTGCTTCCTGCTTCCAAAGGAAGTCGGCGTCGCGCCTTGAGCAGTTCCTGGGCCTGATTCCATTGGTTGCGTGGGATGATGGCTTCATGATGATTGGGAAGATAAATCATGTCTTCTACATTGGGGTTTGCTTTCTTTGCGTGATTCAGAAAATCTGGGGTGACCGTTTTTCGTTGCAAGAGATCACCTGCATACTTTTCGTTTTTCAGAATTTTTAGGATGCTTTCTGACGACCAATGCTCTGCCAGAACCGGACGAATTCCAGCTTGGTTTAATTCCTTTGCGATGACTCTGGCCCCTTTCCCTTCGCCCACATATTTAAAAAAGATGTCCTGCACGATGCGAGCTTCTTTGGGTTCCACTTGAAGGTTCCCATTTTGCAGGGTATAACCCAAAATCGAATTGTTGCCAAAGACTATGCCTTGCTCCATCCGGCGGCGTTGTCCCCACTTCACCCGCTCCGATATTTTTCGGGATTCCTCCTGTGCTACCGAAGCCATGATGGTCAGGCGGAACTCTCCTTCATTATCCAGCGTATTGATGTTGTCATTAATGAAGAGGACACCCACACCCCAGACCTTCAGCTGTCTGGTGTAGCTTAAGGCATCGATGGTGTTTCTCGCAAAACGAGACACTTCTTTTGTCAGGATCAAGTCAAGCTTTCGCTGCTTCGCCATCTGAATCATGCGATGAAAGGCCCGGCGATGCTTAGTGGAGGTTCCGGTGGTTCCCTCGTCCGCAAAGATCTCCACCAGCTCCCAACCGGGGTGGTTTTCTATGTAGGAATGAAAATACTGAAGTTGATTCTGAAGACTGTTGATCTGGTCGTTCTTATCCGTAGAAACACGGCAATATGCAGCCACTTTCATGAAAGCACTCCTCCCTTAAGGAGGCAGGGCGGCAAGCAAGCGAACCAGCTGTTCCTTTGTAATCAGTTGTTCGGAATACAGGGCATGGTAGATGCCCCGCTTCACGCAAAGCTTTGCCTTGGGATACTTTGTAAAATCCATCGGAATCTCTGACACCATAAGAACCTCCTTACAAAGGTAAGAATCTATTCCTATGCATATAAGAAAGAAGAAGGGAACAGAACAAAATCTTTGCTTCAGTTCTTCTTGCGTTTTTACCGCAAAATTCGTGCAAGTAAAATAAACCTTTTGTGCATGCGGTACCTACGGCGGAAGGTGCCATTCAGGTTGCGATGGAAAATATGGATACGACGCTGCATGGTTCCAGAGCTTTAGTGATCGGATTTGGTCGAGTGGGTAAGCTGACGGCACATCGGCTGCAAAGCCTTGGAGCAAGAGTCACCGTGGCAGCCCGTAAGTGTGAAGATTGGGCTTGGGCCCAAGCTTACGGCTATGGAACCGAAGATTCGATGCGTCTGGAATACTGGATGGGAGGCTTTGACCTCATTGTAAATACGGTTCCGGTCAAGATTTTGAATCGTGCTCACTTAGAGCGGGTACAGCCAGGAGCCTTCATCATTGACCTTGCATCACTTCCAGGGGGGGTGGATGTGTGATTTGGATAAGGGTTTTTATTCGTGACAGTCTTTGCATGGAGCTGTTCAATTCGGCTGTCATGGTGAAGTGGTCATGATTCGAAGTTAGTATACTTGGTATATTGGCAAGGTAGATTCATATAACCACCCGCAATCGCATATAAAAAGCCTATGGGTGGCGTTGTGTGCTGATCGTATGTCACTAGTAGAGGGAGCGTGTTTACTTCCATGTCGGAACCCTTCGTTGATGTTCCTCACAGGATCACTGTGTGCGTATGAGAAAGTAAGTGAAGTTCCTTCACTTGCAGAGATTCATCAACTACTAAGGAGTGAAATTGCATGACCAAACAGGGTAAGGTAAGGTATCGATTCAATGAAAACGATGGGAGCCTAGAGGAAAAACTCAGGCAGATTTTTGAAACCTTGACACGGGAGCGTGAGCCCATATGTCAAATGAAAAAATAGCGCTCTATCTCAGATTATCCCGAGAGGATGACGAGCGAGAGAGCGAGTCACATAGTATAGCAAACCAGCGCCTTTTCCTTCAGCAGTTTCTGGACAGCAAGGGCTGGTGTCTGACCGATACTTATATCGATGATGGTTACAGTGGGACCAATTTTGATCGTCCGGGCTTTCTTCGCATGATAGGGGACATCGAAGCAAATAAGATCAACACGGTCATCACCAAAGATCTTTCCCGCTTAGGTCGTGACTATATCCAAACCGGTTACTATTTGGAACAGTATTTTCCCCTTAAACGTGTCCGCTATATCGCAGTGAACGATCACATAGATACCAGTGAAAGCCAAGGAGTCGATCTATTGACTCCTTTTCTTTCTGTATTCAATGACATGTACGCCAAGGATATTTCTCGGAAAGTTCGCACGGCCTTAACCACCAGAAAGGCCGAGGGGAAATTTATTGGCTCGACGGCACCTTACGGCTACGAAAAGCATCCGGAAGAGAAGGGGAGGTTAGTGGTCGATCCCATTGCAGCTCCCGTGGTGAAAGAAATTTTCCAGAGCTTTTTAGAAAGCGGTTCGATCATTGGGATTGTCAAGCAGTTGTCAGAGCAGAAGATTGAGACCCCATCCGCCTATCGGCATCTCACGCATACGCAAAAACGATTTTCTGGTATGTGGAACGAGAGCATGGTGCGGCGGATTTTGACCAACCCCACCTATGCAGGACATGTCACACAGAATCGAAGTAAAAAGATCAATTATAAGATTGACAAAAAACAAACCCTTCCGAAGGAAGAATGGATGATTGTGCGAAATACCCATGAAGCGATTGTAAGCGATAGGGACTTTGAAGAAGTGCAGAAAAGGATGCGAACAAGAAGCTATAAGACAAGCAAAGGAAACGAACATTTGTTAACGGGTTTGGCCTATTGTGCGGATTGTGGAAGTCCCATGACTTACGTACGGGAGAGTGAGACGCGAACCTATATGGTCTGTCAGGGGTATCGGCGAGGGGGCAGGGTAAAGCTATGCACCTCACACTGCATCCGAGAAGACTCTGTGATAGCAGCGATTCAAGGTGCTCTGAAAGAATTTACGGATACCTTGCCTAAGAAAGAGGAGATATTTGCAGGGATTCACAGTCCGTCGAATCAGAAATCGGTGGAGACTCAAATCGATCAATTAAAACAACAAATTGATCACAATAAGAGAATAATGTTAAATCTCTATAAGGATAAGACGAATGAAGTGATCAGCGAAATGGATTATAGGGAAATGGCAAGGGCGCTGAAACAAGAACGTAATGAAATGGAGGAGCATTTAGAAGCGTATTACAAATTGAGCAGACGGGACGATTCCGATGAGGTCATGCGGGATCAAATTCAAGAGTTTATGGGCTTCCATAAGCTTGATCGACTAACGGTAGTCGCATTGGTGGAACGGATTGAAATTGATCAAAAAAAAAACATTGAAATTCAGTTTAAATTTAAAAAGCCTTGACGCTTCCCCAGGGGAGCATCAAGGCTTTTTTGATAGAAGAATTGGAAGAAGGAAGGATATTGGTCAATTCACGCATGTAGATATTTTATTCGCGCTTGTCCAAAATCAACAGGATCGTTTGGTGATTGTGGATATCCAATGATGGGAGTGGGCGTTTTGATGTTTATAGAAATCAGGTTGGCACCATAAGCGATCCATTCATCTGGGAACATGATGATTGGGTTCAAGATTTTTTTCAACGAGCAAGTATCAGAAACTAGTTGATAGCATGCAAAAATTCTAAAGGCTGGGGCACCGAGCGATCGTATGGTTCGGGTGCCTCAGCTTATGTTTTCACTCGCCATGATAGTTAGTATTGAATCCTCACCGGACTGCCCATCGTAATGCTATGTTCACTCACATGACAGTCCAAGGCAAGAATATGAACCCCTTGTTCTTGTGCCTCGTTCAGTTTCAGTGCAAACGCTTTATGGGTCAGGCTGTTAGGGGTAAAATACTGGATGTGATCCATTTGAATCACAAAAATGAGGTAGCTTTCATAGCCTTGCTGCTTCGCTTGGATTAGTTCACTGATATGCTTCACCCCGCGCTCTGTGGGTGCATCGGGAAACATGGCAACCCCATGCTCTTCAAGTGTGACTCCCTTCACCTCAACAAAGATCTTCTGGTCAGGAGTTTCCATATAAAAATCAAAGCGAGAGTTACCATATTTGACTTCTGGCTTTATATGCGTCACATTAGAGATGAAGTGACCACCGCATGCCCATTCATAAAACACCTTGTTCGGTACTTGGCTGTCCATATTAATGAGCCGATTTCCTTTCATCACCGAGATTAAATCATACTTCGTTTTGCGGGTGCTGCTGTCAAATTCCTGCACAAACACAGGAGCACCAGGGACTAGCAATTCCTTGCACCGGCCTGTATTTTTGACGTGGCAAACTTCGGTTTTTCCATTCAGTTCAATGTGAGCGAGAAAGCGATTTGGTCGCTCAAGGAATGTTGCTTGCTTCATGTTGGTATAAGTCATTTCTTCGTGTTACCTATCCTTGTTCCGGAAAAACTCCGGTATTGTTTCGTCTTTGGTCCATTGGGAATGACATCGTGAACTTTGTTTGGTGCTATTCCGCCGGCTCGCCCTCCGGCTTCGGCTCCCGCCTGTATTCTAGGATGTCACCCGGCTGACAGTCCAGCGCGTCGCAAATGGCTTCCAAGGTTGAAAAACGGATGGCGCTCACCTTACCGGTTTTAATCTTGGATAAGTTGACATTGGCTATGCCAACCTTTTCCGCAAGATCGTTGAGGGATATTTTTCGGTCGGCCATCATTCGATCCAGCCGTAATATAATTGCCATAGTGTTTCCCTGCCTTACAGAGTTTCGTCAGATTCGGTTTGCAACCCCATTGCATAGTTAAAAATCAGTGCCATACAGAAGAAAATCAAGGGGTAAATCATCCCTTGCCCAAGAGAGAAAACAAATGTAGTAATTAGCCAAGAGATGTGCACTGTTGGGTTTGATAGCGCAATGGCCCATGGGTTACAACAGGCAAGCAGAAGCGCTTGCAGCATGGTTAAGACGGCAATTTTTTGGAGCTGTTTTCCCTGATCGGGTAGGAATGGCTTGTCATTTGACGCAATTTGATTAAAAAATCCCCACAGCAGTACGTTCCCCAAAATGGCGAGCGCCGCAACAACCAGACTTAGCGTACATAAGAAGATCACCTGTATCTTCTCAGATAGGGAGGAAAATGCAATGTCAACCAAGCCGATGGAGACAGTTCCGGTGCCAAAGTTTTGTACATATCTGGCACCCGCAGCAATTAGCATAAATGCCTGCGAAAGAATGAAGATCAGTAGAATCCCTGCGATCACTTTACTAATGGTTTTCACCGTCGTTTGCTTCTTAATAACCGCTACGGTTTTATTCATGCCCATTCTGAATACCTCCTTATTCTATCTGAATTCCTGCTTCCAGTATATTCAAGAGGAGCATGTTTGTCAACTATAAATTAACGAGAAACATTAAAAATTAGTTGACAAACATAGTTTGTGTTTGGGAACAGCGATGTCCAGGACAGTGGGGGATTTCTAATTTGAATTATTGTTTTTCCTTTTCCTCCTGTGATAAAAAAGGTGCTAAGAGCTAAGGGGAAAGGGAGAGAGAAAGAATAAATCAGTAGAATCATTTCCCAAACGTATCCCTTGTATATCGGTTCCGCTTCCTTTAAAATGGATTCAGCACTAGACTTGAACGTTTACATAGGACTAAGGTGAAAATTATGATCCACAATAAGCTAAACGGAGAACCATTATCCCCTGAGCGCATCCATACCTATTTAGCTCGAATTGGTATGGAACCTCCAAGTGATTTGGACCTAGACTATCTAACCCGCTTGCAGTTGGCCCATTTTACCCAGGTTCCTTATGAAAACTTAAGCATTATGGCGGGCGAACCAACTTCTTTGAACCGGGAAGACTTATACCGTAAAATCGTAGAACATCATCGAGGTGGGGTTTGCTCTGAGCTGAACGCCATCTATAACTGGCTGTTAGAATCCTTGGGATATGATGTCATCAGTTACAGCTGCCGGATTATCGCCCAAAGTGATTTGATTCAGTGGAGAAGTCATCGAGCCATGGGTGTTACCATGGATGGGAAAACCTATCTCACCGATGTGGGATACAACTTTGAACACGCGCGCATTCCGCTCCTGCTGGAAAAAGATTTGGTTCAATTTGATGGTAAGTGTGAATACAAGCTGGAACGCGATGAATTTTGGGGATGGCTTATGTGGCAAAAAAGGCCTGGCTGTGACTGGCGGATGCTCCTGGGTTTCACCGAAGAACCACAAATTGACCTAGACTTTGTTCCTAACATGTATTACTACGACTTAAACCCTAACTCCCGATTTAACAAATACCCCAAGGTCTCGATTTACGACGAGGACTATTGCTATGCCATTCGTGATCATCAATACTATGTGGAACGCTGCGGTGTGGAAGTCAGTGTTACCCCAATTACGTCAGAAGAGCAGGAAAAGAAGCTGCTAGAAGAGGTGTTCCATTTATATATTGGATCTGAATAACGGAGTCGGTGGAGGTAGAAGAAGATGAAGATTATTCTTGCTCCGGATTCCTTCAAGGGGAGCCTTTCTTCAGAAGAAGCGGCTGCGGCTATGGCTCGTGGGATTATGCGCGTAGCTCCAGATGCGGAACTCATCCGAATCCCGATGGCCGATGGGGGAGAAGGGACGGTATCCGCCATACTCAGCTTTGTAAATGGCAAGGAGATCTGGGTACCTGTTTATGGCCCAATCGGAAAATGGACGGATGCGGTGTATGGAATCTTAGGGGATGGTTGCGCAATCCTCGAAATGGCCCAAGCATCGGGTATTCATTTGGTACCTCCAAGCGACCGAAATCCATGCGAAGCATCCACCTTTGGCACCGGCCAAATGATACTCTCTGCGCTGGATCATGGTTGTAGAAAGATTTATATCGGACTGGGCGGTTCTGCTACCAATGATGGCGGTATGGGGATGGCAGAAGCGCTGGGCGTTCGTTTTTATGACGCAGAGGGTCACATCCTGATAGGAAAGGGAAGTTCGCTTCCTCACATTTATCGGATTGATGTTTCTGGGATGGATGATCGGATACAAGAAACGGAATTTATCGTCATGTGTGATGTGCAGAATCCCTTGTGCGGAGTCGACGGTGCTTCGGTGGTTTACGGGCCACAAAAGGGGGCATCCCAGGAAGAAATCCACCGCTTAGACGAGGGTTTGCGCAACTATGCCCGTAGAGTGAAAGAGTGTAATGGCATGGATATCCTTGATGTGCCGGGTGCAGGAGCTGCCGGAGGATTGGGCGCAGGTCTCATGGCGTTCTGCCAGACTAGGCTCGTTTCCGGATGTCATGCAATCTTAGATCTTTGCGGCTTTGATGACTTGCTTTCGAATACCGATCTTGTGATTACAGGGGAGGGGCATATTGACAGAAGCACCAATTTCGGCAAGGTTGCTTATAGTATAGCGACTCGGGCAGCAAAACAAGGAGTTCCGGTTATAGCAATCGGAGGTGGTGTGTGTCAGCAATCCCCAACAGACGAAGCGCCTCTTTTTATCGCGGAGAGTTCGGTGACGGATATAATGACCCTACCCTATGCCATGGAACATGCGGCACCGTTATTAGAATTTGCTGCCGAGCGGGTTATGCGCCTCATCAATCTAGGTGCCAAGTTAAATAAGGTGAGCAGGAACGAATGATTTTTGCATTTCTTAGATGGCTAACGCTTCTCTTGCCTTTGTGGAAGGGCGGCCACGTTCGGTTCGAATACAATAAACGGTGGGCGAGGATACGTGTTTTTTGATCCTCACCCACCGTTTATTATCTTCATTTTTTAATGTTATGTTGCAGAGATGCAAACAACTTTGCCACCTCTGCTCGTGTGGCATTGCCTTTGGGATCCAAGATACCATTTCCTTTTCCGCTGACAATGCCCTCCTGATGTGCCCAAGCAAAGGCAAGCTGTGCGTATTGGGAAATTTCACTTGCGTCTGTGAAGGTCAACAGACTCGCATAGTCGGAGAGCTCTGGGCTTCCTGCGTGCCTCCAAAGCATGGTGACAAGCTGTTCACGAGTAATGTGGCCCTCAAGGTTTGAGCCGTCGGAAATGCCGTTTTCCATTGCCCAACTCTGAGCGTTTGCATACCATTCGCTCCCACTAGTCGTCACAGCAGGTTTGCCGGCCATGTTATAAAGAACCGTGACAATCATGGCCCGGGTGCTGTTTGCATTTGGCTCAAAGCTTGTCTGTGATGTGCCGTTCATCAGGCCAAGTTGGCGGCACGTTGCCACTGCATCATAAAACCAGTCATTCTGCTTGACATCAGGAAACGTGCTTGCCCCCGGATCGGAAGACTGCGAATCGGCCTGAATGGCAATCATAAACAAAGCTAGGTTTTGTACTTGAATTGTGATTTTGCCGTCTTTAGTTGTACCGGTATAGATTTTAATCGTTCCATCACTTGTTTTATGCGATACCATAAACTCCTTTCCGTTGTACGCAGCATCCACAGGGAAGGTCAAGGTTAGATCGCCGCGGTAGCTATCACAGGAGACTCCATAAGCGGCAAAGACTGAGAATCCGCTGGCAACACGCTGCTCTAACTCACCGTAGGTCTTGGCATCAAGCAGATCATTTGTGGTGCCTGTTTCACGGAGGCTCAAAGGAGTCACGCGGATGTTGCTATACAAGGTACCTTCCACGGTTATCCCTGTGGCTTTGTCACTACCGTCGCGAATCACGGAGGAGCCACCACCGGAGGAGGTAGCCTTTGTGCCAACTTGGATGCCTTGGATAAACGCTTGAAGTGCATTGTCTAGCGCCGTAATAGCACTCAAGACAGAGCTTTCGGGCCCAGGGCTTGGGGCTGTATCGCCAGTAGTTACGTGTTTTTGAGCATCCGCAATGGCATGGTTCAACGTGGTCATGAGGGCGGTAGACACAAATTTCTGCCCCTTGGACACTTCACTAGCGGCTTTGTCCAAAGCAACGACGCCAGTTTTGGCGGTGGTTGCAGCGGAGATGGTCGCTGCTAGAACCTCCTGAGCAGGCCGGATGGTCAGCGTTCCCGCTTTATAGGTGATGTCATAATTGTCGTTTCCACCACCGGAAACCGTGCCTCCCCCAAGAGTAATGGTGGTACCCGTCAAGGTAAAGGTGACGCCGGTAATGCTCTCTCCCTTCACGAAGCCGCTGGAAGTAAAGGTAAATACGGGATCAGGTTGCCCTTCAATCTTAGTCTTATTGTCCGCAGATACGGTAGCCGAGACCTTTTTGATCACAAAATCGAAGGTGTTATCCTCCGTATTCTTGCTATCAGCCCATTGCGTATTTGCTTTATCCCTTAGTTCCACGGTTACCGGATATGTCCCCGCATTGGTCTGTTTATTGTTGCTGACGCTGTACGCATCGGATGCAACAAGGACATAGGTCTGTTCCTCGCCGCGATAGGAAAACTCGGTAGTATCTGCAGGGGGTGTGGTGATTTCCTTTTTCGCAATATCAAAAGCAATCGCTTCATGTGCACCGGCAAAATCCTCATTGTCATCCGCTATGGAAACCACCAATTGATAAGCACCTGCATTGGTTGGGGCAGTGGTGCTGTTATAGGTTCCGCTGTCCGTACTGGTGTAAGTGTAGACTAGCTCGTCGGTGCTTACCTTGTTGTCAGAAACGGTTACAGTGCCGGTGTATCCGTTTTGGGGCATACCGTTGTAGACCAGATCGGTGGCAGGAGTTAAGCCGGAAACGGTGACTATTTCCTTGTTTTCGGCGGTAATGGTAACCACCACGTCATAATCTTGGTAGTTTGTTGCTCCGGTCACTGGAATGGTGATGGTGGCGCTGGTCGCTGCATGACTGGCGGTGCTAACAGTCAGCGTTGTGCCTTCCACAGAGTGACTAGCAATCAGCGCTACAGTACCGCCAACGGTTCCGGATGCAGCAAAGCTTGCCCCATGGGGGAGGTCAGTGGGCAATGCAACCGTGAGATTGGTTTCTGCCTTGTTTGCCCGAACCGTCTTGGAAACTGTCGTGATGCCGGTATGACTTGCTTTTTCAATGCTGTAGTCGCCCAGGGGCAGTCCAGTGACCGCGTTGTACTCTGCATTGCCCGCAATGTCTACGGTAATTTGGTACGTACCTGCATTGGTAGGAGCGTCAGTCTTGCCATCGTAATAAACAATGATCTCACCCAAGTTCTTGCTCGAACCAGCCGTCACGGATAGGGGCTTGGCATCACCGTCATAGACCACGTCAGTCAGGGAATAGCTCAAATCCAGTTTAGTCGGCGTACCCTTTACAAACGCTGCGATGGTCAGCACCTGGCTGTCACTAGCCAGTACTGTGCCGGTGGCCTTAACCCGTATCTCATAGGTGCCAGGATCAAGGGCAATGGGGTTGCCGTCGCCGCTTATCCAGGTAGACGAGACAGATAACTTATACTCCATTTTGTCAGTCACGCCAGTAATGGTACCCTTGCCGGACACCGTCGCGTTACTTGCGGTTGCGGTAGGTGTTTCTGCCTTGCTTATGCTGATGGTCTTAATTTCGCCAGCTTTGGTAGTATCCGTTTCCATAAGACGCACTTTAATGCCGCTGGTGCTAATGTTGATGCCGGTCAAATCCATGTTCTCACTGCAGTCAGACCAGCTACTTTCTTCGTCTAGGCTGTATTGCATTAAAGCAGTGGCGCCCATAAGCATATTGGCGTGTTCGCCGTCAAAGGAGAAGGTAACCGTTGGTGCGGAGGGACCATCCAGTTTGCTCACCTCAATTAGCTGCTGCGAAGAGATACTTGTGTGGTTTGCCGTCACCTTGATCGAGGTGTCGCTCGAGCTCAGAGGGCCGGTTTTGTCAACGGTGTAGTCTGTGAAGTTGCCATCCGTTGTGCCATCATCATAGGTTGCGGTCACGACCATGCCCGTTTTGTCGAAGGTTTCTCCAACTGTATAACTCGTCTTTTCTGGCTGTGCTTTGATGGAAATGGATACCAATTCTCGGGCCGCAGTCGCAGGAAACGCAATACTCACCATTAAATTGCCATCGCCCCCGGCTGAGTGGGTAACGGCAGCATCCAAATAGGTAAATGAATTTGCGGAAACACCGGAGAAGGTGTAGCCGTACTTTGGTGTCAGGGTAACGGTGGCTGTGTAGGCTGTACCGCCAAGGAAAGTGCTGCCCACCGGGGCTCCGGAAGTCACGTTCCAACTAACGGTGCCGGTGTACTGGGTTGCGTCAATCGGGGTGGTGCTAGGGGTTCCATTTTTGGTCGGTGCGGTTACATGGCTGTCCAGGACAAAGTTGGTAACCGTTGCAGGAATATAAGGGCTGATGGGGACAGATGAGGGACTGCTGGGGAGCATATGCCCTGTAGCCTTGAACCGCACTTCATATGTACCATCGGTAAGGCCGGTGATCTCATTGCCACTGACTGCCGTCCAAGAGGACGCGGTGGACCGTTTATACTCCATCGCAGGATTGACGCCACTTATCTTTCCGTTGCTATTTTCTATGGTGGTGCAATCAGTGGGGAGCATACCTGTGGGCGAAGCCGGGCCTACCAAGATATCAATGGTTTGGATTTCACCGGGCAAGGTGGTGGCTGTTTCTTTCTTCCGCACCTTGATGTCCTTATCTGCCGAAATTTGAGTACCTGCTAGCACCATGTCGCTGGAGCAAGTAGACCAAGCAGCTCCGCCGTCCAGACTGTATTGCATCGTACTATCTGAACCCATGAGCTTATTAGCGTTCACACCATCAAAAGAAAATGTGAGGCTTGGCGCGGCAGGGCCGTCTGCCTTGTTAATGGTAATATTCAGCGTAGTTTTTACGGCTGTGTCTCTGGCAGTTAGGGTAACCGTGGTATCGCTCATGGTTAGAGGCCCGGTCTTGTCCACGGTGTAATCTGTGAAATTGTGGTCCGTTGCGCCATCTTTATAGTTCGCGGTCACGACCATACCCGCCGGACTAAAGGTTTCACCGTATTGGTAGGTCATCTTTGGTTGTGTGGTAACCGCAATGGAGGTGAGCACACGGGCTGCAACGGTGATGGGCTGCGTTGCTGTCATTGATGTGCCTGTCGCTGTAAGGGTAACCATGGTGTCGCTGGGGGTCAAGGGGCCGGTTTTGTCTACGGTGTACGCTGTGAAGTTGTTGTCCGTTGTGCCATCGTCATAAGTGGCCTTAACTATCATACCCGATGCGCTAAAGGTTTCACCATACTCATAGCTTGTCTTCGGTTGAGTGGTAATGGCCATGGAGCTTAGCGTACGTGGTGCAGTAGCAGGGAATGCGATGCTCACAACCAAATCTCCGTCTCCGCCGGCCGGGTTGGTCACGGTCGCATTCGTAAAGGTAAATTGATTGGCCAAAAGACCTTTGAACGTGTAGCCCTGCTTGGGCGTAAGGGTAAGGGTGGCGGTGTAGGCCGTGCCGCCGAGAAACTTGCTGCCCACAGAGGAACCGGAAGGGTCTTTCCAACTCACCGTACCGGTGTACTGCGCCGTATCGATGGCGGTGGTAGAGGGTGTTCCGTTTTTGGTGGGTGTGGTCACTTTTCCGCTTAGCGTGAAGAGATTCACAGGGGCGGGAGCCTTTGTTACCTCCACGGTGTAGGTTTCGACGGTGGTACCATATGTCGCCTGAATCGTGACCGTGGTAGTATCCCCTGTTAAGGAGATTACATTGGATGCCTGACCACTGACGACAGGGGTACCATTTACCGTGATCGTCTCACCTCTAAAGTCAGTGGGGGTGAAGGTGATGCTGCTGGTTCCAGTGGGAACCGTTGCGGTATAGGTATACTGATTAAAAGAAAACGCCGGGGAAAGTTCGCCGCTGCTTAGCGTCAGGTTGGTCAGGCCAACATTACCCACTACGAGTCTTGTCCAACCATAACCAGAGTAGCCCGTGCCATATTTAGGCACATAAAGCTTATACCCATCAGCAGGTTGAAATACAATGCCGTATGCGTCTAATACTGGAGCTGTTGGTGAGTCAAATACGGCTGTAATATTCGTGCAACCAGAAAATGCATTGTAGCCGAGCCTCGTCACCTTGCTCGGAATTATGATGAAACTAAGACGGCTACAGCCGTAAAAACTATAATCATTGATTACGTCTAACGCACTTGGGCTTGCAAAGTGAACGGCAGACAAGTTTGAACACGCTTGAAAAGCCCTTGAGTCAATTAAGGTCACAGTACTAGGGATGTTGATGGAACTCAGGCTAGTACAGGAATTAAAGGCATCTATGCCGATGGTCTTCAGATTGCTCGGAAGGGTGACGGAGCTAAGATTGGTACAGCCATGAAATATAGATCGTGTCAGATCTGTCATGCTATTCTGGAAGATGGCTGATGTAAGGCTCGTGCAATTATAAAATGCCCATTCACCAATCGAGCTCACTTTGCTTGGGATTGTGATGGAGCTGAGGCTGCTGCACCCATAAAAGGCATTATTACCGATGGAGGTCACCTGACTGGGAATTGTGAAGGTCTTTAGGTTTGTGCAGCCCTTGAAGGCGCTATTACCGACTGATTTGACGTTATTTATATTATTGAAGGTGATGGTCTCCAGGCTGGTGCAGCCCTCAAACATAGCCTCCGTGATGGAGGTCAGGCTGCTTGGGAGCGTTACCTTTTTCAGTGCGGTGCAGCCCCAAAATGGAGAATTACCAATTTCGGTCACGGTTTCGGGAATCGTAATTTCAGTCAAACTGGTGCACTGAGAAAAGGCGCCTTCGCTTACCTTAGTTAAGGTTGATGGAAATTCAACCGTGGTTAAGGCTGCAAACAAATGAAATTCACAATAACCAAGCTCAGTTACCCCTGTTTGAATTACTGCTTTTATGCACTGATTCCTGTAAGATGCTTGGTAATCGCCTCCGAATCTCTGAGCCCCACCTTTTTCCTTGACGGTCAGGATCTTTGTCTTTGTATTATACTCATATCCTTGCCCAGTGATAATGTCGGCTGCCATTGCCACAGTGGGCAGCAGGCTAACCATCATACACAGTGCCATTGCCAAACTAAGTAGTCTCGTTCTCATGTCAGTTTTCCTCCTATGAATCACTTTGTTTTCCCTTATCCTTTTGCATTGAGTAAGTGCAAATGGGTGTATAACCACTGTATCCTCTCAGTTTTTCTTGATTTTGTTCCTCTACCGTCCGAAAACCCAGCAGCAAGCCGGTTCGCTTTTTCCGACAGTTTTTTCTAGGTGGTAGGAAACCAGACGGACAAAAATTGCGCCACACAGATTACCGCAATAAAGCAAGCTATCAAGGTGGGCACACGGGGTCACTCCGTTTAAGACAAATTAATCACAGCTTAGCAAAAAAAACCGTCCTAAAACTGTTTTTTGCCCGAAAGGTAGTGAATTTCGGCCTGAACAGTACATTTCACAACTGGTTCTTCGTACCGATACCATAATTTTCGGTCAATCACGTTGCGGCTATTTGTCTGTAACCTTGGGGCCAGTTGCATGGGTTATATTCCATTATTTTGTGTGGATTGCTTGACGCAGGCATGGTTTTGGGTACAATAAAGGATAGAAATGGCATGGACAAGCAGATCTAGCCGGGACTGAGGGTGTGAACTCGGAGCCCAGTTCTTACGACCATGCAAGGAGAAAGGCGGAGACGACGTTGGAGCATTTTGATCTGGTTATTGTGGGGAGCGGCGCAGGCCTGATGGTGATGGAGGTCGCTCTGGAGAAGGGGTTGCGCTGTGCGCTGATTGAACAGGCAAAGCTGGGGGGAACCTGCTTGACAAAGGGCTGTATCCCGTCAAAGATGCTGGTCTATCCCGCCGATTTTATAAGGGAAATGGAGCGGGCTGGCCGCATTGGCATTGAGGTGGGGCATCCAGACATCCATTGGGATGTGATTTCGGAAAGAATGTGGAAGCAGATCAACTTTCACCATACCATTGAGGAAAATTTAAAGAACATTCCGAATTTGGTGGTCTATCAGGGTCGCGGTGCTTTTACCGGCCCGAACAGCATGGTGATCTCCCGCCAGGGGGCAGTGGATGAGGAAATTTTCGGGGATAAGTTTCTGATTGCAGCTGGGGCCAGGTCCTTCGTTCCCTCTGTGGAAGGGCTGGAAGAAACCGGGTATGTCACGTCGGAGACCTTTTTCGGAGAAAAGTTTCCGCAAAGGCCATGGAACAGCCTTGTGATCATAGGCGGCGGGGCCATCAGCACGGAATTTGCGCATATTTTCTCGGCGTTCGGGACAAAAGTGACCATTCTGGCCCGCGCCAACGGACTGTTAAACAAGGAAGAGCCAGAAGTGGTCGAATTGGTCCGACGGCAATTTGTAAGAAATGGGATAGAGATACTCAGTGACAGCGAGGCCGTCTCCGTCCGCTCCGTGGGAGGAAAAAAGTATGTCACCGTGGAGAACAGCGTGACGAAACACCGCTCCATTGTGGAATGCGAAGAAATTTTGGTGGCTTCCGGCATCCGGTCAAACGCCGATACCCTATCCTTAGAGCGGGCCGGCGTGGAGACGGACGAGCGGGGCTGGATCGTGACAAACGCTTTTTTGGAGACCTCACAAAAGCACATTTGGGCCCTGGGGGACATCAACGGAAAATATCAGCTCCGGCACAAAGCAAACTATGAGGCTCAGATCCTCAGCCGGAATTTGTTCTCCGGGGAAGAAAAGCAACAGGTGCGCTACGACGCCGTACCTTGGGCCGTGTTCACCCATCCTCAAGTGGCCCACCTTGGTATGACGGAGAAGGAGGTGCAAAACAAAGGCATCCCTTATCAGACGGCGTACAACCACTTTTCCGAGGTGGTGGGCGGAATTGCCATGGGCTATCGCAAGAAAGATGAGGACAACGGGTTTGTCAAGGTGATCCTTGGGCACGACAAAAAGATTCTTGGCGTCCACATTGTGGGCCCTCAAGCGGCCGTGCTGCTCCAGCCCTTTGTCTACCTGATCAACGCAGGCTATGAGTGCCGAAAGACCGCCTGCAACATGGCGGGTAAGGGAGTGGAGGACCTTCGCGTCCTGTGCCCAAACCTTGGAACCTATGAACCCATCAACGACTCCATGGTGATCCACCCTTCCCTCAATGAGCTTACAGCATGGGTGTTTGAAAAAGTGACACCTCCTGCGTGAGGATAGGTTCGGACGGTCAGCCTCATATGCCAAATTCTTGGGGGAGCTTCCGAGAACTGGTGTATCGACGGATGGAACTTAGCACCAGTAGAACAGTTCAAGATTTGATAGAAACTAGTTGTGGTGATTCCAAAAGCGTTCTTAGAACACTTTTGGAATCACCACTCTACTCTGAAACATTCCTTATAAAATTCGTTGAGCTATGCTCAGTAGTCGATAACACAGACAAACACGCCAGAGGTCGGAGCGATCCTTTTCTGTGGAAATGTTTGTATGTGTGAAGAGCTTCTATACGTCCACGATCTTATGTGGTAAGATAGTCTAGAAAAACATGTTGTGGCGGAGTAAAAGCGAACGAGCGGAGCCATGCGAAAAGAACACTTCAAGGGTGGAATTCTTGGTTGTATGGGCTACCTTGCCGGCAAATTCATTCAAGAGCTTATTTGATAAGCTCTTTTTTAGATAAAGAGAGGTTATACCTATGATTAATGTGGAAAAACTGTCATACTCCTTTCCAGATAAAGATTTATATCATAACATTTCGTTTACCTTAGAAGAAGGTAAGCATTGCGCTTTGATAGGGACAAGTGGCAGCGGGAAAAGTACGCTGATAAACCTGATTCTGGATCCGGAACGATACCTGTTCGACGGAAAGCTAGAAAAAAGACCCGATTGCAGAATAGGCTATGTAAGTCAATTCTCTCAAGTGGAGAAAACAGAAGAGATGACAGTGTTCCAATATATCGGCTCAGAATTTATTAAGCTACAACAGGATATCGCATCCATTTGTACGGAAATGGAAACGGCTTTGGATTTAGAGCCATTACTGGAACAATACCAACAAGCAATCGATGCCTTTGATGCCATTGGTGGGAATGATTTTGAAAGCAATATTGATAAGAAGCTAAACGTAGCAAATCTAAAAAAACACAAAGATCAATTGATTTCTCAGCTTAGTGGGGGAGAGTTCAAGCTGATTCAAGTCATTAAAGAAATGTTGACTAGCCCAGATCTAATGATTATGGATGAACCCGATGTGTTTTTAGACTTTGAAAATCTAAACTCGCTTAAAGATTTAATGATTTCTCACAAAGGCACCTTGCTGGTGATTACGCATAACCGATATCTACTGAACCATTGCTTCAATAAGATTTTGCACCTGGAGAACTTAGAGCTTCAAGAATTTGAGGGAAGCTATCTTGCTTATAATGTTTCGCTGCTGGAAAGCAAAATTGAGCTACAAGAACTAGCCAATGGGGATAGCCTAGAAATTGAACGCAATGAGAAATTAATTGATGAACTTCGATTTATTGCAAGCTATAATACCGATGCTTCAAGAGGAAGAGCGCTAAAAGCTCGAGTCAAAATTCAAGAACGATTAGAAGCGCGTAGGATTCGAGCACCATTTATTTATACAAAGCAGCCAGATATCTGTTTGGTTGCAGATCATGAACTCGAAGAAACCGTTGCAGTAAAGGTAAACGACTACAGTGTCTCCTTTGAGGACATTCTTCTCGAACATGTCAGCTTTGAAATAAAATCAACGGATAAAGTAGCTATTATTGGCGCAAATGGCACTGGGAAAACCACCTTGCTCCGAGAAATCGTTAAAAATGATCATCCTGCGATTGAGGTGAATCAAGACATTCAGATGGCTTATTTATCGCAGCAACAAGGCGAAATGTTAAATGAGTCTCGTACAATACGGGAAGAGTTCTTGGATGTTGGGTTTCAAACGGAGGAAGAGATTCAATCCTATCTAGTAAGCTATGGTTTTGACCAAGATATCATAGATCAAAAGATTGAGAACCTATCCGGTGGGGAAAAAAACTTACTTCAATTAGCGAAAATCGCGGTTAGCAAATCAAACATGCTGCTTCTTGATGAACCCACAAGCCATTTAGATACGTATTCACAAATCGCACTGGAGAAAGCCATTAGGAACTATAAAGGTGCAGTTCTTATGATTTCTCATGATTTTTATTCCATTGTAAACAGTATGGATTATGTGCTCATCATTGAAGATAAGACAATTCGAAGAATGAGCATGAGAAAATTTAGAAAGACCATTTATTCGAACCATTTTAGTAGGGACTATTTAGAACTGGAACAAAAGAAAACATCCCTTGAGATGAACATAGAATTGGCTGTGAAAGAGAATGACTTTACCCAAGCAAAAGTTTTGTGTGAAGAGCTAGCAAGGCTCATCGCGTTATTTTGATCTTGTATGCAAGGTTAGTCATTGCAATTAAAGGTAGAAGAGGGGGACCATGGTTTCAAACTCAGAAATCCTGTTCATCTCCCAAAGAAATGCTTTCATGAGGGAATGCAGGAAGTCATGCAATATCAAGTGGTGGATGTTAAAACCGCTCAGCAAGGCGACCTGAGTGTTTTGTATAACTAAATACCTTGCAGACTTCGCTTTTACTACAGCGCTGAGACACAATCATACACTGCAAACAATCGCACCTATTTGTAAGGTGCGATTGTTTGTTAGATTGTGATATGTTTAGTGTTCAAAGAGTCTACCTTACATTGCAACTAGAGTCGTGCACACCGTATTTTCCTATACACCAAGGAAGGGGGGAATTTAAGGACGATATTCCGTGTTTCAAAATAAGATATAAAGGGAAAGGGATGAGAGCCTATCGAGCTAAACTAACCTGCCTTATCCAAATCAACAATCCACCGGGGTGGATTTGGAGGCAGCCAAATCCCTGGGGATTCGAGCGGTAAACTTACCAGGCATTCCCGGAAAGACCGCCCCCGTCACAGCCGCGAAGGCCATTCGAGACTCCATTTATAACATCCTGCATGAATTGGGGGTGTAAGAAGTGAAGGATACTCGTGTGGGTTTTGCCCTTTGCGGCTCGTTTTGTACGCACAGCCAAGCGTTGGATACCTTAGAGGAATTAACCAGCCTGTACCAAGACGTCATTCCTATTGCCTCAGAAGCCTCCGTGGAAACCGACACTCGCTTTGGCAAGGCGCGTGATTTTGTCACGGAGCTGGAGCGTTTGTGCGGCAGAAAGGTCATCAGCAGCATTCAAACGGCAGAACCGATTGGGCCACAAAAGCTGCTGGATGTTTTAGTGATTGCACCCTGCACTGGAAACACCTTGGCAAAGCTTGCCACCGGTGTGGCAGACAGTGCGGTGACCATGGCGGCCAAGGCACACTTAAGAAATGGGAGGCCTGTGGTGGTCGCCATCTCCACCAACGATGGCCTTAGTACGGCTGCGCGCAACATCGGAGAACTTTTGTGCCGCAAAAACTATTATTTTGTTCCCTTCCGGCAAGACGATCCCTTTGGAAAACCGACCTCGCTCATTGCAGACTTTTCCAAGCTTCCCGCTACCATCGAAGAGGCCCTGCAAGGCAGACAGCTTCAACCGCTCCTTTTGGCTGCAGAATAAAAAAGTATCCCCGTCGAAGATGACGGGGATACTTTTTCTATCTTGGTTATTACAGAAGGACGATACCGGCATCGTGGCAAGCGGAAATGGTCTCCGGATCCCAGATGGAGGCTTGCACCTCACCGATGTGGGCCTTGCCCAGAAGGAACATGGAAAGACGAGATTGGCCGATACCACCACCAATGGTCAGGGGAAGCTCTCCTGCCAGCAGCATTTTATGGAAGACCAGCTCACGGCGCTGATCACAACCGGCAATGCGAAGCTGGCGATCCAAGGCTTCGGGATCGACACGGATGCCCATGGAAGAAAGTTCGAGAGCTTGGCCTAAGACAGAGTCCCACACCAAGATATCGCCATTGAGGGACCAATCGTCGTAGTCCGGAGCACGGCCGTCGTGTGGCTGTCCCGAGCGAAGCGCACCACCGATTTGCATGAGGAAGGTGGTGGGGTGTTCCTTCACATAAGCATTTTCACGCTCTTTCGCAGTGAGATCGGGATAGAGATCCTCGAGCTCCTGGGTGGTGATAAAGCTGACTTCCGGATCAATGAGGGGAAGGACAGTCAGCTGAGGATAGACCGAGCGCAGGGTGGTTTGGGTATCGCAGATGGCAGAGACAATGCGCTGCACGGTCTGCTGTAAGTAGTCCAGGTTTCGATCACGGGGAGCCAGAATCTTTTCCCAGTCCCATTGATCCACATACACAGAGTGAAGGTTATCCAATTCCTCATCGCGGCGAATGGCGTTCATATCGGTGCAGAGGCCTTCTCCCACCGAGAATTGATAGCGATAGAGAGCCATGCGCTTCCACTTTGCCAAGGAGTGCACGACCTGTGCATCCTTTTCCGCAGCAGGAACATCGAAGGAAACCGCACGCTCCACACCGTTCAAGTCATCATTCAGACCCGAAGAAGCTTCCACAAACAGAGGGGCAGACACGCGACGCAGATGCAAACGGCCACAGAGCGTATCTTCAAAAATGCGCTTTAAAAGGCTGATGGCTTTTTGCGTATCATACAGGTTTAAGGTGGGGGCATAGCCGTGGGGGATGAAGGTCTTTGCCATAATTAACACTCCTTTTTATCCGAAGCCATCACAAACTTATCCGTGATAGAGCTTCGCGGTTTCATAGCGAGGTTCGCAAGTTAGGTGGACACCGAGGCGGCGGAAGCTATCCTTATCCGCTTCGGAAAGCAGCACGGTAGAATGTACTTCCGAGCCACGCAGATGCTGCAGCTGATCCATGGCGATCTTGGCATTGGAATCGCTGACGGCGCAGATGGAGAGCGCCACCAAGAGCTCATCAATATGCAAGAGCGGATTCTTATTCCCCAGCACATTGACCTTTAGATCCTGTACCGGTTCAATAACGGTGGGGGAAATCAGATGTACCTCATCTGGAATTTGGGCAAGATGCTTCAGGGCATTCAATAAAAGGGCGGAAGCGGCACCTAGTAGTTCGGAGGTTTTTCCGGTGAGAATGGTTCCGTCAGGCAGCTCCATGGCAGCCGCCGGTGCGCCGGTGGATTCCGCAATGGCAAGGGCAGGGTCCACCGTGGTACGGCTGTGTGGTGTTAGGGAAAGCTCCTTCATGAGAAGCTCGATTTTGTAGACCTCACGCCCATCGGAAAGACCGCGGCGGTGGCGATACAGCTCATGATAGTAGCGCCGAAGGATTTCATTTTTTGCAGCATCCCGAACCAGGTTATCATCAATGATGCACTTGCCTGCCATGTTGACTCCCATATCGGTGGGAGAACGATAGGGAGAGGTACCGAGGATTCCTTCGAACATGGTTTTCAGAACCGGGAAGATCTCCACGTCGCGATTGTAATTGACCGTCGTCTCCCCGTAAGCCTCCAAGTGGAAGGGGTCGATCATATTCATATCGTTGATATCGGCGGTGGCTGCTTCATAGGCCAGGTTCACGGGGTGGCGCAGGGGCAGGTTCCAAATGGGGAAGGTCTCGTATTTGGCATAGCCGGCCTGCACCTTGCGCTGATGCTCGTGATAGACCTGAGAGAGGCAAACGGCCATTTTTCCGCTTCCCGGGCCGGGTGCGGTGACCACCACCAGCGGGCGTTCCGTTTCCACGAAGTCGTTTTTTCCATAGCCGGCTGGGCTGACAATGGTTGGTATGTCATAGGGATATCCTTCAATTGGGTAGTGGCGATAGACACGCAGCCCAAGGGTTTCCAGCTGATGCTGAAAGGCCTCCACAACGGATTGCCCGGCAAAACGGGTTAAGACCACGCTGTCCACCTTAAAGCCAAAACTACGAAAGGCATCAATGAGACGGAGGGTATCGGTGGTGTAAGGAATGTCGAGGTCGCCGCGCATTTTGTTCTTCTCAATGTCAACGGCCGAGACGGCAACGATAATTTCCACCTGCTCCCGAAGTTGCAGAAGCATCCGAATCTTGGTATCCGGGTGAAACCCCGGCAAAACACGGGAGGCATGATAATCATCAAAGAGCTTGCCTCCAAATTCCAAGTACAGTTTCCCGCCAAAGCGACGGATTCTCTCTCGAATATGCTTCGACTGCAAGTCCAAATAGGCTTCATTATCAAATCCGATTTTCTTCATCATACAGCTCCACTCCCTCAAACTCTCGATACGCTTCCCAAGAAATTCTCTTTCCACAAGATTCCCGAAAAATTAATCATTTAAAAAAATAGTTTACAAAGCAAATGGAAAAATGTCAAGGGGGACGGGGCCATTCTGTGTGTAAAAAATGAGAAAACCCTGCTCAGAAAATTTGCAGGGAACCGGTCATATAACCGACGAAATAGGATCACTTTTCTTGGCTAAAGGAAGAATTCTGCAGCTTTGGCTTACCTTCCTTGCATTTTCTGCCTGCCTGGCAAGGTGTCGGCCTGGTTAGACGGGCTTTCTGGTGCAAGAAAGACGGGAAAATGGGATATAATCATACCAAGGATGGAAATCCATTGGGAGCTGGGATACTTATCTTGTCAGAAGAAGAAAAGCATGGTATAATTAAGTTTCGAAAAAAGGAATGCACGTTGGCCGGATTCGGCTTGCGGGCAGAGAAAACAGTGCTTCGAAATTTGGAAGCATAGTTGAGGTGGGTGCGGTATGCTGGAACTCAAGGGCATTCAATATCGGGTGGATGAGGCGGACAATCAGATCGATATTCTGCGTGGCATTGATCTTACGATTAAGCCCCATCGTTTTGTGGTAATTACAGGCCCAAACGGGGGCGGCAAGACGACGCTGGCCAAGACCATTATGGGACTAGCCACCCCGACAGGTGGTCAGATCCTTTGGAACGGAACGGACATTACGACTTTGAACATTGCCGAGCGGGCAAAACTTGGCATTAGCTATGGCTTTCAGCAGCCACCACGCTTCAAGGGAATGAAGGTTCGTGATATTTTAGAGATTGCAGCGGGCAATCGCAATCTGTCCCGCAACGTGTGCTGTCAATACCTGACCCAGGTCGGACTCTGCGCTGCGGATTATGTGGATCGTGAAATGGACGCCTCCCTTTCCGGCGGTGAGATTAAGCGCATCGAAATCGCTACGATTTTGGCTCGGTCTTCTGGTCTCATGATTTTTGATGAGCCCGAGGCAGGCATTGATTTGTGGTCCTTTGCCAAGCTGACCGAGACCTTCCAAACGATTCATGACCAAAAGCAAAGCACGATTCTGGTGATCTCCCACCAAGAGCGGATCATCAACCTGGCGGATGAAATCATTGTGATCTCCGGAGGTCGGGTGGCCCGCCATGGAACCAAGGAGGAAATGATGCCCTATATTTTAGGGGATACCGTTATGGATTGTCACAGAAATTCAGTTGCCTGCGGTTGCTTTCGCCCAGCCAAGTAAGCAATGGGGAACACTGCTTTGCGTAGATAGAAGGAGAGCGTCATACTATGACAAAGATTGATACCAGACTACTCCGGGAGGTCGCTGAACTGGAAGGGACTCCTAAGGGAGCCTTTAACATTCGCAAAAATGGTCAGCTCGACTCCAGAGCCTCCACCGCGAACATTGAGATTGTCAGCAAAGAGGATAAGCCAGGCATTGATATTCATGTCAAGCCGGGAACAAAGCAGGAATCCATTCATATTCCCGTGATTATTACGCAAAGTGGCTGGATGGAATTGGTCTATAATGACTTTTTTATTGGGCCGGATTGTGATATAGTGATTGTTGCCGGCTGCGGTATCCACAATGCCGGAGATGAATTGACCAAACATGACGGGGTGCATACCTTCTATGTGGGGGAAAACTCTAAGGTACAGTATGTGGAACGTCATTATGGCGAAGGGGAAGGCACCGGGGAGCGAATCATGAATCCGCAGACCGTAGTGCATCTTGCCAAGGGAGCCAGCATTCAGCTGGAAACCACACAGCTTCGTGGGGTCGATTCCACCCGCCGCTATACCAAGGTAATTGTCGGGGAAGAAGCCGAGGCCGTGATCACCGAAAAGCTCTTGACCCATGACCGGCAAGTGGCCGAGTCTGAAATGGATATTCTTCTCGAAGGAGCCGGTGCAACGGGACGTGTGATTTCTCGTTCGGTGGCGCAGGATAGCTCCGAGCAGATCTTTTATCCCCGGGTGGTGGGGGAACAACGTTGCTTTGGTCATGTGCAGTGTGATGCCATCATCATGGACAAAGCGAAGGTAAAAGCCATTCCAGCCATCACCGCCAATCATACCGATGCCCAGCTCGTTCACGAAGCTGCCATTGGTCGCATTGCCGGGGATCAAATCTTAAAGCTCATGACCTTGGGACTGACCGAGGCTGAGGCAGAGGAGGAGATTCTCAATGGCTTCCTGCGCTAATGGAAAAGAGGATACGGAAAAACGAGATTACCTTGCCAAGCTAGAGGAAGAAATTTCCCAAGGAGCTAGAACGGTCGATCCGATGGCAAAGCTCATGAATATGGAAATTCTTTGGGCCAACCCCCAGGAGGCGGAGGGGGTCATGTATGTGACCCCGGATCTTCTGAATCCCTATGGTTCGGTGCATGGAGGCTGTCTGGTGACCCTAGCCGACTCCGTGGCGGGGCATAACATGGCGGCCGCGGGGAAGCTTTGCGTTACTTTAAGCAGTACCGTGAATTTTTTAAGTCCGGCCACGGGATCCTTGATTCGCTGCCACTCTCGCATTCAAAAGTTAGGCAAGCGAGTGAGCGTCGTGGCGGTGGAAGCAAGCGATGAAACCGATCAACTGCTGCTCAGTGGGCTCTTTACCTTCAGTGCAATGAAGAACATACCACCACATATCATCACCGCCCAGGACCAGCGGGAGGAAGGGTGAACATGAAAAAATCCAGAGTAGCGATGCTACTCCGGATTTTAGGCTCTTAGATTAAAAGTCCCAATCTTCGTATTCGTCTGCCTCGTCACAAGAACAGCAGGATTTCCGCTTGGTGGCCAGTTGCTCACGCAGAGAGAGCAGTCCGTCTGAAATCCGTTCCAAATTGGCAAGGATCAGACACACTGCGGCTCCAATCGCCAAGACAATGGAAGCAATTTTAAAGATAACATTAGCAGCTTTCACGCTAAAACCTCCCTGATTCAGAGTATAGCGTTATTCTACACGAATTCGAAGCAAAATACAATTACGCAGACGTGACTTTTTCAAATAATTTCATCATAACCACTTTGGGTAAGCCAAATTGGGTTTCTGTGCGGAAAGGACGGCGTTGAAATGAAAATTCAAAACGAGTTGGGAGTCATCCAAATCAGCAACGATGTGTTTACCACCATTACTGGTGCGGTTGCCACCAGCTGCTTTGGGGTAAAGGGCATGGCGGCCCGCTCCAAAAAGGATGGCTTGGTGCATCTTTTGCGCAGTGAATCAATGGCCAGGGGTGTCAAGGTCATCCATCAGGAAGATGACACAGTCTCCATTGAGCTGCACATCATTGTGGATAATGGAGTGAACCTGCCTGCGGTCAGCCGATCCATTATGAGTGAGGTCTGCTATGCAGTCAATCAATTGACCGGTGCAGAAGTTAGAGCCGTTGATGTCTGCATCGACGCCATGGAGATTGGCTAAGTGAGCCGCCGAAAGAGAGGATAATGGATTTATGATACAAGTTCTGGAAGGAGATCTGCTGGCAAGGATGCTCATCCATGCTTCAGCCTCCCTGAATGTAGAAAAGCAAACAATCAACGAGCTGAACGTTTTCCCCGTTCCCGATGGAGACACGGGTACCAATATGAGCCTGACGATTGGTAGCGCCGCGTCAGAGCTCCGGCAGAAGAAGCCGCAAACCACGGGTGATGCCGCAAGCGTTACGGCCAATGCCATGCTGCGTGGTGCACGGGGGAACTCCGGCGTGATTTTATCCCTGCTGTTTCGAGGCTTTGCCAAGGCCATCAAGGATGTGGAGCCTGTGAATGGCATGGATCTTGCCAATGCCATGAGCATGGGCGTCACCGCAGCCTACAAGGCAGTCATGAAGCCCGCAGAGGGCACCGTGCTAACGGTGTCACGGGTAGCGGCTTTGCGTGCTGAGGAAGCTGCGATGGAAAACGATACCGTTGAATTTGTGCTGGAACAGTCCATTTTGGCAGCGGAGGAAGCACTGGAGAAAACCACGGAACAAAACCCGGTTCTCAAAAAGGCGGGTGTGGTTGATGCCGGAGGTATGGGCTATCTTCTGATTTTGAAAGGCATGCTGAACGAACTGCGCGGCATCCCCATGCCTGAAGGGGCAGAAGAGCCGGAGCAGAAGAAGACTTCTGCCTTCCAGAGCTTTTCCACCGAAGAAATTACCTTTGGGTACTGTACGGAGTTCATTTGCTCGCGCGATACGAAGAAGGATCCGGAACTGCTTCGCTCTTTCCTCAACAGTAAGGGCGATAGCTTGGTGTTGGTTGAGGATGACGACATCATTAAGGTACACGTGCATACCAATAACCCCGGTGTCGTGCTGGAGGAAGCGTTGACCTATGGTGCACTGCTTACCGTTAAGATTGAGAATATGCGGGAACAGCACACGGAGATTTTAGAGGCGGAAACGGCTGCCTCCCAGCCCAAAGAAGCGGAACCCGCCCTTTCGAAGACGGAGGAGGACTTTGTGGCAGAGCCCGAGAAGAAATACGGGTTTGTGGCAGTCTGTGCGGGCGATGGCATCGCAGAAGTCTTTGAGGAGTTAGGGACAGATGGGATCATCCGTGGGGGTCAAACCATGAACCCCTCCACTGAGGATATTTTGCGTGAAATCAACAAGGCACCCGCCGAAATCGTATATGTCTTGCCCAACAACAAAAATATCATCATGGCTGCCCAGCAGTGCATTCCCTTGGTTGAAGGGAAACAGGTCATTGTGCTGGAGTCGAAAACGGTCCCGCAGGGCATTGCAGCAATGCTGAATATGGACTATGAGGCAGAAGCGGAGCAAAATACGGAGGCCATGACCGCTGCCATGCAGAACGTGACCACCATGGAAATTACCTATGCTGCCCGCGATTCGGAGTTTGATGGCAATCAGATTCATTCTGGAGACTATTTGGCTCTGAAAAACAATCAGCTCTTTGGCACAGAAGCAAGTCTAGATCGTCTGCTGGCCCGCATGGCCCTTGCGGTGGCGGAGCAGCATGCAGAGTTTATTACCATGTTTTATGGGGAAGATGTACAGGAAGAGGAGGCCAAAAAGTCTCTTGATTTCTTCCGTGTGGCTTGTCCCGATGCAGAAATTACCCTCTTACGAGGTGGTCAGCCCGTCTACTCCTATCTTATTTCAGTGGAGTAAGCTACGGAAAAGGTGGAGGTTGCCTTGCAGAGTCTTGTCAAGGCGAGCCTACATAGATCCAATGGATTATGGTGCAAGAAAAAGATCTGCGGCAGAAATGCCGCAGATCTTTTTGTTTCTCAGAGCGTATGATCAGGGTTCTCCCTTATACTTTCGTCTTGTCGCAATCCCTCCCCGAATATGTCGCTCCGCTTTGTTCTGATCTAAAATTTCCTTTACCTGCATATAAAGAGATCGATTAAACGCAGGAAGACGCTCGGATAAGTCTTTATGTACGGTCGACTTGGAAACTCCAAACTTAGATGCCGCGCCACGCACCGTAGTCTTATTTTCTATGATGTAAAGAGCTAGATTAGAGGCCCGCTCCTCGATGTTCTCTTTCACAAACAGCAACACTCCTCGCGTAGCTTTTCTGCTTGGTTTTCGTATAACATCTTATGAGAGGAGTAGGGTAGGTTATGCCTGAATGGAGGAAAAGATGAAGTAAAGCTAGTATTAAAATAAGGAGGGACAAAAAGCATCGCTTGACTTATGGAAAGACTTCATAAAAAGGACAGCTTAGATATGGAATCGAGCGCTGTGGATTGACAGGATGGATTTTATTCAAGGCGAATTCCGAATCCAAGTACTTGTGAAAGTGAAAAGTAGTTCTCTCTCTCACTCCTAAGGTAGCGTTTCTGTTTGGTTTTCATATGCATCGTATTAGAGGAGAAGTCCTTATTCTGCCTCTATATTTTCGCTTCTTTAAATTTTTCTTCCATGGTTATATTGAGGTGGTGTAATGGCTTCTTCAAGCTGGCAAACAGCAAAAACGCAACGATAAAGAACAGCATGGCACGAATGTTGTTGGCAACGCTCGGCCACACGGGACCAGCAATGGCTTCACGGAAGTTATCAATTGCGTAGGTAAAGGGCCATAAAAAGTGTAGCTTCCCAAAGATAGCCGGGTTTGTCTGAACGGGGTAGATACCTCCCGAGCCAGCGATTTGAAGAACCATGATGAGTGCGGCGACGCCTTTTCCCACATTACCGAACAGGGAAACCAAGGTAAAAATGATAACCACAAAGGTAATTGAACAAAGGATACCCGTTCCCATCATTAAAAGCCAGTTTGCGGGTCTTACCCCTAGTAGGAATACATTGCCTAAGGTGATTAGGGTGGATTGAATCAAGGAGATAACGAGGAATAGAAGCATTTTGCCAAAATGACGCTGCTTCAAATTCAGCTTTCTTCCAGCCAGTTTTGCGTCACTTTCCACAGAGAGAAGCGCACAGGAGAGAAGTGCTCCCACCCAAATGGCAAGCACGGTATAAAAAGGAGTTAAGCCTTCACCAAAGGTTGTCTCTTCAAACACATTACTTTTCTCCACCACGATGGGGGAAGAAAGGAAGTCACTCATTTCGGACGGACGATTCTCAAACAGATCCAACAGGTTTTGAACGTTTTCATTGTTTTGCACTTCGTCCATCTTGTTCACAAGCTCATTTAGCTTGCTTTGTAGGTCTTCTAGCCTGCTACTCAGATGGTTTGCTTGTTGAATCGAGAGCCCACTGCTTGCGCCGCCATACGTTGCAAGTGCATTCAACTGCGGAACAAGAGTTTGATTTATCTCTAGAACTTCGCTAATGCCCTCCATTTGTAAATTCAAATTCCTTACTAGACTGTTTAAGAGGGGAGCACCTTGTGCGTAATACGCATTGGAGAGTGCTTGTATCTTGCTGGTCATTTCGCTGCTGATTTTGGAAAGAGAATCAAGGGCAGTCTTCAAGGCACTGTCCGAATGATCTGCTTTTAAGAGAGGGATTTGCTTGTCCAAGGCTGCAATCTCTAAGGTAAGTAGATCGCTCAGATAGTCTAACGATGCCGACAAAAGTTTTAGGCCACTCAAATTGTAGGTTTTGTCTAAGGAATTGAGGTTGTCTCGATCAGCGGTCAAAATCACATCCGTGGAGCGTAAGATTTCTTTTGTTTGCTCCATCGTCCCGATGATGTCCTCATCCAAAGTATTGTTGTTGATGCCCTTGAGCTGGGCAAGCATCTGCTGGTTTAACGAGTCCAGTGTTTGCAGTTGATTCACATCATAGTTAAGATCCGACGAAATCGACTGCACGGTTTGCTTTGTGTGATCCGTTAAGGCGCGATTAGCCTGCGTAATCGTTTGAAGCGCCTCCATTTGCTGACTTAATCTTGCAAATGTTGCGGGGGATTGACTCAGATACCGTTGAAAATCCTCCGCTTTTGCATTGGAGTCATTGATATGGTCTCGTAGCTTCCGAATATCCTCGTTTGACTGTGTGAGGGTTGCTTTGATTTCATTGAGTTGTAAATCGTTCATACTAAACTTATCTGTTTCAAGCTTCAGTTGATGGATGGCTTCCTCGCTGACCGTTTTTACAAAATTGCTTTCAATATTCTGAACCAACTTGGTTTGGGCTGCATTGGCGATCTTAGAGGCAATGGCATTCAGCTTTTCGTTAATCTTATAGGTGATAACTGGCTTTTGCGGTGTTGTACTTGCCATGCTTAAGAGACCTTGTGTGAAATTCTGTGGAATTTCAATCATGGCATAGTAGTTTCCTTGATACAAACCGTAGTTTCCCTGCCAGCTGTCTACAATATTCCAGTCAATGGTGTCGTTATCGTTGAGAATATCGATGACGCTTTCCCCAACGTTGACAATTTTTCCGTTGAATACAGCCCCTTGGTCATTGTTGACAATGGCAATGGGCAGATCTCCGGTTTTTGAATAGGGATCCCAGCAGGCGTAAATATTCACCCAAGCGTAAAGACAAGGGAGCACGCATAATCCAAGTATGACGATGAAGGCAGAGCGATTTCTTACAATTCTCTTGATGTCATGAGCAAACACCAGAAACACGGGGAGGATGCGCTCTTGCCAAGCATAGGATAGGAAACGGAACAGTGAACGAATCTTTTTCATGATTATTCTCCTAGGCCGGATTCTTTGAACTTACGCTCGAAGAGGCGGATTTTCGCGTTGAGTGGCTTCACAAGGAAGAATCCACCAATGAGAAAGGCTGCCGCAAGCATGGATAGCGCAATAAAGTCTAAGGCTACACTACTAAAGATTGGGCCTGCTACGGCCTCTCGCAGGCCATTCAAGGTGTAGGTGAAGGGGAAGAGGGGTTTTAAAAACTGAAATACGGCGGGCATCATTTGGATGGGATAGCTGCCTCCGCTTCCTGCAATCTGAAACACCAAGTATATGATCGCAATGGCTTTGCCCAAATTCCCCATCGTGGCGGCAAGGGTATAGGTTATGATGACGAATACACAGGAGGAGAACACCGTCATGATGATGAATAAGGGGGCATTGACGGTGTAAACCTTTAAAAATACCAGATTGCCGATTGCAATGATGAGTCCCTGGAGCATAGCAATACTCATAAAGGTCAACATCTTCCCAAAGTGTTTTTCTCGAATGGTCATCTCTTCTACGCCCATAAAATAGGGCACTTTTGTTTTTAGCACAGCGTTGAGCAAGAGACATCCGACCCAAAGGGCAAGGGTTGTATAGAGGGGGGCCATGCCAGAACCATAGTTTGGAATCTGGTTAATGGAAACGGTTTTCAACTCGAACGGCTTTGCAAAAAAGTCTCCCATCACCTCAGGCTTGTTCTGCAAGAGACCGATCATTTGCGCAATATCCTTGTTATCTAACTGCTCCATCCCGCCACTCAGCTCTTTTGTAACATCTTTAAACTGACCAAGTCGATCGTTTAAATGTTTTGATGTCTCAAACGCCAGTGCCGATCCGTCCTTTGCAGATTCCATCATGCTTTGAAGCTGTCTCGTAGAATCCTGTGCAAACGAAATCATGTCATGGGAGTTTTGGGTCATGGTAATGAGATTGCCACTAATGGTATTGATATCCCCCTGCACATTGGCATTGAAATTCCGAATGGCATCGTTGAGTTGCGTGGCGATTTGATTGCTATCCTCATTCATAGTGTCCAGCAAGGCTTTCGAAATCGTATTGGTATTGTTTAACTCTTGCTGAATGATGTTGAGCTGCGCCGCTTCATCGGCAATATATGGCTTTGTTTTTTTGAGAGAGGCTATAATGGAGGATACCTGCTTTTTCTTCTCGGCGTTATTTGTTTTTTGCCCCTTTAAAAACTGAATTCCCATGTCAATTTTGGATGTCGCGGAGTCTATCTGCTGTATGGTTGATGTGATGGCCGTATTGATAGAGGCAATGGTTTCTTGTAGTTGGGCTCCCGAGTAGTCCCATTGTTCCAATAGCGTTTTCAATGCCGCGCAGGAACTTTGAAGACCCTTTAGCGAAGAAATGAGCTGTGTAATACTGGGATGATTGAGGACCGCATTGATTCCTTCCAGTTGCCCAACGATAGCGGTCAGAGAAGAGTTAAGGCTATCTAACTGCTGAATCAATTGAGGCACTACGGTGCTGAGGGCTTTGGATAGTTGCTCAATGCTTTGCGAGGTAGAATTTAGCTGAGCTTGTACCGTTTTTAGCATGGTTTTGATATCGGTCAGCGTCTTTTTTAGGTTTTGCAGGGAGGAGATCATGCTATCAATGTCCGAATTAACATCATAGGATTTGTATTTCTCTAAGTAGTCAATGGTTGCATCAATGGAGTTTTCCAAAGAGGATACCTGAACGTTCAATGCCGGAATCGTGGAGTTGACCTTTGCCTGATTCACGCTGTAGATCGATTCGCTGAGTTGGCCACAGAGCTGGTTCATGCGCTGGTTGGCAGTTTGTGCATAGCTCAGATTGAGATTGACCTGTTGAGCCGATTGGTTAAAGAGTGGTTGAGACTCCTGAATAGCGGCCAAACGTTCGTTGTTATTCGCGTCAATTGTTTGAAGCCCACTTTGGAGTCCGGGCATGGTGGCATTGATGCTGTCTAAAAATTCGCCCAGGCTTTCCGCAGTGCCACCAATTGTGTCCAGACCATTGGTCACGAAATCCATGTTCTGACCGAGGAATATCATGGAATCTTTCACTTTCAGCAAATCACCACGATGATTGTTTGCATAGTCTCCAAGTTCGTTTAACGAGGAAAAGACCTCTTCGTTTACGGTGGAAACAAAGGTTGAAATAATCTCTTGCACCAAGGAGTTTTGTGCACTTTCCGTAATTTTACTTGCCACAGGATTAATCTTGGTATCTGCCTTATAAATGATTTTTGGCTTCACGGGGTTGTCAGAGAGTATGGTTAGAAAACTAGAGGAGAAGTCCTCGGGAAGTTCAATCATCGCGTAATAGGTGCTGTCAATGAGACCAAGGTCTGCATCCTCGCTACTGACAAAATGCCACTGGATTGCATGGTTTTCCTTCAAACTATCAATGACATCATTGCCGATATTGATTTGCTTCCCTTTGTAGTTGGTACCCTTATCGTTATTGACAACCGCAACCGGAATGTCCCCCGTGTTTTCATAAACATCCCAACAGGCATAAATGTTCACCCAGGAATATAACCCTGGAAGTATGCTAAGTCCTAATACGATAATGATTGCCATAGGATTTATCAGAATACTTTTCCAGTCCCGTTGGCAGACCTTTAAAATATGATGCAGTTTCATTTGAAATCCTCCAGTGCCGAACCGTGTAATGAGACATTATAATACAATTTCGACAAAATTGGAAGATAGATGATTTCGGTTGGACTAACGTACCGTTGAAGCCGGAGTGGTTCCGTCGAACGAGGTACAAAAGTAGATCCGCTTGCAGGTAACATCTGAGTGTTTTACTTGGGTTCTACTGCAATTTCTGATATACTGGTTGGAAGGAGTTGAGGGAAGCGATGCGAATATTGATCGATGCAGACGGTTGCCCGGTAGTGGGAATTGCGGTTGGGCTTGCCCGAGCCCATCAGATAGAATGCCTTATCCTATGCGATACGAGCCATTTCTTTGAGCGAGATGGAGCAAAAACCGTGACCGTTTCGAAGGGAGCGGACAGCGTTGACTTTGCCCTGGTCAACCTGGTGAAAGAGGGCGACTTGGTCATCACACAGGATTATGGATTGGCCGCCATGTGCCTGTCCCGCAAAGCAAGGGTACTGCACCAGGATGGGATGGAGTATACCGCTGACAATATGGACGCTTTGCTTCTTGCCCGTCACACGGCCAAGAAAGTCCGAATGGCCGGAGGGCGGCTCAAGGGCCCGTCCAAACGAGGAAACGAAAAGGACTTGGCCTTCGAGCGGGCCATGCGAACCCTGCTGACGGAAGAAACATGAAAAGAGACTAGCTGAATTCAGCTAGTCTCTTTTCTCGTTGAAGTTATGACGGGGATAAGACGATTAGTCCCCCAAATGCTGTTCGAGATTGTTGTATTTCTCACTTAAAACAATGATATCAATTCGCCGGTTTTTCTGCCGTCCATCGGGCGTATCATTGCCTGCAACCGGCTTATATTCTCCATATCCAACAGCTACCAAACGTTCGGGCGAAAATTTGCACTTACTGATAAAGAGCTTCACAACGCTGGATGCCCGCGCCGTGGAGAGCTCCCAATTGGAAGGGTAAGCTGCGGAACTCATGGGCACGGTATCTGTATGCCCTTCGATTCGAATATAGTTCTCCAGCGGACTCACTAAATTGGCAACGTCCATCAAAATGCCTTCGTTTTCTGGTTTGATTTCCGCACTTCCGGAATCAAATAAAATCGCATTGTTGAATCGAACGACCAAACCACGCTCGTCAATGATGGTGGTCACAGAACTCGTGAGGCCGCGGCTTTCTAGCATTTGGTCCAGCTGAGCCTTCAGCTTCTGCAGATTCTCTAGCTCAACTTGTTCCATAAAATTCGCAGCGGCTTCTTCCGAAACGCTGGTCACTGAAGTCTGTTCCTGTGGTACCTCGTTGTTGGGCTGATCCGATTGGGCCGATTGGTAGCTCATCATTTTATCAGAAAATTCTTCCGACATCAGTTGGGCTTTCGCAGCATCCACCTGGCTAACGGCGAATAAAACAATGAAAACAGCCAACAGCAAGGTCATCAAATCGGAGTAAGGGAGCAGCCAGGCTTCTCCAGCTTCTTCCTCGTGCTTTGCATGCTTTTTTTTCCTCGACATACCATACCTTCTTACGAATTAGTGGGTTGTTGATCGGCTAGTTTTTTCTGGGTGGATGCAGGCAGGAGGGCGAACAGCTTTTCCTTGAGAAGGTTGGGCGACTCTCCCTTTTGGATGGAGAGCAAGCCTTCCACAATCATGTTCTTCAGCAGCACTTCATTCTGGCTTTTGACCTTTAGTTTTTTTGCAAAGGGGTTCCATAAGACATAACCGGTGAAGATACCCAGGATGGTGGCCATGAAGGCAGCGGCAATGGCTTCCGCCATGCGTTCCGTATCATCAATGGAAGCCATGGCTGCGATCAGGCCAAACACGGCGCCCAAAACGCCGAGGGTTGGCGCATAGGTACCCGCTGAGGTGAAAATGCCGGCATTGATGTCGTGGCGCTTTTCCATAGCATCAATTTCATTCTCAAGAATTTCCCGCATCATCTCTTCCTGAGTTCCGTCCACGACCATGCGGATTCCTTTTTTCAAAAAAGGATCTTCAAATTCTTGTACCTTGGCCTCCAAAGCTAGGAGCCCTTCTTTTCTTGCCAGCTTGGATAAATCCACCAGAAGTTCGATGATTTCTTTTGCCGTCAAGCCTTTTTGCTTGGTAAAAATGATTTTAAATAATACGCCAACGTTCTTGACATTTTCTAGAGGATAGGAATTCAAAATGGTTGCCACGGTACCAACAAAAATGACAAAAAATGCAGCAGGGTTCAAAAATACAGAAAAACTAATGTGCTTAAAAAACATGGCGCCAACCACCGAAATAATACCGACAATGACGCCTAACAGTGAAGTGATTTCCATATTTCCTCCAGAATCTATCTCTCATGATTTGGTATTTTGCCGATGCTTTGGTGATGGTAAAATCATATAAAAAATCAAATATTCAAGAATTATATTTTTTTAAATTATATAGATCAAAGAGAATATTGTCAACTTTAGAAGCATTTAACAATCTCTTAAATTTTGCTGTAAATTTTGGTAGAAGAAAGAAGAATTTGGTCGTTTTTAACAGCGAGCAGCTTAACACATAAGGGCTTGTCACCGGGAAAAAGAGGTAGGCACCGGAGACTACCTCTTTGCTAAGGGTGAGGCAAGCGAAAACACCCATATTCTAGGAATTCGGGGTGAGCCAGAGCGTGGATGCATCCAAGAAGGCAGGATCAGTGGGATCGTGGGTGACAAGGAGTATGGTCTTTTCTCCGGCATGCCGCTTCACAAAGGACATGGCGTGTTCCTTGCTGCTTAGATCCAGACCGGTAAATGGCTCGTCAAGCACGACCAAAGCAGCCGGAGCCAGCATGGCGCGCGCCAGGGCGACTCGGCGTTTCATTCCACCGCTTAAGGTTCTGGTTGGCACGTGCAAGTGATGCGCTAAGCCCAAATGGCTCAGCTCCTCGCAAAGCAAGCTTCGGTCGGGCCGTCCGGGTAAAACAGCGGCCACATTGGAGACCGGGGAAACCGCCTCAAACAGTCGATGTTCCTGAAAGACGGCGGCCTTGGGTACATCTATTCCCAAGAGCTCTCCAGCATCTGCTTGCTCTAAGCCTAAAATCAGCCGAAGGAGCGTGGTCTTACCGCAGCCCGAAGGCCCCATGATACAAGTTATGCTCCCCTCTGGAAAGTTTGCAGTGAGGTCCGAAAGCACAAGTTGATCGCCATATCGTTTTTGTACGGAGCGAAGGACCACATCCATTACAGTTTCTCCAATCGATGAAAGAATGCCTGCAGGAGCCGGACAAAGGCTTTTTCAAACAGGATACTGATGACCACCACAATGACCGTCCACGCAATGAGATCGGTGGTATTCAAGTAGAGCTTGGCATCGTAAAACATCCGGCCAATGGAGCCTGCGGGAATGCCAATGATTTCAGCGGCGATGCCAGCCTTCCAGGCCAGCCCAAGCCCCACACTACAAGCAGAGAGCAGAAAGGGTCTCAGCTGTGGCAGCCAGAGGTAGAGAACCCGCCGATGCCACGGAATGGCAAAGACATAGCAAGTTTCAAGCAGAGCAAGATCGGCACTTTTGATGCCCTGCAGAACGTTGAGATAAATCACCGGGAAGACAATCAGAAAAGAAATGAAAATCGTCAGTTGCTGCGTAGAAAACCAGATGAGGCAAATGACGATAAAGGAGGCCACAGGGACGGTTTTGATGCTTGCTGCAAAGGGAGCAAGGAGGATTCGGACGAGGGGGAAACGACCGGCAAGGCAGCCAAAGACGGTGCCCAAAAGCAGCGCTAGCAAAAAACCACTCACGATGCGCGAAAAGGTGAACAGGATGGCTTGAAAGCACCCAGGTACCTGCCAGATTGTAAGCAGACGCGCTGCCACCATGAGAGGAGAGGGCAGGAGGATGGCCTGCCCAATCATCATGGCGGCAACTTGCCAGAGGCTAAGCGCAAACAGCGCAGAAAGCGCTAGGTGTAAGCGGCGCTTAGGAACCGAAGTAGAATCCGTCGTCGGGGAGCGCATTGCCCACGGACGCCTTGTTTTGTGCATACAGCACCTCCAAATAAGCGGAAAGGGTCTCTTTCATCTCGTTTCCGGCGAGGAAGCTTAGGTTGCAGTTTGGAATGGCCTTCTCGGCAATGGCTGCCTTTACAATCCCATATTTCTCAGTGAGGGCGGCCGCTTGCGTCACATTCTCTTGAGTAAATTGAATGGAGTCCTTGTATTCGTTGAGAAACTGCGTGATCACTTCGGGATTAGTGTTCACGAAATCACGGCGTGCCACCATGACCCCGGTAATCAGGGTGCTATTGGTGTTCATCGCATCCCAAGCATCCGTCAGGTCTACGGCAATGCGCAATCCCTCCACCTTTCCCTGTGCCACGGTGACGAAAGGCTGCGGAAGCATGGCAATTCCAGTGGACTGGGAAGCTAAGAGGGAGACAATCTCCGTGGGCTCACTTCGAAACTCAATGGTGACATCCGTATCCGGATTGAGACCGTTCGCCGTGAGCAGATGGCGCAGGACATATTCCGGAACGGTTCCTTTGCCCGTAGCATAGATGGTTTTGCCTTTTAAATCGGCCATTGAATGGACCGTGTCCCCACCCTTTTCCACAATGGAGAGGACACCTAGGGTATTGACGGCCAGGACACAAATGGCTCCTTTGGAATTCTGATACAAGATTGCGGCAAGATTGGCAGGGATAGCTGCCATATCCAATTCTCCTTGAAGCAACTTGGGAACAAGTTCATCCGCAGTGGCTGCCAGTGAAAACGCATAGGGAAGAGTAGAGCTGCCTGTTTCGTTCGTTTCCATCAGGTGAACCATACCGATGGAGGTAGGCCCTGACAGGCCACCGATGCGAATCGGCTCCATGGTAGACTTATCGATGGCAGGGGGCGATGGATTGGAGGATGTGGTGGGGCCGCAGCCACCCAAGAGTAGAAATAGGGAAAGGGCCAATAGTAGGCTTGTGATACGTTTCAAGAAACCATCTCCTAACTGAACCGAAATAGTATGAATAGGATGTGCAGAAGAGGAAGAATTGATTGGGAATTGGGCTTAACGGAATGGGGAGTGAAACATGGGGTGGGAAATTCTTCCCACCCCAAAACGATTCAGCGATTCAAATTAAAGTTCTCGGTTGTCAGCTCATTGAAGATGCCGCGTGGGGTATAGTGCGTATGCAGGTATTCATGAGACGCGTGGCAACCGGGTTGTCCCCATTCTTCATAAAAGGCCTGTAAGGAGGCATTTTCATGGGACTTACGGAGGGGTTTGCCCTCATCTTCGCGATAGAGCGCTTCCATTCTGGCCTTACGGGTGGCTTCGATATCGTGGGTACGTGGCTGACCACCACCCACAATGCAACCACCAGGACAAGCCATCACTTCAATGAAGTGATAGGGGGAGGTGCCGGCTTCAATCTGTTCCATCAAGATCTTAGCCCCAGCAAGTCCGCTGGCTACCGCAATCTTGACTTCAAATCCTTCCGCAGCAGCCCACTCCGGCTTCACGTTTTCCAGCGTAATGGTCGCTTCCTTCACCTGCTCCAGACCCACGATGGGAGTCACGTGGAGGTTGGGGAAGGGGAGTTCTCTTCCGCAGATGATTTCGTACACGGTGCGAAGAGCCGCTTCGGTGACGCCACCGGTGACACCAAAGATATCCGCCGCGCCCGTGGATTCCCCTAAGGGGGAGTCAAACTGACCATCGGGCAAGTGCAGGAAGTTGGTGCCGGTGGAGCGAATCATATCCCCTAACTCGCGGGTGGTTAAGACGGCATCCACGTTTGGAACACCATCGTTGCACATTTCACGGCGGGCAATCTCGGTTTTCTTGGCCGTGCATGGCATCACGGATACCACGTACATATCCTCAGGATTTTTGCCAATCTTCTTGGCGTAGTAATGCTTGACCACCGCACCTAGCATGGTGTGGGGGGACTTACAGGTGGACAGGTGATCCAAATGGTCGGGGAAGTGATTCTCAATGTACTTCACCCAGCCGGGGGAGCAGGAGGTCATCATGGGAAGCGTAGCCTGCTTGCCAGTCAAGGTATCCTTCAGTCGGTTCAGGAACTCCGTACCTTCCTCCATGATGGTTAAATCAGCACCCCAGTTGGTGTCGAACACCGCATCAAAGCCCATGACTTGCAGGGCAGTAACCATTTTTCCGGTCAGTGATGTACCGGGCTCTAAGCCGAAGCATTCACCGATGCCAACACGAACCGCCGGAGCCGTCTGTACCACCACGAACTTTTCTGGATCACCCAGGGCCTGCCAAACACGTTCCTTGTGGCTGGTCTCTGCCAACGCACCCACCGGACAGACGCTGACACACTGACCGCAGTAGGTACAGTTGCTCTCGCCCAGACGCATATTGGCGGCGGGAGAAACGGTGGTTAGAAAGCCACGGCTCTGTGCATTGAGCACGCAAACCTGCTGAATGTCATTACAAACCGTGACACAGCGACGGCAGAGGATACACTTGGTGCTGTCTCGCAGAATGGACTCCGAAAAGTCAGGCTTTCCGGGATTGTTGGCACCGGCATAGGGGTCACTGAGTACGCCAAGTTCACGACCCATTGCCTGTAAATCACAGTCCTGGTTTCGAATGCAGGACAGGCAGTTCTTATTATGATCGGACAGCATCAGCTGATAGAGGGTCTTGCGGGCACGACGCACCCGGTCGGAATGGGTATAGATCTCCATCCCTTCCTGTGCTTCCACCATGCAGGATGCCTGTAGGTTTTTCGCGCCCACCTGCTCAACCACGCAAATGCGGCAGGTACCGAACTTATGAACATCCTTGAGGTGGCACAAGGTGGGGATGTGAAAGTCGTTTTCAATGGCGGCTTCAAGAATCGTGCTGCCTTTCGTTGCCTGACAAGGAAGCCCGTTAATGGTTAAATTAATCATGCTCATCCTAAGATAGCCTCCCTCTTAGTGGGGTGAACAGCGCCAATGCGGCAAGCATCATAGCAGGCACGACAGCTGATACACAATTTGGGATCAATGACATGTGGCTCTTTTTTCTCGCCGGTGATGGCAAAGGCCGGGCAGTGGCGGGCACAGAGCGTACAGCCAATGCAAGAGGAGGGATCGATCTCAAAGATCGTAATGGCCTTACAATTGCCGGCCGGGCAGCGATGATCCACAATGTGGGCATCGTACTCATCTCGGAAGTAGCGAATGGTGGACAGAACCGGGTTGGGAGCCGTCTGGCCCAGACCACACATAGCGGTGTCCTTGATGACATTGCCCACTTCGATGAGGCGATCCACGTCGTCTTCTCTTCCCTTGCCGCGCGTAATGCGCTCGAGAATCTCCAGCATACGCTTGGTACCGATGCGGCAGGCCACACACTTGCCACAGGACTCGTCCTGCACAAAGTCCATAAAAAAGCGAGCCGTATCCACCATACAGGTATCCCGGCTCATGGCAATCAGACCACCGGAGCCCATGATGGAACCCTTAAGCATCAAATCCATGTAATCCATGGGGACATCAAGATCCGCTGCGGTGATACAGCCACCGGAAGGACCGCCCACCTGGGCTGCCTTAAAGGCTTTGCCGCCGATTAAACCGCCACCGATCTCAAAGATGATTTTCCGCAGCGGCATGCCAATGGGGACTTCGATAATACCGGCGTTCACAATGTCACCCGCCAAGGCGAAGACCTTGGTACCGGGAGCCGAAGGAGTTCCGTACTTGGTGTAAGCCTTGGCACCGTTTTGCACGATGTAAGGGATGTTAGCCAGGGTTTCTACGTTGTTGATGATGGTGGGCTTTCCAAACAAGCCGGCCTGGAAGGGGAGAGGGGGCTTTTGGCGTGGTTCACCACGGTGGCCCTCGATGGATTCCATCAGAGCCGTTTCCTCACCGCAAACAAAGGCGCCGGCACCGATTCGGATTTCCAGGTCAAACTCAAATTCAGAGTCAAACAGTTTGCAGCCTAAGAGTCCCGCGGCACGGGCCTGATCCATGGCTGCACTGAGCCGATTCACCGCAATGGGGTACTCTGCGCGGATATAGACATAGCCATGGCTTGCCCCAATGGCGTAAGCCGCCAGAATGATACCCTCAATTAGCTTATGGGGCGTTCCTTCGATGATCGAACGATCCATAAAGGCACCGGGATCGCCTTCGTCCGCATTACAAACGATATATTTTTGATCGCCTACGGCATCCCGTCCGGCTTGCCACTTCACACCGGCGGGGAAGCCACCGCCGCCACGGCCACGCAAGGTCGAAGCTTTCACCTCATCAATGACCTGCTGTGGGGTCATGGAGGTCAAGGCTTTGTACAAGGTGGCGTATCCGTCCATAGCGACATAGGCCTCTAAGCTACTGTAATCGATGGAACCACAGCCTTCCAAGGCAATTCGAACCTGATGCTTATAGAAGGGGATTTCATCGATGGTGGGGATGTACTTTTTGGTTTGGGGATCCCGATAGCACCATTTCTCAGCAATGGTGCTGTTTAGAAAATGGGAGGTTAGAATGGTACGCAGACTTTCCGGGGTCAGGTTCACATAAAAGATTCGTTCGGGCAAAATCAGCATCACGGGGCCGAGAGAACAAAGACCAATGCAGCCGGTTTCCACAACCTTGATGCGTTGCTCCAATCCCAGTTCCTGAAGTTCCACGGTTAACTGCTGACTGACCTTGGAGCAGCCACAAGAGATACAGCCGGCACCAGCACAGAGTAAAATCTGATGCTCATACTGTCCCATCTCGTCCAGATAAGCTGATTTGATTTGGGTTAAGTCAGAAAGACCTGTTATCTTAGTCAAGAGTGCACCTCCTCATCAATAATTGGATACGATACTGCCAACAGAAGCGGGGGTTACCTGTTGATATACATCGTCATCCACCATGATGGCTGGTGCCAGTCCGCAGGCACCGATGCAGCGTGCCACATCCAAGGTAAATTTCTTGTCGGCAGTGACGCCGCCTACCTTGACGTAAAGCCGATCCTCAAAGGCCTCGACCAACTTGGAAGCACCGCGCACATAACAAGCGGTGCCCATGCAAATATGTATGGTATGTTTTCCACGTTCCTCGGTGGAAAAGAAAGAGTAAAAGCCAACCACACCGTATACTTTCGACAAGGGAATTCCCATGCGCAGGGCAATGAATTTTTGCAGCTCTAAGGGCAAGTAGCCATAGATCTCCTGAGCGGCATGGAGAATCATAATGAGGTTTCCCTCTTTATCCTTGTAAGCATCGATGACCTGTGCAATTCTTGCGTACTTCTCCTCCTCGGTATCCCCATGGTTACAGCCACAAGTTAGGTTATCCAAACTCATGCATAAACCTCCTTTTATCGTTCATCTAGTAGCGGAGTATTGTGTGCAAAATGCGGGAGTAAGCATTTCTTATTGCAAAATCCGATCCGAATTCAAATACCTTATGACGCGAAACAGAATGATATTTTTCAATTTTATTCCTTTTGCAAAGGACTGTCAAGACAGAATGCCACACGATATTCACTAATTCCTAAAAAAAATACAAAAGAACAGCAAAAAAGACATAGTTTACTAACTTTGAAAGAGGTAAGCTCTAACGCTTTATTCTAGCAAAGATAGAAAGCTATGTCTATTTGAAGAATTTTGAAGCAAGAAAACTTGCAATAATGATTCAGCGTCCGATGAGGAAATCTAGGATATCCCAACCGGTGTCCCCCATGGACTTATAGAGCTCCGTATAGCCACAGCGGGTACAGGTAACACAAACGAATTTTTTGTTTTGGATATCAAATATTTTTGCAAAATTTCCTCCGGTCGCTTGGAATTGATCCGTTTCATAGCTTTGGTTTCCACATTTTGGGCATGTGTATTGTTGTGTGTTCAAGATGATCATCCTTTCCATTGAGTGGTTTAATATGTATTACCATGAATATACCATGAAGACTCGCATGGGGCAATAGAAACCAGAGTGTAAGAATTTTGAAAGCATAGGGATTTACGATCTTGTTATACTAAGGTAGCAAACTGCATGTTATGCTTCCTTAGAAAGGATGTGAGGAAGATCGCTATAAAAGGAAAAAAGTCTCTTGCTTGCCTTACGATCACTGCCGTCATTCTCTCGTGTTTTTCGGTGATTGGGCATGCTGTGGACGCCTCGAAAGAAGAACCCAAGAAAGACCTGATTAAATGGGTCGATTTTAACGTTCCCTGCGAAGCCATGAAAAAAGCAATTGCGCTGGACATCGCCTCCCAGGAGCAAGAAGTCAAATTAAATTATATTGAACTACTCGCGTATCTCGCCACACAGAACGGAAATAACTTTAAAAATTATAAGGATAAGCAGTTGGATGAGATTGCAAAAAAGCTGAAGTCCGGAACGACCATGGCGGAGCTTACCAAAGATCTCAAATACTATCCTTACTATTTTGAAAGCTATACGGCGGCCCTCTCCGGTTTGGTGGGCAAGTACGAAATCGAAGTGCCGAACGAAGACGGCAGCGGCACCCACTGGGAAGAACGTTACGGAATCAAGGCCTTTTCGCCGATTGCCAAAAACTATCCCTATTCCCACAGCGACGATTTCGGCAGTTCACGCTCTTATGGCTTTAAACGCACCCATCTGGGCAACGATTTATTTGGTCAAGTTGGCACTCCCATCGTTGCGGTGGAAGGCGGTGTTGTGGAAGCTATGGGCTGGAACCAGTACGGAGGTTGGCGCATCGGGATTCGCTCCTTGGATCAAAAGCGATACTATTACTATGCGCATCTGCGCAAGAATTTTCCCTATCAGAAGGATTTAACCGTGGGCTCCATCGTAAAAGCCGGGGATGTCATTGGGTATTTAGGTAGAAGCGGATACAGCACCACAGAAAACGTCAACAATATCGAAGTCCCTCATCTGCATTTTGGCATGCAACTGGTCTTTGATGAATGTCAAAAAGAATGCAACAGTGAAATTTGGATCGATGTATACGACATCGTTCGTCTCTTGGACAATAAACGGTCGGAAGTGGTCAAAAACCCTGAAACCAAAGACTATAGCCGGGTGTATGACTTCCACGATTTATCGGAACCGACCTTACCAAAAACCACAGAATAAACCCAGTTCGGAACAAATCCGTACTGGGTTTGTTTTTGCTGCTTTTAAAATTAATTTTTTTCTTAGACAGAAATCTCCTTGAATTTGCAAGATCCCTATGGTACCCTTTTTATGAAAAAGGTGTGTTATTCTTCACGTAATCAGAAAAACCAAACAAAAAAATACAATAAAATGGAACACTGTCATTGTTTCCGTACACCCTCGAGGTAGGAGCAATGTAGATGGAATGGGGTGAAAGTCCCCGCGTAACCGGCGCTGTAAGCGTGAGGCCGTACCGAAGCATCTTAAGGATGTTTGAACGAAAGTTCGCCACTGTGAGCAAGTTTGCCCATGGGAAGGTAGGATACGGACGTAGGAAGAAAGACAGCTTCTTCCCTAACGCAAGTCAGAAGACTTACAGGTTTCCTAGTCGTCACGCAGGATATGGATTCTGCGTAGATTGAACACATAAAAACGGGTGTGTCAATGTTGTGAAAACAAGATTGACACACCCGTTTTGGGTTTTCTTTTCGTTTCGTGTTGAAACGACCGGAGGGTTTTACCAGTTAAATCATAAGGAGAGTGCAAAAGAGATGAAGAAGATCCTATCCCTGCTACTATGTGTCCTCATGGTGCTCAGCCTACTTCCGTTCCAAGTTTTTGCAGCGGATGAAGGCCAGGCATCCGTTTATGTCACCGTCAGCCAGGAAGGCACCATTCCCCTTGGCAAAGACGAGAAGCAAACCTTGATGGCGGAAGTGCCCATTCCCATTTCTACAGGGGCAACGCTCCATGATGTGCTGCTCAGGCTCCATCAAGACTACTGCCCGGATGGCTATTTCTATGGAAACACTGGCGGCTATGAATCGGTAAAGAAACTCTGGGGCAAAGAAACCGGAAACACCTTGTTTGCGGTCAATGGGAACGGAGTGCTAAGCGGGCCGACCACGACCACGGTGCAGGACAAGGATCATATTACCGTATCCGTCAATCAGGACAACACCTATTACGCGGATTGGATCTCTAGCTTTGATGCCATGTCCAAGACAACGCAAGTGAATCAGCCCGTCACCCTCACGCTCAAGGGGCATCTTGGAATGGCCTACTACCCCGACGATATGGTCGATGTTCCCCTCGGTGAGATCTCGGTTGGAACCGTTTCCGCTTCGGGACTCACTGTGCTTGGGAAAACCGATTCCAATGGGCAGGTTTCTTTGTCCTTTGACCAGGCCGGAACCTACTATATCAGTGCACGGGGAACCGTCCTGGACGAAGTTGTCACCAATTGGAACACGATGGAAAAGGAAAAAAAGCCTTGCCCCATCATTGCACCCATCTGCGTCCTTACCGTGAAGGAGGATGGGGGGGGTCCTGGCCCGGGAGGTCAGGAGGAACCCTTAGGGCCGCGAGGCTCTTATTTTAGCCTCGGAGCTTCGCTGAACGAAATCCCAACCACAGGAAGCGCAGGGCGGAGTTTTTATCAAGCTAAGGATGGCAGCATGTCCACCAGTGCATACTTTAATCCGGATTGCAAGCAGTATAGCGCCACTGTGAGCCAAGTTACCAGTGCAGTCACCCTGTCCTATGCCATGCTGCAAAACCTCATGCCGAAGGAAAGTGCACGTGCTAGCACAAACTGCAACATCCTAGTAAAGGGAAGTAGCACCCCCATTCTCTCCACCAGCATGGACCCGGATGGAAACCCATGGGTGAGCTTGGATGCTTTCGCAAAGGCACTTTCCCAAGAAAAGATCCAATTGGTTAGAGATAAAACAACTCTTCAATTTGAGTACGTTCGAATCAGCAATCCACAGGAGACCTACCTACTGGACTTTACCATAACAAAGAATAGTGCCGTGGAAGCCCCTAAGACCGACATTGTGGATCAGGTGGTGGATTACCACCCAGGGCAAGGCGGCGTTTCCAATACAGATTTGTCCGCCTTTCAGTTTATCTATGAAGGAAAAACCGCGTGGTATCGCTTTGCCTCGCTGGGTGGTTTTGGCGGGTATATGACCTTTTCCTTTGATGAGCCGATTATGAACGATCCGAAGAATCCCTTTGGCGTTGATTTTATCCTCTATGGCAATAACTTTGGCTATGCACCGGAACCTGGAAACGTGATGGTTTCTCAGGATGGAACGACCTGGTATACCCTAGCCGGTTCCATGCAGTACGAACTGACCACGAAGCAAGGGGTTCCCGCCACCTTGCTGGGCAAGGAAACGATCGAGGCCATTCAAATTGCCGGAACCACTAAGGACGGCTTGTTGTCCGTGGGAAAACTCGAGCCGGTGTATGGCTATGGCGATGTGCACAGCTGCTCCCAAAAACTGTATGCAGAGGAAGACGATTACGTCACGGGAATCCCCGGAGAGATTTATAGTGCCGACCATGTCAATGCCATAGGCGATGGCTTTGATTTGATGTGGGCGGTGGATCAAGACGGAAAACCGGTGAAGATCGATGGGATCAAGTTCATTCGTCTCCAAACCGCCGTGGATTATAGTTCCAGCTTCGGGCCTATGTCCACCGAAGTGGGAACCATTGCGCGAACCAAGGCAGAGAGCGCAGAAGTAGGGGTCACGCCGGGTCTTCAATCCTTAACCGTCAACGGGAAAGAGATTCTGGGTTCACCCGCCACCGTTCCAACGGCACAAGAAAACAACCGGTACTATGAAGTGGATCTAAACGATTCGTCCATTTCCATGCTGGATCTGTCCGCCGTGGGAAAGGCGGGAGATCATATCGTGGTCAACAACGCCGTGTTTACAGGAAGTGCCAGCACCCGGATGATGCTTTCTGCCGATGGCACCCGTATGGCCCGCGTTGTGGTGCAAAGTGGAAAAATGGAGCCGGTGATTTATACCATCCGTGCCTATGGTGGGGGAGACCCGGCGAAGAATGCCTTGCTGTCAGACGTGACTGTGACCCCGGGGGACATCAAAAAGAACCCGTCGACTAAAGACGAGGTGAACTTTGAACTGGCACAAAATGTTTCCAGCGTCAAGCTGAAGCTGCAAAGCTTCCATCCCGAGGCGGACATTCAAATCAGCGGCGGAACGCTCTCTGCGCCCATTTCCGTCAAAAGCGGAGTCCAAAGCAGTGCGATCCCCATTGCAACCGGGAAGAATCTGTTTGCGATCACCGTTCAATCCACCGATAAAAGCGTCAACCATACGTATACACTCACCCTCACCAGGGCAGATAGTAAGCCGGTAGAAAACATCATTCAAGTGAGTTTTAAACTGATGGGAGATGTGGATCATAGTAATAGCGGGAAGCATCAGGAGCAGGTTTGGATCGATACGACCACGCTCCAAGTCCCAACGGGATCGACGGTCAAGTATCTCACGGATTTGATGCTGTACAATCGGGGCATTGATTTTTCCGCTCCCGATAACTATATTACGAAGATTAAAAATCCCAGCAGCGGAGCTTGGCTGGAGGAATTCACCAACGGCCCGAACAGTGGCTGGATGTATCGTCACAATGGAAAGATTGCCAATTCAGGCTATGAACAGCGCGTACTCAAAAACGGGGATACCGTGATATGGTCCTATAGCGATGACTATACAAAAGAAAAGGATTATGAAAGCTATGAGCCGTGGAATGGGGGTCCCACGGAACTAAAACCCAATTCGGATGTTCAAACCGTCAAACCATCCGTACAGGTGGAACGTGGAATTGCCCGTGCGAGCGTTAACGAAAGCCAGATGCGTGAGGCTGTTTCTGCCATGCAAAAGAGTGGAGCGAACCGTCTTGTCATTGCCGTCGAAACGGGAGAAGTACTCAAGACAGCAGACGTATCCTTGCCCGGTTCGACCCTTTCCCTGCTAGCGTCTGAGAAAGGGTTCTCCCTCACGGTGGAGACACCCCAAGGCTGCGTGCAAATGCCCCAGGAAGTCCTGTCCTCTCTGGAAACGCAGAGTGGCAGAGGTGAGTTTAGACTTACCATTGAGAAAAAGGTGGCCTCTGAGGTGGCGCTGGACGGAGTAAATCTACAAGGATCTGCCATACTGGAAGTGAAATTCTGGGCGGATCAAACCCCATTGACTCAGTTTAACGGCAATGCCATCACCCTCTTGATTCCGTTACCAAATGATAAGAGCTTTGAAGCGGGGAAACGCTATAAAAGCATCCTTCTTTCTGAGCATCAAAAACCGGAGTATACTTGGAGCGAAACCGTCGCGCAAGGTGGGACACTCTTTGCGAAGCTGAACACCAAACACTTGTCCACCTTTATCGTCACCAAGGAGCCTTTCACGCAGTTTACCGATGTGGGAGAAACTGCCTGGTATCAGGATGCCGTTGCATTCGTCCTCGGTAGGGGCTGGATGGACGGGGTGAGCAGCGGAACCTTTGCCCCTGACCAAAGTATGACCCGGGCCATGCTGGTCACAGTTCTTTACCGCATGGAAGGAAAGCCAGCGGTCACGGGATCAAATCCATACACGGATGTCTCCGCAGATGATTGGTATTCCGATGCCGTACTCTGGGCAACGAACCATACGATTGTCTCCGGGTATGGAAACGGACGCTTTGGCTCTGACAATCCGATTACCCGAGAAGAGCTCGCCACCATTCTGCGAAACTATGCCAAACTCAAGCAGTACTCTTTGAAAAATCCAAAGGATTTAGCAGGGTATCAGGATGCCGGACAGATCTCTTCTTGGGCGCAGGATGCCTTGGGGTGGGCCAATGCAGAAGGACTTCTGGCAGGGCGAAGCGAGAAAATTCTGGCCCCGAAGGACACCGCAACCCGTGCCGAGGTGGCCACGCTCTTAATGCGTTTTTCCAATACCATTGTACCATAAGGAAAACTATGGTATCATTTCGTAGCAATTGTTTGAGAGGAGTTAAGAATGAAAGGCGTACAAAAACGAATTTTAGCCATTGTCATGACAGTCGCTCTTACGTTGGCGCTTTCGACGCAAGCACTTGCCCTGGTAAGCAAGGAAAGCCTAAGGGACGCCCTGATAAGCAGTGCATCCTATTTGCAAACGACAGTCAAGACACCGAAGATCGGTAGCATCGGCGGCGAATGGGCCATAGTAGGGCTGGCACGAAGTGGGCTTCCTATACCGCAGGCCTATTGGGAGGACTACTATGCTGCGGTGGCAGCTGAGGTAAAGGCCAACCAGGGCACCTTGCATGAGAAAAAGTATACCGAATATTCCAGGATTATCCTCGCGCTGACTGCCATAGGTGCCGATCCCAAAAATGTAGCAGGTTACAATCTGCTGACCCCATTGGGCGACTTTGAAAAGACAATTTGGCAGGGCATCAACGGTCCCATCTGGGCACTTCTCGCTTTGGATTGTGGAAATTATGCGATGCCGGTCAATGCCAATGCAAGCAAACAGGCGACCCGTCAGATGTACGTGGACGATATTCTTTCCCGACAGCTCGAAGACGGTGGTTGGAGCCTCAATGGAAGCGGAGGGGGAAGCAACCCTTCAGATCCGGATGTCACAGGTATGGTGCTGCAAGCACTTTCAAACTATCAAACGCAAGACAAGGTCAAAGCGGCTACAGAAAGAGCTCTTAGTTGCCTTTCCAAGCGGCAGGAAGCCGATGGAGGTTACGCCTCTTGGGGAACGAGCAATGCAGAAAGTGTGGTGCAGGTGATCGTTGCTCTGGGAGAACTGGGAATTGACCTCAACGATCCGCGCTTTGTGAAGCAAGGGAAGACCCTCCTTGATAATTTGCTTAGCTACCAACAGAAAACCGGAAGTTTTCTTCACATGTCGGCCGGTTCCGGCTCCAGCCAAATGGCCTCCGAACAGGGCTTCTACGCCTTGGTTTCCGCACTGCGGGCGGCAGAAGGGAAGCCCAGTCTATATTGCATGACTGACGTGGCAATTCAGGTCTTTGGAGCCAAGGGAGGCACCGTTGGACTTTCCGGAAAGCATGTAGATGTGAAAAAAATGCCCCTGACCCAGCCCGAGAAAACCTTTCAAGATATTACGCAGCATAGTATGCGTGAGGCAATCGAGACCCTTGCCCGAAGAAGCATCATTAGCGGAACCCCGAATGGTCTTTTTTGCCCTGATCAAAGTATGACTCGGGCGGAGTTTTCCACCATTGTTGTCAAAGCATTGGGACTGGAACCCAAGCCCGACAACTTATTCCGTGATGTCCCCGCAGACCAGTGGTATGCTCCCTTCGTGGGAACCGCATACCGCTATGGAATCGTGGGTGGTGTGGGGGATCAGAACTTCAACCCCTACGGCACGATCACAAGACAGGAAGCTGCCATTATGGTGGCGCGAGCGGCCAAGCTGTGCGGCATGGATACCACCATGAATCCCACCGCAATGCGGGATGCCTTGGCACCCTTTGGCGACTATATGACCATCTCCAGCTGGGCCAAAGAGGGCATGGCCTTCTGCTATCAGGAGCATATCCTTGACCCCAATGATCTCAGGATAGAACCCACGCGTCCCATTCTGCGTGCTGAGATTGCACAAATGCTCTACAATTTGTTGAGCAGGGCAAACCTGCTGTAAGGAGTATGCTAATGTGGTGGAACAAGAATCAGTGGAAGATCATCCTGCCAATTTGTGCACTCTTGCTTCTGACGGTGGCCTATGCCGTTTGGGATGGCGGGCATTCGTCGGATGCTCTGATGTCCGATGCCCTCCAAAATGCCCCTGCCGCTAGCGTAGGAGCTTTGGATGCAGTAGGACCCAACGCCGAAGGCTTACCTGTTTCGAATGGAAGCGAAGGTCAAGGCACCCTGCAAGCGGGACAGACCGAACAAGGGAATCAATCCACTCCCGAAGTGCCAAACGGGAAGGGAAGCAAGACCAGTGTGCAAACGCCTCAACCAAAGGAGCAGCCTGCTGCAGCAGCTGCCAAACCTGCTCCCGTGGAGCCACAAGCTAAGGCCACCGGAACCAAGGAGTTAAGTTGCACCATCTCCATTTCTTGCGAAACTCTCCTCAATAATTTGGATCGCCTGTCTTCGGAAAAGAAGGATTTGGTACCGGCAGACGGATGGGTCCTAGCGCCAAAAAAGCTTACCTTCTATGAAGGGGAAAGCGTCTTTAACCTCTTGCAACGAGTAACAAAGCAAGAGAAAATTCACATGGAGTATGAGAACACACCCATCTACAACAGTTCTTATATTGAGGGAATCGCCAATCTGTATGAATTTGACGCAGGAGAACTCTCCGGGTGGATGTATCAGGTGAACGATTGGTTCCCGAACTATGGCTGCAGCCGCTACCAACCCAAAGACGGTGACGTCATTCGCTGGGTCTTTACCTGTAACTTGGGAGAGGACGTGGGCGGAGGTCAAACCTTATTAGATCAGAAGAGCTAACGTAAGACTCCTATGTTGGCAGGAACCCCTAGAATGGATGTGATGTGCTACGCGTTCAAACGATACCTTTTCCAGTTATCACCCCTTAGTAAACTTTCTTTACTTTGGGCTGGTACTGCTGTTTTCTATGATCATGATGAATCCCTTCAGCTTGCTGATTTCTCTGGGCTCGGCCCTTTGCTATGCGATGTATTTAAACGGGAAGAACGCGATCCGCTTTAGTATTGGTATCCTGCTGCCTATGATGATCATGGCTGCGCTTCTTAATCCAGCCTTTAACCATGAGGGGGCCACAATACTAAGCTACCTTCCCAGTGGAAATCCGCTGACGCTGGAAAGCATCCTGTATGGCTTGGCCAGTGCGGGGATGCTGGCAGCCGTCATCACCTGGTTTACTTGCTACACGGCGGTCATGACCTCGGATAAATTTATTTACCTCTTTGGGCGTGTGATCCCTGCCCTTAGTTTACTGCTTTCCATGGCGCTGCGCTTTGTTCCAAGATTCAAAGCGCAGCTTCAAGTCGTATCCGATGCCATGGGCTGTATGGGAAGGGACGTTTCCAGCGGGAGCCTGCTCAAACGATTGAAATGCGGGGTCACGATCCTCTCTGTCCTAATCACGTGGAGCTTGGAGAATGCCATTGAATCCGCCGACAGCATGAAAAGCCGGGGATACGGACTTCCAGGGCGCACGGCCTTTTCCATCTACCACGTGGACGAGCGGGATCAATATGCCCTCATTTGGCTGCTCTTTTGCGGAGGCTTTGTGGGCGCGGGTTACCTGGCCGGAGGCTTTGGGTTTCACTATTTTCCCACCGTCAGTGGATTTGCCGTGAACCCCTTTTCCATCAGCTTTCTAATCATCTATGCATCGCTCTGCCTCACGCCGGTGATACTCAATGTAAGGGAGGATATGAAGTGGAAACGTTTGCAATCCGCGATCTAAGCTTCTCCTACCCCGAACAGAGGAAAAGAGCCATTGATCATCTAAGCCTTTCCGTACAACCGGGAGAGTGTTTGCTGCTTTGCGGTCCATCCGGTTGTGGAAAGTCAACCCTGCTCCGGCAACTTAAATCGGTCCTTGCCCCCCATGGGCAGCGAGAAGGTGACATCCTGTTTGAGGGGAAACCAATTGACACGATGGATCAGAGATTACAGAGTGCAAAGATTGGCTTTGTGATGCAAAGTCCCGAGCATCAAATCGTCACCGATAAGGTATGGCATGAACTGGCCTTCGGGCTCGAGAGCTTGGGCTTGGATACCCCCACCATACGCCGACGGGTTGCAGAGATGGCCAGCTTTTTTGGGATTCAAAACTGGTTCCATAAAAACGTAACGGACTTATCCGGGGGGCAAAAACAACTGCTCAACCTGGCCTCAATTATGGCCATGCAGCCTTCTGTCCTGATCTTAGATGAACCCACCAGCCAACTTGATCCCATCGCGGCGTCCGATTTCTTGGCGACGGTGGGAAAGATTAATCGTGAACTCGGAACGACCATTCTCCTTACAGAGCACCGATTGGAGGATGCCTTCCCCCTTGCGTCCCGCGTTGCCGTGATGGAGGACGGAAGGATTCTCTGCGAGGGCAGCCCGGCTGACGTAGGGGAGAAACTACGGCAAACACAACATGGCATGTTTCTGGCTATGCCGACCCCCATGCGCATTTGGGCAGGCGTGGAGACCAGGGAGCGGTGTCCCATCACGGTACGGGAGGGAAAGGCTTGGCTTCGCGGCTATGCCAAGGAGCACCCTCTCACGGAAGTGGCGACCACGAAGCCAAAAATGGTGGAAGAAAAGGCCCTGATCTCCGCCAAAGACTTGTGGTTTAAATACGAAAAGAATTTACCCGATGTGGTTCAGGGATTGACCATGACGCTGCATAGGGGCGAATTTCTGGCTTTACTGGGGGGAAACGGCACCGGAAAGAGCACCTGCCTTGGCTTGCTGGCAGGGTTCCGAAAGGCGTATCGTGGAGAGCTGCAAGTGGAGGGTAGTCTGGGATATCTGCCCCAAAACCCCCAGACACTGTTCCTAAAGAAAACGGTTCGAGAAGATCTGTATGAGGTGTTACAAGGCAAAGGCTTATCCCAAAGTCAGCAAGTGGAAAAGCTTGCTCGGGTCGTCACCCTGTGCCGACTCACGAGCCTACTGGATCGTCACCCCTATGACTTATCGGGCGGAGAACAGCAGAGGGCCGCTTTGGCAAAGGTTTTGTTGCTCGATCCGGATGTGCTTTTGTTGGACGAGCCAACAAAGGGTTTGGACGCCGAGTTTAAGAGAGTGTTTGCCGAAATTCTTCAGGTTTTGCTGCGGCGAGGGGTGTCCATCCTCATGGTCAGCCATGACATTGAATTTTGCGCGCACTATGCGCACCGCTGCGCGCTATTCTTTCAAGGAACGATTGTGACCGAAGGGGAACCGCGGAGCTTTTTCAGTGGAAACAGCTTTTATACCACCGCTGCAAACCGCATGGCACGGGGCTTACTCAAAGAGGCGATTACCGTGGAGGATGTGATCTCCACCTGCCGGGGGGAGCTCCCAGAAGAAGCGGAACTGCCCACTGAGGATGAGCCCTTGCCAGAACCAGAGGAGCACACGGTCTCGGCCAAACCAAAGAAACTGCCATGGTGGCGAAAAGGCATCGCCGTGCTGGCGGCAGCACTTGCGGCATTCCTGTTTTATCGTGCCATCAAAATCTCGGATCTATCGGCTCTCGTTGGTCAGAATGGCTTGGAAGCGGGCTTTGGCAGCCAGTATTTCTATCTTTATGTACTTCTGCTTGCGTCGCTATTGGTGCTGGCAGCGGCGGTTGGTCGCCGGTCGGTGGCTCCACCCACGGCAATCCAAACTCCGAAAGAAAAGAGTACCCTTCCGAAACGAACCCTTCTGGCGGCCGTCCTCATTCTCCTTCTCATCCCCTTGACCCTATACGTTGGCATCGTTTACTTTTCGGGGAACAAGTACTATTTCATCTCACTACTAGTCATGTTGGAGTGCATGCTTCCCTTCTTCCTAATTTTTGAAGGGAGAAAACCCCAGGCAAGAGAACTGGTGATTATTGCAGTGCTTTGTGCCCTCGGAGTGGCAGGACGTGCGTTGATGTTTATGCTGCCCCAGTTCAAGCCCATCTTGGCTCTTGTCGTCATATCGGGGGTAGCCTTGGGAGGAGAAACGGGATTTCTGGTTGGTGCGCTGACCATGCTTGCCTCAAATGTCCTGTTTTCCCAAGGACCATGGACACCATGGCAAATGTTTGCCATGGGGATCATTGGTTTCCTGGCTGGCATCCTCTTCCGAAAAGGGCTGTTACGGAGAACCCGTGTTTCGCTGGCGGTGTTTGGAGGACTTTGTGCCGTTCTCATCTATGGCGGCATTATGAATCCAGCCTCTCTGCTCATCTGGTCTCAAACGATTACGTGGAAGATCGTACTAGCTTACTATGTAACGGGGCTACCAATGGATTTAGTCCACGGAGCGGCCACGGCCATCATCCTATGGTTTGCGGCCGTGCCGATGCTGGAGAAGTTGGACAGAATTAAAGTGAAATACGGCCTTGTGGAATGAAAAAGCCAAGGGTTCGGAGAAATCCGAATCCTTGGCTTTTTGTTGGTGGAAGTAAGTGTACCTTAGTTGCTGCCTAAGGCAAGATACTCATCGTAAGACATGGAGCGGTCGATGAGACCGTCGGGAGTGATCTCCATGACTCGATTGGCGATGGTCTGAATAAACTGATGGTCGTGTGAGGCAAAGAGGACGATGCCCTTAAAGTCAGAGAGGCCATTGTTCAGGGCCGTGATGGACTCCAAATCCAAATGGTTGGTGGGCTGATCCAGCACTAACACGTTCGAACCACTCATCATCATGCGAGCCAGCATACAACGCACCTTTTCGCCACCGGAGAGAACATTCACCGGCTTGAAGACATCTTCACCCGAGAACAGCATGCGGCCTAAGAAGCCACGCAGATAGCTCTCACTGGTGTCGGAAGAGTACTGCTCCAACCATTTTAAAATGGATAGATCGCAGTTTTCGAAAAAGGCGGAGTTATCCTTGGGGAAGTAGGAAACCGAGGTGCTGACGCCCCAACGGAATTCTCCCTGATCGGGCTCGATTTCCTCCATCAGAATGCGGAAGAGGGTGGAATTTGCCACGTCCTGTTCGCCAACGAAAGCAATCTTGTCCCCTTTGTTGACGCGGAAAGAGATCTTGTTTAACACCTTCACGTCATCCACGGTGTGGCTGATGTCCTCCACCGCCAGGATTTCCTTGCCAGGTTCCCGATCCATCTGGTAGCCCACATAAGGATAGCGACGGGAAGAGGCAGGCATCTCTTCCAGGGTCAAATTATCCAGCATCTTCTTACGGGAAGTTGCCTGCTTGGACTTCGATTTATTGGCCGAGAAGCGGGCGATAAAGGAGAGCAATTCCTTTGCCTTTTCCTCTCTCTTGCGGTTTTGATCGCGCATGATGCGCTGCATGAGCATACTGGATTCATACCAGAAATCATAGTTGCCCGTGTAGAGCTTGACTTTGCCATAGTCGATGTCAACGGTGTGGGTACAAACCGTGTTCAAGAAGTGACGGTCATGGGAGACCACGATGACCGTTCCCACGTATTCGAGCAGGAAGTCCTCCAGCCAAGTGATGGACTTGATGTCGAGGTTGTTGGTCGGTTCGTCCAAAAGAATGATTTGAGGCTCGCCGAAGAGGGCTTGGGCCAACAGAACCTTGACCTTTTCCTTACCTCCTAAGGAGTCCATGGGTGCATAGAGAAGGTCGGGGGAAAGGCCAAGACCTTGAATGAGTTTGGACACTTCGGTTTCGGCTTCCCAGCCATTGAGTTCGGCAAATTCGCCCTCTAACTCGGAGACCAAGATGCCATCTTCCTCGGAGAAGTCTTCCTTGGCATAGAGCTCGTCCTTTTGCTTCATAATCTCAAAAAGACGGGGGTTGCCCTGAATCACCGTGTCGACAACGGTAAACTCGTCGTAGGCAAAATGGTTCTGCTTGAGAACCGACATACGCAGGTTTTTCGGAATAGATACTTCACCCGTGGTGGGTTCCTTTTCCCCTGCCAGTATTTTTAGAAAGGTAGATTTTCCTGCGCCGTTTGCTCCAATAATTCCATAGCAGTTTCCAGGCAGAAACTTTAAGTCGACATGATCAAATAGCTTGGAACCAGCAAAGCTGACGCTCAGATTCGTTACAGTAATCAAGTTTCCTCCAAAAGCAAATCAATAGTAGTTGTGTAAAGAATTACAATCATACATTATATAATGAATTGCATGCATTTGCAATGCTGAATCTATACAAAGTGAAAACAGCACCCACCGTTTGTTGGTGGGTGCTGTTTATTTGAAGTAGATTAGGCAGAGAGTTTCTTCGTTTTCTGCTGATAGTAAAGCATGCCGCACGCGATCACAACTGCACTGATGCCGAGATAGACCACATAGAGGGGGCCGCCGATTAACGAGCCATAGGCCACAAGGCCAACGCCCACCGTTGCGAAAATGGGGCAGATCACGCCACGGAAAAAGCTCTTGATTTCACCGGCTCTCCACATCTGAAAGACCTTCCAATAGAAGACGATGTAAAGAAGGTAACTGGCGCAGATGGCAATTTCGGAAACGTCGGAACCACCCAAGAGTCCACGGCTGGTGGTAATGTAGTGAATGGCGCCCCAAAGCATCGCCATGCCATACATAAAGATTGCAGAGTTGACGGGCATATTCAGGCGATCATTGATCTTGGAGAACCATCCGGCGGCCGGCATGGCAGAGCCACGGAGTGCCAAGCCATAGGGAAGGCGAATGCCGCCTAGCACAATGCCGTTCACCGTTCCCATGACGGAAATGATGACAAACACCAGAATCAGTTTGGAGAAGGTGGTGCCAAGGAGCTGCTCGGCCATAATGTACACGGCATTATCACCAGTCTCCAGAACGGTTGCGCTTCCCAGATAGGTAGAGACCGAGATGAAGTACGCAATATAGAGGAACAGAATGATTAGGGGGGCAATGATTAAGGCGCGGGGAAGATTACGCTTCGAATTCTTAATCTCGTGGGCAATGGAGGTCGAAATAATCCAACCGTCATAGGAAAAGGCAACCGCGCTGATACCCATAATCCACTTGCCGGAGTTCTGGGTCTGCTCCGCTAAGTTGGCAAAGCCGGAAGCCGGATCACCCCAAACCAGGCCGCAGAAGGCCAATAGAATCAAGGGAATGACCTTGATGATACAGCTTGCATTCTGAAACAGGCCACCAAACTTGGGGGAAAGGGTATTATAGAGGAAGCAAAGGGTGGTAAAGGCTACGCCAATGAGGCACCAACCGCCCACACCCATATCCCAACCAAACAGGGTACTTGTGTAAATGCCGATGACGAAGGCGACCACAAAGGTCAAGGAAGGGTAATACACTAAGGTGTGAAACCAGCCGAAGGCCGTGGCATACCGCATGCTGACAAACTCTTCGGAATAAGTAATGACTCCGCCGGGCTTATCGGTACGGGAGGCCAACTCTGCCACGGTGAGACCGCCAAAAATGATGGCGATGGCACCCAGTACAAAGAGAACAACGCCCCAGAAAATGCTACCATTGGTAGCCGATAACACGTTGTCTGCCTTGAAGAAAATGCCAGAGCCAATACAGATGCCGACGATCATGGTAATGGCAGTGAAGAGGGAATAACGTTCTTGTTTTTGATACTCCATATACGTCTCTCTTTTCTTTCTTTAAAGTCTTGAACTAACAATACCATGAACTCTGTTTAGTGGCAAGTATCCATGCAACTTTTTTTGTCATTTAGACAAAATTTGCAACAAAAGTGTAATTTTCCAAACCAGAATACTTATGGTAATGGTAGGCGATTTAGACGCTCCCGTTCAAGCTTTCGATAGGAGAACAGGGTGACGCATAGAACTAAGCCAACCAGGGCGCTGGCGATGACCAGAAGGTACGCTGCCACTTGTATTTCGTCCCATGGAATGGGGAGAAATAACACCGTACATAACACAATTCGAACGTTGCGCAACTGCAACAAACGTCGACTAAGCTCTGGAAACCTTCCTTGCGCAATGTTTGCTAAGTTCGTGAGAAGCTGAAAGTGAAAGTAAAGAGCAATGACGCTAAAGAGCAGTTCCAGCAGATCGGGCGGGGAGTAGGAAACCATGGTCATGCTCCATAGAGCAACTTCATAGAGCGTCAAAAGATGTCCAAATGGTTTCAGCAGAAGTGCAGATGGTTCCCGTTGGCCAAGGGTATGCAAGGACTGATAGAGAAAAAGGCATCCCAGCCAATTGGGAAGCACATCCACGGTTCCAAGATTGAGATTCAGGTGGATGAGCAGGTAGCCCCAAGCGATTTTGCCCAAAGCCTCTGTGTAGGCAGTCTCCCTCATGATGGCACCTCCCTCAATAGTTTGATGACTTCCCTTGGTTCTCCGTTGAAGTAGATTTGCACCGCATAGCCCAATGGCAGGTCTTTGTCCAGACGTTTCCAGTCCAGTGTGGTCCCACCCCCACCATTGGTTAAGATTCCATCCCAGGTTTTGTCCTCATAGAGTACTTCGTGAATACTGCCTGTTCCCGTGCTGCTATTGGATGAGATGTTGCCGGACATTAGTTGCCCATTACCACTAAAATCTGGTATCTCCTCGTTTGAGAAGATGGGAGCATAGCAAAACCCAACCGAGTGAATCGCAGCGCGCTCCTCCTCCGAACCCGTAAATGTATAGGTAAAGGAAGTATTGTACCAAGTTCGTTCAAAATCCGCGTCAGGTTTGGGGATGGGATCAAAGCTTGGGGAAGTTACGAACATGGTGCCAAATTGGCTTGATGAAGGGGACTGATTGTTGACGTTACAAATGAGTTGCTCTTGCAAGCGGATTGATCCACTTGCACCCTTGGCAAGGTAGGTCATACTGGGTAAGAGTGCTATATTTCCATCGTTTGCCTGGGTTGGAGAAGGGGGGATGGTTTGGAACACGCCTTGGGCTTGGACAGTCCATCCATGCTGGTTTTTGAGACGAATGGGGAGTGTGCATAGGGTCGTTTGACTGGTGCCATCGTTTCCAAGCTGCTCAAGCTGAAAGACCAGCAATCCTTCGTAGTTCCCGGTGTCTGCAAGGGAATGAAGATTATAAAGTGAGTACTGGGTATCATGGGAAGAAAGGGGTAGTGCAGGGAGGGAAAGGGTGAAGACACCTTGTTCCCATTGCTCCATCCATCGTTCCTGTTCTACATGGGGCGTGACCGCCGCAAGATACACGGGATTCTGTAAGAGAATGGCCTTGGCAAAGGTATCCACAGCACCGGCCATAGTGCTACAGCGTCGGATTCTGGCAGAGGCCATTTGCTGGTGCCAAGTGGCCGAATCGGGCTTGGGTGGTGTGCGGAAGGAAGTTTTGGTGAACTCTGCTGGATGGATACCAATGGTACTGGCACTTAGAAGAAGCACCACGATGCAAACGGATACCAGTGCCATGCCTTTTGGATAGGTTTGAAAGCGCACGATGGCCTCTATGCGCCGAGCGATATTGGTTCCACCATTAGAGAGGGAGGAGGTGCCGGGGGCGCGGGGGTAGCGCTCATTGGTCATGGAAAGAAGGATTCTTCCGTAATCCCGCCGATCTTCCCCCTCCAAGAGCTCAAGAACCCGTTGGTCGCAAAGACTCTCCATATCATTGCCGATGCGCCGGATGGCATAGAGCAGCAAGGGATTGCACCAATGAAGGGCACGTAGCACACTCCAGAATACGCTTTGCAGGGGATCAAAGGAGCGTTTATGTAAAAGCTCATGTAGGAGCACCTTTTCGTCTAACACCTCACCGGAGGGCACTACCAAAACAGGAGATAACATCCCACAGACGAAGGAAGAAGGAAGGTTAGGAACCGCGACCATGCGGCAGGAGGATAGGTGATAGAGGGAACAAACGTGCTCTAGCACAGACTGCTGTGCTTCGTCCGGTTCCGTGCCGTTTTGGAGCAGCAAGCGCAGTCGGACGTATCCAAAGAGGGTGCGCAGCAGGAAGAAGCACACTCCCGCAGCGTAGAGAGCAAACAGCCAATCGGTTGCGCTAACCGGCATTCCTTGGAGGATCGGAAGGGGCGCTGTGATGTGGAGCGGGAGGTAGGGGGCACTGTATGCAGAAGTAAGATGCTTCTCGGCCATCGCCTTTCCCCACTCTAGGGTCACCGCCAAGGAAGGCACGAGATACGTTCCAAAGAGGCCAACAGGAATCAGCAAGCGCAGGGCAAGAAGAGACCAAATGCCATATTGCCAGCGAGGAGAGAGCTTATCTAAAAAGAGCCGTTTCAGCAGCAGGAGACCGGCACAAAGTAGAGAGGCATCCAGTGTTTGCAAGAAGAATTCCCAAATGTTATGCATGTTGTTTCCTTTCCCAAACGATTGAATAACCGTTTCTACAGCTTCATGTCATCTAACAGGTTTCGTAGATGATCCCGCTCTTCCGGTGAGATGGAAGATTCGGTTAGAAAGGCCGCAATCAGGTTTCCGGTGGAACCGCCATACAGTTTTTCTAGAAAAACATTTCGCTCCCGCCGTTCACAATCCGGACGGCTGGCGCCCGCTGCGTATCGGTGTGGTTCTATGCTTCGGTCAATTTGGACGAGTCCCTTGCGCTCCATGCGCGTCAAATAGGTATGTACCGTGTTTCGGCTCCAACCGGTGTTCGGTCGAAGTGCGGAATAGACCTCGCCTAAGACGAAGGTCTCTTTCTGCCACAATACCTCAAGTACCTGCCATTCGGCATCGGATACGGTATACATGATTACCCCTCCTACAAGTGTCGTATTACGTTCATACTACAAGTGTAGAACTGCTTTGTCAAGGAAAAAAGAGGAAAGAAGATTCCGAAAAAATCAGGACGGTGTTGCGATAAGGGGATGGCTTTGTGGCACACTAAGATTGGAAATTGGTTTCAAATAAAGGAGATTGACCCCATGGAACGAAACGCAAAAGCCTCGGCCAAGAAGGACGCGTTTGAAGACATTTATGACCAGTTTTATGACTTGCAGTCGGTGGTATCTGCCCAGGGAATGACGGGCCTAACCCCGGAACTTCCACAGTCCGAAGAACAGTTGGACGCATACTCTAGGCTGCAAGGAATTCCCAAGAAGCCCTAAGATAAAGACCACGAACAAGGAGAGACTTTCGCCACGAAATACGAAAGTCTCTCTCTTTGTAGTACATTGGTGTGATGAGACGCTTGTTCTTTGTTGCTTATGAACAGTTCCCCTTTCTTTATTGAGAAAAGATTATGGATATTTTGTTTTTGACGGATGCCACTTCGTGGAGTATACTCATAGCGTAGCAGTTCCCATTATAAGATGCCCAGTTACCCGATTGGGTAGCTGTCAGCATAGGAGGTATGGACATGAAAAACACACAAATTATTATGAGTCAGGTTATGCTCCCCCATCAGGCTAACGTGGCCGGAAATGTACATGGCGGCGAGATTATGAAATTCATGGATACAGCGGCCGGGGCTGTTGCCGTGCGATATGCCAGAAGCAACTGTGTCACCGCCCGTGTGGATGAACTGGAATTCCACTTGCCCATTTTTGTGGGTGCTCTAGTGACTTGCACCGCCACGGTCGTATTTGTGGGGAAAACCTCCATGGAGGTGTTCGTCAATGTGGAAGTAGAAGACTTAGAGTCCACCAATGGCCCCCAAAAGGCGCTTTCCGCATACTTTACCATGGTCTCCATGGGCCGGAACGGCAGGCCTCAGCATGTCCCCGAGTTTATACCGGAAAGCGAAGAGGAAAAACGCCTTCATGAGGAGGCGAAAGAACGAAGAGCCAGAAAGGCATCGCGTCAAACACGTTGAACCGTCTGACCCACTAGTAAAGAGGGATTTTTGTGCTATTTAAACTTCAAAGACACATCACGCCTGGTCGCATTATCATCCTTGGGTTTATGGGTTTGATTCTGTGTGGAACCATCCTTCTTATGCTTCCCATTTCCACGCAGGAACCCGGTGGCGCAAGCTTTATGGAAGCGCTGTTTACGGCCACCTCAGCCACTTGTGTGACGGGACTCATCGTACAGGATACCGCAACTTATTGGTCAACCTTCGGGCAAATGGTTCTCATCCTGCTCATTCAGATTGGTGGTATGGGCGTTGTGACCATGGCGATTGCCATTACGATGTTTGCCGGTCGCCGCATTGGGCTGAAGCAGCGTTGGGTCATGCAGGAGTCCATTGCCGCACCTCAGGTGGGTGGCATTGTCCGAATGACCGGGTTCATCCTCAAGGCAACCTTACTGATTGAAGGGACCGGAGCCCTGCTTCTTTCCTTCCGATTTTGTCCTGAGTTTGGATTTTGGAAAGGTCTTTGGTATTCCATCTTCCATTCCATTTCGGCCTTTTGCAATGCAGGTTTCGATTTGATGGGCGTGAAGTCCAAGTTCTCCTCCTTAACGGGCTATGTGGGCGATCCCTTAATCAACGGAACCGTTATGGCACTCATTGTGATCGGCGGAATTGGCTTTGTCACTTGGGCGGATATTCATACCCATAAGCTGCGCTTAAGAGCATACCGTTTGCAAACGAAATTGATCTTAATCACAACGGCCGGACTGCTGATTAGCTCCATGCTCTTTTTCTTCTTCTATGAATTTGCTTTGCCACAATGGGATGGCTTAAGCTTGGGAGAGCGGGTGAACGCGGCCCTGTTCCAAGCGGTCTCCCCGCGTACCGCCGGGTTTAACACCGTGGATTTAACGCAGCTTAGCGGGGCAGCCTTGTTTGTCAGTATTTTGCTGATGATCATGGGTGGTTCTCCGGGGTCTACGGCCGGTGGCTTCAAAACCACCACGCTGGCCGTCCTATTGTTGAATGTTTGGGCCGTGATTCGTCGAAAGAGCCACGTTCAGGGCTTTGGGCGACGTTTACCAGACGATATTTTACGTCGTGCCACAGCTATCTTTGTGCTTTACTTGATCCTGTTTTCCTTGGGAGGCCTGCTCATTGGCTGCATCGATGGAGTACCACTCCATATGGCGCTCTACGAAACCGCCTCCGCCATTGGCACGGTTGGACTAAGCCTTGGAATTACGCCGGGTCTGAGCGTGCCTTCCCATCTGATTTTAATTTTCTTGATGTATTTTGGTCGTGTGGGTGGTCTCACCCTGATCTTTGCTGTGGTGCTGGAACACTCATCCCCCGCACAATTACCACAGGAGCAGATTACGGTTGGGTAAGCCGTAAGGAAAGGATAAATCATGAAATCGGTACTCATTATTGGCCTTGGCCGCTTTGGACGCCATATGGCCCAGAAGCTGAATGACTTGCATCACGAAGTTCTCGCCATTGACAAAAACGAAGACAGGGTGAATGACGTACTCCCCTTTGTGACCAGTGCACAGATTGGGGATAGTACGAATGAAAAGTTCATCGCTTCCTTAGGCGTTCGAAATTTTGACCTTTGTGTGGTTGCCATTGGAGACAGCTTTTTGAGCTCACTCGAAACCACAGCTCTTCTGAAGGATTATGGAGCCCCCTTTGTGCTTTCCCGCGCGACCCGGGATAAGCATGCAAAGTTCCTGCTTCGCAACGGAGCGGACGAGGTCATCTACCCAGAAAAGCAGATGGCAAACTGGGCTGCTGTGCGGTATAGTTCGGAGCATATTTTTGATTACATTAAGTTGACTCCGGATCACTCGATTTACGAAACCGAGGTGCCTGCCGCATGGGTGGGAAAAAGTGTGGGTCAGATTGGGGTTCGCCAAAAGTATCATGTGAATATTTTGGCCACCAAGCTGGATGGAGAACTCTCTCCACTCCCCGGTGCAGCCCATGTGTTTACGGAAAAGGAAACGATCCTGGTCTTAGGGCACAACCGTGATATTCAAAAGTGTTTACACATCTAAAACAAAAAAGCAGCCGTCCCTTTGGGACGGCTGCTTTTTCATTGCATTCGATTTCGACGGATGGAGGCAGATAGTTGCTCCAACTCTTCCTTCGACAGTTCCGGCAGATGCTCCAGTTGATCCAGAATGCCCAAAGTGCTTTGATTCAGGCGGCGTTTGGAAACTTCCGTAAAGTAGTTCACCACGATGCCGGGGATTAGGGCCACGATAAACAGTCCATACAGACCAAGAAGAATGGTCAAAAGCCGTCCAGGGATGGTCACTGCCACCATATCGCCAAAGCCGATGGTGGTAAACACGGAGAAGCAATACCAAATGCCATCGCCATAGTGGGTCATTCCGGGCTCTAGAATCGTAAAAATCGCGGCAGATAGGAAGAGAAATCCTACAAAGCCCAGCATGATTGTATGGGCACCTGTCATTTTGAGGATGTGCCAAAGTAATCTCAAGCGCTTCATCGTTTGCCCCCTTGTCATTTGCTTGGCTCATTGTACTATGTGGACGAGAATCTGTAAAGCCGCTATTGACTCGGACTGCAGGAAGCCAACCCACAAGCATCCTCTTCCTCAGGGTGGGGAGTGGAGGCACCGCGATACTTTGCCTGACAGATGAGCTGCGTCATGGTGCCCATGGGGCAGTAGACACACCAAGAACGGGGTTTGAAGAGGACCATGGTGAGGAGTCCTAACACGGTGGAGGTTAACATGATGCTGTAGAATCCAAAGGCAAACTGAGAAACCCAAGGGGAAAGGACACTTCCGTGGTACGCCCAATGCCAGGGTAAGTTCCAGCTCCAAAGCAAGGTGACCACTTGGCGCAGGGAACGAGCGCCGGAGAACACAAAGTAGGTATTCAACAACATGAGACCAAACATGGTCATAAAGAAGGCTAAGAATCCATAGCGGAACCAGCGGCTGCGTAGGAAAGCAGGTACATCACGACGGTGGGAGAGTCCAAACCTGCCACCCAGTAAGGAAAAGAGCTGTCCTCTCCCGCAATAGCGGTTGCAGTACACCTTATCGCCTCCGGCCATGGAAAGGATGAGCGGGATGAAGAAGCAGAGTAGGCCAAGCCAAGCAAAGAGGATATTGAAAAAGCCCATGATGAGATAAACGGCGGAGAAAATCCATAAGTAGTCATACCATTTCTGTTTCACGAGCTTACCTCCCGGAGTTTTATGATGGAGGCCGGACAGGCCGAGGAACATTTTCCGCAGCCGACACAGCGGGTGGGTTCAATCTGCGCGTACAGGCCTTTGAAAATGGAGATTGCTTTGGTGGGGCAGACGGAAAGGCAGCAACCGCAAGCGACACAAAGGGATTGCGAAACCTTTGCTTTTTGTTTGGGACGTTTGATTTGGGACAAGGGAGGTTCCTCCTTACTCTTGATTGAACTTAGCATACAGGACGCTTCTTGCCCTTACCGTGACAATGTCACCTCACGCCCCAAGGCAAGGGGCAAAAAATAAGACGGCCGCATCTTACATGCTGCCGTCGCAGGAGAACACGTTTGTGTGATCCATTCGTTTCGTGCTCTCCACAGGAGGGAGTAGTACGCTCACGGATTGCAGGATTAGCGGAGCGTTTGGAATCGGGACATTTATGGTGCGCAAACAAAGGCATCCCTCTTGTACCGTATAGTTTTTTGGGGGTTGCATCGCACCATTGACCATCAAATGTTGAAACGAGCTGGTATGCGGAGCGGGAATTCCGGATTGTCCATACATCTTGATTTCGTTACCATCGGTATAGCAAGGATAAGGATTTGCCTTTGCATTATATTGGAGAATAACCGCCGGGAGCAATTTCTGATCTTCATCAAAGATGCGTACCGATTCTAGGATTAGGAGGCTTCCTGGAAGTGGGAGATCCGAGGTCGTCAGCGCAAGGTGGCCTTGTGAAACGGTGTAGTTCGTCCTTGGCTGTAAGACCCCATTGGAATAGAGATTATAGTAAGAAACCAAATCCGGGGAAGGGATGGTTCCATCACTGTAGGCCGGAAGGGCATCCTGATTCAGAAACACACGTTTGCTCCCATCGGAAATGGTGACATAGTTTTCGCTGGAGACGAAAAGCCTCTGACCGTTGGGTGCATGAAAGGTAATGAACTCCAACACAATGGGGGCATCCTTGGGGGGAAGATCATTCGTCAAGAAGCGCAAGTTTCCTTCCCAGATGGCGTAGTTGATGCTTGGTTGCAACACGCCATTGACAAATAGGTTGTAGTAGGAAACCCGATCCGGTGCTAAAATGCCACACCCGTCGTATTCCGTTGCCGCGTCCTGATCCGTATAGTGCCGCTTGACTCCATCGGATCGAGCGGTATATTGGCAGAGATCGGCGCAGACCAGCCGATCATACTGCACCTGGGTTTGGCTAATAAAATGCGCAACATCCAGGGTTCTCCTTGGTTGATAGCATGCCGTGCGCACTCCGCCCGATTGGTAGGAGAGGATGGCGGTGTTTTGATAGGATGTGGCCACGGAATCCAGTTCGATTCGGACGCAAACCCGCGCAAGTGTAGATGCATCCCCCAAAAGCATGGGGAGAAGGTAGCATTGGAAGTGCCTAAGCTGAAAGTGAAGGCTTGACCCCCTGGGCGCTAGCAAAGAGATTGTCTGCACCACGGAAAAGGGAAGGGGAGGGGAGACCCGCGTGTCTCCTTCGAAGATGGTGACATAACCCTGCAATAAGACCCGAATACGATTGCATGACCCATCGGAACGGGAGAGGACGAAATAGCGAACGGCATTCCGAGAAAACGGAGGAAGAATCGCACCCTCTTGATCGGTTAAACGGCAAACGAGGGAGCTAGGAGGGAACGGAGACAAAAAATTCACCTGCCTGAGAGGAGTTTACACACTGTAAAGGGGGAGGTTACCGTCCAATCTTCACAATATGTACCGCTTCTCATGCCAAGGCATGGGAAGCGGAATAAAACCCCGCTGATCGACGAATCGAAACGGCAGGAAGCCTTAGCCCGTAATGATGGGAGCGGTGGTGTTGGGGGCGAAATTGGTGACAACCAGGGAAAGGATTTTGCCTTCATCAATGGTGGTCACGGCTCCAAAGGTGATGGTGACGGCAGTGGCAGAAACAGACGTTACCACGCTGCCTTCCTGCAACTGACCGTTGATAAACAGCATATAATAGCCGTTGTTGGTAGCTGCGGTGACCAAGCCACTGTCCGTGACGGGATTCCCGGCATCATCCACCCAGTCTACATCGTCAATGGTATAGGTGGCAGCACCGGTATAGCCGCCGGTGGGAGCGGTGTGAAAGAAGTTGGTGACATCAGGATTGGAGGTGGTGGTGGGTTGGGTGGCAGTCATGGTGAGTTTCAATAAGCTAGTAGCCATGGGGCGTATCTCCTTTTAAAGTTGAGGTAGGGGGTCAATCCCTATGGCAGTATATGTCGAAGGAAGTGAAGTGTGCCAAGCTATGAGCACCGTTTGGTCCCCTTACTCTTTTTGTAATAGCCGATCGATAGTCAGGCTCACCTGTTTGCGCCGTTCCTTAACCCAAAGCTCATCAAAGGGTAAATTCATGGCTTTGGAAAAGGAGTAGTACAGGCTGACCTGCTGGTAGTAGAGTTCCCAGTCCGCGCAGGTTTGACAGCTTGCCTGGGGCTTACTGACTTCTGCCCGTTGTAAGGTAAAACACTCATTTGCATAATCGCTAAACTGAGCCAGGAGCGTTTGGTTCTCCAAGTCAAAGGGGATGTGCATGAGCCGCCACTCAACCGATTCGGGCAGTTTATACTCCCGTATTAAATCTAAGATCAGCAGAAAGTATCGGACTTCCTTCTTGCGGTAATAGGGAAGTCGTTCCGGTTCCGTGCTCCAAAGGGCCAGCTTTTCGCGAAGAGGAAGCAGAGAAATGTCTAAGATTGCTTCACTTGGCCCAATGACCGCTTGTTCGATGGGGTCATCCTCCGCTTGCAGCTGTTGCTCCAGAAAAGCCGTTGCATCCGAAAGACAGGTGACGTAGCCGATGGGATAGATTCCGATTCGCCCGGCACGCCCGGCAATCTGCTTCACCTCTTGGGGAGAAAGGCGACGAAAGGTTTCTCCATCAAACTTCTCGATTTCGGTAAACACAAGGCGGCGGATCGGTAGATTGATGCCCATTCCGATGGCATCGGTGGCGATCAGAATGGGGTTTTCTCCCTCCACGAAGGATTTATACTGTAGCCTTCGTACCTCGGGGGGAAGATCCCCATAAATCACGCTGTTTGTAATGCCGCGTCTTGTAAAATAGCTGGAAAGGCGAAGGACACTTCGCTTAGAAAAGGCCACCAGAGCATCGCCACGCACCACGTCGTTTAGTTTGATGGGGGCCGCCTCCACTTGAAGAGGCACTAAGCGGGTGTATTCCTTGAGCACATAGTCATCGCCGCAATCCTCAATCATGCTGATCAGTTGCTGCTTGGACAGCAGTGCGCCGCAGAGGTGAATTTCCGGGCAGCGTAGGCCGAGAATCGCTTTCGACCAAGCATCGCCTCGCTGTGAATCCGCCAAGAGCTGTACTTCGTCAATGACCGCCACATCGTACTGCTCTTGGAGTCGGAGCTTTTCCACGGTGCAGCAAAGATGGGTTGCCTCCTCCACCAGCAACTCTTCTTCTCCGGTTACCAAGCTACAAGGAACCCCTTCCTCGTTGAGACGCTCGAAGTTCTCCAAGGCCAAGATACGAAGTGGAGCCAGATAGACCCCCTGTTTGGCAGACTTGAGCCTCTGAATGGCTTGGTAGGTCTTTCCGGTATTGGTCTCACCCAAATGCAGATAGAAGGTACGCTTGCAAGCACGAGCCTGAGGGTACTCATCCGCTGGATTTTCGGGGAACAATCGCTCAAACTCCGCACGAACCATTTGGGGAATGTGACTACTGATCAGGATAGAGAGGATGCCAGATTTCAGATATGCCGTACGATTGGATTCGATGATGCTGGAAAGCGAATACTCCGTATGGTTTCGTTGATTGTACTGTTCCAAAATACGCTGGGATACCCCGTTTAGCAACTCAATGTATTGCTGCAGTAGGACTGGATAGTTTGGAAGAGAGTTTGGCATGGTCTGCAAGCGTCGAATTTGATCCAAGATGGACGTTTCAAGATGTAATAGATGTCGACGACGAGAGCTTGCGCTGGCTTCCTTCAACTGCGGATACCGTTGCTGAATTTTTCGATAGGCAATTCGTAGCTTTTGCTCCTTTTTCATGGTTCCATTCACCTCCATGCTAGTGTTGGCGAAAAACTGCAATTTAATCTCTGTAAGCTAAATTCTTACTATACGGGATGGCAAAGCAAACAACCCGAGGAACCTTGAAGAGAAAAAGGTCCTCGGGTTGCTTAGGCGGATCAAAAGGTGATCAAGGGGTATCGCTGGTGGTTGGAGTGGTGCTAGTTTCGGTGTTCGTGCTGGTGGCTGGATTGGTGCTAACTTCGGTGTTCGTGTTGGTGGTGGTATCTTGGGCGTCGTCTACATCGCCTGCATCATCCACTTCATCCACATCAGCAGCGTCGTCTGCATCCTCCGAGTCATCGATATCAATGATGTCGTGATCGCCATCCCAAGTGACATCGAAGTTCAGAGTTTCCGCCAAGAAACGCAGGGGTAGATAGGTTCTTCCGTTTGTGACGGTGGCAGGGCTGTTTAGTTCCGTTGGGGTTCCATTGACCATAACCGTGGTGCTGTTTGCTTTGAGCTCGATGGTTGTGCCCTCTTTGGTGATAGTGACGGTTTGGGTTTCTGCATTCCAGGACACCTGGGCTCCCAATTGCTCCGAAATGGCTCGTAAAGGAACATAGGTGCTACCTCCCTTAATATAGGGCGGGGCATCGAACTTTACCAAGTGGTTATTCACAGTGACACTACCTGCGTCCAAGGACTTTGCATCCTCATACATCTGGGCAATGGCATCGGAGGCCGATTCGAACTTGGCCAGCTCCTCCTCCGAGTACATGGTTTTGACCATCATGAAGCGTTCGTTGATGGTTTCTTTGATTTTATTCTTTAGTTCATTGGCCTGCTCATTGATGGCTTTGATTTGCGAAAGAACAGTTTCCGCTCCTGTGGTATCCCCGGAAGCCAACAAGGCCTTGTACTGAAGCTCTAAGGCTTCTTGCTGTTGCGACAAAGTAGATTTTTGCTGCTGCAATTCCTTTTTGATATTATTCAATTCCACGCGGAATTCTTTTTGGATTCCCTTCTCGGGTGAAGTGGTAGAGCCGTTCGATTTCTGCTCCGAGGGGGCCTGGGTGGTAGAGTTTTTCTTCTCCGGTTTCGATTCCTGTTTTGGATTGCTCTGCTGCGTAGAGTTGGTTTCTTTGGAGTTTGACTTGGTGGTATTCGCCGCTGCGCTGGACAGAACGGATAGGGAGAAGACCAAAGTGACTGCTAGAAGGAGGGAAGCTACCTTTTTCATGGTTGACCATTCCTTTCAATAAAAAAACTGCATGCCAAATAGGCACACAGTGAATCAATCCTTGTGACCTCTTCGGCAACCCGGCTATCATAGCATACTGCCTTAGACCCGTGGCTTTGCGTCCCTGGCTTTCACCAGGTTTGCTATTATCGGAGCTATCTTGATGCGAATTATAATGCAGAACTTGGAATATGTCAACTAGGTAGTTCAAAGAAAAACTAAACTATTTTACATAATTTGGAAGGAAGAAATGGGCGCAAAGGTACTATTCACGCATAATAACGTATCGTTCGCGCAGATTCACTTGCATTTGGGGGAAAGTACTGGTATAAGGAACTGTCGATTTATGTTTGACGGAGAATAGAGAATGCTTGGAGTGACAGGAATGCAAGGCTTTCAATTAGCCCAATTCTCCCTTGTAAGCTCATTATGCAAAACAGACGGAGCAGAGGGCAGTACGGTGTTTGGGATCAAGGGCTCGTATGGAGTCCGGGATCAATATGTGTTAGAAGATATCAGCGCCAATAAGGAGCATGTGGAAACCTTACTCCGCTTGCTAAGGCAACATCAAGTATCCCCAGATCAACTGGGGTATGTAGTGGAAGATTACATCGCGATGCTGTAAACAAATCGAAAGCCACAGACTAAACTAGTCTGTGGCTTTCATTTTTAATATGGGTTTCGCCCGGCTTTCCAGCAGCGAGAAGGATTCTTTTCTAGCATTCTGCTTGCTTGTAAATTTCAAATTCTCGACGTATAATAGAGCGTGAAGTGGATGCTTGCGCATCCGTTTCAAGGACGAGATTACTGCATGGAGGAGCTTAAATGACATTTATAGATGAGAAAGAGTTTGGAGAGTTTAAGCAGTCCATCGATTATATTACCAAAACGGGAATCATGAAGGGACTGCCCGATGGCTCCTTCCAACCCCATCAATATATCACGCGCGCGGAAGCCTGCAAAGTGCTCATTTCCTTTGCGATCATTGACGCAGAGCATGTCTTTCCCTTTCGGACGGATAAGTTCAAAATTTCGGATATCCGTGGGCACTGGGCAAAGGGATATATTTTGTTCTTTTTGTCCATCGCAGACCAAGGCCTCTTGCCATCGGATACCTTTCAACCGGACGAAGTGCTCACGCAGGATGTGGCACTAAAATGGCTGGGAATCGTTTCAAAATCTTGTTATGGGGTGGAGTATACCTGCCCAAAAGCTCGAAAAAACGCAACACGGGCCTGGCTGTCCCAACAACTGTTTCTGTGTGCACAAACAATCATTAAGACCTTGTCCAGCCGAGCACCCCGGCAGTTGATGAAAGAGTGGGTCAAGCTTCGGGTCTACGATCATTTGCCAAACCCAAATATCTTGCTGGTGAATGAGAATAAATGGCAGGATGAATACAATCTCTTGTGCCGCATTGCAAAAGAGAGAAACATGACCAAAGAGGAATACATCTCGGCGGCCATGACCATGGCAGATATTTTATATATCGTGAAAAGTTTTGAGGCCAACTTAGATAAGTACCAAGGGGTTGCCTTTCAATATACCAGTTTAGAGGCCCTCAAAAGTATGTTGGACAATTCCGCCATTAAGACCTCCACAGGCTTAGGCATCAAGCTTCATATGAGCAACGTGGAGTATTTAAACGACCCAGGGGAGGGGAGCATCTTTTTAAAGGAGTTAGAAAAGCGGGAGATCTTTGACTTCGAGTTTGCCAAAGACGAAGATGACATTACTCCAAGAAAAGAATACATTACCTGTCTCATTACGGAGAATAAGGAGCATCTTCCCATGTGGGTGCAGTATGGCGATAACGCCAAAGGCTGTCGCATTGAGTTTAAGCTCAAAAAAACCTACTTCACTAAGGTTCGATACTACTCGTTTCAGGAACGGGACACCGCCAATACGCCCGAAACAGCCATGTTGGATAACATTGTTCGAATCCTCAATCACTACAAAATCCGTTGGCATGGTATCCACGATTGCATCATCTTTTGGGTTAAGTTCTTGCTCAAACGGGTGGGCTACTATTATAAAGAATCCTACTATGAGCACGAAAATGAGATTCGCTACATCTCGGAGCATGAATCCATAGAGGCCTTAATTTATTCCGAAGCCAAAGACGGTGAAGTGTTTCCCAGACTCTATGTGGAATGCGAGTTCCCTCTGGATGTCAAGTCAGTTACCTTGGGCCCAAAATGTGAACAACAGGAAAAGATTGCACTTGCCTTACAGCAGAAAGGAATTCCCCGCGTCAAACGATCCAAAATTAGCTTTCGATAGAAATAAGCAGGAGCCGTTGCAAACGCAACGGCTCCTTTTTTAATATTAGAAGGAGGCTTTCTTAAAGAAATTGTACAATAGGAAAGTCAAACTATAGGGCATTTATTGCAATGGGTTGGACTGATTGTAGCCCACGGGGTTAGGGTTATTGAAGCTGACCGGCTTCGCCTTGGTGTCCCCAAACTGATTGCTGGGAGATGGAGTGGAAAGGTCAAAGTAGATTCTGGAATCTTTGGTCACGCCGAAATCCTGATTGGAGCCGCTATCTTGCACCCGATTAAAGGCTTCGCGGAACATGGCGTTATGGGCTTCTTCGCGGTTTAAGAGGAAATCAATGGTTTCCTTCACCTTTTTGTCGTTGATTTGACGATAGAGATACTCATAAACCACCTTCGCACGTTGCTCCGATGCAATGTTTGACAAGAGGTCTGCACATAAATCCCCCGTTACCGTAACGTAATCTCCCGTCCACGAGTATCCAGAGGAGTTAATCAGACCTGGGTTCAGGCCGAGGATGACATGGGATTGAATTTCTCCTGCACCCACTGCGGTATAATCCACATCATGCCCATTCAAAAGATTAATGGTTTGCGCCACCATTTCCATATGGCTTAGTTCTTCTGCCGCAATGTCCATAAATAAATCCTTGATGGCAGGGTCTTTGATTCGAAAACTCTGGGACATATACTGCATGGCCGCTTTCAGCTCACCGTTGCCACCACCTAGTTGCTCCTGCAGTAAAACCGCATATTGTGGATTCGCTTTTTCCACACCGACGGGATGAAATAGTTGCTTTTCGTGTTTAAACATATAGTCAGCTCCTTTCAATTTGCTTAGTATTTGCAAACTGTGGACTTGTATGCCTTTGGTAAAGTAAAAGTTATCCATCAGGATCAGAAAACCTCGTTCTTACACCATTTCCTAGGCAAACCGGCTTTGAACGTGCGATCGTGTATTTACGTTCCCGAAAAGACCAAAAAGCCAGAGGTAGAGTAGTTCTACCTCCAGCTTTCAAATACTAATTCAATCAAATGTCTGTCTTTTGGCTGCGCCGCATGGACCAACAGAACAGCGTGGCTGCTAGGATGGCACAGAAGGCCGCACCGACGTAGAGAAAAATGACCATGGCAACTAAGTCATTCCATCCAGTATTCCCGAAGGCTCCCAACATAACGGCAAAGCCATACACAGCGCCCGGCAAGATAAGGAAAAAGGGAAGAAGTTTTACGATCCGTTTGTTTGCTTTGTAACAAACCAGGACTTGTAGCAGAAAGAAAAAGAGGACGATCAGTCCGAGTATGAGGTAAGGCATAGCATCTCCTCCTAGCCATACAATTGCCCACTGATCCATCAAACAGGCAAAGGTCATAGTGTGGTTTGCTGTGTCCATTGTATTTGGTAGCGGCTGGCAAGTCAAGGTGTGAACGCGAGAAAGCAAGCATCCCCAGGGGGATACCGCGTATTTGTTATGATTCTATACAGGTGCATTTCCGCTGGTTTTTGTGTGATGATGTCAGTAACAACATAATACCGTGATAGGCCCTCAAGCATGTTGTAACCGATGTAGCGTTTATATTGACAATAACTGATTCTTATGATAAGTTGAGTGAACGATCGTTCAGGTGGTGTCGAAGATAAAAATAACAGTGGAAAATCAAAATCCAACAATGCGCCAGAAATTGTTAGATGGCGCGCTTAATTTATTTGTTACGAATGGTTATTACAATACTTCCATACGTGACATTATTAAACACAGCGCCGTGGGAGCGGGGTCTTTTTACAACTATTTTTCAAGTAAAGAAGAAATTTTAGAGATCTTACTCGAGGAATTTGCGAATGACGTAATAAAAAATATCAAGGCATACTATAAGGTGGAGCAAAGTCTCTTGGAACGGTTTATTGAAACAAAACGAATAACCATGCTAATCTTTTCTGAACACGCCCAGCTGTCTGAACTTTATTGCAAATGCAGCGGCACCAGCAAACAGATTGATGATAGCATAAAGCGATTCGAGGACAAACTCTTAAGCTTTTATGAACGTAATTTGGAATACGGAATTGCAGAAGGAGTTTTTCGAGATGTCCCTATAAAACCCGTTTGCTACAGTATACTAGCAACTGAAAAGTATCTTCTGTTTCGCTGGATTGTCTTAAAAGACATCAGCAAGGATGAAATGATTCATTCAGTTGTTTCGTTTCATCAAACGTTGGCAAGTGGACTTGTAAAGGAGAACGCATGAAGACGATCAATCAAAGTCATATCGAAGCAATTCGAAGCTTAATTAACAAAAGCCCATTCTTCTCTTTACTATCAATAAACGTGCTGCGGCTAGAATATGGGTATTGCCTACTTGAGATTGATCTGGATAAAAAACACTTAAATCCGTTTGGTGGCTTACATGGTGGCGTTTATTCTTCTGCCATTGATACCGCATCTTACTGGGCAGTATACTGCAGCATTCCAGAGGATACAGGGCTCATCTCCCTCGATCTCCATGTGGACAATATCTCCACAGTGCGGGAAGGAACATTAATTGTAGAAGGAAAGCAAATTAAATCTGGACGAACAGTCTGCCTTGCAGAAAGTACGGTAAGGGATCTAAGTGGAAAACTATTAGCACACGGGACATCGAAACAAATCATAGTTGACGGCTTACAGACTGTGAATCAAGCCATTGAGGCAATGGGCTATTCTCCACTACCTAAAAAATTCTTAGATTGATGCATGAAGGAATATATCACAGTGAGCAACTGCTCATACGCTCACAAGCGTCTTATTTTATAACAGGAGAATTTAATGAGGGTGAATTCTATAAATAGATTTTCTTATGGTGCGGACAGTTTCAGGCTGTTCGGCACCATTTTTTCTTATGCCATTTGTTCAACATGTTTTTTGAAATTTATAACCGCTGGGGACATATATCCATTTGCTCTCCACACCATTTGGATGACTCGAAAGCAATTCTCGGATTGTATTCGGAGAATAGAGATTCGATTCTTATCAAGGTTGGGTAGTAAGGGAACAATGGCAATACCTAAATTAGCACCTACCAAATCAACAACGGTTCTCTCCTCATATCCTTCAAAAACCTTCTTAGGCTGGAACCCTGCCTCATTGCAAAGCTTATGGATTAATTCATACAAGGTTGTTTGTGGTTTGAAGAGGATAAATGGATCGTCGGCCACTTCACGCAAATTCACGGTATCGTTTCCTGCCAACCTGTGGGTGGTTGGAACAATTAAAAACAATTCTTCTTTTAAAACGGGAAACGAGCATAAATTTTCATGAACCTCTACTGGGGAACAAAAACCAATGTCAATATCCGTTGAAGTTAATCCCTTGATGATTTTACTTGTAATGTTTTGAGATAATTGAAATTGAACATTTGGGAACTTCTTTTGGAAGCTACTGATTAAATCTGGTATAAAACTAGAACCGAGGGTTTGGATAAATGAAACTGAAATAGAACCATAATATGGATCCACCATATCATGAATTTTTTGTTTTGCTTCTTGCATATCTGAGAGTATATGGCTTGTATATTCGAGAAACACCTTCCCATATGGGGTTAACATAACTCCACGACTTTTCCGTTCAAATAAAGGGATTCCAAGATCCTCTTCAAGACGCAAAATGGAACGACTTAACGCCGGTTGTGAAAGGTTTAATTCTTCAGAAGCACTTGTAAAGCTCCTATGTTTTGCTGTAATTTTAAAATAAAAGAGTTGGTCAAAATCCATTTTCATTCTCCTCTTTTGTGATATTACCATTATGCATGGAAACTATAAAAATGACAATTACCAGGTTATAGATAAACCATGTATAATAAATTTATTGTGTTTGCGAGGAGGAGAACTATGGTTAAACCAAAGCTATGGACAAAAGATTTTATCAATATTACATGTATCAGTTTCTTTATCTTTTTGGCATTTTACATCCTATTAACAACACTTCCCTTACAACTAACTAGAGAATTCGGTGGGGGTGCGGACCAGGCAGGGTTATTGATAACCCTATTTCTAATTGCGGCTATTATTGTACGACCATTTGCAGCTAAATGGATCAGTGCAGGATCACAAAAAACAATATTGATTTATTCTGCAATGGCATTTTTCGTTGCCACACTATTTTATCCGTTTATATCAAGCATTGGAGCTTTACTTACCCTTAGGGTCTTCCATGGAATTACTTTTGGGATTATAACCACTGTAAAAGGTACCATCAGTGCTGAAATCATACCAAGTACAAGACGTGGGGAGGGGCTGAGCTGGTTCTCATTAGCAATGGGACTAGCAATGGTTATTGGACCTGTGATTGGCCTTAATTTAGCAAACATTGGAGCATACAAAACATCATATAGTCTTTGCATAGTAATTTCAGCAGTGATTCTCTTTCTGTCGATGATAATTCATGTTCAGGAGAAAAAACAATCTAAATTGCCATCAATAGCAAGCAAAAAATTTGCGTCGGATGACTTGATTGATAAGAAAGCTGCTCCATTTGCACTTGTAATATTTCTTTTGGCATGTGCCTACTCTGGTGTTGCTTCCTTCCTAGCCTTATATGCGAAAGAAATTAACCTAGTAAACGCAGCTAGTGCATTCTTTATAATATACGCTGGTTTAATGTTTGTCTTCAGGCCGTTTACAGGGGTATGGGCCGACCGTTATGGGGCAAACAGAATTGTATTCCCATGTATCATCTTATTTTGTGTCGGGATGGTTATCCTTTCACTACCTCAATCTGAAATTCTTATGATTACAGCGGGAGCAATTATTGGCATTGGGTATGGTTCTGTTACACCAATACTTCAAACACAAATTATTAGCTCAGTTGAAAACCATCGTATTGGAATTGCCAACTCGTTATACTTTAATTCGATGGATTTAGGCATGTCCGTTGGTGCATTGGTTCTGGGGATTGTGGCAAAATATTTTGGATATAGTAGTGTCTTTCTTTCTGGAATCGTGCTTGTCCTAGCAGGTGGTTTCGCATTTTTTATCTTAGCAACGGGACGTGAAGCGATAAAAGCATCTTAATAACAGCCAGATGCGGCAGATCATTCACATGAAATACCTTAGGGGGATGAGCTGGTGGCAGATAGCAAGATACCCCGGAGGAGGTAATACCGAGGATTGCGTCAGAAAGAAAGTTTTCGGTGGGTAAAAAAGTTGTCCGGTTTGCAGGTGCTATAATACTAGTATGGATACATAGCAAACCTGTGCACTCATGAAATTCCCTCACGAACCACCTAGCACAAGATTGGAGCACCGATTAGTTCTTTTAAATCCTATCCCCTGAACTGGTCACTGATGGGCATTTTGATAAAAGCAAAGAGACCGGTAAGATATCCATCTTACCGGTCTCTTTTTTTGGGCCTTCTTTTAGATTAATACTATTGCTTGCCTTGCTTATCCTTAGTTGGCGTCTTGGTATCACTGTTATTATTATCTGCCTTATCTGATTTAGCATTGCCGTTGGGCTTATCCGGAGTCTTTTCCTGGCTACTTTCGTTCACCGAAGGCTCGTTCTGATTTTCCTGATCTACGGTTGCATTATCCGTATTCGTTATTGTGGATGTGCTTTCATTCGACTTGGCTTTTACTGCTTTGGTTTTCGGATCTTCATTGGGAGTTGTTGCGTCAGGATTGGTATCTGCATCAGCATTAGAATCAACTGTTTTGCCATCGTCTGCGTTTGGAATCGCGATTTTGGTCTCCTTGCGATTCTCCTTAATCTCGTGCATAATCTCCTTGACCGGTTTGCCAAGCCAAAGTTCCTGATCAAAATCTTCCGTGGCTGTGGCGCTGTCTCTTAACTTTTCCACTAAGTTCAGCTTACCAGGAGTCACCCCCAAATCATGAGCTTCTTGCACACGCTCAAATCCAACGGAGAAGGTCTCCACCTGAATGCTATCGTCACTGGTGGCCTCTTCTGTACTTTGCTTTAATTCCTCCGCTAAGGAATCAGCCTTATTCATATTCTTAGCGGAAGTGGAGATCACGATGCCACCCTCCAGTTCGCCATCAAAATAGCCTTGTTCTTTGATTGCCTGTATTGTCTTGGCAATTACCTGTTCAACCTTTTTGTTGGTCATGGTTTTGAGGTTTAGTTCCTTGACAATCTCTTCTCCATCATCATTGACTCCGGTCACTTTAATTACCGCGTCAAAACGGTTCAGGGTATACTCAATGGAAGGATTGACATCTAAGCTTACATAGGAGTATGGAGTATAGTAGGCATATGCACTCACCCCGACCATTCCAAACATAAACACTGCAACAGCAGCGACGGCAACAGCCGACGAAAAATGGAGTTTTCCCTTACTAATTTCTTTCATCTCGATCACCTGTCCAATCACATAGTTTTGGTTTTTCACCTTGGCAATGTGCCCATCATCAGACAGAACTGCAGCTTGCTTACCTCGAATTTCTACAACAACCGATTTCATTGATCCAGCTCCTTTCTGATGAACCACATGTACTCTGCGAGGCCAGGATACTCTCCGGAAAGTATCTCCGCCGCCGCTATGATATACTTTCGATGGCGATCTAGAATTTTTCGGGGTATCTTTGTAGTTTTTTCAATCACTTTAATGGGAAGCTGTTTCGATGAACGCAGTTCAGATAGAAGAATTGGTTGGTTTAATAAGAAGGCAACTGCCTTTGCACAGCTCTCCCTGGTCTTAGCTGCTTTGGGTGAACAGCTGGAAAGATCAAAAAAGGAAAATCCATACTGTGCAAATACTTGGCTAGCAGCTTCGATCTCTAGGCGCAAATCATCTGGCTCACACACCAAAAGCTTGGCCGAAACGGCAGCTTGAAGCGACGGTTGGGGCGAATCTTCCAAGGAACCAGAAGAAAATACTTCCGGGGAGGCTAAAATCTCAGCCCGAAATCGCTCCTGACTTCTGAAGTAGTCTACCAAACGACGGCGAATGAGAATCTCTGCAAAGGAATAAAAATTGCCTCGCTCAGGATCGTACTCCATTACTGCTTGAGAAAATGCTGTCAAGGCCACTGACCACTCATCATCGCTTTTTGTGATATAGCGCCGAGAGACAACGGAAGTGCATTTCAGAATATAGGACATACTTTGCTCAATGAGAGCTTCCAGCTTCGTCTCATCCCATTTTGCATCTTGCAAAAGTTTCGTTAACTCCTCAATACGCTTTGCCTCCTTTCGCCAGCTCTATTATAACATCCTGAATGTTCTATAGTTTTTATAGTTTTCGCAGACTTGCCTCCAAATTTTGGGGTAGCAATAGAAAACACCAATAAGTTTCTCATTGCTTTCTTCTCAGTTGATGATCAATTCATTCGTTTTGGAACCACTTTACAGCAGCTAATTGAGTCAATATAAGGGATGAGGTCCGTGTGGAAGACAATCAAAAAAAGAGTAACGCCTTGAGGCACGCAAAAAATGCGGCTCAAGACGTTTCTCTTTTTTAGGAAAAGGGTTTGGTCAAATCGTGAAGGTGAAGTAACTATAGTTTATGAACCGATACGCGAGTAGTATCGTCAGAGAATTTATTGTCTGTTGCTTGAATTGATCTTACACTTCTGAGTCCTACGCTTTTTTCTCCACATAGAATACGAGAAGACGCAAAGGAACGTGCAAATTGCTACGATATCCCACCAACAAAATCCTAATGTATAGTTCAAGGGGATTCCTCCTTACCTGTGATCTAATTTTTGCGCCTTGCTTTTGTAGTGAAATAGGAATACATCGCTACAATTGCTGTGGCCAGAAAAATAAGCCAATGCAAGATGCAGTGTTGCTTGTGGTCTTCTGCAGGAAGATTTTTTGTCGTTGTGATGTTTTCGTCTTGCTGTTCATCCCCACTGCTAGCTGCCTTGGCCGCTTCGGCAACCAAATTTTCGGTTTTGATATCTTGTTGTTGGATTGGTTCTCTGCTTCGATTCCATTCAGTGGAGAGGATTGGTTGCGAATCATAAGAGGCAATTGGAACAGGAAGGATAGGTTGCCATTCACCTGGTACCATTTCATCTATTTCGTGAGGTAGGGGAGGGATCATAACATTTGGGGTTTCCTCGTCTGGTAGAACAGTATAAACTTCCGTCCATTTTGCGTATACGATTTTATTTTGATTGATATATATAGAAGAAATTTTTTGCGTTTGCCCTGCATCTGCATACCAACCTTCAAAGGTAAAGCCATTTTTTGTTGGGATATCCGTCAACTCTACAGTTGTGTGTTGCCTATACTGTCGGCTTGGTATTGGAGTACCCCCATTGGTTTCATACTCCAGGGAATAATATGTCGCAGTGCTTCCACCACCGCCACCATTGCCACCGGTACCACTTGATGAAATGGTTGTAAATTTGGCAATGTAGAGGGTATCATCAGAAATCACTTGGTCAGTTAATGCGCCCGTTATTTTTACATTGCCGAGATACCATCCATCAAATTCATAACCACTACTCGGGCGGACGAGCACCTCAGAGGGAATGTTCTGGCCGCTCTGCACTTGAATCATTGCTGTAGAAATTGTCCCTTTGGTTTCATCTTCACTGGCAAAGGTTACGGTATGTGTTTTCCCTTGCTCAATGAATTTTGCGGTATATGTTACAGTTCCCGTGATCACTTGATCGGTTAATGCCCCGGTCAGTTTTATATCCCCTACATACCAGCCATCAAATACATAACCGTTCATGGGGGAAGCCAGGACTGTGTTAGGTATGTTCTTCCCATGTTGTACATGCATCGTCGCAGTGGATACGACTCCTTTGGCCTCATCTTCGCTTACAAAGGAAACAACATGAGATAAGGGTTTCCATTTAGCATAAAGCGTTACACTCTCTCGGATGGGAGTAGTAAAATCCCATTCGGTGTTCCACGCAGGGTCAGTATACCAGCTTTCAATCTCCCAACCATCTCTCTCGATTTTGGGTTGGTTTAAGGGAAGAAAAAAACCAGACAATATTGTCGTTTGTGTCTGACCAGAACCGTCGCTGTAATCTAAGGTTATCACTGGGTAATACCAAAAGAAAGGATCTTGCATTAAGCCCCAAGGTTTATGCTGTAAAAATTCTTTGGGGAGGTCTTCATATGTACTACAAATAAATATATCTTGCAAATTATAGGTCAAATTATCATTAAAGATAGGGGCATCGATCCTTAGTGTATCAAAATTACCATGGAAGGTAATACTCTCCAGCTTTGTACAGCCGTCAAAGGCGTCTTCCCCAATAAAAGCTACCTTGCTTGGTATCTCTATTTCAGTAAAGTATTCGCAGTTATAGAATGCTTTTTCACCTATATACGTCAGAGAGTCGGGTAAGTTAATTTGGGCAAGTGGCCCAGGGGCAGAAAAGGCCCAACCCTCAATTCTTTTTAAACTATTTGGAAGATTCACCTCGGTCAGTCCACACTGTGAAAATGCCATGTAGCCGATATTCTCAACCCCTTCCTCAATGGTAAGGGTTGTAATAAAGGGATTCATCTCAAACCCAGTGACAGTTTTTACTGGAACGCCATCAATTTCACTGGGAATCAACAGATTTCCTTGGGAAACCACATGGTCTGGAGCTTGATAATTAATAAAACCATTTATGGTTTGTGTCACTGGATCAAAATTCATATACTCTTTTGGAGTTGGTACCGGAACATCATCATCATTCAATAGAATCGGGAACGAATCCATTTCTTCCTCTATTTCGCAAACTAAGGGTTCTTGGGGAGAAAGACTTTCTTCCTCATTATCCTCCATGGATGGAATAGAGCCTAAATTTTGACCATCTTCCAACAAAGGAAATTGCTCCGCTTCGGCATCCACAGCATAAGCTGTCATCAAAACTGTTTGCAGAAGAAGTGACACAATTAAAGTATATACAACGAAAGATAAGCCTATTGTCATATATTTCGGTTTACTCATACGTTCCTCCTAATCATTTATTGAGTTGCTATCCCTTCACACCTTATCATGATTGGCATTGGATAAGGGTTGTTTTGTACTCAATAGCAGCTTTCTTGTTCCGAATGAAATATCAATAGGTAAGAAAGTTGCGGATCTAAAGATAAAAAGACACGGGTTACAGTCCTTGTAGAATAAGGGTAAGCCCCATCATTCTAAGCGCAGACCGTAAACCCATGTCTTAGGAAGGAGAACGTGCAGTAAAAGGTTGGGAAAGGACTCCATAATGGAAAGGTAGAGGGAGGCCTACACGTTGTTAGTGCTTCGGTATACAGAGTGTTAGTTTAAACGTCTGATTGAGCGGATCTTGCGCAATAAAAACTTGCCCACCCAACTCTTCTACTGTTGTCTTAACAATCATAAAACCAAATCCATGATAGTCCTTGTCCGGTTTAGTAGTTTGAGGAACTCCATTTCTCATGATGATTTTGCTGGTATTAGAGTTTACCACTTCAATCACCTGCCAAACATCGGTTTGTTTGCTGTTAATTTCAATAAAACCGTTGGAGTCCGTGACCTTTTCACATGCTTCGATTGCATTTTCAATCAGGTTTGAAAAGATTCGAACCAAATTGAGATCGCTTATGGTAACCTTTTCAGAAAGATGTATGTATGCATTAAAATCAATTCCTTCTTCGTTACATAAATTAGCAGTATCCTGTAAAATCGCATCCAAAATGACGTTATTTGAATAGGTTTTATGAATGGATATTTCTTTTTCCATACAATCTTGCATGGTATCCAGCATTTGTTCCGCTTTCCGGTATTCCTGTTTCGATAGCAAAGATTTTGTGATAGCCATGAATTGCTCATAATCATGGCGGAATATTCGAAAGCTTTCTGTAAAACGCTGGTAAGCTTGATAATGACGGACTTGACGAGATAACTGTTCTTTTAATTGGTGAGTATGTAGTTCAAAATCAAGTAGCTCTGTTACCCTTGCGGTATGATTCACAACAAACATAAACCATAACTTTGAAATAATACAAGATAGCAAATATAAGGAGGAAAACCAACTTTGATTCACTTCGCGGAATAGGCCGTCATTAATCAGAGTGAGATAAACAAGCTGTATACATAAATAGCCAACAATGAATTTAAGTTGTCCCTTATTGTTAAATAAATGTTTTATCCTCGCATCCGAAAGGAAAAATTTACGAAAAAATAAAATCAAGCTTACAGATAAAAGCACAGCTTGGATAAAAAAAACCTCATGCACGTCGTTCTGTATTACTTCGTGAATGCTCACATGTAATATCATTGAGTGCAGCGAAACTATGACACCTAAACTACTATACAGAGTAAAAATATAAAAGACACCAACAAACAAAACTTGGATCCAATTACAATGAAACAAAAGAAAGGTAATGAGCATCATAGCTGCCATGAGTGGATAAATAACGATTCTTTCATCAAGTAAAAAATAGGATGGAACTGCAATCATCAGATTAATTACGATTGGTGCAAGATAGAATTGGATACCCTGTTTCTTGGGTAATAATACTTTTTTAAAGTAAACAAGAATGAAAATGCTGTATATAATTAGAGCAATCAATCGTAATAGTTTCATATCTAAAACATCCATACTAGTAATAAATACTGGCACTATCAATATAGTGCGAAAACTGTTTACTTAATTTTTCCGCATACGTAACACCAATGGGAATAGTATCACCTGTTTTCAACACGAGTTTTGTTTGATTAAATTGTGATACGTATGTGAGATTCACCATATAGGAACGATGTGTACGAACAAATCCCTTGCCTGCTACCTGTTCTTCTAGAAGCTCCATACTACTATAAAATTGAAAGCTTTCATCTGAACTATAATGAATCGTTACAACACGTTTCCAGATTTCAAAAAACGATATTTGATGGAATGGAATCAACTTCTTCACACCATTTGACTCACAAATAAAAATGTCTTTCTCTTTTTTTTCCACAATACGAATGGCTCGCATTAGAACTTCTTCAAATCTCTCTAACGATGTTTTTGATTTCAATAAGTACTGGACTGGTGAAACATCGTATGCAAGATAAACAAAGTCTTCACTCGTTGTTAAAAATATGATCTCAGATTGACAACCTATCTGTCGTAACGTTTTAGAAAGATCTAGTCCGTTTAGTTTTCCCATAAGAATATCTAGATAAATAATATCGGCTTTATTTGGAGATTCATAGAGATAGAACATCATTTCTTCTCCACTCGTAAAGCAAGAAATTGTGATGTCTAACTTATTTCTCTTTGATATGCCGATTAACGTTTCACTACATTGATCAAGATACTCTTGGTTATCGTCGCAAATAAAGACAGTCATCAATTCGATGCACTCCTTACGTTTATTCGCAGAAAATCGGAAATCGTAAAGGTGAAAACCACATAAATTCAGGAATAGCGATAGTTTATGTGTTCAAACTATTTCTTTGTAATTTAACATAGTGTAACATGATTTTAACATGGTTTTTTTCTTTGTACAGATCAAAATTATAGAGATAAATTGGATTTAGCCTTAATGAATCGAAAAGCCTTGAATCCGCAAGCAATGCGGCTCAAGGCTTTCTAACAAAATAGTTATGAGTTTGCATGGTGGAAGGGTGATTTTGCCCCAACCAAAGCTGGTAAGTCAGCAGAGGGGGAGTAGTTTTTATGTTTCGTTGCGTTGATTTAAAATGTTACAAAATTCGTGTGGCATCGGTTCTGATTTTATTGGGCTTCGAACGATATCTTGATGACTTCGAATGGACTGTTTGATCCAGCGTTTATCGAGGAAAGGAAAGCGGAAGCCGCAATATTGGTAACACGTGAAGATCCAGGCAAGCGAAGGAACCCTTACCTATTTGATGGTAGGATTTATCGTGTGCTCTCAGAGGATGATGCTAAAATGATAATTTTTCAATATCTGGAGGAAGAGATTAGCGAACTAGGGCATAGTTCGATTTTGCCTGGCGTGCTTGCTTTCTTAAAGGCAGAACCTTCGATTGTAGATTATTTTAAAAATATATGCCAACAGACAGCAAGTAAAGTCTGTTGGCATACGGATACCTCAAGTGGTATGGCGGTTTTCAATTAGTTAGGAATTTGTGAATCTCTGACCCTTATTCCACATATGGCTAACACCTGTTTTGTAAAGTTTCAAGTCCTATATTTACTAAAATTAAAGTCCTGGAACCACACGGTTTCAGGACCTTAATTTTAAATCTAATAAGATAAAGGACACTGGAAAAAAGTATCCGAACGATTGGAAATAATCAGTTTGAAACAGACGAAATCACTGCCTCTGGCTTAACGGCAGAAAAAGCATTAAAGGTCAACGCTCCACGAATTAAAGAGTGCTTTTTAAATATCGAATGTGAATTTTTGTGGGAACATGAGCTTTTCGAGGGAAGTCAAGAAGTCACAGTTGCATTGAAAGCTGTCAACATTTGTATGGATAGCGAACACTATGACCAACATAAACTCGGCAGATACGGAAAGGGAGGTTTTTTGTTTCAAATTGACCAACCTACCCATCCAGAAACAGGAGAAATAACACCTTTTGGCCCCGGAATAATTGAGCAAGGTAATCCCATTCCTTGGAATACAAAATAAATTCTCCTTAGTTTTCAGGACATTACAATTACTTCGAGCCGACTAGACCCGAAGTATTACACAACAAAATAGGACAAGCATATTTATTTAATATTTAGAAAAACAAAAAGCCCGGAAGTCCTTGATTATCAAGGTCTCCCGGGTTTACTTTTTGGTGCGAGTGACGGGACTTGAATGTGAAATTCACCTTTTTGCAGCCTCTTGCAACCTTTGGCAAGGCATTGATTTTCAAAGAGATTTAATAATTCGCCTCTCATAATTTTTTATATCTTATAAAGAACTTTTATACAAACAAAGAACAAACAAAGAACAAATTTGCCATGAAAGTGAGATCCTTTTAATCGTTAGAATAGCCCTGTTTGCTCAATAAACTAGGAGCATCTTTGCATCGATTTTCTAGTGTCTAATTAAGTAGGTGTTCAGAATCAGAGACACTCTGCATTCGGATTTCATACAAGCACTTATTTCTGCAAACAAAGCATTCATAAGGAGGGACAAGTCTTCATAGATTTATACCAAGAAGAAATAAGAAGGTATAGAAATGGAATATAGTTTTGTTAAAATCAAAGTTCCTAGCTGTTTTTCCACTCGACAAATGGAGCATGGATATAGGCTATCTAACGGAGTTTTGCTGATACCTTCGCAGCGTGACACCAAAGGCTATTACCTAGGTGCAGTTGGCTTAGACGGCATGTATCTGCATACGGGCACACGCTTTCAAGCTGTCTATGACGAACAGCAACATATACAGGCATTTCGAAAAGTAATCACTAACGAAATGCTTACAACATGATTTCCTGTTCCACGGTTACGCCATTTGTTATGATTGACTGTGCTGTCGCAAAAAAAACATCATCAAACTGCTTATCCTCCATTCGCTGCTTCAGTGAAGTCAAATACGATGACGAGTGTGGTACTCCACGGTCTTTGTATATGTTGTAGTCGTCAAGGCTCATTTTTAGGGGGATGAGATTTGGAAAAACATCCTTTTTTAGTCTAGTAAACATCAGAAATCCCCCCAAATCTATATCCCCCCAAAACAAAACCTTTGTACTGTTTTGAACTCCTTTTTTCAATGCCCGAAACAATTTGCGCTTGGCAGGGGAATAAAACCCACCATGATAAACTATCAGCTTATCTCTAGGAAAGCTTTGGTGAATAACGGAGCGGTAGTTTGTCCTATTTTCAATAAACAAAATAGTTCTGATTCGCGAAAGATCAATATTTTTAATATAGTCCAGATTCTCTGATTGAAGACAAAATCCGCATTGAAATGCTTTTGTGGCATAAGATTCTTCTGAAAAATTGATGCTGACATCACCACTGAACTCAAAAATTTCTGTATGAGTTAGAATACCAAGCTGCTCCAGCACAACGCTCTGTGTCAACAGTTCTTCTCCCACAGCATTATATGCCAACAGCTCCGGCTCATAATTTTTTGCAATAGAAATCAGCTGGGGGATTAGGTTTTGCTCCAAGAATTTAGAATTATGGAAGCAGTTTGCACTTATCACTCTCATGAGCTCAGGTCCTCGCTCCGTATATTGCAAAACTTTCAATAGCGACCTGATTTGCGTTTCGTCTCCCGACAGCAGGCGGGACGGTCGCAGTTTTTTTTGTAAACTCGACATCTCATCTTCTAGAAAGTCTAGCTTCCACTGAGTTGTGATATATTTCGTTGTCTCTTTCAGGGTTTCATATAGGGAAGCTGATAATTCACTCAGAGGTATTCGTCCAATTTCAGCATAGGCTTTCAAAAGTAAATCAAGATTCAAATATACTTTATCAAGCAGCCAATTTTCATACCCCTTCCTCCAGGAAAACAACACCAGGCCTTTGTCTGCCAGCGACTGAACAGAACAATTGATATTTTCTGTACATGGATCATTCTCGCGGTAAGGTGGATAGTCTCCCTTAGTGAAAGAGAGTGCTATTCGCCGAGTAGATTTTTTCCCTGGTAGGCAATGGCCACTGCGTTCATAACTATCCAACAGAAGGTTCAGAATTTCTGCCTGACTCATTAAGGCGCCTCCATTGTTTTATGGTATGGACGTAAGATAGATGTCTTATCGTCTGTTTTGAGGACAACAAGGGTGCTCTCCACCAGAGGTGCAATGTATGGGGCCTTGTTATCGGGTGCCGCAATAATAGACTGGAACCCAATTTCACGAAGCATACTGACACACTCCTCAATTCGGCTGGTATCAATTTTGTCAAAGGCTTCATCAAAGACGATTAGACGCAGACTGTTTGCCTCCTGGTTTACCCGATAAGTCTTCATAAGAGAGGCTAAAATCGCTACATAAAATGGGGTCTGACGCTCCCCGCCCGATTTACTGCCCATGGTGCGGCTCAGCGGATATTCTGTTCCATCCGGACTAACTTCTACCAAATCAAAACGGAGATAGCTTTGAAAGGACTTGAATTTCTCAATGTTTGCCTCAATCTGTTGTCGATCGGCTAAATCGGCTCCTTCGGAGGATATCGCCTGAAACAGTGTCTTGACTAACGGCTCATACTCAGCCAAATCCATTCCTGGCTCCAATAAGTCGTAAATGCTAGCGCCGTCAAGATGAGAACTCATAATCATATCATAATATTTACGCATTTCGTTATTTTCTGTGGGAATACACTTAAAACGGTACTTGATTTGACCGAATGTGTACTCCTCCAGAGCCTTGTTGAGTAATCTTATTTCTCTTTTAACAGTATCTATATTACGCTTAATTTGATTAATAAACTCATTTCTAAATATTTCTTCTGCACGTACACGGGCAGCGACTACGTGCTCAGTATACTCCTCTAGACGAACGTTTTTAACATCATCATATGCCGTGCGCCACTCATCACTGGAGAGTTCTGTACTCATGATAGCGCTGGTGTGCCGCCGGTTATATTCCTCTACCTTCAGCCGGAATGTTTGTTTCAAATTGTCTAAACGATTCTTGCTCCAACTCAAGGCAGGCTCGAAGTCTAACTGCACTTTTTCTGCCGAGCCCTTTTGAAGTAATTCACTTTCATAACGCATTGCCGCCCGCCCTGCGACTTCGTTACCGTCCGGATACATGACACGAAACAGTTCATATTCAACTGTCCATGCCTGTTCTTTTTCCTCGCTCAACTTGTAATATGAATCGCGTTGGTTACTCATCTCGCCTATTTTTTTTGATAGCTCTTTACTCTTATTCCAGAGAGACTTTATCTCTTGATTAACTTTTTTTTGCTCTGCTTCTAGTCTTTTCACATAGCTATCATCTAATTGTTGAATCTCACTCCAGAGTGTATCAAGATATTGCTCCAGTGACGGTAATTCCAGCGAACCACTTACTGCGGCAGACAGATTTTCTAAAAATTCATCGCTTAATGTTTTTTCTTCCACAAGAGACTGAAGTGGTTCAATGAAATTATTGAGTGCTTTAATTTGTTCCATTTCTTTCTCGAGTAGTCGTGTCATCTCCACACTTTGTTGGAAAATGGAGTCCTGCCCAATATATCGCATTTTCCAGTCCGCCTCATTCATACGGGCTGTGGCAAAACCCTGATAGAGTAGGCCGTCCAAAGTCACTGCGGTCCTCTTTCCATTTACAACCCCAATATCCCTTACACGCTCTACGCGCCCTAACAAGTAATCAACATATCTTCTGGCTGCGGGATGGTCTGTTTCGACCACTTTTGCCAAACTATTCGATCTGATTTCCATTTGCTCGCTTAGGACACTTCCCGTATTGACGATGCGGTATTGGTAGCAATGATTTTCTTTGCTGAACTTCTTCAGCAGTGCCACAGTCGTCTGATAATAACTCGGATCGGTCAGTAGATATAGCTTCTGCCGGCGGAGATATCCCTCTGTTACATTAATCCACTCCGGATCAGTTATGGTAATAAGATCGGCAAGAATTGACACTTCCACCAATTTACCACATTGTTCGGACAGAGTGTCTTGCAGGAAGGAGCGTAAGGAAAGTAGATCCTTTGGATAACTCTTGATTCCTTTTTTAAGCTCCGCTAGCTGGGCGCGATAGTCCTCTTCACGTTGTTTCGCCTCATTGCGCTGAGCCTTCCATGCGGTTTGCATTGCAAGAGCTTGATTGCGAAATTGCTCTAAGCGATTGTTTGTTTTACTCAGCTCAATAGCATTTAGAGATGCAAAGCTTTCTTTTGTATATTGAGCATACAGGCTTAATGACCGGTCCAACTCGGCAATTTCACTCCGCCCGAATTGTTCGCATACATAGCTTTCGCGAATTTTCTCCAAATGTCGTCTCCAAGCCAAAATTCGTTGATTGAGCAGTATGAGCTGATTGTCCCGTTGCGTTTTACGGCTGGTGATATTCTGCTCACAGCTCTCCAATAAGGTCTTCAACTCCTTATGCTTTTTGTTAGCCGGATCATCCGCGATTAACTGAACCAACTCCGCTTGCCGCGCCTGCTTTTCCTGTGTGAGGATTTCCAACTGTGTTTCTACCTGGTTATGCTGTTCAAGCTCGTCTTCTAAGCGGTGCATCTCGTCTTCTGCGGCCTTCTTATCTTCACGCAGCCGATCAGCCTTTGCGCGCTGCACCATATATTGTTGTACCTGATAGCTTTCCAGTTTAGTGGAGAATTCATTGTCGATGACCTTGAGCTCCTCCAGTTCACGTTGGCGCTCTTGAAAATCAGCCATATCCCGCTGCATACGCTGATATTCGTGAATAGCCCCTTTCATTTTAGGGACATTAATGTTATCCTCCATATGACAGATATTTCTTACGATAAAATCTTCGATTTTGTCCAACGGAACATATGCGACAGCGGTTCGAAAAACCTGGAAGAAATGCTCGTCATAGATTCCGAGGCGCACTAGAAGGTCGTTTTTATACTCTCCAGGCGTAAAAAGCCTCAAGGACTTAAGGTCTTTCAATACCTTTTTAAATTCACTCCGACTTCTCGCTACCTCTCGAGTGCCAATAACGTTTTTAGCCCACTCAAGACAAAAGGGAGCACATATATGAAAGAAATCCTTTTCAACCGTATTGTCTTCTGATAAGTCAAACACGACACCGTAGCAGAACTCCTCATGTCTTAGCTCATCATAGAAATCGACTACAAGATAACTACTAAACGCTTTGTCTGCTCGCTTGAAATCGCTGTCGTGGTATTTTCCGCGCAGGTAGGTGACTAGCGTTCGATCCGATTTGGATCCAGTTGCCGAGCGATTGAAAAAACGCCCGGTTTCCCCCAGCATGACAATCTGAAGCGCGTCAATTAGCGATGATTTTCCTGACCCCGTGATCCCGGTTAATAGGTTAGAACGATCCAGTTCCACCGTTTGAATACCGTAGTACATCCAGTTGACAACATGCAATCGGCGTATCCAGATCAAATTTCATCTACCTCGCTTTCTGTGGGTTGCGCTGTTTTCTGTGACGTCAACATTGCCACTACGGTCTTGGTTTTCTCTGCCGAGATTGCACAGACAACGGAGGGGAGAATAGCCAAGCGCGTGTCTAATTCCCCGAGATGTCCGGAAATTCGGGCAATAATATTCTTGCCGGTCAAAGTACGCAAAGATTTCTCCCGCTCCTGCTTGTTTACCTGATCTATCGCGCCCAAAGTCGTCAATTGTTCCAATATCTCTTGCACAGTTACAAATACTTCACCAGAGGCAGAGGCTTGTGTTTTTTTCTCATCGTAAAGCAGACGCATACTCAATAACAAGTAACTTTCAGTCTTTGTGAGAATCATTTTAGCCTGCGAGTACTGGCTGCTTAGATATAAAACTCCTGCACCTCTTTCGTGGCAAAGCTGCCAACCAGAATATCCAAGCAGCTCCTCGATTGCGGCAAAATGAGACATAACGAAGGAATAGCTGTCGTTTGCCTTTTTCAGCGATTCATTGCGCATAAAGACATACTCAGTGATGTAGTTGCCGTGAAACAGTTCCTGGCATACTTCTTTAATGCGTGCCAGCGTTCCGCTGTCATATTCATCGATTTTCAAAGAACTAATCCTCCTTCTTCCTGACCGTAAAGTCTGCAATTCCATAGCGTCCTTTTGTAACCAAACCTTTTGCTGGCTGGTAAGAATAGGAAATTCTTCGGTCTGTGCTGTTTATAGCTAGGAAAATCGACATGAGGTAATCGTCGTCACCCTCAATGACAAAATCTTTGGCACTAATGGAATCCCGCTCGACCAAGATACGACTAACATAGTCGTTAATCTTTGACCCCGTAAATTGTGCGGCCCACGTATCGATGACGGCGTCTACATCCTCCTGTGGCACATTATCAATATTTTCAATAACAAGCGGCTCACCACCATTACGAACATGGTAGGTTCTGGGTTTATAAAAACTTTCCTCCGTAATCTTACGGACATCAAACAGATTAAAACATTCGCTCAACTGGCAGCTATCATCATGACGATCCTTGGCATCCCGAAGTAAAGCGATTATATCACCTTTTATACTAGTGTCCATGGATAGCATGTAGGTGAGCTTTTGGCGAGTGGTACGAATATACGTTTGATTTTTTTCGTCCAGTTGCAGCACATAGGATTCAATATCATCAAAATTGCATTTAATGTAGCTGAGCATATTTAGGATATTTGCCCACCCATCTTCCTTGGAAGTAATTCGCTTTGTTTGCAAAGCAAAAGAAATAATTCGTTCCAGCAAAACCGTGTCACTTTGAATATCGATTGCCACATTTAAGATGGGACCCTTAAAACGATCGATGCTGTCATCTACCTTGATAGGGAAAATCAGCTTGTCCACCACGTCGCGTACATATCCGTACAGATGCTCGGTTAAAAGATCCTGTGGCTTTGTATTTCCCAGTACGGTTGCATAGTACTTTTTAATTTTTGAATACATCATCTCTAAGGTTGTCAGCAATCGTTGGGTACTCTCATATGCGTTCTGAATACAAATATAGCCATTCTCGGGCATTATCCTAACCTGCTGAAGATTGGAGAATGTATTCACCACATGTCCAGATTGATCTTCTATTTTTACCAGATCTTTTAGAAATAAAGTCAACTTTTTGCCATACAAGCTGATAAAGACAGATTCCAACGCATAATCACTGGACTCATCCACGTCGATCCATCCGCTACGGAGAAGAAGACGAAAAGTATAAACTAGAAGGTCTTGCTCCATATCGCCTGTTGAGTCCTCATCGTATTCTTCTTCATCGGACACATCCAGGGCATAGTTATCACGCTGAAAAATTCGACGAAGCTCTGCAAGTAAAGCATTCCTTGGTAAAGAAATTCGTTTTGACTGCTCTAATACTGACTCGATCGTAAGCAGGACATGAATATAAGTCTCACGATGCTTAGATGTAAGGGGATTAAAAAAGCGGGAAGGGAAGTCTTTTGGAAGCATATGGGATACCTCCTCCCAAAATATCGTTATCTTAAAACGTTTAATGGACAACGCCAATTGTGTACTCCGCATATCATAGATGGAATATTTAGAACCTATATGGTGGGGAAAGATGATTCTGTGTTGTACCTAATCTGCAGAGATTTTATATTGATTTACAGTGATAATATGACCCTTTGGGTTGAAAACACACCTTTAATTATAGCCATAATTAGTTAGATGATTTCATTAGTCTTGAAAAATTATTTGCGCTATACTCTTCGCACTGTAGGCTTGCATATTGGGAACTTCATAATTGTGGAATGACCCATTAGAATATATAAGATGGATTGTTAAGTCAATTGCGCCACTTCGTGTAGAAAGACTTAAATTGGTGACTTCCAGCCAAGGCATTTCCTTGGTCTGTTGTTGATGAGAAATAGATGGTGAATGAGCTCCTTTTGATTCACCTTAGCCAAATCAGTTTTCTTACGATAGAACTCACGAAGCAAGCCGTTGGCGTTTTCATTACTACCTCGTTGCCAGGAGGAATAGGCATCGGCAAAAAAAGTGGTATGCCCAATTCTGCATACACCTTGTTGGAGCAAGTAAAATCTTTACCTCTGTCGGTGGTTGCGGTTTTGAAGACACCTTTTGGTAGAGAACGGTAAAGCTGCGTGATCGCCGCCAGCATAGATGCGGCTGTCCTATCTGGAATCAATAGCGCCGTGTAAAGACGGCTCTTGCGCTCTACAAATGTGGCCAGACATCCCTTGCTTGCACCACGGCTTGATACCATGGTATCAAGCTCCCAATGGCCAAAAGTCTGGCGATGCGCTACCTCTTTCGGACGTTCTGAAATTGATATGCCCATTGAGAATTGACTGCGTTTGTCCACTTTTTTTCGCTTTCCTTTATACCGCAGCACTTGGGTATTCACGCCGTTTAGGCTTCCCTTATAGATCCAGTTGTAGATGGTTTTGAAGCTAAGCTTGCTCTACATTACCGTGTTGGATATTTGCTCGGGAGACCAAGTGGCAGAAAGCTTTGCCTCAATGATTGCAGTGATTTTATCTATTTGGGCTTTGAGTTCTTGCGGTGATGATATGACATCTGAGCAAACTCGCTTTGATAGCCTGCGCTTGTGGTATTACGTCGCAGTTCTCGGTCTATCGTGGACCGATGGACCAAGACGTTTTGCCATCATACGTTTCTATGCGCCCACGTTCGAATGTGCTAAGATGATGGTAGCTCATAATGTTCCTCCGTCTGAATGGTGTCTCGACAACCTCATTCTACACAAAGGCTTCATTGTGGGCTATCTTTTTGCCCCCATGGTGGCACACTTGATTTTACAATGCATCATGTAGTATTAGAGTTAGAAAAGATAAAGTAAAGCCCGTCTCAAATAAGTCCATCTTCAATGTAAAATTCAGAGGTTAAAAACCGAGAAAAGCTTTCTATTACGAGCAAATCAAATAACATATGTGCCAATAAGGCACAGCTTAGATAGGTCGACAAATCGGAGTTATCCTATCAAGTTTTCATACAATCCATTATTTTCTGGGGGTGTGCTCCAATAATTATTTTGCTCTCAAAACAAAAGACATCAAAAGCTGTCAGAAGTTGTCACAGTATATGGAGATTTCAGCATTCTTGGTCACCGTCAAATTTAGTAAATAAAATATTAAATTTTTGTTGATGTCATAAGTAATATTGCGCTATATTTGCCAATCCAAAGATAGAATAACAACTGAAGAAAGGCGGAAAGTTAAACTGATGTCTCAAACTGCGGGTCTATTCTCGGTTACGATACAAATAGTTAGTTAGTTGTGGACATGAGAACCAACACTTTGATTGGCTGCTACCACCAAAATGCATCCAGGCATTCTCGATATTATCCAGGAAAAAGCAGGTGCTCCTCGAGCGTCTGCTCAAACAAGAGAAGAGCACGATCAATCGGTAATTGGATGATTTTCAAGTATTCTATGGGTTCGAGCCAACCCGTTCCTAACCTAGGAATGCTAAAGGTCAGGTGGAGTGGACTGTTGCTTTTTTTCAGTGACAATTTCATGGTTTGATTCAAGTGCGACACTTTAAATGATTTAAACGGAAAAGCGGTTGCATGGTACAAAATATCAATATAAAAACATATCTAGAATTCATTTGCCAAAGTCCCTGTTTGCTATTTGGGGCACGTGGGATAGCTATTCTATTGGGTACTTAAAAATTATTTTTTATATTGCCACAAAAAGAGATGCCACATCTGCCCCAAATTTCGCAAACGCTTTTTCCGCTAAGGCCTAAACTATGTAAAAGTGCCCATAGGTGAGGAAGACATAAAAATCATCCTACATTCCAATCAGGGCTGGCACTGCAACATAAGCAATACCCAAGAATGTTAAAGGACACGGAGATTCGGCAAAGCATGAGCCTTAAGAGAAAACGTATGGAGAATGCCAGCCTGCTCAAGAGTGAGTTGCTGTATGCACATGAATTTAGATCATTTGCCCATTTCAGAGTAGCTTGACTGCCTAACATTAGAAAATAAGATAAACTGATGTTGGAGGAGATAAAAATGGCAGGAAAGTTCGTATACAAGGATGCTGTGACAAAGGTCGCCGGACAGCGGCAAAGCGTACTAGAGATGGCCCAGGCATTAAGTAATATCTCAGAATCATGCCGGAGAGGCGGTATGGATAGGAGAAACTTCTAAGAGTGGAAGCGCCACTTCCAGACGCAAGGTCTGGGAGGTTTGAAGGACATGCCACTGATTTCGGGAAAGCCGGAATGTGCCGCCGCTTTGATTCATAATGTTGTGCTGCCCTTTTCAAGGAGCATGGTGGGTGCCATCCTGACTAATAATGGCAGGAAGTTCTGCGGCACGGAGGATCATGCCTTTGAACTGTACCCGTCCTTAAATGGCATTGAGCATAGGAAGACAAACGTCAAATCCCCAAAAAACTAAAGGCTGTATTGAGCATTTCAACAAGACCGTTTTAAACGAGTCCTTCCGCATTGATTTTAGGGAAAACTTCTATGAACGCATGGAAGCGCTTCAGTAAGAACTTGATTATTGGCCTGTCCATTATAATACGGTAAGACTTCACAGGGAGTACCGAATCAGGAGAAAAGGCTCTATGATACTATTCAACTTTCGCCTCTTTTTGTAAGACAACTCCGGTAGTTGCACACTGCAAACTCATTCTACACGTGGGCTATTACTTTACCCGCCTAGGGTGGAGTACTTCATTCTACCGGCTCATAGCCTATATATGTTGCACTCTCCAAATAATTCCTTGGCTCTTGAAAGAGTTTCGGGTGTAGGGTTTGGATAATAAACAATTAAATTATCCTTTGCTCTTGAACAGCAAACGTAGAATATTTTTTCAGTCCTTGTGATAATTGATTCCTTTCCCTTGGTCTTCTCGAAATAATACTGAAAGTTATATTGATTCCACTTTCCGTTATCCATTACGACAAGAACATTATTAAACTCTGCACCTTTTATTCCGTGCTGTGTAGAGTAGGGTGAGAAGTCGTTGTAATATTTGTAATATGCAACTATCTGTGAAAAATGGAGTTCTTTTATGGAGTTATAAAATTCCAAATTATTGTTGATATACTCTATAAGTCTATCATCTTTCCGTACTAATTTTTCATTGCTCATTTTCGTAATTACATCATGTATAGACATCGTTTGTTTAGATGTAATTTCTTTTAATAGAGAACTTATTTTATTCTTGTCTACATTGGATTTCACTTTGATATCAATCTCAGCAATGACATAAGAATAATCTTTTAAACTATAGTAGTATAAAATTCCGCCGATCTTAAGAAGGTGTTGCGCAAAACGGTCTGGTTCATTTCCAATTAAATTGTCGGCATATTTATATGCCGCCAGCAACTCCCCAAACCCCAATCGAGTAGCATTTAATCGGTGAGTTAAAAAGAGAAGTTTCGTTTCTTTTGCATCATTGAAATCCCAACCGTTTGAATACGCGCTTTCTTGAAAAGCATCTAAATCGAAATCTTGTTTTGAATATAAAAATGTAATTGAGCCGGTCTTATTAGCAACGGTACCATCTTTGCTCAATCTAGCAGGATTTTGGTGAATATCTGAGCGTACCTTATTTAATAGTTCTATAACATTGACTGCGCAGCGATAATTATCTTCTTTTACGATTTCTTTTACAGCACCAGACTTAACGTATGAGCTGATGTTTCCAACCCCTGTTGGATATATGGATTGCATTACATCCCCAAAAAAACCTACACATACTGAATTTGAAGTGGCTACTTTTATGTGTTCCAGAAAAATTTCCACTACCGCTACCTGTGTATCTTGGTATTCATCTATGAGGATATAATCAAATTTATCAGAGAGAATTTTTGATAACAACGGATAAGTAGCAAACATTTTATTTGCAACTTTAAGTACGTCGTCATGGGAGATGGCGCCTTGAGCTAAATCTCGATAATTTTTATATTCAACTAAATTGAAAGTACCTTCTGTTATTTCTATTTCTCCAGAATAGGTTAACCCTGTCCCCTTATTTGCTTTTTCATCGGCTAAAAGACCTAACACGGTATTTTTAAGGTTTTTTTGATAGTCTTTGATTTCGTCCCATAAAAAGTCGTGTATAGTTGAAACTAGAAGCTTTGAGTATGGAGAGCGCTCCTTGATTTCATTAGTAGCAACATTAGTGTATGTAATACAAGCAACGGATGCTTTAGGATTTTTATTGAAAATAAAGTTTAATGTCTGCATCAAGGTGTAGGTTTTTCCACTTCCTGCTCCACCACTTAAAAGAAAGTCTGATTTATCTAACAGGCATTGCTCTATATTGGACATTACTGTGTTAGCCATGACAGACCCTCCTGTATATACCGTGGAGTATCCCAACTTGTATTAGTTTCATCACTAAACAAAAGAATATCAAGGGCAAATGCAGTCTTACTTTCTATGCACATATCAGCGAGATCATAATAATCTAAATTGGCATCAGACAAGCTGCTTATACACTTTAAGCTCGAAAAATTGTCTTGATTAGCTATGACATAATCTTTATTTATAGATAAAAATGCATCTTCAAAGCTCCGTGCTTGGTAACCTTGCTCTTCTTGTTGAAAAAGCAGTCTTAGTTTGCCAGATTCTGATGCAGACCAACTGTTTGATTGGCTATTGAACTCAAATACGATAGGTACTTTTGCCAATTTAATAATATCAGTTAAACTTGACAGCTTGGTGAAGTTTTTAATAGAAGCGTTCGTAGTCGAGGTTCCTTCAGTAAATCTGCATTTCGTTAAGCGATTGTTCTTGCTCATTTTAGCACAATCTAAATCTGTAATTATTAAAGTTTTTATTCCGATAAAACCTAAGAATGTGGCAAAGTTATACGAGTGAGCACCGACTTCTATTACAGAAATGTTTTGAGAAAGCAATGGCTCGTAATTATTTGCATTAGCAGCTAACATTGTATCATCGTACTTTTTCATCATTGCTGATATTAACATTCTTTCTGTGTCACCTTCTATAAGAATAGCTTTATCTGCAAAAAATAACTCGGCTCGGTTTAATGTAACATATTGCTTTACAAATCTATATGCACGTTCCTCTGATGCTCTGGTTTCATCATCTGTTGAATTCACCATTTCTGTATATAAATTTTTCAAGCTACGAGATTTCACACTTGTACTATTTTCTCTATAAAAATATTTTATATCCTTAAAATCACACTGGGATACGATGTGCGAAGAGTGGGTACTAATAATTGTTTGCAGTGCAAATTTATTTCCAGATTGCTTTTGCTGGTCTTGCAAAATCTGTTTTATATTAGTTATAAATACATATTGCATTTGGGGATGGGTGTGAGCTTCAGGTTCTTCGATGAATAAAAGGTTTATAGGAGTTGGATTTTCGTCGACCTTGTTTTTCTTGGATAAATAGTCAAGCTTTATTCTTATGTTGAAAATCATTGAGAATAAGTTTAAATATCCCAAACCGTTATAATCTTCTGGGAGTAAAGTATCCTCATGCTTATATTTAACTGTAGTATTATCTTGGAATATCTTTTTTTCACTAAGTGTAGATATAATTGATAGCTCCGCTTCTTTAGGATTGTAGGACATGGCGGCAATTTCTTTAACTATTGGTTGAAATAAACCCTTGTAAATCCCTGATAAATTCTCATCTGTTTCAAATAATTGCTTTTGCAAGTCTGGAAACTCAGTTTCAGAGTTTACACACGAATTATAGTATTTACTTGCAAGAATAGAAAGAGATCTACTATGACCTTGTTCGTTATCGACATCTCTTTTAGCGCCGATGGTTTGAAATGATATGATTTCTTTAATTATGTCGGGGGAAACAGTCTTTGAATTGTTTTCATTACCATATTCCAGAGCTTTAACGCTAATTGAGAAATAACGATTTATATGTTTTGTAATAAATTGAATAAAAGTTTGAGGCAAGCCTTTAGACTGTTGTTCCGCAAAATCTGAAACAAGCTTCTGATATTTTTCAAATAATAGAGTATATTCAAACAAGACGACTAAACGATGCATGGCATCGTCCAAATCCAAAAGCAAAGCAGATGCATTTCCAATATTATCTGAGTCTGAGTATGAAATATGCAATTTAAGGGAAATTGCAGTAGGCACATATTCATCAGCTTTTAAGGTGCTATTTTCTAATGAAAGAATATCGCGTTGGGTTTCAATGCTAAAATCCTCATAAGAAAACTCTGGTTTAGCATCTGATAAGAATTTTCGAAGTATTGATAGAAAAGATGTTTTTCCCGAGTTGTTTTTGCCGATTATTAAAGATAGTATATCTTCAAAATCAACATCAAGGCATTTTAACATTCTATAGTTCCTAATTTCTGCGGATTCAAGTTTCATTTAACTTCCTCCTTTTCAACTTGCATGGCGTTCTCCACTTTTCCGATGCATCAATCTCGTAAATCTTGAATTTCCACGTCCGATTCAAAGTGCTTTGGCATATTAAATAGAGATTGAAGTTTAAAATCACTGTTGTTCTTTGTAATTTGCACCCACGAATCTTTTTTTACTCGTAAATTAAGTAGATAGTTCAAATTCTGTATAGACCTTTTTAAAAACTTTGCTTCTAAACCTCATGGTTTGAACAAAATTGCTTGCATAATTGACTTTATATCACCATAAAGATTCGTGCACTCAATGAAAAACTGATCTGTCTTGGTTATTAGTAAAAAATCAATCTGAGCCGTCAAGTCGTCATATTCTAAATAGAGGAATTGCAGGATGCACATAGGAATATGGCTATTTAGCAGCTCAAACTTTATACTTCCTTCTCCCATAATCCAAGACTCAGCGCATTTTATTTCCAGCTGAAGCTTGGCCCCCCGCTGTAACATCAACCGTTTTTCTCAGCACCTATAGGGTCTCCGATTGCTTGATGGTAGTGCTATCTACTTTAAATTTGATTGGTTCTTTTTGTTTGCCAAACATCCACATCAGTGTTCATCCCTATACTCTATATTCTCCTAAAGTCGACAGCCTTCGCTACTTACAGTTATTTACTATAGCACACAATTTTCCTCCACTCAACCATATTTAGAAATATTATCCATTATAGAGCGGTTCACATTTTTCGATTGTGGGGCACGTGGGATAGCTATTCTATTTGGTACTTAAAAATGATTTTTTATAACTACACGAAAAGAAATGCCCCATCTGCCCCAAAGCCTTGCCTATGTAAAAGTGCCTCTAAGGCACATGCCAATTACCAAAACCAGCGCAGAGCTATATGATATGTAAAGTGCATACCCGATTTCCCCCTGGGGGGTAGCACTAGCAGAGCATCGCAAGGTCTCTTACTTCATTAGAACACCTTGGATAGGAACTGCACTAGCTCGCAGTTCATGAAATTTTCCCCATCTATAGCCACTCAAAAATCAAAAAGCCAGGCCGGTGACTTCTACCCACGAAGTTCCTAGCCTGGCTATTATGCATTGCGTCGTATCGCTTTATCGTTGTGTTCCGTCTTGTTGTGCTTGCTAAGGAGTTACTGATAATCTCCATACAGGTTATAATGTTGAATGTCCAGCAATTGTAGTGTGATAATGTCAAACTTGCCTCGTGCATCATCAATCATTTGAACCACTTCATGATACTCATAAGAAAAGGGGTCCACCCGTAGTAGCTTTGCCTCTAAGCTACTAATTAGATAACAGGTATGGCGCAATTCTCGTTTAATTTCCTTCACAGTATTCATAAGAAACCTCCTAGCCTAGTAGATCGAAATGATTAACCAATTCTTTTAGTCGGTATCCATTAATCATTGTCCGCTTTTCCCCACCAAGCCTAGGTCTGCGTCTATTGATGGTCACATAGCTTGCTATTTCAGAAAGAAATGTTTTGATGCTTCCAGACTGAAAACCGTTTTCCGTACACCATTGTTGATATCTGGTATATGCTTCGGTTGAAGTCACTTCATATCCTTCGCCATCATCAAGTTCCTCTTCCATAAAGCGGCACATCTTATCACTTTCATATCGGTATTTCTCTGTGGCAGTTAATACCGACTCTGGAGGTCTAAAGCCATTTGCTTTGAGGAGCTTAAATCCCTCGATGCACCAGTTCAAAATTCCGCTCAAAGTCTCCGGTCTAGACAAGCGTTCCTTAAGACTTGTATCACGCTCCTCTTCGGAAAAATGGCGTTCAAAGGGGATGACTCTAACACGATCAGAACTAAATAGGGTAGCATCGGTAACGGAAGGCAGATAGTTCGTGTTAATAAACATCTTAAACTGCGGCTTGAACTCGAAACTGTTCTCATTTAGAAACCGAGCAGTTATGGTGTCGTTACCTGTCATGGTTTTCACCAAAGCACTGTTCAGAACGAGCTTCTTATCTGGCTCAGACACATTGGCAAATCGGACTCCGGCCAGTCTGGCAATATCCTCACTTGGGCCACTGCCATTTGCGTTCTGTTTCTGCGCTATGGTATCAGGTCTGACTGATTTTCCGTAGTCGCCAAGTAGGCTCATATATGTCTCCATTGTGGTACCCTTACCGTTACGAGTAGTCGCACCATATAGAATAAAACCGCATTCATAGCTGGTATCGCCAGTAAGGGTCAATCCGAGCGCTTTTTGGATATACTGAGCTTTTTCTTGATCCCCTTGCATTACCTCGCGGATAAAGGCTTCCCACTCAGTGCTACTGGCTTCTGGATTGTAACTGACACCTGAGATCATACTTAGCATGTCGGAGGCATTATGCGGCCTAAACTCTATGGTTTGCAGATCAAGCGTTCCATTTAGGCAGTTAAAGAGGAGCGGGGAAGCGTCAAATGCTGTGATGTCTGCCGGGTAAACGCTGGCGGCATCTTTGAGAATTGTCTCTCGAACGGAGCGTTTCAACCACTTCTTCGTCGAATCCGTAAAACTATTTGCATCAGGAAGCGACTTAGCATAAAGCAGTAACTGATCCGCAAGTCGTTTACAGAGCTCCATAACCTTTAAATTACCTTGATCTGCTTCCCATATCTTTCCTGTGAAGACAAACCATTTGTTACGCTTAGGGACAAACCGTGCAATATCCTTGTAAACATCCGCAAATAATCGTCCGTTTCCAAGATCACCACCTTGATAATACAGATTCTTTTCCGGTCGAAGGTTCTCAAGGATATTGCTTAATCCAAGCCCTTCTGTCTCAAAATCGGATAGGTCTGCAGAGGAGTAGCTATCTGGGTCGTAAACGGAGGTACAGCTACCGATTGCAGTCTGTATCGTAATGTCCCCATATGTTCTGCTCCCTCTGAATTCGTCCCACTTTTTCCGATACAGCTTACTTTGGCGAAACAGGACGTCCATCCTACTATGGTCACATCTTGTCCAGAAGGCAAGTATATTACAGAGACCAAGATCCCCCTGGCTATTGTTATCGTTATAATCGGAAAGATTCCCTTCCCATAATTTTAGGAACTTAGCACCTTGCTTTGAGTTTATGATTTTCTCGATCAACTCAATGTCAGACATTATGAGAGTAGAAAGTGGTTTGGATTCGCTGACCACCTCTGAACAGTCTTTCTCATCCCTGCGCATGTAGAGTTCTAATACCTCTTGCAGTGCGCTGCTCCTATCCACCAAGTCTCCGGGAACAATCACATCCCCGGTTAGGGTAACGTATTTATTTGTGGCGCCACCACAGTAAACCTCCAACCCGATACTTTGATTATTAATATAGTATCGAGCCTTATCATAGAGGAAACCAGAAGCCAGACAGAGGATTCTAAGGCCGTTCCCGCTCGGGGATATTTCAGTGTAGCAGTTCATTATCCTCACAACGGATTGAGCGTGGGGAGAAAGTTCACGATTAATCCCTAAGCAGTTGTCAATGTCGATCGCAACAAGATCGTCAAAGATACCGACTCCGATACCTGAATAATTCTCTTGCACTGCGGCTGCTACCTCCAGCGGAGCAAAGTCATCCTGCTTAGTGGAACTTGCTCTTCGTCCGGTTTTTGGGTTGTAGGGCACCTTTGTGGCCTTTTCGCTACCTGGCCGACTCTCATATCGCCAAATACAGAAATGGCCTTCTCTTCTAAGCTTACAGGGTAAGTTGTCAATCTGTGTTAAAATCATCGTTTCACCTCAAGTTTTCGAATTCCATTACTGGTAGTTTGATCAGTTGCTTGGATAGTTCCGTTTTTAAGGAACGATTCAATCGCCTCCAATGAAATTAAATACTTTTGCCCAACCCTGACACTTGGGACCTCGCCGTTAAGCACAAAGCGGCGTAGGGCTGTTTTGGTGAAAGCCGTACTCGGATCAATGAGCTTTAAGTAATTCATAGCCTGGTCAATGGTTCTCATTTGCATAGCAATCATTCTCCTTTGATAAGTTATCCATTATTTTTTGTCTTTCTTCTTTCGTCAGGGATTCCCTGAGTTGACTAGAAAAGCTACCGTTACACGTTCCGAGCCCGACGGTGGTCAGCCAGCGTTTGACAGCTTTCCTGGTAGGCTCTACGCGAATTCTTTGTTGCATAGTTCACCTCTTTTCAAACTAGTCTTGACAGATGGACGTTGTATGAATATGATTAAATTATACGCAAACAACGATAATGGTAAAGTTAAAAGTTGAAATATTGAAAATTTTCTTAGTTCAGTTTCCTAATAATTAAAAAAGTACCAGGGAGTGAATAATTTTGATCACAGAAAACCTAAATTATTATCTCGAAGATATATCAGAAGATTTGATTGACAATTTGGGTCTACTAATACTGATTAAGGGAAAGCAATACCAAATCAACCCCTTAAAAAAACACTGTTGTAGCTACTATATTGGTGAAGCTCTTACAGCTTTATCCGATGTCAGGCATGATACCTTGTTAAACCTTGTGCGTGAAAATCCTAATAATAACCAGATGGTCGAAAGTTCATATTTTCACTTATTTGAGGCTTGCGTTTGGCTAAGAGGGAAGCTTAGGGAGTTGTATGGACAAATCGCTTCTGAAGTTATCTTCATTAATTTCATTAAGGAGATTGAACTTTTTGATAAAAATCAGAAGGAGTACTTTCTTGATTTTGATGTGTCCTTTCTGGATGATGCGGAGATAACAATAGAAACCTTTTCTGGAACCAAATATTCAAGTTATGGATGCAGTGATACAGGCCACTTTATGCTGTCAGCTTTATTGCGTATACGTCTCGATTTGCTTAATATACCTCGAGTCCTTGTTAGTCTATCTGAGGCAACACCTCACAGTTTCAGTTTTCTTTTCGACCAAAGCAGGAAGCCAGACATTAGGTATCAAATCGTACAAACAGAAGATAGCCTTTGCGCTATTTATGGAATTAAAGACATTTATTCAATGATTGTATTCGATGTACACCAGATGATAATACATGGTGTTGCTGTTAGAAAATGCAAAAACTGCAGCAAGTTCTTTATACCACATAGCCGCTCGGACACGATGTATTGTTCTCGACCCAGCCCACAGGAAGAGAGCTTAAGTTGCCAAGAATACGCTAGTAGGAAATTATGGTATGACCGATTAAAAGCCGATGAGCTTGCAAAGCTATCCAGAAACGTGTATACCGCAAAACAAATGTTAGTAAGGAGGAATCCTGATATCAAGGCTTATGCCGACATGTTTGAGTACTTTAAGAAGGAGAGACAAAATTGGACATCCGCATTGAAATCCGGTTATAAAACCCCCGAAGATTATGCTGAGTGGCTATACGAAATGAAAGAAAAGAAGGTATTGTAATGGCAACAATTACAGAACGAAAAAGAAAAGATGGACTCTCTTATCTAATCCGATCTTCCTGCGGTTACACTTCGGATGGTCGCCAAAGAGTAGAATCTAAGACTTGGAAACCTAGCCCTGGAATGACTCCTAGGCAAATTGAAAAAGAGCTTAAGAGGCAAGCAACTCTTTTCGATGAGCAATGCGCCACAGGGGCAATATCCGGCAATGTGAAATTTCAAACGCTAGCTGAACAGTGGTTTAAGGAATACGCTCAAATTAACCTTCGCCCCCGTACTGTGGATAGGCTTCACCAACACCAGGCTCGTACCTATGCTGCCTTGGGACATCTGCGCCTTGATAAAATCACCACTCGAGCTGTGCAGAGCTTCATCAACAATCTGTCTGAGGAAGGTATCAACAAGTCAACCGGTGGCGGCTTATCCCCTAAGACTATTCGAAATTACCTTTCCTTTGTCTCAGATGTTATGCAATACGCAGTCCGTATGGGTATGATCCTCAGCAACCCATGTAGCAATGTTATTTTGCCGCCCCTCAAGAAAAAAGAAAAAGACATCTACACGATAGAAGAAACGCAAGCCTTTTTGGATAGCTTACAGGCTGCTCCGCTAAAGTATAAGGCGTTCTTTGTCCTTGCAATCTATGGTGGCTTACGACGTGGGGAGCTGTTAGGGTTAGAGTGGAGTGATATTGAGTTTGGCCATCAGCTTATTACAATTAGACGAACGTCCCTATACACCAAAGAAAAGGGCATCTTTACGGATACCACAAAGACAGAGAACAGCAGGCGTGTAATGAAGTTACCTTCTGAGGTGTTTGAGGTGCTACGCCAATTTCGGGCAGAGCAAAGGAGCGAGAGACTTCAGCTAGGCGACCAGTGGCAACAAAGCGACCGCATTTTTGTTACCTGGAACGGAAGTCCAATGCACCCCAACACCACGTATCAGTGGCTGAAACGGTTCTGTGAGAGTACAGGGCAGCGCTTCCTTGGAATACACCAATTTAGACACCTGAATGCAACCCTGTTGATCGGTGCAGGAGTTGACGCTAAGACGGTGTCTGCTTCGCTGGGTCATACGCAAGTATCAACCACGCTAAATATTTACGCACATACGTTTGCACAATCACAGGCGAGAGCTTCCCAAGCTGTGGCTGATGTTCTAGCATTAGGAAAGAAAAGACACGCAACATGACCAAATAAAATAAAAGCGGGGAACCCGTCCAAGAAGGATAGGAACCCCGTTTTTTGTGGTATAAAGAACAAACAAAGAACATTTTTGAGAACTGTAAAAACAAAAAGCCCGGAAGTCCTTGAATATCAAGGTCTCCCGGGTTTACTTTTTGGTGCGAGTGACGGGACTTGAACCCGTACGCCAAAGACACACGCCCCTCAAACGTGCCTGTCTACCAGTTCCAGCACACTCGCATTTGAAATTTAATTGCTTAGCTATTTTATCTGTTTTATTGCGGTTTGTCAAGGCATTTTTCAAAAAAGAAATGTTTTGTGGGGGATCTGTGCCGTGGTGCAGATCCCCCACCCAGTTACTTACTCGCGCAGGGAAGCAGGGTATTTGCCGCCCTCATGTAGATTGGCAAGGGCACTTGCCACAATGTCGCGATCTTCCCGATACGTGACCCCAAACCATACCGCATCACTGGAGAGGACATCCACGCGGAGTTCCTGCTTGGCAATCAGTTCATCCACCATGGAGGGGAGGAGACACTCGGCTTTCATTTCCTCCGCCGAAAGACCGTTCAGGAAAGCGAGAAAATACTCTTCCATCTTCTCGAAAATCCAAGGGGTAAATCCCCAAAAGTTCATCGATACTAAGGTATCCGGGTCTAAGGGGACTTCATGCTCGGGGTGTTCTGTATCGCAAATGTGACCATCGGGATATTTCTTAATTTGATAGGTTTCCTTGAGCTTCACAAGGGCGCCGTTTTCCTGAATACAGACGCCGCGGGTGACGGTACCATGATCGCTGACCGTATTGCGAAGCTGATATCCGACCATGACGGCCTCACCCTTAGAAGGCAAGTTCTCCAAGGCATGCAGGACGGTTTCGTAGGCCTCATACCCATAGTAGTCATCCGCATTAATGAGGGCAAAGGGTTCGTTGACGGCCGCCTTGGCACAAAGTGCCGCGTGAATGGTGCCAAAGGGTTTGACGCGATCTTTTGGCACAGGATAGAAACTAGGAATACTGCTGAAGTCTTGAAAGACATACGCCACTTCCACAGGGGATCCATCCTTTGCGGTCATCTTGGAAAGACGATCTCCACACAAGGTTTTCACCGTGTCCAGCATGTGCGGCTTGATGATGAATACGACCTTGCTAAAGCCTGCCTTCACAGCATCAAACACGGAGTATTCCATAATTGCCTCACCATGGGGGCCAATGCCGTCCACCTGCTTTTCTCCGCCATAGCGCGAGCCAAGGCCCGCAGCCATAATCACTAAGCTTGCTTTCATGTTACAAAACGCTCCATTTCATTCCATTCTGACCCTGTCTGTTTTTCCTAGACAGGCAAGGCACATATGGTCATTATAGACCCTTTTTGCCCTCTTTTCTATCCCCAATTTTTCTTGGGAAAGCCCCTCTTTTAAGGAGCGGGGATTTGTGGTATCATAATAGCACTAAAACGGTATGGCTTGGGAGGGTTTATGCGAAAACTGCAATATAATGCACCCGTCATCTTAACCTTTGCGCTTTTGTCTGCGGCGGCGCTCTTTTTAGATGTGCTCACGGGCGGAATCACCACCCAAAAGCTGTTTTGTGTGTACCGATCCTCCCCTTTGGATCCCTTAAGTTATGTTCGTCTGTTTTTACATGTCTTGGGGCATGCGAACTTTAGCCATTACGCAGGCAACATGCTGATGATTTTGGTGTTGGGGCCCATGGTGGAAGAGCGCTATGGGAGCGCTAACATGCTGTTTCTCATTGCCACCACGGCTCTGACCACTGGCATTCTGCACTGGATCCTCTCGCCAAACTCTGCCTTGTTGGGGGCAAGCGGCATTGTCTTTATGCTGATTTTCCTTGCTTCCTTGTCGGGCATGCGGAAGAATCGCATCCCACTGACCCTCATTCTAGTGGCGGTGATTTACTTCGGACAGGAACTGTACAATGGACTGTTTACGGCGGATAACATTTCACAGCTCACCCATATTGTCGGGGGATGTTGTGGCGTGGTGCTGGGGATGATGCTGCGGCGCAAATAAAACCAACTCAAAACAACGCGCACCTTAAATGCCCCAATTTAATAAGGATGTTTTCGGTTTTCAAGATTTGCCGTAGGATTTTCAAGTCCTACGGTAAATTTTGCTCTCTGACCATTCACTGCTTTCTCAGCCTGCGCAGCGAAAAAACTATCTGCACCCCCATTCACTGGGGCGGGGACAGGTATCCGTCAGATAGGACGCCTTTTGGTGCGAATCATACCCCTGCATCTGACGGTCTTTCTGTCCGTTTTTGCAGGAAGGTGTTCGGTTAATTTCTAGCGATAATTGAACGGCAATAGAAGAACGAGCTTATTTACGAGTACTATTATAGTTGCTATACTGAATACAGAATGTAATTTCCTGCATTTAGAATTCAGTGCAGGGCAAGTAAATTTTATATTTCATCCGAATTGACTTTCTTCCGTCAACAAAAAGCTAAGGAAAACTTAAATTTAGGAGGGAATAACGCTATGGGGACTACCGTGAGCAGCCTTCAAATCCTTGGTGCAACAGAGGATTCCATTAAAAATGCTATGCCAAATGCTGTTGTGGGCAAATGGTCGGCACGATTTTTTACCGCTTGCCCCGTGGAACTCACCTGGATATCTAAAAAGCTGGTCTGTACCGTCCTGTCCGTCTCCCTGTTTGACGGTGATATGCTCTCGATGGTGCTCTATGTCTCCGGCAAACGCAAGGCGTGCCATGTGGTCAATCCCGAAATGGGGAATATGTGTAAGGAGATGACACCCATACGAACCGCGAACTATGGATCGAACTGCCCCAGGCCATTCTATGGCAAACATGAGTAAAAGAGCGTATTGCAATTAGCAATACGCTCTTACTGTATTCCTGTTACAAAGGCTGACGATAACAAGCTGAGGTACGTGAGCAACCGACGACAATTGGCGAATTATCAGCCGTTTACGCATCTATACTTGCTGTTCACGCATGTTCCCTTGCATGCCACCTTAAGCATGATATACTCATCGTATAGAAGGAATAAGGAATCCGGGGATATTTTTGTTTCACTTTCAAGTGTTTAGCTATTGCGGTTTCTGTGAGCAATCATTCTCAATCTACAGATCTTTTCCGAATCACAATTAATACATTATTGGATATAGTTAGCATGGCAATCGCGGTCACTCTACTTCCAACGATTTCAATGTGTTCAAAGTTAGAAAGGGGGCTTTAAGTGTGGTGTCAATAAAAACAAGTTGAAAGGTGAAACAAATAAAACAATGATTCTCCGAGCTTTGATTCTTCCATGTCAGGGCAGAATTAATCAATTCAGAAATGGGATGCACATCCGCCAAATGGGAAAACCCATCTTATCTATCCCTATGGATATGTTACGAAGGAAGTAAGGGTGTGTATTTTTTTATTGCCATAACAAGCTTATATTAATTCTCTTGGAGGTATTTTTATGAGCAAGAAAGTCACAAAAGCCAGAAAAGCAACATTTACATTGGAACCGGATGGTTCCATTCATACTAACAGCACCCCGAGGCGCTTCTTTGATTGATATGAAGAAAGGGATTGAACTGTGGAACGTTTCCTTGCAGTTCAATACCTTCTACTACCAAACTGACCTTCACTCTAAAAAGTAGTCAACAATATAGCAAAGGAACCATTGCCTAGGTTCCCCTTACCAGGCAGGAATAAAGCTAGAGCGTATTGCCCATGGCAATACGCTCTAATCCATTGGGATTGATGAAGGTCCTCATAGATGAGGGTGTCCTACCGCTTCTTCGGATTCAGGTGAATGGAACCCTTTCCACGGTAAAATTATTCCTATTATCGGAAAATTTTACCGTTTATTGTTCAACCGAATCGTTAAATTCATGAAAAATCCTTTGTTTTCGCTTTGAAAAGTAGAGATTACTATTTGTATATAGCTATAATCTTGGATTAAGGTGGTGTCTTACGAGTGAGAGGAGGCTTTCCATGAAACAGAAACTTATAATTAACTATGACGTAGTATATTTTGGGGATTTATGAACTTAATGGTGCGGTCTTTTGCTATTCCCGATTTGATCTATCGAATGGTTACAGAAAATTGGGAGCCAAGTTCCGGTTTAATCATGATTTTCTGTGGATTTTTGCCTTTTAATGCAACAATTTCAATAATTCTGACGATATTCTGCGCAATTCTAGCCCTAATGGCATATCGAAAGAATCAGCTCACACCACCATCAAAAAAGCACTTGCTGTTTGGGGTATTAATGTGGCACTAATTATCATCTACCTGATTCTACAAATTGGACCACAACTGCTACGTTCCTATTTTTAATTAGGTACGGTACGGTGACGGTGCTTACTACAGATGGTGATATTCTCTCATGGTTTACAAGCTGAAGGAACTTTAGCACTGGGGTATTCTTCTCTGGGATCCGCTAATATCAAGGCCAAGGATTTGACAGATAATAATATTAATAAATCGGCCTTTTCAAATGAGTTTTTCGCGGTCCTTTACTCCTGTCGTTTTCCTATATGAAGCGGTCTTTCATTCTGCCCATTTGGAAACAACAGAATAAGGGATATTATTTAGATGACTAATAACTTAAAGTTTCCGAGCTCGCGTTAACCATGGCAGATTCCGCCGGGATGCTTCCACTGCCCCTTCCCCTCACGCCTGATGGAGAACCCGCGGTGGCCTAACGCCTTCATCTTTTGACAAACAATGGATTTTTAGTGGTGTTCCAATCCAGGTGCGATGGGCCCAAACGGGTCAAAGATGCAATGGTGCTCTGCTACAGTGCAGACGGAACCCGTCTTTGGGAGAGGAAAGGTGAAGTCGGCGAAGTTACAGTGATTGGAAACCGCATCTATTTAAAAGCTTATGGCCCAGATGAGATAATGCTTCTCTGTCTCTCATGCTGGATGGACAAGAACAATGCTCTGCTGCGTCCTGCAACGAGGAGCTTTTGGCATCCGGTGCATCCCTGTACCAATTGGAGCAGAAGGGATACCAAGAGGATGATATGCTCCATCGCTTTACGCAAGACTTGCAGGATGCAGGGTGCTTACAGGAGCCGTATTTGTCCGACATGTCTGTTTCGCCTTACGGAACCCTCCTCTTTTGTGCAGGATATGGTTCCGGACTCGCGGTCGTAGATCTGGATGCATCTAAACCGCGGCAGGAATCGCGCAGTCGGTTATTTGGTGGATGGAAAAAACCGCTTGTGGGTCAATAACCGCAGTTATTTTAAATGCTATTCCCCTGATTTAAAGCTGTTGTCCCATCACCGTCTAACAGGAGATATACTGGATTACTCACTGAACCAAGACGGCGAGATTTCCCTTGTCACCTACCAGCGAAGTAAATATCTCACAAGGGTATATCGGTTTTACTAAGCGGTGGTTGCACAAAGCGTTACATTCGAAAATGAGCAATTTGCTGTGCGTTACTCTCGTTACCTGCTTTTCGAGGGTAGCAAGATAATCCGTATAAGAAATATCGCCCTGCTGATTTTAAGGTCAGCAGGGCGATTTTTTTGATGTCAATCAATTCAGCTATTACTATTTTAACGTTCATGGTTTGGCTGTAACGCTATTCATGATTACATCCTTATTGGGGGGACGCTAAGGGTGCGTGTTGTTTTTATAGGAGAAATTAGAGCGCTTCCTGCGCCAATGCATTTAAGAGGTCTTCCGTTTCCTGCGCTAGCTCTCGCAAAGCACCCGGTTCAAAGGGAGAGCGAAGCCCGGCTTCTTTCAACAATGCAGCGAAGGTCTTTTCGCCACCTTGTGATAAGAGCGTCAGGTAACGGGAGTAGGCATCGGGATAGTCCTCGCGAGAGGCAAGAAGGAACTGAAGCGCCGCGGTCTGTGCCAGACAGTAATCAATATAGTAGAAGGGTGTCTCATAGATGTGCATCTGGTATTGCCAACGAGTTCCCTCCTCCAGGTAGGTGAGACCTTCTAGCGTTAGGTAGGGACGGAAGCGTGCTTCCAGCTCTCGCCAGACGGCCTTACGCTCCGCAGGAGATAGGTCGGGTTCTTCGTAAATGCGGCGCTGGAACTCATCGACGATAGTACCATATGGGATAAAGGAGAGCGCGTCGAAGAGGTGCATAAACTTATACTTAGCCGCTTGGTCTCCGAAAAAGGCTTCCATATAGGGCCAAGCGAAGAATTCCATGCTCATGGAGTGAGTTTCGGCCGTTTCCATGCCACCCACGGAAAGCTCCGTCACAAACCGATTGTTTGCTGTCATATAGGAGGCAAAGGCATGCCCTGCCTCATGGGTGACTACATCCACATCGCCGGAGGTGCCATTGAAGTTTGCCAGAATGAAAGGTTGCTTGTATTCGGCAAATTCGGTGCAATACCCGCCGCCCCATTTGTTCTTCCGGGACTCTACGTCAAAGGCGTCGGTTTCCATCATGAAGTCGAAAAAGCGTCGGGTTTCCTCCCCCATATCACGGTACATGGATTGCGCAGCTTGGAAAATCGCATCCTTACCGCCAATGGGTTCTGGGTCACCACCGGGGATTACGATATCATGGTCATAGATCCGCAATTCGGAAAGCCCCAGACGTTTCGCATTTTCCATGCGCAGGCGAGACACCACCGGAACCAGGTCTCGTTCCACGTTGTCACGGAATTGGAGCAGCTCATTTCTCCCATAGCCAAGCCGGCCCATGCGATAGTCACCCATCTCCACAAAGTTGCGATAACCCATCTTTTTTGCCATGCGGTCTCGAATATGCACCAAACGATCAAACAGTTCGTCGAGCTGCGTTGCATGCTGTTGCAGGGTAGTTCCCAAGACTTCATAGGCTTCCCGGCGCGTTTCCCGCTTGTCGGACTTGGCGTACTTCATGAGCTGGGCGCGAGGAAGCAATTCTCCGCGGAAGGGGAACTCCATGGAGGCCATGAGACGGGAGTATTCACTCACCACGCGGTTTTCCTCAATCATATCCTCCACAATGTCGGGGGACATGGCGCGAAGTTCTAGTTCATAGGATTGGAACACCAATGGAACAATGTCGCCACTGGCCTCCAGCTCCTTCCGGAAGGGCGTGTTTAGCATGGCTTTGGCATAGGAGAGCATCAGGTTTTGCACCTGTGGCCCAATTTCGTCATAGTAGTCCTTCTCCGCCAGGTAAAACTCGTCTGCGGTGTTAATGGAGTAACGCATATAGGATAAGGCGGCCGCAGTCTGGTAATGGGACATGAGCTTCACATAACGCGAACGAGCGGAAAGAACCTCCTCTGCACTTTGCGCCTGGGTTACTTTCTGAATGATATCCGCCGCAACGGCAGAAATCTCTTCCAGGGAAACCCGTTCATACTTCAGTTCCGATACTTTCATTTCCTTCCTCCTTGAACGAATGGTGGCATCCTAGGTAGTGTACCACCCTTAGTATGCAGGATATGCGCGTATCTTGCAGTGTTTTTCTTAGCGGTTGTCGACTCGTTCCGGATACAGGTCATGATTGGAAAGACGGTTCCAAGCGACCTCCTCCCAACGAGTGCCGGGCTTGCCATAGTTGCAGTAAGGATCAATGGAAATACCGCCACGGGGGGTAAACTTTCCCCAAACTTCGATGTATTTGGGTTCCATTAGGCGGATTAGGTCCTTCATGATGATGTTCACACAGTCTTCGTGAAAGTCACCGTGGTTCCGGAAGGAGAAGAGATAGAGCTTTAAGCTCTTGCTTTCCACCATGCGGACATCCGGCACGTAGGATATATAGATGGTAGCATAGTCGGGCTGACCCGTCATGGGGCAGAGGGATGTAAACTCCGGGCAATTGAACTTCACGAAGTAATCGTTTCCAGGGTGTTTATTTTCAAAGCTCTCCAGCATCTCGGGAGCATAATTATCGGGGTAACGGGTCTGCTGATTGCCAAGTAGGGATACGCCCAGCAGTTCTTCTTTTGATCTTCCGCTCATGGGGAGTTCTCCTTTGTAAGAAGCGGGTCTACCGCTCCGTTTTCGGTAAATGATCTTTGTCGGTCTACGCAGGTGGCACAGAGGCCGCAAGGGGTTTCTCCCCCTTCATAGCAGGACCAGGTTAATTCGTAGGGCACGGCCAAAGACAGTCCCTTGGCAACAATTTGCGCCTTGCTCCAAGTGATGAAGGGTGCCGCCACCTGAAGCTGCCCACCACTGCCTTCTCGAATGGCTTTGTCCATAGCGTCCACAAAATGGGAGGAACAATCCGGATAGGCACTGCCGGCCCAATCGTCGTGATGTGCTCCATAGCAGAGGATGCTGCAGCCCTTTCCCAGCGCAACGCTTGCCGCCGAGGATAGGAACAAGCCGTTGCGGAAGGGGACGTAGGTGGAGATTGGTGTGTCAGAGCTCTGTTTTAGGGTGCCGTAACTACCCTTGGGAATCGCCTCCGTGGAGTGGGAAAGCAGGGAAGAGTTGCTGTGCAGAAAAATGGCACCAAGGTCCAAGTGTAGTTGCTCCACGACATAGTAGGAGGCAACTGCCCGGGACGACCTGAGTTCCTTTTCGTGCTTTTGTCCATACGCAATGGAGAGTGCGATGACGTTTTCACGCCCATATTCTTCGATGGCCATAGCCAGTAGGGTCGTTGAATCCAAACCACCGCTAAAAAGAACCAATGCTTTCATTTGCACCCTCCTTATCGCAAACGGGCTTGCAGCAGCGCATCGTGAGAAAAGCGCCCACGGTAGGTGGTGGTGAAGGTCTTTGCGGCCGCCTTTTGAATCCCACGTGCAGTCATACAGCTGTGACAGGCTTCAATGGAAACCGCCACGTCCGGCGAGCCGGTGACTAAGCTGATGATTTCCGCAATGTCATGGCCCAGGCGCTCCTGCAACTGCAAACGGCGGGCAGCCATGTCCACAATGCGCGCAATCTTAGAAAGCCCCAAGACCTTCCCCCGGGGCAGATAGGCAACGCTCACCTTGACATCGTACATAAGGGCCAAGTGATGCTCGCAATAGCTAAAGGCCTCAATGTCTCGCACTTGAATGAGATCGCTGCTTCCGGAGGGAAACTCCTCTTCAAAGGTTTTATGGAACATCTCGGCTATTTGTGCATTGGTGTAGTTCATCCCTTCAAAGACTTCCGCATACATGCGAGCCACCCGATCCGGGGTTTCCACAAGACCGGGGCGATCCGGGTCATCCCCCAGTGCTATCAGAATTCCGCGGACATGTTCGCGGATCTTATCCGTATCAATTGCCATAGGTTTACACTCCTCTCTGCTCAGGTGGCCAGATGAACTTGTGCAGCTGAAGCTGCAAGCGCACCTGGTACAGAGCAGTATCCTTCATAAAGTCTACCATGTCCGCAGGGGTAATTTGCCCAAACACGGGACTTAGGTAAATGGGAACCCGTACATTGTGCTTGTCCAACAGTTCGCCCATACGCGTAAGATCCGAATCACTTCCACAGACAAATTTCAGGGTATCCATCTCGCGCAGAAGGGACAGGTTTGGTAAATGCATTGCGGACTCCATCCCACTCTGGGGAAGCTTATAGTCCATGGTGTAGTGGACAAGCGGTGCCGCTTTCAGAAAAGGCGAAAGATCCACGCTGCCGTTGGTTTCCACTTCCACTTGAACATGAGGAAGCAAGGAAAGGGATTGGAGAAGGTCTGCCATGCCTGCTTGGAGGAGGGGTTCTCCGCCCGTCACCGTAACATGTTGGACACCAGTCTCTGTCACATAGCTTAGGATCTCTTCCTTGGGCAGGGATTCCACCTTGCAATCGGTCTCATTGGCCCATTGGGTATCGCAATAGGAACAGCGCAGGTTACAGCCGGGAAGGCGTAGAAAAACCGCCAGGAGTCCTGCAAACTGTCCCTCCCCGTTGATGCTGACAAAACGCTCGGCCAAGGAATAGTTCATGGCTCACTTCCTTCGTAGGCGGCGCAATTATCCGGGGTTTCATAGACGGTCATACTCTGAATGGGGAAGGAGAGTTCCTTCATACAGTCATACAAATACTTGGCCAAGTTTTCCGCAGTGGGACGGAAGGGAAGGGTGATGATTTCAAAGCCTTCCGCTTCCAAAGCATCCATGGTGGCCAGTCGCAGCGTCCCACGTTCCACCAAAAGGGCGTGATCAAGGGTGTCGGCCAGTGCGTGTAGTTCACGCTTAAAGTCGGAAAAATCTATAAGCATTCCCGACTTGTCCGCACTGTCTTGCAGCGTCTCCCCAGCTATTTTGGCAATGATGCGCCAACGATGGCCATGCAGGTTGGAGCACTTCCCCTGATGCCCAAAGAGAAAATGAGCGGAGTCAAAGGAGGCTTCCGCCGTTAAATAATACATATCGCGTTATCCTTTCCCCCAACCTGCAGTAAGCCAAAGAGGAAAGATACGCTAAAAAAGCGCATACTTTCCCCTCAACACTAGCCTAGTTTTATTTACCGACAGGAGGGTCTCGAACTGTCCTATTTAGTTAACAAACCCCTTGCTATCAAAGGGTTCTTGTTTTATTGTGTGTAATTTCGTGTGCAATTTATTCTGTCTTTGGCAGATCACACCATGCCGTATATCCATGCAAACTATCCGCAGAGCGCACAGCATTCACAATGGCGCATTCCACCGCACGAGCCGCCAAAACACCCACCGCATCCGGGTCGGCCACAAGCTCGCCGCAACTCATGGCAAAGAGGGTATCCCCGTCGTAAGTCGTATGGGCGGGGTGAACGGCGCGTGCTAAGCCGTTCTGAGACACCGCAGCCAACTTGTTTACTTGCGCCTTGGTGAGTGCCGCGTTGGTGACGATACAACCGATGACGGTGTTGCCACCAGTGGGTAGGTTGCTGAAAATGTCGGTCTGTGTTTCATACCGTTCTAAGAGAAGCCGCTCACTGTCGGCAAAGCCACGTCCATCCGTAGACCGGCTGCCGGCCAGAATGCGACCGTGTTCCCATACGTCTCCGATGCAGTTGACGGCAATGACGGCACCCACCATCAGGTTTCCTGCCCGCAGGGCATAGGTTCCGATGCCACCCTTCATGGAGCATGCTTTTCCATTTAATTTTCCGATGGTAGCCCCGGTGCCTGCCCCGTGACAGCCCGGTTGAATCCCATCGCCACGGAGGGCGGACAGGGCAGCTTCGCGTCCCATGGTTTCATCGGGGCGAATGTCCGAACGTCCACACTTTAAGTCAAAGAGAACCGCCGCACATACGTTGGGAACAACGGTAACGCTTACATCGCGTCCAATGCCATGTTCCTCTAAGACCTTCATGACCCCGCCGGCGGCATCTAAGCCAAAAGCACTGCCGCCCGTTAGGAGAACACTGTGCACGACTTCGCGGTTGCAGATGGGGTTCAAGGCATCGGTGTCTCGCGTGCCGGGCGAACCGCCCCGCACATCCACGCCGCAGACGGCTCCGGTGCGGCATAGGATCAAACTTGCTCCCGTGCCGGCCTCGCGATTCTCAGCTTGCCCAAAGGAAAATCCAGGGATATCTTCGATTTGAATGCGTTCCATTTCCTCACCTCAGTGGCATCCAAGGAGACGGGACGCCAAACTAATGGTTCTATTATATCGGATCGTTTAAAAAAGGGGAAGTGTCGAATTGAGAGAAATTGCAAAGGAAAGCGGAACATCCCTTAACACATTGTCCAGAGGAGTCTTCGCTTACGCTTCGCCCATGGAAACAAGCTGCTCTCCAACCTGATAAATATCGCCTGCACCCACGGTCAAAATCAAATCACCAGGGCGGGCCATGTCATAGAGCAGATCCCGAAGCGAAGGGAGGGTCTCGATGGCTCGTGCGCCGGGTATAGCTTTCGCCAAATCCTCTGAGCAGACCCCCACCTGATTCTGTTCCCGCGCTGCGTAAATTTCTGCCAAAAGGGTCACATCAGGTAGGCGGAGCACGTCGGCAAACTCCGAAAAGAGCGCCTTCGTCCGGGTGTAGGTGTGTGGTTGAAAGGCACAGATCACACGGTCATAGCCTAGGTTCATGGCGGTATCCAAGAGAGCCCGCAGCTCGCTGGGGTGGTGGGCGTAATCGTCATAGACCTTTGCACCCTTTACCGTGCCTTTGTATTCAAAGCGCCGACCTGCCCCCACAAAGCCGGCCAGTCCTTGGGAAATGGCTTCCCCCGGAAGCTTCATCGCAATGGCAGCCGCAGAGGCGGCTAAGGCATTCTTCACGTTGTGAAGGCCCGGGACTTGCAAGTCAACTCGAGTTACGATTTGGCCCTGATACACCACATCAAAGCTGGGCATGCCATTGACCCACGTGAGGTTCTGACTATGGACATCGCCTTCGGTCAGGCCAAAGGTGATAAGGTTTCCTTGTTTTCCTGAAAGAGCCTGCATGGTGTTGGCATCCTCTGCGTTGGCAACCACCACACCATCAGGAGGCACCAAGGCAGCGAAGGCGGCAAAGGACTTCTGAATGTCGGCAAGATCCTTAAAAAAGTCTAGGTGATCGGCTTCGATGTTCAAAATGACCGCTACAGTAGGGAAGAAGGAGAGGAAGGAGTTGCAGTATTCGCAGGATTCCAGGATAATCGTTTCTCCTTCTCCCACGCGATGCCCCGTACCCAGAAGCGGTAAGGTTCCGCCAATCATCACGGTGGGGTCCAGGCTGGCAGCCATGGCAATGTGGGTACACATGGAGGTCGTGGTGGTTTTACCATGGGTTCCGGAGACGCAAATGGCGTTGCGATACCCTCGCATGATCACGCCCCAAACCTCGGCCCGCTCAAAGACGGGGATGCCAAGGCGTCGTGCGGCACGAATTTCGGGATTGTCATCGTGAACGGCAGCCGTTCGAATGATCATTTCTGCCCCTTGAATGCTCTCTTCCCGATGTCCAATGACCACGGAGATGCCCAAGGAGCGCAGGCGATTCACCGCCGCGCTTTCGTGCGCATCGGACCCGGTTATGACCATGCCGTTTCCATATAGAACTTCCGCCAAAGGGCACATGGAGACGCCGCCGATCCCCACCAAGTGGGCTCGGCGGCCTGGTTTTATATATTCTTGCATCAGATCTGCTGTCATCTGCTTTACACACCTTTTCGTAACGATTATAATGATTATAATACGTAGTAGAAGCTCTTGCAAGGTTTTCCCTGTACTTTCCAGTATGACCGTATCCGAACAAAGCATACTACGTATTCCGATTTTTCCTGGTTGGCAGGAAGGTTTCATTTGAGAAAGGGGGACTTCCCCATCGTATCGTTGCTGGGAGGACGAGGGAAGGATGCCAACGCATTCTTGCGTCAGGTTCTGTTTCGGACAAGAGGCTGGGATTCTTTGCCGAAACTAGCGCGAACAAAGACAGGTAAGCCCTATTTCCCGGAGCACCCCAATCTTCATTTTAGCCTTAGTCACAGCGAAGATTTCCTTCTAATCGCCATTGGCACACGACCAGTGGGCGTGGATATCGAATGCATCCAAGCACGTGGAGAGCGCTTGCCGCGCTATGCGCTCACGGCGTTGGAATACGAGCAGTACCTTGCCATGGGGGCAAGTTGGGAAGCCTTTTATACCCTTTGGACAAAAAAAGAGGCATATGTGAAGTATACTGGGGAAGGATTAGGGCAAGGACTGAGAAAGGAACTGCCCAAGGATGGGGTGCATTTTGTCTCTTATGGAGGACAAGGGTTTCAAGCGGCACTTTGCTGTGAGGAATTAGCCCCAAACGAAATCCTTTGGCTCAAGGAGGATGGGGATGGCTGGAGTTGATTTAAGTTTTTTTGAGAGGGATACGCTCACCGTTGCCCAGGAGCTTTTAGGCCGATACCTGGTGAGGGAACTTCCGGAAGGGCGTTTGGTCTGTCGCATCACAGAGACAGAAGCTTATGTAGGGCGCATCGACAAAGCGTGCCATGCCTATGGCTATAAAACGACGAAGCGAACCGAACCGCTCTATGGCAGACCGGGTACGATTTATATATACCTGATCTATGGTATGTATCACTGCCTGAACTTTGTGACAGAAGCGCAGGGAGAACCTTGTGCGGTTCTGTTGCGGGCCGCCAGTCCAATCGCTGGAATAGACCAGATGGCACAGCATCGCTTCGGAGTCCCATTTGAGCAGTTAACGGCCTATCAACGGAAGAATTTCTTAAATGGCCCGGGAAAGTTATGCTCGGCACTGTCTCTGACCCGTGCGCAAAACAATACCCTTCTTGGGGAAGAACTTTGGGTTTCGGATGATCTGAGTGAGCTTGGCTGTTCGGAAGATCCTCCACCGAAGTATCAAAAGAAGGTAGGAACGCGCATCGGGATCGATTATGCGGAGGAAGCCGTGGACTTCCCTTGGCGCTTTTGGTTGGAAGAACTCTAAAAACAGACGACATTGCGTGCCTCGGCCCGCCAATGTCGTCTGTTTTTCTTATAGTTTACTCATATGCTGTGCAGCCGCTTTGAGCATCAAGCGCTTGGTTCCCACATTGTCAAAGGCAACCTCCAAGAGGGCATCGCCACCCATGGGCTGTATGGAGAGGAGCATGCCTTGTCCGAAGGCAGCATGCCGGACCATATCGCCCTTGGAAAACTGCGGAAGGGGCGAAGATTTCTGGGGCGGCGTGCGATAGGCCACCCGTTCCCGGGGGACCGAGCCGGTCTGCGCCGGTTGCGAGCGAGGGGGAGTGGGGAAGTCCATGGAAGGCTTTTGCCACTGATCCTCAAAGGCAGTATGGTTGGGGGAGCGATAATCCCGCCCATCCGATTCCACAAATTCCTCTGGAATTTCTTTGATAAAGCGAGAGGGCAGGTTGGAGCTGGTCTTTCCAAACAGCATACGTTGGGCAGCACAGGAAAGCTGCAAGACTTCTTTGGCACGGGTCATGGCCACGTAGCACAGTCGGCGCTCTTCCTCCAGTTCGTCCCGATCACCAATGGCACGGAAGCCGGGGAACATGCCTTCCTCCATGCCGACGACAAAGACCATGGGAAACTCTAAGCCTTTGGCGGCATGCATGGTCATCATGGTGACACAGTTTCCTTCGTCTTCTAAGCTGTCAAGGTCCGTATAGAGGGCCACCTCATCCAAAAATCCGGCCAGGGATGGATCGGGTGCGTTTTCGAGGTATCCGGCGATGGAGGATTTGAGTTCGCGTACGTTTTCCATGCGTGTGGCGTTTTCTTCGCGCTTTTCCTCCAACATGGTTAGGTAACCGCATTGATGAAGCAGCTCGTCATAGAGATCCGGCAGGGGGAGGGTGGAGAGGCCCGCCCGCAGGCGTTCCATCATATCCACAAAGGCACGGAATCGAGGAGCCGTCCGAGCCAGGAGGGGATAGTTTTCGATTTCCGAGATCAATCCCCACAAGGAAAGTCCCGCCTGTGCCGCCGTTAGTTGCGCAGCCTCCAAAGCTTTCGCCCCAATGCCCCGCGCGGGTGTGTTGATGATGCGAAGAAGGCGTAAGTCGTCCTCCGGATTTTGCAGAACACAAAGATAAGCCAGCATATCCTTGATTTCCGCACGTTCAAAAAAGCGCATGCCGCCCACCACTTTGTAGGGGATGCTGTTTCGTTTGAAGGCCATTTCCAGCTGGTTCGACTGGGCGTTCATCCGGTAAAGAACGGCATGATCCCGAAATGAACGGCCTTCCGAATAACTTTTTAGAATCTGCGCGGCCACATGCAAGGCCTCATCCTGTTCGTTCATGGCCTGATACACTTGGATTTTGTCTCCGTTTCCCTGATCGGTCCAAAGACGCTTTCCTTTTCGTCCGTCGTTGTTGCAAATGACCGCATTGGAGGCCTCGAGAATGTGACCGGTGGAACGATAGTTTTGCTCCAGTCGAATGACACGTGCATTTTGATATTCTTTTTCGAAGGATAAAATATTCTCAATGGTGGCACCACGGAAGCGATAAATGGACTGGTCATCGTCGCCAACGACGCAAAGATTTTTTCGCTCCCCGGCTAAGAGGGTGGCAAGCAAGTATTGGAGATGATTGGTATCTTGATACTCGTCCACCAACACGTAGCGAAATTTTTTCTGATAGTATTCCAGCACTTTGGGGTACTTCTGCAAGATTCTAACCGTATGGAGAATAATATCATCAAAGTCCAAGGCGCCGGCTTTCCAGAGTCTGTCCTGATAAAGGGTGTAGACATTGGCAATTTTCTTTAGGCGCAGGTCCCCGGATGCATGAGCGCGAGCGGCATACGCATCGGCCAGCAGGCACTCATCCTTGGCTCTGGATATGTAGTTTAGCATGGTGCGTGGCGAAAAGGCTTTTTCGTCAATGGAAAGCTCTTTCAGGCAAGCCTTAATGACGCGCAGGGAATCGTCCGTGTCATAGATCGTAAAGGAAGAGGGAAAGCCAAGCACTTCAATTTCCCGGCGCAGAATGCGAACGCAGGCGGAGTGAAAGGTGGCTGCCCAGACATCCCGGGCCGTCAGTCCCACCATTCGTTCCAAGCGATCTTTCAGCTCTCCGGCTGCCTTGTTCGTAAAGGTAATGGCTAAAATCTCCCAAGGTCTGGCTGGCTCCAAGGTGCAAAGATGCTCCATGCGTAAAAGATCCGCGGGAGTGGCTCCCTGGGCTATGCCTTGGTAGGATTCTAAAAAGAAAACATCTTCAGCAGTGATGTCATCCGGCACCTCTAGGCTATCGAATGCTTTGCCAAAGCGTAATAAATTTGTAATTCGGTGTATCAGCACCGTGGTTTTTCCGCTTCCGGCACCGGCAAGAAGCAGGAGTGGGCCTTCTGTAGTTAACACGCCCTCTTGTTGCTGCGGGTTTAAGTGAGAAAATTCTGCAGAAATCACACGGCGGCGAGCCGCACAAAAGCGGCGGTGTAAGCTAGTATCCAACATATCGTAAAGGAGTTCCTTTCCTCGTCAATCCAAGACTTTATTGTATACCAAGTCCCATGGTTTGACAAGCGAGAATGGGGAGGAATCCGCGCTTTGCAAATTTTCGCACTAAAGTAGATATATGTCTTGTCAACTGAATGGTAACATGCTATAATGCCCAAAACGGGTCACGATTCGCCGCCAATCGCCATGAATATTCCCAAATTCAGACCCATGCGATGGTGCATTTTCAAAGAATCGTTGCCCCAACGGGATCTTCGCTTAAGCCTTCCCATCCCGCTCGGCGGGAAAATACTGTGTTAAGTGAGATGACAACATGAATTATGATTGTGATGTCGTAATCGTTGGCAGTGGTGCAGCAGGCCTGTATTGTGCACTGAACCTGCCCTCTCGGCTCCGAATTCAGATCATTACGAAGCGAGCCGCCGACGAATCAGACTCCTTTTTGGCTCAGGGCGGGATTTGCGTCCTGCGCGGGGAAGAGGATTATGACGATTTTTTTGCCGACACCATGCATGCCGGCCACGGAGAAAACAATCCCCGCGCAGTCGATCAAATGATTCGCTTTTCCAATAGTGTGGTTCGTGATCTCTTTGCTCGAGGTGTCCGCTTTGAAACGGAAGCATCCGGTGCATTCCGCTATACCCGAGAGGGCGCGCACAGCAGACCACGTATTTTATACCACAAGGATATTACGGGTGCAGAGATCACCTCGGTGCTCCTCTCCGAGGTGAGAAAGCTCGAAAACGTGACGATCCGTGAGAACGTCACCATGCTGGATCTGCTTTCAGAAGAGAACCAATGCGGTGGTCTGGTGATTGCGGATGAACATGGGGAAACCAAGATCCTTACTGCCCCCATCACGGTACTTTGCTGCGGTGGTTTGGGTGGACTCTATCAGAATACGACGAACTTCCCCCACATTAGTGGGGATGCGCTAGCAATCTCTTTGAAAAATGGGGTTGCCTTGCAGAACATGGACTATATTCAGGTGCATCCCACCACGCTTTACTCGGAGAAACCAGGTCGGCGCTTCCTCATTTCGGAGTCTGTCCGGGGGGAGGGTGCCTATTTGTACGATAAAAACTTCAACCGTTTTACGGATGAACTTTTGCCCCGGGACAAGCTGACCAAGGTCATTTGGAATCAAATGGAGAAGGATGGCACGTCCCATGTTTGGGAGGATATGCGTCCCATCGGGAAAGAGATGATACTCGAACACTTTCCCAACATTTACGAGCATTGCCTGAGCGTCGGCATCAATGTGCTAGAAGAGCTGATTCCGGTGGTTCCGGCGCAGCACTATTTTATGGGCGGCATTCAAGTGAACCTTGCCAGCCAAACCTCCATGCGTGGACTTTACGCTTGCGGGGAAACCAGCTGCAATGGGGTGCATGGACTAAACCGTCTGGCCAGCAACTCTCTGCTGGAATCCTTGGTCTTTGCGCAACGGGCCGCGGAGGACATTGCCTTTGGTAGTGCACATGCTGGCGGATGCAGCAACGAACAGGTGGATCTTTCGGCCTACGAGGATCGGGATGCACTGTTTGCGACCTATCGCCAAATGGTCCTGGATGAAATCGAAAGGATGAAACAAAGCCATGAATGAGATAACGCTGCTGCTCCAGGGCGATGAGCTAATCCGCTTGGCCCTCCGAGAAGATATCACCAGTGAGGATGTGTCCACTAACGCAGTCATGCCGCAGAACACCCCCGGTCGTGTGCAGCTGATCTGTAAGCAAGACGGCGTCATTGCGGGCCTCCCCGTGTTTGCCCGGGTATTTCACCTGCTTGACCCAGAGACGAGCGTTTCCTTTACTTGCCAGGATGGAGACGAGGTAAAGAAGGGGCAGCTACTCGGAACGATTACGGGAGATGTTCGCGTGCTTCTTTCCGGAGAACGGGTTGCACTCAACTACCTCCAGCGCATGAGCGGAATTGCAACCTATACCCGGCAAATGGTTCGTCAGTTGGAGGGAAGCAACACAACCCTTCTGGATACACGAAAAACCACTCCCAATCAGCGAATTTTTGAAAAGTACGCGGTGAAAATCGGAGGCGGTTCCAATCATCGCTATAACCTTTCCGACGGAGTGATGCTAAAGGACAATCACATTGCCGCCGCAGGGGGTATTACGAAGGCCGTTGCCCTGGCTCGTGCCTATGCTCCCTTTGTGCGTAAGATTGAAGTGGAAACGGAAACCCTGGAGCAGGTGAAAGAGGCTGTTGCGGCCGGGGCGGACATTATCATGCTGGATAATATGAGCCTAGAGCAAATGAAAGAGGCCCTGGCATGGATTGATGGACGTGCGCAAACGGAATGCTCCGGAAACGTAACGAAAGAGAATCTTTCTCGCCTTGCCGAGCTTGGCGTAGACTTTGTATCCAGCGGTGCGCTGACGCACTCGGCTCCAATCTTAGACCTTTCCATGAAAAACCTAGAGACGATCACTACCCTGTGATAGAAATGAGGGTTTGCCTTGACTGTTTCGGAACGTAGACAAGATATATTAAAAATGCTCCAAGATACCGACACTCCCATCTCTGCAAAGGATTTGGCGGTGCGCTATCACGTTAGCCGACAAGTCATTGTGCAAGACTTGGCCGTGATTCGCGTTGCCCATCCCAACATCATTTCCACCTATCGTGGCTATCTGTTTCAATTGGCCACAACCCATTCCCGGGAATTCAAGGTTCGGCACACCGATGAGGAAGCCGAAAGGGAATTGAACGTCATTGTGGACCTTGGGGGACGGGTGCAAAACGTGAGCATCAGCCATAAGTTTTATGGCAGAGTGACAGCAGAAATGAACATCAGCTCACGGCAGGATGTGCAGGAATACATTACGGCCCTGCGCTCCGGGGAATCCCGCCACTTAAGCAACGCAACCGGTGGATACCATTATCACCTGGTGGAGGCCTTGAGTGAAGAACGGCTTGATATGATCGAAAACGCCTTGCGCGAGCACGGTTTTATCGCTCCCTTCAGTAATTGGGAGCTGTACGGACAGGACGATTAACCCGCCTTTTAAGGCAATGAATTGCTTTTTATTTCGAATCAGGAGGCTTTGGATATGACCATCCAAGAGATTCAGGCAGAGATTCTTCGCCTGAAGAAAGAAAAGGATATCTGCATTCTGGCACACAGCTATCAGGGGCAGGAAATATTGGAGGTTGCCGACTATACCGGCGACTCCTACGGCATCAGTGTGGAGGCGATGAGCGCTCCACAGAACACGGTTCTCATGTGCGGGGTTCGCTTTATGGCGGAAACGTGTAAGGTGCTTTCCCCGGAGAAAACCGTCATCTTGGCAGCGCCCGATGCGGGCTGCCCTATGGCCGATCAAATGGATCGTGCCATGATTGCGAAGGTGAAAGAGGACTACCCCGGTTACGCCGTAGTCTGCTACATTAATACCACCTCGGAACTGAAGACCATCTGTGATGTGTGCGTGACCTCCTCCTCTGCGGTGCAGATTTGTGAGCAGCTACCCCAAAAGGACATTCTGTTCATTCCGGATCAGAATCTTGCGCAATATGTGGCACAGAAGCTCCCCGAAAAGAACATTCGCTTCCTGGAAGGTGGTTGTCCCTTCCATGCCGCCATGACCGTGGAAGATGTCACCCGTGCCCGCAAGGCGCACCCCAACGCACTTTTGCTGGTGCATCCGGAATGTCCTCCTGAGGTAGCAAGGCTTGCGGACTATGTGGGTTCCACCACGGGCATCATGGCCTTTGCGGAACATTCCGAGTCCAAGGAGTTCTTGATTGGCACGGAAACGAGCATTGTAGAACACCTGCAGTTCTCCTGCCCTGAGAAGCAGTTTTATCCTCTGTCTGGAGCACTCATGTGTCCAGAAATGAAAAAGACCACCCTGATGGATATTTATCATTGTCTAAAGGGCAATGGCGGAGAAGAGATTACCCTTTCGGAAGAGGTCATCCTTGGAGCGAGACGCTGTATTGATGAAATGATTCGACTGGGTGGCTAAGTCATTTCCTACATATAACACAAAACCGCCGTTGCTTCAGGCAACGGCGGTTTTGTGTTTGTGATAAGGTATTTTGGTTTTGCTGCAAACTGCAGCGGACTATGGAGGGGGAAAAAGGACGATTCCTGCCTCGCGCGGGGCAAGGCATCCTAGAATAAAGGTTGCTAAGCAGCAAAGCACTTTACCTATCCCCTATTATAACCTTGCATTAAAAAAACGTCAACTTGCAATTTTTAAAATTTTACCCTTATTTCCGGCTTGTATTTTTCCAATACAAGCAAATGGGTGAAAGAAGGGTTAATTTTTGTTGCAGGATCGCTGCATCTTATTATCATACATTTTTTGATCGGCTTCCGCGATCAAGCCCTCCACACTTTGAGTTGTCCCCGGATGAATTTCTGCCACACCATAGCTGAAGCTGACCCGGCTGGGGGAATCTGCCGTTGCGTTATAGGCCTTCACCTGATCTTGTACCGATTCCATGATGCGATTGCTCTCGTATTCGTTGGCCATGATGATGACAACAAACTCATCACCGCCCCAACGGCAAATCACATCCGTTTTCCGAATGCAACTTTGAATCATGCAAACCGTTTGTAGGATCATGCGGTCACCTTCGCTGTGACCAAAGCTATCGTTGACGCATTTGAGATTGTCCAAATCCACAAACACCACCGAAGCAGGGGATTCTGCCGTTACCTTGTGCAAGAGCCGCTCAATGAGACGATACGCCCACTCGCGATTATAGGTCCCGGTCATGCGGTCGGTAGAGGCAATGTGCTCTAAGGCATTGGCATGCTCTTTTTGCTCGGTGATGTCCACCATACGATCCACTTGCGCTTCTCTACCGTCAATCCATTTGATTTTGGTGCGTTTGGCGAGATACCACTTACCGGTCCTAGGATTGAAGAACTCCCAGCGAAGAGACTTTTCCTCACTGGTCAGCTTGCTGTACTCTTTTCCAAGCTCGCGCATCAAGTGCTCGCTATCTTCGCCCCGCAGCTCTTTTAAGGGAACGCAGAGAAGCTCCGAAAAAGCACGGTTGGCAAAGAGGATTTCACGGCTTTCGGGGTCATGTACGCAGATCATACCATCCACATGGTTGGTGACCGTGTTCAGCACATCCAAATGATATTGCAGGCTGCGGTCTTGTTCACGGCGCTTGATGAAGCTGGCCAGCAAGCGGGAACTTTCCTCCATGAGCCAACTATCATCGTTGGTAAAGTGGCGCATTCCATTGCCATCTTCCGCAATCAGATATCCCATGGCTTCTTGGCCAAATAAAATGGGTACGGAAAGGATGCTTTTGCTCTGCGAAGCAGCGATGACCCGCTCATCACCAGCGGCAAATACGCCATGCGTTTCCTCCGGGAGTTCCGTTTCCATCAGAAGAGCATACAGTTGCTTCCGGGGGATATCGTGCCAAAAGGTATAGTGGGGTTTAACCTCCGAAGAACACCATTCATAGCTCATACAAAGGGTTTCGAAGTCCTCAGCCTCAAAGACGCTTAAGCGTTGCAGTTTGAGGGATTTTCCCAGAACCCCCAGCATTCGTTCAATGGATTCATGGGCGTTGGGCGCCTCGTGTGCCACGTGAGAGGCAAGGATCAGAGTTTGACTATTCACTTCACTTGGTGGATGATTCGAGCGCCGATCCAAACAGAGTTTCAAATAGGTCTCGCCCTGAAAGGAGAATTGGTTGGCAGAAAGATGCAGTGGTACTCGTCCTATGCTACTTTTTAGAATGGAACTCTGCACTTCTAGGGCTGCACCTTCTTGATGCAGAAGCTCCTGAATGTTTTGATAATCGCCATGGGGTAAACGGAGCAGGCTTTGCAGAGGGTGTCCCAGGAGATCTTCCTCACTTTTGGACAGCAAATGAGCGACACTAGGATTTCCATAGCAGACGGAAAGCTCAGTGTCGTTCTTGCAAATCAATATTGGAAGATCAATATTTTGAAACAATTCGCTAAACATCATCGTAACGCCACCAACCGCTAGCAAGCCCAGTTTATTTTTGTACGCCCCTAATCTTAAAGTGATCGGATTGACGAATTCCATCGATTTTTGTCAATCTCAAATAAGATAACCAATAAATGGAATTCAACCAAAGAGGCATGACAAAATCCGAACGAATCCAAACCGATTCGCTCGGATTTGCAAAACGGTACCAAGTTGGCAGTATTTGATTGCTTAGGGAGCGTCAAGAAGAACACTCGTTACTCCTGTGATTTAAACCGGCGTGTTTAATAGGGAAATGGTAGTTGGGAGGGGGGTGCTTTGCCCTTCTTGCCAGGAGCCTGCCACTTCCTTCGCCATCTGAATAAAGTACTTTGAAACATCGGAGATCTCTCCATAGGGCTTACAAAGAATGCCAACCTCCCGGGCAGGAATATCCACTAGGGGAATGGCACAGACATTGGTGAGGCCCGTTCTCACACTAAGGCCTGGAAGTATGCTGACCCCCAAGTTTTTTTCCACCAGATAGAGAACACTTAGGTCTTCTTGGGATGTCGTCGTGAGCTTTGGAGGAAAGGGAAGAAGCTGAGGGGCATTTTTAATGGAACAGTTGATCCCTTCCCCCGGCATGATGAAGGGATAGTCCCGTAAGTCCGCGATACTCAGAGAGCTTTGCTGCGAGAGCTCGTGATCCTTATTCATGACAGCATAGTAGGAGTCTCGGCACAGGGGGAAAAAGTCAAGTCCTGCATGATAATCTCCCGCATAGAAGCAACAATCCGTATCCCCTTTTCGAACCGAGTTGTCCATATCCAAGTAGCGATCATAGCTGGTGAGCTGCACCGTGGTGCTCGGGAATTTCTGATAAAACAGATCCAAGATCTGCGGAAGCCAGTGCACCGAAACACTGGGGAAGGTTCCGACCCGTAAGATGCTGGTGCGGTGCGATAAGGCGGTGGTGACCAAAGAGGCCTCCAAGAGCTCAATTCGGTGCATAATATCAATCAGTTCTTGCCCGGCACGGGTTAAGGTGACCCCTTGGCGATCTCGATGAAAGATTTTAATTTGAAGGTCATTCTCTAAACGCTGTACCATATGACTAAGATTGGATTGCACATAACCAAGTTCTTGTGCGGCGCGGGTCAAATTTCCGTATTGTGCTATTTTCAGTATGGCTTCGTATTTTCGCATGTTCGGTATCCTTCCTTCTTTTCTGAAAAAGGTTGCAGTCAAGTTGAACACAAAGAAGAAAACTCGTTACACCATAAATGGTAGCGGCTTTTTTATTCTAAACCTTCAAAGGGTAAAATCAAAGATAAAAATACAAAAATTTGCAGGATATCGAAAAATTGATACCTAGATATGAACCATCTGCGGCTTGGTCAGGTTCAAATCGAGCGCGTCCTCCACGGGGCCTTCGACGGTTATGTTAAACAACGAATGCGCCAAATCCAACTCTCGGCCGCATTCTGCATCCGGATGAATGATGCGGATGCAGGGGCGAAGGATGAATTCCGGATAGTTTTTCGTGACAATGCCCGTCCAACCGTTGCTAAGACGTACCAGCATGCCCACCGGGAAGGCCGCCACGGATTGGAGAAAGAAGGGGAGAATGTTCGGATCAAACTGGATACCCGATCGACTGGTGATGTAATCAATGATTTTGTTTGGATTCCAGGCTGGTCGATAGGATCGGGCGGACGACAGAGCATCATAAACATCGGCAAGGGATAAAATGCGCCCAAAAAGAGGGATGTTTTCTCCAGTTAGTCCAAAGGGATAGCCGTCTCCGTTATAAAATTCGTGGTGACTTTCCACCCCTTTGATGATGATGGAGGGGTAGAGTTTATTCTTGGATAAGCGGGTAACCCCTAAGAGGGGATGCTCTTGCATGGCCGAATATTCAGAGTCAGTGAGGGCGGCCGGTTTGTTGATGATACTCAAAGGCACTTGTAACTTTCCAATGTCATGCAAAAGACCGGCAGTGGCTAGGGACACCAACTGCTGTTTTTTCAGTTTCATGTTTGCGCCAATCAAGGTCGCAATTCCACCCACGTAGAGGCTGTGAGAATAGGTATAGTCATCGTAGTTTCGAATGGTAATGACGTTATATAAAAGATGTTCTTGCTCCAGGGCAGAAAGAACAACCTCCACGGCCATTTCCTCAAAAATCTTGCCGTTGGGCTTGTCACCTGAGGTTCGAACCCGCTCATACTCGGTTTTGATTCCCTCCAGGAGGGAGGTCCTTTTTTGCGGAGTAAAAAATTCCTGCGGCTCAATTCCCTCAGCCACGGCACTTTCGATGTAAGCGCCCTGGATACCGTGGTCACGTAGGGACCGAATCAACCGTTCTGAAAGAGGTTGACCGGCCGTGACCAGCGGTACGTGCAAATTGTAACTAGGAATGCTCTCGGCTAAAATCATGCCGGATTTGAGTAAATGCAGAGGAACAAAGAGCACAATGAAAACCCCTTATCTAGAAAACATAAGAATCGAACTGAGAATGTCGATTCCTAATTTATCCTGTTATAATTGAATCCTTTGGATTGCAACGTATACATTATAGTGAAAATTTGTCAAAACGACAACATCTTTTTTACAGTTTTACAAATTAAGTAAAAATAAGGCAAGAAGATGAAAAAGAAAGCATCGCCCCGCTTAAGGGGTGATGCTTTCCACTAACTCTTGCATTTCTTGTTTGGATCGAACCTGACTTGCTTGCTGAATTAAATTCCGTTGCTGTGCGTGTGGTAGGTTTGAAAATACTTGCATGGCATCTTCATGTTGAGCCAATGCCATCCCAAACCCCAATGGGAGATCGTGCATACTATATCACCTCATCTTTTAGGGTATCCCGGATGGAGGTGGAAAACCCGCAAAACCATTAAGTTTTTTCTGGTAATTCCGTCAGCGGAGCAAAGGAGTAGCCCATTTCCTCCCACTTGGTCAGAAGCTCGTCGAGAATGGCTGCGTTGGTCGTGGAGGTTGTGTGCAAGAGCACGATGGCACCATCATGAATGCGAGGGATGAGCTTGGAAAATGCCTGTTCTTTGGTGGGTTGTTTATCGGCATACCAATCCACATAAGCTAAGCTCCAAAATACCGTTTTGTAGCCAAGCGCCTGGGCCTGCTTCAGATTTTCTAGGTTATATTTTCCCTGGGGAGGGCGATAGAATTTTTGCAATTCCTGCCCTGTGGTCTGCTGATAGAGGGCAGCTAAATCATCCAATTCCTTTTGAAATGCCGCTTGCTGTGCAATTTGGGACATATCCGGATGATGATAGGTATGATTGCCCACAATATGCCCCTCGGCAACCATGCGCTGGATGAGATCGGGGGCGGTTTCAATCATATGACCAACCACGAAAAAGGCAGCTGGGGCTTGGTGCTTTTTTAGGGTATCCAGAATGACAGCGGTATTTCCGTTCTCATAGCCACAATCAAAGGTGAGATAAATCACTTTTTTTGTGGAGTCGCCAAGATAATATGCGTTGTATTTAGAGAGTTCGGTGGGGCTTGCATTGCCCACGGATGGCTGTCCCGGTGTGGGGAAGGAAAGGCCCCAGTTGGTGGTGGATGCCTCAACGGCCGCTTCCTTGGATGCGGGCAGAGCGGTTTCTGAAGTTGGATTCCACGTATAGGAGATCGCACTGATCGCAAAGAAGAGAGCAATCGCCAGGATGCTGCCTTGGTGTATCATTCTTCGCAAGAAAATTCTCCTCCTTACTTTAAAATAAAAATGCTACTTCTGTCATATTGTGCGGGACGATGTCTTTTATACAAGGATCTTTTTTCTTTGTTTTTCAAATTGAAACTAGTTGGATGTAGAACATGGGAAAAGGACAACTCTTAAAGAGTTGTCCTTTTCGTTTTGTTCCATATGTTGTTTCAGTTAAGGCTAGTTATCCGATAAACATTTGCGTCCAGTAATTGCCGTTGGAGACATAACCAACACCAATTTGCGTGAAGGAAGCATTCAAAATGTTGGCGCGGTGTCCACTGGAGTTCATCCAAGCGGTCATAACTTCCTGCGGGGTTCTTTGACCATAGGCAATGTTTTCACCGGCGGTACGATAGGAGATTCCGAAGGAACGCATCATGTCAAAGGGGCTGCCGTAAGTAGGGCTGGTGTGGGAGAAATACTTCTTGTCAAGCATGTCCTGAGACTTGGCGCGTGCTACCTTGGAAAGATCCTGGTTTGCCGTCAGAGGCTTCAGTCCATTTTCTGCACGAGCTTCGTTGACTAAACGAACCACCTCTTGCTCATAAGCAGATAGGGAGCTTTGATTGGGAGTGGTCGGAGTGGTCGGAGTCGTTGGAGTGGTAGGCTTAGCGGGGGTGGTGGGAGTAGTAGGCTTAGTGGGGGTAGTCGGAGTGGTAGGCTTAGCGGGGGTAGTCGGAGTAGTAGGTTTAGTGGGGGTGGTGGGAGTAGTAGGTTTAGTGGGGGTAGTGGGAGTGGTAGGCTTGGTCGGCTTTGCCGGAGTGGTTGGAGTAGTAGGCTTGGTGGGAGTCGACGGCTTGGTCGGAGTAGTCATACAATCCGCCGGCAGAATCAAGCAAAGTTTGTTCGTCTGAAGGAGAGGGTTCAAGCTAGCAAGCTTGTACACACTCTGGCAGAGCTGTGCAATCTCCGTGGGGCAGGATTGCTGCGCGGTCTGCGAAGTAGTGGGGCATGCCTGTGTGGTTTGCGTGGTGACATTCGCGGCAGAAACCGAGACGAGAAGGGAAGACGCAAACAGGACAGAGCATAGGGAAGCGACTAACTTTTTCATGTAGGGCACCTCTTTCAATTGGAATGTAAGTGAATTGTATCTTAATTGTAACCGTTTTGCAATGTTAATGATTTCCTTAGGTTCCGTCAGAGAAAAAAAGAAAACCACCCCGAAGCATGGAAGAAATGCGCTTGGCATTCATTCCGTGTTTCGAGGGGGTTCCCTGTTTGGGAGGATTAAATTACAGGCTCCATTCGTTTGGCAGAAATGAGCCAAGGAGCAGGGAAGGGTTCCACCATGCTCTTGCTGTTGACGCGAGAGATGCCAAGGTGAATGGCTTCGGTTCGCTCCAGACCATGCTGGCGGAAGAGGGGCGGCAGTTCCATGAGAAGGTCAAAATCCAAAGTGTAAAAGACAAAGAGCATATCGGGATTGACTGCACGCAGCTGTTGCACTTCCTCTGCCGTATGCTCCGATATGACGATGAATGCGATGTCTGGGACTGGAAGGCACCTCAGAACACCGTCTGCTAAGGACTCCACAATCACCACGTTGTTAAGGCCAAACTTCTCGACGTTCTCCTTCATGGTTTGCCGATCCCGGCGGTTGTACTCCACCGCAATGACACAACCTTCCGAGGCGATCATGGCCGCTTCCACGGCGATGCTTTCTCCGGAAACGATGCAGATGGTGTCCTGATCCCCTAAGTCTAACTTGTTCATGATGATGGCTCGCACTTCACGGCATACGTAGTGAACCGAACCGCAGGAGAAACGGGTGTTTTCCATGCCAATGTGATAGTTGGCTCGGGCATCGGGGTTGATGATGAGCATCGCCGCAGAGGCGTTGATGCCACGATCAATCATGTTAGAGAGCTTATCGTGCTTGATGGGCCCCGAAGGGTCGGATCCCTCGTTGTACCAAATGCGGCAATTTCCCAACTCGGCATCCCACATCTGATAAAAAATATCCGGGTGCCCTGCGTCTGTCAAGACCAGAACGGCACGGTGACTCATGATGGTGGGGATTAAATTTTTGTTTTTTCCCGTGATGTCCAGAATTTTGAGATCGGCTATATTCATGTCCACCGATTCAGAAAAGTAATGAAGCCAGGAAAGAATCATGTCGTTGGAGAACATGGTGGTTTCCATAGAAAACCCTCCTTCTTAACGGATTGAAGATGGAACTCAGGGGAAGATGGCGGACTTACAGATCAGCACGCTCACGCAAACGCTCCCACTTTTGATCGACATGGGCTTGGGCCTCTTCCAGCATCCATTCATTGCCTTTCTGGAACATATGGCGGAAGCGTCCCTGCACGCGGAAGAATTCCTTTACCGGCAGTTTTTTCTTTGGCATGTAGGTAATGCGCCATTCCCCTTCCTCCACCTCATACAAGGGCCAAATGCAGGTATCCACCGCAAGCTGAACGAGTTCCGGAAGGAGTTCCATCGGATAATCCCAGCCGCGCGGGCAGGGGGCTAAGATGTTCAAAAAGCAGGGGCCTTCGGTATAGATGGCCTTATGCGACTTGGTGTGCAGATCCTTCATCGTACCGATGGGGGCGGTTTGAGCCGCGTAGACGACATTATGGGAGACTAAAATATCCGTAATGTCTTTCTTGGGCTGAATTTTTCCCGATTGGGCCGGGCCTACCGCAGAGGTGGTCGTCCGGGCAAACATGGGGGTGGAAGAGGAGCGCTGAATGCCGGTATTCATATAGGCTTCGTTGTCATAGCAGACGTAAACCATGTCGTGTCCGCGCTCCATGGCACCGGAAAGGGATTGAAAGCCAATGTCATAGGTACCGCCATCGCCCGCAAAGGTGATGAACTTAACCGTTCCATCGACTTTATTGCGGCGTTTTAGGGCGCGATAGGCAGCTTCCACGCCGGAACAGGTCGCCCCTGCGTTTTCAAAGGCGGAGTGGATAAAGCTGTCGGTGTAAGCGGTGTAGGGATACATAAAGGTGGAAACTTCCAGGCAGCCGGTGGCATTCACGACCACGGCTCGATCCTCCGGCTCAAGGGCTCGCAGAACTCCGGAAACGGCAATTCCGGCGCCGCAACCGGCACAAAGGCGATGTCCACCGGTCAGGCGCGGTGGTTTGGCGGCTTCTCGCTTTAAATTATAGATGGTACTCATGTTGCAGACCCCCTTGTTCTCTGACCCATATGTGCATACCGTGGCCCGGTCTCTCCCGTTTCAGCAATCTGCGCCAAGCGCTCAAACACACTCCTTGCGCTCTCTGTGGTAAAGTCACGGCCGCCCAAACCGTACACCAAATTGATGAGCTGGGGGCGTTGCGGCAAATCGTAGAGTGCGCTACGCGTCTCTGCAAAGAGAGGGCCTCCGCAGCCGGAAAAGCTCTCCGCCTTGTCTAGGACGGCAACCGCCTTGGTATGATACAAGGCTTCCGCCAATTCTTCGGCAGGGAAGGGGCGAAAGACCCGAACCTTGACAAGACCAACCTTCTGGCCCATCTGACGCAGTTCATCGACGGAGGCCTTTGCGGTGCCGGCACTGGATCCAATGAGAACCAGCGCCAATTCGGCGTCTTCCATCTGATGGCATTCAATCAGTCCATAGTGTCGACCGGAAATAGCAGCAAGGTTCTCAGCTACCTGAAGGATTCTTGCTTTGGAAGCCCGTATGGCCTCTGCTTGCATCACCTTATGCTCCATATAAAAGGCGCTGAGGTCATAGGGGCCGACCGCCAGGGGGTTTTCCTTCTTCAGCAGATAATGCTCCGGCTCATAGGTGCCTACAAAGCCTTGCACCACCTCTGTGTCCAAAAGCTCAATGTTTTCGACGGCATGGCTGGTGATAAAGCCGTCCATGCATGCCATGACGGGAAGACGCACCTGCGGGGTTTCACCAATCAGGAAGGACATGATGAAGTTGTCATAGGCTTCTTGGTTATTCTCCGCGTAGATCTGAATCCAACCGGCATCGCGAGAGCCCATAGAGTCGGAGTGGTCGTTGTTAATGTTGATTGGGCCGGAGAGGGCACGGTTGACACAGGCTAAGACGATGGGCAAACGGGAAGAGGCTGCCACATACAGCATTTCGTGCATAAGGGCAAGGCCGCAGGAAGAGGTCGCGCACACGGAGCGGGCCCCGGCTGCCGAAGCGGCAATGCAGACAGACATGGAGCTGTGCTCGGATTCCGTGGTGACAAATTCCGTGGTGACCACACCGTCGGCCACATATTGGGCAAAGTATTCTGGAATTTCGGTGGAGGGGGTAATGGGGAAGGCACCCATGACGTCGGGATTGATCTGCTTCATGGCATAGGCAACGGCCTCGTTGCCGGATAATGCTGTCTTCATTTTACCTCACCTCCTAGGTTCATTTCAATAGCCTGAAAGGGACAAACGGTTTTACATATTCCACAACCTTTGCAGTGCATGAAGTCGAAGTCGAGCCGTTTGCCGTCCTTCACCGGGATGGCACTATCGGGGCAAAAGGGAACACAAAGCATACAATGCTTGCAAAGCTCCCTATAGAGGACGGGGGTATTGGTGCGCCAGGTACCGGTGTCAAACGCCAGAGCGGTACCAGGTTCATAGATTTCTCCGCCGGGGCTTAAGTCCTCCCAAGGCGTGTTCTCATGAATATCTTGTGCTCGTATCATCCTTGCATAACCTCCTCGCTTGCTTTTCGCAGAATCTCCAAGTTACCTGCAATCACCTGTGGCTTGGTGGCGAACTTTTTACGGAAGGAAGCCTCAATGTGTTCCAGAAAGGCCTCCAGTTCCAACACGCCACTGACCTTGACCACGGCGGCAAGCAAGGCGGTGTTGGGAAAGTTGCGCCCGAGGATCTCCTCAGATAGGTGTCGTGCGTCTAAGGTATAGAGCGCACCGGTATAGCCGCGGAGCTTGGGGCGAATTACTTCGCCGGAGGAGGGGGTGTTCACGATGATGGCACCGCCATCTCGCAGACCGTGGGTAACATCCACGCTGTCTAGCAAAGTCTCGTCTAGCACTACCACATAGTCCGGAGTGTAGATATTCGAATGGACGGGGCAGCGTGTGTCACTGATGCGATTGTAGGCGGTGATGGGAGCCCCCATGCGCTCGGGGCCATACTCCGGAAACCCCTGCACAAATTTGCCCACCTGTCCTGCCACTTCGGCCAGAAGCAAACAGGCCATTTTGGCGCCCTGTCCGCCACGTCCATGCCAACGGATTTCCACCATAGTTTTGTTTGCCATGTCATTTCTCTCCTGTGGATATTAGTTTGAGTGTCCTTTGATCGGGGGTAAATTCGGCTCAGTTTCTGAGTTTTGGGTATAAAAAAACTCTCGTTCCGCAAAGGGACGAAAGTTAAAAAACGTTCGCTATACCACCCATAAAAGCGTACCAACATATGCTTTCCCAAGTTACGGCGGGAAACCGTCGGAGCCTACTACTCGTAAGAAGTTCGGTCCGCAGCTCAGGAGGGATATTCCAATTCTGTTTAGTAGTACCGGGATTCCACCATCCCCAGCTCTCTGTAACGTTCCACAGAATCTTACTGTCTCCGTCAATGCCTTTGAGTTGAATTGTTAAGTTATTTAAAGCTTTAAATTGTTATTCTGTCTGTATCATATACAATGGAGAGGAACTTTGTCAAGGGTTTCTGAAGGTTCCAAAAAAGTTGTATGATTTTGCCTAGTTTTCTGCAAAAAACCCTCTGACTTTTTAGGAAATCAGAGGGTTTTTCTCGAACTTCTGTTTACACGTATCGGGCAATGAGGCTATTCATCTGCTCGGCCCAAATGGCATCGCTGTCCGTTTGACGGCAAATCTCCTCCAGCCGGCTGCGCTCAGAGGCGCTCAGCTTAGAAAGATCCGATACGCTTTCCGCGGCATTATAGCGGCGGAGCAGCTGATAGAGTCTGCGATCCAGAGTGGGCAAGGACAAGTATTCCTCGATGATCCCCAAGAGGACGGCCTTATCCCTCCCTAAGCTTCCCATGATATGGGGCAGTAGGTTGATGATATGGTCGCTGACGATGCTGGCTCTTTCACAGTGGGATTGCTCAATGAGGGTCTTGATCTCCAGCACCTTTTCATCGTCGGTACAAAGCTCGAAATGTCCGGCCAGAAAGTCCTCATACAGCTGTGTACCCGGTTTGATGGCCGCGGTGCGGATCCGGACAAAATCCGGGTCAATTTCTGAGACAACCTCTGCCATACCACGGGCATTTTCTTGGCTTAAGGCCTTTCCACCCACCCCGGGCATGAAGTAAACGGAAAACTCAATGCCGCCAGCTTTGATATTTTTCCCGGCTTGGATCTCCTGCTGTGCGGTGACACCCTTGTGGATCAGCTGGAGAACCTGGTCAGAGCCGGACTCAAAGCCGGAATGGATGCGGGTCAGCCCAGCTGCATGAAGCTCGGCATATTCCTCCGCACTGATGCGGGACAGGGACTCCGCACGCCCATAGGAGGTGATGCGGGTAATCTGTGGAAAGGTCTGCTTTAGGTAGCTAAGGACATCGGAAAGTCTGCCGTTTTGAAGGGCCAGGGTGTTTCCGTCCTGAAGAAACACCGTTTGTCCACCGCCGAGCAACCAATTGACAACCATGGAAAAGCAGTTTTGTGCCTGGGGCTCCATGGAGCTAAGGATACGGTTTAGTCCAATGCGGTCAAAGGTGCCGTCGCCATGAATAAACGGTTTGGCTTTCTCCGCATAGTAGGCGATGGCATCGATATCCTGCTTGATGCTATCTGCGGAGAAGGCACGGAACTTGGTATCTTGATAAAGTTCACAGAACTTGCACTTGTTCCAAGTGCAGCCCTGGGTCACTTGAAGAAGAAGGCTGTTCGCTTCGCTGGGGGGACGAATGGGGCCAATTCGAAATACGGGCTCTTGCTTGCTTTGTTCCATGGTTTGGTTCCTTTCCTGCTTCTTAGCGAACGTACGGATTTTCTGGCTTCCGAAATCGGAAAAGGCACTTAGTCCTGACGATAGGTGCTAAGGAAGTCACCCAAATCCAGCATGGCACGATGCAAAATCTCGGGTTTTGGCAACATGACGATGCGGAAGTGGTCGGGTTCCGGCCAATCAAAGCCGCTTCCGGGCACCATGAGGATATGCTTTGCCTCAAGCAGATCCATCACAAATTTCCGATCGTCCTTGATGTGGAAGCGCTCTTTATCCAGCTTGGGGAAGAGGTAAAAGGCCGCAGAATTCTTGACATAGGAGATGCCAGGGATGGTGTCCAGGGCTGTGATCGTGGCTTCTCGCTGCTCATAGAGCCGTCCACCGGGGGAGATGAGAGCCTTGGTGCTCTCATTGTCCGCAAGAGCTGAGGGAATGACCAGTTGGGTCAATGCGTTGCCGCACAGACGCATGGAGGCTAGCTTGGTAATCGCGGCGATCACCTGCTCTTTTAGCTTTTTGGGGCCGCTGATTGCCATCCAACCGCAACGAAAACCGCAAACAATATGAGACTTAGACAGGCCGTTGAAGGTGAACACCGGAAGATCGGGGGCAAGGGATGCGGTGGAAATGTGCTCCAATCCGTCCATGACCAGACGGTCATAAATTTCATCCGAAAAGATCACCAGTTCATGCTCCCTTGCCACCTGAATCAGCGCCTCTAACATCTCCCTGGGATAGAGAGCTCCCGTGGGATTGTTGGGGTTAATGATGAGAAGGGCTCGGGTTTTCTTTGTCATCTTGCTGCGGATATCCTCCAGGTCAGGATACCAATTGGACGATTCATCGCAGCGGTAGAAGACCGGCTTTGCCTCGGTAATGTAGGCCATGTTGGTCCAAAGGGAGTAGCTGGGGGAGGGAATTAGGATTTCGTCCCCGGGGTTTAGAAAGGCGGTCATGACCATGCTGACCACTTCACTTACACCGTTGCCGATGAAAATATCGTCGGGGGTCAGTTCGGTAATGCCTTTGCCCAAATGATATTGATGGATGGCAGTTCTCGCCTCAGGCATGCCTTTGAGATCGCAGTAACCCACGGCTTTATCCAGATTGCTCATCAGGGCAGTTCGGACGCTGTCGGGCATTTCAAAACCAAAGGTGGCGGGATTACCAGTATTCAAGCGAAGAACATCTGTGCCGGCGGCAACCATTTCCATCGCTTTTACAAAGACAGGGCCTCGGATATCCGAATGGACCGAGACCAACCGATCGGAAGAAGGAATAGGATTCATCACAAAATGCTCCTTTGTATTTAGATTATGATTGGCTTGGTTACAAAACAAACGCAGACTTTGCTGCGAGACAAATCATGCGTTCCATTATAGCATAAGAAGCAAGAAGAGGATAGAGAGTAGATGCAAATTAAGGAGGGCTTTCCGGAAATTTAAGCGTTAAAATGAAAAAATTAAGTGCAAATCGTATATAAATAGGATATAATAGCGAAAGAAGGGGGCAATCCCCCATAGGTTTCCCAGAATTTAGGGTTTCTAGCGCTCACGCTACCTTGTAAAGGAAGGCATACATATGAATTGGATGGAACAACTTTTGCAGAATCCCTTGCTTGTCAATGGTTTGCTTGCGTGGGCTTGCTCGCAGGTTTTAAAGACGATCATCTATGCGATTATCAATAAAAAGTTTGATCTGTTCCGCATGTTTGGCGATGGCGGAATGCCGAGCAGCCACTCAGCCACCGTGATGTCCGTGGCAACCACATCGGCCATCATCTATGGACTTGCCTCCTTTCAGTTTGGCGTAACGGCGGTTCTGGCCTTTATTGTGATGCATGACGCTATGGGAGTTCGTCTGGAAACCGGCAAGCAGTCGAAAATCTTAAATGAAATGATTACCTTCTTTGAGTCTTTGGGCAAGGATTTGCCGTCCGAAGAGAAATTAAAGGAATTTGTGGGCCATACGCCCACACAAGTCATCGCAGGCGCGATCCTTGGTGTGGTGATTGCGCTGTGCTTAGCCTAAGAAAACCAAAAACGGAAACGATCCCTTTTGGGATCTTAGCAGAAATTAGAAAAGAAGGCCGCCCTTATCTTGGGCGGCCTTCTTTTTTACACATCGTTATTCGGAACGGACTGCTTTTTGGAATTGGGATTCTGGTTTTGATTTTCACGGGTCAGCGGAGTTTGCCCATTGCATTTCTGCATGCGGACCGATTTCTTGTCCGGCTGGCTATCCTTTGGCATCCTTATCACCTCATGAGAAGTTTGTCCGAACCGAGGAAAACTATGAGCCTAAAACAAGAGTTTACCAAAGAGTATGAAAAGAAGGGTGCAAGAGGAACTCAGCGGTAAGATGCTTCGTAGATGGCGAGGCAATCCTCATCGCTCAGTGCCACATGGTCCATGCGGAAGGCCCCTGCCATGGTGGCTTTGGCATCCTTGACGTAAGCAGGCAGTTCTTCACGGCGAATGCCATAATCCGACATCTTTAAGTCATAGACCCCACAGGTCTTTTGCAGATCGGTCAGGACAGTGATGAAGTCCATGGGATCGCTGGCATCCAGTTTACCCATGGCCCGTGCCATGTCAATGAACCGCTCCCGAAGCTGGGGCGCATGCTTGATGAAGTGAGTATAGTAGGCAATGCTGATCATGATCAGACCGGCACCATGCGGAAGGTCGGAGTGGTGGGCGCTCATGGGATGCTCCAAGGCGTGCTCAGAGGTGGTGCTACCCACGCACATAACCACGCCGGAAAGGGTACTGCCGAAGGCGACTTGCTCGCGAGCAGCTTCGTTGCTGCCGTCTTGATAGGCAGCGGCCAGATTACGACCAACGGATTCAATGGCGCGCAGAGCAAAGAGATCACTCATGAAGTTTGCTTTGGTGGCAATGTATCCTTCCGTGCTGTGGAAGAGGGCATCAAAGCCTTGGTACGCCGTGAATTGAGGGGGCACGGTGAGCATCAGGTCAGGGTCCACGATGGCGATGACGGGGAAGGTTTTGTCGTTGCCGAATGCCATTTTTTCCTGGGTTTCTTCGTTGGAGATTACTGTCCAGGGGTCTGCCTCGGTTCCTGTGCCTGCCGTGGTAGGAATGGCAATGAGGGGGAGGGGATCGCACTTCATCTTCTGACCACCACCGGTACCACCGAAGATGTAATCCCAATACTTACCCTCGTTGGTAGCCATGGTGGCGATGCTTTTGGCAGCGTCGATGCTGCTGCCACCGCCAAGGCCTACGACGAAGTCACACTGATGTTCCCGGGCTGCGGCTGCACCGGCTTCCACATTGGCAACCACGGGGTTGGCTAGAATTTGGTCAAATACGAAGGTCTCTACACCGGCGGAAGCAAGCTCTTCCTCGACCCGGGCAAGGTAGCCATTGCTGCGGGTGGATTTGCCGCTGGAAATCACGATGAGAGCACGCTTGCCGGGCATGCGTTGCTTACGCAGTTTGGAAAGCGCCCCTTTCCCGAATAATATACGAGTGGGCATATAAAAATTAAATTGATCCATAATGGAACACGTCCTTTCTGTTTTCAGTCTTCGCAGTTAGAACATAAGGTCACTTCTTCTACTCTAGCATGGAAGAGCAAGCCCCTTCAAGTCCTTTGCGGAAGTTTATCAAAAAAACGTCTTTTCACATCCTTCAGAATGAGAGATGTGAAAAGACGAAAGCTCGTATCTGTTAGTGTAAGGGTTTGCTAATCAGGCATCGGTTCGGGGTGAAGCAAGGCTAGGTGCGAAAGTGCTGCCGAGGCGAGCCCCTGCTCTTGCAACCACAGGCAATAGGAACGATCACAGTGCAGATAGTCCAACTGATTGGTTAGCAGAGTGGATAGCAGCTCAGAATCTGAATTGCGCGGTTCTAAGAGCAAGCAAAGGTCGGAGCAAAAGGGAAGTAGCAATGCGGGCAATGCTTCGGCTTGCCAAGGACGTTGCTGTGAGAGCAGAAAGGCTCCCTTTTGTGATGTGGGGAGAGCGTGGCAGAGCTGCCTGGTGGCATCACAAATTTGGCGATGTCCAATGGTGCGAGCAGAGGCTGGGCGGAACGAAGGGTAGTATACCGCGGCAGCTGCGTTCGAAGAAAGTGGGGAAGCATCGACGGCGCAGATGCTTTTGCCGGATTCGATGAATTCCTTCCACAAAAGAAGGCGAGGGGAGGAGAGGGAAGCAGGAGGGGTGGGGAGAGTGCCGCGCAGCCGAGCTTGCTGAAGAAGTGAAATGGAGTGGGTGAGAGGCACCAGAACCGTCTGAACGGAAGACTCTTGCTTAAGGATACCGGCAAAGCGCTGGGCGTACACATCGGATAGGAGCAGCAATTCCCCCTTGGCGGTGGATATGCAATCTCGCAGGGATTGAAGCGGTGCATCCGGGTGAAGAAGATGTGCCACCGCACCTAACTGCCATATGGCAAAAAGAGAATAAAGCAGTTCGGGGGTTTGGGTTTGACAGAGAAACACAGCACTTCCAGGTTTGATGCCCCAACGAAAGAGGGCACGAGCGCAGCGCTCCGTTTCCTTACGGAGTTTTTTTTCGGAAACAGGTAGACCAAAATAGAGAAGGAGAGGCTCCTTTCGAGGTCTCATCGGTTTCTGAAACAGAAGAGTTTGATAGATTCCATTGGCTTCTGCCTCGTTGGACATTCCGGCGACCTCCTTTCGCCCGCAGCAGCGGGCACTTCGTTTCGCCTCGGATGGAACGCATGCTAGGAGGAACAAGCAACATACTTCAACCTATGGCAGGGACAATTCGCTTATGCGTCTTTTTTGCTTTCTCCGTCTGGATTTCTTGACAAGTATGCTGTTTTTGTTTATACTGTGTAAGCACTAGAATAAATAGTATACGCGCCCGTAGCGCAATGGATAGCGCATCAGATTCCGGTTCTGAGGGTTGAAGGTTCGAGTCCTTTCGGGCGTGCCAAAATGAAAAGTCCCGCAGCTGTTGAGATTTAACACGCTGCGGGACTTTTGTTTGTCATTTTCAAAGTCCCATTTTAGCTTCGAAGGGTATAGGACGCAAGTTATTGTTTTATTTCAAATGTTCGCAGTTTGATGCAATTTGGAAAGAAGTGGGTGATAGGCCGTCAAACGTATCACCCACCTAGCCAGACTAGCACTATTATTATGTAGTTTACACGGGAAGCGTTTCTTCTTTCGGTGCATTGAGGTTTTTAAGCTTGGCAAAGCCGACAAAGGAAAGGACAATTTGTGGGACAACAAACAAGGCATACAGCGGGAATGTGGCGGCGGAAACCGCATATAGGATGCCTCCGGTCAAAGCAAAGCCCCTGTGACTCATTGCCCAACCAAGTAGATTGAACAAGGTTGCTAAAACCGTACAGATCATGTGCGGCATGACCAACATAGTCGCAAGACCTACGCCGATTGCTTCGGCAGTGTCGTTGGTGGATGCGTTAGTCCCAGTAAAATAAGAAATGATGTAGATGGAATAGAGTAGGCCTAGGATTGCCGAGATTAGTAGTAATGCACTCTTCTTTTTCTTCATTCTCTTTTCCTCGTTTCTGTTTCAGATTTGGTGCTTCCGGCTAATAATAATTTATCACATAAGTATATATATGTAAATATCAATATGTAATTAAAAGGATGATTTATACTAAGTAAAGGTAACGATTCCCAAGACACCAAGCAAAGAAAAACACCTATACTATAGTGAGGTGATGCTATGAGGGGGGCACAATTCTATCCAGGAGATAAAGTGATTATCTTGGGTAATGACGAGGGGATCGAACCTGGTAAAACAGGTCTTGTAATGAGCAAGTGGCGCGATACGTTATATGCAATCAGAACCAGTGACGGTGACTTTCATTGGTTGGACAGCACGGAAGTTAGCTCCATCGATCCGGATCGCCATGAAATCGAAAGGGGAGATATCATACAGATTACATCGAGCAAACATAATCATTCGTTTGCAACCATCGGCGATATGTTTCGCGTGGCTAAGGTATTTGAAGATGTGGATTATTACAAGGTGCTTGTCGACAATGAGCTGCACTATCTTTCCAACTTTGAGTTGGCATCCTATCGGTTTGCACCTTAAGTCCGGGAATAAAAAGTCCCACAGCGGTTGAAGTGCAACGGCTGTGGGACTTTTTGTAGATACGGTAGATGCTCTTATGGGACATTTGATTTATCCACGGGGTTATTGCTGGTATAGTTATTTTCAAACTGTCGGTTCTGATTGGTAGAGAGCTGATCGTTCTGCTTCTGATTTGTTGTTTGCATGCTGCAACTCGCGAAGCAAGCGAGCAGAAGTGTGGTCATAGCAGCACACAGGATCTTTGACTGTAATCCCATGGTATCCTCCATCCGTTGATTCAAAACGCTAATCCAAGTATGTGCAGCTTCGTTAGAAATATCTACAAACAGCCATTTTGGAATATGACTTAGGTCACAAGAGTTAGAAAACATCTCGTTATGTGATAAGGTCACGGATGTTTTCAGACAATCTGTTATCCTAGCATTAGAGGCAAGACCAAAACTCTCTCACTCCCAATAAACAAGCGCCAGAAGCAGACAACTTCTGGCGCTTGTTTCTTTCTTTCTTTCTTTCAGTTTACCTATCCCTCTACTTCAGATCGGTCCTTAGGGTCAATGTGAATGCTCACCCGCGTATTTCTTACCTGTGTGTCGAGTTCCTTTTTTAAGCAGGCAATCCTGTCATGGGCTTCCTTCACGGTAAGGTCAGACGGTAAGGTAATATGAAAATCAATGTGCTTCATTGCTCCGGATTTTCTGGTTTTTAACTTATGATAATCTAGGATCTGGTGTTCTTGATTGACTCGTTCAATCACGCGAATGATTTCGGACTCTTCTTGCTCAGACAGCCTTGCATCAATAAGTTGACCAAATGCGGTGTAGCACAGCTCATAGGCTTCCTTGATGATCAGAAGGGCAACGAATATGGCAACGATGGAGTCTAAGATCATGAGCCCCGTGAGCTTCAATAGCAGAATGCCCAATCCCACCCCCAAGGACGTGTAAATGTCGGTTTTTAAATGGAGGGCATCCGCTTCCAAGGCCATGGAATCTTCTTCTTTGGCTACTTTATATAAGTACTTTGAAACGAAGAAATTGACAAGGGCGGCAATCATCATGACGGCGATGGCAAGGAGCGTGTTATCGATTGCAGTGGGGTGCATGATTTTTTTGATTGCTTCCAATAGAATCATCCCGGCCGCCACAAAAATTAAGAGCCCTTCAAAAATGCCGGAGATGTTTTCAATCTTTCCATGCCCATAGGGATGCTCTTTATCCGCAGGTTTTCCCGAACTGGAGACGGAGAGAAAGGCCACCAGAGAAGCGATGAGATCCATCGATGAATGAATGGCCTCCGAAAGAATGCTCACCGAGCCACTGACCATTCCTGCAATGACTTTGAGAAGGAGTAGTAGTGAGTTTGATGCGATGGATAGGACAGCGACCTTACGTTTCCGATTCAAATCAATTCCTCCAAACTTCAATTCATGGATCAGGTTTTTGCTCAAAACGACAAAAAACCTGTGGAACATATTACTGTCCCACAGGTTATCAATCCCTGTTGCCCCAAAAGGGCCCAGCCCCACGAACTTAACTAAGTTCATCGCCTGCTCAGTTTATTATATTTACAATATAAGTAAATAATAGCACAGCACTGGTGCGAAGGCAAGAAGAATTTTTGCATCATTCGGTCAAAAAAGTTTGGCTTCTCACGGAAACCAAATGGATTAACCTAGCACTTCCATGGAGGTTGGGCCTGTTCATGGGCATACCTCACGTACCTCTTTGCTGGTAACACGATATACTAATGAGTGAGGTGATTGTTGTGAGGAGCGAGCAGTTTTGGCCAGGAGAAAAGGTGATGACACTGGTAAAGCACGAGGATTTGCCAAGCGGTACGCCAGGGACCATCAGCAGTCGGTGGCTAGGGAACATCTACGCTGTGGAGCTGCCGGATGGAAAGTATCACTGGATGGACAGCAGTGAGCTAGGGTCCATCAACCCGAACCGTCCCACCATTGCGGTGGGGGATATTGTGGAAGTTACGTCAAACAAGCACAACCATGAATTTGCAAAACTGGGTGATCTAGTTCAAGTGGTCAAGGTGATTGAGGATGCCGACTATTATGGCGTGATTCTAAACAATGAACTGCATTGGCTGACTGGCTTTGAATTGGCGAAGAAATTTTAAAGGGACAGTTTGCATTCGATCCCAAAAACGGCCGTCAGAGTACGTAACCGAGGAAACACTCCCCAATTTCTGAACAGGACAGGAGGGGGGAGTGTTTCTACTTAGAAAGTTCTTTGGATCGCTGGAGGAAGAAACGGTGATACTCTTCGATGCTATTTAGTAGATATTTTTCCTTTCTCCGCAGGATGTAAAAATGACTTTCCCAATTAGGCTCCGATAGACGAAGAATCTTTACGCCTGCGTGAAGGTGCGTCACCGGAATTTCCGGCATGACGGTAATGCCAAATCCATTGGCCACAAGACCCAGAATAAAATCCGCATCTTCTACCTCATAAACGATGTTCCATTGGGCTCGAACTGGGGAGAATAGATGATCAATGGTGCTTCGTAAACCACTGCGCCAGGAAAACGTCACATGAGGGTACGCTAAGGTATCGACAAGACGAACCGCCTCCCGTTGCTCCAGAGGATGTCCTTCCGGAACGATGACCACCATATGCTGTTTGTGTACGGAAGTATAGAGGATTTCCGGATCTTTCATGACTTTGGAGCAGAATCCAATGTCAATGCGATGCTCTTTCAAGGCGGAGTAGATTTCACTGGACATGCCTACCGAGAAAGTAAAGTCACAGTTAGGATTGCTGCGCAAGAACTCCTGCGTCAGCTTGGCGACTAAGGTGCTCGCCACCGGAGTGACGCTGGAAATGCGAATGATGCCTCCTCCTTCTTTCATATGATGAAAGCTATGAATGCAATCATCTAAACGGGATACAATCTTCTCCGCTTCCGGCAAGAGCATCTCCCCATATTCACTCAGGACAATGCCGCGCCCTGTCTTTTGAAAGAGGGGAACCCCCATGGTTTTTTCCAAGGCTGTGATGGCGTGGCTCAATCCGGGTTGAGAGATATGCAACTGCTCTGCGGCCTTGCTGTAATGCTGCAGTCGTCCCAATACCATGAAATAGCGCAAATATTCCAAGTTCATGTGAAATCCCCCTTAAACAGTTCATAACTCCATTCATTCCATTCTTGAATACAATGTTTCGATTCTCTTCCTTGATTTTTTAGTGGGAAGCGATAGACTGGAAGTATATCCCATTATGTTTGGTTCAAATTCGACATGGTTCTACTAAAATACAAAGGATGTGAGCATGGTTTCCTTACAACAGGGAGAAACAACGAGGCAAAATCATAGATCCAGGAACGTGCAAGGGAAGGGAGATGGTACTATGGTAGCGACAGAATTAAAAGGTGGACAGTTGGGGCAGGCGATTCGATCCGGCAATGTCGCCAAATCCGGCAGCACCAAACGCACCCAAGAGTTGAATGGCATGTTGCATGCAAACCGTCCGAATGTGGATATCACCCGGGCAAGAGCCTATACCAAGGTCTACCGGGAAACGGAGGGACAACCGCCCTTGCGTCGTCGATATCGAGCGGCCGCCGAAGTTTACCGCAGCCTCAGTGATCGGGTGTATGATTACGAGCAACTGGTTGGCTGGCCCACCCAGCGCATTCGTGGAGCCAACTTTGCCATCGAACTGCATGCCCATTGGCTGGCGGATGATTTGCCGAACTTACGAGATCGAATCTATGACCCTTTTGAAATTTCCGACGAGGATCGGAAGGAATTGCAGGAGGATCTCATCCCCTATTGGAAGGACAAAACACCCACCGCGCAGTGGAAAACCTACGTGACCCCGGAAGAGTTTGACCGTGCACAAAATGGCGGGGTATCCGATGTGAGCAATTACATTTGCTCCAATGGGTCTCACTTTATCCCCCGGTGGACGGATGTCATTGCGCATGGCTTTGTGAAATACTACGAGGAGGCCAAAGCCTTTTTGGCGGCATTAGACCCGAATGACCCTCAGTCCATCGACCGTCGGGAGTTTTATCTGGGCCTCATTGAGGTCTGCGAAGCCATACGGGATTGGGCCGAGCGGTTGTCTGCCTCTTGCGCCCGAAAAGCCGAAACGGAGTCTGATCCTGTGCGCAAGGAAGAGCTTCTGAAAATGGCATCCATGATGCAGCGCGTTCCCTGGGGACCGGCTACCTCCTTTTACGATGCCTGTGAAACGGCTTGGTGTGTCTGCTTTTTCCTTTTTGTGGAGGGAGCGGGCCCGTCCATCACCTGGGGTCGTTTTGATCAATATATGTATCCCTATTACAAAGCCGATGTGGAAGCCGGGAAGTTGACGCCCGAGGGGGCGCTGGAACTCATTGAGGAACTGTACATCCGTGTGACCTCAAACGTGTGGTTCCAGTCTACCAACATGGCCTACATTTTTGGTGGCTACTATCGCTATCCTCACTTGGATGTGGGAGGCTTAGATGAAAATGGCAAGGATGCCAGCAACGAGCTGTCCTATTTATGCCTACGGGCCATGAGATACGCCAGAACTACATCCCCTGCGGTTTGTTTGATGTTGCATCAAAAAACGCCAGATTCCTTGTTACTAGAAGCCTGCGAATTGGCCGCGGAAGGAATGGGACACCCCTCCTTCTTCAATTGCGAGGGCCTGTACGATATGTTGGAACGGCGAGCCGCTGGTCTGAATGGACACAGCCACTACACGAGAAAGCAAATCTTAACCTATGGGTCGCCCATCGGATGTGTGGAGCCGGGCGCGGAAGGCTTACAGTATGGGCACACCGATTCCGGAATCATCAACGTAGCGGGCGCCACACTCTGCGCCCTTACCAATGGAGTCAAGGCGGAAGGTGTGGACGGCAGCTTTTGTGGGAAGTTGGTCACCTACGAAAGTGGTGATCCCCAGGATCTTACCACCTTTGAGGCATTCTATGCCGCGGTCAAAGGACAGGTGGAGTATGCCATCAAGGAAGCCCACGCCAACATGCTGATTGTAGAAAAAATCTTGGCCGAGCAGTTCAACCTCCCCACCTTCACCATGCTTCTGGAAGGGGCCATGGAGAAGTGTAAGGATGCAACCACAGGGGGAGCCTTGGTCAATGTGGGCCCGACCATGAACATGTGCGGCTTTGCAACCATGGTAGATTCGGTTGCTGCCATCAAAAAGGTAGTGTATGAAGATAAGGAAGCGACACTTGCACAGGTGCGCGATGCATGCCTGGCGAACTTTGTGGGCTATGAGGAGCTTCGTGCCAAACTGAAAGCAGCTCCCACCTTTGGCAATGACCTTGATTTTGTGGACGAAATTGCCGCCGATCTGTGGAAACACTTTGCCACGGTATCCGCCAGATTGAAGCTCTATCGCGCGGGGCAGTACTGTGATGCAGCGGTGCAGATGGTGCAGTCCAATGTTGGTTACGGGGCAATGACCGGAGCTACGCCCAATGGTCGATTGGCCAAAATGCCGATTTCCGACACCATGTCGGCCACCCAGCAGGCGGACCGGAACGGCCCAACGGCGGCGGCCCGGAGTTATGGGAAGTTGGATTATAGCTTGTATACCAACGGAACACTACTTAACATGTGGATCAGCCAATCGGAAATGATGGAACCTTCCTAAGAACCCGAGAACAAGATAAGAAAGGAGCCGTTAACTATGATGACCATTCGTGATACGGGACTACATTGCCCTAAGAGTACCTATAAGCTTCCGACCTATAAGGAAGCAGGACTCCTGAACTTTTCCAATCTTGTGCGCACCATGCTCAACGACTACGGAGTCTATCACGTGCAGTTCAACACCATCGATAAAAAAACCCTCATCGATGCCAAACAGCATCCCGAGCAATATCCTACCCTGATGGTGCGTGTGGCGGGGTACAGCGTCTATTGGACGGATCTGGCAGAACGCGTGCAGGATGATATCATCAACCGCACCGAGCACCAGTTCTAAGGGGAGAATTTGTAATGCGGGGCCACGGAACCGCTTTTTATACAAGCAAACGAGAGGGGGTGCCCTACCCCTCTTGTTTGCTGATTTTTTAGGGAGACGATCATGGACGAGAAAAAAGCCATTGTGTTTGATATTGGGCGCTATCGTCATACGGATGGGCCGGGGATTCGCACCATCATCTTTTTCAAGGGTTGCCCCCTTCGGTGCAAGTGGTGCAGCAATCCCTTTGGCCTAAGCCCAAAATTACAGTTATCCGTCAACCCAGAACGCTGCCTTGGTTGTGGACGTTGCGTTCTTCTCTGTGAGCGTGAGGTAAACTCCCTGCTTGAGGCAAAGGTACAAGTGGATTTTTCGAAGTGTACCCACTGTTTTGCCTGCATTCCATCCTGCTTGGGGCAGAATCGGGCGATCACAGGGAAGGCGTACACGGCAAGAGAGTTATTTGAGGAAGCGTATAAGGACCTTGCCTTTTATCGGAAGCAGGGAGGAGGCGTGACCCTGTCGGGTGGGGAAGCTCTGATGCAGCCTGACGTGGCAATCGAACTGCTGCGCTTATGCCGATCAAACTACCTCAACACCTGCTTGGAAACCTCCGCCTATACCAGTTGGGACATTCTTCAGGAAGCAGCTCGATACTGTCATACCGTCTTTGTGGATCTGAAGCATATGAACCCTCAAACCCATCGGGAGTTGACCGGGGTAGGAAATGAACGGATTTTAGAAAACATTGTCCAGCTTTGCCAGTGGGCACCGGAGCGTGGCTGCCGCGTGATTCTTCGCATCCCCATCATTCCTGGCTATAACGATGAGGAAGAGAATCTGATCCGAGCGGCACAATTCATCCGCCGTTTGAAAGGAAATCCTGAAGTAAACCTTTTGCCGTATCACAATTTGGGGGAACAGAAGTACCCCATGATAGGACGAGAATACGAGCCGGACATACCCGCCATGCTGCAGAATCAAGATTCGGTCATGCAACGAAGCAAACGGATCTTGGAGGGACATGTGGCCGAAAATCGGGTGAGCCTAGGGGGAGACTCCATTGCCTTGACGGGGAGAGGAACCCGGTAGCCACCCTCCCCATATTACTTGCTTCCTTAAGAGAGGCTCTCTTTAGTCCGCCTGTTTGGTTTTGGCGATCACGATTTCCCGTATGGAAACTTCCTGCGGCATGTGGTAGGCAAAGAGCGCGCAGTCCGCAATCTGCTTGACATCAAGGCCGCTTTCAATGGATTCCTTCCAGTGTTCATAACCGGTTTTGAGGCCTTCATCGGTGGTGTGGCTGAGTAAGGGGGTCTCGACTACGCCCGGTGCAATCACCAGGATTCGGACATTATGGTCCGACACTTCTTTTCGCATGGATTCGGTAATGGCATGCACGGCGAACTTACTGCCACAATAGACCGAATGATTGGGGAAGGTTTTCCGCCCGGCAATGGAGCTGATGTTTAAGATGGTACCTCCGTTCCGCTTGACCATGTCAGGCAGAACCACATGGGTACCTGTTAAAATGCCCTTGACGTTTACGTCAATCATACGTTCCCACTCTTCGAAGGCTTGCGTGGTGGGACGTCCTAGCAACATGATGCCAGCACAGTTGATTAAGAGATCGGTTTCCCCATACTGCTGCTCGGCTTCACGAATGGCCTGCTCCATGGCCTGGTAATCTGTGACGTCCACGGACTTGCAGATGCAGTTCGAGAGTCCCAATTCTTCCATCAACTCTTTTCGGCGTGCCAAAAGTAGGACGGGGTGTCCTTCCGCATGGAAGCGATTGGCTAGCTCCATTCCGATGCCTGAGCTGGCTCCGGTGATTACGACTAATTTTTTCATCATACTCATCTCCTTTGTTCTTAGGTGTATCGTATTTACCTATATATTATTATATCGATCTTGAGAATGCATGCAAGCTACTTTTTCTCATGGCAGCACAATTTATAAAAAAGGAAGGGTTTCTGATGATACCATCAGAAACCCTTCCTAGTTTGGCTAGTTACCGGAGACCATGTTGGTGTAGATGAGGTAAGTGTCGTACAGGCTACACTCTTTGAGTTTTACTACCGTTTCCTGAGTGGAAAGGTCGAGCTTTGCGTTGCTGAGGGCGAGGGAAGAGACAAAACCCATCTCAAACTGCTTTTGGGTTTTATCCAGTTTATCTTTTTGGATGCCCAGCTTTCGATACTCATTCTGCAAGTCTTGGTATTGGCTGATCATGCGCTGATATTGCGCGGTATAGCTTGCAGGAAGGTTCTTTTTCACGGTTTCCAGGTTCACAAGAGCCCCTTCGACCTGCGTTCCATTGGTGTAGCTTCGGATGTAGCGCTGTAAGCTATCATGGGTTACCTGCAATACCTTTAGATTCACACTGTTGGTTTGCATGGCAGCTAAGTCGGTTTCTGGATTGACGTTCATGAGCGATTGGAATGCCATTTCATTTAAGTCAGGATAGGTATAGACGATGTTGGCATTCAGGTTCAATCCAAGTTTGGTTTTTAATGTGGTCTCATCGGTTTCGAACTTGGTTTTTAGCGTCGTTACGTTGTTTTTCAGGTCGTCCACAGCATTTTTTAGGTCATCGTAAGACTTCTGGGAGAGATAGCCGTTCTGGACTCCTTGCGCATTTCGCTGGAGCTGATCTTGCTTTTGTGCCAGCTTTGCCTTCGCAGAGGCAAGATTTAGTTGGTCTTGCCAGCACAGAAGGAAGGCTTCCTTTGCAGAAAGAATGGCATTCTTCACCTTTTGATCGTATTGGAGCGTCGCAACATCGTAGGCAAGCTTTGCCTGGTCGCGACCACTTAAAAGAGAGTTTAAGGCCGCATAATTGTTGTTCTCATCCGCCCTCTCCATGGAATCGGATAGATCGTCATAGCTTCTTCGGGAAATGGCTAGCTCACTTTTTAGTTTGGTCAGTTCCGGGCTTTGCTTGGTCCAAAGTGACTCAATGGTGTCAAGTGAGATGGGAACGGGTTCGCTCGTTGCCGCCGTTGTAGGCACTGCAGCAAAGCAAAATCCAGAGCTTAGAACGGCAAGCACCAAACTAAATGCAAGAATTCGTTTCATATGGAAAGCCCTCTTTTCTTATTCAATACTCTTGATGATATTCACCGAAGCGTTTTCCGTGACCTTATCGATGCCGTCCACTACCACGATATCCTCCATGGTCAAACCGCTCTGAATCTCCACGTAAAGGTTTTTTGTTGCGCCAAGGGTAACCGTAACCTTTTCGGTTTTATTATCCGTAATTTTGTAGACGTAGTAGGTTCCGTTTTCCTCCACGACGGATTGTTGGGGGACATAAAGCTTGGAGCTGTCGGAAGGATTGGAAAATTGGGCGGTTGCCAACATGCCAGCTCGCAAGCTTCCATCCGGATTCTCAAGCTTGATTTTTACATCAAATAGGCCGCTTGTCGCATCGGCAGAAGGAGAGATGCTAAGTACGGTACCGGTATATGGATTTGGAAGATCCGTTACCAGGATCGGAACCTGCATTCCGCTTTGCAGGGAAAGCATGTCGCTTCCGGTCACTGAGACCACGAGATCCATAGAACTGGGATCGATGATGGTAACCTTTGTTGACTGTGCGCTTGCCATTTCCCCTTTGGTTGCCTGAATCTCAGCAATTACACCGGAAATGGGAGCCGTCAGTTTGGTGTTATTGAGGGCGGACTGTGCGGTGGAAACCGAAGCTTTGGCACTGTCTAACTGCTTGCTTGCCACAGCGATGCTTTCGGGAATAAGGGTGCTGTCACTGAGCTGATAGGTATCTTGCGCTGCTTTTAGTGCATTTTTTGCATTCTCCAGCGCGTTTCTTGCGGTGTTAAGACTGTTTTCCGCCTGCTGGAGATTGAAGTTGCTCTCTTCCCCAATGGAGACCAGATAGCTGATCTTATCATAATTGCTTTGGGCAGTGTTAAAGGCTACCGTGGCACTATCCACACCAATGCGGGCGGAGTCCACGGCTTGCTGCAGCTTAAGGCGAGTGGAGGAGGCAGAGCCGCCCTTGGCATTTTCATAGTTGATTTTAGCTACTCCATAAGCTGCTTGCGCTTGATTCATTTGGTTTAACACATCGGTTTGATCCAAGACGATCAAGACATCGCCTTGTTTCACGGAATCGCCCACGGCAAAACGGACTTCGTTGATGGTAGCCATCACCTTTGGCACCATGGTCACTTCGGTGGCGGCTTGTAGGTAGGCATTGTAGGAAGCGCCATCTAAGGTGCTATCCGTTTTTACTTTGGATACTGTGACATTTACGCCGCCTTTACCCCCGCCGCAGGAGGCGAGGGACAGCAGCAGAAGGACACTCAGAAGAACTGCAATGATTCGTTTCATGATTCGTAACCCCTTACTCTCTCCATTACTTCAAATTGAATTTAACTGTGGAATTCATTCCGAAAATAAGCGGCAGATTATCGGGATTGCTGATCTCCACCTTGACGGGTATGTATTGTGTGACTTTAGTATAGGTGCCGCTGGTTGTAAAGCTGGAATTCGAGGAAAAGTAGGTTTGCGTGGTGCTTCCGATTTCCGTGACACTTCCAGAGAACGTCACCCCCGGATAGGCATCGATGGTCACCTCTGCCGTTTGTCCGATGGAGATTTTGGAGATGGAAGTCTCCTCAATATTCACTCCAATGTACAGATGATCGGTATCTGCAATGACGGCCAGTTGAGTTGTGGGCGAAACCGTTTGGTTTTTGGCCGCATTGTTCTGCACCACACTGCCCTTGATGGGGGAAGTAACGTAGGGAAGGCTTTGAGTCCGGCCGAGGACTTCGTCTTTGTCCACGAAGTCCCCGTTTCGGACATTCCATTCCAGCAGCGTTCCTGCGGTGGCAGGATAGATAGGATACATTTTTGCGGTGACTTTCGCATTATCGGTACTGAGAAACCCGGCACTGTAAATCAGGAAATAGTAGGCGGTGCTGCCAAGAGCCAGGACGGCCACCACCAGTAAAACAAGTAAGGCTTTTTTCTTTTTCATAAAATCCCCATTTCTCCGCCTCGAAACGTATCAGCAAACAGCATTCTGTGCGGTGGAATGCGTTTGTTTTTATCGCTGAGTTTAATCCCCCTCAGAGAACTGACTTTGGTATAGAGCGGCGTACACTCCGTTTTTGGCAAGCAGCTCATCATGGTTTCCTTGCTCCACAATGTCGCCTTCCTGCATGACCAAAATCAAGTCCGCATTCTTAATCGTAGACAGTCTGTGAGCAATGACAAAGCTCGTGCGACTCTCCATCAAACGATCCATTGCACTCTGAATCAACACTTCCGTTCGCGTATCCACGGAGCTGGTTGCTTCGTCGAGAATCAGAATCTTCGGATTGTGCAGGATGGTTCGCGCAATGGTGAGCAGCTGCTTTTGACCTTGCGAAATGTTGCTCGCTTCCTCGTTCAAAACCATCTGGTACCCGTCCGGCAGGGCGCGAATGAATTCGTCGCAGTGGGCTGCCTTTGCCGCCCGGATAACCTCTTCGTCGCTTGCCTCAAAGGAGCCATACTTTAAGTTCTCCATGATGGTTGCATGGTACAGCCAAGTATCCTGTAGAACCATGCCAAACATGCTGCGCAAGTCCCCTCTTGTATAGTCCTCAATGTTTACGCCATCCACTAAGATGCTGCCTGAGTTGAGATCATAAAAACGCATCAGAAGCTTCACAATGGTGGTTTTTCCGGCACCCGTGGGGCCAACGATGGCCACGCTTTGCCCCGGTTTAATCTGACAGCTAAAGTCCTTAATGACGATTTTTTCCTCAGTGTAGCCGAAGCGGACCTGTTGGAAGTCCACCTGCCCCTTAACGGTATCGACGGAAACGGGATGGTCGGTTTCGGGAGATTCCTCTTCCTCATCTAAAAACTCAAAGACGCGCTCGGCAGCGGCCATGGTCGATTGTAAAGTGTTGCTGATGTTGGCAATCTGAGAAATTGGTTGGGTAAAGCTGCGCATGTATTGAATGAATGCCTGCACGTCGCCTACGGCAATGACCTTTTTCACGGCAAGATAACCGCCCAAAATACAGATCATCACATACCCTAGGTTGCTGACAAAGCTGATGATTGGCATCAGCATGCCTGAAAGGAATTGAGACATCCAGGCAGAGTGATAGAGCTCATCGTTCGTGCCTTTAAATTTCTCCAGTTCGGCCTTTTCGCTGTTAAACATTTGTACCACGTTGTGGCCGGAATAGATCTCCTCGATTTGACCATTGAGCTGCCCTAGATACTTCTGCTGATTGATAAAGTGCTTTTGTGATTTTTTCATCACAAGACCAATGAGACCACCTGAAATCGGCAGGATCAGAAAGGTGACCACTGTCATGAGCCAGCTGATGCTAAGCATCATGACCAGGGTGCCCAATAAGGTCGTAATCGCGGTAATAATCTGGGTCAAGCTTTGATTTAGAGTTAGGCTGACGGTATCCACATCGTTGGTAATTCGTGAAAGAACTTCGCCATGTGTTTTTCGATCAAAGTACTTCAGTGGCAAACGGTTCATTTTTTCAGAGAGCTCTTTTCGCAACTGATAGGTCACTTTCATCGAAACCTTCGACATGACGAAGTTTTGAAGGTAAGAACAAAGAGCGGAGATCAGATAGAGTGCCAGCAAACCGAACACACAGTTTCTGATATAGTCAAAGTCCGTGAGTAGGCCGGTTCCGATCTGCCAAGCCATGAGTCCTTCTACCAGTTTGGTCATGCCCCAACCTAGCACTTTAGGGCCTAAGATGGAGAAGGTGGCCGAAAACACCGCCAGGATCAAAACAATGAGTATGGTAATGCGGTGGGTACCAAGATACTGAAGAAGCTTATGAAAGGTGGCGCGGAAATTTTTCGGTTTTTCGGCAGGGGCCCCCATTCCATGCCCCATGGGGCCTCCTGGACCGCGACGGTTGGAGCTAGCATCACGACGTTCACTCATGTTAGCTCCTCCTTGCTCAGTTGCGATAGGGCAATCTCTTCGTATACCTGGCAGGTTTTCATCAGTTCATTGTGCGTTCCTCTTCCCACAATTCTGCCATTATCCAAAACAATGATCTGCTCCGCATGCATGATCGTGCTGATGCGTTGAGCCACCATCAGAATGGCACTTTGGCCTGTTTCTTGCTTCAGCGCCGCCCGAAGGGCAGCATCGGTTTTAAAGTCCAGAGCGGAAAAACAGTCGTCAAATAGATAGACAGGAGCTCGTTTGGAAAGCGCTCGGGCAATGGATAAGCGTTGTTTCTGACCACCGGACAGATTGGAGCCGCTTTGCGCAATGTGGGTATCAAAGCCATCCTCCTTGGAGGAAATGAACTCCATGGCCTGGGCAATCCGTGCACTTTTCTGCATCTCTTCTTCGGTAAGGCTCACTTCGCCATAGGCGATGTTGGAGCGTATGGTACCCGTAAATAGGTTTGCTCGTTGGGGAACCAAGCCTAGATGGCTTCGCAGTTCATGTAAGGATACCTCCCGAATGTCAATCCCATCTAAGGTGATGGAACCCGAAGTAACGTCGTAAAAGCGAGGAATCAAGTTGATAATGGTGGATTTTCCGCTGCCGGTTGCACCGATGAAGGCAGTGGTTTGCCCGGGATAAGCCGTAAAGCTGATGTCATGGAGGACGAGTTCCTCCGCACCCGGATAGCCAAAATCCACGTGATGAAACTCTAAGCGTCCTTTGACATCGGTAAGCGGAATGACGCAGTCGCGCTCTTTGACGGCGGGTTCACTTTCGAGGACTTCCGAGATGCGGTCTGCAGAAACGGAGGCACGTGGGATCATAATAAACATCATGGATAGCATCAAAAATGCCATCATAATTTGCATAACGTATTGCATATACGCCATCATGTCACCGATATTGAGGTTGAATGCGGAGACGGCTTGCGCACCAAACCAGAACACCGCCAAGGTAATCAGGTTCAAGATCAGCATCATGGTTGGCATCATGGAGGAGGTGATGATGTTGATAAATAGATTGGTTTTCGTTAAGGTTTGATTGGTTTGGTCGAAGCGGTTTTCTTCGAACTTTTGTGTGTTAAAGGCGCGAATCACCAACATACCGTCCAAATTTTCTCGAACTACTAAGTTCAGTTTATCGATCAATCCTTGCACCATCTTAAACTTTGGCACCACCAGCAAGAAAATTAGTAGGATCACGCAGACCAGTGTCAACACGCCCAAGGCAATGATCCAAGAGAGGGATTGTGACTTGGCATAGGCGTGCACAATCCCACCGACACCGATAATCGGGGCGTAAATGCCGAGGCGCACCACCATAACGATGATGGTTTGAATTTGAGTAATGTCATTGGTGGTTCTGGTAATCAGGGAAGAGGTTGCAAAACGGTCAAATTCTGCATTTGAAAAGCCTTCAACCTTTCCGAAGACGGAGACGCGAAGGTCACGGCTGGTGCCGGCGGCAACCTTTGCAGCCAAGTAACCAATGACAAAGCTGCTGGCTGCACTAATTAAGGAAACGGCTAACATGAAGACACCATTTTTAATGACTTCATTGGAGTTGCCGGATAAGATGCCATCGTTGATGATCTCAGACATATAGTCCGGCAAAGCGAGGTCGCACTGTGCCTGCACAAAGAGCAAGGAAATCGCCACAAAAATAAGGAGGGAATAGGGTTTTAGGTACTTCATCAGTTTTAACATACGGTATGCTCCTATAGGCTAAGTTGCAAAGGGAAAGTCAAACGAGCTCTCGCATGCCTATGCCTTAATCATGCGAAGAATGAGGTCCGTATAGGGATAATAGGCGGCAAATTGTTCCGGATGCCGAATGGCGAGGGCCGTCAAGCCCTTGATGCAGGTAAAAACCATAATCATGAGCTTATCGGAGTTTTCTTGAATAAACTCCCCGGCTTCTTGCCCGGCTTCAATGAGTTCCTGAACATAGCTTCGCAGGGTGAAAAATTGATTGTCAAGCTTTGCAGCTATGGCCTTTTCGTCCTCACTTCCTTCCTTCATTTGATGATATAGGGTATGGAAGAAATTGAACGAATGCCGGGACGTATCCACTTCCAGGGTCGCCTGGACGGTAATTTCAAACTTCTCAACACATTTTAAGAGATTGGTAAGAATCAGTTCTAATTTTTCAGTCGGACTCTTATCTAAGCTGCGAAGATGAGCGACATTAAAGATATCATCCGAACTCATTTCCCGCATGACTTCCATGCAGATGGCATTTTTGTTCTCGAAATAACGATAGGCAAGCCCCTGACTGACACCGGCTTCGGTCGCAATGTCTGCCATTGTGGTCGCTTGCCCTTTTCGTAGTAAAATATCTTTCGCTGCTTTTAAAATCTTTTTGCGTTGCAGCTCTCGAATTCTTTGATTTTCTTCTTCCGTTCTTGGCATGGAATCACCTCTTTTTGAATGAACGGTTTATTCATTTGATGATTATAGTCTTTCGAGGATTCCTTGTCAAGAGGAATTATTTCGATTTCTTTCGTTGTCTTTCGGCATGAAATGGTCAAGCACAATGTGGAGGCTACGTAGAATGTGGGCTTGACAGCGAAGGCACTATGAGATAAAATAGAACAGGTTATCCAAGCAGATCTTTGTCAAGGGAAGCGCAACAGCAAATCATTGCCTTTTTTGCTTTTCTATGATAGAATGAAACGGCGTTTCTGGAAAACCTTTGGCAGAGGAAGCTCTGCCGTTTCCATCTGCGGACGTGGCGGAATTGGCAGACGCGCTAGATTTAGGCTCTAGTGGGGTTCCCGTGAGTGTTCAAGTCACTTCGTCCGCACCAAACAAAAAACCCTGTAATCTCAACGGTTACAGGGTTTTTTCTTGTTCTTTATTATTTTTGCAAAATGTTTAAAAACATTGGTTTACCCCTGAAAAAATCGCCCTGTTGGGGTATGAGTTGGGGTATGAGTTGGGGTATGATTTGGGTGGAAAGTCATGAGAATTTTAGTTTTGCGATTGATTTTTTGAGCCCGTCGACATCAACGTGAGTATATATTTGAGTCATAGCGATATCTGAATGGCCGAGTATTTCTTGAACAACTCTAATGTTGGCACCTGAGTTAAGCAGATAAGATGCAAAGGTGTGTCTCAATTTGTGAGAAGTCTTCTTTTCAACACTTGGAATAGTTTTGAAGAAGTTATCGTATTGACTACGGAACCAAGATAACTTGGCGCCATTTCCGCTATTGTTTATGACAAACTCGCTACTCTTTGGTAGCTGATTCAATAGGTCTGACAATTCATCGGAAATAGGGATGACTCTGTTTCGCTTGTTTTTGGTTGGCCCAATTTCTTCTCCATTCTCAACACGACGAAGAGCATGTCTGACAGTGATGATCCGTTGAGCCATATCAATATCAAACCATCTGAGAGCACATAGTTCACCGCGTCTCATTCCGGTAAGGAGCATAAGCTTTATAGCTGTTCCGAATGGGTGTTCTCCACAGTGATTGAGTATTATGTGGACATCTTCTTTGCAGAAAATTTGGACCTCGCGCGGAGCAGGCTTTTCAATCTTTGTGTTCAGGGCAACATTTTTTCTACAATACCCGTTTTCTACAGCGCTATCCAATATTGCTTTTATTAAAAAGCGAACTTTTTTCTTTCTGCTCAGGGAGAACTCGGAAACGGAATTCATTAGTTTTTCTATGTGAGCGGGTCGCAGGTCCCCAAGCTTTACATGTCCAATCGAAGGAACGATAGCTGTCCTTATTATAATTTCGTACTCGCTATACGTTCCCCAACTAACACGATCCCTTTTGTATACTTTCAGCCACTCTGGTGCCCACTGTGCCATGGTGCAAATTTTCGATAGTTCGTCTTCAGTTTTTGCAAGATAGTCCTTGTAAGCCCTTTTAGCCTTGGCCCCGCTTTTGTCTCTTGAGTAAAAGGATTTTCTGATGGGGTTTCCAAAAGAGTCCTCGCCGACAATGGCACGATACTCCCACAACCCATCTTTTCGTTGCCGCAACGTCCCATCGCCCGGCGATGCATGTGTTTTTCCCATTGCAAACTCCTCCTATAGCATACTTATCACCCCTCATAACCGCTCTTGGTGTTACAGCACCAGGGGCGGTTTTATTTATTTTTTTGCTCATTTTATAATAAAGCTTTTTTCACAATCCGAAAATTCTAGTTCATTAATTTCCACATCACTTACTGATGCTCTTTTTAAGGAGTACAAATGTTTAATTAAAAAAGCGATTTTTAGGTCTTGTCCCTGTATTTCGCATTCAACTTTTTTATCATTTCTGTTTTTAACCCAACCCGTGAGATTTAGCCGCTTTGCTAATTCATAAGTTTCCAACCTAAAGCCAACATTTTGTATTCTACCTGAAAATATTATCTTTTTTCTTACACTGGGAGAATCCTCAAAATGAGGTAGCTTAGTATTTCTTGCTTTTTTAATCACATAATTTTCTCTAAAATTATTAAAGGAGTATTTAAGATTCAAAGGAAATTCCTCCTTATTAAATGTTCAAAAATACAGATCTATATTTAGGTTGCCGTATGTGTAATAGCATACGGCTTTTTTCATAAATTCCTCGGTTACACCAAAATGCTCCGCTAAGGACCATATTTCTACAAGGCCATTTTGAATGGCCCTATGTAGTTCTTCCGCGCTGATCGTATGTTCAATCGCCCACTTATCAGCTCTATTTTCATGCCTCTTTCTATTATCAAACGTGGCGTATTGGTTGTAAAAACTGCCGGTCATACAATGACCTAGCTCGTGGGCTAGTTTGACTGTTTCTTCACTAATAGAACGGTGCGACCATGGATCCATTGCAATATAACAACTGCCGTCTTCATCCATGAAGGAAAGGGATTCCGTACGGTCAAGCGAAAACCAGTACACATCGATTCCACTGTTCTCTGCAAAAGAATAAAGATCAAGAGTATTTACCATTTTACAACCCCTTTTTCTTCTTCTTTTCCGCTTTCACAAAGTCTGCAAATTTTCGAACATCATTCCACATTTCATCTAAGTCCTCTTTAGAGAGATCCTTGTCGCCGCCCCAAAAGGCAGCCTTTATATAGTCTTCACTTACGCTTTGCTCATCCTTCTTTGTAAGGGTGGGCGGTTTTTGTTCTTCACCCATAAGAAAGGGAACTGACACACGGAAGTAGTCTGCTAATTGCAACTGCGTCTTTTTTCGCGGAGTTTTTCCTTCTAGCCAATTCGTGATCGTTGTCGGGTGGACATCTAGGTCTTTAGCTAACTGATAGTTGCTCAACCCTCTCTCATCCATAAGTTTTTGAAGCACTTGTGCAAAATCCATAAAAACGACACCTCTAATTTGTTCTAGTTATTTCTGATGCTGAATTGACAAATAGACTAAATTAGACTAAACTAGAACATGTGATAGGCAAGAACAAAATGCACACGAGATGGCAAAATCTCGATTGCACACTAGATATAATCTAATAATCTATATAATTAGACTATCACAATATTCTAATTGTGTCAATAGAGAGGGGGTGAAACTTTGCCATTTTCTGAGAACCTAATTAAGCTTCAAAAAGAAAAGTGTGTCACTAATTATAGACTTTCTCGCGATTTAAAAGTCCACGCAACCACTGTTCAGAATTGGCGAGAAGGTCGGCAGCCTCTCTTAGAACACGCAAAAAGAGTTGCTGACTATTTCGGAAAGACAATTGAAGAAATGATGGAGTGAGGAGGCACCCATGAATCAAGTTAAGAAAGTAATCTCACCTAGGGAGGCTGGTCGCATCCTTGGAAGGGGAACAGCTACCATTGAGCAAGGCTTGCGAGACGGAACATTTCCTGTAGGTACTTGCTTCAAGACCAAGTCAAACCGCTTTGTCTACATAATTCCTGAAGATGCATTTAATCGCTTCCTGCGCGGAGAAATTGCAGGAAGAACCAAACCTTGTTAAGGAACTGATCTAGAAAGGAGCTCCCCATGCAATCAATCGACAACTACGACTGCTACAAAATGCTCAAGCGTAACCACGACACCGCGCAGAAGAAACGATGGGCCAAGCGCCGGCGCAATCTAACCAGGGCAACCAAGGCTATTGAGGTCTCTATCGTACTGTTTTCTGTCTTCGTGGTGTGCCAATGGCTGGCAGGATTTTAGATGTGGACAAGCGCTATCGCGCATGCCGTACGTGCGGAAGGGTATGGAACGTATCACGGGTAGGAAGGAGTGATAAGTCCTACATATGCCCAAAGTGCGAGTTTCAGAAAAGAAAAAAGCCGCCTCGGGATGGGGGTCCCGAAGACGGCAAAGCGATATAGACGCCCTGATTATCAGGGATACGAAAGGATTTGTCAAGTATGAAAGCAACCGGAATTGTACGGCCTGTGGATGATCTTGGGCGTATTACGCTCCCCAAGGAGCTTCGCCTCACTCTGAATATTAACGAAAAGGATCCGCTTGAAATCTACATGGACGGCGAAAGTATCGTCTTGAAAAGATATAAGCCTGGGTGCGCTGCTTGTGGTGCGGCAAGACGCCTGGTGACCCATTGGTCAGTAACACTTTGCGAGGATTGCGTGAAAGTATTTTCTAAATGTTTGTAAGGAGGGGGCGCAATGATTTATAGAATTGGTATCTTTCGGGATGCCCAGGCAGAAGATCCGCTTACTTATTGCCCCGAATGTGGTGGCGAAGTGTACCGCTATGATCTGGTGGCGGATGTGGATGGTTCACTAGTGCACCGAGACTGCATCCACCCGGAGGATCAGGAGTACTTATACATTGCACCCGCTATCTCCTTCTTTGAGGAGGTGTGCTGAGGATGATCAAGAATATCATCCGGGTTTCTACTGCCAATATGGACAGGGAAGAGTGGCTGAAGTGGAGGAAATATAGCATTGGTGGTTCGGATGCTGCGGCGATCATTGGTCTCAACCAGTACGACTCTCCCTTTTCCGTATGGGCGGATAAAACAGGGAAGCTACCGGCCAAGCCTGAAAATGAATCCATGCGGCTGGGGAGAGACTTAGAGGGTTACGTTGCTTCACGCTTTTGTGAGGCAACCGGGAAGCGAGTGCGCCGCGAAAAGGCCATGCTGTATAACCCACAGTACCCCTTTGCTCATGCAGATATTGACCGCTGGGTGATTGGGGAGAACGCTGGGCTTGAGTGTAAAACCACCAGCATCATGAACCTAAAGAAGTTCAAGAATGGGGAGTTCCCACCTACTTACTATGTCCAGTGCGTGCATTATATGGCAGTTACCGGTGCTGACCGTTGGTATCTCGGTGTGTTGGTGCTTAACCAAGGTTTCTACCACTTTGTCATTGAGCGAGACAAAGAGGAAATTGCAGCACTTATGGAGCAGGAGGAGACCTTCTGGAAGTTTGTCCAGGAAGACACCCCACCGCCTGTGGATGGAATTACCGCTACGACCAATGCCTTGGAAACCGTTTATGCAGAAGCTGAGGATTGTGGCGTAGAGCTCTTTGGTCGAGAAGCCTTGCTTCGGGAATACCGGGAGCTACAAGAACAAATTAAGGAGCTGGATAAACAGCTGGAGCAGGTGAAGCAGACGCTCATGCTAGACCTTGGAGAACGTGAAACCGGGTACTGTGGTGCCTTTATGGTAACGTGGAAGCCCCAGGTCAAGCGGACATTTGATGCAAAGAGCTTCCTTGCAGACCATCCGCACATCATTGCGGATGCTTACTGGAAGGAAAGTCGATTCAGAAGATTCAACGTGAAGGAGGCCAAATAATATGGCGAATGAGAAAGCAATTCAGAAGGCGGCCGAGCGCAGCACAGCGCTCTCTACGGATAAGCCCGTTACCATGCAGGACTACATAAAGAAGATGCAGGGGGAGATTGCCAAGGCGCTTCCTTCGGTGATGACCCCGGAACGCTTCACCCGCATCACCTTATCAGCACTATCCTCTAACCGTAAGTTACAGGAGACCACGCCCCAGAGCTTCCTTGGGGCCATGATGACAGCGGCGCAACTTGGTGTAGAGCCAAACACTCCCCTGGGACAAGCTTACCTCATTCCGTTCCGAAACAAGGGCGTACTGGAGTGCCAGTTCCAGCTTGGTTATAAGGGGCTTATTGACTTGGCGCACCGATCTGGTGAGGTAGTGTCCATCCAGGCAAACGTGGTATATGAAAATGACAAGTTTGACTATGCTTTTGGCCTTGAGAAGGACGAATTAACCCATGTTCCCACCCGGGAAAACCGGGGGCAACCGGTATATTTTTACGCTAAGTATCGCACGAAGGACGGTGGCTACGGGTTTGAAGTCATGAGTGTGGAGGATATCCGAGCACATGCACAGAGATACAGTAAGTCCTTTGGCAATGGTCCCTGGCAGACCAACTTCGAGGAAATGGCGAAGAAGACGGTACTCAAGAGGGTGCTGAAATATGCACCGCTGAAGAGTGACTTCGTACGTGCGGTTGCCCAGGATGAAATCATCAAGCACGAACTGTCCGAGGATATGTACTCTGTTCCTACGGTCTATATTGAGGAAGACGATTACACCGTGGATGATGCGACCGGGGAGATCATAGGTGACCCAGGGGCCCCCGCCGAGGGCTGAGTATGGCACAAGGGAAATTACAGGATGGCTCAATCCTTATTGCCGGAATGTGCGGCAGGGATGCAGAGCTAAGGTTTGTGGGGGAAAACCAAAGTAGGGTTTGCTCAGTCGGTTTGGCGGTGGGGAAACGGCCGCCAGCCGAGCCGAACGGGAAACCAGATACCATCTGGTGCGAGGTAAAGGCGTGGCACAATCTTGCCTCTATCCTGTCACTGGCACGCAAGGGGGATTCCGTGTTTGCCATTGGACGTATTGAGTCCAGAGAACACAACGGGAAGGTCTATAAGGAACTCATAGCGGAGTACCTGAATGTGGCATCCATGAACTGTGCGGCGGCAAGTCCCGCAACCACGCAGCCTCCGGTGGATCAGTTTGCTGAGCTGACAGAAGATCCCGAGCAGCTTCCGTTTTAGGGGGAACATTTATGGAAAGCCGAGATTCATTTGTATTTTACAGGTCTTTTTTCGAGGCCATTTCTGAACTAAAAGAAAAGGACCAAGCAAGCGTCCTGCTTGCCATATGCGATTATGCGTTAAATGGAAACGAACGTAAACTGAACGGTATTTCAGCTGCCATGTTTATGTTGATGAAGCCTAACCTAGACGCAAACCAACGCAAGTATGAGAACGGGAAAAAGGGTGGTAGACCGAAAACCGAAAAAGAACCTAACGCAAACGAAAGCAAAACCAAGAAGCAAGCAAAGGATAAGCAAAACATAACCGAAACAGAACCCAATGTAGATGTAGATGTAGATGTAAATGTAGATGTTAATGAGGATGAGGATGTAGATGTAGATGGTAAAAGCGCGGAGCCAGATGGCTCCACGCATACCGTCGCAACCCTCCCACTCAACACAGGAAAAGAGCATCCGATTTCAGAAGAACAGGTAAGGGAATGGTCAGAGCTGTACCCAGCTGTTGACATCATGCAGGAGCTACGATCAATGCGAGGATGGCTTATTGCGAATCCATCCAGGCGGAAAACCAAAAGTGGCATCTTGCGATTCGTCAACAACTGGCTATCAACAGAGCAGGACAGGGGCGTTGTTCGTGGAGGTAGCCAGAAGACCCAAGAGAGTGGGAACATCTTTCTTGACATGTTGGAGGAAAGGAGAGGCCAATGACTTACGATGAAACGCTGGCCATTATGAGCGTACTAAAGGCCGCATATCCGTCCTACTACAAGGGCATGAAGAGGGAAGATGCGGAGAAAGCCGTTGAGCTATGGGCCAGTATGTTCGCAGGGGATGATCCTCAACAGGTTGTAGCAGCCGTCAAGGCTTTGATCGCCACTGATGTCAAGGGGTTTCCTCCTCACATCGGAGCCGTTAAGGACAAGCTTCGTAAGATTACAAGTCCACATGAGTTGACCGAGATAGAAGCTTGGAGCATGGTACATAAGGCCATAAAGAGAGGGCTGTATAACAGCAAGGAGGAGTTCGATAAGTTCCCTCCGATGGTACAAAGACTTGTTGGTAGTCCAAACCAGCTCCGAGATTGGGCCATGATGGATGGGGATACGGTGCAATCGGTGGTAGCATCTAACTTCCAAAGATCATTCCGTGTTAGAAGTGAACATGACCGGGAGTATTGCTTGCTACCGCCTGATGTGAAAGAGCTGATGGATAGCTTTTCAAAACACTTTGCTTTGGATGGAGCCATAGGGAGCTTAGGCGATGGGCATTGAGTATTCAAGATTAGGCCCTGACGCGCGACGACAGATCCGTCAAAAGTTTCAGCAGGAGCAAAGGGAGAAGGCTAAGGCATCCAAGTACGGCAACGTAAAAACCCAACGGAAAGCAGAAAAAGAGCTCATCACCTTCGACAGCCAGAAAGAGGCGCGCCGGTATGATGAGCTGATGTTTGAGCTGAAAGCTGGCCTGATCCGTGATTTGAGGCTTCAGCCACAGTTTACTTTGCAGGAATCCTACAAGACCTACGATGGGAAGCGAGTGCGGGCTATCCGCTATGTTGCAGATTTTTCTTATATCAGAGCTGGGGCCTTGGTGGTCGAAGATGTGAAGTCTAAGGCCACCAAAACCGCGCAGTACCAGATGAAGCGGAAGATGATGATGGATCGGTTTGGGATTGAAGTTGAGGAGGTTTGACTCACAGCTTGCTTGGTATGGCAAGAAAAAAGCAGATTAACTAAACCAATAATTAGGATTAATATTTATTTGTACTATAGTAAACAGTGTATAAATCGAACCCAGCATAAAAATTGCCCCCAATATAAAACAGGCTATTGTTAGCTTTCGGTTTCCTTTAAGCTTAAATAAGTGTATGCCGACCACAATAAGCAATCCAGTAACCAACACGCTTATAAGAGTACCAAAATACCATGAAAATGGCACAGCGCCGACAAGGCCTATCCCATCTACCGCGCCGTCGACAAGGAGTACAACTAGCAGTATAGCTAGCCATTTATAGAAGTCATTCCGTTTTATGCGATTAGTCCACTTCATAAGAATCAATCCTATCTATATGTTAAGTCAGTTGCTTAGTAGTGGAAATATCATAACTTCGAAAAATGTTCTTATTGAAAAAAAGGCTCCAATAAGTGAGTAAAACAAAAAAGCTATTCCAAAGATTTTACAAACTGAGATGAGCATTTTGTTTCCGGATAACTTAGATATTTGCTTTGAGGCTGCAATAAGTACTACCGAGGCTACAATGTTTAGTAAAGGAGAAAGAAGACAGGCATAGATCAAATTTACTGTATAAACCACAGGATCATTCATCTAACCACCACCTCAATGTTAATACAATCAAGATATACCAGCAGCTGGAAAAATGCAAGGGAAAGAATTGTTTCATTGATTTAGACAAGGAGGATGCTAATGACAAGAGACAGGCTCGATCAGTATCTGGCCTTGAAAAAAGAAACCGCGCTGTTAGAGCGAGAAATTGAATCCCTTCGCGAGAGAAGTAGCGAAGTTGTGACCGATGTTGTTTCGGGGTCCAGTAGCTCCTACCCCTATACACGGAGGACGTTTTCAATCTCCGGGCTCTGCGTAAAGGATTTGGAACGGATGGAAGGTAGAATGCAGCGCCTTCAAGAGCGAAGAGAACGGATATCCAAAGAGGCTGATGAAATAGACCAATTTATTGATCAAGTCACAGATAGCCAAATGCGGCAGATCATTCACATGAAATATCTAAGGGGAATGAGCTGGGGCCAGATAGCAAGGCACCTTGGAGGGGGCAATACCGAGGACTGTGTTAGGAAGAAAGTCGTAAGATTTTTAGAGAAATAAAAGTTGTCCGTTTTGTCCGGTTTGCAGGTGCTATAATGCTAACATGGATACATAGCAAACCTGTGCGCACTCATGAAATTTCCTCTTTACTGATTTGCCGCATCCCTGCGGCACACTCGCTGAAAACTGCATGCCAGACTGAAACATCGGTCGAACGACGAACATGTGTGATAATCTAAGCGTGGCAACAATGAACCACCTACCACAATCCGGTAGGTGGTTTGTTGGTGTTTAAATGTGATAATATCACTGTGTTCTGTACACGATATGCTAAAATGAAAGCATAGCTCAAACAACACTCTCTTTTCCTTACTCAAGCCGTCAGAGGTTGCCCGCCTTTGACGGCCCTCTTTTGCAATAAAGACAAGGAATTATGGGGATTAAGACATAGCAAATTTATAACTCATCCTTTCTTTCTGCACCGTCCAGAGAAATTATAGTCAGCTTTACTCCTAGAGTGTTTTTTGTTACAATGGCGATTGTCATGAACGGAAAATATTAAAATAAATAGGGAGAATAAAAATGAAAAGAAAATTAGCTGTAATTACCTTTGCCTTGCTCGTTGTTATCGGTGCTGGAACACTCGCAGGATGCCAACGAGAAGCTGAAAAGGTATCTCACAACCTTTCCCTCGAAGCAGATAACTTCAATGTAGTCCGGCAGCTTACGGTTATCAACTGCATTGGTGGAGATGTGTTGTTTCAAATGACAGGAAAATTGGCCATTACCGCCGACACGGAAGACAACCAGCTAGAGGTTATCGTAGAGGACGAAAACGGCAAATATCAAAAGCACTTTATTGGACTGAGTGACAACGTTACTTACGTGGTTGAGGATAAGGCGGTTACGGATGTCGATAAGTACAAGTACACACTAAACTACAATCCGAAGATGTGGATTCCGGTTGGGGTCGACAAGGTTGATTAAACACAAACCACACGCCTGACGGAAATATCTGTTTCATGAAGAAACGGGTGGGAATAGATGAGCAAAAAGCCTGGTAGCTGTATATACTGGAATATAGCTAATGGACCGGGAACATCTCTCTTATCCCCGCAGGACATAGCGACGAACCACTGGATTTTGGTCTGGTGGTTCGTTTAGTCAGTCACACAAGACAAGCTCTTGAACTATTATGTAGTGTGTACATCTTTACCTTCATGAAGTATTGCAACTCTCGTATAGAGCCGCCAGGGGTATTGCACTTCTGGCGGTTCATATTTGGGCCGTTGACGCAACGGTTAGCGTATCCGGCTCATAACCGGACGGTTCTCGGTTCAAATCCGAGACGGCCCACCAAAACAGAAAGCCGGAGGGTTATCCCTCCGGCAGTGGCGAACATAACGCCAATATATATTAGTTATCGTACCGCAATAGTTTGAAACAGAATTATAAAAATTATTCATGAAGCTGCCAAGATGTTGGCGGCTTTTATTGTACCTGAAAGGTGGTGAGAGCTGTGGCAAAGCTAACAGCAAAGCAAGAGCGTTTTGTAGAAGAATATCTGGTGGATTTGAATGCGACTCAGGCGGCAATCCGGGCGGGGTATAGTGCAGAATCCGCGGGAACGATAGCGGCTGAGAACATGCAAAAACCCACCATCCGCGCACGCATAGACGAGGCTATGGCCGAACTCTCCCGCCGCACTGGCGTTAATCAGGAGCGTGTGATCCGTGAGCTGGCTAGGGTGGCCTTCGTGAACGCCCAGAACGTGGTCAGTATGAAAGACGCTACCGTTTTGAAGGACGCAAGCCAAGATGATACCGCAGCTATTGCCTCCGTGAAGGTCAAGGTGATACAGGGAGATTTCGAGAGCGTGGAGCGCGAGGTCAAGTTTGCCGACAAGCTCAAAGCCTTGGAGCTCCTTGGCAAGCACTTTGGCATGTTCACGGATAAGGTCAGCCTGGTCGGAAACATTCCCGTTCAGATTGTGGATGATCTCGATGACTAAGCTATCAGATATCATCGCCCCATCGTTTCGCAAGGTACACGCTGACATTAAGCGAGGCGGGCATACGCACTACTGGCTCCCCGGTGGCCGTGGCAGTACCAAGAGCTCATTTGTGGGTATTGAAATACCCTTGGGCATTATGAGAGACGCATCCAATGGGCTCATGACGCACGGTGTTGTGCTTCGCCGATATGGCGTTACCCTGCGTGAATCGGTCTATGCACAGCTCCTGTGGGGCATCAATGCTCTGGCGGTATCCCACCTATGGCAGGCAAACGTATCACCTATGTCCCTTACTTACACCCCCACCGGGCAGAAGATCCTTTTCCGTGGCGCAGATGACCCCATGAAGGTCAAGTCCATCAAAGTGGACAAGGGGTATATCAAATACGGTTGGTACGAAGAAGTCAACGAATTTGAAGGCGAAGAAAAGATCCGCAGCGTGAATCAATCTTTGATGCGCGGCGGTGAGAGCTTCGTCTTTTTCTATACCTTTAACCCGCCCAAGTCAGGCCGGAACTGGTGCAATCAATTCGTGGCTGCTGAGCACCCGGACACCCTGGTCACGCACTCAACCTATCTAACCGTTCCAAAACACTGGATTGGAGAACAATTCATCCAAGAGGCCGAACACCTGAAAGCGGTAAAACCGATGGCATACGCCCATGAGTATCTCGGTGAGGTGACCGGCACTGGCGGTGAGGTGTTCGATAATGTCACTCTGCGGCCAATAACGGATGAGGAAATCAGCAGCTTCGATAACATTCGTCGCGGCTTAGACTGGGGCTATGCAACGGATCCTCTGGCCTACAATGAGGGGCATTACGACAAGACAAGGCGCCGTCTGTACCTATACCGAGAACTACATCAAGTGCGGCTATCCAACCGCAAGGCAGCGGAACTCATTTCGCCCTGGGCAGGCAGTGGGCGCATTATCTGTGATTCTGCTGAGCCTAAGAGTATTGCAGAGGTCAAGGAATATGGCCTTCGGGTAGTGGGAGCTAAGAAAGGCCCTGACTCTGTGGAATACGGAATCAAGTGGCTGCAGGATCTGGAGGAGATTACTATTGATCCCTCACGCTGTCCGGAAACCGCAAAGGAATTTACCGGCTATGAACTTGACCGAGACAAGGACGGAAACTTTAAAGCCGGTTTCCCCGATCATGATAACCACCATATTGACGCTGTGCGCTACGCTTGTGAGGATGACATGAAGCGCCCAGCAGTGAAAGTGTTGAGGTGATACAGTGGAGTACACACAAACCCAGCTCATTAGTGCAGCACTGGCAGACCCAGCTAGAGCGCCTATGAGCTTAGAGAAAATTATCAGCGAAGAGATACGGGAGTTTAAAGCCTCACCTCGGTACGAAGAAATGCTCGAGGCAGAGCAGTATTACCGCAACCGTTCCGATGTGCAGAACAAATCAAACGATATCAAGGAGCGCTCTAATACCCGCATTGAGCATCCAGCGTATAAGCGGCTTGTGGATCAGAAGGTGCGCTATCTGCTGGCGCGGCCGTGGTCTGTTGCGACGGAAGACACCAGCTATGCCAAAGCCCTGGAAGAGTTGTTCGACCAGACTTTCCGGCGGAAGATACGGCGTATGGGTAAGAACGCAATTAAGGATAGTGTCTCTTGGCTACAGCCTTACATTGACGCTAATGGGAAGCTTACCTTCATGGTGATTCCGGCAACGGAAGTTGTCCCGCTCTGGACCGACAGTGAGCATACGGACCTGGACGGTTTTATCCGCTTTTACGATCAGGTCATCTACGAAGGTGAGAAACGAAAGGTAGTCTCTCGGGCGGAATATTGGCACCTCAATGGGTTGCGGCGCTTTATGGATAACGGGGATGGCCTTTACCGGGAAGAGATTCCCGAGGACGGAATCTATCCCGAGCCACACTTTGCCTTAGGAGAGACCGCTTATAACTGGGAGAGCGTTCCCATCGTATGGGTGCGATACAACGATGAAGAGCTGCCACTTTTGCACTACGTCAAAGAGCTCATCGACGACTACAACTGGCAAACCTCGGTGACCGCGGATGTATTGCGAGATGTCGCTAACTTCATCTATGTGTTGAAAAACTATGGCGGAGCCGACATGGAGCAATTTGTGACCGAGCTTCGAAAGTCCCTTGCCATTCAGGTGGAAGGGGATGGGGGAGTAGATAAGATTCAAGCAGATATCAACGTGGATGCGGTCATGGCCTTCTTGGATAAACAGCGGCGGGATCTCTATGACTTTGCCTCGGCGGTGGATACCAAAGACCCTCAACTCGGAAATGCATCCGGCAAGGCAATCGGCTTTCGTTACATGGACTTGGATGATGACTGCGCTGATCTTGGTGCAGAATTCTCTTCCATGTTTAGGAGACTCAAGCCATTTCTGGATACCTACCTCCAAGCAACGGGCAAGGGTGACTATAGCGGTTCGGATTATGATGTCATATTCAACGTGGATATGCCCATCGATGAGACCGAGATTATTGCCAACATCAATGCCAGTGCCAGCTTGCTTTCTAAGCGAACTCTCATGGAGAATCACCCCTGGGTGAGGGATGTGGATAACGAATTGGCTACAGTAAAGGAAGAACGCGAGGAAGCCATGAAGGAGTTTGGAGAAGGTGCCTTCGACCAAGCGCTTGGTAGCGGAGAGGCCGGTGATGGCGTAAATGGCAACGACGAATAGTCGGGACTATTGGGCAGGCAGAGCCATACAGAGGGAGCAGGAAGCCTACCTTCGGGGCGCTGCACTGTCTGCCAAAGTCTTTTCGGAATATCAGCGTGCAGCTGGGGAGCTTCGCAAATCAATCCAAGGTTTTTATGGAAAGTATGCAACCAAGCACGGCCTTTCCTATGAGCAAGCAGTGCGTAAGTTGACCAAACAAGAGGCGCAAGAGTGGAAGGCAACACTTCGGGAGTATGTAGCACAAATCAATACAGAAACTGACCAGAAGGTAAAGGACGCACTCATCGCCCAGCTTGACGCCTTGTCGTATAACAGCCAAATATCCCGCCTAGAGGGCTTGCTTGGTGATGTTGGTGCACAGATGAATCTCCTGTATGTTCGCTGCGTCAAGGAACTGCGTGAGGAGTTTGGAGCGCTGTTCTCGGATAGCTATTACAAAAAGCATTATGACCTACAAAGTCGTGCCGGGTGGATCAATGAAGTGGCGAAGCTGACCCCGGAGATGATAGAGAATACAATTTCGTATCCGTGGTCTGGGGCGATGTTCTCTGACCGCTTGTGGCGCAATAAGGACGCCCTTCTGTTTCATGCGAGGGAAATCATTACGCAGGGACTCATCCAAGGGAAAGGGCTCCATGAGGTTTCCAAGGCACTCTCAACTAAGATGGGACAATCCTATAAAGTGGCGGAGCGCCTGATTCGAACGGAAACCAACCATCTGCACAATGAAGCGGATAAGGTGGCCTATGCCGCTGCCCGAGTTGAGCATTATGAGTTTATGGCCATCCTGGATGCTAGAACCAGTGAACTGTGCGCGGAGTTAGACGGTAAGCACTTCAAACTGAAGGACGCGAAGCCTGGCACGAACTACCCACCGATGCATCCGAATTGTCGTTCTACCACCGTGGAATGGGATCCAGATGATGCTCTGGATTGGCTTAATTCAGGTGTGCCCATGCCGAAGCGTATGGCATACGAAGAGTGGTTCGAAAAGCAAGTGCGACGCACCTAGACTCAACTGGTAAGCATGTGCGAACCGCAAAACTTAACCATGCCTTTCAGTTCATTTGACGGTCGCACATAATTTAAGCTTCGACACGGTAACAAGTTCATCGACATATAATAAATTGCAGTGAAAAATTTTGGAGGTGTTATGGTGGAAAATAAATATCTATTACCTGAGATGCAAATTGCGATGCAAACCGTGCCGATGCAAACTGCACCGATGCAAACCGTGCCGATGCAAACTGCACCGATGCAAACCGTGCCGATGCAAACTGCACCGATGCAAGCGTCAGTAAATCAAGAAATGGTAGAAAGGGCTAGGGATAACCTCCCTATACAATTAGTTTACCCTGAAATATTCTATAAGCTGCAGCCATTTGTTATCTTGGTCTGTGATGAATTTGAAAGATATAGCGTCACTCCCACACAGGAAATGATTGATGAAGCTGCTAATGGCATTTGTGCAGAAGCATGTCGAATCTATCCTGACTTAATGTATTATAGTTTTAACCAATCAGGCAATGATGACCCTCCTTTTATAAGAGAATTTGATCTAAGAAGAAGAGGGGATTTTGATCATGATTTTTTTATGCGCCGCTTTAGACGTAGAGGTAATTTTCATGATCTAGTTTCCATATTATTGCTATCAGAGATATTCAGACGCCTATAAAAATAGGATTATTTATATTAAGAAGGGTTTATATCATGACACAAAATGATTTTATTAAGCAATCATTAGCACTTCATCTGTTTTTTGCAAGAATAATGAAGGAGCACTCTTTCTTCCTTGAAATTGGTTTTGCTGGAAAAGATAAGAATCTCATCAACCAAGCAGATTATTATCGAAAGGCTTTTGATGCTTTACTTGCTGATGTCATTAAGCTATCTGATGGTGTAGTTAATATGGATATCTTGGAATCTGGCGAAGTATTTACGCCATATACCCTCAAGGCAGAGACGGTATCTTCAAACTTAACCGGGGTCCCAATTAACGTTGATCTAACTAAAGCAGAAGCCAGATTAACCGCTGGAAAGTCGGAAATTCAGGATCATAGACTAGAGAACCATGTACAGCGAGTGAATGGCGAAGCAATAGAATTATTAAAATCACTAATTCAATTCAAAACTGCCATACTCACAAGTGTTTTATCCTGCAATCTTTTTACAGCTAATTACCCGCTATTAATCGATCATATTTTAAGGGAAGCAAAACTGTATTTGCAGATGGTCCAACAACTGCAAAGCCGTGAAGATATTAACCTCGAAAGAGAAGCTTTTGAACAAGAAGCATTTTGGAATAAAATTATGGCAGAACACGCCAAGTTTATTAGAGGATTACTTGATCCAACCGAAGAAAACCTATTTAAGGTGGCGGATGCATTCGGACACCAGTTTGATGAGTTAACGAACGAAGCGGTCAAAGCGATGGATGCTACGATGGGCCTTCAGAATGTTACCGAAAAGGATTTACAAGCAACGGAACAAATTAGGGATTTCAAAGAACAGGGTACACAAGGATTGCTAAATTGCAAGATAAAGTCGATTATCATCCCATTATTAGGCGACCATGTATTAAGAGAGGCCAATCATTATCTACGACTCCTCAAGTTATTCGAAACCTTGTAACAATTGTAAAAGCTAAATACGAAGATAACCAAGCGCTGTGCGAATGCATGGCGCTTTTGTTATACCATTTTGGGTTTCCTGTCCCAGACCAACAGGAGCGGCAAAGAGCGTGGAAGTCGCTGTAGAAACAGCCAGAAAGGAAAGAAACATGATTACTGAAAGCATTAAAAACTTACTAGGAGAAGACCTGGCAAAGCAGGTAGAGACTGCCCTCAGTGGAAAAGGCAAGGATGGTAAGGACATTGACCTTGTGGTTGGCAATGACGGAAGCTTCGTCCCCGTGGACAAGTACGACGGTGAAAAGCGACGCGCTGCCAGCGCAGAGAATGCCCTGAAGTCCGCCGCCGATGCGGTAAAGGCTCTGGGTGGTTCCGGGGATCCTGCCAAGCTTGGAGAGGATGTGACCACCGTCAAGGGAATCTTGGACACCTTAAAGGGAGAGCACAAGAAGGAGATTGCCAAGATTCAGAAGGACACGGCCCTTCGGATGGCACTCTATGGCCTTGCCCATGACCCTTCGGATGTGATGGGCCTGCTGGACACCTCAAAGATTGAAGTCGGTGAGGATGGCAGCTTGAAAACAGACCTCGCCGAACTCATTAAGCCCATCCAGGAAAGCAAGCCGTACCTCTTCAAGGAGCAGAAGAAAGAGCCAGAGCAGCAGCCTTTGAAGGGCGCCCAGCCGGCACAGCCCAGTGGTGGCAATGCATTAAGCAAAAAAGAGCCGAAGGATATGAATTATACGGAGCTATGCTCCTATATGGAGGCACATCCGGAAGCTAAAATCTAATAACAAAAAGGAGTTTGAACAATGGCAGAATATACTCAAACCAAATTTGACAGCAAGAGTTTTAATCCAGTAGCATTCGGCGCTTATGTTGACCGAATTCCTGCAACTAAGCGAAACGAACTTATTAAGTCTCGTGCCCTCAAAGGCAACCAGCAGATTAGAGAGGCATTTTCTAACCAGACGGGCACTGCCTATGCTACCATTCCCATGACTGGACGCATCGGCGGCACTCCTCTGAATTATGATGGCGTGACTGACATCACCGCACAGAGTACCACCACGTTTGAGCGTGGCGTCGTAGTCATCGGACGGGCTCAGGCATGGACCGAGAAGGATTTCTCTGCGGATATCACCGGCGGCGTTAACTTCATGGACAACGTTGCGGAGCAAGTTGCGGGATATTGGGACGGCGTTGACCAGGACACCTTGCTTCACATCCTCAAGGGCATTTTCTCCATGGCTGGTGCTGAAAATCTGAAGTTTGTGAACGGTCACACCTTAGACATTACTGCAGTGGCCGGAGAGGACAAAGACGGTAATCCCAAGAACTGCGTGGGTCCTACAACGCTGAACACGGCTACCCAGCAGGCCAGCGGCGACAACAAGTCTGTCTTTAGCTTAGCCATCATGCACTCCACGGTGGCAACTAACCTAGAGAATCTTCGCCTATTGGCTTACCTGAAATACACCGACGCTCAGGGTATCCAGCGTGATCTTGGTATCGGCACCTGGAACGGCAGGGCCGTACTGATTGACGATTCCATGCCCACTGAGGATGTGGCGGCTGATGGCGAGGCTCCGGCTTATACCAAGTACACCACTTATGTTCTGGGTGATGGTGCTTTCGACTTCGAGAACATCGGTGCAAAGGTGCCCTATGAGATGGACCGCGACCCGAAGGTTAACGGCGGCCAGGACACCCTTTACTCCCGCCAGAGGAAAGTGTTCGCCCCCTTCGGTATCTCCTACACCAAGAAGGCTCAGGCCAGCCTTTCTCCTACGGATACCGAGCTGGAGAACGGGGGAAACTGGACGCTTGTACACAATGGGGCCACCTCCAACAAGGAGTATATTGACCACAAGGCAATCCCCATCGCCCGGATCATTTCCAGAGGTTAATTCTATGGACAGGCTTTCGGCACTAAAGGTTCTACTCGGCATCAGCGGTGCGGATCAAGATGCCATGCTGGAGATTGCCTTAGAGACTGTTGAGGGTCAGGTGCTCTCCTACATCCATCAAGATACCTTGCCAAGCGGTCTTGAAAAGCCGCTCCTTATGATGACGTTGAGTTACTGGAAGGGGGCCGGTTTGGGGAGTGACCAGGTTTCCCCCGGGCCGGTAGCCTCGGTTAAGCGGGGTGATGTATCAACCTCCTTTGCCTCCTCGGCTGGTGCAGATGCTACGGCAAGCACCTTTGGTTTAGGTAGCGGTGATGGCTTCTTCGGTTGGAGAACTATCCTCAATGCCTATCGAAAGGTGAGGTGGCGGCCGTGAGTTTTGGAAACGCTAAGGCGGAACGCAGGGCTTTGGAACTTACTTATGAAGACACGGCAAGCATCAAACGTATGACAGATACCAGTGTGGGGGCTATCGACAAGATGGCTCCCACCGCTGTTTATGAGGGCGTATGTTGTGGACTCAGCAGGACATCTGACCGCAGTAAGCAGACGGCAGTGCAGCAGGACATTGAATATGATGCTACGTTGTTTCTTGCTCCTGAGCTGAGCGTTGAGGCGGGAGACACCGCAGAGGTTACCCGCTTTGGAAGGGTCCTGCGCTTTGAAGTTGTTGGCCTTCCCGCAAAGTATGCAACGCACCAAGAAGTGTTTTTAAAGGCGCGTGATTTTGCATGAGCTTTGAGTTTCATGAGCTTACAGAGTTTCGGGGGCGCTTGGAAGAGCTAAAGGACGATATTCCCGAAATCATGTCCCAGTTGGTTATTGGTGAGGGTGTCTACGCAGTAAAGCAAGCGCGAAGTATCTGTACAGAGGATGGAGTTGTCAATAACGGCACCTATCGGATGAACTTCCATGCAGGGAACAAAGCATTGATGGATCCCGGACGGAAGATACACGATGGTAGTCCTGTTGAGCGCGATGGCACGAACTACAAAATTGACGTCTACAACAATCTGGACTATGCAAAGCATTTGGAGTTTGGCTTTCGTTCCCACTTTGTCCCCGGCTATTGGTCAGGGCATACCTTTGTGTATCAGCCTGGGTTCCCTGGCGGCATGTATGTTGGACCCTATAACGGGTTTGATCGTGGGCTCTTCACCTTGCGTCGTGCCGTACGAAGAACGAAGCAGACACAGGACGCACGATTAGGGCGAAAAATGGCCCGAATCATCAATGCTCGGCTGAATGGAGGGAGCCAAGGAAATGACGCTGAATGATATCTTACAGGCGACCGCCGTCAGGTTGAAGGAACTGTGGCCAGACCGTAAAGTGCGCGTGGATGAAATTTCACAACATGCAGACGGATCCTTCTTTGTTGGCTTAACGGACTCGGAACAAACCGGTGGCATAGGGGGAAGGTTTAAGCGCACGGTTGGGGTGGAAGTGCTCTACTTCCTGAAAAACCGAGACACCATGAGCTATCTTTCGTGGGCCGAGTCCATGTATGACAGCTTCCGCTATTTAAGTTTGGACGGTAGGTCAGTGTGCCTTACCAACTGCAAGGCCAGGAACGATGCCGAAGGGCGATACTATCAGTTTCTGTTCGATGTAGAGCAGAACTTTGTGGAAGCCTCCCCAATTGGTGAGGGCATGGAAACATTACAGCTGAAGGAGGAGATCAAGTAATGGCAAGAAAAAACACTGCTGTCTTTACGAAGGAACAGCTTGTAGGCAGTGAAGAGTTCCGCGATCAGCGGGATTTGGTCATTGCCATTTTAAAAGATGACGTACCTTACACCAAGGAGGAGGCCTCTCGCCTCCTAAACGAATTCATGGAAAGAACGGTGAACTAATATGGCAATGGGTGGAGGCACCTTTTCGGTGCAGAACAAGACGCTCCCTGGTGCCTATGCAAACTTCGTGAGTGTGGGCAATACCACCTTGCGAGGGGAACGTGGCATTGTGGCGCTCCCTCTGGAACTGAACTGGGGTGCAGAGAACAAAGTGGTTCCCATCAAAGCAGAGAGTTTTAGCCAGATCTCTTTGAAGGAGCTAGGTTACGCCCACACGGCACCAGAGCTTCTTTTGGTACGGGAAGCACTCAAACGGGCAGGTACTCTTCTCCTGTATCGCATTAACTCCGGCGGTACAAAAGCAAGTGTGACCACCGGTGGGATGACAGTCACGGCAAAGTATGGTGGGACTCGCGGAAACGATTTGAAGGTGGCCATTTTGACCAATGTGGATAACGCATCCAACGTGGATGTGGTGACCTATCTGGGCGGGGCTGAAATGGATCGGCAGACGGTGGCGGCATCGGGCGGTGCGGCTAATCTGAAAGCCAACAGCTATGTTACCTTTGGTTCTGCTGCCACTCTGACCGCAGCGGCAGCTGCCTCCCTGACTGGTGGTACCAACGGAACAGTAAATGGCACGGCATACTCTGCTTGGATCTCCTCTTTGGAAGTAGAGACCTTTCAAACGATTGGGTATCCCGGCACGGATGCTGCGGTAAAAGCCCTGGTAACAGCCTTCGTGAAGCGCCTACGTGATGATGAGGGTAAGAAGGTAGTCGGGGTGTTGTATCAGTACACAAATGCAGACAGCATCGGCCTTATCTCGGTCAAAAACGGTGTCATTCTGGATGATGGGACAACCATTAGCGGAGACAAAGCGGTCTGTTGGGTGGCGGCCGCCTCGGCTTCTGCGAAAATCAATGAGTCCCTGACCAACGCCTCGTATGACGGTGCTGTGGATGTGGATACCAAGTACACCAAGAGCCAGTTTGAAGCGGCAATTAAGGCCGGTGAGTTTGTGTTCTATGCGGATAGCGGAAAGGCACGTGTGCTTTCGGATATTAACACGCTGACCACCTTCTCGACAACCGTAAGCGCAGACTGGACAATCAATCGCGTGGTCCGTGTTATAGACTCTTGGGCAAATGATGTGGCGCGGATCTTTGGAGAAGGGTATCTCGGCACCCAGACCAATAGCGATACCGCCCGGGCCCTGTTTAAGGCCGACTTGGTCGCTTTGGGCAAAGAGTATGAGGCGCTCGATGCTATCAGTGACTTTACAACGGAGGACGTCACAGTCATTCAGGGTACCGGCAAGCGTGACGTGTCCGTACACTGCGCCATTCAACCGAATGACAGCATGGAAAAGCTGTACATGACCGTCATGGTCAACTAAGGAAGGGGTGAACAGCGATGAAAGAACTTAGAGCACAGGATGCCATTTCCGGAAAGGAAGGTAGAGCTTATGCGAAAATTGATGGGAATAACGAAGAATTGTTCCAAGCGAAGACTATAGAGGCGACGCTAGAAAAGACCAAGAGTCAAATAAAGGCGATTGGAAAACGCATGGTCGGTCACAAGACCACCGGCGGCGAAGGTACCGGGTCTATGACGCTATATTTATTAAGCCCCCTTTTTCGGGCAAAGCTGGCAGAATGGAAGCGAACAGGCAAGGACCTCTACTTCGACATGGTCATTGAGAACGACGACCCGACCTCTGCCGCAGGGAAGCAGACCATCTTGCTCATTGGAGTCAATCTGGATTCCACCTTGCTTGCCAAGTTGGATGGCGATTCCGATGATCCCTTAGAAGAGGATGTGGACTTCACCTTCGAGGACTTCGAGATTCTGGCTTCCTTCCATAAAATCTAAAGGAGTAGCTTTATGGGAAAACTACAAGAATTTTTTATGCAGGGGACGGCAGCAGAACCTGTTACCGCCGAGGTTGCTGTGGCTGGATTACCTCACCCGTTTTTGGTTCAAAGCATTGACCAGGATGAAAATACAGCAATCAAGCGAAGCTGCCAAAAAGTTGCTTTTGATAAGCGTACCCATCAGAAAACAACAGAGATTGACCAAGACATGTATAACCTCCGCTTAGTTGCCGCGTGCTGTGTTGATCCGAATTCTAAGGATGCGGACCTGCAAAAACAGTATGGCGTCATGGGCGCCGAGGCCCTGATTGGCAAGGTGTTAAAGCCAGGCCAGTTTATCGACCTTCTGATTGGCGTGCAGGAGGTCAATGGTTTTGCGGAAGACCCTAACGAGTTGAGGGACGAGGCAAAAAACTAATTGGGGAGGGCGATGGTGAGGCTGTTTACTCTCACTACGCCCTCCATCGCTTAAAGCTCAGTCCCTACGACTTATATCCGGAAATAAAGCTGAATCCGCTGCGCGTTCGGGCATTTATCTATGCATCCATTGAGCTTCAGATAGAAAAGGAAAAAAGAGACGCCGTGAAAGCAGAAAGGAAACGGAGGTGAGACCATGTCTGTTTCAACGCAGTAGAACATTCGGGATAGAATGACTGCCAAGCTTAACAAGATAGAATCGTCTATGCGAAAGGCTGAAAGAGCCGCAAAATCAGTGGATGCGGCTATCCGCCCCTTAGAACAAACAAGAGATTTTGGAGCAAGCAGAGTGAAAGGAGCGTCCCAAACTGTGGACGGTTTCAATCGGAAGCAGAGGGATACTGAGAAAGGTACCAACCGCATTGAGACAGCCTGGAGCAAGGTGAAAGGTGTGATTGCTGCAGTCGGCATCACATCGGTAGCTAGAAAAACCATACAGCTTGCGGATACCATGACGCAGACCAGTACGCGAATCGCCCTCATGAATGATGGACTGCAAACAACGGAGCAATTACAAAACAAAATTATGGCTTCTGCAAATCGCTCTAGGGCGGCCTACACGGATGTTGCGGCAACGGTATCGAAGCTTGGTATATTGGCAGGTGAGGCATTTAAGAGCAATGATGAAATGATTGCCTTTACCGAGCTCATGAACAAGAATTTTGTGGTAGGAGGAGCCGGTCAACAAGAGCAGGCGGCGGGTATGTATCAGCTGACCCAGGCAATGGCGGCCGGAAAGCTACAGGGCGATGAATTTCGCTCCATCATGGAGAACGCCCCGTTACTTGCTCAAGCAATTGCAGACTTTACCGGGAAGAGTAAGGGCGAGCTCAAGGAAATGAGCGCGCAGGGTGTCATTACAGCGGATATTATCAAGGGCGCTATGTTCGCATCTGCGGATCAGATCAATGACCGCTTTAAGGCGATGCCAATGACCTTTGCACAAGTTGGGACCATCATGGGGAACATGCTCCTGCAAACCTTTAATCCACTGATTCAAGGGCTTGGTAGGGGAGCACAGTTCATCTACGACAACTGGTCCACGATTGCTCCTGTATTTTGGGGAGTTGCAGCTGGGGCGCTTGGCGGAGCTCTTGCTTTTGGAATTTGGACTGCTGCTGCATGGCTTGCCGAAGCTGCCAATCGAGCACTCATTGCAAGCATGCTAGCGAGCCCGTTTTTATGGATTGCAGTCGTGGTTGGGATCATAGTGACCGCAATTTACCGATGGGTGCAAGCGGTTGGAGGGATTCAAATTGCGTGGCTCATCGCCTGTAACCTGATCCTTAGTGCGGCTGATCGCATTAGGATTGGATTCTACACAGCTTTTTGTGGTGTGCAGGATTATGCCGCTGCCATGAAAGTGGCTGTTTTAGTTCTGTTAGAGCAAATGATTAACGGGGCAATAAACCAGATCAATAAGTTCATTGGACTTCTAAACAAAGTGCCAGGCGTGAGCATTGATATGATCGGACAGGTTACCTTTGGAGCGCAATCGAAAATGGAATATGCGGCAGGGAAGCAATCTAGGTCTGACTCCATCGCCGCTATGCAACAGTCTGCCTTAGAGAGGAAAAAGGCAAGAGAGGACGAAATTGCATCTAAGAAGGCGGAAAAGGCAGCGCAACAAAGCGGCATGATGAACTTCGGTTCGGCAGCCGGTTCGACCAAGCTACCCAACATCGGGAAGGTTGGTTCTGTGGATAAGATCGGCGGTGAAGTCAACATTGCGGAGGAAGACCTGAAATTCTTGCGGGATGTTGCAGAAATGCGCTATGTGCAGAACTTTGTGACGCTAACGCCCACAGTGTCCATGAATGCGCAGATTTCTGAAAAGGTGGATGCCAAGTCTGTGATGGCAGAGATTGAGCGTGCCTTGGAAGAGGAGTTTGTTGCTGCGGCAGAAGGAGTGTATGCATGAACTACGCCATGTACTTAATCACGGGGGATGGGCGAGAGATACCCATCCCTGTTTTGCCGGAGAAGCTTGAAATTTCCTCTCCTGGGAAGAATGAGATCGCTACCGTACTCGGCTTAGGCGAGGTGCTGCTCCTGCGAACGAAGGGGCTTCGCACCATTACGTGGGACAGCCATTTCCCGAAGCACAGCGCACCTTATGTTACAGGCCAAGTCGTAACACCCATTGAGATTGTTCGTGCCATACAGGCCGCCAGAGATTCCAGAAAGCCAATGCGCTTTTTACTTCTCGGCTCTGATTTGGATATCAACATGCCGGTTGGTGTAGATGACTTCTCCTACGAGGAGCGTGGTGGGGAAGTAGGAGATATTTACTACTCCATCAAGCTGACCGAGTGGAAAAACTATGCTGCCAAGCGTCTGGTGCTGCATGAAGTAACAGGAGAAACCCCTAAGGCACTGGAAGCTCCTGCAACCCGCAGCGGAACACCACCTACCCCCAAGACGTACACCGTTCAACCGGGGGACAGCTTGTGGGCGATTGCACAGAGAAGCTACGGAAACGGAGCTAAGTGGAAAACCATCTATGAAGCAAACCAGAAGATTGTTGGAGCAAATCCCAATCAGCTTCGTCCAAGGCAGGTGTTAGCCATACCATGACAGTTCAATACCAGAATAATAAGACGGGAGATTCCTTCGATATTACGGAGCTTATCTCCAATGCCAATTGGGAGACCAAACGATCCGGATCCCCGGCAAAGTTGGAGCTTTCGGTTTTGCGGGATCCTTGGGTCATTTGGGCAGAGGGCGGGGTCATCAGCGTAAGGCTATTAGGTCGAAACCTGTTCTATGGGTACGTGTTTAAGGTATCCCAATCGGAAAAGGAGGAGGTGGAGATAACCGCTTACGACCAAACGAGATACCTAAAGAACAAGGAAACCTATGTATTTTCCGGTGCTCGTGCAGACCAAATTCTTTCAAAGATTGCGGCAGACTTCAAGTTAAAACTCGGAATACTTCCCAACACTGGCTATGTCATCCCCTCCATGGTGGAGGATGGGAAACCGCTCTTCGATATTATTCTAGGCGCGCTGGACCGCACTCTAGTTCATGCAGGGCGCATGTTCTACCTGTGGGACGATTTCGGCTCTTTACGCCTGAGTGAGGTGCTTGTACCAAACGAGCTCCCCCTCATCGGGGAAGGAAGCCTTGCCGACGGCTACACCTACACCTCCAGCATTGATGGGGAAACCTACAACAAAATTAAGTTGTTGCGGGATAACAAAGAGACAGGAAAGCGTGATGTATACATCGCGCAGGATTCCAACAACATCACGCTCTGGGGCATCTTACAGTACTACGAAAAGGTGGACGACAACCTAAACGAGGCACAAGTTAAGGAGCGCTGTGAGCAGATGCTTTCCCTGTACAATCGTCCGGAAAAAACGCTCTCCATCTCTGCGATTTCCGAACCTGGCTTAAGGGCCGGTCAGGTCATCTATGTCAGCCTACCGGATATCGGGGTGGCGCATCCATTCTTAATCGAAGAGGCGACCCACGACCTGCTGGAAGAAACCATGGACCTGAAAGTAAAGGTGATTTAGTGCTGGAGCTAGTGAAGAAAATAGCGAATCAGACCGGGGAGGCATCTGTGCCTGCCCGGTTTCTATTTGGGGCTGTAACAAAGACAGATCCCCTGACTGTGTTTGTGGATAACCGTTTTCCGCTTTCTGGTCCTGCTTTGGTTGTCCTTCGAGAGCTAAATGGTCATACCCATGCGGTGCCCCAATCAAGCACCGAAGCAGCAAATAGCCATTCACATCTGATACCCCAAACCATCTCAGAGAAAGAAAGCACAGCAGGGCTATCGGTTGGGGACGAGGTAGTCTTGCTGCGAAATCAGGGTGGCCAAACCTACTTGATCCTCGGGAGAATTTGATATGACACCAAAAACAGTGGTCGGGAGCCTGGAAGTCTCCACGCAAGCCGAACTCCCAAGTCGAACCTACAAAATCGACTGGGAGAAAGGAAGAGTGGTAGGCATGACGGATGGGCAAGAGGCAGTACAGCAAGCCATTCAGAAGATCCTGCAAACTAAGCGCTTTTCCCACCTCATTTACTCTTGGAACTATGGGGTAGAGACCGATCAGCTCATTGGGAAGAGTCAGCAGGTAGTTGAAAGTGAACTTAGGCGCCTATTATCCGAGGCCTTGACGCAGGATACAAGAATCAAAGCAGTAACCGATGTGGTGATCGTTCGATCAGCAAGACAAACTTCTCTTGTTCGTGTCACAGTAGAAACCATTCTTGGAACCCTCAGAGAGGAGGTAAGCATTTATGTATGAGGAACAAACCTATGAGGCCATTATGGAGCGGTGTCTAGCTCGTGTACCGAACAGCATTGATAAGCGAGAAGGCTCGATTCTATTTGATGCCCTTGGACCTGCTTGTGCCGAGTTGGCCATCCTCTATACGGAACTCGATAGTATGCTGGACAGAGCCTTTCCAGATACCGCCATGGGTGGAGACCTTGACCGTAAGTGTGCCGAGAGAGGCATCATCCGAAAAGCGGCAACAGCAGCCGTCAGAAAGGCCCAATTTACTAATATATCTGGCGGGGCCATGGTAGTACCCTTGGGAACGCGATTTTCTGGCGGTGGCATGAATTACAAAGTAACGGAAGCAATTGGGCAAGGCGTATTCAAGTTAGCCGCTGAAACGCCTGGCACATCGGGAAACATCTATTTTGGGACACTGCTTCCCATTGACTTTGTTGAGGGATTAGCTGGTGCCGAGCTTTCCGATGTGCTTATTCCTGGAGCAGACGAAGAGGGAGACGAAAGCCTACGTCAGAGATATTTTAATAGCCTGAAGGCGGAATCGTTTGGCGGTAATGTGGCTGATTATATTGAAAGGACGAAAGCCATTAGTGGCGTTGGAGGGGTAAAGGTCTATAGAGCTTGGAACGGTGGCGGAACCGTGAAACTTGTCATTTTGGATTCCACGTTCGGGGTTCCTTCAGGCACCTTGATTGACACGGTTCAAAGCGTGATTGATCCAACGGTAAACGCGGGGGAAGGGCTTGGCCTTGCACCTATTGGGCATGTGGTTACGGTTAGTGGGGTTTCTCAAACTGCGGTCAATATCTCATTCACAATCACCTGTGAAAATGGATGGAATTGGGCAGCCTTGCAGACCTATGCACTCGCTGCGATTGATGCCTACTTTGCGGAATTGTCGAAGGCTTGGGCGGAATCTTCTGCCTTGGTGGTCAGGGTCAGTCAGATCGAGAGCAGAATTCTTGACTTAACAGGGGTTCTTGATGTGACCAATACGACCCTAAATGGGCTCACTTCCAATCTGATGCTGGCTGCTGACAAGATCCCAGTCCGTGGAACGGTGGTGGCAAGCTGATGGATCGAAACCTAATTGATTACCTTCCGCAAATGATACAAACCATCCGAGAATTCAAAGCCATTGCGGAAGCAGAACAACCCGAAGTAGCTGAATTGTGGAACGCCCTGGATGATGTCCTCGCTGATCAATTCATTTTGGATGCCACAGAAAACGGCGTTTCGAGATGGGAGAACGTGTTGTCCATCGTTCCGCAGGCAACGAAGACCATAGATCAACGAAAGCTCACGATACTTGCAAAGATCAATTCACAAACCCCGTACACGCTTGCAAACCTAAAACACCAACTTGAAACCGTTTGCGGCCCGGAAGGATACACAGCTACACTGTCCAATGAGACTTATACGCTGACGGTTAGGGTTGCTCTAACGAACAAGTCAATTTTCAGCGATGTGGAAGAATTGCTCAATCGGGTTGTCCCAGCAAATATCTTGATTGATGTATCACTAAAATACAACACGCATCAAGACTTGTCCAAATTCACCCATGCGCAACTATCCGCGTATACACATGTCCAACTAAGAGAGGAAGTGCTGTAATGGCCATTACTACCCCGAATCTCGGCCTTGTTAAGGACGCTCCTGGGGAATTTTATGATGTCAATAAGGTAAACGCAAACCTTGATAAGATTGATGGTATGGCGTTGGTAATAGGACCAATTATCAATGCCTTCTGGAAGAAGATACAATCATATGAAACCGCCGGCTCATTTAACTGGACTGCACCTGATTTATTCAACGGTAAACCATATAAAATCGGTGTCATGATTATCGGTGCAGGGGCTAGTGGAGCATCAGCCCAGGATAACAATGCCTCAGAAGTGGCTTTGGGGGGAGCCTCCGGAAGGGCTACTTACCTGGTTAAGACCGTAACTCCTGGTTCTGTTCATGCTCTTGTGGTAGGGAGAAAAGGATTGGGAGCTACCCAATCCAATGTCACCCAAATGTGGGCAGTTCCAGGAAATAACGGGGGAAGTTCCTCTTTTGATGGGGTAGTGGCTAAAGGCGGAGAAGGCGGTAAAATGCTAACTACCGGAGTTATTCCACTTGGGGCTCAATGTCCATCCGATAGGCTGGAAGACAATCCTTTTGGCGGATTGTTAATGGGAAAAGCATCCCCCTTTACGGTTTCAGGGTTTCCAAATGAATGCTTTAACCCGTTTGAAAGCTCACTACAGTTAGCTGCTGGAGGCCCCGGTAAAATGAAAGACGCTACTACTGGTCAGACCTGTATTGGCGGGTTATCCCCAATTACTGGGTTAGGTGGCGGGTCTGGAGTCTCTGCGTATAATCTAGGTGCAGCCTTAACAGCTAATGACGCAACAGCTCCGGGATGTGGCGGGGGTGGCTGCCTGATACGGTACTATAGTTTTTCTGGAAGCTTAAAAGGAACTACCTCTGGGGCTGGTGCTGATGGTGCAGTTTATGTCTATGTACAGGGGGTGGCATCATGACCGTGCGATTAGATAATAACATTGTCGCAGAAATCATTCCAAATTATGCTTTGCCAGTGGAAAAGTGGTACGGCAAGGAATTTACTTCTCAGTGTGTTCAAGCACCGGATGTGGTGAAGACTGGCTGGGTATTCAATCCCGATACTGGTGTATTTAGTGAACCTCCAATATTACCCCCTAAGCCAACTACCGAGCAAAAGGTTGACGCACTGCAAGAAGAGAACGCTCAGCTGCGTTCTCAATTAGCTCAAATGGATTCAGCAATGTCTGAACTTCTTTTGAATGTCATTCCCTCACTACTGCCACAATAAGAAAGGAGCATGAAAATGAGCGCTTACATTACAAGAAATATTGAAACGGTTTTTGATACCCAAGGTCAGGAGGCCGCCCAGGCAAGATACCGAGCTTGGTTTATCAGCACACCATTGTATACACGGTATAAAGCGGATGCTGATGCCATTCTAAACACAGATGGATACGGTACTTGCATCGTCACCGCCTAACAGGGCGGTATTTTTATGCCTGAAAGGGGAGGGGCAAATGGTTAACAGCCAGGATATTAATAAGCTGCGGCCTGACGTAGTACCGAACGCTAAGCTGTGGCTAGCCGAATGCAGAGCAAAAGGGCTTGACGTCGAGATCTCCAACACGGTAAGAGATAACGAGTATCAAGCCTACCTTTATGCACAGGGGCGAACACGACCCGGTAAGATTGTGACGAATGGCAAGACTACTACCTTTCACGGTTCTGGTCTTGCCATTGACTTTTACAGCAAGTCCAAAGGGTGGAGCGATCATAACTTCTTTGTCCAGTGTGGGACCATTGCAAAGAAACACGGTTTCTCCTGGGCAGGGGATTGGACTAAGTTCATTGAGTATTGCCACATCCAATGGGACAACCACGGCAAATCTACATACAAGAACGCCCCACAAATGCCACTATATGAGGAGGTAGAAGATATGACCAAGGAAGAAGTGAGAGCAATTGCCAAGGAGGAAGCCAAGGCACAGACCAGCATCTATCACAATCTCGATGATGTCCCTTTGTGGGGCAAGCCTACCGTGGAGAAGCTGCTTAAGAGCCAAGCAATCACCGGTGATGGCACGGGAATTGACCTGCCATATGAAACTCTTCGGCTGCTGGTGATTAATGACCGGATGGGCCTATACGGAAAGTGAGGACAGCATGAAAGAGAAAGTTACCGCAGGAACCATTGTACGTACCGTTGTATTAGCATTGGCTTTGGTGAACCAATGCCTTTCCATGGCTGGCCATTCTCCGCTTCCAATTCAAGACGAACAAGTGGAGGTCATTGTCACCAACACATGGACTGTTGTGGCTGCCTTGCTTGCGTGGTGGAAAAACAACAGCTTCACTCAGGCGGCATTGGAAGGCGATACCGTAAAGGACCGGCTCAAGGGCAAGGAGGGGTGATGGATGGAATGGAGTATCCCTGTGGCTCTCCTTTGCACGCTTCTTGGTGCTTGGCTTGGCCTTGCAGGTGCGCGGAGAAACCGTGATTGTGATATCAAGAATGAGGCTAAAAATGACGGTGTTATCTTAACTGAAATCGGCTATGTCAAATCTGGCATTGATGACATCAAGCGGAAGCAGGACAAGCAGGATGAGCAGTATACGAAGATGGCGGAGCGTATGACAGCGGTAGAAGCCTCCGCGAAACAGGCCCACAAGAGGCTTGACGAATTAGGGAAATGAGAGAAAGCCAGACCGGGGAGTAAAACCCTAGTCTGGCTTTTTGTTTTGCGCGGAATTATGTAAGCGAGGGCTGTTTTATCTGCCAATGTATCGGCCAACCTTTTTTCTATAGGCTGAGTATTCATCTCCAAAAGCTGATATAAGATATTTTTCTTCTTGTAATATCTGCAGGTGCAGCATGACAATTGCAAATACAGAAAAAATGAAAAGTATCCAATTGAAAAACATTATCATAACACCAATATAAACTAAATCAAATCCAAGAAAGGCAGGATTGCGGCTTATTTTATATATGCCTTCCGTAACAATTGCAGTCTCATCGCTTTCTGCAATTCCTGCTCTCCAGCTATCCCGCATTGTCCAAACGGCTAAAATAAAGATGATATCACCAGTGACTCCGAGTATTAGTCCAACAAAGCGCAACTCCCACGGAAGCGCAGAACTGTTAATAGTAATGCTAATTATTTCGACAACAATAACACTGTAGGTAGCAACTTTCATAATCAATTCTATTATGAAGAATCTGCTGCCTGATTTACCACGAGCTATTTGGTCTGTTTGAATGCCTTTCACTTTTTGCGTTATCATCTTAATGATATAAACGGAATAAAACAATACTAAAATTAAAGCCGCTGCTATTTGTAAAGACATGCTGATTCACCTCATAAGTTTAAACAACCCATAGTTTCGCTAAAGAATGTTCTAACATCATAACACTTTCTGGAAAATACTGCAAACGGGAAACTCCGTAACAGTGACTAAGAATAAAATACCTGGCTTATCACACTTCTCTACCTACGCCATAATTGAGGTTGACAGCCACGGATTGTTTCAAGAAGTAGCCTGTAGAGTTACATAAATCTCCCTTAGCTTATTGGCTTTTTAGATGTTTTTATTTTATAACATTTCGACATAAATCTTCATAGGATATATGGAGGTGATTTAATGTTTCAATATAGGATTCAACCGGGAGATAACATTTATAGAATAGCAGACTATTTTGATATAAGCGTTGCGGCTATTCTTGCAGCAAATGCAGGGTTATTACCCAATCAACTATTTCCTGGGCAGATTATTTTGATTCCCATAAGTGGGAATTTGTATCAGAATTACCCATGGTATTATTTATTGCCGTATTTATTTATTCAGCAGCCGAGGCATTATTGGGATGATAGAAGACGGTGGCCTAGAGAATGGCGCGATAGGGACGGCAGGGACCAACGGGACGATCGGGATCGTAGAGATGGAAGAGACCACAGGGACGATCGGGATCGTAGAGATGGAAGAGACCACAGGGACGATCGGGATCGTAGAGATGGAAGAGACCGCAGGGATGGAAGAGATCGCAGGGATGGACGTGGTAGGAATTATATGAGCACCTGGAATGACATGCTTTTATCACAAGAAATGAACGACTTAGATAGTGATGAATGGCGTGTAATGTACGGTCGGTACAGCGACGATGAAATGATATAGTTATAATTCGCAGCGTGCAGGGGCATGTATCCTGAATGAGGAACAACGCCAACTCAATGTTCGGATATATAGAAGATCTTTCATAATACTTATCCCCCATGACCATAAATCATGGGGGAGCTTTTTATTGCACATCACAAGGTAAGGGGTGTCCACGTAGATATTGCTGGGTTTGTTGTTGCTCCGCATAGACACTGCTGGGTTTGCCTATGGTAGGTATCAGAATGCAATAGTCTAAAATATCACTTCCCCTTGAATTTTTCCTTGGGGGAGTTTTTAAGTTTGCTCACTGACGCAAATCGATACATATACTATAAAGAGGTGAGTTGAGTGAGATACGATAAGTTTTATCCGGGCGATAAAGTTATAACAATAGTTGAGTACGATGATGTTCCGGTTGGGTCTGTAGGAAGAGTAGTCAGTAAATGGGCGGGGACGGCATATAGTGTAAAAATATCAAACGGATCCTTTCGCTGGTTAAGTGATTACGAAGTGAGCTTAACTGACCCAAATCGTCATAAGGTAATAGTAGGAGATACTATAGTCGTAACCTTAGACGACCATCAACACCCGTACGCTAAACTTGGAGATAGGTTTACAGTGGCTAAAGTGGCTTATGATGTAGATTACTATATGGTAATAATTTACGACCAACCACATTGGTTTGGCGGCTTTCAATTGGCTCCACATAAGTAAACGTACGCTCCCTCGCTAACGGGGGAGCTTTTTTATTCTTATTCAATGAGTATTTTGGGAAGGACCCCAATAATTTCTCTTTTCATATCGAACTCTATATTGAATGTGTCTCATTTTAAAGAAAAACATGGAGGTACATAATGGAATGTCCTTATTGCAAATCAATAATGGATCATGTAATTATACAAAGTACAACTCAGGTATATTTTTTAAAAAGCCCTCCTCCTCTTGATAATCCTCGCCTTGTTTACGGAAGAGTACGGTTAACCGCAAGGCATCGACGGTCTCTACCCGTGTGTTTTTGTAATGACTGCAATAAGGTTATCTTCGAATTGAATGAAGTATAACCTTGTTTAACGATCCGAATTTAAATTGTGTTAGTTACCGTGTGATCCATTCACGCTCATTTTTTGCAGTATAAATTGAAATTAGGTAAGGTGGGATTGCATATGTTTAGTCTAATTTTTAGCAGAGATAATATAGATCGTATCTTATATTTAAAAGTGTGCGGAGTTAAGACTTGCAATAGTGTCGTGACTTGGGGCACTCCGATTGAGTACATGCTTGCAAAGTACTTCGTTGACAACTTAAACGAGCACAGAGTTCCGGAAGAGAAACTACTAGATGCAACGCATGCATTTTTAGCTGAGATACATAAGTTGAGACAAATTGATCCGTTGACTCTCAAGGCTTTCGTAAACCTCTATAGTTAAGTTGCGGTTTACGCTTGAAAAACTTCATCAAATCTGGTTTTCTTCGTGCCAACCAGAATAAAATCACCCCTCCTTGGTTTAGCGGCCTTGGAGGGGTTTTTGTTTTTCAGTGTTCAACCGGGACACAACTCACTACAAATTATCTATACTATATAGAGGTGATTACTTTGCTTGAAAAACGATTTTTCCCTGGAGAAAAAGTTATTACCCTGACAGACAGATGGGGCATAAAGAGGGGAACTGTTGGCCTTATAGACAAAAGATGGGTAGGTAATATATATGCTGTGGCAACTAAAGATGGAGGTTTGGATTGGTTTTTTGAGCACGAATTGCAAATGATCGACCCAGACAAGCATCGAATAAATGAGGGCGACGTAGTAATGGTAATCCCGCAGGAGAAACGAATTAGCGGGATAAAAGGCGGCGATTTAGTTCGAGTCGTGAAAGCTATCGATCAAATAAGCTATTATAACGTACTCATTAACGATGATTTACATTGGTACACTTGGATGGAGTTAGCTCCATATAAGTAAATGCGCTCCCTCGGATTCGAGGGAGTTTTTTCTTTTTATAACCCCGCCTCAAAACCATAACGGCAATGAGAGGGGGAAACAAGAGGAAATGTAGTTATAAATTACACAATGAGTATGCCTTGTATGTGGTCAATTCACGCTCAATTTTACACAACTCACGCATGATGCATAGAAAACTATTTGCAACATGATATAATACGATTATTAAAAATAACAATAGGAGGGATACACATGTTTAGTCTGATATTCTGTAAAAATGTTGAACGTATTTTGCATTTAAAAGTGTGCGGAGTCAGAGCTTGCAATAGTGCAGTCATTTGGGGCACACCAATCGAATACATGATTGGAAAGCACTTTGTGGATGCCCTTAATGAGGAGCGCCTTCCCGAGGAAGATTTATTTGATGCGACTCTTGCTTTCTTGGTAGAACTACTAAAGTTAGGTCAACTGAAGTAACTAGTTTCTTCCGCAACTATCTTCCGATATTGCGCGAGAAGTGCGAGATGCTGAATAGAATATACAGCACCCCCCAGCCAGGAGTAAAAATCCAGGGCTGGGGGGTCTTTTTTGCGTGCATTTTCTAGCCTCCTAAGAACGGGAAACATCCCATAGGAATATATTATATTTGGGGTGATATTTGTGATAAGCTGCACGAATAGTGAAGTGTATGTTCCCGGCCAAAATGTTATGGCACTGTCTTTTTTTGCTCCAGAATTCCAAGCTGGATCTGTTGGTAGGATCATAAACAGGGAAAGGGGAAGGTTACTAGCAGTAAAAACACCAAGTGGAGAAATTCTTAAGTGGTTTACAATATTTGAACTAGAATCAGTTAATCCAGAGGTTAAAATTTTGCTAGAAGGTAATTATGCTATCGTTACCACTACAAGGCTAGGCCCAAAAACCCTAGAAAAGGGTACCGTGGTTCAAATTGTTAAAAGGATAGACAGTATTGATTACTATGAAGTTGGTGTAAGCAATTTTCCAGAAAGATACAGGGTTACAGGTATTGATGTTACTAGAATTCCAGTATAATAAACAAGCCATAGGCCGGAGCAATCCTTACTCTGGTTTTTGTTTGTACGGAAATTCGAGACTACTCATTACAAATCAGGGAGTTCTTAGAATCCTGTACATAACATAAAAACATTGATTCACACAAACAAGAATATACTGTGGCTAGGAGGTGAGACCCTTGATTACTTGCAAAAATGATGAGATCTTTAGTCCAGGAGATAAGATTGTAACATTAGTGGACAATTCTCCCATTATCAGAATCGGTGCTATTGGCACCATCGTAAATCGATGGGTAGGACCATTATATGTCGCTGTACTGCCAAATGGGCAATTTTACAAATGGTTAGCTGTACAAGATTTAACTCCAGTTGATCCAAACCACCCTAACCTTCGAGTAGGTGACCTAGCTATAATAAACACAAATAGGGAAAATTCTTTTACCAATCCGTTTGTGATAAACGGAATTGTTGTACGCATTGTTAAGATTATTTCAGAAATAGATTATTATGGAGTTTCCGTTATCGGTGGAAATATAAACAACGCTTGGCTTACTGGGCTTGATATAACAACTGTATTCTAAAGTTAACGCATGTATTTTTATCCGAGTTACATAAGCTTTGGCGAATTGATCCGTTGATGCTCAAGTCCTTCGTAAACTGCTGTGGTTAAGATGCGGTTTACGTTTAAAAAGCTACATTATTCCTCTGGCTTTTACCCAATAACCTGCGTTTGTCTGCTCTGTCCAGGCGGATTATTACAAGTAGTATTAGAACATACCTCACTACAAAGATCAGTAGTTGCCGCTATCGAAGAACTGTGGAACCAATTTGTACAATCAAATTACCAAGAGCATTTTGCTGAGAAACGGTAAGATTTTCTGTTAAAGCCACCGCAATTGCGTTTGCAATAATGGACTTTCCTCTGGTTTCTTTGTTAGTTTTGTTCGCCCAGAATTATCATGTATGGTTGTGCCTAATTTAATAAAAATTGTAGATACTATAATATGCGGTCAATATTAATGGTACGAGGAAATGGTTGGTTTACCGGGTTAGAAATTTTAGTGTCTTTTAAAGCTCAACTCCCCCTTACCAGTTTGGGGGAGTTGAAACTTTAATGCTCAGATGGTTTCGTTATTTGAATGGTTCCCTTTGGGTGCTTCGGAGGGGCATAGATGGAATATAGTTTCAATGGTTTGTTACCCGTATTAATGACATTATGCCAAGTTCCTGCGGGTACGAAGATAGCATAACCATCAGAAACTGACGTTTGAAAAGATAAATTATTTTTCATGGGGCCCATTTGTGCAAGCCCCTCCCCTTGTTCAATGCGAATAAATTGATCAGTTACGGGATGAACCTCCAATCCAATATCGTCATTAACATTGATGCTCATTAAAGTAAGTTGCAAATGTTCTCCAGTCCAAAGAGCAGTTCGATAAGTTTTATTCTGTTTGCTGGCCTTGTCTAAATCTATAACATAAGGATCCGGGCCATTATCCTTTAAAGTAGTTATGTTATTATCCATACTACTACGGCGAAGATTCTTCAAAAACATTTAGACCAACTCCTTTCCTTTTAAAACCTTATTCTAAAATATGATCCATAGTTTGACTTAGTGTCGATCGCTGTTGTATTTTCTGCAGATGAGATAGCACCGCCAGGCCGGCAGATCTTTGGCCTGGCTTTTTTTGTTTCTGTCTCTATGTGATAATTCCCCTGTTCCGTGCCTTACAAAGCATTCATTTAACAAGTCCTGTGCTCAAATCGCTTTGCTGTCCAAGAAAACTGAATAGTTCATAAAGAACCCCCGGCTAAGGATCCAATCCAGAGCCGGGGGTTTTTGTTTATAACGTATCTTCTTTCTTAATTACCTTTGCAATTCTTGGTATAGAGCATCCTCTAAGAATAACGGATTCTTTTTCCCAATAGACAACAGGATCCCACTGGTGTGTCATTGTTTCCTCGTACCAAAAAGCACAATCGCCCTCTATGCAATTAATTAGCTTCTCCGATGTAGACATAAGTGGACATACGGGCATCTCATTTCCTCCGTTGCTTTCATAGTTGTACAGTTTATGCCGAGAGAGCGAAGTTATAACTTTGAAGTACTCCCCCTGGCTAGCCTGGGGGGAGTTTCCTTTTTTGGACCCCTTGCCTTAAATGTGCTTCTCTGCCATCTGATACAGAGGAACAGAGCTAGGCAGCAAAATTTGAGAACACGGTTGCAATGGGTGCACGTTCCACCGTTTTTTAAGGCATCGCAGAAGAGCAAGCACGCAGCGGACACTATGGAAATAAAGCAACCCCCCGCCGAGGAGAAACATCCAGAGCTGGGGGGCGATCTCACTACAGTAAAAGACGCGGCAGGTCTTTTACTGTGAGCAAAGAAAAGTTTTTCGTCAAAAACGACTAATTTCTATTCTTGTTGACTTATTTAAAAAAGGTGGTAGAATTTACTTACGAATGGTCGTTCGTATTTTCGAGTGGGGTGCTTACATGAATAAAAAAGAAGAAATAATAAGTAAAACAACCGAATTATTTAGTGAAAGGGGTTATCACTTAACGATTTTGGAAGTTGCCAACAAAGTAAATTTAAAGCCACCTTCTATTTATAGCCATTTTAAAAATAAGGAGGAACTGATTGAAAAAGTAGTATTAGATGAAATAGAAAACTACTTTACTTTTCTTAATATTCAGGTTGAATATTTGGAAGATAATATTAAACATGGGTTTAAAGAATTTTTAGAAAAGTTTTTTTGGAGTATTCTTGGGTACTTTAATAATGACAATGATAAATTGCGTTTCTGGTATCATGTTTTATTGATTGATAATGCTGAGCTAAAGGAAAAATGTAAAGGAGCGATTTTCGAAAAGGAAACAATCTATATTAAATCTTTAATTAATATTTTTAAGATAGCAGCTAATCAGAATCAGATTGATAAATCCTTCCACGAGGGACATGTGTTTTTGTTTGGAACAATGATACATGGCATACTAAATTCGCTATTTATGTGTAGAAATCTAATAGATTTGCCTGCAAGCAAAACTTGGAATGCCTACTGGGATAGTATAAAAGTAAAATAAAGAATAAGTAGCTGAGGCAAAGGAATTGAGGGTTTTGCCCATCCCAAACTCCGAGAATAATTGAAAGCTTACTGGGCTTTGCAGATCAGCATTTAGAACAAACAAGTGAGAAGTATTAGGAGGCCATAATTATGAATTGGTTCAATAATTTAAAACTCTCAGCAAAGTTATTTGTGAGCTTTTTTATTATCACAATTATAGCAGCATTGATTGGAGTAACAGGAATAATTAACCTCAAGAATATTGATGATGACGATACTCATTTATATCAGGAAAATGTTATGGGAATCTTGAACATAAGTAATATTCAGCGGGCATACTTAGAAACAAATTCAGATATGATAAACCTTTTTATTTCAGATAATAATAGCAAAGAGGAAATTTATAATTCTGAACTTAATAACTTGAAAAAAATGGAAGAATATTTACCGAATATGAAAAAAAGATAACATCACAGGATGACAAAAGTAATTTTGAAAAATTGAGTGAAGCATATAAAATATATGATATTAATATCAATGAAATCATTAATTCTTTTAAAGCAGGGAAAGATGAATCTGAGATTTTTCAAATGATACTTTCGTCTAAAAAAAGTAATGAAGAAATGCATCAATTAATAGATACCATTGTCCAATGGAATACAGACGAAGCAAAAGAGCGAAGCGATGGGAATACCAAGCAAGCAAATAGCGCAATAATGATCATGATGGTTTTTGTTATATTGGCAATCATTTTTTCTGCAGCACTCGGATTATTTGTTACAAAAAAACTTTTGATTCCAGTAAAAGAAATAAACAAAGCAGCCCGTGCAATTGCAAATGGGGACCTTAATGCGACAATAGCTTATCGTGCAAAAGACGAATTTGGAGAGCTGGCTGAGGAACTCAAAATATTACTTTCTATTCTTGTTGGTATAATTCAAGACTTAGATAATGGACTTTCTGAACTTGCTAACGGAAATTTTGTGGTTGATAGTAAAAATTCAAAACTGTATATTGGAGATTTTGCTAACCTACATACTTCGATGGAAAAAATTATTGCTCAGTTGTCTTACACTCTCATGCAAATTAATCAAGCATCAACTCAGGTGTCAGGTGGGGCGAATCAAGTATCTAGTAGTGCACAGGCTTTATCACAGGGGGCAGCAGAGCAAGCCAGCTCTATTGAAGAGTTATCTGCTTCAATTTCCGAGGTTACAGAGCAAATCCGTCAGAATGCAGATAATGCTAAATTAGCAAATGAGAGCGCAGAAATGGCTGGCGAAGAAATCTTCAAAAGCAATGAAGAGATGAAACACATGATGGTAGCCATGGATCTAATCAATGCTAAATCTACTGAGATTTCAAAAATAATTAAGGTTATCGAGGACATCGCTTTCCAGACAAACATTTTGGCATTAAATGCAGCAGTAGAAGCAGCAAGAGCTGGTTCAGCTGGCAAAGGCTTTGCAGTTGTTGCTGATGAGGTAAGAAACCTAGCAAGTAAGTCGGCGGATGCAGCAAAGAATACAACGTATCTAATTGAGGAAACAATCAATGCTGTACATGCAGGAACTGAAATTGCAAGCAACACAGCTAAATATTTAGATAAGAGTGAAAAGGTAACTAGACAAGCTGTAAGTTTAATTGAAAAAATATCTGAGGCTTCCGAGCAGCAAGCTACAGCAGCTGCACAAATCAATGTGGGTATCGAGCAAATTGCAGCAGTTGTTCAAAATAATAGTGCGACAGCAGAAGAAAGCGCCGCAGCCAGTCAGGAACTTAGCGCTCAAGCTGAGATACTTCAAGAACTTGTTGGTCAATTTAAGCTAAAACAATAATAGCTGTAGGCCTGTGTGTCCATGAGACAGGCCTGGGTGATAATTTATGGTGTGTAAAAGAGAAGAGGTAACTATGACAGCAGAAGATAAATTAAAAATTCTTTGGAATTTAGTTTTAAGGCTTGATGAACGGAACTTAGTATTACAATATCTTTTATACCACCGTATTGGAAACGTCGCCCTTGGTAGCTATAAGTCCATATCTCAGGAAACTGGTTTGTCCATTAGCAAGGTATGTTCCTATCTGCGTATTCTTGAAGAAAAGGATTTTATAAAAAGACGAGGAAACGGAGCATTTTTGATAAATGAAGATATCTTGCCATTTGAAGATGCATACGAGAATGAAGCATAATGGATTTGAATGACCTGGTTGGCTAATTACAATGCTATCTTGGCTAAAACTAGCACAGGCGCTATGTAACCTTTTAAAGTAAAATGGTTGGAGCAATGTGCAACAAATGCAATACTCCAGCCATTGCAAAGCTGAAATACGGCAATGGAGCTCCTGTTTTAGTTTTTGATGTGACATCTATGAAATAAACATGAGTATATTAAATGAAATAAAAAGCCAGAGGTCGGAGCAATCCTTCCTCTGGTTTTTTGCTGTTTAAGCTTCATATCGAATCCATAAATATACCATAACTACGCATTTAATGTGGAAATTAATGTAATATTGTGTTATATTATGTTATATTTTGAAATTGGAGGACCGAGGGAATGGAAGAATTTATGAAGCAATGGATCGGGCTTGTGTTGTCACTCACACTAATAATAGGGTGCACACCTGTTGCATATGCAGAAGGAACAGCGATCACAGAGATTAACCCCAAACACAGTTTATCTTCGGGGCAATACTATTCAATTGCAAAACTACATGATGGAACAATTGCGGCATGGGGGATGAATTTAGATAGGCAACTCGGGGGAACCACATCAACTCCAAGCGATTTAATAATACATACTAATTACAAATCTGGTGCCGCAGGTTATAATGCCTCTATTTTTTTAAAGGAAGATGGTACCGTTTTTACTTGCGGTGGCCCAGGCGACGAGGCGCTTCATCAAGTTTCAGGTATAAATGATGTTGTTGAAGTCTACAGCGGGTGGAACGGTTCTTTTTTTGTTTTAAAAACGGATGGTACACTTTGGTCTTGGGCGCCGGGTGCTGTTGGAAACTCCTGGGGCTTACTTGGTCATGCTAATACAAATCAATTTGACTTAGGTCAAGTTTCTGGACTTTCAAATGTAAAATATTTCGATACGCAAATGAAAACTTGTTTTGCTGTGTTAGCAAATGGTACGGTTTGGGGTTGGGGCTGCAATGATAAGTACCAGATTGCAGGAACAACTAGTACTTCCAGTGTATATACACCTCGGCAGCTACCTAATTTAGAAAACATTGTTTCAGTATCAGACGGAGTAAATTTTGGAACAGCATTGAAAAGTGATGGAACTGTTTGGACATGGGGTAACAATGAAAACGGGCAGCTTGGGAATGGATCGAAACTCACATATAGTAGTTATCCTGTACAAGTGACCGGATTAAGTAATGTAATCGCAATAGACGCTGGTGATGGATATGGTTTAGCTTTAAAAAATGATGGGACAGTCTGGGCATGGGGACGAAATGACTATGGGCAACTTGGTGATTGTACTACAACAAATAGATCCACTCCTGTGCAGGTAAAAGGTTTAAATAATGTTACAGAAATATCTGGTGGAGCATCGCATTCTTTAGCCAGAAAAAGTGATGGAAGCATTTGGGGATGGGGATATGGAGCCGGAAACATATTATTAGCGGCAATGGGGACCTATATTTCCCGCCCAATACAAATCTTTGATGGTGACCCCGATAACAATAACAATCCTCCCGCAACTAACATTCCAACGATCAAGCAAATTTTCACAGGTGAAAACCACACTTTTGCACTTTGTGTTGACGGCACACTGTGGGCATGGGGTAAAAATGCAGAGGGTCAGCTCGGCGTTGGAAGCACAGGGAATAAGAATACCCCAGTACAGATTACGGGCATTGGGAAAGTAATTTCTGTCGTACCTGGACTTAATCACACATTCATTTTCTGTGAAGATGGGAGCATATGGACTTGGGGCAAAAATGATCAAGGACAGCTAGGTATAGGAAATACAGAAAATCAATTCATCCCAGTAAGACTTCAATAAAATTACTCCCCCTTAGCTTATTGGCTTTGGGGGAGTTTTTGCAGTTTGATCGCTGACACAAATCGTCATAAATTTACCTATATTGTAGAGAGGTGAGTTTAGTGAGATACAAGCAATTTTATCCTGGGGATAAAGTTATGCTAATAGCTGATCACGAAGGTATACCAAGTGGTACAGTAGGTACCATTTTAAGTAGGTGGGCAGGAACATCATATGCTGTAAGGATATCAGATGGTTCCTTCCGTTGGCTGAATAACAGTGAATTTAGTTCAAGCAACTCAGAACGCAACTATAGATTAGAAGAGGGAGATGTTGGCGTGGTAACTAAAGATCAACATCACCACGATTTTGCTAAGGTTGGGGATTCATTTCAAGTGGTTAAGGTTGCTTACGATATGGACCATTATGGAGTTTCTATAAACAATCAAGTGCATTGGATAGGTGGATATGTATTGGCAAAATATAAATAAACTACACCCCTCCCTGGCTTTTCGGCCTTGGAGGGGTTTTTGTTTTATATATCGTTTTTAATAATATCTCGCTGTATCTCTGGATTGTGCGTAATAACCTCTACTCGATTTCCGTTGCCGATAAACCAAGCGTGAAACCCTTCCTCTAAGCCTGCATCGTACTGCGTCTGGAAGCGCTTGTATCCCTTCTCTGTGAGAGCAGATTTGAGAATCAGCCATTCATCAATAGTCAGAATGATTCGATGGTGTAAGTCTTTCATGCCTGTTTCCTTATTGCTTTTCGAGTTTAACAGTTTGAGTGATTCCTAATGCGGATGCTGAATAACTGATCTGCTTTCCGTCGTAGGTGAATGTTTTTGTATCATCGCCAGATGCCAACATGGCCGAGCCGGTCTTTTCCTTGTCGTTTTGAGAATCCCAAGTATATGGAGTGTCTGTTGTTGTGGGAGCAACAAATGTACCAGCCCAATACAAAGACTTTGTGTCGGTCGATGCAGTAAACCAATAGATTTCGATCTGGTCTCCACCGATTGTCGCGATGTGATAATTGTCTTCTGAATTCGGATTAACTTGTTTCCATTCGCCGGTTAAGTCTGGAGCTTTAGCTTCCTCTTGCTTTTCAGCAGGAATTCCATTGTTTCCGCAAGCAGTAAGGGAGAATACCATCAATACTGCAAACAATAATGACAAAATTCTTTTCACTACGTTACCTCCGTTATAATTTATAAGATTCACGATATAACAATAATTTACCTATGTAAAGAATTACTTGAAAAGCCACATTGTAAATCCAACAGCTACCTAAAAGCATAATAAAAAGTCGGCATAACAATTAGCCTTCATGCTGTGTTCAGCAGCGTTTTTCTAAAGTTTAGTAAGTATCTCTTTTGCTGTCCCAGTGGAAATGTAGAACGTTGCTAAGAGTGATAAAAGCTGAAGTCTTTTCGTTTGAGAATTGCGTAAAAATCAGTATTGTGTTTAATATTTGCTTTTTCCAGAAATTCAGCCTTCGTAATATATCCTCTTAAGAACATTTGGTAACATAATAGCCATGACTTTGCTCGCGTTTTGCACTCATTCTTCATTTTCTCGGTAACTGTGGACTTATATTCTTCTAGAAGAACTACAATAGCTAATTCATTGCTGCTATAAATGATTTTACGAGCTAGTTGTGCATTAAGTTTTTTTACATTTAAATGTTTTAATAAATATAGTAGCCATATAACTTCCAAATCATTCCCTTTGTCTAAATGTTGTTCTAATAGATTCTTAACAATTTGAATATCCTGTTTTTGTATGCTTGTTTTATTTTTGTTTGTTATCAATAACTCGTATGTCTTAATCAGGGATCGACTATCATTTACAAGTGTATTTACTAAATATGTGGTGAATAACTCCTTGCTTCGGAACTTTAAATCAGAATTGATTGATTTTATTAAAAATCTTATTGCACCTTTTACACCGTCTTGCTCCATATTGTAGAAAGTATTAAACAGTTTCATTAACTCTTCATCTGAAAGGTTATGTTTTGTGTAGTCAGAATAAATCTTTTTTAGATTTTCAACCATGTAATAAGGGAATTTAACGTATCTTGTCTTTTCATCGTTAATAGATAAAAAATACTTTTTCAGTATATTTTCTATGCTATTCTTTAACTTTACTGTTTGCCGTTCGTCGTAAATAAAGATTTCATAATCGTCAACATATCTGACGTACTTAATTCCCTCTCCCTGTAATTCTTTGTCTATTCTTGACAATAGCGCCTCTGCTAAAAATTGTGAGATCATTGTTCCTGTCAAAAGTCCATTTGTACGGGCGCAATTCATATTACGAACACTTTTATCAAGCGAAACATAATCTCTATAGTCATCACATATTATCGGATCTAAGTTATTTGCTTTTTGAGCCTTATACTGATTTTCAGCCTCTTCGTAACCTAATTTAATAGCTGGTATTAAATGAGTATATATACTCCCGTAAAAATTCGAAATATCTAAATATAAAATACCTTCGGCGCCTTTGGCAAGGTTTAGTTTTTTAAGAACATTGGGAACATATGTAAGTGATACTTCTTCCGAATCAAGAGGTACCGTTTCAGTATAATCTCGCTCATGGCGTGTCAATTCACCCGTTGCTTGAATTATTGGTGAAAAAGATACTGGAGATTCCGATATAGAAATAAGGTCGCTTATTAGATTTTTTTCTTGCATCAATTTAACTGAAGCAATATACGAACATAATTCAGGAATAAAAATCGTTCTTCGGCTACCATCTTCCTTAAAACGACTCATAGTAAATGAAATTGGTGCAGCTAAATCGCATTTTGACGATAATGCAATTGAGCCGTCAAATAAGCTAATAATATTTTTGTTCTTACTAAGACTAAATGAGGGAGGAAGATATTCTGAAAAATATCCATCTTGCATAAATTTTTTTGTTATATTTAAAAGATCAATTGACAGCATATATCCTCACAAAATTCTATGATTGATTTATCGACTTAAAACAAGACTATTGTAGCATATTCTGGAAAATATGCAAACAGTTACTCCCCTATGCCGTAACTATTATGTAAAATTATAGCACTACATATGGTGATGGTGGTCTAATAGCCCCCCTCCACTAACCGTGGAGCAGAAATGCGTACAAGGATTATGTGCGAATCCGTGTTGGGGTATTTAAGGGGTATAAGTGCCGCTAGGCATTGATTTATAAGGCGAAATGCTAGATTTAGGCTCTAGTGGGGTTCCCGTGAGTGTTCAAGTCACTTCGTCCGCACCAAATAAAAAACCCTGTAATCTCAACGGTTACAGGGTTTTTTATTGTTTCTACCCGCTTTTTGAAGTGAACTTAAGTATCGTTTAGAGCTTAGTATTCCACGAGGAAGAAATTTCAATTTTTCCTAGGGTGAAAAGCAAAAAGCTTTGCACAAAAGTACAAAGCTTTTTTGAGATGTAGTTTCTGTTTTTGCTTACTACTCATTGGATCGTTTTAGTTAGCAATGTGGATGGTTACTCCATAATCAACCAAGGTGACACCATTTGCATCCTGAATAAAGACCAGTGTTGAATTGGAAGAGCCCACGGGAACTTCAAAGACGAGGTCATAGGTGACGGATTCCTTGGGCTCCAGCGTGAACGATTCCGGCATCATTGTCTGATTCCAAGATGCTTTCGGCAGGAAGCTCTGCCGCGCAACCTCCCCAGGTATGGCAATGAAGAGTTTAAAGTTTTCTAGCATAACCTTGGCTGTTTTATCTGCATCTACCAAAGCTCTTGTGGTGAGGGGCACAACTAGGAATGTTTTCCCCGAGGACGCCTTTTTCCCTTGATAAATGTCCATTAGTGTACCGGTGTACGCATGAAAGGAATAGTTTTCTCCTCGCTCAAAGGCAGCGCCAATATCATTGGGATTCCCGACCTTGTCAAAATAAACCTCCTTCAAAGTATGGAAGCCCTGCACCGGAATGCTAGCCTTTACCATTACCCCCAATGGAGGCTTAGGTGCATTAATGATGAATTCATAATTAATCATCCTTTGATCCAAGGCATTGGAAATCATCTGTGCGGCTCTCTCACGCGTCAAGGCGGCAGAGGGGTCAAAAGATGAAATTCCATAAGACAACTTATGTTTTTCCCCCACTACAGTGGTATTCAGTATCCAATCTGGGCCAATCATGCCTTCGTATCCAGTATCATAGCCGAGCACAGCTAGCAGTAGTTTCGTGGCCTGAGCGCCAGTGAGATTGGAGTTAGGGGCAAATGTACCGTCGCCCATGCCATCAATCATACGCAGGCTATGGCAGTATTCGATATATGTTTCAGCCCAGTGTTCCTTGATATCGGTGAAGGATGGTTTAACCGGAAGCTGGAATTCAGAGTCTCCAGAAAAATCCTTACCACCAGTGTAAATGTAACAGATCATTTTACACAGTTCAGCTCGGGTAACAAAGGCTTTCGGATTAAACTTCCCATTATCGCTATCACCGATAATGTTCAAAGAAGTCAGTTTCTCTACTGCCTCCCTATGCTTGATTTGATCTTGGTCTTGGTAAGCAGCACCTGATTACCATAACACTCAAAAGCATGCCTACCGTTAATAGCATACAGATACCCTTTCTACCATACAGCATAGATAATTCCTCCTAAAATTTTAATAAATAAAATTATATCATATATTATATAGCTGTATAATAATTAAAATTATCATCTCGTGTTGTTTCCCTACATACTCGAGTTGCACTTGAGATGGCCGCAATCAGCTTGGAGGGTGGGATGAAAAAAGACTCCCCCAAGCTGTAAATGCAGCAGAGGGGGAGTCTTTTTATTGTGTGAAATTGACGAACTACATGTGGTGATGTTGGTCGTGGTCGCAGTGAGTGGCGGCAATCTTTTTTCCTACTTCGGTGAGAGCAATGCTGCCAAGCTCCAGAACTGGGGTATCGCCCAAGAAGTTGGGCCTAGTGGAACCTTCCGCCACCGTGGCGCAGAAATACTCGTAGAGTGAGCTTGTCTTGTACTCCTCATAACCATACCCGTTCAGAGGAATGTCGTAATCCAGGGTAATAAGGCCCAAGTTTTCCAACTTTTGCAGGAAGACGCCTGCCTCTTTTACCGTATTCATATCGTCGGCCGCCGAGCGCAGGAAAACTGGTGCCAGGGCGGTGGAGACAAAACCTTCCTCCCGGCTGTCCTTCACAGTGAACCTGGCTACAGGCAGGTATTGGCTGTGACTGAGCTGATGGAGAAAGTCCTTTTGGTTTTTTGTCACCTCAACCGGTGTGGCGTGGGTTTCAGCCAGGTGGGGGAGTTCATGGTTGTGGTCGCAACCGCAGCCGCAGCTGCAGTGTTCGTCGTATGGCATGGTTACACTCCTGTCTATTTGACTTGATTGTACTATCATACACTTATAAAGAAGAAAAGTCCACGGCTATGTGTAGGGATGTGAGTGTTCTTAGTGCATTGATTCAATGTAGATACAAATTCCGTCTTGGGGTAATTAGGGGTATAAGTACCGAAAGTTAGGAGGAAGACCAAAGAGGGTTCGTTGGATTCACTTGTATATTTGTTTATTTAATGTGATAAGATCACTGTTTTTGAAACAAGATATGATAAAATCATGGCATGAACTCAACCAACACTCTCTTTTCCTTACTCAAGCCGTCAGAGGATGCCCACCTCTGGCGGCATTCTTTTGCAGCAAAGACGAGGGAATCCATGGGATGGTTGGATATCGTCTCCGTTTAATTTAAGGTCGTCCTAAATGGACGGATTTTTAAGGTGGTGAGGGCTGTGGATAATTAATGCTTGAAAGCCATGGCAGGCCATTTGAAATTCGACAGAATCAGACAAAATGAACGGAATAGATGGAATATAGTAACAATAGGCATGGAGATTAGTGGCAGGAACTGAATTGCGAATGGAGGAAAATTAACATGAAATACCCTCACGAAGATGTATACGCAAAAGCCGACATGGAGTATATGAAGTGTCAAAAAGCCATTTTTAAGGCGCCGATACCGCCCAAGGAAGTGCCGAAAACAGCTGGGGATACTCCAGTAAAACCAAGTCATTAGTTCTGAACAATACAAGCAGACTACGTAAATCAAGCATTCAAAGAGGGCTTTCCATTCCGGAAAGCCCTCTTTGAATGCCAATTTGAAAGCCGTCCAATAATGGCCCACTTATATAATGCCTTGAAAGGTGGTGAATACACAATGGCTGATAGATGCAAGATGCAATGGCTTATGCAACGCTCATATCTGTTCCATTTCTCATCACTTTCGTTCCACAAACCAACGGCCTAAGGTATTACCAGATAAGTTGCTACTTCGCTCAAAGAATAGAAAGCTTTGCTGCTTGCAGATTTGGATGGTATATCGGTCTCCCTGGCCACCTGCCTTCAACGCCGCCGCCGGACGAATGTCCAACACCCGATCAATTGAATACCTGCGCCCATCCTCCCAGACCAGCTCTTTTGGGATCAGGTGCCCCTCCACGTCAAAAGAAGCGACGACTGGCACATAGACTTTGCACGGACTCATGATGACAAAACCTCCCTCTTGACACTCGAACGTTTATTCTATAGTATATAGAACATATGTTTGAATATACTAAAAGAAAGTATCTTTGTCAATGGAGGGTTTTCCCATGGAGCGGAACATCTTGCATAGCGATTTAAATGCCTTCTATGCCTCAGTAGAAATGATGCTTGATCAGACCTTGCAAGGAAAGGCCGTGGCCGTCTGTGGTAGCACAGAGGAACGGCATGGGATTGTGCTAGCCAAATCGCAGCTGGCCAAAAAAGCAGGAATAAAAACAGGCATGGTCAACTGGGAGGCACGGCAGAAATGTCCTGGTCTTATTCTTGTCCCACCACACTACGACCAATACCTGAAGTACTCCAAGCTCACAAGAGGCATTTATCAGCGCTTCACCGATCAGGTGGAACCCTATGGTATGGATGAATGCTGGCTGGATGTCACAGGCAGCACAGAGCTATTTGGATCAGCAATGGACATAGCGGAGAATATTCGAAAAACGGTGAGGGAAGAACTGGGGCTTACCGTTAGCATTGGGGTGTCTTACAATAAGGTCTTTGCAAAGTTGGGTAGTGACATGAAAAAGCCAGATGCCATTACCGAAGTTCCGAGCCATAAGATGGAAGAGCTAGTTTGGCCCCTGCCATCCTCCGAGCTCTTTTATTGCGGTAGAGCCACCACGAAAAAGTTAGCTACCTATGGCATTCATACCATAGGTGACATTGCCAACACTCCTCCCGACCTCTTAAAGCGTCGGCTGGGCGTAAACGGTCTTATGTTATGGAACTTTGCAAACGGAAATGATGCTTCCCCCGTGATGCATCGAGACTTTGTTTCGCCCATCAAATCCATCGGGCATGGAATCACCTGTGTATCAGACTTGGCCCATGAGGAAGAGGTCTGGCGGGTGATGCTCCAGCTGACCCAAGATATTGGACATAAGCTTCGTCTCCACGGTTTAGAAGCCACCGGGGTTCAAATTACCATCAAGGATCACACCCTACACGATAAGCAATATCAGGCTCCATTAGAAGTGCCAACCCAGCTGCCCATGGAGCTTGCACGAAAAGCAAGAGAGCTCTTTCACAAAAATTATCACTGGTCAGGCCATGTGCGATCGATTACGGTGCGGGCCATCAACTTGATTCCTCACGGGCAGCCACAGCAGTTAAACCTCTATATTGACCAGCAAAAGCGGGAGCGTAAGATGGTCATAGAGGATACGGTGGAGGACATTCGTTGCCGTTTTGGAAAACGTGCCATCTATCCTGCTACCTTACTGGGTGATTTAAAGTTTCCTGGAACCCTGTCTCATGAGATTACGATGCCGGGCATGATGGGACGTGGTTAATATTTTAGCGCAGGGTATACTTAAAATAAAATCATTCTTGCTGGGTTTTATGATGGTAAGCGGAAAACATGGTTAGTTAGCAGCAAACAAAATGTGTATATGGGGTATACTGAGGTAGGCGGTTCCATTTCCGTATAGTCGTATAAAAAGCAAGGAGAGAATGCTGCCACACGGTGACCTAAGGTTCTATCAGAGAGGAAACATGAATTTACAATCATAAAGGAGTAACTGCCATGTACAGTATTGAATTGATGGTGGAAGAACACGAGAACATTCTGAAACTTCTCAAAGTGATACAAAATGCCTGCTGTGGCATTCTAGAAGGAGAGGAGTTGCTTGACGAAGATTTTCGGAAAATGATCTCCTTTGCACGGGAATATGCGGACAAACACCATCACGGGAAAGAAGAACAAATCTTGTTTCAACAAATGACGGAGCACTTAGGTCCGATTGGGGTCAATCTAATTCAGCATGGTATGTTGGTGGAACATGATTTGGGGCGACTGCATATCTCAGAGCTGGAGAAGGCATTGAATCAGTACCGAGAAGAACCCCAAACCATATATAAGCTCCATGCGCTGACCGAAGCCATGGGCTATGCCAACCTTCTTCAGCGCCATATTGATAAGGAGAATCAGGCGGTTTATTCTTATGCGGAGAAAAGTTTATTGCCGGATGTTCTGAAATCGGTAGATGAAAGAGTACGGTTATTTGAGGCAAAGGCCAATGAGAATCACGTGCAGGAAACCCATTTAAGAGCATTGGATGAGCTTTTAGAAAAGTATTCTGCCGAAACCTAAGATATAAGCTACTGAGACAGTCCATCGAACTGGTAGCTCGTTTGGGATGTGTACAGGTTCCTAGCAAACGGACATAAAGGAAGGACCCTTCTGTCGTAGACTCGATGCTGCGACAGGAGGGTCTTTCTATGCGTTTGAAAAAAGGGAATGCCTGACGGACATGACTGAAAAAGTACAGCATGAAGAGGATGCGCGTCCACGCCCAATGACCGTTCAGGTCGAAATCCACTACCGTTCAGGCCGGAACCGGTTTTGGACGGTTTTTTCTGGTATCCTTTCGTTCAATACAAAGGGGAGAGGGGGGACGCTGTGTGCCCACGTTCATCGCTTACTTTATTGCTGGTATCTGTACGGCGGGATTTGTGGCCATCTGGTTTACGGGCGCCTATCAGGAACTATCCACAAAGTGGAACAGCCTTCTCGATCTTGAGGGGCAACTGCGTCTGCATGAGCGGCTGGCTTCCCAGGTAAGGGAAGGCCCCGACGTGGGATCTGCAGCAAGTATGCTGGAAATAAGCCGAATGCTCTGCCGGGAGGCGGAAAAAAGCTATAATTGCATCCTGCAGAAACCCCAAAACCGCCTCCCAGCCCTGCTGATGGGTTTTCGGGCAGCGGCGAAAGACAGAGAAGGGAAGGCGAGAGGAGAAAAAGAATGAACAAAGGATGGTTTCGCGGCCTGCTCGTTCTCAGGCTCTACTAAGGAAATCTACGAAAACCGTGAAATGACTGACGCAAACTAAAACAAAAACAGCAGTGCCGGCGACTTGAAGTTCAAGCACTGGCACTGCCATTTTTACACAAATAGGATTTTCCGGGAACCTTGGGTTTCGACTGTCTGATCTGCCGCTTTTGTCGTCGGCAAAATCACAGACTTTGTCATCAATCGTTATGGACTTAACTAGTTGTCATAATCCCAGACCACTTCGCCGGAAGCATTGGCTGAAAACTGGATTGAAATCGTAGATCCACTCTTGATATCCGTTCCGAAGGTAAAGGGCATTTCGTAGTTCGTTCCCCCCGCTGTGAAACTGACCGTAAAGGGTGTTGCGGCACTGGCCACGGTAAACTCCAACGTGGCCTCACCGTAGTCTTTTGTCAAAGTCTGCGCCGTGCTGCTACTTCCAGCCGTGTAAGCTTTGAAATTGGTAAAATTGGTGTCCGTTCCATTGGTGAACTTCACGTAAATGGTTCGTGTTGCAGACTGCTCTGCCTTGGCCGTCCCAATCAGCTTATCCAGCTCGTTCATCAGCAAATCCAGCGCATCCAGCGCCTTATTGTATTCGCTAATCTGTGCAGTAGTAAAGCTTCCGGTACCCGCCCCAATTTCCTTGCCCATGGCATTGATGCTTGTTGTGAGCGAGTTCATGCTACTGGTGAGGGTCTGGTCGGAGGATAAGCCCAGCGCGTTAATCTCATCCACCTGCTTGTTGTAGCGGTTCACGGAAGCGTTGTAGCGATCGAAGAGCTTTTTATTTTGGGCAGCAAGATCAGTGCTACCGGACTTGACGGTGAACTTCGCGGTACTGACGGTGTTGCTCCCCACGGCAAGTTTCACATCGGCAGTGCCCAGCGTAATCTTGCCACCGGCAGAGGTGGCCTTGGCAAGGGTGAGCCCGGTGGCCTCTACTTCAGAACCATCGGAGAAACGAACATAAAAATCCAAGCTGGTGTCTTGGTAGAAGGTAATGCTGGTGGTGATGGTTTTGCCGTTGCTCCAAGAATTGTAGTTGTGATTGGAAAGGAACTCTTTGCCATAGCTAGAGAGAGCGGAATCGGCGATGTACAGCTCTTGGATGCTCTTTCCAGTGTTGTTAAGCATGGTAAAGTTGGCGGTGACTGCTTTCTCTGCACTGGCAAGAGTCATTGTAATCTGTGTGTTCTTGGGGGCTCCAGAATGGGGCCAAACAATCATCTTGGTGCCGTTTGCACTGCTCTCACCATTGGCATTGACCACCAAACCGGTCTTTTCATAGGGGCGAATGGTATATATGCTACCACTCTGCTTCTGAATCACCCAAGAATAGGGGGTCTTGCTGGCCGTCAGCTGTGTACCGTTTGCTGTGCTAGTTAACCCCAGGTACAGACCACTCTCTGCCTGAATGTAGGAATAGCCACTCTTGCTACTCACCGTGAAGTTCTGAAGAGGTTTGGTATCGCGGATTTCCAAACCATTGTTGGTGTTAACAAAGAAGTACTTGCCCATGCAACTCATGGTATACGTTCCGTCGGCGACATCACTTTTGAGCTTATTCGTGAGAATTTCCATGGCATTATCATACTGTGCCTGCGTCACGACACCCTGATTCATCAGCTTGGACAGTAGATCGTAGTCCTGTCCCTTGACGTTGGCGGCCATGGAACCAAAAATGATATCCACTGCTTCGCCTCTGGTAAAGGGAGATACGGCCTGATCGGAGCTGAGGATGCCCTTACTCTTTGCAAAGAGAAGACAGGTATTCCAGTTAAAATCCTTTACGTCGGATGCATCACTGTATCCCAGTCCACGGAGGGCGAAGATGGTCATCTCCTGCATATTGGCATAGCGACCCATGCCGAACTTGTTGTTGCCGATGCCAACGGTTAGGCCCTTGGCCTTTGCATAGCCAATGTAAGCCTTTGCCCAGTTTCCCTCAGGAACGTCGGTGTAAGGCTGTGCACCCGACCAATTGAGGGCGTCCTTTTCCAGTCCCAGCATGCGAATGAGGATAACCAGCGCCTGCTCACGGGTCACCCGGTCGTTCAGTCCGAAGTTTGTCCCCGTTTCGTCATAGCCCTTGAACAGGCCCATGGCAAAAAGGCCTTTTGCCTCCAACTCCCGCTGCGGAGTTGAGCCGGCGGCGGTAGCTGAGATGGTAAGCAGACCAAAGGTCAGCAAACCTGCCAAGAGCACGGAAAGGGCTCGTTTCATACGTTTCATGATAGTTCCTCCTTAAATTGTTGTCTTCTGTTTTTGGTTGACTCGATGTAGACCACTCCACGGTTTGCCAAGTTTTTATTTAGTGAGAATGTTGTTCCAGCTAGATCCCAAGTAGCTGCCGCTTCTTTGCTTCAAATTCCGGTTGAGAAATGACGCCGTCCTCCATGAGTACCTTGTATTTCTTGATTTCCTCAATGGCGTCGGTAGGGGGGATCATGGTTGCATGTACCGCCTGTGCCGTACCGGGCCCGATGGACTGATCCGGTGCGTCTGGGAAGGCCACCGTTCGGAATGCCGCCACCAGCTGTTCAATCTCCTCTATGCTGCGCTGGTAGGAGCGAAGGTAGTCGTTCACATCCGGGTGGGTATGATCGAATTGAGGGCCGTCCATGTCACATTGAATCACCGTCCAGTAAGGATGGTCGAAGTGCAGCTCCACGTTGAATGTATGAAACGGTTCCGGCACATCAAAATACTGCATGGGTGCTGTCCCGTTTGCCTTACCGTCATCCAGCCGGTCAAGTGTACGAGCCATCTGCCGGCTCATCATAAACTGGGAGATCAGCGGCGCCATAGCCATGGCGCGCTCTGGCACAGTGCTGGCATAGCGGCGTATACCCTCCGCTGAGCCCTCGAACAGGGGGGCGCTATCCTCTTTGATGGTAAAGGATTTCAGCTGCCCCGCTTCAAACACGGTTTTGTCCGGACTTCGGCTCATGCAGAACAGCTTATTCTGGTGATCAAAGATGATTTTGGTATCCCATAGGCCGAAATCAATCCGCTGGGAAATCACGAATTGATCTTTCAGCAGCTGGTTTTGATTGTAAAATGCTAAGTATTCCCGAAAGCCCTGCATGGTCAGTTGGCTTGCCTTGTCAGCATCCATATCGATCTTGCCGTAGCAGGTGTCGCAGATGTATTCCCCCTCAATTTTCGATGGTAAAAACCACGAAATCTTACCTCCGCAGATGGGACAAGGGGGTTTTTTAGAAAATAAGCCCATATCAGTTCCTCCGTATGTTTTCCTCATTATCTCGTTCCGCCGCCCGAACCACCTCCGATGAAGCCACCCCCTCCGCCAAAGGAAGCAATGCCTCCGCCTCCACCGCTGCGTGTTTCCTGTTCGCGCCGCTCCTCGGCTTGCTTCATGTTTCTGTAAAGCAAATCGTGATAGGAGTAGGCGGTAGCCATACTTTGGCTGTAATCGCTTACTTCAGAAGACAGCACTGGGTATAGCTCTTTCATTTGTTCGGCTACCTGGTCGGCGATGCCAAATAGCATGGCATAGGTCAGTAGCTCCCGCCAAATCGGCAGTTCCGCAACGCTGCGCTCGGCAATCAGCGAAAAGTCCTCCAGATATCGTTTGAGTCCTATCAGCTCGCCCAGCTCCTGTTCACCGGATGGTGTCAGGTCGGTGAGCTTGGCAGGTAGATTCCATCGATTCAGGCAGTGCTTTTGATTCAAATAGGCCCTACCCCCACTGTCATGCTTTTGAATGTAGGCACGAAGCAGGGTATCCTTCTGCTCCGCAAAGCGTTCCAGCTCCTTTGCTTGCAAGGTGGCATCCGAACCGGCAGCACTCTCTAAGACGGTATAAAGGTACTCGTCATACTCGTTCATTTTGTCATGCTGGCTGCCCGTAAGGCGCAGGCTGACCGTTTCTCGGGTCTTCCCCAAAAAGCCGGTTTCCTGGGTTTCCACAGGGGATAGACAGCCCAGCTGAATCAGCCGCAGCATCCCTGTGGCGAGGATGGCGCCTTCCTCACACACATCAAACATTCTCCCCAGCGCATAGGTGGCGCTGAGGTTACCCTCGTTGGGAAGCTCCCGGAAGTATCCGAAGCGCTCTTCGAACCGTTGCCGCTTGTTCTCGGCCCTTTTCTTCTTTAGTTTGCGAATCCAGAGAATCAGCCCAATGGGAAGTACGAGAAACAGTAGTATCGAAACCATTGCATCCACTGTAGATACGTCCTCTGCGGTGGAGTCGGTATTGTCATAATCACTGCCCTCAAAGGCTTGTTTCCGTACTTCTTCAAAGCTCCCGGCTTCCTGCCGTGAGGGGGACAGGATTCCCTTATCCAGAGCAAACAGTACCGTCACATGGTTTTGCGTGGAGAGTGGGGCATCTGTGCGGGCAATAATACTTCCATTCTCAAAGGCCACCTCGCCTGCGAAGCCAAAGCCCCATACATCGGCTATTGCATCGGTAATGGGCGTACCGTCTGCAAGCTGAATTTGAACGGTCACATCGGTAGGGGTGGTATTCATCCCATCATTGACAAAGCGAAAGTTGACACCGTCCCTGTCGCTATAGCCGCCGATTGCCTGATCCAGCTGATAAGAAATGGTATAGTGGTTTTGCCCGTACTGGCTGATGCCAAAGCAGATTTCATACCCACTGTCCGTAGGATGAATCCCGCATTTCCGTGCCTTTTCTGCAAAGTCCCAGTCAAGGTTCCAATCTGATACCGTATCATAACTCCCATATTGGTCAAAGACCGTAAGCTCTCGGATGGTCAGATAATCGGGCGCATGCATAGGAATGTAGCTTTCGGTGCCTTCTTCAAAGCTCCCTGACCAGCTCTGCGTAATGCGCATGGAGCCGTCCTCATACACAAGCGCCTGAATCTCCATGGTATTCACCTGGTTTGCGGCATACGCGGGGAGGGGAAGGGCAAAGAGTAGGATGGAGCATAGAATCCAGCCGCTTACTCGTATGCGCATAGAGCACCTCATTTCATGCTTGGCATATCCGACTTGCCCGCATTCTCTTCTAGGTACTCTCTTTGCCGAAATCCCAACATCCCGGCAATCATAGAGACCGGAAACATTCGGATTTCACGGTTTAGCTTCGTCACGCTGTCGTTGTAAATCAGGCGGCTGGTGCGCACCATGTTCTCATAGGTTTGCACCGCATCCATGGTTTTGATATAGGTTTGGTTTGCCGCCAGTTCGGGGTATTGCTCCGTCACCATGGCAATCCGACCCAAGGCTTCGGAAATAACGCCTTCTTGGCGCAGCACATCCTCCGGGGTGGATTTTGCGGTAATCACGCTTCTTCTTGATTTAATGGTTTCAATTAAGGTTTCACTTTCATGTTTGGCATAGCCCTTTGTTAAATCCAAAAGAGCCGTCAGAGCATCGAACCGGCTTGACAGTTGCACCCCAATCTGACTCATGGCGTTGCTGATATTCTCATCAAGTACCACCAGTTTGCGCTGTGTAGAAATTATCCATAGAACCATGACCGCAGCAATTGCGATGATTGCAATGAAAGTTGGCAGCATAGTACCGTCTCCTCTTTGTTTGTGTTTGAAAGGGGCTTTGTTAGGCAGGACCCCCTTGCATGCAAACTATCATAAATTCCCGGAAAGAACCGTTGGCTGCATGAATCACGATTTTTTCGACATGAATCATGATGTCGAGTCTTTAAGTTATAAAAGTTACTGACAGAAAGAAATAAAAAAGTGGAGGAATGAACATGCTTCAGATTGCAGTTTGTGATGACAATATTAATGAGCTGTCCAATATGGCACAGCTCATCAATCTATACAAAACATCAAAAAATGTTGTCTGCGAATACGCCGTCTTTCCAAACGGATTTGAACTGGTTTCGGCCTTAGAAAAAGGAAAGCAGTTTGATATCTACTGCCTGGATATTATCATGCCGGGCTTTACGGGCATTGATGTGGCAAAAGCGATTCGTGGGCTTGATAAGCTTGCGCCCATTGTTTTCTTTACCTCTTCTCCTGAGTTTGCATTGGAAAGCTATTCGGTGAAAGCCATCAACTACATATTAAAGCCCATATCAAAGGAGAAGGTATTCTTCACCTTTGACGAGATTCTGGAGCAGATGAAATTGGAAGAAGATGAGGATGCACTTATCGTAAAGAGCCATGAGGGAATCCAAAAAATACGGATCTCCCATTTGGTGTTTGCCGAGGTTATCGGCAGAAATGTGTTATATCACATGCGCTCCGGTAAGGTAATCGAATGTACAGAGTCCTTTTCCTCTGCCTGCGATGCTCTTATGAACTATGGGTGTTTTATCAAACCCCACCGCTCCTACCTTGTGAACATGCAGTATGTGGATACGATTGAACATCATAAGATGACTTTGCAGACCCTTTTATCTGTGCCCATTGCACAGGGCAAGGCAAAGGAGATAAAGCAGCAATATCTGAACTATCAAATGGAGGGGGAATAAGCGAATGTTAGAGACTGCCATTGCATTCTCTCGCTATTTGACGGCCCTGCTATTCGGGGTAGCGGTTGCGGTCAGCTTCGCTGGAATGGAGCGTACACGGAGAAACCATCTGGCACTTGGATGCTTAACCATCCTTTTATTTCTGTTGCAGATCCTTTGCTTGCGGGCCTGGGGTATGGATAGGACGGTAAAACTCTATCCACTGCTTTCCCATTTGCCGGTGGCCATATTTATCATGATGTACTTAAAGCGCTCGTGGCTGATTGCCTTCGTAAGTATGTTTGTCTCCTTCTTGTGCTGTCATCCTCCTCGTTGGATCGGTACGGTTGCAGGCGAAGCGTTTGACCGTGCTTCCATGGATCACATCGGGTATATTGCGGCGGCGGTTCTCATGTACCATTTCCTGCAAAAATATGTGGTAGAATCGGTTCGTCATCTGATGGAACGTTCGGTTAAATCCTGCCTGCTCTTTGGTAGCATGCCAGCTTTTTACTATCTGTTCGACTACGCCGCCATTGTTTACACCGATGTTATGTACAGTGGGGCGCGTGCGGCGGTTCAGTTCATGCCCTTTGTGACATCCACATTCTATTTTGCATTTGCCCTCCTCTACTACGCCGAAACGCAGAAACAGGCAAACATCCAAATCGAGCGGGATGTGCTGGATTTGCAGCTTAGGCAGGCACAAACAGAGTTTGCTTCTCTGCGACAGATGCAACAGAATTCCGAGACGTATCGGCACGATCTGCGCCACCACTTCGCCTTTTTACAGGGACTGGCTTTGGAGGAACGGACAGAGGAGATCAAAGAGTATCTACGGATGGCCCAGTCCGACATGGACGAAATCACACCCAAACGTTTTTGCGAAAACGAAACCGTCAATCTGATTTTGTCTGCGTTTTCTGCCAAAGCAAAGCAAGCAGAAATCCTGCTAACCATCGATGCGAAGCTGCCTGACGCACTGACCTTCAGCGATACCGAGCTTTGTTCGCTCTTATCAAATGCGTTGGAAAACGCCATACAAGCCACCGAAACCATAGCAGACAGCAAGGACCGCAACATCCGGCTTCGTTTGTATTCCAAGAATCAAAAGCTATGCATAGATATCCGCAATCGCTATCAGAACGAACCGATCTTCCACAAAGGGCTTCCCATATCGAAGGAACAAGGGCACGGCTTTGGCACAAAAAGCGTGGCTCATATCGTGGAAAAGCATGGAGGGGTATTCCAGTTTTCGGCCAGGGATGGCTGGTTCATTTTTCAGGCCACGGCATAAGAAAAATGTACTTCGAGTTAATATAAAAGTGGCAAAGCACCTAGGGGGTAAGCAGACAGAGATATCAAAAGATAGCCGTTGAATGCTAGCCAAATTCGGCGGTATGCGCGTTCTTTTTGTAAATGGAAATAAAGTGTGATAGAATTAGGCGTAGGATAGATGTGAAAAAGGTGAGGTGTTGCTGTTTGGAGCAAGTGGTTATCTTAGACATTCCAGTGCAGTTTGGTGATCGTGTAGATACCATCCATCCCGTTGTGTTGTTGGATGAGCACGAACGGGTTTTAGTCGATTGCGGTTATGTCGGGTTTTTGGAAAAGATAGAGACGGCCTTGTTAGAACAAGGTATCGTGCCCGCATCCATTACAAAAATCATCATTTCACACCACGACCATGATCATATGGGTTCTTTGCGTGCGTTCAAAGAGAAATATACACAGGTTGAGATTGTGGCCAGTGAACTAGAAGCTCCCTATATTGAGGGGGCCTTACCATCCTTGAGGCTTGAGCAAGCGGTCAGTATGCAAGAAGACTTGCAAGGGTCTGAAAGGGAATTTGGGGAGCAGTTTATCCAGTTGTTGCGCAGTGTTTCTCCGGCCTTTGTCAATCGCACGGTCAAGGACGGTGATGTGATGGATTGGTGTGGCGGGTGCCATGTGCTGGCTACACCTGGACACATGCCAGGGCATATTTCTTTGTATTTACCAAAGCAAAAGGTCATGATTACGGGAGATGCCATGGCAATCGAAGATGGCATTCCTGTGATTGCCAATCCGCAATTCACGCTGGACGAAGAAAGGGCCAAGCAGTCCCTAACCAAGCTGTTGCGCTATGAGGTGGATACCTTTGTGTGCTACCATGGTGGAATTTATACGCCGCAAGGGGAAAGCAAGGAATTGCTTACCTAGACATACCATGGGCATGCACACTTACTCTTGAAGGAACGAAATGGAAGTGACTATTTGACCCATAACGAATTAGAAAAATCGAATAGGAAACGGAACAGGGCAAGGAACATTCCTTGCCCTGTTATTGGTTTAATTTTCAAATTGAACCGATAAGCAAGCATAGATTCATAGAGGACATAGCAGGAAAGCAAACGGCCGATTGGGAGGATCCAATCGGTCGTTTGTTACGTTGCTTCTAACAAGTTTTAGGAAAAATTCTTCCTTAGAGTAATAATTTTTTCATTCCTTACCATACTAAACCCATCAAGGAAAAGGCAGGCAGGAACTATGGAAATGTTTGCAATAAAGCCCAAACTTTATTTTGGGGATCACCCGCTGGAAGCCCTGTCACCTCTAGCGGGAAAACGGGTGCTGATGGTCACGGACGCGTTTCTGGTCTCTTCGGGTCTCATCGAACCAGTACGTGCTCAGCTTAGCACCTGTACGCTTGAACTCTTTGATCAGGTGGAGCCAGACCCCTCACTACAACTGGTAGCTCGGGGGATTCGGGTTCTTCGGGAGTTTCAACCAGAGGCGGTGGTGGCCTTTGGAGGGGGCTCACCCATGGATTGTGCCAAGGCGATGGTGTTCTTTGCGGCCAAGGAGGGGGGCACCTCCATTCCGCTCTACTGCATCCCAACCACCGCCGGAACCGGTTCTGAGGTGACCTCCTTTGCAGTGCTCACGGATACGGACAAGGGCGTGAAATATCCCTTGGTCGAAGACGCTCTCCTTTCGGAGGGCGCTATCTTAGACCCCTCCTTTCTTAAAGGGGTTCCTCCCCGGGTGACCGCGGATACGGGGATGGATGTGTTGACCCATGCAGCGGAGGCACTGGTGGCGACGGGGGCCAATCACTTTACGGATGCCCTAGCCGAACGATCCTTCACCGTGGCATACCGAGCTTTGCCGGAGGCCTATCGAGGCAATCAGCAGGCCAAGGCAGACATGCTCTATGCCTCGTGTATGGCCGGAATCGCCTTTAATGCGGCCGGTTTGGGAGTCTGCCATTCCATGGCACACAGCCTGGGTGGACGGTTTCACGTCCCCCACGGGCGGCTCAATGCCCTCTTGCTTCCTCATGTGGTGAATTTCAATGCAGCCAATCACAAGGCCAGCGAAAAGTATGCCAATCTGGCAAAGCTATGTGGTCTTTCGGCGAATCCTAGGGCGCTCTCCGCAGCTATGGTGCGCCTGCGCACGTCCTTAGGGATTCCCGCAAAGTTAGAGGTATCCATGGCGCAGCTCAAGGAAGCCCTCCCGACACTTGCCGCCGCCGCGCTGTCTGATGTTTGCTTGGACGCGAATCCCCGGAAGGTGAGCAAAGAAGATGTAATATCCATGATGAAGGAGCTAGCGGGATGACAGAAACCCTGAAGTCGGTAGGAATTGACATCGGCACCTCCACCACACAGCTTGTGGTATCCGAACTCACACTTCAGAACCAGTCCAATCCCTTTTCCGTGCCCCGCGTGGCCATTACGGAGAAAACCATTGTATACCGCAGTGAAATTTACTTTACGCCTCTTCTTTCCGACACCGTCATCGACGCAAAGGGCGTTCGGGAGATTGTGGCTGGGGAGTATCAGCGCGCTGGAATACGGCGGGATGAGGTACAGACCGGAGCGGTGATCATCACGGGAGAAACGGCACGGAAGGAAAACGCAAGGGAAGTGCTTTCTGCCCTGTCCGAGTTTGCAGGGGATTTCGTGGTGGCAACGGCCGGGCCGGACTTGGAGTCCATCTTGGCAGCGCGTGGTGCAGGGGTGGATGAGATCTCCAAAGATAAGCATATCTCCGTACTGCATTACGACATCGGGGGTGGAACTTCCAACTTAGCCCTGTATAGCAACGGACATCTGCGCGCTACCTCTTGTCTCGATGTGGGGGGACGGCTCATCAAGATTGATGCAGGAAGCAAACGCATTGCCTACGTGTCCCCCAAACTGGAGGGACGTTTCCCCGGGGTGGTACGAGGGGCGGAGGCAAGCGAAGCACTGCTTCGTCCGGTGCTCGATGAAATGATTCAATCGCTCTTGGAAGCGGCAGGGCTGGAAGCGCCCAGTGCTCTCTTGGAATTCTACACCACGCAAGGAACGAAACCCATGAAGGCAAGTGGAGTACACCTCTCGTTTTCGGGCGGCGTGGCCGATTGCATCTATACGCCTCCCGCAGATTGGCTGGCGTATGGAGACATGGGCCCCTTGCTGGGACAAGGGATTAAAAAGGCCTTGGATCGCAGAGGTGTGCAAGCGGTGCAGGGCGTGGAGACCATTCGAGCCACGGTGGTAGGAGCCGGAGCGCATTCGATGGATGTGTCAGGATCAACGATTTATTACCGCGACGTGTCGTTTCCCCTCAAGAACATTCCGGTCTTGCGGATCGATCCTATGGAGGAGAGTGGGGATCTTGCGTCCGCCATTTCGGAAAAGCTCAGGTGGTATGCCGATGAAGGGGGCCTTTCGCAGGTCGCCTTAGCCTTAGAGGGAGAAACGTCTCCGTCCTATAGCAGGGTGATCGCCTTGGCAGAAGCAATTCAGGCTGGGCTTGCGCCGCTTTTGCAGCAAGGGTTTTTCCCCATCGTTGTGCTGGAACGGGATTTGGCTAAAGTATTGGGGCAGGCCATGGCCCCCACGATTTCAGGAACGCTCCTTTGTTTGGATGGAATCTCAGTTTCCAATGGAGATTACATTGACATTGGTGCACCTGTGGCAGGGGGGACGGTAGTGCCGGTGGTGGTCAAGACTCTGGCATTTGAAAAGAAATAGCGGCGCGGTGTGCGCTGCCTTAATGAGGAGGATACGCTGTGATTTTAAAAACCAAGTTACTAGGTCATGTCTATGACTTCAAATCCATTCGCGAAGTCATGGCAAAGGCGAACGAAGAAAAGTCGGGAGATCGCCTTGCGGGAATAGCGGCGGAAAATGCCGAGGAGCGCGTAGCGGCGAAGGTTGTACTGGCGCAGTTAACCCTGGCCGACCTGCGCAACAATCCGGCCGTCCCGTATGAAGAGGACGAAGTCACTCGCATCATTCAGGATGATGTGAATGAAACCATCTACAACGAGATTCGAAACTGGACGGTTTCCGAGCTGCGTGAGTGGATTCTGGATGAAAAGAATGACGGAGCGGCCATTCGGCGGATTTCCCGAGGGTTAACCTCCGAAATCGTTGCGGCGGTTGCAAAGTTAATGAGCAACATGGATCTCATCTATGCGGCTAGGAAGATTCGAGTGACTGCCACCTGCAACACCACCATTGGTGAGCCGGGAACCCTGTCCGCCAGACTTCAGCCGAACCACCCGACCGATGACCCCGATGGCATCATGGCCTCCTTGTTGGAAGGACTCTCCTTCGGCGTCGGCGATGCGGTCTTAGGGCTTAACCCCGTGGATGATTCCGAGGAAAGCGTTAAGCGTGTGCTCAACCGCTTCCATGATATCAAAACGCGCTGGGCCATTCCGACACAAACCTGTGTGCTGGCCCACGTGACCACACAGATGGAATGCATCCGTAGAGGAGCCCCTGCCGACCTGATTTTCCAATCCATTGCAGGGTCTCAAAAGGGCAACGAAGCCTTTGGTTTTACCGGAGAAACCTTGGAAGAGGCCAGACAGCTGGCACTCCGAGAAGGCACGGCAACCGGCCCCAATGTCATGTACTTTGAAACCGGTCAGGGCTCCGAGCTATCCTCCGAGGCACACTTTGGTTGGGATCAGGTGACCATGGAAGCACGCTGCTATGGCTTTGCCAAGCGCTATCAGCCCTTCTTGGTCAATACCGTCGTGGGCTTTATTGGCCCTGAATACCTCTATAACTCCAAGCAAGTCATCCGCGCCGGTCTGGAAGATCACTTTATGGGAAAACTTACGGGGATTCCTATGGGTTGTGACGCTTGCTATACCAACCACATGAAGGCCGATCAAAATGACATTGAAGATCTGGCCGTGCTGCTCACCAGTGCCGGCTGTAACTACTTTATGGGAATTCCCCACGGCGACGACGTCATGCTGAACTATCAGACTACCGGCTATCACGAAACCGCAGCCCTGCGCGAGATGTTCGGTCTCACTGCCATCAAACCCTTCCAAGAGTGGATGGAAAAGATGGGCTTCGTGGAAAACGGCAGACTGACGGCGCTGGCCGGAGATGGTTCGATCCTGTTGGCATAAACAGTAGGGCGGGTGGTCACACCCTCCCGCCGGAAACGATTGAGGTGACGATATGAATGAAACGGAACTGCGCTCCCTGGTGGAGCGCATGGTGGCAGAGCTGGCAGGGCAAGCACCCTCGTCGTCTGGAAAAACCACCAGCTATCAACAGGCAGACCATGCCTCCAGCGGTGAGATGCTGAAAGACATCACAGAAATTGACCTTCGTAAGCAGTATTTGGTCAAGAACCCCTACAACGCCACCGCATTTTTGGAGCTGAAGGCCAAGACCCCCGCCCGTTTGGGCATGGGCCGTGCCGGTGCCCGCTATAAGACCGAGACCATGCTTCGCATGAGAGCCGACCACGCCGCGGCACAGGATTCCGTCTTCTCTCTGGTGGAGGAAGACTTCGTAAAGCAAAATAACTTTGTGGCGGTACAGACCCTTTGTCAGACCAAGGACGAGTATCTAACCAGACCCGACCGTGGCCGTCGCTTTGACGACGAGAATCAGGCCATCATTAAAAAGACCTTAGGTCAGTCTCCCAAGGTTGCCTTGGTCATTGGAGACGGACTTTCCTCTGCCGCCATTGAAGCAAACGCCAAAGATTGTTTGCAGGCGGTTCGCGCCGGACTGAAAACCTTTGGCATTGATCCCGGCCCTGCGCTCTTTGTGAAATACTGCCGTGTCGGTGCTTCCGATCACATTGGTGAACTCACCGGAGCGGAAGTGGTTTGTATGCTGGTGGGAGAACGTCCGGGTCTGGTGACCGCGGAATCCATGTCTGCCTATATCACCTATGGGGCACGCATTGGCATACCGGAGTCCAAGCGTACGGTTATTTCCAACATTCACCGCCAAGGTACCACTGCCGTCGAAGCCGGCGCTCACATTGCAGAGCTGGTGAAGACCATGCTGGAGAAGAAGGCCAGTGGTGTCGAGCTGGCACAGATGGAGAGGGGGAGGGGCGCATGACCGGGGATCTGTTGCCCGTAACGATTCTTGCCACCCATACCATCGCAAACGTTTCGGAAACCATGGCGCGACGGCTGGAGCTTCCGGCTAAGCATCGCTCCATTGGAATCATCACCACGGACTGTGATGACGTAACCTATTGTGCTCTAGACGAGGCTACCAAGGCCGCTGCCGTGGAAGTGGTCTACGGCAAGAGCCTGTATGCCGGTGCGGCCAATGCCAATACCAAGCTGGCCGGCGAGGTGATTGGCATTCTGGCAGGTCCAAATCCCTCCGAGGTATCGAGTGGTCTTCGGTCTGCTGTTGAGTTTATTGAAAGTGGTGTAGGGTTCCGCTCGGCCAATGAGGATGACTCTGTGGTTTACTACGCTCAGACGGTGTCCCGCACGGGAAGCTACCTGTCCAAAACTGCTGGTGTAAAAGAAGGGGAGGCTTTGGCCTACCTGATTGCTCCCCCCCTGGAGTCGATGGTGGGATTGGACGAGGCACTCAAAGCCGCTGATGTTGAACTGGTCGCCTTGTTTGAGCCACCCAGCGAAACGAACTTCGGTGGCGGTCTCCTCACCGGAACGCAAAGTGCCTGTAACGCTGCTTGCCAAGCCTTTGCAGAAACGGTAAAGGCCATTGCCGCCAGACCACGTGAAGTGTAAGTGGCGCTTCGGATCACAATTTGGAACGGAGAAATGCTATGCAAATGGACAAGGATTTACGCTCCATTCAGGAGGTTCGCACCCTTCTGAATCAGGCGCGGGAGGCACAACGAGCCCTCGCGTGCATGACCCAGGAGCAACTAGACAAAATAACAGCAGCCATCTCCAAGGCGGCTGCGGAACAAGCCAAGCGTTTGGCGGATATGGCAGTGGAGGAGACGGGCTTTGGCTTAAAGGCCGACAAAGAGATTAAAAACCGCTTTGCTGCCATCACGCTCTATGAAGCCATCCGTGGGGAACGGACGCGCGGGATCTTAGCCGAAGATCGGGAAAAGCGCACCATCGATATTGGCATCCCGGTGGGTGTGGTCGCAGGTTTGGTTCCCTCAACCAACCCAACTTCCACAGTCATTTACAAATCCCTGATCTGTATGAAGGCGGGTAACCCCATCATCTTCTCGCCCCACCCCAGTGCAGTGAACTGCATTATGGAAACCGTCAGCGTGGTTCGCCGTGCGGCAGAGTCGGCAGGTGCCCCTCCGGGCTCCATCGGCTGTATTTCCATTCCGACCTTAGAAGCCACCAATGAGTTAATGCGCCATAACCATACTCGCCTCATTTTGGCAACCGGCGGCGGAGCTATGGTAAAAGCAGCCTACTCTTCCGGGACCCCGGCCATCGGAGTCGGTGCGGGCAATGGACCTGCCTATATTCACCGCACCGCCAATGTGAGTATGGCAGTGAAGCGCATCTTGGATTCCAAAACCTTTGATAACGGAACCATTTGTGCCAGTGAGCAGTCCATCATTGTTATTCGAGAGATGGAATCTGCCGTAATCGGAGAGCTAAAGCGCCAGGGTGCCTACGTTCTGAGCGACGAAGAGCATCGTAAGCTTTCCAGTTTCATCCTGCGTTCCAACGGCACCATGAACCCTGCCATTGTCGGTAAGAGCGTTGAGACGGTGGCAAAGCTGGCTGGGCTTGGAAACGTACCTTCCTCGGCCCGGGTGTTGGTGGCAAAGGAAACCGGCGTTGGCAGAGGTTACCCCTATTCCAATGAGAAACTGGGCCTGATTCTGGCCTTTTACGTGGAAGACGATGAAGAAGCGGTTCTGCGTCGGTGCGTTGAGATCTTGGAGTGGGAGGGCGCGGGTCATACCTTCTCTATCCACTCAGAAGACGAATCCGTGGTCAAACGCTTTGCTGGTGCAGTTCCTGCCAGCCGCGTCTTGGTAAACACACCCTCTGCCTTGGGCGGCATCGGAGCGACCACCTGCTTGTTCCCCGCTCTGACTTTAGGCTGTGGCGCCGTGGGCGGTTCGTCCTCGTCCAATAACATTGGCCCCCTGGATCTCATTAACATCAAGCGAGTAGCTTGGGGCGTGAAGGAAATCGAAGACATTCGCAGAGGCAATGCCTCCGCACCCTATGAAAGCAGTGGTGGCACTTGCTCCAATGCTTCCTACCAGGTCGATGTGGGCATGATGGATGAATTGGTTCGCCAGATTATGAGGAGACTGAGCTTATGAGTACGCCGAATGTAGTTGGCGTCGTGCTAAACCCTGCGGAAGTCTTGCAGCAGCAACTCCTCCCCTTCATGGCAGAGCATGCAGAAAGCTTGGAGCCGGACGGGTTGGAAGCAGGGAAGAAGACCGAGGAACCGAAGCCCTCGACCACCGAGAAATCACCTTTGGTTCGTGGGGGCAAATCCGGAGAGCCCACAAAACCCGAAGGCAATGATAAATCTGAAAAAGCCAGCAAAAAAGAGAGCGCAAGCTCGGAACCCGCAGCCAGTGGAACATCGGCAACAAAGCAGGATGCCCTCTCTGCAAACGCAGGGGACACTCAAAAGGAAACAACTATTTTAAGGAGGAACACAAACATGGCAAACACGAATGCACTTGGTATGGTAGAAACAAAGGGACTGGTCGGCGCAATTGAAGCAGCAGACGCAATGGTGAAGGCAGCAAACGTTCAGCTTGTGGGCAAGGAACAGGTCGGTGGTGGCTTGGTCACCGTCATGGTTCGTGGCGACGTGGGTGCAGTCAAGGCAGCAACCGACGCGGGCGCAGCTGCGGCAGAAAAGGTTGGCGAACTGCTTTCCGTGCATGTTATCCCTCGTCCCCATGCCGAAGTGGATGGTATTCTGCCTCACAGAGCTGGCGAATACGACAAGGTCTAACCTATGGCCCTGCTGACCGAAGATCTCGTCCGACAGATGTCCAACAACGGCACCCGTGGCCCTGTGGTTGTGAACCGGAACGACGTTCTGACCCCCTCTGCCCGAAGCTATCTCTTAGAGCATCGGGTTGAGGTGGTCTACCCTCAGGGGGCAGTTTCGACCCAGCAGAGCGCCGAAGGTGCAAAGCAAACAGCAGCCGCAGCGGGGCCCAAGTATACCACTCTGTTCGGGGCGGCGCTCCAGGAAAAGCCGGAGCATATGACCCACCTGAAGGGGAATATTCTAGTCTTTAAGGATCATCCTCGCATCGCATTTCGTGGCTTCATCGATTTGCTGGAGGCGGACATTATGCAAAGCCAACTAGTGGTGCGTGAAGCCGGCTACCAAAGCCTGTGTGCAGAGCTCGAGGAAGTGCTGAGCTTTGTAAGACGCTTTATCCGCTTTGATGTCTTGGATGAAGCGGTGGGAGAAGTTCACTTGTGCGGTTATACACCCGATCAGCTCAGGGAGTATTCTCATTACCCAGAACGTCACTTTGGGCAACCTCACTTTATGGTGAGTGTGAATGATGGCAAGGCTATTCTGGCGGTGAATAAGCTTCGAACCGTGGTGCGGCAAACCGAACTGGCGGCATATAAAGCATTCCGGGACGAGAATGGTGCCGTCAGCAGAAACGACATCATTCTGGGACTGAATCGCCTGTCCTCCCTGATGTGGATTATGATGATAAAGTTAAAGGCAGGCAAGTATCCCAAAGAAAGCAGGTGACAAGATGAACAGCGTTTGCAGTGTGGGCTTAGAACGCCTCGCTGAGGCGATTATTCAGCGCATGACCATTGAGATCGAGGCCTCAGGACGGCATGTCCATTTGTCTCGTGGGGATGTGGAAGCCCTGTTTGGCACAGGGTATCAGCTGACAAAGGTCAAGGATCTATCCCAACCGGGGCAGTTTGCCTGTGCCGAACGCGTCACGCTGAAAGGGCCCAAGGGAGAGTTTACAAACGTCGTCATTCTTGGGCCGGAACGCCCAGACAGTCAGGTGGAGCTTTCGCTTTCGGATGCCGTTTCGCTGGGGGTGCGTGCTCCCATTCGTTTATCCGGTGACATCAAGGACACGCCGGGCATCACCATTCAGAACGGGACGAGGCAAATCATTCTTCCCCGTGGTGCCATCGTGGCAAAGCGGCACATTCATATGACTCCCGAGGATGCGGAGCGTTTCGGTATGCGCGATGGCCAACGGGTCAGCTTCCGTACCTTTACAGAACGCCCCTTGGTATTTGGGGACATTGAGGTGCGTGTAAGTCCCAAGTTTTCTACGGTTGCGCACTTGGACTATGACGAGAGCAACGCCTGTGGATTTCATAAGGGGGATCGGGGGATGATTGTGGGATGACGCTGGAAGTAAAAGGTGACGAACTCATTATCACGCATTTACCCGTAGAGCAAATGGGAGTTCTCGCCCTAGGTTTGGTCTTAGAGCCAGAGGAAAAGCAGGTCTTAGAGGCGCTTCTATCCGGACGGAAGGTGCGCGTCTTAGAGACCGGTTTGGAATACAAACAATTCAAAAAAACAGCTCCCATGGGGGTTTTTCAAAAATTTGTCGCTCTGGAACGTGAGCTTCGGGAGATGGGTGTCTGTGTTATTAGGAACCGTAGTTGGTAATGTGTGGGCGACCAAAAAACTGCAAAGCCTTACGGGCCAGGCCTTTCTCCTGGTCATTCCCGAAGGGGCGGGCGTAAACGGTACGGCATTGGTTTGTGCTGACCAAGCCGGAGCCGGTCCGGGGGATCGGGTTTTGGTTGCCACGGGCTCTGCAGCCAGGGTGGCGGCTGGAGCCGGCGTTCCCGTTGATGCCGCCATTGTCGGCATTGTTGATCACGTGGAAGGAAGGGGTTAACCCCTTTTGTTTGCACAAAGCGGCTGAATTTATGTACGAAGGCAAACCGGGTGTTTTCCTTCCCACATAGCTTGTTAGAAACATTTTAAATTAAAGGGGGCAATGTTTTGTCCATCAACGAAATTATCGTCTATATCATGGTCTTTTTCATGGTTGTGGGCGGTATCGACCGAATCATCGGAAACAAATTCGGCCTCGGTGATAAGTTTGAAGAGGGTATTATCGCCATGGGTTCCCTGGCGCTGGCCATGATTGGCATCATCTGTCTGGCTCCCGTCCTGGCAGATCTCTTGCGGCCGGTGGTCGTCCCGCTCTACTCTATGTTGGGAGCCGACCCAGCTATGTTTGCGGGAACCATTCTGGCTAACGACATGGGTGGTGCACCCCTTGCAAAGGAACTGGCACTTACCCCGGAAGCGGGGCAGTTTGGCGGACTCATCGTCGGCGCCATGCTGGGCCCCACCATCGTCTTTACCATTCCCGTTGGACTTGGGATCATCCAACGTGAGGATCAAAAATACCTGGCAACCGGCGTACTGGCTGGTGTAATCACCATTCCCATCGGTGCTTTTGTAGGCGGTTTGGTGGCCGGGTTCTCGGTTATGATGGTTCTCCTAAACCTAATCCCCATCGTAATCTTTGCCATTTTGATTGCACTGGGACTTTACTTTATTCCGGACGGCATGGTCAAAGGATTTCAGGTCTTTGGTAATATCGTTGTCATTGTCATTACCATTGGTCTGGCGGCAGCCATTGTGGAGAAGCTCACCGGCATCGTCGTCATTCCCGGAATGAACCCCATTGATGACGGCTTTTTGACCGTGGGTGCCATTGCCATTGTCCTTGCCGGTGCCTTCCCCTTAGTGCATGTCATCACCAAAATCTTCCAAAAGCCATTAATGAAGATGGGTCATTTGCTTGGCATGAACGACATTGCAGCCGCAGGCATGGTGGCAACCCTCGCCAACAACATTCCCATGTTTGGCATGATGAAGGACATGGATAGTCGCGGAAAGGTCATCAACGTAGCCTTTGCCGTCTCGGCTGCCTTTGTCTTTGGTGATCACCTTGGGTTCACCGCTGGCTTTGACTCCACCATGATTTTCCCCATGATTGTGGGTAAGTTAATCGCCGGTGTCACCGCCGTGGCAGTTGCTATGCTCATTACCCGGAAGGAGGTCAAACATGCCTGATATGGATCGCGCGGCACTGGAAGCCATGGTGCGACAAGTGCTACTGGAGAAGCTGGGCTGCCCTACAAATGGGCTGAAAAAGGTAGAGGTACCCAAGCTGTCGGTCACGGATGCGGATCGAATGAATACCGGAAACCCCGGTGACCGGGTCTGGACCCATGACCTCTTTTCCCTCAGCGAGTCGCCAAGGCTTGGTGCCGGTTTAATGGTCATGGAGCACACTACCTTCCCGTGGACGCTCAACTATGATGAAATGGATTACGTGATTGAGGGGCGACTGGATATCATGATGAATGGGCAGACCGTCTCTGCAGGGCCGGGAGAGATCATCTATATCCCGAAGGGTTCCTCCATTCAGTTTTCCGTCAAGGATAAGGCACGATTCTTGTATTTCGTGTATCCGGCCGATTGGCAAAATCAACAGTAAACAGGAGGGCGGAAGTGAGATCCGCCCCTTGTTTTTGCGCAGAAAAGCCAAGGAATGCTCTCAAAAAGAGTGTTCCTTGGCTTTTCCGTGATCGACGGTTATGATTTGACAGCCAAACGATGCTGTATGGTTTCATGCGCGGTCTGCAATGATCTTGCAAAGGTAAGAAACTTCGTCTTTTCTAAGGGGGCGCTATAGAGATAGCCCTGAAACTTCTGGCATCCTAGCTTTCGCAAGGTTTCCGTCTGCTCCTCGGTTTCCACATATTCCGCACAGACATCAAACAGAAGGGAACGCGAAAGGTAAATGATCGATGCAATGATATCTTGGCTTCTGGGGTTGCTGAGAATCTGACGCGTCAGGGAGCCATCCAGTTTTACGATATCAAAGTGGTTGTTTTGCAGATACATCATTGAGCTATGGCCCATGCCAAAGTCGTCCAGTAAAATCTTTGCCCCCGCTTCGCGCAGGGACTCCAAACAAGCTTCCACATTGGCCGATAGGCTTAAGGCAGCTTGCTCGGTGATTTCGACGCCCAAGAGTCCCGGTGCAATGCCATACTGTTCCCGCATTTCCAAAAGAGTCTCCGGAAGGGAGGAGTCCTCCAGCAAGGAGGCCGTGACGTTGTAGGAGATGGGAATCTCCAGCCCATGCTCTTTGCGCCAAGACTCCATATCCGTGCAAATGGTTTGCAAAATTCGCTCCCCCAGGGCACGCTGCAAGCCAGCTTCTTCGGCCAGGGCAATGATCAGGGGAGGGTACAGGAAGGTACCCTGGAAGTATTCCCAACGAAGTAGCGCTTCCGCTCCGACCAATCGTCCGGCGTCATCGACCTGTGGTTGATAGTAAATCTGAAGCGCATTCGTCTGGATGGCGTAGGCTAGGTCGTCGGCTAAAATGTGTGCCATGCCATACAGAGAACTATCTGGATTCAGTAGCTTCGGTATCTTGCCTACCTGCTCACCCTCCTGTACTTGACTTGCCAGCTGATCAACCTGCTGCTTTGTGCTCATCGTATGATGATGCTGAGAGAGATGGACAAAGGGAAGATAGAGGAGCACGCCAAGAATTAGGTTGAATGCCTGCAGCAAGACGCCGGAGATGGAGCCGGTGGCGACATAGCCGCTTAAGAACAGGGGCGTTGTCCAATCTACGGAATACACCGTTTGAGGGACAAGACCCAGCAGAACAAAGGCATAGCTGCTGAGCGTTAACACAATCGGGGTAAGAAGAAAAGGAATCAAGAAAATGGGGTTGAAGGCAATTGGGATGCCGAAGATGATGAGCTCATTGATGTTGCACAAGACCGGCAGCAAGGATAACTTCGCCAGGGTGCGTTGGGATCTTCTCTTCTCCGCGAGTAAGACCGCAAGCACCAAGCAAATCACACTGCCACAACCGCCCAAAAGAACAAAGGTATCGATGAAGGTTCGAAGTTGCCCCTCCATAGAAGGGTTACTCAAGCTGACAATGTCCATTCGCGTACCCGGAATAAAAAACTGACGGGATAGCAACTCGAAGAGGATGCCACCATGCACGCCGAAGAACCAAAAGATATGGAGGATAAATATGAACAAAAGAGCACTGGAAATGCTGCGGCCCAAATCTTTAAATAGCGCTAAAATGGTGGAAGAGAGAAGCTCTTGTACGTCCGGATTCTGTAGGATGGAGCTAAGAACCACATTGAGCATAGCAAAGCAGAGCACCGTGCATGCGATGGGCAGAAGATAATTAAGCAGTGCAAAAAACAAGGAACTTTCTCCGTTGTTTTTACGAGGACTGATTTTTTGCAGCTGGATGAGCTTTTCCAGTAGAATAGAGGATACGATCGCAATCACAATGGCATGAGAAATCCACTGACTGCTAAAACGCTCAAAGGAAAACTGTCCATGGGAGCCGGATAAAAAAGCGACGTAGGAGCAAAGGGCAGTCATGGGGTAAAGGCCGGGGACTCTTGGCTCTTTGCTTCGTTCGAAGCTATAGCTAATGCTCAACAAAAAAACCAGGGATATGATGTTGCTGCTTGCATTTTGAACTAAGGAAAGCGTGTGGTATACAGCTCCACCAAAGAGGTTTTCGAGCCAGAAGCGAAAGGCAGGTACGGGAAAATTGGTGATCAATAAGGCAAAGGATGCTGTAATGGTAATGGGCAGCGCCACGAGCATGCCATGCGAAATCGCAAGCAGAACGCGACTTTGTTCCAAGAACTTGAAACGAGACAAGGATTGATGGATGAAACGATGCAAAGGAACCTCCTTTCCCACACTGGTAGCCATCTCTAACACAATTTCACTATTATACCAAATTTGTACATTATTTCAACAGATGTAACTGCATTCGACCCCAATTCCAAGCAAGCTTTGGATAACAATACAAAAGTTTCAGCCAAACTTCTTCCAATTAGTACAAAGTAACAAAAGAAAGGCAGGAAAATCTTTGCAAAATAGATAAGATGTATGGTACAATACTACTATACATGTAACGATCCTGCGAAGGGTTCTCCGTTCGGCATCCACGTTTCGTGATTTGCTGTATGGTCGCAGCGGTATAAATTGGAGGGATTGGCTTGACATCACAGAAATTCGTAAAGCTGGGCAAGATTATTGATGAGTTTGGCTTGGAAGTGCTTCGGGGAGCAAAAAACTATCAAAATTTTCCCATTCGTGCCGATGATATTAACCGACCTGCCTTGCAGCTGACCGGTTTTTTTGACTACTATGACACCACACGGCTTCAGGTGCTTGCCAAGGTTGAAATGACCTATTTGGGCAAGTTAAGCCCCGATCAACGCCGCCAAAGCTTTGATGGATTGCTATCGCGACCGATTCCTGCGCTCATCATCACCCGCAACATGGATCCCTTTCCGGAATGCTTAGAGGTAGCGGAAAAGTATGACCGTACCATCCTCCGAACCAAGGAACTGGCGTCCATTTTCATTCCGGAATTGCTCAACAGCTTAAAGACCCAGCTGGCCGCCCGCATCACACGCCACGGTGTCTTGGTGGAGGTCTATGGTGAAGGGGTTCTCATCATGGGCGAGTCCGGCGTGGGCAAGAGTGAAACGGCCATTGAACTGGTGAAGCGCGGACATCGTCTGGTGGCGGACGATGCGGTGGAAATTCGCACCGTGGGCAACCGCATCATCGGCTCTGCACCCGAATTGATTCGCCACTACATTGAGCTGCGTGGCATTGGGGTTGTGGATGTGCGGCAGCTCTTTGGCATGAGCTCCGTGCGCGATGAGCAGGACATTGATATGGTGGTTAACCTAGAACAATGGAACGAAGGGGCCTTCTATGATCGCCTGGGTACCAATGAGGAATTTACTACGATTTTGGATAAGAAGGTTCCGGTGGTCACCATTCCGGTCAAAACCGGACGTAACCTGGCCATCATTGTCGAGGTAGCCGCCATGAACAACCGCCATAAGAAAATGGGCTACAATGCGGCCCAAGAGTTCTCCCGCCAGCTGGACGCACACTTCGAAGAAATGCTGAGTGCTCAGATGGAGGAAAATGCGCTGGAAGAAAACGAATTTGAGGGAGAAGATGTGTAACTTTTCGGACATATCAAATCTTAACACAAGTTTGCTTTCTTCTTAACCGGCGGCACGGATTGCATAAAGAGAAGCCTCACGAGGGTATCATTCCTGTGAAACGTTCCATTTGCAACCGTTCCGGAAACGATGTACCATTAAGGGGGAAGTCAGTCCATGCAAGAGATGCGCAATAGGAGGAAAACCATGAGAAAAACCAAGATTGTCTGTACACTGGGGCCTGCAACGGATGCACCGGGAGTACTAAAGGACATGCTGCTAAGCGGCATGAATGTTGCCCGCTTTAACTTCTCCCATGGCACGCACGAGGAGCATAAGAAGCGTCTGGACGAACTGAAACTCCTTCGGGAAGAGTTGGACCTGCCGGTGGCCGCCCTTCTGGATACCAAGGGGCCGGAAATTCGATTGAAGCACTTCGAGCAAGGGAAAGTCATCCTAGAGACAGGGCAGACCTTCACCTTGACGACCCGTTCCATCCTAGGCAATCAGAGCATCTGTGGCATCAGTTATAAAGATCTTCCGCAGGATGTTGCCGTGGGCAGCCGGATCATGCTCGACGATGGCCTCATCAGCATGCGCGTGGAGGAACTCACCGATGCAGATATTGTCTGCCGCGTGGAAAATGGCGGCCCGATCAAAGACCGAAAAGGTGTGAATGTTCCTGGGGTACACCTCTCCATGCCCTACATGAGTCAGCAGGATAAGGAAGATATTTTGTTTGGCATTCAGCAGGGCTTTGACTTTGTGGCGGCAAGCTTTTGCCGCACGGAGCAGGACGTGTTGGACATTCGTCGGTTTATTGAGGAAAATCGTGGCGATATGCACATCATTGCGAAGATTGAAAACCAAGAGGGTGTAGATAACATCGCCTCCATCATGGCGGTGGCAGATGGGGTGATGATTGCACGTGGTGATATGGGCGTGGAAATCGACTTCACCGAGATCCCCGTGCTGCAAAAAGAAATCATTGCCCGCGCCATGGCTAGCGGGAAGACCGTCATTACGGCCACCCAGATGCTGGAGAGCATGATGGCCAATCCACGTCCCACCCGTGCCGAGATTACGGACGTAGCCAACGCTGTGTACGATGGCACCTCAGCGGTTATGCTGTCTGGGGAAACTGCGGCGGGGCAATATCCGGTGGAGGCAGTTCGTACCATGGCTGCCATTGCCAATCGAACCGAGGCAGACATCAATTACTTTGGACGCATGGTCAAGGCGGCGACGGACGGACATCTTGGCATCAGTGATGCCACGGCGCATGCGGCCTGCACTACCGCCACGGATACCAATGCCAGCGCCATTGTCAGCGTCTCCAAGAGCGGTGCCACGGCGCGACGCATCAGCAAGTATCGCCCCGAAACCCCCATTGTAGCCTGTGTAATGAAGCGGGAAATTCAGCGTCAGCTGGCTCTTTCCTGGGGCGTGACCCCGATTCTTATGCCTTATGCAGACAATACGGACGAAATGATTGAATACTCTGTGCAGGCGGCGAAGGAAGAGGGACTGGTGGAAGACGGCGACATCGTGGTGGTGACCGCAGGAATTCCTGCCGGCGTGTCCGGCACCACCAACATCATGAAGGTACATCTGGTGGGAAACTGCCTGATTACCGGGGTAGGGGTTGGACGGGAAAATGCCAGAGGGCAGATTTGCGTTTGCCGCACCTTAATCGATGTCAAGTCAAAATGTAAACCCGGTGATGTCCTGGTGGTTCCCCAGACCAACAACGACATGCTACCCTATGTCCAGCAGGCTGCCGCCGTTATTGCGGAGGAGCCCGGCATGAGTAGCCACGCCGCGGTGGTCGGACTCAGTACCAACAAAGCGGTGATTGTGGGCGCAGTGGGAGCCACACGGATTCTCCACGACGGGCTCTACGTTTCGGTGGATTGCAAGCGAGGCATCGTACAAAATCTAGCAAAATAAACACAAATGCCTGACCAACTCATCGTTGGTCAGGCATTTGTTTCATTGACTAGGACTTAGAGAACGCCTAGCTGCTTAAAGAGGAAAATAAAGAAACACATGGTGAAGCAGGAAAAGAAGGAACTGTATACCACCGTAGCGCCGGCCAGCTCCCCGTCGCTTTCCATTTGTTGCGCCATCACAAAGGATGAAACGGAGCAAGGGGTCGCAAAAATGCCAAGTAGCGTGGCAAAGGCGAGGCCGCGGAATCCTAGGATCGCAGCCAGGGGCAGAAAGAAGCCCGGAACGAGGATGAGGCGGTTTACAGTACAAAGAAGCAGGTTGCGCTGCAAATGGCGGCTGTTGTTAAAATGAAAGGAAGCACCCAGTAAGATCAGTGCCATGGGGGTTGCCGTTGCAGATAGCTGCGAAATGGTGTGCTCGATGACAGGTGGAATGGCTAAGGGCATGGCGATCAGTCCAGCCAGACAGCCTAAAATCAGTGGGTTTGTGATGATGTTATGTACGATTCGCTTCACGCTGAGGCGACCGCTTCGAAAGGTCTCCAACGTGATGACCGCCAACACGTTATAAAACGGAATTAATATGCCGATGGCAATGGCCGTCATGCCGAGATCGGCACCGGGAAAAATGTTTGCAACCAGAGGAAGGCCAAGCAGCACAAAGTTACTGCGGTAACTGCTCTGAATCATGGCACCACAGCTTGCAGGATTTGCCTCAATTTTGGGAACCACGAACCAAGCAATCAGAAAGGTCAGAAAAATCCCGCCGGCCGAAAAGAGAATCAGCTCCGGATAAAAAGACGCCTTCAGATCGGTATTATAGATATTGCTGAACAAAAGGAAGGGGAACAGCAGGTTGAACACGACGTTATTCAGCTTGGTAAGTTCCTCGGGGGTGAGCCAGTTCCGCCAACGAATGACGGAGCCAAGCATCATCATAAAAAAGAGGGGCAGAACCGCCTGCACCGAAACGATAAAATTTTGTAGTACCATAAAACCCTTCCTTCTGAACAGCTCACAGAGGGTGCTGAGATGACAATCACTGCTCATTATATGCCTAGCCCCTCGTTCTGTAAAGAGAAGAGCACGAGAATCTGACGATTTTTGTGCTCTTGACAAGCCATGCAAACGGTGGTATAGTACACCTGTAAAAATAGCTTTGACGAAGACGAAACCGTGTTGACACTGAACAGAGAGGGGCGCACCTGCTGAAAGCGCTCTGCAGATTGTCTCCGGCATGACCACTTCTGAGCCGCCCGCCGAAACAATGTGTAGGCCGGGCCGGGTCCGCCCGTTATCGCGAGAAGAAAGCGGCGTTTTTTAAAACGCAAGCAGGGTGGAACCGTGGAGTCATCACTGACCCCACCCCTGAATCACAACATTCAGGGGTGGGGTTTTCTATATTCTTACCCCGAAGGAGGAGTTACAATGGACTATACCTTTGAAAACCATGAGTACCGCGATACCTATCGCCATACGGTATCCCACATGCTCGCACAGGCCATGAAGCGCCTGCATCCCGAGGTCAAGCTGGCCATTGGCCCATCGATTGAGAATGGCTTTTACTACGATTTTGACGCAGACTTTCCCATTACTCCCGAGGTGTTGGAGGAACTGGAAAAGGAAATGCGCAATATCGCCAAGGAAAAGCTGAAGTTAGAGCGCTTCGAACTACCGCGGGAGGAAGCCATCCAGCTCATGAACCAGCAGGAAGAACCCTATAAGGTCGAGCTGATTCAAGATTTGCCCGAAGATGCTGTCATTTCCTTCTACAAGCAGGGCGAATTCACCGATCTTTGTGCTGGCCCGCACCTGGATTCCACTGGACGCGTCAAGGGCAATGCCTTAAAGCTAACCTCTGCCACCGGGGCCTATTGGCGTGGCGACTCCAGCCGGAAGATGCTCCAGCGTGTCTATGGCACTTGCTTCCCCAAGAAAGAGGAGCTGGATGCCTACCTGACCCGCATCGAAGAGGCAAAAAAGCGGGATCACCGTAAGTTAGGCAAGGAACTGGGCCTATTCCTTTTCCTCGAAGAGGGGCCAGGCTTCCCCTTCTTCCTGCCCAAGGGCATGGTGCTGAAAAATAAGCTGATTGAGTATTGGCGCGAGGTGCACACCAAGGCAGGTTATGTGGAAATTTCCACGCCTGTTATGTTGGATCAGGATCTCTGGCATCGTTCTGGCCACTGGGATCACTATAAGGATAACATGTACGCCACCGTCATTGATGAAAAAGACTTTGCCCTAAAGCCCATGAACTGCCCCGGTGGTATGCTGGTCTACAAGTCGCAGCCTCACTCGTACCGTGACCTGCCTCTGCGCTGTGGTGAGCTGGGTCTGGTGCATCGCCACGAGCTTTCGGGGGCACTCCACGGTCTGATGCGCGTGCGCTGCTTCACGCAGGATGACGCACATCTGTTTATGACCCCGGATCAGGTTAAGGATGAGATTAAGGGGGTTGCCAACCTCATTGATGAGGTATACTCCCTCTTTGGCTTCCAGTACCATGTGGAGCTTTCTACCATGCCGGAAGACCACATCGGCACTGATGAAGAGTGGGAAGTCGCCACCGATGGGCTCCGTTCCGCTCTGGAAGAACTGGGGAAGGACTATATCATCAACGAAGGAGACGGTGCCTTCTACGGCCCCAAGATTGACTTCCATCTGGAAGACTCCTTAGGTCGTACTTGGCAGTGTGGCACCATTCAGCTGGACATGCAAATGCCGGAGCGCTTTGAGCTGGAATACGTGGGTTCCGACGGCGAAAAGCACCGCCCTGTCATGATTCACCGGGTTGCCTTCGGTTCCATTGAGCGCTTTATTGGTATCCTCACCGAGCACTATGCCGGAGCCTTCCCCACTTGGCTGTCTCCCGTTCAGGTCAAGGTCATGCCCATTACCGACCGAACGGCGGCCTATGCGGATGAGATTGCCGCCAAGCTGCAGGCACGTGGCATTCGTGTGGAAACCGATCACCGCAACGAAAAGATTGGCTATAAGATCCGTGAGGCACAGATGGAAAAGGTGCCTTATATGCTAGTTCTGGGCGATAAGGAAGCGGAAGGCAATCAGCTTGCCGTTCGTTCTCGCGCAGGTGGCGATCTTGGCGCTATGGACTATGCCGCTTTTGAGGCAATGCTCCTAGACGAAGTGGAAAGCCGCAAGAGCCATTAAGCCGTAAATAAAACGAAAAAGATCCGCCGTTCGACTGGAACGGCGGATCTTTGTTAAGGTTCGGGAGTTTGCTCCGGAAGCGACTTCACCCGGATTTCTAAGACCCGGCGGTTATCTACTTTGGTCACGGTGACATCGAGGTTTTCATAGACGAAGTGGTCACCTTCGGATGGGATTTGTTCCAACTGTTCCATGACCCATCCACTGATGGAGGTGGAATCACTTAAATCTCCGCGAAGAGAGAAGCGGTCAAAGAGATCGTCCAGGTCAGCCGAGCAGGAAATGAGGTAGCTTCCATCTTCTTGGGGCAGGAATTCCTCCAAAATCTCGTCGTGCTCGTCCCAAATTTCACCCACCAGCTCTTCCAAGATATCCTCCAAGGTCACAAGGCCCTGGGTGCCACCATATTCATCGACCACCACGGCCATATGCATTTTTCCCTGCTGGAGCAGGCGAAGGAGAACGGAAATCTTCGTGTTGGCCGTTGTGTAAAGCACGGGACTGATGAAGTCTTCAAAGTGGGATACGTTGCGATGACGCGCGGCGTAAAAGTCTTTTTCGTGGATGACACCCACGATATTATCAATGTTTCCGGAGTAGACGGGAATGCGCGAATAGCCACTTTCCGCAAAGGCCGCGGCCAGGGCACTCGAATCCGATGCCTGTTCCACGGCAACGATGTCAACCCGGGGTGTTAAGATCTCACCCACCTCTAAATCATTAAACTCAATGGCCGCACGAATGAGCTGACTTTCATGCGCGTCGAGACCGCCTTCGCTCTCCGCTTCCGTGACCATCGTAATGAGTTCCTCTTCCGTGATGCCTTCCTCACCGGAAGAGTGAATGATCTTGGCCGCCAGACGGTAGAAGAGCCGGAAAAAGGCATTTAGCGGTGTGAGGATAATAATCAAAATCCGTAAGAAAGGAGCAGAGAACATAGCAAAGCGTTCCGGCTGTTCTTTCGCAAGGGATTTTGGTGTAATTTCACCGAAAATTAAAATTGCAATGGTTAAGACAATGGTAGAAATGGTTGCACCGTAAGTAGGAAAATGCATGGTAAATAGAACGGTACCCAAAGAGGCAGCAGAAAGATTCACGATATTATTGGCAATCAGGATACAGGATAGCAATCGATCGTACTCTTCGATCAGTGAGAGAACCAATTTCGCTCGTTTATTTCCGGCTTCGGCTTTGCTTTTGAGTCTTACCTTGTTGAGGGCAGACATTGCCGTTTCCGTGGCAGAGAAATAGGCGGAAAAGAGAACGAGGATGACTAGAATAACAATCATCGTGATACTAGAACTGTCCATAGGAGACCACATCATCTCAACTTTCTTTGTTGTAATTTTACCGCAAAAATGGGTCATTCATTCCAAAATATTCTTAACCAGAATAAATTGTAGCATAGATGGTGTACTAATGCAAGGTTTGCACCATAAAACGCAAAATTAATGCAATTTTGCAGGAATACTGCCTAAAAACGGGCAGCATTTTTTCACCATTCTAGGAACTCCATTAAAAAAATCAGATTTTATCTGAGAAATCGGAAAAAAGTTTGCGTATTGACCTAGAAACGGATATACTTCTCATATTGCAAGGAAGAAAGAGAGGAAAAGGGCATGGAAAAGCTTCGATTTTCGATTCCCACTCTTCTGGGTGTTGAGAGTTTAGCGGCGGACGAGCTGCGCCGTATGAATTTAGAGAATGTTCAGGTAGAAAATGGACGCGTGTTTTGTGAGGGGGGTATCTCGGATATTCCACGCATGAATTTGCGCTTGCGGACGGGGGAACGGGTTCTGATGGTGTTAGGCTCCTTTCCCGCCGAGAGTTTTGATGATCTATTTGAAGGGGTCAAGGCGCTCCCTTGGGAAAGCTGGATTCCCAAGGAGGCATGCTTTCCGGTGAAGGGCTTTAGCTTAAACTCTAAGCTTGCGTCGGTGCCGGCTTGTCAGTCCATCATTAAAAAAGCAGTGGCCAGCCGCTTGGGAAAGGCCTATGGCTGTGAGACGCTTCCCGAGACGGGGGCACTCTATCAAATTCAGTTTTCCATCATGAAGGACAAGGCTACCTTGATGCTGGACACCTCGGGGGCAGGGCTTTATAAAAGAGGCTATCGTGCACAAGGAGTGGTCGCCCCCCTGCGGGAAACCTTGGCGGCTTCCTTGGTCTTACTGTCCGGGTACCGCGGCAAAGATCCCTTTTGCGATCCCTTCTGTGGGTCGGGAACCATTGCCATTGAAGCAGCCCTCATTGCGAAGAATCGTGCACCTGGTTTAAATCGAACCTTTTCGGCTCAAAAATGGAGCTTCCTCCCCACGCAGGATTGGTTGCAGGCTGCCGATGAGGCCATGGATCTGGAGTTTGACGGGAACTACGACATTTGGGGTGGTGACATCGACCCGGCAGCCGTTGCCTTGGCACAAAGCAATGCGGTGAAAGCCGATGTGGAAGATATCCTTCGCTTTGAAGTGGCCGATGCGAGAACCTTTTGGCGGAAAGAGGACTATGGTCGCATCGTGACTAATCCGCCCTACGGCGAGCGCATCATGGAGCGAAGTGAGGCGGAAGGCTTATACCGTGAGTTCGGAAAAGCAGCGCGCAATCTGGCCCCCGGTTGGAGCATAAATCTTCTCTCTTCGCACACGGAGTTTGAACGCACGTTTGGAAAATCGGCGGACAAGAAACGTAAGCTCTATAATGGTATGATCAAATGTGATTTATTTCAGTATCGCGGAAAAAAGCCTAGCAAAGGCACATGACCTGTGTTAAAATAGGCAATTGGACGCGAAACACAAGATGCTTTGATTTTGAAAGAAAATCAAAGATATCGCTTCAAATTGGGAGCTATTTGCTTATAATGCTTCAAAACCGGGAAAAATGTGCTAGTAACACCGAAAATGAATCTTGCACATTTTGGACGGGGACGGTATTATAATAAGCGTCTTAGCACTCCTGTTGAGTGAGTGCTAACAATTTGTTCATAAACTCTAAAAATCGACTATTTGAAGATTATTAAAGGAGGACATATAACATGAAATTGAACCCTCTCGGAGATCGCGTCGTGTTAAAGCGCATGGAGGCAGAGGAAACCACAAAGGGTGGCATCATTCTGACCGCATCGGCTAAAGAGCGTCCTGAAGTTTCCATCGTCGTCGCCGTAGGACCCGGCGGACTGGTGGATGGCAAAGAAGTTGAGATGGTTGTCAAGCCCGGTGATAAGGTAATTACCGCTCGATATGGCTTCAGCGAGGTCAAGATTGACGGCGAAGAGCTCATTCTCGTTCGCCAGAGCGATATCCTCGCAACCGTTCAAGAATAATTACTAAGGTAAAAAGGAGTAGATGACTATGGCTAAAATGCTTTGTTATGGTGATGATGCACGTCAGGCTTTAGAGCGTGGCGTCAATAAGCTTGCCGATACCGTGAAGGTAACCATGGGCCCCAAGGGCAGAAACGTGGTTCTTTGGAGAGCCTATGGTGCTCCCCTGGTCACCAACGATGGTGTGACCATTGCGAAGGAAATTGAACTTGAGGATGCCTTTGAGAACATGGGCGTTCAGATGGTGAAGGAAGTGGCGACCAAGACCAATGACGTGGCTGGTGACGGCACTACCACCGCAACCGTGCTGGCACAGGCCATTGTCCGTGAGGGCCTGCGCAACTTAGCCGCCGGTGCGAACCCGGTTGTAATGAATAAGGGCATCGCCAAGGCAACCACGGCTGCCATTGAGGCCATCAAGAACAACTCTCAGCCTGTAAACGGCAGCGAGGACATCGCTCGCGTTGGTGCGGTTTCTTCCGGCGATGAGAAGATTGGCCGCCTGATTGCAGACGCAATGGATAAGGTCGGAAACGACGGTGTCATCACCGTGGAAGAATCCAAGACCGCAGAAACCTATAACGAAGTGGTCGAAGGCATGCAGATTGACCGTGGCTATATTACGCCCTACATGGTCACTGATACCGAAAAGATGGAAGCCGTTTTGGAAGATGCCGTCATCCTTTTGACCGACAAGAAGATTTCCAGCATTCAGGAAATCGTTCCCGTCCTGGAAGAGGTCATCAAGGCAGGCAGAAAGCTGCTCATCATTGCAGAAGATGTGGAAGGGGAAGCTCTGTCTACCCTGATCCTGAACCGTCTGCGCGGCACTCTGAGTGTCCTCTGCGTCAAGGCTCCCGGTTTCGGAGACCGCCGCAAGGAAATGCTGCAGGATATCGCGGTTCTGACCGGTGGTACGGTTATCTCCAGCGAAACCGGCTTGGAGCTGCGCGATGCCACCCTGGCACACCTGGGCAGCGCACGTCAGGTAAAGTCCAACAAGGAAACCACCATCATTGTTGATGGTCAGGGTGCTCCCGAAGATATCCGTGAGCGTGCTCTCATGATTCGCAACGAATTTGAGCGCAGCGCCTCCGAGTATGACAAGGAAAAGCTGCAGGAGCGTTTGGCACGCCTGTCCGGTGGTGTTGCCATCGTTCGTGTAGGTGCTGCCACCGAAACCGAGATGAAGGAGAAGAAGCTCCGCATCGAGGACGCACTCAACGCAACCCGCGCAGCCGTGGAGGAAGGCATTGTGGCAGGCGGTGGTACCGCTTATGTCAATGCCATTGTCGCAGTGGAGAAGATGGTCGAAACTTTAGAGGGTGACGAAAAGACTGGAGCTGGCATCATCGCCCGTGCCCTGACTGAGCCCCTCCGCCAGATCGTGACCAACGCTGGCTTGGATGGCTCCGTCATCCTGGATAAGGTCAAGACTGCAGACAAGACCGGCTATGGCTTTGACGCTTACAAGGAAGTCTTCTGCGACATGATCTCCGAAGGTATCGTCGACCCCACCAAGGTTACCCGTACCGCACTGGAGAACGCAGCTTCCATCGCTGCTATGCTGCTGACCACCGAGGCATTGGTGGGCGACAAGCTCCAGCCCCCCTCCGCTTCCGGTGCAGGTATGGCCGCAGGCGACATGGCAGGCGGAATGTACTAATCCAATACTCTATCGCGTTCAATTGGGCGGCATCGAGCAACGATGCCGCCCAATTTTTAGCTTGCCCATCTTGGGTTGGTAATGTATGAGAAGATAAGCCGATCGCATAAAATGATGTTAGGCAATGATCCAGATTCTTCCTGTATTTTTCTCCGATTTGCTTGGGAAGCTTGCGAGAGAGGAGGAACTTGGGTATAATGTAAGAAGTCAGTGTACAAAGGATACGGATGCCAGAAGGCGAACTTTAAGTGAAGTGGAGGCTTTTCCATGCGTGCACCCCGTATCCTGATCTCCGGTATTTTGGGCGATCGTAGTAAGTATGAGCTGGCGATTCGCCGTGCTGGGGGAGTGCCCCTCTCTTGCTACTGTCCTTCCGTGTTTCTTCCTGCGGAGGGTCTGGTGTTGGGCGGAGGAGGAGACATTGACCCCACCTTTTTAGGTCTTGAAAATCAAGGGTCACGTGACATCGACTTGGCGCGTGATCTTGCGGAATTTGCCCTGGTGCGCGTGTTTCTTGCGCAGAACAAACCAATTTTGGGAATCTGCAGAGGGCATCAGGTGCTCAATGCGGCCTTGGGTGGCCGTTTGCTGCAAGACATTGGTCTTGCCTTGGAATGCTTTCACAGTCCCACCCCCCTTGGGATGAGAGGGGATCTTTATCATACCATCCTTACGGAGGAGGCTTCCCTGTTGGACCACCTCTATGGTCCCGTGGCTCTGGTCAATAGCTGGCACCATCAGGCCGTAGAGTCCGTAGGCGAAGGCATGCGCATTACGGCTCGCTCGGAGAGTGGTTTGATAGAAGCCTCGGAGCATGAGGAGCTTCCGGTTTATTCGGTGCAGTTTCATCCGGAACGTTTGCGCATCAAGGAGGGGCCTTGCTTCCTTGCAGATGGGGATTTGCTCTTTACCCACTTTGTGGAGCAGTGTAAACAACAGTTAGAGTAAAGATAGATACAAAGGATAGAAAGGACGTTGCGCATGGCAAGTACATTCCGGGAAATCAATTTAGAAGAGGGAAAGCCCTTTGTGGATGTTGCCATTCGCCGCTTGACCTTCGAACTCAAGCAAAGTGAACGCATGGGTGTTCGCGTGCTAAAGATTATCCATGGCTATGGTTCTTCTGGGACGGGGGGAAGAATCCGTGTGGAGGCGCGGCGCTATCTCGACCGTTTGGCCGAGAAACGCGAGATTACCGCCTATGTCCCCGGAGAGAACTTTTCCATTTTTGATGAGAATACACGAAAAGCTTTGCAGTTATGCCCGGAACTGCGAAAAGACCGCGATTTGGAACGGCACAACAATGGGGTTACCTTTATTTTACTTTAGATAAGGCGCAAAGGAGTGTTTTGCATTGGACTATGCAGCAATGATAGCTAGAACCAATGAGCAGAATCGGTTTATGACCCACAACTTTATGAAGCTGACCCAGATTTGGGAGGATCATGCAGTGGTGGAACTTTCGATCCGCGAGGAAAGCCGCAATCTGTTTGGCGGTGTGCACGGCGGGGCTCTTGTTACCATGGCGGACTGCGCTGCCGGTTCGGCGGCAAGAAGTCGTGGCAAGCGCTATGTTACCCTAGGAAACAGCTTTGAGTTTTATCGCTCGTCAAAAAACGAGTTCCTTCGGGCCATGGCCTCTGTGCGCCATCGGGGAAAGACGATCTGTGTGGTTTCGGTTGAAATCAAGGACGGGGAGGATAAGCTGATTGCAGGGGGTACCTTCACCATGTTTGCCACCGGTGAGATGGATCCTTGTTGAGTCACTATCGATCCGCTGGCCAGGCGATGCAGGAGCGCTTTGGGACAAAAGTCTATAAACTGAGCCTAGATGGTGGCATGACCTGTCCCAATCGAGACGGGACCTTAAGTAGTCGCGGTTGCATCTTTTGCAGCGATTGCGGTTCGGGAGACTTTGCCGCCCCCCATTGCGATGACCTTACCCAACAGTTACAGGATGCGAAAGCACGGGTTCAGCGCAAAGTAAAAGACGGAAAGTATATTGCCTATTTTCAAAGCTATACCAATACCTATGCGCCGCGCTCTCACTTGGAACGCTTGTTTCGCGAAGCCATGAAGCCGGAAGAGATCGTTGCACTCTCCATCGCCACCCGTCCCGACTGTTTGCCGGAGGATGTGATGGCGCTACTAGCGGAGCTAAACCGCATTAAGCCGGTTTGGGTGGAGCTTGGCCTTCAGACCATCCATCCCCAAACGGCTCACTACATTCGGCGTGGGTATGAGCTCCCCTGTTTTGATGATGCAGTGAAGCGACTCAAAGAGCGTGGATTGGAGGTCATTGTGCATATGATCCTGGGCCTTCCGGGTGAGACCTGGGAGGAAATGCTGGAAACCGCACGCTACATTGGAAGAAGTGGTGCAGACGGGATTAAGATTCAACTGCTTCACGTGCTGGAAGGGACGGATCTGGCACAAGAGTATCGTGAGGGGAAGGTTCGGGAGCTATCCTTAGAGGAGTATTGTTCTCTTGTGGAGGATTGCCTTCGGAATTTGCCCCCAGAAATGGTGATCCACCGCCTGACGGGCGATGGACCCAAGAGAAGTTTGATCGCTCCAGCATGGAGCGCGGATAAAAAGCGAGTCTTGCAAACCATGAACGAGGCCTTTGCCCGTGACAACGTAAAGCAGGGAAGTCTCTGGAAAGCCGACCCGTTCGCGGACAAGCATTAGGAGGTAAGTATGACAAAGGTAGATATTTTTTCAGGCTTTTTGGGGGCAGGAAAGACAACGCTCATTAAGAAACTCATTCAGGAAGCTTATCAGAACGAAACCTTAGTATTGATCGAGAATGAGTTTGGTGACGTTGGCATCGACGGTGGCTTTATGCAGGAGGCCGGCATTCAGGTTACGGAAATGAACTCCGGCTGCATTTGTTGCAGTTTGGTGGGGGACTTTGGAAAGGCACTGGAGGAAGTCCTTAAGACCTATCACCCGGATCGCATTTTAATCGAGCCGTCGGGGGTGGGAAAACTCTCCGATGTCATGGAGGCGGTGCGTAAGCTGGAAAGCGGGGAGGTGTGTTTGAACTCCTGCGTGACGGTGGCGGATGCCAGCAAGTGCAAGCTCTACATGAAGAACTTTGGAGAGTTCTATAACAATCAAATTGAGTATGCAGGTGCCATTGTCCTGAGTCGCACCGGTCAAATGCCAGAACAAAAACTCTCTGATGCCGTGACGCTTCTGCGAGAGAGAAACCCAGTGGCTCCCATCATCACCACACCATGGGCGGAACTTTCCGGTCATCAGATTCTGGAAGCCATGGAGGGAAGTGTGACCCTGGCAAGCGAGCTGGAGACCCTGATGCATCACACACAAGAACAGGCTCACCATGAGGAACCTGCCTGCTCCTGTGGCCACGATCACGACCATGAGCATGAGCACGAAGCGCATGGCTGCTCCTGCGGCCACGACCACGATCATGGACATGAGCACGAAGCGCATGGCTGCTCCTGCGGCCACGACCACGATCATGGACATGACCACGAAGCGCATACCTGCTCCTGTGGACACGATCAAGACCATGAGCATGAGCACGAAGCGCATGGCTGCTCCTGCGGCCACGATCACGACCATGAGCACGATCACGAAGAACATACTTGCTCCTGTGGCCACGACCATCATCACCATATGGCGGAAGAGGTCTTCCAAAGCTGGGGATGGGAAACAACCAAACATTACTCCAAAGAGGTGCTCTTAGCAATGGTGGAGCGGCTGGAGGAGGAGAGAACCTTTGGCCTGGTTCTCCGTGCGAAAGGGATGCTTCCATCGTCGGAAGGTACCTGGTTGCATTTTGACTATGTACCGGGAGAAGTTTCGGTACGAGAAGGAACACCTGCCATTACGGGAAGAGTATGTGTCATTGGGGCAGAGCTACACGAAGAGGCCATTGCACGCCTCTTTGAACAGGCATAAAGGGGATTGCCATGGAAATACCAGTTTATCTCTTTACCGGGTTTTTGGAAGCGGGAAAAACTACCTTTATTCAGAAAACCTTAGAGGATGATCGCTTCAACCAGGGGGAAAGTACCCTCCTGCTCGTTTGTGAGGAGGGGGAAGAGGACTACGAGCCGGCGAACTTTCCTGGACGGCGTGTCTTTGTGGAAAAGATTGAGGAAATAGAAGCTTTAGTTCCCGCCACCTTAGACCGTTTCTGCAAAAAGCATGCTTGCGAGCGGGTAATCGTGGAGTATAACGGCATGTGGACGCTGGATGCTTTCTATCAGGCCATGCCAAAGGACTGGATGGTATATCAAGAGTTTATGTTTGCTGACGGCAGAAGCTTTCTTTCCTATTACGACAATCTGCGTGAGTTGATGCTGGACAAGCTACAAAGCTGTGAAATGTTGGTGCTCAACCGTGCGGGCGATGAATTAGATCGTATGGAAGTGCATAAACGGGTGCGGGCGGCCAATCGCCGCTGTGACATTGCCTATGAAGGGGAGGATGGAACGGTTCAATATGACGAGATTCCGGATGAACTTCCATTTGACGTAAACGCTCCGGTCATTGACGTTGCCCAAGAGCATTTTGCTGCGTGGTATCGTGACATTTCAGAGAACATGGAACAGTATGACGGGAAAACGGTTCACCTAGAAGGTTATGTCATTCTGCGCGAGGACCTGCCAGAACAAACCTTCATCTTTGGGCGACAAGTGATGACCTGCTGCGCGGATGATTTGACCTTTGCCGGTGTGCTATCCGTGTGGAAGCAGAAAGCCTCCCTCCGGCACCGGGAATGGGTGGAGCTGACCGCAAAGATCGCCCTGCGTCAGAACAAAATTTATGGAAGACGTGGCCCTGTGTTTCAGGTGTTGTCCATAAAACCCGCAGCGGAACCCAAGCAAACCATCGCCACATTTTATTGAGAAAGAAAACGCATGAGAACGAAGGTTCCCATGCGTTTTTTCCTGCAACAGCATCTTTACAAGGTCTTTGTTTGTTGGTACAATGGATAAAAATTAGTAAAAATTTAGAAGAAAATGCCATATAAATGTAAAATAATAAATAATTATACAGAATTTTATTAGTAATGACAAATTATCGCGAAAAAAGATATAATTCGACAAAAAAGTATGCTATCATAGCAGAGACGCTTACGTTAAAGTGCAAAAGCAAGGGAGAGGATTTGGATGAAGTGTCCATTTTGTAATTTTCAGGAAAGTAAGGTTGTCGATTCGCGTCCTGCCAATGAAGGAATCAGCATCCGGCGCCGCCGGGAGTGTTTGAGTTGTCATAAACGATTCACGACTTACGAAACAATGGATACACTGCCCATTGTTGTGGTGAAAAAGAATGGAAATCGCCAGAGCTTTGACCGGCACAAGTTGGTCAATAGCATGCTCCGAGCCTGTGAAAAACGAAGCATTAGCCTTTCCGCCTTGGAGTCGGCTGCCGATGCCATTGAGCAAGAATTGCACAACGAGCTGGGTGGAGAGATTAGCAGCGAACGGATTGGCGAATTGGCCATGGGAAAACTCAAGAATCTGGACGAGGTGGCTTACGTTCGTTTCGCTTCGGTCTATCGTAAGTTCAAAGACATCAATAGCTTTCTAGACGAACTAAATAAGCTGTTACACGAGCGCGAAAAGTAAGCAGCGAGTTTAAAATAAATTGTTCAGGGTCAGGCTTTCCGCCCCGTAGAGAAGATTCATACGGTGAATGAGCATCTGGTTGCTCGCCTGATACTCTCCTATTTTTTCATGCTTCAAGTAGGATAGGGACTCTGCGATCTGCAGGTACATCTGGTCGAGAGCGTTATGCGGAAGGGTTACGTTTAAATATAACTTTTTCTTCTCAAGGGCATCGTGGACTTCTTGTGTCATTTGCGTGGCCGTATCCCAGTCCTCCACCCGAGCAAAGGCTTCAGCCTGTTGCAGCTTTTCCTGTAAAGGGCTGATAAACGATTCCAGGTAGCTAACATTATACAGCAGTATGGCAATGGTAGCGGTTAGAATCAGGCTTGAGATCCAAAATGGTTTCATGCACAAGCTCTCCTTTCTGACCTTACAGTCGCTCGGCAGGTTCTTGCTGCCGGCTGTAATAGATGGCTCCGGATTCATCCAGTGTGAGGAGGAACACCTCGCTTGGGGATTGAATGCCCCGAGAACGCAGCTGCTCGCTTAACCAAAGGGAATCTTTCCCACGTGAGGCAAGGTTTTGCTGCATGACTCTTCCGTCATTGATGAGGATAATGGGCAGGCCACCTTCCCGGCACTCCAGATTCAGCTGTGAAGGAGTTATGGGTTGTTCACTGGCATAGGGGAGAACCGAAAGCCGCCCGGTGGTCTCGAGAATGGCATACTTAATTTTACTGATGTCGGTGTAGCCACCGACGCGAAGCTCTTCCATCAATTCATCCGCGGTAAATCGGTTGCGCATCATTTCCTTTGGTAAGACCTTTCCATCTTTGATAATGATGCTGGGCCTGCCACAGAGCAGGGAGCGAAGCCGAATGCTTTTCACGGTGAGCACGGATAGGATGGAGGAAATGCTCAGCAGGGTTAGGATCGGTATGATACCGGCCAGAAGAGGAATGCCATAATCCTGCATGGGTACTGCGGCGATATCGGCTATGATGAGGGAGAGTACCAGCTCCGAAGGCTCCAATTCGCCAATCTGCCGCTTGCCTAAAAGCCGAATGCCAATGACAATAAAAAGATATAAGATTATCGTTCGAACCAGTGCAATAATCATACAAGCCCTCCTCGATCGGAATCACGCTTTTGCAAGGAAAGGATTCCCGAGGTAGGGTTAAATTATGTGTTTTTCGGAAAGACTGTCCTCACAAATGCAAAGTCTCTTGCAATTTGCTCCACAATCCAGTAGAATGTTCACAAAGTAGACTGTTGACAAAGGTAAAGGGGACAACGTGCATGGAGCATCAACTTGTAATCGTATTGGACTTCGGAGGGCAATATAACCAGCTCATCGCGCGCAGAGTGCGTGAGTGCGGTGTATACTGCGAGGTTTTGCCGTACCGGACGAAGCTGTCCGAGATTCGTGAAAAGAACCCCATCGGCATTATTTTTACTGGGGGAGCAAATAGCGTCTATATGCAGGGTTCGCCCAGCGTAGACACCGAGATTTTCAACTGGGGTATTCCGATCCTGGGCATTTGCTATGGCTGCCAGTTTATGGCACATAGCTTGGGTGGCTTGGTCACCGCAGCGCAAGCCGATACCGCTCGGGAATATGGCAGAACCCACACCAACTATGATACCAAATGCCGTATTTTTAAGGGACTTCCGGAGTCTGGAATCTCATGGATGAGTCATGGCGATTATATGGCGAAGGTGCCGGAAGGGTTCTCCTTGGTGGCCCATACCGATGCCTGCCCAAATGCAGCCATCGCGGACGAAGCCCGTGGTTTTTATGGAGTACAGTACCATCCCGAGGTCAATCATACCGAGCACGGCGTCACCATGCTTCGAAACTTCCTCTATGAGGTGTGTGGGGCCAAAGGGGATTGGACCATGCATGATTATTGTAAAACCACCATTTCCGAGCTTCGTGAAAAGGTGGGTGATGGCAAAGTTCTGCTTGCCCTTTCCGGTGGCGTGGACTCTTCCGTGGCGGCCGCTTTGTTGGCCGAAGCCGTTGGTTCTCAGTTGACCTGTGTGTTTGTGGATCATGGACTCATGCGCAAGGATGAGGGCGATGAAGTGGAAGCAGCCTTCTCCAAGTGGAACATTCAACTGATTCGTGTGAATGCGGAAGAGCGCTTTTTGGACAAGCTTGCGGGCATTTCCGATCCCGAGACCAAGCGTAAGATCATTGGTGAGGAATTCATCCGCGTCTTTGAGGAGGAAGGGAAAAAGATTGGGTCGGTGGACTACTTGGTCCAAGGCACCATTTATCCCGATGTTATTGAATCAGGAGCTGGTGATGCAGCCGTCATTAAAAGTCACCATAACGTGGGTGGCCTGCCCGATTTTGTGGACTTTAAAGAAATCATAGAACCACTACGCCTGCTCTTCAAGGATGAAGTGAGAGCCTTAGGGCGCGAGTTGGGCCTTGCGGATTACTTGGTTATGCGTCAGCCCTTCCCCGGCCCGGGTCTTGCCATTCGCGTCATTGGAGACCTGACCAAGGAAAAACTAGATTTGCTCCGGGAAGCGGATGCGATTTACCGTGAGGAAATTGCCAACGCAGGCCTGGATCGTTCGATCAACCAGTATTTTGCGGTTTTGACGAATACACGTTCCGTAGGCGTGATGGGCGACGGTCGTACCTATGACTACACCCTGGCACTTCGTGCCGTAACCACCAGTGACTTTATGACCGCAGACTGGGCCAGAATTCCGTATGAGGTATTGGATAAAGTCTCTGTTCGCATTGTCAATGAGGTGTCAAATGTCAGCAGAATTGTGTATGATATTACCTCGAAACCCCCAGCAACGATCGAGTGGGAATGATTACAAGACCGCCGAAACCCTTGAGGCTCAAGGGTTTCGGCGTTTTTTTTTAATCTGTGACCACAGTTTGACCACAGATATATTCAATTGGAGTTCGGAGAATAAGAACTTAAAAATTTCTAGGTGGCTTATTGGGAATGGCCAGGATTTCTAGAAAGCTAGCCCTTAAGATAACTCATGAATTTTAGTATTCAGACCAATAAAAAAGGAGCTTATTTTCTCTGGAACGAGATTTAGAAAGGTATTGCTCTTCTTGTCTCTACTAACAGTTGTAATGGCTGTATCTATTGTGGATCAAGACTTTTGAAGAAAACTCTATGCAGAATCTGTAATGTTCAATTGAGGTTTGAAAGCTTGTTTTAGAAAACAAAAAACATAGTTTCCGTTTTTGGATTGACATTCCACATTTTTTATAAGAGAAAATAGCTCAAAATAAAAAATTAGATTATTCTGCCGATTCATGAAATACCATAAGACTACTTTTGTAGGAATCTTATAATTGAAAAATGATGTCATTGCTTCTAGCCTGTAAATTCAAAACCTTGGATTTCTAATCAAATTAATAATACCATATCAGAAGTATTTTTCTAGGGGTATAATTTTCATGTTAATGAAAAGGTGCTAATTTTGCCGTTAACGATGTTCGACATCAATTCCTTCCGACGTCTGCAAAACATTTTCCTTCGTCAGATTATGTCGCTATGTGAAACTAAATGTCCATGCTGCGGTGGTGACATGAGAGAAAAGGATGGACAATTTATTTGTGACAACTGTAATCAACTCACCGTCACAAGAACACACTGCTCTGATCTGGACAGGAAGCATGAGTATGCGTATTTGAGCTACGATGTTTCGAGTGAGACTATCGAAAAGATGCGGTTGGTTGATTCCGAAAACTTCTATCAAACGGATAGCTTGTATCAGTACAAGGATGTTGTGGATATGGCTGTTACGGATAATAGAATATATGCGACTTGTCCTTACTGCGGAAAGTAATAAAAAGTGCTCGACTTCGGTCGGGCATTTTTTGTTAAGCTTCGTTTTTTCCTTCACTATATACTAGCAGAGTGAAGAAAAAGGGGGATTAGAGATGAACAGTTCCAGTACAGCTATAGAGTTGACTATCGGGATGGCTCAAAGATTGTTTTTTGATACGGCCGGGGCTATTAAATCAAAATACGAATCTAAGGCGGCTATAATCCGAGAAGCTGATGATTTAAGAACACGGGAAAAGCTTGATGCATACGACGCAGCTTCCTCGCAATATTTTTTAGATATTTTCATTTGCTTGTGTATTGCGGGAACGGCCTGTTTTCTTTTAGGCGAAAAGCCTTTAATTTTTTCGATAAAAGGTTAAGGCGGATAGAATCTATCCCAATATGTATAGTGTAGAGAAATGATAGGACGGTGTTTTGTATGGGTTGGGCTAAATATCTCGAAGATGATTTGAGTATTTTTTGTGGACGTATGTATATGCTCGAGAAGAAGACTGATGTCAAACATCATCCCTATTCATCTGTAAAAACAGAGCCGATTACTGTTCCTCGGATTAGTACGAAAGCAAGCAAGCCCCGTCATGGGTTGGAGTTATATTTCCAAGTTAACGAGCCGCAGAAAATGGCTCGTAAACTTCAATTGCATGGCTGGTGGTGGAGTCGCACCAATAAATGCTGGTGTAATGATGATCTGCAGATGAATAGAGATTTTGCAAGAAAAATCACAGTGACTACATCGGCAATCTTACGAGTTTCTACCTAACAGTCTTTCTAATGAACAGCAACACCATTGAACAGAAAGGTAGGTATTTTGAGTCAAGACCGGAATAACATTGGGAAGCATGATCGGAAGGATGATTCAATCTACCATAATGTTATTGATATCGATGGATCGGAGGATTCTGCCGAGCCATCTTTTAAGGGCTCTACCGCGATTCCAGGATGTGCCGGTACAATACTTATTGCTATTATAACCTACTGGTTGTTTAGTGCGATAGCTAAACTCATGTATTAGGGCAATGAGGTGAATGCGATGGCAAGGGATGGTTATAGCCTCAAGGGTTTCTTTGGCGAGACTATCCACTATGATTCTCGTGGCAACAAGATTGGCGAGAGCCGTTAAAACTTTTGGGGTGGCATTGACCACTATGATACAAATAGCCGTAAAACCGGAGAAAGCAGACCGAGCTTCTGGGGGGCCAATTATCATGGCTCTGGCTCATTCCAAGGGAGCGTTTCTCTTGGAGGGGAGTTAGATGACATTGAGGTGCATTCGTGCCATGACGAGACGGCAAGCAGAGATCACGGACACCATCCTGCGTTTCCGGAACTTATCCCTAGACAGGGCAAGCTTTACACTATACACAGAGAAGGGCGCCCTTCGCCTTGCAAGTAAGGAGTTTCAGCTGCTGGAAATGCTGATGGAAACCCCAGACAGATTATTCCCACTGAGTGCTTCCTTGAAAAAATCTGGGGCTATGACAGTGAAACAGAGCTAAATGTGGTCTGGGTGTACTCTCATATTCACTACCAGAGAGCAGGCAGTGGCGATTATAGCTCGCGCCATGAAGATAACGAAAGTGGACGTAAGTATCCGCGAAATCAAAGAGATGTTGGGGAAGTATGCAGACGGAATTGCAGTTTCGGAGTATGCAAATAAGAGTGTTGCAGAATGACTTAAAGCCGGGATTGTGACGGGAACAAGTGCAACACGATTTCGCCGAAGAACCATGTTTCTCGAGCAGAAGTAGCCGTTAAGGTTCAGCATTTGTTGCAGAAGTCAAACCTGATTAACAAATTGGATATAATATTCAGGTAGGACAGACCGGGTTGCTGGTGGAATTGGGTCAGTATCATGCCAATGTTAAAATGCATTATCAAGAGTTCGAAACAGTAAAAGCTACCTGGGCGAAGATTATAATTGCATTAAACGCTGATCAGCAGTAATCTGACTATGTGGCAACCTTAAAAAATATTTTGCTTGGTTATTAAAAACCATTGACTTATGAAAATCCGGCGCTATAATAAGATCATAGAAGATGGTTATGAAAAACCAGAACAGACATGGAGGTAGATAAATGTCCTATATTAATAAAGAATTTTTTGAGAATGCAGAGAACCAGCAGAAGGCCACGCAGATTACTTGGGATATTGCAAACTGCCTTCATCAGTTCGGAAAGCTCCCTTGCAATGGGTTTCCGTTGATTCCGTATCTGATCCACAAGGCAAGTCAGTACAACAATCCCTTTGGTATTACGCTCCAGGCAATTACCGATGGTGAGATTGAAGTAAACGACGATGTTCGTTTTATGGCAAAAGAAGTGCTGACCGACGAACTGTGGGAACGCCTGCTCCAGCTCGTAATGAAATACTCACCGGAAGAATTTGCTTTGGCTGCTGTAAACCCTGTAACCGATAATGAACCGAAGGGAACGATGACCACACCTCCCTCCATCCTCAATCTGGCTCATAAGCTGTTGGATGTGAAAGCCGGGGAGAGAGTTGCCGATGTCTGCTGCGGCAGCGGTACTTATATGGTATCTGCGGCTCTGGAAGTAAGCAAGGCTTCCTATCATGGCTTTGAAATCAATGTAGCGAACAGAGCTGCTGCGTTGATGCGGGCTGAACTGATTGACGCTGATATGGAAGTTACTCTGTGCGATGTTTTCACTGTGGTTGATGGAGACTCCCTGCCGAAGTTTGATAAGATCTTCGCCGGTTATCCTTTCGGATTGAAGCTGCGGAACCTCGGTGCCGGTGCTGCGTATCTGGAACGGCTTGCGGAACAGTATCCCGGTCTTTCTAAAGCAACTTCTTCCGACTGGGTGTTCAATGCGCTGCTCTGTGGCCTTCTTGACGAGAATGGTAAAGCAGTTGGTGTGATGACCAATGGCAGCACCTGGAATAGTATTGATATGCCGATGCGAAAGTATTTTGTGGAGCGCAAGATGGTTGAGTGCGTCATTTCCCTTCCTGGCAAGATGTTTGCATCTACCAACATTCCCACCACGCTGATTATTTTGAGCCACAATAACGAAAGCGTTCGCATGATTGATGCTACTAAGCACTGTCAGCAGGGCCGCCGTCAGAACGAGTTCAGCGAAGAAAACATCGCAACCATCATGGATGCCCTTTCCAATGACCACGATTACTGCAAGAGCATTTCCATCGAAGAACTGAGAGCGAATGAATACAATCTGAGCCTTAGTCGATATGCAAGCGAAGATTTGACTTTCCATAATGGTGTCCCCTTTGAAAGCGTCATCAAGAGCATTTCTAGGGGCGCACCTTGCACCGCAAGCCAGCTGGATGAAATGGTGTCTGACAGCGTGACCAATATGCAGTATCTGATGCTTGCCAATATCCAGAATGGCATGATTGACGATAAGCTCCCCTATCTGTCCTACATTGATCCCAAGTACGAAAGATACTGCTTGAAAAATAATACGCTGATTCTTTCCAAAAACGGCTACCCTTACAAGGTTGCGGTTGCATCTGTGCAGGAAGGACAGCGCATCCTGGCGAGTGGTAATCTGTATATCATTGAGCTGGATGAAACCAAGGCAAATCCCTTCTTCATCAAGGCTTTCTTCGATAGCGAACAGGGCCATGCAGTTCTGAAAAGTATTACCGTTGGCGCAACGATCCCGAACATCGGCGTAGACAAGCTGAAGAAGGTGGAAATCCCTCTTCCTGCTATGAACGAGCAGGAGCGCATCGCTCAGAAGTATCAAGCTGCTTTGGACGAGATTGCGGCTATCAAGCAGCGCCTTAATGAAGCAGTTAATCGGCTCCATCACATTATGGACGAAGAGTGAAAGCGAGCCTAATTGTCCAATTTATTGGGCACCGCATTCGGTAGAATATATACTGAAAAAATATTAGACCATCCGAAAGGAATGGAGGTGTTGCTTATCAAAGACTTTGAACATGACCCAACTTCCGAAGGTGTGCTGGAAAACATGGAAGCCAGTAAAAAATTAACGGACAGGTTGACACCCATCCTTGAGCAAGAGGATAGAATTAAACGAATCGCAGAAGGTGCTACTGCCCATAACCTAAAGTTTGATGTTCCGACGCTTGCGTTGGATGCAATTCCAGAACTATCACCAGCAATGAAAGCTATTGCTGAAAATAGCAAGGCCATAAAACTCGCCGCCGGTGCAGGTGCTGCAATAGATGCTCTGCAACATAGTGGTACCGTCCAGGCTTTTGGAGAACTTGCAATAGCAGCCAATGTCCCCGACTATACTTTCAAAAATCCACTTCTTGAAAGAGCCAGTTTAGGTATGACGGCTATGTTCCAGTCCTTTAACAACAGTGCTGCAAAGTTGTTAGCCGATTCTGTTAAAGGAATAATTAACTCATTCGGATCGGCACTTACAGCGGCAATTCATTCACCGGTGATGGATTGGATTCAGAGCATTGATAGCTCTCCGATTCGTTCTGTTCTGGAGAGTCTTGCTTTGGAACCGGATATTTTCGGGCGGTACGAGAAGTTTAATCAAGCGTACTTGAGGGCTATGTATGAGTGCAAGTGGTTCCCCTACTCTGGATGGGCAGCAGATATTTCCATGACAGCAGAAATATCGGACATCATGGCAACAAGCCGAGGCGCAAGTAAAAGAAGGGAGAAGCGTATCGATAAGGTTATTCTCGACTATTACAATCCGAAGGAGATTCGGTTCATCAAGCGTATATGGAGAGAATCTGATTTAGAGCCGCACATCAAGCGGATTCTGGGACAGGCCCTCGAAGCGCATCTCCGTGGTGAATATGCCCTGTGCATTTCCAGCTTGGCAACCATGTGGGAGGGCTTGATCTACATCAAGGCAAACAATGCTACCATGCAGGATCGCCACCGTCAAAGAATGGAGATCACAAAAAAAGAGCTGGAAGATCTGACAGCCGCCAATGACTACGACAAGATTTTCAGCGACTACTTCAACACCTTTATTGTATCTCAGTGTAATAAAGTTGACGATATAGTTGATGGAGTGCCGAACCGGCATGGTGTTTCTCATAGCTGGTATCATAGCTATCCGAGCAAAAAGGCTTCTCTGAACGCCATTTTGCTAACTGACTTTATAATCGGTCTGGAACCACTTGAAAGCAACCAGGCCAGCGCATTAGTCTCCACAATGCCAAAACTAGAGAAAGCACATTAGTCGGCAGGACCATCTAGAAAACAGCTCTGGCTCTGCACACACTAAAAGACAACTTAGGGATGGTGTGTAGTGCCGCGCTGATGTCCTCGGTCAGCTGCTTACTTTGCTTGCCTGTGATGTTGTAGGGTATCATTTTAATGCTATAAGCCTCCGTTCGTTTGGTATGAGTATAATTGCTCTGAAACGGAGATATAGCAAGTTATTTCTACGGAATAAATGTACCATTTTACAACATCGGACTTAACAAAACATTCATAAGGGCTTGTGATACTATGTTGTAAGCCTCTGAGCCTTATGTTACAATATTACTAATTATGGAAGCACGATGCTCATTATGGGTGTTTCATAGATAAAAATATGTGTACCCTTGCATGCAACTATGGCGATATAATGAAGTATGTCCCGGATGCGGGAAGGAGTGACCTGTCATGATCGATAAGAAAAAGATGACCGAGGAAGATATCAAGCTGCGCTATATTACTCCTGCGCTCACTTCGCACTGGGATGTTGAGCACATCACCATGGAAACGCCGATCACCGACGGCAAGATAAACCTCAAAGGTAATTTTGTCGTACGTGAACGCCCCAAAAAAGCGGATTATATTCTATACTACAATTCGAGCACACCCATTGCCGTTGTAGAAGCAAAAGATAATAAGCACACCGTGTCTCATGGCTTACAGCAGGCTATAACCTACGCAATAATGCTGGACGTCCCCTTTGCATACAGTTCCAATGGCGATGCCTTTTATGAACATGATTTCATTACAGGGCAGGAGCGAGAAATTCCTTTATCCGAGTTTCCCACCCCCGACGAATTATTTGCACGATACCAAGCCCTTAAAAGCGCACCTGAAATGCAAATTATTAACCAGCCCTACTATTCCGGTCAGACCACCTATGCACCTCGCTATTACCAACGCAATGCAGTCAACCGTACGGTGGATGCCATCGCGAGAGGGCAGGAACGACTGTTGCTTGTTATGGCAACAGGCACAGGCAAAACCTACACCGCATTTCAGATTGTCTACCGTCTGCTGAAAAGCGGCATGAAGAAAAAAGTGCTATATCTTGCCGACCGTAATATCTTGGTTGACCAATCAATCCAACAGGATTTTGCCCCGCTGGAAAAGACCATACATAAAATTAACTTTGCCAAAGACGACCCCGTGACTATCACATCACACGAGGTCTATTTCTCCTTGTATCAGCAGCTCGCTGGAAATGATGAGGATGACAGCGCATCGGAAGAAGATGCCGCATCTCGTCTTGCAACCCTGTTTCAGCCGAACTTCTTTGACCTCATTATTGTGGACGAGTGTCACCGTGGTTCTGCAAAAAAGGAGAGCAACTGGCGTAAGATTCTAGACTATTTCTCGTCAGCTACCCAGATTGGTATGACGGCAACACCCAAAGAAACCAAGTATATATCCAGCATTGATTACTTTGGTGAACCGGTTTATTCATATAGCCTGCGAGAAGGCATTGAGGACGGCTTTTTGGCACCCTTTAAGGTCATCAACATCAAAACTAACATTGGCGAAGGCTGGCGGCCTTATAAGGGACAGCTCGACAAAAAAGGCATGGAAATCGAAGACCGCATCTACACCAACAGCGATTTCGATTATAATATCATTCTGGAAGACCGGACCTATGAGGTGGCACGAGAGATTACCGAATATCTCAAAAGCACCGACAGAATGCAGAAAACCATTGTGTTCTGTGCAACGGAAGACCATGCCGAGCGCATGAGAATTGCCCTAAACAATCTGAACGCCGATATGGTTAAGGAGAATCCCGACTATGTGGTGCGTATAACCGGCAGTGACCCTTACGGAAAGAGTAAGCTGGACTATTTCATATCTGTCTCTGCAAAATATCCGGTGATTGCTACCACCTCAAAGCTGCTTTCCACAGGCGCAGACTGCAAGATGACAAAGCTCATTGTCCTCGACCAGATGATTGGCTCTATGACCGAGTTCAAGCAGATTATCGGTCGTGGTACTCGCCTGCGCGAAAAAGAGGGTAAAACCCACTTCATCGTCATGGATTTCCGCAATGTAACCCGTCTGTTTGCCGACCCGGAATGGGACGGGCCGATTGAGCAGGACGAGGGCTTTGACGGAAGTGGAGCAAACGGTGTGACAGGGATTCCTCCTGTCACACCGCCTCCCGGTGGTGATGACCTGAAGGAGAAAGCAATTGTGGATGAAAGTGGCTGCACTGTAAAGGTCATTGGAAAAACCGTGTCCGTTTATGATGCTAACGGCAAGTTGCTCAGGCAGGAGAGCATTGTTGACTACACCAAGTCAAACATTTTAGGCACCTACGCTTCTCTGGATAATTTTATCCGCACATGGACAGCAGAGGAAAAGAAAGAAACCATGAAAGACCTGCTCTTGGAGCGTGGTATTGATTTAGAGAGCATGAAGCTCGACCAAGGCCTGAACGATGTGGACGACTTTGACTTCATCTGCCATGTGGCCTTTGATAAAAAGCCGCTGACACGAAAGGAACGTGCCAACAATGTGAAGAAGCGTGACTTCCTAAGCCGTTTCAGCGGAGCGGCTCGTGAGGTGTTGGATGCCCTGCTTGAAAAATACATGAACACTGGCATTTACGAGATAGAGAAAACCGAAATTTTGAAGCTTGACCCATTTATAAAGTTTGGCAAGCCCTCAAAAATCGCTGGGTTCTTTGGCGGTAAGAATGGCTATCTGAAAGCCGTGAAGGAACTGGAAAAAGAATTATATGACGAGGTTATTTAAATGAGCTTATCAAATTTTGTAAAAAGAATACGAGACATTATGCGCAACGATGCAGGCATCAACGGCGATGCCCAGCGTATTGAGCAGATTGCGTGGATGCTCTTTTTAAAGGTCTACGATGCCAAGGAACAGGACTGGGACATGGACGAGGACGATTATCAGTCCATCATCCCTGAACCTTGCCGATGGTCAAACTGGGCAGTGGACGATAAAAGTGGAAACGCCAAGACGGGTGACACCCTGCTTGACTTTGTCAATAACACTCTGTTTCCGACTCTTAAAACACTCAATGTCAACCCCAATACACCCATTAAAAAATCCATTGTGAAGGCCACCTTTGCCGATGCCAACAACTACATGAAGGACGGTGTTCTGCTCCGCCAGATTATTAACATCATTGATGAGTTGGATTTGAGCGACTATGAGGAAAGCCACGCCTTTGGCGACATCTACGAGTCCATTTTGCGAGAGCTGCAAAGTGCAGGCTCCTCCGGCGAGTTTTATACACCCAGAGCAGTTACCCAGTTTATGGCGCAGATGATACAACCTAAGATTGGTGAGAAGATGGCGGACTTTGCTTGCGGTACCGGTGGCTTTATTACAAGCTGGCTTTCTGAGCTTGCAAAGCAGGTGAAAACCACCGACGACCAAGCCGCCTATGACGATTCCATCTACGGCATTGAGAAAAAGCAGTTTCCCTATATGCTGTGCATCACCAATATGCTGTTACACGGTTTGGACATTCCGAAGATTTACCACGATAACTCTCTACTCCGTGATGTGCTGGACTACACCGTGGACGACCAGTTCGATGTTATTTTGATGAATCCTCCCTACGGAGGAAGTGAAAAGGCAGACGTGAAAAATCATTTTCCCGACGATCTGGCAAGCAGTGAAACCGCAGACTTGTTTATGTCGGTTATCATGTACCGTCTGAAGGAAAATGGACGTGCGGCGGTGATTTTGCCAGATGGCTTTCTGTTCGGCACGGACAATGCCAAGGTAGCCATTAAGAAAAAGCTGCTCACTGAGTTTAATCTGCATACCATTATCCGTATGCCGAACAGCGTGTTCTCACCCTATACCTCCATCACCACCAACATTTTGTTCTTTAACCGCACTAAGGCTACCGAAGACACTTGGTTTTATCGTTTGGACATGCCCGAGGGCTACAAGCATTTCAGCAAAACCAAGCCCATGAAGCTGGAGCATTTCGCCCCTGTTGTGGAGTGGTGGAACGACAGGCAGGAAATCAATATCGACGGCTTTGACAAGACGAAGAAATTCACGGCAATACAGCTTGCGGAGGAATTTGGCTATAACCTTGACCGTTGCGGCTACCCTCACGAGGAGGAAGAAATTCTCGACCCCATGGACTTAATACAGCGGTACGAGGAACAACGAGCCAGCCTGAATGCGGAGATTGACCGTGTGCTCTCGGACATTACCGCCATTCTTGGGGGGGCCAAACAATGACCCCACAGGAACTGAAAAACAGCATTTTACAGCTTGCCATACAGGGCAAGCTGGTAGAACAGCGCACCGAGGAAGGCACAGCCGAGGAACTGTATCAGCAGATACAGGCAGAAAAGCAACGGCTAATTAAAGAGGGCAAGATAAAAAAAGAAAAACCTCTTCCAGCAATCACAGAGGCGGAAAAGCCCTTTGATATTCCGGAGAGTTGGAAGTGGGTGCAATTACGTTCCCTTGTCTATAGCAGGGGTCAGATGGTCCCGCAAAGCACTTTTTCTTACATCGATATTGGTTCTATCGATAATAAAAATCAAACTTTGAATTTTGAAGAAAATATTATCTGTGCAGACAAAGCTCCTTCACGAGCTAGAAAAATCATAGAGATAGGTGACATTCTATATTCAACCGTGCGACCTTATCTCCACAATATGTGTATCATTGATAAGAATTTTAGTTGCACGCCTATTGCTAGTACTGGATTTGCGGCAATGACTTGCTATACGGGTGTGTTTAATCAATTTCTGTTCCGATATTTAATGTCACCAGCGTTTGATAGTTATGCAAATGATACCGAAAACGCCAAGGGTGTAGCATATCCAGCAATCAATGATGACCGCTTGTATAGAGCAATAGTCCCCCTCCCGCCCCTTGCCGAGCAAAAGCGGATTGTGGCAAAAATCGAGGAACTGTTGCCGTATATCGACCGCTATGAGCAGGCGTGGAGCAAGCTGGAAAATTTCAACAAGCGTTTTCCAACAGATATGCAAAAATCCATTCTTCAAATGGCCATCCAAGGCAAGCTGGTGGAGCAGCGCCCCGAAGAAAGCACCGGAGAGGAACTGTATCAGCAGATTCAGGCAGAAAAACAACGGCTCATCAAAGCAGGCAAGATCAAAAAAGAAAAGCCCCTGCAGGAGATAACAGAGGAGGAAAAACCGTTTGATATTCCGGAGAGTTGGAAGTGGGCGCGTTGGGGTAGTCTTTCCGAATCTATTCAATATGGATATAATGCCCCAGCTCAAGCTGCAGGACGCATTAAAATGGTGCGTATTAGTGATATTCAAGAGGGAAAAGTTTTATGGGATTCTGTTCCGTACTGCGAAATAAGCGAGGATGAAATTGCAACATACCTTTTGAAGGAAAACGATATTCTTTTTGCTCGAACAGGCGGCACAGTTGGGAAATCGTATATAGTAAAAGAGGTTCCAGATGAATCAATTTATGCAGGATACTTAATTAGAACAAGATACAGCTCATTGCTATGTCCTGATTATCTAAAGCATTTCATGGACAGTCAATTATACTGGATTCAATTAAGAAATGGCACTATAGCCACAGCTCAACCAAATTGCAACGGGCAGACTTTGGCAAAGATGATTGTCCCCCTCCCGCCCCTTTCCGAGCAAAAGCGCATCGTCGCCAAGCTCGAAGAAATCCTGCCTTTATGCGAAAAGTTGAAATGAGGCGATTCTCATGAAGAAAATTTCACCTAAAACAAGGTGTACCATATTAGCAATTATTATGGCCACGCTTACATTGGGAATAGCAATTACAATCAATGAGTCATATAAAGCTGGCCACGGATATATTACCCTTTGGCAACCGGCCGATACATTGGCTTTCTATGGATCGTACTTATCTTTCGTAGGTATTGTTGTCTTGGGGTGCTGTAGCTGTTTACCAAAACAAAAAGGCTCAAGACCTTAACGAACATCTTCAAAAATTACAACAGGCACAGTATATTTCCATGGTTTCTGCAACAAAAGTGATGCTTGAAACTCAGAGTAGTACCACACCCAATTTTCTGAATACGCAAATGCGAGATATCAATGTAATTAATTTGACAGCAGATGGTTTCATAACGAAAAATTGCTACCATATTGACGCTGAATTTAAAAATGATAGTGAATATCCCATTGTTCAAATGCAAGTTTACCCGGGGGCACGCAGTAATGGCAATTGCTAACTTTTTGGTATGAAAAATTTAGTAGACCAAGCGGTATACATTGCAAAAGGCGAAAGAAGTTCAAAAGTCGGAAATCCATATAATATATATAATGTGGAAAATATAGAGGCTACAACGAAATGGATGCTGCCTTATGTAGTATAGGACGTAATCTGACCATCGAGTGGGAGTAGAATATATATAACTTATATAATATAAATAATACAGATATAAAATAGAATTAAAAAAAAAAGCAATAATGGGGCGCTGATGAGAGAATGATTATTTTCATTTTCTCATCAGCGCCCCATTATCTTTTCATACAATGCCTATTGAAGAAAGGGAAAATATTGTGCCACTTTGACATATCCGACGGACTACTTTTTTGGGGTGAAGGTCATAGTAAAATGACTCTAAAGGAAGGTGCAGAAGAGTGTTTCAGAATATCTAAAATCTTCCATCGTAATAGAAAAAAGTGCAAACACGATTTCGCTTAAGAACCATGTTATTCTTGTAGAAGTAGCCATTATGTTTCAAATTTTTTTGCAGAAGTCAAACCTGATTAACGCTCAACATTCATGAAAAAGCGTAATTATAAGGGCAGGTAGAATGCACTTTGCTCCGAGAGGTTACCCCTAAAATCATAACTAAAATATTTATACTCTTCATTTAAGAAATTAGATGTTACGCAGTGCTCGACATGTATCACAATAGCTTTATTTTGATAGTTGATGAAAAGAATCAGCATGATTTATTGTGAATCAAAGAGTTTGATGGTACAATAAGGAAAAAGTTCGGGAGTGAATTCCATGCCGAAGTCTTCCTATCAAAAACTCAAACTACTGTACATAAAAAGGATTCTAGAAGAAAAGACCGATGAAAATCATATGATTACAGTGCCTCAGATCATTGAAGAGCTTGAGCGCTATGGCATTTCTGCTGAGCGAAAAAGCATCTACGATGACCTTGAGGCACTGCGCATTTTCGGGCTGGACATTGAAAGCGTGAAAACAAAAACGACTGGCTACTATATTGCCAGTCGAGAGTTTGAACTGCCGGAGCTTAAACTTCTTGCAGATGCGGTAGCCTCCTCAAAATTTATCACAGAGAAGAAGTCTTCAGAATTGATTCATAAAATAGAGAGCCTCGCTAGTACCTATGAGGCCAAGCAACTTCAGAGGCAAGTTTGTGTGATGGGCCGAGTGAAAACCATCAACGAGAAAATTTACTACAATGTGGATACCATTCATCAAGCCATTGCTCAAAATAAGCAAATCTCATTTCATTACTTTGAATATACCCTAGATAAGAGCATTCGTTACCGTAACAATGGGGAAAAGTACATCCTGTCGCCGTTGGCACTTTCTTGGGAGGACGAAAACTACTACCTGATTGCCTATTATGAAAAACACTCCAACCTGACACATTTTCGTGTGGACAAGATGGATTGTGTCGAGATATTGGATAAGAAGCGTCTATCTTTGCCAGATCAAAAAGAATGGAATGCCGCAGACTATTCCAAAAAGGTTTTCAACATGTTTAGTGGACAGGAAGAAACACTCCGCTTGCAATTTGACAATTTTTTAATTGGTGTGGTGCTGGATCGTTTTGGGAAAGACGTGTCAATCCGAAAGGTGGATGACGATAGTTTCATTGTCCAGGTGGATGCAGTGGTCAGCCCCCCTCTCCTTGGCTGGCTTTTTAGCTTAGGTTCAAATGTAAGGGTGCTGGAACCAGAAAGCTTAAAGGAAACCATGCGAAAAAGAGCACTGGATTGCGCGTCCTTGTATGAAATATAAGACCACTCCGTTTTTCAACAATACGGCTAAGTAATGTGCCGTTTATTGGACATATACTCTGTTAGAATAAGAAATAAAGGAATACTGCAGTATGACCGACTACATTCAGTTGAATATGGTGGAGGCTGCTTATCCTTTTTTCTAGCATGTGTCCCTGTTTTTGGAGGGTTTGGCTACATCCTTTCCTTATTTCAGTAAAGCTTTTATTAGAGCAAGAATCAATCAGAAAAATTAGAAAGTTGGCTAATGCATGAGTCATATAACCACATACTCCGGGGAAGATTTTAATCCACTTAGCCCCAACCCATCGCAAATAAAGATTACCGACATTGCCCACGCTTTATCCCTTATGTGCAGAGCGAATGGACACTTCATGCGATTTTATTCCGTTGCACAGCACTGCATCAATTGTGCAATGGAAGCCAAGGCAAGAAACTACTCTAAAAAAGTGCAACTTGCTTGTTTACTCCATGATGCCAGTGAAGCCTACATTTCTGATCTTACCAGGCCGGTAAAACGAAGTTTGGATGGCTATGTTGCAATAGAAGCGAAATTACAGGAGACCATCAATCGCAAGTTCATCGAAGAGGCACTTTCGGAGCAAGATTGGGTACAGTTAGAGGAAATTGATGATGACCTTCTTGTCTGTGAATTTATGTTTCTTATGAAAAAGCCGGTGTTTGAAACAGCACCCACAATGAAGGGAATGTTAACGTTTGAAACCCTAGACTTTGGCATGGTGGAAAACCAGTACATACAGCTATTCAATCAGCTTACTCACGTAGACGAGGATAACACAAAGCTCACAAAGGACCAATTTCTATCCGTAGGCATTGACGGTTGCAAAGGAAAGTGGCTTGCCGTTGCGTTATCCAATCAGGGATATCAGGTGAACTTGTTTGACCGAATCGATCAGGTCTGCGACTACTACAAAAACGCGGATAGTGTGCTTGTCGATATGCCCATAGGCCTTGCTGAAAGCAAAGTGGAAATTCGGCCGGATACAGCCCTGCGGAAAAAGCTACCGGGGAAAGCGTCCTCTGTGTTTAATACACCTTGCCGACAAGCGGTTTATGAGACAGATTACAGTACTTCTAGCAATCTAAATAATGAGGTGCTTGGGAATAAGTTGAGCCGTCAGTCCTTTGCTATTACGCCGAAAATCAAAGAGGTGGATGTCTTTCTGCAAACACATCCAGAGTGGAAGAATCGCCTGTTAGAAAGCCACCCAGAATATTGTTTTGCTCTCTTAAATGACGGTAATCCGATTTTGGAGAACAAGCAAACCTCGGAGGGGGCGGCAAAAAGAATGCAAGTGCTGGGGAAATATTACCCAGACAGCTTTGCACTTGTCCAAGAAACTATCCAACCTACGAAGCTTAAATGCTGACTATGATCAGGTGGGGGAGGTAGTCTGGCAGAGATTTAAGCGTGGACAAGATCAGCAGGCCTGGTATTATAGTGGAGTTTTGGATTGCTTTGAGGAACCGCTCAGAAGCTATCCTATGTATTGGGAAGCCAATCAGCTTTTTCATCGTCTCTTTGTGGATTACTATGCCGACAGCAAAGAAACGAAACTGATTCAGGTGTTTTTACAACATCGCTATATTTTATCAAAGGGGAGTCCACAATGGATGCCTCTTCAAAAAGAAGTCCCCAAAAGCTATCGTAAGTTGTCGTACGATCGAGCCATGTACTTTGAAACACAGTGTGTGGAGAAAAAATTTCGTTGCACTATCAAAGCTTTGAATACCCCTTCCCAGATAGACGTTTGAACATGGGAAAGGGAAGTCTTGGTTTTTGCGAAGGTGTGTTTGAGGATAAACGCCCCTATCGTGCGGAACTCTGGCACACCGATGGCATTACCATGGTCACCGTATTTCTGTCAGCGAAAGGGTTTTCTGCTTTTGAAAAGTACCATGAAAGCATCATGAGTTTCGATGATGAATCCGTAGAGGAAATTATTCGGTATCTGCAGAAACAGGGAGTGGTTGCATTAGCAAGTCCTGAATTAAAGCACTCAGGCATAGCAATAGGACTATTTCTTGATGAAGGAGGGCATAAAGTGCTATCCTGTAACATTCCCGTGGCCGATGAAGAGGGAACCTATAATGGAGTTAGCTTTGAGTTTTGGAATCTGAAGGAATTTTCGTAATCAGTCCGTGTGATTACAATGCACGACATTGATTAAACAGGAGACAATGACCGAGCTAAATAAGGATCGCATCGTTTCCATGGAAGTTATGCTTCGCCTGTGCAAGATCTTTCACTGTGGCATTGGCGATTTAATGGAAGTAATAGAAGAAGATTAAGGAGCTGGATTTTATGAACGGTAATGCTCAAAAACTTATTAAATACATGGACGGCGCATCAAAGCGCTTTATTATTCCTGTTTATCAGAGAAATTACGATTGGCAAACTGAAAATTGCAAACAACTTTTTGATGATCTTGTCAAGGTTATCAAGCAATGCCGTAAGAGTCATTTTTTCGGAAGCGTCGTTTCCGTTCAAAACGAAACTGGAACGATGGAGGAATATCTCATCATTGATGGGCAGCAACGCTTGACTACGGTTTCTCTTTTACTTCTTGCCATCTATCACCTTCTTGCTGAAGGAAAGCTATCTTCTGTTGATGAACAGCTCACCGATAAAATTTTCAAAAAGTATCTTATTGATGAGTATGAACCTGAGGAAAAGAGAATTAAACTAAAATCGATAAAGAACGACCAAAAGGCTTTTGGGTGTCTTTTTGACGATGAAACAAATCAAATCCCAGACTCACATCTTACAATAAACTATAAGTATTTCTATGATCGAATTCTTTTAGAAGAACTGACCGTTGACGAGTTGTTTGAGGCAATCTGTAAGCTCGAAATAATCAATATTACATTGAACCACGAGGACAACCCTCAGCTAATATTTGAAAGTTTAAACTCCACCGGAATGGATCTGTCCGAAGGCGATAAAATCAGGAATTTTGTATTGATGGGGCTTGACACTGATACCCAAAGCAAGTTATACGAAAAATACTGGAATAGAATTGAAGATTGCACGGGTTATGATGTCAGCGCATTCATGCGTGACTATTTGAGTGTTCAGCAGAAAAGCACACCGAATATTAAGGCGGTATACCCAACATTCAAGAAGTTTGCCGAGACAAAAAACACAGATGACATTGCGGAATTTTTAAAAGAGCTTTATGCATACGCAAAGCGCTACGAGATTCTTATTAAATGCAATTCTTCCGATGAAGAACTAAATAACTGCATATACAGACTAAATCGCTTGGCCACTACGGTAACGCGTCCGTTCTTCCTTGAGGTTCTCCGCCTTTATGACGAAGAATGTCTTGACATGGATGAAATTCGAGAGATATTTAGTATTACCGAGAACTACTTATTCCGCAGAACGGTCTGCGAACTGCCGTCCAATGCCCTAAATAAGATTTTCCTGCTCCTTCATAGGGAAATCATGCGAATGGATGGCACCGACTCACGATATCTTGAGAAATTTAAGTATGCACTTATCAGCAAAAAAGAAACGGCATTATTCCCGGATGACAACGAATTCAAAGACTCTTTGGGTACGAAGAACGTCTACGCAATGAATGCTAAAAACAAGTTGTATTTGTTTGAGCGCGTTGAAAACTACGGCACGCTCGAGACAAAATCTCTTTGGCAGCATCTTGATAAGGGCGAGTATTCTATCGAGCACATTATGCCCCAGCATCTAACTCCGGAATGGATCAGTGAACTTGGCAGTGAGTATGAGAGAATTCACGAGACTTGGCTTCATCGACTGGCGAACCTCACTCTCACCGCGTACAATTCGAAGTATTCCAACAACTCCTTTATCAAAAAACGTGATATGAAGGACGGTTTCAAAGATAGTGGTCTTCGAATGAACCAGTGGATTGGTCAGCAAGACCGTTGGACCGAAACTGAAATCGAAACCAGAAACGATTTCATTCTCCAGCGAGCCGTTGGAATGTGGACATATCCTACTACTTCATATGCTCCTCCTGAGAAACAACTTGATATGGTCTCGTTGGAGGACGAAGCTGTTCTTACCGGAAGAGTATTAGCTAAATATAGTTTCAAAGGCGCGGAGCAGCCTGTTACAAGTTGGGTTGATATGTATCAGCAGGTAATTACTATGCTGCACAATGAGAATAAGTCTATTCTTACACACCTAGCTGTGATTAACGACGCTAACGCTGATTTGTCTGCTCATTTTGAAACGAAAGAGACGTCTTTGCATTCTTGCAGAAAAGTCGACGAGAATTTGTATGTTTGGACGGGAATTGACACTCAATATAAGCAGAATGTTTTGCGTAAGCTTTTTGCAATGTTTGGTGTAGAGGAATACGAGCTCGTATTCTATCTTAGGGACGAAATTCAAGAAGAACCTGAAGAGGGTTCTCGCTTTGAGGCGCGCAAGCAATACTGGGAATATGCTCTGCCTTATATGAGGGCGGTATTCAATAATGAAGGTACCTACTCAAATGTGAATCCCACAACAAGTAATTGGGTTGACGGATTCATCGGATTTGGAGGAATTCATCTGTGCTGTGTGTCAAATGGAGACGGAGCACGCGCCGAATTGTATATCGGTAAGTCTCAGAAGGAAGAGAACAAAAAAGTATTTGATTTCCTATTTGCCCACAAAGACCAAATTGAAGCTCAGACCGGAAAGAACATTATTTGGAACCGTGCCGATGAAAACAAAGCAAGCAAGATATATTTAGCTCTCGATGGAGTAAATGTTTTCGAGGAAGCAACATGGATAAAAATGAGTAAATTCCATTGCGAGAGCATTAAGACTCTTCATGATGCATTTATGCCGCTTTTAGAAGAGTACTACAAATAAGGACATGAGTGGCATAATGTCAAAAGTTGTAACAGAAATCAGAGAAATTCAAGCTGAAGGTATGGTAACCCAAAATGGTTTTGTTGTCTTTAAGGGTAGCGAAGTCCGCGATAGGAAAGCGTCTTTTCTCGCCCAGTCAATTATTGATTTGAGACTACGAGGACGGAGCAATCGTTGATTGGCACCTAACCAGAGATGTTGAGACGAGTATGTGTATACGTCGTATCCTGCGGAATAAATTAACCTGATAGTTGTGTCAAGTTGAAAACTGTTTTCTATTGGGAACAGAGAAAGACAGCCGTGAAAATCATAAAACTTACGCCTATCCTGGCATGGTTAATTTTTGAAGGTGCGTATGCGGCAATTCGAGGTTTCTATGGATGAGGGAGGTGCAAAAATGAGCTACATCATTGGTTCGTTTAACTTGCGAGATTTTAATTTCTCAAATAGGAGTTCCGATGGGGAAGACGAAGAGATTAAGCGCGACTTTGACAAGATAGCCCAAATTATTATTGATGAGAAATTTGATGTTGTTGCATTACAGGAACTCAATGCTCCGCTTCCACTCAAATTTCTTACATCCGTTCTGAATAGATCAAAGAACTACTCGAGAGCGTACGAATGCATTTTTGGCACGGACATGCCTAATCAAAGCGGTTCAAAAGACCCAGAACGGTACGGATTCATATGGAACACAAAAAGGCTTAGGCTTCTAAAAACCAGGAGAAATAGTAACCCCGGATATTATGAAAATGCAGGTGCCATTGGGCTTATCCGACCACCATACTATGCAAGGTTCACTGCAAGAGGTATGCTTGGCGGTGCAAATTTTGAATTGCGGCTAGTCAACACTCATATCAGAAATGCGCGTGAGGAAATACGAATAGTAGAGTTTAATGTGTTGGTACGCCAAGTCTTGCCGCGAATATGTGACCACCAAGAGATCTCCGAAGATGGTGAAATAATGCCTGCTTACACCTTCTTGTTGGGAGATTACAATCTTGTCTTGAATAAAAGTGAGCGGTCTATATACAAAATTGAGACGGTTACGACAACAAATTATACCGGGAAAACGAGAAGTTTTATGACTGCGCAAGAAGAGGAAACATCATTAGGACTGCCGAAGGACCAAACGAGCATTGAAGAATGCTACGCAAATAATTACGACCACTTTACCTACGAAACTGATTTGGATCGAAAGCTAATACTTACTCCACAAAGAGTTGAAGCCCTGGGCAAGTATTTTTTTGAGTCCCCAAGCGCTTCTGATAAACTCAGTAAATATAGACAAAATGTTTCAGATCATGTCCCGATAAGATTAACCGTTGACCTGAAATAACGAGGAGGAGGACGATTATGGATAATTCCATTAGCTCAATCCAAGAATTGGAAAGCATATCTCCCGACAAACTGAAAGCTGCGTATGCGTTAAATATGTGTACCGTGTCTGTGTCGCAGATTATAGATTATAACGACGTCTATGTCCTTGAGCAGGAGTATGATGCGATACTGAACAATCTGAATCTTGAAGAAATTCCAAAAGATGAAGCTCTGCTTAAAACTCTTACGGAGATTCTGAATACAATTACATTCTTCAGAATTCAAGAAGTAAAGAAGACCCAGTTGGACAAGGAGTACCAGCAGCGTGTAAAAAACGCCATTTGGTCGGCGGTTCCCAATCTGAGCGTTGTTGTATCCGGTAACCCAATTGCCATTGCGATGGCATTGGCGACGCAGGTTGGCACCGGATATATGAACTACAGAAAGGAAAAAAAGAACGCTTTGTCCGACAAGGAGAAATCCGAAGTCGAATTGCAGATCACCGCAATCGAACAATTTAATGCGTTGCGTAGAGAACTGTTTACTACAGCATGGCGATTGGCAGATAAATACGGCTTCCCAGATTGTTTGCGTCTGACTGAAAAGCAGATTAAACAATACAATAGTATTCTGCTAGATCAGGACGAGTACCGAAAATATGCTCGCCTTGAAGCAATACAATCAAAATTTCTTGCATACCCGCCTTTCTGGTACTTTTTTGCTCATACTGCACTTTATATTGCCACGTCCACGGATGATGCTGAAGTAAGAGAAAACTACTTGCAGAAAGCGCGTTCTCATTTTGAACAGCACCAAGCAATAAATAAATTCAGCATATTAAGAGAAGACCAACTGACAGCTTCTGCGGACTTGGAATATGTTGATTTACTCCTGCTTGATGCAACTCCGCATTATGACAGAATCTGTGATATTATTGCTGACGCAGCAGAAAAAGCTGGCAATGCCAACGATGTTCTCCAATTATGTGCGCTTGCTTATTTACGCGCCGGTAAAACAGACGTAGCAACAAGACTATTCAAAATTTTGGTAAACGAAGAGTATAACACCGTGGCAAATGCTAGAATTCTCAGCCGTTTGTATGTCAGCCAGTACATTTCCTCAGGGGATAGAGAAGCATACTCAAACTACCGAGTTTTGGAAACTAGGACTGATCCGATTTATCTTTTTCCGATGCCCGCTCAAGTATCTGGTGATAATCAGGACAAATTATTGGAAGACAGTTTCATTTCAAAGCAGAAATCGATATTAAAAAAGGAGTTTCGCAACTCATTAGACGCATTTGCAAAGCAGAATATTATCGAGTTCAACTCAGTTCTTTCTACTCCGGTTAAGACGTCTGAGAATCGAGAGACCTATTATAGCTACACCATCCAAGCCAAAGAGCAGAGAATGTCTGACGCAAAAAAGGCTTTATCTGATACCCGGTCCGCAGACTACGTAAACAAACTGCGCGAGCGAGGATTTAAATACGGATTTGTCGATGTGTTGAACAGCACAGTCGCCGGTTTCGAAGAATTATCCTGTTTTAGAAGTCTCGATACCCATGATCGACTGATTCAAATTATTGAAAAGAAACTACGTAACGCCAAAGTTGCATTGGACAATCTTCAGAAGAAAATGAATGACGGTAGCTTTGCGTTTGATGATTATCAGAAGTTAGTCGATGATTATTCTTATCAGGCTTTTACCGAAGCATTCTTTAGCAAAACAAAAGATGGAATAATGCTTGCTATTGATGCCACATCAGATCTGAAAGCCATTGAAGAATTCGATCACGATTTGGAAGAATTTTGTAAAAACCATCATCTTCCCGCTCCCGATCAGTATATCCATACTTTCAAGGGATCTGCGAGAAAATCTGATAATCATTTAAACGAACGCTTTTTCAACTACGAGCTACTCGGAGAAACCAGCGACTGGAGTATTGACATCGAATCTATACGCACTTCAATGATGGAATCTATCCGGAAAAGCATCTCAGATATTGTCATCAACTCGGCCAAGGTTAGTGTGTATATTAGGGATAATAAGCAATTTGAAACCTACTTAGAAAATGACAACCTTATTGTTCCTGACGGCTCCGTATATTTGCTTAGGCAAAAGGCAATTGTCATCATTGATGATAAAACAAAGAGGGATCGCGACCTAATTCTTTGTGTTGATGGTATAAGGCTTGTTTCAAAGAACACTGTTCGAGGTTGTGTAAAGTACTGTGACGTTGTATATGTTAATAGCGGGGACACTGCAGTATTAAATTTGGGCTATCCTGATGTGTACTCAAATAAGGATGTGAAAATAGACATACTGAAAGGGATTATTGGCGAGTTGGATGCGATTGCGCGTTGCCATGGAATCTAAGCAGTAAACGTATGAACGGAGAGGAATTGCCAAATGGTTAAAAAATATACAATCGTGACAAAAGGGAAAAAGGCTGAAGCTACACAACTTATGAATACTGAGCAGATAAGAGCGTGCAGTGTAGCTATTCATGCGGCGGCGGCGGCAAGTGCAACTGCGGGGTTTATTCCTATCCCTGTTGCCGATGCATTACCCATATCTGCTGCACAGCTTACAATGGTGCTCGTGCTTGGAAAAGTATTTAATCAAAAAGTTACCGAATCTGCTGCCAAAGGTATGATAGCTGCGACTGCGTCAACTTTTGTCGGACGAAATATAGTGAAACTTATTCCAGTATTGGGATGGGGGATATCCTCCGCTGTTGCCGCAGGGGTAACAGAAGCTGTAGGGTGGACAATTGCGGTAGATTTTGCGAGGCAAGCAAAGAGCAAATGGGAGCAGGAAGACACCCTCAATGATGACGGCGGCAAAGAAGCACGTTCAGCGGCTGAGGATGAGAGTGCGCAAATCGTTGATAATTTGGAAGAAAGATTAAAGCCATTCATAGACGGGAGAAAGAAAGTATCCACAAACAAAGCTGAATATGAGGAATTGATTAAAGATTTTGAAAAAGTCCTCGATTACATTGACGAGAAAAATCCATTAAGGAAAATGTATGATGATCTTTGTCTTCTCGATTTGTAATGGGTATGATTTGTATATCGTACTCACTGCGTTGGCGGAAGCGCTAGAATTTTTCGCGGCAGGATATTTGGGAATAAGCCTGGGACTCTGCGACCACACTTTGACCACAGAATAGCTGAGAAATCCATATAATATATATAATGTGGAAAATATAGAGGTCAAAGCGAACTGTTTACTACCATATATAGTAGAAGACATAATCTGACCATTGAGTGGGAATGATTACAAGACCGCTGAAACCCTTGATTTTCTAGGGTTTCAGCGGTCTTTTTGCAACCCGAGACCACAATTTGACCACAGAATCCAACGACAAAATACCCCTTATTACTTTGAGGTATTATTTACAAATAACTAACCGAACTAAAGATTGATTCTGAAAACGACGCAGATTTGGCAAGAGGCTACTTCATTTTATGGCTAATTTACAAAGGCTGATAAACTCGTTCACGCCTGTGTGGAAAGCCCTCCGTTTCAAAAATATTTAAGCAATTATGGGGTCGATTTTTTGTTCCATTTGATCGTTTGGATGAAGAAGTCCTCAACAAAAAACGGAGCCCAACTCAGTGAGAAAATGAAAACAGGCGGTATTCCTAAGCCGAGTTAGGAATACCGCCTGTTGTTTTCATTTTATTTGATCCATCATTAATTCTGAATCAACAAACTGAAAATGATCGCAAAGTTTTTTAAGAGTCTGTGCCTGAAGTGAGAGTTCTTCGGATGCGGCAGCACTTTGCTCCGCTGTGGCAGAGTCAGCCTGTACAACGGATGAAATTTGGCTAACACCTGCGGTTATTTGCATAATCGCGCTTGCCTGCTCAGTAGAAGCATCCCGAATCTCTTGGATTTTAGTGTCAACCATCCCCGCCTTTTCCACCACCACGTTAAGGGAGTTTGCCGTTTCATTTGCGATTTTGGTTCCATTATCCACGGCAAGGATAGCTCTATGTATCAGTGTAGTTGTATTCTTAGCCGCTTCCGCGCTCTTGCTGGCAAGGTTCCTCACTTCATCGGCGACTACGCCAAAGCCCTTGCCTGCTGAACCTGCACGAGCTGCTTCAACCGCCGCGTTAAGTGCGAGGATGTTTGTTTGAAATGTGATGTCTTCGATTGATTTTATAATTTTTTCAATTTCTTTCGAGGCATCCGATATTTCCGTCATGGCAATCATCATTTCCTGCATGGATTGGTTGCTTTCCATCACGCCATGTCCAGCTTCATTGGAAAGATCACTGGCATTCTGTGCATTTTCAGCAGTTAATGCAACCTTTCGAGAAATCTCAGAAATGGTTGCCGAAAGCTCTTCGACTGCTGCAGCCTGTTCGGCGGCACCATGACTGAGTGCCTGTGCGCCATCGGATACTTGATCCGATCCGCTGGCAACCTGATCGGATACATTCCGGATTCCCTCAAGCGTTTCTGAAAGGGACGATACTATTTTTTTAATAGATGTTTCCATACGTTTAAAAACGCCAAAATACTCTACGGATGGCGCAACGGCAAAATTACCTATCGCTAAATTATCAAGCACGTCCTCACTGTCTTCAATAATCAGCTTCGTATTTGCAATCATTCGACGAATTCCTTCGGCCATCATGCCTATTTCATTTCTTGAATGATAGCTTATGTTAACATCGTAGTTTCCGTTGGCGATCTCGCCAACGGTTTTTTCCATTTCTTTCATCGGGCGGGTGATGTTGTTTGAAAAGAAGATCACTAAGGCTATAGCAGCAATGAGAAACGAGAGGGAAATCAGGGTACACAATAGAATTGACTTATCTATTTCAGCCATAAATTCTTGCTTCTCAACATAAATCCCCAAGGCCCAATTGTCTGTGTTGTTCACTGGTGCTACCGACCAAAAATACACGATACCTTCATACTTTGCAATATCACAAGATGATTCGCCTGAGATAGCAAGCTGTTCCATTTCCATCAAACGTTGCAGCGTTTTGTCTTGTTTCACATCGTTAAAGGAGTTTTCTTGTGAAAGAACATAATCATAATTTGGGTCAGCAATCGTCGTGCCTCCTCCGTTTATGACATAAGTGGAACCGGTATCACCAACTTTTATGTTCGCTACAAGGTCGGTCAGTAGTTTGCCATCCATAATGCCATAAACGACGCCAACGATCTTTGTACCAAAAAGTCCATCCTTCCATAGCGGTGCAGCAAAAACCATGGTGGTACCTTTGGCATCTGCGTTGACCACAGGATGCCCCACATAGGTCTCGCCCTTAATGGCTCGTTGAAAAAACGCTTCCTTGGACATATTTTTGCCGGACAAGCTTAGACCATCCAGATTCAGTACATCAACTTGCAGAAATCCGTACTTATCTCGTTTACTATTTAAAATTTGCAGTTTGCTAGAGAGTGTGCTTTCGGGATTGGATAGGCGGTTAATTGTCCCCAGCTCTTGCATGACATTTTTTAATGCATCCAGCTTGTTTTCAAGTGAGTGTGATGCCTCTATGGTGGTTTTCAATAAGGTTTTTCGTACGGTCTCCGTTGAACTCTTTGCACCCATGATACCAAAGGTTGCAGTCACGACCGAAAGAGAGAGAAACAGGATCGAAATAGTAATCACTAATATTTTTGTTTTAATACTTTTCAAAAAAGACATCCTTTCAATCGATAATGAACAAAATTTTGATACCGCAAGCAACTCTTTTTTTGCTACTATACAACTATTTGGCCAGCCATACTTTTTTCTTGCTTCCCCGATTCATTGAGTTATAATACGTTTACAGGTGTGTTTTTGCATCTTTCTGCTTAATTATACATTTTAATTCAAATTTTGTATCTAAGATACCGGATCTGGCATGGTCATTATTGGCACAGAGTATGCCAAATTGCGAAGGGGGCTAATGATGCATTTTTCTTCAAAGTTAGATTTTCTCATGAAGCTTACCAATACAACAAACAGCGCGTTGTCCACCAATATTAAGTTGGATGCATCTTATATCAGTAGATTGCGTAGAGGGGAACGAAAAGCCGTTAAAGATCCAGCCTGCATTAAGTCTATGGCTAGTTATCTTTCCAGGCATTGTGCGAGTGATTATCAACGCAAAAGCTTAATGGAGGCTCTGGGGATAAAACCAATACCAGACGATGAGAACAAGCTGAGCGAATTAACCGCGCAATGGTTAATGGATCCAAGGATATCCTATCAGGAATTGAATGATTCCAATCCCTTGCAACTTACATCGAATCAAAGGAAGTCTCATGGGGACTCGAATGTAACGATATATTATGGTTTGGAAGGGAAACGAAACGCTGCCATTCACTTTTTCTCGGAAATTCTTGCCCAAGAAAAACCTAGGACGATACTAATTTTTAGCGACGAGGATATCGACTGGGTTATGGAAGATCCCAAATTTGCCTGCAAATGGGTGCAGTGTTTAAATGAGCTTCTTGAAAAAGGCAATAAAATTCGAATTATCCATACCCTTAGCCGTAATTTGGACGAGATGCTAAATTCAATTCGGCAGTGGATCCCCCTTTATATGTCAGGAGCCATTGAATCCTTCTACTACCCTAAAAAACGAGATGGAACATTCAAACGAACCCTATTTATCGCACCAGATGTCTTAGCTATGGTGTCAAGCTCAGTAGGAACCATGATGATCCATGCGGCCAATTTACTATTTAAAGATCGGGTTGCCATTCAATCCTTTAAAATGGAGTTCAATGAATATTTAGCGATGTGTAAGCCCTTGGTTCGTATTTTCAGGCCCAGTGACCGGAAAGCCTACTTTGCCTCCCTATTGGACTTTGAAAAAGAAAAGAGCAATTCCATTCTAACAACGGAATCGCTCTCTGTGCTAACCATGCCTAGCTCAGTGCTCAATAGGATTGCTTCCCGTTTGGGGCAAGCATTCAGCAAAAATGAACTTGAGGTTTCAAAACAAAGGATTGCATGCTTCGAAAGTTTACTCCAAGAGAATTGTTTCACTGAGGTCATTCGGCTTTGTGATCTTGAGAAGGTGAGGGGGGGATTCATTAGAGTTTCATTCGCAGATATTCTGCATGGAGATGAGATTTGCTATACCCCGGAAGAGTACATTTTGCATTTGGAATATATATATACCTTGTTAGAACAACATAAAAACATGCATGTTTATATTACAAGGGAGGGAGTAAATCCCAGCTACAATGTGTATACAAAGGAAGACCATGGTGTACTTATCATTAAGAATTCCATGCCCCCGATGGTTTTAGAAATCAATGAATCAAATTCCGTGGCGGCTTTTTGGGATGACTCTAATTACTTAATAAATAAAAGCAACTATTATCCTATAAAAGATACAAAGGATATTCTTTATGATTATATCCAACTCTTGAAACAAAATTGTTAAGAATAAATCCAGTTAAAAACTGAGTCCACTGCTCAAATCCAGTCAAACTTAAGATAAATGCTTTTAATATACAAATTCGGAGCTGTAGCATTTTTGCTACAGCTTTGGTTGTTTATTAGCCCGGCACACAATGTCAAACATGATTTCGGCACATAAAAACTGAGCTTATCTATCTAGAGTGGGGTCACATCTGCCCTGCAAAAAATTGTGCTACAGATAGAATTCTTCTTGCTTTTAGAACTTGTAAGATTATGGTATGCATGATAGTATTTCTTTTACAGTGAAAACGTATCAAAGGGTTGACTAAGGAGGTGGTTATCATCCAATGACCCTACGGGCAAATATCAAAACATTATATTTTGCGTTATCGGTAAGTGACGCGTAGAAGATAGGCTTTCGACAGTATGATCTATCGGTATCTGCAGGGGAAGAAAAAAGTTTTGTGCTTCGACAAATTGATACAGTGAAGCGATTAAGCTTTATGAGGAATACGAGTGCTTAGTCGGAAATAAAAAATTAAAGCGCTATGCGGCAGTCAGCGAGGTGTTAAATGCCCAAGGGAAAAAACTTTAACAGCAATGCAATCTTCCTGTCGGACAAAATCCGGTTGCATCTTAAAAAGATTCCGCAATATCCCTGCACGATCATTGAGGCACCCATGGGTTACGGCAAAACCACCGCTGTCCGGGAGTACGTCAAGAAAACAAATTGTCAAATACTATGGCAGAAGGTTTTTGGCGACTCGATTTCGGGTTTCTGGTTGACTTTCTGTCGGCAGGTCCGTGAGATCGATGCCATTCAAGCGGAGTACCTGCAGCAGCTCGGATTTCCAAGTGATAGTACGACGAAAGAAAAAGCGCTTGATCTGATTCAAGGTATGCTCCCTTCCACTGGAGTCCTTTGGGTTTTGGACGATTATCATCTGACGGACAGTCCGGAAGTGGCTGCCTTTATCGAATATTTACTTTGGAACGAGTTGTCTGACTTCCATATTGTGCTGACCACGCGCTATACTCATTATATAAGCCTAGATGAGCTGACTCTTAAGGGGTATGTGAACCATATCCGGAAAGACGACTTGGAGCTGACATTGGAAGACATCCGCGCCTATTACCGCCTGTGCGGACTTGCCCCAAAGGAAAACGAAGCACGGTGGCTTTATTCCTATACTGAGGGCTGGATCAGTGCACTTTACCTTTTAATGCTCAGTTATCAGGCAGAAGGGGTATTCACAATGCCATCTAACATCACAGCTCTGATGGACAAAACGGTTTATGCCCCCTTCTCTGATGAGATCAAGGACTTTTTGATGACCGTTTGCTTTTTTGACGCGTTTACTCCGGAGCAGGCCGCGCACATGTGGCAAAAGGGTGGAAGCGAGAAGCTTTTGGAGAAAATTACAGGTGAAAACGCCTTTATCAGCTGGGACGGTCGGAGCGGAGTTTATCAGGTGCATCGAATTTTTTCTGATTTTCTAAGAGAACATTTTGAACAGATATCTCTGACAGAGAAACAAAGCTTATACAAACGAGCAGCGGTTTGGTACAGGCAAACCGGAGACTATGTTCCGGCTATGGAATTCTACATGCTTGCACAGGATTTTGAGGGTCTACTGACCGTTCTGGAGACTGATCAGGGACACAGTATGCACAATGAGCACCGAGAAAAGCTCGTTGCGTATATGGAGGCTTGTCCTGATGACATTCGGCAGGCGCATCCGGTTGCCCTGCTTGTTTATGCACTCTGTTTGTTCTCCTACAATGAGACAGAGAGGTTCGCCGGGACCTGTACAGATCTTTCGCACATCCTTGAGAACGGCGAACTACCCCTACAAACGGTGCGGGCACTTTCCGGAGAATTTAAGGTTCTGCTGAGCTTCAGCGACTATAATGATATCGAGAAAATGCTCGCACATATCAAACGGGCGAACGAATTGCTTGACCAACCAGCCAAATTCATGGACACCCGTGGAGGTTGGACCTTCGGCTCACCCTCTGTGCTCTATATGTTCCATCGTGAGGCTGGGAAGCTGGAGAATGAACTGAATGTCCTGCGGGAGGCTATGCCCTTTTATGACCGTCTCGCAAAGGGTCACGGCCGTGGTGCAGAGTATGTTATGGAGGCAGAGCGCGAGTATCTTAGGGGAGATCTCGGCAGCGCGGAAATCGCGGTGCATAAGGCTCTGTATTTGGCAGCGGGCAGCGAACAGGAGGATATTCTTCTATGCGCAGTGTTTCTTCAGGTGCGAATCGCTTTCTGCAAGGGGGATTATGCTCTTGCGGCGAGAAGTCTAAAAAGCCTGCGTGAAGAAATTGAGCGTGGGGGCTGGTATAACCTAATGCATACCATGGAGCTCTGTGATGCATGGATTCCGCTTAGCCTAGGGAGGAAACAGGAGATTCCCCAGTGGATTTTAGAGGGAGACTTTTTCGCTAGCCGCATGTACTTTCCAGCTATGGGGGCGTTTCATATGATTCATGGCCGCGCGTTGCTAGTGTGCGGAAACTACGCAAAGCTGCTGGGAAGTCTGGACCACTTTCTTGAAATCGCGTCCATCTTCCCGAATCTGCTGAGTCAAATCTATGCCCACATTTACGCATCAGCGGCGAACGAGAAAATGCATCGACGGGAAACTGCTCTCCGAGAGCTGCACGAGGCTCTTGCTTTGGCACTGCCTGACGGGCTTTTGATGCCCTTCGTGGAAAACGGCGATCTGCTCACGCCCATTTTGGAGGAACTCTCTCACAGAGGAGAACATCAAAATGCTGCGATTGCCATATTGGGGCTGTATGCTTCTCATCGGCAGGTGATCGAACACATGACGCGAGTGAATTTCACAGAAAAGCGTCCTGAACTAACCGAGCGGGAAACGGAAATTGCCCATCTTGTGGCACAGGGTCTTACCAACAGCGAGATCGGTGCGCGGCTTTTTATCACACAAAACACCGTCAAAACAATGATGAAACGTATATTCGAGAAGCTGAACATTAAGTCAAGGACGATGCTGCAGCAATACATACAGGCTCAGGAATCGTGAAGGGTTTTTCACCCCTCATTGTCACCCACAGGGTGACAGACAATAGAAAAAATCCACTGTACAATAAACGTACGGTGGATTTTTGTTTTGTATGGAGGTGAGACGGTGAGCAAAATCGTACGGGTGATGCCCAAGGAGGACTATTGCCTTGAAATTATTCTGGACAACGGCAGCAGTGTAAATTTGAGCTTAAAGAATCGGCTGGAAACGATCCGGTTTGGGCTACTGGCTGATGAGACATTCTTTCAAACAGTAACCACCGATGGCATTTGTATTTCGTGGGAGGGGAAAGTTGAAATTTCCCTGAGCGAGGCGTTCCAGCTGGCGCAGAAACCTTAGCTCCTATTTTGAGCTAGACGCTAATGTATTGACTAAATCTGAATGTAAGCTTTGGGGGAAGATTTTTTATGAAACGAATCAAAAAACGATTGTTCGCTTTACTCATGAGTTTTTTTATGACACTGGGAATCGTAATTGGTCCGGGGGAGATCACGGCCGCGGCGCTGGATGAGACGGTTGACCTTTCAAGCCGCACAGCGGATTATATTATCTCTGAAAGCGGCAGCTATACCTTCTCGGGAACACTGGCTGACGGCTATCATATCATCGTCAACCCGGATATTAGCGGGGATGTCAACATCACGCTCAACGGAGTAAAAATAGGGGTTGATCAAATACCGCCGAAAGACAAAACTGTCAGTGCACTGGAAATCGGTTCTGGAACAACCGTAAACCTAACGGTGACCGGAGTAAATCTTCTGATCGGTGCCAACGCACCGGGCATCCTCGTCCCGGACGGCGCGACACTAATCATCGACGGTGCCGGAAAGCTGTCAACAAAATGTGCCAGTAATTCAATAGCCCGAAGCGCGGCGGGAATCGGGGGGGCAAAAGACGGCACCTGCGGGACGATCACGATTAACGGCGGTGCGCTGATCAAAGCTATCGGATTCAGAAACTCCGCCGGTATCGGGAGCGGCTATGAAGGCAGTGGCGGCAGCATTACCATCAACGGCGGCATGGTTGACGCAAGCTCCGGTGCAGAAGGCGGCGGCGCCGCAATCGGCAGCGGCTTCAAGGCCACAGGAAACTGTTCCATCACCATTAAAGGCGGCGAAGTGCGGGCGTCCTCTATAGACGCTAGCGCCGCAATCGGAAATGGGTATGGCAGCACCGGTGCCAAGGTCACCATCACCGGCGGCAGCGTGACTGCGACTTCCGGCGGCAGCGGCGCTGCCATTGGCAATGGAGAAGGGGTCGCCGATCACCAGTCAAGCTGCACGGTATTAATCAGCGGCGGAACGGTGACTGCGACCATGGACGCTAGTGTTGCTAGAATGGTCGGTGCTGCGGGTATCGGCGGCGGAGTCCGCGGCAATGGCTGCGATGTGACCATCACCGGCGGTACGGTGAAGGCCTTTGGACATACAGGCATCGGTCCCGGGGTATACGGGCCCTCCGCGGGCTCCTGCATTGTCACCGGCGGCTCTGTCGAGATTAATAGCATCAACAGCGCCGAGCAAGCATCAGTCTGTTATGATGCCGCCAGCACACCGGCTTATCCCGTAAGCCTCACGGTTCCGGGTATCACGGCGACAACAGCGGTATCTTATTCAGTCAATAGCGGCAGTACCGTCACCAGCACAACCGACACGGATGGCAAGCTCTATCTTTGGCTGCCTGCGCAGACCAATGCTATCGTCTCAGTCAACGCCGGTAGCAAGACCTTTGCCTTTTCAGGATCCGTGTCGTCCACTGGCGCGAATACGCTCACTACACAGCTCAGCTCACAAAAAGAAATTACGGCATTCAACTTTAACGGATTAACACCTGCCGTTTTAGGAAACATCAACGAAAGCGAAAAAACCATCGCGCTGACGGTTCCATATGGGACGGACTTGACGGCGCTGGTTCCGACAATCAAACATACGGGCACAAGCATTTCCCCCAACACTGGTGTCGCTCAGAACTTTTCATCGCCGGTAACCTACACAGTCATTGCGGAAGACGGCACTACTCAGCCATACATCGTTAGCGTAACATTTCCCACTCCTGCGGAAACCCTTGCGAAGACCTTAACCGACGCCGGCCTTACCGCTACTGCAAGCGGCAGCACGGTCACCGTCACCGGCACGAAGGACGCCACAGACACGCTTGCCCTCACAATTCCGGCAGGTGTAACGGTGCTGTGGAACGCGTCCCTCACCGGAGCCGTAGATGGTCCCTTGAGCTCCTTGGTATTCCTGAACGGTGACGGAACGTTTGAACTTGCGGGCGGAGAAATTACGAATACAGGAACAGGCATGGCGGTTGCAGCGGTACAAGGAAGCATGGTTATTTCCGGCGGGACCGCATCCTCCTCCAACGATGTTGCCACTGTGCAATCCTTACATATGGGTCCGAATGAGCCGACGCTGACTATGACAGGCGGTGTGGTAACGTCAAGCTCCAACACCTTAACAAGTTGCGCGATTCGCGCGGGTGGCAAAACCGTCATTACCGGCGGCATGATTACCGCTGACCACGGAAAGCAGCTCGGTCTAGATAATGCGGTGGTCGTTTACCGACTTGGTCTACTGTCAAAAATCACTTCTGGCAGCCTTAGTGCATCCATCGCCGTGGATCCGTCAAAGATCTATGCAATGCCCGGCGAAACCGAGGGGTTAACCGCCACCGGCTACTCCGCAACAGCCGGCAACGTGACGGCAAAATGGGCTGTTTTGCATCCAGGCGAGGGGACGGGAGTCTGGGTGGACTATACCTACAGCGGAACTGGCTCAGATACTTGGAGGGTTTCCTATCCCGCCGTCACGGTAGTCGGCTTTAAGCAGACAATTACCTATGACGCAAATGGAGGCAGCGGCTCCATGACCGGCAGTACGGTTTACTCCGGGCAATCTTACACCGTTAGCGCAAATGCGTTCACGAGAACGAATTACAACTTTACCGGATGGAATACGCAGGCTGATGGGAAAGGAACCACCTATGCCGCTGGCGCAATCTTAACCGGCGCAAGAAATTCCGATCCGATCACACTCTACGCTCAGTGGTCACCCACTGGGAGCGGCAACACCGGCGGTAGCTCTGGTGGTAGTTCTGGCGGTGGAGCAGCCTCGACTCCTAGCAAAGACACACCTAAGCCAAGCATCACTGGCGATACGACAACTGTAACCACCGAAGTGAAGCCCACCACAAGCGGCACCACAGCAAGTGCAACTGTCTCGAAAGAGACAATGACTACTTTGATTGATGCGGCTTTGGCTGCAGCAGAAAAAAGCAAGACCACAACTGCAAACGTTACCCTTGCCGTGATAGCAGCTAAGGACGCTACAGCAGTTACAGCAACTGTCCCAGTCGCTTCCGTTGATAAAATGGGAGACGCAAAGACCGATGCCTCTCTGACACTTCAGACACCCCTTGGTTCTGTCACACTGGACGACAGTGCTCTGACCACCATTGCGGACAAAGCAACAGGCGCTGAAGTATCCGTTTCCATTGCTAAGGTCGACAGCAAGTCTCTAACCGCGGCTCAGCAAGCGCTGGTAGGCGATCGTCCTGTTATTGATCTGACTGTCACCTCGGCCGGTAAGACCATTTCTAACCTGGGCGGCACGGCAACGGTATCCGTACCCTACACCCCCGCTGTAGGCGAAGATACCAGCCACCTTGTTGTATGGTACCTAGCTGACAATGGTTCTCTGACCCCCATGGATTGTTCCTATTCCAATGGCAAGCTGACCTTTTCCACAAAACACTTCTCAAAGTACGTTGTAGCTCAGTTTGCATTCTCCGATGTTAAGGGCGGCGATTGGTTCTACAACAGTGTAGCTGCTATGCAGGCAAAGGGCCTGATGAATGGCACATCCTCTGACCATTTTGCTCCTCAAGCTACCACAACCAGAGCTATGATTGTCACCATGCTCCACAGGTTGGCTAATCAGCCTGAGACCATGGCTAACGTCAACTTCAGCGACACAGAACCGAGCGCTTACTATTTCAATGCCGTGAAATGGGCAAATGAAAAGGGTATCGTGAAGGGAGTTGCCGATGACAAGTTCGCTCCGAACGGTTCTGTTACCCGTGAGCAGTTGGTCACCATCCTGTACAGATATGCTGGCTCTCCTACGGTTTCTGCTACTACCGATTTGAGTAAGTTCTCTGATGCTGACGAAATCTCTAATTTTGCAGTTCAGGCTTTTGCTTGGGCTATCCAGAAGGGCATCATCGGTGGCAACGCTGACGGAACCTTGAAACCCACCGGTTCCGCTACTCGTGCAGAAGTAGCAACCATGTTTGCCAATTACATTGGTGTGAAGTAAACCAAAGAGTTTTGTTAAATGGGGGTGGTACTCTGCCGTAAACGTTTGTGATGGATATAAGAGGAGAATTTAATAAATGAAATTAAAGGCTAAAATTAAAAGTAGCTTTCTGCCCGTTTTTATAGTAGCGGTTATGGCGTTTTTATTGCTGCCAATAACTGCACTTGCGATTTCGCCTGGGCCACCATTCCATATTTCCGGCAGTGACACTACTAATTGCAACGATTTATATACATACCAGAACGTTTACGACGGGTATTGTACTGAACTCTGACGGAAGCTTCAGCCATGTACCGACAACCATTATTAAAGTAGACGGCAAATACTTCGCAAAAATTAATAGCCTGACGAATAGTACTTATTCCGTAATCTATAACCCTGTCACATTTACAGATGTTGCAAACCACTGGTCAAAAGATGCTGTTAAGTTCCACTACAATTTCACCTAAGGACCCGGTTACTCGCGCGGAAGTGGCCGTTCTGGTACAACATTTGTTACAGAAGTCAAGTCTGACTAATAAATAGGCTGTAGCTTTCTAAGATTCGAAAAAGCCAGCGATACCCCGAAAGCCTTGGAAACAAAAGGTTTTCGGGGTTTTTGTTTTATGAAAAGTTCTATTTGAGTACTATTTTAAGCTCAAGGACTATTGGGATAAGGATAGACTTTTCTGTTTGGATGAAAGAACCGATCTTCGTGGTATAATTGATTGAATCAACACTACAGTTCTATAGTATGGCTTTGTGCCGTTATGCTTGACTCTCTAAACTCATGAACAAGTCTATCTGCATTTTTAATATTGCCAGTAACATCAAAGGCAATATACTCAACGTTATCATCTTTAAGATAGCTTATAATTAAGAAGGAACGAACGGTACGAGTTTCCTTTTTCTTGGCTCGTCCACCAAATGCGGCCCCAACTGCTCCAAACATCATGGCACCAGCCACTGCACCACCAGCACTAGATACATATTGCTTTATGAATTGTACTCATATTTTCCATCACAGATAATCTTTGCATATCCAAATTCATCAGCTGTTCTCGCCGTTTCTCGCAAATTCTCCATATTGACACTAATATCAACGTAAGTACTACCATCGTTTTCTTCATAGTATGTGTAAAAGTTACCAGGATGAGGTGGAATTACTTCCTTGCATAAAGCTACATTATTAACTTTGAATTCGCATAAATCTTGAATAGTATAAGTGGTGCCAATTGAAAGTTCAGTTGTGCTTTTCAAAGACGAGTTATTTCCTTCTGAATCCGATACTGCTGGTACACTAGAAGAGTCTTTAGTTTCTTGAACACTATTTCCGCATCCTGATAAAAATAAGGTCAGCGCCAAAACAAGCATTAAAAAAATATGTTTCATAGTGTTTCCTCTTTCTTCATATTTTCGCAATTGTGGTGGACAATGTGTGGTCGCACATTCTAAACACTAGGGGCTGCAAAATACTAGTGCTAAAGGTTAATAGACTAATAATAAAAATCATATAGATTGTCTTTTTATATAGATTCTCCTTTCCATCTTAACAATCTATATCTAATTTACCAGAAAAATAGAATTATGTAAATTATTAGTTAGTAATTTAGTTCTAATTAGATTTGGCGAACGTAATATAGTAATTTCGTTTCATTGGGTAGGAGTAGCGAATAATAGGGTGCTGATGAGAGAATGATCTACTTAGATTTTCTCACAGTGCCCCTTTACCTTCTTAAAGTTGCCTACTGAAGAAAAGAGAAATCTTGTGTCACTTTAACTTCTGTCGCACTGCTTTTTTGGTTAAGGTCACCGCCTATGAAGCTCTCTACTCACTCTGCCCATGTAGTCCACCTTATTTTTATAATATTCTTGTGGAATGGTACGTGCATAATGTGTTAAAATAATTTAAAGGGCTAATCCACTGCTAAACTGTGGCTTGAACTTACGTTTTCTTGAAGTGTAATATCCGGAGTGTTTACTTGCTTCGGATAAACTTGATCTGGAGGTGGAAACCATGAGCGTCTTTACGCGATCATTATTGAAAACATTGAAAGGATCCGCCAAAGCCTTTCAAACTTTTCCGGCATCGATTTTTTGCGCTCTGGCTTTTGCGACCGTAACCATGGTGCGGATCCAACTCAACTGGCCGCAGCAGGAGCCATATAATTTTATTTTCAATTGCCTGCATTGGACGTTTGCCCTGGGCGCGCTTTCCAGCCTTGCTGCAATCACGGCCGCACGTTGCCTTGATGGCGGGCGTAAAGCTTTTATCACGGCAAATCTTTTTGGGGTAGCAACTGCGTTGATAACATTTTTGCTGCTTTATTTCTTGGGCGCTACTGATTCATATTATGGAGAGTCTCGGTATATGGTGGTCTCCAACATTGCGTCTGCGCGGGTTGTAAGCGCCATGGTAATCAGTTTTTTTGCTTTTGTGGTATTAGCAGCTTATCCAAAAGAGCAAACGGACTTCGCCCGATCCTTTTTCATGACGCATAAGGCTTTTTTCATTGCAATGATCTACGGTTTGGTCATCATGGCAGGCGCATCAGGAGTCGCAGGTGCCTTTCAGTCACTGATTTACCATGACATGAGCGAAAAGGTCTATATGTATATCAGTACCATTGTTGGATTCTTGGCATATACGATTTTCTTAGGCTATTTTCCGGACTTTCGCAAAGGCCGGATGGACGAGCATCGGGAAGTGGCACAGAAGCAGCCAAGATTCATCGAAGTGTTGTTTGGCTATATCATGATCCCCATCGTTCTGGCTCTGACCATTGTTCTGCTCCTATGGGCAGGTAAAACGATCATGACAGGGGACTGGCCTCCTTTCTGGCGCCTTGCGTCAATCGCCACCGCATATACTGTTGGCGGCATCTGGCTACATGTCATGGTCACCAAGTATGAAACAGGCATTGCAAGTTTCTATAAAAAAGCATATCCAGCGACAGCCCTCGTCATATTGGCGTTCGAAGCATGGGCGCTCCTTGTGCAGCTAGGCAAATGGGGGCTAAAGACGGAGGAGTATACGTTCGGATTGCTATGGATCTTAGGATTTGTTGCCGCAATACTTTTACTTGTATTGAAAGCAAGAGCCCATTTGCCGATCGTCGTGCTTATTTGTATTCTTGCGGTAGTTGCCGTTGTCCCTACTATCAGTTATAACGATTTGCCCATCAGCGTCCAGAGCGGAAGACTTGAGAAACTATTGGAAAGGGAAGGGATACTGGCGAACGGAACATTGACACCGGCTACGAAGGCACCGGATGATTCCGTACGTGAATCGGTTACCGATGCGGTGAACTTCCTGGCAAACGCACATGACGCCAAGCTTCCAGTATGGTTTAACCGAGAATTAAACAACGACATGGAGTTTGAAAAAACTCTTGGCTTTGCTAAAAAGTGGCCGGCCCCAGAAGGTAACAATGGTGGTGGCAGCTATCTCAGCACCTATGTATCTCTGCCTGCCGGCGCCTATGATATCGGTGATTACAAATGGGCCATCAGAATGACGCAAGAAAAAGAGGTTATAACAGCGACCATCGCAGGAGATAGAGGTTCTTATGATATCAATTGGAACAGGCCTTTCACACCAGGTGGCATTCCCCAGCTACAGATTGCGTTGAATGGCCGAATGATCATTGATCAGAATATGAATTCGTTGATTGACAAAATCGCGGAAAAGTACCCCCCAGGACAGATGAACAATTCACCCGCAACCTTTGAGGATATGAGCATGAAGCTCGAAACTCCTGAAATTTCTGTCCTGCTGGTATTCAGCAATGTCAATATCGATATTGATCCACAAGGCGACACAATCAATTACTGGATTGGGATCGATACGATCTATTTTAACGAGAAACCGTGATCCAGACCAGGTGGAATTATACAGACTTTATTTATTGTGAATGATTAGCAAACAGACAAGGTAGGTTTCCATTCGGAGGCTCTGCCTTGTCTGTTTCTTTGCATCGTTATCAAAAATAAAATAATTATTTTTAATCGTTTTATTGTAGGATATGCGAATGAAACAGGACGCCTTAAAATATGGAATTGATTCTTTCTCCGGATGATATCAGAGGAATTATTTCTGATAAATGAGAATGATACCAGAAATGCAACAAATATTAAGGAGGTAAGATTCCAAGATTAGGACTAAACGGAGGATACAAAGAATGGCTCTAAAAACCGGTAAAGAATATATTGAAAGCTTAAGAAAACTAAAGTTAAATGTGTATATGTTTGGCGACAAGATCGAAAGCCCAGTCGATCATCCGATTATTATTCCATCCATGAATGCCGTGGCTCTGACGTATGATTTGGCATTAGACCCTCAATATGAGGAGTTAATGACCGTGAAATCACATCTTACAGGTGAAAAAGTTAATCTGTATAATCATATCTTCCAAAGCCCTTCTGATTTGGTTCAAAAAGTGAAGAGACAAAGAATGCTTGGTCAAAAGACGGCTTGTTGCTTCCAACGATGTGTCGGTCAAGATGCACTAAATGCAGTGTATAGTACCGCTTATGAAGTGGATCAAAAATACAGAACAAATTATCTTCAAAATATTACAGACTATGTGCTCCATGTTCAGACTGAGGACTTGGTTACTGATGGTGCCATGACAGATCCCAAGGGAGATCGTAGCTTGCCTCCCAGTAAGCAAGTCGATCCTGACCTCTATTTACGTGTTGTCGAAAGACGGGAAGATGGTATTGTAGTGAATGGCTGTAAAGCGCATCAAACGGGAATTGTAAATTCTCACGAGGTGCTTTGTATGCCCACGATTGCGATGTCTCCTGAAGATAAAGATTATGCCATTTCTTTTGCCGTACCCACCGATGCACCAGGCATTACAATTATTTTCGGCCGCCAATCTTGTGACACAAGAAAGTTAGAAAACAATGAAATCGATGTAGGAAATAGTCAGTTTGGTGGTCATGAAGCCATGATTATCTTTGATCATGTCTTTGTACCCAAGCATCGTATTTTCTTAAATGGGGAAACTGAATTTGCAGGTATGCTGGTTGAGCGTTTTTCCGGGCATCACAGGCCGAGCTATGCTTGCAAAGTAGGCGTTGGTGATGTATTGATTGGAGCGAGTGCCTTAGCTGCCGATTATAACGGAGTAAACAAAGCTGCTCATATTAAGGATAAGCTGATAGAAATGACACACTTAAATGAAACAATCTTTTCTTCCGCGTTAGCTTGTTCGTATGAAGGAACGCGTACTTCTTCTGGCGCTTATTTAATTGATTTGATGTTAGCAAATGTATGTAAGCAGAATGTCACACGATTCCCATACGAAATGGGGCGCCTTGCTCAAGATATTGCAGGAGGAATTATGGTTACCCAACCCTCTGAACAAGATTATAAGAACAAGGAGATTGGACACTATATAGAAAAATATTTAAAAGGGGTAGATTCGGTTCCAACCGAAAGCCGTATGCGAATTATGAGGCTGATTGAAAATCTAACTCTAGGTACTGGTGCAGTCGGTTATCTAACCGAGTCACTACACGGAGCAGGCTCTCCACAAGCGCAAAGAATTATGATCGCTAGACTGGGCAACTTTGAAGACAAAAAAGAGTTGGCAAAACACATTGCTAAAATAGACGATTAGGCTAGAATTTATTAGTGATCCCATAAAGAAGCAGTTTGCCAGAATGAGTTTTCTGGCAAACTGCTTTTAATTGTTGGGTGAGAAAATTAGTAGGTTTCGCCGAAGCGCTTTTTGTAGTATGCCTTCATCTCGTCACGGAAGTCGGGGTGAGATATCTCGATGAGTTGACGAGCGCGAGTCCTCAGGCAGTTGCCACGCATCTTGGCAATGCCATATTCGGTTACGATGTAGTAGCTTTCGAAACGAGTTAGGGTGATGGGACGGCCTGCATCAAATTCGGGCACGATACGGGAAGCCTTGCCGCCGGCTGCAGTTGCAGGCATAGCAACGATGGAAATGCCGCCCTGAGAAGCGGTTGCACCACGAACGAAATCAACGAATCCACCTGCACCACTCATGTGCTTATCCTGGCTGATGTTATCAGCAACAACCTGACCCATCAAATCAACAGATAAAGCAGAGTTTACGGAAACCATGTTGTCGTTCTTTGCAATCACAAAGGGATTGTTGATGTAGTCAACGGGGTAGAACTCAACCGAGGGGTTATCATCCACGTATTCATAAAGAGCCTTGGTCCCATTGAGAAAAGTAACCGCAGACTTGCCGGTGTGAATGCTTTTTCTGGAGTTGTTGATGTTTCCTTTTTTAATCAGATGCAGAATGCCGTCGGAAAGCATCTCGGAGTGGATGCCCATGTCATTCTTCTCTTTGAGATACTCCAGTACTGCGTTAGGGATACCGCCGATACCCAACTGCAAGCAAGCACCATCACGAATCAGGCTAGCACAGTTTGCACCGATCTTTTCTTCAACTTCGGAGTTTTCACCAGGCTTGGTGCCATACAACTCGTCATCGGCTTCCACGGCAAAGTCAATGTCATTCAGGTGCAGCATGGTGTCTCCGAAGGTTCTCGGCATGTTTTTATTTATCTGCACGATCACCGTCCGCGCACAATCAACTGCAGCTCTGGCATAGTCCACGGCAATTCCCAAAGTACAATAGCCATGCTTGTCCGGGGGAGATACGGTCAACATGACAACGTCAACAGGCAAGATGCCCTCGCGAAACATTCGCGGAGCCTCATAAAAGAAAACGGGGGTAAAGTCTGCTCTGTTTTCATCAATTGCCTTACGACTGGAAGGGCCCGCAAAGAAGGAATTGTGTCGTAAGTGCCCCTTCATCTCAGTCTTGGTGTACTCGCAGGGACCCAGGGCCAACATGTGACAAATTTCCACATCCTTGTACTGCTTATAGTTTTCAACCATCGCATTGACGAGGGTTTTTGGTTCCGCTACACTGTGAGCAAGTACCACGCGGTCTCCTGACCTAATTTGTTTTACCGCTTCCTGTGCGGTTACATACTTTGCCATGTTAACATAATCTCCTTTGTTGATTCGTTAGATCCAAAAGTATTAGTTGTTGACCTGGGGCTACTTGAGTGCATAGCTTGCGAATGGGAACGGAGCCGTTGTCCTAACGCCAAAGACAAATCAGCACTTTTCGAAAATAGCGGTAACGCCAAGGCCGCCGCCAATGCAGAGGGTGGCAAGGCCAAGCTTGGTGTGATCACGCTTTTGCATCTCGTGCAAGAGACTGACGATGATGCGAGCACCAGAGGCTCCGATGGGGTGACCGAGGGCAATCGCACCACCGTTTACATTGACCTTTTCCATATCAAAGTCTAATTCGCGTGCCACGGCGATGCATTGGGCAGCAAAGGCTTCGTTCGCTTCCACCAGATCAATATCACTCATTTTTAGGCCTGCCTTATGCAAGGCTTGACGGGAGGCGGGAATTGGGCCGACTCCCATAATTTTCGGATCAACGCCACCTTGCCCCCAAGAGACAAGCTTGAACAGCGGGGTGAGACCATACTGAGCAACGGCTTCACCGGAGGCAAGCAAAATTGCCGCCGCACCATCGTTGATGCCAGATGCGTTTCCTGCGGTTACACGCCCCATGCCCTCTGCGGGAGAAAGCTTAGTTGCCTCGAAGGTCATGGTAATGTGTTCGGGATTGCCATCCGCGGAGGTAGGGAAAGCACCTCTCAGCTTCGAAAGCGCTTGAGCAGTGGTTGCCTTGGGGTACTCATCAGTCTTAAATTCAACGATACCTTGTTTGCTGTTTACAGCGATGGGAACAATTTCATCGGAAAAACGACCGCTCTCTACTGCCGCAACCGCCTTCTGCTGAGAGGCGAGGGCAAAGGCGTCCAATTCCTCACGGGTTAGGCCCCACAGGTCGCAGATGTTTTCTGCGGTGGTGCCCATATGATAGTTGTTGTATGCGTCCCAAAGGCCGTCCTTGATCATCACATCCACGAGTGCTGACTCATTCATGCGTGCACCCCAGCGGGCAGCCGGTACGGCATAAGGGGCGGCGCTCATGTTTTCTGTTCCGCCGCACATGACGAGATTAGAATCCCCTGCCATGATGGAGCGAGCGCCTTCGATTACGGACTTGAGACCAGATCCGCAAACCATGCCGATGGTGTAGGCGGGGACGTGTAAGGGAATGCCAGCATCAATGGAACACTGACGTGCAACATTCTGACCCAGTGCTGTACCGAGCACATTGCCGAACATGACTTCATCCAGCCACTCGCCCTGTACCTTGGCACGGGAGAGAGCTTCCTGTATCACGGCCCCCCCGAGCTTTACAGCGGGCACATCCTTCAAAGAACCCCCAAAGGATCCAACTGCGGTGCGGCAGGCGCTGACAACAAAAACTTCTTTCTTCATGTAATTAAACCTCATCCTTGAAATGACAGACTCGACCAGTGTGAACGAGCTGTTCTCAAATTGCTGACATCAAAAATTAGTGCTTACTATCAATATGTGCAATCGTTTTTGCCAGTTCTTTCTTGTGCTCCAAGTTGCCTTGGCGGGCAATCATGACGCGTTGTGCCTGTGGCGAACCAGCGCCATGGAGGGATTCGGTCAGATAGCCGACGGATGCGGTGCCCATGCAGATGGTTTCAATGAGGCGCAGGATGCGCAAACGGTTTTCCGTCGATACCGCCGCATTACCCATTAGATACTTGTTGACCCAAGGCCCGGTGAATTCACCGTGGAGATCGGCTTCGGAGGGGGCAGTGACCACAAATCCGCCGGCAATGTCTTCTGCCAAACGAGCGATTTCATAGGGGAAGCGGGTAACGTTCTGCTTGCAGACATTGGCAAGAAGCAAGTCAATGAGGTAGCTACCAGAGGGAGTCTTGGTGCCTTCAGCCGAGCAAGCGATACCACAGGAGTACATGGTTTCATTCAGATGAATCATCTCGATGATTTTATCCTTCACATGGCTTGCCTTTGGAACGCCGTTATAGTCCGCCACCAGTGCAGTAGCACCGATAAGGACATCGCCTACACCGACCTTACAGCCGCCGTAGCTCTGGCGGTGATAGCCGGAGAAACGTTCCACCAGCATGGTGGCAAATTCGGTTTCGCCGTTCATGAAAATGCGGTCGTTGGGCACAAATACGTCATCAAAGACAACCAATGCTTCCACGCCGCCGAACTCGACATTGCCCACATCCAAACTGCTGTTTTCTAGTTTTCTGGTGTCACAGCTCTGACGGCCGATGATGATGTAAATGCCGTCGGCATCCGTGGGAACGGAGAAGGATACCGCATAATCACGGTCTTCGGGGCTCATAGCAACAGTGGGCATGACCAGCACCTCATGGCAGTTGCACATGCCGGTCTGATGGGCTTTCGCTCCACGCACCACAATGCCGTCAGGACGGCGTTCCACAACACGCAGATACATATCAGGATCGGGCTGCTTGTGAGGAGGCAAGCTGCGGTCACCCTTTGGATCGGTCATAGCGCCGTCCACGGCAAGATCCTTTTCCTGACACATGCTCAGAAAGCGGCGGAAGTTCTCGCGATAGGAAGTGCCGTGCTTCTCATCAATTTCAAAGGTGGTGCTGTATACTGCGTTGAAGGCATCCATGCCGACACAACGCTGAAAACAGGAAGCGGTTTTCTGTCCGAGAAGACGCTGCATTTTGACCTTGTTGATTAAATCCTGTGTGGATTCATGGATATGGGTAAAGCGGTTGACGCGCTCACCGGTAATGGGAGAGATAGTAGTCATTACCTCTTGATGCTCAGGAATCTGAGCGACATCATAGGTCATGCGAAGAGAGTTCACAGAGGGGCGCAGGATTGGGTCATCGACGGGGTTTTCGACCTCCTTGCCGAACATATATACTTTGAGTTTTAATTTGCGAAGGCTTTCGATATATTCATTACCAGTCATAAGTGCCATGACGAGTCATCCTTTCCGTAAGTAGATTGCTTTGTTGAATGAAACATGGGAATGTTACGCTACGATTCATCAACGTTTACACCAAGGGGCAGGTTCCCCCCGCAGTGTTCACTGCGGAGGGAGCTTGCATTTATGAGGTATATGGGAAGAAATAAGGGTTCATAGGGAGGGTTAAAGCAGGGCTTTGATGGATTCTTCCATGATGTCAAGACCAGCATAAAGCTGCTCATCGGTGATGGTAAGGGGTGCGAGGAAGCGGATCACGTTGCCATAGGTGCCGGCATTTTCAATCATCAGGCCGCGCTTTACCGCTTCTTGTACCAAGGCATTCACAAAGGGTGCATTGGGCTCCTTGCTCACGGGATCTTTGACAAATTCCAATCCGATCATACTGCCCAAGCCGCGGACATCACCGACCACAGGATAGTTCTGTTTAAACTGCTGGAAGCGCTCCATGGCAATTTTTCCGATTTCGGTAGAACGCTGAGCAAACTTATCACGTTCCATCACTTCAATGACCTTAAGTGCAGCGGCACAGGCTAAGGGATTGCCACAATAGGTGCCGCCGATGATTCCGGCAGGTACGGCGTCCATGATCTCATTTCGTGCAACGATGGCACTGATGGGAACGCCAGCGGCAATGGATTTCGCGGTGGTTAAGATGTCAGGTGACGCACCAGCTCCCTGCCAGTATTCAGAAGCAAACATTTTACCCGCTCGGCAGAAGCCAGTCTGCACTTCGTCTGCAATCAAGAGGATGCCATGCTGGTCGCAAAGCTGACGGACTGCCTTAACCCACTCAATGGGGGCGGGGATAAATCCGCCTTCACCCTGCAAGGGCTCTACCACGATGGCGGCTACGTGTTCTGGGGGGGAGGCCTCCTCGAAAACGCTCTTGATGCTTTCAATGTAGTAGTTAACGGCCTCCTCTTGCGGAAGTCCGACGGGATTGCGGTAGTAGTAGGGGAACTTGGCACGATACACGCCGTCTGGGAAGGGGCCCATACCATTGGCATAGGCTTTTTTTGATGTCATGGACATGGTGAGCATGGTGCGACCGTGGAAAGCACCGGAGAACACAATGATGTTGGGGCGCTTGGTATATGCCTTGGCGATTTTGATGGCATTTTCGTTAGCTTCTGCACCGGAGTTGGCAAAAAATGCCTTTTTTTCTTTCCCTAGAACGGGAGCCAACGTAGATAGTTTTTCAGCTAAGGCCACGTATCCTTCATGAGTGACGATGTTGAACATGCCGTGGAAGTAGCGCTCGGTCTGCTTCTTTACGGCATCCACCACTTCTGGGTGGGAATAGCCGATGTTCAAAACGCCTACGCCACCGATCCAGTCTAAGAAATGATTGCCGTCCACGTCCTCGACCATGGCTCCTTCGCCTCTGTCGATGACCACAGGATAGACGCAGCGGATGGCGGAGGGAATGGCGTTTGCACGACGGTCAATGATGGCTTTGGCCTTGGGGCCGGGAAGGGACTCTGTAACAATCTTAGGTAATGCATTCTTTAACATAAAACCACGTTCCTTTACGATTTATTTGTATAGACCACGATAGATCATATAAACATCCTCATCGCTTAGAGGGACAAAGTTGTTCGCCATCAGGCGTTGCTGGTTTTCACGGACCGAATTGGTAAAGATCTGAAGATCTTCCTCTGTCATGCCGTACTCAAAAAGAGGTTTCTTAGGAATCAGGACATTTAAGAGGTTCTCCAACTCTTCATAAACACAGGAAACATCACATTGCAAGATGTTTGCAATAAAGTCGTTTAGATGAGAAATTTCCCCATCGGAGCGAATGGATAGATATTTGTTCATGACGCCTGTGAACATGGCATAGTTGGCTTCCCCATGAGGAACATGATACACAGCACCCAAGGGATAGCTCAAAGCATGGACGGCGGCGCAGCCAGCATTGCCAAAGGCGATTCCGGCATAGTTGCTAGCCAGAAGGAACTGCTCTAAAATGGGGAATCTCGCTTCCTCTCCTTGGTTGCGAATCTCCAGAAAGCCACGAAGGATCATGTCAATGGCCTGGTAGCTAAACAGCTTAGAAGCGGCGCTTGCCTTCGGTGATAGGCTGGACTCCACTGCATGGACCAGAGCATCGATGGCGCTGGTAGCAAAAAAACGGAACGGAAGGCCCATAAGTAATGCGGGAATTAACACGGCGCTGTCGGCAAAAAGGGCTTCGGTTGCGAGACCTTTTTTGGTGCCACGACTGTTCAGAGCTAGGATAGAAATGTTTGTGACTTCACTGCCGGTTCCACAGGTGGTGGGAACTAAGATCAGTTCCTTGTCACGAATCACTTCTGTCTTTCCATCGAACAAATCGAGTACGGGAGAAATGTGCTTAAGAGATAGTATTTTAGCCACATCTAAAACGCCGCCACCTCCGATGGCCACGACCCGCCGAAAGGATGCGGGTAAATCCTGATAAATGGCTTCCACCATCTCATCCGAAGGCTCGCCGCTGCCGTAGTTCTCCAAGTAGATGACATGGCAGGGTAGGTGCATAGAGCCAAAGGCCGGTTCGTAAATATACGCATTCGTCAGGATCAAGTCTTCTGCTCCCAACTGAACCTGAGCGGCAAACTCCTCACAGCTTGCCATTTGATAGATCCGAGGGTGTATTATAAACTGCGTCATAGTCCATCCTTTCTTTCATAGAGGCTCACAATTCAGTGAATTTCACGATGCCACGCAGATTGAGCCATTTTGTTATTCTTTTTTGGCAGAGAATTTCGGATGCAGTCACTGCTTTAGTCTGCGTTTCTGTTCGCTTTTGCAAAAATTTTGGCTTCTCGATCCTTGAGGGAGATTTGCTTTCTAGCCCCACTGCAGGACAGGTAGAAGATGACACCAAGAGCCAGCCATGCTATAAAAATGACGGTAGGTTCTGCGCCCATATACACGGGGTTGCCGGGAACAAACAGCAAAACCAAAACGATTCCCATCATTACGGTTGCAAACGTAGCCATTGCAATACCGCCGGGCATTTTGTACGGACGATTTGCTTGCGGTTCTGTCTTACGCAGTCTCAAAGCAGAAGCAGAAGTGAGGAACCAGGATAGAACGAAGCCTGCTGCTGAGAAAGAGGTGAGCGCATTGATTAGACCAATTCCGAGGAAAGGACCAGAGATCGAGAGGACCAAACAGAAAATCATGGCGTTGGCTGGAGTACCATATTTGGGATGTTCTTTTGCCAAGGCATTGGGCACCAAATAGCCGCGCGCCATACCCATCAACAGCCGGGGGGAGGCCATCATAAAGCTATTCCAAGTGGTAAACAGGCCACAGAGTGCTCCGGCCATAATGAGATAGTACATGACAATGCCAGGAACACTTGCTTGTCCATAGGCAGCGAGGAAAAGGTGACCTGCGGCCGGAGACTTTCCAATGTTTACAAAGTCTTGCCAAGGCATTGCGCTGCCCAGACAGAAGAGTAGCAAAGCATAGAACAAGCAAGCGCAGCCAACTGACAGGACTACGGTTTTACCCACCGTAGATACTTCTCCTGAAGCATCCTCCACGGCTTGCGGAATGGTTTCGAATCCGCAGAGAAAGAAGGGAGCAGATGCCATAATCGCAAAGGCACCGCCAAAGAAACTTGTATGTGCGCCTACTCCAACATTTTGATAGATAGGCTGGAAGTTTCCGGCATCGAATTTGAGGATTGCTACAATCATAGCTACCAGGCCCGCACCAATTAAAAACACGGTGAGAACTCGTTGCATCATTGCGGAGGCACTTGCACCTTTCAAGTTTACTGCAAAGAAAAGCAGAGAGAAAAATGTGCCAACAATAATATGTCCTACATGGATATTGGCTCCTGCCAGAGTGTAGAGCATGGGACCCTTGATTTGGGGGATCAAAATACTCAAGATATCTACAACATAGATAGCTTCCCATGGGAGCAAGGTAACAAATGCACCAAACGCTGCCCAGCCAGATAGAAAACCAATTTTTTCATTGAATGCGCGATAGGAATACGCCATGCCGCCGCCTGCCACAGGCATCATGGGTGCTAGTTCACAGTAACAGAGTGCGACAGGAATCATCATGACCAATGCAATTAGATAACCAACGAAAGCAGGAATGGGACCACCGGAACCAGCCATCCATTTGTTAATGGATACTGCCCAACCAACACCTACGATCGCACCAAATCCGATACAGAAAAAATCAAATGCACTGATGCCCGCTTTTTTACTCTCCATAATAAGGACCTTACCTTTCTAAATTCATATAAGGTGCGGAATACTACTGTTGTTTTACACTTTGTTCTACGGAAGTAATAGACTTATTTCACCCCTAACCAATTGGCGATAACCATTCTCTGGACTTCGCTAGTTCCCTCATAAATCTCAGTAATTTTTGCATCGCGCATCATCCGCTCAAAAGGATACTCTCGAATATAACCATAACCGCCAACTAACTGGACTGCTCGTCTTGTCACATCGGAGGATGTCTCCGAAGCGAACAATTTTGCCATGGCTGCCAGGTGACTGTACTGCTCATGATCCTGCTTGGCCTGGGCTGCCTGGTAGACCAAAAGCCGCGAGGCACTGACTTTTGTCTGCATGTCTGCCATCTGGAACTGGGTGTTCTGAAAACTGGAAAGAGGTTTGCCAAACTGAACGCGGTTTTGCAAATACGGAATGCACTCATCCATGGCGCCCTGCGCAATTCCCAATGCTTGAGCTGCGATACCAATACGTCCCCCGTCGAGAATTTGCATGGCAATTTTGAATCCATCACCTTCTTTTCCGAGAAGGTTTTCTTTTGGCACCTTCACATTATCAAAAATCAACTCATAAGTTGCCGAGCCGCGGATACCCATCTTTTTCTCTTTGGTGCCAAACGAAAAGCCTTCCCATCCTTTTTCCACAATAAAGGCAGAGGTGCCGCGGGTGCCTTTCGAGCGATCAGTCACAGCAATGACAATATACGTGTCTGCATAGTAGCCATTTGTTATGAAGATCTTAGTGCCGTTGAGAAGGTAATGATCACCCTTGTCCTCAGCAGTTGTTTTCTGCCCCGCGGCATCCGTACCAGCACCTGGTTCTGTCAGTCCAAAAGCACCAAGCGTATCACCTTGGGCAAGGGGCACCAGGTATTTCTGCTTCTGAGACTCTGTGCCGAATTCTAAAATGGGCCAAGAACATAGGGATCCATGTACAGAGAACATGACACTTGTGGTAGCGCAGTGGCGAGCAAGTTCCTCGCAAGCGCAGATATAAGTGAGATAGGGTAGTCCTGCTCCCCCGTACTCTTCAGGGATATATAAACCCATCATCCCCATCTGGGCTAGCTTTTCCCTGGTCTCCGAGGGAAAACGCTCTTCTTCGTCTAATTCCGCCGCCAGAGGCCGTACCTCTTTTAGACAAAAATCGCGAAGCATATCGAGGATCTCCTGCGAAAGATCATCTAGTTTGAAGTTCATAGTCCATCACCTTTCTCATCGCAATTTTCCATTGCAACTATTCTTTATGGCTCTACTCTACAAGAATCAATTTGCTAGTTCTATAGGCTAGAAACCAAACTTAAGGGTCTTTTTTGTTTCTTATGCACGAATTGCGTGCTTTTTGGCCTTCTGTTTTGGCAGTGTTGATGATATTCCATATTTTTTGTGATGGTTTCAAGCAGTTTCATCTTGTATACGTTCTAATTACTTTTCGCGACTCTTTTATATTAAGAGGGTACCTCTATGAGAAGTTTGGTTGCCTTATGGTAAGGAAGCATTTCATAAAAAGCACAAAAAAATAGCCAAAGCAGCGAGGCTTTGACCGAATTCGGAAAGTGATATGATTGTACAAATGACAGTAAAGAACGAAATAGAAACGGTGGAGTTTTGTGCTATAACACCAAATTAAGATTTCCTTTTGGGCTCAGAGGCTATATTTTAAATAGGTTAACTATGTTACCATATGACTGTAAAATGCAGAGAAAGTAGGGTGCGATTAAGGCAAAAAACAACCTGAGTTGCCCTTTGGAGGTCTGACTAGTCTGCTATAGAGGGGACACCCTTATCCACGGTAAACGCTACAGAAGAGGGTGTCCTGTCTGCATAAAGTAAATGGTGTTCATATGGTTTCGTCCATGTGATACAAACGCTGGTAATCTCGGATGGAAAGAGCCAGCTGTAGCTGGAATCGGATTTGCATGCTATCCAGATCCGCATTTAGGAGCTCACTAATCTTTTTAATCCGGTAGTTTATGGTGTTGCGATGGCAGTCCAGGGCTTCTGAAACCTGATTGATGCTGCCATTGTAGTTCAAATAGAGACGCAAAGTTTCAGTGAGTTGATTGCCACTCTGCTCGTACGGCTCCAAGGGCTGAAGAATATTCGTGAACTGGCCCAGGACGGTCTGATCCTGACAGGAGTAAAAGAGCTGAAATTCGACCATTTCGTCAAAGGAGAGGTTGCGTTTGCTTTGATTGACCGCGTATAGCATGGCGGCGCAGGCATGGTCGAAGCTGATGTGCATCTTTTCCGCGCCACTCACCACACTTCCCATACCACAAAACACGGGTAAATCCGGATGAGTCAGCGTACACTGGTTGAGAATGCCCTCGGTCTGAAGATAAATATTCTCGGGCGAAGTGTTATAGAATCCCAGCACAACGTGATCTTGAAAAGGAAATACACATGACTTTTCGGTATTTTGGTTAAAATAGTTCTCTGCCACGGAGCTTAGACTCCAAAGTAAAGACTCGGAAGATTCAGTCTCTTCCTGTTGGCAAGAGATGACACAAACGCAGTAATTGCCTTGGGGTGTGAAGTCGTTAGACAGTAGCCTAGTTTCGTCTTCCTCGGATAAGGGCTTCGCATTTTTTAGACGAGACTGAAACACATAAATGATCTGATCTTGTTCGTGTTTGTGGACGACGATCTGACGACTGTATTCTTGAAGTATGTCCGTGAAATAGAACTTCCAAGGCATGCTAATGAGTGGAAATTGCCACTGATTGCATAGATCAAGAAGCTCCTTGGAAATGTCTTCCTCCAAGATATATTTTCCTACGTTGACAATGGCACCACAGCAATTTTTGGAAATAAGCATTTTGATAAAGGATTCAAATTCCGCGGTATTCTCAAAGCTAAAACCTGTAAACAGCAGCAGCTCGCCCCCCTGGAATAAATCCAAGTTACTGGTGTCTTCCGTGACGTACATCCAGCGGAGGGAGCGGTAAAGGCCTTGTTCACCGGCAAGAATTTTCAATTGATATTTCTGTTTTGTCTGAGCAAATACGGCCCCCAATGTTAAAGCTACCATGGTAACACCCCCTCATCCGTCTAGTGTCTAACGGAATACTATCTCAAGGAAACCTCGGATGCAAGGAGAAGTTTCGTTTTATCCCAGAAATAGTTTTGATTAATCGATTTAGCGCAATGCCTTAACCATAGTATAAACGATAGCCGTCGAAAACATCCATCGAAGAATTTCCACAATGCCGATTGGATCAGGGTGAATCATAAGGCCCCCTTGACAGAAAACCACACAGGCCATTGGAGAAAAGGAAGTGAGTGAGTAATGTGGCAACGCTGATGCTCGGAACTGTCTTTGCACAGGTCAGAGAAAAATATCAACTGAAGCTGTTAGCTGGAGAGCAGGGTCTTCACCGCTCTCTACGTTGGATGTACTTTTCCGAAGATATCGGCAACGCAGATTTTCTGCGGGGCGGTGAGCTTATGCTCCTTACGGGGCATAAGTTTAAGGGGAAGGAAGACTTTGAAAACTTTGTAAAGATGCTGATGGACCGAAACTCTTGTGGAGTCATTATTCCGGTCGGGAAGTATATCATGGAGGAGGACATTTCCCAGGAGCTCTTGGACCTTGCTAATGAAGCCAACTACCCCTTTATGATTATGCCGTGGAAGTACCATTTTCCTGATTTCATGCAGACGGTAAGTCGTATGATTTTTGCTAGCACGCAAGCTCAGAATCAGTTGGCGTATACCTTCCAGCGGCTTCTGAAATCCGCCAAGGGCTATGAAGAGGAGGATGAGAGTCAGCTGTGCATGAATCAGTATGATCCCGCGGGGGAGTACTGTGTGGCGGTCATCTCCTGCCGAGGGGCTCTTGAGGAGCAGGTATCTCCCTCCAATCTGCTTTACATGAAAACACTGATCGAAAATCACTTAAATCAGTGGCCGGAAAAGGTGTTTGTATTCCAGTATCAGAATCAGATCATTTTGATGTTCCACCACACCAGCTGTAGACAAATTGGACGCCACATGGCCAACATCTTGCGCTTCTGTAAGCAGTCTACGCCATCCTATTCCTTCTATTGTGGCATCGGCTCACCATTACTGGGTATTTCCAATATTAAGGAGAGCTTTGAGAGGGCCTGTGCAGCCATACAATATGGTAGTTACCGCACCCTACACCTGGTCAGTTTTGAGAACATGGGGCTCTTCCAGTTGCTGTACTGTTGCCAGGATCCTTCGGTTTTTGAGAGGTTTATTCAAATTCTGAAGCCACTAATGAACAATGATGCTCAATGCAATAGCGAGTTGGTGGAGACCTTGCGTCTGTATTTGAAGCACAACGGGAGCGTGACGCAGGTTTCCAATGAAATGTTTTGTCACAGGAATACCACCAATTATCGCATTAAAAAGATTAAAAATGTTCTGGGCTTTGATTTGGAGGACGGAAAAGTATTGCTTCGCTTGCAATTGGCCTTTGCCATGCTGGAATATAGGACGATCTTTGAAATCAGTCAAAACAACCACTAATGTCATTACCGACAAGTGAAATCTATAAAGCGTCGCACCCAGGTTTTAAATAATTTATCAAAAATGATCCGCACATAGCAAAAGGAGAGGGGCTATCCCTCTCCTTTACCTTGTTGCATTATTTAGGTAGTTCACGACAAAGGTGCTCCAAGCCAAAAAGCCAACCTTTCCTTGGTTCAGTTGCCACATTCAATGGATATTTCGTTGAATACTTTCAGTAGATCGTCTACAGTATACTTCTTCTTGTCTTCTCCTGCCGCGTCAATCACTGCGGTGCCAGAATGCATCATAACTACCCGATTGCCATATTCCACGGCGTACCGTAGATTATGGGTTACCATGATTGAGGTGAGCTTTTTCTCGCGGACTAGTTTGTCGGTCAGATACATGATGTTTTCTGAAGATTTCGGGTCCAAGGCAGCGGTGTGTTCATCTAAAACCAGAAGATCGATGGGTGTCATAGTGGAGATCAAGAGTGCCAGAGCCTGCCGCTGACCACCAGACAGAACGCCCACGGGTAAGTGTATTTTGTCCTCCAAACCAAGCTGCAGGAGTTCAAGCTGAGATTTATAAAAATCAAGCCGCTTTTTCTCTACGCCTCGGCTTAAGCCGAAGGACTTCCCCTTATTATCCGCAAGGGACAGATTCTCTAATATGGTAAGGGAGGGGCAGGTGCCCTTTGACGGGTCCTGAAAGACACGACCAATATGGGCGGCACGACGATACTCGGGCATTTTCGTAATATCCTTACCTCGCAGGAAAATGCTTCCTCCATCCAAGGACAGGCTGCCGCAGATCAAGTTGAGGAGCGTTGTTTTGCCGGAACCGTTGGATCCCACTACCGAAATAAATTCCCCCTCTACAATTGAGAAGAAAAAATCACGGAACAGCTCGGTTTCGCTCACCGTTCGCGGATGAAAGGTCTTAACAATGTGTTCCATCCGCACGAGAGGTAAGTTATGTTCTGGCATTCATCGTTCCTCCCTTCTTGTAAAAACGCTGAGATAGCAGAGCCACCGTAAGCAGAACGGCCATAAGTAGTTTCAGGTAGTGGGGAGGTAGTCCTAGCTGAAGAGCAATCTGGAGGCATGCCTTATAGAGCACCGCACCCAAGATGGCCATAGTCGTTGCTTTGAGGAAACTCACCCGGTGGAAAATCGAGGTGCCGATAATGACCGAGGCCAGAGCCAAAACCACCATGCCCTTGCCCGCATTGACATCGGCGTTTTCACCCAACTGCGCGAGAACCGAACCTGCTAGCGCCGTCAAACCGTTTCCTAATGCTAGACCAAAGATTTTTATCGTACCCGGATCTCTACCTAGGCTGACGATATATTGACTGTTATCGCCGGTACCCCGTAACAAAAGACCGTACTTGGTGCTGAGAAACCAATCAAGCAGGAGCTTCACCAGAACCACAAGCAGGAGGCAGACGAGAATATGGCGATGCTGATATAGGACCTGAGGCAAATGCTGCATTGGCCCATAGGTAAAAATAGTCGGTTTGTTGAAGAATTGCAGTATGGCTGATTTTCCGGTAATGATGAGGGTGACGGACCACATAGCAGTCATAACCAGAATACCGGATAGCAGGTCGGTGATATGAAACTTAACATGAAGGAGGCCGGTCACAGAACCGGCAAGTGCACCCGCAAGCAAGGCAGCCAAGCAGGCGAGCCATGGATTTACCCCGGCGCAAATGAGAGCTGCCGTCACACAGGCGCCCAAGGGGAAGGTGCCGTCTACCGACAAATCGGGAAAGTCTAGGATCTTGTAAGTCACAAAAACACCCATAGCCATGAGACCATAGATGAATCCGTCTCTTAGTACTGTCTCGGCAAGGCCAAGGAAAGTGGTCATAGCAGATTACTCCTTTAGAGGACGGGAAAACGGTTGTGTGACGGGTTTGCCCGTCACACAACCTTAAGCTTACTCGCCCAGATTGGTGGCATTTGCGTAGGCTTGGGGAAGTGCAATGCCAAATTTGGCGCAATTGGCTGCGGAATAAACCGGCTTAGAATTGGAAACCACATTTACAGGAGTGGAGTTTACATCTTCGCCGCCCAGAATCTTTGCCGCAATGCCACCAGTGGTCTTGCCAAGGGCCACATAATCCAGAGTCTCGGAAGCGACGCAGCCCTTTTTCACTTGCTCCTCTTCAGATCCAAAGACAGGGATTCCAGCAGCGTTGGTGGCGTTTAGCAGAACACTCAGGTTATTCACCACGTTGTTGTCGGTAAAGTTATTGACGCAGTCCACACCCTTTGCCACCAAGGTAGCGGCACCCGAGGATACCTCGGATGCATCGGTGATTCCCACCGATTCAATTTTAAAACCATAGGTCGAGGCCAAAGCTTCGAAGTTTTTCAGGTGTGTCATCGAGTTAGGTTCGCTGGTGGTATACAGAATACCGATGGTGTCGGCAGTGGGAAGGAAGGCACGAATCATTTTCATCTGGCCTTCCAGATTCAGGCTGTCACTGGTACCGGTAGCACCGGTATTGGGGCTTTCTAGCGACTGTGCAAGACCTGCGCTAACCGGATCGGATACGGCGCTAAACACCACGGGGATACCGGCTTCCTTGGCTGCGGCATAGGCGCTCATGGCGGAAGGTGTAGCAATGGCAATAATGAGATCGTATTTTGCAGTCACAAAGTTGCTAGCAATGAGGTTGTTGGTATCTTTCTCGCCATTTCCGTTCTGAAAGTCAATTTTGATGTTCTTGCCGTCCACATAACCGGCATCGGCGAGTCCCTCTACAATGCCCTTATAGCAATTGTCAAGAGAAGGGTGAGGAGCATACTGGAGAATGCCGACCTTTAGTACCTTGGCATCGGTTGGCGCAGTCGAAGAATCTGCTGTGGAGTCTTTTGAGCCACAGGCGGATAGCGAGACAAACATGAGCAGGGCAAGCGCAAGAGAAACCAGTTTTTTCATAGGAATTTCCTCCAAATAATAGATTTAGGCGGCAGATGGATCAAACCTTCGCCGGAGATTTGAACATAAAAAAATGCCTTTGTCCCCATACTGGGACAAAAGCACTGCTTCTGCGATACCACCCAAATTGACGTAATCAAACGCCCCCTCGCTTCACGCACCATCATGCGTGCCCGGTGGATAACGGGTGGGTGCCCGTCGGCCTCTACTTGGATCGCTCCGTTCAAGCCGCCCTCCGAAGTCCATTCACCAGCTGCTTCCTGCCCCGCTCTCACCACCCGGGACTCGCTTGGAGTCTGCATTTGCTGGCTACTTCTCTCCGTCATCGGTTTCATGCTATATTGGTAAACAAATTATAATCATGGACACTTCGATTTGTCAACCCCTTTTTATCATAAGTTCCAAGAACTTTAGGGGTAATTGAACCTTTGACAGGTGTAAACTTGAGTGGTTTACCCTGTCGGTGAAATGGCCGCAATTTTAATGTTTAAATCCTTTGGAATCCCTTTTGTGCGGATAAGAGAAGTTACTATCGTTTAATTCCTGTATGGCAAAAAGAATATCCTCGATTAGATGCTCTGCTAAGTTCAGCGATAGGTCGCTTCGGCATACGATTCTAGAGACAGTGACGTTTTTAAGATGATCGGGGAGCTGGTAAACTGGAATTTTCCATCCACTTCTCTCTAGGAAATTGGAAACATCATATAGAGTAAAACTAAAATCTAGCTCCTTTAGCTTGAAACAAACCACAGGTATACTATCATAGTCTTGATTCATTATGTCAAATACACCACAGTTAACCAACTCATTTTTAACATAAGAGGCCACATTTTGTGTATACTGGTGGATTTTTAAAAAACCATTATATCCAAATCGCAAAAAATTGTAGTATTGAGCGACAATTGGGCTGGCAGAACGAGAGAAATTGATCGACATGGTTGGCATTTTACCGCCCAAATAACCGACTTCAAAAATAAGTTCTTTTGGCAAATACTTCTTTCCACGCCAAACAATCCATCCAATTCCGGGGTACACTAAGCCATATTTATGCCCCGAAGTATTAATGGAAATAACGTTTTTTAAGCGAAAGTCCCATTCAAGTTTGGGCTGTATAAATGGAACAAATAGACCACCAGAAGCTGCGTCCACATGAATATATACTTTATGCTCAGTTCCTTGATTATAGACTTCCAGGGCTTCATTTAGTTGCTTGATGTCGTCATAAACTCCGGTATACGTTTGACCAAGTATACCGACGATACCTATGGTATACTCATCAATCAAACGTATGGCTTTATCCACATCAAGATTGATTTGAGTTAAGCTGATTGGAACGCTACGAAGCTCCACATCCCAATAAATGCAAAACTTTTCCCAACAAACTTGATAGCCTGAAGAAATAATCAAATTGGGTTTTTGTCTGCCTAAATCGAGTCCCAAGGTTGCAGCGCGGTTTCTCCAATGAAATTTCATGGAAAGACCTGCAAGCATGCCTGCTTCAGAAGAACCAACGGTAGACGTACCAATGAACCCTTTTTCAGGCGCATTCCAAAGGTTTGCAATCATATTGACGCACCGATTTTCTAGCTCAATGGTACTAGGATATTCCGATTTATCAATGGCATTTTTCTCAAGCGTATCAAACATCAATGTAATTGCATCATCTTCCATAAAGGTTGAACAAAAGGTGGCTAGGTTTAGCCGAGCATTTCCTTCATCCAACAGTTCGTTTTTGACTAATCGAGTCGCCACACTAGCTTCAACTGGCTCATCTCTCAGTCTGTTTTTTGGGATATCGAAGCTATCATAAAGAGCTAAGATTGCCGCTTGACTCACATTTGAATCTACATCCGATTTTCCATGAAGCATCTACGTAATCCTTCTTCCCAAAATGTTGTCATTTTTATTGCTGTCAGCCTTAGCTCACGACTTGCGCTGGTGTCTGATAAGCAAAAGCGGCTATTTCCCAGTTTAAAGGTTTTAGGCGATTTGAATTCCCCAAGGAGCCCATGAGGTGAGAACACTTTGATGAACTTTTAACCAAAAGAAGTATTTACATGTTCTTCTAGGTTTAATCACTAGGTTGTGAATGATCGCTAAAATGATGATCTGTTGGCGTTATTACTAATTGTCATCTGCTATATATAGTAAATGATATGCATTCGTTATTGAGTGGGAGCAATATAAACCCCCGAAAGCCATGAAAATACAGGGTTTTCGGGGGCTTTATTGCAGTTGTGGTACTAAGTTGGCATTAATTGTGCCATGAAATCTGATTCTTTGCATCTTTTCGATTCGTGATGTCGATAATAATACCCTCCAACGCCTGAAGCCTATTTTGAACATCGAAGTTTGCATGCCCTAGTTCCAATACCCATTTTCGCTGCCCGGTTGCCGTAATAATTTCATATTCAAAATGGAACGGTAGTCCCATGACGATCACACGATCCCACTCTCTCCAAATATAATCTTTATATTCAGGAGCAATGATCTGATTAAAGGACACAACACTATTTTGTATAAAACATTCAGGAGGATATTCTGTTAAGGAAAGGCAGCCATTAGAAACAAACTGCATTGTCCATTCTTGGTCATAGTTGCAGCGATAGACCATAACATGCGGGTTTGAGAGAAGGGATGAATTGGAAAGGTTACTTTCTTTTAAGGCATCTAAGGATAATAATTTATTGCTCAGTTTAAAAACACCAGTTCGATACCTTTGGATGATGTCTTTTTCTTCCAACAACTTCAAGAAAGAGTTCACTCGACTGGCCGTTAAGCCAGTATGTTCCGCGATCACTTTTATTGTTCCAATGGATAGGTTCCCGATTCTATTGTTCAGCAAATATTCTATGATCTTAAACCGCTCATCCAGCTCAGAAAAAATAGTAATATAACTTTCCTTTTTCACCATGCAGTTATCGATAGGAAGATGCATGCAAATTCTCTCCAATCAAAAAAACGATAGGATAGCAAAGACTAAATATTATGAAAGTTGTTCATTGCAGTCGATTAGTAAAATAAGAATGATAGTTAATATACATTTTAGAAAAGAAATTGTCAATATATAAAATTTATTGTCAATCTGTTTGAAAGTTACTCTTAATGCATGAAAATTATAAGAGACCTGAATGTAGAAGAGACAATCCGATTTTCTATTGAATCGATAAGAATAGGAAGGACAAGATAATCTGTATAAGTCACCGGTAATAGTTGACAAGTTGTAAGATTTTTAGTTTAAAACAGACGTTGATTACCCCATATTGTACTTTGCATCGGTGCTAGAAAGAATAAGAAGGCAAAAAGAATTTCGTTCTAAGGAAGAGGTAACTAGAGATAGTTAGCTAAGAATCTGAGATTAAACCAACAGAAATAACAGGACTACTGGATTGACTCCAATAGTCCTGTTTTATCGTAGCAGGATGGATAGATTAGAATTCAAAAGATACAGGTTTGTTATCTCCATGAGAATGCATCATGCCCTTGCCATGCGGCAAATAAAATACGATCATGGAGGAACGATCCTTCTCCTTGAATACTTGTTTTGCAAAGCTACTATTGTTTAGAATAGAAACTTGATCCTCTTCGTCGTCACTGACAACGACAGAACCCTTAATTTTAATATAGTTGTAGTTTGGATCCGTTGCAGTAAAGCAAACATTTGGGTTTTTGCTGATCTGTTCGGCCAGATCTTCCCCCTGTTTCGTATAGAAGAACAGCCCTTTCTCAGAGACAAAGGCACACTCCATCGGGCGATTATCGGGCTGATGCTCCATGCAAGTGGCTAAGCTACCAAATTTGTTTTTTGATAAAAATTCGATCAATTCTTTCACAATTGACATCCCCATTTCAAGATTAAGTTTGTCGGTCTGGCTGTAATCAGTATTATTTTACAATCTACGAAATCTATTCATTCAGGCTACGACCGGTGCGGACAAATACGGACATGTCAGATATCATATAAAATTACGAACGAATAGAAGGGATGATGGCATGAAAAAGTGTCTCGCGATTTTGCTTAGTATGGCATAGAAAAGTGCAACCTGTATCTCGTCTTCAAACCAAACTCCAAACAGGGAGATGGGACCATGATGCTTGAGGTGTTTTATGCGTCGGAACTGTTGATTTCCGTGCAAGTGAGGACGGCTTGCAGATCTTTCCAATGGTTGCACCTCGGTTTATATCCAGGAGAATTGAGTTGCTCTTGTTAAGGGGAACGACGGCTGCTAAATGGCAAAAGAAAATCTGGAGCTGCTAGCTTAGCGGCTCCAGACCCATTACGTTAAAATGATCATTATGAGTACATTCCGTTTACGGACATATAGTCATAAATCATCTTGCCGTGGTTCTGCTCTTCCTTCTGAATATGGTTTAGAATGTTGCGAAGCTTCTCATCTTTGAATTCGAAGATACAGGTGTCGTACAGATGCGATACGTGCTTTTCTGCAGAGAGCGCATCCGAGCAAAGGTAGCGGTCAGCTTGTTTCTCCGAAGTATCCGCTGCATAGAGAGTGGAAAAACTTGCTTGACTTTGTGAACCACCACCGGGCTGAGGTACATTGCCCTGTTCCATCTGCGTAAGTGTGTCATAATGTTGCTGCTCGACCTGTGCAACCTGCGTAAATAGTTTCTTAAGTTGCGCGTCATTGGCACTGGCAGCATACTTTGTATACTTTTCCACGCAGAGCTTTTCCTGTTCTTTTAGATCCTTGAGTAGGCTAGTTTCCTTCTGAGTTAATTGCATTCTAATCACCTCAGAATGTAGTATGTTCACAAAGAAGGACACTTATCCACCTCCCTTGCTTTCTGCATGTGGCAGCATCAAAGGAGGTGGATAAGATGCTAGATTACTTAGCGGCCTTTTCGGCAAAGCTGTTGTCGACCAGCTTATTAAAGTCAACTCGCTGATCCAGCTCACCGGCTGTCTCCATCACCGTTTGCAGGCGATCCAAGGATTCCTGTTTCATAACCGGCGTTTCATTCCATGCATTGATATCCTTGTATCGCTGGGCAACAAGGGTTAATACCTCAAGCTTGGTGTCCGGGAACTGATCGGCAATGGCTTCTGCAATTTCTTGTGCCGTGTGTTCCTGAACCCATGTTTGACCTTTCGCCACCGCGTTTGCAAAGCTTTGCACCACGTCAGGATTCTGTTTTATATAACTTTGGGAAGCAAAGAAGGCGGTATACGGAATTTCTCCGCTTTCTTGACCAATGGAGGTAAGTACATACCCTTTGCCTTCCAGCTCTACTTGAGTGGCAGTGGGTTCGAACAGGGCTACGTAATCCCCGTTGCCACCGACAAAAGCGCCGGCCATCATGTTAAACTGTACCGAGGTATCCACCAGAGCATCTTGATTTGGAACGATGCCGTTTTGACGCATGACATACTCAAGGGTCATTTCGGGAACGCCGCCCTTGCGGCCACCAATAATGGTTTTTCCTTTTACGTTTTGCCAGTCAAAGGCACCGTCCGTGCGGCCAACCAGGAAAGAACCGTCGCGCTTGGTCAGTTGAGCAAATACCACGGGGTAGTTCTCTCGTCCCTCATTCAATACATAGATGCAAGCCTCGGGACCAGCTAGCCCGATTTCAGCCTGCCCAGCCAACACGGCGGTCATCACCTTGTCAGCACCCCCGCCGTTTGTCAACTCAATCGCCAGGCCTTCCTCATCAAAGAAGCCAAGATTGAGGGCCACATACATCGGGGCATAGAATACGGAATGGGTTACTTCATTTAACCGGACCTTAGTCATTTCTTCCTTTTTGCCGCAGCCAGTCATTAGAGTCGCTAGTAGCAGGATACTGAGAACAAGTGCAAATAATCGCTTCATACCGTCACTCCCATATATTTTTTCATTGCTTTTTCAAACCAAAGGATACACTGGTACATGAGTGCTGCCGCCGCCGCCAAAATCAGAACGGTAGTCATAACCAGATCCATCTTAAAGACTTGAGAACCATAGACGATCAGGTAACCAAGGCCTGCCTTGGACACCAAGAATTCACCCATGATTACACCAACCCAAGATAGACCCACATTCACTTTTAATGCGTTAATCATGGTAGTAAAGTTTGCCGGCAATACCAACTTGCATAAAATTTGCATTCGCGAAGCGCCTAATGTACGCATTAAACGAACTTTTTCAGGATCCGTATCCAGAAAGCCGTTATGCATATCAAGAATCGTTACAATGATCGAAATGGCCAGGGTCATGGCAATAATCGAAGCGGGCCCCGCACCAATCCAAACAATGAAAACCGGGCCCAGTGCGGTTTTGGGCAGGGCATTTAGAACTACGAGGTAAGGATCTAATACTCGGGATAGAAATTCACTCCACCACAACAAAACGGCAATAACCGTACCGGCTAGCGTACCAAGTAAAAAGCCAATCACGGTTTCCATCACAGAAGTACCAACGTGCAGCCAAAGATCACCGGATTGGTATAGGCTCACAAAGGTATGAAACATTCTGGATGGACTACTGACAACAAATGCGTCAATGGCACCAAGCTGCCCAGCAACTTCCCAGCTGACAAACAGCAGCAAGAGTAAGCCGATGCGCAGGGTGGTGATGGCCATTTTTGTTTGCTTTCTTTTTTTTAAGTACGCGCTTCGCTGTAGGGAGATGGCAGGTTCAGGCATGAACATCCAGCTCCTTCCAAATGGAATTGAAATACGTACGGAATGCTGGATGGTCTCGCCGCTCCAGGGGGGGGATATCTTTCAGCTCTTCCAGGTTAAATATCGCCTTTACCGAAGCGGGCCGTTGGCTCAGCACAATAATTCGGTCAGAGAGGCTGATGCTTTCCGAGATATCATGGGTGACGAGCAAAGCGGTCTTATGCTCTTGACGAATAATGGCATAGATATCGGCCGAAACAGACAATCTTGTTTGGTAGTCTAAAGCAGAAAATGGTTCATCCAGCAATAGGATTCGTGGGTCTGTTGCAAGAGTTCTGATTAAGGCACAGCGCTGACGCATGCCGCCAGACAATTGAGATGGTGTTTTGTGAATGAAGTCGATCAGTCCGTAGCGTTTCAGTAGCTCGCGGACATGATGTTGCCGTTCCGCGGTATTTCGGTGCTGTATTTCCAGGCCCAGAGTGACATTAGACCAGATGGTTCTCCATGGAAACAGCTGATCTTTCTGTGGCATATACCCAATCTTGGGGGATGGTGCGGTCACTGGATCATTGTCCACGTATGCCGTTCCTGATGATGGTGGCTCAAGTCCGGCAATGACGGACAGAAGAGTGGATTTTCCGCACCCCGATGGGCCCACTATGCTAACAAATTCTCGGTCGAGAATTCCCAGGTTCAATCCGCGCAGTGCTTCAATTTCTCCATCCGGCGCCTGGTAGGTCAGGTCAACATTATCTAATTGTACAATCATCACCGGTGGCTCCTTCCGAACATTAAGGTGAGAGAACCAAAACGGTACCCTGACTTATCATATGGAATTGAGCCCAAAATGTGTGGCATTGTCGTAATGAGATAACATTCATGGGGCATGCAATCTACGAGTTTACCTACCGTTGAAAGAGTGTATAAGACTTCGTTGGTTACGAGGATGTTGTAACGTGTCAAGCTGAGGTTATTTCCTATTTCAGAAATCTTAAGGAAACATCAATTCGACCTAACTGACCTACGAGGGAATTATAGATATTTTTTCAACGTTTGAGGCAACCGTGTGTATGCTAAAAAACAAACTAATCAACAGGGTCATACCCACCCGTTAACAGTACGACAGGATTGTGTTGCATTTAATAGCTTATATCTATTAAATGCAAAAAACAAACCAGACAGAGCGACACTGCTTTAGAACATGACCCTTTGTATGCTATAAAGATGATATATTTAGACGATAGCATAGTTACGATTGAACCGACAAAACGCTTCATTTTATTTATCGGTATTGTTCAGATGATAAAACGATGTATTTGCTGGGGGAAAGTGATTCTGTCATCACTTTGATCGAAGGTATGTTTAATATTACTCCGTCTTGCGAGATGACCGACTAGAATGTCGGTCATCTTTTGTTTTATCAAGTATATACTCAAAACATAGAATCTTATATAATTATACGGTATGTTGTAGAAAAGAACTCTATGCTGTGGTATACTATCTGTATTGCGAGTCAGATTTTTCAAGCAAAAGGGATCGCTTATTGGCGTAAGATTTGCCTGGTTTTTAATTATGCCATCAATATGTACAGGGAGGCCCCATGCTGATTTATTTGATCTCATTGGTAAACGACGAAAATGAACGGGAAAAATTCACGGCAATTTATCGGCAATATCATAACCAGATGGGGAAGGTTGACTTGCGTGTCTTAGCAGAACAAAAGGATGCAGAAGATGCCGTTCAGAATGCATGGATCCAGGTTATCAAGCATTTTCAAAAGGTGTCAGAAATTCCCGGTGAGGAATTGCTATTCTGGCTCATTTCCATTACAAAGAACGAAGCGTTAATGATTCTCCGGACGAAACGAAACACCACTTGTTTCGAAGAATGGGACTCCGTTACAGAAGCCACGAATGGTACTCTGGATTATCAAGAGCTCGTGGCACTCTTCGCAAAATTGCCCACAACATATCGTGCTACGCTGGAAATGAAGTTCTTGTTGCAGTATACGGATCATGAAATTTCACAGCATTTGGGCATCAGTGAAACTGCGGTCAGCACCCGTGTAAGCAGGGGGCGTTCCTTACTGCGTGATCTTGTCATAAAGGAGGGCTTGCTTCTATGACAGAAGATGATCTGGATGGGCTAATGCATCACGTCCTAATGGATGCCCTGCGAATGGAATGATCTGATACTCTGAATGCTGCACCTTCTTTCGTGGCATCCAGGAGGTTTCAGGCCCAGGTGAGAACGATGCTTGCTGATCCGTTCGCATGGTATCGCAAAAAAACTCGTCCCGTCTGGAAAAAAGCGCTTCGAAACGTAGCTGTGATTATCCTCGCAATCTCCCTGGCCCTTGGGACACTTATATCCACCAATCCTTACGTCCGCGGCAGCTATCCACTGGGTAATGGAATGGTACGACACCCATATCTTCTATCGGCACTCAGGAGAACTGATCTCCACAGAACTACCGCAATACAAAATTGCAAGTTTGCCAGAAGGCTATGTGGAAATCGACCGTCTTGTTTGGCCTGGATATGTGAGTGTAGCCTATCAAAATGAGAACGGACTTCCCCTCTACCTGGACTACAGCTTCATGCAACAGGGTTCTGCCATTGATTTTGTAACGGATAACATGGAAGTCTCTCCTATCAAGGGCCTACTCTCTATACCAGAGTCCTGGATCATGAAGGAAACCAAATGTTGAGTCGGGCATCCGATGGAAAAGCCGTACTCAAGGAATCAACGGCAAACCTCATGACGGATATGCTTCAGGAAGCCGTCTCGAGTGGCACCGGAAACATAGCCAGCTTTGCTGGGCAGGAGATAGCAGGAAATTCCGGCAGCAACACTATAAAAAGTGATCAGTGGTTTGTTGGCTACACGCCCTATTATACCGCCGCAGTTTGGAGTGGCTTTGATACGCACGAGCAAGTGAACGCACAAGTCAACTTCTCGGCATCGTTATGGAAGCAAGTGATGGAGCGTGCGCACGAAGGACTCGCTTACAAGAGTTTTACAAGGTAAGAAAGAATTGACAGAGTTATCCCGAATGCAAGCGTAGTTATTGCAAACGCAGTCTAAAAAGGAGTGTGATACATATGAAATCAGTTAATTGGAACCGAAGCGGGGTGGTACTGGTCACCCTTGTCCTGCTTTGCATGCTTTTGGCCTCCTGTGGCCAGGCACCCCAAAAAGTAGCGGCTGAACTTACCCCCTCTGTGGTAAATGTATACCATCAAACCAAGGGGCAAGTCCTTTCCCTAGGAATGCACCAGGACGAGGTGGAAGCCCAGTTGGGCGAAGGCACTCACGACCCTCGCTTTGCGGTCTATTCTTATGATACCATTAGCTATGGGCAGGGCACAGAGTGCATTTCGGTTTCCTATACCGATCGTGTTGTCAGCGGCGTTTGGATTGAGAACGGGACAGGGGCGGCAGCAGAATCGACTTGGTATCTCGTGCAAACATGCCGCCTTGGCAGCCCTGCCCTTATCAGCTCCGCTCGTGCCCCGGAGTATCGTGCTAAGGACGGTAGCTGGCTTGGCTATTCTTATCGCTTTGATGAAGACGAGAACTTGTGTGACAGCCGCGATTCCAGCCAGTGGCGCTATGAGATGAATGTCTTTGTCGAGGCTGCAACCGAGAACGTGTTTGCCATTGCTCTATTTGATTCCCCGGCGTTTGAAGGAGACTTGGTTGACAGTCTCCCCCCGGGCGGTGCCCTGGATTAAACATGTAAACCTTGGTGACTTTTATTTATTATCAGGTTGTTGCTATTTACTTTGTTCGTCTTTAAATAGGCGGGGTTGCGTAAGTAACCCCGCCTATTTTGCTAAAACCCTTTTAACTAAACATTTACTCTCTTTTTTACGTGTTATAGATGAGAGGCGTTAAGGAGGTGCTAAGTTGACCCATTCTATTTTAACCATAGAAAAAGACGTGAAAGCTGCCACCATACCTATGTCGATATGGTATACAGAATTTCGTATCTTATGGTAGAACATGTAGACGATGCCGAAGATGTCACACAGAACAACAAGTAATTTCTAAACGTCACAGCTTTGTTGTAACACCCGAGGACGATGGCTCTATGCGGCATCAAATCAAGGTGCTTACCGAAGATATCACGGACAAATGTCTTTCTATGCGCAGAGGCCGTACGAGTCACAAGTTAAGAAGACGGAAAAAATGAGCCTTTTTACAAAAGGCTCATTTTTATTACTGTATTCTCAAACCAGAAGACGCACCCGAAACATTCCGTTATTCATCGCGTAAATCAGCTCACCATCATACTTTTTGGCAAAGGCGATGACACTTTTGCTTCCGATACCGTGTCCTTCTTCCCAGGCAATGGGATGCCCACGCTCATCAAGTGCCGTACCCTCAGGGTTGGGGTTTTCCAGTTCTAGCAGCAGTCGACCCACACTGCGGCAGGTAAAGCGGAGATACAGGATAGCATCACCGGACATTCTTCCGCAAGCCTGAATTGCGTTCTCCATTAGATTTGACACCACCATGGAAAGTTCCAGTGCATCGACATTTAGTTCACCCGGAATGTCCAGTTCGATGTCTGTGTCGATCCCCAATTGCTCCGCAAGAGTGGCATAATGGCAGACGGCGGCATTGACGGCCGGATTTTCGCAGTAAACCTTACCCAGTTTGGGAACACTGGCATTTTGTTTTTTTAATAGGTCGGTGGCTTCGCTGGTGTTACCCTGCTCCAAAAGCTCCAAGAGTACATTGTTGAAGTGACGACGGTCATGGGCAGCCCGGCTATTTTGCGCCGATACTTCCTCCATAAGCTCCAAACGTTGCGCCATATTGTCAGCGGCTAGTTGCAGATAGTCCCGTTCCGCCTGCATGGTCTGGTTTTCTTCTTTGATTCGATACTCCCGCTGTAGATTTTTCAGAGAGAGAAAAATGGAGGCGTAGGAGGCTAGTCCAATAAAGATCACCAAGAGTAAAGGAACAGCCTGTTCGGTCAGAGTCAGGACGATATCGTCCGAAGAAAGAACATAGTAGCTAAAGGTCATCGATATGCCCAGCGCCACGGCAAAGTACGCCGTCCAATGCTCCACTACCTGCCGATACAGTGGACGCACGTAGCGGGATAAGATCCAGAAAAATACAGCAAATAGGATGAGACGCAGCAGCGAATTGGCGTAGGGAGGATGGGGCAAGTGCCTTGAGAGGATAAAACTCAGGATAATCACTATGTCGCTAATGTTCTGAACGGTGAGATAGGAAAAGAGCCACTGCATAAAGGTGTCCTTAAAGAATGGCCGTACCGCCAAGCACAAAACAGCAAATAGCACCATATCAATTTTAGCTAATTGGGTTAAGTTGCCGCTCAGGTAGCAGTAAACCGCTGTGCCTAAGTCGGCGGTAAGAATGCCAAGCATGGTCAGCTGTGTAATCCGCTTGGAATACTTCGGCTGCAATAGGGTCATCATCAAAAAAACATTGGCGGTAGTCGAGATGACCGCTCGTAAAAAATCGGGAAAAAGCTCCATTGCTATCCCCCCTTTGCCATCAGGTAGTCTAGATAGGCATCTCGCACCATTTTGTATTGCTTTGCTGCAATGGGGACGATTTTATTGCCGCTTAATGTAAAGCTGTCCTTCGCGAAGCCCTCCACCTGACGCATATTGATCACAAATGAGGTGTGACATTGTAGAAAATGCCTGTCTTTCAAAAGGGGGGAACAGTATTGCAAAAAATTCTCCCGAATGGTGCGGCTGACGATTTCCTCCCCATTTGTCAGGGTAAAGATGACCGCGTGACTGCGGTATTCACAGCAAGCCAGATCCGACCGTTTTAATACACGCAGGTGATCCACGGTTTTTACGGGAAAGGTCTGTTCCTGCGCAAGGTCGACTTTGGAAATGGCCAGGGTCAGCGTATCAAACAGTTTCTGTTTGTCGATGGGTTTCATGAGATAATTGATGGGACTTGCGGCATACGCCTGCAAGGCAAACTGTGGCTCGGTGGTGGTATAAATGATTTGTGCCTCACGGTCACATCGGCGAATTTCCTTGCCTAATTGCAAGCCGTTCACCATAGGCATGACGATATCTAGGATGTAAAGATGAAAGCGCTCGGTTTTCAAGGCGGTCAAGAGCGTATCTGGGTGAGAGAATTCGGTCACTTCGAAATCAAGTCCCTTGGTGCTTAGGTGCTGATTAGTCAGCAAAACAAGGTGTTGTAGCTCATGGGGTATATCGTCACAGACGGCAACACGAAGCACGGTGCTCACTCCTTGGTAAATTATGTCGTTTTATTTGATATTGTAGCATAAAAGGGATTTATGTACAATTATGAATGTATAACACAGCGTCTATCAGAGGATTTGGGGCTATTTTTTCGTCTATACGATTTCAAAGGTGACCAGGTCACGGAAGTCCATGAAAAAAACAATATACTGTGATATAGAGCAAGCAGTCGCGAGGGTAACGGTTTGACCAAAATTGGGCTTTATTAGAATGAGGAGGAATCATTATGACGATCGTAAAGTATCTGCTGTCCATTGCACTAGGAGCCGCTCTTGGTTATCTATCCTATAAGAAGGTAGGCTGTCCCAATGGGTCATGCCCAATCACATCCAGTCCGTATCGTTCTACCTTGTATGGCGGTGTAATGGGGTTTCTCCTTGCGGGAATGATTTGAGGAATTGTAACAAAGAACACCCGCAGGTCGCACCATTGGTGCCGGCTGCGGGTGTTCTTTTGCCAATTGGGAAGGCGGCCTTTTGGGGGAAGTAAGTGACAAGCCGGTGAAATTGCAGTACAATGGCGAGATTCTTAAGGTCTTGGAGCAGCGCTGCCAAACGCTTGCCCAGAGGGCGAAGAAGAGGGAGACTGCCACAGCACAGTACTATACTGTTTGGTTTCATCAGCCTGAGGCGAGGAGAGCGTACGATTCTCTCGTTGGATTTTGCCGGCACATTGCGTTCATGGATTTACTTCCTCCATGAGATCTTGTATAATAGGGATGATAGAGTCGAAGAATCAACGAGTTCTACGGAAATGGGAGGAAGCTATGCCGAAAGCTCGAAAGATGCTCAGTGATTGGGAGGCACCCTACCTCCAACCTCTAATCGCACTGGTCGAAACACAGAGCAAGACCACCTTGGCAAACTGGGCGTTGGATTATTCCGAGCGCATCATCTTGCCGCTTTGGAACAAGCACTACCCAGAGGATTTGCGCCCGGAGCAGGCTTTGCACGCGGCACGTGAGTGGCTGTCCGGAGCGATCAAACTGCCACAGGCGAAACCGGCGATTCTGGCGTGCCATGCAGCAGCTCGGGAGGCCGGGGAAAACCCGGTGGCACAGGCTGCCGCCAGGACAATTGGTCAGAGTGCCTCCACCATTCACTCCGCCGGTCACTGCATCGGACTGGCACTGTACGGAGCCTTGGCCATTGCTTACGACACCCTTGGGACGAAGGCCTCTTGGGAGGAACTGGAGTCGTGTGCAGCGCTTGCGTGCGGTCAAATGTTGGATGCCTTACGTGCCGTTTCGGTTGAGGACGAGCCGAACCCAGCCAAGATCAGCTGGAAGTGTTGAACCTACGGAAGAAACTGAGTTGCGAAGGGAGCAGGAGGTATGTATGGCGGAGCTATCGAAATTGCCTAACATCGGAAAAACATTGGAAGAGCAATTACAGCAGGTGGGCATTGAAACCCCGGAACAGCTTGCGCAACTTGGCAGCAAGCAAGCTTGGCTCACCATAAAGGCCATGGATCCATCGGCGTGTTATAGCCGATTGTGTGCCTTAGAAGGAGCCCTTCAAGGGATTCGCTGGCATTCTCTCGACGACAAGACCAAGCAGGAATTAAAAGAATTTTATCAATCCTTTTAGCATAATAAAAACAGGAAACCCGTTTGGGTTTCCTGTTTTTTTGTTAGGCCAAAGAGGTACAGATATCGTATTCCTGCCGCAAACTGTCAAAAACCTGTTTGACGGTGGTGATTTCTTGCACTTTGTATGCATTTTGTCCCACGAATAAGAGTCCCTTTTCGGTCATCCCTCGTTGGGCCTGCATGAGTGCCAGGGAAATGCAATAGGGGCTATCCTGGTAGTTGCAGGTTTTAATGCATTGGTAGGGGCACTGCTTTGGTTTGGTTTTTCCTTCCTGCATGGCATGGATAAATGGATTTGCAATGGCTCGCCCCGGCATGCCAACCGGGCTTTGAATGATACCGATGTCTTCTTCTTTTGCCTTCACATACGCAAGTTTATAGTCTAAAGCGGCATCACATTCTTCGGTGGCAACAAAGCGGGTTGCCATCTGCACCCCGGAAGCTCCAATGGATAGGATGCGATGGATGTCCTCACCACTGTATACGCCACCTCCAGCAATCACCGGAATTGGCTTTTGATGCGCTTCTTCGAGCGGACGTACGGAGGCAAGCACCTCCTTTACGATCTGTTCCAGGGAGTATTCCGGGTCGTCAATTTGGTTGCGTTGAAAGCCAAGGTGACCACCCGCCAAGGGGCCTTCCACCACAATAGCGTCGGGTAAATACTGGTACTTATCCATCCACTTTTTCGCAATCAATTTCGCCGCTCTGGCGGAAGATACAATGGGGACCAGTTTGGTTTGACTGGAGGGAGTCAAAAATTCTGGTAGGTTCAGTGGGAGTCCAGCCCCACAAAAGATGATATCAATGCCCTCTTCAATGGAGGTTTTCACCATATCCGCAAAGTTTGACATTGCCACCATAATGTTGACACCGAGGATTCCTTTTGTCATTTCTTTTGCTTTTCGAATTTCTTTGCGAAGCGCTCGGATGTTCGCTTCCAAAAAATTGCTATGTAGATCTGGCTCCCGAAAGCCAATGCAAGCAGCCGAAATGACCCCGATACCTCCTTGGTTGGCAACAGCGGAAGCCAGTCCTGACAGGGAGATTCCAATGCCCATGCCACCTTGGATGATGGGCATTTTGGCAATTAAATGTCCAATTTTGAGTTCGTTCATGTTCAATGCAAACAACTCCTAGTTTTTGATAGCCAAATAGATAATTCTGGTTATCACGTTATGAAATGTATTATATCATATAACCGGGTGTTTGCAACTGTTTTAATCTGTCTAATGCGCCCGAGCTGCAAGAAAAAAGGATAGCCTCTCCGGATGAGAAGCTATCCTTTCGGAACGTATCCTTATTTTTCTTGGTTCTTTTTCTCGCGGATCACTTGCATGGCAGCCTTACCCGTCATATGTTCCAGTTCAAGTTGAAAGACACAGACGGCTTTCCAGGCCTTACTAATTTCATGTTCCCGTCCGGCTACATCACCAGGCGCGTATTTTTCCGCAATCATTTCGAGAATGGCTCTCTTTTTGCTTTCGTCCTCCACAATGGAGACCTTACCAAAGGCAATGGCGCTTATAAAATAGGTAGTAAATTCGGATGGAACCACCTTGTCCTGTGCCACAACGCAAAAAGAGGCCTTGCATCCGGTACCAATGGCAGTCATTTTATGTCCTTGCTTGGCACCATGAAAGTAGATATGGCCATCCGCGTAGTGATACCCAAGGGGGACTGCGTAGGGATACCCATCGTCGCCCTCCAGAGCCAGCACCCCATAGGAGTTTTCTTGCAATATTCGAATCGTATCCTCTTGGGATAATTCTTGCTTAAAGCGTCTCATGTTTGGAAACATATTCACCCTCCTGCTACAAAGTCGAGATTCCGTCATGGGAGTTCGTCCGTCCTATCATAACACAAGAAAATTTGCTTGCAAACGTCATTTTAAAAGATAAGCCAAAGAAAGAGGAGATTTTTCTGGATAGTGGGATTAGCTCTGGAAGGAAACGGGTCTCCTATGATTTATTGCGCTCATAGGAAGAATGCCTTGTCTGATTTTGTTGACAACGGTCGAAATGTATGTTACTCTATGCACGAAAATAATAGAATAGCAATTGAAGACCATATTAGTCCACAAATACGGTGTGGAAGTCTCTACGTGGTAACCGAAAATTACCTACGCTATGGTGTTCCTTTCTCACGGCGATGGTCTTTGGATGAGACCTCGGCTTGTCTTGCGCACGTAGTATCGTGGCAGGATCATGCGAAGCATCGCTTTCTGTAGATGGAGAACACCGTTTCTCCATCTATTTTTTTGTGCCTCATCGGAAAATAACATAAAAGTTCAAATGCATTTGTAGGACGGGAAGCCAAATTCCACCTGCAGTGCATTTTTTATTTTTTGAAGAGACATCGGAGGTGAACGCAGTGGAAACAGTTCCTCTTTTAGAAATGAAAGGGATTACGAAAAGGTTCGGTAAAACCCTTGCCAATGACCATGTGAATCTACGGCTATATTCTGGTGAAATTCATGCCCTCTTAGGCGAAAACGGGGCTGGAAAAAGTACGCTGATGAACATTTTGCTGGGCATTTATAAACCCAATTCCGGCGAGATTCTGCATCGTGGTGAGAAGATCACCATCAAAAATCCAAAGTATGCGGCCGAACTGGGCATTGGCATGGTGCATCAGCACTTTGAATTGATTCCGCCCCTTAGCGTGGCGGAAAATATTTTTCTGAGCATGCCGCACCGCCGCTTTCTCTTGAATCAGCAGGAGATGGAGCAAACCATTCGTGCCTTTTCCGAAAAGTTTGCCCTCCCGGTAGACCCAGCTGCGAAAATCTGGCAGTTATCGGTGGGTGAACAGCAGAGGGTGGAAATCATCAAGCTGTTGTGTCGGGATTGTGAGATCTTGGTCTTGGATGAACCGTCTGCCGTGCTTACCCCCCAGGAAGCCAAGGAAATGTTCAAGACGCTTCGAACCATGGCGGATGACGGAAAAGCAGTGGTAGTTATCTCCCACAAAATGAACGAGGTCATGGAACACGCCAATCGCATTACTGTTTTAAAGAATGGACGCGTGGAGGACGAGCTACTCGCCCAAGATGCCACCATCGAACGGTTGACCAAAGCCGTGGTTGGAGCCAGAACCATGGATGAGGTGACCGCTAAGCCCCAGAAGGAACCGGGGAAACGGCTCTTGGAAGCCAAGGAGCTTACGGTGCAGAACGACAAGGGCTTGATAGCACTGGACAAGGCATCCTTTGAGCTGCATGCAGGCGAGCTCTTTGCCATTGCCGGGGTGGCCGGAAGTGGACAACGAGAGCTGGCGGAATCCCTTGCCGGACTGCGGCCTTCTGTTTCGGGACAGATTGCACTGGAAGGCAAAGACATCACCAAGACCACGGCAAAAGAGAGGATTGGCCTAGGAATTTCCTTTATTCCAGAAGACCGCTTAAAAATGGGTCTCATTCCTGGGATGAATCTAAAGCAAAACGCCATGCTGAAAAAGTTCCGAGGGCCCACTTGCAGCAAAGGCGGCATCCTAAAGAAGAAGTCCATCGCAGCCATGGCCCAAGCCTATGTAGACGAGCATGCCATTCGGCATGGGGGGATGGAGCTTCCGGTTAGTTTGATGTCGGGGGGCAATCAGCAAAAGCTCTTGGTTGCCCGAGAAATGGACGGGGATCCCACCTTGGTCATTGCAGCCTATCCCATTCGAGGATTGGATATTGGTGCGGCTGAGGCAATCCATGAAATCTTGCTGCAACAACGGGAAAGAGGGGCCTGCGTCCTTTTGATCTCAGAAGAATTGGATGAGATCTTTGCCCTTTCGGATCGGGTTGCCGTGCTGTGTGATGGTAAGCTCATGGGGATCCGCAAAACTGCGGATACCGACTATGAGGAGATCGGACGAATGATGTCCGGAGAACTGGCGTAGGGGGAAGGATATGAAGCCTTTTAGCATTCGATTGGAAAAACGACAGACCGTATCCCTGCGCAAGCAGATTCTCAACCCCATTCTATTTGTACTGCTTGGGTTAGTACTAAGCTCCATTTTTATTGCAGCCATTGGCATTTCCCCCTTCGCGGTGTACGCCAAAATGGTTTCCTACTCCTTTTTGAATCTGCGTGGAATCAATGGAAGCATTGAGGCAGCCTTGCCACTCATTCTCTGTGGTCTCAGTGTGGCCTTGGCCTTTCAGATGAATCTAAATAACATCGGCGCGGAAGGGCAGTATGCCATGGGAGCCATTTTTGGAGGAAGCTTTGCTCTTTTTGGGCCAAGTATGGCAACCCCCATTCAGATGATCCTGATGTTTCTGCTCTGCGCCATGGGTGGCGCGGTGTGGGCCCTCATTGCTGGCTTGCTCAAAGCCCATTGGAACGTGAATGAAACCATCGTTACCCTAATGCTCAACTACATTGCACTACTGTTTTTAGATTACCTGTGTTACGGCCCTTGGATGGCTCCGAAGCAGACGACGGCCATTTCGGCAGCGATCCCCAAAAACCTCTATTTACCAGATATAGCGGCCACTAAGACTAATTCCGGCATTCTGATTGCCCTCGTCATTGCCATTGCCTTGACGCTCTTTTTACACTATACAACGGCGGGCTACCAGATTCATGTCATTCAACGCAGTGTGAAGACGGCGGAATATGCGGGCATCAACGTGAAACGGTATATCATTTTGGTGCTTGCTCTGAGTGGAGCCATCGCAGGTCTGGCCGGTTTTGTGCAGGTCACGGGTGTTGTCCATCGCGTGCAAGCGCAACTGCCGGGCGGAAGTGGGTATACGGGCATCGTGATTGCCTATCTCAGTCGCTTTCATCCCCTTACCGTGATTTTGGTTTCCATTCTGTTTGGTGGTTTGATCAACAGCTGCGCCGCCGTTCAAATTATGGGAGTACCATCCCAGATTGCAACGATGATCCAGGGCTGTATCATGATTGCAGTCATTGCAGGTGAATTTTTCAATCACTATCAGCTTACCTTTCCAACGAAGGAAAGAGAATGGGAGGTGAACGAATGACGGCATTTCTAATTTCCATTTGTACCTCCGCGATTGTCTATGCCGTTTCCATTCTGTATGCATCCATTGGTGAAGTGTTCTCTCAACGGGCGGGAATCATGAATCTGGGGCTGGAAGGGATTATGCTGATGGGAGCGGTGTCTGGCTTTCTTTCGGTCTATTACACAAAGCACTTGGCCATCGGCATTCTAGTGGTGATCCTGGTCGGAGCTCTTTTGGGCCTGCTGTTTGCCTTTCTGACGGTTACCCTGCAAGCCGATCAAACCGTCTGCGGAATGGCCTTTTTGATCTTTGGCAGTGGCCTAAGTGGCTTCATTGGAAAGAACGTGACCGGTGTTGCCTCTGGAGTGAAGTTCGAGACCATCGAAATCCCGTTGCTATCCCAAATCCCCATTCTTGGTGACATCTTTTTTAAGCACGATCTCTTCGTCTATGCCATGTATCTGATCATTCCCCTAAGTATGTTCTATATTTACAAAACCAGACCGGGGCTCATTTTGCGTGCTTTAGGTGAGAATCCAGCCGCTCTGGATACCAGTGGCATCAATGTATTTGCCTTGCGCTATGCCTATGTGATGTTTGGCTGTGCCATGACAGCCATCAGCGGAGCCTGCATCTCCCTGTCGTATACAAACTTCTGGAACGAAGGGATGACTGGAGGCAAAGGGTGGATTGCCTTTTCTCTGGTGGCCTTTTCCCGATGGAATCCGGGCTATGCCGCCCTTGGGGCCCTCCTCTTTGGAGGAATCAGCATTGTAGGGATTAACATGCAGGTATATCTCCCGGGGGTACCATCCCAATTTTATGGCATGCTTCCGTATGCGGCAACCATCCTTGCCTTGATCATAACCACCGGAAGTTTCCGAAAGAAACACACGGAAGAACCCGCAGCACTCTGTCAAAAGTATGACCGGGAAAGCCGGTAAATAAGAAGGAGAAGAGAACATGAAAAAATTAATCAGCGTATTCTTAGCCGTCGCAATGGTAGCAGCCTTTCTGGCAGGATGCACGTCTAAGACCCCTAATGCAAACGAAGAAGCAGCTAAGATCGATTACTCTACCGTTAAGATTGGTGAAATCACCTCTTTGGTCGTTAACGATGGCGGCTGGTGTCAGGCTACCCATGAAAGCCTCTTGGCTGCGATGGAGGAGCTTGGGATTCCTAAAGAGAACCTGATCGTTATGGAAAATGTTGCCGAAGAGCAGGTTGCTGTGAAAAATGCTTACGATGCTCTCGCCGGCGAAGGCGTGAACCTCATCATTGGTGCCAGTGCGGGATATGCGACCTTCCTGTCCGATTTGGCAGCAGAAAACCCGGAGATTGTCGTCGCTCAACAGGGAGACAAGGTGGATAACCTCATCGGTTACCAAATCCGCAACTACGAAGGTATGTTCTTAGCCGGCTATGCCTCTGCTCTGATGTCTGAAACCGATACCTTGGGCTTTGCGGGAAGCATGTCGGAAGCTTCCGTCCGTGCTGCCATCAACGGTTACGCCCTGGGTGCAAAATATGCAAACCCCAATGCTAAGGTTCAGCTTGTCTGGGCCAACAGCTGGTATGATGTGGACTTAGAAACCCAAAGCGCGAAGACCCTCATCAATCAAGGCATTAAGTACATGGGCATGGAAGCTTCCTCCCCGGCCATTCCACAGACCTGTGAGCAAAACGGTGCATTCTGCATCGGCTACAATGTAGACATGCAGGCCCTGGCGCCCAAGGCAGTCCTCTTCTCCTATGTTTGGAACTTTACCCCCATCTTCAAGAATATCATCACCTCTGTGGTGGATGGAACCGCAAGCAGCGATACCTATTACTATGAGGGCGGCGAGTGTGCAAAGATTTCTGCCTTCAACGAAGCGCTGGTACCCAAAGAGATCCAGGATAAGGTGCTGCAGGCCAAGGAAGACATTGCAAGTGGAAAAATCAAGGTATTTGGTGGAGAGCTAAAGGATAATAAGGGAACGGTCTTGGTAGCACAAGGCGAAACCATGAGCGATGACCAAGTCAATGCCCAGGAATTCTTGGTTGAGAACGTGATCGGCAGCTGGAATTAACCAGCGTGTACGAAGGAGATAATAAACGCATGGATATTACCATAGAACGTCTGAAAGCGCTGATTCGTGCCGGTCGGGCCATCGTTCCGGCGGATAAGGCCATTCAAAACGGGCTGCTTGTCAATGTCATGACAAGCGAAATCTATCCGGCCGATGTGGCCATTTATCAGGATACCATTGTTGCGGTGGGAGACATCACAGACTATCTCGGACCTAATACGGAATGCATTGATGCCAGCGGGAAGTATCTGGTTCCCGGCCTCATTGACGGACACATTCACAGTGAATGCAGCAAGCTGAGCATCACCAGCTTTGCCAAAGCGGTGGTCCCCTGTGGGACAACCAGTATCGTATCCGGTCTGGATGAGTACATTTCCGTTTCCGGCTTGGAAGGCCTGCAAGAAGTTTTTGCAGAGATCAAGAACAGCCCTTTGAAGGTATTCTGGGGGGCTCCCTATAAAACGCCGTATACCATCCCCACCTCCACCATTTCCTGCAACTTCAATCCGGAGATTCATGCAAAAGTTCAGAAATGGCCGGAGTGCTTCGGCGTTTGGGAAACCGTTCGCGAAGCGATCCAGGAAGAGGATGAAAATGCGTTGGGTGCCATTGTGGAGGCCGCCAAACACCGCCTTCCCGTCTTTGGCTGTGCACCCATGGCAAGGGGCAAGGACTTAAACGGTTATCTCTGTGCCGGGGTTCGCTTGGATCATGAAAGCTATGATCATGAAGAAGTAGTGGAAAAAATGAGAAAGGGCATGCACATGCTCATTCGCGAATCCTCCGTTACCCATTTCCTAGCAGAAAACATGCGAGCCGTTACCGAGGTGAATCCCGCACTGGCCAGAAGAGTCAGCTTCTGCACCGACGACGTGACCCCCTCGGACATTCTGGAAAAAGGCCACTTGGACAATGTGGTTCGCCTTGCCATTGGGGCCGGGGTAGCCCCCATGACCGCCATTCAAATGGCAACCATCAACAGCGCAGAAGCCTACCGCATTGACGATAAGGTCGGTTCCATTTCTCCGGGTAGAATCGCCGACATTCTCTTGGTGGACAGCCCTGAGAGCTTCCAAGTGGAAGCCGTCATGACGAACGGAACCTTGGTGGCGCAGAACAAAGCGTTAACGATTCCCCTGGAAGCACCCAAGCGGAGCAAGGTGCTAAGCAGTGAACTTAAGTGCAAGAAAACCACAGCAGACGATTTCCGCTATCAGGTGCCCATTACCAATGGCACAGCAAAGGTGCTGTCCATGGATGTTAAAGGTCCCTTTGTCCGGAAACGTAGAGACGTGGAGCTTCGGGTAGAAAACGGCGTGGTTCTGCCGGATACCCAGCAGGATGTTGCTATGGTTTCCGTGTTAGAACGCTTTGGGGTAAACGGCAATCAATCCCTTGCTTTTTGCTCTGGATGGAACCTGAAGCGAGGCGCGATGGCCTCCACCGCGGCACCTGACGACAATAACCTCATTGTCATGGGCGTCAATGCGCAGGATATGGCACTTGCCGCAAACTATCTGATCGAGCATGGTGGCGGACAGGTTCTGGTAGCCGATGGGGAAGTGTTGAACTTTTTGCCCTTGCCCGTGGGTGGCATTGCCAGCGACGAGGAACCCCAGGTCGTGGCGCAAAAAGAGAAGGAACTTTCTCAGACGGCCAATCAATTGGGCTGCTTCTTACCCGAGCCGCTCATGTATATGTTCTTTTTGCCTATTACGGCGATCCCGGATTATGCCATTACCGATGTGGGACCTGTGGATTGCGTCAAGCTCACCACCTTTGATCCCATTTTGGAGTTGCACGAAGCGTAAAGGAGCTATGGTATGGAAAAAGCAGCATTAAAACGACGCATTGAGGTTGCAGCGGGCCGAGTTGCGGCCGATCTTGTCATCAAACACTGTCACGTCGTGGATGTTTACACCGGAACCATCCGGGAAGATCAAAGCATTGCCATTGTGGATGGCATCATTGCTGGAATAGGAGACTATCAAGGAAAGCAGGAGATCGACGGAAAGGGCCAGTACGCCGTGCCGGGATTCATTGATGGGCATATCCACATTGAATCTTCCTACGTGACACCGGAAGAGATCGGACGGCTCCTCGTACCCCATGGGGGAACGACCATTTTGGCTGATCCCCATGAGATTGTGAACGTTTGTGGCCTAGCAGGGCTCCATTACATGATGGAGGCCGCGAAAGGCACGAAGCTGGACATCCGATTCATGCTACCTTCCTGTGTTCCAGCAACGCCCTTTGAACATGCCGGTGCCGTCATCGATGCCAAGGCCATGGAGCACCCCATTCGGGATGAGCGAATCCTTGGATTGGCGGAGTTTATGAACTATCCGGGCGTGATCTATGCAGACGATGCTGTGCTGGATAAGTTGCTCGTTGCCATAGAAGCGGGGAAACTCATTGACGGGCATAGTCCCGGCCTTGCGGGAAACGATCTCAATGCTTATACGGTCTGTGGCATCCACACCGACCACGAGTGTTCCACTGTGGAGGAAATGTTTGATCGCATCACAAGAGGGATGTATGTCTTGCTCCGGCAAGGCTCTGCTTGCCATAACCTGCGTACGCTGCTTAAGGGGGTCACGCCTGCTAACAGCCGCCGCTGTGTCCTTTGCTCGGACGATCGTCAGCCAGAAACGATTCTGAGTTTGGGACACTTGGACAATCACTTGCAAATTTGCGTGGAAGAGGGACTGGACCCCATTACGGCGATTCAAATGGCGAGCTTGAATGCGGCCGAATGCTTTGGCCTGCGTGACCGTGGTGCCATTGCCCCCGGTTTGCGGGCGGACGTAGTTTTGGTGGATAACCTGCGCGACTTTACGGTCAAACGTGTGTTCATCGAAGGGGAGGAAGTCGCCCGCGACGGAATCTACCTACCGGAAGTACAGTTCTGCGATAACACAGCGGTACGTGGGAGCTTTCATGTGAAAGATTTCTCTGAGGAGAAGCTGAAGCTCAAGCTCCAATCCGATCGGGTGCATGTGATTGACATTCTGCCCGGTGGCGTGGTGACGGGAAAGGGCGTGGCGCAGGTTAGCCGAACCCAGGAGGGCGACTTTGTGTATCAGCCGGAAGAGGACCTAGTGAAGGTTGCCGTGGTGGAGCGTCATCAGAACACCGGAAACGTCGCCGTAGCTTTGCTGAGGGGCTATGGTATTCGCGAGGGAGCTGTGGCCTTATCCATTGCCCATGATTCCCATAACATCATTACGGTGGGGACCAGCGATCAGGACATGGCCTTTGCGGTGGAACAGCTCATTGCACAGGGAGGCGGCATCGTATTGGTGAAGGATCAAGCCGTCATCAATGCCATGCCCATGGTTCTTGGCGGCTTAATGAGTGACCAAAGCGGCCAGTGGGTGAGCGAAACGCTTAAGCGCATTCACGAGGATGCCTACGTTCAGCTGGGGGTTTATCGGGAAGTTGAGCCGGTCATGACACTCTGTTTCATGTCACTTGCCGTCATTCCGGAATTGAAGCTGACCGATATGGGACTGTTCGACGTTGCAAGTTTTTCCTTTATCCCCCTTGAGGTAGAGGAAGCACCGAATTTATAAGAAAAAAGGTTAGGGTATCGGTACCCTAACCTTTTTATTTTCCTAAGCTGCCCACGCTTAGTATAAGCTAAGTTTTAGTATATACTAATTCTGCAAATTGTCCGTACCTTTTTACTTCTTTTAGAGAAAATCTCTTGAATGCTTCCTTCTGTGAAAACAAGGGGATTCCCATCCCCAATAACACTGGAGCGATCTGTATTATCATGGTATCAATCATATCATTGTCTAATAAAGGAGCGACGATTGTGTTCCCTCCAACAATCCAAACGTTTTTATTCTTGTCTATTTGGCTAACAAATTCAACAATATCACCGTCAATCGGAATAAAACCCTTCACTGATAAGCCTTCAGAATGTGTAAAAACATAGTTTTTTGTAGTTGAATAAACATTATCTATATTCTCCATGGTTTCAATTTCATCAAAGGTTCGTTTCCCCATGATCGTAATATCCATGCTTTGATAGAAATGTTCATAACCGGTTTCTTCTATTGTACCAGTTTGATAAAGCCAGTCCAAGTTATGGTTTATATCAGCAAGATAGCCATCCATAGTAATGCAGCCATAAAAAAACACGCTCATGTTAAACCCTTTCAATTTTCGTTTTCTGGAGCATTATATCATCACTGGAACTTTACTGTCTACCAAAAGCCTTTAGGTCTCTTACTACAGGTCAGTATAATTGGATGTCTACAAGAAACAATAAACATAAAGAAATTAGATAAGGAGGTGATGCCCGTGAACAAAAACAGAGAACCCAATAGATTGATCCATGAGAAATCTCCCTATCTATCACAGCATGCTTATAATCCAGTAAACTGGTTTCCATGGAGTAGCGATGCGTTTGAAAAAGCAAAGCAGGAAGATAAACCGATCTTCCTATCTATTGGGTATAGCTGACTTGGTTCTACCTTTGTACCTGCCACTGGTGTCATGTTATGGCCCACGAATCGTTTGAAGATGACGAGGTAGCTGAGGTGCTCAATCGTGATTATATCTGCATCAAGGTAGACCGGGAGGAGCGCCCGGATGTGGATGCCGTCTATATGGCAGCATGCCAGGTCTTAACCGGTCAAGGGGGTTGGCCCCTTACCATCGTCATGACGCCGGAGCAAAAGCCCTTTTGGGCAGGAACCTATCTTCCCAAAACCATGCGCTATGGAAGACTGGGCCTAATGGAGCTGCTTGAGGCGATTACAAAGCAATGGAATACGAATCGCAATCAGCTTCTTCGGGCTGGGGAAGAAATGGTTTCCTATCTGCAAGCGCCCCAAGAACGAGGAAAAGGAAGCAAAGAACCAAGTAAGAAGCTGATCCAGGATGGGGTTTCCTGGTATCGTCGCAGTTACGATGGACGCTGGGGTGGCTTTGGTTCAGCCCCAAAGTTTCCGGCAGCACACAATCTTCTCTTTCTCCTGGGGTATGCGCAGTTAGAGGACGATCCGCAGGCCCAGGATATGGTGGAACATACCCTGACTCAGATGTATCGGGGTGGTCTTTTTGATCACATTGGTGGTGGATTTTCACGCTACTCCACCGATGAACGATGGCTGGTGCCCCACTTTGAAAAGATGCTATATGACAATGCACTGCTGACCCTGGGTTATCTGGAGGCATATCAAGTCACCAAGCGTCCCCTTTACCGTGACATTGCCAAACGCACACTGGATTATGTTCTTCGTGAATTGACCGATGAGCTCGGTGGGTTTTACTGTGGACAGGATGCAGACAGTGAGGGTGTTGAGGGAAAGTACTATGTGTTTACCCCTCAGGAAATGCAGGAGCTTCTTGGAAAACGGGATGGGGCTTATGTTTGTGAAGCGTATGATATTCGTAAGCAGGGTAACTTTGAGGGAAAGAGCATTCCCAACTTGATTGCTTCCTCCTGTGTTGAGGAGCTTGACTCAAGGCTGCACTCCCTGTTTGAAATTCTATATGACTACCGACTGCATCGCACGAAGCTGCATAAGGATGATAAGGTGCTCACTTCATGGAATGCGCTGATGATTGCAGCCTGCGCCAGAGCGGGACGTCTGCTGCCAGATACCCCCTACCTGTCAGCGGCGCAAACGGCTCATAGATTTATTGTTCAGAACTTAAAGGATGCGAGCGGCCGCTTGCTGCTCCGTTGGCGGCAGGGCGAAGCCGCGCATCTTGGCCAGTTGGATGATTACACCTTTTATTGCTTTGCTCTGCTTGAGCTTTACCAAACAAGCTTTGATATTTATGTGTTAGAGGAATGTATTGAAGTGGCAGAACAAATGGCAGAGCATTTTTGGGATGAGCAAGCAGGTGGGTTTTATCTCTATGCCAACGATGCGGAAGCTCTGATCAGCCGACCAAAAGAGATCTATGACGGGGCCATGCCCTCGGGAAATGGGATGGCAGGCCTCGTTCTGGGTCGATTGGCACGACTCACCGGAGACATGAAGTGGATGGATCGGAGCGAGAAACAGCTTCGCTTCTTAACCGCAGCCTTAGAGGATTACCCCGCCGGATATAGTGTTTCCCTTTTGGCCTTCTTGGAAGCCTTGTCTCCATCGCAAGAATTGATCTGCGTCTCTTCAGAGCAGGAGACTCCCCAGGAATGGTTAAAACTACTTCAATCGATTACCATCCCCAATGTCAGCACGCTTTTGAAAACCAAAAGCAACCACGAGTTGCTTGCCCGGCTGGCACCCTTTACGGCGGAGTATCCCATTCCATCCCAGGGATCCATGTATTATCTTTGCAGGAATGGAGCCTGTCTTGCACCTGTGAATTGCATCGAAGACCTGCTCTCCTTGCTTAAAACAAAATAAAGAGACGAGCAAGGTCTAAGAAAGCGACTGCAATATCATGTCAGTTGAACCCAGAGGAGTTCTAATCACGGATTAGAACTCCTCTTTTTTATGGCTAGGTTCTAAATCTCGGATCAAGTCTTGGGGGTGAAACATAGACTACTAGGAGGTGAATATCATGATACGGAATCATTTTTGGGTTCAGAAACGCATTCGAAAGAATTCCCTTACGTTTAACGGAGAAACCTTGATGACGTACACCATTGCGTATCCTGAATTTTACTCCATGCTACATCGGGCCTGCTTAAGAAAGGTCAACGAGTATTACAAACAGAAGGCAATGGAGTTTCAAACGCACTGTGAATCAGAGCTGTTTCCTATGGCCATCCAGCAGTATAAGGAAGACAAAAAGCAACAGTATCCCGTCCGTGTCTTTGATGCGGTCATGAAGTATGAGTTGACATATCTTCGTTCCTGCATTATTAGCCTTGTGTTTGATCGCTATGAATACACCGGTGGCGCACATGGCAATACCGTGCGCGATTCCCAAACCTGGAATCTAAACAACTGTGAACGCATCCAGCTCAATCAGTTGGTAACCTGCTTGCCCGATGCGAAAGGCTTTCTCCTAAGCCAGGTGGCCGCGCAAATGGAACAGGAACCGGATCTTTATTTTGATGACAGCAAAGAGCTCATTTCGGAAGCCTTCCAGGAGGATCAGTTTTACTGCCGACCGGATGGACTTGTGTTGTATTACCAGCAATATGATATTGCTCCTTACTCCAGTGGAATCCGAGAGTTCCAAATCCCCTATCAGGATTGTGTCCACCATCCAATGACGCTTTGCCACTAGGGTGCTATTTGACGAAACGGAAAACGAAAGAGAGGATGACCGAAGGGGCCGTCCTCTCTTTTGTGTTCTGGAAATATTCCTAAGACCATGGATACTTGCCCCATCCTTGGAAAAGATAATTCTGGAGGTGGTTCCATGATAGCACGCAAGTCCGTCATTACGTTTGGTATGGTTGCAATTCCCATCGCCATGTATACGGCAACCCAAGACAATGACATTCATTTTAACCAACTGCATAAGGAAGACAACAGCCGCATTCGCTATAAGAAAACCTGCGCCCATTGTGGGAAAGAAATTACGTCCGAAGACATCGTCAAAGGGTATGAATACGATAAGGAACAGTATGTGGTGGTAACCGACGAAGAGGTCGAAAAGATCAAAACAGAAAAGGAAAAGTCCATTCAGATTTTGCACTTTGCGCAACTGAACCAAATCTCCCCTGTGTACTATGATAAAACCTATCAGGCCGCCCCTGAAGCGGGAGGGGAAAAGGCCTTCGAACTGCTGCGCGCGGCCCTCATGGCTGAGCAGAAAATTGCAATTGGGAAGGCAGTCCTGGGAACGAAGGATACCCTCATGGCTATCATCCCTCGCGAGGAAGGCATTCTCATTTCCACGATGTTTTATGCCGATGACATCCGGCAGCTTCAAAAGGCCTATACAAAGCCAGCGGTTTCCGAGCAGGAGCTGACCATGGCAAAAACCTTGATCAATTCCATGGACACACCCTTTGATCCCGCAAGCTATCAGGATGAGTACCAAGAAAAGCTTCGTGCACTCATCGAGAGCAAGATCTCTGGCAAAGAGGTGGTGGCGGCCGAGCCCGAACAGCGCGGTCGGGTCATTGACCTGATGGAAGCGCTCAAAGCCAGTGTAGAGAATGTCCAAAAAGGGAAGGAACCTGCGTAATCCATGACGACAAAACTGAGTGAGTACCAGCGCAAACGGAATTTTGAGAAAACGGCAGAACCCGAAGGGGGCGAGCGGAGGTCAGGGGAAGAGCTTCGCTTTGTGGTGCAGCACCATCTCGCCCGCAAGGATCATTACGATGTTCGTCTGGAATGGGATGGTGCCCTGCTCAGCTGGGCCGTTCCCAAGGGCCCATCTTTTCGTACACAGGATAAGAGACTTGCCGTTCAAGTGGAGGATCATCCCTTGGACTATCGTAACTTTGAGGGGACCATCCCCAAGGGTGAGTATGGCGGGGGCGTGGTGATGCTCTGGGATGAAGGGTTCTGGGAACCACATGGAGACGTAAACGAAGGGCTTAAGGTAGGTATGCTCAAGTTTACTCTGAAGGGAAGACGTCTAAAGGGGAAATGGGCTCTGGTGCGCCTATCTGCAAAGGAAGGAGAAACCAAACAGAATTGGCTCCTGCTGAAGGAAAAGGATGCCTATGCCCAAGAAACGGATGGCATTTCTGGGTTTCAAACCAGCATTCGAACGGGGCGCAGCATGGAAGAGATTACGCGAGGGGAAGCAGAACAGCTTCCCCAAAATCCCTTTCATCAGCTTGATGTGCAGCTGGCCAAGCTGGTGGATCGTATCCCCCCAGGGGATGAGTGGCTCTATGAGATGAAATTTGACGGGTATCGAATCCTCGCCTTCTTAGAAGGAAATCGCGTGCGCCTAATCACACGAAATGGCAATGACTATACCTCACGCTTTCAAGATGTTTCGGCTTCGCTTCTTGACTGGGCTGGTGGAAGAGCCATGGTCTTAGATGGGGAGATGACCATCATCGATGAAAGGGGCAAGACAGACTTTCAGGCGCTGCAGAACTATCTGAAGCATCCAAAAGGGAAATTAACTTATATCCTCTTTGATCTGCTTGCCTTGGATGGGGTGGATCTTCGGGAAGAGCCACTGCTGGCACGAAAGGAACGCTTAGAGACCTTGATGCAGCAGGCACCCAGTGACTTGTTTTATAGTCGGCACGTGAGGGGAAAAGGCGAGGAGAGTTTTCAGGCAGCCTGTGCGGCGGGCATGGAAGGAATCGTAGGAAAAAAAGCCGATTCACCTTATACGGGGACAAGAAATGGCGATTGGATTAAGCGAAAGTGTGAAAAACGGCAAGAATTTGTGATTGGTGGCTATACGCGAACGGACAAGAAAACCAGTGGCGTGAGTGCATTACTCCTGGGCGTCTATGAAGGGGAAGACTTGATCTATGCCGGGCGAGCGGGGACGGGATTGAGTGAGTCTGACATGAAGTTGTTGGAAGATCAGTTTGCCCCCTTATGCCGAGAGCGCTCACCCTTTGCCCTAGTACCAAAGGAACGTGCCAAGGAAGAAATCACGTGGGTAAGACCGGAGCTGGTTGCGGAAATTAAATTCGCGGAATGGACCAAGGATGGGCTACTGCGGCATGCCAGTTTTCAGGGCTTACGAGCAGACAAGAATCCCAGGGAAGTCAAAGCAGAACACCCGGATCGGATTGAACTAGAAATCGAGCAGGAAGCGGAGAGATCGATGGAAGAAAAGGGAAGGACCATTCTCGTAGCCGGTGTGCGGATTAGCAGTCCGGATAAGGTGATGTACGAAGAGCCAAAGAGAAGCAAGGAGGATGTGGTTCGCTATTACGAGCAGATTTCGGAGCGCATGCTGCCCTACGTGAGCCAACGCATCCTCAGCGTGGTGCGTTGCCCGAAAGGGATCGCCGGGACGCACTTCTTTAAAAAGCATCCCGGCTTAGAGCAAGGAAAGGGGATTCGCACCCTGCCCATTCCTAACAGCGATGGAGAGACGGAAGAGTACTGCTATCTGGAGAAGCTGGAAGGTCTCCTCTTTGAAGCTCAAATGAGCACAGTGGAGTTCCATATTTGGGGCAGTCAGGTGAAGCAGCTAGAGCAGCCGGATATGATGGTCTTCGATCTGGATCCGGATGAAGGGATGGAGATGGGCACCATCCGTCAGGGGGTGCTGGATATGAAGCAAATCCTTGCCGAGCTTTCCCTCCATTCTTACCTCAAGACCAGCGGTGGCAAAGGCTATCATGTGGTCGTTCCGCTAAAACCCCTTGCTTCTTGGGAGACGGTACATGACTTTTCCAAACGGGTGGCAGAAGTGATGGAGCAAACCTGGCCGGATCGGTACACAAGCAATGTGAGAAAGGCAAAGCGAAGCGATAAAATTTTCATTGATTGGATTCGAAATGGAAGAGGGGCAACCAGTGTCGCCCCCTATTCCTTGCGTGCCAGGCCCGGAGCCAAAGTTTCCATGCCCATTGCATGGGAGGAACTAAGCCGCATCACGCCCGATGGCATTACCATGGAGGATGCCTTATTACGGATGAAGGAACCCGATCCTTGGCAGAATTTTTTTCAGGTAGAGCAAATGCTAAAGGCCTAAGAAATACGCCCGAAAAAGACGTCCCCCAAACAAAGGTTTGGGGGACGTCTTTTTCGAGTTCTGTTACAGTTAAGTGGTTTCTTTGAATGGGTTCAAAGACCTTCCTTCTGTTTTTCCTTCCAGAGTGCCATTAAGGTGTTCACGTCTTCTTTAAATTCGGAATCCGTTTGGAGCTCTTGCTTTTCAAGTTCCTCCAAGACCTCAAAGGAGAAGGCTTCTGCACCATATTCTTTCCAGGCGGAGGACATGCCGCTTTCCGGGGCGGAGTTGGTGAAGACGCAAAAGTCAAATCGGTTCTTTGCACCCGGAAGATTCGCGCTGGCCTTGATCCAGCTCTGTCCGGTGGGGTTGCAGCGGATTTGGTAAACCCCACCCACCACCACACGGGCCTTAAACTCGTCTTTCAATCTCTTTTTGGCTGGATTATTCATAACAATCTCCTATACTTTGCTTCTCATTCTTTGCATATAGTGTAACGCAGGGAATCATAAAGTGCAATCGACGCTCCATCGAGTTTGGGTGAACGAGGAAGAAGGGCTTCTGACGATTCAGAGGCCCTCCCATGCATGTGCTATTTGGTGGGCGTCAGCACTTTGCTTTTGCGATACGCCTGCAGCTGAGAAAAGGTATAAATGCCCAGTGCCATCCAGATGAGGCAAAAGGCAATCAGATCGAGATGCGTGAACTGCTCGTGATACACGAATACCCCTAGGAGTAGACTGATGGTCGGGGCAATGTATTGCGTAAACCCGAGCAGGGACATAGGCAGTCGTTGCGCCGCACTGGAGAAGAGGAGCAGGGGAATGGCAGTCACCAAGCCGGAAGCCATCAAAAGAATCAAGATGGGAGTGCTTTCCACTTGGTAGGCCCCAAGCCCACTGGAGTTTCGAAAGAGAATGTATCCCAAGGCAAGGGGTGTCAGCATGGCAGTTTCTAAGGTCAGTCCTGCAATGGAGTTGGCCTTCACCATTTTTTTCATTGCACCATAGATTCCAAAGGAAATGGCAAGGCCAAGGGAAACCCAAGGAATGTTGCCATATTGTATGGTCTTGATCAAAACCCCGAGAAAGGCAATCCAAAGAGAAGCAATGGTCCAACGATCTAAGGTTTCTTTGAACACAAAGACGCCTAAGAGCACAGCCACCAAGGGGTTGATGTAATAACCGAGGCTTGCATCCACAATTTTGCCGGTATTCACCGCCCAAATGTAAAGGCCCCAATTAAAGGCAATGAACATGGAGGCAAACAAAATCAGAATCACTTGTTTCCTATCCTGAAAAATTTGCTTGAGCGCGGTCCATTGTTTCGTGAAGGTAATCAGTAGAACGGTAAAGAGAAAGGCCCAGACAATCCGATTGGCTAAGACCTCAAGGGGCAAGACACGATCGACCAGTTTCCAGTAGATCGGAAGAATACCCCACAGGGTATAGGCGGCAATGGCGAAGGATACCCCGCTCCAGTTTTCTTTTTTCAATGCAATCACTTCTTTTTCTCTTTTTTCCTTCTCAGTATAGAGGATTTCCGGCATCCTGTCAAAAGATTCTATTTTTATAGTAGAAAGCGAATCAATATATGAAAGTTTTCCTTCCAATGGGCTCCTTCCGAAAGGCATTGTTTGGTCTAGTGCTCATACCGATACTTAGTTATCTTCTCATATCCTTCTTTTTTGCGCATCATTATGGCTTCCACACCACGATCTATGGCATCGACGTTTCCCTAAAAACCCGGATGGAAGCTGAAACCATTCTAAAGGAGCAAATTCCAAACTACTCCTTGCAATGCATCGAGAGAGATGGCGAGATTGATGAAATCACGGGTCAGTCCATTGGGCTGCGATTCAAGGAAGGGTGCGATCTTTCGCAAGGATTGCAGAGCCGGCATTCGCTCTTCTGGATTCGCTCGGTTTGGAGCCGGCAGAGCTATGAGATAGAAGATCTGGTCACCTATGATGAAGGGAAGCTAGCGTATGAACGGAGCCGTCTTAACTGCCTGCTACGAACCGTGGTGGAACCGAATAATGTTGGATTTGAATACGCGAATGGTTCATACCGACTGATCAAAGAAGTGGAAGGAAATCAGATCCAACAAGATCAGCTTGAAGTGGCTATCAAACGATGCCTGCAGCAGGGAATTCGAACTTTAGAGTTATTGGAGGAAGGCTGTTACAAGACTCCGAAGTATCGAATGGATTCACCCAAAACCATCGAAACGCTTCGCTTGGTCAATCGCTACGTTTCTACGCGGGTGAGCTATCAGTTTGGGAATGATCGTGAGGTGGTGGATGGAGAGACCATCCACACTTGGTTGATGGTTGATGAGGACTTAGAGGTTCAGCTAGACCAAGAAGCGGTCCGGAACTACCTTCGGACGTTAAGCAAACGATACGATACCGTTGGGATCTCGCGAACATTCAAGACCTCATCCGGCAAGGTGATCGAGCTAAAAGACGGGCTCTATGGATGGAAGCTCGATCAAGAGGCAGAACGGAATGCCTTGCAAAACCATATCCTGCTGGGTGATCGGGTGGAAAAAGAACCGGCCTATTTGCAAACCGCCTTTGGGAGGGGAGAGGAGGAGCTAGGCAATACCTATGTAGAAATTTCAATTGCAAAGCAGTATTTATGGTTCTACAAAAATGGAGAAATCATAGCCCAAGGTCCCGTGGTCACAGGGAACCCCAAGAAAGGGAACCAAACCGTGACCGGAACCTATATGCTAAACTATAAGCAGAAAGGTGCCACCTTGCGGGGCGTGGATTATGCCAGCAGGGTGAGCTACTGGATGCCCTTTTACGGGAACATCGGCATTCACGATGCCCCATGGCGTTCCTCCTTTGGAGGAAAAATCTATGTGAGAAATGGCACCCATGGGTGCATCAATGCACCATACGCCTTAGCCAAGGTTTTGTTTGAGCAGATCGAGGAGGGCATTCCCATTGTGATCTACGATGGGTAAGGCTTCTCTCCTGGAAGGGAGAGAAGCCTTACGTAACCTATTCGATTGGATTGAAAGGGTAAGAGTAGGATCAAACGATCTTGGTCGTCCATTCTTCCAGATTCCAAATGTCGGAGACAACATCTTGGTAAAATTCCGGTTCATGGCTTACCAAGAGTACCGTTCCGCGGAACTCGGACAAGGCTTCTTTTAAGGCCTCCTTCGCATCCACATCGAGATGGTTGGTAGGCTCGTCCAGCACAAGCAAATTCATACTTCTTAGCATCAGTTTACACAGGCGAACCTTAGCATTCTCGCCGCCACTGAGCACCTTCATTTGGCTTTCGATGTGCTCGGAGGTTAATCCGCACTTGGCCAAGGCTCCGCGCACCTGCGCGTTGGTGAGGGAGGGGTATTCCTGCCAGATTTCCGCGTGGGCCGTGTTGCTGCCCTTGGCATGCTCCTGCTCGAAGTAACCAATCTCTACGAACTGATCCAACTCTACAGTTCCTGCAATGGGTGGCTGTAAACCCAGTAAGGTCTTGAGTAACGTGGACTTTCCCAAGCCGTTGACCCCCTTAACCGCCACCTTCTTTCCGCGCTCCAACTGCAAATTGAGGGGGGCAGTAAGAGGCTCGTCATAGCCCAGCACGAGATTGTTCGCCTCAATGACGATCTTGCCCGGCGTACGTGCGGGGGCAAAGGAAAAGGTGGGTTTGAGCTTTTCGCGGCTGAGTTCAATGATCTCCATTTTGTCCAACTTTTTCTGTCGGCTTTTTGCCATGTTAGTAGTGGCAATGCGCGCCTTATTGCGGGCGATGAAGTCTTCCAGATGGGAAATTTCCTTCTGCTGCTTCTCATAGGCCTGTTCCAGTTGGCGTTTTTTTAGCTCATGCATGGCAACAAAGTTTTGATAGTCACCTTTGTAACGCGTGAGCACGGCGTTCTCCACATGGTAAATGACGTTGACCACGGAGTTTAAGAACGAGGTATCATGCGAAACAAGAATAAAGGCATTCTCATAGTTTTGGAGGAGGTTTCTAAGCCAAACAATGTGATTCTCATCCAAGTAGTTGGTGGGCTCATCCAAAATTAGAATCATGGGATTTTCCAGTAGTAGCTTGGTCAGCAACACCTTGGTTCGTTGCCCTCCACTTAGTTCACTGACATCGCGATCCAAACCAATGTCCCGCAGGCCTAAGCCATTGGCGTACTCCTCGATGCGGGTATCCAGCACATAGAAGCCGCTGCAATCCAGCATTTCCTGGATTTCGCCCACATCCTCCATCAGGGCGGTGAGTTCCTCCTCCGTGCAATCGGACATCCGTTCATACAGTTCTAGCATTTCCTGTTCCATGCGGTACATGTCAGAAAATGCCTCGCGCAATACCTCGCGGATGGTTTTCCCTTTGGTGAGGGTACTGCTTTGGTCCAGGTATCCGATGGTAACGCGATTGCACCAGCTGACGTTCCCCTCATCGGGCATGAGTTCGCCGGTGATGATATTCAGAAAGGTGGACTTGCCTTCGCCGTTCGCGCCGACCAATCCAACGTGTTCCCCCTTTAACAGTCGAAATGAGGCATCCTCTAAGATTCTTCTTGCCCCAAAGCCATGCGTGACATGTTCTACATTTAATATGCTCATAGAAGCCTCCCAAACTTGCTTACGATGATCCAATGTGTCATTGGCTAATCATTGTACCACATTTCCTAGAGAACGGGTAGCTTGATTTTAAAATGCAACGCTTGAAATTTTGCTCAAGCTGGGAGTGTCTGGAATAATAGACCATCACTTCAGTGGAAGAATGATTTGGGTATGAAATTCCCCGGCCTTTTGAAAGAATCGAAGCATACCTCCATTTTGATCGACAATCCGTGAAACGCTTTTCAAGCCCACGCCCCCATGCTTTTTGGTGGATAGGGGTAGACCCTGTACAAACTCAGTCTGCGCTCCAACGCTGTTGCGCAGCTGTATCCGCAGGCTTTCTCCGTCCTGATCTACCGTGACGACAATGAAGGTGGGGGAGGAGGATTTTTCGCAAGCTTCACAGGCATTTTCCAGAAGGTTGGAGAGTAAGACGACGATATCCGGGGCCTTCATTGGCAACTGATCAGGAATATCGGCGGTCACCCGAAAGTCAATTCCTGCGCCTTCCGATCGTTGCTGATATAGGCGGAACACGGCATTGGCAATGGGGTTTTTGCAATACTGCTTTAGTTCGAACAGTGAGACCGTTCTAGTGTACTCATTCAGGTACTCTTTCGCCAAGTCGGTTTTTTCACTTTCCAAATACTCCGCCAAGACTGCGTTATGATGGCGCAGATCATGGTTGTTCTGGAGCGACCAACTGACGTATTTATTATAGGTAGCAAGTTCGGACTTCAAGAGTTCTGCTTTGAGTTTTTCATCGTCAAGGCTTCGGACGGTTTTCAGATTATAATACAACACATAGAGGTAGAGAAAAAAAGACACCTCAATTTCTAAGACAATAAGAAGGTCAAACAAGGGTTGTTGGGTAAAATGGATCGAGGAGAAGGCGATCACCGATAGCACGGCAATCATCGTAAAGATGGGGATAAACATGGAGGCCCCTCGCACACCCTTGACGTAGTCTGAAATGAAGCGCAAGGGAGTGAGGCAGTGGCGTAGAGCGAAGAGATAGGTAACGGTACTGACCAAAAACAGAACACACACATTAACCAGGTTTGAGTACTGAAATAGGCACCAAATGGCATTGCACAAGATGGAAATGGCGAGCACCGCGTTTGACATTGCAAAATAGTAGTACAGATTGTTGTAAAAGTTACTAGAGACAAAGAACAATACGCAGATATGCCCAACTAAGAAAATGAAAAAGACACTCTTTTCAAAATTAGAGATGCCGATGACAGGGATCAAAAGATAGGAAATGAGGATGGCGTACATGGTAAACAGCCCGGTATTAAAGAGGATGAGCTTTTTATTCCCGTAGCTAATTAAGGTGACCAAAAAAAGCACGCCAAAAACACTGGGAATACAATGCTGCAGTATAGTGAGCAGCATCTCATAGGTCATGTTCCTGATCACCTCCAAACATATAATTAAAATACTGATCCTTAAGCGCTCGATAATTCCGTTTTACAATGGGAACGCTTTTCCCACCCTGGAACAGAATTCGATCCGGCTCTATGGTGCGTATCGCAGCAAGATTGACAATATACCCTTTGTAGGGGGAAAGGAATTGTCCCGGAGATAACTGCTCCAACTCAAGTAGAAACTGTGACATGGACTGCCTTGCCTTTAGGAGGGTGCCATCCTTTTGATGCACCGTTTGAAGGTGGGAAAAGCTCTCGATATACTGTATCTCAGAGATATCAATTGTTTGTACGCTACTTCCCGTTAGTTTGATGCGGATCTTCTTTGGCTGCAAAAAGTCAAGACGTTCAAACACCCGATTCAAGGCCTCATCAAAGGTATCTTGCGTAAAGGGTTTTACGATATAGTGGGCTGCCTTTAGGGCAAATGCTTCCACGGCAAATTCCGAGCTGGTGGTCAAAAAAACGATCTCAGTTCTTTCTTTTCGCTTGCGAAGTTCCCGAGCGATTTCCGTACCCAGTATGCCTGGCATAAAAATATCAAGAAGCAAAATATCACAAGCGCCTAGTTTGGAGAAGTCTTCGGATAATAGCAGGGCGTTATCGTAAGTCCGGATGTGAACAGGCCGTTCCGGATGCAGGGCAAAATAACGCTCGGTGGCTTCTTGAATGGCGGTTAACTGTTGCACATCATCATCACAAATCACGATTTCGAGAACGCCAGTTCTTCTATTCGGTTCCGACAAACGATTCACCACCTATCAGTTTCCTGTACATTATGCCTGAAGAGGAAAATACACCGAACCTCTATGACGCAAAACGACGGTAATTTGACGCAAAACGACAGCTTGCGACTTCAATTGTCCGCAGCAACCATACGGACACACTCTTACGTAAGCTGAGTACGGGCTGAGCTTGTCCGCTTTGCAATCAAACAGTTCTTGCAATTCGTTGCCGTATGCTTTTCAAATTAGACGGAAAGGAAGGGCTTTGGTTCCACAGACGGCAAGGCCCCGGATGGGACAGGCCGGAGAATGAAAATATATTAAACGTGTTTGATCTTCATGAATCAACAAAGTCTTTCATCATGGCGTTCCTTTATGTTACAATACAAAGAGACATGCTTAGTGCATTCAGATATAACCCATTTGAGGAGGCGGAACCCATGCTTTATTTTGAAAGCGATTATACGGAGGGCGCACACGAGAACGTGCTAAAGGCCCTGCTGGAGACCAATCTGGAATCTTTGTCGGGCTATGGAACGGATAAGTACTGCCAGCAGGCGAAGCAGAAAATCAAAGAAGCCTGCCAATGCCCGGAGGCTGAGGTCTTTTTCCTGGTTGGTGGAACGCAAACGAACCAGATTGTGATCAATGCGATGCTCAAACAATACGAAGGTGTGGTGGCTGCTTCCACAGGCCATGTGAGCGTGCACGAAGCAGGTGCCATTGAATGGACCGGTCACAAGGTTCTGGAACTGCCTCACCTTGAAGGGAAACTGCAAGCGGCGACCTTGAAATCCTATTTGCAAGAATTCTATGCGGATCCAAGCTACGATCACATGGTGTTTCCAGGGATGGTTTATATCTCCTATCCCACGGAGTTTGGAACACTGTATTCCAAGCAGGAATTAGCCGACCTTTCCTCTGTGTGCCGAGAGTATGAACTTCCCCTCTACTTAGATGGGGCCCGCCTAGGCTATGGCTTAATGAGCGCAGCGTGCGATCTGAGCCTTCCAGACCTTGCAAACTATTGTGATGCCTTCTACCTTGGAGGGACCAAGGTAGGGGCACTCTTTGGTGAAGCGGTTGTGTTCACAAAACACAATGCACCGAAGAACTTCACGACCATAATCAAACAACATGGAGCCCTTCTCGCGAAAGGACGTTTTCTCGGGATTCAGTTTGATACCTTGTTTACCGATGACCTGTACTTCAGAATTAGTAAACATGCCATCGAGCTGGCAGACATGCTGAAAAAGGGCTTACAGGAGAAAGGCTATCCCTTTTACTTGGAATCCCCAACCAACCAGCAGTTCATTTTGGTGGAAGCTGAGCAGCTGGAGGCGCTTAAAAGCAAGCTTGCGTTTACCTTGTGGGGAAAGGCGGAGGATGGTCGTTTCATCATTCGCCTCGTCACCAGTTGGGCCACCCGAAAAGAAGCGGTCGAAGAACTCCTCGCTCTGCTATAAAACGGAAGCGAATATCATAACGGAAAGAGACAACGCTTTGGAGTTGTCTCTTTCTCGTTGTGAGCTCCTGCTGAGCCAGGAAAAATATTGCACAAAAAGGAAAATGAGTATTGACAAAAACATGTCTATATTGTACTATATAGACAGAAGGAAGGTGAGTACAATGTAAAGGATCCTAGCTTACCTAACTTTTTATATAAATGGATCTTGGGCAAAGCAACCGTTTCTCTTGAACCAAAGAACTCACGTGGATGACAAATTCCGAAACATGCTTACCATAGTAAGTAGCATTTGGACAGAATTGTGGCAATTGCTATGATAAAACAAGCCAAAGCGCAAGATAACGTTTTGTGAGAGTTTGTAAGGAACGTTGGTTTGGAAGGTTCTCATAGAGAAATATGGGCAAGAAAACCCAGCATCTAGAATACGGAGGTATCACTCAGTGACAAAATTGAATGTAATTGCAGAAGAGTAGCCCCCCATTCGCGTTGGACGAATGGGGGGTTATGCTTTTTGCTCTCGTTCACCAGTGGTATCTTTTAAGTACTCATTGATTTTTTTAGAAGCTTATGATATGATTTCTCTACCTAATGATGATTGGAGCTGAAAAGATGCGCATTACTTCTTGCTAATACGTTTGGTATGATAAAGCGATTAAGCGGTAACACCGCAGTTTTGTCGTGCCTGTGCAAGAAGGTTATGCATGTTTGAGCTCTCACATATTACATGAGCCCTAGGTAGGCTTTGTTTCTTTGTGTAGTGGTTGCAAGAGCTAACGTTCTTGCAACCACTACTTTTTTACAGGGGGGACAAAGCCATGTCACAAATTAACATTCAAAACCTCACGTTTGCCTACGATGGTAGCTATGACAACATATTTGAACAGGTCAGTTTTCAAATCGATACCGATTGGAAGCTCGGCTTCACCGGAAGAAACGGCAGAGGGAAAACAACTTTTTTAAAGCTCTTGCTGGGTGAGTATGAGTATACGGGAACAATTTCATCCTCCGTCACGTTTGAGTACTTTCCCTTTCCGGTTGAAGATACCAGTGCAAACACGCTTGAGGTGATCGATGGCATTTGCAATGAGTATGAACACTGGAGCCTCGTGCGTGAACTAAGTTTACTTGATCTTTCTGAGGATGTTTTATATCAACCCTTTGAGACACTCTCCAATGGGGAGCAGACGAAGGTTTTACTTGCTACCTTATTTTTAAAACGGAATCACTTTTTGCTCATTGATGAGCCCACGAACCATCTCGATGTAAACGGAAGAGAGATTGTCTGCCAGTATCTAAATTCAAAACGTGGATTTATTCTCATATCCCATGATCGTGCTTTTTTAGATGGATGTGTGGATCACATTCTTTCGATCAATCGAACGAGCATCGACATACAGCAGGGTAACTTTTCCAGCTGGCTGCTCAATAAGGAGCGGCAAGACCATTTTGAATTAACTGAGAACCAAAAGCTGAAAAAGGAAATACGAAGGCTCGAAACCAGTGCCAATGAAAAGGCAAACTGGTCTGACAACATTGAAAAAACAAAATATGCTACCCGTAATTCTGGCTTGCGTCCGGATCGAGGCTATATCGGCCATAAGGCCGCCAAAATGATGAAGCGTTCTAAATCCATAGAGCAGAAAAAATACGATGCCATGGAGGAAAAGGCAGGCCTTTTGAAAAATCTGGAACGAGCTGATGACCTAAAGATAGCGCAGCTTGCCTATCACACTGGACAATTGGCTTCCCTTGACAAGATTTCTATCGCGTATGGGGAAAAGCTGGTCTGCGAAAGCATATCGTTTCAGATTGAGCGGGGCGACCGGATCGCACTCACCGGCAAGAATGGTAGTGGAAAGTCGAGTATTCTTAAGCTGATCTGTGGAGAGGAGATTCCATACACTGGAACCTTTGAAAAGGGGAGTCAATTAAAGATATCCTATGTTTCACAGGACACATCCTTCCTGCAAGGGAGCCTAAGCGTCTATGCAAGAGAACATGATATTGACGAGAGCCTGTTCAAAGCAATCTTGCGGAAAATGGATTTCCAGAGGATTCAATTCGAAAAGGATATGAGTGATTTTAGCGGTGGGCAAAAGAAAAAGGTTCTCATTGCGAAAAGTCTGTGTGAAAAAGCTCATCTGCTGGTTTGGGATGAACCGTTGAACTTTATTGATGTCATCTCAAGAATGCAAATCGAAAGTCTATTGCTCGAATATCAGCCTACCATCGTATTTGTGGAACATGACCGTGTATTCTGTGACAACATTGCAACAGAATTTGTATATCTATAATGTTCAATTGCAGTTTAGCGGCCATAAACTGAAACAGGAAAAGACCAAAACTAAGTGTAGTTTTGGTCTTTTTACACCCTTATTTATATTCGAAAATTCCAAATATCTTAGCTAACACAGGATCAATTTCTGTTTCAGTAAGTTCCAGATCTTCTTCTATATGAGCATTGCGATACACCTGCAAACGATGATCGACCAAACCGATTTGACAGTCCTCTTTAAAGATAGAAACTCGATGACCTTTTGTAAATTGAGAATTGGGATGTTTCTCGCAATAAAATGATGGAACTACATAATCCGTGTCTAATTGAGGCTCCTCGGTAAAACCATAGATACGCTTCCAGCTTTTATTCTCTTCACGCAGCCACAATACCCAACCATAAAACGGGTCCTGTTCTAGCTTATAATCATTCATGCCATCACTTTGTATTTTACCGTCACAAAAAAGGAGCGGGGTTCGTGTGCTCTCCCGCCGTATGCCAACATCACAGATAAAAGTACCCTCTTCCGCTTCGACTTTTAGAACACGGTGGGTACGCATTTGGATTCCCTCTTCATAGATGAAGCGACCAAGATAATTGGTAACCGTGAAACCAAGGCTTTTTAGGAGATTGCTGTACAATCCATTCAATTCAAAGCAGTAACCACCTCTTTGACGTAAGATGATCTTTTCAAACAGGTCTTCTGCTTGTAAGGATAAGGGGATTGCACTTAAAATATCAAGGTTTTCATAAGGAATGTGTGTAAGATGTGCCAGCTGCAGGCTGCGCAAGGTGGAAAGATTCAATGACAGATCTCCCTTATATTCAAGCCGAGAAAGGTATTGTTCAATTTGATGCTCTGTATATATCATTTAGGATTCTCCTTCGTAAGGATAGATGACTGCGCTAGGGGATAGCGACTTGTGGTTCCTCTATATGGTATCATAAAGATAAATTGGCTTGTTGTATAGAGTCGATTTTAGATTTTTATAGAATACAGTATTCCAGTTTCATGATACTATATTGTTGCTATCAAAAGATAGAGGATTTTTTCAATGTTATATACTCGAACCTTTTTAGCTTGAAGTCTTATAAGAGAGCATCCAATATTCTTCGTTAACATAAAATTGCAACGGGAAAACATAACCAATATATTTTGCTCATCAAAGATGTAAACAGAGCAGCCCAGTTGGGCTGCTCTGTTTACATCGTAAATTCATATTCTTCGATGGGAACTGGACCTCTTACTACGGTGCGCTCCACGCGAAGATTCCCGTTGGGTTCTGCTTTATAACTCCAACTCACCAACATAATCTTTCCTTCTGATAATTCAATGCCGGTGATTCCCTTGCTATGGTTACAGCTTCCGGTATTAAAATACGGAAGTTCATGGGTCTCTGAGAATTTTGGCCGATGGGTGTGGCCACAAATGATAATCTTACGATATTGTTCGATCCATTTTTTATACTTGACTTCAATTTTTGTTCTTTTGTATAGTTTTTTTGCGGGACTTGCCGGGTTTTGAAATCCTACTACATGTAAATAACGCCAAAAGTACCGCATGAGCAGCATGGATGCCACCCAGAACTGGTCATTCATAAAGTCACCCTGGTGACCATGAAGGATGAATAGTTCCTGACCTGTATCCTTATGCTTCAGCACCAGTGCTTCATGGGGGGTTAATCCCGTTAAGAACTCAAGGGTATCCTGGCTGTAGTCATCATAATAGCTATACAAGTTCTTTTTTACAAACCGCTTTGACTTTAAATAAATATTATGGTTTCCATAGAGTATAATGCAACGATCTTCGTCGAAGAACTTTTTAATTCTAAGGAACACGTCTGAATGAGCAAGCCTAATATCTTTAAAATCTGAGTACTCCCAAAGCTCGTCCCCATCTCCAACCTCTACATAGACAAAGTCATTCGCATGGTAGTATTCCAATGCATGCACATAAACAATTTGATTCCTAGCAAATTCATCGGATGCACTGTCATCACCTCTATGTGAATCACTGAAAAAAATAAATTTAGAGTGTTCATCAAAATTTTGCAGCTTGGCATTTTTATAAGCAGACGACAGCCTTTTGTTGGTAAACAAATTCATCACTCCAAATTACGTATATAGTAAGGATTCAACCTCTCAAGCAAAATTATACCTTGAACCTTGAAGTTACCGCTTCCTATGTCAAAAAAAGAAAAGGCCACAAAACTTTTGGCCTTTTCAAATCCTTTAGGTAGAAACCGGTGCAGATTACATTATAATAAAGGCAATAGAGCATGTTAAGCTTCAACCTTGTTTAGTTGAGTTCTTATAAAAGAGAATCCGATATTCTTCGTTAACATGGAATTGGAACGGGAAATCATTACCGCAATAATTTAATCCGAAACAGCCATAATAACTATGGGACACGAAACGTGTCCAAAAGAGAATTACAAGCATCCGGAATCAAGGAGATGATTTGGGTGAACCGATCGATATTTGAACCCGTAATGACACGAGCAGTATAGCAACTGGAAGATGGGGGATGGTTAAGTTGGACTGCTTAATTGCTCTCCGATGGAGATTGTAATAAAAATAGGCAGGGTCTTCATTTCGAAGGCCCTGTCTTTCTTTTCACAATGGGGTGGATTATATGCGTAGGCTTTCTAATCTTCCCGATAGCTTCGATGCTACCGTGGGGTTTGCGTATTTTTGTTCCTCGGATCTTCTCGCAAGGATGAAGTGATTGGAATAGCAACATACTATAGGAAGTTCGAAGGCTTAATTAGGAGGGTTTAGTATGGGGAAAGAGCAAAGGGAATTGTCACCGGAACAAAGGGACGAACTGCTTAGAACATTGGAGGCACGCTTTGAAAAAAACAGGAACCGCCATGAAGCTCTTGAATGGGCGAAGATACTAGCAAAACTAAACGTGAATTCGGAAAAACTGTGGTCCCTGAATGAAATGGAACGAACCGGTGGGGAACCGGATGTGGTTGGCCAGGACGAAAAGACCGGCGAGTACATTTTTCATGATTGCTCAGCGGAGAGTCCCAAAGGCCGTAGAAGTGTTTGTTACGACCGAGAAGCATTGGAGTCGAGAAAAGAGCATAGACCTGCTAATAACGCTATCGATATGGCTGCTGATATGGGTATTGAGCTTTTAACGGAAGAACAATACCGGATGCTACAGATGCTTGGCAAATTTGATGTGAAAACATCAAGCTGGGTGAAAACGCCGGAAAACATTAGAAAACTCGGCGGAGCTGTCTTTTGTGACCGTCGCTACGATACTGTCTTTTTGTACCACAATGGAGCGGAATCCTACTATGCTACAAGGGGCTTCCGTGGCTGGCTAATGGTTTAAGTGGGGGAGAACAACGCTCTAGATTCTTGCAAAGACATGAAAAAAAGGGTTTCTGGAATACTCCAGAAACCCTTGATCTTGGCGGAGAAGGAGGGATTCGAACCCTCGAGACCCTTTTGGGGCCTACACGATTTCCAATCGTGCGCGCTCGACCGGACTACGCGACTTCTCCATATTTTTTTGTTTTCTTTCTTGCAGACAACGACTTAATTATAGCAGGTTTTTCACTTTAGTCAAGCTTTTTTTAGAAAAAGAACAAAATATTTCAAATTATTTGGAAAACAAAAAATCAGTGAACGAAGCCAGCACCAACTCCATTTCCCCTGGGCCCATCAAGCGATGTTCACCCTGCGGGACAACACATAGGCTTGCACCCACGTGCCGTGCAAAGTCTTGTGCTTTGCTGAGGGGGGCGGTGCAATCCAAGGCACCGTGAATCATGGCCAGGGTAACAGAATTCCAATCTAAACCAGGGTGTAATAGGTCATGCTGCGCCAGTTCCTCCACAAAAGCTCTCGTGATAAAAAATGGTCTACCATAGATCCAGTCCATGGTACAGTAGTCTTGCATGCGATCCCCACTTCCATCGGTTTGCCAGGAAAGGGAACCTTCTTCGAGAAAGGACAAGATAATCTGATGCATATCCACTGCAGCAGAGCGCAGAAATGCCCGCTTGTCTGCATGGGGGGCATTGGACAGAGAAAGTAAGGTGATGTAGGCGCCAAAGCTAGAACCAAAATAAATCAGCTCTGTGTTGGGGGAATGCCGGAGAATATCCTCCTCTACGCTTTGTAAATCGGATAGACAACAGGAGACAAGCAGATGCTTGCCATCTGCTGCACTGTCCCCGTGCTGCGGAAAATCAAAGCTCACCATATCCACACCCAGACCCAACAGTTCCTTGTGCAGTGCTTGTATCATAGGACTATTCTTACTGCTTCCGAATCCATGGCAAATCAGCACGGTCTTATCCGCACCTGTGCGCTGTACCATACAAGGTATTTCATATCCAAAGCGGCTCAATAACTTACGATGTTGCATGGCGATCCCTCCTAAGTCGTTTCTATTTTACGTCTTTTTTTCCATGGTGGCAAGCCTTTCTCTGTCGTATCCGGCAGAAATGCAAGTTTGTTCCGGAAATTTGAGACCAGGATACCATGAGAATCATAAGATAAAGAAAAGGGGGGAGAGGTCAGTGGATTGCTGTCGATTGCCCATATCCATCAGCATTGCTGCCTGTGCAATAGCGGAACAAATTCAAAATGATGAAGATTTGATTTTGCTGGCTGCGGTCTTTACCCAGCTTGGCGATACATTGGCAACCATTGTGACCCAGCGTGAACAATGTCGCCCAGATGATACCAGCAAGAATGTCGGAATAAATGGCATTTAAAACCGATAATAGGAAAAAATTATTAAAAACATGTTGACAATTGGCGCAGACCTGCTATAATATATCTTGTGCCCGACAGAAGGGCGAAACGTAGCGGGTTTGTGTAATGGTAGCACACCGGACTCTGACTCCGTTTGTGAGGGTTCGAATCCTTCACCCGCTGCCAAAACTGCAACCATTCGGTTGCAGTTTTTTATTTTTTGAGCCCATAGAAGCGAGGTTCAAGGCAAAATATGCCTTGAACCTCGTTTTTTACGATTCGGGCTTTTCACTGGTTCGAAGAGAGGAGACGGCCTTTGCACATTGCCGTTCTAAATATTGAGTCAATCGAGGGATACGGAAGAGAAGAAATAGTTGATTCCGCAAAAAATCAAGCAAAGCACATGAAATGAAAATCAAGGTTGCAGTAAGCAAAATAGACCCAAGCATGAATAGGGGGGATAAGGTCGCGTACCTTGCAAAACGATCGATCAAGAGATGATTCCATACAAAGGGGTGCGTGTGGATGAGATACACTCCAAATGAAATGGGAGCAAAGAAACCCACAATGTGTTTGCTCCAAGTTGCCTTAAACTGCAGTCTGCTGAAGAATAAAAATAGGAATACGGCAGCCAGTAAGATAAAGGGGGAGGTATAGCTAACAAAGAGTAAAGTGTAAAACGGTTCCAGTCCAAGGACAGGGGAGATCGCCTCTAAGACAAATCTGCTGAAACAGACAATGCCGATCATGAGAAGGTACAAGCCAAAATTTCCAGCTCGAAGGCGCGGCAACACTTGATATGTTTTGAGATAAGCGCCGATGATGTAAAGGGCACAGAGCCAAGTCATGCTGTAACCCTTGGATAGCTCAAAGAGATTCTTTTGGGTTAACAAGGGCAGAACCGACAGCAACAGGAAGATGGTGATCAGTAATCTGTTCAGCTCTGCTTTGCTGAGACAGTGGAACAGTTTATTGATGAATGGCGTGAAAAAGAAAAGACCAAAGTATGCCGTGAAGTACCAATAACTTGCGCTAAGCACAGGGAAAAAGCTGTGGATGGCTTGACTGAAACTAACCGTATCCGGACGAACAAGCCAAAATAAAAAGGTAATGCCCACCGAATAGACCGCGACTTGAAGCCATAATAAGATCAGCTTAGAGTAACGAATCTCTCGATCAATAGAAAGATAGCCGGAGGTTAACGCAAAGCAGTTTACAGCACAAAAGGCGGCAATCTCCAAGGTCCAGGCAAGATAGTAGTTAATGGTACCAACCGCAGCCGTCTGTAAGATGCCGCCCTGCCCCAATACATGTAAGACCACAACCATAAACATGGATGCGATTTTCATACTATCCACGCCATAGTTATGGGTTCGGACAGACGTCGCACTCTCTTTTTCTAAAGCAATTTGTTGCATAAGAAACCTTCCTGTTAAACATGTAAGCCTTGCTAGCTTCGCTTGTTTTTCTAGTGCCATTGTGGATTGGAACCGTTGAATTGAATGCAAAATATTCCGCTGATATAGCATACCACACAAGAAACCTAGCTGGCAAGGAAAAGGTATCGTGTCGATACCTTCGAGCAAGAAATATGGTGGGAGAACCAAATTCCATACGCATAACACACCGCATTCTGTAAGATCGAATAGAATGCAGAAAACTTGGTAGATTCTAAGCGAATTCTATGTTATATTCTGGATAAGCCAATCGTCTGGCCAATTTGACGCAAGGATATGGTGAGAAGGATCACGAATCATGCTTTGTTCCGATAGCGGGATACCTTGAGCTGAGGAGGAAATACGATGATTACCATGTTTAATCGTAAAGAAGTGCTTACCACCTTTTCCATGGGGGAGTTTGCCAATGCAAGAAGCATCTTATCGGAGCACCACATTCCTTATGTGACGAAAACGGTGAATATGTCCGGGGGAAATCGAATGGGCATGGGTGGGCATCGGGCGACTTGGGGTAGTATTGGGGAGAATCTGGATTTTTCTTATCAGTACTATCTTTACGTCCATAAGAAGGATTACGAGAGAGCTACTTACCGTTTAGCCGCTAAGATGACTCGTTCATGATTTGTTGGGGAGCCAAAACAGAAAAAAACCCGCTATCTGCCCTTTGGCAGATAGCGGGTTTTAACTTGTAGGTAGAAGTAAAATTACTTCAGCTCAGCCTTTGCGCCAGCCTCAACCAGCTTAGCCTTGATAGCCTCAGCGTCGTCCTTGCTGATGCCTTCCTTGATGGCAGCGGGAGCGCTCTCAACCAGAGCCTTTGCTTCGCCCAGGCCCAGGCCGGTGATCTCACGAACAGCCTTGATGACCTTAACCTTCTCAGCGCCGAAATCGGTCAGAACGACGTCGAACTCGGTCTTCTCCTCAACGGGAGCAGCAGCAGCAGCGGCAGCGGGAGCAGCCATAGCAGCAGCGGAAACGCCAAACTCTTCTTCCAGAGCGTGAACCAGCTCAGAGAGCTCCAGTACGGTAAGGCCCTTGACTTCTTCAATCAGGGCAGCAATTTTTTCGGTAGCCATGATAGTACCTCCTAATATAAATCAAAAATAAAATTGGGGTGTCGTCGAAGCTTATTCGGCGACGGGTTCGGCAGCCACTTCGACGAAGCCACCCTTTTCGTCTGCAATTGCCTTCAGGACAATTGCCAGACTGGTGATGGGAGCCAACATGGTACCCAGAACCTGAGCCTGCAGAACTTCCTTCGCGGGCAGTTCGGCAATGGCCAGAATCTCGTTCAGGGGCAGCAACTTGCCGTCCATGAAGCCAGCCTTAATGTTGAACTTAGCACCATTGAACTGCTTGGAGAACTTATTGATGACACGCATGGGTGCGATGGCATCCGTAGTACTCAGAGCCAGAGAAGTGGTACCATTCAGGCAGTCAGAAAGCTCGCCGAGACCAGCGTTCTGTGCCGCAAAACGGGTGAGGGTGTTCTTAACAACTGCGTAGTCGACGCCATTGGCACGCAGCTCGTTACGGAGCGCAGTGTCCTCGGCAACCGAGATACCCTTGTAGTCAATTAACACACCACTCGCAGCACTCTGCAGCTTCTCAGTCAGTTCGGCCACGATGGCCTGCTTGGATTCTAGAACTTTTGCGTTTGGCATTGGGGATTCACCTCCTGAAATAAAGTGAACCAAAGAAAAATGTCCTCGCATCAAAGGATACGAGGACATGAGCAATCATAAAGAACAATGTATTCTTGCGACTGCATCCTCGGCAGGATTTCTGCATAAGCAACCTGCTGTCTTTGGAACGCTAGGTAATTATATCAATCCAGGGTCTATCTGTCAAGAAAGAAATCTGGAATTGACGAATTACACGAATTTTGCGCCGTTAACCTTCACGCCGGGGCCCATGGTGGAAGCCACCACGCAGCTCTTGATATACTGACCCTTTGCAGCGGAGGGCTTTGCCTTCACGATGGCACCCATCAGAGCATTGAAGTTATCCTGCAGCTTTTCGGGGCCAAAGGAAACCTTGCCGATGGGGCAGTGGATGATGTTGGTCTTGTCCAAACGGTACTCAACCTTACCAGCCTTCACTTCGGTGACGGCCTTTGCCACGTCGGGGGAAACGGTACCTGCCTTGGGGGAGGGCATCAGGCCCTTAGGACCTAAGACCTTACCCAGACGGCCAACCACGCCCATCATGTCGGGGGTTGCAATGACCACGTCGAATTCGAACCAGTTTTCCTTCTGGATCTTTTCGATCATGTCCATTTCGCCCACATAGTCTGCACCGGCAGCCTTGGCAGCTTCTGCCTTGTCGCCCTTAGCAAAAACCAGAACGCGAGCAACCTTACCGGTACCGTGGGGCAGAACGACTGCGCCACGAACCTGCTGGTCAGCGTGACGGGAGTCAACGCCCAGCTTAACGTGCAGCTCAACGGTTTCATCGAACTTAGCGGGAGCCGTCTTCACAACAAGGTCCATTGCCTCGGTGGGATCATAAAGAGCTCCTGCGCTAATCTGCTTAGCGCTTTCTTGATACTTCTTACCTCTAAACATATTGCAATCTCCTCCTCGCCTTACTCGCCGACGATAACGCCCATGGAACGGGCGGTGCCAGCGATCATGCTCATTGCCGCTTCGACGCTGGCGGCATTCAGATCGGGCATTTTCAGCTCAGCGATCTTGCGCACATCTTCCTTGCTGATGGTGGCAACCTTGGTCTTGTTGGGGACACCGGAGCCGGACTGGATGTTGCAGGCCTTCTTAATCAGCACAGCAGCGGGGGGAGTCTTAGTGATAAAGGTAAAGGAACGGTCAGCATAGATGGTGATAACAACGGGGATAATCAGGCCGACATCGTTCTTGGTACGCTCGTTAAATTCCTTGGTAAAGCCGGCAATGTTAACGCCGTGCTGACCGAGGGCAGGACCGACAGGGGGGGCAGGAGTTGCCTTGCCGGCGGGAATCTGCAGTTTTACATAACCAGTTACTTTTTGTGCCACTGGGAGCACCTCCATTTTCTAATGTGGTTGGACGGAGCCGCAAAGGCTCCTCCCACGAAGGACGTACGCTACGTCCAGGGATCAGGGGATGGATTCAATTTGATCCAAATTCAGCTCGACCGGAGTTTCGCGGCCGAACATAGAAACAATGACGCGCACCTTGCTGCGCTCCAGGTCGATCTCTTCCACGGTACCAAGAAAAGATTCCAGAGCGCCATCGGTAATTTTGACGTTGTCGCCGACTTGATAACCCACCAAAATCTCGCGCTTTTCCACGCCGAGGGAGGCAATTTCTTCCTCCGATAAAGGAATGGGTTTGTTGCCGGAACCGACAAAGCCAGTCACGCCACGTACGTTTCGAACCAGATGCCAGGTCTCGTCAGTAAGCACCATTTTCACCAGAACGTATCCGGGGAACACCTTGCGCTCCACCGTTTTGCTTCCGGAATCGGTAATCTCAGTGACGGTTTCCATGGGAATGTTGACCGTTTGAATCAAATCGCCCATGTTGCGATTTTCAACGGCCTTTTCAATGGTGGCCTTTACGGTATTTTCATAACCAGAATAGGTATGGGCCACATACCACTTTGCGCTTTCAGACATATCGTCTCACCCTTAGCCGCCAAAGAGATGGAGCAAGGCTCGAATCAATTGGCTGGCAATTCCGTCGAAAATCCAGACGAAAACACCCACGATGAAGACACAAAGCATCACAACACCCGTGTTGTTAATGGTCTGCTTCTTGGTGGGCCAAACAACCTTTTTCAGCTCACTTTTCATCTCACGAAGATAGCGGGATACACGTCCGGTCTTCTTTTTCTTTTCAACGGGCTTGCTTTTCTTTGCGGAATCAGACTTGGCAGGCTTCTTGTCAGAAACCGCCTCCGTGGTTTCCAGTTCTTTTTTTTCGTTTTCAGACAATTTAGTCACACCCTTCTTTCTTGTGAGCAATGTGAAAAGCCATTACTTAGTCTCATTATGAACGGTGTGTTTTCTGCAGAAGGGGCAGAACTTGTTAAGCTCTAAACGGTCGGGCGTGTTCTTCTTGTTCTTGTTGGTGTTATAGTTGCGCTGCTTGCACTCAGAGCATCTGAGGGTAATTTTGATTCGTGCGCCGGCTTTTGCCATATCTCGGCACCTCCTTATACGATGTTCGGCTCTGCTAAACGAAAAAACGCCGAAGTTCGGAGCTTTCTCCACAAGCAGGAGATCCCGAATCCGGCGTAGCACAATAGATTGTCGCAAGGGCTTGCGGCAAGCATGTCAGAGTACGGCTTCATCGGCATCAACAGCCTCCCTATGTCCAAAACAGGTTCAGGGGTTGCATCACACGGTACCGTATCAGTGCACGCAAAAAGGCCCCTTTCATAGGTACCCAATACGATACCATATAGAAAGGGGCTTGTCAAGTGAAAATATAATCTTTTTTAATTAGCAAGGGGAGGATAAGGGCGGAAGCAATTGACAAAGCGGGGCTTCTACCTATATAGTTAAGCAAAAGGAGTGGTAAGCATGCGTATTATGGCAATTGACTATGGAGATGCCCGCACAGGCATCGCAATTTCAGACCTAACGGGACTCTTGGCGGGGGAAACTCGGGTCATTCAAACCAAGAAACAAGAGATTGTTGTGGAGGAAATCACCGCTCTGGCCAGACAATACCAGGTGGGTGAGTTGGTGTTGGGCTATCCTAAAAACATGAACGGCACCTTAGGCCCACGGGCGGAAAAAAGCGAAGCCTTGGCCCAAGTCTTGCGCGAAACCACAAACCTACCTGTCCTCTTGTGGGACGAGCGCCGCACTACCGTGGATGCGCATCGTATCCTCAGTGAAACCGGGAACCGCGGGAAGCAGAGACGGGATAAGGTGGATGCCGTGGCAGCTACCTTGATTTTAGAGGGCTACCTCACGCGGAAACGACTCAGTCAGGGTTAAATGGTCCACTCACTGTGAATGATTCCAATGAGCTTATACTCCTGTAACACTTGTTCAAAGACAAGCTTCAGACCACACCAGTCTAAGCCATTGTATTTGGGATCCAGGCTTGGGAAATAGAATTCCACGAACTGTGCATCCGGGTATGCTACCTTGACGTTTTCCAGCGAATTGCCCATCGATAGCACGGTATTCACTCCGATCATGGGAGCCTTACTGTAATCGGCATTATACACATAGGTTTCAAAGTAGTCCGAAATGGTAAGCTGGATGGGGGCACCACTTCCATCATGAAAGCCCCAAACATACATGGCATCGTTTTTAGCTGCTTTTGCGATGTCTCCGGATTGCAGGGTTTTATTCTTTTGGGGATCGACGGTGGAATAGGGAGTGAGGGTAAGACCCTTTTGCGGGTGCACGTAGCCGGAGAAAGTAAGATAATCCTGATCCTTTAAACTGTTTAACACCAAGTAAGCTTGACGGAGCAGCTCCTCTTGCCCCAAGGGGGTCACGTCCGTTGCGTCGGAGTCTTGGCTTACCTTTACTTTGGTTGAGGGCAAGGATTCGTTATTCGTGGGTGCTGATGTGGAAACCGCAGGGGACTTTGCTCCCTGGGAATGTCCTGCCGCAAAAAGGGCGTCACCGACGACCTGAACGTTAATCATCAGGCCAACAGCCAGACCAATCAGGCAGAAGACTAAGCATTGGAACAGGGTTTTCAGGGGGGTTCGCCTCCTTTAAGTGACTCGTAAAAAAAGAACCTGTGGTACTTTATCGTAGCGTAAAATACGGAAAAAAGCAAGAAGAATGCATCGAAATTTGAAAAAGGTTTCAAATTTAACGCAGAAAATGCCTGAAAAATAGAAAGGAGTACCAAAAAATGAAAGATCGAGAAATGCAATATCATATTGGCTGCAAGAAGGGTGATGTGGGGAAGTACTGCATCCTTCCGGGAGACCCCGGACGCTGCGCCGCCATTGCCGCCTATTTCGATCATCCGGTCCATGTGACACAGAATCGTGAGTATAATACGTACACGGGAACCTTGCTGGGAGAACCGGTCAGTGTGGTTTCTACGGGCATTGGTGGCCCCTCCGCTTCCATTGCCATGGAGGAGCTTACAGCCATTGGAGCAGATACCTTTCTTCGCATTGGCACCTGTGGCGGCATTCGCTTGGATGTGCAAAGTGGAGATGTGGTTATCGCAACCGGAGCCATTCGCCACGAAGGAACCAGTCGGGAGTATGCACCCATCGAGTTTCCGGCTGTCCCGGACTATGGCGTTCTGTCTGCCTTAGTCGATGCATCCCGTGCCTCGGGAAAAAGGTGGCATGCTGGAGTAGTGCAGTGCAAGGACTCATTTTATGGACAGCACTCGCCCCAAAGAATGCCGATTTCCTCGGAGCTGGAGCACAAGTGGGAAGCGTGGAAGCGACTTGGCGTATTAGCGAGTGAAATGGAGTCTGCGGCCCTCTTTACCGTTGCAGCGGCCTTGGGGGTGCGTTGTGGTTCCCTGTTCCATGTGATTTGGAACCAAGAGCGAGAAAAAGCCGGCTTGGATCAAACGGAAACGCATGAGGTGGATACGGCCGTTTCCTTGGGGGTGGAAGCATTGAAGCTCCTGATCCAACGCGACCGCGAGGCTAAAACCACGGACCATCGTTCCTAGGATTCTCGAAGCACCGCCCTTTTCTAGGAAAGGAGGCGGTGTTTTTGTCGTTTGACTCCTGTTTTCCAAAAAGTTGCATACAATGGGGGTAAAGGAGGGGGCGAAATGGAACAGCGATTTCCACTGGAGCAGGGGCTTGCAACCTGCTCGGACTTTGGCAACCGAGTGGAGATTCTCATGAACATCCACAACGACAGAAGAGGATTGTATAAAGGTTGGATACGTGGCGCTGGAGGGCAATTTCTGGAGTTAGGAACCCTGATTCCGGAGGGAGATCGCTTTCTGCTGCGGCGTACCCTTCAGATGGAGAATCTGAAGCAGGTAGGGTGTTGGCCCATTGCCTCCTGTGGGGTTAGCTTGCTCCATCGCTTTGCAGGGCAGGAGGCCAATCAAGGCTGGAAACGGGAAGACAATCCGGGACGCTTGCTCAACGATCCCTTGTTGCGTGCGGAAGTGTCTCATCTTCCGGGGGCCCTCCTTTGCGTCAGTCGAGAAGGGTTTAGCTTAGCATTTCCCTTTTCCAGTAAGAAACCTTTTCCCATCCCACCCTTGTTTTGTTTCGCGAGGATTCGAAACCTGAACGATGGGCAGTATGCGGTTTTTCCTTTCGATAAGGAGGGAAGTCCCAGGCATGCCTAAGTTGGTTGGCCGGGAAGAGACTTGCCAGCAAAGCAGGATTGCATTATAATAATCAGATGACAAAAGATGAAACGGTTTGGAGACATATCATGGACTATTTCCGTCTGGAAACTGAAAAGGACGAGCGAGATGCTCTTAGTAATTTGGGTCTGGCCTATTTGGGGGACGCCGTATTTGAGCTTATGATTCGCTCATACCTTTGTATGCAAGGGAAACTAACCCCAGGGAAGCTTCATAAAGCGGCATTGGATTACGTCAGTGCGCCCGCACAGGCGGCCATGGTGGAGCGGATATTGCCACTTCTCACGGAGGAAGAGACAGAGGTCTTTCGCCGTGGGAGAAATACCAAGCCGCATTCGGTGCCCAAGGCGGCAAAACGAGGAGAATACCAAACGGCGACCGCCTTGGAAGCCCTCTTTGGTTGGCTCTATTTACAGGCAAGAACCGAACGACTCAACGAGTTGTTTGCCGCAATGCTAAGCGCGTAAGGGGAGGAGTGTAGCATGCCATTAGACGCAATCTGCCTTTCTGCCCTCACTCGGGAGCTTTCCCCTGTGCTCGTAGGAGCAAGAATTGATAAAATCCATCAACCGGCCCACGATGAAGTGATTCTCTCCTTGCGTACCCCGCAGGGGGGGCTTCGTTTGCTGCTCTCCGCCAGTCCCAGCAGACCACGCGCCCAAATCACAGAGCTATCCCGCGAGAACCCCGCGCAGGCTCCCATGTTTTGCATGCTGTTGCGCAAGCATCTCTCCGGTGGCCGCATTCGGGCACTTTCACAGCCTCCCATGGAGCGGCTCCTATCCTTCGAGTTTGAGGTAACGGACGAGCTTGGTGACCCGGTTGTCAAAACCTTAGTCCTAGAAGCCATGGGGCGGCACTCCAATGTGATTCTACTGGACCCAGAGGGACGCATAGTCGACTGTTTGCGCAAGGTTTCGCAGGACATGTCGTCGGAACGACAGATTCTCCCCGGCATGTTCTATCGGGTTCCGCCAAAACAGGACAAATGGAACCCCCTTTGCCTCTCAGAACAAGACAAGGAGCGACTGATTTCCCTGATTTCCCGGGAAACCCCCATGGACAAGTGGTTGGTGGAGAATTTTGGCGGAGTATCGCCTCTCATTGCTCGAGAATTGGCCTTTGAGACAACCGGTGAAACGGATGCACCCCTTGGTGATCGGGCGGGGGAGCTTCTAGGACGGCTCAGTCATCTCTTGGAACAAGTGAATGAGGGAAGAGCCGTGCCGTACTTGCTCGTACGAGATCAAAAACCCACGGATTTTTCCTTTCGCCCTATCCTGCAATATGGCCCTTCCACGGAGCTCCGGCAGATGGAGAGTTTTTCAAAGCTCCTAGATGCCTTTTATGTAGAGCGCGAGACCAATGAGCGCATGCGCCAAAAGGGACAAGATTTAATCCGCAGTGTGACGACCTTGCGTGACCGAGTGGCGCGCAAGCTGGGCTTTCAGCGCAAGGAACTGGAAGAGACCAAGGATCGAGAGAGCCTTCGCATCTTTGGCGATCTCATTACAGCGAACCTCTATCGCCTGGAGAAGGGCATGCGCTCCTTTGAAACGGAGAATTTCTATGACCCGGAGGGTGGGCTTGTGACGGTCAAGCTAGACCCCCTGCGCGCGCCCTCGCAGAATGCCGCTCGCTACTATAAGGAATATCAAAAGGCAAAAACCGCCGAGCAGATCTTAACCGAGCAGATTGCAAAGGGAGAACAAGAACTTACCTATCTCCAAAGTGTGCTGGAAAGCCTTTCCCGCGCGGAAGGCGAACGGGATTTAGAAGAGATTCGTCGGGAGATGGAGGAAGGTGGCTATATCCGCCGCCGCTCCAAGGAAAAGGGTAAGGTCAAACGCTCCATGAGCAAACCTCTTGAGTTTCGTTCAACGGCGGGCCTTCGCATTTCCGTGGGACGCAACAACCTGCAAAACGATGAGCTAAGCTGTAAAATGGCCTCGCGCAGTGATCTCTGGTTCCATGTGCAAGGAATTCATGGCGCCCATGTGATCTTATGGACGGAAGGAAAAGAAGCAGATCTTGCGAGCATGACCGAGGCTGCTCAACTGGCGGCATGGTTTTCGCAAGGACGAGCGGGGGGGAAGGTTCCTGTGGATTATACTCCTGTCAAGTATGTGAAGAAACCAAGCGGAGCAAAGCCTGGCATGGTTGTTTACCATACCTATGAAACGGCCTATGTCGTACCGGATGAGGAGCTTGTCAAAGCCTTGCAAGTGAAATGAAATACCCCCACGCCAGACCGTAAGCCGGGCGTGGGGGTATTTAGCCTAGTACTATAGAATGCAGTTTCCGTAGCAGCCACTTTTATCCGTATGTAGAAGCGTATCTAAGGTGATACTTTCTAGATATTCGTTAATGAGCTCATCAAGCTGTTTCCAAATGGGGCGTGTGGGACATTCGGACTGTCTCATGCAGGGGGGATTATCCAATTGAAGACAGCTGACCGGAGCCAAAGAACCCTCGGCTGCTTTCAAAATACTCCCTATGGTATACTCGGAAGGTGTTTTGGTCAGACGATAACCACCACCTTTTCCTCGAATCCCAACGACAAAGTTGGCTTTCACCAAAGAGGTAAGAATGGCCTCTAGGTACTTTGTGGAAATATTCTGTCGGGCCGTGATTTCCTTTAGTGGCACATAGGCTTGGGGGGGCTGAGAAGCAAGGTCGATCATGACGCGAAGCGCATACCGACCTTTGGTGGAAATCATCATTGACAAACACATCCTAGTTTGAAGTTAACCCCATAATAGCACAAAATAACAGAGTATTCAAGGGAATTTGGCCCAAGAAATACTCTGGGTAATGGAAAAAACAAACATCCGGACTCGGAAATACCGAGCCCGGATCATTTACCTATATTGAATCAAAGGGATAGATCGATATCTAAGAGAATATTATCGGTTCCGTTGGTTTCAAACTCTGTGATATAGGCGTCGATACGATTGGCCAGCTCCACATAATTTGTCTCATCAATGGGGGCATCGTTCATGTCCCGCCGCGCCAAGTCCTCGGCTAAGATGTCAAAGAAGACGTTGTTTTCATAGTCCATGATGGCCTCATGAATGCCTCCTTCGACAAAGGCGCGCGATGGGACGGCGATCCCTTGCTCATACTCTGTCAACACTTCCATGCCTTCCTGATGTGCTTGGTGGAACAAAAGAGTTTCCACCTTGTCATAATCGGTCAGGCGATCCTCCCCACGGGTGGAGTTTAAAATCCAGTTTCCAATATAGACCATATCTAAGAGACGTCGAAAGTCCTTTTTGCTCAGTTCCAGCTTCATATTCAATGCCTCCTCGCCGTTCCTGATCCTGGTTATCTGCATACCCAGTTAATATATTATAAAAGAAGAGAAATAGAAATGTCAAAGGTATGGTGAAAATTTTTATAGGGAAAAACAGGCTTGTTTTCTGACACGCTTTGTCATATGATAGATAAGCTTTCAATATGCTTTCCTACGCCGCGTTTTGTTAAGAAGAGGAAAAGAACCTACAACTTGCGCACCATCCGTGATGCAGGGGGTCTTTCAAGGCGTTGAGAATCGATGTATGAGAGAAACCTACTAGTAAAGGAGGAATTGCCATGGACCGAAGACCCATTGGGGTATTCGACTCCGGTTTGGGGGGGCTGACGGCAGCTGGAGAACTTGCCCGCCTGCTTCCGACCGAGAGTATCATTTACTTCGGAGATACCGGTCGTGTACCCTATGGCAGCCGCTCGCAGGAGACCATTTTGAAATACGCGCGGCAGGATGTGGCCTTTTTAAAAACCTTTGGATTAAAAGCCATCGTCATTGCCTGCGGAACCGTGTCTACGGTGGCGATTCGAGAATTGAAGGCAGAAAACGATTTGCCGATTATCGGGGTGGTGGAGCCGGCGGGTCTGGCCGCAGCGGCAGCTACTAAGAATGGTAAGGTGGGACTCATTGGAACCCAGGCATCCATTCGCAGTGGTGCCTACGAACGCGTGATCGCTTCGGTGCGACCGGACATCGAGGTCTTTGCGGAGGCCTGCCCTCTCTTGGTCCCGCTGATCGAAGCCGGAAGAATCCACGAAGGGGATATCGTGATCGAGACCGTGGTCTCAGAATACCTTGAGCCAATGAAAGAAGCCGGCGTGGATACGCTGGTTCTCGGCTGTACTCATTATCCCCTGCTTAAAAAAATTATATCCCGTCAAATGGGAGATGGGGTTACACTGATCGATACCGGAGAGCAGTGTGCCATTCGCACGGCTCAGCTGCTGGCCCAAGAGAATCTGTTGGCCCCCCAGGAGCGAAAGCGCGGAAAGCGGCAATACTACGTCAGCGATGCTCCCGCGGGCTTTGTCCGCACGGCCTCCTTATTCTTAGGAGAACAGATTGAAGATGCTGTGGAGCGCGTGGATATTGCAAGGTATTAAGCGGAGCCGAACCTTCATAGCTTATCCTTTACAAGAAGTCGAAATTTGTGTATAATATCTCGGCAATCCAGCGAAAGATACCTTTGGGAAAGGCAGGCACATGGAAAAATCAGTTATCATTTCAATTCAAGGAACGCAGACCGACCCGGACGGGAGCAACGAGGTGATCGAGTTCGTCACTTGCGGAAGTCTGTCTCAAGACGAGGAGCAGGGCTACCATGTGAGTTATCAGGAAAGTGAGCTCACCGGTCTGGATGGAACCACCACGACCTTTTGCATCGCGGGCGATCATATCACCATGCGACGAACCGGAAACCTCAATTCCGAGATGGTATTCCGCGAAGGGGAGCGCCACATCTCCATGTATGAGACCGGAATGGGTGGATTTATGATCGGCGTTAACACCCAGAAGGCATGGTCGAACATCGATGATGATGGTGGAAATTTGGAGCTGCGTTACGTCATTGATGTAGAAAATACAGTGATTGGGCAGAATGCATTCCGGATTCAGGTGAAGAATCCGGCCACGTAAAATATAGAGGAAGTAAAAGGTGATAGTATGGCAAACCTGATTCAAGAGGCAAGGGAACAGGTCGGAGCACTGACGCAAAAGGCCTATGAGTGTGCCGCCGCCGAAGGTCTTCTGCCGGGGGACGCACAGGTGCGTGCCGCGGTGGATATCCCCAAGGACAGCAAAAATGGAGACTATGCCACCTCCTTTGCTTTGGCAGGTGCAAAGCAGCTCAAGCTCCCACCCCAGAAGGTTGCACAAGTGCTGCTGGAGAACATAGAGTTAGAGGGCAGCTTTTTTGATAAAGTGGAGATTGCCGGCCCCGGATTTTTGAATTTCTACCTCAGCGCAAGCTGGTACGGAAAGGTACTAGCTGCCATTGAAGAGGAAGGGAATCACTACGGCGAGGTGGACGAAGGTGGTGGACGCCGCGTCATGGTCGAGTTCGTTTCGGCCAATCCCACAGGAATCATGACCATCGGCAATGCCCGTGGTGGAGTTCTGGGCGATGCCACGGCCGCAGTCTTAGAGCGCGCAGGATATCAGGTTTGGCGTGAATTCTATGTCAACGATGCGGGCAATCAGGTGGAAAAGTTTGCAGAATCCTTGGAAGCACGGTACATCCAACACTTCCAGGGGGAAGACGCCGTCCCCTTCCCGGAGGACGGATATCACGGAAACGATATCCGCGATTTGGCAGCTCTGTTTGCGGAGCAATTCGGTGACCGCTATCTTTCCGCAGCTCCGGAAGCGCGCCGTGAGGTGATGAAGGCCTTCGGACTGAAGCATAACATTGCCAAGATGAAGAAGGATCTGGATCGCTATGGGATCCATTACGATGAGTGGTTCTTAGAGTCTTCCCTGCACGAAAGTGGCTATGTGGCCGATACGGTTGCCCTCTTAGAGCAGGCCGGCCATACCTATGAAAAAGACGGAGCCCTCTGGTTACGCAATACGGACCTAGGTGCGGATAAGGACGAGGTCTTGCGCCGCTCCAATGGTTTCTATACCTACTATGCCGTGGATCTTGCCTATCACCGCAATAAGTTCTGTGAACGCGGCTTCGATCAGGTCATCGACGTTTGGGGCGCAGACCATCATGGACATGCCATCCGATTTGCGGCCAGCATGACCGCCCCGGAGCTTGGCATGGAGGGCAAAAAGCTGGATTTCCTCATTATGCAGCTGGTTCAGCTCTTGCAGGATGGCAAGGAAGTAAAGGTCTCCAAGCGGAGCGGACGATCCATCACTCTGTCCGATCTGTTGGATGAAATCTCCGTGGACGCGGCTCGCTTTGCCTTTAACGCAAAGCCCACCAACCACTTGATCTTTGATCTGGACTTGGCGGTGCGTCAAGACAGTGAAAACCCAGTCTACTATGTTCAGTATGCCCATGCGAGAATTTGTTCCCTGCTAGCACGTTTGGCTGAGGAAGGATTCCCAGTGCCGGTGGTCTCCAGCATCGATGCTGCACTTCTCTCCACCGAAGAGGAACGGACCCTCCTAAAGACCCTGTCTCAGTTGCCGGAGGAAATTCGCTTTGCGGCACGGGATTACGATCCCTCACGGATCAATCGTTACCTCATTGCGCTGGCTGGAGACTTCCATCGCTTCTATAGCGCTCATCGCATCAAGGGGGAGACTAAAGAGCTGCTCTCCGCACGCTTAAAGCTGGCGGACAGCGTGCGCTCGGTTCTGGCCAACTGTCTACAGCTGTTGGGGATCTCGGCTCCAGAGAAAATGTAACCATCCCGATACAAGTAAAACTCCCTTTGGTGCACACACCAAAGGGAGTTTTTTGTGTGGATGGAAAGGGTTAGCGTCCTCCGCCAAAGCCACCTCCACGGGAGCCTCCGAAGCCGCCGCCCCCGCCGAAGCCACCTCCGCCGAAGCCGCCTCCACGGGAACCGCCGAAGCCGCCTCCACCGAACCCACCACCGCGGGAACCGCCAAAGCCACTTCCGCCAAAGCCGCCGCCACGGGAGCTGCCACCACCGAATCCACCGCCACGGGGGCCACCAAAACCACCTCCGCGATGATCGTCATCTCCAAAGCCACCTCCAGGAGGGGGAGTATGATGGTGATGCCGTCTGTGATACCAGCGCGAGCTGGGACCGTGCCAGAACAGGATGGGACGGAATAGGATGGGGGGGACGGGCATTCCGCCATAGCGGGTCACGTAGCGGGAGTAACGGGCGTTGTCTAGGATGGAGCAGACAAAAATGACAAGGAAGAGGAAAAAGACTGCAGGTAGGACAGAGTAGCCTACAGAGGAGGAGTTGGGTTGCTCTGTCGTAGCGGGAGCGCTTGCCACAAACTCCTTGTGTAGGGAGGAGAAAAAGGTGCTCAGTCCAAGTGCGGTTTCCCCAGCACTATATTGGGGGTAAAGCGTCTTTTTCATAAAGGCTTCGATATCCGAGCTGCTCCATTGAGGGAAGAAGTCATTGCCAACGGCCAGATAGGCTGCGCCGGATTCCGTGGACAAGAGAAGGAGTGCATCCTTTTGGGAAAGCTGTGCCATTTCGGCATAGCGGTAGGCTGCGGCATCCAGTGCTTCCCCTGCGGTGTCCTTGACCGCGACAACCGCCACTAAGCTGCCATAGCGCTTGTCGAAGTTGGCATTGTACCGCGAGATCTCTTCCTTGGTTTGGACAGAGAGAAGGTTGGCATCATCCAAGATAAACTTTTGATAGTCCGCCGTGGGAAGGGAGGTATCGAGGGCGGTCGACTGCTGTCCAGAGGGTGCCGGTTCCGGGATGGGAACCCCAGCCTCGCGGTGCTTCGCTTGCCCTAAGGCAATGGAGAGAAGAATGACCAGCACGGCTAAAAAGATGGCTACGGGATATTTCGTTAGAGATTTCATATTTGCTCCTTCACAGAACGGGTTGAGAACGGTTAGTTGCGCAGCTCCAACAGCTTTTGTTTCAGCTCGCCCTCAATTCGTCCAAGCTCCACCTCTGCTTCGCGGCGCTTCTGCGCGCCTTCGGTTTGGATTTTCATGACCTCATCCAAGGTTTCAATGAGGCTTTGGTTGGTTTGCTTCAGGGTCTCAATATCCACCACAGAGCGCTCAGACTCACGGGCAGCCTCTACAGTGCCCATCTTAAGGACTTCGGCGTTCTTGCGGAGCAGTTCATTGGTCATGTCGGTCACTGCGCTTTGCGCCGCAGTTGCTTGACGAGAGTGCTCTAAGCCAAGGGCTAAGACCATCTGCCCCTTCCAGAGAGGAATGGTGTTGACGAGACTAGATTGGATTTTTTCAATCATGAGGGCATCGTTGTTTTGGAGAAGACGGGTTTGCGGGCCCATCTGAATGGACACCATGCGAGTTAATTCCAGATCATGCAACTTCTTTTCAAAACGGTTTAAGAGAGTGGCCAGGTCGTTGTAAGCCTGGGCATCCTCTTGCGTCCCCGTTGCCGCTGCTTTTTGACGGAGTTGTTCGAGGGGGCCGGTACGCATCTCAGACATACGACGTTTGCCGGCTAAGATATACATGGTGAGTTCCTTGTAGTATTTCAGGTTTAGGTCGTACATCTGATCGAGCATGGCCACGTCCTTCATCAGGGCAATCTGATGCTGCTCTAAGATCTCCGTAATCTTATCCACGTTGGTTTCGGTTTTGGCATAGGCGGCCTTCATGGCGGCAAGGTCATTCTTTTTCTTCTGAAAGAAGCCAAACACCCCTTTTTTCTCGGGCTGCTCCAAACTCTGAAGCTGGGTGACCAATCCGGAAAGTGCCTGCCCCACCTCGCCCAAATCCTTAGTACGCACATTGGCAAGGGTTTGCTCGGAAAAATCAGCCACGTTCTTTTGGGCCGCCGCGCCGTATTGAAGGATGACGTTGGTATCGGTCAGGTCAATCCTTGCAGCAAATTCTGCCACCGCCTGCTTTTCCGCTTCGCTTAGCATGGATTCGTCCAAGCCACCCTGAGCGTCCTTTGGGACAACGACGGGGGAAGGGGCCGCAGGAGCCGTGGTTAGAAGCTCGGCGACGGGAGTTTGGAGATTGGGGGTGAGCGTCAACTCAGGAATAAAATCTTCGGGCATTACAATCGTCCTTTCCTTGGGGAGCCGGTATTCTGCGCATCCCTTAACACTTGGTTTCACTCAAACCCTCACGGGCAAGCAGATTTTCGAGCACCGTAATATCGGAGGAAATGTCCATGGCTTCGCCGGCAAAGAGGGCATCCATTTGCTTTTCAAAGGCAAGCAAAATGGTTTGCAACATATCCTCAATCTTCTTCATGGTTCCCCCAATGTGCTCCCCGGATACACCGGCCGACCCCATACGGTCATAGGCGTTTAAAAGCTTGATGGTGGTGGGGAGGTAATAGTTGAGGAATTTCCGAATTTGGGGCAGCTTTTCCGGGTGTGTTATGACATGGTCGATGATTTTGGCCGCAAGTGCCTCCAACTGGTCAATTTGATCCGAAATACCGGGGTCTTCAATGGCATCGTTTAAGCGGCGCATTTCCGTGATGGCACGATTGCGTTCCTTGACGAGTGCTTCTATTTTGGGGTCTTGTACTTCGGATTCCTCAGGCTTCGCTTCTTGCTCCGTCTTTACCTCGGGTTCAGGTTCTGGAGCCGGCTCCGGGTCGGGGAGTGCAAAGACACGGGTTGGCCAAATGGCGTGTGCAATTAAGACAGCGGCGAGGGATACGATGGTGGCAGTAATGTAGTGGCTCGGGGCATATAAATCGCGGAAGAGGGCAAAGTAGAGCCATACAGCTGCAACAGCATATAAAGGGGCGACGGTTCGCTTTTTGACGGTTGCCATGAACATACCTAGCCTTTCAAAAATGATATTTGTACGTAAAGCGGCAGGGTAAAAGATTGCATTTATTGTACTCGGTAGGAGGTGTGGTGTCAAGGCATCCGAGAAAGCTTTTCGTTGACACGAATAGGGAAAGCAGATAGAATGTGTTGTAATGAAACAGAAGGCTGTGAGCTTGTCGCGCAGCAAAATGCCGCCCGACGGAAGAGTCTTCCTTGTCGGGCGGCTATATGATGCGGCGAGCACCCAGGTCGTCGCCGTCGGTGCCGGGTTGTGGGAAGTCGGAGAGGGAAAACCGACTGCTGTCCCGGGGCTACCCGGGAGGCGATGCCTCCCTTTTCCGCTTGCCGTATCCTATGCGGCGCGGCGTGGCAGGGTGCATTTGCCCAAAGAGGGCAGGGGAAGGCTCTCCCTCGCTTTTTCAGTTTTTTCACGTTGGGAAGGATGTTGAATGATGATTAAAATTGCGCCTTCGATCTTATCGGCGGACTTTGCAAATTTAGGTCGAGAGATTGAACGAGTGAAGAGTGCAGACTGGCTGCACGTGGACGTGATGGACGGGATGTTTGTGTCTAACATCAGCATCGGGGTCCCGGTGGTGAAGTCCCTCCGCCGTGCAACCGATATGTTTTTGGACGTACACCTGATGATTGAAAAACCGGCGCGCTACATCGCGGCCTTTGCGGATGCAGGAGCCGATCTCTTGTCGATTCATCTGGAAGCCGACATGCCACCCGGCATTCACGAGGCCCTTCGCTTGATGGATGAAAAGAAGGTCAAAAAGGGCATTGTGCTTCGTCCCATCACGGCGGCCGAGGCGGTTCTTCCTTACATCAAGGACATTGATCTGGTGCTGGTCATGACGGTGGAGCCCGGCTTTGGAGGGCAGGCCTTTATGGAGGATCAGCTTCCGAAGATTGCCGCCATTCGCCGCTACATTGAGGAGTATAATCCTACGTGTTCCTTACAGGTGGATGGTGGCGTCGATCCCACCACCGCCAAGCGCGTCATTGAGGCCGGTGCCGATGTGTTGGTGGCGGGAAGCGCCATTTACGGGGCGGCCGACGCAGAAGCTGCCATTGCCGCCCTGCGCGGAGATTAAGGGCGAAAGGAGACAGGCTAGATGGAGTATTTTCCCCCCGCGCTCGAAAAAATGACCGAGCAGTTTGCACGCTTACCAGGCGTAGGCTATAAAACCGCACAGAGACTGGCCTTTTTCATGCTTTCCTTACCGGAATCTGAGGTGGAGGCCTTTGCGGAAGCGATGCTGTATGCCAAACGAAGCATTGCGCTGTGTCCGCGTTGCCAGAACCTGACGGAGGGGGATGGCCTTTGTCCCATTTGTGAGAGTGATAAACGGGATGAAAGTTTGATCTGTGTCGTTGCCGATCCAAAGGATGTGATTGCGCTGGAACGCTCCCGCGAATACCACGGCTGCTACCACGTTTTGCATGGGATTATCTCCCCCATGAATCACATTGGTCCCGATGATTTGTATATCAAATCGCTCCTAGAGCGCGTTTCCGAGGGTTCGGTCAGCGAAGTGATTATGGCCACCAATCCCGATACGGAAGGGGAAGCAACGGCCATGTATCTTTCCCGGCTCTTAAAACCATTTGGGGTGCGTGTCACGCGATTGGCGTATGGAATTCCCGTTGGCGGACATTTGGAATATGCTGATGATGCAACCTTAATGCGTGCCATGGAAGGCCGACGCGAAATGTAGGACTCAACACTTTGCTAGGGAGGAAGATGGATATGTCAATGGACGAACTCACCATAGTGGCGGCTCAGTTTGACCCGCATCTCTTTGACGCTGCCTACAATCTTTCCAAAATCGAGGAGCTCATTGAACAGGCAGGAGAAGATTGCGATCTGATCGTGTTTCCGGAAGCCGCGCTGACCGGATACTGCTTCTCTAACGAAGAGGAAACACGCCGGGGTGCCATCGAGCGAACTGGCCCAGAGCTGCGCCGGCTGCAAGAGATTGCAGCCAAACGGAACCTCTCCATTGTGGTGGGGGCGGTGGAGTGGGCCGGCAAGGAGCTGTATAACACCGTGTTTTTCCTAGAACCCGATGGAACACTCTTTTCCTACTACAAAAGTCACTTGCCTTTTTTGGGTGTGGATCGCTTTGTCCAAGCGGGAGAGGAACCGGCGGCCGTGTTTGAGACACGCTTTGGCCCCATTGGCATGATCGTCTGCTATGAGCTTCGCTTTCCGGAAGCCGCGCGGATCGCCGCGCTTCGGGGGGCGAGATTACTGCTCCAACCAACGAACCTTCCGGAGGGAGGGGAAAGCCACCCCGATTTTCTCAGTCGTGCCCGTGCCTGTGAAAACCGCATCTTTTTGGTCAGCTGCAACCGCTGTGGTACCGAGCGAGGATTCACTTTCCTCGGGCGATCCCAGATTGTAGACTACAATGGAACGGTTCTTCAGGAGACGGGGGAAGGAGAAGCACTTATTTCTGCACGAATTGATCTCACAGAGGCAGAGAATAAAGACATCATCAGTGCTCCTGGAGAACGAGAACTGTATCTCCTGCGCGACCGCCGATGGGACTTATATGCTCCCTTGTCTCAGCGTCCACAGGAACATGGATTTCTATAAAACAGAAACGATGCGCAAGCCATGGCTTGCGCATCGTTTTTTAAAACAAGAGGACGGATCAAAATCCGTCCTCTTGTTTTTTGGTTATAAAAGAGCCGTGCGCCAGGCTTCTTCCCGAAAGCCCAGAAGAATCCCATCATCATGCACCAAAATGGGGCGCTTGACCAACATTCCATCGGTAGCAAGAAGAGCAAGCTGTTCTTCTTCGCTCATGGTGTGTAGACGGTCTTTTAGGGCGAGCTCACGGTACTTGAGTCCGCTGGTATTGAAAAATTTGCGAAGGGGAAGGCCGCTCTGCTTCTGCCAAGTCCGCAATTCATCCTGTGTGGGGTGTTGGAGGCTAATATCGCGCAGTTGATAGGGGAGAGCATTTGCCTCTAAAAAGGCCTTTGCTTTCTGGCAAGTAGAGCATTTTGGATAGCAAAGAAAGGTCATCGTATCACCTGTTTCAGAAGTTATTTCCCACCTGTTGCATTGCGTCTGGCAGCCATGCGCTTTTTCTTTCGTTGGTTCATGAGAACAAGCACGACCACAAGTGCGGCAAGCACAGCAATCCCAGCATAGAGGAGTAGGTTAGTGCTGCCGGTTTCACTGGTATCGGTCTTCACTTCCAACCACAGGTTTTCCATGTTCTGTGTGGTATCGGCAGAGAGGTTCATAAAGCTGCTGCCGCGGGCAAGGGTCTCCGCACTGGGATACGCAATTTCGCTGTTCGCCACCTCGGGATCCATATATTCCTTTGCGGCACTGATGGGGGTGGAATAGCCTAAGGCGTCCATGTTTTGTCCCGAAATTTCAGGGGAGCACAGGAAGTTAATATAGGCTTCTGCGGCTGCTTTGTTGGTGGCATTCTTGGGAATGCACATGGCATCGATAAACATGTTAAACCCTTCGTCCGGGAAGCAGAAGGCAAGGTTATCGTTCTCCGCCTTCATGGTTAGGTAGTCACCGGCGTAATACGCACCAATCCAAGCTTCTTCATTGACCATGGAGTCAAAGATTTGATCCATCACATAGGACTGCACCACGGGTTTTTGGCGCTTGAGTTCTTCCGTGGCCGCACGAAGCTCCTCGTCCTTTTCGGTATTAATGCTATATCCAAGCAGCAACTCTGCAATGGCAAAGGAGTCGCGAGGATTGTCAAACATCAAGGTCTTACCAGCATACTTACTGTCCCACATCAAGCGCCAGCTGTTAACCGGTTCGGTAACGTATTTGGTGTTGTAAATTAGGCCCACGGTACCCCAAGTGTAGGGCACGGAGTATTGGTTTTCGGGGTCATAATTCTGATTGCGGAAGCTTTCATCAATGTTTTTATAATTTGGAATGTTGTCAAAGTTTAAGGGGGAAAGCATATCCTCTTCGATCAAACGGGCCACCATATAGTCCGAGGGAATAATGACGTCGTAGTTCGTACCCCCCGATTTCAATCGGGTATACATGGTTTCATTGCTGTCAAAGGTCGTGTAATTGACTTTGATGCCGGTGGCTTCCGTGAACGCCTTGTTCACGTCAATGGAGCCATTGGAACCGTCTGAAATATACATGCCCCAGTTGTAGACATTGATGGTGGGTTGCTGGGCAGGTGCTGCAGAGGCAAAGGGAGCTGTCAGCTGCAGGCAGAGGAAGAGCAGCATCGACACCGCAAGACAACGGGAAAGCTTCATAACAAATCCTCCTTCATCGTTCATTAGGTGCGCCGCACCGGACGCAGGGAAGCTAGGCTGAGTTTTCTGCGCTTATCGTCCTTGCCTTGAATCAGGTTCATCAGGAGCATCATGACGAGAATCGCAAAGAACATCAAGGTAAAGAGCGCGTAGATTTTTGGGGGAAGGGGCTTTTTCACATAGTTATAGATTTCCACGGGAAGTGTCACAAATTCAGGCCCATATACAAAATAACTGATGACAAAGTCATCCAGCGACATGGTGAAGGCCATAATCAAACCGGATACAATGCCGGGCAGAATTTCGTAAATGGTCACTTTAAAAAAGGCTTGCATGGGACGGCAGCCAAGGTCAAGAGCCGCATCCCGCAACGTGGGATCCATTTGGCGCAGCTTTGGCAGCACCGAAAGAATGACATAAGGAAGGTTGAAGGTAATGTGAGCAATCAGCAAGGTGGCAAAGCCAAGCCGAATCTCGGTCTTCATCGCCTGCCCCACAAAAGCAAATAAGAGCGCCAGCGAAACACCGGTGACAATGTCAGGATTCGTCATGGGGATATTCGTCACAGACATAACCGCAGAGCGCAGCTTGGGGGAAAGTGCTTGGATGCCAATGGCAGCCAGGGTACCCAATGCGGTGGCAATGAGGGAGGAAACCACCGCAAGAATGAGGGAATTCTTTAAAAGAGGGAGCAGGACGCGGTCGGCAAAGAGCTCAGAATAGTTGGTCAGCGTCAAACTATGAAAGGAGGAGAGGTCAGAGCCGCTGGTGAAGGAACCAAACACCAGAAGAAGAATCGGAATATACAGGAAGGCAAAGATGAGCACCGTGAAGATGCGAATGGTTTTCTTCATAAGAGCATCACCTCGTCTCCATCCTCATCCTCCGTAAAGTGGTTCATGACAAACACGCAAAAGAGCACCAAAACCATGAGGGCCAGTGCGATGGCTGCGCCGGAATTAAAGGTGGCGGAGTTTTTAAACTGAGCTTCGATCACGTCGCCGATGAGTGCTGTGTTGGTGCCACCCAGCTTTTTTGAAATGTAAAAGGTACTCACCGCGGGGACGAATACCATGGTAAAGCCGGAGATCACGCCGGATTTGCTCAGGGGCAAAACGACTTTGGAGAATATTTGCCGGGAATCACAACCCAGATCCTGAGCCGCCTCAATGAGACGTGGGTCAATCTTGACCATTACCGAGTAGAGGGGCAGGATGACGTAGGGCAAAAAGTTATAGACCATGCCAAAGACCACGGCTCCGTTGTTGCGAATGAGGGGAAGTGGACCAATGCCGATGAGTCCCAGCAGCTGATTGATGATACCCGTGTCGTTGAGGAGGGCCACCAGCGCCATGGTGCGCAGCAGAAAGCTCATGCACATGGGGAGCATCACAAGCATCATTAACATGCGCTGCTTAGTGGGAGAAACCCGAGACATGTAGTAGGCAACCGGGTAGCCAATGGCAAGACAAATCAGCGAGGCGATCAGCGCGAGAAACACCGAGTTTGCAAAAATGGGCAAAAATCCACGAATGGCAAAGATGTTTTCTAAGGTGAAGGCACCGTTGCGATCGGTGAGGGCAAAGTACACTACGACGGCTAAGGGAGCCAGGGTGAAAAAGAGCATCCAAAGCAGGTAAGGAAGGGAGAGAGCTTTATTCTTCATCGGCAGAGCCCTCGGAGCCTTCTGCATCGGGGTCGCTGATTTCATCGTATTCGGCAGAATAGGAACTGTAATCGCCGAATTGACCCGAGTAGGCGCTCTTTTTCATGATGTGGATGTCCTCCGGATTGAGGCGGATGCCGATAAAAGAGTCGACAGGGTAAAAGTCTGTGGTTTGAATCAGCCACTTAAAGCCTTTAAAGTCCACAATAATATCGTAGTGCACGCCCTTGAAGGTGACGGAGGTGACGGTGCCGCACAAGTGTCCGCCATCCGGCTCGACTATGTCGATGTCCTCGGGACGAATGACCACATCCACCGATTCCCGGTGGGAAAAGCCGTGATCCACACAGGGGAACTTTCTGCCGAAGAACTCCACCAGATAATCCTCAATCATGATGCCGTCTAAAATGTTTGATTCTCCGATGAAATCGGCAACAAAGGCGTTTTTCGGTTCGTTATAGATGTCCTCCGGAGTTCCGATCTGCTGAATTCGGCCCTGATCCATGACCACCACGGTATCACTCATGGCCAGTGCCTCTTCCTGATCATGTGTGACATAAATAAAGGTAATGCCAAGCTGTTGCTGGATGCGCTTGAGCTCGTTTTGCATGTCTTTTCGCAAACGCAAATCAAGCGCGCCGAGGGGCTCGTCCAACAAAAGAACCTGAGGACGATTCACCAAGGCACGCGCAATGGCAACACGCTGCTGTTGTCCACCGGACAGCGAAGTCACTTTACGTGCATCAAATCCGCGCAAACTCACAAGCTCCAGCATTTCCGTGACCTGCTGTGCAATCTCATCCTCCGTAAAGGTCTTCTTCAGACGTAGTCCGAAGGCGACGTTTTCAAAGACATCTAAATGAGGAAAGAGCGCGTAGCGCTGAAAGACCGTGTTGATCTTCCGCTCATGGGGCGGAACCTCGTTGATCTCTTTTCCCTCAAACAGAATGGTGCCCGAGGTAGGTTTTTGAAACCCGCCAATCATACGTAAGGTGGTGGTTTTGCCGCAGCCGGAAGGACCCAGTAGAGTCAAAAATTCCTGATCATTGATGTACAGATTCAAATGATCCAGTACAATGTCATCATCAAATTGCATCACGCAATCCGTCAAGCGGATAAGCTCCTTGGCCATGTATCCTCCCCCGTTCTACAAAATAAATGAAAAAATATAACGCGTATCACTATAAACAAGACCCGGTGAAAAGTCAACCAAAAACGCCTTTTTTTCAGTCGAATTTTTCCTTTGGAAAAGGAGTAGTTAAATTCTGAATTTTATTGTCATAATGTGGAAAAAATTCCTTCACAAAATCCACCTGATCCACCGAGAAGCTTTTCCCATTTAAATAGGAAAGCGCACCGGCATCCGATTGGAAGGAAAAGCGTAGCCGATAGGAGTAAAGCGCCTGATAGCTTCGCCCGAAGCGACGATTGTCTCGTTCTCGCCCATACTTTCCATCGCCCAGCAGCGGATGGCCAGCGGCAGAAAACTGAGCCCTAATTTGATGGGTTCGTCCGGTGTGCAACAGACACTCCACCAAGGAGAGGTCACCTTCCTTTGCTAGGGTGCGATAGTCAGTCACAGCGGTTCTCCCGCCTGGAACGGGATGTTTGTGTACGGAGACCTGCTTTTTGACCTCGTCTTTTAATAGGTATCCCTCTAAGCGTCCGGTGGAGGGCTTGATTTGGCCATAGATAATGCACAAATAGTACTTTTCAATCTCCCGATCGCGAATCTTTTCGTTGATGATGCGCAGCGTCTCGGCGTTCTTCGCGGAAATCACAATGCCACCGGTGTTCCGATCAATCCGGTTGCAGAGGGCAGGCGCAAAGGAATGCTCCACGTAGGGGCTCCATTCCTTCTTCAAATAAAGGTAGGCTTGTATGTGTGTAATGAGCGTGTTGACCCGCTCCGTTTCATCCGGATGTACCACAAGGCCCGGCCGCTTATTGACCAGCAGAAGATTCTCGTCCTCATAAACGATGTCAAGCTGCGGCTTCAGGATCGAAAGAAAGGCGTTTTCGGGAGTGGGTGCGTCAAAAAACTCATCGTTGATGTAAAGCTGCAACACATCCCCAAGCTGCAAACGCGCATCACGAGCGGCCCCCTTGCCATTGAGTTTCACCCTCTTGATGCGGATGTACTTCTGAGCCAGTGGGGGTGGCAGAAGGGGGACGGTTTTGGACAGCCAGCGATCCAGCCGCTGGTTCGCGTCGTTTTTTTGAACGATGAACTCACGCATAAAAAAGCTCTCTCTTCTTTCTTTTTTCAAAAAATTCAGGTATAATAGAACAAAGATTGCCGATACAAGGGAAAGGTAATCCTATTGTATCACAAAAATAATAATTTTAAAGAAAGCATTTGACAATTTCAGATTATTTCATTATAATGTTCTGCGTACCATTGTGAGGGAGTATGCTATGCGATTCAATCTTCAAGCCATCATTCATGTCCCCGGCGCAACCCTTCCCTTTGACTTTACCATGGATCTATCCGAGGTTGAGTTTTTTGGGGAGCATCCGGTCAAGAAGCCCCTTTCCGTATCTGGCGTTGTTTCCAATCAGGCTGGAGTCCTTACCCTAGAGGGTGAGGCGACGGCGGAGTTAGAGCTTACTTGTGATCGTTGCATGAAGCCATTTCGCAGAGAGAAGACCGTTCCGCTCCATTTCCTGCTTGCGCAGGAGCTCGAAGACGAGGAGGAGGGCGACATTGTCCTTTTAGACGGCGACGAGTTGGATATAGGAGAACTGGCCTTTTCCGCATACGTCCTTGATTTGGACACAAAAAACTTATGCTCAGAAGACTGCAGAGGTCTTTGTGCCGGCTGCGGTGTCAACTTGAATGAGGAAGTCTGCCGGTGCAAACCGGAGGTGGACCCAAGATGGGCCGCGCTTTCGCAGTTGCTTGATAAAACTGAGTAAGAATGGTCGGATGCCCGCGTTGCGGATCATCGGACAAAAGCCAACCACGTGCCCAGAAGGGCATCACCAAGGAGGTGTCTACACATGGCGGTTCCTAAGAGTAAAGTCTCCAAGGCGAGACGGGACAAGCGGCGCAGCTCCCACTGGAAGCTGGAAACTCCCGCTGTTACCACCTGCCCCAAATGCGGCGCGTATCGTCTGCCTCATCGTCTTTGCAAGGCTTGCATGACCTATGATGGCAAGGTATACGGCGAGGTTGCGGAGCAGTAAAACGGGAAAAAAGGAGAGGGGGATTTTGCCCTCTCTTTCTTTTTTGCCAAATTCCGGTCAAAAGAGTCTAGAAACGGCGTGAAATGTACAAACTGGAATGAGAAATACGGATGGAAATGAACCAGGAAAGGGGTGCGTCATGCCACTGAGTGAAATCAAGGCCATTGATCCTAAGAGTCCCGCTGCAAGGGCCGGAGTCAAGGTGGGGGAAGTGTTGCTTCAAGTGGGTGAGCACTCCATTAAAGACGTGCTTGACTACAAGTACTATACCTACGATCCAAACCTGACGCTTCTGTTGCGGTCACAGGAGGGAAGCACCAGGACCATAAAGATTCGAAAGGGTGCCGGAGAGGATTTGGGTCTTGAATTTGAGACCTACCTGATGGACAAGGCACGCTCCTGTGCCAATCAATGTGTGTTCTGTTTTGTGGATCAGCTTCCCCCCGGCATGCGCGACACCTTATATTTTAAGGATGACGATGCCCGGCTTTCCTTTCTGATGGGAAACTATGTGACCTTAACGAACCTCTCCAAGCGTGAGATTCAGCGCATCATTGATCTGCATATTTCCCCCATCAATATCTCGGTTCACGCCACCGAACCCAAGCTAAGAGAGCTGCTGCTTGGCAGCCGGCGTGGCGGGGAAGGCATCGAGATTATGCGGCAATTTGCGGCGGCCAATATCACGATGAACTGCCAAATCGTCTCTTGTCCGGGCTTAAACGACGGACCGGCACTAAACCGTAGCATGCAGGACTTGGCAGAGCTTTATCCCCAGGTGAACAGCGTTTCAATCGTGCCGGTGGGCGTGACGAAATGGCGCGAAGGGCTCTATGCGCTCAGACCCTATGAACCGGACGAGGCCGAAGGGGTCATTACGCAGGTAGAAGCTTTTGCAGAGCAGTGTCTGGAGCAGCATGGCTCCTCAATCTTCTGGTGCTCGGATGAATTTTACATCCGGGCCGGGCGCTCCCTACCAAACGATGGGTATTATGAGCAATACACACAGCTGGAAAATGGCGTGGGGATGCTGCGTCTGTTGGAAACGGAATGCCGCGGAGCCGCACTTGGGGCACCGAGTATTCCGCCCGTTGCTCCGTTTTCCATTGCCACAGGGGTTGCTGCCGCCCCTTTTCTGCGTGAAATGATTGACAGCGCGGCACGAGCGTGCGATACTGAATTGAATTATACGGTCTATCCCATACGCAACCTGTTTTTCGGAGAAACGATTGATGTAGCTGGTCTGATTACAGGTGGCGATTTGATGGAACAGCTTCGAGGGAAGGACTTAGGAGAGCGTGTCTTAATTGCAAAAAGTATGCTTAGACACGGGGAAATGGTCTTTCTGGACGATGTCACACTAGAAGAAGTCGAACAGGCGCTGGGCGTTCCCGTGATTCCTGTTGGGCAAGATGGATTTGAATTGTTTGAAGCGGTCTTTGGCGTGTGACGCCGGGCCGAGAAAAGGAGGCGAGGTAATTTGGCGAAACCTCTGGTAGCGATTGTGGGCCGTCCCAATGTGGGTAAGTCCATGCTCTTTAACCGTTTGGTGGGGCAACGGCTTTCGATTGTCGAGGATACCCCGGGCGTGACCCGTGACCGGCTGTATGCAGAGTGCGAGTGGGGCGGTAGAATCTTTGATCTGGTCGATACGGGCGGCATTGAACCGTCCAGTGACAGTGAAATTTTGTCCTTTATGCGCAGACAGGCCGAGATTGCCATTGAAAATGCGACGGTCATTGTCTTTGTCTGTGACGTAAAAACGGGTCTGACTGCCTCGGATGAGGATGTAGGGCATATGCTCCTGCGCTCCCAAAAGCCCGTGGTGCTGGCGGTCAATAAGGTGGATCAGGTGGGCCGTGAAAATCCGGACATTTATGAATTTTATAACTTGGGCCTGGGCGATCCCATTGGGGTATCGGCCGTGCATGGCCATGGCACCGGCGACTTGCTGGATGCCTGCCTTTCCTATTTCCCCGAAGAGGAGGAAGAGGAGGAAGAAGAGGATGTGGTGAAGGTTGCCGTCATCGGCAAACCCAACGTGGGTAAGTCCTCCCTCATCAATCGCATATTGGGCGAAGAGCGTGTCATCGTTAGCAATGTGGCCGGTACCACACGGGATGCGGTGGACAGCTACTTTGAAAACGAGCAAGGAAAATTCCTCTTCATCGACACGGCTGGGATGCGCCGCAAGTCCAAGGTGGAGGAACGCATTGAAAAGTTCTCGGTTCTGCGTGCGGTGATGGCCATCGAACGCTCCGATGTGTGTCTCATTATGATTGACGCAACCGAGGGAGTGACCGATCAGGATACCAAGGTGGCAGGCATTGCACACGAAGCCGGAAAAGCCTGCATCATTGTGGTCAACAAGTGGGACTTGGTCGAGAAAGACGGCAAGACCATGGACAAAATGCGCGAAGAGGTGCGCCGTGATTTGGCCTACATGACCTATGCTCCCATCGTTTTTATCTCAGCCATGACAGGGCAGCGGGTGCCTCGCCTCTTCGAACTCATCACCTATGTTTGGGAGCAGGCTTCTCTGCGGATCACCACGGGCATGCTGAACAGTCTTTTGGCAGATGCAACCGCCAGAGTCCAGCCGCCCTCGGATAAGGGACGCCGCTTAAAGGTCTACTACATGACCCAGACCGGCATTCGTCCACCGCATTTTATTTGTTTTTGCAATGATGCAAAGCTATTTCACTTTTCCTATCAGCGGTATCTGGAAAATCAGATTCGAAGCACCTATGGTCTGGAGGGTACCCCCATCCGCATGACCATTCGCCAGAAGGGTGATCAGGAGGGTTAAGGCATGAGTCATGGAATAAGCGTGATTTTTACAGGACTGCCGATGGTTGCAGCCATTCTTTTACTGATTCTCACAGCCGTACTGTCGTACTTTCTGGGCTGTCTGAACGGTGCCGTGGTGGTATCGAAGTATATCCTGCAGGATGACGTGCGAGAACATGGAAGTGGAAATGCAGGACTCACCAATTTTTACCGAACCTTTGGCGGAAAGTTGACGCTGTTAGTCCTTGCTGTGGATATGGTGAAAATGCTTTTGGCTGTCTTTTTCTCCTACGTCATTTTCTCCGTGGTCTTACCTGAGGTGCCGGTGTTTGTCAAGTATTGGTCGGGATTGTTCTGTGCCTTGGGGCATATGTTTCCGCTTATGTTTCAGTTCCGTGGAGGCAAGGGCATTCTATCCGGAGGTGCCTTGGCACTTACCTTGGATTGGCGAATTGCCTTATCTGCGTGGCTGATTTTTATCGTGATTGTGGCACTGACGAAGTTGGTGTCGCTGGGCTCCTGCTGTACGGGAGCCATTTTCCCCATCACTACCTTACTGGTCTACCGAACCCCGTCCGTTCTGATTGTCTCGCTCATCATCAGTGGGTTAATTCTTTGGCAGCATCGAAGTAATTTGATGCGATTGTCAAAAGGAAAGGAATCCAAGTTTAGCTTTCAAAGAAAGCAGGTGAAGACATGAAGATCGCGGTCTTGGGCAGCGGTGGCTGGGGAACGGCGCTTGCCATTTTGCTGCTCGAAAATGGGAACGAAGTGACCTTGTGGTCCTATACGGAGGAGGAGTCGGCTCGCTTGCAAAGCAGTCGTGAGAATCCTCTCCTACCAGAGGTGACCCTGCCGGAGGGGCTTCGCTTTTCCACAGATCTTTCCTGTGTCTCCTCGTGTGATCTGGTGGTAATGGCCACGCCATCCTTTGCCGTGCGAAATACCAGTCGCCAGGTTCGTCCGCTCCTGAAGCCGGATACCATTTTGGTTTCGGTCTCGAAAGGCATCGAAAAGGATAGTTCCTTGCGTCTGTCCCAAGTGATTCGGGAAGAGACTGGAGGAGACTTTCCGGTGGTGGTTCTATCCGGGCCCTCCCATGCCGAAGAGGTGGCGCGTCATGTGCCCACGGCTTGCGTGGCGGCTTGTGAGGATTGCGCCCTTGCGGAGCGTGTGCAGGATGTGTTCCTCAACGAGCGCTTTCGTGTTTACAGCTCCACCGATGTGGTGGGAGTGGAGTTGGGCGCTGCCCTGAAAAACGTCATGGCTCTCTGCGCAGGCTGCTGTGCAGGCATGGGCTATGGGGACAACACCAAAGCCATGCTCATGACCCGTGGTTTGGCTGAGATGGCACGGCTGGGGGTAGCGCTCGGGGCAGATCGCGAGACCTTTGCAGGGCTTACCGGCATGGGGGATTTAATCGTGACCTGCACCTCCTTAAACTCCCGCAACAATCGTGCCGGTATTCTGATCGGCAAGGGAGTCCCCATTCAGGAGGCGATCGCGCAGATTGGTGCGGTGGTGGAGGGGTATTTTGCCGTAGATTCGGCAAGAACCTTGGCGCAAAAGGTGGGGGTGGAAATGCCCATCACCGAGGCAGCCTATCGCATCTTATACCAAGGAGCTGAGATTCGGACGGTCATCTCCGAACTGATGCAGCGCAAAAAGCGTCACGAGACGGAAGAGCGTTGGGCATAACCAAGGCCTGAAACACTAGAGGGCGGGGAACCGATATGGTACCCCGCCCTCCTTTTTTGTAGGTATCTATCGTTGAAAGGACGCCCAAGCGTTCTCCCGTTTCATAGAAAGCCCACATATTTTTATGTCTTTTTTCGGAAAAGAAAAATTGGTGTAGCATTCGCTACACCAATTTTAAAAGCACGATTTGCTGTTATTAAACAGCGCGGTTTACTTTGCCCGAACGGAGGCAACGGGTGCACACATAAACGTGCTTGGGTGTTCCGTTTACAATTGCCTTGACACGCTTAACATTGGGCTTCCAAGGACGATTAGAGCGGCGGTGAGAGTGGGAAACTCGAATGCCGAACACAACGCCCTTATCGCAAAAATCACATTTAGCCATTCGCTTGAACCTCCTCGCTGGCAGAATTCACACCGTTTGATCGGTGATGGATGATCAAAAAAGCATCGTCCATTATGATACCAGAGAAAAGTTTAAATTGCAAGTGAAATTTAAAAAAAGTCAAAAGAATCTGAAAAAAAGAGGATCACTCAGAAACAGGGAATTTTTTGATGTGATAGCGGGTCGCGAGGAAGGTCCAGTTTTGCGCAAATGGGCGCATTACGTTCCAATAACCTGAACCCAACAGCTTTAGTTCATCCAGAAGATTGTACTTAGCTTGAATGCTTCGCACGTCCTCAAACCAAACCTCGTGCCCTACGCCGTTTTGTGTATAGGTAAAAAAGGGAGACTGCGCGGTTTCGTCATACTGAATGGTGGCGCCAACGCGTGCTGCAATTTGAATGGCCTCTTGGTTTCCGATGTTAGTGGCTTGGGTGCGCTTTGGCTCATAAGGCAAAGGCCAGTCATAGCCATAGTTGGGCACGCCCATAAAAATCTTTTCCGGTGGGATTTCCGATACCCCATATTCCAAAACTTGTCGCACTTGGGGCAAGGGGGCCACTGCCATGGGAGGGCCATACGTGTAGGACCGTATAAGATATCTGTCACGGTGGCCTTCGTTCGAGGTTCGGGAATAGGTAAAGCTGAAGGTTTCCCTGACGCCAACGGCCTCCTGTTGTTTTGGAGTAGACCACCTGAGAAAGGGCTGCCTTTAAGAGCTGGTTCTTGGACTTGGGGGAATCCATGCCTTGGTAGGCCCCCAAAATATCCTTCAGGCTGAGGGGACAGGATACGCTGCTATTTTCGAGCATGCGCTCGGCAATGAGTGCGTGTTCGATCCGTTCTATGGACTCTTGGATCCCTGTTTGCTTCTCAGCTATGATCTGAGTTCGTTCCAGAAAGACCTCCTTTCCATAGAGCCCCTGCTCAAGAAGGTCATGTAAGGCGTTCTGCTGCGTTTTTAGCGTGGATAGGGAGGATCGCAAGCGAGAGAGCTCCCGTTCGGTTTCGCTGAGGTTGGAGCTTCTATGGGGCAAAGAGGACGAGCTCTCCGTAAGAGGATAATTACCGAACCAACAAGTCAATGCTTCCAAGATGGACTCCTCCACGGTACGAAGGCTTGCAGATACGGTGAGGCAGTGGGGCGTGGGGCATTTGAGCAGAAGGTCTGCGTTTGGATTGCTGTTTCGTTGTGGAGCCGCTACCATAGAGCGACCACAATGGGCGCAATAGACCAGCCCTGCCAGTGGGTTCGTGAGTTGCAAGTTTGTGGATAGGGGGGCGTGAGATCGTTTGGAACGAATGAGACAGGCTGACTCCCAGGTTTCACTGGAGATTAAAGCCTCGTGGATGCCACGGACTAGGGTGGCATTCTTGTTGACCGGTCTGCGCTCTAGAACAACCCCGTCTTGCATCTGCTTTTCAGGGGCGCGATATCCCCAACGGATGTATCCGGCGTACGTAGGATTGGTCAAAATCTCTTTGACGGAGGAGGAGGTCCAAGCTTTGCCGCTGGGAGATGGGATGCCCCGTTGGTTAAGGAGGTTCGCAATGCTATAGGCACCGTATTGGCGACGGGTTCCGTCCTCCTGGAGCTCGCCTAGAGTATACAGGGAGAAAATGTTGCGTACCACCTGGGCGTTCTCGGGAACGATGATCAAGGTGGAACCTTTTTGTTTGGGGAGCTTTACCTTTTCATAGCCAAACGGAGCTGTACCACCGATGTATTTTCCTTCTTGAAGGGAGGCCATCTTTCCGCGCTGCTGGCGCCGGTGGATGGCTTTGTATTCGCGACGTGCCATAAACAATTCGAATTCCAGGTATTCTTCATCAGAGTCTTCCGCAGGGTCGTAGATTCGGTCGGGCGTGATGATTTTTGTGCCGGAGTAAAGGAAGGTCTCCGCCACAACCCCTTGATCCCTGGTATTGCCTCTGGCCAAACGCGAGATTTCCATCACCAAGACTCCTGCGTAGAGGCCACGTTCCACCGCGCGAAGCAGCTCACGCATTTCCGGACGCTCCGCGATGGTGTCTCCACTGAGAACTTCCTCAAAGATCTGTGCAATCGGGTAGTGGCGGTCCAGGGCGAGAGACAACAATTTCTCCCGATGCCGTTGGAGCGTGTCACAGACTCCGGTGGCATCCTCCAGCTCTTTGTCCTTTTGGGATTTGCGCAGATACAGTGCATATTGTTCTGGGTTGTTGTTTGCCATAGGAACCCCCTTTTGTAGCTTGTAAGGATACTGAGAAGAACACGCTGTGCCGTTGGCCAGATACTACGTTCTATGCGCACATCGTTAGAAAAAGCACGAATGAAACACGGGTTCATCTTCTATGGGGAAAGGCGGTCATAGGACAAGCCGGCTCATCCATACAATACAAGGAGGTGATCTGGATGCTTCCGTTTTCCTATCCCTTTGCTTCGCTAGGGGACGATTTGCAGGAGGTCATAAAGACGCAATCAGGCACAACCTGCTTCCTATTGAATACCGCATGTAAGGAGCTTAGCCGTGAGATTATTCGAGACCGCGAGAAGTGCCTACTGGATGCCTATCGGCAGCATCAGGATGCGACCTTCCTTCGAACAGCCTCCTTTGTGCGGCAAGAACCGGAATGAGTTTCGCTAAAAATTAAATTTGGGCGCCATTTGGCGCCCAAATAATATCAAAACGTTGAAACGAGAACGCTTATTCGTGATACAGGCCTGCGCGATCATTGATGACAAGGGTGCGCAGCAGATCATAGCTTAAGTTCAAGCTTCCATCGCTTCCCTGCAGATACCCTTTTTTTAAGAGCTTTTGCACGGTAGGCAGCCCCCACGGGGGGAGATCCGTTAGCTTTTGATACTGTTTCTCCAGATGTGCATCTAGAAGTTGAGTGACTAAACTCATCACTTCAGATTCTGTCATATCGTTTACCTCCTGATAGCGTGGCATTTTTCCTGGATAATGTCCATGAATGATATCCGTTCCATGGAAGCTACTGTGCTGATCCCACTGGAAATGTGGTTTATCAACAAAATCCGTCCAATCGCCACCCCAGGTAAATCCGACTTTTTTGCCAATGACGGAAACTGCGGCCCAAAACTTGGGATCATGATACTCTTTGCCCTTTACGTTTTGGCAGATATCAAAGGCAAGACCGGCTTCGACGGAGTGGAAGGTGGCCGGAGGTTTTCCGCCGGTTCCTTTTCGGTAGCATTCCAACTGGTATTCATCGTCTCGTACCGTTCCGGTAATGAGCACGTGATACCCTGCCTGTTCACACAGATCCAAAAAGATTTGGCAGTTTTTCGCCACATCCGGACGTAGTTTTTCAATGTCTCGACTGTTTAGCAATCGCTTCACATCCTTTCTGGGAAGGCCTACTTTCAGTATACAAAGACTTGGCCAAATCCGTGCAACAATTTTGGTACAACCTTTTTTCTTTTTTCGAGCAAAGATCGTATGTCAAAAAACTGTGTGGATAATTCGGACAAAAAAGGTCAGATTAAAGCGAAGGACGCACTGTGGAAAGTATGAACTGGAATTTTTTCTGCCGGATGGAGGGACGACTGTTTGCCAACTAGAATTGGAAAGACCCTGCTGCTCTGCATGATCGGAGGAGCATTTTACTGTTTTTTAGAAGTACTATGGCGAGGCTATACCCATTGGAGCATGTTTTTAGTGGCTGCCCTGGTAACCCTTCCCCTCGACCAGCTCAACGAGCATATGAGCTGGGATACGCCCATTTGGGTACAGGCATTTTGGGGCGGATTGGGAATTACCTTGACGGAACTGTCCGCCGGGATCCTTCTCAATCGTTATTTGAACCTGGGTGTCTGGGATTACTCCCATCTGCCATTTCAATTTTTGGGGCAAATCTGCTTGTCCTATAGCTTACTGTGGATCGTCATGGCCGGATTGGGGATTATCCTGTTTGATTGGCTGCGTTGGAGATTATTCGGAGAGGAAATGCCGCACTATGAATGGCATTGGCATTCTCAGAGACAGCTGGCAAGGCATTAAGCACGAAGAGCGTCAAGGCAAGAAATCTCTTGCTTTGACGCTCTTGTTCGGATCGGAGTAGACATAGGAAGCCATCAATGGCAGGCCACCTTTTTCTTCGCTTTGGATCGATACATTTGATCGTCCGCGCGTTTAATGGCATGCTTTAAGGTTCCTTGTGACTTGTTATAAATGGAGTAGCCAATGGAAACCTGTGGGATAAGAGGGTCTGTCTTACGATACAGATCCAGCTTTTTATGGAACAGCTTCATGGTGTTTTGGACAAGCCTTTCATTCTGATGAGGACTTAAGACACAGAATTCATCTCCACCGATTCGATAACAGGTGCCGATGGAGGAAAATACCTCATCGATGCAGTGGGCCACCATCTTGAGACAGGAGTCTCCATAGGTATGTCCATATCGGTCATTGATTTCTTTGAATTCATCTACGTCAAAGACTAAAATACATACATTTTTTGTCTTATTCCAACATTGCAGACAATGTTCATAGGCAAAGCGATTCAATAGGTTGGTGAGTGCGTCCTTTTTGAGGCTAAGCTCACAAAGATAGGCGTAGCACAGGATTAAGGTGAAGGTAATGCAAAGCCAGGACACATGAATGCTAGGCACAGAAATTTGAATGGTAGTGCCACCCAGGACGAAAAGGATCAGCAATACTAAGGTGTATTTGCTGGTATCAGGATACTTTCGAATGGAGTAGTAGACCTGAGTTAGGAAGAAGAGAGTGTACACCACATAGGTGATGATATAGACGAAAAAGAAGGGGCCTCGGCTATATTGATTGTCAGAAATACGAAAGATCAAACCAAGGACAGGGGAGAGCAAGGCTAAGATCCCATTTAAGGCAAAGGGAATCATAAGTAGGGTATGACAACCATTCTTTTTTTCATGAAACGCATAGCCCAGGAAGATTCCAATCAGGGGTGAAATGGAAAAGCCTAGCACATTCCAGAACACATACCATGCGTTAAAGGGCACATTCCCCAATTCAAAATAGGTGGTTCCCATTTCCGAAAGAATGATCACGATGGTAAAGAAGTTTGCGAGCAACATACCCCGCCTGATTTTATTCGTCAAAGCATAGTTTTGAAGGAGCATAAAGCTCAAGACCAGCAGGGCCAAACTGTTTACAATTCCTATTGTAACATAGCAAATTAACATCATTCAGTCCTCACTGTATGAACATTTGGCAAGTAATCTATGTTAACCCATCATCAAAATAGCATATATTTGGAAAAAAGTAAAACATAATCGAGGAAAAAGTAAAAAAAAATCAAAAACTACTACAATATGGAATATTGAAGGTCTTGCTAGTATCTGATATGGCCCTACGTATACCCCCACTCGTAAGTCATCAAGAGAACTCGGTCACTGGCGGCTCCAATTTCCGGGTAACGGTGCCCTGCATATAAGAGCCCAGGCTGATTTGCCGAGGTTTTTGGAGCCAGGGCGGTGTGCAGGAAAAGACCAACTTCGGAGAGTTGACGATGCGCATTTTCCAGAAAGGCGACATAGTCATCAGCGTTTTCTTCCGGAATGTACTCGAAGTCAGAATCCATGCCCCGATACCCTTTTTCCTGCATAATTTCAATCAGATTGCGTAATACCTTGTTTTGGAATTCCTCGTCGGTTAATAAGCGTTTGGTGTTTTCCGTGGAGAAGGTTCCTCTTTCGTCAATGGAGGTTAGGACGAGAACCGGTTGTGCTTGGAAGATGCGGGCCAGTTGAATCAGGTCCTCATCTTCGGGTTGGAGAATCACACCGTCCTGCCGAATGCCGTAGGAGAAGATGGATAGATAGCTAAGGTAAGGAAGCGTTCTGCGCAGCACATGTCGATTAACGTGAGGATAGGCGTAGCCGTTGACGGAAATCCCACGCTCCTTGGTTCCTTTGAAGGAAATGGTTAGCGTTTGCCCAAGGAATATCGGGGTGCGATCGGCAAGCTCTGGGTTATTTTGATAGAGTTCCTGCACCGTTATACCGTAATGAAGGGCAATGGAGTAAGCGCTTTCCCCAGATCTCACGGTATGTACCACGTCTGGTTGTGTGATGATCAAGGCCTGGCCAAGGACTAAGGTATAGGGGTAAGTCATGCCGTTATCGCTAATAATGCGGGAGACTGGAATTTGGTACAAAAGTGCGATACGATAGAGCGTTTCGCCCATTTTCACAATATGAATTAACATAATAAAGCGTCCTTTCCGAAGAATCCGAACAGGTTTGGACAGAATTCTGCCCACGTACCTTATCCTATGTCAAAGCAGGGAACAAAGTGAGAGCTTTTCGGAAGTGGATGAGAAGACAGGTATTTTCTCCATGGACAAACTGTGATACACTAGGTAGAAAGCATGGTAGGAATCGGGGAGCAGGAGAGAGGATAGGAGTTAGAGTATGGTGTATTTTTTGGAAGATGATGATAGTATTCGAGAATTGGTGGTGTATTCCTTGCAAAATTCGGGCATGCCTGCAGAAGGGTTTTCAAGACCTTCCGAGTTTTGGGCTGGCATGAGCCGAGCACTTCCTTCCATTATCTTATTGGATATTATGTTGCCGGAGGAGGATGGATTGTCCGTCCTGCGTAAGCTGCGCACCTCCTCGGCCAGTCGAAAACTGCCCGTCATGATGCTGACGGCCAAGGGCACCGAGTACGATGCCGTCATTGGCTTGGATTCCGGAGCAGACGATTACGTGCAAAAACCCTTTCGGATGATGGAGCTGATTTCTCGGGTACGAGCACTCCTTCGTCGCAGCGATCCTGGTACGGAGGAGAAAAGCTACTCCTTGGGCCTGCTCCACGTTTCCCCCAGCAAGCACTTGGTGCAGGTGGATGGAGAACCGGTTACTTTAACGTTGAAAGAATTTGATATTCTGTGTTTGCTTCTAGAAAATATGGATCTCGTCTTAACGCGAGATCAACTACTCAACCGCGTGTGGGGAAGCAGCCAAGCCAGGGAGAGCCGTACCATCGATGTTCATTTTCGAACACTGCGACAGAAATTAGGCGCGGCGGGTGCATACATCGAGACGGTTCGTGGGATTGGCTATAAAATTGATTCCAAATCCTGCGGGGGCACCGCATAAATGCTTTACACAGATTTTACACAAAAATGGTTATAGATTTAACAGAAAAGTCATAAACTGTTTACTTTGTGTATACCACTACAGATGATACAAGAGAAGGGAATGCGATATATGGATATATTTTCATTCATCACGCTCTTTGGTGGCTTGGCGTTTTTCCTCTATGGCATGACGGTGATGTCCAATGGCTTGGAAAAACTGGCGGGGAGTAAGCTGGAGGTCATCTTAAAAAAGATGACGGCCAGTAAGCTCAACAGCTTGCTGCTTGGTGCAGGAATTACCATCGCGATACAATCTTCTTCCGCAATGACGGTGATGCTGGTGGGTCTTGTCAATTCCGGCATCATGGAATTGGGACAGACCATCGGGCTTATTATGGGTTCGAACATCGGAACCACACTGACCGCTTGGATTTTGTCTCTTTCCGGCATTGAAAGCGATGTCATTTGGCTTCGCATGCTCAAGCCGGAGAACTTTTCGCTGATCTTTGCCTTTGTCGGCGCCGCCATGATTATGATGGCGAAGTCAAAGAAACGCAAAGACATTGGTTCCATTCTGGTGGGCTTTGCGGTTCTGATGTATGGCATGAAGCTCATGAGCAATGCGGTCAGCCCGCTGGCCGAAATGCCGGAGTTTGCCAGCATTTTGGTGGCCTTTCAGAATCCTTTGCTGGGTGTCCTGGTGGGTGCGTTGTTTACGGGCATCATCCAGAGCTCCGCTGCCTCCGTCGGCGTGTTGCTGGCACTATCCACCACAGGAAATATTACCTATGGCATGGGCATTCCGATCATCATGGGGCAAAACATTGGTACCTGTGTGACAGCTTTGCTTTCCAGCTTCGGCGCAAATAAGAACGGAAAGCGCGTAGCGGTTGTACACATTGCCTTTAACCTCATTGGTACGGCCATCTGCTTGAGTGTCTTGATGCTGGTGAATGCCGTGGTGCACATCCCCCTTCTGGGGGAGGCCATGTCTCCATTTGGGGTGGCCGTTGCGCATACACTCTTTAATGTAATCACGACCATCATTCTCTTGCCCATGTCAAAGGTCTTAGAGCGCATTGCTTATGCTGTGGTAAAGGGTGAGAGTGAACAGCGCGAGCAGATTCACATTGACGAGAACCTTTTTGCAACCCCCTCCGTGGCCATCGGTGAGTGCATGAACTATACCGTGAACATGGCCTTTATCGCCTTTAGCTCCGTGATGCGATCCGTCGAGCTCATTGACACCTATTCACAAGCCGGCAGTGAGGCGGTCTTGGAAGCGGAAGATCAACTGGATTTATATGAAGACAAACTTGGGAACTACTTGGTTCGTCTCTCGGCAAACGATCTGACCGAAGCGGATAGCAGACGTGCGTCCGTGATTCTGCGAAACATCGGTGACTTTGAACGCATTGGTGACCATGCGGTCAACATTATGGAATCGGCGCAGGAAAAGCAGGATAAGGGGGTCAGTTTCTCCCCCGACGGACAAAAGGAATTAGAGACCTTGACAGCGGCCTTGGAGGAAGTTCTTCAGTTTACGGTCAATGCCTTCGCAACGAACGACGTTGCCTTGGCCATGAAGGTGGAACCCCTAGAGCAGGTGGTGGATGAGCTGGTGTTTGACATCCGAAAAAATCACATTCAGCGCTTGCAGTCCGGCATTTGCACCATTGAACTTGGGTTTATCCTGTCCGATCTCTTGACGAACTTTGAGCGCATCTCAGATCATTGCTCCAACATTGCCAGTGCCATCATTGAAATGGAAAGAGGAACCTTTTCAGTGCATGGCCTAACCCATCGCATGAAGCTCTTGGGCAGCGAGGCGTTTGAAACCGATTTCCAAGCCTTTAAGGAAAAGTACAGTCTGACTAAGTAAAATAATTATAACATGTTCACATGTGTCCCTCGGTCCTTGCATATGGTATCATAGCCGCTGGACGGCCATGAACCAGGCAAAGAATGGATACGGCTTCTCGGTGAGTGGCGGTATCAGACTGAGGTGGCACATGTGAATTTTTTGACGCAAATTAGTACCGCCCTGTGGAATCCCGGGCTTTTTATTTTGTTCTTTTTCGTCGGGGGCTACTTTACGCTGCGAACCGGTTGTTTCCAGCTGTTCCATGCAAAAACCTGGCTCGGAAAAACCATAGGCCCCATGTTGCATCGGAAGAAGAGCACAGTGGAAAAGGGACGATTGACCCAGTTCCAGGCCATGGCAACGGCCTTGGGCTCCATCGTCGGGACGAGTACCATTGCCGGAGTAGCAACCGCAATCTACTTTGGCGGGCCCGGTGCGGTGTTCTGGATGTGGATGTCTGCGTTCGTGGGCATGATGACGAGCTATGCGGAAAAGGTACTTGCCATTCATTACCGTACTCGTGACAAGAATGGTGTCCTGCGTGGTGGGCCACCGGAATACATCCGCAGGGGGTTACATGCTCCATGGATGGCTAAATGGTTTTGCTTTGCCTGTATTTTGGCCTCCTTCTGTGGAGGGAATCTTGTCCAAGCAAACTCCATAGCTTCCGGCATGAAAGCCGCATTCAATGTGGCTCCAAACATTACCGGTGGAGTGGTGGCTGGAGTGACGGCCCTGGTGATCTTTGGGGGAATTGGGAGGATTGGCCGGGTTAGCTCCGCCCTGGTGCCCTTTATGGCCCTCGTTTTCATCGGAGGCGGCCTGTTTGTTCTGGCAGCGCATGCTCAAGCCATTCCCACAGCCCTCTGCCAAATCGTAACTTGTGCCCTAACGCCGCAAGCGGCGGTATGCGGTGGTGGGGGCTATGCCGTGAGTGCAGCCCTGCGCTATGGGGTCGCCCGTGGCGTGTTTACCAATGAAGCTGGCTTAGGTTCATCGGCCATGGCCCATGCGGTGGCCGACGCAAAAAGTGAACACAATCAAGGCATGTGGGGCATTCTAGAGGTGTTTTTGGCCACGCTGGTAATTGCTACGATCTCAGCTCTGGTGATCCTGACCTCCGGGATCTATCAAGCAGGAGACGCACTACGCACCCTAGAGAGTGGTCTTCTCGATCCGGATATGGTGGGAGTTCCACTTGCGGTTCGCTCGTTCGGAACGGTCATGGGTGGATGGAGTGGGCCTTTTATTGCCATTTGTCTGGTGCTCTTTGCCTTTTCCTCCATCTTGGGCTGGAGCTATTATGGGGAACGCTGTTTGGAGGAACTGCTTGGGTCAGAGCGTGGGCGAGGCTTATATCGCTTGCTTTATGTCTGCGCCATTGTGTTTGGCAGTATCTCCGATGTGAGCATGTGTTGGGATTTGGCAGACCTTTGCAATGGACTCATGGCGCTTCCAAACTTAATTGCGGTACTTCTGCTTTCCCCAAAGGTTATTCAGATCTTTAAAGAGGAGACCGCAAAGGATAAAATAAAAGCTAAGAGGACAGAATACCGACGAAGGTGAACGAACGAAGAAGTTAAATAAGTATATAAAATAAAACCGTCCGCTCCCCCTAAGGAGAGCGGACGGTTCTTAATGGTTAGCATTTAATTGCGTTTGAGGGAATAAGCATTGAGAATGGAGCTGCCTTCGGCTTCAGGAGGAGCTGCCTGGATGGTGATGGAATCGCCCACATTCAGGATGACAACCTGCTGATCTACGGAGGCCTTTATGGCGTAAAAGACCGGATTATCCTTCAGACGAATGAAGTATTGGGTATTGCCCTCCAGCACCGCGGATCGGATTTCTGCGATGACACCCGTCACTTGATTCTGCGTCACAGGAGGAAGCTGGTTTTCCAAGCCGGAAAGGTCGAAACCAAGCTCGGTTAGCATACTGATATATTTGCTCTCACACTGTGCCACGGAAGAGCCGGTGGCAACCAGGTTATACTGGCCGACGTTTACCATGGCGTACATTTTAACCAGATCCGAATTGTCCTTTAAGGACATAAAGTAGGTCGGTTCTCCGGCAATGTTCAGGAGGAGCGGGAAGGTAGCGGTATACCCCAAGTCCTGCACCACGCCTTGTGCGGAGTTTTGCGCAGAGGTTTCAATCGCACCGGGAGCAGAGTAGAAGGTGGTTTCCTTGGTGCGCTGGTTGGAAAGGAGGAAGCCGATGTTGGACTGGTCGCTACTGACCGAGGTGATACCGGTGTACATATACACATCGTCATTCATGGCAATATAGTTATAGCCAGCTGAGGTGACAGTGACGTCTCGTTGACCAATGATGGAGTTGATGAACCCATTGACAAAAGTACCGTAGTAGTTATACTGCTGCGTAATGAGATCTGCGGTGTACACACGGTCAACCCAGGAGGGGATATCTTTGATATCATAATAGATGCACTCACCGGTTGAAGCATTCATCAGCACAGCACCAATGATATCGGCACCGCCAAAGAGACCGATGGTACGCGTTTCACGCGGGCAGACCCACCAGGGCTGTCCCTGATCGTCAATCTCCAGGTGAGGGGAGCGGAAGATATAGGTGGGGTACTGGAAGCGCAGAGCGCGATTCAGGTCACGAGAGAAATACTCAGAGGGTGAATAATGGATGCCTTCTTGATTGAGGTTGGACATACGAACCACTTCCACGGCCTGTGTGACCATGTCGACCATCACATAGGCAGGAAGACCTTGGGAGCGATTGTTAAACCACTTAAAGAAGTCACCATACTCCAAGCAGGCAACACGGACGGGTCGGCCTTGATAGTTGATCTGAACATAGTCCTCCGAAACTTCAAACTGGCTGACCATGTCGGCCAGCTCACCGAGCTTTCGATTGCCCAGACGCTGGGCGGAGCTTTCATCCAGCATGGGGATTTCGTTGAAGGATACTTGCTCCACGTCGGTGGAGAAGTCTCCGGTTTGAACGGTGAGAAGCTCGCGGTAGGAGCCGGAGCGAAGGATGGGCAGAGAAAGGATCTGACCAATCACAAACAATCCAGCGAGCAACAGAAGTCCGGCAACGACAAGTTTACATTGTGATTTGGCGAAGGCAATATAATCCTTGAGTGTAATGTTTGCGCTGCCTGTGTCAATGCCAAGCAGAAGCATGGCAACCACAATGTAGAGGATGAGACAGATGGCGGCAAAGCTATAAAACTGAGGATTATGCAGGTTCAGCGCCGGCAAGGTTACATAAAAATAGACTGCGGCGAAGACCAAGGTGATGAGAATACTCATCAAGATGCGGGAGGTTGTTGTCTTCAAAATCTTTTTTGGCATGTGGACTCCTTTCGCGTTACAGGAAAAATCAATGCGAGGGACGCAATTAGTATACCTTAAGTCGCAGGGAAAAGCAACAATTCTATGGGTGCATACGGAAAAATGGGTAAAAGATGGAGAAAATTCAGAGGATCATTTGACATTGTATCCAAAATCATCAATAATTAATAGTAAGAAGAGAAAAAAGGGGGCTTACCATGTTTGAAAGCTTTGATGCACTAAGGCATTTGACCATACTGTCGATCTTAGTTCGATTTTTAATGGCCTTTCTGTTTGGTGGGGTCATTGGACTGGAACGAGGTCGCCGTCAGCAAGCGGCAGGACTTCGGACGCACATGATGGTCTGTATTGGTGCGGCATCCACCATGATTGTCAGTGAGTACATGGTTAAGTATGCCGGTGCGACAGGGGATGTCATGCGACTGAGCGCTCAGGTGGTCAGTGGCATTGGCTTTTTGGGTGCCGGTACGATTATTGTTACCAAACAAAATCGGATTCGCGGACTCACCACGGCGGCCAGCCTTTGGGCCTCTGCCTGTATGGGCATTGTCATTGGCAGTGGATTCTACGAATGCGCCCTGATTATGATGCTGGTTATGCTTTTTGTTCTTGTCATTTTAAGCGGCTTTGATATCAAATACGTGAAGACCACGGCGCAAGCATCCGTGTTTTTGGAGTTGGAACCGGGTTGTCAATTCAGCATGATTTTAGAGAATGTGAAGCAGCAGGGGTGGAACATTCAAGAAATACGAGAGCTGGGCTTTTTAAACTCAGACTATATATCCATCCGGCTGGATCTTCTCTCCGATGAGCAAATCAAAAAACCAATCCTGTGTTTGGAAGAACTTCGCAGCTTTGAAAAGATCCGCTATGTGGAACGAATGTAGCTTATAACAAAAGCACTCTTTGCCGGAAGGGCAAAGAGTGCTTTTTTCTTAGCGATATGGCTGAAGTGATTCATCCAGGATTGCACTGCGATGGTAGCGGGTAAAAAACGAAGAAAGGTCAGGGTACTCTGCGCGAAACGCATTTACCAGCAATTCCGGGTTCAGACCGGGATTCTGGGCACGGAGAAGCACCTGCAACTCCAAACGATCATCCTGTGCCACAAGTGACTCCACGCAATGAATTTGAGGAATGATGTCCAGTTCCGTTTGCCCACTTTTGGCCTTCTTGCTCCGCTTGGTGATCACGTGGCTTTCCCGGGAGAGTAGCTCACTCAGGGCTTTACCCGCGGCTTGGGCCAGGGGCTCTTCAAATTCCATGGAGATCTGGTAGCGTACAAAGGTGAGGTGGCGGAAGGCAAGCCCGTCCTCATAGCAAGTGTGCACGCGGATTCCATCGGGAAGTGCCGCATTGAGCGCGTCGGGAAGCGTTTCCATGGTGGCACCACCCTCCAGGCCAAACTCCAAGATCTCGCACTCACTGGAGAAAAATAGGGGAAGGGGCAAGGGAATGGCCGTATAGGGATGCGGATGAAACCCTTCCGTATGCCAGATGGAAATGCCTGCACGCAGGAAGGCTCGCTGGATGGTACGCATCAGGTCCAGGTGAGAAATGAATCGAGCCGTTCCATCCTTTGAAAATAGAATGCGATGCTTAGCCATGACAGACACCTCCTTCGCAGAAGCGATTTGCGCCGCAGTGGCTGCATGCGGTGCGGCAATCGGGCGTGACGGCCGCTTGATAACATTTTTCCCGTTCGTCCCATAGGTAAGCGTCTCGTACGCCATCCGAAATGGTATACCAAGGAAGGATTTCGTCCTTTTCTCGGGTGCGGTTGGCGTAGAAGGCAGGATCAATTCCACAGGTCTTGAAGGCTTCTAACCAGCGCGGTAGATTGAAATATTCACTCCAAGAATCAAAGCGAGCTCCGTTCCGCCAGGCTTCCTCTAAGGCATCTGCTAGACGGCGGTCGCCACGGGAAAAGACCGCTTCCAAAAAGCTGGTCTCCGGGTCGTGCCAGTTGTAGGTAATGGAGCGATTGCGAATGGCTTCCCGCAAGAGGGTGACTTTCCGCAGGTACTCTTCCTGGGTGTTCTGAGCCTCCCATTGGAACGGGGTATGGGACTTTGGAACAAAGCAGGAGGTGGAAACCGTAATGCGAACCCCACGGGCACGGTTGGGGGAGGATTCCTTCCAAACACGATGCACTTTATCAGCAAGGTCTGCAATGCCCAAAATGTCTTCATCGGTTTCGGTAGGAAGACCAAGCATAAAGTAGAGCTTGACGGCGTTCCACCCACCAGAAAAGGCGGTGCGGCAGGAGGCGAGTAAGTCCTCTTCCGTTAGGTTTTTGTTAATCGCATCTCGCAGACGTTGAGAACCGGCTTCCGGCGCGAAGGTCAGGCCACTCTTGCGTCCCCCTGCACTCAAACGTTCCATCAGCTGCATGGAAAAGTTGTCGGCCCGCAGGGAGGGAAGGGCCAAGCTAACCTGATGCGGAGCACACCACTCTAGGAGTCCATCGCATAAGGGGAGCAAATCAGGATAGTCGCTGGAGGAGAGGCTGGCCAGCGTCATCTCCTGATAGCCCGATTGTTGGCAGGACGAAATTCCCTGCTCTTTGAGCAGTTCAACGTCGCGGTTTCGCACGGGACGGTAGATAAAGCCCGCCTGGCAGAAGCGGCAACCACGGATGCAGCCACGAAACAGTTCAAGCATGACACGATCCTGTACAATTTCCGTGGAAGGAACCATGGTATCCGTGGGGAAATAGGCTTCGTTCATATCTCGCATGAGGCGCTTTGTCACCTTTTTGGGTGCCCCGTCCTTTGGAGTAATGGCGGCAATGGTACCATCCGCGTGATAGGAATGCTCGTAAAGGGAAGGTGCGTAAAACCCGGGAAGCTTGGCGGCGGCCCGCAGGAATTCCGGTTTTGACCAATGCTCCGCCTTCGCCTGTCGCAGGAGGGTCACAAGCTCCGGAAGAGCTTCCTCCCCTTCCCCAATGGAAAACAGGTCAATGAAGGGGGCCAAGGGCTCCGGGTTGTAGGTACAGGTACCGCCCGCAATGATGAGGGGGGTAAGCTCGGTGCGGTCTTCGCTCCGGAGAGGAAGACCGGCTAAATCTAAGAGATTCAGGATGTTGGTATAGGCCATCTCATAGCCCACCGAAAATCCAAACAGGTCAAATTCACGAATAGGATCCCCGCTCTCTAAGGCATAGAGGGGGAGATTCTCCTTTCGCATTTCAGCTTCCATATCGCCCCATGGTGCAAACACACGCTCACACCAGACCCCGTCCATTTGATTGAGGACACCGTATAGGATCCGAAGGCCCAGGTTTGACATGCCAATTTCATAGGTATCCGGGAAACAGAGTGCCGCCCTAACATCCACGCTGGACAGCGGCTTTTTGGTGGCAAGATATTCCCCGCCGGTATAGCGAGCGGGTTTTTGCACCCGCGTTAAAATCCGTTCTAAGGTAGTTGTCATAAAAGCTCCAATCAATCATAGGTATGGGTGCAAAGCTCCCGGATTTTTGCTTGCAAGGTTTTGAGGTCGACAAAGGTCTCCGGTCTGCGACGTGGGTCTCTCAGAAGAGCCGCGGGATGGTACAGGGCCATCATTTGCACTCCCGAACGTTCATACCATTGTCCGTGATCGCGGGAAATCTTAAAGTCTCCGCCAATGATTTTCTGTGCGGCAATTCGGCCCAAGCAGACGATAATCTTCGGACGCAGAAGGGCAACCTGATTGCGCAGATGACCAATGCATGCATCCTGCTCGGCATTGAGCGGATCTCGGTTCTTCGGGGGTCTGCATTTCACGATGTTTGCAATAAAAATATTTGAGCGGTTTAAATCAATAATGGAGAGCATATCGTCCAGCAATTTCCCGGCTCGTCCCACGAAGGGTTCTCCCGATAGGTCTTCTTGTTCTCCGGGGCCTTCCCCAATGAACAAGACTTCGGCATTTCGGCTTCCTCGGCCAAAGACCACGTTTGTGCGTGTCTCGCACAAACTGCACTTTTGACAGGTTTTGCACTCCTCTTCCAAAGCATCCCAGCTAAGCATCTTTGTCACCTCATGTTGTCATTACATTGCCCACCAGTATAACATAACAGAGGGGAAAATGCAAAACGGAAAAGATTTGGCACGGATTCTGGATCGTGAGTGGCCGACAAAAAAAGACCGCCATATGGAGAGCCACACAGCGATCTTACTTTTATTTAAATGGTATTAGGATTTTGCTTTTGGTTTGAAAATGAGGGCAACCAAAAGGCCAAAGAAGATGGCAGCTGCGATGCCCGCAGCGGTGGCGGTAATTCCACCGGTAAACACCCCGATAAAGCCATATTTTTGGATTCCGCTGACTACACCCTTATATAGAGCATAGCCAAAACCGGTCAGAGGAACGGTGGCACCGGCGCCACCCCAAGCGGCAATATACTTGTAAATCCCCAGTGCCCCCAAGACGACGCCAGCGACCACATAGGTCACCAAGATGCGGGCAGGGGTCAGCTTGGTCTTGTCAATCAAGATTTGGCCAATCACGCAGAGGATGCCGCCACACAGAAAGGCAGTCACATAGTTCATGAGATCAAGGTTAGGCATGGCGCTCTCCCTTCTTGCTGGAAATCGCAACCGCATGGCAAATACCAGGGATGCTTTCTCCCTGCATAATCGAGGTGGGGGAGTGGAGGGCACCGGTTCCGCAAAATAGGATATTCTTCCAGTGGCCTTTCTGCAATTCTCGCAGCAAATACCCAGTCAACACCACGGCGCTGCAACCGCAGCCCGATCCGCCCGCGTGCACATCTTGCTCCTTGAGGTTATACAACAGGACACCGCAGTCCGTATAATTTTTGAGCGTAATCCCGTCTTTTTGGAAGAAGTCAAGCACGATCTCTTTTCCCAGCATCCCTAAGTCACCGGTGACGATGAGGTCATAGTCCTGGGGCTTTCTTCCGGTGTCCTCAAAATGAGCTTTCAAAGTGTCGTATGCGGCGGGAGCCATGGCTGCACCCATATTACTGACATCGGTAATTCCCTTATCGCAAACTTTGCCCACGGTGGCGTGGGTAACATAGGGGCCATTCCCGTCGGCAGACAGAATGACGGCCCCCGAACCCGTGGCCGTCCATTGGGCGGTAGGAGTTCTTTGGCCACCGTACTCCAAGGGGGACCGGTATTGCCGCTCGGCAGAGCAGAAGTGGGATGAGGTCATGGCAACTGCCTTTTTGCCGAATTGCCCATCTAAGAGCATTGCCGATAGGATCAGGCTTTCTGCCATGGTGGAACAGGCTCCATAGAGCCCGAAGAAGGGAATGTTTTGATCCCGCACCGAGTAAGCCGTTGCAATGCATTGATTGAGCAAATCACCGGCAAACAGAAAGTCGAGATCGCAGGCTTTGACACGAGCGCACTTCATGGCATAGGAAAGTGCCTTGGTCTGCATGGTTGATTCGGCTTTTTCCCAGCTGCTTTCCCCAAACAGATCATCCGAATCAATGTAATCGAAATAGGAGGAGAGGGGGCCTTCCCCTTCTTTTTTTCCAACCGCATTGCCAAAACCCAGAATGGAAGGGGGAGAGGAAAAGGCTACGGTCTGCTTACCACAATGTTTTATATTCACAACACAACGTCCTTTACAGTGAAATAGACAAGCGTAGCTTACCCAAAAGAGGCTTCCTTATTCAACCATCAGAATACTCTGGTCAAATGGAGGATCATAGGCTATAATAAGAAAATCTAAAAATGTAACCGAGCCTGCAAATGAGCAGGCGATGCGATTGTGAAAGTTGAGGTATGGGTCATGCTGCAAGAAACGATGCGAACCATTGGGTTTTTCTGCCCTTCCTGCCGACAGGCAGTCATTGTTGATCGAAGTGCCTTTCAACTCCTTGCCTCAAAAAGTCAGATTGACTGTCCTTGTGGGGCTTCGTCATTGCATGTGGAATTGCAGAATGATAAGGTTCGCCTGACGGCGCCTTGTTTGTTTTGTGAGGAGAATCACACCGTCACCTGTTCATCCCATGCCTTTTTGCAGGAAAAGACCATTGCCTTCTCTTGTGGCGTTTCTGGCCTAGACTGTTGCTATGTTGGCGAGCGGGAATCCGTGTATGCCGCGATGAACCGGCTACAAGAGACGGTGGATGGCTTAGAGAGCGAAGCCGCCTCTTCCGGCATATTCTTAAATGAGATGGTCATGGAAGAGATTCTCTCCGAGCTTCGCGACATTGGACAGCGAGATGGGATCTCCTGCACTTGCGGAAGTAGGCGTTTTTCGCTGAATGTGAACTATAGTTCGGTGGAGTTGTCCTGTTCTGCCTGTGGAGGGACGCTGAAAATCCCTGCAACGACGCTGTCCGACATCGATGACCTCTGCTGCAAGCCCGTTTTATCCATACGATCAAAAAAAACTTAAAGAATCAATTTTTCAGAGGAAAAGTAAAGCACAAAAAAGCACCCGACGCATAAGATAGATTAGATCGCAAGAGACGATCGTTATCTTGGATAGGAGGGTCTTTTATATGTGTAACAATGGTGGTTTTGGCGGCGGCGGTTGCTGGTGGATCATTATCCTCATCCTGATTTTCTGCTGCTGTGGTGGCAGTAACTGGGGCGGAAATAACTGTGGCTGCGGTGGTGGTTGTGGCTGCAACAACAATGTGTGCTGCTGAACATAACGTTTGCCCGCTTGCCTAATCTCAGTTGCGTAACCAAACGTGCCCTGAAGCGCTTGCTTCAGGGCACGTTTCCGTTTTGCCCTGTAAATTCATCCGAAACTGTTTTTTAATAAAAATTCCCAACAAGACTAGAAAAAAAAGGAATTATCATTTATAATGTGATTATATCGAATCCGACAAAAATTGACAAAAAATGTATGGGGGATGAGGGTATTGCCTGCAGGGGAGAAGGGAACGAAAATCGTACGTGTTTGCATGTTGGGGAGCTTTTCTCTGACGGTGGATGGGAACAGCATTTCCGACCAAGGCAATCATATGCATAAACTATGGAATCTCTTAGCCTATCTGATTTATCACCGGAATCGCAGGGTGACGCAAAGTGAATTTATTGAGTGTTTTTGGGGAGAACAGGCAAAGGAGTCTGCCGTCAATGCGCTGAAAACGCAGCTCTTTCGAATTCGTCAGTTGCTTATTCCTCTATTTGGAGAAAGCACGCGCCCCATCCTATCCTTTCGGGGAGGATACCAATGGAATCCCCACCTGGATACTCGCGTAGATCTCGATGAATTTGAGGAAATTGTGCACCGATTGCATCGCCATGAATCTTCCGAGGCAAAACGCTCCAAGCTGTTTCAGGAAGCGGTCTCACTCTACCAAGGGAGTTTTTTAAACAAGCTGTCGCATCTTCCCTGGGTGGAAGAGGAAGCAACACGGTGTCGCACACTCTATTTGGATCTCATGAGGGAATACGTTAAGTTTCTGGAAAAGCATACGGCATATGACGATTTGGTACAGCACTTGAGAAGAGCTGCGGAAATACACCCCCTGGAAGAATCACTGCATGCTGGAATTGTTCGTGGACTCCTACGTCAAGAAAACTATGTGGATGCGCTCTCCCATTATGAACAAGCCACGGACTTGTTGTATCGAAACTTAGGGCTTCAGCCATGGAAAGAGCTACGCGAGTTGTATAACTTAATCATGGCCACCGAACAGCTTTATGAAGCGGACTTAACCGTCATCCAGCAGGACCTAAGTGAAACCATGAAGAAGGAAGGGGCATTCTTCTGCGAATATGGCTCCTTTCGAGAAATCTATCGCTTAGAGGTGCGTCGTGCAGCCAGAAGCGGAACCGAAACGCACATTGTGCTCCTGACGATCTTGAATCAAGACAGTACCATTCCGGAAGCCAAAGTTGTGGAACGGGCCATGGAGCAGCTGAAAGAGGCCATCTTGAAGTCTCTGCGCAGTGGAGATGTATTCACCCGATACAGCAGCACCCAGTACCTCATTATGTTAGCGGTGACCACGCCGGAACAGGCGGAAGCCATAGCCAACCGCATCTTTTCCCGTTTGTGGCGCTACCGAGAACCCAGACTTAAGGTATCGACCCGCATTCGAAAGATGGTATTACTTTAAATACGCGTCCACCCTCCTGGGTGGACGTATTTTACCCCCTAAGGGGACTTTACTAGCTGGAAAACTATGGTATAATTGTCCTGTTCCATGGGCCTGTAGCTCAGCTGGGAGAGCGCACGGTTCGCATCCGTGAGGTTCGAGGGTTCGATCCCCTTCAGGTCCACCATATAAACCCACAACGGATTAGTGGGAAACTGAAAAAGCCTTGAGCCGCATACCTTTGCAGCTCAAGGCTTTTTCATTGGTTTTCTACCAGTTGCCATAGTCAATTGGACCATTTTCTAGACCTTGTGCACTTGCGGAAGTAATTAAACCAGCAAACAGAAGAAGTGAAGTTCCGAATGATAGGAGTCTTTTCATACTTATTTTTTAATGTAAATTCTTGAGTATCCCTCCTTAATCGTAATAGAATCAGACGACGTGCCAAAACAGTAAATATCTTCACAAATCAAGATTACATGCGTGAGTCGTCTGTCTTTATGCGTGAATGGGCTACGTCAACTGGTTGAGGTCTGTTAAATCATGCATGAAAGAGCCTTTCGATATAAGAAAGATTGTTGACAACAGTTGGAACCCGGCAGTTGCGAAAATGCAGCGGACGGCTTGCTTAAAGTTACAATTGACGGGGTTCGTTTTTTCACGCTTTCTTTGGAGTTCCACGGTCGAACGACACAAATTTGTATTGATTATTGTCTTTCAATGCGGTATACTATAAATCTAACAGCCTTCCGGGTATCTTCGTCGGTACAGGGCAAGGCCGCACTAGTCGGGGAGTTAGCGGTGCCCTATGCCTGCAATCCGCTACAGCAGGGATGAATCCCGGCCCCCGGATACATTTTGTTTTGTCAGTTGCCAATAAGTGGCGATGATGAGCCGGTCCTGCGCAACATGGTCCTGTGAACCGTGTCAGGTGGGGAACCAAGCAGCACTAAGCAGATCACTGTGTGTGCCGCGGGAGTGCCGGTTCTGAGCCGGCTGTTGGAGAGGCGGAGATAAAGTGTACTTCAAAGGCCGGTGTGCGGTCCTGCTTTGTATCGAGACGAACGTGGAAGGCTGTTTTGCAAACTTTTTCAGGAGGAATTGCCGTGTATCAAGCACTGTACCGCAAGTGGCGGCCCAGGCAATTTGACGATGTGGTGGGGCAGGGACACATTACTGACACACTGAAGCGTCAAGTGGAATTGGGTCGGCTTTCGCATGCCTACCTGTTCACCGGGACGCGCGGAACCGGGAAAACCAGCTGTGCAAAGATACTCTCGAAGGCGATTAATTGTGAACACCCGCAGCAGGGAAATCCCTGCAATCAATGCGCCTCTTGTGTGGGGATTGACTCCGGAGCCATTCTGGATGTCTTAGAACTGGATGCTGCCTCAAATAACGGCGTTGACCAGGTGCGTGCCCTGAGAGACGAGGCAGTCTATACCCCCGCCGCAGTAAAAAAAAGGGTGTACATCATTGACGAAGTGCATATGCTGTCCACACCAGCCTTCAATGCACTTTTGAAGATATTGGAGGAACCACCGGAGCATTTGATGTTCATTTTGGCAACCACGGAGTTGCATAAGGTTCCCGCGACCATTAAGTCTCGATGTCAGCAATTTTCCTTCAAACGAATCTTACCGCAGGAAATCGAGCTGCGTTTACACTATGTTGCAGAGCAAGAGGGCCTACGCCTAACCGACGATGCCGCAAGTTTACTGGCTCGCTTGGCAGAAGGTGGGCTGCGCGATGCCCTTTCCTTGCTGGATCAATGCATCGGGGCGAGTGAAGAGGTCACGGAAGAGACGGTTCTACAAGTCTTGGGCCTCGCCGGAAACTTGGAAATTTCTCGCATGCTGGAGTACATGATTGCGGGGGATGTGTCTCAAACCCTAGCACAGCTTGCCAAGCTGTATCGGGAAGGGAAGGACATGTCGGCCCTTTTGGGGGAACTCTCCGCGCTTCTTCGGGATGTCTTACTTTACCGTACGGCTCCACAGGGGGGAGAAGCTCTCTTAAGTGGAGGATACGAAGAGGGGACGCTTCGACTTTTTGCCAAGCGTTTGAATTCTGCGGAACTATATCAGATGCTTTCGGTGCTGCAACAAGCATCCGCAGAACTTGTCCGCAGCAGCAACCGAAGAACCGATGTCGAGCTTTGTCTCATTAAGCTTTGCGAACGAACCCTTTCCGCAACGCCGGAAGCCTTACTCGCAAGAATAACTCGATTAGAGCAGCAGTTGACACAAGGTGAATTTACACCAAGTCAACCAAAGCCAAGTCAAAATGATCGCACACAAAGAGACGATCACAAACCAATGGCGGAAGATCCACCGTGGGACGTGCCAGTGCCACCGGCTCCACAGCCGAAGGTGCCGCCAGTGCCATCGGTCCAAAGGGAAGAGACTTTAGTCAAGAATCAAAGGGCAGAGACGGTGCAGTCGCCATTGCCTGTTGCGGTGGGGCAGGGGAAAAGTCAGGCTGACTTTAAACAGTTCGTGGCCGGGTTGCGTGGAAAGCTGATGCCGTCAGCGTATACCTTTTTAGCAAAGCCTTCCTTTGTGACGGGTGTCTTTGAAGAACAGGCACTCATGCTTTATGTCGATTCGGATATGACGAAGAATATCCTTATCAAGGCGAATGCACAGGACATTCTTGCTCAGGAAGCGGAACGCTTCACAGGGCGGAAGCTCCAGGTGCACCTACACGTTGGAAAACCGGAAGAGCTACCCTCACCAAAGACAGAGGATAAGCTTACGGATCTTTTAAAGCTAGGCCAACAATTTGATAATATTACAATTAGGTAAAGGAGATTGTGTGATGGCAAAGGGATTTGGACGTCCGCCCATGGGCAAAAAGGGCGGAGGCATGCCTGGTATGGGTGGAATCAATATGGATATGATTAAGCAGGCACAGAAGATGCAGCAAGAGATGGAGCGTCTTCAAGGAGAACTGATGGAAAAGGAGTACACGGCAACGGCAGGTGGCGGCGTGGTAACCGCGACCGTGACCGGAAAGCACGTACTCACTAAGTTGGAAATCGATCCGGATGCCGTAGATCCCGAGGATGTAGAAATGCTGCAAGATATGGTGATTGCAGCTGTAAATGAAGCAAACCGCACGGCCATGGAAGATATGAGTGATAACATGGGTAAGCTGACGGGTGGATTAAATCTACCGTTCTAAGGCAATATACTTCGGCGAATCTAAAAGGATTCGCCGAAGTAATGAAATGGGAATCTTTGTGCATACCGTGTACTTTATTGTTGACAAATGCTTGAAATTATGATATTCTTATTCTTGCATCTGGCCGGTTAAGCTAATACGCGGAGAGATGTCCGAGCGGTTTAAGGAGCTGGTCTTGAAAACCAGTGACCCGAAAGGGCCGTGGGTTCGAATCCCACTCTCTCCGCCATATATTCGTTTTTGACCTGTCATTTGGAGAAGTACCCAAGTGGCCGAAGGGGCTCCCCTGCTAAGGGAGTAGTACGGGAAACCGTAGCGAGGGTTCAAATCCCTCCTTCTCCGCCAAAAAGAAAAGCCTGTAACCGCAACGGTTACAGGCTTTTTCCTTTGTATATCAACGGACGGTCGTATCCGGTATACCAGCTCTCTCACAAATTCTATGAGTGTGCTTCCTGACAGTCTCTGGGGACATGTAAAATACTCTTCCGCTTTGTCCAGTGTACATGTTTCTTAGTTTGTCCATGATATAGGATGGGCATTTTATTGTTCGCTGCGAACCTTCGTTTTTGGTACCATCCTTTAATACAAACTGATTTTTCTTATTCGGAACCATGGTTCGCTTAATTTCTATTGTACTGTTTTTAAAATCAACACAATCCCAACACAGACCAATAATTTCTGATCTTCTAAGGCCAAGCTAAACAGCCATAACCATCGAATTTTCACAATCATCACCGCGCGCCACGTCAATGAACTTTGCAATATCTACGGTATTGAGATATACTGTTTTCTTGCGAATCTTTTGCGGAAGCTTAACGCCATCTCGTGGTCTTTAATACTGAACAAATTAGGCCGTAAGCGTTGGCTACTGTTTTTGGTGATACAAGTGCAGCTTCAGCGTCTACAGCCTTTTGTATATCTCTTTTTGTGAGTTTAAAGATATCACGATTCATAATATCTTGAAAGCGATTACGCCTGACGATTTCGTATCCTATAATAGTAGCAGGAGAGAGGACGTTTTCTCTCATTGCTTCGCAATCTAAAATGGCATCGTTTAGAGTGAGCATCTTTGGCTTGACTTGTTTTTCCATCATGCCTGCTTTGATAGACACGGCCTGCGCAAAGGCTTCTTTCTCGGTTTCTGCCGTTACGGAGAGACGCTGACCGTCGACTATTACTTGGGCACGCCACTTTCCGGAAGGTAGTTTTTTTAGCGGTTGGTACTTTCATCTGGCTTTGCCCTCCTATAACATGGTATTATAAAAGGGTGATAGGCGGTCAAAACTTATCACCCTCATAGCCGCTCTTGGTGTTACAGCATCAGGGGCGGTTTTTATGTTATTTACTGAAATATATCTTTATCGTAGCCATACACTTTCCGCTTTCGTCCTCGTCAATCTCGTGAATCATTGCAACGAAATCATCATCCGAATCACCACTTGATAGCAATTTACTGGAGACAGCTTTTGATACTTCACCAATTTCGGCTTTGTAATCATCGTGTACGACATAAGTCTCTGACTCTGGAGCATATTCAAGCGTCACAGTGTCACCTTCACGGACTGTTTCTAGGTTTTCATATCTGGGTGTACCGCTACAGTCCTTTTTATTTGTTTTCCCTAACTTTGCCTTCACGCAACTTCTGTTGTTTTCGAGCCAATCTAAGCCTTTGTAGAATGCGACCTCTATTTCTATCTTATTGTTTTCTTCATCAACTAATCTTGCCATGGCGACAACAATTTCATTTCTCTTTACAAAATCTATTATCATATCGTTTATGTGCCCACTGGGCACGTAACCAAGTTTGATTCCCTTGTATTCAACCCTGATAGCATCTTTATCTTGTTCATTCTCTGGCTCCGGAACCAAGTCTAGTTTTTTCGCAACGTCAATACTAGAAAATTCCGGTTTTGCGAATTGAACCCCTGCAACACTTACTGATGTGTAATCGTAAGCTTTAAATTGTCCGTGATAAATTGAATGCAGCAACAAACTTGTTTTCTTTAAAACCTTAGCTTTGACTGGTGCATCTTCCTTTTTTATGGGCAGGTCAAACGAAGCTTTGCTTTGCTCTAACTCTTCGCTCGTTTGCACTTCCGCGCTTACATTTTTTGTTCGCTTAAATAATGAAAAAAAACCCACGTGGCATTCTCCTAGTTAAAATATTCAGAAGTATTTCTAGAAATATAAATCTACATCTAAGTTTCCGTACGTGTAATAACACACGGCCTTGTCCACTAATTCCTCCGGGACTTCAAACATTTCCGCAATCTGGGATTTAAGCCGACAATCTCGAATAGCCGCAAGCAACTCCTCCTTGGGGAGGAGTTTTTTGATTGCCCAGCGGTCAGCCCGACGTGTTTGGGAACCAAGTCAAATTGGGAGTATCGATTGTAGAAGGTTCCACATTCGCAATGGCCCAATTCGTGAGCGAGTTTATACTTTTCATCTGCACTGCTTTTGAGCTTGAACGGGTTGATAGCGATAGCACAACTTCCATCCTTATCGTCCATTACTGATAACGCAGAAATGTTCTCATCTGTATACCAATAAACGTCATGTTCATGGTCTTCTGCAAGTTGATATAGATCCAATAAGCCTGTCATTCATTGCTCGCTTTCTTGTCTCTTTCTCTTCTGCTCGGCAGCGAATCTTGCAAAATTCTTTACGCTTTCATAAGTTTCATCATCAATTGTCTTATCGCCAAATAATGCAAACTTAATATCATCGTCACTTATTTCGCGCTCATCCCTCTCTGTGGGGGTGGGCGTTTTTTCTTTTTGTTCTACTGCGCCTAAGAGATATCCAACTGATACGTCAAAGTAATCGGCGATTTTTTGTGCGGTTTCTGCCTTTAGTCCAGAACGGCGTCCCATTTTCAAATCTGTCATAATGCTAGGTTGTATGCCGACATCCTTACACATTCTATACCCAGTAATATTTCTTGCAGTGCATAACTCTAGAAGAACATTGTACAAATCAGACATAATACGCTACCCCTTTTTGGTCAATGCGAATATTATACGATTGCGTATAAAAATTGCGCTCGACCATTATACGAATGCGTAGTATGCTCTGAGCATAGTCATACGCGCCCGTGTAGTACATTAATAATAGCAATATAAATATATTATACGCATGCGTAAATGTCAAGACCAAAAAATAGGGGGTGTTTTTGTGCAAACGGCGGGATTACCGCTTTTGGCAAAGCAAATCAAAAAGCGCTTGGTTGATATGGAACGAACTCAAGCTTGGTTGATAGAACAAGTGGCCAATCGAACCAATCTATATTTTGATCGGTCTTACATGCACAAGGTTCAAACCGGTCAATTAGCAAGTCCTAAGATTGTCCAAGCAATTCGCGAGATCTTAGAGATGCCTGAGCAAGAACAAGACGCAAGTTAGGAGGTATATCATGCCACGAGTAAGACCACTATCCACCGACCAGCAACGGGAAGCTTTTAAAACAAAAGAAGCCAATTCGTTATAGACGAATCGGCTCCAAATAGGCAATCGGTAAATCATTGATTTAACCATTCATGATATTCAGCGAACAAAAGCAACGAGTACGTAGCTGAGAATGTAGCGAAAGTTGAAGTATCACTTTTGCCAGTTATCACTTTGGTTTCTACAAAGCTACGTTCTATTAGCTCTTCTTCCTTTTCTTCAGTAATCCAATTGTTGCGAAAATCTGCGAAATCTTTCAATTAACCACCTCCTTGCTAAGGATATCACAACTGGAAGCGTATGGCAACCGATACGACACAACCTCCCCAAAAAAGCAACCGGCGAGCAGGCAGGAACATCTAAGAACAAACCAACTCGGCGGCCTTGATAAAGCCATGATCGGCAGAATCGCAAACCGGAACAACCTGAAAACTCCTGAGTATGGAAAAACAGTGTGCTGTAAATGCAGCAGAGTTGGTTTACCGGGTTAGAAATTTTAGTGTCTTTTAAAGCTCACCCCCCCTTTACTGTAATGGTTTAGGGGGTGTTTTTTAATTTCCTAGGATTCATCTTTGACACCATCACCACAAAAATATCTATACTATAGAGAGGTGAGTTTAGTGAGGTACAAGCAATTTTACCCAGGAGATAAGGTTATGCTGATAGATGACTATGACGGTATACCAAGTGGTACAACAGGAAAAATTTCTAGTAGATGGATTGGAACAGCCTATGTTGTAAGATTACCAGATGGTACGTTCCGGTGGTTGGACAGTAGAGAACTTGGTCCCTTAGACCCAGGTAACCTTTACCCATTAAAAGAGGAGGATATTGGTGTAGTAATCTCAGAGGAACATCAACACGACTATGCTAAACTGGGCACCGAGTTTCAAGTTCTCAAGGTTATAAACGACTTGGATTATTATGGTGTCTTAATTAACGATAAATTAGAATATATAGGCGGCTTTCGATTAGTTCCATATAAGTAAGATGAGCTCCCTCGGTAACGGGGGAGCTTTTTTGTTTTCTCGAAAAGAAAACCCCTCTCGAAACCATAGTAGTCACGAGAGGGGTTGATGAGAGAGGAAATGAAATTATAGATTCCATAGCAAGGATGCCCGATACAGGTTAGGCTTATACGCGCTATCATAAAGCCGTAAATGCAGCAGAGGGGGAGCTGTTTGTACGCACGTTGATCATTCAGGTATATATTATTTAAAGAATGAACATACGTTATTTCCAAGGACGCTCTTTATTCAGCCACCCATTTTTCTTCCAATGGTCAACGTCAGGTGGATTGAAGTGAAAACGCTTTTGCATGAGTCTGCATGACCAAAATAGTAATTTAACCTTAATTCTAGGATGAAAATTAACGCTATCAGATAATATCCTATCTGCAATTTTTTCTACTTTACTAAGCATTTTCTTTTGCTTAAACGGTGGTATTTCTGTCCAATTCGCGGCGGCTATGGGTTTTTTGTAGGTATATACTCTCCCCACGCCCCAAAAATCTAGACTATCCTTAACATCCTTAATGGTGGATTTCATTCCTGCACCTGCAGCTGTGGAAATGACAAGAGCTTGTTTTTTAAACATTAAACCGTTTGGTTGATGTACAAGCCATTCCCAACCAAAGTGATCTAATAAGCACTTTAATTGACCAGGAGCATGAAAAACATATACAGGGACTGCAAATATTATTAGTTGTGATTTGTTTATTGAGTCTTTTATTGGTTTTAACTCTTCATAACCAGGGCATTTTTCGTGAAATCCCGAAAAACACTGCATGCACCCTAGGCAGAAATGAGAGAAGTCTTTTGGAAGAAAAAAATAATTCGGTTTGTCATTCATACATAGGTTCTCAGCGACTTGTTTTGCTAAATTGTATGTACTTGAGAGCTCTCTTCTAGAGGTGGAACAAATAACAGTAATTTGCATTGTTTATTCTCCTCATAAATAACAGTCTAAGTTTGTTTCGGAAAATTCATCTTATTTGAAAAGCAAACCATTTCGCATCTATAGTATAGCATACTATGGAAAATATCAAAAAGGTAGTCTTTTCAAGATGTCATAGTAAGAGAATAAGCATATATTGTTACAAAATAGCCTAGAGAACGGATTACATAGCCCAAAAGGAGAAACGTAAAATTTGTGCTATTCTCGTTTTAGCAAGGACACTACATAAGAATTTGCAAGATACCACTAACATCATAACACGTTCTGGAAAATCCTTCAAACAATTTCTCCTATCTGACCTTTTATGACTATGGAGTATTTTTGTTCAAGCTATTCACTCTCAATTACGCATAACTCACGCATGACACATTGAACTGAGCTAACTACTTTCTTCCACAACCATCTTCCGATATTGCGGGATAGGGTGAGAAACTGAATAGACAGTGCACCCCCCAGCCGAGGAGTAAAAATCCAGAGCTGGGGGTTTTTAAATTTGTTAGCACATCTAGTTGTTTTGTTCTGTCATTGCTTTTCACCTCGAAAGATATCAACGCCAAGGGTGCACGCAGAGTCACGATTTGTTGGATTTTATGTTATTTAGCAATATACAAGTTGCGACATACAATAGACAGAGGTGATTAACTTTGGACAATTACAGGGAGATATTAGAAGCTCAAAGAAGCGGCAAAAATATCTTTTCTAATATAATGAATAATAGTCTTGATTTTTCCAGTAGAGTTCAAACTCATAACCATGAATTCGAAGGAAGCGTTAAGCTCGCTGAGGAAGGCGATGACAGGCATAATCATAGATTTGCAGGACTCACTAGTCAGGTAATTCCATTAAGAAATGGAAATCACATTCACAGAATAAGAACAACTACAGATTTCTTTGGACATCTTCATGAAATCATTGTTGAAACGGAGCCCGCTATTCGGGTAAGTGACGATAAACATGTTCACTTTGTTAACGGCTATACGAGGGAAGCAGACGGACATGTTCATGAGTTTCAATTTGCAACTCTTATTGAAGCGCCTTTACTTCCTCTAGAGGAAGATGACGAAGATGATAATTGCTGTTGCAATTGCCATCCATGCCATCGAGATTGATTTAACAACTGTGGCCGCATTGATGAAATACGAGCTATAAAGCAACCTGCTGGTAGGGGTGAGAAGCCAGAGGTTGGAGCAATCCCTCCTCTGGCTTTTTTGAAAGTAGGTTTGCTATGTTTCCTGATAGTGTTCTTTTAGATATGATTGAATAGGTGTTAATTATGAAATATGAAGAATTTTTGCAATCTTTAGAAGGAAAGACAGCTGACGAAAAAAGAGAAATACTAAGAGAGAATTTTAGAATGTATTACGACATGTTTGAAAGGTCTCGAATCGCTTTTAATGAAGAAGGATCATGTAAGTTCTGGTATGCCCAAGTTTTTGATTATTGCAACTCATCTGAATTACAATCGCAATTAGACTTTTTCTTTTTCTTAATCAATTTATTCGCACTCCTTTTTGGTTTCTGTTTCAACCTAGAAAACACAGTTTATCTGGGCTGTACCTGCCCTTGTGGGAGGAATCAAGCAATTCTTTATTATTCAATATCTTTTGATTCCGATTGATGACAACTAGTTTCTTATATTAAAAAGAGTAGAGCAGAAAATCAGCCAGAGGTCGGAGTAATCCTTCCTCTGGCTTTTTGTTTCGTTTAATAAAAACTAGGGGAAACCACTCCGGCTAAAATAAGTAAAAGAGAGACAGCTGCCCAGAGTAAATTGGGCTTATAAGAAAGTTCTCCTTTGCTAAGATCAACAAGACCTTTGGCAAAAGAAAAGATAAATGCGAATGGCCAAACGAACCATGTCCAGTAATAAAATATGGCGAGTCCGCGCATTACCTCAATTAACATAGTACTCATCCCCCTTTAGTATTATAGCACATTCTGGAAAATTCTTCAAATGGTAATGAGCTAAGAATCCTCTAGCTTCACACACGTCTCAGCCTACGCCATAACATGTATTGAGGCCTACAGGCCGTGGATTGCGAAGTAGCCCGTGGAGTTAAAAGACTTTCCCTTAGTTTTGCTTTGGGGGAGTTTATTGTTAAGCAGATCTCAAGCGAGTCTACCCCTAACCCAAACACCGCTTTGTGAGAAATGAATATAATGTATTTAGGAAGGTGAGACCCTTGATAATCTGTAAGAATGATGAGTATTTTAAGCCGGGCGATAAGGTTGTATCATTGGTAGACCATTCCCCAATTATTAAAGTTGGTACTGTGGGTACAATCATAAATCGTTGGGTTGGACCACTATATGCAGTTGTTCTTCCAAATGGGCAGTTTTATAAATGGCTAGCAGTTCAAGATTTAGATCCAGTAGACCCCAATAACCCAAACCTCAGGCTAGGAGATTTAGCTATAGTTAACACAACTAGGCAAAATTCCTTTTCTAATCCGTTTGTCATAAACGGCATTGTTGTGCGTATTGTGAAGGTTATAGCGCAAATAGATTATTACGGGATATCGGTTATCGGCGGAAATATAAACAACGCTTGGCTTACTGGGCTTGATATAACAACCGTATTTTAAAGTTTACGCATGTATTTTTATTCGAGTTACATAAGCTTTGGCAAATTGATCCGTTGATGCCCAAGGCCCTCGTAAACTGCTATGGTTAAGTTGTGGTTTACGTTTACATCAAATCAGGTTTTCTTTGCCAACCAGAATAAAATCACCCCTCCTTGGCTTAGCGGCCTTGGAGGGGTTTTCACAATTCGCCACAAATTTACCTATAATATAGAGAGGTGAGTTTGGTGAGATATAGGCAATTTTATCCGGGAGATAAAGTAATTACTATTGTGGATTACGAGGGAGTGCCAAGCGGTTCAGTAGGCGAAGTTATCAGTAAGTGGGCAGGAACGGCGTATAGTGTAAGACTACCAAATGGTACATTTCGATGGTTGGATAGCAGTGAGTTTGGATCTACAGACCCAAATCGCAATTATGCTTTACAAGAAGGTGATATTGGTGTGCTAACCTCAGGTGAACATCAACACGATTTCGCTAAGGTGGGAGACATGTTTAAAGTCTACAAGGTTGCTTACGACTCTGATTATTACAAAGTAATGATGGACGGAAAACCATACTGGCTTAGCGGGTTTCAGTTAGCTCCCAATATTTAAATGCGCTCCCTCGGATTCGAGGGAGTTTTTCTTTTCATAGTATGTGGTCAATTCACGCTCAATTTCACACAACTCACGCATAGGGTCAGAGCTTGCAACAGTGCAGTTGTTTGGGGTACCCCAATCGAATACGTGATTGGAAAGCACTTTGTGGATGTCCTTAACGAGCATGAACTTCCGGAAAAAGATCTATTAGATGCAGCGATATCATTTTTAATGGAGGCGAATAATTTTAACCCAATTAATCCAGAGGTTGGTTAAAAGGTTCACATAAACCGTTATTTGGAACACGAGGTTACTGTCTAAAACAACTTCGTCAAGTCATTTGCTTTGGATCGCATGTTTCTATGAGCCAACGTAAATTCATTGAATATACTAGTATATCGGGGTGGTAGCAATGAGGGTGATTCATTTTTTTCCAGGAGATAAGGTTTTTATACTCACTAATCGTGCTGATTTAATAAGGGGTTCGTCTGGTGTAGTCCAAAAAAGATGGTTCGGTGATACGTATGCTGTCAGGACAGCGTCTGGTGGCATAGTATTGCTAACACGCGACGAGCTTCTATCCAAAAATCCTTTAGTTCACCAAATACAAGTTGGGGATATCGTAGAAGTGGGGCCAAATGTTCATTCTGAGTTTGGGGTGAATCCAGGGGAGCTAGTTCAAGTTCTTAGAATTTTTGATCGAACAAATTATTACGAGGTATTAATTGACGGCAATCTGCAATGGCTTGCGGGATATGAACTAGCTCCTTATATATAAATTTGCTCCCTCTTTAAAGGGGGAGCTTTTTTGATGTTGCTTAATTTGTTTAAGATTTGGCATTGTAAACTACAAGTATGGCTGGTAACATTATTTTGTTGAAATTAATTTGGAGGGATCGAATTGTTTACCGTTATTTTCAATAAAGACAATACAAATAGTGTTTTCTATTTGAAGGTGTATGGAATACGCAGCATGAATGGAGCCGTTGTGTGGGAGGGTCCAATTGAGTACATGTTAGCTAAACACTTCGTGGATACCATTAATGAGCATAGGCTTCCAGAAGAAGAGTTGTTGGATGCGACTCTTGCATTTTTTATGGAGCTTCATAAATTATCAATTTGACCAAAAGGTTTGTTATAAACCGCTATGCGAAAGTATGGGTATACGCTCAAAATAACTTCGTCAAATCATATCTTCTCTGCGACCATCCTCCCACACTATTTCCGTTGGCAACATTGTACCATCGGATTTTCCCTTTTTCTCTTAAGCCAAATGGAAAAACCAGCAAGAAGCAGTATGTTTAATAAAACATACTGCTTTTTATTTGTTTATAATATTACAACGCAGTTGAAACAGGGTAGCTGTTTTCAGCTACCCTGTTTATGTTTGCCTCTCTCCACATCTTATCTGTAACGCAAATACTCCATGAATCTTTTCACTGCCAGAGAGGCAGTTTTTTTATCCCGTAATGCAAGACCTATATCACGGTAGGCTGGGATATCCAATTCTTTTGCAACAATATGATAAGGAACTCGTTTTAATATCAGTTGTGGAAGGATACTGATACCTAATCCGCTTTCCACCATGGACATAACGGCATAATCATCCCATGTAGTGAAGTGAACCTTTGGGCTCAGACCGTAGCGTTCAAAGATTTCTGAGATTTCCGCCTTTGCACCCTTTTCCAAAAGCATAAACGGCTCATTACAGAGTGCCTCTACCGGTACGTGCTCCCATTGAGCCATGGAATGATGTTCTGGAAGTATGGCAAGCAATTTGTCCTGTTCTAGAAATATCGTTTCCAAATCAGGATGGGTAGGTAGACGAAGAAAGCCGCAATCCACCCGTCCTTGCAAAATCCACGACTCGATCTCTGTGTAATCACCTAAAAGCAACTCATAATCGATGTTTGGGTAATCCTTTTGAAATTCCTTGATGATGTTTGGGAGCCAATGTGTTGCTACGCTGGAAAAGGTACCGATGCGGATCAAACCGGATTGCAAACCGTTGAGTTCGTCCACCTGTATTTGTAGCTTTTCATATTCTTCGCATAATCTTTTGGCATGGGGCAGTAGTTTCAGACCATCTGAAGTCAGTCGCACTCCAGCCCGCCCACGCTCCAGCAGGGATACGTTCCATTCCTTCTCCAAGTCGTTAATCATTCGACTAATACCGGATTGTGAATAGGACAGTGCTTCAGCAGCCCTTGTAAAGCTGCCGTGTTCTACTGTTTTGATAAATGCCTTAAATTTTTGAATGTTCATGTCCATAGTGTAGGGCTCCTTCTATCTAAGTTTCTCATGAAAATCATGAGAAACATTCGCTTTTGTGGTTCATCTAAGTATGCTACACTATGGCTATGAATTTTTCAAGGAGGAGAATCCTTTCCTATGAAACAAACGTATTTCAAATATATTTTTGCTTTACTGTTGTTCGGTTCAAATGGTGTTGTAGCAAACTATATATCCCTTTCGAGTTGTGAAATTGTTCTATTCCGCACACTGATTGGCACTTTACTCCTCTTTATTCTCTTTTTTTTCACGCAACAAAAACCCACATTCCTGAGCTATAAGCACGATGCATTTTTTATAGTCATATCTGGATTGGCTATGGGTGCTAGCTGGATGTTTTTATATGAAGCATACCAAAAGATCGGGGTTAGCATTGCTTCACTGGCATATTATTGCGGCCCAGTCATCGTAATGGCATTCTCTCCACTGCTGTTCCAGGAAACACTAACACGGTCTAAGGTTACGGGATTTGTGGCGGTGTTGTGCGGTATATTCCTTGTCAATGGCCAAGGAATATTAGAAGGCAAAACCAGTTGGGGCCTATTCTGTGGAGGAATGTCTGCCGTGATGTATGCGCTGATGGTCGTTTTCAATAAGAAAGCCAAGCACATTACGGGCTTAGAGAATTCCATGCTCCAACTACTGATTAGCTTTTTTGCGGTTGCCATATTTGTAGGTTGGAAACAAGGGTTTTCATTCCAAATATCGCACAGCGATTGGATTCCAATTCTTATACTTGGGCTAATAAACACGGGCATCGGCTGCTACTTTTACTTTTCTTCCATTGGTCAACTTCCCGTACAGACGGTCGCGATTTGTGGCTATCTGGAGCCGCTATCTGCGGTGGCGTTTTCCGTTATTGTTTTAAAGGAAAGCTTGCTGCCACTTCAGGTTTTAGGGGCAGTACTAATTCTCGGTGGAGCAGTGTACGGTGAATGCGCTTCAAAAAAGAGATGTAAGGGTGAGCCTTTGCCTTCTTAAGAACAACGATAAGATTTTATAGAAAAAGACGAATTATTCCATAGAATTACGAACTGTGATCTTGTCGATTATGGTCAAGTATGATAAAATGCAGGAAAATAGAGGAACAATTGCATAGCGATCCTATTTTAATGGTTCAATTATCCAAGGGGTTGTCACCTCGGTTGTAACTGAATCGATCCAGAAACTGCACCCTCAAAAGTTAGATGACCGAGTTCCAAAATTAAAAATTGAATCGTTTTAAAAAACGAATTAAAATATAAGGAGGAAGTTACATGAGCATGTTTTGTTATCAATGCCAAGAAACCGCCGGAGGAAAAGGATGTACAGTACGTGGTGTATGTGGTAAAAATGAGGAGGTTGCAAAGCTTCAAGATCTTCTCGTCTACGTGTTGAAGGGAATTTCCGAACTAGTGACTAAGGGCAAACTCGATAGTTCCGATATGGCCGGGGTTAATTATGAAATGCTAAATAGCCTCTTTATCACCATTACCAATGCAAACTTTGACGACGCATCCATTGAACACCAGATTCAACGAATGATTTCCATCCGGGACGAACTGAGAAAACGTGTTTCTGTCAGCAATCTACATGACGCAGCTATGTTTACGGTTAGTACGAGAGAATCTATGTTGGAAAAGGCCAATTCAATTGGCGTCCTCGCAACCGAGAATGAAGATGTACGATCCCTCCGTCAGATGATCATCTATGGCTTAAAAGGCATGGCTGCCTATACGGAGCATGCCCATAACATTGGAAAAGAAAACTTAGAGATTTATGCCTTCATTTATGAGGCCTTGGCCGCAACACTGGATGATACGCTCACCGCAGACGATCTTGTGGCTCTCACATTACGGACCGGGGAGCATGGTGTGAAAGCCATGGCACTCTTAGATGAGGCCAACACTTCCAAGTATGGCAATCCCGAAATGACGGAAGTGAACATTGGCGTTCGGAACCATCCCGCCATTCTGATTTCCGGGCACGACTTAACCGACCTGGAGCAACTGCTGGAGCAAACAAAGGGAACGGGCGTCGATGTTTATACCCACAGCGAAATGCTTCCGGCTCATTACTATCCCGCCTTCAAAAAGTATGACAACTTCGTGGGTAACTACGGCAATGCGTGGTGGAAGCAGGTCAGTGAATTTGAGACCTTCCGAGGCCCCATTCTATTCACGACCAACTGCATTGTGCCTCCCAAGAGCGAGGAGGTGCGTAATAGAATCTTTACCACGGGGTCTGCAGGTTATCCAGGCTGTTCGCACATTGGAGCCGATTCCAATGGGAAAAAGGACTTTTCCAGCATCATCTCTCTTGCGAAAACCCTCCCTGCACCGGAAGAAATTGAGTCAGGCTCCATCGTCGGTGGCTTTGCCCATAATCAGGTCATGGCCTTAGCCGATCAAGTCGTGGAAGCCGTCAAGACCGGTGCCATCAAAAAATTCTTCGTCATGGCAGGATGCGACGGTAGAATGAAGTCCAGAGAATACTACACGGAGTTTGCCGAGAAGCTCCCGCAGAATACGGTTATTTTAACGGCTGGCTGCGCAAAATACCGCTATAACAAATTGAACCTAGGCGATATCGGTGGTATTCCAAGAGTATTGGATGCAGGACAGTGTAATGACTCTTATTCCCTTGCTGTTATTGCACTCAAATTAAAAGAGGTGTTCGGCCTCGACGATGTCAACAAACTACCCATTGCGTATAACATTGCTTGGTATGAACAGAAGGCAGTGATTGTACTGTTGGCGCTCCTTTACTTGGGGGTAAAGAACATTCACCTAGGTCCCACTCTCCCTGGATTCCTATCTCCAAATGTAGCAAAGGTTTTAGTTGAAAAGTTCGGCATTGCGGGTGTTGGCACTGTTGAAGAAGATATTGACTTGTTCCTGTCTTAAGGAACACAAAATACACTGATTAAGGAGTTTGATGGAATGAAATATGAATGCCCCTGTGGTTATGTTTATGATCCCGCCCAAGGAGATCCCGATAACGGCATTGCCCCTGGTACTGCCTTCGAAGATCTCCCGGATAGTTGGGAGTGCCCGGTGTGTGGTGCCGATAAGAGCGTCTTTGAAAAAGTATGAGTAAGAAAAGGATGGAGCTACAAACTGCAGCTCCATCCTTTTTTCTTATCGGGTTAAGCTTTCGAAATTCGCTTGCCAAATTCGATTGCTGCTCTTTGTGCATCTTGATCCGGATTCCATAGATTTTTATGGCCTTCCTCAATCCTATGGAATCCGGCCTGTTCCATTAGTTCATTTAAGACGTTCACGCTTTCTCCACTCCAGCCATAACATCCAAATGCGGCAAAGTGTTTGTTCTTAAACTTAAGGGATTTCATCAGATTAATGAATCCTGCTACGGAATGCAAGATGCCATTCGAATACGTAGGAGATCCGATAATTAGGGCTTTCGATTTAAACACTTCGGTAATGATATCATTTTCATCATACTTAGAAACATTATACAGTTTGATGACCACATTAGGATCTGCGGACTCAATTCCTTCTGCAATCTTTTCAGCCAAAGTTTTGGTTCCATTCCACATGGTATCATACACAATCGTAATCTGATTCTCTTGATAATCATTCGCCCACTGAGCATATCGGTCAATAATCTGTAGGGGGTTTTCACGCCATATGATACCATGTCCCGGTGCAATCACCTCAATTTGCAAGTGAAGGGACAATACCTCTTCAAGCTTTTTTCTCAACATTGCGCTAAATGGAGTTAAGATATTAGCGTAGTATTTTATTGCTTCATGAAACAGGTCACAAGGGTCAACTAGATCGTTAAATAGTGCTTCACTGGCATAATGTTGCCCAAATGCGTCATTACTGAACAAGATATTGTCTACTGTCAAATAGGTAGCCATACTATCTGGCCAATGGAGCATACGCATTTCGACGAAAATGAGCTCTCTGCCGTTACCGATTTCTAATTTATCACCCGTTTTAACTACGTGGAAATTCCAGTCTTTATGAAATTGCCCCCTCAATGACTTTACTGCATGTTCCGTACAATAAATTGGCGTATCTGGTATATGCTTCATTAACTCAGGTAAGGCTCCGCTATGATCAATTTCACCGTGATTCACAATAATATAATCGATTTGATTCAAATCAATTTCTTTGGACAAGTTTTCAACAAATTCTTCGGCATATGGAATCCACACCGTATCCAGTAAGACAGTTTTTTCTTCTTGAATCAAATAGGAATTATAGGAGGAGCCTTTATGGGTTGAATATTCTTCTCCATGAAACTTCTTTAACTCCCAATCTACCTTGCCAACCCAACTAACACTGTTTTTAATTCGTTTTTTCAACTACATGTCCTCCTTTTTATTGACCACGTTAAGATGTACTCTAACTTTCTCATAAGAGTCTCGAGTAAAGGCAAGTGGTTAGAGCAAAAAATCATTAGAGAAATAATGTGAACGCAAAACTCACGTATAAACTATAATAAGAATCATGTCCCTTTAAGTTATTTTTGATACATGAACGAAAACCAATGAAGAGACAGGTAAGATAATTCATCTCACCTGTCTCGTGGGCTTTATTGAATAAACCTCTTGACATTGATCACACCTAGTTATATAGTTAAGTAACTAACCGAACAACAAGGAGGGGTGGTGATTGCCTTGATGATCGACGTCGAAAGTAATGAACCAATCTATTTACAAATCGCTCGTAATCTGGAAGAAGAAATTTTGATGGGAGTGTATCCGGAACAAGAACAGATTCCATCGACAACAGAACTTTCAATCGGACTAAAAATTAACCCGGCAACGATTTTGAAAGGGATGAATCAGCTAGTTAAAGATGGCGTTATCTACAAGAAGCGTGGGCTTGGAATGTTTGTTTGCCCTGGTGCCGTGGAGAACTTACGTAGCCGGAGACAAAGTGAGTTCTTTGTGAAATATATCATTCCACTCATGAACGAAGGCGAACGTCTTGGGATTTCACCAGATCAGATTATTGAAATGATTCAGAAAGGTTGCGATACCACATGAGTATTGAATTACAGGATATAAGCAAGAGTTACGGAAAGTTTTTGGCTCTAGACCAAGTTTCGCTTCAGTTTCAAAAGCAAATGATCTACGGATTGTTAGGCAGAAATGGTGCAGGGAAAACGACCTTGATGAATCTAATTACACACCGCATTTTCCCAGACTCCGGTAAGGTTTTCATCGATGGGGAGGATCTTTCAACGAACCCATCGTTCGTTGAACACATCTACATGATGACGGATAAAAAGCTCTATCCGGATCCTATGAGAGTTGGTGAAGTGTTTCGGTGGACGGATGCGTTTTACGGTGGATTTAACCATGACCTTGCTGATTTACTATGTAAGAGATTTGAGCTAAATAAAAAGCGAAAAATTTCAACCTTATCAACGGGATATAGCTCTATCTTCAAAATCATTGTTGCGCTCTGTGTAAAGGCTGATTACATTCTGCTGGATGAACCCGTATTAGGGCTGGATGCTGGCCATCGTGAGAAGTTTTATAAATCGTTGTTAGAAACCTATGCAGAAACCCCTCGGACCTTTATCATCTCCACCCATCTCATTGAAGAGGTATCCAGTATTATAGAGAATGTTGTGATGATCGATCGGGGACACATCCTAAGAAACTGTTCGGTGGAAGAGCTGCTCCAAAGCGGCTATAACATTACTGGGTCCATCGCCGAAGTGGATGCTTACTGCAAAACCCGTCATACAATAGGGAGCGATACCATAGGTGGGATCAAAACAGCAGCAATTTTGGGAACAGCGGAACACGTACCCGTGGGACTTACGGTTAGCCCTCTTGATTTGCAAAAACTATTTGTTCGAATGACAGAGTCTCCGGAGGTGGAATGATATGAAATTAAAAGCTGCAGTAAAATACCAACTATGGGAAGCAAGGTACAGTGTCTTAATTTATTACGGATGTGTCCTTGCCATATTTACCGCATTTGCATTGCTTTCTCCCGACAAAAGTCATGTGAGTGGTGGTAATATCGAATGGATAAGTTCCATCTTTTTATTCATCGCTGGAATCGCAACGTTTTCGGTTGAGTTTAAACTCTATATGCAAAGTGGCTTGCATCGCGATCTGCTTTCCAAAAGTGTTCTCATTACATTTTTACTCGGATCCTTCATTATGTTAGCTGGAGATCTCTTAGTCCAAGCATTTTTTATGAGTTTCCCAATCGAGTATATGTCTAGTATTAGTTTGGCCTTTCCATCGTCCGGATTCCTATCCCAATGCTTCCTGCATTATTCGATGCTATTTTGCATGTCATACATTGGTTATTTGATTGGCGCTATTTACTACCGGTTAAATAAGCTGTTCGGTATCTTGTTTTGCATTTTGCTCCCCATTATGATTCTCTTTTCGTTATCTTCCTTTACAGTTACCTACACAGCAGAGAATCCAAATACCGCAGGAATTGTTTTGGATCGAGTGGTAGCATATATCGCCCAGTCACCAATACACCTTGGAGTATTCTTATGCATCATTGCCGCAATATCTGCCTTTTTTTCTCATCTTATAACACGTAAAGCACAATTAAAGTAAAATCCAAACATGGAAATCTTACAACCGCCCCTCGATAGATGTTCGAGATCCAGTAGTGAGCACTAAATTATGTGCTCACTACTGGATTATTCACATGAAGATACTTCCAGCGTCAATATAGTCTTCCGGTTCCCAAAAAATCAATAGAACCTGCGTGAAATGTCTGTTTTCCTGCGTGAGTTATTGCGTTTTTTGCTAAAGTATATTATTGTGTTAGTACGAACTTCGAACCAAAGGGAAATTACTTATGCTAAGGAGAGTGCCTTGAAACTATCAGCCCTTCTTTATCTTTCAGCGTATGGACTGAACAGTCTTTTGCTCAAAAAGAAAACACCGATTCTCGGTACGATCATCCTCACCGACAAGTGTAATCTGTCATGCAAGCATTGTTCGGTAAACAATATTACAGCACTCGTGCACCCATATGCCCAAATAAAGTCAGAGATGAAGCAGCTATATGACATGGGCGTTCGAATTCTCTTTTTCTGTGGTGGAGAGACTTTTCTATGGCAGGACGGAAAAAAGGATTTACGAGACCTTGTCGTGGAAGCCAAGCAGATGGGCTTCCTCATTGTAAACACGGTCACCAACGGTACATACCCAATAGATCTGCCGGAAGCGGATTTGATCTTGCTTAGCCTGGATGGTGACAAGGAAAAGCATAACGAAATTCGCGGCGATACCTATGACCGAATTATGCAAAACATTGAGAACGCAACAGCGGATAACATCTGTTTTTATATGGCGATTAATAAACGGAACCAGACTACAATCGAAGCGGTAGGTATGGCTGCGCAGCGGATTAACAATGTGCGTGCCGTGTCATTTAACTTCCACACACCTTATCCGGATACCGTAGGGCTTTCCCTGACCAAAGAAGAAAAAAGGATCTGCTGTGCTACCATTTCAAAGATGATGGATGGTGGTGTACCCGTGTTCAATTTAAAAAGCGCATTCCCTTATCTTATAGAAAATAATTTTCCAACCCCGTGTCATCAGTGCGTTGTAATGGAAAATGGAACACTCAGCATCTGCGGACGCTGCATCGAAGTGGAAGGCTTGTGCGAGCAATGCGGCTACTTTTTTGTTGCGGAGTATACGCTCCTGTTTAGCGGAAAGATAAAGATGATTGCCGAGATGCTACAAACGTATCTCCGATACATATAGGGGGGAAGGATGAGCCTGATAACAAGCTTGACTCGCTCTTGGTTAACCAGGTCCCTGCGACCGTTCGCCTTTAAAAACGAATATGACAAGCAATTGGAATTTGAGCAGGAGGAGAAGCTAGGGCTGTATGTCCATATTCCATTTTGCAGACAGCTCTGCAACTTCTGTCCCTATTGCAAGCAGTTGTATCGTGAAGAGGTCTGCAATGCGTATCTTGATCATTTGATTCAGGAAATACATATGGTTGGTTCAAGACTGACGCAAAAAAAGAAAGTGACTAGCTTGTACTTTGGTGGAGGTACGCCAGCACTTGCCGCTGACAGAATCGGCGAAATCATCTTGGCGTTGGAAGAGTACTTTATCATTACCGAGGGCGTTGGAGTGGAACTGCATCCTGATAATGTCAATGAAGAAACCTTGACGACCTTACACGCTGCCGGCGTCCGTAAAATTAGCATTGGGATCCAGTCATTTGGTGACAAATATCTTTCCCTTCTCGGTAGAAAAAACTTTCAAGCGGATGAGATTGCGGCTGAACTTCAAAAGGTTCCGTTTGATACGGTGTCGATGGACTTTATTTTTGCACTTCCCAATCAAACCTTCGAGGACTTGAAGTTTGATCTGGAAATGGCGTTCTCCATTGGGGCGAACCATGTTGCGATCTATCCTTTTATCGACTTTACCTTTACCAAGACAAGGGTGAGGGCAATGGCAAAGCGGGAAAAACGAAAGCTTCTGGATGAGATTACAACATACTGCCGCTCCAAGGGCTATACCCGGGATTCTATCTGGACCTTTTCAAATGTGCCTGAGGCAAAGTACTCTTCCATGACCCGCGAAAACTTTCTGGGCTTTGGGTGTTCCGCAACAACACTGTTGCGTGATCAATTCAAAATCAACACATTTTCGGTTGTGGACTATCAAAAGAGGATCGCTGAACATACCTTGCCAACTTCTTTAACACTTCGTTTTTCCAAACGTCAGCGCATGATTTACTATCTATTTTGGACCGCATACAGTACGCAAGTAGATATGAAAGCATTTGAACAATTCTTTGGAGAAAACCTGAAACAATGCTACGGGTTTGAGTTGTGGATTGCAAAAAAACTTGGGTTCCTCACCGAAGAAAATGGCAGGCTTCACATGACCTTAAAAGGCGCGTTTTATTATCATTACTATGAAAACTTCTACACCCTTTCCTATATCGACAAGATGTGGAGCATAATGCAAAACCAGGCATTTCCAGAGGAAATAAGGCTGTAACCATAACCGGTATAAGCGTTCAATTGCAATCTGCCTATTATATTTATGATGTGCTCAAAAGTCACACCATCGCTTATGTGCAGATGTATTTGGAATGCATTAACGATACGTTTCGAAAGGAATGCTCAATACAGTTGGAACCATCTAAATTGAAGCAAAGAATCAAAAATATCCTGTCTCATCTGCGTTGTGATCCGGTTCTATACATCGCCATGGTAGCAGCTATTGGCTCTGCCCTTTTTGTGCCACCATCAAAGGATTACGTTAAATACATAGACTGGCGGGTCATCGGCTTGCTGTTATCTCTCATGCTTGTTGTGGGTGGCTTACAAAAGGTTGGCGCATTTGGTCTTATCATTAAGAACTTGTTGAAGTTGGTGCACAATACCCGCACGCTGGCACTCGTATTGGTTGGAGTCTGCTTTTTCAGCAGTATGCTAATTACCAATGATGTTGCACTTATCACCTTTGTGCCTCTTGGGGTGATCATTCTAACGCAAACACAGAAACAAAAGCTATTGATTCCAATCATTGCCTTACAAACGGTGGCTGCCAATCTCGGTAGTATGTTTACTCCACTTGGTAATCCACAGAACTTATATTTATATGCGCTATCCAACATGACGCTGTTTCAGTTTCTGCGGGTCATGGCGGTGCCTACTATGGTATCGTTTCTGCTGCTATTTGGAATGATTCTTTTGATTAAGCCGGAACACATAACGGCCTTGGAATCCGCAACGGAGATAGTTGGGTTGAAGGAAATCATCCCGTGGATGATACTATTCACACTGTGCCTACTTGCAGTGTTACGCATCCTTCCAATTCCGATTGTCCTTGGCGTTGTGGTAGGGGCAACCATAATCATGGACCGAAGAATTCTGTTTCGTCCTGATTATGGCTTGCTGCTTACCTTCATGTTTCTATTTGTATTGATTGGAAACATAAAGAGTATTCCGGCTGTCAGCACCACACTCTCCGCAGTGATTAGCGGTCGGGAGATGTTAGTTGGTATTTTGCTTAGCCAAGTGATTAGCAACGTGCCAGCGGCAATGCTCCTATCGAACTTTACTGCGAACTATTCTGCATTAATTGTTGGCGTTAATCTTGGCGGGCTTGGCACATTGATTGCCTCTATGGCTAGCGTAATTTCCTATAAGCTATATACTGCCACAATCGGAGCACAGCCAGGAAAATACCTCATCCTCTTTACGGCAATCAACCTTGTGGTTCTCTTTGCCTTATGGGGGGGCCTGACTTTGTTTACCCTAGTAAAAGCCCTGTAACCGCAATGGTTACAGGGCTTTTATTAGGTACGTTGAATTACTCCGCAAGCTATCATTTCCCCTAATACACCTTGGAATAATAATGCATCACCGTTTGGTGGCGCATGTATGCCAATGGCTCGACCAATGACATCGCGCGCGTGAAAACGACCTGTAAAGATAGACATGTGCCCATATCCAAAGCTCTCTATGATAGGCGGTAAGTAACCGGCGTGATAGGGAGGAGCGCAATGATTTGGGTTGTAAGGGAGATTGGAATCCATTAGGGAACACACTATGTTGCTTGCACGATTAGCCGCTTGCATCTGTTCATAAATCTGCATATAATATATAGATCCACCACAATTTTGATGATCTTCTGGCAAGCCAAATACTTCTGTAAACACCAAAACTCCAAGTTTGAATTGAAAAAAGTTAACGATCCCATGAATTTTTGGAGTCTTAGAAGTTCCAAACAATTCAGCGCTCGCATACGGAACTTGAGGTAGCGATCGAAATATCGAATTCAAAAAATCACTCCTTTGCTTTCACCGAACCTGGTTGGTCGGGTCACTATGGAAAGCATGGTGGAACCAATTAGGACGTGCAATTGGAAAAAATTATAGGAATTCTTCGTCCCGTTTATCAATAAATCATTCTATGATAAGAATCTTGTTTAGGTACCATGTTGATCTATTTCGCATAACATGTCTACAGCAGAGCCCATAGGATACATACCTTAGAAGGGAGGGTATACTATGTGTTGCTTCTGTGGTATTATTCAATGTCTCTTTGGTTGCTGCAATCGTTGCAATCATTGCAATCGCTGCAATGCCTGCAATCGTTGTAGGCGGTGATCAGATACTGGTATATAGTCAAACTGCCATATAAAACTTAACTGCAACGAAATCAGCCAGAGGTTGGCATAAATCCGTTCCTCTGGCAGTTCGAGCTTTTGACTATATTTAGCGGTGATAAGCAAGTTTCTAAAACCGAACTCCCCCTTTGCTGTTGTTGCAGCAGAGGGGGAGTTTTTTATTTCTGGTTTGTTTCTTTATCATATTCTTAAAGTACCTGCTTAGTTGACGCACTTGTTACAAGGCTCCAAATGAAAACCGATTGCGGTATCCATAGGCACAGGAAAGTAAGTTCCTCCGTTGCAAGAGTTATCATAATGATACTTAGAACCTGTCTTAGTAATGTATACCTGTTTTACGACGTTTGATAGAAATACGGTCTGCGTATTCTTATCCCACGAAACATTCAAGCCTAACATGCCAGCCACCCCGCGGATAGGAAGATACGTGGTCCCGTCAATTGTAAACGGTTCAACCACGTTTCCATTGGCGTCCTTCGGCGTAACGTGCTGCCCATTTAGCATGAGTTTAATGTCGCTGTAGTTTAAGGTGGCTTGCTTCTGATAAGCGGAAAGTGCAGGGATGGAAAACGAAATAAGCAATATTGTCAATGTTGCCCCAAGATAAAATGATTTGATCTTATGTTTCATACGAAGTCCTCCTTTACAAGTGTATAATAACAATAAATTATACAAAAGTAAATAATTTCGTTTTACTTTGTACAAATTAATTGAAAGATAACTTCGAGTATCATAGAAAGGAGGACTCTGGGTTGAAGAGGTAGGGCTGCTTCTTTTTTCCAATTGTAAAATGAAAGGATGGTCAGACGGGTTTTACTACCACGAACATCCCCTAAGCCTTAACGATACGTGGATTGCCATTGCGCTTTCTTGATGCACGTGATATGCTCGGTTCTGTGGTCATTCATCAGTGGCCACTCTTTATTCGCCTCCGTATGATGGTACTGAAAGCCACACTTTTCTTGGACACGTTTCGACTTCTCGTTGCCGTCAAAGTAGCCGCACCAGAGAGTACTCAGTTCGAGTTCTTCAAAAGCATAGTGCATCATGGCCCGGGCTGCTTCGGGGATTAACCCCCTTCCCCAATAGGGGACGCCAATCCAATAGCCTAGTTCCGCTTCCTTGTCGCCAATAATAAGGTTACTTTGTTTCCCGAGCATGAGTCCGATACTGCCAACTGCTTTCCCGCTTTCGTTTAAGACAACGGCAAAGGTAGTATCAGAGGAAAGAACATCCCTTATGATTTGGCGGCTATGTTCCACACTGGAGTGAACGGGCCATCCTGCAATGGGTCCAACAAGAGGGTCTTTGGCATATTCATACAGACTTTCTGCGTCGGTTTCACTCCATGGCCGTAATTGTAATCGTTCTGTTTTCAATATCATAGGAATGCCCCTTACTTAGAAAGCTTGTCTAAGGCATCCTCTTCACTGGAAGCAAAGAAAATGCATCGACCACGATTGCTCTCATAGATAAAATCTTTTAGAGCCTTACTAGTATAGTGGGAAAAATCCCCAATAATCGCAAATTTGATTCCATAGGTTACAAACTTTTGGAGAATGTCTCCTGCAAGGCGGGTGCTTAACTGAAAAAAATCTTCACTGATGGCTTCTTTGTTCAGGGCGATTCGCTCACATTGCGATTCATAATGTATGGTAGCTATGAGGTCCAAGGCCGACTGCACATCCGTGAGTAGGAGAGTATCACTCTGCACAAGGGCAATCGAATGCCCGCTTTTTTGCGTTACAGTAAGAGTCATGTTACGGTCCTTTCCGAATGGTTTTCTAGTTATTATAGCATTGAATGAAACTGGGAAAAAGAGTCTTCCAAAAAATTGTATTATAAGCGGTAAATTGCAATAGCCCTCTGTATGAGTCTTGTGTGATCCCCTAGGATGGACGGAACTCATGACAGAGGGCTATCTAGTTTGTATCTGAGAGATACCATTCTTAGAAAACGAAGGTTACGATAGCTGTGATAGCACAATACAATAAAGACGCCATCAGTACAATCATTTCAAAGCGAATGATGTTGCGCGTGATCTGATCGAAATAGTAACGCGCACCTTTGCGGGACTTCACCTTAGAATTTGTATTATGAACAACGGAAGAATTTGAATTACTCATGTAAAATACCTCTTTTCAACATAGTTTGGTGGGGAGTGTATGCAGCCCCAATCCTTAATTTTTGATGTCGACACAATGACGAAGCTTCTTTATGTTTTTATCCTAAGGTATAGGGTTACCCTAGTGTCAAATGTAAAATAATAGATTTTTTCCAGCGAGAAGCTACGAACGCATTATTCTAGCGAAAACCAAAAATAAACCGCCAGCGTATGGAATGCATCCAGAGCTGGCGGTTTTTATGCAGATAGATAGGAAAGAGCAATTTTTCATCGATATTAAAAGAGGGGATCCTGTTGTGATTAATGAGCAAAGCCGACCGTAATTTCACCCTGATTATAGTACAGCAAAGCATTGTTTAACGGCTCTACTATAATACGAGAAGCGTCGCCGATCACCACCCTAGTTCCGGGGTGCATGGTATGGGTGCAAATGATCCGGCCATATCCCTTTGCTTTCAGCGCTTGCGAAATTTCCTCTAACTCTTTTTTGGCAGAATCAAGGGCTTCCAAATTGTGATTGTAACTAAATATAACGTCTTCGAGTACTTTCTTTTTCTCGGAATCCAAACGGTTACAACCTTCTAACTGCATCAAAATGTCTAGGAGGGGGATTAGCTTTTCGTTTTGTGCTTCCAGAGGTTTCACCAGCGCCAATAATTCCTGCTGCCGCTTCATGTTCGACTGATCCATGCCTAGTTCCAAGCTGGTTTTAAAGTTGGATACTGACCCGATGGTTCCAGCCTCAATGTTATGGCCTGCAATGCAAGTGCCCCCAATAATTTTGGCGATGGATCCCGTGACCTTGATGCTTTGACCACACCTTACATTGCTGTTAATAATGGACTCTGCGTAAATATCTCCCTTTACAAATGCATTGCTGTTTTCAATGAATTTGCATTTTAGGTCACCGGAACAGTTGAGGTCGCTACCGTTCATTCCGCTGAGAAGCTTGATGCTTCCTCCAGCAGTGATTTTGGAATGCTCCACGGCTCCAGTTATTTCGATATTGCCTCCAGCTTCAATTGAGAACCCAGGCAATACCATTCCTCGAATTACCAGATTTCCAGCAACGTGGACGTTGCCCGTGGAGTTATCCACGTTCTCTTTGATGTAAAAGGTCTCATCCACATTAATTTTATTACGGACAAATTCCACCTGGCCATCAATTTTGGACAGAATGGCAGTGCCATCCTGATTGAATTCCGTATTTCTACCCAAGTAAGAGGGCGCTGGACGCCCCTTTTTTTGCGGGATCTCTTTCCCCTGCACGGTCTTACCGGGAGTGCCCTCCGTAGGAAAGGTAATGGTACACAGGGTTTGCCCCTTCATCACATTCTCTACCATATCTAGATCATGGTAGTCAACCGTACCATCGTCTTTCACCTTTGGTGCCAGTGTTGCTTTTTCCGTCTTTATGAGGAAGGTGGCAATACCGTTTTCTCCATCCACAGGGGCTAGCCCGGTGGCAATGAGGATGTCTTGGTTGTACACCGGGTGATCGGCAAGCTGCTCTAACAGTTCAGCATTCACATTGTAAGAAATATGGTGGTTGGACAAGGCGGCACTCAGCGATGCCAAGGTGGGGTCTGCCCCTCCGTTTAACGGGGGCTGAATCTTAAGATAGGAACGAAGTCCCTTATCAGTTATGGAAACTTCGATTTTGGCATCAATGGGAGTAGGCGGGGCAGAGGTCGCTTCGTCAAGGGTAGAGCTTGCATGATGGAGTTGCATAATCAACATCTCCTTTATCTTACGTTCGGATAAGAAACGTAGCATCTACTAGTATTATCGGCATATGGTTACATTTTCTCAATACCTTTCATAAATTTTTTTATATATATTACATAAGGTCATACTTGATCGATGGGAAGGCGTGTGCCATTCGGCCGAAAGCATTGCAATAGGACTTGTATGTGTAGAGCGATCTGGTCATAGCTGCCATGATAATGCATCACAGAAGAAAATAAACCAGAGGTTGGAATAATCCTTCCTCTGGTTTGTTTGTATAGTTGAATGGATACCTATGAATATAAGGTGGCTGCAGTTTACTCGATGGGAAGGTGAGAAGTAATGAAGTACTTTGTACCGTCCTTCTGAAGGGTAAGTTTTGCATCTTCGCCATACAGGGTTACCGTATCTCCACGTATCTCACCCCGGGTACAGTAAAATGTCCCTGGGCCGAAATCACTGGCATAGCTATAAAATGTTTCGTAATCCTCTAAGTACAAAGCGTCCCCCATATTAGTCATATCCTTAAGGGATACATTCATATAAGTTTGCAAATATTGCTCCACAGTGGAAAAGGGGATTCGCCCAAATGGGACAGGAGAGTCCTGGATATCGTCAAAGGGTAAAAAAGCACCGGTTTCTTTCAATTTCTCTAGTTCGTCCTTATCCTCTGCCCCAACAAACGACTCTCTTGGGATGTAATAGACAAATTTGCCCATATCCAACTGTTCGGGTGTCTCATAGTATGAGGTGAAAAAGTGCGAAATGGGGTTTAGAATCCAATCACCCTCCGAATCGGTTGCAGAGACCACCTCTCCTTCGTGTGCAGGCAACATGGTTTCAAAAGCCTCGTTTGCGGTCTCTATTTCTTGCGCGGTGAGCGCTCTACTTTCTGTCTTTGTTTGAGAACAACTAGATAACAGGATTAAGGCAAGAACCATGATACACGCGAAGGTTCTTTTCATGAATGCATCCTCCCATGCGGTTCAAACCGCTAGTTATGAAACTCTTGCTCCCCGTATCTTATCATGTTCTGGTAAATTTTTCAAGGAAAAGACACCCACCATGGCCATGTCAGCCGAGGGGGGTGTCCTTAAGCTATGCACGCTCCATAAAACCCGATTTGACGTATGAATGATCCTTCCATACAAGATCTTGAATCATGCGGGCTACATCAAGGATTTTGCATGGGACAGGGCAGAATCTGCCCACAAGCAATTTTTTCACCGGAAGCCCCCGTTGGCTGTGTGCTAAAGTCATCTGGGCCTGAATGGATCACGAGAGTTCGCCCCATAATGTCAGCCAAGGAAAAGCTACTGACCAGAACTGCCATCAGGGCGTTGCCGTTACTATTAATCAGAGGGGGAAGATCCCCGGTGTGCCTGGGGTGTGCACAACGTTCGGGGTTATAGTGTGAACCGACATCCGCGAATGGATCCGCATTTGTGCCCGTACAAGTCGCTCCTTCGTGAATATGCAAGCCAAAGAACGTGGGGCCGCAAGATTGAACTTCGGTAGGAAGGCCTTGCACTTGTACAAGGAGCAAAATGCCCTTACTCGTTTGGTAAAAATGAGCCATACCCATCACGCTAGCATTTGACATACTTCCAATCAACTCTGCACAGGCAGCCGGTTGTTGACCTAAAATAAAGATTAATTGTGCGATGGTAAACATGATATCACCTCCATGCATTATTATATGGTTGAAGGTGATAAGCGTTAAGTATCATTCCGAGTGGATGCACGTAAAAAAGCACTCCCCTGGGGCCACTTTGGCCTCAGAGGAGTGACGGTACTTACGTTCACTTGGAGTCCTGCTTGGACTCGGACTCTTTCGGTTTGGCGGAAGGGTCATCTTCCTCAAACCGATTGAGATTGATATAGTTTCTGAAGCAGCGATAATCCAAGTTTATGGGGGCACCCTTTCCCCGGATGGTCTCGTTTTCGGAATGATGCATCTGGTTCACCTCGTTTGTGCAACATCATGTTCTTTCGAAACACAAGCTTAGTATGAGTTTTCGCAAAGAGGCTTATCCGAAGGAGATCGAAGGAGAAAAAGTTGGCAATGTACTGGGGTAAGCTCGAGTGGGTTTCATAGGGGGGAGTTTTATCGGTTCTCTTTCAGCAGATCGCGAATTTCCGTCAATAATTTTTCTTCGTTGCTGGGCTCGGGAGGAGCCGAGACCACTTCTTCTTCCGGCTTTTTCTTACGATCGCGCAGCGAGTTGATGGCCTTTACCATGCAAAAAATGACGAAGGCCATAATTAGAAAGTTGAGAACGGAACTAACAAAGTTACCATACGTGATTTTGGCAGTGCCAAGCATCACATACATTTCCGTCATGGAGCTTCCCCCCACAAATAAGCCGATAAAGGGCATGATTATGTCGTTAATCAGCGATGTGGTAATGGCAGAAAATGCAGATCCAATGATGACGCCAACCGCCAAGTCAATCACATTGCCTCGCATGGCGAACTCGCGAAATTCCGCAAAAAATCCACGGCTTTTTTTACTCATAGTTAGTATCCTTCCTTCTCTTTTGTGGCAGATTTCTTCAGGTTTCTAATTTCGTTCTAAAGTCAGTGGTGAAGCAAAGGTTCCTTAAAGGCAATGCCGTAAGGAAAAGGCGGCATTCACATGACTTATAACAAACTAATCATAATACCATCCGTAATACTTGTCAATATTAGGTCACGAAGCGCTCTTCACGGATGGCGTTCAAGGAATAAAAAATATAAGTACTAGGAGAGAGGCAGGAAAAAGGCGCTAAAAGCAAAACAAAGCCGCCAGAGACCTGACGGCTTTCTCAGTATTTTATCTCGAATAGGAGTAGAGCAAAGGAACCAAGAAGGCCAATAAAGGCAACCCAAAAGGCTAAATAGGAACGAGCCTGACTATAATGATGGAATCTCTTCATAAACATCACCCCACTCTATTATATGCTTCGTGATGCTAGAAATATGATAAAATTTCCACTAAAAAAGGGCAAAAAAAATACCAGGGTCAGCCGCTACCCCGGAACTTCTCACAGTTATCTACTGCTTACATTGGTGGAGTCATCTTCAAAGATGAAATCATCAATGTCTTTGCGATTGAGTCTTAGCATTAATATAATCCTTTCTCTAGCGTTTCAACTCGGTAAAATAAAAATGGTACGCCCATAGAGGGCGTACCAACATGCTTACTACGTTAAAAACAATCTCTGCAATACACAGGACGTCCGTCACGGGGCTCAAAGGGAACCTTACAAGCCTTTCCACATTCTGCACAAATGGCATCAAACATGGGGCGGGGGGAAGCATTGCCTCTGGAATTGTTTCCACCTCTAGAATTTGCTTTGCGAGCCTTACGGCAGCTTTGGCAACGTTGGGGTTCGTTGGTAAAACCCTTTTCTGCAAAGAACTCCTGTTCATTTGCGGTAAATACAAATTCAGCTCCACAGTCTTTACAAGTGATTGTTTTGTCGGTAAACATAAAGCACCTCATTGAAAATGTTATTTCGCAATATTAGAAAAAATCACAAACAGTGTCTATCGAAATGACAAAGTTTGTGAAGCAAATAATCATAAATTCGAAATACAAGATTCATTTTACATGCAAAACGGGATATTGTCAATAGATATTTTTATTTTTTACAGATATTGGTGTTAAGAAGCTAAGCCAATTGAATGCTTGTGCACGTTCTAGAGTAGTGTAACCGCTTAGAAAGGGCATACTAAGGCCATGCGCTGGTTCTTGCATCATGATAAGATAGGGCTAAATCAAGCAGTGAAGGAAGAGGGCGAAACCATGGTATTGTTCTTACTAATTGGAATCATCGCAGGAATCGGAATTGCGCTTGGAATTCGGAGTAAAAAGAGGAGACTAATCCGAGTCGCCTTAATGGTTCTAATCGTAGATGTTGCGGTATTTATCACGGGTTCGATACTCTATGCATTCTTCGAATAGCCACTCAGATCGGATGGCTTTCTTCCCAGTCAGCAGAACACAGGAGCATCTCTTTCCATTTGGAAGGAGGTGCTTTTTTCTCATGTCGTCTTGTGCCATATAACCGTCGTTTGGCGAAAAGAGCGTAAGGTATGGAGAGAAGTTGCTGTAAAATACGTGGAGAATATAGAAAATTAGAATGCAGTATCAAAAGCCGAGGTGAAACACATGAAAGGAAGCCAATCGATGAGATCAAAGCCGAATACAAACATACCAAACTTACCCATGCATGCTTCCCATGTCATGGTTTGTGTGGATGAAATCCGGGAAGGGGTGGTCTGTGGTAGGGCCATTAACTCCTTTTTATCCAAACCCATTCACTTCACGGGGCTTGATCATCTGTTTTTAAAACTAGAGTTCTTGTATGACTCACTTCAGGTTCCGCAGCCTACCAATCAGGTTCGAAGGTTTGCCCGAAAAAACCACGCACTCCCAGAAAGGGTTTTAAGCGACTACCCTGAGGTTACGGAGTTTTGGAGCCCGCAGAAAACCAAAGCTTGCAGGGGGAAACTCACGACCGTCCTAATCCGGGTCATGTATCGCCAGAACGCAAGCTGGCAAGGTCAGGCCGTTTGGGTAGAGGGGAAGGAGAGGGTGCAATGCTTCCGCAGTGCGCTAGAGCTGCTTCACCTGTTTCAAAGTGTACTTCTGATTGTGGATAAGGCGTGAATGCAATCCTCTTTTGGATCCAATTAAGAACCTCTCAAGAGAACCATAGAACCTTGTAGTGATGCCTGCGCTCCATACTTATTCACCACGTGCATCCAGAATGATTTGTTGAGCGGTGAGTTTCGCGCCTTTCATCACAATGGAAATTCCGCTACCCGGGTGAATAGAGGATCCCACAAAGTACAGCTGCGTAGTCCCTTTCTGTTTTAATTGAGGGCGAAACAGGACGCTTTGGAAATAGCTTGGAGCAAGACCAAACGCGGCCCCCTGCCAGCAATTGTACTGGTTCTCTAAGTCCAGCGGAGTACTCATGGATTGAGAGATAATACTGTCACGCAGATGCTTGATTCCGGTAATGTCAATGAGTGCTTGGATGCACAGTTCTTTGAGTTTCTGTGTGGTAGTGGAATCCCAAGCCTGGTATGCGCCACGATTTGGAACGCGAACCATGATGTTGATGCAGGATGCACAAGTATTCTTGGAGGCAGAATCCAGGTGACTCTGGTAATAGATATAGAGAGGGGGGGAGCCGGGAAGCTTCCCCTCACTCACTGCTTCCATCTCCGCTTGCGTGGATTGAGGCAGTACGATGTTGTGGGTAGACAGCATGGGAAATGCCGTTTCCAGGGCAAGACGCAGGACAAAGACAGAACAGGACATGGTCGACTTACCTGCCTTATTGGCCTGCTTTGCTTGTGGCAGTAAGTTCTGCATGGTAAAGGTAACATCAGCGTTGGAAACAACAATATCTGCCGGGACGAACTCGTGATCAACCTGCAAACCAATTGCCTTGGATCCATCCATTTTTATGCTGGTTATGGTGCGATTGCAGTACAGATGCCCCCCTAAGTCGTAAAAGGCCTGTACAAGGGCGGAAGCATACGCCCCCATGCCTCCTCGCACATAAAGCAATCCCTCCGATTGAGAAACCGCAGGGATGGAGGCATACACATTGGACAAGTGTTGGGGGCTTAAGCCCATATAGAAGGTTTGAAACAGCAGGAAATCGCGAAGTGTTTGACTGGTAATACATTGATGAATCTCATGTTCGGCGGAGCGTAAGGGCTTCAAGGCAAGGGCAGCTTTCATTAACTTTGGATTGGCCAGTTGCCTTCCGCTCCATAGGGGTTTTGTCAACAAGCTGCGATTGGCCGCGTGGTATTTTGAAGTGAAGGCATTCACAAAGGTTTCGTAGTTGCCGATCGGCTCTCCAAAGAAAGCCTCAAAGCCCTCCACATCCTCCCAATAGTTTTTCGAGAGAAGGTAGGATCGACCATCCGCGGAAAAAACCTTGTAGAATTCATCCAGAACTTTGCCTTTAAAATACTTATGAGGATCCAGGTCCGCCTCTTGAAAGACGGTGTAATACTCCTTTGGGTGAATTCCAATGGTTGCGAACTGATCAAATTGAATGCCGGTATCTGGGTCTTCGCAATACTGGATCACACCGCCGGGCCCTGCTTCCTTTTCATAGATGGAAACATCAAAGCCTGCATGCGCTAATCGGATGCCACAACATAATCCACCGACTCCAGAACCAATAATCGCTACTTTTTTTGCCATCCTTTGATGCTCCCTTCTTAAATCAATCGTACTTTAAGTATTTCCAGTTTCGGAACTGTTCAAACTTCGACTGAAACAGGACATACTAGAAGAGCTACCTTTTTACTAGCTTTTCAGAAGGGAATCGGATATGAACGTTGATTTTGACGCGGTGTACTATGAGCCTGACGCCCTGGAGTATCCCCTGGGGCAGATGCTCTCCCAAAGGTATGCGGATTTACCTTGGATTCCGGTGGAATCGCACAACCGCATTCCGGAACTAAGCGCAGCAGAGAATCGTGAGTTCCCCATCCTCAAACGTCATTTAATTGTTGGTGTTCGGAAAACGCATGCCTATTCGCAGAACAATAAGGTGTCGAACTTTCTGGTACCATACACATCCTCTGGCTGCAGAGCCATGTGTTTGTATTGCTATTTGGTCTGTAACTATAATAAGTGCTCCTATTTGCGGGTGTTTGTAAACCGGGAACAGATGATGGAACGTTTGCTGAAAAAGGATGCGGCCACGCCGGAGCTGTGCACCTTCGAACTAGGCAGCAACAGTGACCTTGTATTGGAGAACGTAGTCACCAACAACTTACCATGGACCATCGAAACCTTTGGCCGCGAGGGACGCGGAAGCATTACCTTTCCCACCAAATTTGACATGGTTGAACCACTTTTACAACTCGATCATAGGGGGAAAACCATTTTTCGCATGAGCGTAAATCCGGAAGAAGTGATTCGTATGGTGGAACTGGGAACATCGCCCTTACCAACCCGAATTCAGGCGCTGAACAACATGGCCAAAGCGGGCTATCCGGTTGGCCTTCTCATTGCCCCCGTAATCTTGTTAACCGGGTGGAAAGAGCTCTACGGCGAACTGATCGAGCGCCTTCGCGTAGAACTGTCAGACCAAGTAAAGCGGGAAGGGTTTCTCGAAATCATTCTGATGACCTACAGCTTTGTACACAATGCCATTAATTCGGACGCGTTTCCTGGTTTGGTACCACTCTTGGATCGGGAGAAAATGACCGGTCGCGGCAGAGGAAAGTACTGTTATCGAACCGAATATCGAGAAGAAGCCGAGACCTTTTTTCGAACTATGCTAGAAGACAAACTCCCTACGATGAAGCTTTTATACATTTCTTGATGGGAGAGGCAACAAGGTCTCCTTTGCGGAATCCCTTGCCTTTCCACTGGCAGTTCGGTATAATGGAGTTTGCCTTTTTATGGAATGTAGTCATGGACGCATTGCTGAAAGGAATCACAATGGATATCTAGGAGACGAGAGATGAAAAAACTGCGCTTACTAATCGTAATAGCACTCATTGGCATGACCCTTGCATCTTGCGGAGCGAAGAACGAAGTAAAGGACAACGAGAGCAAACCGGAAGGGAACTCTCAAACAAGCTCAAACCCAGAACAAAAGCCAGAAGAAAGCACCTCAGCACAGACGGATCCCACAACGTCGCAAACGCCTGAACCAAGTGACCCTAGCAGCAAAGCAAACGAGAAGAAAATGTTTGGCGTTAAGTTCCTAGGCAGTGAGCTGGATCAAGCTGCGAGAGAGGAGCTGCTTGGCAAGAACCTTACGGAAGAACAACGGAAAGAGCTAACGGTGGTAGAACAGCCTGGAACAGAGTGCTATCTCATCATTCCGAAGGATAAGGTAATTATGACGGTCTATGAGTTGAACTTGGGAAATGAAGGACTCACACGCGGGGGTGTCCTTGCCCAATCCACCCAAGGAGGGGCCTTGTACCTTACCTGCAACGTCAGTGATATTGCTCCCAATACCATCATCGTCATTCAGGATGGGAACACAGAATATACGTATACCCCCTTCATCAGTTTGAAGGATGGTCAAGTGGAACTTGGTGAATGGGGTTATGCTTTTTGAGAGTAAGCAAGGTCAAGCGCTTAAACTAAACTAGAAAAAAGCTCCTCCTAGCCTTCTGGCCTAGGAGGAGCTTTTTCTTATGGTAAGTGAATGATTTCGTCAAAGATGCTCTCGTAAATGGCATCGATGTCATAGGAGGGGTTGGGGTTACGCATCTTTTGATTTGGTTCCATATTCAGAGGTTTCTTACTTTGCTGATGCTCCATGCTCGGAGCATTCGAATGATTCTGCATACAATACACCACCCATACTTCAAGTATACCTATAGTGTGTTCTGTTTTTTGTGAGCTATACCTGAATTCCTTGACTTGCCTGACAAATCATCCCAGACGAGTTTTTTACAAGGGAAAACACCCGCCACACTGCGTGGCGGGTGTTTCTGAGGAACAGGAATTTGGAATTCAAAAGATGGATGGTGTTAGCTGAAGCTAACAAATAGATTGTACCAGAGACAGAAGGAACTGTCAAGCACTCAGTTCAAATTCAATTGATAGAAACCATTCGGAATCAACCAACATAGAATAGAGTGTCCTAGTATGTAGCTTTGGCATGACGAGAAAGCTTGGAACGAGCGGAGGTAAGGATGAAACAAATCATAACCATTCCAATCGAAACGATTGAAGAGGTGCAACTCTATCTCACGACGGAAAAGACGACACTAAAAAAAATAAAAGAAGAAACCCAGGCTGATTTTGTAATCAACGGTGGCCGGATGGATCTCGAACGCTTACAGGAAAGTCTTTCGGGTATCCTTTCGGAGACTTCCCTTGTGGCAAGTACCGAAGAGGTGGTTTCGGAGCAGTCGTCTTTCGCAAAGGATAAGGTGGAGAAGCTTCATAGCGTACTTCTGATCCGCCGGAAGACGGAAGAAGCGGAAGAGAGAAAGATCAAGACGGTGTGCTTAGATCCCGGGCATGGGCCCGATACCGTCAATGAAAGTCCCGATGGGAGCTTCAAGGAATCGGAGTTCACGTGGGATATGTATGAACGCATCCGTTCCTTGCTGGAAAGACAGGGAATTCGGGTGGTTGGAACGCGCACCAAGTATGAGAAACCCTCCCTGAACGACCGGTGCCGAATCAGCAATGAAGCGAATGCTGATTTCTTTCTCTCCATCCATTCTAACGCTGCCGGGGCTGGTGGCTGGAATGAGGCTAGGGGACTGATAATTTTTACTTCCAGTGGCCCGGATACGGCACCACGGAACCTGGCAGCCAAGGATATCCTCAAGTGGATGAGGGAGGCTAGTGTATGGATCCGGGGGAGCGGTCTTGCATACAATCCGGACTTTTACGTCCTATCACATACCAATGCGCCGGCGAACTTGATCGAGTATGGATTTCATACCAATCAGGAAGAGACTGCCTTACTTAAGGATTTCGCCTATCGCAATGTGTTAGCCCGTGCCACCGCAAAAGGCATCTGTGATTTTCTTGGAATCCCGTACACCGAGGAAGGGGAGGGGCAGGCCGTATCTTCTTGGGCGAAAGAGGCCTGGGACAAAGCGGTTGCAAAAGGTATTTTGGATGGGACACGACCCAAAGATCCACTCACCCGCGAGGAATATGCGGTGACCTTGGATCGCTTGCAACTAATTTAATTCAAGTTGATCCTGAAAATCCTGTGGGGGAAAAGGTGCTGAGCTTCACACACAAGCAGAAACCGTCGGCACAGAAGGCCTGTGCCGGCGGTTTTATCCCATTCTACAAGAGCAATCCAGAGTAAGCTCTGATTCGATCCCTAGCACTTCCGAAAAATAGGTTCTTCCCACCAGCCAAACGCAACTCTGCCTGACGCGGAGACGGTAGGATCTTCGGCCAAGGATAGATACACGAGGAAGGATCCGCCCGGGGGGAAGATCAGCTTTCCGTTCTCGGACTCAACTAAGGTGGTTTCCGGCACACCTCTTCGCACAAAGGCCTTGATTCCCCCCGTAGGTTCCCCGCTCACATTGGATGCCGATTGCAACTTGACTCTCGCCACAGGAGGAGGGAAGATGGCTGTGTTAGAGGGGGTGACGGGTGACTCAGAGGGAAAGCCGGGTGGATCGGCATTGAACCAAAATTGAGCCCGGAATGGTGCTTCTGAAATATCCGTCACGGTCCAAACATTGACGTACAAAGTTACCCCAGAGTCTGGCGGGTTATAGAGCCGAGCCCAGGCACTGGTGCCATTTCCAAAGGTTAAGGAATCGGCATACCCGATAAAATAGTTCCCCTTTAAGGATTCATAGAGTTCTATGGGGATGGAAACATCCTTTTCCATGCATCGGTAGTTTAAATCGGTACAATCTCCAAAATACAAGATAATCGCCCTTTCCTATTGTACTATGATATTATATGTCGAACGCGCCCACATGAACCGAATGGAGCCAAGAAAGGCGAAAGAAAAGCCGCCTCCGAGGAAGCGGCAGAAAGAGAAATTAGTAAGGATGACGGCGTGGCCAAAACGGGTGAGCAACCGAATGTTGATTGCCGTACTTTGTGGAGAAATCCTACGGTCATAACTCCACGATACTGGATACAAACATCATCACCCACCCGAAAGTGGCACGCTTCCGTCGTGTGAACTAGAACGCGCTGTGAAGTGGCATGCTAGAAAACAAGTAAGGTATTCTCTTGCACTCGGGAGTACAGTCGTTTGCATCGTTATAGGCAAACACCTTGTTTGGATACGCTTGTATTACCTTATGCAAAATACTAAGGAAGTGTGATGAAACGAGGCAGAACATGGTACCGAAAGTGAATGTTGGATATGGTACCTTTGAAGCGGGTAAATAAAAACCGCCCCATTGGGGCGGCTTTTCCTATTAAAACATGACCTTCCAATACCCCATACTCAGCGCGACGGTAGCAATCAAATAGAGGGCGGCCTCGTTGTAGTTCTTGTTTATAAAGGAAATCACCCAATTCCAGGCACCGACTAGTGTAACCACTCCTAGCATGATTGGGCCGGTGAACAGACCAAAGATCAATAAATACTCTAGGATGGTGGCCAAAGCAACCAGAAGAAAAGACCATTGTGCAAGCCGTTTCATACGCAAAACTCCTTTCAAACTGGAGTTATTGTAACACGTAGGAAGCGAAAAGAGAAGGAACCCAGGTCGAGGATGGAATGCGGGCCTATAGAAATCGTTGCATGTTAGAAACATTTTCTCCTTCCGCCTTGAGTACCCTTTGCGCCAAGGCGGTGGCAGCCTCGTTTGTTCCATGGTATTGATGCAACTGTTTGATGGTTTGCGAGATTCCCATATTGTTTCCTTGGATTGTCATCTCCGCAATTTTGGAGGAGGAATGGTCTTTGAGCAGCTTCCCCTTGGACATCATACTGGAGGAGACCTTCGCCATGGTGCCAATGCCCTTGGGTTTTACCCCTTGCGCATTAAGCATACTGGCCGCTTCTTGACGAAATTTTTGAAATTCCAAGTACTGTGCTTTCAGCGCACTCTTTAATTCCTTGTCCTTGGTATGGTGAATAACTTGTTTGATGCCTTCGCAACCCATATCGCTTGCTTTGTGAATGGACTGGAGCAGTTCTTTTTCCAACGTCATGTTCAACACCTCGCCCATAGTTTTCCCAATTCGGAATGGAACATGCAAGGCATGTTTAAAGTTTGCCTATTTTTTCGCTTTTTCGAATTTATAACCCGTCAAAACCATGAGTTGCATGCGATTCACGCCCAAGAACAACCATCTCGCGCATATGGCCTTGCAAGTTGCGCGGCTTTTCCTTACCATAGGGGAGAGAGCTCAGAGGGGGGATCATGACTTGTTTCGTGTGATATTCGCGGAAAACCATGGACGTGTGTTCCATTTAAAAGTGTGTGGCATCCGTAGCCAGAACCGTACCATTGTGTGGGGAGCGCCCATTGAGTACAAGCCTGCCAAGGGCTTTGTGGATCGGCTCAATGCAGACCATGTGTGCGAGGAGGAACTGATGGAGGCTGCCATGGAGTTCTTGCTGAGGAACTCGGAGTTATGCTCTTGAAGATAAAACGATGTAATGAGGGATAGGTTAAGCAGGGCCCAAGGAAAGGTCCAAATATGAGGCACCACAGCAATCTATCCTTTGTTTCCTCGGTCAGGTTCAGTTTCTGCATCATGGCATAGCATATTTAAAAGAGCTAGCAAGGAAAAAGTGATACAAGAATGGATGTTAGCTTAGAATGGATGTATAATAAGAATCGAGCAGGAGAGGTTCAAGATGTTTAGAAATAGCATTCACGCATCCTTACGTACCACTCACGCCTACCCCCTTGAAAAGCAAAGTGATATTGCTTATGCTGATCATGGTATATTGTAATGGTTAGGGGTGAGTCTTTTGTTCAGACTCTTGTTTCATACAGGAATCGAACTACCTGGCTTCGATCCAAAGGTATGTGGCGTCCAAGCGGAACATGGTGCGGTGATGTGGGAGAGTTTGGTTGCCTATGAGAGAGCCAAGCAATTTGTCGATTCCTTAAACGAACGGAATCTGCCGGAGGAAGCCTTGTTTGATGCCGCGTGGGAATTTTTGATGGAGCAGGGCGAATTGGGCTAGTATCCCATGCCCTCCAGGGTGGAGACACCTTCAAAAACCCGTAACATCCTGCTTTTTTGAAAAATCCCCTTACGTATGGGCTTGCTTGTGACCTTAGGTAATGTGCTACTGTTGCTCTTGGAGGTGAGATCTATGTCAAACTATACGACGGGAGAGCTGGCGAAACGATGCCAGGTCACAGTCCGCACGGTGCAGTTTTACGATACCAAGGATTTGCTTAAGCCGACGGCATTGACCGAGGGTGGTAGACGTTTGTATACTGAGGATGATTTGCAGAAGCTGCGCTTAATCTGCTTGCTACGATCCTTGGACCTTTCTCTGGATTCCATCAAAGGGATTCTAAACAGCGAAGAGCCCAATAAGATCCTGCTCCTCCTACTGGAGGAACAAGCCAAGCAGATTGAGCATGACATCAAAGAGAAGCAGCAAAAACGCAAGGCCATCGATGTCATCAAAGAAAGCATCCTCAGTACCCAGTCCATTCCAGTCCACTCCATCACTGACATAGAGCACATGATGAATGGGAAAAAGAAACTAAAAAGAACCTATGCAACCCTATTGACCGTGGGGATTCTACTGGACATCGTTCAGATTGTGACCATTGTCCTGTGGATTGTGAAAGGAATTTGGTGGCCCTTCGCCTTGGGCATGCCACTGGTGCTTGTGGTATCGGCTCTGCTGGTGAAGATGTATTATCGGAATACCGCCTACCTTTGTCCGGAATGCCATGCTAAGTTTAAGCCAGCGCTTAAGGACTTTTTCTTTGCCAAGCATACCATGAAAACCAGAAAACTTCATTGTACCAACTGTGGCTATCACGGGTTTTGCGTGGAAACCTACTCGGAGGAAGATCAGCCAGTGAGCGACTAGGCTTGATGTGAAGTTCCTTATTCTGATCCGTTGGTAAGAACAAAAGTCATTCAAAGAAGGAATGAAAAAAGCCTTGTAACGCAAGTTACAAGGCTTTTTTGGGTTAAAAGAGCTCGGACAAAGAGTAAAACTCAACGATTCAGGAGCCAAACGGCGAAGTTCAGATAGCCTGCAAACGTTACCCATAGAAGGTATGGGATCTGCAAACGAGCGGCCCTGGGATTGACCCGAGAAAAGGATCGTATCATCATGAGAATGAGCACCCAAAGGACAAGCAGGCAAAGGAAGGATAAGAAGTACGCTTGCTTTGAGAAGAATAGAAAGCTCCACAGGAAGTTTAGTATGAGCTGAAGGGCGTAAATGATGAGGGAAAAGCGACGCTGATCACTTTTTTCTTCCTTCCAAATCATCGCCGCACCGATGCCCATTAGCGTATATAGTATGGTCCAAACGATGGGGAAAACGATGGATGGAGGAGTGAGTGCAGGCTTAATAATTTGCTCATAGTCTGGCATTCCATTGCTGGTAACGATCCCACCCAATGCACCCACGGCTAAGGCGATCAGAATGGAAACAAGATAAGGTTTAAGCTTTTTTATCGTATTCATACATACATCACCCATTTCATATTGTACGTGGATATCCTAGGATATGCAATCCTTGGGAGCAAAATTCCTGATCCTTTTTGCATAATTTAACTCAGACCTTGGTTGAGGGGATAAGCTGTTTTGCATCCAGATACTCGTGAAATTTTAACATGACCCAACGAGCCAGTGGTTGCGCAAACAGCAACTCAACGGCAAAGGAAATGGCGAAATTTCTGGGCCATCGGGAAAAGAAGGTCAAAATAGGATGGAAGCTGATGCTCTGGCTTCCAATCCAAGAGCCTATCACCGTTAGAAAAATAGACATCAAGAAGACAGAGCAAAGGATGTTGACCAAAATCTGAGCTTGAAAGCTGTCGGTTTCAACCACAATCTTTTTTGTCATCCATTCAGCCGGTTTAAAGGTCAATAAGACCAAGGCAATGACGCTGAGCCAAAGAAAGGGAAGGACACTAAGGGTATGCCGCCAAACCGACAGGTGGAAGCCTAATTCAAAGCAACTGATTAACGGGGCAATCATGTTAACGGATAGCAGCGAGATGACCAGCATAAACAGGGCAAACTCTTTTTTGTTGCGTGGAAGTTTCATGTAAAAATCCATGGTTTCTCTCCTTTTGTTCGATTTGCGCAAAAAAAGAAAGCACGAGACAAAAACTTGTCTCGTGCTGATCCATTCTACGCACAGATTATGATACTAATAATATATCATAAAACCCCACAATCTTCAAGTGATTTCCGAAAAAAGCCTTCGCTCAGCGAATCCCTAAGGGCCTAACTAAGCCTTGTTTAGGTTGAGCAGTCGACCGCTCCATGCTCCTCATGCAGGAACTCCACAGACCAAACTTACTATACTAGAGTGAGTGAGGTGTTTCTATGAAGAGTAGGCAATTCTTTCCAGGAGAAACCGTCATGGTTCTTATAAATCAAGAGGACATTCCGGTTGGAAGAAAAGGAACGGTGACCAGTCGCTTTCTTGGATCCTTATATGCGGTTCGAACACCGGACGGTAGGATTCACTGGATGGAGCGAGGAGAGTTAGAATCCATCAATCCGAATCGTCACCGATTGTTCGAGGGAGATCTTGCCAGAGTGATTTCCAGTGGACATGATCATTCCTTCTTACATCGGGGAGACCTTGTTGAGATACTCAAAATCATAGAAGAAGTTGATTACTATAAAGTCTTAATTGAGGATGAGTTGCATTGGCTCAACGGGTTCGAATTGGCGGCGTACCAATAGCCTGGATGGATGAACAACATAAAAAGCCAGAGGATCATTCTATCCTCTGGCTTTCTGTGTGTGAACGATAAGAGAATATTAAGACGGTAGCTTCTGAATCATGGAGACCATCTGAGCTCGCGTTACTTGGTCTTGGGGCCGGAAGCTTCCATCCGGAAAGCCTTGCAAAATGCCCGCTGTGGAAAGACGCAAGATGGCATCATAGGACCATGCATTCTGCTGCATGGTAACATCGGGGAAGGAATTCTGCATCGTGGGTGAGGAGGAGAGGGAGGAAAAGGCTCGATCCAGTAAGACCGCCATTTCTTGGCGAGTCATGGGAGCATCCGGGGCAAATCGCTGGGAGTCAAAGCCGGTCACCAGTCCATGATACTGGGCAGTCCGTATTTCATTTCGGGCCCAATGGGAGGCCGTATCCACAAAATCTGGAGTGTTTGCGGGAGCCGTAGGCAGGTTAAGCATACGAACCAAAGTGACTGCAGCCTCGGCTCGGGTTAAGGAACGGTCGGGGGCGAAGGAATGGCTGGTCATTCCAGTCATAATTCCTGCACGAGCGATCGAGACGATTTCCTGCATGGCCCAGTGACCTTGGGCATCCGCAAAGGGCAAACCATTCAACCACAGACTATAGTAATCCCACGTTTGGTTCATTTCCTGTCCTAAGCTCCAGCTGCCAGTCCCTTTTAAATTGTACTGCTCCACCAGCAGCAAAAGTTCTTTCATTGCTTGTTCGTTTTCAAACCAAATGGAGTAGCTTCCTGCGGTCAGGGTTTTACCGCCGATGCTCGGTTTTTTGTCGTTTGCATCCAAGGTGATGTGGGCCACCGCAGAGCGGCTAGTGGAATCGAAGGTAACCACACCATCATAGGACTCGATTAGTTTTGCAATCTGCGTTCCGGGCACTCCCTGTCCAGTCATCAGAGAACCTTGGTCACTCCAGATTCGACCATAGAAGGGGATTCCCAGAACCACCTTTTCCGCGGGGACATACCGCAATGCATAGTCAATGGACTTTTTTGCAAAGGGCAAGCTAGTAACCGCCCCCGGTGAACCACCCTCATAGTGTTCATCATAGGCCATAATCATGAGGTAATCTGCAACTTTACCAAGCTTCTCATAGTCATAGGAGCCTTGCCAGCCGGTGGTATAGCCATAAGGATTGGCGGCCACCGCTACGGCTACGGTTTTCTCCTTTGGGATTTTGTCTCGTAATAGCTTCACGAATTCATAATAGCTTTGTTTGTGCAAGTGGGTCAGGTTTTCCAAATCCACATGGATGCCGTCGAGCTGATATTTCTCCACAGCCTCCGCAATCTGATCGGTTAGCTCATCTCGGTTATCCAGGGCCGCGATTCCCATCTCCTGGTTCCAGTGATTGCTGAGGAAGGGAACGACGGTTCTTTTTTGCTGGTGCATTTGCTGGATAAACTCTGTGCTTAGGCTAGCATTTAGTTTCAAGGAACCATCGGCATTGAGATCAAAGTAGCTGGGTGAGAGTTCCGTGAGGGAGCCACGGCTGGCATCCACCGCATTGAGGTAGGAGGACGGACTGCCAAAGTATAAGTATGACATATTAAACCGCGGGGCCGAGGCTTGGGCACTCACGGAAAGGACTACACAACATAGGATGCCTATTAGAACGATCCATCGAATTCTCAAAGGTTTCATACCTCCACTTCATTCATATTTATAGAAATTGTACCATAACAACCATAAGTTCGGCTATTGGTAATATCTTGGTAAATAAAAAATCACTCCCCAAACGGCTTGCTTAGCCGTGGGGAGTGATTGTTTTATCGGGCCTAGAGGATCTGCGTCCGATTAATGATTGAGGCTCTCGTGATTGTTGTAAGCGATCTCCTGAAGCTGCTTGTAGAGTGGTTGAATGTTGTACTTTTTGGGGAATTCAAACTTTTTACTGGCCACCGTGACCCCACCAGAGGCTTTAAAAAATGGGGATGCAATGTAATCGACGGTGATTTCACTGTCGTCCAAACCAAAGCCAGAGGTTTCGGCCGAGACATGGATTAAGCTGCTCAAGTTAATGGAATTGACCCGCATTTTTTGGCCGGTTGCTCCCTGCTTATCAAAATCAATGATGCGCTTATCGGTGAACAGTACCACATCGCGAACCAGCTTAAACCCGGTTTGGATGGTTTCACCGTCCATTAAGTAGGCGCCATATTCGTGGGTGAGTTCCTCGGCGGACACCTCGCTCATATTGCCCATGACACCTTGCATCACAGCACCGCCAAGTTTATCAAATAGTCCCATTTCTGAATTCCTCCTCGTTATCGTATTCACCATTTGGTGGGGGAAACGACATCGTTTTGTTTCCTAAGTTTCAAATTTAATGATACTGGAGTCTATCCTAGCATATGATGGAAAGAGAAACAAGCTATGGAGACATATATTTCCAGAGAAAGGTATGCTTACTGGATCAAAACATAGACAAGCACCCCAAGAGAAACCATCAATCCCAAAAGAGCGAGCACGAACGCTGCCACGATGCGAGTATCCCCATACTTACGCCAAGGCTTCATAGCATCACCACTTTCTAATTCATCTGATTGTACCACACCCATAAAAGGAGAACAAGCCATGGAGCAAGCAGGATTCTTGCCCTTACTAAAAAAAACCGCCCCCACACAAGCGCGTGGAAGGCGGAAGATAAAAAGAATACTACTATAATGTGCTATATCACCAAATGGAGAGAAAGTCAACTATCAATGAAAGAATGGATCGAACCCAAGGTAATATGCAGCCAAGAAACCAAGAATCGTCAAAATGAGTCACAGGCGATGGCGTTTTGAGTAGTATGGAAGTAAGACCCGGAAGGGAACATCGCATACATTTTTCAGGATTTGAACTTGATTTTCGGAAAAACGGTTGATACGAACAGAAAGGAGATCCGCGATGAGTAGAAAACTAATCGCAATTTTGATTTGCACCGTATTCATCACGACCACCGCAAGCGCATACCAACCGCTCGAACAACAGCAAATAGCACAGAATATCGCAGCACAAGCCAGAGGGCTTGGTTTACCAGAATCGGATCCCATTATCACCAGGGCACAGGAGCTTTGGTGGGCAGCAGAAAACGAATTGCATTACGATCGTGACCTAATCGCCACTACCATTTATCACGAGGCTTGGGGGGATTGTTCCGATCGGCATCGAGAATTGGTCGGAGCTGTGATATATAACCGAGTACTCAGCCCGCTATGGCCTAACTCGGTGTATGAAGTCCTGGCAGCACCAGGACAATATTCCAAAGAACTGGTTACCCCCAATTCAAAAGCATGGAATAAGGCAAGGGAAAATCCCACCGTTTGGACCCACTGCCAAGCCATTGCCGAAAAGGTATTATACGGTGAGGTTATCTGTCCCCAAAACGTCGTCTACCAGTCCAATTCCGTACAGGGAAGTGTGTATGAGGCACACAAAACAAGCTATAGTACAACCTATTTTTGCTTCGGAAAAAGCTAAACAAAAAGCCGTCTCGAAACCGAGACGGCTTAAACCATAAGCGTTGCATAGGGCAGATCTCTTAATGAAATACTTTGCTTGGATGATCCGTGCCATCCTCAACAATGGGATTGACGTGGGCTTTTCCATGCTTGGCTTTTCCTTGAATTTCAGGAACTGGAGAAAGGTCGTTCTTGGGAAAATGAGAAATATGGTTGCTTTCCGTCCCATGTGGTTGTTTCGGGTCAGGACGGCGCATTCCAGCCTTGGCCATGCTTATCACCTCACCAATAGTATGTACCATCCGGCTTAAATTACACAGCATGAAAAAACCAACGTGGAGAATGGATCCTTACCACGACGCGCGGAAAAGGGCGAAGAAAGCATAATGTTGTTTACACTATGGAAAATTTATGATATGGTCTATTTGGGTGATAGCATATGGACATAAAGCAGATAGACCTCGTCAATCGAGTTGCCACAAGGCCCCTTTCCTCAAATGGACAGGGAACGGACTTTGCAGGCTTACTGAATCGTAAAACCTCCTCGTCCGAAAGGGATCTGGATGCCATCTTTGCCGCAGCGGCAAAGGAATATGAAGTCCCGGAAAATCTTCTCAAGGCGGTTGCCAAGGCGGAATCGAACTTCCGTGCCGATGCGACCTCTTCTTGCGGAGCCATTGGAATCATGCAGCTCATGCCGGGAACGGCTCGCTCTCTTGGGGTAACAGACCCCTATGATCCAGAACAAAATATTATGGGTGGGGCCAAGTACTTGTCCGGCTTGCTGGAGCAGTTCGATGGAAACGTCAGCCACGCACTTGCCGCGTATAACGCAGGGCCAGGGAATGTGAAAAAATACCATGGCATTCCCCCATTCCCCGAAACTCAACATTACGTAACCAAAGTGCTGGGCTATTGCGACACCAACCTCATGGCCGGATCGGTGCAGGAAGGTGCGCAGCCAAGCCTTAGTGGTACCCTAGACCTGCCGTCTAAGGAATCGATTGAGCTAAACTTGGATCGTTATCTGGCACAGTTGCGCATCCAGCTGTATGATGCACAGCGTCAGCTCTTGGAACCCGAAGAATATGATACAGGTCTCCCCAACCCTACCTCCTTTTTCCTGTAAAGCATAAAGAATTATAGGGTGCAAATAACTTGTTCGCAATAAAAGGCCAAAACTCTACCGTTGAGTTTTGGCCTTTTTTCATGTTTTCTTAACTAGGTGCGGGTTCGTTTTCGTGGGACGTTCCATCTAGTGCGTTTGGTCTCTAAACTGATCCACCAAGTCATTGGCCTTGCGCAGCACCGTATCTTTGGCATCATTTAGCAAATGTTTGCCATCGCCTTGGATTTGCTGGACTTTGCCCTTGAACTCAAGTTCCGCATTTCCCAGTCGCTTTCCGACTTCTTCTTTTGCTTTTCCAACCGCTTTATCGAAGTTGCCGGACATCCGGTTTTCATTCATGAAGAGAAGTTCCTTTCTACTTGATTACAAACATCGGACCTTGTCCAACGGTTTGTCTCTTCAATTTATGTAAAAATCGAGGCTTTATCCCTTTTGCAAAGAAGGAATCCAAGTATATCGCTAGAATCGCTGGTCTTTTAAGAGCTTTACCAGTTCCACCCTGGAGCCAATGCCCAATTTTTTGTATGCGTTATAAACGGTCTTTTTAATGGTTCCTTCCGTCACATTCAACTTATTTGCGATGTAACGATTCGTGACCCCGTTTGCCACGAAGGTGAGGACTTCTTTCTCTCGTGAGGTCAGGTGGAGGTCCAAATTGAACAGTTCTTTTTCTTCGGCCAGTAGCACCAGATAGTTATGGTATCCTGAGTCCGTCACAGGTGAGACATCGAGTTTATAGTGTTTGACTTTCCCGAGGTGATGTTCTAGCTTTAAATGGCCCGTTTCCTTCAAGGAAGAGATCAAACAACGCTCAAATGTCTGGTTACAAAGTATGGAAGCTAGGGTAATGTCGGTTGAGTGTTCCAGGTTCTTAAATGCAAGGTTACAGCCAATCATGTATGGATTTTCCGGATCGTCATAGTTTATTTCGCAGACGGCAAAATGATCCGTTTCCGGGTATACACCGTAGATATTACTGATTTTTTTCTGAATATCGCGATAGGTGGGTTCATTGATGACTTTTGCATAGATGATGATTTTTGAACGCTTCAAATAGGGACACAAGTTTACATCTAAAAATAAGGTATGCTCATCTTTGTCAAACCGTTCGACAAAATGAACCGTTTTGTTGGTTTGGAGACACTTCTTATACACCTTTTTATCGAGGATATTCGAACAGAAAAAGGTAATCGAGCTAATATCCTGTCCAAGAAAGGGAGCGTGGTACATTGGATCGTAGGGGGAATCAATGGATTCAATCAGGAGGGAGTCACAATCGGGCTGAACGGATAAGGTAATGAGCATAAAATCTTCCGGATGAATAAAATAATGATTAAAGAATTCATGTTTTTCAAAGGTAAGGTGATCCAACTCCTCGGGCAGAACTTTTTTTCCAACCCCGAACACAAGGTCATTTTTTATTTCAATCGTCGTATCCCATGCGACCGTGGTATCCCCAAAATACGAAATGTATGAGGTGAGGGCAAGCTTTTTCCATTCTTGAAAGCGAAGATGCCATCGATCGGCATGCTCTTTTTCCATGATATTGTACAGACTTTTTCCAATACAGGGTTCCGAAATTCCATAGAGCTTCGAATTGGTTTCATTGCTTGAAATCAGAATTAAATGTCCATTTTCGTTCACTTTCATCGTAAAAATACGATAGTCCTCAGAATTCCAGTACTTTGCAATGGTATCGGTTGTATAGCGCAGCATTGAATACCCTCTTTCTTGTTGCTTCCTAAAGTGTACACCAATCGACGCAATATTTCAATAATTTGACAAGGATTCTTCCAACTAAAGTGGAAGATGATCAACCGAAGTATAATTGATATCACGGAGAATTCAGGTAGAATATAGAGTATAGAGTAGACATCCATACGACTTTGGCAGAAGATAAGCGTTTCTGTCAACGAATCGAAAGGAGTAGGGAAATGAGTCGAAATTACTTTATGAATCAGAAGTCACTAGAATTGGTTGGAAACATAGTTCAGGAGACGACGATGGCCATCGTCGATGAGTCTCGTAACATCGAGAACAGTCCCATTGACTTTGTGCTTACTCCGGTGTTCCGTTTGGAAGCGGAGGAAGCCTTGTCCTTTGTGTCTCTATATGGCTTAGGAGCCATGGAAAGCATCCATGGTATTGGGGGAGACCACTCGATGGAGCCGTTCAAGCATCCGCAACTAAACGAGGAAAAGTTGAGGTTGTACCAAGCAGCGCTGGTCAATCAAACGGCCTTGGTGCGCCTGTTAGATACAAACATCGAGAGGATAGAGTACTTAACGGCCTTAGATATCCTGCTGCAAAAAGCCATTGAGGAACTGCGCGCAGACTTATCCTGACCCTCGTAGGCAGTGTAAGAGCAAGGCTGAATAATTGCTTGATACAAAAGAAACCCGCCAGCAAGTATTGCTGGCGGGTTTTCATACGGCGGTAAGGGGTGATGTAAAGTGGTATGAGTTAGGAGTGCTTTTTCCCGCTTATTTCGCTGACGTTTAAGCGGAACAACACCGTTTTATCAAGCACGTGCAGGGGGAACTCCCAGTTGGCACGGCCGCTGTAATGATCCATGATCAGGTTCAGCCCTCGGATCTTTTCGTCCGTATCCGTAATCTCCGTTAAGGTTCCCTCTCCAATGATGCTTTGATAGCGCACGGAAAAGTCACAGGGTTTTTCGTTCTCATTGATGGCGCGATTCGTGTCGAGTTCAAAGCCGGCGTGGGCTAACTTGCGGGAAAGCTCAACTTTTCGCCCCTCTTTCGCACTGTGAAAATAGAAGACGGGGGCTCCATCCTCTCGTTGGTAGCCAAAGGAGAGGGGAACAATGTATGGTTTTGTCCCATCCGCAAAGGCCAAGCGGAAACAGTCGCAGCTCAGAATGATATCGTCCAATTCAGCAGGATCGGAAACAGCAAGATCTTTTCTTCGCATCGTGAATTCCTCCTATCCATCATACGTAGGAAATGGTTCCTATAATGCTATTGTAGTGGGATTGCTCCCATTGTCAAATGTTTCTTCCAAATTTGGTTCTTTTTTTGTAGCGTCCTAGGGAAGACACGAAGGGAAACCGGCAAACAGCCACTGGTCCATGGTTTGACCAGTGGCTAGGTATAAAGCGAACCTATTTTACAATTTCACCAGGCCAGTCAAGGATACCACCGAAGTCATACACCTTGCTATACCCCATTTGGACGAGCTCCTTGGCCGCCACAGCGCTGCGCCGTCCACTACGGCAATACACTAACATGGTTTTCTGTTTATCTGGTAGCAGTGTTTCGGCTTTGCTCCGGATTTCCGTATCTGGAAGGAGCACAGCGTTTGGGATGTGCCCTTGGTCATATTCGGCCTGGGTACGTACATCCAGGATGATGGCATCGCCCTGCATCATTTGCATTGCTTCTTGTGGAGTGATTTTTTGGTATTCTGCCATAGAAGACTCCTTCTGGGTAATTTTCACAGCGGTCACTTGCACAGGGTAGCTTTCCCGTATTTCTGGGAGTGCAACGACCTCCACCATCTGGCCAACACTAAGGTTCTCTGGCAGAGTGATTGTTTCTTGTAAGCTCACACTGGCGGTTTGAAAGCCCAGGGAATCGTCTGGTGTGTTGACAAGGATGCTGCCTTCGCCAATCTGTGCAATAACGGCGGTGAAGGTTATGGTGTCCGCTGTGTTGCAGGAAGAGAGGAGCAGGAACAGGAAGGCAAAGGGGAGGAATCGTTTCATGGGCTTCTCCTTGGTCTGGTTGGTTGGATGGGAAGGAAGATTCTCGTCCCTGGCAGGGGCTCATATTCTGAGTAAGGATCGGGTGCGGATGCTTCGGTTTGGAACACAGGAGGGATGTAACATGGAGCCGGATGTGCGTGCAATGTCCCTAGAGGAATTTGTAAGCTTGCCGACCACGGTTGACTTTTACTATTATAATACGGAAAATTTCAAAAATTATCTCAATTCAAAGCCATATATCAAGGTGGGGGCCGAACTTCCCTCGGGACTCATCATTGCCTGACTACATTCAGAGCATCTTTGAGACTTTGGATCCGAATATGGAAGGGAGCGGATCGATGAGGCGCTGCAGGGAGAAGACCCTTTTTCCGTGGTTCCAAGCAAAGACACGGATGGCCATGGAACCTTTCTCGCTTCCGTGGCAGCTGGGAGCAGAACAGAGCAGTTCGTGGGGGGCACCCGGAGCGGAACTCATCGTAGTAAAGCTCAGACGAGCCAGCCCATACTACATCAAACAGTTTCTTCGGCCCGAACATGACCCAAACCTCTACGAATCCACGGATTACCTGCTCGGTTTGGACTACATTGTGAAGACTGCAAGGAGGCTCAATCGTCCGTTCGTTCTCTGCATTGGAATGGGCTCCAATCAAGGAACCCACGATGGAAATTGGGTATTGGAAGAGTATATCTCCTTCATTTCAAAGCTTCCAGGGTGCGCGGTCGTCACCGCGGCGGGCAACGAGAGCAACGCCAAGCACCATACGTATGATGTGATTCCAAGGACAGGCGGCACCAAAGTGATCAATGTTCGCGTGGGAACGGGAAAGACCTCCTTTACCATGACGATTCTGGGCTCTCCTTATAAAAAATCTCCATTGGGGTTACCTCACCAACGGGAGAAGTCATCCATAGAATCCCGTATCGCATGATTTGTGCTGTACGGGGATTCCATTGTCAGTGGTGAATTTCACGCCTACCTTCCCATTACCGGGCAGATTAGTCCTTTTGTTGAATTGATGAAACCGGTGCCGGCGAATACCATCGTATTTCCCGCTACGTCCTTACGGTCCATTACCTGCGGTGCGTATAACAACGAGGACAACAGCCTCTATGTGTCTTCGTCTTGGGGGCCAATCCTCTTGCCGCGCATGGCTCCGGATTTGGTTGCACCTGGTGTTACATTGGAGGAGTCTATCCAAGTGGATTAGGTTCCATGACTTGCACCAGTGCGGCCGCCGCCATTACTGCTGGGTCGGCCGCCATCTTGATGGAATGGGGGATCGTACAGGGGTATTTAAAAGCCATGGATGGGGATATGATACGAATTCTTCTTGGGTCAGGGTGTTCACGCGAGGAAGGCATAATCTACCCCAATTCTCGGTGGGGGTATGGCAAATGGAACCTACTGGGGACGTTTTAAGGATCGCCGAATCGAATATTCAGTTTGACCAGGCCTCCGCGCAGCAAAAATCTATAGATTTATTAAAGTTCTGGTAAGTGAGTATCTTCATTGCCAAAGAAAGCGAGTAGGTCAGGGTACAAGAGGTCCTGATGGACAAGATAGGTTTCGTGCTTATGCCCCAGCATCTCTTTGCCCGTTACATTGGGGAAGCCTGCCATCAGTTCATCAAAGAGACCCGGACGGAAGATCTCACGTTCTGCCGCCATCAGGAGGGTAGGAATGGTGATGGTTTTGAGCTGCTCCAGTTCGATGTGAGGGGATTCAATGACCAGTCGATAGAGAGGACTGTTGGTTTTTTCATACATGGATTTGTAAAAGTTCATGCAGGCATTGTTTAAATCGGAAGGCTTCAAGTTGAGTCCTAAAAATGCGACTTTTTCAAGCACATCCAAATGCCGTAAGGCAACGTGGAGTGCAATGACGGCGCCATCACTAAAGCCCAGCAAGTACACCTTTTCCAGTTGTAAGGCCTCGATGAGAGCATGGACATCATCGGCCATGGCTTCATAGGAGTAATCCTCCGTTTTCACACTCTGCCCATGATTTCGGTTGTCCATGACGTAAACCGTAAAATGTGCACTGAGCTTGGCGGCAAGTTCATTAAAGATGGTATGATCCAGATCAAGTCCATGCAACAAAATCAGCGGATGACCCTGCCCTGACGTTTCATAAAAAAGATCGACACCGTTCACATGAATTATCATTGTTATCCTCCCATGTCCTCTTCCGAAAGAAAGAGGTATTATACATTTTGTTTATCCCTAGTATATCGACATTGTTCTATTTAATCAAGGTTCTTTCTAAGAAAGCAGAAGGAAGGAGAAAACCCGCTCAAACTAATAAACGATTGTTGCGTCCTCAAGGGGATCTCTCCCAATCAGCAACCTTGCTTCAAACAAGAGAAAACGCCCCAAGGAAGTCACCTTGGGGCGGGATTGACGAAAAGACGCGATATCTAATTACTGGTTTTATCCCATCCCTCATGCCGCATAGGATAGGCTAGACTGTGTTGCGGAAAGAGGGTTAGCGCATTGAAAAAGAATCTATACAACCGGGAAAATGCCGTTGCCTATGCCCATAAATGGGCTTTTGGTCGAAACCCACGATACTATGATTTCGAACAAATCGGGGGGGATTGCACCAACTTTGCCTCGCAAGTGCTCTATGCAGGCAGCAGCGTAATGAATCCAACCCCAACCTTTGGTTGGCATTACTACAGCATCAACAACCGAACCCCTTCTTGGTCTGGAGTGGAGTACTTGTATCAATTCTTAATCAAGAATCAGGGGATAGGACCCACCGCTGTGGAAGTCGATATCACCCAGGCAGAGCCGGGAGACATCGTTCAGCTTTCAGCAGACGGTTTGCACTTTGTCCATTCCCCCGTCATCGTTTCCGTAGGGGAGACCCCCGATCTTTCCAACGTGCTGGTGGCGGCACATACGTTTGATGCAGATTATCGTCCGCTGGACAGCTATCAGCACCTGAAACGGCGGTTTTTGCACATCACTCACGTGAATGTGTGGTAGTGTGCACGCTTACTTCGCTTCCCTTGCCATGGCAACAGCGGCATCAAAGGTTTCCTCAATGCTCTGGCTGGGCTTCTTATCCAAGAGGCTAACCACAACAATGGCGGCAAAGGACAGGACGAAAGCGGGCAACAACTCATAAATTCCGGTAAAGGCCAAGAATTGCTTCCAAAGAATGACCACAAGGAAGCCGGTAATCATACCAGTAATGGCACCATTGCGTGTGGTCCGCTTCCAGTAGAGGCTGAGGATAATCAGGGGACCAAAGGCCGCACCTAAACCACCCCAAGCGTATTGGACTAAGCGGAACACGGAACTATTTTCATCTTTTGCAAAGTATAGGGCGATTCCGGCAATGAGAAGAACGGCAATGCGCATGATAAGAAGCTTTTTCTTTGGGGAGAGGTTTTGAAATAGATTGCCACAAATGTCCTCCGAGAAGGCAGAGGCTGCCACAAGCAGCTGGGAAGAGGCGGTACTCATAATGGCTGCCAAAATTGCAACGAGAAGAACGCCCTGCAGAACGGGATTGCTTACCAAATTTAAACAAAGATTGATAAATATCTTTTCCGATTCTGCTGCAGTCATAGCAGTCTGAACATAGGAAGTACCAATGACGCCCACAAAAACGGCGCCCAATAGGCCGACAACAACCCAAACCATGGCAATCCAGCGGGCATACTTAACCTCGCGAGCGGAGCGGATACCCATAAAGCGGACGATGATGTGTGGCATGCCAAAGTAACCAAGTCCCCAAACAAGGGAGGATAAAATCAGTGTAACGGAAGAGTTGGCAAAGAGATTGAAGTCGGGCATGGTTCCGCCCGCCAAAGCAGCCAGACGTTCGGTCATTCCGCTCATTCCACCCACCTGGAAAAATGCCATCAATGGTAAGATTAACAAGGCAGCGAACATCAAAAGGCCCTGAATCATATCCGTCCAGCAGACGGCCAAAAAGCCACCCAAGAAGGTGTAGCCGATGATGACGACAGCGCCCAGCAGCATGGAGGACGTGTAGTCCCAACCTAAAATGGTATCAAAAAGCTTTGCGCCAGCCACGAACTGTGCAGAGGTATAAATGATGAAAAAGACAAGAATGACGATGCCAGAAAAGATCCGTAAAAAGTGAGACTTATCTTCAAAGCGGTTTTCAAAGAAGTCCGACACGGTCAGAGAATCGTTGGCAACTTGGGTAAAGGTGCGAAGACGCTTGGCAATCAGAAGCCAGTTTAAGTAGGTGCCCACTAAGAGGCCTAAGGCGGTCCAAAGTGCTTCGGAGAGGCCGCGATAGGACATGGCGGGTCCATTTTGTGTTGCGATGTAAAGATAGGCCAATCCGGGTAGACCCATCAAGAGCCAGCCGGACATATCAGAGGCTTGTGCGGAAAGGGCAGAGAGCCAAGGGTTTAAGCTACGGCCACCTAAGACATAATCTTTTACATTGCGGTTCTTCATGAAAAAGAAAAACCCAATGCCGAGCATGATTAATAGGTATACCACAAAGGTTAACATGCGTGCATCTATCATATTGCTCCTCCTAAATCTCTTTCTTAATTGCATGAATATTCTATAAATGCAACATTTCGAATTATAACACATTTTAGAGGGAAAGCCAGAAGTTGTTCACAATAATTTAAAAATTTGTATAGAAAGCTTCAATGTTTGCCTGTCCTAATCGTAAAATTTGACCAAAATGATATGAAACAGCAAGGAAACCGAACAAATCATGAAAGCGGTGGACAGGATAGGAAAAAAGGGGTCTTGACCAATGGGGGACTTTGCAGTAAAATTTGGTGCTTACATAGCTAGAATCTAGGGGGGAAGTCAGACCATGGTATTAGACGTTATGGAAATTCTAAAGGTCATTTTTCTAGGGATTGTCGAAGGAATTACAGAGTGGCTGCCCATTAGTAGTACAGGCCATATGCTTCTAGTGGATGAATTTATACAGTTGAATATGAGCCAAGCATTTAAAGAAATGTTTTTTGTGGTTATTCAATTGGGGGCCATTCTCGCGGTGGTTCTTCTATTTTGGAATAAGATGTTTCCCTTTCAGTGGAAGGACAAGTCAAAGCCTATCGTCAAAACGGAGACCTTTTCCCTTTGGTTTAAGGTCGTTGTGGCCTGTGTCCCTGGCGCTGCGGTCACCTTGCTGTTCGATGATTACATTGAGGCCCATTTGCACACTCCCATGGTGATTGCTGCGGCCCTGATTTTTTATGGTGCGGCCTTCATTGTCATTGAAAATTGGAATAAGAGACGGCGTCCGAAGGTCACTCATGTCACGGACATCACCTACCGCCTTGCCTTACTGATTGGTTTCTTTCAGGTACTCTCCATTATTCCGGGCACCTCTCGTTCTGGGGCAACCATCATTGGAGCCCTCTTGATTGGCGTTAGCCGCGTGGCAGCCGCAGAGTTTACCTTCTTTCTAGCCGTTCCAGTCATGTTTGGCTTGAGTGCTTGGAAGATTCTGAAGTTTGGATTGGACTTTACAACAGCAGAACTGATGGTCTTAGGCATTGGCTGCGTGGTTGCCTTTTTGGTCTCCATTTTAGTCATTAAGTTCTTGATGAGCTATATTAAGAAGCACGATTTCAAAATGTTTGGATGGTACCGTATTGTCCTGGGTATTGTCATTGTACTGTACTTTTTCTTTGTTTAGTGTGAAGAAAGAAGCTTTGAATAAAAGATGGTATTGCAGCAAGCAATGCCATCTTTTTTCCATGTATTAGGGCTTGCCAGCTCCATAAAAATGGGCTAAACTTTAAAGTGAACAAAGTTCAGTTTGGGGGAGTGGCATGAATCACACCATAACGTCTAAGGAAGCGATTCTTTCCATCAGTATGCAAATCGCCATGGAAACGGGACTTTCCTCCGTCAACATGCGAAGAGTTGCCGAACGCGGTGGCATTGCGGTTGGCTCGGTCTACAACTATTTTCCTTCGAAAGCAGATCTCCTTGTGGAAACCATCGGCATGTTTTGGCAGACGATGTTTCAAAAGACCAAGGGGTGTGAGCAGGCTTCGGATTTCATCATCTATGTGGAAGGCCTGTTCGAAACACTTATGAAGGGTTTGGAAGAATACCCCTCCTTTTTTAGCCTCCATTCCATGAGCTTTGCGGCGGAGGAAAAGGCAAAGGGGCGCGCGGTCATGGAGGAGTATTTCTTGCACCTCAAACAAGGCATGCTGCAGGCGATTCAGTTGGATGGGAAGGTCAGACAAGATGCCTTTGATGAGATTCGGTTTCCCCAAAGCAAGTTTGTGGATCTTATCTTAGATAGTATCCTTGGGTTGGTGCGGAAAGGCACCCAATCCTGCGCATTTCTGCTCGAACTGATTCGTCGCACCATATATTAAGCTTGCGTTCGGGATGAGTCGAATGTATCAATGTAAGGGCTAGAGCTTCATAAGGAGGTCATGTCGTTTGCCATATGCACCAAAGACATCGAAACGAAATTTACTGTTGCTGGCAGGAACCGTGTGGGGATTTGCGGGAGGTTCTGTTTTGCGCATTGGCATCGTAGCCTATCAAAACAATGTCAATGGATGGAACCTTGCCGCTTCCATAGCAGTGTTTGCTGCCTTTTGGAGATTGGTGTTCGAAAAGATGGTTCGCAAGCATACAAACCGCATTCTAGGGTATCAAGAAGAGCAGCAAGGTATCTTCAAATTCTTTGACCGAAAGGGATTTATCATCATGGCCTTCATGATGACCTTTGGCATTGGATTGCGGGTCTCGGGACTTTGCCCAGAGAGATTCCTTGCCGTTTTTTATACCGGCTTGGGAGCTGCCTTGCTCCTAGCAGGAATCCAATTTTTACTCCAGTTTCGAAACGAGGAGAAACATAAACTCTTAGCCACCAATTTGGACTAGGAAATTCACTTGGACCGGAAAGAAAGGAAACCGTACTATGCAAGCGATCATAGAAACTTCATTTGATGTTATATATCTCATCACCGTGCTCACGCTTGGATTCCTCATGATACGAAAGGGGTATCCAAACAAGGAGCCTGTTTTATTCGGTGTGATGGCAGTGACGCTGGGTCTAGGCGATGCCTTCCATTTGGTGCCACGCGCCTATGCCCTTTGTACAAGTGGGCTTGCGCATTTTACATACGCCTTGGGAATGGGAAAGTTCATCACCTCCATCACGATGACGGCCTTTTATGTCCTGCTGTACTATGTATGGAGGACTCGCTACCACGTGCAGGGGAGAAGAGGCTTAACCGGAATGGTATATCTTCTATCCGGACTTAGAATCCTTCTTTGTCTCTTCCCGCAGAATGCATGGACCAGTGTCGATGCTCCGCTCACTTGGGCAATCTATCGCAACCTACCCTTTGCAGCCCTAGGAATGCTTATCCTCCTTTTATTTTATCGGAGTGCAGCCCAAGGTCAGGATCGCAGTTACCGCTTTATGTGGCTCACCATTGTACTGAGCTTCGCCTTCTACATTCCCGTTGTCCTGTTTGCAGACACCATTCCCATGATTGGAATGTTGATGATTCCGAAAACCTGTGCCTACGTTTGGACGGTGCTCATAGGGTACCTTGATTTCAAAAAGCAGGCACGACTTGGCCAGTAAGATGGAAAAAAACCGCCCTTTTTGGGCGGCTTTTTGTTACTTCTTTTTGCCTTTTACCTTATTTTCCTTCAGTTCTTCCACAAAGGTATCGGCATTGGCAGATTTCATTCTTGATTTTCGCTGTTCCGGTTGCTTTTTCAAAGATATCACCTCTGGTATGATTCTTAGCCTTCGTTTACGATTTGCTCCAAGACGGAGATTAGGTCATTCATGGTTTCAAGGTGCACATCGCGGGAGAGGATTTCATTTTTTAGATCGATTGATAAGGATTCGAATTGGGTTTTCACCTTTGGTCCAACGTAAGACATGTTATTCACCTCATACTGTTTATCGAACGAATTTAATATGTCAAAAATACTGAAAGTGCCATATGTAAGTGATCGTCGTTAGTATGAACGCTACCCAAAAAAATATGTAATTGCATTGTGGAATTAAGGAGGAGAAACAAAAAAAGGAGCAGATACAAAAAAGATCCTATGCAATCACAAGGAAAAGCGAGAGATTTTCCCGGAGGAATATGGATTTCGGTTCTTGGAATGTCCGGAGGGAATACAATACAGTAGAGTAATCTATATCGAATAGGATGTGAGAGTATGGCGATCAAGATATTTATTGATCAAGGGCACAATCCAACGAATTTTCATAATTCTGGAGCAACGGGTTTCGGCCTTCGGGAGGAGGACATTACCTATCAGGTCGGAGTCTATTTGGCCGAAATGCTCAATCAAGACCCGCGCTTTGAAGCGCGCCTTTCCCGGCCAAGCCCATCCACGGTGCTCGGCAGTACCAATGCGACCAGCCTGGCGCAACGCGTAGCGATGGCAAATCAATGGCCTGCGAATTACTTTATTAGCATCCATGCCAACTTCAATGAAAATCCAAGCATAAACGGAACGGAAATCTACATTTATCGCCAATATACTCAGGCCAACTGGCTGGCCGAACAAGTCATCGATGGCATAGTCGAGACCGTCGGCACAAAAAATAATGGCATTTATGCAAGACCGTCGCTTTACGTATTGCGCAGAACAAAAATGCCGTCCATTTTAGTTGAGTTAGCGTACTTATCAAACTATGCGGATGCAGAAAAACTACGAAACGATCAATACTTGTTTGCAGAAGGCATCTTCCGAGGAATTATGCGTTATTTTGGCTTTTCGTAAACAGAGGCAGATCGCTCCCCTGTAACGAATACAGGGGAGCGATCTGAGGGTTAATATACATCGTTAAACAAATTAAAGGAGTCGGAGCAATATACATCATCTGCCTGCTCAAACTTATCCCATTGATCGTGCGTATCTACCTTGTTCTGCATTGCTTGGCTCTCTGGACTGCTAAGAGCCGTGTTCTTTTTGTTCGTACTTTTTTTACCAAACAAATCCTTCACCTCCTTCTGACTTAGTATGAAACGATTTTCCTGTGATATTCGACCATTCGAAGGAAAAGCGTTTCAGACAAAAGCAGCGGGAGAAAACAGATTCCGGTCTTAGAAGCAGTATTGTTCCAGCTGGTTTAACCGGATCTTAGAGGGGACAAGTTTGTTTGGACAGCCAATCGTTTTCTTCTTTCGTTAAAAAAGGTGAGAGATGCTGATACACCTTTTCATGATACCGGTTGAGCAAGGCGCACTCCTCCTGCGTTAACTGGGATACTTCTATGGCCTCCCGGTCAAAGGGAACTAAAGTGAGGTCCTCGAAACCTAAGAAACGGCCATAGGCACTCTCTCCTCGAGGGACGCACAGGAGAAGGTTTTCCAAGCGGATGCCATACGCTCCGGCCAGGTAAAGCCCAGGCTCATTAGAGGTGATCATCCCGGCTTCGAAGCATGCGGCACCGGGGGTTGCACGCCAACGGATTTGGTTTGGGCCTTCGTGTACGCTAAGCAGATAGCCAACCCCATGTCCGGTGCCATGTTGGTAGTCTAACTGCATGGCCCAAAGGGGAGCGCGCGCCAAGTAATCCAGATTGGCACCCGTACAACCATGCAAAAATTGCGCATTCGCTAGATTCAGATGTCCTCGAAGGACAGCGGTATAGTGTTTACGCATGGCATCGCTGAGAGGCCCTAAGGCAATGGTGCGGGTACAGTCCGTGGTCCCTTGCAAATAGTGCCCACCTGTGTCTAGGAGAAGAAAACCCTCCGGGCGTAGGGGAACGTCGCTTTCTTCCGTGGCAGAATAGTGCACGATGGCACCGTGCTCCCCATAAGCAACGATGGGGGAAAAGCTGGGGAAGAGGTAATCCTCCTGCTCACGCCGGAGGGATTCCAGCTTGTCCGCGGCGCTTCGCTCGGTAATGGTCTCTAGCCCCACTTTCTGCTTCAGCCAAAACAAAAACTTTGTTAAAGCCACGCCGTCCTTACGGTGCGCCATCCTCACATTCTTACGTTCGGTTTCATTTTTAATGGCCTTCATGCCTTCGATGGGGGAGGGACGATCCAAGATGCGGGCGGTGGATGGAAGAGAGGAAACGAAGGTTAGGTTCACACTGCGACCATCCAGACACACGCAGCGGTTCTCAGAAAGGGTGGCTACATAGCCATAAAAGCTGTCGTAGGGGAAAACTCGAATCCCATCCTGGCAAAGGGCAAATGAAATCGCGGGAGACAGTGTTTCAGGATGGACAAACAGGATGGCATCTTGCGCAGACAGCACCAGATAGGACAAAACAACCGGAGTATTCGGGATGTCTCCCCCCCGCAGGTTGAGAAGCCAAGCAATCTCTTCCAAGGAGCTGATGCAAAGATCATCCACGCCTTGCTGCTTCATGGCCGATCGGACTCGGGAGAGCTTTTGCTCGCGGGTTTCGCCTGCATAGCAATCGTCCAGCAGCCACGCCGGTTGGGTGGAGAGACCCGGGCGGTCAGGCCAGGAAAGTCCCGGGAGATCCAAATCCGTCCGTAGGGAAATGCCCTTGCGTGCCAGTTCCCTCTGCAGTTTCCGTCCAGTTTTGCAACTGAGTAAGCGGCCATCCACTGCCAAGCATGCCCCTTCGGACAACCGTTCCGATAGGACACGCTCTAGGCTAGGGGTTTCCGAACGGCCCTCCCGCATTAGGGTTATGCCGCTGCCGTGAAGTTGCTGCTCCGCTTGCAGGAAGTAGCGTCCATCCGTCCAAAGTCCGGCCCAGTCTTTCAGAACCAGAAGCGTGCCAGAGGAGCCGGTAAACCCAGAAAAGTATGCACGGCAGGCAAAGTGGGCACCTGCGTACTCACTGCCGTGGAAGTCGGAAGAGGGAATGAAGACGGCATCCACCGCGTGATCCTGCATGCACGCGCGGAGCCTTTGTAATGGCTTTTGCATACGAAGGGGTTCTCCTTATATAAAGATTGTTAGGCAAGGTATCCCAGAAAACGAGCCAGGAAAATCCAAAAGGTAAGGGTAAAGGCGGAAAAGAGAGTCGTTAAAACGATGACACTTACGGATAGGGTGCCCTCATGGCCTAAGTTTCGTGCCATGATATAGCAAGTTGGGGTGGAAGTACTTCCCAACATGATCAGAAAGGCTAATAGCTTTGAGCCGGTGTAACCGAGTACCATGGCAAGAGGCAGGAAGAGAGCTGGGAGCAAAAGCAGCTTGATGCTTGCGGCAAGGGAGGAGAGCTTACCAAGCCCAATCGCCTGAGTCCCTCGAAAATTAGCGCCAATGGAAAGAAGCGCCAAGGGGGTTGCCAGTCCCGCAAGACTATCCAGCGTTTTTTGCAGAATCGGGGGAAAGGAACCCAGACCAAAGAGGGCGAACAATAGTCCGAATGCAATGCCTAAGATGATTGGATTAAGGGCCGCAGCTCGAGTAGCACCAAGAAGCTTCTTACGCAGCGGTTCATCCTTCTGATTGGGCCCCTCTACGGTAAGGACTAAAATAGCATAAAAGTTAAACAAGGGAACGCTACCGAGAATCATAAGGGGAGCTGCCCCAATGGTTCCGTAGACACTTTTGATGATGGCACACCCTAAAATAGCCGCACTGGAACGATAGGATACTTGCACAAACTCACCGATGAGGCTTCGATCCGAAAGGGTGCGGCGCGCAATCAACCATAGGGAGAAAAACACCAGCGTGGTGACTCCGGCACAAAAGAACAGATACCTAGCATCAAACTCCGTCCGAAGGTCAGTGTTTGCCATATCACAAAACAGCATCACGGGTAAGGCAACATGAAAGACCAATTTATCACTCACTTCGCAAAAGGCATCATTGAGAAGGCCGCCCCGACGAAGAAGATACCCAATCACAATAAGAAGGAACACCGGGATGGTCGCGTGTAAACTAAACAGTAGGCTTTCCATGTAACACCTGGCCTTTCCGAAGCTGCGTTTGCCGTTGAGGAAGTGATAAGAAACGGCATGGCTTTATCATAGCACAGCCCTTCTTGGGAGGAAAGTCCCGAATCTCGTGAGAAGGAAACGCAATCGGCAGTCCATTCTCTTTAAAATCCGTTAAGTTGACAATTTGTTGTAAGATAACCAAGGATTCAACCATATGGGAAAGGCCCTTTCAGTGATATTTCCTAACTCAACGGAAGGGAAGACCTCCATAATTGCAATTTCCTATCAAAATGAACTAGGATGATTGACACAAGAAAATGGAAGTGATATCTTTAGAGTACCAAAGCGAAATGATGGGGTATAAGCGATGAACAAGTTTTTTGCACGAATTATGGTAAGACTAATTCACATGATTCTAGTCCTAGTAGTAGGAACGGGAATTGTGCAGTTAGTCATACCTGCAAAAGGTTGTAAAGCGTAAGATTGAGACGGGGCTTCCGATTTGCATCGGAACCTAGTTCCCCATTCAGTTTTAAACGAAATTACAAGCTCTGCGGTCTGACACAAAGACTGCAGAGCTTTGATTATTATGAGAGGAAGAGAGAAGCATTATGGAAATGACCGGCGCGAAAATATTGATGGAATGCCTCTTAGAGCAGGAAGTCGATACCGTTTTTGGCTATCCGGGCGGAACGATCCTGAATGTCTATGACGAGCTCTACCACTATTCGGATCGAATTCGTCATATCCTGACATCGCACGAACAGGGCGCATCTCACGCGGCCGACGGATATGCCAGAAGCACGAATAAGGTTGGTGTCTGCTTTGCCACCTCTGGCCCCGGAGCAACCAATCTGGTTACCGGAATTGCAACCGCCTACATGGATTCCTCACCCGTGGTGTTCATCACCTGTAACGTAACAGAGGATTTAATCGGAAAGGATTCCTTTCAAGAGGTCGACATAGTTGGCATTACCATGCCGATTACCAAATGTACTTACCTAGTGCGGGATGTCAACAATCTAGCGGATATCATTCGCGAGGCCTTCGCCATTGCGCGAGGGGGACGACCCGGCCCTGTCCTCATCGATATTCTAAAGAATGTTACCGCAGAGAAAGCAGAATTTACCCGACTTCCTCGCGAGGAGCATCCTGCCCATGGTCGTCTGGCTGCGCTCATTCGCCGCGCATCTCATGATCTAAAGGCCCCGGAGCCCGACCACGGCGATTTGGATACGCTGGTGGAAATGATCGCGGCAGCGAAAAAGCCTTTGGTGCTTTGTGGTGGCGGTGTGGTGAGAAGCCGCGCCGCTAAGGAATTTAAGGAGTTTGTGGAAAAAATCGATTCTCCCGTTGCCATCACCCTAATGGGAGCTGGCGCGATTGAGGGAAGAAATCCACTGGTTACCGGCATGATTGGTATGCATGGAACGCAAGCTTCGAACACGGCCTGCGATCGTTGTGACCTCCTAATTGCCATTGGTTGTCGTTTTTCGGATCGTGTATCGCTGAAGAAAGAGACCTTTGCCCGACATGCTAAAATCGTTCAGATTGACATTGACCGTGCGGAAATCAACAAAAATGTTCCCACCGATCATCATATTATAGGCGATGCCAGACGCATCCTTGCCCAGCTCAACCAGAAGGTTGCTCCGGCAGAGCATAGCGAATGGAAGCAAGAGGTCTTTTCCTATCGCACCGAAACGGTGTACGATGCCAATTCCCAAACGCTCAGTCCCAAGCAAATCCTTAACTGCATTGCTGAGATTATGCCGCAGGACACCATTGTGGCAACGGACGTGGGACAGCATCAGATGTGGGCCATTCAGCACTTCCACTTTGATTACCCGGGACAGCTTCTGACTTCCGGTGGATTTGGCACCATGGGATTCGGCCTGGGCGCAGCCATCGGAGCCAAAGCAGCCCATCCGGAAAAAACGGTGATTCATGTTACCGGAGACGGATGCTTCCGCATGAACTGCCATGAGCTTGCCACGGTGGAGCACTATGACTTGCCGGTGATTACCTGCATCTTTAACAACCAAACACTGGGCATGGTTCGCCAGTGGCAAACCCTGATTTATGAAAAGCGCTATTCAGAAACCGATCTCTTGCGCGGCCCTGACTTTGTAAAATTGGCGGAAGCCTATGGCTTAAAGGGTAAGCGCGTGACCAAGGTGGAAGAGATGAAAGAGGCCCTGCACGAGGCGCTCACCTGTGGTTGTGGTTACGTCATTGATTGTGCCATTGATACGGACGAACTGGTGCGTCCCATGGTTCGCGCCGGCACCCACATCACCAATTTCCTGATTGATTAAGAAAGGAGGCGGCTTTTATGGGAGAAGTTTTAAGACACACCTTGGCCGTGCAGGTTGACAACGAAGCGGGCGTTCTGTCGCAGGTATCCAGGCTCTTCTCCAGAAAGGGCTACAACATCGAATCGCTTGCCGTCGGAACCACGGATTCCCCCCTGATTTCCCGTATTACCATAGAGGTGCTGGCAGATCAGTTGCATGCAGAACTCTTATGCAACCAACTGCGAAAGCTGCTTCCGGTGCATTCGGTGAAGTTGCTCGAACCCACTCAGGCGATCCGGCGCGAACTTGTCCTAATTAAGGTAAATGCCCTAAACAGTGAGGTGCGCAACGAGGTCATTCAGATCGCAAATATCTTCCGCGGATCCATCATTGATGTATCCACGGAGACCCTGACCCTCTCCATCATCGGAGACGAGAAAAAGACGGTAGCTGTTTCGAAGCTGCTTGAAGAATTCGGTATTATTGAGCTGGTGCGAACTGGTATGGTCGCGCTGGAGCGAGGACAATACACCATCAACGAAGACACCAAAGAAAAAGGAGAGTTTAACTATGGCAAAAATGTATTATGAAAAGGATTGTGACCTCAGTAAATTGGACGGAAAGGTCGTGGCGATCATTGGCTACGGCTCCCAGGGTCACGCACACGCTCTGAACCTCCGCGACTCCGGCGTAAACGTCATCATTGGCCTGCGCAAGAACGGTAAGTCCTGGCCCTTGGCAGAAAAGGACGGCTTTGAGGTGTATCCCGTGTCCGAAGCAACCCAGAAGGCCGATGTCATCATGATCCTGATCAACGACGAAGCCCAGGCCGATATGTATAAGAAGGACATTGAGCCCTATCTGACGGAAGGCAAGGCGCTGGCCTTTGCACACGGCTTTAACATTCGTTATCAGCTCATCGTGCCCCCCGCAGGCGTGGACGTGTTCATGGCAGCCCCCAAGGGCCCTGGCCACACCGTTCGTTCCCAGTATACCGCAGGCAAGGGCGTGCCTTCTCTGATTGCAGTGGAGCAGAATGCAAGCGGCAAGGCTTATGACATTGCCCTGGCTTACATTGCTGGCATTGGCGGCGCACGTGCCGGCATCTTAGAGACCACTATGAACGAAGAGACCGAAACCGACCTCTTCGGTGAGCAGACCGTTCTCTGTGGCGGCCTGGTTGACCTGATGCGTTGTGGCTTTGAAACCCTGGTGGAAGCTGGCTATGCTCCGGAGAATGCATACTTTGAGTGCATCCACGAAGTGAAGCTCATTGTGGACCTGATTAACAAGGGTGGCGTCGCAGCGATGAACTTCTCCATCTCCGACACAGCTGAGTTTGGTGAGTATGTCTCCGGCCCCCGCGTCCTCCCCTATGAAGAGACCAAGAAGAACATGAAGGCAGTCCTGCGTGATATTCAGGACGGCACTTTTGCCGGCAGATGGATGGCCGAAAACAAGAACGGAAGAACCTTCTTCAACTCCAAGCGCGCCGAAGTGGCAAAGCACCCCATGGAGGTTGTGGGCAAGGAACTGCGTGAACATATGCTCTGGAAGAACGATTCCGATCTGGATACCGCTTCGACCTGATCTAGAGCCATCTACAGCACCCGAGGAAAGGTTTCTTTCCTCGGGTGCGATGGAAAAAGCGTTCTCTTTTTTGCGTGCGTTTTTTCGATCCGGTGGAAGGCTAGGTTCTTTCTCCGTACGTTAACTACTTTAATAAGGAGGCAACATTATGCGTTCCGATCAAATTAAAAAAGGCGTGGAGCGTGCGCCGAATCGAAGCCTGCTCTATGCACTGGGCCTGACGGAAGAGGAGCTCTCCCGCCCCTTAGTCGGCATTGTCAATTCTTATAATGAAATCGTTCCCGGGCATATGAATCTGGATAAGATCACTGAGGCGGTGAAAGCTGGCGTGCGTGCGGCGGGAGGAACTCCCATCGAGTTTCCCGCCATTGCCGTCTGCGACGGCATTGCCATGGGACATGAAGGCATGCGCTATTCTCTTGTGACCCGTGATCTGATTGCGGATTCGACCGAAGCCATGGTCATGGCGCACCAGTTTGACGGACTTGTCATGGTTCCCAACTGCGATAAGAACGTCCCTGGCCTTCTCATGGCTGCGGCGCGCTTGAATATCCCCACCATTTTCTGCTCTGGTGGTCCCATGCTGTCGGGCAAAATGCAAGGGGGAGCGCAAACCTGCCTTTCCAGCATGTTTGAGGCGGTCGGAGCTTACCACGCTGGCAAGATGGATGAAGCCGGCGTTCAGAGCTATGTGGAAAATGCTTGCCCCACCTGTGGTTCTTGCTCGGGCATGTACACGGCAAACTCCATGAACTGCTTAACGGAAGCCATTGGTATGGCTCTGCCCGGAAACGGCACCATCCCGGCCATTTACTCTGCCCGTTTGCGACTGGCAAAGCACACCGGCATGAAGATTATGGAGCTGATTGAACAGAACATTCGTCCTCGCGACATCATGACCCCTGCGGCCATCCATAACGCGGAGACCGTGGATATGGCACTGGGTTGCTCCACCAATACCATGCTTCACCTTCCCGCCGTGGCTCACGAGGCAGGAGTAGAACTGGATCTGGATGCCACCAATGCCATCAGTGCCAACACTCCAAACCTTTGTCATCTGGCTCCGGCAGGGGATACCTATATGGAGGATCTTGACATGGCCGGCGGTGTGTATGCCGTGATGAAGGAACTGACCAAAAAAGGTCTCTTGGACGAGACGGTCATGACCGCCACCGGAAACACCATGGGTGAGAACCTGAAAACCGTTTCCAACAAGAACCCTGCGGTCATTCGCCCCATTGAGAATCCCTATTCCGCCAATGGTGGCATCGCGGTGCTTAAGGGGAACCTTGCCAAGGACGGTTGTGTGGTGAAGCGTTCGGCCGTTGCTCCCGAGATGATGCAGCACCAGGGATCGGCTCGGGTCTTTAACTCCGAAGAGGAAGCCATTACCGCCATCTACGGCAAGAAGATTCGGGCTGGCGACGTGGTGGTCATTCGCTACGAAGGACCTCGTGGAGGCCCGGGCATGCGTGAAATGTTAAACCCCACCTCTGCCATCTGCGGCATGGGACTGGGTGAGAGCGTTGCCTTAATCACCGACGGTCGTTTTTCAGGGGCAACCCGTGGTGCGGCCATCGGTCATGTCAGTCCGGAAGCGGCCGCCGGAGGCGTGATTGCTTTGGTGGAAGAAGGGGATACCATCTCCATCGATATAACCAATTGCAAAGTGGAATTGAAGGTTTCCGATGAAGAATTGGAGCGTCGCCGCTCCTGCTGGACCGCACCCGAACCACGTGTGAAAACCGGCTATCTGGCACGCTATGCCAAAATGGTCAGTTCTGCCGATAAGGGCGCCATTTTAACCTTATAATCGCTGCGCAATCTCTACAATTCGCTCCGGCGCTTCTGCCGGGCCGGGAGGAACATTGACATGTTGGATATTAAAGTAACAAAGACAGAAACCCCAAAAGAAAAGCCCACGGGCAAGCTCGGCTTCGGAAAAGTCTTTACGGATCATATGTTCATAATGGACTATACCCTAGGACGTGGTTGGCATGATCCGCGCATCGTTCCCTATCAGAATCTGACCCTGTCGCCTGCGAGCATGGTGTTCCATTATGGACAGGAAATGTTCGAAGGACTAAAGGCATACCATGGGGAGGGAGGAGACTCCTATCTCTTCCGTCCGGAAATGAATGCCATGCGCAGCAATGCCACCAACGACCGTCTCTGCATTCCGCAAGTTCCGGTGGAGGACTATGTCCAGGCCGTGCGGGAATTGGTTAAGGTGGATGAGGACTGGATTCCGACGGAAGCAGGAACCTCTTTGTACATTCGTCCCTTTATCATTGCAACCGAGCCCTTCTTAGGGGTTGACATTTCCAAGAACTTTTTGTTTATGATCATTCTCTCCCCCAGTGGTGCATACTATGAAAGCGGACTGGCCCCGGTCGGGATTTGGATTGAGGATGACTATGTCCGTGCGGTCAAGGGTGGCATGGGCTTTGCCAAAACTGGTGGTAACTATGCAGCCAGCCTGGCCGCCCAGGTCAAAGCGCATGACGATGGATACTCCCAAGTGCTGTGGCTGGACGGGGTACATCGGAAGTACATTGAAGAAGTTGGTGCGATGAACATCTTCTTTAAGATCAATGGCACCATTGTCACTCCGGCCCTGAACGGAAGCATTCTGCCCGGCATAACACGAGACTCCGTGCTCACGCTGTGCAGATCTTGGGGCATTCCGGTGGAGGAGCGCCTGATCTCCGTGGAAGAAATCTTAGACGCGCAGAAGCAGGGTAATTTGGAGGAAGTGTTCGGAACGGGCACGGCAGCCGTGATTTCTCCCGTTGGCAAGCTGCGCTATAAGGACGACGTGATGGTGATTGGTGGTGGAGAAATCGGGCCGATTAGCCAGAAAATCTATGACACCGTGACGGGCATCCAGCTGGGTAAGGTAGAAGACTCCTTTGGCTGGAGAGTAAAGGTGTAAGATGTATCGCGCCTATTCCAGTCTTCTCCTATACAGTGACTTAGGGGAAGAGTCCATCCTGCAAGCCCTGGCGGAAATCATCCGTGACCTCAATGAGGGGGTGGAACCGAAGGAGCGCTTGCGCAATCGTACCTTTGTGCAGGTTAAGCGCCTTTTGGATCTTGCCACAAGCTTTGGGTTTGATGAAAATCTCTGGGCAAACTACCTCACCTTCCTGTTAATGACCAACGAGAATTCCTTCAGCCTGTCCTGTGAACGGATTGGGGCGCGGGAAGGTTCGGTGAACCATTTTGCATTACAGGATTTTAGCATCTTCCATACCCTGTTTCACTATGATTTTTCCCGCTTGGAATGGGAACTGGGCATGGATTGTTTTGAGGTACTAAAGAACTATCAGGCCATCCCAAAACGCGAGCGGCATTACTATAAGGCTGTTAGCGATAAGGTGCAGACCTTGTCTCGCTTACTTCTTGCCGCGAAGGATGAGCATCAGATCTTTGACCTCATGACACGACACTATCAGGACGTGGGAGTGGGGACCTTTGGTCTTCATCGGGCCTTTCGCATTCGGGAAACGGATGGGGACCTCCACTTTCTGCCCATTAACAACACGGATCGTGTTCTGCTGTCTGACCTGGTGGGGTATGAGATTCAAAAGAAACAGCTGCGGGACAATACCGAAGCCTTTTTGGAAGGAAGAGCCGCCAATAACGTCTTGCTGTATGGCGATAGTGGTACTGGCAAGTCCTCCAGCGTAAAGGCACTCATCAATGAATATTATGACCGTGGCCTGCGTATGATTGAGCTCTATAAGCATCAGTTTGGAGCCTTGTCCCAAGTCATTGCCGAGACCAAGAATCGAAATTACCGTTTTATTTTTTTCATTGATGACTTGTCGTTTGAAGAAAATGAGGTAGAATATAAGTATCTAAAGGCGCTCATTGAGGGCGGTGTCGAGACCCGTCCCGACAATATCCTCATTTACGCCACCTCAAATCGCCGCCACCTGATTCGCGAAACCTGGCGGGATCGGAATGACACCGAGTTTACCGGGGAAATCCACCGTTCCGATACGGTGGAAGAAAAGCTTTCCTTGTCGGCCCGCTTCGGCGTACAAATCAACTATAGCATTCCAAATCGGGAGCAATTCCGGGCAATGGTGCTGCATTTAGCACAGAAGCACGGCATTGCGCTTCCCGAGGAAACGCTGCTGGCGGAGGCCAATCGCTGGGAGCTTCGCCATGGCGGCATCTCCGGACGAACCGCACAGCAGTTTATCAATGCCTTAGCAGGAAAACAAAACATACCTTAAAGCGATGAAACAAGGACGGGCGGTTGATGCCCTGGCTTCAGAGAGTTGCCGGCTGGTGCGAGGCAATGCTAGGCTCGACAGGCAAATCCCCTTGCAGCGATCTGCTGAACCCCTTTGGGAAATAAGCGGATACGGATGGCTCCGTTACCAGCTGGTGAGCAGTGACTTGCCCACAACAAGTGGCCGCCTTCGGTGGCAATGAGAGTGGTACCGCGGAGAGAAACAGTCTTCGTCTCTTAAGGAAAGAGGCGGAGACTGTTGTTTTTCTCCGCTTATGAGTAAAGTCCCGAAGGAGAGACAACACCATGATGACATTGGATAAAATCTATCATGCTGCGTTTGTGCTCAAAGGCGTTGCGAGAAGAACCGATCTCATTGACGCAGCCAACCTAACAAAAGCAGCGCACCTCTTTTTGAAAACGGAAAACTTGCAGATGACCGGAAGTTTTAAGCTCCGCGGCGCGTACTACAAGATCAGTCAGCTCAGTGAGGAGCAGAAAAAGGCCGGAATCATTGCTTGCAGCGCAGGAAACCATGCACAGGGCGTTGCCTTGGCGGCAACCAAAATGGGAATTCACAGTGTGGTTTGCATGCCGGATGGGGCTCCCATCAGCAAGGTGGAGGCCACCAAGCGCTTTGGAGCCGAGGTGGTTCTGGTTAAGGGGGCCTATGATGATGCTTATGCCGAGGCTTGCCGTCTTCAAAAGGAGACTGGGGCAACCTTTATTCACCCCTTTGACGATGAAGAAGTCATCGCAGGGCAAGGGACCATTGGTCTTGAAATTTTAGAGCAGCTTTCGGATGTGGATGCGGTGATTGTGCCCATTGGTGGGGGAGGACTGATTTCCGGCGTAGCCTATGCGGTGAAAAAACTGAATCCCAACATAAAGGTGTACGGCGTACAGGCGGCCTTAGCTCCGAGTATGTTGAAAAGCTGGGAAAAGGGCGAAGCCGTGACGCTGGAAACCGTATCTACCTTTGCAGATGGCATTGCCGTCAAACAACCGGGGAAGAATACTCTTGCCTTAGTCTGTGAGCATGTGGATCAAGTGGTGTCTGTTACGGAGGATGAGATTGCAGCTGCAATCCTCACCTTAATTGAAAAGCAGAAGCTAATTTCGGAAGGTGCCGGGGCGGTCGGAGTGGCGGCAGCGATGTTCGGAAAGCTCCCGATTGAAGGCAAAAAGGTCGTCTGTGTCTTATCCGGGGGCAATATTGATGTGAATATCCTGTCCCGGGTTATTACACGGGGACTAGTCACCAGCGGCCGAAATGCTACCTTTAAAATTGCCTTAGAGGATAAGCCGGGTCAATTGGTTGGAGTCAGCAAGATTATTTCGGAGTGTGGTGGCAATGTAGTCAGTGTACACCATGAACGTTCGGATGCGAACATGGCCATCTCCAGCTGTTTCTTAACCATTGGTATGGAAACGCGTGACTTTACTCAGATTGAAGAGATCAAGGAAGCCTTGGGTTCCGCCGGCTTCCGTGTTGTAAATGATAATTAAAGGAGGACAATGTATATGAAGCTCATCTCTACGGAACAGGCACCTGCCGCCATCGGCCCCTATTCGCAAGCCTTGGACTTGGGGAACCTAGTGTATCTTTCGGGTCAGATTCCAGTGGATCCGAGCACCGGGGTCATTTCCGAAAGCATTGAGGAACAGACCAAGCAGTCCATGGAAAATGTGAGCGCAATCTTACGGGAAGCTGGGCTGACCCTTTCAAATGTGGTCAAGACGACCATCTTTCTCTCTGACCTCGCGGATTTTGCCGCCATGAATGCGGTGTATGAGAGTTTCCTGACAAAACCATACCCTGCGCGAAGCTGTGTGCAGGTAGCAGCCATCCCAAAGGGTGCTAAAGTCGAAATTGAGTGCATCGCAGTTCGGGAAGCCTCCTTTTCCTAAGGATTTGCACATAAATAATTAGTGATCTTTAAAATGCCCTTCCGTCCACCCATTCGGCAGAAGCAAGTTCCTGCCATGAGGGTGCCTGGAAGGGCGTTTTGTCTTTGGTCTTTTTATGCCTTTGTAGGAGAGCGGATGTGGCAAAACCATGAAAGGTTCGTGAAGTTTTTTTGAATGTTGAGGATATTTTCCTTCTGACTATTGACAATAAGAGGATGAAGTGCTAGAGTATCTTTAGCACTCGGGAGGACTGAGTGCTAAACCCGGAAAGGAGATGATGGCATGGAACTATCCGAACGAAAAAAGAAGATACTCCGTGCGGTCATCGAGCAATATATTAGCACGGCGGAGCCAGTTGGCTCGAAGGCCTTGGTGGAAAACGGTTTGCTCAACGTATCTTCGGCCACCATTCGCAATGAGATGGCAGAGCTGGAGACCATGGGTCTTCTGGAACAGCCACACACCTCGGCAGGCCGAATTCCTTCTCCCACAGGATACCGCTTTTATGTCAATGAACTCATGGAGGAGCATCGCCTAAGCCTGCAGGAAACGCAGAGCATCAACGAAGCGCTCCACCTGAAAATTCACGAGATGGATCAAGTCATGACCGAGGCGGGGAAGGTCATTTCACAATTGACACGCTACCCCACCTTTGCACTGGCCACACGAAGCGGCAAGGCCACCACGATTCTTCGATTTGACCTATTGCCCGTGGATGAAACGTCCTTTATCGTGTTGGTCATGACGAGCACACAGGTTGTGCGAAACAAACTGATTCGGTTACCCGAAGAAATGCCCGATACTCAGCTCCAGCTACTCCGCACCCTTCTTAACACTTCCTTTACGGGGAAGTCCTTGGAGGAAATGGTGCCCGAACTCTTGCGTGTCTCACAACACGCGGCAGGGGAGGCCTTTGAGCTGATCCGTCTGATGGTCAGCTTTGCCATCGAGGTACTCAAGGAACTGGAGAGCAGCGTGGTTCATACCGCTGGCATTCCAAACCTTTTGGCACACCCGGAGTACCAAAGCTTAGACAGTGCAGGGCCACTCATGAATTTTCTCTCGGATTGGGGCGACGCAGATGCCTTACCCGCGCCACAGGATGAGGGAGTTAAAATCATTATCGGGCCCGAAAATGTGGCGTCGGAACTGAAAAATAGCAGCATTATTATGGCACGCTATGACATTGGTGACAATATGCAGGGCGTGATCGGTGTGGTGGGTCCCACCAGAATGGACTATGCCAAGCTGGCCGCTCGGCTTTCCTATTTTGCGGAAGGCCTTTCCCGGATGTTTGGGAAAGGAGAGCTTCCCGAACGAAGCACATCAGAGGATGAAATAACGTAAGGGGGTTACACACAAGATATGAACCAGGAGAACATGGAGTACGAACAGGCAAGTGCCGAAGATACGACGCAGCCTGCTGCAGAATATAGCCAGCCCGAGACCGAAGGGGCAGAGGCGGCACAGGAAGAAGTGACGAAAGAACTCAGCCGGGAAGAGCAGATGCAAGCATCCCTCAAAGAGCAAGAGGATAAATACCTTCGTCTGTTGGCAGAATATGATAACTTTCGAAAGCGCAGCCAGCGTGAACGGGAAACGGCCTGGAATACGGCAAAGGCCGAAACAGCAGCCGCCTTCTTGCCCGTCTACGATAACCTATCCCGTGCCCTCGTGCAGGAAACGGTGGATGAAGCTTACGCCAAGGGCGTTCAGATGACCATGACTCAGTTAAAGGGCATTCTGGAGAGACTAGGAATTGAAGAAATTCCAGCCTTAGGCGCAACCTTTAATCCGGAGCTTCACAATGCCGTCATGCATGTGGAAGATGAAACCTTAGGAACCAATGTGGTCGCAGAAGTCTTTGAGACCGGGTTCCAAAGTGGGGGTAAGGTAATCCGTTTTGCCATGGTCAAAGTAGCAAACTAAAACGGCATACCGCATCCCAACTAACATAATAAAACCTACATTAGATTGTTTCTTATAAGGAGGACGAAATTATATGTCTAAAATGATTGGTATTGACTTAGGAACCACCAATTCCTGTGTATCTGTGATGGAAGGCGGCGAAGCAGTCGTCATTGCAAACGCAGAAGGAAACCGCACCACCCCTTCCATTGTTGCTTTTTCTAAAGACGGGGAACGTATGGTTGGCCAAGTGGCTAAGCGCCAGGCGATTACCAACCCCGACCGTACCGTGATCTCCATCAAGCGTGAGATGGGCACCAACTATAAAGTGTCTGTTGACAATAAGAGCTATACCCCTCAGGAAATTTCTGCTATGATTCTTCAGAAGCTGAAGGCAGATGCGGAAGCCTATCTGGGCACCACCGTCACCGAAGCGGTCATCACCGTACCGGCTTACTTCACCGATGCGCAGCGTCAGGCAACGAAGGATGCGGGCAGAATTGCCGGTCTTGAGGTCAAGCGTATCATCAACGAGCCCACTGCTGCGGCACTGGCATACGGTGTGGACAAGGAATCCGACCAGAAGATTATGGTCTATGACTTAGGCGGCGGTACCTTCGACGTTTCCATTCTGGAAATCGGCGATGGCGTCATCGAAGTTCTGGCAACGGCAGGTAACAATCGTCTTGGCGGCGATGACTTTGATAAGTGCGTCATGGACTATATGATTGCAGAGTTTAAGAAGACCGAGGGCATTGACCTGTCTTCCGACAAGGTTGCCATGCAGCGTCTGAAGGAAGCCGCTGAAAAGGCCAAGGTGGAACTTTCCGGCGTCACCTCCACCGACATTCACCTGCCCTATATCACGGCCGATGCCACGGGCCCCAAGCACATGGAGCTTACCCTCACGCGTGCCAAGTTCAACGAGCTCACCAATCATTTGGTGGAAGCCACCATGGGCCCCGTTCGCCAGGCATTGTCCGACTCCGGCCTGTCTGCAAACGACCTGCATAAAGTTCTGCTGGTTGGTGGATCGACCCGTATTCCTTCCGTTCAGGATGCTGTTAAGAAGATTACCGGCAAAGACCCCTTTAAGGGCATCAATCCCGATGAATGCGTTGCCATGGGCGCTGCCATTCAGGCTGGCGTTCTCTCCGGCGATGTGAAGGGTCTGCTCTTGCTGGACGTCACTCCTCTGTCCTTGGGCATTGAGACCATGGGTGGAGTTAACACCAAGCTGATCGAGAGAAACACCACCATTCCGGCAAAGAAAAGCCAGGTGTTTACCACCGCTGCGGATAACCAGACCTCCGTTGAGGTTCACGTCCTGCAGGGTGAGCGTGAAATGGCACAGTATAACAAAACCCTTGGACGCTTTAACCTGGATGGCATTGCACCTTCACGCCGCGGGGTTCCCCAGATTGAAGTTACCTTCGATATTGACGCCAACGGCATCGTAAATGTTTCCGCCAAGGATCTTGGCACCGGCAAGGAACAGCACATTACCATTACCTCCTCCACCAACATGTCCAAGGAAGAAGTCGAAAAGGCCGTCCGCGATGCCGAGCAGTTCGCAGCGGAAGATGCTAAGCGCAAAGAAGAAGTGGAAACCCGCAATCAGGCTGACCAGATGGTCTACCAGAGCGAAAAGGCTTTGGAGGAGATGAAGGATAAGCTGGACGCAGGTGAACGCAGCAACCTGGAAGCTGAGATCAACAAGGTCAAGGAAGCGTTAAAAGGCGATAACATCGAATCCATCAAGGCGGCAACCGATGAACTCACCAAGGCCTTCTATGCCGTGAGTGAGAAGATATATCAGCAGGCAGCCCCCGGTCAGGACGCAGGTGCCCCCGGCCCTGACTTCTCGAACATGGGCGGCGAAGCTCCCCAAGCTGACCCCAACGTGGTGGATGCTGATTACACCGTCGTGGACGACGATAAGAAGTAAGACGAACCAACGATAAACATCCAATAAGAGGGGCGGTCGGAGCATTCCGGCCGTCCCTCAACTGGGGCTTTGAAGAGATCAAGGGATAAGCAGGCGCAAACTGTGAGGTGAGAACATATGGCAAACGAAACAAAAAGAGATTATTACGAAGTATTAGGCGTTTCCAAAACGGCATCGGAAGGAGACCTGAAAAAAGCCTATCGCCGCTTGGCGAAGGAAAACCATCCCGACCTGAATCCAGGAGATAAGGCGGCGGAGGCTCGTTTCAAGGAAATCAACGAAGCCTACGAAGTGTTGTCGGATGCGGAGAAACGTTCCAAGTACGACCAGTTTGGTCACGCAGGAGTCGATCCGAATTTTGGTGCAGGCGGCGGCTTTGGCGGCTTCGATATGGGCGATATTTTCAGCTCCTTCTTCGGGGGCGGCTTTAGTGGTTTTGGTGGGGAGCCGCGTGCTTCTCGTACGGGGCCAAGAAAGGGCGCCGACGTTCGAGTGGCGGAGACCATTACCTTAGAAGAGGCAGCCTTTGGTTGCAAGAAGGATATTTCCGTATCCCACTTAGAATCCTGCTCCAGCTGTAAGGGCAGCGGCAGTGCCGAAGGAACCACGGCAGAAGTCTGTCCCAACTGCCATGGTAGCGGTACCGTTCGTGTGCAGCAGCGCACGATGTTCGGTTCCATGTCGACCACAGGCACTTGCCCGAACTGTCGTGGCGAAGGGAAGATTATTCATCAGCCTTGTAAGTCTTGTGGTGGAGCTGGTGCCGTACGTAAACAAAAGAAGATTACGGTCAACATTCCGGCTGGCATAGACGAAGGGCAGGCCATCTCTCTGCGCGGGCAGGGCGATGTGGGCAAGAACGGCGGCGTACCCGGCGATCTGATTGTTGGTATCAACATTCGGCCCCATGCGGAGCTGCAAAGAAAAGGCAATACCATCTATCTGGAACGCACCATCAGCTTTGTGCAGGCAGCTTTGGGCGACGAGATGGAAATCCCAACCTTGGATGGTAAGGTGAAGTATACGATTCCCGAGGGAACGCAGACCGGCACCACCTTCCGCCTGCGCGAAAAGGGCGTCCCCAATTTGAATGGACGTGGCCGCGGCGATCAGTTGGTGACGGTGAAGATAGCAACTCCACAAAAGCTCACCGAGGAGCAAAAGGAAGCCCTGCGCCATTTTGGTGAGGCAATGGGGGAGTTGCCCCTTACCACCCCCCCGGCCGCTGAGCCGGAAGCCGAGTCCGGTGGCTCCAAAGGTTTTTTTGACAAGAAGCGTAAAAAGAAGTAAACTGATGGATGGATACGACGCTTGTATCCATCCATGTTCTTTTTGGAAAAGGAGAAGCCTACCATGTTTTTGGCAGACCATCACACCCATTCGATATGCTCCCCGGACGGATTTGTTCCCATGGTTGACATGGCTAAGGGAGCGCACCAGGCAGGCCTTAGTGCGCTGTGTCTGACCGACCATTGTGATTTCTTAAGCCTTGCGGGAGAGAGAACCCCCGATTACGATTGGGAAGCACCTCTGCTGCAGTTTGAAGAAATGCAGCATGCGTGGGGAAGTAAGCTAGACCTTACCTTAGGCCTGGAATTTGGGGTTGGTTTTTTGGATGAGCAGGCCGCCAAACGGGTGCTGGCGCAACCGGCACTGGATTTTGTGATTGGCTCCGTGCACAATTTAAGTGGGAAGGCCGGGGGACAAGACTTCTACTGCCTGGATTATTCCACGGAAGCGGATTGTTACCGAGCGCTGGACGATTACTTTGCTTCGATGCTTCGATTGGCGAGAAGTGACTGTTACGATGTTCTGGGCCATATTATTTATCCCGTTCGGTATATGAAGGGAAGCTACCAAACGCCCATTCACATCCTGCGGTATACCGATGAAATGCGCACGATCCTGCGTACCGCCGTGGAGCGTGGTCACGGGATGGAGGTCAATACTTGGAAGGGACAAACCCTATCCGAGTGGATTCCTATCCTAAAGCTCTATCGCGAATGTGGGGGCGAAATTATTACCGTTGGTTCCGATGCGCATACGCCGGAACCAATTGGGGCAGGAATACGGGAAACGTATGCAATGTTACAAGACTTAGGGTTTCGCTACGTCGCGAACTATCATGGACGACGTCCCGATTTTATAAAGTTATCTTGATTTGAAGTAGGAGGAAGAAACATGATCGCACTGGGTTCCGACCATGGAGGATATGAGTTAAAAGAGCGCATCAAAGCGTATTTAGAAGGCAAGGGCATTGCTTGCCAAGATTTTGGTTGTCATAGTAAGGAAAGCTGTGACTATCCCTTATTTGGCCGTGCTGCGGCAGAGGCCGTTTCCCGAGGGGAATGCAGCCGTGGCATCGTAGTATGTACCACCGGCATTGGGATTTCCATTTCCGCCAACAAGGTAAAAGGAATTCGCTGCGCACTTTGTTCTGAACCCCTTTCCGCGGAGATGACGAGACGCCATAACGACGCTAACATGCTGGCGCTCGGGGCAGGCCTCGTTGGGCCGAACCTGGCGGAGCGCATTGTGGATGTTTTCCTGGCAACCGAGTTTGAAGGGGGCCGTCATGAGCGACGTGTCTGCCAGATTGAAGCGATAGACGGCTAAAACAGAAAACGCTCCCCCACGACGATACGTGGAGGAGCGTTTTTCTATGTTTGTTTCTTAGCGTCCACAGCCGCAACCGGAGCCGGAGCCAGAATTTTCAGGGGCACTTGGGGGGAAGAATTCGTCAACCGGGAACTTCACTTGACGGAAGAGCTCGCAAGGATCTTCTTCGGCGCTGCCGCCAACACCCACACATTCCTTGGTGGGCAGACAGTAGTCGTAAACGGGGATGAGCAGCTGAGAGTCGCGCTCCATGCGGATGATGGAGAACTGACCCAGGGTTACTAACACGCGCTTTCTGTCATGGTGGAAGCAAAGATCGGTGCCGAAGCAGGAGCTGATGCAGGGAGGAATGTCAAAGGCCTCACAATCGCAGATCGGCTGACATTCGCAGCAGTTCGTGGGGGTGCAAGGCGGGCAGCACGGAATTGGGCAGCAGTGATTGCAGTTATCCGCAGGATCCACAAGCCGAACCCCTAATACGATGGGATCAACCACTTCAACGACCGCGATGGGGAGATTGCAATTGCGGAACGTTCTCTCGTCCAGATCGTCAGCACCACACTCGGAAGTGAATACCTTTGCGCTACCTTCGCCACCAAAGAGGAGAACGCGCTTGTCAAACACGGCAAGACCTGTGATCTCGATGGGGCGTGCGGCACCAACAAAGGCATCTGCCGTAATGCGATAGTAGTAACGAATGTCTACCGTGTAAAATCCGCGGTTAAAGCCGGTGGGCTCCACATCCACTTGAACATGGAGCAGTTCTGCGTTGCCAGAGCGGACGCTCGTGGCGCGGTCAATGACGCTTTGGGAACCTTGCGTGGGGTAAAAACGAAGGTCTTCGATACAGTCACGGTCGGGAGATATAGCACTCTATAAGTATATGGTCACGATACTTGGAAGCATTGATTTTACAGGGTTTCCGGAGTATACACTTTATGCATTCGTATTCATTTAGAACGGTTTAAGATTGATTTGAAGGGTAAATTCAGTTGGTTTGGACTTTTTAGCCTTGCTATACCAGATGACTTCGACGATAGAATGAAGCAATGCGTTTCGCTGCGGGGCATCTGATTCCGAGTAAGATTCTAAAACAGTAGCTATCTTTCGTGCCTGAGCTGCCTTGTCTGTTTGCTGAATTCTCTTGATGCTTTCCAGAGCTTTATACTCCTCTGCCTCAAGAGCATCCATCTTATCTTTTACTACTGCCATTCTCTCCCGGAAGAGGGGGAGGTCATATTCACCCAACTCCAAAAGATCATAGAGCCGAGTTTTCTGCCGGTCTGCATTTGCCATCTCACGCCTTATGGCGACCAGCTTCTCATCGATTGCGCTGGTGTCTTTCTCTTGGGCAGAGTCAGATTTCTCGGCCATCAAGTCATCTAGGATATCCTGTAGATGCTTTAGAACTCGCTGCTCCACAAACTCAAACTTTGCACTGGCGCAGCAACCAGGCTCCACACAAAGAAGATAGTCCACGCCCTTTATGCTCAGGCGCTGCATATTACGGCCACAGTTTTTGCACCGGACTAGGCCAGCAAGCGGACTTCGTACCGTACCATCTTTCTTGGATGGGATATAGCGCCCGTTCATGATCTCCTGCGCCTTCTCAAACAGCTCTTTGGAAATGAGGGGAGGGTGGACGCCATTTACTATAGTCCATTTCTCTTTTGGATTATAGATAGTAATGTGTTTTGGGTTGCCTTTACTACCTTTCTTAATATGTTTTTTCTTATTGAATACTACCTTCCCCACATATACTGAATTTGTTAGAATTGCCGCCACAGAGTTTCGGCTAAATTTTGCTGAGCGGTGCGGCCGCGCACCCAGCAAATTAACGTGTCGAGCAATGCTCGTGCAACCATGTCCGTTCGTGTACATCTCAAACATCATGCGAACGAAGCGTGCTTCCTCTTCGAGCGGCTCCAAAGTGGGGCGCTTATCCACAAAAATCCGTTGGTAGCCATACGGTGGATTGGCCACATAATACCCATCTTTGATGGATTGCTCCAGTCCTCGCCGAAGTCGTTTATTGATAATCTTATACTCCCGGCGTGACATGAAGGTTTTGAACTCGGCAAGCTCGTCATCAATGTCATCGGATAGGTCGTAGGTCTTATCAGGCGTGACAATCAGCGTGCCGGAATCGCGGAAGGCATCAAGGATAATCCCCTGATCCTTCATTCGACCACGGGAGAGTCGGTCGAGATCCATAACCAGGACAGCTTCGTAGTTCCCTTCGGAAACGTCCTCCAGGAGGCGAAGCATCTGCGGACGCGCATATAAGGACTCACCGCTGACGACCTCGCAGTACGTTTCGATGATTCGTATTCCGTTCCGTTCTGCATAATCAGTCAGCGTTTTCTGATGGCGGGACAGGACTTCTTCGGTTTCCATGCCCTCTTCCATACGAGATTTACGCAAATATGCAGCGGCCTCTGTAATCTCATTTGGTTTTGCCATTACGCACTCCTTTCTGGCGTGTGCGGCTGAGTTTTATGAGGAAGCCCTCTGACTGGGAGCCAGAGGGCCATTTAGTATGCCATTCAACATCTTATGTTATTTTGCTACGTTAATAATACTTGCAACCATTACAATCACATTGGTCGTGCCTCCACCAACATTTGAAAAAGATGAGGAGGCCACAGGCAACCCATATAATTCAAAAACATCTCCATCGTATAGCTCAATTGTTCCGTCAAAATAAACGGTGAAGTAATTGAAATCACTGTCGCACGCAATAATCTGAGTTAATTTATGCCCATACAGATCTTCTTCAAAAACCTGAGTCGCAGTCATATTTTGAAACCGAGCAAGCTTTTCAAGGTAATTGTCCACACTCTTTGAAAGCTGTTTATGCTGCACTGTAAAGTCGGTCAAAGCAACTGCTGCCGTTGTAGCTTCTTCCGTTGTGCATGGGAAGATGCCGTCGTTTGCAGCTATGACTGCAGACGACTTTTCTTGTAGAGCAAATTTGGGTTCAAATTGTGATATGTAAGAATAAAACTCACTTTTTGTTGGAGTAAATAGCCCATCAACGAAAGTTCCGACATCCAGCTCCTCCGTATCGGCATTCGATTGGACCCCCTGTCCATGGAATAGACCGTCTTTAAACTCACCCTCGTAATACCACGGTTTTCCTGCTTCGTTCTGGGTTTCAAACTTTCCTATCCCATTAGGAAGGTCATTCAGCATTGTGCCGGTATAAGTGCCGGCCCTCGTTATGGTGACAGGATTGGGTCCATTCCACACAGGGAAGGTAAGAGTAACCTCCATGTTTTCCACTTCTTTGGGTTTGTCTGCAGTCTCGCCACAAGCTACAAGACAAGTGGTAAGCGCGATAGCCATGAGTAAAGTTAATAGCTTTTTCATTCCATCCCTCTTTCTTTAAACACATGCCGTATTATTATTTATGAGACGAATAAAATCGTCTTCACCAATAATTAATATGTTTGTCTTACCGGTTTCATTGTACTTATATGCCTTTTCCTCTTTGCTGCTCATTCCATCCTCACCAACTAGACGCATATCTTGAGCACCAACGATAAGATAGTTTGTTTTTAACGTAACACCTTTATCGACAATGGCGCCAACATTCTTAGCCATCTGCATTAAGTCCTCACGTGGGGCTTGGCATGTCCCAGTAAAAACAACCCTTTTCTCATACAACGGATGGTTGAGGTCAAAGGAATCTACCTGTACAGGAATTAGATCAGGATTTATTGATTCAAACTTTGGCCTGTTGAACCCTTTTCTTTTAGAAAAGGACTTAGTTCTCAGATAATCTAAAGTATACCGACATTGTGCGGCGGTGCAGCAGTGTAACAAACGGTGCGTGACAATAATATCACTCATGGCTCTATGAGCTGTTTGTTCTGCAATGTCCAGCTTTGCTGCAAGGCTTTGTAACTGGAAGCATGAAAAATGAGGATATACATCCTGGGCGATTGCACAAGTATCTAGGTAATAGAATTTCTTTTCAAGATCTAAATGCTTTTTAAAGGCTTCATGCAAAAAGGATAAATCAAACACCGTATTGTGCCCAACAATGATATGATTTCCAATAAATTCTTCAATATCAGAAATGATACTTGAAAGCTTTGGCGCGGAGAGAAGATCATCATTTGTTAACCCATGCACATCACTATTTCTTATTGAGATCATTGGATTAACTAGAGATTCAAAATGAGAACAATACTTGCCATCTGAAAATCTAAGCATTGCAATCTCAATAATTTCATCGTTTTGTGGACTAAAGCCTGTTGTTTCAAGATCCAGAACAATATAGTCTGTAAGGCCTTCAACACAGCGAATGGCAATTTCATCTTCTGCTTTTAGTAAGGCATTTATCATTTCATTCTCCTTTCTCATTGTGTCCAAGTTGGACACACAATCACGCAATTGTTGCAAGCGTGATTACTCTTAGTATATAATGGAAGTGCGCAATACTAATGATGGTGCCATCGTGGAAAGGGGTTCCCGCGATGACAAGAGAAGAAGCAGAGCGTTATATTGGGCGTTTGAGTTTGGTAGAGAGGCAGCGGCTTAACGAGCTGTTAAAATCCCTTGCACAAACGCATCCACCCGAGCAAGCTCATCCGGTGTCAATTGACACAGACGAGTGATTAGCTCTTCATTTAGAGCGGCCTCGGCAGCAGAAATGCTGTCGGGGCTGTTTTTGCTTTCTTGCGGATCTGCTTCCCCTAGGAGCTGACTTGTAGTGACGCCAAGATATGAAGCGAGCATCTGAACTTTACTGACGGAAGGGGTTTGCCCCTTTTTAATGTCGGTTAAGAAGCTTGTACCTACACCGCTTTCTTTACATGCCGGCGTTGGCTTCACGCCCTTCAATTTACAGAAGTGTTTAACATTCTGCACAAATATTTCCTTATCCAGATAGCATCACTCCTATATATAAAGAATTTAGTGAATAGCACAAAGTATAGGTAATTACCTATTATTTCTTAACAATGGGTAATTTCTCATTTATGATTTAACTACAGGGAAACATTGGAAGCGAAGAGCAAACTAAGAAATGTGTCCCCTAAATAAAATATCATTCTATATTTTACCATGTTAACTACAAGTTAACAAGACTTTTTCGAGGAGGTGAGCAGATGGGGACGCTTGGCGAAAATATCAAGTTTCGCAGGGAAGCTATGCGATTAAGCCAAAGGGAATTGGCTTCGATACTTGGTGTTCAACATGTGGCAGTTAGCAAATGGGAAAACGGTTCTATGTATCCAACAGCTGATCGAATCCCAAAGATCGCGGACACCCTCGGTTGTACCATTGATGCCCAATGACATAGTTGGTCTGATGGTTATTTGCTATAACGCGCAGCACCTAGCCTATCAGCATCTACAGGAAACCAACAATCTGGTTAATAGCTTTATTCCCGAACTATCCGAGCGTGACATGCTAAAAGTCTGCGTCCGCATCTATAATCGTATCCGCCACATAGCTAATCAAGGTGACCTGGATAAGTTGCTCATCATTGCTAAGGATGGCGTGATTGATGATGCGGAGCGACCCGAGGATGACCATATTCTCGACGAGCTACGTGAAATCGTGCGGTGTGGCTTAGAGCTTTCCGTCTTTTGTGATGGGGAGGAGCATAACCAGGCATAGGCCAAGCCGGTAATCCCATACATTCCAACGGAGGTGAGTAACTTGCAAGCTGTGCGCGAAACGATTGAACACACGACAGAGATAATAGGTGGCATTGAGTATCCTATCACAATCACGCGTAGGCGTGGAGTACATACTTATCTAACGGACGATGGTCAAGAGATCCTCGTGGACGCTGTGACGATTACCGATGCTGGAAAGCTTGGGGTTAGCTGCTGCTATACTCCGCACGTGGATTACACTCCCGAGGAAAGAGCCAATGGCCGGAAGCGCATCCAAGAGACGTTAGCGCACATTATGGATGAGCAGGGCCTTTGGTAAAAACCGCCCTTGCGCCGAGCTAGGCCTCGGCCATGGGACAAGCAACCGATACGAAAGTGAGGCAACTACTATGGTTGACCAAATGAAAAAGCCTCCTGTGATGCGGGCACATCACAAGAGGCATATCAACACCAGAAAGAAAAGTCTCGATCAGATTAAGCGCGAGACGGGGGCGGCATATCTCATCAACGGCGGCTTATTTGATATGGCCAACTGGTATGCCAACTGTCACCTGAAGGTTGACGGTTACATACATGCGCAAGACCCATACTCCTATTGGGGGTACGCCTGGGACACCGGCCCCGATATTGCTGTGCAATCCCTCCCGAGTACAGCAAGTAAGAACTATATCTGCTGTGTAGAGCTGCTTCGTGGCGGGAAACCGCAAGGGAATTTGATCTATACTCCTGCCCAGGGCGGGAAGCGGGGCCGTACTGCAATGGGCTTGGATAGGGACAACCTTTGTCTCTATGTATCCGTGGATGGTTCCAACGAGGCAAAGACGCCGGAGCAGCTAAGGGACGAGCTTACTACGCTTGGTTGGGATTCAGCTATTATGCTGGACTCCGGGGGATCTAGTCAATGTGACCTTAACGGTGAGACCATTGAGAGTAGTCGAGTCGTACATAATCTAATTCTTGTTTACTTAAAGAAGGGGGATCAGCCTGTGAACGATAAGAAGTATACTGTTTGTCTTGACCCTGGGCATGGACCCGGGACAGTAAACGGAGCCCGGACGGCACCTATAAAGAGATGGAGTTCACCTGGGACATGTATACCCGGATTCGTCCATTGTTGGAAAAGCAGGGAATCCAGGTGGTAGTAACCAGAGCGCAGAACGAAAGGCCGGATTTACTCCCTCGCTGCAAGGTAAGCAATGATGCGAAAGCGGATCTCTTCGTATCACTTCATACCAACGCGGCCGGAAGCTCCGGATGGGTGGACGCATGCGGACTCATGGTCTATACTTCTTCAGGGCCGGAAACGGCAGCATGTAATAAGGCGGCACTCGCCATGATTCGCAGGTTCAAGGAAGAAGGAGTTGATGTGCGCGGTGCGGGTCTTGTCCACAATATTGACCTGACGGTGCTTGCTAAGACGGACGCAGCGGCCTGCCTGATTGAGTATGGATTCCATACCAATCAAGGGGACGTCGCGCTACTGAAAGATCACAATTACCGGGATAAGCTGGCGCTTGCGACCGCGCAGGGTATCTGCGATTATCTTGGCATTACGTACCAGGGTGAGGAGAAGCCGAAGGCTCCCTGGTATGACGAAGACCAAAAGTGGGCCGTGGAACAGGGTATAACGGACGGGATGCGCCCGGGGGACGCTGCCACTCGTGCGGAAGTTTGGGCTATGCTGAGAAAGTTCGGAGGTGCGAAATGACAGAAAACGTGACGGCATTCAAGGCAATTGTGACAACTGGCTTGGCGGCACTCACTGCACTGTGGGGCTGGTTTGGGTGGCTCCTTCTCTTGTGGGTTGGATGCATGATACTAGATTATGCAACTGGAACCGGGGCCGCAATGAAGAACAGTGAGTGGAAATCCTCAACGGCTAGAGAGGGTATCTGGCATAAAGTTGGCTGCATTGTTGCGGTTTTGGTGGCTGCCGGGGCCGATTTACTTATTGGATTCGTTGTAGCAAATATTCCTGCAGTCACGCTGCCATTTGAATATTCTGTCTTTCTATGTCCGCTGGTTGTGGTGTGGTACATCATTACGGAGCTTGGGAGCATCGCAGAGAACGCTGCCGCCATGGGCGCTCCTGTCCCTGAGTTTTTGAAGAAGGCGTTGCAGAAGACGAAGGACGCGACGGAAGAAGTGGGTAATAAAATGTAAGTGTAAAGCCTCCTCACCTTGAGGAGGCTTTACACTTGTGATTCACCTAAACCTTCGCTTCGATATTAGTTTCTGCTTGTTTAGAAGTCAATTCAGCAGTTTCTTTAATACTATCAGCAACACTCAATATAAGATCAGAAATTTCGAGGGAATAGTTTTTTGTTATTGCGTTATTGTTGCTTTCGTACTTGCATTTTTCAACTAAAGCTAGCAACCTAAAGAAATGCATAAGCTGAATTTCTCGTATATTATCATTATCATGAAGCAACTGTACCGCAGCGGAGGCACTATTGAGGGTTGTTTTTAATTCGTGCTTCGCACACTCTAGCACAGTGTACTCCATTATGCCCCAAGCTTGCAATATGACAGCTAATGGTGATTGTTCGGCCATTTTCATCATGTTAAGCTTTAAAAATTGGGTGGAAGTAAGGGTGGCATCAAGTTTTTTACATGCCTCCCCAGTACTTGTCTTAATTGACTCCAACTCATCTTTAAAAAATACTTCATAATTACTAAATTTTAATCCAGATACTTTTCCTATCCTATCTCTAAATATGATTGCTATTATCAAAACAACAAGTGGCCATGTAGCGTACTGAATCAAAAACATAAGAATTACCAATAGGACAACCCCCTTTAATCGCCTTATTAACTTGTCTTAAATTGTAATCTGCTAAAATATTCCTGTCAACACTTCTGAAGGGAAAGAGGAGGGTAAAAACAGGGGCTATTAATAATAAAGACCGAGCTTGAAGTTTTGCTATCGCCTCTCCACAAACCACCTGCCCAGCACATTCCCTGATAGATGTGGGCTTCGCTCAAAGATCAGATAGCTCTGCTGTCCGTTCACCCGTATGGTATATCTGTCACCGCTGCCACCTGCTTTCATGGCCGCGGCAGGGCGGATATCCAGCACGCGATCAATAGAATATCTTCGTCCGTCCTCCCAAACGATTTCTCGCGGAAGGATCGTACCCTCCGCATCAAAGAACGCAATGACCGGGACATACACCTTTTCCTCACTCATAATTTACCACCCCACCTAATATTTGACCACTTGACATAAAAACGTATGTTCTATACTATGATATAGAACTAATGTTCGATACAGAGTATAGAAGATGTTTTCTTCTTTGTCAATGGAGGTCTTTTCCATGCAAAGGGCAATCCTACACAGTGATCTGAATAGCTTTTACGCCTCCGTGGAAATGATGCTGAATCCTAATTTGCGAGGGAAAGCAGTGGCGGTCTGCGGAAGCACAGAGGATCGGCACGGAATTGTGTTAGCCAAATCGGAGCTTGCTAAGAAAGCGGGAATCAAAACAGGGATGGTGAACTGGGAGGCTAGGCAGCGGTGTCCTGGTCTCATTGTCGTGCCGCCACACTATGAGCAGTATTTGAAATACTCCAAGCTAACCCGGGAGATTTACCTGCGGTACACTGATCAAGTGGAGCCTTACGGAATGGACGAATGTTGGCTTGATGTCAGCGGAAGCTTGGATCTCTATGGCACCGGAATGGATATTGCACAAGCCATCCGTAATACGGTCAAAGAAGAATTAGGGATGACCGTGAGTATCGGAGTGTCCTATAACAAGGTATTTGCCAAACTGGGCAGCGATATGAAAAAGCCGGATGCCGTTACGCAGATATCTGAAACGGATATGGAGCTCTTAGTTTGGCCACTGCCCGCATCCGATCTATTTTATTGTGGACGAGCGAGTGCAAAGAAGCTGGCTGCCTATGGTATTCATACCATAGGGGATATCGCAAAAACGCCGCCTGATTTTCTCAAGCGGCGTCTGGGTGTCAATGGAATTATGCTATGGCAATTTGCCAATGGTCTGGATTCCTCTCCTGTAGCCGGCCAAGATTTCATTTCCCCGATTAAATCCATCGGCCATGGCATCACCTGTACCTGCGATCTGGTGAACGAGGATGAGGTGTGGAGGGTTATGCTGGAACTCGCTCAAGATGTTGGGCACAAACTACGGATACATGGATTAGAAGCCAGCGGGGTGCAGATCACGGTAAAAGATGAGTCCCTTGTATAAGCAGTATCAAGCACCCTTAGAGATGGCGACACAAAGCCCCATGGAGCTTGCGCAAAAGGCTAGGGAGCTATTCCACCAACGGTATCATTGGACAGGCAGGGTACGAGCCATTACCATTCGAGCAATCAACTTGCTGCCGAAGGGATTACCGCAGCAGTATAACCTTTATGTGGACAACGAAAGGCGCGAGAAAAGAATTAGCTTAGAGGATACGGTGGAGGACATTCGTCGCCGCTTTGGAAAGCGCGCTATCTATTCGGCTGTCCTAATGGGTGATATCAAGATACCAACCAATAATAGCTGTGAGGTCACAATGCCTAGTATGAATCGCTAGTTGATATGACTACAGAGATTGGGAGTATCGCAGATCGCAGAGAATGCTACGGCCATGTGTGTCCCCTGTCCACTATTAAATCTGATACAAAATATGGGACAATCTAGTTAATGCTATTAGGAGCTATGATGTAGAAATTATTAAGTTTATAGGAGCCTTATAGGAAATCGCTACTTTAATAGTTTATTAAAAAGTCAAGGAGTAAGGATCTTTCTTCACCTTGACTTTTTCATGATTTCTTATAAAGTGCTATTTCTCCCACAAGTGAGCTATTTACAAAATTCCTGATTATGCGACTGGAACTGGGCAGAAAAGAATAGTGATTGAGCTCATCAACGGTAAGAAAAGGAATATGGCATAAGGTTAGCTGCATAGTTGCTGTGTGGTGGCGGCCGCTGTTGATTTACTTATCGGTATGGTTTGCATATCATTGCAGAGAGCGTAATAAGGGGGAAAAGCACCACAGGTTTATGATTCTAAACCTGTGGTGCTAAGACTTAGATTGAAGCTCTGATACTAATTCTGGTTACCCAATTTTTTCAATAAGAATGGAAGCATTGATTGCTGTTGGTGGTACTGCGGGGTTACCACCCGGATCTTCCTTCAGCGTAATGTTTCCGGCTGTTTGCGCCGTGAGATAGTTCCTTAAAGTTAAAACTCCGTTTGCTGGTATGGTTACTAGCACATGACCATAATTGGTTGTGTTGCCCGTATCAATACCATAGGTTCCACCAGCAACAGGAGATCCATTCAGATATAGTGTCACTTGATTCGGATTTTGCGCAACCACTGCAAACTTCACATCATAGAAACCGGCTGTTTGCACAGTGATTTCTCTAGTAGTCGAGTCGTAGTTTATGGTTGGTGAACTGATATCCCCATCATCAAATGGGAGGTTACTGTTTGGCGTAATTGGATTCTGAGTGACTGATGTGTTCCAGAAATACCCATAATCGCTGACAACGGTTGGACCAGTCGGACCGCTCGGGCCAGACGGGCCAGACGGGCCACTCGGACCAGCGGGGCCAGTATC
>KK211198.1:417363-419389 GCA_000620945.1 [Clostridium] viride DSM 6836 | reverse complement strand
GGGCCAGAAGGACCAGTGGGGCCAGAAGGACCAGTGGGGCCAGAAGGGCCGGTAGGACCAGAAGGACCGGTAGGACCGGTAGGACCGGTAGGACCAGAAGGACCAGAAGGACCAGAAGGACCAGTCGGGCCGCTAGGACCGGTAGGACCGGTAGGACCGGTAGGACCAGACGGGCCACTAGGACCACTAGGACCGGTAGGACCAGACGGGCCAGTAGGACCGCTGGGACCAGTGGGGCCAGAAGGACCAGTGGGGCCAGTATCACCAGTAGGACCGGTAGGGCCGCTAGGACCAGAAGGACCACTAGGACCGGTAGGACCAGTAGGACCAGTAGGACCAGAAGGACCACTAGGACCGGTAGGACCGGTAGGACCAGAAGGACCAGAAGGACCACTAGGACCGGTAGGACCGGTAGGACCAGTAGGACCGGTAGGACCAGTCGGACCAGTCGGGCCAGTCGGGCCACTAGGGCCACGAGGACCAGTGGGTCCCGTGGGGCCGGTTGGGCCTACACAGCAGAAGCTTCGACAACAAGAGTTGTTTCTATGGCAATTCGGAGAATGATATTCTGGGTTTTTCCATACATTCATATCATCGACCGAAGAATCTAATATAAATTTCTCAAATCCATAATCTTTAAAATCTCGCATTAATTCGCCCCCTTTTCACCTCCATAATATGACAGCAAATTACTTGGGTGACAATCATAGGGCTTGTTATTTGACAAGCTATGGACGTTAAGTCTTTTGATGAATTTTATGAAGCTTTCAAAATAACATAAAATTGGACATGTATTAGAGATTTTTCCTCTAGAGTGCTATTATCATTATCCTGTAAGTTTACATTATTCTTGATTATGCGACTGGTACCGGGGCAACGAAAAAAGGGATGGTACATATCAAATACTAAAAATTAATGATGATTATTTATAAACCGCTTATACCCCCAAAAGTTCCAGGTTTTTTATTGTGCAGACTGAAACTTATAATGATTCAGTCTGTTTTTGAATGAATTTACGATAGCTCAGAATTGCTCAAGTAAAGCCATATCAATCAGCTTAGCTGGTGATTTTTACACAAATAGAGAAACGGGGCGTCTAAACAGACGCCCCGCCTCTATTGACTCATTCAAGCGGCGCTGCTATTTTGAGTGCCACTCTATGGGCCTCTTAGGAAATGCCAAGACCGGCACTGGCATAGCCCGCAATGGCAGCTGCCAGATCAAGACCGCTCGTGACCTCTGCGGAGAATACCAGGAGGAGTCTGGTTCCCGCGGTGACCGGAATATTCAGTCCGGTGGTGATACCACTGCTGACTGCGCCGACAGAAATCAATCCTGTGAGGGGCGGCGCCAGAGTGACCACTGCGCCAGGAACCGCAACAAAGGTGTTGTCAGGTGTGGTGGATTGGAACAGTTGAGCGGTGATCGTCACAGTGGAGCCGATCAGGCTGAGTGCGGTGCTGATGCTCAAATAACCGGCCATAGAGGTGATAATACCATCCCGCGGCATGGAGAACGCGAAGTTTGCCAACCCCAACAGGTTGATGGTACCGCTGGCAGCGGTTATGCCAGGGAGATTACTTCCAAATCCAACAGCGCTGGAGGTATTCAGCAATCCACCGAGTACTGTGGCCAAAGCAACAGGTGTGCCGGACGCAAACGGAATGATTGCCCCATCGCCCGCCGGACCGCTCGGACCAGAAGGACCAGAAGGACCACTAGGACCGGTAGGACCGGTAGGACCACTCGGACCAGAGGGGCCGCTCGGACCAGAAGGACCAGTGGGGCCAGTATCACCAGTAGGACCGGTAGGACCACTAGGCCCGGTAGGACCAGTCGGGCCGCTCGGACCACTCGGACCACTCGGACCAGTGGGGCCAGTCGGACCACTCGGACCAGTGGGACCAGTGGGGCCAGTCGGACCACTCGGACCAGTGGGGCCAATATCACCGGTAGGACCGGTAGGACCAGAAGGACCACTAGGACCGGTAGGACCGGTAGGACCAGAAGGACCACTAGGACCGGT
>KK211198.1:0-417073 GCA_000620945.1 [Clostridium] viride DSM 6836 | reverse complement strand
CTCGGACCACTAGGACCACTAGGACCACGAGGGCCAGTAGGACCGGTAGAACCACTAGGACCGGTAGGACCAGTAGGACCAGTCGGGCCGCTCGGACCACTAGGACCAGCAGGGCCAGTAGGACCAGTGGGGCCAGTCGGACCAATAGGGCCACGAGGACCAGTGGGGCCAGTCGGACCACTAGGGCCACGAGGACCAGTGGGTCCCGTGGGGCCAGTTGGGCCTACACAGCAGAAACTTCGACAACAAGAGTTGTTTCTATGGCCATTCGGCGAATGATAATCTGAGTTTTTCCATACATTCATATCATCGACCGAAGAATCTAATATAAATTTCTCAAGTCCATAATCTTTAAAATCTTGCATTAGTTCGCCTCCTTTTCACCTCCATAATATGACGGTAAGTGACTTGGGTGACAAACATAGGACTTGTTGTTTGAAAAGCTATGGAGGTTTGTCTTTTGATGAATTTTGTTAAGCTTTCAAAATAACATAAAGTTGGACAAGTATTAGAGAGTTTTCTTATAGAGTGCTATATCTTCCTCTCGGCAGCTATCATAAATCTTCTTTGTGTGTATGCAAACAGCTTCCCGAATGCCGGCTGTGTCGCAGACTGGTCCTGGCATGACCCTTTCACTCATGAGTAATACCTCCTAAATCAGAGAAATGTATGGATTGTTTCAGCCATTCCATTCTATGAAAAGGGATACTATTTGTGTCAGAAAAGGACGTGCATTTGCAAAAAGAATTCAAGAAGAAGCCTCGGATTGCCTCTTGCGCTTTCTAATAAGAAATGCTATAATAAGGAAAACTATTCTTCCATTGCGGGCGTAATTCATCGGTAGAATGTGAGCTTCCCAAGCTCAATAGGAGGGTTCGATTCCCTTCGCCCGCTCCAAATGAAAAAACCTCGGAAGCCTTGACGCATAAGGGTTTCCGGGGTTTTTGTTTTTTTCTGATGCTGGATAGATATCGGTGGAAAAGAGCTGTAAAACGGACTTTTCTCTTGAAGATGCAGGTCAATGATCAAGGGTAAAAACAAGGGTCAATTAAAACCCCTCCCCGAGAAGGAACGAGTACTTCGTATATGGAGCTAATTCAAAATTAGAAAAGTAGTGAAGTTGTCCATTAACGAGTATCCTATAATAATCCATGTCTTCAATAATTTTTACAACCTTAAAACGATCATCTAATTTTGCAAACGGATGATTATGTTCTTCAGATGTTATTTTAATTATATCTCCAGCAGATATACTATGGCGAGCCGGATCTATAGAGCTGACCTCACTGCTGTCCAACCAATGATATGAACCATTTATCTTTACGGCATATATTGTATCACGCCATTTACTAATAACTGTTCCAACCGCACCAGGGTTGACCATTTCGTCGTTATTTAAAACAATTACTTTTTCCCCCGGATAAAATTGTGCGCTCCTCATTTAAATCACCTCTCTATAGTATATAACTTTGTAGCTGTTGTTGATAGTGAAGCCCTACTGCAAAACTCCCCGAGGAAAAATCCAAGGGGGAGTAACTGCTTCGTGAGGTGTTTTTTTGGTAAGTCCGCGGCTACTAAGCCTCAATAAATGTTCATGAGTCAAATAAACGAAGTGTGAAAAGTCAGTGGAAGGATCGCTCCAACCTCTGGCTGAAATATTTTTAATTGTAAATAAGAAGCTAATTCTCCACATCAAAAAAAAGGGAATCCCATCAAAAAAACTTCACTAATTGAAAACCGCCATACCACTTTACTTCATTGTTAAACACAATTTCGTAATGATCTACGTCGTAAGCCACCTTATAGACCGTAAAGCGATCCCCAACGTTCACAGACTTGTGGTGATGTTCGTCGGAAGTGACCACACCAACATCCCCCTCCTCCAAACTGGATCCTTTGTTTGGATTCTCTGAACCAAATTCACTGCTACTGAGCCATTGAAACGTACCATCGGCCAAGTTTACTGCATATGCTGTTCCAGACCATTTTGAAGAAACGGTTCCTGCGGTACCACTTGGAATGTTCTCAAAATCGATGATCGTGATCACTTTATCTCCAGGATAGAATGGCTTGTAACGCATACTCTTCACCTCAACATTAGTATAGTGAAGTGACAGGGAGAAGGTGATAGCATTGCGGATGACCACCGGTTGGATGGATTCTGTCTAAGAGTCCGATTTTCAGCATCCTAAGCTCAAATAGAGGGTAACTTCCTTAGCCTATTTACACAAAAAAGCCTCAAAAGCCTTGATAGATCAGGGCTTCGGAGGCTTTTCTTCTTAAAACTTTGGTTCGATAAAGGCATGGAGAAGGATCGGTTCAAGCTTCAATAAAGAGTTGGTTACTTAGTCAATTCCAAGTTTCTTCATCCATTTTTATGAGGGGAGGAAGAAAAAAGGATAGGGGGATTGCGACCAAGAATCCAATCAGTGCATTTGGGAGCCACAGAGCGAGGAAATTTGGTGGAAAGCCCATGTTCTTCACCGCCATCACGAAGGACATACAACAGGACATGATGAGTGCCATACTAATCGATTGCACTATTTTTTGTTTCTGACTCATCCAACTCACCTTCCTTGCATTTCTACCATCATCATAGTGTAGCGTGCCACAAAATGCAAGGGAAAGAAGCCAATGCCGGATTGCGGGATATGATTTCTAAGTTGAGAGGATTTAAAAAAGCCAGGGGCGGGGTGACCTGCCTCTGGCTCTTTATGGTATTAGCATCTAGACATCTGTGGAGTCCGAATCACTCCAACCATCCATTCTGCCCCTTCTTCCATCGCCTCTCGGGCCGCCACCGGGACCACCACGGCCACGGCCATCCCTTCCGCCACCGGGTCCTCTTCCATCTCTTCCTTGCCAATTTCGGGGCCAATGCTGACGGTTATCCCAATATTGCCTTGGGTATCGATTGAATAGGTTTGGGAGCAAAAAGTACCAAGGATAGGTTTGGCGCAAAGGAACGTTGATTGGAATCAGGATGATTTGACCGGGGAAAATGATTTGGGGGTTTAATCCAGCATTGGCAGCAAGAATAGCTGCTACGGTCACACCAAACTGATCGGCAATTCTATTTAAGTTATCACCAGTCTGAATGATATATTGAAACATGTTGTTCACCTCAAACCATACTATGGTATGGAAAGAGCTAGGGTGTCGTTTTGCGCGACACCCTGTTCCACTTTTTTATTCGGTTCTAAGGGAAACGATCGGCCCTGCAGAGCTTGGATTGCCCCGTCCTTCTTCCAAGCTTTCCTGATTTTCCTTGAAAAGCGATATGAAATCGGCAAACGGCATGGGCTTGGCATAGTAATACCCTTGAACCATATCACAGCCAAGCCGTTTCAGGAGTAGGATATGTTTTTCTTCCTCCACCCCTTCGGCAACCACAGAAATGTCCAAGTTTTTGGCCATCATAATGATGGCACTTAGGACAGCAAAGGTTCGGCTTTCATCCTCTGCATCCATAAAAAAGCTCTGATCCAGTTTGATGGCATCCACGGATATGCTTTTTAACAGACCAAGGGAGGAGTAGCCACTTCCAAAGTCATCCATGGAAAGCTTTAGGCCCGTTTTCTGCAGTTTGTTGGAAAAGAGAATGAGCGTATCGGAATGATAGATTAAAACACTTTCGGTTAGTTCAATCTCAATGCAAGAACGTGGGATTTGATATTGATCAACGAGATCGCACATTTTCTTCAAGAAGTTAGGATTGTTTAGATGAATGCGGGAAAAGTTGACCGAAACGGTGATGGGCGGAAGTCCCTGATCCAACCAGGAACGTAAGGCCAAGCAGGCCTGCTCTAGCATATAGAAGTCTAACTTTTTGATGAATCCATTGCGCTCAAAGAGAGGAATAAAGCGATTCGGGGTCAAAAAGCCGCCAAACTCCGATTGCCATCGAACCAGCACTTCGGCCCCCACGATACGTTCATCCGAGAGCCGATATTTCGGTTGAAAATAGACTTGAAATTCACCCAGCTCCAAGGCCTTTTGCATGGAGTTCTCAATTGCTTTTTCCTCGATGCTGATTTGCTCAATGTTGTCGCCATAAATGCAGATGGTTTTGCCCTCCTGTTGCTTGGCGATTCGGTGGGCCAAATTGACTTTTTCAAATAGAAGGGAAATGTCGGTTTCGTGAGGCTTTACATGATACAGACCCTCTTTAAACAGCAACCCGAAATCAACGGCAACTAGGTCATTCCCCCAAAAGAGTTGAAGAAAGCGGCGGCGCTTTGCATCCAATTCGTCGGGGTCATGGTAGGAGATGAGGAGAACAAATTCATCGGCTGCAATACGGGCAAAGGTATCCATTGAGGGATCCAAGGCCTGAGAAAGTGCGTTCGAAATTTGACAAAGTATCCGGTTCCCGGTTTCGTATCCATGGAGGACATTGATGACTTTAAATTTATCCACATCAAACTTAATCAGGGCATAGGGCTGCTCGGGATAGTTAACCAGCAGTTCGGTGGCATCCAGTTTGAATTTTACAAAGTTTTTTGCTCCGGTCAGATCATCATAATACGCCTGCTTTGTCAGCTGCTTTTGCAAAGAGTCAATGTTCTCCGTCATCCGGTTCATGGAATCCGCCAACTGTTGCAGCTCATTTCGTGTTTTCAGATGGGTTCGAACCGAAAAATCACCGTTTCCGATCCGTTTTGCGGCATGTGCTAGCTGCAAAATGGGCGTCGAGAGATACCGCCCCATGCTATATGCGGCCACCGAGGAGAGCAAGACGCAAACGAAGATGGCAAGGAGCAGCTTTGTCAGCAAGGAGTTTGCATCGGAGTACAGTTCCGAAGCGGGAAGGGAAATGCCAAGAATCCAATCATTTGACAGCTTGGAATAGGCCATGATTCGTTCCTTACCATTCTCAAGGTAGGGGCACAGCCCTTCCTCATGGGTTAGTAGGTTCAAGGTCAGGTCACGATGCGCTTTCTTTTCTTGCGTGTGAGTGCTTGGTACGAAGTCGGGAGGAAGTAAGGGGTCAAGCGCTTCGTTATACAGTTGGATAGCCCCATTTTGATACAACTTCATTTGGGTGATCTGCTGGTACAGTCGATCAAACGAATAGTCAATGCCATACACACAAATTAGCTTTCCCTCATGGTAGAGCGGGCGAGCGCAAGAAATGACGGAACGCGTATTTTGATTGGAAAGGATCCAGGAATGGGGCTTGGTCCAAACGGTTCCACCGGCTTCTTTGGGAGCATACCACCATTGCATTTCCGGGATCGAAGAGGTCGATTCAAAGAAGGAAAAGGGAAGGTAAGCTTGCCGTTTGAGGGAACCATTCTGATCTTCATTGATAAAATGAACATCATGGGGCCGGTCAGACCACGCTGGATCAAAATACACCCAAACGGAGAAACAAAGCGTACACTTTTCCAGGAAGCTTTCTAAATAAGTGGCCAGCCTTGGTTCAAATGAAGCTAAATAGTTGCGATTCTGTTGCAACTGCTCCAGGTCTAAGCTATTTTCCAGAAACATGGATAGCTCCGAGAGACGATCCTCCGTCAAGGTGAGTTCGCGGCTGAGTTGATCCGCGGAATCCTTGGCCATCCATAACAGAGAGCGTTCCGTTTCCTCTTTCATTTGTTGTCGGCTCTCTCTGATGCAAATCCCTCCAAGAATGAGGAGGGAAAGTAGAGAGCAGCTAAGAATCACCAGAAAAACTTTGGTTCCAATCTTTTTCATGTGGAACTCTCCCTGTACTTAAATTAGGTATGTTTTCCCATGGGTAGGGATGTAAATTAAGTGTTATGGAAGAAGAGAAGGAGAAAAACCAAAATGCTTGTGGGAAACGAAGTGGCTACCCAGACTTAAGCAGGGTTTATTTTCGATTGAGCACAACCGTAAACTGATGAAAAAATTCTTTGGAGGGGATGGGGCGGGAAAAATAGTAACCCTGGACAATGTCGCAGCCCACTTCACGGAGGAATTCAATGTCTTCCTAGACCTCCACTCCTTCCGCAACGGTGAGCATGTTCAGTTTCTTGGCCATTTCCATGACGCTTTCCAGAACCAACCTCCCGCGGTCCTTATCGTAACCATCGCAAAAAACAATTTATCAATTTTCAGGACATCCACAGGAAGATTCTTTAATAATCCCAAGGAAGAATAGCCTGTACCGAAATTATCCATAGAAAGAGGAAAACCCACTTCGTGAAGCTCATGGAGCAATTTTCCTAAAGCTGCCTCGTTGTTAAAGATTGTGGATTCCGTGAGCTCAATTTCAATATACTCGTTCGGTATGGAATACTGTTCCGTCAAACTGGCGAGCTTGCTGACGAAGTTTGGATTGCGCAAATGCAACTTGGAAAAGTTCACCGAGATGGGGAGGAGAGTACGATGTTCTTGAATACAGCGTTGTAAGAGCTGACACACCTGCTCAAATACATATAGGTCAAGCTTAAGAATGAAGCCGTTACGCTCAAAGAGGGGGGTGAACTCACTGGGAGGCAGTATGGTTCCATCTTCCTGCTGCCAACGCACCAGAGCTTCTGCTCCCATCAAAGCTTTGATCGTAATCGCAAAATTGAACTGCCTTTTCTTGCTTCGCCATGCGATGGGCTAAGTTGACTTTTTCTATGACAAGGTTGATGTCACATTCTCCTGGTTCCAACAAATATCGACCGTATCGACATTCTATTCGGTGCGCCCCAAGAATGTGAAGGGGCATGTCATGCAGCCTAGTATCAAAGGTCGCAAGGGATAGCTTCCGGAAGCGAGGCAGTCGTTGGGGAGTAGAACCCATTGATACGTTTTGAAAAAATTTCAGGACTCCTTATGCTTAGGATGGGTGGATTCACCCGTTCAACCAGTCAATGCGATCGTTGGCTACCATTTGGAATCTTGGTTCGTTCTCGTTCTAAATGACGCTGTTTGATGAGAAACGCAGACAGTAAGTGGCATTGGGTGCCAAGGGTTTGCAGCTCCATCTCGGTGAATTTTCTGGGATATTCACAGAAATCAAAACGGTAAAAGCCGATTAACCGATCCTGTTCCTTGATGGCAAAGAGTAGGATTACCTGGGTTTCTTTGGTAGGATGGAGATTCCCACATGGAGGTATTTTACTTCGGTCATTTAGGATGAAATGGTCGAACTTGTGCAAAGGTTGAAAATAGAAGGCACACTTCGAAGACGGAACCTCCTGTAAGTTTGAGTTGGGCTTACAGCCTTTGGCATAGCGGCATTCAAAGGTGCAAGATACCCATTCCTCTGCTTGGTCAAATTCAAAGAGATAGGAGTGCTTAAAGTGAAATGGTTCGGAGATCAGACAGAGGGCCGATTGCATGGCTGCAGTCGCATCTTTAGCGTGGTACAGTATGTTCACAAGCTTGCTCAGGTGTGAAGATTCCAAGCCATGAAGCGGAGCAGCCGGATCGATGGCAGTTCTCGTAGAGGCATATTCAGAGCTGTTCGTGCCATCATAGATCCGATACGTATTTTTACCACTGGCCTTTGCGGTATAAAGTGCGATGTCTGCGTGCTGATAGATGGTATCAAAGTCGGTGCCATGCTCTGGGAATAAGGCAACTCCAATACTCGCCGAGATAGAAACAGATACCCCGTTATCCTCGTAGGTATTGCGAAAACGATCTCCAATCCGCTCCACTTTGGAAGTGAGGCGGGCAAGCGACCCATAATTCTGAAGGAACACAAAAAATTCATCGCCACCGATACGGCCAATGATGTCGCTAGCAGATAACACTTGCTTTAAGTGCTTGGAGAGGGAAGCCAGCACCGTATCGCCATACAAGTGCCCAAGGGTATCGTTCACCTCCTTGAAGTTATCCACGTCAATCATAAGAGCACATAAACGCTCATTAGGATGCGCACGCTCCAAGGCCTTCTTCACAAGATACTCGGTCGTGCTTTTGTTGTACAGTCCAGTCAGACCATCCATTTCTGCCTTGGAGCGCAAATCCAGCTCTTTTCTTACACGGGAATCAATGTTTTCCAAGGTAGCTATGGCTTTAAAGGGCCGGTTGTGATTATCTTTTACCACAACTGCGGACAAACTACTCCATAAAAAGGTCCCATCACTGTTCAGAATTCGAAAGCGCGCGTCGCTGATTGGGGTCCCTTCTAAGATGGTAGAAAATAGCTCGCGAAAGAGTTCGTGATCCTCTTCATGTATGACCAGTTGTGAGATGGCATCCTCGGGAGAACGATTGGTAAAGGGGTCTCGTCCGTAGATTGCGTTAAAATCACTCAAGCAGGTAATGAGACCCGTGGAGAAATCCCATTCAAAGATGGCCTTTCCGGTCTGTTCCTCCAAGACTCTTAAGTAGCGTTCGTGTAATATGGCGGCCGTTTTCTCCCGTTTTTGATAGTAGTAAACCATAAGGAGAAAGATGGTAAAGATGATGGCAATTTGAGCACATAAAACCAGAGAGTTCGTAACGTGGCGATTGGTATGCGTTTCCATAAGCTCTTTTGGCATGACCATAAATAACATCCAGTCATTGATTCCTACCGGAAGATAGTAAGCATAGCGATACTTTCCTTCGTAAGAGTACTTGGTAAAGCCCTCTTCACGATTAAAAAAGGCAGTCTTAATCTCTTCGGCAGAAAAGCCATCAGAATAGTTCAGGGCATCCAGTCCCTCCAGAAAAGGCTGATTGGCAAGCAAGACATCCGGAGACTTGCTCACCGAAATATGTCTTCCATTCCCGTCGATGAGGCGATAGTAACCACCCGCGTTGGAAAAGGTGGCGTCAAATAGATTTGACAGGGAATCCAGCGTGAAGTCACAGCGTAAGGCCGCCACCACGGTTCCAGTTTGATCGTGTAAGGGGACCAGGATAGCTACTTGCGAGGTATTGCTGGAAAGAGAATCGCTCACATCCAGAATCAGGGAGTGTCCGGTTCGAATTCGATCAGCCCATTCGGTGGTGGAGCGTTGGAACAAGACCTCCCCCTTTGAGGTAATGACTCGCCCGTCCAGATAGTTAAGCGATAAGTTCGGAAATCCATCAATCTGCTCCACTTGACTTAGGTATGCAAGGGATTCCGGAGCGGAGAGTTCCTCATAACCCTCGAGGCCAACCCCCGTGGTCTCCAGAGTATTGGTATAACGGGAAAAGACCTGACGAACTTGCTCAGCATTGCTCTTGGCAATGGACGAGAGCGTGGTTTCCGTTGACAATCGTTCGATCTCCGTTAAGTGGTCCATAAACAATGCGATGGCAATGAAGGCCCAAAGAAGTAACAGTGTGGATAACACAATGAATATTCCAGGTTTTAATCCATTCCATTTCATAAGGACACTCCTTTGCGACGAGTTTCTTGGGTGGGCATAGAGCTTAGGTTGGCAAGCTACATGGTAAAGAGGGGACTTTCATCCAATCATACTTGTGGTCTTTCGTTCAGCATACCATAAAATCCTTTATTTTGAAATACTAAAGATGTAAGGAGGAAACAATTGATTGAGTCATCATAGCTAGTTTAGGTTACTAAACAAGAGAAACAATGGGCAAAGGAATCGCCACTTAGCAGTTTGAATTTAAGGCTTGTCCTTTGCTCGCTTTTTTTGTATAATTGAGAGGTTGAAAGGAGGGGAGTTTATGGGTCGTCCTGGTTTTATTCATGACAAATTGGATATCAAGGTATTAGTGCTTTATCTAATGTCGAGGGTGGCCGCACCCATCGATTTTGCTACCCTCACGGAGTTGTCCTTATGCGACGATGGAATTGACTACTTCGATTATGCCGAATGTGTGGCAGAGTTGGTTGCCAGTGAGCATTTGGAGTTGGTGGATAAGTGCTACGCAATTACGGAAAAGGGGGCACGCAACGGAAGCATCTGTGAGAGCAGTCTGCCGTTTACCGTTCGCATCAAGTGCGATAAGGCATTGGCAAAACTAAATGCGATCTTACGACGGAATGCGCAAGTTCGGGTTGAAATTGAAGCCCGCGACGAAGCATGCTATACCTTGCGACTGATCCTAGATGACGAAACCGACAATATGATGACCTTGGAATTGTTAACGGTTTCGGAGCAGCAGGCAAAGAAGTTGGGGGATCGCTTTCGGGAGAGACCGGAACTCACCTATAATGGAATTCTCGAGCTGTTGACGCAAAGTCCAGAGGAAAAGACGGATGTTGATGCATAAAATCTCAAACAAGACGATAAGTTTTGCTAAAAGTAGACGGGAAAGTGAGAATTTTTCCGTTTTCTCTTGAGCTTTTGTGATAGAAATGCTATACTATAGTGATGTCTAGGTCAATGTGCGAGCCATGGCTCGACAGGGACCAAAAAACGAATGAAAAGAGAGGTTACAGTGACATGAAAAGAATTTTGACTCTTTTGCTGGCTATGACCATGGCCTTTGCTCTTGTGGCTTGTGGCGGCAAGACAAGCACCCCTCCCGCAGGCGATGCCGGCAATACGGAAGGGAAAAAGACCCTGCGTGTGGCAATGGAATGTGCGTATGCTCCCTATAACTGGGCGCAGCCCACCGATGCCAACGGTGCCGTACCCATTTCCGGCAGCAAGGAATTTGCGTATGGCTATGACGTCATGATGGCCAAGCTGATTGCCGAAAAGCTGGGTTATGATCTGGAAATCGTGCAGCTGGGCTGGGATGGCATTATCCCTGCCGTACAGAGCGGAACCGTTGACATTGCGATCTGTGGTCAGTCCATCACCGCAGAGCGCCTGCAGCAGGTTGATTTCTCGACTCCCTACTACTATGCATCCATCGTTGTGCTGGCTCCCGCAGACGGAAAGTATGCCAACGCTACCTCTGTTGCCGAGCTGGATGGTGCGAATGTAACTTCTCAGCTGAACACCATTTGGGATACGGTTTGTGTTCCCCAGATTCCCAACGCAAAGCCCATGACCGGTCAGAAGGATGCTCCTGCCATGATTGCTGCCCTTAACTCCGGCCGTGTTGACATTGTTGTAACCGACCAGCCCACTGGCTTGGCTGCCGTGACCGCAAACCCCAGCCTGAAGATGATTGAGTTCGAAGGCGACAAGGGCTTTAAGGTTTCTGACGAGGATATCAACATCGGTATTTCCACAAAGAAGGGCAATACTGAGCTGCTCAATGCCATCAATGGCGTTCTGGCCGAGCTTACGGTTGATGACTTCAAGCAGATGATGGGCGATGCCATTGCCGTTCAGCCCTTGCAGTAAGCGAACCTTACCATAACGAGTGCCGCCGGAGGCGATCCGTTCTCCTCCGGCGGTCTAATTTTGTAAATGACAGGAGTTGACGCCGCTCATGTGGGCCACGATTCAAACTCAAATCCTCGCCGGCCTAGAGGGACTTAAGGTAGGGGACATGGACTTTTTCCAGAAGATCCTTTACCTGATTGCGGAATATGGCCCCTCTTACATGCGAGGGGCGGGAAGCACCCTGGTCATCGCCTTGGTCAGTACCATCATTGGCTGTTTGATTGGTTTGGGTGTTGGTATCATCCAGACGATTCCGCTTAGTAAAAAAGATTCCATACTCAAAAAAGTCATTGTATACCTTTGTCGCGCAGTCATGGCCGTCTACGTAGAGGTCTTCCGCGGAACCCCAATGATGGTTCAGGCAATGTTCATCTATTTCGGCATTCCCGTGGTATTTGGGCTGTTTCTTCCCCTGTGGCCCACGGCCTTTTTGGTCGTTTCGATCAACACGGGTGCCTATATGGCGGAAACCGTCCGCGGTGGTATTCTGTCCATCGATCCCGGACAGACGGAAGGCGCCAAGGCCATCGGTATGAACCATGTCCAAACCATGATGAATATCATTCTACCCCAAACCCTGCGTAACATTATGCCTCAGATTGGCAACAACCTGATTATTAACATTAAGGATACCTGCGTTCTGTCCGTGATTAGCGTGTCGGAGCTCTTCTTAGCGCACACAAAGGTCGCCGGTGCCATGTACACCTTCTTTGAATCCGCGACCATTACCATGGTCATTTACTTGACCATGACCTTGGTGCTTTCTCGTCTGCTGCGTTGGATGGAAAAGAAGATGGACGGAAACGACAGTTACGACTTGGCCACCACCGACACCCTGGCACACACCACCGGCCTTTACAGCTATCCAGGAAAGGGTAGCAACTTCGATGAGAGACATACGGAGCAGTCCCAGGATTCAAACCTCTTAGAGGACGAGATGCCCAAGAAATCCAAGAAGGGGAGGGAGAACTGATGTCAAACATTCTGGAAATCAACCACCTCTCCAAAACCTTTGGAAAAAACCTTGTTCTAAAAGACATCGATTTTTCGGTTTCCCACGGCAGCGTTATTTCCATCATTGGTGCCTCTGGCTCCGGCAAATCCACCCTGCTCCGCTGCATTAACTTGCTCGAAACTCCAACCTCGGGGGAAATCCTCTATCATGGGGACAACATTCAGTCACGAAACTTCAATCTTACCTCCTATCGTGGTAAGGTGGGTATGGTCTTTCAGAGCTTTAACCTCTTTGCCAATATGACCGTCTTGGAAAATTGCATCATTGGACAGTGCAAGGTGTTAGGTAAAGGGCGGAAAGAAGCGGAAGAGATGGCACGGATGTACCTAGATAAGGTAGGCATGGCACCTTATATCAACGCAAAGCCACGTCAAATCTCCGGTGGCCAGAAGCAGCGGGTGGCCATTGCACGTGCACTTGCCATGGAGCCGGAACTCTTGCTCTTCGACGAACCCACCAGTGCACTGGACCCTCAAATGGTGGGTGAAGTGCTTTCCGTCATGAGAGCCTTAGCAGGCGAGGGACTGACCATGTTAGTCGTGACCCATGAGATGGCCTTTGCACGAGATGTATCAAGCCGTGTGGTCTTCATGAAGGACGGCGTGATCTGTGAGGAAGGCGAACCGGATCAGATCTTTAATAATCCCCAAAAACCCGAAACCCGGGATTTTCTATCCCGTTTTCGAAACGGATAATACATTTGAAATTAGGAAGGACGGATGCTACAGCATCCGTCCTTTTTTATAGAATAATAAGAAAAGAAAAGGAGCCGGGCGAAACGCCCAGCCCCTTTTGATTGTGAAAGCGAGGAAAGCTTGTTGGGGATTAGCCCAGCAGCTGCAGAACGCCCTGGGGCAGCTGATTGGCCTGAGCCAACATAGCCTGAGCGGACTGAACCAAGATGTTGTTCTTGGTGTAGGACATCATTTCCTTTGCCACGTCGACATCGCGGATGGAGGACTCTGCATCCTGGATGTTTTCCTGCATGACGGACAGGTTGTTGATGGTGTGGTCCAGACGGTTCTGGGTTGCACCCAGATCGCCACGGGTGGAGGAAACGGAGTTGATTGCATCCTTGATCTTTTTGACAGCGTCCGAGCCGCCCTGTTGGGTGGAGATGTCAATGGTAGAAATGCCCAGAGCAGAGGTGTGCATATCCTTAACTGAGACTGTCAGCTTGTTAAAGCTGTCCGAAGTGTCACCAATCTGCAAAGTCAAACCATTTCCGGTGGCTGCAGTTGTGGTTGTAGATGCCTTAAGTAAGATCTTGTCGGTATCGACACCATCCATTTCACCAGCTAAGCCCGTTTTTGCATTGATTGCGTTCATCAACTGGTCAGCAGTTTTAGCATCATCTGTAGTGTATTTTACAATATTAAGGTCACTACCATACTCATTAACCAAAGCTTGCGCAGAAGCGTCATCAGCAACAACGGCAAACTTTTTGCCATTGACATCAATGATTGCATCCTTCGAAGCGACGGTTCCAGTTTTGTCCCAACCAGAAGAGCCAACGGCACCTAAAAATGTGCTAACGTCTAAGGTATCGTATGCATCGGTACCCTTGGTGACCGCTACGGCAGCTGCTTTGGCATTACCAGCTGAAGCAGCACCAGCGCTCGTTACCGCCGTCATTGAGGAAAGCTGAATGGAAGGAGCACTTGCATCCTTCTCTTTGGAAATAATATCCAATGTCCCTGCGGCAGTGGTGGTATCAAATGTGAACTTATCCTTCAGAGCATCAATCTTTCCAAACTCGCCGGCAAAAGCCTTTGCCAATTGATCAGCTGTGGCTTCACCACTTGCAGCGATAGTATACTCGCTCTTGTCACTAGCAATCAGTTTATTGGTGGCAGTATCAACTGTCAGGGAAACAGTGTGAAGCTCACCGGTACTGTCTGCAATCTGCATGCTAACAACATCTCCATTAGCAAATCCGTTGGTAGCTGTAGCACCAGTAAAAGCAATTTTGGAATGAGAAGATGTTGCCGCCGCATAGCCTGCAGAAGTTGTTGCCTTCAGGCTCTCTGCAAGAGTGAGCTTACCAGCAACGGTGCTAGTGGTACTAGAGCCAGCATCCAGAGAACCATCCAGAAGCTTGATGCCGTTGAAGTTGGTGGAGTCGGCAATACGGTTGATTTCGCTCTTCAGCTGGGTGACTTCCTTCTGCAGGTTGGCACGGTCGGTCTCGTTGTCGTAGGTGCCGTTGGCGGACTGGTCAGCCAGATCAACCATACGGTTCAGCATGGAGTGCACTTCGGTCAGTGCGCCTTCTGCGGTTTGCACCAGGGAGATGCCATCCTTCGCATTCTTCTGCGCGGTCTCCAAGCCGGTAACCTGAGCACGCATTTTTTCGGAGATAGCCAGGCCTGCAGCGTCGTCACCAGCGCGGTTAATCTTGTAGCCGGAAGAGAGCTTTTCCAGGTTCTTAGAGACAGCCTTGGTGTTGGCGCTGTAGTTGCGATAAGAGTTCATCGCAGTAATGTTGTGTTGAATACGCATAATTAAACCTCCATGTTTTCTTCGGGAGAGAATCCGTTCTCTCCGCACATTGTTGATGTTTTGCTTCGTCGCCCCTTCCACAGGGGCCCCTTGCGGAAGAGGAGGAAGAAATGAAATTTATTCCTTCTGCTAGCAATATCGGCCAAGGAGTACCTTAGCTTAATAGTCTCCCCAAAAAATTTTTCCGCAATTTGGTTTCATACAAAGCATATACTGGGCATTGACCCAGTCCCAATTGACGATATTCCACCAATCCTTGATATAGTCTGCCCGCTTGTTGTAATGCTTGAGGTAATAGGCGTGTTCCCAAACGTCAATGGTTAGAAGCGGATACCGTCCCAGCGTAAGGGGAGTTTCCTGATTGGCCGTTGTAAGAATGGAGAGTTCTTTCTGGGGTCCGCAGACGAGCCAAGCATACCCAGAACCAAAGACCGATTTCGCCGCATGAGAAAACTTCTCTTGAAATGCCGTAAAATTGCCAAAGGCACACTGGATGGCTACCAATAGGTCCGGGCTTGGCCCTGCGGAAGAAGTTGGGCTGAGATTATTGAAGTAGAATCTGTGATTATAGACGCCACCGGCATTGCGTGCGATGGGGATACCGATTTGTGGGCGCAGTCTTGATGTGGTGCAGATCAGTTGGACAAGAGACATGGTTTGAAGGTATGGACTATCCTTCAAAAGGCCATTTAAGGTATCCACGTAGTTCTGCAAATGCTTATCATGGTGCAGATGCATGGTTTGTTCATCGATATAGGGTTCTAATGCATCGTAAGCGTAGGGGAGTGGTAGGTTTTCAAACGGATAATGATCAGACAAAAGAATCCCTCCTTAGCGGTTTCTTACCTACAATGTATGTTGCATTTTGTTCGTTTAGTGCTGGTCAGAAAAAAGATAGCCAAGGGCCAGATAATCCGGCCGCTGGCTATCTTTTTGAGCGGGAAGGGAGCTTGCTTCCCGTGAAATCGGTTACTCTTCTACGATGATCACGGCAACGGGGCAATCAGCGGCGGCCTGCGCAGCAGACTCCTCACTCTCCTTATCAGGCTGTTGGGTAACCTCGGCTAAGCCAGCATCGTCTAAACGAAATACCTTCGGACAAATGGCTTCACAGACACCACAGCTGATACAGCCGGAACGATCAATGGTTATGGTCATACTATCATCCTTTCGTCAACGTCAAAATCCATGGGTTTGCTCCGCCCAGGGAGAACTACCTCTTTCCATCCGAGGGAAGCGAAAAAACGGATGCATACAGAAAAAAGAAGTCCTTATAGTTTTTTTCATTGGTGCGATTTTATGCAAGCTTACCATGCTTCGCTTTGACCCTTAGCCACCCAGGGTAACGTCTTGTTTGTCATACCAAGACAAAGCCGATACAAATTGTTCTTTCGTAAACTCGGGCCAGTATTCGTCCAAGACAAAAAAGTCAGCATACACCGATTGAATGGGAAGTAGTCCCGACAGGCGTCTTCTCCCACCCCAACGAATCACTAAATCAATGCGGGAGACGTCGTTTGACTGAAGCGAGTCGCAGATGGAGGCTCTGCTTTTTCGGACAAGGTTGGGGTCTCCAAGATCCCATTCCCAGCCATAATTGACTAAAAAGTTGACTTTCGTTTTCCCGGATCCTATAGTATAGCGGGTTCTCGTGTAGGGAAGGAGCTCATCCGGAAACATGTCTGACTCCGTATTGCCAACCACCAAAAGGCTCACATCTTCTGTCATCACCAACTTGACCGCATCGACGCAGGCTTGCCGAAAGGCCTTGACTTGTATGGAGGGGCGTTTGCAATTGTCGGTGGTGAAACCATAGTAGGTAAGTTCCTCAACGCCATAATCTTTTGCCAATTTAAGAACTTCTAAGCCAGGATTCAATCCATAATGATACCCCGTCTGTTTTTCAAAGCCGTTTTGATTGGCCCACCTTCGGTTCCCATCTGGAATGATGGCAATATGTTTTGGAATGCGCAATCGTTTCACATCTCCTTTCGTACTTCTTGATTATCGCCAATTAGGAAGCGGTTTAAACTTCAAAGGAGATGTGATTGTGCATGCAATAAAAAAGGATACATCTCCAAGCGTGTGTGTATCCACTTAACATTGCTCTTGCTATTACGGAGTGGTGCTCTTCGACATAGTTTGTTACCAACCTTATTTGGGGCACAGCCAAGCTCAGACTATGAAATCTCACAGAAAATTCCCTGCTTTGTTCTAGTCTGACCTTTGGCGTTTCTTTGTAAAAAGTTCTAAGCTACTCCTATGATCTTTAATCATACGACCATAACTTGCCCCTTTTTTGGTGAACCTAAAAATGAAGCACTACTTTTCTATCCTCGGGGTGTATCTGCCAAGCATAATTTTTGTTATAGTTTTTGTTGAAGTGTTATATCTAAGTGCCTTTTCTCTGGTGCTCGATGGATCATTTTTAATTTGAGTAGCCTCTACTGTTGTAAACTTGGGGGGTCTTCTTCCCCTGTTAAAAGCTACTGCATCGTCACTCCATGTTTCAAAGACTATGCTATAACCAGGCTTGAGTTTTATTCTGCTAAGCACTCTGTGGATCTTGATTCTTGTTGCGTCTGACATCTCAATCCTTTGCCCGTTTTTCTGCAAGGATATTACGATAGTGTGTTTTTTAATTTCTAATATGGTCTTGTTCATTTTTCTCCTTCTTCTTTCTTGTTTTTGTTGTACTTAGTACGATATACCACATGTGCTTAACGTTGCAAAGAAATATATTTTGATTTAAATTAGGCAAATCTAATCGGTTTTCTTAAAGTCTTTCGACTTTGTTTGGCCAAAATCTACCTTAACAGAAAGCGTTCCTTGAATATGTAATTCTTTTAGCTACACTTCCAACTGTTTCCATAAGCAAGACCACGCCGAAGGATATAACCTTCAGTGTGGTCTGGTTGCTGAACTAAGATTGCGCAATTAAAATATATTCGCTATGTTTTGCCTTATACATGGCAACTTACGCATCTTTAAGTTTCCGTCACTTAGGTTTCCCGTAGTAGCAAAACTTCGTCTAAGATGCGATGTGCGACCGCCTCTTTGGTAAGCAGGGGAAGCTCTAGTTCCTTTTCTTGCGTAATGAGGGTGATTCGATTGGTCTCCACTCCAAACCCAGCGCCGTCGTCTCGGAGATTGTTTGCAGCAATCATATCCACACGTTTACGAGCAAGTTTGCCGCGGGCATGCTCTAACATGGATTGGGTTTCCATGGCGAAACCGCAAAGGGTTTGTCCTTCACGGCGATGCTCTCCCAACCAGGCAAGAATATCGTTGGTGCGGGCCAATGGGATGGATAAGTCGTCGTCTGAAGATTTTTTCATCTTTTCATCGGCGGTGGTAGCTGGGCGATAATCCGCCACCGCAGCGGCTTTTATGATGATGTCCTGCATGGCACTGCGATCTGCGACCGCTTCAAACATCTCTTGCGCACTCCGGATCTTGACGAGTTCCACATGGGAGGGGGGGCGCAAATGAGTGGGGCCGCTGACTAAGGTTACGATGGCGCCCCGGGCTGCGGCCGCACGAGCCAGGGCATAGCCCATGCGCCCACTGGAATGATTGGTCAGGTAACGCACTGGGTCAAGGGCTTCCTGGGTGGGACCCGCTGTCACTAGCACACGCAGTCCACGCAAGTCTTTCTCATGGGAAACGGCATGAATCACGCTCTCTAGCAGAAGGTCAGGGTCAGGGAGCTTTCCTTTGCCCACCACACCACAAGCAAGGCGGCCGCTGGCCGGTTCCAAAATATCCCATCCATATGCTTGGAGTTTTTTAAGGTTGTCCTGTGTCACCGGATTTTCGTACATGCGGGTATTCATGGCTGGGGCAGCCATTTTGGGGCAGTCGCAAGCAAGTACCGTTGTGGTGAGCATATCGTCCGCCAGGCCGTGTGCCAGTTTCGCGAGTACATTGGCGGTGGCGGGTGCAATGAGTACCAAGTCCGCCAGGTCCGCAAGCGCGATGTGCTCCACTTGATGGGGGCGGTTGCGGTCAAAGGTATTGACCGTTGTACGGTTTCCGGTAATGGTTTCAAAGGTGAGAGGGGTTATGAATTCTGTGGCATGCTCGGTCATGATCACATGAACGCTTGCGTTTTGTTTTACAAGAGCCGAAGCTAACTCCGCCGCTTTGTAGCATGCAATGCCACCGGTCACACCTAGAAGAATGGTTTTATTCGTTAGCATAGAGTGTCTCCTAAACTAAAAAGAAGTTGGGGGTATTATAGCAAGCAACGAGGAAATTGTAAACGATTGTATAAAAAATGAGAAAAAAGTCTTGTTTTCTACGGAATCATTTTATATAATACAGGGGTCGAAATCCAGGGCATCCATCCTTGCACCCTTGCTCAAGGGGCGAGAGGGAACCAATTGCCACCTGGAGGCAGGCGAAATCCATAATTGCGCTGTATCGTAACGGAACAGCAGCAGGAGGTTTGACAAATGAATAGGAAACAGACCCTGTGTGCACCGGTTGCACAAAACGAGCGGACAAGAGGGCTCATTTTGCTCTCCATGTTCACGGCAATTATTTTTCTCTTGGCCTTTACGCCCATTGGACTCATTGACCTTCCCCTTATGAAAGCAACCATTTTGCACGTCCCCGTCATCATGGGATCGATCCTGCTCGGCCCGCGAAAAGGTGCGTTTTTAGGCTTTATCTTTGGCCTGAGTAGCTTGATCAAGAATACCCTCGCGCCGAGCCTGCTCTCCTTCGCATTTTCACCCTTTATGCCGGTACCCGGAATGGATCATGGTAGTTTATGGGCACTGGTGATTTGTTTTGTACCGCGTATGTTCGTAGGAATCGTACCTTGGTTTGTCTACCGCGGGGTGCTAAAGCTATTTCGCAATTCCTCCAAGGGAGTAAAGAGCATTGGCATTGCCCTTGCCGGGGTGTCTGGTGCACTCACGAATACTGTGTTGGTAATGGGCTTGGTTTATGTGATCTTTCAGGATGCCTATGCTACCATAAAAGATATCCCCGTAGATGCCGTCCTCGGTGTCATATTAGGAGTGGTGGGAACCAATGGAATTCCCGAGGCCATTGTGGCCGCCGTTCTGGTTCCCGTAATTTGCCTACCCTTGCTTGAAACATTAAAATTGGAGCCGAACCGTCCCTTGACGGTCGAGGTATAAAGATTTTTCATCATGTTCTGTCCGGAACAGTCCCGCAAGCACTCAGCCTGCAGGACTGTTCTTATCTTATTCCCCATATATAGAATAATTTGATTAAATATTGACAGGAATAACTTTAGAATGTATAAATAGAAAATATAATATTTAGAAACTGGGTGCTTGTATGTTTACGCTGTCTAAAAATGAATATGATATCGTATCTCTGCTTTGGAAAGAAGGAAGAGCGCTATCCCGCACGGAAATCATCGATTTGTCCATTGAGAAGCAATGGAAGCCAAGCTCGATTCACATTCTACTTAACAGTCTCCTTAGCAAAGGAGCCATCAAGGTAGAAGGATTTACCCAAACAAAGAAAAACTTTGGAAGAACCTATGCAGCTGCCGTTACCCCCGAAGAATATGCTGCCATGCAGTTTACCAAAAGTATTCCAAAAGAAGCGGAAAACAAGGATAATATCCCGAAAATGTTCTTTGCACTCATCAATATGGAAGGCGTAGACTCCGCCATCTTGGATGAATTGCAAACGATTCTGGATCAGAAAAAGCAGGAACTAAGAGGGTAAGGAATCGCTCTTTACCCATGGAGGGTTCCTGCTCCGCTCGACAGGAGGGTCCGATCCTTCCTGCGCAGTTGGGCGGAACCTTACAGGGTTTACCGCTTTGCCATGCCTTCTGGGCTTCCTAAGGGATGCACTGTTTGGGATGGATGGTGCAGAAAATATCGTCTTTCTCCCTAGGAATTGTTCATTCACCTTTGAATTTTACCGGACCACCCGCATTTCCATTGCATAGTATGGATGGGGTGATTTCCATGTCTCCGTGTGAATTGAATTTGCTGATAACAGCGATCTCAAATCAGTTGTTTACTACATTGACACTAGATAAATTTCTGTGTCTTGCCGTATTTTTAAATGAATTGAGCAAACAAATGCTGGCGATGCCTATATTTAAAGACTTGTGTAATGGCGAAGGAAGGTTTCATCCATAATCCTTCGCCTTATCTCTGTGCGCAAAATTACAGGGCAAAATCATCTAAGCGCTAAGAAGGGGGAAACATGAGAAAAAAGCATGTTTTTTTGACGGGAGAGAAGCAAGTAGGAAAATCTACGCTCCTAACGAAGGTCACTGAGGATCTAAAGATAGAGCCCGCGGGATTTATCACCCGTCCCTATTACATTGAGAACCGAATTAAGGGGCATTATATGCATAGTTTGCTTCCATGTGAGGAAAATGATGTGCCGATTTCCATCCGCCATCGCAAGAATGCGTCCCTATCTATACTGTCATCATTTGATGAGTTTGGCGCAACGATCCTTCAAAAGAGTCGACATCAGGCATGGATTCTGATGGATGAACTCGGCGTGTTGGAAGAAGAAGCCGAAGTCTTCAAGGCCCAAGTGTTTGCTTGCCTGGATGGAGAAGGTCGGGTACTTGGAGTTCTCAAAAAAGCCGACACTCCATTTGTCAGTCAAATTCGAAAAAGAAACGATTGCACCATACTGGAACTGACCCAAACGAATCGAGCTGAAGTATACAATCAACTCGTAGCTATGCTAAAATAGTCCTATCATCGGTGTTTACAGGAGATAAAAATTATGAAAAAAGTCTTATCCAGTCTACTTGCCCTGTTGCTTGTCCTATCCTTGTCTGCCTGTCAGAATCCTTCCACCCAAGGAGGGGGAGAAGCAGCATCCATTGAACTGACCGATTCCTTAGGCAGAACCGTAGTGTTGGAACATCCTGCTGAGCGGATCGCCTCTTCGTATTATATTTCCACCTCTTTGATCGTGGCCTTAGAGGCGAAGGACAAGCTGGTGGGCGTAGAAGCCAAAGCGGGACAGAAGGCGCTCTACCAAAAAGTAGCTCCCAACCTACTGGAACTGCCTGAAATTGGCTCCGGAAAAGGGCTTAACGTGGAAGAGTGCGCCCGAATCCAGCCGGATCTGGTGATCATACCCGTGCGTCTGCAAGACAGCATTCCAAAGCTCGAGCAACTGGGGATTCCAGTGGTTGCGATTTCACCGGAAACGTACGATGATTTTCTGGCCACGGTGGAACTCATCGGAAAGGCCATTGGGGAAGACCAGCGAGCCACCCAACTCATTTCATATTATCAGGATAAAGTCCGAGACATTTCGGAGCGCGTGAAAAACGTGAGTGACAAACCAAAGGTGTATATCGCAGGAGGTGGGAATCCTCTAACCACCTGCACGGCAAACATGTATCAGCATACCTTAATCGAAACCTGTGGGGGACAAAATGTAACAGCAAATCTTACGGATGCCTATTGGACCACCATTTCGGCAGAGCAGCTGCAAGCGGTGAATCCGGACTATATCTTCCGCGTCAATTATGCAAGTTACTCCAACGAAGACATCATGAAGGATCCTCAGCTTGCCGCCCTCTCAGCGGTAAAGAATGAAAAGGTGTATACCTTCCCCTCCACCATAGAACCTTGGGACTACCCAACGCCAACGTCTATTTTGGGCGTTCTTTGGCTGACAAATCAACTTCATCCAGATCGTTACTCTACCGAGGAATTCCGAACGGATGCACATGAGTTTTACAAAACCTTCTTCGGGCTGGACGTCAGCGACGCAGACATTGGATTATGATGGTGAGGGACCGTAGATTTTGGCGCTTATGGCTTTTCATGCTTGCCATACTTTGCGCCACAATCGTCCTTTCTTCCTGCACCGGACGCTATGCCGTCACGTGGCAAGACCTTGTCTCTTTCCTGCAAGGGGAGGAGAGCATGGGTGGCTCATTGTTTTTCTACATTCGCTTGCCACGCATTGTGTTTGTGGTCTTGAGTGGTGCCGCATTGGCTCTTTCCGGCACGGTGTACCAAAGTCTGTTCCAAAATCCGCTCGTCTCCCCGGACATTCTGGGGGTCACCTCCGGGTGCTCCTTGGGCGCCGCCATCGCCATCATTTATGGCTCATCACAAGCGTTTCTAGTACAGGGCGTTGCATTCCTGTTTGGCCTGTTGGCGGTTTCTCTGTCTTTAGCGGTGGCGCGCTTTGCTGGAGGCGACAAAACCCTTCGCTTCGTTGTGGCAGGGATCATCACGGGGGCGATGGCATCGTCCGTTTTGATGCTTCTCAAGTATCTGGCCGATCCATACAAGCAGTTACCCGCCATTGATTTTTGGTTAATGGGTGGGTTTCATAGCGTCAGTTGGGCAGACATTGGAAAGACTCTGCCGACCATGCTCCTTGCCTCCGGTATCTTACTCTTGCTTGGTTGGAGATTAAAGGTCATGGCAACGGGGGAGCAGGAAGCTTCCTTATTAGGAATAAACATCAAAGCCATTCGCTTTACGGTCATTCTCTGTGCTACCCTTTTGGTGGGAGCGGTGGTTTCCGTGGCAGGTGCCGTTGGTTGGATTGGGATCTTCGTTCCGCATATCGTCAAGCTCATCTGGGGAGATGACATTCCACGCACTATGCCGCTTTCCCTCCTGGCGGGAGGAGCGATCTTGCTGGCTGCGGATACCGCCGCACGCACCTTGCGTGCTTCGGAAATTCCCATCAGCATTGTCACCTCCATGCTAGGTGCCCTGTTTTTAATTTACTTTTATACGAGAAAGAAAAAACCATTATGAACCGCACACCATCGTTGCTTGCAAAACAAATAAGACTATACGACCAAAAGAAGCGGATTCTCGAGAACATCAGCCTTTCCATTACGCCTAGTCGGATCATCACCATTCTCGGCTTAAACGGTGCGGGGAAAACCACCTTGCTTCGTTGCCTAGCCGGTCTGCTTACTCCGGACTCTGGTGAGGTGGAGCTGCATGGGCGCCCGCTCCTTTCCTATTCGGCGAAGCAGCGAGGACAAGCCATTTCTTACAGTGGACAAGGGTATCTGGCCGATACAGCCTGCTCTGTTCGAGAATTTGTGGTGATGGGAGTCACGCCCTATCTGGGTTTGTTTGAGGTGCCTTCCTCGGCTCAGATGGAGCAAGCCGAAGAGGCCCTGAACCACTTAGGGATTGGACATCTGGCAGGGAAGCCATTTCTGGAAACGAGTACAGGGGAGAGGCAACTGGCCTTTTTGGCCCGTGGTCTCTTGCAGGGGACGAGATTTCTTCTCATGGATGAACCCACCGCTTTTCTGGATTTTCGAAGGCAACATGAGTTTTTTCAGGATTTGCGGGATTTTGTATGTAAAAACGATAAGGCTGCTGTCATTACATTGCATGACCCCAATCTTGCCCTTGCCTATTCGGATGAGGTGCTCTTTCTTCATCAAGGGGAAGTGCTAGCGCATCTATTGCGGAAAGAAACAGATTTTTTGGCTCGATTTGAGCAGTGTGCCAAGCAAATATATTCCGAGCGTCTGACATTGACCTCAACCAAACATGGTACGGTCGTCGTTTGGGAGTAAGGATTCAGGAGGGATCACACGATGTTTACCATTACACAGAACTATGTCAAAGCAGAAAGCCTAAGTCAGGCCTACGACGAGCTGATGAGGAATCGAAATAATCGGATTCTGGGTGGCGGCATGTGGATGCGGCAAGGGCGCAAACGGATTCCTACCTTGGTCGACCTTTCTGCTCTTGGATTAGATACCATCACGCAGACCGGACAGGGAATTGACATTGGATGTATGGCCACCTTGCGCGACATGGAAACCAGTCCACTCTTAACCGGAAGTCTTCAAATTCTATCCAAGTCCGTTTCCGACATTGTCGGTGTTCAGTTTCGCAATACGGCCACGGTGGGTGGAAGTGTGTATGGACGCTTTGGTTTTTCCGATTTCCTCACCGCACTCTTGGCTTTAGATTGTACGGTTCATCTCTATCACGGGGGCAAAGTACCTATGCGGGACTTTGTAAACCTTCCGTATTCCAAGGACATTGTGGAGAAGATTTCCCTTACCATACACGATTCGTGCGTGGCCTCTTATCAAAGCCTGCGGCGTTCCGCAACCGATTTTCCGGTGATTGCCTTAGCGGTTGCGAAAACAGGAGATCGTTGGGCGATTTCGGTGGGGGCCCGTCCACACCGCGCTGCCTTGGCGGTGCAAACAGCCGCAAGCTTAGGGGCCGTTCCGTCGGCGTTAGAACTTGAGGCGGCGGCGGAATCACTGTGTCAGGAACTGACGTTTGGAGAAAACATGCGCGCTTCCGCAGACTACCGAAGAGACATTACAAAGGTTCTGTTTCGGCGAGCAGCCGAGGAACTTTTGTCAGCGGAACAACAGTTGGGAATGGAGCGTTCTCCATCGTAGGGAAAGGGTGGTACGATGAAAATTAGAGTTTGGATTAACCAAAAGGAGTATCAGGATGAGATTGCTCCGGATACCCTCTTGCTGGATTATCTTCGCGCAAAAGGTTGCTACAGTGTAAAGCGGGGGTGTGATACGTCAAACTGCGGACTTTGTACGGTCTGGCTGGAGGGAAAGCCAGTCCTTTCTTGCTCTGTCCTTGCCGTTCGTGCAGAGAACCAACACGTGGTAACACTAGAGGGCATGCAGGAGGAAGCCACTCGATTTGGAACCTTGCTTGCCCAGGAAGGTGCGGATCAATGCGGTTTTTGCAGTCCCGGCTTTATTATGACGGTGATAGCCATGAAGAAGGAGCTGGACCATCCCACAGAGGAAGACGTCAAAGCCTATTTGGCAGGGAACCTTTGTCGGTGTACGGGATATATGGGGCAAATGCGCGCCATAAAACGCTACCTGGAGGTGGAGTAAATGAAGGCAGTGAATCAAGCCATCCCCAAGATTGACTCCATGGCCTTGGTGACGGGCAAACCGGTCTACACGGAGGATTTGGCGCCAGCGAACTGTCTGGTGGTCAAGGTGCTACGCAGTCCCCACGCCTTTGCCCGCATTCTGGATATTGATACCCGTGCTGCCATAAAGCTCCCGGGTATTGCGTGTGTATTAACCCACAAGGAAGCACCCAAGCATCGGTTCACGGTAGCCGGACAATCCTATCCGGAACTGAGCCCGTATGATCACTTGATTTTAGATGAGTACGTTCGCTATGTGGGCGATGCCGTTGCCATCGTAGCCGGAGAAACGGAATCCATTGTCAACCGAGCCTTACGTCTTTTGAAGGTGAGCTATGAGGTTTTGGAGCCGGTTCTGGATTTTACCAAGGCCATGGATCACCCCAGCGTAATTCACCCCGAAGAAGACTATGAAAACATGGTGGAGATTGGAAGCGACCGCTTCCATAATTTAGTCTCTTCAGAGGGCTTTGAGCATGGTGACGTGGATCGGGAATTGGCGGAAAGTGATCTTGTGATCGACCGGGAATACCATACGAGAGCCAATGCCCAGGCGATGATGGAAACCTTCCGAACCTATACCTACTATGACCACAATAGCCGCCTGAATGTGGTGAGTTCCACCCAGGTGCCCTTTCACGTCCGTCGTATTTTAGCCAGAGCCTTGGGCATTTCGGCTTCTGAGGTTCGCGTCATCAAGCCCCGCATTGGCGGCGGCTTTGGAGCAAAGCAATCGGTAGTCAGCGAGATTTTTCCTGCCCTGGTGACCTTTATAACCAAGAAACCGGCTAAGATTCTCTTTGATCGCTATGAAACTTTCTCAAGCTCCAATAGTCGCCATGAAATGCAGATTCGAGTTCGGATTGGGGCAAGCAAAGAGGGTGCCATTCGCGCCATTGAGGTCAATACCTTATCCAACACCGGGGCCTACGGGGAACATGGGCCCACGACGGTGGGGCTCTCTGGCCATAAACCACTTCCGATTTATAATCAGGCAAACGCCTTTCGGTTTCAGTCCAAGGTGGTGTATTCCAATACCATGCCGGGCGGAGCTTTTCGTGGGTATGGGGCCACACAAGGCTTCTTTGCCGTGGAGACAGCCATCAATGAGCTGGCTGCCCAACTTGGGATGGATCCCATCGCCCTGCGAGAGAAGAACATGGTGCGAGTGGGCGAGCGGATGCCCGCCTACTATGGGGAGGTGCTAAGCAGCTCTGCCCTGGATCGCTGTTTAGTACGAGGGAAAGAGCTGATCGGCTGGAAGGAGGCGTTTCCTTCCCGTCTGGTGTCTCCCACCAAGGTGCGAGGCCTGGGCATGGCAATGGCAATGCAGGGCTCTGGCATTTCCTTTGTGGACACGGCTTCGGCAGAGGTACGCCTGCACGATAACGGTTACTATACCTTGCAGATCGGCGCAACCGATATGGGTACGGGATGCGACACCATTCTGGCTCAGATGGCAGCCGATAGTTTGGGTTGCGATCTGCATCAAATCATCGTGCATGGCGTGGATACGGACAACTCGCCCTACGATACCGGCTCCTATGCCTCCAGCACAACCTATGTAACCGGAAATGCGGTCATCAAAGCCTGTGCCCAACTGGTGGAACAGATCAAGGAGGCTGGGGCGGAACTCCTGGAGCTTTCTAAGCAAGCGGTTGAGTTTGATGGAGACCGTGTGTTCAGCCTTCAGGAGGGGAAGGAAATCAGCCTCAATGAGCTGGCGCAAAGGCTGGTGTTCGGCAGCAATCGAGTGCTCAGTGGTACGGCAGCGCACAGCAGCCCCATCTCACCGCCACCCTTTATGACCGGCTTTGCCGAGGTGGAAGTCGATCTGGAAACGGGCAAGGTAGACCTCATTCAATACGTGGGAGTGGTAGATTGCGGAACCGTCATTAACAAAAACTTAGCAAGGTTACAGGCGGAAGGGGGCATTGTGCAAGGGATCGGCATGGCCCTGTTCGAGGACATTCAGTATAACGAACGAGGTCGTATGATCAACAATTCCTTTATGCAGTATAAACTCCCATCGCGCTTGGATGCTGGAACGGTCATGGTGGAGTTTGAGGAAAGCTACGAGCCCAGTGGCCCCTTTGGGGCAAAGTCGGTGGGAGAAATTGTGGTCAACACCCCCTGTCCTGCCATTGCCCAGGCCGTCTATCACGCAACCGGCGTTTGGGTTCGTGATTTGCCCATTACTCCGGAAAAAATTCTGCGGGAATTGCGGGAAACCCGGTGAAGATAAGTGCAATTTTGTTGGCAGCCGGAAGCGGAACCCGTTTTGGAGGAAACAAACTGTTAGCACCCTATCAGGGGAAGCCGCTTTTTGAGCATACGCTGCAAAAGGTGCTTACAGTTCCCTTTTATCAGGTGATTTTGGTGACGCAATATCCCGAGCTTGCAGCTAGGGTTGAGGGATACCCCGTGGAAACGGTGATGAACCCAGATCCAACCCGAGGAATCAGCAGCTCCATTCACCTGGGCCTAACCCGTGGTAGGCCCTGTGATGGGATGATGTTTTTTGTCTGCGACCAACCACACTTGCGAATGGAAACGATCCAGGGAATGCTTGCCTCCTTTCAAGAGAATCCCCATTGCATTCTCTCTGCAGCCTATGGCGATCGGCGTGGAAATCCAGTGATTTTCCCGACTGCGTTTTATGATGACCTCCTGCAATTGGAAGGAGATCACGGTGGAAGCTTTGTCATTCAAAAACGGGAGTTGGACGTCCGGTATTTTCCGGTCACCCATCCAGAGGAACTCTTCGACATTGACCTTAGGGCTGACTTATCGAAATTTATGGAAGAAAAACCCTAGAAATATATTTTATGATAATATTTTCATATCTGTTATTTCGTGGTAAAATGACTTTTATACATGAGGAAAGGGCAGGTCATTTACTATGAAGGGAATTCGAATGGTTATTGTTGACGATTCCATGTTTTCCATTGCTGTCATCAAAAACATCTTAGAAGAAAATGGGTTTGAAGTGGTTGGGCAAGCAGGTTCGTTAGAGGAAGTCAAAGCCGTTATATCAGAAACGAAGCCAGACTTGGTCACCATGGATATGACACTGCCTGGAACGGACGGATTGGAATGCACCCGTGCCATTCATGAAATTGATCCGAACATCAAGGTGATCGTGATTAGTTCCATGATGGACGATGAAATTGTGAAAGAGGCGAAGGAGAGTAAGGTTTCGGCCTATATTCAGAAGCCGGTGGATGCCGATGAACTGGTTACCACCATTCACCGAATCATGGCAAGCGTTGAGCTTTATCAGGACCTTACCAATGCATATCCTCTTGTGTTTAAGGAAGCGTTGTTGGATGCCGTGAATAAGATGACAAAAACGCTCTTGACCTACAAAAAGGAGAGCATTCCGGATGAAGAATTTCAGTCCCGTGGCTTAACGGTTATCATCGGCATAAGCGGAAAGTTTTCTGGCAGTTTGCTGATTGATTTGTCAAAGGAAACCGCTTTTCAATTGGTCGGTGCCATGATGAAGTCTGAGCCAAAGAATAATGATCAGGTCACGGCGGCACTGGGGGAGTTTACCAACATTTTGGCCGGCAATGCTTGTTCCTTGCTGAATAAGCTCAATAAGGCTTATGGTCTGCGGGTGACGCCACCTTCCGTCTTGCAAGGGGATGGCGTGGTCATTGCCCGCCCGAACTTTAAAACGACCTCGGTATTGGCTGATACCAAGTTTGGAGAGATACTGCTCAATGTTGGCTTTGCAAGGGGTGAGCATACATGGATGTGAAGTACATAAATCCATTTGTGGATTCTTTTTTGGATGTGATGCCTCAACTTGGCTTTTCTGAGGTATCACGCGTGAAGCTAAGCCTCAAACAGGATTTTATTTACTCCGGAGTTATCATTTTAGTCGGTATTGTTGGTGCTTTAAAGGGAACTGTGGTATTTCGCATGGACACGGAGGAAGCGAAAACCATTGCCTCTACCATGTTGATGGATACCGAACCCAGGGACTTGGACGAACTGGCAAAGAGCGCCTTGTCGGAACTGGCAAATATGATTACCGCCAATGCAGCAACCAATTTTTCCAATCAGGGAGTCCTCATCGACATCTCCACCCCACGCCTAATCTATGGGGAAAACGTTTTGGTTAAAATGAGTACAAAGCAGGTATTGTGTGTCAGTTTCCTCTGCGACCAGGTTCCCATGGAGCTGAACATCGGCATTGCTCCTAAATAAAATAAAAAGAGCCTCCGATCTTCGGAGGCTCTTTTTTGAATCGAATCTCAATTGGATTATACAATGCCCATACAGTATTCCACAAAAATGGCGACAATGACGACGAGGGCGGAGATGATAAATCCATGCAGCATGGGCGCTGCCCCCGATTTTCGCATTTGACGAAAGCTGGTATTTAGCCCAATGGCGCCTAGAGCCGCGACCATGAGGAACTTGCTGCTCTCTTTTGCAGCCATAGACACACTCGCGGGAATGAGGCCAACGCTATTGAGGACGGTCAGGCCCACAAAGCCAAGGATAAACCAGGGGAACAAGGAAAGGATCGAAACCTTGCGATGCTCCACGTGAGCTTCGGAGGTGGAGCGTTCCTTCTTTTTAAGATATAGATGAATCAAGCTAAAAATGATCACAACGGGAATAATGGAGAGAGTTCGAGTGAGTTTTACCATGGTGGCAAAATCACCTGCAGCCTCACTATACGCAAATCCAGCTGCCACTACACTGGAGGTATCATTGACAGCCGTACCGGCCCAAAGGCCATAAGCCATGTCGCTTAAACCCAGCAGCCGACCGAGGATCGGGAAGAGGACGATCATGATCATATCAAACAGAAAGGTAGCCGACATGGCATATGCGATGTCATTGTCGCTTGCATCGATCACGGGAGCGATGGCGGCAATGGCCGAACCGCCACAAATGCCAGTACCGGCCGAGATCAAATTCGACATTTTCCAATTGAGCTTTAAGGCCTTGCCGACAAAGTATCCCACCCCGAAGCAGGTCAAGAGGGTAAAGACCATGACCATAAGAGACAGCCGTCCGACGGATAAGACGGTATCAATGCTGAGGGAAGCACCCAGAAGGATGATGGCAAATTTGAGCACTTTCTTTGAGGTGAAGGTTAATCCGGGAGCAATCTTCGTTGGTTTCCAAAAGTGATTGATCGCCATGCCAATAAAGAGGGCAATCACCGAGGCTCCGATTAAGGGAATGGGGAGAATCCCCTCCACGGCGGTGGCAAGGATCGCAATGAGAATTGCCACCATAAACCCAGGGATAATGAAGAAGATCTTGTGCAACAGGTTATTTGCGACTCTCATCGTTATCATTCCTTTGTTTTTTTAAGGTATCTTGATTATAAAACAAAAGAGAGATAAAATCTAATTATGAAAGATTATTTGACAATAACGTATGCTTATGAGGTGTTGGTATGCTTGATCATCGAATCCAAACGTTTCTCACGCTTTTTGATGTCATGAATTATCGAGAAACTGCCGAACGGCTCAATATGACGCAACCTGCGGTCACCCAACACATTCAGTTTTTAGAGCAGGAGTATGGATGTAAGTTGTTCGGATACAATGGTCGAAAGCTCAGTGTAACGGAGCAAGGAATGGTGCTAGAGAAGTTTGCCCGCTCGGCCAGAGCGCTGGAAGAGCAAGCGAGGAAATCCATGAAGGGCGCACAGAAAGCACCGGTGACCATTGGCGCTACCAAAACCATTGGCGAATATCTCATTGGGGACAAGTTAATTGAATTGGAACAAAAAAAGGATATCCCCGTATCCCTGATCGTGGATAATACGGAACGCTTACTACAGATGCTTCGACACAATGTAATAGAGCTGGCAGTGATTGAGGGATTTTTCAATAAAAAAGACTATGGCTATCGCTTGTTTAAACAAGAACACTTTGTGGGTATTTGTTCCATAGAGCATCCCTTTGCAAATCGAGAAGTGGAGTTTACCGAAATTTTGGATGAGACCATCCTTTGCCGTGAGCCAGGTTCCGGCACGCGTGCGGTGTTGGAACAGTTTCTCTATCATCACAATGTTACCTTGGATAGCTTCTCTCGCTGTATCTGCATCAGTAGCTTTGAGCTGATCAAACGATTTGTCCGTTCAGAGCTTGGCATCTCGTTTGTATACGAAGCGGTTGCGAAAAGTGATCCCAATCTAGCGGTCTTTACGATCAAACACGTCAAGATATTTCGAGAGTTTAACTACGTTTATTTGAAGGACACCTTCCGAGAGGACCTCATCTCCCTCTTGGAATGAGGGCACAGTAAAACCGTCCTTTCCGGCTCACCGGAAAGGACGGTTTTATTTGTGCAGATTATTTCGAAAGAGTAAGTACTGTTCGATATAGACGTAATTTGCATAGGAGAGGACGGCTTTTCGAACCATCTCACTTTCTTCCGTCACTTGCATGGCCAGACTTTCCCCATGGGCGCTGTCGGGAGAGAAGACTTCTCGCAGTGCTTTTTCCAACTCAGTACAAAAATAATCATAGGCCACATCCGTGGGGTAGCGATCGATGTGGGCTTGAATCAGGTCGCAGATTTGAGACATGGAAAACACATGCTTTAGGAGACACACCACAATGAGATAGGCCAAGTGATTCTTATTGTATTTTTTCTTCCGGGGAGGGGTTACAATGCCTTGCTTCACATAGTTGGCAATCATGGTTCCGGTGAGAAAGGTTTTCTCATTTTGCGGAATCAGTAGACTGACATAGCCTTCAATACTCGAAATCACTTGATCCATATATAAGTCCATGGCAGGCAACTCAGAGTAACGCGGTAGAGTAAATCTGACGATATCTTGTGGCTGCATTGCGGTTATAAAATCATTCATCTTATGCACCTTCTTTTTCCATTCTATTGTAATCAAAACACAGTATCTTGTCAATGTGGTTGCGGAAAACCATTGACACGTTAATAGGAAGCAGATATAATCATATTAAATACTAGATAACGTGTTGAGGTGGATTATGAACCCTGAAAAAATTGCGGTTTTAGTAGATTCTTGCAATGATGTTCCCCAAGAATATGTGGATCAATATGGCATGTATGTCATTCCTCTGTCGATCAATTATAGCTTTGGCACCTTTAAAGACCGGGTGGATATCACGCCTCAATACGTCTACGACAATTTTGAGCAGGAGATCCCTAAGACATCCCTTCCTTCCGGAGAAGACTTTGAGGTAGTATTGCAGCAGATTGTTGCCGATGGATATGAGAAAGTGGTGATTCTTGCCATTTCCAGTGGACTTTCGGGTACTTACCATATGATGAAAATTATGGCGGAGGACTTCAAACAGCTCGAATGCATCGTCTTTGACACCAAGCTGATTGGCATCGGAGCCGGAATGATTGCCATCTATGCTGCCCAGCTCATCCAGCGTGGGATATCCTTTCACGACATAGAACAAGCTTTGCATGGCATCTCCAAGAATACGCACCTTTACTTCTGCCTCTCCACCCTCGAATACCTCAAAAAGGGTGGCAGAATTGGACTGGTTTCTGCGACCATGGGTACCATTCTTGGTATTTTACCGGTGATTTCTTGCAATAAAGAGGGTGTCTATCACACCGTAAAAAAGGCGAGAGGTCGAAAAAACGTCTTAAATGCAGCAATTGATCTGGTCATGAACGATGCGAAGAAGTACAAAAACTATAACATAGCCGTGGTGCACGGCGGGGCAGAGCATGAGGCCTTAGAGGTTGTGAATAAGCTGAAAATGCAGCTGCCGGATTTTGTGCATATATTTCAAGGACAGATTAGTCCGGCTTTGGTGGTACATACCGGGCCTGGATTGATCGGGATCGGTGTACAAGGGGTGTAATCCCCCAGAATGAATCGCAAGAAAACCAGGACAATTCTTTAGAATTGTCCTGGTTTTGTCGTTAAAGAAACGGCCCACCCGAAAGGGCGAACCGCTTGATAAGTACAATCCTTATTCGTTCGCAAGAAGCGCTACAAACGCAGCTTCCGACTCCATAAAGCGGAGCATTGTTTGTATAAGCTGTTTTGTGAGTTCCATATCCATTTGACTTGCATCTTGGAATCGGTCAGCCAGAAGATGAAACCGTGGGTCTGGAATGCGACGGAGCAGGGATTCGACGGGTTCAGTTTGCATGGTATCTCGCTCATTGGGAAACTTTGCAGCTAGGTATTCCTTTAAGAGAGAATCCAACGCCATGCGATAACCGATCGAAGCAATGCGATCCAGCTTTCGGGATTCTGCGTGGAGGGACTGCGAATAGAGGAGGGAAAATTCATCGGATCGTTGATCTAGAGGGTTGGAACAGGGCAATCCACCGATAGGAGAGGGAATCGTCTCGTCCAGATTGATACATCGTAAAAGATCCTCTTGCTCGGGATGGGCAAGTGCTGAGTATTTGCACACAAAGAGACTACGGCAGTCCGGGCAAAAGTACAATGCATACACATGATGCTGGGTTTCATCGAGGGAAACGGGGTGTTGCGCTACATGGTATAAATCTTGGATGCTAGGTTCATGCGGAGAACAGCAAGCGGGACATGTAGACACCGGTTCATATTCTATCTCATAAATGGTATCTACATCATCTACATCCCAAGCTGTAAATGACGCTTTGGTCATGATTCCAACTCCCTTCTTCGGCATTTTATCACGCCAGAAAGTGGAACACAAGCGAAACTTAAAGTAGCTCAATGATGAGCGCAGTGAGAGAGATTCCAAAGCAGACAATTGCAGCAATAAACGTGACCCATATCCGAACTCTTCCATAGTTTCCCCAAGATTGTTTGCTCGTTGGTTTCATAATGAAAACCCCCTTTGCAAGACATTTTGCCACAGGTTTCAACAATCATACGTGCAGAACAAACTATTTTTTATAAATAAAAGCATATGGGATCTTTGGAAATGGAAAATGCAAGAAACAGTTTTAAAAATTTTACGGATATAGGAAACTATTTCCTTTCCCTTGCGTCAAAGATAAAAGAGACTGAAAAAGAAAGGTATGATGGTATGAAAAAGCTTCTTTCATTGGTTTTATCCGCCTGTTTGGCAGCCACGATGATCTTACCGGCAGCGGCAAGTGATGCAGCGTTGGAGACAAGACTTGCCAACGTAACCCTCGCCACCAAGAAACTCTTAAATATCGGGGATGAATACACTGAATTTTCGGGGTATCTCAATGAAGGTAGTCCAGAGAATATTTGGAGTTTATCCTGGCAAAGCAAAGACGCCAATCTGAATGTGACGGTCACGGAAGGTGGCAAACTAGTCAGTTACTATCTCGGATATCAGGAAAAAACCTATATCACACCAAGCGGCGAGCTGAAAAAGTTTCCGAAGTTAACCAAAACGCAGGCACAAAAGCTGGCACAAGAGTTTCTCGTCAAAGTGCTAGACACCCCACTGGAATCCTGCGAATTGCAGGAAGGAACTAATTTGCTGGCAATCTACGATAACGGAAACTATAATTTCTATGGCGCACTTAGGCTGAATGGAAAGGTAAGCCCCATTCAAGTGAATCTGTGTGTCAATAGCGCGAAGAAAGCCGTCACCAGCTTTTATCGGAGTGACGGTGGCGCCAATTATGCAAGCTATCCGGCCAATGCTAAGATCAGTAAGGATGCAGCAAACGCCAGCCTATACGCTGCCGTCAACATGCAGCTAAACTATGTGGTTTCCGAAAAAGACCCAAAGCATGCCATCTTGCAATATACGCCTCAAATGAAGGGTGACTATGTGGTGGATGCCTTGACAGGAACCTTGGTCGGACGCAAACCGCAGATCTTTTATCGGGAAGCCCAGGCTGCGGCCAAAGATATTTCTAAAACCAACGGAGCAGGATTAACGGATGTGGAACTCAAAGCGGTTAATGAGCTCAAGGGCTGCTTGTCCTCTCAGGAGTTAGAAGCTGCGGCCCGTGGGGTTTCAGAGCTTGGAATCAACAGCAGATATCATTTGGACACCAGCAACTACTATGTTGAGAAGAACAACCAAGAACCCATGATTTATGCCAACCTAAGCTTTGTAGAACGCAAGTCCGACCAGTATTCCATCAAAAATGTTGTGCTCAATGCAAAAACCGGAGCATTCCTCTCCATGTCTGCCTATGCGTCCATTGATCCGAATGGGCAGGCTCGCTACAATCGTGCAGAGAGCGAGAAAATTGCACGGGCATTTGCCACGAAATATAACGCCCAAGAGTATGCACTCACGGCGCTTGCCAGCCCCACTCTGGAGGAAAAGAACGCTCCGTACCAAAGCTTCTCCTTTGTTCGACAGGTCAATGGGATTCCATTCCCCGGCAATGAGATTGTTGTCACCGTGAATGCCATGGATGGTACCATTGGAAACTACTCCGTGTCTTGGAACCCGGATATGACCTTTGCGGAGGCAAAAGGGATTAAGGCAGAGCAAGAAGCCAAGGCCGTCTATCAAAAAGCCGCAGGCATCGCCCTCTTCTATGAATATATATCTACCAAAGCTGACAAGACCGACTCTGAACTGAAATTGGTCTATGGCTTTGCGCAATCCAACGTTTGGGGCGTGGATCCGATCACCGGAAAACCCTTAGTGTATGCCCAAGAATCGGCCATTTCGTTTGGCTACAACGACATCACAGGGCATTTTGCTCAGAAGCAAATTGAAACGCTTGCAGAATATGGAGTTGGTTACGTTGGGGGAGCCTTCCACCCCAACCAAAATCTGACCCAAAAGGACGCCTTAAGCCTCGTCATTCCGGCCTGTGGGTTTACCCTAAACCCCGACTCGGAGGAGTATGAGGAAGCCCTCTATTCCAATGCCTATTCCATGGGGCTTCTGACCAGCGCGGAGAAGAATCCTTCGGCAGCGATAACCCGGGCAAGCCTGACCAAGCTCTTGGTGGATGCGGCTGGGTATGGGGAAGTGGCGCAGCTAAAAGACATTTACCGCATTGGTTATAAGGATGAAAAGGCCATTCCCGCGGACTTGTTCGGCTATGTGGCAATTGCCAAGGGACTTGGCATTGTCCAAGGAAATACCAACGGGAATTTCAATCCCAATGGGGTGGCCACCCGTGCGCAGCTGGCCATCATGCTGTATAACATTCTGAGTCGATAATAGAACAAAAGAGGAGAGCTTATGGAGAGCTCTCCTCTTTCTTTATGATGTCCTTATTAAACCAAGAGAGAATATCGTCGTACACCTCTTGTCGGTTGATCTCATTTAAGATTTCATGCCGCGCCTCTGGATATAGCTTGAGCTGAACGTCTTGGTCGGCTTGTCTCAGTTGATGATAGACCCAAGTGACCCCGTCCCCAAAATCACCAACCGGGTCCATGTCGCCAGAGATGATTAGGATGGGAAGCTTGTTTGGGATGGAGCTTGCCCATGAGTTTGAGTTTACAAAACGGTTGACACAAAATAGGTCATGAAACGCAGAGGAAGTGAAGGTAAATTGACAGTGAGGATCCTCGAGATATTTTTCAATGATGGTTTTATCTCGAGTAATCCAATCCTTTGCACTGTTGACCGAATCGAATTGGCTGCAATAGTTTCGAAAGGTAAATTTATCGATAAACTGGCCTCGATGTCTCTGACCCAAAAGCCTGGTGCTCAGAGCGGATAGGAAGATGGCTAGGCCAATCAACGGATTCTTTCCACCCGTTCCACAAATGATGGATCCACTTAACTCTGCGCTATACTTCGATAGAAAAGCCCGAGCCAGAAAGGATCCCATACTGTGTCCCATGAGCACAAAGGGCACCTCGGGGAAAGCTTGCTTTCCAAGTTCCATTGTGGTATGAAGATCGTTCACAAGGTGCTTCCAACCATCGCGCTCAGCAAACCACCCAAGGTCGTCCTTTGTCTTGGCGGATGCACCGTGTCCTAGATGGTCATTTCCCACCACGGCAATGCCATGGGCATTCAGGAAAAGAGCAAACTCCTGGTAGCGGAGGAAATACTCACACATACCGTGTGAGATTTGCAAGACGGCGCGAGCTTCCCCTTTTGGCTTCATCAGATAGTAAGCAATGTCACTTATTCCGTTCGAACTTGGAAAGGTTCCTGTAACTTGAACATCCATGTGCATTTCCCTCCCGATTCCAATCCAAGATTCAGTATTTCTCTCTTAAGCATACCATATGCTCATAGAAAAAGGAAAGGATGAAATTTCTTTAGGGAAATCAGGTGCAATTGATAAAAAAGCTAATGTTTGGCCGAGTGTCCCACTAAAAACCCAACACTTCCAGACACAAAGTCACGCAGTTGAGAGAGTGTGGCGGTGGCCTCCATGGTTTGGGTTCGACCTAGGTTTGAGGCGAAAAGTAGCATGCTAAGTGATACGATGCCGATGCTTGCCACGATGACGATCTGTTGGCGGTATCGCTTTTCAACTTCTTGGGTAGGAATCTCAGCGAATTCAGGCAGCGGCTTATTGGTGGAAAGACCAGAGATTCTGGCGTCTTGCCCCGTTTCTTTATTGACGTCGTTGTCCGCTTTCGGTGCATGGAATGAGGTCTCGCGCAGAAACCCAACGCCAATGAAGTAACCGAAGATCGTGGCGGACGTGGTTCGAATCACGATGTCCAGAGGAGAGGTTTCGGAGATGGCTAAGTCTTTCACAAACAGGTTTAGCGCGGATTGTATCAGCAAAAGGAGCATGAAGTTCAAGAGAAATTTATCCTTTAGGAGCAGCCGTTTCCACCAACGGCGCAGGGGATGCTTCGGATGGAGTCCTTTCACCACCTCACCTCATTTGGGGCAAAACAGCCAGGTGCGGGTGGAAGGAAAGAGAAGAGAGGATGGATTGCTTCACAGGAAGACCTCCGTTACGTTGATCATATCCTAGTATATGAAGGGAACGCCTTCTGTGTCGAGGGAGGACGTAATCCAGGAATCAGGATTAACGAATAAAAGCCTTGGGGTGCGCTCCCAAGGCTTTATCTGTGTCTTCCAGCTGCGTTTTGTTTCCTATCTTGGTATGTGTTTGAGATTTGGGGAGAGGAGGAGCCTTGCTTCGGTGACACCCTGGACATCATTGGGATTGCATCCTTCGGCAATCTCCGTCAGCAACAAACCCTCTGGTGTAACCAGTATGACGGCAAGTTCGGTTACGATCTTATTCACGCGATTGACTGCCGTCACCGGAAGAGTGCACCTGCTTCGGATTTTTGGGGTTCCATCGGGCAGGGTGTGGGTTGTCGCCACAATCACCTGCTTTGAACCGGTGACCAAATCCATGGCACCTCCCATACCGGAGGCCAGCTTGCCCGGGACAATGTGACTTGCCAGGCTTCCACTTGCATCCACCTGGAGAGCACCTAAGACCGTCACATCCACGTGTCCCCCACGGATGATGCAAAAGGACAAGGCGCTATCAAAGAATGCGCCGCCGGGAAGAATTGTGACCGGTTGCGCACCGGCATTGGTGATGTTCTTGTCGAACTGGGATGGCTTCGGAGGAGGCCCCATACGGATCATCCCATTTTCGGATTGGAGAAGCACATCCACACCGTCCGGGATGTAATGGGTAACCATGGTGGGAAGTCCGATGCCCAGGTTAATGACATACCCATCCTTCAGCTCTTGGGCAATGCGTTTCGCAATCAACTCCTTCTCTGGCGTCATCACAAGGCCTCCTTTACGATGTAGTCCACAAACAGACCGGGAGTGACCACATGATTGGGATCTAACTCTCCCACGGAAACAATCTGCTCTGCTTCTGCAATGACGAGCGGAGCCGCCGTTGCCATGATGGGATTGAAGTTTCTGGTGGAGCCGTGATAGAGCATGTTTCCGCTGGTATCCATCACGGATCCACGAATGAGTGCGGCATCGGCCTGGATGGGAAGCTCCAGTAAATAGGACCTCCCATGGATGGTCAGAATTTGTTTGCCGTCTTGCACACTCGTCCCCAAGCCGGTGGGGGTTAAGAATCCACCAAGTCCGCCGCCGGCCGCTCGGATCCGTTCTACAAGCGTGCCTTGTGGAATCAGTTCGACCTCCAGCTCTCCTGCCATCATTTGCCGTCCGGTTTCGGGATTTAGGCCTATGTGCGTCGTAATGATCTTTTTTAGCTGCCTCGCTTTCACTAATTTGGCTATCCCAGTGCCTGAGTGACCGGAATCGTTGCTGATTATGGTTAGATTTTGTAAGCCTTGTGCGACTATCTCATTGATTAAGGTCTCGGGAGTGCCGGTTGACATAAAGCCACCAATCAAAATGGTCATACCATCTTGCAATTTGCTCACGGCCTCCTGAACAGAAATAACCTTATGATTCAAGTTGTTCATTCCCTTCTATTAAAAATAGGGTGCAAAAGGGTAAAAAAATGGCAAGAAAGTGGATTCGCCGTTACATTCGGTGGATCGCGCTTCTTGCCATATATAATATGGGGTGCTGAGCAGTGGATCGGGGATCGAATTGAGCGGCAATCCTATGGATTGCATTCGAGTCCTAAGATGGCTCTCGCGTCCTGTGGTGTGGCCACCTCACGACCAAGTTCCTTGGCGATTCGAACCACTTTTTCCACCAATTCCCCATTGGACTGAGCGAGGACTCCCTTCGAAAGATACACATTGTCTTCAAAGCCGACACGAACGTGCCCTCCCATGGAAATGGCCAGGGACGCCATGTGAAAGGCGCTGCGTCCAATGCCGCTGACCGTGAAGGTGGAGCCGGGCGGAATGGATTCTGCCAAAAAGACCAAATCCCTCGGTTCGGCAGAAATCCCGCCGTTGACACCCAGTACAAAGTTAAAATGCATGGGACTTTTTATGTAACCTTGCTTGTTCAGACGAATGGCCATGTCGATCATGCCCTTGTCAAACACCTCAACTTCCGGCTTGATGCCAAGCTTTATCATGGTTTCCCCAAATACCTTAATGGCGTTTTCGGTATTGACAAAGATATCGTCGCCGCCAAAGTTGCATGTGCCACAGTCCAAAGTCGCCATCTCCGGCTTAAGCGCAACCGGTTGAAGTCGTTCCTCATTGGACATGCCAACGGCACCACCGGTGGAGGGCTGAATGATCAAATCCGGGCACAAACGTTTGATTTCCTTCATGCAAAGGGCAAAGCGCTCCTTGCTTTGTGTGGGAGTTCCGTCATCCTCTCGGACATGGAGATGTACAATGGAAGCGCCCGCTAGGTAAGCGCGATAAGCCTCTTGGCCAATCTCCTCCACGGTGTAAGGGACCGCAGGGTTTTGCTCCTTTGTGACTTCTGCGCCACAAATGGCAGCGGTAATGATCAATTTCTCCATGCTATAGTTCCTCCATCCACGTAATGAGCTTAGCCTCGTTGCTTCGCTTTGGGGACGACGCAGGTTCCGCTGGCGCGACAAACCAGAATGGGTTCGGCAAGCACATCTGCTGCGGACTCGTTGATGTCCGGGCGGGGGATGATCACTTTTCTGGCTTCAAATACCATCGTACGGGAGCTGTTTCCTTCGCTGACGATTCTCCCCACGGCTTCTATGTAATCACCCGCAAAGACGGGGGCCAGGAATTCAACCTCATCGTAGGCTTTGAATAGACCCTCATCCCCATCCCGACGAATTAACAATTCGGTTGCAACGTCCCCAAACAGATGTAGCATTTTTGCCCCATCCACCAAGTTACCGCCATAATGCGCATCGTGCATACTCATTCTCATTCGAATCATCGCTTCGTAAGTTTCCATGCGAACTCCTCCTTACCTTAGGTTCCAAATTTTTGTTCGAAATAGCGGCGCAGATCGGGATTGGTACGAATCAGATGAAAGGCGATGTCAGCATGGCCCGGATAATAGCCATTTCCGATGACCATGGTGGTGCGTTTTTTGATTCCTTCGGCACCAAGAGAAGCTTTGACAAAGTCGGTACTCATACTGAAGAAGTAGAGCTTGCCCTCGTCCTTTGTGACCAGGATGGTGGAAAGCTCCGTGTTGGGCACGTTCACCGCACTGACGGCAAAGTCAGCCAGTCTTCCCCCGGTTGCTTCCATGTACTGTGCATAGGTCTTAAGCGGCTCCTGCCCATTGACCTGTAAGACGATATCCGCAAGACCAAGACGCTCTACGACATCGCACTGATCTTTGGAATACTCCATGCAGATCACGGTGCCCGTGGGAGCGACTCTTCGTTTGGCTTCTGCTAAGCACAGAAGTCCCGCCTTTCCAGCTCCTAGCACCACCACGGTGTCATTGGGCTTTGCGTTGACCGCCACCTGAGCAGGGGCTCCGGCTACATCCATAATGGCCAGGGTAAGTTTTTCCCCCAGGTCGTCAGGGATTTTAGTAAAAATACCACTCTCGAAGAGTATGGCGCTTGCCTTGCAGAACACCTGTTCGGTTTCAAGGTTGATTTCCGTAATTTCTTCAATATTTAGCGGGGTAAGGGAGAGGGAGACTAAGGTGGCAATTTTATCTCCCGCTTTGGCATCGATCTCTCCCACCAGATCCTCACCAATCTCTTTGATCCGACCGATGAGCATCCCACCCGATTTACTTACCGGGTCTTGAAATTTCCCTCGGTCGGATACAATCTTGAGGATCTCATTGGCAATGGCATCGGAATCGCCACCGCACTCTTTTTTGATCCTACCGAAGGCTGTGGCAGTGGGTTGGAGGGCGATGACGTCGATTAAGATTTCGTTGGAGTAAATGGGAAGATCATTGCTGATCTTGTCCGCCGCTTGGGGAAGCAGTCCCAGGGGGGCGATCACGCGGTGCCCGCCATATCGGTCTCCTCGCATGGATATCATCCTTCCGTTTGTTAAAAATTGCCAAGTGAATGAATGTGTGCTAAAATATGAAGGGAAGGAAAAAAATATGACGCATGGATGCGACCAAATGGAGTCTATTTTTGTAGATGCAGGTGCGTATCTGCCCAGGAAACCAAGGCACTGCGCAACCTTTGACGTGGAAAAAAGAACCCTGGCGAAACAAATACCTAACATCTTGGGAGAGGAAGGATCGAGTGAAACAACAAGGTAGGAAACCCCTGCTCCTTGCGCTGGTGATCGGAGTGCTTTCACTCTTCCTTTTTGTCTTCCTCCTGCAAGTGGTATGGGCTCACCGAAACTGGGTGCAGCCCAGTGCAGTGGACAAGCGTTCCATTGCAGATGTGCTCCAGGATGAGACCATGCAAGAAGAGGAGTATTCCTTCCTCTTGGCGCAAACGGGACTTGGTAAGGAAGCCATTGATTCCTTGCTGGCAAAAGGCGACGAGGGAAAAGAGCGCATTCTCGAGTATCAAACGGAATATCTGAAGCAAGTGTATGTAAAATGCGCACCTCTTTTGGGCTGGTTTACCAGGGAAGATCTTTTGGTGGATCAGGAACGAAACCTTGTGAAAGGGCCTGACTTCGTCAACATCCAACCGGGGGATATGTTACTCTCACTTTCCACCCACTCCATGGGATGGATGCATGGTCATGCGGCCCTGGTTCTCGATGAGAAACGGGCCTTGCAAACCTTGGCCTTGGGAGAAAACTCAGTGATCACCGATGTGGATTCCTGGCGCAACTACTCCAATTACGCCCTATTGCGTGTCCGAGGTGTTAGTCCGGAACGGGGACTTGACGTGGCTACCTATGCCGAGCAACACTTGCAAGACATTCCTTACCGTTTGCTGGCCGGCCTGTTTCAGGAGAAAAAGATGAATTCGGAAAGCAAGTTCTTTGGTGCTCACTGTGCCTACCTGGTTTGGTATGCGTGGGAAGAGTTCGGCGTGGATCTGGATGGAGATGGGGGACGTGTGGTAACGCCGCGGGATCTGTTGGAGAGCGATCAACTTGAGATTGTCCAAGTCTATGGCTTACTTCCGCATGACCTGGAGAGAGCCGACTAAGGGAAAGTTGGAGTAGGGGGGCACCTGTATCAAGAGGGGAAGCGAATGATTGCCCTTGCAGTCTGTTCGGCATTTTTCTTATCCAATTGAATGTCTTGTTGCTCCAAGAGAAAGAGCCCTACCGTTTCCCACAGGGCAAAGGTGCCGGCAATATTCATGAAATCAGTGATCAATTGACCTTGGCCATTGGAAGCTAGATGATAGGAAGCGGTCAAAAGAAGAGCCCCCATGGTAAAGAGCGCCACGATCTTGATGATATTGATGCGAAGATCCTGCAATTTATCGGCGCAACAAAGGCAGTAAAAATCCCGAATTACTTGTTTTACCCGCTCTTGCTGCTCCAAAGAGCTGCCTTCTGTCTGAAATTCCAGAATCAACTGATAGCGCAGTGGGATGGGATACACCACGGAGTCAATATGGGCGGCCAGCGCTTCATCCAATTCTTCATACTTCGGTGGAGAAAACGGGGAAAAGACCTGTTGAAGTTCGTCTAGTTGAATCCGAACAAGGGCATCCCCATGCGCATCCAGCACATGGCGTTGCAGATAGTGTTCTTTATCAAACAGAATGGCTGGCTTTCGGTTTCTGCGCATTGCATTTTTGCTCCTTACTTTGTAGGGTGTTATCTTTATTTGAGTTTGCTACAAACAGAACGGATTATGCTGTTTACTTATAAAAGACGGGATCGTACGCAGGGCAGATGGAGCTTACTAACCCAGTTAAAAAAGCAAAGGATCTCCCCGAGGATGCCAAGAAAAATATGTCGAAACGAGTCCAGGATAGGGAGAAACCAATTGATTCTTATGGCATAAAATGCTATAATTCTTCCAAATACATCATGGGAGAAAAAGCAGATGAAGAGGTTTGTTTTCGTTGTGTTTTCGATGGTCATGGCATTTGGTATGGGAATGAGTGCAGCTCCCTCTGCTTCAGCGGCCAGCTGGGCAGACCCCTACCTACAAAATTTAGTACAAAGAGAGGTCATGCGGGGCGATATCTCAGGAAATCTGAATCCGGACCGCAACATTACGCGCTCCGAGTTTGCTGCAATGTTGAATCGAGCCTTTGGATTTTCGGCAAGGGGAAATAAAACCTTCAAGGATGTTCCATCCACGGCTTGGTTTGCAACGGATATTGACATTGCAGCGTTTCAAGGATTCATGCAAGGGGATGGCAAGGGGATCAATCCGTATGGAAATCTAACGCGTGAGGAAGCAGTCACCATGCTTTGTCGGTCGCTTAAAATTGCTCCGCAAGAGGGGGAAGGCTTTCAGCTGACAGATGAGCGCAACTTTTCCAATTGGAGCCGCGGCTACATCAATGCCGCCGTGGAGAAGAACTTTGTCAGTGGATATCCGGATGGAAGCTTTCAACCCACCAATAGAATTACCCGTGGGGAAGCGGCGAAACTGCTTTCCTCGGTAGCCGGTGAAATCGTTACCTCTCAGCGGGGTAATGTGAGTGGGATAATCGATGGCAATGCCACGCTCACGTCCTCCGGTTCCACCCTCTCCAATGCCACGGTGTTGGGAGATCTGTACCTGACGGAAGGCGTTGGCCTTGGTTATGTGACGCTCAAGAATGTGACCGTCAATGGGGATCAAGTGATTAGTGGAGCCGGTGAAAGTAACGTTGGTCAAAGCAGTGTTATCTTGACCGATTGCAATATTTCCAACCTAATCGTGGATGTTGCTAAACAAAAGATTTTGACCTTAAAAACCGATAAAAGTACCGTGGTTGAAAACACTTTGATTAAATCGAGTACGTACTTAGAGGAGCTTTCCAACAACTTTGAAGGCTTTAAAAATGTCAACCTAAAAGGCCCAAGTGGGACGTTCTTGAACTTAACGGGCAGCTTTGGTGACGTAAAAATCATGAGCCCTGGTTCGGTGCTGAATGTGTACAAGGGAAAAGTCAATGCCCTGACGGTGGATGAAACCGCAAAGGGTGCTAAAATCTTTTTGGAAAAGGACACCTATACCACGGCCATGTACTTTGATACCGGAGCGACGGTTACGGGCAAAGGGCAGATTGAAAGTGTTCTTATTAATAACGATGGTGTTGTGATCGAGCAGCTTCCTGAGAATATCTACATTCGCCCCGGCGTGACGGCCAAAATCAACGGAAAGGTCATGGGCTCCTTGGATGCAGAGATGGATGCACTCAAGCCGGACTTTTCCTATGGCTATCCCAAGGCCGACAAGATTCAGCCAACCTCGTTTGCGCAGTACTATATGACCAACAAGCCGGGTAAGGTGTATTATGCCGTGTATCCCGCTGGAACGAATATGCCCAGTAAGGATGACTTGTTGGCGAAAAATGCGCCACCCAAGAATGCATTAAAATCCGGGAACTTGAGTGCCTTACCGGATAAGGAAAGCACTACTACCATCTCGGGTCTGAAACCCGGTGAGAAATATACGGTATACTCCTTCTTTATGGATCTGCGGGGTGCAAGCTCAGATATTAAGAGTACGGATGTACAGGCCGTGGACAACGTGATTCCAACGCTTCTTTCCGGATATCCCAAGGTTTCCAGTACAACGAGTACCAGCGCAACCTTTACCTTGATACCAAATAAAAACTCCAGCTATTATTGGGCAGTGCTGCCTGCCAATGCGGTTGCTCCAACGGCAAGCCAGCTGTATACGCAAACGATCTCGGGCACCCGTTCCAAGGGGGTTACCTATGGCGGGGTCATGAATACCCCAAAGGAGATTGATACCGCCACCGGCGGAACACTGGAGGAATATGCATCCTATGTGTTCTATGTTGTGTTGCGTGATGCATCGGACAATATGTCCAGCACCCCCTATAAACTGCCCTTTACCACCAAGGATAGTAAGCCACCCGAATTCAAGCCCAATGACGGTACCTATCCCAAGGTCGGTAGCGTGGCTGCGACCAGCATACCACTGACCTATGTCGTCAATGAACCTTGTACGGTCTATTGGGCTGCGGTTAAGATGGGTACCAATCTGCTTCCCTTAGCGTCTGATGGGAAACCTGATCTTTCCAATCAGAAGTCGAAGGATGTGGTGAAAACCGGATCTGGAGCATGGAAGTATGGTTCCAGCAGTGCATCCAAAGAAGGGCAGCTGTATACCATCAGCGTGTCCGGATTGGAACAGCAAATGCCGTATGACATTTACTTTATGCTCGAAGACAAGAGCGGAAATCAATCGAATATTACTAAGATTACCGCCAAGACAAAGGACATTGTTCCACCCACGGTCGGCCTATCCAGTGAACAGGAAATCGGCGGAAATTACAGTGTGGATGCCTCGGTGAAGCTAACCTTCTCTGAAATCGTGTGCGGCTCAAAGACGGACAAGGATGGAAATTATCTGACCCTTTCGCAGCTCTTTCAAGAGGATAAAAGCGCCCTCAAAAACTATATCACCTTGGTGGATGCGTCTAAGGTTCCCAATGCCGCCGTCACCATCGATTGGAACTATGTAACCGTGGAGGAGAAGGATGCGAAAACGCTGATTACCTTCAAGCCGGAGGCCATCCGGCTCACCAACAACAATTCTTATCGCTTTGAGCTGAATAATCAGGTCAATTACGCCATGTATGATACGTCGAAAAATGCCATGAAGGGAACCGTTACCCTGCCCTTTAAAACAGTTCCCCCTCTGACTTATTTTTCAGAAGTACAAAACTTTGACTCTTCTAAGTACGATACCGCCTTCTTTATCAACCCAAGGGCAAAGAATACCGGACCGAATATCTACTTCGATCTTCTTCTACGCTCAGACCATTACCTGGAGTTTGAACTATACCAGGGAACGAGTATCGATTCTCTGCAACCGGTGCTTAAAAATGGGGTAAACAAGTTTGTGTTACCGGACAATTACGCCACGCGATTGACCGACTACCTCACCACAAAAACCGAGTATCAAAATCTTGAAGATCTCTACTACGCCATTAAGATTACCAAGATTGATACCACCCCCATCACAGGAGGCCAAATTCCCATTACGGCCAATGTGAACTTAACGCTCAATGCCGTCATTGGCAATGAGACCGGCATCCGACAACTTCCGGGAACAGGGAGTACCTTCGACACTCGTTTGAAGGAGGCAATCAAAAACAACTATGTCTCCTCCGTAACGGCTCCAACGGACCCATTCCTGCTGCGGATTGCGCTCGTGGATAATGTGCCGCCCGCAAAAGTAGGCGAAACCAAGTTTGAACCGGGCGATCGCCAAGTGCTGATGAGCGTTCAGGCAACCAAGGGTTGTACGGTTTACTACTATGCGGTTCCGGAAGCGATCGCACCGGCAACGATTACAGACCCCAACATCGTCAGATCACAACGATCCGACAGCAAGCAGGGAACTGCAGCAGGCTCCTTCCAGATTTCGGACAATAACGCAGCGCCAACCCAATATACCATTGAAGGACTGCTTCCACCCAATACAGGAGACAGCAATCGCAAGTATGTGATCTATTACTACCTGCAAGGGAAGGCATCCACACCATCGGAAGTCTACAAGGGAGACTTTGCGACAACCCCGGTGAAAGCGCCGAAGATTGTTCAGAAACTGGAGGCCTTTGCGGATAACAATCTGGTGAAGATCACAGGCTCCTGGGACTCCGATTGCAGAATGTACTATGTCATATATCCTGCTAACAGCGCGGAACCAACTATTGATCAAATTATGGGAAAAGAACCCTCCAACAATCAGATCACCAGTGGTTCTATCACGGTAAAGGCGGATACCGTATTCAAGTTGGACATTAATGGAATTGATTACAAGTACCGCTATGATTTCTATGCCGTGGCGCAAAAGTACATTGGTACGGCCCCTGCGGGTGACTCTTCCACGAAAGAGGTCTTAAGGGGCTTTACCTCCCGCGACAATGAGGCACCCGATGTCTTGTATGATCGCCCCGAAACCGTCATCAGTACCATGTCTGCCGATGGCTTGCGCTTTGATGGATCTGTCATGGTACAGTTTACAGAAGGCCTGTATTTCTTCAAGCAAGGCTCTTCGGATACCCAACCCTTACTGGAAAACGACTTGATCAATAATCTAAAGGGCAACTGGGTTGCCCCGGCAAATGTGCAGTACGTCAACTCCTCGCAAGCCGGAACCGATGGAGCGATTCAGCAGGTTACCTTCTCCTTCTCGCAAATATCGGATGGAACTACCATTACCTTTGGCCAGGACATCGGCGACAAGACGGGCAATCGCTCCGGACAGTTTAAGATGACCTTCCATTCCAAGGACGACCAGGGCGTACTTCTCCCAAAACCCTATTGGCAAGCAGAATTCTTACGCTAAGAACGAAACAAAGCAACACAAAAACTCCCGCTTCCAAAGGAAGCGGGAGTTTTAATTAAGAATGCTTGTTTACTTTTCACGGTTTCACAAAGTCAGAGACAAAGGGGGTAACCCTTTGTACCAAGGAAATAGCGAGATAGGTGAGAATATACTCCAAAGGCTTTGCGATTGGCCGAATTGCTACGAATTAGTGCCCAGCCAGGATGTGAGGATACATCAGGAAGAAGGAAATCACACCAATGGTGAGATTGCAAACTCCAGCTAGCTTCGTGTAGACAGGCTTCTCGGTATACCAGCCAAAGGTCAGGCAGACGAGCAAGATGTCGATCACGACAAGATCGATGCCAAGCGGCCAAACCAGTCCATCCTGGAAGGCGCGAATGGTAAAGAGAATGACGAAGATCAGGCTGACGGCGAAAAAGTGAGCCATTACCTTTTTATCGCCACCCTTAAAGAAGAAGAAGGCAACGATCAGCCAGAACAGGCCGAAGAAGGTAAAGACAGCGCCTAAGTATTTGCTGTGGTCGCCAGCGATTCCAAAGAGGAACATCCAAAGACCGGTGAACAGCTGGCAGAAGCTGCCGAAGAAGAGAGCGACATAGGCAAGGGAACGGCTGAGCTTTTGATGATCGGTGTTTTTGTCAATACCAACGCCAACCTGCTCCAGACCAAAGCAGATTACCGTTACAAATAGACCAAATACACCAATGGCTTCCGGGTTTATAGGCATAACAATAGGCCCCTTTCTTGTTGTGAAAAATGTCGTTATGAAACCGAAAAGTCGAAACCAATCTTATCGTAGATTTGGGGAACCTGTCAATGGAAATATGAACAAAAAATGAATTATGGGAAAATCGACAAGGAAGTCTTAAAACCGACAAGAAAACTAATCATTTTAGACAAATGAGGAGGAGCAAGTGCGAGCTCAAAATTGAAACTTTTCCTTGCTTTTTTGAGTGATTTTGCTAAAATAGAAAAGATAGCTTTCGTCCATATCGCACACTTAAACCAAACATTACTGAAATAAGGAGATGACAATATGTCCTCTAAACTGTTTACCTCTGCTAAGATCGGAACGATGGAACTGTCGAACCGTTTGGTTCGTTCTGCCACCCAAGATCCTTTTGGGCAGCCCGATGGAACGGCTTGTCAGGCTCAGATCGATCTCCATGCAGACATTGCCGAAAGTGGAGTGCCTCTGATCATTACCGCGTATACTTACGTTTCCCCCGAGGGAAGAGCCACCGACATTCAGGTTGGCTTCTGCAATGAAACACATTATGAAAGCCAGAAGAAGGTTGTGGAAGCGGTTCATGCAAAGGGCGGACGCATTGCACTCCAAATCAACCACGCAGGACAAAATGTGTACTTTACGCCCGATCTGCCCGATCCCACTCCTTTGGCTCCCAGTGGAGACAAGAAGGCTCCCAATGGCCTGATGACGCGCGAGATTACCGTGGAGGATATGGACCGTCTGTGCAAGGACTATGTTGCAGCGGCGGTGAAGGGCAAGGAGCTTGGATTTGATGCAGTTCAGCTGCACTGTGCCCATGGGTATCTGCTCAACCAGTTCATGGATCCCAACTACAATCAGCGTGAGGATGAGTTTGGCGGCTCTGCGGAAAATCGCTTCCGTTTTGTTCGTCAAATTTTACTGGCCCTTCGTGAAGCCTTAGGCGCGGACTATCCCATTTTGGTGAAGGTCAACTCCAACTGTGCCGGTGAGGCTGATGCCGCCTACGCAGAAGACATTGTATACTTCTGCCGTGAGTTTGAGGCTCTGGGAGTGGATGCCATTGAGCTTTCCGGCTTTGACTGGATTGCACAAGGCAAGCAGAAGAATCACAACTACTATCTGGAACGCGCCAAGGCAGTCCGTGCTGCCGTGAACATTCCCATTATTTTTGTGGGCGGCGTTCGTACCCAGGAGGACATTGATGCAGTTTTGGATGCAGGAATGGACTTCATTTCCCTCTCCCGTCCCTTTATTGCTCAGCCCGACCTGATTGAGCATTTGAAAGCGGGAGAAGATGCAAAGTGCATCAGCTGCTCGAAGTGCTTTGTCCTGTGGGAGCGCGAAGGAAGACGCTGCGTACTGCACGATAAGCCGGAGGCTTAACATTCATTATACTTTTGGAAAACGGCGCATGGTGCTTACCATGCGCTGTTTTTTGCGTTCTCCGAATGTTTTTATGATTCCTGCACAAGACTAAAAAAAATAGGTCGAGGTGCAGTATGGAAGTACTCAAATTATGTCTTGCGTCCGTGGTTTCCTTTCTCGTTTTGTTTTTCGTTGCCAAAGTAGTAGGACATAAACAAATTTCACAGCTCAACTTTTTTGATTATATTATGGGCATTACCATCGGTTCGATTGCGGCAGAGCTGGCAACGGAACTGGAAGAGCCTTGGAAACCCCTGATTGCCATGCTCATCTATGGACTCATCAGCGTCATACTGGGCTGGTTGATGATGAAATACCAACGCACCAGAAAGTTCATTAACGGAACGCCAACCATTTTACTAGACAATGGAAAACTATATCGTAAAAATATGCAGAAAGCAAAGCTGGATTTGAGCGAATTCATGGTGCTGTGCCGTGAGCAAGGGTATTTTGACTTAAGTAGCATTCAAACGGCAGTGTATGAATACAATGGTAAGCTGAGCATTTTACCGGTCAGCACGTCACGCCCTGTAACACCCGAAGATTTAAGCTTAGCCCCGGAGCAGGATTATATTTTTGCGGAGCTCATCATGGATGGTCATGTGTTAGAGGAGAATCTAAAACGAATGGGACTCGATCGAAGCTGGCTCTCCAAACAGCTCGAAAAGCAGGGATTCCATACCGCCCAAGAGGTGTTTTTAGCGATTTGTGATCGCAATCACAATCTGGTTTGTTATAAAATCGGGGATCAATAAAAAACAGAAAAAAAAGCATCTCCGCCGCTATGGTGGAGATGCTTTACTAGTTGTGTGAAGGCAAACGATCATAATCTTGCAGAAAACCGAACAGCTTACAGTCGTTTTGTAATTTCGTGACGCTTGGGTCCTGTGGAAACCATGGTAATGGGAACGCCAATCTTCGCTTCCAGAAAGTCAACATAGGCTTTGGCCGCTGGCGGCAGAGCCTGATAATCCGTTACACCGCGCAGATCACACTTCCAGCCGGGGAGCGTTTCATACACTGGCTTTGCACGATCAATCTTGGCAGGGACAGGAAAGGTGTCGCTCACCACACCGTCCACCTCATAGCCAACGCAGACCTTAATCTCATCCAAATAACCCAAGACATCGATGGCGGTTAGGACAGCCTGGGTGGCACCCTGAACCTGACAACCGTATTTTGTGGCAACGGCGTCAAACCAACCAACGCGACGAGGACGGCCGGTGGTGGCACCGAATTCTCCGGCATCCCCGCCCAAACGACGAAGGGTGTCGGCTTCCTCGCCAAAGAGCTCGCTGACAAACGCACCTGCACCCACGGCACTGGAATAGGCCTTCGTGACCGCAACCACCTCGGTAATATCCTTTGGGGCAATGCCAGCACCTACGGTGCCGAAACCGGCCAAGGTGTGAGAGGAGGTGGTAAAGGGGTAAATGCCGAAATCGGGGTCTTTCATGGCGCCCAGCTGCCCTTCCAGAAGAAGATTCTTTCCTTCGGCAACGGCTTTCTGAACGAAGGAGAAGGCATCTCCCACATAGGGGGCAATTTGTTCACGATAGATCATGAGTTGATCGAAGAGTGAATCCACATCGATGGGCGGTTTGTGATAGAGATGGGTCATGAGAACGTTCTTGATCTCACAGATGGCCTCTAGGCGACGACGCAGCAGGGCTTCGTCAAAGAGATCCGAAATTTGAATGCCATATTTGGCGTACTTATCAGAATAAAAGGGAGCAATGCCGGATTTGGTTGAGCCGAAGGCTCCCCCAGCAAGTCGCTCTTCCTCATAGGTATCCTGTAAAATGTGGTAAGGCATGAGGATCTGTGTCCGCTCTGAAATGATCAGTTTGGGCTCCGGGACACCACCCTTGCGCAGCGTTTCCAACTCAGCCAAAAGAGCCGGAATATTCAAAGCAACGCCGTTGCCGATGATGTTAGTGGTATGGGGATAAAATACACCGGAGGGAAGCTGATGCAATGCGAACTTACCATAGTCACAGATGATGGTATGCCCGGCATTTGCGCCGCCTTGAAAACGAATCACCACATCGGAAACTTCCGAAAACATATCGGTAATCTTTCCTTTTCCTTCGTCACCCCAGTTGGCTCCAACGATTGCTTTTACCACGATGGATTCCTCCTTGTTTAAAATAGGACGACTTATTATATCGCTTCCGTTCGATTCTTGCAAGTGAAAGAGAAAAGAATTTCACATTTTATTATGGAAATTGGCGAAGGGTACAGGAAAGTCACCCTTTACACTCACGATTTAGTGTGATAATATGTCGGCAAGGAAGCGAAAGGGGTTGAAGACAATGAAAAAGTCTCCCAAGGAAAGCAGTGATCTTCTCTATGAATGCATCTTGCAGCTTGGCAGCGTGGAGGAGTGCCGCAAGTTTTTTCAGGATCTTTGTACGGTGTCGGAGCTTTGTGCCATGGAGCAACGGATTGAGGTTGCCATGTATCTGCACAAAGGAATGATATATAATGATATTTTAGAACGAACCGGGGCAAGCAGCGCCACCATCAGCCGCGTGAATCGCTGCCTGCGCTATGGGGCAGAGGGCTATCAAACGGTGTTGCCTCGCGTGATGGATGCGATCGATCCGAGCAAGGAAGGGTAAGCGCCACCATGGATCAATATGAAGGCTTGGCGTCGTGCTACGATGGATTCACTCAAGATGTGAAGTACCCGCGATGGGCGGATTATATAGAACGACATTTTAAAAAGGCAAATAAACGCATTCAAAGCGTACTGGATTTAGCCTGCGGAACGGGAACCTTATCTTGGCTGTTGGCAGAGCGGGGCTATGAAGTCATTGGAGTGGATATTTCCCCGGACATGCTGGCCCAGGCGATGGAAAAGGATGTAGAGGTATCGATTCCTCCCATCTTTCTTTGCCAAGCCATGGAACAACTGGATCTCTATGGAACGGTGGATGCGTGCGTATGTATGCTCGATAGCGTGAATCATGTCACGAAGCCTCAGCTCTTACGGAAGGCATTCTCACGGGTTCATGTATTCTTAGAGCCAGGCGGTCTCTTTCTATTCGATATGCTCACGCCCAAGCGCCTTTCCCGTATGGATGGTGGGATGTTTCTGGACGAAACCGAGGATGCCTATTGTGTGTGGCGCACGGACTTTGAACCACGCCGTCGCATCTGCACCTATGTTATGGATCTCTTTCTGCGTGAGGGAGAGACTTGGATCCGAGAGCAGGAGATTCATGAAGAATATGCCTATACCCCCCAGGAGATCGAACAGTATCTTGGGGAGGTGGGCTTTTGTCAAATCAAACAGCATGGTGAACTCACGATGCGTGGCCCCAAAGAAGGGGAGGAGCGCATCTTTTTCAGCGCAAGGAAGAAAGGAATATAAGCATGGATCAAATCATTCGAATGATAGCAAAGGACGCCCCGATTAAGGCTATGGCCATCCGGGCTACCGAGCTGGTACAACGAGCCCAGGAAATTCACCAGACCTTTCCCGTTGCCACGGCAGCACTGGGGCGGACACTGATGGCGACCTCCATGATCGGGAATACATTAAAAGAAAAGAACGGGTCGGTCACCATTCGCATCAACGGAGGCGGACCTCTTGGTACGATCTTAGCGGTTTCGGATAGCACGGGAAATGTTCGTGGCTATGTGCAGGAAGGGCAAATTACACTGCCGTCCAAGGCTCCCGGAAAACTGGATGTGGGAACGGCGGTTGGAACCAATGGCTCTTTGACCGTCATTAAAGACCTTTGCCTGCGGGAGCCCTATGTCGGAACCATTCCCTTGGTCTCTGGAGAAATCGCCGAGGATATTACTGCGTATTTTGCAGAAAGTGAGCAGATCCCGACGGCCTGTGCCTTGGGGGTGTTGGTGGATCGTGACTATTCCGTCCTAACCGCAGGTGGATATATGATTCAGCTCCTTCCGGGGGCAGACGCTGAAGTCGTGGAGGCCATTGAGGCCGGCATTGCAGAATTAGGACAAGTGACCCCTGCGCTGCAAAGCGGATTAAGTTCGGAAGAACTTTTGCGTAAGGTTCTGTCACGCTTCGAGTTAGAGCTTCTGGAGACGACTCCCGTGGAGTACCGCTGCTATTGCAGCAGGGAGCGAATGGAGACCGCGCTCATTAGTATGGGTAAAGAGGAGCTCCACGCCATTTTGGAGGAACAGGGAAAGGCGGAGCTGAGCTGCCAGTTCTGTGATACTGTGCATCGCTTTGATGCCAGCGAGTTAGGAGCGCTACTTGCGTCCCTTAACCAAGAGTGCTAAAGGAGCAAAAAGGAAAGAATACCCTTCCAGAGAAAGCCTTGGAAAAAAGCGAAACTTTTTCTGAAAAACCTGTTGACAAATGGGGTCTGGTCGCTTATAATAAATTTCGTCGCTTGTGAGAAACAAGACGAGGGAGCATAGCTCAGCTGGGAGAGCACATGCCTTACAAGCATGGGGTCACAGGTTCGATCCCTGTTGTTCCCACCAGATGGCTCGGTAGTTCAGTTGGTTAGAACGCCGGCCTGTCACGCCGGAGGTCGAGGGTTCAAGTCCCTTCCGAGTCGCCATCGGACACGAACCCTCGTGTCCAAATTGCCTCTGTAGCTCAGTCGGTAGAGCAGTGGACTGAAAATCCACGTGTCGTTGGTTCGATTCCGACCGGAGGCACCATCTCTGTAGAGGAGAAATCCTCTACAGAGTCTTATGCGAGTGTAGCTCATCTGGTAGAGCGCCACCTTGCCAAGGTGGAGGTAGCGAGTTCGAGCCTCGTCACTCGCTCCAACGATACCCTGTGAGAATTCTCATGGGGTATTGCATTCGGCGCCATAGCCAAGTGGTAAGGCAGAGGTCTGCAAAACCTTTACCCCCAGTTCAAATCTGGGTGGCGCCTCCAAAACTCAAAGTCCTGAAACTGTTGATTTTCAATGGTTTCAGGGCTTTTCTTTTTTGCTCTTGTATCTTGTAATTCAATAGATTTCACTTGTATTTCACTTCAAAAAACGGGTAGTTTTAAAATAATTATATTCTCCATTGTATTCTTTATCTATTGAAAAAAAGGGTTACAGGAACTGAGTGATTTTCACTCGCCTATAGCCCAGTTTTTTTACGAATTCTTGTGTTATGAATTTTAGAAATTTCTAAAATGTAGGAAAGCTGTACAAGCAATACGACATATAATCTAGCGTGAGATTTGAAAAGAAATCAATTTGAAGGGAGTGAACTAAAATAGAAACTCCATATAAAAAGCGTGTGATTAGCGTGTCCTTCAAGACGGAAGAAGTTTGGCTGTATGAAATTTTGACCCAATATAGCTGTCCTTCTGGCATTATCAAAGATGTCCTAAAGCAACATTTTGGAGTAATGAACAAAGCGAAAGAGCATGAGAATGACTGCAAAAAATTAGTTGAAAATCAATATATAATAGATGATTATTAATGAAAGCCCCCCCCTGCTCCAAGCTATCCTAGAAGTACGGGAAATACTCTTTTGTTTACAGCTAGAACAATGGGAACAAGGAGCGCAGAGTGGCTATTAGTCCGTATGTTGGAAAGTGTATGAATAAATACGAAAGACATAAAGGACATTACTTCTATGAGAGAAGGAAGAAAAATCATTTCAAATAAAAGAATGAAATAGGGGATAGGCTGAGTGTTTGCTCAACTTATCCCCTTTGAGTTTACTTTATAGATTGTCCCGCTCGCAAAGTTAATGTAAATTGTTTTTAAGGATGACCTCTTGAATGCCATTCAAACATCTAATTGATTATGTAAGGTTGTTTGACTTTATTTGAGATTGCTGAATCCCTTGAAAATCAGAGGTTACAGCGTTTCCGGTGCAGTGATTTTATTGAAAGCATTGAGTACCAAAGGATGCACTTCTAACACATTTTGTTAGAAAACTTGTTAGAAGAAATAAATAAGATAACCCACTATTGATATTGAGCGGTAAAGATTAAATTGTATTGGTGATAGCAGGGAGATTGTAATTAGTTTAATTTTGGTCTCCCGCTCGACGCCCCTTTAAAGTAGGAAACCTCTCGCAGACTGTTGTTGGTTTAAAGGAAAATATTTAGAGAATCATCTATGTGCCTAGACATAAAATCAGTTGTTATTATTATAAATTAGATAGGAGGTGGTAGATTTGATATTGAAAATTATTTCACTATCTTTACCTATGTTTTTCTTGTGTTATTTGTCAAAATATTTTTCACAAAATCCTAATCTTACTAGAAGCCTTTTTTTTCTAGCCATATTAGTAATGTTCATAGTGATTAAGTTGGTGTGGGAGTCTAAGCTTGAGCAAATATTTAGAAACTGTAACCTATACAAAGGAGATGACTTTGCTAAAAGAATTAGAACAGAACATACGGATGAGAAAACGAAGTATACGTTCAATCTTCCTTTAGGGCTTTCGTATAAACACTATGAAAAGCTTGAAGATGAGATTTCAGAGCAATATGGGAAAAAGGTATCTGTAGAAAGATGTAAGAATAATGATCCTGGTAAATTTATTGTTATACTAAAAGATGATTAAAAAGATTTAAGTGAGTTTAGCCGCAGACAACTGTTCGAAAGTGTAATTCGTTCTTGTGAGTAAGAATGAACTACTACTTGACTTTTCGGAATTAGAGGTTAAGCTGAAAATGTAATATACCCCCTCATATATTTAAGGGCATCCAATAAACCGCTACTGTGTTAATCATAGTAGTGGTTTTTGCAATCTAGAGTGTGCTCTAAATTTACATCTCAGACCAAGCAAAAAAGCGTAAAATTAGAATCGAATCAATATGTTATTTTACAAAACGTAAACAAAGTCTTGGATCAGCCGCTATTTTGGGTGATGCCTATTAACGGGAAGCTATAAAGAGCTTCCCGTTTTTGTTGTCTTAAAGGTTATTAAAATGTTGTAAAATCTTGTAAATGTATGAAATGTGAATTATAATTTAATTAGAAATTTTGGAGGAGGAACTGTCAATGGCATTATTCAACTGTCTAGAATGTGGCAAAGAGATATCAAGTAAAGCAAAGTTTTGTATAAGCTGTGGGGCACCAGTTTCAGACGAAAGTAAAGGTACTGAGGATGTTCTTACGCCAGAAATTCAAAAAACTGAAATGGAAATAACATTTAGGGATAAGGTTGAAGTGGAAAAAGGGATTGCTCAAGAAAAGAGTTTTTGGAGTTATGATGCTGCGAAAGTCATGTTGGGATTAGTAATAGTGTCGATCTGTTTATCTATTTTTGCATTGATCCCAAAGAATAATAGTTCAGGAGTAGAGCAGCGATTAACCGAGGCAGAAACTACGAATATTTATCAGGACACCCAGATTGCAGCACTCAGTCTTGGCGCTAGAATGTCTGGTGGAGTTGTAACAGATAAAGCTGTAGTAGATAAAGCAAGTGTTTTGACCAGAGACGGCACTAATTTCATGGTATTCATTGATATTACTCCGCAACCAATATATCGTGCCAAATTCTTAGGGCAGGGCAACTTTGACCTTGCTGATCGAGAGCTAAAAAGTATGCTACAAGAAATTGCAGATGCATCCATAGAATTTATTAAAAGTGGTTCTCTCGATAAATCTATAATAGTTTCCACTATTTTTATTACAGCCAATAATTACGATGTGGGAAGGTTTGAAAATGGTGTTATTACATTAGCTGGAGAATAAAGCTAGGGAGGCTTTGATAAGATCCGATTTAGGCGGGGGGTGTTCAGAAATGTTGTTCGAAATATATAACCATGCTAATCAACGTAACGATAGTATACGCCCCCCTACCCCTTATTAGAATTTAAAACACCTCTCATTAATCTGAGAGGTGTTTTTCTATGCTCAAGCTAAGAGTGATTACCAACAAGGTAGTCCCTCTAATTATTTCTTGAAAATAATTTTAAACCTATATATACTACATTACATTAGTTGACATAATATGGCATTAATGTAAATTAATACAGTAGAGGAGTTAGAGATGGAAGCAGTAAAAAACAAATCAATGAAAACATGTTCGAGTTGTGGGACTGAAATTGCTAAATCTGCAAAGACTTGCCCTCAATGTGGAGCCAAGAACAAGAAGCCAATTACAAAAGAGTTTGGTTTATTGCGTTAGTTGTTATAGTGGTTATTGAAGTTATTGGTAATTTGGGAGCTGCCTCCAATTCTCCTACTGATGCTACACAAACTGCACCTACTTCTGGCAATGCTCCCACCACAACAACACAGCCAACAACACAAGAGCCAGCAAAGGAAACCAAAACATATATTGCTTATGATGTTTCTGAGAGCCCGTTGACATTTATGCAAACGGAACCTTAATTGCGAAAAATCTTGCGTATAAGCAAATGACAGACTATGTTCCTGTAAAAGCAAAAGAGTATACCATACAAGTGTTTCCTACTGGGGAAACAGGTAACCCTGTCTATACTACCACGCTCACGGTTCCTCAAAGAAGCTGTTTCATCGTTGCAGCAGTTGGCGAGCTTGCAAACCTCAGCCTCCTCCCGATCATGGAAGTATATATGCCGATGGTTGATAAACGTAGTGCATACATTAGATTTGCTCACCTATCCCCAAACGCACCCTCTGTTGATATCGCATTACCGGATGGTACTGTACTATTTGAAGATGTCGGCTATCAAGATGTTACAGAATATATCAGTGTAGCTCCAGGGAACTACACCTTGCAGGCAAAACTTGCTGAGAATGGTCAGGTTGCCTTGACTGTACCCAATGTTAAACTTATGCCTGGCACAATCTATACCGTTTTTGCGGTAGGTCTTGCGGGTGGAACCCCGCCGTTAGATGCGTTTATTTCTGTAGACGGAGATTTAAACTAAGGGTTCACGTTTTACACTATCCAGGATTGTTAGCGGTTGTGAGAACATCTAGCGCATGTATTATGTAGTGATAAAAGTACCGTTATCGAACCGCTTTTAGGGTATCCGATAAGTTATTTATCCTGTTCAGCATCAAATACTAATGTGCTATAATCATCCCTTTCTAGCTGTTTTGACTGCATTTAACAGCATCAATCGCCAGCACCAACATAAGTGCCATGAGGGCGTCTCTTTCGTCTAAAATATCAATCGTATAGGTGTCTGTCCAGTTAAGCAGTTGTTTTTGTATGGTAGCAACTACCTGATTTCCTGAAAGAATTTGATAATCCCATTCCCAAAGCCCACAAGCAAATTTCCTAAATAGATTTCAAATTTGGGAAGAAAGCCTCTGCTTTAAGGTCGCAATTTGTGTGCCGCTTTGATCGGAGATATGCAAGGTGTGTCCCCATGCCAGTTGCCCTTCTACGGTGAAAACCGTTTTTCCATGCTCGTCATAAATATCATAGCTGTCAAACCAAGAGAACATACGTTGTTTAAATACTAGTTTCATAACAGTCTCCTTACTAAGATTCGATACGTTTTCTTTAGTAAGCACAATGATCACCTGCATCACCACTGAAAAACTATTTTATCTCCTGTTCAAGAGCATCGAATTCAGGTGTATTAAAGAATGCACACAATGTGACGCCGAGACCATCACAAAGCTTTTTATTTGAGAGGGGTTTTATTACTAATACAATATTTCTCTAAAATATTTGTTGTCCTGCCCATCTAAGAACTTATCAATCAATTTACTTTCTACTCTCGTTAAAGCAAACACCTGAACTGACATTGATTTTGTCCAATCTTTATTATAACTGTCCGTTATAATGTTTTTGATATTTTTGATTCTCAGGAATTCACATAACTCTGTCATATCATCTAAATGTTTTGAAGTTATAATATTTAGATATAGTTTTTCTTTTGAGACTTTATCGTTGATCTTGAATGCGATAAAAGATCCTAGACCAGATGCTACAGAAACCGCAATAATTACAATGATATTGTTCTGATTTATGATTTCTGAAATTACAAAATAGAAAAGAAATTGAGATACAACAATTGTCATTGAAGCTGCAATGGCCTTGTTTTTATGTACGAGTATAGATTTACTTGTAGCAAGAAAATTATCTAGTATTTTTAGTAATGAAATAAAAATCGTGTCTATTATTTGATTCATTCCTTTCAATAAAAATGCAACAACATTTACTGTAATGCAGTTAGCTAAGATATAGAACAAAATATCTGTTATTAAAATTCTATGAGAGACTGAGTCTATATGAGATATATTCAGGTATCTCATCTCTTGTAATGTTGAGTGCCGCTGCCATTTCACCAAACAATAAGTTTTCTGCTCGTTTCAGATACTTTTCATCTATGGTTCCCAATTTCCGATTTTGCTTTGCTACAAATTCTTTTTTTGCATGAATTGACATCGCAAGTTCAATTAAATGCTTGCATTCGTGAGATTTGAATGCAGAATCATAATGCTTAATCAAACCATTTGCACCATTGCAATGGTATGCTTCTGCTTCGATGAAGGGAATGGTGTCAATCAACTGCTCCACTTCCGCTATTGAAATTATTGGGCGCATAAATACCTTTACATTGTCAGTGGGAACATAGATTGTACCGCACTGATATAGTGGCGTTATAGCGTAATAGCTTTTACCCTCAATTCCTATAGGATTTATCACCGCTATATCGGTGACTTCGCATACGCCTGTGCTACCATAAATAACCAAATCACCAACATTAAACATATTAATCTCCTAAGTTTATGAAATAAGCGTATAGTTATTGACAACATAATTACGCCATCAATAACTACACGCTGTAAACATATTATATCATACTTTTATGTAAAAGTCAGTAGAACGCTAGAAAAGGTTTTAGTAATTAGGCGAGTATCAATACAAAGTCGAAATTCTTAACCAGAAATTAGAAATAAAAAGTGAAATTAGATTAATCATAATGAATTGAGAAAGAAATTAGACGATGCAAAAATGAATTTGAGTTCTATGAAATGAACTTCGGATAACCAAGAGGCGTCTGATGCTCTACAATTTTACTGTTTAAAAGAAGCTATGCTTGTCTTAGCCATTTCAATCCTTTTGGAAGGTCTTAGACTTAGTTAACAGAAACCGAAAATAGTAAGTGTTGAGGCAAGACATGCTCTTGAATGTATGGGATACTCATGTCTTATTCCTTGCTAACTATTTTGACTGCATTTCACGGCATCAATCGCCAACACCACCATAAGCGCCATGAGGGCGTCTCTTTCGTCTGAAATATCAATCGTATAGGTGTCTGTCCAGTTGAGCAGTTGTTTTCGTATGGTAGCGACTACCTGATTTCCTGAAAGAATTTGATAATCCCATTCCCAAAAGCTTCCTTCTACATGCCAGCCATTGCAGTCTACGGAAAAGGATGGCTTAAACAGCGTAAACTCTTTCGTAATGGAGCCCACAAGCAGATTTCCTAAGTAGATTTCAAATTTGGGAAGAAAGGTTAATAACCTTTGCTTTAAGGTCGCAATGTGTGCACCGCTATGATCGGAGATATGCAAGGTGTGTCCCAAAGCCAGTTGCCCTTCTACGGTGAAAACCGTTTGTCCATGCTCGTCATAAATATCATAGCTATCAAACCAAGAGAACATACGTTGTTTAAATATTAGTTTCATAACAGTCTCCTTACTGATATTTAGATACGTTTTCTTTAATAAGCATAATTATCACCTGCATGACCACTGAAAAAACTATTTTATCTCCTGTTCAAGGGCATCGAATACAGGTGCATTAAAGAATGCACCCAATGTGAGATCAAGACCATCACATAGCTTTTTAATGGTACTTATGGAAACATCATTCCGACGAGGGTCGAACAGACTATAAACAGTTGAGGGGGTCACACCGGCTAAATTTGCGAGTTCATTCTGATTTATAGATTTTAAATTGCAAAGCTCTTGAATACGTGCAACGATAGCTTCTTTCGTAGTCATGTATATCACCTCGAATAAATCATACAATTATATTCGCAGAAGCGTATACGCACTTGCGTATACTTGAGCATTGTGATATACTAATAAAAAACCTCGGAGTGAAAAGTATAAATGGGGCATAAGGTGGAAGATGAATGTGAAAGATGAAATAGTCCAAAATTGCACCAAAATATTATATAATACAAAGGATCTTCAGATTGTTCTCGGCGTAGGTAAAAATGTAGCATATAAGTTGATGCGAAGCAAAAACTTTCCTAGTATTGTGATTGGTGGTAGATATTTTGTTGAGGTAAAAACTCTAGAAAAGTGGATTAATCAAAACGCGGGTAGCAGAATAAAGATATAGACCCATCGTATTACCACTATGAACGTTGTGTATTAACCAATTTTCTGTAGAAAAATATTAGTGTTGAATTGGTGTAACATTGGTGTATTTAATAATTTTGTCCCTCCAAACCCTTGAGAATCAACAGGTTCAGGGCTTCGGATATACGCCTGCAAAACCTTTACCCCCAGTTCAAATCTGGGTGGCGCCTCCAAAGAGATGTTCTTCGGAACATCTCTTTTTGTTATTATTTCAGTGTTTTAAGAGATCCCCCCTAAAAAGGGGGATCTCTTTTTGGTAAGGCCTCATAATTAAAACCTTAACTCAAGTCTTGAGAAGGCGCTGCTCGTGGCATAAGCCAAACAAGTCCGAGGCAGATGAGGACAATTGCTGCTACAATCAGAATACTGGACATCATGGCTCCAACTTCTCCCGCTGTAATCTGAAGGTTAAAGAAAATCGTTGTTACGACCGCAGAACCAATTGCTGCCGCTAATTGCTGTACAGAGCTTAGGGAACCGCTTGCGCTGCCTGCCTCGTCATGCACTATATCTCCGAGAGCCACCTCATAAATGCTGCTGAAACAAGCGCCCATTCCTATTCCGACAACTAATATAGCAGGAGCTGTCAGCAATGCGGTGGCTGCCATACCTTTGATTAAGACGGTGAGCCAGAGGCCGAGAGCGCCAATAAGTGTAGCAGAAAGCCCAATGACGATAAGTGTACGTCCCAGTTTAGTTAGAAGCGGCCGGCAGACCACTGAGGAGATTACGATGCCGATAGCCATTGGGCAGAGTCCTAGAGCCGCTTCATACGGAGTGAGATGAAGAACCAATTGAAAAAACAAGGAAATGACATAAGCCAAGCCATTAACTGCCGCGAAAAACCCGAGACCCACTAATAGTCCAGACGTAAATCCTTTATTTTTAAAGAGAGAAGGTTTAATAAGAGGATTATCAGCGTACAGCTGGCGAAGCGCAAAGGCTGCAAGCATCACAGCACCTACCACGAGGCTGGCAATCGGTAAAATAGTCCAGCCGTCCGTTGAACCCTCATTTAAGCCAAAAATCAGGCCAAGCATAGACACTCCCAATAATGCAGTACCAATACCATCCAGCTTTTCATTGAGGTTAGGCTGATCGTGAGGCAATAACTTAACCGCTGCGATAAAACCCGCCAGACCAAGTACGATGTTGATAAGGAACATAGGTCGCCAGTCAAGCCCGCCTATATTAGCTTGAATAATTAATCCGGCTAATATTGGACCAGCAACAGACGAAAGACTCATAACCGGTCCAAACGCGCTGACCGCACGGGGAAACTGTTCACGAGAAAACGTGGACATTAAGATACTCATGCCTTGCGGTATTAGTAGAGCACCAAAGCTCCCCTGTATCAACTTTCCTGTTATAATCATTGGCGGATTGATAGATAAACCGCAAAACACCGAAGCCAACGTAAAACCTATTATGCCTATCAGGAACATTCGCCGTTTACCATAACGGTCACCTAGGCGTCCGCCGATAACAAGCAGTACACCCATCGCTAAAGCATAGCTTGCTCCAAGCCATTTGATCAGAGACTCGCCTCCACCAATGTTTTGAACAATAGAAGGTGCCGAGATATTGGTGATGTTTGAGTCCATCAGATCTAGAATATCTGCGATTATAACGACAGCCAATATCAATCTTAGCCGAAGTGTCAGCCTAGATGGGGCGGCTTGTTTTATTAATGAGTTATTCATGCTATAATCCTCCTTTAATTAGAATTCTAATAATTAGAATTCTATCTAATATAACAAACAAAACTACCAAGCTTATTTTGGAAACTGATTACTCGATTATTAAGTTCTTAAAGGAAATCTTAAGCAAACGTAAATATGTGGCTTTTTCTTCCTCTGACATACCTACTACAAGCAGTTGCTCTAATTCCAGAAAAGTGTTTTCAACTTCTTGGATTACTGCTCTTCCTTTTTCAGTGATGTTTACCTGCTTTGTCCGACCATCCTCGTTTCCTGTGCTACGTGAAATAAACCCTTTTCTCTCAAGACCCTGCAACAAGCTAGTGATTGAGGAACCTCGTAATCTCATCATACGCTCCAAGTCTTTCTGAACAATTTCTTCGTCTCTCTTAAGTTGGTCATCTAAGTCCCCCAGCAAGCGTGCCTGTTGATTCGTGATTCCGTAGGGAAGCAGCTTATTATCTAGCATTTGCTTCATGGCATGTACAATTGATCTTAAATAGAATTCATAATTTTTAATGTGTGTATCCATGCAAATCACCAGCCTTTAGAAAATAATTAGAATTCTAAGTAATTATAGATTCAAAGCAATTTTTTGTCAACTACTCTTTTTATTTTTGGGCGGCGATAGAAATAATAACAATATAAGCAGAGACCTGACTTTACTATATAATATATCAAATGCAATGAAAAAGAAAATAATTAGAAAATAATTGAAATATTGCCCAATATATGTTAGCATGTTGAAAAATGTATAATATTGTTGAAAAGAGAGGCGAAATTATTATGCAAAATACCTTGTTTGCTCAACTTGTAAGTAAGATGCCTATTCCCTATGCTATTCATTATAAGATGTCAGACAGCTTAGATAGTTTCATTTTTGCAGAAATAAACTCGCACTTCGAACTGTCTTTTACAACAAATAAATCAGAGATAATTGGTCAAAGCATCTCGAGGATAATGCCAAAAGTTGCACAAGAATGGACTAATTTATACTTATCATTAGATATTCAGCAAGAACGTAGTCTGAACCTATGGATTATGGGGAAATATTGTAATATTTCAGCATTTAAAATTGATTCCCAGCATTATGCCACATTATTCAATTTTCTTGATAAAGATAACATCATTGAACAGACTTCGAAACAAATTAATATGTCATACAAACAGAGCGTGGATCTAGAAGTTATGTTCAATAGTACACAAGATTCGTTATTCTTAATTGAGGTTAACGGAACCGAATTTCAATACGTTAGAAATAACAAAGCTCATCAGACATTAACGGGCTTAAAATTGAGTGATATTTTAAGAAAAACTCCGATTGAATTACTAGGAGAAGAAGTTGGAAATAAACATATTCAACATTTCAAGAAAAGTATTTCCACAAAATCTCCTGTTACATTTCATGAAGTGTTAAAACTCCCGGCTGGAGAGAAAAGCTGGCGTACACAAATAACACCTGTATTCGAAAATGGGATGATTACACATCTGGTGGGATCTCGTGTTGACATTACTGATATAGTTTCCTTAAAACATGAAAGGGAACAATTACTTCAACGATATCAAAATATGTTTAATAAGCATATTGCCATTATGCTAATTATCGAGCCTATTTCTGGCAAGATTATTGATGCCAATACAGCCGCCTGTAAATTTTATGGATATTCAAAAGAAGAATTATGTCAAATGAGCATTCATGAAATCAATGCCTTACCGAAAAGTGATGTAGATAAATTTCGATTTTCGGCATTGCAAAAAGAAAAGAAGTACTTCCTTTTTCCCCATCGTTTAAGAAACGGCGTAATTAAGTTCGTTGATGTGTATTCTTATCCATTCTACTTCAATAATGGATCTTATCTATATTCAATCATTTTTGATGTCTCAGATCGCGAAAACTATAGAGCAGAATTATTTAAAGAAAAGGAATTGCTCCGTGTTACCCTACACTCCATTGGAGATGGTGTGGTTACAACGGATGTCGATAGCAAAATTACAGGCTTGAATGCCATAGCGGAAGAAATAACAGGATGGAGCTCAGAACAAGCGGTTGGACGGTACTTTTCAGAAGTTTTCATTCTTAAGAATGAAGAAACTTATGAACCAGTTGACAACATCGTTGAAAAAGTGTTAATCACAGGTACCATCATAGGCTTGGCCAACCATACCGTATTAAGGAACAAATTTGGTATCGATGTGCCAATCGCAGATAGCGCAGCTCCTATTAAAGATGAAACTGGAAAGATATACGGGGCGATAATGGTCTTTCGTGATGTGAGCAGTGACAAACAGCATGAAGAGCAAATTTTGTATTTAAGTTATCACGATGCACTTACCGATCTGTTTAACCGAAGATACGTGGAGGATCATCTAAACCAGCTTGATAATCCGGATTTCTTTCCCCTGGCCGTGATTATGGGCGATGTGAATGGATTAAAACTTACAAATGATGTTTTTGGTCATTTAAAAGGAGACCGGCTTCTACAAACGGTGGCAGATTGTATTCAAGAAAACCTCCCTAAGGGTAGTGTCGCAGTTCGGTGGGGGGGAGATGAATTTCTGATTTTCTACCTAATGCTAATGCTTTACAGGTCGAAGAGTTTATAAATAAAGTCCAACACTCGATTACCTTAAACAGTCCTGATAAAATTAGTATTTCCTTTGGATTTTCCATTAAAGAAAACGCCACGAAGTCAATTCAATCCGTATTTCAGGAAGCCGAAGAGCTTATGTACCATCAGAAACTACTGGAAGGAAAGAGTTTTCGTAATACTATTATGAACATGCTTCTTGCAACACTTTATGAGAAGAGCCATGAAACGGAGGAACACGCCCTTCGTCTAAAAACCACGTGTCACTTAATTGGAAATGAGCTGAATCTTTCTTCCAGTGAACTAAATGAATTGTCTCTGTTTGCAATGTTACATGATATTGGAAAGGTAGGAATTGATCAAAATATTTTAAAAAAACCTGGAGCATTAACTTCTGAGGAATGGGCAGAAATGAAACGGCACTGTGAAATTGGGTATAGAATCGCGCAAAATGCACCTGACTTGAACGTTGTTTCGGAGTACATTTTATATCATCACGAACGCTGGGATGGAAAAGGGTATCCTAGGGGATTGCAAGCCCATGAAATTCCGCTACTATGTCGTATTTTAGCGGTTACCGACGCATTTGATGCAATGGTAAATGATAGAATCTATCGAAAAGCATTAAGCGTAGAGCAAGCAATTGAAGAATTAAAGAAAAATGCGGGTGCCCAATTTGATCCTTTTATTGTAGAGATATTTATCCGAATAATATGTGGCTGAATTAGTTCGATAAGAAGGGTGAACTTATGATACAATCAAAATCTGATTATATAATGATTTATAATACGGAATTAATGTTCTATAATCATATTTCGGCTATGTTAATCATTGACGCATTGACTGGTAGAATTGTCGACGCAAATCCAGCTGCTGAAAGATTCTATGGATATTCACTAGATGAATTCAAGAGCCTTAATATAGATAAGATTAATACCTTGCAACAAGATGAATTACACATGAAAATGAAATCTGCTATTCTAAATGAAAAGAATCACTTTAGTTTTAAACATAGATTAAAAGATGGAACAATAAAAGATGTAGAAGTTTATGCTTCCCCTGTCAGTAACGTTCTTGGGAATCAATTTTTACTTTCCATTGTACGTGAAAAGCTTATATTCAATTCTTGGGAATCCATTGCTAACCTTGATGAGCGTTTTAAAGTGATTGATTATTTGCTTAACAATCGAATTGGAGACTTTTCAATTGGATCACAAAGTAAAATAGCTGAGCAAACAGGCTTATCCGTAACACGTGTAGGTTCATTTTTAAAATTACTTGAGGAAAAAGATGTCATTAAACGACATGGCAATGGAGTGTATAAGCTTCAAATCTGAAGTTAATTTGCTGTAGTGCAAGGAGAAAGACAGCAAAAATTGAACCTACCATCAGTCGAAGCCAAGCTGTGAAATCCTGAACTTCTATTACACTTCTAAGGGTGCCGAGTAATGTGGTGTAGTGTTTCAAATGTTGGAAATATTTAAGAGTTGTGCATACTCCTCGAAAAAGTTACAATTAAGTTACAACTTGTGGAATGAGAGGAGTGTGCTTATATGAAAAGATTGATTATAATTCATGTGCTAATCCTTTGTATGATGGTAACAGGGGGTTTAGGGGCGAAGGCCGTTTCTATCCACTTAAACGATGCTCCAACTACAGTGAATGTCATGTTGTATAATTCTACATCCTATGTTCCGCTTAGAGCTGTGTCCAAACTGCTTTTACCGCAAGCTAAAATATCATGGCAGGTTCAACAGGCGGTAATAGAAACTCCTAACCTAGTTTTAACGGCCCAACCTGGAACATTCTATATAAACGCCAACGGCAGAATGCTTTATGCTAAAGACGGCATAAAATTAATCAACAACACTACCTATGTACCGGTGAGACTAGTAGCGAAGGCATTGGGGGCTAATGTTACATGGGAGCCCACAACCCAAAAAGTTTGGTTATACAAAGGAAGTGGAACCATTCTGTCCGGAGATGCGTATTACCATAAAGAAGATCTTTATTGGTTGTCTAAAATTATTTATGCTGAGTGTAGAGGTGAGCCGCTAAACGGCAAAATAGCAGTTGGAAATGTTGTGCTTAATCGAGTAGAAAGCCCGGACTTCCCAAACAGCGTTCGTGATGTCGTTTTTGATCAGAAATTTGGAATCCAGTTTACACCGGTGGAAAATGGATCTATTTATGATGAGCCCGATGATGAGAGTATTATTGCAGCAAAGTTATGTCTGGATGGTGCATCAGTTGTTGGTAATAGTATCTATTTCCTCAATCCTGTCAAGGCGTCGAACTTTTGGACGGTAAATCACTGTACTTATGTGGCCACTATCGGAAGGCATCAATTCTACGCGGAAGAGTGACTTTAATCTTTGGGATAGTAAAAAAGAGCATCCTTTCGGATGCTCTTTTTTGTTGGATGCATTATTAATGCTTTGGATGTGGTTATAAAGGAATAGATAATTTACTATCGTTCAATCCGTGTATGGTAAATAAGAATATTTCTATAAAATGTTCCGCTGAGTTTGGTTGTTGGCTGATCAAAATACATTTAAAGAGCTTAAAATCTGAAATTGAATGGGCATTAATTGTGCATCAGGTTTCATTAACCACTTAACCCTTGGATATCAACATTTACAGGACTTTGGGGTAAACGTCTGCAAAACTTTACCCCCAGTTCAAATCTGGGTGGCGCCTCCAAAGAGATGTTCTTCGGAACATCTCTTTTTCGTTTAGCTCTTGATATATAAGGAGAGTAAAGGTAAGAGTAGTGCTTATAAAAGACAAAAGAGTATCCGAAGGGATACTCTTTTGTCTAAATTCATTTTGAAAGTAGGTAGAGCAGTGTTACTTGGTAATATTGTTAAGCAGAACTTTGGCATAAACCTGCCGGACTTGGTCATTAAAAAGATTGACATGTAGCAAATTATTAATCGAATGTCCCATTAAATATGGCATCGAAAGACCACTCATCAAGTTCAAGGTCTTTAACGATAGGGTGAGATCGTCCAATTCAGGTATAATATCTTTAATTGTTTCGCGAATCAAAGCAAAACCTTCCGTCTGCAAAAATGCACTGTACTCAGTATGTCCTCGCAATGGTTTGTCTTGAACGGTGTAAGTGATCAGACTTTTGATCATATCAGGATAATGAGAAATGACATTCATATAACTTGAAATAAACTCAGAAAGTAAAGTAGTGGGGGGCTTGTCTTTGCTTTTTAAAATCTCAAAGGTTTCCTTGAGTTGAATTGTTAAATAAGCCAATGCTTCGTAAATTAAGTTTTCTTTGCTACCAAAATAATAATTCACTGCAGCAATATTAACTCCTGCTTTAGACGCAATCTTTCGAATGGTAATTCCATGAAAACTTTCAGAAGAAATTATGTCTATGGCTGCTTGAATAATTTTATCCTTTGTTTTGCTCTGATCTAATGGGTTGCTCATAGAGAAAGCTCCTTAATTAAACATTCATTTAAAACAATTTTACTCATTTGTTTTAAATTAATCAACACTTATTAATTATCTTGACTTTTTTCATGAAATTGACTATCATGCTAAGGATAAACAGCGTTTCAAACATTGTTTTAATTTGAGAGGGGTAGTAGAATTGAAAAAATATGTCACGATTGCTTTGTTGCTTATCGCTTTGGCGGTGGGAGGCGCCTTACTTATGTTTCAAGGAAATGATGCGGTTACGTTGGCGACAAATGTAAAGGACAGTGTCTTGATGGCCGATACGGTAAATGCGTCCTTTCAAGGAGTCGCAGGCAGGGTAGTGTCTGTTGAGGTCGGGGAGCAACAGAACGTGAAAGCTGGTGATATTATCATGAAACTGGATACAACAGATATAGATATTCAAATTTCTCAACTTGAATTAAGCATTGCACAGCAGAATGTCAAAATTAAGCAGGCTTCCATTCAAGTGGTAAGACCTGAGGAATTGGAGAAACAAAAAATAGCAACTGAAACCGCGAAAGAATCGCTGGAACAGACACAGAGAAATTATGATAAATTAACCTTCCTATATAGTACGGGCGAGGTTTCAAAGGAAGAATTGGATAATGTGGCCACCCAATTAGACGTTGCTCGAAACACATTGGCGATGCAAGAAGCGCAGGTAAAGAATCTGACAGCTCAAAACAACACCAACAGCCAGAACTATGAATATAATAAACACCTTTTAGAACTCCAAAAGGACACGCTTGATTCTCAGTTGGAAGCGCTAAAGCTACAGAAGCAAAGGATGATTTTAAAAGCACCGATAGATGGAAAAGTTACAAAACTTGTTCCGAAAGCAGGGGAAAATATTTCTTCCGGTTCCACTGCGGCCATAGTGCAATCAAATAATTTGTACATCAGTATTTACATAGACGAAACTCAGGTCTCAAAATTTGCAAAAGGAAACCTTGTGGTAGGAACGGTGCCAGCTTTACAAGAACAGGTAAAAGGGACAGTAAGAAGTGTCGCTTCTGCACCTCAATATGCCAGTCTGAGAATGAGTAGAGATAAGGGGCAATCTGACACAAGCGCCTTTTTAGTCGTTGTTGATATGGAGACATCTTCCAAACTTCTTCCAGGAATGACGGTGGAGGTGGATGTTGATGAATGCAATTCTTGATGAGTGCAGACACATTGCTTCTGGAAAATTCATTTTGCTGATGTTAACGGTTCCTATCCTGGTAGCAGCTGCTTTTGGATATGTCTTTCAAAATGGCATTATGCAGGAAGCACCTCTTGCAGTTGTTGATCTTGATCATAGTAACTATAGTAGGCAACTTGTCGATAAGCTCAACTCTTCTCAATATATAGAGGTCTTGGATGTTTTTGATAATTATATTGAATCCGATATGTTGCTTTATAACGAGAAATACTCGGGTGTGTTATATTTACCGGCTGGAACTGAAACTGCTTATGTTCAGGGAAAAGCAATCAATTTAGGGCTTTATTTAGACATGACAATGCCCACCGGAGCAAGTACGGTAAGGTCAGGAGTCAGTGAAATAATTGGGACAGAAAATGCTGGAAAAGGTAGTCTATCCTTCTTAAACCTCGAACAAAGATCGCTCTACAATCCAACGAGTCAGACGATCATGAGTTCCATTATGCTGTTCATAAATGTCATTATGCTTGCTTTCATAGCACTCAATACCTTATCAATTGTACCTCGCCTACGACAAGAAGGGAAGTTAACGGGAGAACTGAAAAAACCAATCAATATCTTGCTAAGAGCACTTCCGTATGCGTTCATTTCAAGTGTCTCCTTCTATCTGGTGATAGGTATCCTTAAACAGGTTGGTGGATTACGGTTCGAGGCAAATATTTTTGCATTATTCGTTCCGTTGCTCTTGTTTGGTTTCAGCTCTAGTCTTATGGCAATGGCAATAGGATGGACATCACCATCTCCTCTGCATTCCGCAGGAAGAATCGTGTTTATCATGCTACCTTCATTTTTGCTTAGTGGGGTTCAGGTTCCATTTTCGCTACTACCAACGCCATTGCAATGGATCAACCTCTTGCTACCGCTCTCACTGCACTTCAAATTTCTGCGGGGTATGGGCTATAAAGGCGGACAACTAAACTATTTCATGCCGGAACTAGGTCATTACCTTTTAATTGTCGCATTGCTCTCCGTGATAATCATGGCATTGGCCTGTAGAGAGGGAAAAGGAAAAAAGATCATAAACCAGGAGGAAGAAGCGAGTATCCATCAAGTGAGCTGACTCTTTCGTAATAGACTAAATTTTCTGACAATTGGTTCAATAGGCTTTATGAGTATCCGGGCATCGCTGGGCATCCCACTGTTGCGTGTAAGTACTATCATCCCAGTGCTTATAATACAATAGCTTATATGAAAATCTTGCAGAGCGAGCTTTCTTCTACGAGAATTAAACGGGCTTATATTAAAAAGTTCAATGGGAGGAGAGCATGAAAAAAGTTGCTATCTTTATAGTGGCTTGTGTACTGGCCTTTACAGCAGGTTATTCCTTTACATCGTTAGCCGCGAACGACATTGTCAGAATTGGTCACAAGCAGTTTACGGAACAAAAAATTGTAGGGCAACTGCTTGCCACTTATCTTGAATCCAAAGGATACAAAACAGAGGTCACAGAGTATCCGAGTTCTTGGTCAATGTTTAAGGCATTACAAAATAATGATATAGATTTATATTCTGATTACACAGGTACTTTATACGGTGTTGTTTTTAAGCAATCAAAAGCTTTAAATAAAGATGAAACCTATAACTATGTAAAGAATAGACTCCAGGGAGAATATGGGATTACATTACTAAAGCCTTTGGGCTGGAATAATACCTATGTGCTCTCAGTTCGACCTGAAACCGCTGAAAAATATCGGCTGAAAACAATCTCAGATATTATTCCATTCACAAACCAAATGATATTGGGCAGCGACTTAGAATTTGCAAACAGACAAGATGGGCTCATAGGATTATCAGAAACCTATCGTGGCTTGAACTTCAAAAGCGTGAAACCTATGCGCCAAGAACGCACATATCAGGCACTTTTTAACGGCCAGACTGATGTGAATGCATCCTATTCAACAGATGGACAAATCGAAAAGTATGGTCTTGTAAACCTCATTGATAATAAGAAATTTTTCCCCCCATATTATGTAACTCCTGTTATGAAAATGGACTTTGAAGCAAAACATCCTGAGATTGTGGCTGCTCTTGAAATGCTTGAGAATCAGTGGAATGAGGAAGAAATCATGCATTACAATTATTTGGTTGATGAAGGGCAAGACCCTAGGACTGTTGCAGAAATGATGCTTCGTGATAAAGGTTTGATTTGAGTCTACCATTGACACAAGGTACACTAAAAACCACATCTCCAATCAAAGGTAACATCAACATAGCTAAACTGCCGATGATATACTTCAAAGGAAAGACCTCCCTACAACACAGGGAGGTCTTTGTATATTTATCGTTTAAAATAAGAACCAAGTCTCAAGAATACGAAAGCAAACAATACAATGAGAAAAAATTCTTGATGGAAGGAGTTCTCGTGCTCTGATTTTATGTACTAAAATTTTGGACTTGCTTATAAAATGAACTTGGAGCATAAGAAATAAAGAAGCAAGGTTTTGATTCAAAAAGATTAGGAAGAAGGCGATTCTTTGGTAGAGGATGCTTACGCTCCTCTGAATAAAGCTAGTAATGCGGATATTTCTGTCTACAAAAATGCTTGCCACAAGCTGCAATTGGAAGGAGAAGGGCGCATGGAAGCAAATAAGATGTATGCGCTAGTGAAAGAAACGGAAGGCAAAGGCCTTGGGTTGAAGAAGGTTGAGATCCCAGAGACAGGAAGCGACGAGGTGAAGATCAAAATTCACTACACCTCCATTTGTGGAACCGATTTGCACATCTATAATTGGGATCCGTGGTCACAAGAAACCATACGAACACCAATGATTATCGGGCATGAGTACGTAGGTGAGATTGTGGAACTGGGAAGCGATGTACGGGGACTTAAACTCGGTGATATCGTTTCGGGAGAAGGGCACATTGTCTGCGGTCACTGCAGAAACTGCAAGTCCGGAAGGGGGCATCTTTGCAAGAAGAGCATAGGTGTGGGCGTGAATCGGGATGGAGCATTTGCGGAATATTTGGTCATTCCAAAGACGAATGTAGTCCTATGCGAGGAGGGAATTATGGAAGAGTTATGCTCCTCCTTTGACCCGCTTGGAAATGCGGTTCATACCGCGCTTACCTATGATGTTGTCGGAGAAGACGTGCTGATTACGGGAGCTGGCCCCATCGGTATCATGGCTGCGGCCATTTGCTGTCATATTGGAGCCAAACATGTGGTGATCACCGATGTAAATGATTATCGACTTAATTTAGCAAAAGAACTCTGCAATGTTCATACGGTCAATGTGTCTAAAGAAACGTTGGAAGACAGAATGAATGAACTAGGTATTTTGGAAGGCTTTGATGTGGGATTGGAGATGTCAGGAAATAGTTCCGCGTTTAACATGATGATTAATAGTATGTACAATGGAGGAAGAATTGCTGTCCTAGGCATTCAGTCGGGGGAAACCAAAGTACCTTGGAATAAGATTGTATGGAACTGTCTCGAGATAAAGGGCATCTACGGAAGAGAAATATTTGAGACATGGTACAAAATGATGGCCATGTTAAAGAGTGGCCTTAAGGTGGATAGAATTCTTACTCATAAGTTTGGGTTTCGAGATTTTCAGAAAGCATTTGATTTGATGAACAGCGGTATGTGCGGTAAAGTAGTGCTTGATTGGACAAAAGTCGAAGGGTAGGAGAAAAATGAAGGAAGCGTTGCGATATTTTCAGGAAGTGGTAGATGCGGTAAAGGATGCCGGTACCTATAAGGAAGAGAGAATCATCATTAGCCCTCAAAAGAGTCGGATTGACACCACCAAGGCAAAGAATGTAATCAATATGTGTGCCAATAACTATTTGGGTCTGGCAAACAACCGTGAGATTATTGAGGCTGCTAAGGCGAGCTATGATAACTATGGATACGGTATGTCTTCAGTTCGTTTTATTTGTGGGACTCAGATGGTACATAAACAGCTAGAAGAAAAAATTTCTTCCTATCTTGGGACGGAGGACACGATTCTGTATTCCTCCTGCTTTGATGCAAACGGTGGTCTTTTTGAAACGCTGTTAACGGAAGAGGATGTGATTATCAGTGATGCATTAAATCATGCAAGCATCATTGATGGAATACGTTTGAGTAAGGCAAAGAAAATGCGCTATGAGAACAACGATATGGAGCAATTGGAGCAATGTTTGGTAGAGGCTCAGGATGCCAGAATCCGCTTGATTGCCACGGATGGTGTGTTTTCCATGGATGGAATAGTAGCGGATTTGAAGAGCATCTGCGATCTAGCGGATGAATACAATGCGTTGGTAATGGTAGATGATAGCCATGCCGTGGGCTTTATGGGAACTTACGGGAAAGGTACCGTGGAGCTCTGTGGTGTAATGGGCAGAGTGGATATCATAACAGGAACGTTAGGCAAAGCATTAGGCGGCGCAAGTGGTGGATATACTAGTGCTCGAAAAGAAATCATTTCTCTGCTTCGGCAGAAAAGTCGGCCATATCTTTTCTCCAACACGCTAGCACCGGCGATCGCAGCAGGTGCCATTAAAACATTAGACATGCTGGAGGAGAGCACAAGCTATCGAGATCGTTTGCACGAGAACACAAAGTACTTCCGGGAAAAGATTCAGGGGCTTGGCTTTGATATCATTAAAAGCGATCACCCGATTGTGGCGATCATGCTGTACGATGCCAAAGTTGCTACAGAGTTTGCGAGCCGTATGCTGGAACTAGGAGTGTACGTTGTTGGCTTCTCTTATCCAGTGGTGCCACAGGGCAAGGCTAGAATTCGTACACAGGTCTCTGCAGCCCACAGCAGGGAAGATCTTGACTTTGTTGTGGATTGCTTCGCAAGAGTCAAAAAAGAGATGAATATATAAATTCAATACCTAAAAAAAGCAACGTTACTCTCAGTTCAAAGCTGGTTACACGTTAAAGAGTATCCGAAAGGATACTCTTTTTTGTTTATTCATGAACCCTGTTTTTTTAAAAGCTATATCCATTCAAAGCTTTTTGCAGGTTTTATTGCTTTCTACTAGCTAAGAAATGTATCCTGACCAAGGAAATTCTGGTGAAATAAGGGTTGCGACTAAAAAATATTGCTTGCTTTTACAGATAGAAAGCACACGAGTCTTGACAAAGTAGCCATTATATTTTAAAGTGTATAAGCTAATGCTCATTTTGTCGACAACATCAAAGCAATTTGGATTGTTTTCGAGTAAAAGTGAGGGATTTTGCACCATAATGATAACCTTTTTATTTGCAAGAATTTGGTGATTTGCAGCTTGAAAAGTGAACGATAGATAGCACATCCTCAAGAAGATTGTCCCAGGGATCGTTTCGTTTGTATGCTAAGAATTCATGATACAGATAATAGGAGCGAACGAGTTGAAAATGGTGGGGCACAGTAGAGTTGGTAGGTTCAAAGATGGAGGAATGGATCATGTTTAAAAGTAAGGAAAAAGATAAAATATTTCAGCTGTTGCTGGAACTGGCAAAAACAAATCAAGAAGCAGGTCATGTTTTTTATGAGTATAAGATCAAGGGGGCAGAAGACCTTTCGGTTTTTTCTAAGAAACTGAAATCTTATGAAATTCGCACCCAGGAGCTGGTGATCCAAATCTCCAAGCAGCTCGATGTTTCCTTAATTACACCCATTGAAAGAGAAGATATTCTTCACTTGGCAGAACGAATTGACAGCATTTTAAACTGGTTGGATGAGTGTGGTGCTCGCTTTGAAATGTACGATATTTTTCCGCCGACCAATGAAATGCGGATGTTTAGTGAGTACATCAGCAAGTGCTGTGATGAAATTTACGATTGCGTTGCCCTCTTGACGGAGAAAAAGTTCTCTAAAATGAATTATCAGATTTCAAAAATCAACGGCTACATTGATGCCTGTGACATGCTGGGCCGTAAAGCAATTAAGAACTTATTTATGAATCATAAGGATAATCCCATTATCATCATTCAAGAAAAAGAGCTGTACGAAGCCTTGCAGAGAACGATGGAGCGCTGCAGCCGCGTGTCCGGAGTCTTAGCAACCATCATTCTCAAGAACGCATAGGGGAAACGCAATGGATGGAACAATACTAATCGTCGCGTTTACTGTTATGCTTGCTCTGGTCTTTGATTTTATCAATGGGTTCCATGATACGGCAAATGCGATCGCAACGGCCGTCTCAACCCGAGCCTTACGACTTCGCGTTGCGATTCTTCTGGCCGCAGTCATGAATTTTCTTGGTGCCATTACCTTTACGGGGGTTGCGAAAACAATCACAAAAGACATCGTGGATCCCTTTCACATTGCCAATGGTTCGGTAGTCATCATGGCTGCCCTCATCTCGGCCATCATATGGAACCTTCTCACTTGGTACTATGGAATTCCCAGTTCCTCCTCCCACACACTCATTGGCTCCATTGCCGGTGCAGCCATTGCGTCCAATGGTTTTGGAGTTTTGAACTATAAGGGCTTTCTAAAGATCATTGAAGCACTCCTTGTCTCTCCTGTGTTGGCATTTGTCGTAGGCTATTTCATGTTGCAATTCTTAAAAATCCTATTTCGAAGAGCTAAGCTGCATGAAACCAACCGAAATCTTCGAAAGTTCCAAATCATAACCGTGGCACTGCAAGCCTTTACCCACGGTACCAATGATGCCCAGAAATCCATGGGAATCATCACCATGGCCCTAATGACGACCGGCTATCATACGGGGAACTCCATTCCTTTGTGGGTTCAGATTTCTTGTGCTCTGGCCATGGCATTAGGAACTTCCACCGGTGGTTGGCGTATCATTAAGACGGTGGGAACGCAGATTGTTAAAATTCGGCCCTTAACCGGTGTGGCGGCTGATTTAACCTCCGCTCTCATTATCTTTGGCGCGACGCATTTGGGACTTCCGGTCAGCACAACGCATGTTATCGCATCCGGAATCATGGGTGTGGGCACGGCGTATCGTCCCAGAGCGGTTAAATGGAATACAGGTCGAAAAATGTTGGTTGCCTGGGTGATTACGCTGCCTATTTCCGCAGGCATCGGTGTTGCCGTATACAGCATGCTTTCCACGTTAATTAGCCTCGTATCCTAGTTTTCTGAGATGAAGGGAAGCAGTACCCTACATACCCTTAGGGAAAGAGTATCCATGTGGATACTCTTTTTTTGTTTGCCTAATCGTCTTGACAGAGACATGAATAGGTGCTACACTATGTATCGGCAGTCGATATAAAGGAACTCGATATATCGGAAGACGATTTAGAAAAGAGGGGATCCATGGTGAATCCCAATGGAGCACTAACAGAAGGGGTATACTATATTTTGCTATCCCTTCTCACTCCCATGCATGGCTATGGCATTATGCAGCATGTGGAGATGCTATCAGGCGGCAGAGTAAAATTAGCGGCTGGAACCCTTTACGGGGCCATGAATACCATGCTAGAGCGAGATTGGATTCAGGCCCTGCCTGGTGCAGCGGACAAACGAAAAAAGGAATATATGATCACGGATATGGGGAAGGAAGTCCTTTCTCAGGAACTGAATCGATTAGAAGAACTCGTAGCCAATGGGAAAACTCTCTTAGGAGGACGGGCAACATGAGAATCACGCACCATAAAATCTTTTGGGTCTGGGACTACGACAAGGAGGAAGCATGGCTCAACGAAATGTCATCAAAGGGGTTGGCGCTCATTTCGGTGGGGTTTTGTACGTATGTATTTGAGGAAGCTGAGCCAAATGAGTATTCCATTCGTCTTGAGTTACTGAATCAGGTTCCGTCTCACCAGGAAAGTCAGAAGTATCTTCGTTTTTTAGAAGAGACCGGGGTTGAGCATGTGGGCTCCTATTTGCGCTGGGCATACTTTCGACAAAAGAAGACCAACGAAGCCTTCCATTTGTTTTCCGATAATCGTTCCCGCATAGCCCACTTAAACCGCATATTAACCTTGCTTGGCATGTTTGCCGTACTCGAACTTTACTTTGCGGTGAATAACCTGTTCCTATACTTTGGAGCGGATGCCACCGTCTTTAACCTAAGTGGTGGCATGCTCACGGGTGTACTGGGTGTGTTCATTGCATTTGGCTTTCTTCGCATTCATCAAAAAAAGCGAGCCCTACAAAAGGAACTGCAACTGTTTGAATGAATCACCACAAATGAGAGTAAAAACATACCGTATCGGAACGGGGATCTCCCGCACCGATACGGTATGCTTGCATTATAGCAATGGGGCAATCAAACGCATCAAACTGTATCGCAAGCGCAAAACAGGTGACTTGCCGGAGCAGTATAGCTCGGTAACATCGCTGGAAATACGAAACGTTTCCATGAAGTCGGCTTTGATATCCTTGATGCAGGGGGAACCGTACAGGAACACTGCGTTTTCAAAATGAAGATATAGGCTGCGGTAGTCGAGGTTAATGGTGCCAATCGTGGCCACGTCGTCATCAGAGATGCACTGTTTGGCGTGCAGGAATCCAGGTTTGTACTCGAATAAATGCACGCCTGAGGAAGCTAGACCGTCGTAGTAAGACCGTGTGACGGAGTAGATCATCTTTTTATCCGGAATGCCCGGCGTAATGATGCGGACATCCACGCCGCGCTTGGCAGCAAGGGTCAACTCCCGATGCATTTCATCGTCAATGATGAGATAGGGGGTCATGAACCACACATACTTCTTAGCATTTTTGATGATGTGGAGGTAGACATTCTCTCCCACGTACTCATCATCCAAGGGGCTGTCTGCATATGGCTGAACGAATCCATCGTGCTGGGCCTGATAATTAAGCTCTGGAAGGTAAGGGGAGAAGTCCGTATCCGTGTGCTTAATGGCATTCCACAGTTCTAAGAAGGTGACGGTTAAGCTACGCACCGCATCCCCTTCCAGTCGAATTCCCGTGTCTTTCCAATGGCCATAGGGGTGCGTGATATTAAAATACTCATCCGCCAGATTATAGCCACCCGTGAAACCTACGACACCATCCACCACGGTTATTTTTCGATGATCCCGATTGTTCATACAGACATTGAGAATGGGGACCAGCGGATTGAAAACGCGGCACTGAATGCCTTCCGCAGCCATCCTGTGAATGAAATCCTTGTTAATAAATCCGACGCTACCCACATCGTCATAGATCAAGCGAACTTCCACGCCAGCCTGCACCCGCTCGGCCAAAATCTCCTTCAGAGAGTGAAAAGATTCGCTGTCCTCAATGGCGTGGTATTCCATAAAAATAAAGTGCTGTGCCGTTCGAAGGGCTTCTTTCTGCGCTTCCAATCCATTTTCAGCCTGAGAAAAATACTGGACATCGGTGTTGCGATAGATGGGGTAGGAGGAGAAGTTGGAGATATAGTGGGATTGATTGGCGATGGCCAAATCCATTTCCTCCAGAACTTGAAACACCTCCGGGTCTTGGGAAAGCGTACCTTCCAAAGCTTCATCAATCACCTTGAATTTCCGCCGTAAGGATGCCGTTGCACCCGAATGCCCAATGAGGAGATACAAACTAAGGCCCAGCACCGGGAGTACTAAGATTAAAATGATCCAGGGCATCTTGAATGCGCTGTTTACGCGCTTTCCATACAATCGGAGCACAACACAAAGAGCAACGAAACTGCTGAGTAAGGATATGATGGTAGAATACTCATTGAGTTTTAATAGGAGAAGCAAAATCCAGCTGATCTGAATGAGAATGCTAACCGCAACAAAGATTAAGCGGCCAACACTGTTCCGTACCGCAACTTGTTCCTTTGCTTCCATTGTTCACACTTCTTTCTCTCCCCGCCAAGGCAAGGTTTTTCTTCGGAAAGCTTCTTGCTCGCTTCCATTTACTGTAATAGAGGTCTCGAACTTAGCTAATATTTTTACACGGATTGCGCAAACTGTGGAAAAGCCCAACAGGAGGAATGAGCATATGCAAGCAAACTTAGACGCATCCCTGGCGCAAAACACGCTGGATAACATTCCAACACCAGCTCCCACCGCAAAACGCATCACCGCACTGGTGAAGGAGGGGGGGAAAGTGACGGGATATCAGTTGTCAGATCAGACCGTTCTCGAAAAGTCAGAGGCCATACAACTGGCGAAGGAAGGAGGCATTGCCGGGGTGGGAATTGCCCACCGAGGCGATACCGAGTACCTTAAGTCCATTCCCGATGAAACGGAGAATAATAACTTAAGCAGCCTTCCCAAGATTTCCCGTTCTAAAATCAAGGGATAAACAGCAAGGATTAAACAGCGCCCTCAAAGAAATCCTGTCAGAGTCAGGCAGAATTGCTTTGGGGGTCTGTTTTGCGGATCAGAGCTGATCTGAATCTGGCTTCGTCGCTTGCGGCTCTGCTTGTTTCGAAAGAGCCTTGTTCTGGCCTTCCAGATCCTCGGGTTCATCCCAAGTGATGATCAGATCCCCGATGGATAGGGTGTTGCCCGTTAGATTATTGTTGTCCAGTTCAAAGAGTCCCATACCTGTCCCTCCTAATCTCATTCGATTATATCGCTCCTCTGGAGTTTTAGCAATATGTACTTAAAAAAGCCAGAGAAAGGGAATCCCTTTCTCTGGCTGAAAATTCGAATCTTTGTTTGTCGGTTCAGCGAATGTGGTTAATGTACAAAGAATTCGTCCTCGTCACTATACGGTGTTTTCTTTACCCCTAAGAGCCCGATGATCAGGCCAGCTACTCGGCCCAGAACTAATGCAAGGACTACGGTGGTGAGTATCGCAGAAAGTTGAACACCGGGAGTTCCCGAGATGAGTATGGCGGAAAGGCCACCGACAATACCGGGCATACCATGAAGATTATGGACGCCACAGGTGTCTGTGCCACCAATAAACTTACAAACAACGGGAGCGATGATGGTATAGCCTAAGGTGCTGACCACACCGGCGACCAAGCCGATGACCATGGCGAAGCCGGGATTAACACTGCTACAAGCGGAGCCAATGGCAACACCACCGGCAAGAGCGGCATTGGCAATATCTTCAATTTCAATTTTTCCACGGATGAGCTTGGAGAATACATAGGTTGCAATGGTCGAACCAGAAAGTGCAAAAATGGTATTCATTGCCGTCAAAATGCCAAGTTCCGGACTGACCACCGAGCTTGTGAAGGAGGGCCAGAACAACCAAAGAATCATGCTGCCTAAGAGGCAAAATTCATTGCTGGTTTTATCCGACTCACAAAGGGGAGCCCCTTTGAATTTCTTGTCGGTGGTGGCAATGAGGCCAAGACCAAAATAAGCACCGAAGGCGTGGATCGCGACCGATCCACCGGTGTCTAAGAAGCCAACGAACAGACCGCTTTCCAGCAGCAGCCATTCATTCAAGATGTATGCTGGAATAAAGAGAAGTCCTAAGAGAAAATACTGATCCATTTTGAGTCGTCCGAGAACCGCACCCATGGCGATCAGCAAGCTTGCCGCTGCAAATTCGGCAAACAGCAATCCATTCATGCTGATGACGGAAAACTCTTCCCCTTCAAAGCTCTTAATCAGCAGATAGAAGGGGACTGCAATGCTGACAGCCAAAAAGGTTGCGGTGAGTGAACTATACTCATGCTTGCGGATGAACACCATCAAGAAGCCGAAACCGACCATTAACATGGCCAAAATGTGAATCGATTTCCCATACGTAACCGAGTCAAAGATCGTTTGGACTTCCGGTGATAAGGTTTCCGTATTCATAGCATGACCGCCAAGGGCATGCATGCCCTCAGCAACGTTCTGATTAATTGATGGAAAAAATGCAATTGCCATAGCTGCGATCAATGCTAAAAATACGAGCAATATGCCAATATTTTTGCTTGATTTTTCTGGTTCCATTTCCAATCCCTCCAAAAAGTAGCATAAACCGACAAAGACTACTCTAGCACCAAATCTTTCATCTGTAAATACTAGATTGGGTAAAGATGCAATCTTTTTTCTCTGGAGAGAAAGCCCCATCGAGTCAAGCTAGCTGAAATGCTCGTACAAAAAAGCACCCTCAAAAAGGGTGCTTTTTTGATACATTAAAAACCAAAGGGGATGCGAAGGACAATGAAGAGAATGAGCAGAATTGTCCAGGCAATGAGGAAGACAATGGAGTAGGGGAGCATGGTTGCAATCATGTCTCCTATGGTATAGGAAGGCTTGTACTTTCTCATATAGAGAAGAATGACACCGGCATAGGTCATGAGGGGCGTAATGGTGTTACTACAGGAGTCAGCCACACGGTAGGCAGCGGATACCACTTCCGGCGTCATCATGGAATTGGCCTGATACAGCATGGGGATAAAGATGGGGCCCAGCAGCATCCATTTGGAGGTCAAACCACCCACGAATAAATTGATGAGAGCCGTTAACAAGATAAAACAGATTAGGATGAGGATGGGGGAGTTGGCAAGGCCAATGGATTTAAGGCCCTGGGCTCCGATAAAGGTGATATAGGTGCCAAGATTCGAAAAGGTGAGTAGCGCCAAAAAGTTATAGCAGAAGAAGGTTAAGACAATGACATAGCCCATGGAATTCATTTGCTTCACCATGGCATTTACAAGGTCATTCCAGTTCTTAAATTTTCCGGAGGCAAACCCATAAAAGCATCCGGACACTAGGAACACAAAGGTAATCAAAAGAATGATGTGATCTAAAAAGGGCACGACTTTATCGCCATCGGCATTGATATAGGCGCGCAGTGGCCCCAAGGCTAAAGCAAACGCAGCCAGTAAGGCAAGGAGAAAGCCAATGCCAGACCATCGCAATGCCTTTCGTTCGGCTTGCTGAATCGCAAACTCGGAAAAGTCTAGGTCGGGAGGAATTACATACTCATCCTGCTCAAACTTTGGGCGAATCCACTTGTTTGTCACAAATCCACCTAAGAGAACCAATAAAAAGGTAGAGGTAACCATGAAGTAGTAGTGCATCGTAAAGGGGTTTAGATTTCGTCCCAGCATGGAGACAAAGGGAACGCCTTGGTTCAGGGCAAAGGCTTTCGTGTTGGTTCCAACGATGACATCAATGACGGTCGCCGGCATTAAGTTTGCACTAAACCCGGCGGATACCCCGGCAAAGGCGGCGGACATGCCAATAATGGGATGTTTTCCGAGGGCAAGATACAGGAGTCCTGCCAGCGGGATTAAGATAATATAGCCGGCGTCCGTTGCGATGTTACTTAAAATTCCAAGGAAAACCAAGACATAGGGAAGGATCCGATCGGATACTTTTCCACCTAACTTCCGAATCAAGGTGGAGAGCAATCCCGATTCCTCCGCGATTCCTATGCCGAACATGACAATGAGGATGGTACCTAAAATGCCTCCGGCATAGGCGAGCCAGTTGTTTAGAATGGCATTTTGAAAGATCCACCGCGTGTTCTCGGTGGTGAACATGTTCTGAATTTGATATTCCACGGTGCTACCGTTCGAACCGATGGTTTGGAAGGAATATCCACCAAAGATGCCGGTTAAGAGTAACACGATGAGATAAAACAGTATGAATAGGATGACGGGGTCTGGAATTTTATGGCCAACCCGCTCGATCCAAGAAACATTATGGTGCCCGTTGATCTTTTGCCTGTGCTTCAAATGTAGCTTCACCCTTTCGGATCAAAATCTTACAAGTATGGTTTGCGCTCTGAGGGCAAATTATGAATCCTTGTTCCAAAAATAGAATTTCCTCCAAAAAATGATCGAAAACGGCGTAATGCCTTTTAACTACTCGGCTTTTCTTACTCCATAATGCGTCGAGCTGGGTCTAGGATGCTCACAAAAACGCGGGAAGAATCATAACGTGAACTATCAAATTCCGTTGGAGCATAGGGTTAGGAGGGATTTCTATGCTAGAACTCTCGTTCGTGCACATAGTGTACTTAGTGTTAATTGCAATCTTTTTAGTGACAATGATGTTGAAAAAGAGTATTGTCGTGCCCTGCGTATTGGGCATCTTACTCATTGCATACGTAATCACAGGCAGTGTGGTACAGTCTTTTCAGGCTCTCTTTCATACCATCGTTTGGGCAGGAGATGAACTGTTTGGCATTATAACCGTCATTGCCTTGGTGGTAGCTATGTCCAAAGCACTTAATGAGATCGGGTCCGATCAATTCATGGTACGTCCATTTCAAAAAATGATACGCAGTCAAAGCATGGCGTTCTTTGTCTTGGGCCTTGTGATGTTTGTAGTTTCTCTTTGCATTTGGCCATCGCCTGCGGTTGCCTTGGTGGGTGCTCTCATGCTCCCTCTGGCGAAGAACACGGGGATGCCCATACTATGGGCTGCCGTGGTCATGAATCTGTTCGGGCATGGCATGGCACTATCCGGTGACTTTTTTATTCAAGGAGCGCCAACCATTTCCGCAACGGCAGCGAATACCAGCGTTTCGGCCTATATTCCGGCGTATTTTCCCTTATGGCTCATCATGTCTCTGACCGTTTTGGTGGTTGCTTTCATTCAATTTAAACGGGATACCAAGTCCATGCCGCTTACGCCATTGCCGGATCAAGACGCTGTGAGGGAAGGGCCGGTGAATCGAAAGGCCTTGCTGGTCGCCATTTGCACGCCCGCCGCCTTTATCTTAGACGTCATCTTAATGGTTAGAATGAATCTACAAGGGGGAGATGCCACTGCTTTGGTGGGTGGCACGGCGATTTGTATCCTCATTCTTGCAGATTGGATGAATAAAGGTCCCAATGAGATGCTAGAAATGGTCAGTGACCATCTCAAGGAAGGATTCGCCTTTGGCATCAAGATTTTTGCTCCCGTTCTCGTCATTGGCGGCTTTTTCTTCCTGGGAGGAGAGGGGGCAGCCAAGGCAGTGTTTGGGGCACAAGCCACGGGGCTACTTGCGGATATTGGAACCTATCTTGCCCAAACGGTTCCCTTATCCAAATTCCCGGTGGTTCTCGTTCAGGCTGCAGTAGCGTTTATTACCGGCCTCGATGGATCTGGGTTTTCTGGCCTGCCGCTGTGCGGTGCCACGGCGGAAACCTTTTCAAACGCACTCTCAATCAACAAAGAAGTGCTTGCGGGCATGGGTCAAATTATTACCATTTGGGTGGGTGGCGGAACACTCATTCCTTGGGCGGTCATTCCGGTTGCAGCGATCTGTGGGGTGAGCCCGGTGGAGCTGGTTCGCAAAAACTTCATTCCTGTGCTCTGTGGCTTTGTGGCCCTTCTCGTAGCTACTCTCATTCTTGTCTAAGGATCTTACCATATGGAAAGGGATGTTCCTCTTAGAACATCCCTTTTCGCATGTATAAAGGAAGGAAAGCTCGGAAAAATAAGACAACAAACAAGGAAAGGAGTGTTTTCATGAAAAAGCAGCCAATGGATCAGCAGGTCGCAACCACACCTGGGAATGCCAAGCATGAGTCCCGTCAGGTCAAGAAGAAAAACGGGGACAACTCCATGAAAAAGAAGTAAGAGCGGAACACAAAAAAGGAACTCCCCAAAGGGAGTTCCTTTTTCTATCTTCCGTTGTCCAGTGCAAACCAGATTACGTATCCAGTCGGCGTCCATCCGTGGATAGGACAGCCACCTGCCAGGGGATCAGTTTGCCGCAGTTACGCAGGGCAGTCTTTACGGCGCTTTCAATGCCGCCGCAGCAAGGGACCTCCATGCGAACCACCGTTACGGACTTAATGTCATTATATTCTAAAATCGCCGTGAGCTTTTCGCTGTAATCTCCCTCGTCAAGCTTGGGACAGCCAATTAAAGTCACCTTATTTTTCATGAATTCACTGTGGAAGTTACCATAAGCATAGGCAGCACAGTCTGCGGCAATGAGCAGATGAGCTCCGTTGAAATACGGCGCCTGAATGGGGACAAGCTTAATTTGCACGGGCCACTGACGAAGCTGTGAGGGCTGCTGAGTGCTGCATGCAACCGGTGTTTCCGCAGCAGGCTCATTGCGTGCAAACAGTTTGGACTGGGTGCCTGGGCAACCACAAGGTACGTGTTGGGGCGCTTTGGAATCCATGGCCTTCTTGACCGCGGCTTCATCATAGGCTGCCGCTTCCCGCGTCTCAAAGGTAATGGCGCCCGTCGGACAGACCGGCAAACAGTTTCCAAGGCCATCACAATAGTCATCGCGAAGCAGCTTTGCTTTGCCATTGACCATACCGATTGCCCCTTCGTGGCAAGCGTTAACGCACAGTGCGCAACCGTTGCATAAGTCTTCATTAATCTTTATCATTTGGCGAATCATAGTCGCTTCCTCCCTTGTTTTGTTACTGTGATTATAGTATACTAGCGTCAACAAATCCGTTGGAACTACAACAATTAGGAGAGATTATGAAAAAACCATTCGAAGCCGTTCTGCATAACCCCTTGTTTCAGGGAATTGGCCTCAGCGATTTTGAGGCCATGCTCAGCTGTATGGAGGCACGGACGCAGAATTACAAAAAAGGGGAAATTATCCTTTTGGCAGGAAATCCAGTGGAGAGCGTGGGCCTTATTCTCTCTGGTGCGGTGCAAGTTGTACGCGAGGATGCAGACGGGAAACTTAACCTGTTAACCGAACTGCAAGCAGGAGATATGTTTGGAGAAGTCTTTGCTTGTGCGGGAATTACGCATAGTCCGGTAACGGTTCTGTCGGAGCAAAACAGTGAGGTACTACACATCAACTATCAGAAGATCATCACGACCTGTTCCTCGACCTGCGTATTTCACCATAAGCTAGTGGAAAATATGTTGGCCTTACTGGCACAGAAAAATCTCATGCTCAATCGAAAAATTGAGATTTTATCGAAGCGTTCCACCAGGGAGCGCTTGCTGCTCTATTTTGATTTCTGTCGCCAAGGGGCAACGCGATTTACCATACCACTTAGTCGGGAGGAACTGGCAGCCTATCTTTGTGTCGATCGCAGTGCCATGTCGGCAGAGCTGTCGAAGATGCAGCGAGAGGGCCTGATTCGGTATGACCGAAACACCGTTCAGATAATGGATTGAGGAACCTAAAAACGGCAGCAGCCCTAGGGCTACTGCCGTTTTTTAATGGTGTCTTAGGAAAGACGCCTCTTAAAGTCGTCATATCCAAACTGCTTAATGAGGACAAGTTCTCCGTTTTCTTTGGCTAGTGCCAGGGAAGGAAGACACATTCCATTGAAGGTATTATTCTTGACCATGGAATAAATGGCCATGTCACAGAACAGCAAACGATCTCCAATGGAAAGAGGAGCGTCGAGGGAGTAATCACCAATCACGTCTCCGGCTAGACAGGTTGCCCCCGCTAAGCGGTAGGTATACTGCTTTTCACCGGGCAGGGCGCTCTCTTTGAGAGGAGGGCGGTAAGGCATTTCCAACACGTCTGGCATATGACAGGCAGCGGACGCATCCAGCAGTGCTGTTTGCAAGCCATTGTCCACGATATCTAGAACCGTGGTGACCAGGAATCCAGCTTGGAGGGCAACGGCCTCGCCTGGCTCCAGATAGACCTCCACCTGATAGGTTTCGCGAAAGTTTCGAATGCAATCAATCAGCGCTTTGCGGTCGTAATCATCCCTGGTGATATGATGCCCTCCACCAAAGTTGACCCACTTCATGGAAGGCAGAAACTCACCAAACTTTTCCTCCACGGCAGCCAGGGTTTCGATGAGAGCATCGCTGTTCTGCTCGCAGAGAGTGTGGAAGTGAAGGCCCTCAATGCCATCCAATCGATCAGGACGAAAGTGTTTGCGCGTGACTCCCAAACGAGAACCATATGCGCAAGGATCATAGATCCCATGCTCTTGGGTGGAGTGTTCCGGGTTGATTCGGATGCCGCAGCTTCTGCCTCGTGCCAAGGCCTTTTCGCGATAGGTTTCCCATTGGGCAAAGGAGTTGAAGCTGATATGGTCACAAATGTCCACAATGGCATCAAACTCGTGCTCCAGGTAGGCGGCCGAAAAGATGTGCGTTTCTCCCCCCATTTCTTCATGGCCCAGACGAGCCTCGAAGAGACCGCTGGCGGTGGTTCCTGAGAGGTACTTTCCGATCAGCGGGTAGGTGGCAAACATGGAAAAAGCCTTTTGAGCCAACAGAATCTTACAGCCGGCCTCTTCCGCCACTTCCTTTAGGATGGATAGGTTTTTCACCAACAGGCGTTCATCCACGACGTAGCAAGGTGTAGGTAAGGAAGGGAAGTAGTGTTCCATTAGTCCACCAAGGTGGGGTTAAAGTCCTCTACCCAGGGAAGACCCCACTCATTCAGCGCCTGCATGAAGGGATCGGGATCAAACTCCTCCACGTTCCAAACGCCTGGCTTATTCCAGGTTCCGTTTAGGACAAGCATAGCACCAATCATGGCAGGAACGCCGGTGGTATAGGAGATGGCCTGGCTGCCCACCTCGCGATAGCACTCCTGATGATCACATACATTATATAAATAGTAGTTCTTGGGTTTGCCATCCTTTTTCCCTTGGAAAATGCAGCCAATGTTGGTCTTGCCAACGGTACGGGGGCCCAGGGAGGAGGGATCGGGAAGAACGGCCTTTAAAAACTGTAGGGGGACAATTTCCTTGCCTTCGTACATAATAGGCTCAATGGAGGTCATCCCCACGTTTTCCAGGCACTTTAGGTGGGTTAAATAGCTTTGGCCAAAGGTCATAAAGAAGCGAATGCGCTCAATGCCGCGGAGATTAAGGGCAAGGCTTTCCAGCTCCTCGTGGTGCAGAAGGTACATGTCCTTTTCACCCACTTCAGCAAAATGATACTGACGCTTAATCTCCATGGGTTCGGTTTCAATCCACTCGCCTTTTTCCCAATAGCTTCCCTTGGCAGAGACCTCACGAATGTTGATTTCGGGGTTGAAGTTGGTGGCAAAGGGATACCCGTGATCGCCGCCGTTGCAGTCTAAGATGTCCAGGTACTGAATCTCGTCAAAATGGTGTTTTTGTGCATAGGCAGAAAAGACACCGGTGACACCGGGGTCAAAGCCGCAACCAAGGAGCGCACAAATGCCAGCTTCTTTGAATCGTTCCCGGTACGCCCACTGCCACTTATACTCAAACTTGGCGGTATCCAGTGGCTCATAGTTTGCCGTATCAATATAATGGGTTTTGGTGGCAAGGCAAGCATCCATGATGGTCAAATCCTGATAGGGGAGAGCAAGGTTCAGGACAGCATCGGGCTTGAACTGATTGATAAGAGCAATGAGCTGCTGCACATCGTCGGCATCCACCTGAGCTGTGTGGATCTTGGTTTTGGTGCTTCCTTGCAGTGTTTCCTTAAGTGCATCGCACTTGGATACCGTGCGGCTGGCGATCATAATTTCTTCAAAAACGTCGCTGTTCTGGCAGCACTTGTGTACTGCGACACTTCCGACGCCACCGCAGCCAATGATTAAGCATTTACCCATGTTCATGTTCTCCTTTTTGTGCAATCTGTAATAGAATTTCTCTGGTTATTTTACAGGCGACCGCCGTGGAAGCCCCGCTGGGGTCATAGTGGGGGGAAAGCTCGTTGATATCGCAGCCAATCAGCTGCAACTTGCTAAGACCCAGCATGGCATTCAAGAGTTCTTGGAAGCTGACACCACCGGCCTCCGGAGTACCGGTTCCGCAAAAGAGGGCCGGATCTAAGACGTCAAGATCCAGGGATAGGTAAACCGGCTTGTCCTTCAATTCATCTAACACTTTAATAAACCCGCATAGGTTAAACTTGTGCAGGTCGGTATGCTCCTGAGCAAAGAGAAACTCATGCCGTTCTCCACTCCGTATTCCAAATTGATGAATTCTTCCATCGCCAAGGAGCTCCCAAACGCGCCGCATCACCGTGGAATGAGAAAGAGATTCCCCGAGATACTCCTCGCGCAAGTCGGTATGAGCATCCAAATGGATTACATGAAGGTCTGGGTAACGCACGGACAGCGCCCGCATGGTGCCCAGGGTAATGAGATGCTCTCCCCCTAACATCACTGGGATCTTCCCATCTGTGAGTAGAGTTTCTGTGAAGTCTTGAATGATATTCAAGGTTTTTTCCGTGTTTCCAAAGGGCAGCTCCAGGTCACCGTAATCATAAATCGAGTAATCCACTAAGTCCTTGTCGCAATAGGGGGAGTAGGTTTCAATGCCAAAGGATTCGTTGCGGATAGCAGAAGGCCCGAAACGAGTTCCGGGACGGAAAGAAGTGGTTCCGTCAAATGGGGCCCCAAAGAGGACAATATCAGCTTCTTCGTAGGAAGCATCACAGGCAAGAAAGGTGTGAACGTTTTTATTCATATTCTGAGAGTGCCTCCTCCACATAGGTTGGGAGGTAAAAGGCTCCCCGATGAAGATTGGTATTGTAATACTTGGTGTGCAAGCCAAAGGATTTCCACGCTTCGACTTTGAGATCTCGGATGGGATGCAGTCCCTTAGAGGCAAAGCCAAACAACCAATGTCCGGAAGGATAAGTCGGAATGTGTGCTTGGTATACCTTGCTCACGGGAAAAATCCCAAGAATGCACCGGTGGGCATTCTTCATTGCTTTGGCATCTTGGGCATAGAACGGACTTTCATGCTGGTTAATCATGATGCCGTTTTCCGTCAAGGCCTTATAGCAATTGCCATAAAACTCCTTGGTAAAGAGGACTTCACCCGGGCCAAAGGGATCGGTGGAATCGACGATGATGAGATCATACTGATTCTCCACCCGTCGAATGAATTTTAAGCCGTCTTCAAAATGAAGATGGACTCGGGCATCGTCAAAACCGCAGGCCGTGTTCGGCAAATACTGTTTGCATACGGAGACCACGCGCTCATCAATTTCCACAATGTCAATGTGTTTGATGGTGGGGTATCGGCTCAGTTCGCGAGCCACTCCGCCATCACCGGCACCAATGACAAGCACGGTTTCCGTGTCTGGCCGTACAGCCATAGGCACATGGGTGATCATGTCATGATAGATGAATTCATCTCGCTCTGTCAGCATCATCACACCATCTAAGGTTAAAAATCGTCCAAACTCCGAAGAGTCAAAGACGGAAATGTGCTGATACTGGCTCTGCTCATAGTGTAACTGGCGAGAGGTCTGGATGGAAAAGCGCACGCCGGGCGCATGATGCTCACTGTACCATAAATCGTCCATATCAAACTCCTTTCAGAACATTCAAACGACTGGCATCCATACACTCGGGGCCGGTGAGAAAACAGCCCTTCTGTTGCGCATATTGGATATAGTCAATAATTTCTCGAGTCACTCGCTCCCCAGGAGCCAGAATGGGAATGCCGGGTGGGTAACACATGACAAACTCAGAGCAAACGCGACCAATGCAACGTTCCAAGGGGATGCTCTCCTTCTCCGCATAAAAGGCCTGTTGGGGGGAGGTGGCCACTTCGGGGGAGATGTATTCATGGTCGAGCATGCCGTGGTTGTCACGTTTATACCTTCGTCGGATTTCACCCAGTGCGCTGATGAGTCGCTCAATATGCTTGCTTTTATCGCCCACGGAAAGGTATGCTAAAACGTTGCCCAGATCACCAAATTCAATTTGAATATCGTATTCGTCCCGCAACAGGTCATAGACCTCGATGCCAGCTAAGCCAAGAGAAAGTGTGTTCACCGACAGTTTGGTGGTATCAAAATCAAAGATGCTGTCGCCGTTGATCAATTCCTTGCCGTAGGCATAGTAATCGCCAAGGGAATTGATTTCCTGTCTGGCATAGTTGGCATAGCGCTGCACTTTTTCAAAAATGTCCGGACCATGCAGCGCAAGGTTTCGTCGCGAAATATCCAAGCTGGAAAGCAAGAGATAGGATCCGCTGGTGGTTTGCGTCAGATTAATCACCTGTCGGACATAATCCGCATTGACTGCCTTGCTACACAGAAGCAGGGAGCTTTGGGTCAGGGAACCACCGGATTTATGCATGCTAACGGCAGCCATATCCGCGCCCGCCGCCATGGCAGACGGGGGCATGTTCCGTCCAAAGGAGAAGTGGGTTCCGTGGGCTTCATCCACCAGAACACGCAGGCCATATTCATGGGCTATCTTTGTAATTTGGCGTAGGTCAGAGCAAATCCCGTAGTAGGTAGGGTTATTAATAAAGATGGCTTTGGCACCGGGGTGAGCAGCAAGGGTGCGCCGCACATCCTCCATGGACATGCCCAGAGAAATTCCCAGTCGTTTGTGGGTTTGAGGATTGATATACACAGGGATGGCGCCACAGAGCACCAAGGCATTGATTACACTTTGGTGGACGTTCCGGGGGAGAATGATCTCGTCTCCACTTTTCACACTAGATAGGAGCATGGCTTGGACGGAAGAAGTTGTCCCGCCCACCATGAAAAAAGCATGTGCAGCGCCGAAGGCTTCCGCAGCCAACTGTTCCGCCTCCTTAATGACACTGACTGGATGACAGAGGTTGTCCAGGGGTTTCATGGAGTTGACATCCACCGACAGGCATTGTTCCCCTAAGAAGGCGGTTAGGTCTGCATTGCCTTTGCCACGCTTATGGCCTGGCACATCGAAGGGAACCAGACGATCCTGTTTCATTTGCAACAGGGCTTCCTGCAGTGGGGCTCGGGTTTGATCCATCATGGGTGAGCCTCCTGAAAGATATTCGTGCCACTGAAGATCTCAATCATTTCCTGACGGAGTGCCGTATTGATGGCCAAGCGAGTTTTGGGAGGAATTTCATACACATCGGAGTTGAACAAGTAATTTTGCAGTACCAAATCCTTAATCAGCATTTTGGTGTGAAAAATGTTAGATTGGTACACGTTCACGTCGATAGCATCGTATCGCTCCAGGGTTTTCTGGTCAATGTAGTCCTGAATGGACGCAATATGGTGATCGATATAGAGCTTTTTTCCTTCCACATCGCGGGTAAAACCACGCACGCGATAATCCATGGTGATGATATCCGAATCGAAACTTCCAATTAGAAAGTCAAGGGTGGAAAGGGGGGTGATTTCCCCACAGGTTGCCACATCGATGTCGACGCGAAAGGTGGCAATGGAGGTTTCCGGATGATATTCCGGATAGGTGTGGACGGTGACATGGCTTTTGTCCAAATGGGCTACCACCGTTTCCCCACTACGGTTTTTGACCATGGATTCTTCCGCAATTAAAAAGGTGACACTGGCACCTTGGGGCTCATAATCCTGCTTGGAGATATTGAGGACGGTGGCGCCAATCATCTCCGTCAGTTTGGTTAGAATCGCGGTTAAACGTTCGGAGTTATATTGCTCATTGATATACTTAATATAGTCTTGCTGCTCCCGTGCCGTTTTCGCATAGCAGATATCGTAAATATTAAAGCTGAGGGATTTGGTTAGATTATTGAACCCATAAAGTTTTAGCTTATCCATCGTCTTCCATTCCTCCAAGAAAAAACAAACTGGTGTATCACAGGTACTGTGATACACCAGAAAAAGACCAAAATAACCCCAAGAAAGGCTCGAAGATAACCATATCCATATAGGGATAGTTACGCCAACGAAGCAGGGTGGACAGAGTCTATATAGTAAGAACTTACTTTTACTACTCTTATTGATCGTTTCACAAGTGTGTACCCTAGTACACTTGGTTATGAAGTAACCAACTGGCAATTAAGTTGCCAACTTATAAAAGTTGCGCTTTCAACGCAATCAATAACGTGGGATAATCCCACAATCGGCAGTTGACCTGGCTGTCCGCATGGCCGTGAGCTTCTTACAACGAAGCTGGTCAGTAAATTCTTGTCTATATGAGACGGGGCTTGCTTGAGTTTTTCGTCACTGTAACATATTTTGTAACCGTTGTAAAGAAAAAATTACGAAATGAGAGAAGAATTTTTCTATTTCGCTTTTGATTCGGCAGTTTCTGTGCTCGAAGGGGAAGAAGCGGCTAGCGTTGCTTCCACATCCTGCACAATAGGGATAATATTGGAGGGATGGGTAAAGTCAACCAGCTCTCCATAGGTTTCGAGCATGGTGAGTTCCTCCGCGGTCAATTCCTGCTCCGGTTTCTTTCGGATCCCCTTGACCATCATGCCCATCATGGCGCGATGCACGAGGCTCAGTTTGGGGTAATCAATCCCTCCGCGCAAATGAAAGATTTTGATGTGTTCTTGCATCTCTTGGGTCAGAACTTTAGATAGTTCCGAACGAATGTGAGCCACATTCGTCTCATCGTTGACGTTGGCAGCACCCACGGTAAACAGATAAAGCGCTTTGTTTCGAAGGTTAGGGAACGCCTTTACCAATAAGGAAATTCCGTTTACCCCACCGGCATAAAGGCCTCCTCCGAACAGGATCACATCATAGTCAGATAATTCCTGCGGCTTCATGTTGTGACCGTCTTTGAGATCGGCGTGCAAAGCCTCTGCCAGCCACTGTGCATACGTTTTGGTAAAACCATAGTTGGAACGATACACCACCAGAATAGTTTTCATCGTGTCACGACCCTTTCTGAAGCGGGAAAGATGGAAATTCTTGTTTATTATTGACATAAAACTAAAGGGATGTCAAGTGAGGATTGAACCGGACCTCTCACACTTACATAAGTATTGACGAAAGCGACTATTATGTGTATAATGATCAAGCATCTTGCATTTCTAAAAATGAAATAATGTAATACGGAGAGGTATCGAAGTGGTCATAACGGGGCTGACTCGAAATCCACTCGGTCAGTTGCCTTGATAATGCCGGAAACCCTTGAGTTTCCGTGGGTTTGCGGGATTTTGAAAATTTAGTGTTTTAGCGATTTCTACGGTTTTTCTACACTTTGCCTTGACTTCTACGCGGGGCTTGGTGTATTAAAATAAATATGGAGGCGTATCGAAGTGGTCATAACGAGCCTGACTCGAAATCAGGTTGTCCTCACGGGCACGTGAGTTCGAATCTCACCGCCTCCGCCAGGGGCCTGTTTGCGGTCAATGTCCGCAACAGGCCCTCCATTTTTTTACCTTTTCTACGCTCTCTTTTGAGGGCGTTTTTTTGTTTGTGTAGAAAACGGATATGCCTGAGTCCTCACTCTATAAGGCTTTTCCGTATTCCCATAAAGCAGTCCGTAGAAAATCAGTTGACCGCTGCAAGTCCAGTAGGTTCTGCCACTTAGTTTCTTTCAAACATCCCATCCATAACCAAGCCAGATTCGATCTGTGCGTGGAAGTCCAGATGAGAGTAAATGTCCGCTGTGGTCGAAAATGTGCTGTGCCCCAGCCATATCTGGATTTGCTTCATTGATATCCCATTTGCAAGCAGTAGGCTGGCGCAGGAATGTCTTAAATCGTGAAACCGGATTTTTTTGAGGTCGGCTTTTTCAAGCACCCAGCTAAAGTGATCCGTCACATAATTAGGGCGCATGAGCTTCCCTGTTTGGTCGAGGCAGATGTAGTCGAGGTAATCCCGGCAGTAAGAGCGCTTGAACAGCTTTCGATACATTTCTTGCTTTTCCTTTTCTGCAAGCAGTAGCTTTTCCACCGATGGCAGTAACGGAAGGGTGCGGAAGCTGGACTTGGTTTTCAGTACATCTTCCCCGACCGCTATGGATTTGCCATCTACCGTGTCCTCAATCACCTTGTGCTTGATGGAGATGGTTTTTTGTTCGAGGTTGATCGCATCCCACTTTAATCCCAGGACTTCACTTCGGCGTAAGCCATAGTAAGCTGCCAGCTTCACACAAATCTCCAAGGGATCATCTGATATCGCATCAAACAGCGCCATCATTTCCTCTGCGGAATAAAACTGAGCATGGTATACATTCTTCTTTGGCCTGTCTACCCTGTCAGCGGGGTTACTGCCGATGATCTCCTTTTTCACCGCATTCTGCAATGCTCTGCGGAGGACTGCGTGATAATGGATGACCGTATTCGGTGTGTGACCCTCATCAAAAATTGATTGATGAAAGTCCTGAATATGCTGTGGAGTAACCTCCGCCAAGGTGATGTCCAGTTCAGTAAAGTACCGGCTGATTCGCCCATCCAGCATGGTTTGATAGCCTTTGAATGTTGTTTTGGCTATCGTGGGCTTTGCTTGTATCAGCCATTTTTGAAGGTAGTCGGTAAACAGCACCTCCGCATGGGGATTACGTTTGCCCTCGATCAGCTCTCTGGCCCGTTCCTCGGCCTCCCGACGCTCCTTTTCTTCCTGCTCCTGTTCGTATTCCAACCGAATTTGGTCAAAGGCTTTTTTAGCTTTTCTGTCGCTGGTTCCCGCTACCGGCAGTCCGGTGGGAATCCATTTGGTTTTTCTTTTTCCGTCTACTTTGATATAAAGGACAGCATAAAAAGTATTGTTTTTTTCTTGTAGGCAGCCTGTTATCATGGTTATCCTCCTTTGAAATAACAGCGTATTTGCCTACCATTGACAACATCACAATACCACAGAAGGCATGGGATAGCTACTGTTTTACGCGGAAGCAACCCAACGGATTTTTCTACGGTCTTGGGCCAATAATAAGCAAAAAACCATATCAACCAATCTTGATATGGCACATTTCTTCACTCAGTAAATATTCAATAACGCATGCTTTGGGAATCTTATAGGTCCGTCCAATGCGAACACTATGTATCTCTTTTTCCGAAAGCAATTTATAAGCCAGTTTCCGGCTGATGCCTCCGAGCATTTCTCGTAATTGATTTACCTCGACTACATCGGGGTATTTTTCAAACATGATTGTTTTGTTGCTCATAAAAATTCCCCCCTTCATAAAAAAAGCGCCGGACTAAGTCCGATGCTGATAGAAAGTGCCTGGTTGATTTCTTCCATCTCCTGTTCATCCAGTTTGCCGATCCAGCCCCGAAGTCGAGTCCGGTCAATGGTGCGTATCTGCTCCAGAAGTGCAAAGGACTCTCTGGACAATCTGCCCGCCCCGGCAATAGCCGTATGGGTGGGTAAGGGCTTTTTCGGCTTGCCGGTGATGGCGCAGACGATGGTGGTGGGGCTGTAGTGGTTGCCTATGTCATTTTGCAGGATAAGTACAGGACGGATGCCCCCTTGTTCACAGCCCATAACGGGGTTTAAATCGGCGTAGTAAATATCGCCGCGGCTGATGCCTTGCTTCATCGTGTTCAAACTTTACACCTCCTTGATTCGAGATTCTCTGTTTTTTCGGCTATCCGAAATTAGTGGTTGAAAATCCCTCTTGCAAGGTTTAATTTTTCGACCAACTGAAAAAGTCCCGCTGGTTGAAACCCGCACTTTTGAAAAATCTCTAATCGAAATTAGTGGTTGAAAACCGAACCGCCTTTTAGCAAAGCTGCTCTGTATATGACTTGTAAATAAAATTGCTGTTTCCTCAAAATTTGGTTGAAATCCCTCCTGTGTGTGGTTTACTACACTTAAACAGGAGGGATCTTTTATGACAAATATGGAAGATTGCGGACTATGTTCGTGATACCATTAAGCGTTCTGAATATAACCGACTCATCTTGCCTTTTGCATTGCTCCGCAGACTGGAATGTGCTCTTGAGCCTACCCGTGATGCGGTAGTAAAGGCTTTGAAAAAGCATGAGACTAAATGGGGCCGTGAAAGCAGTAACTATTGTCAGCATTCCGTTCTTTAATGTAAACTCCTTCCAGCTGAACAATCCTGGTGCCACCGACACTCTGGAAGCGCTTATGGCTTATATCAACGGGTTTAGCCCTAATGCAAGAGAAATCCTCCTTCGCTTTAAGATGGAGGAAACCTGCAAGAAGCTTCAAGAAAAGGGAATGCTTTATGAGGTTTGCCATCGTTTCAGTACCTTCGATTGTAAACTGGTATAATAACCATAGAATTCATGGTTCGTTAGACTATATGACACCAAAAGAATATAAGGTTAAGATGTCCGAATAAAATTTGTATAAAAAAGTATTTGCAACCCAGCAGGAAAAGTTATATAATTACTGAAATACTGTTGTTTATATTGTTATGGGATCCGCTCATTTGTGCTCGGAAGACGTCATGTACACTGGTTAAAATACTGTCTTGATCTGTGGAGAAATCAACGACTTACCTCACCGTGATTTGTAGTGTATCCGCTCCAACCAAGACCATTATACAGCAGGATCAGGGGACGAGGTTGTTTCATCCCTATTTGTATCGCAGCATTGCTGCGAGATGGAGGTTAAAATGAAAAAATTTAGAATGACAATCATGTGTAGAGATATTGAAGCATCGAAGAAGTTTTATCAGGATTTGGTTGGGTTGAAACCATTCAGAGAATTTACGGCCGGCGAAGAGACTCTGGGAGGGGCATCACTCTGCTTCATGGAAGATGAGAGCGGTGAGATTGAAGTGGAACTTGTATGCGCATCCAGAGGTGACAAGTGCACATCAAAAGGTTTGGTAGCTTGCTTCTTCACAGATGAAGAAGGCATCGTTGCGAAACAGCAGCTGGCACTCGACATGGGATACAATGCTACAGAGATCAGGAAACCCGATGAGAACAGCACATATTTCTACGTATATGACCCAGACATGATATCAATTGAATTCAGAGTAAGATAACAGTAGACCGGTTCTTCATTGGATAATCAAAGTTTTTGGGGTTTCCCAAAGTTTGTTGAGGTCTGAAATTGGGGTCAGTCGAAATAGAAGTAGCAGAGGCAGGAATTGATATCCTGCCTCTGCTTAATTGCAGCAAATTTTTAATAATCTTCTTCATCAAGATAGGTTATTGGATATTCTTCTGGCTCACCTTGGGATTTGTAAATGCACCTAAATTGTTCCAACAAGTCATCGGGGGATACTAGATGATGCTGTAGGTATTGAAGAATACTAAAAAAGCAGAGATTTTTTATATACTCGTATTACACAGCTTGAATTTAGCTGTGTTAAGCCACAGGGTGCATTTTATCTTTTTCCGAAGGCTTTTATTAATGATGATGTCAAATTTATGAAACTTGATTTAAAATATAATCTTCTTTTAGTGCCGGGCAGTGGATTTGGGTTCCCGTATTATTTTCGTATTTCTTACTGTGTCGGCTTCAAAACTATTGAAAATTCGTTGCCAGCCTTTGAAAAATTAGCTGGCGATTTCAGGAGGTAATAAACTTTTTATTGCCTTTGAACCTAATGTTCCAAAGTTTTAGTAGCAGTTTTATTTTTTATAAAGATTGCAACAACTATCCCTACAAAACATACTAGGGTTGCAACTAGCAATGTATCATTTATAGCGGCTACTGCTACTTGCTTCATTCCAGAATCCCTTGCCGCATGAAAAGCTTGCCTATGTCCTAAAATTGTAGTTAATATAGCGATTCCAAAGGAACCTGAAACCTGTTTAATGGTACTGTTTAGTGCGGTTCCCCGTCCTGTAAGTTCTCTAGGAATAGCATTCATTCCTGCAGTTTGTGTTGGCATCATCGCAAGCCCCATTCCAATACCTCTTACCATCATAATCATCATTATAGTATTATATGATGTTTCTAATGTAAGCCTACTTAAAGACTAAGAAGCTATAGTTAATATAGATAGACCTATAATTGTTAGCCATTTAGCTCCAAACTTATCAAATAATCTTCCACTTATAGGCATCATAATTCCTGTAGCTATTGCGGCAGGCAGCATCAACATTCCCGCTTGCATAGGAGTATACCCTCTAAGGTTTTCCTCAAATTCTGGTTGAGATTCCCTCTTGTGTGTGGTACAATGCCCTTACACAGGAGGGATTTTTTGTGCCTACGATTGAAATAAAAGACAACTTTGATTACGTCAACGAAATATGGAAGATTGCAGACTATGTTCGTGATACCATTAAACGTTCTGAATATAACCGAGTCATCTTGCCTTTTGCATTGCTCCGCAGACTGGAATGTGCTCTTGAACCTACCCGTGAGGCGGTAGTTAAGGCTTTGAAAAAACATGAGGCTAAATGGGGTCGTGAAAGCAGTAACTATTGTCAATATTCCGGCAAGGCGTTCTTTAATGTGACGTCCTTCCGTCTGAACAATCTTGGTGCTACCGACACCCTGGAAGCACTTATGGCTTATATCAACGGGTTTAGCCCTAATGCAAGAGAAATACTTCTTCGCTTTAAGATGGAGGAGACTTGCAAGACGCTCCAAGAAAAAGGAATGCTTTATGAGGTGTGCCGTCGCTTCAGTACCTTCGATTTAAACCCCGAAAATGTGTCTGATCGTGAAATGTCCAATATCTACGAGCATTTGATTCAGCGTTTCGGTGAGGAAATCGCAGAAGATGCCGAAGACTTTATGACTCCAAGAGACGTTGTTCGCCTGGCTATCGGTATGCTTTTTGCCAATGACGATGAGCTAATGAATAGCGACAAGGGTATTGTCCGCACTCTGTATGACCCTACTATGGGAACGGGCGGATTCATTACCGATGCGCTGGACTTGCTTGACGAATGGCACAAAGTTAAGAAGATGATTGCCCCTGCGGTCATCGTACCTTATGGACAGGAATGCGAAGACGAATCTTGGGCTATGGGTAAGTCCAACCTTCTCCTTCGCAATGTTGGCGACACACAGCAAGACCAGTACAATGCCATCAAGGACTTATCTGCTCATATCATGCTTGGTGATACTTTAATGGATGACAAGTTTGCTGACAGTACCTTCAATTTTATATTGAGCAACCCGCCATACGGGAAAAAGTGGGAAAAACAGAAAGACTCTGTTGAAGAAGAAGCCAAACTTGGTTTTAAAGGTAGGTTCGGTGCAGGCTTACCCTCCATTGATGATGGCTCCATGCTGTTCTTGCAGCATGTTGTCAGCAAATTTGCTCCCGTAGAAAAAGGTGGCGGCAAGGCTGGCATTGTTCTCTCTGGTTCTCCCTTGTTCACTGGCGACGCAGGCTCTGGCCCTTCTAATATTCGCCGCTGGCTGTTTGAGAAGGACTATATCGACTGCATCGTAAAACTACCGTCAGAGATTTTCTTCCGCACCGGTATATCTACATATTTGTGGATACTGTCAAACAAAAAATCCGCAGACCGCAAGGGGCTTATTCAGCTCATTGATGCATCCGATATGAAGACTACCATGAAAAAACCGCAAGGGAATAAGCGTTATTGCATTTCGGAAGAACAGATAAATTGGATTATCAGAACTTATGTGGATGGACATGACCACGGCAAAAGCGTACTCGTTCCGAAAGATGCCTTCATGTTTCGGAAGGTTACTACTCAGCGGCCTCTCCACATGGCAATTATCGTAAACGAAAATCGCTTGAATGAGTTCTTTGATCTGAAGCCTATGACAAAGTTCTCCCATGACAATAAGGCTATTTTGAAAGCAGCTCTACTGAGAAGTACCGAAGAGGAATTGCCTTATGATTGGGCCTCAACGTTTGCAAAGGAGATTCGGCGTAGCATGGTAAAGCCGGAAGCTACTCCGGCGGAACTCACGAAGGCCATTCTCGATGTATTTGGGGTGAAGAACAAGAAATATGACATCGTGCTGGATAAGAATGGCAAACCCGTGCCAGATCCTGATTTTAAGGATTTTGAGAATATCCCGTTTGGTACATCCTTTGAGGATTACATGAACAAGGAAGTCCTACCCTATGCCTGCGGAACTTGGATTGATGAATCCGTTATGGACAAAGGCCCCTTGCAGGACGGTGAGGTAGGTGTAGTCGGTACAAATATCTCCTTCAATAAATACTTCTATCACTACGAACAACCGAGAAAACCGGAAGATATTGCCGCTGAAATCCTTGATATTGAAAGAGGCTTGGAATCGTTTATGGAAGGATTCCTCAAATGAACGAGATGAGAGATAGTGGTGTTAGTTGGATTGATAAAATTCCAAGCAATTGGAAAATTGTTCCACTAAAAAGCTTGTTTTGCTTTGGGAAGGGTTTGCCTATTACGAAAGCGGATCTCGTTGAAAACGGCGTTGCTGTGATAAATTATGGCCAGATTCATGCGAAATCTAATACAGGCACAAAAGTGAACAATGGATTGCTGCGGTATGTGGATGAAAAATATACCGCAACAAACCCGGATTCTCTTGTAAATAAGCATGATTTCTTGGTTGCTGATACATCCGAGGATTTGGCTGGCTGCGGAAATTGTGTGTATGTTGATACTGACATAAAGTTGTTTGCTGGGTATCATACAATTATTCTTCGCTCTCTTGAAGTTAAAGACCACAAATATTTGGCATATCTGTTTAAGACTGATGCTTGGCGTAGCCAAATTAGGTCTTGCCTAACTGATGTAAAACTGTTCAGTATCACACAGAAAGTTCTAAAAGGTGTTTCCGTTCTCGTACCTCCTGATCAGGATCAGCAAATCATTGTGGAATTCCTCGATCAGAAATGCGCCGACATTGACGATGCCATCTCTCGCCATCGGACCATCATTGAGAAACTGGAGGAATATCGGAAGTCTGTTATCACTGAAGCTGTTACAAAGGGATTAAATCCTAATGTGGAAATGAAAGATAGCGGGGTTAAATGGGTAGAGGTTATTCCCTCTCATTGGGGAATCAAGAGAATTAAGTATCTTTTCCATATAAAAAAAGATATAGCCGGAGAAGAGGGACATACCGTTCTATCGATTACGCAGCGAGGAATTATTCCCAAAAACTTGTCTACGAATGAAGGCCAGATTGCTGAAAGCTATGCAAATTATCAACTCGTAGAAATTGGCGATTTTGCAATGAATCATATGGACTTGCTCACTGGATGGGTTGACATCTCTAAATATGAGGGCGTTACTAGTCCCGATTATCGAGTTTTTGTTCTGAATGATACTATCAATCAGAATTGCCAATACTTTTTGTATGTAATGCAAATGTGCTATTTTAACCGTATTTTTTATGGCCTTGGACAAGGGGTAAGCGGATTGGGACGTTGGCGTTTACAGGCTCCTGCTTTTTTGAACTTTCGCATTCCTGTTCCGACGTTAAAAGAGCAAAATGAAATATCTGAGTATCTCGCTGATAAATGCGCAAAGGTTAACGATGCGATTATTCGTCAAAAAACAGCGATAGCGAAGCTGGAAGAATACAGAAAAGCTGTTATTTATAACGCCGTACTCGGCAAGCTAGATTGTTGAAAGGAGTCAACCTAATGGAAAAGGATACTATCCATCTTGAAAGCAATTTCGAGCGCTATATCTCAAAAAAGCTTTCTGAACTGAGCCTCAATGATGGCTGGCGTGTCAGCAATAATGACAACGGGTTTGATCCCAATACAGCGCTTTATATGCCAGATTTTGTGGAATATCTCACCACAACCATGCCCGATAAAATCAAGAAGATGCAGGACAGCTATGGAGCAAATTGGGAATCCAATCTTCGCATGGCTCTTGTAAAGTCTTTGGAGAATAATGGCACGGTAATGACTCTCCGTGAAGGCTTCCAAATGGCGGGGTACCAGACTATCGATTGTTCAGGGCATTATCCAGATGATATTCGTATTGCAAAGACGAAGACACTCTACGACAAAAATATTCTTCGTGTAATGCATCAGGTCCATTACCAAACTGCAGGCAACAAGTCTTTAGACCTTGTATTTTTCATCAATGGCATCCCGGTTGCGACCGCAGAAGTCAAGACTGAACTTACACAGACGGTGCAGGATGCTATTGAGGAATACCAGAAGGAGCGCAAGCCCATTGAGCCGGATGGTCGTCGTAAGAACTATCTACTTATGTACAAACGTGGTGCTATCGTCCACTTTGCCATCTCTGAAGATGAAATCTGGATGTGTACTAACCTCGAAGGTGAAAAACCCAAGTTTCTTCCATTCAATGAAGGTAACGACGGTCATGCAGGTAACCCTCCTAAAGCATTCGATTCTGACGAATATTCAACTGGATACTTCTGGAATAAGATTTGCAGAAAGGATAATTGGCTCCGTATCTTCCATAACTTCATCTTTGAGAAAGTTGAGATGAAGGAGGATGTAACCGGAAAGCTCCGGCCGATTCATACTCAATTATTCCCTCGATACCATCAATGGGATTGCGTTATAAAGGCTATTGCTGATGTTAAGGCAAATGGTGTTGGAGAGCGGTATTTGATTGAACATTCTGCCGGTTCCGGTAAGACAGAGACGATTTCTTGGATTTCCCATGAACTTATCCGTCTTATGGATAATAATGGTCAAAAGCTGTTTTCCAGTATCATTGTCGTTACTGACCGTGTTGGCCTTGATACTAATATTAAAAAGACTATTAAACAGTTGAAAAAGACTGTTGGACTGATTGAAATGATCGGCGGCGACGGTGATAAAAAGACTTCCGGGGCTAAGAGCAAACAGCTTGCTAAAGCACTCCATGAGAAGCGTGAAATTATCGTTGTAACCCTACAAACCTTCCCATTCGCAATGGAGGCCATAGGGGATGATACTGCGCTAGCAGGAGCGAATTTTGCCGTTCTGATTGACGAGGCGCACAGTTCGCAGGAAGGCACTTATTCTGGGAAGATGAAAACTGCCTTGAAGATGGCTGCCATTAAGGATAAGAAGGTAAATATCTCCGGCGCAGATAAAACCGATATAACCGACGAAGATGCCATTAACGCCTATTTCGAAATGCAGCAATCTTCCCATTTAATACCTGAAAACGTATCGTTCTTTGCCTTTACCGCAACGCCAAAAGCAGAGACAAAGACTATCTTTGGTCGCCCAGGCGATAAGGTTGATAATAAGACTGGTCAGCCACTACCCGAATCATTCCATCTCTATCCCATGAGGCAGGCAATTGAGGAAAACTATATCATTGATGTACTTACAGGCTTTATGCCTTATCAGACCGCTTACAGGCTAAAAGATGATATCGTGACCGATAAGCTTGTGGACGAGCGTTCAGCACTCCGTACCATTGCCAAGTGGGAAAAATTGCACCCTACCAATGTCATGAACAAGGCGGAGTTTATCATTGAGCACTTTGTTAAGAATGTTGCCGCTATGCTTAACGGGCAAGCAAAGGCCATGATTGTTACTTCCTCTCGTGCTTCTGTTGTTCGCTACAAATATGCGATCGACGCCTACTTGAAGGCTAACCCCGAATACGATAGGTCAAAGATTGCCGAGCATTTGCAGTTCAAAGTCCCTGGAGAGCCTCTTGTTGCATTTTCTGACAAGATTTCAGGTTCTAAGTGTATTATGACTGAAGATACTTATCTTGAGGAAAATCCGTTTGCCATTATTAAGACAGATTACGACTATACGGAAGAGAATATAAACGGTCTTGGCTATCAGACGATAGAAAACGCCTTTGATTTGCCGAAAAATCGGTTGCTGATTGTTGCGAATAAATTCCAGACTGGTTTTAATCAACCTAAGCTCTGTGCTATGTACATCGACAAGCATATAAGCAACGATATTGAGATTGTACAAACCTATTCTCGTCTGAATCGCACATTTTCGGGCAAGGACAAGGTTTATGTCATTGACTTTGTAAACAACCCTGAAACGGTTGTCAGAGCCTTTAAAAAGTTTGATATGGGTGCTGTTATGGAACACACCCAAAGCCTTGACATTATCTACGAAATCAAAAAGAAACTCGATGAGGCCGATATTTACACCGCCGATGAATTTGAAGTATATAAAAGGGCTCGTTACCAGTCCATTTCTGCCCTGGAAGATACGAAGGATGTTTATCGGCAGCGTTTGTATAAGTCTGTGTCTGTACCTGCAGAAAGATGGATTTCCTCTTTCAAGGCACAACAGACGGCTTATACCACATGGAGAAACGTCTATGACGATGCTATAGCAAAGGGTGAAACAGTAATTGCTAAGCAAGCGGAAGCCAAACTGAAGCAGATCACGGATGATAAAGATACTCTTGAAGATTTTCGGAAGAAATTGAAACGATACTGCTCTGCTTATACTTACATCTCTCAAATTGTCGATTTTGGAGACCCTGACCTCGAAGTGTTTTATGGCTTTTACAAGCTCTTAACCCACAAGATTGCCGGTACTTCTCTTGAAGAAATTGACGTAAAAAATCTTGTCCTCTCCGATTTCAGAATTAACAAACTTGATGTCCATACAGGTGAAGAAGATGGCGCAGTTCTCAAACCGATGAAAGTTGGCGGAAAAGCAAGAAGTTCCAAACAAGAATCCTTAAAGGTTATCATCTCCAAAATCAATGAAATTTGGGGCAATAGTACCACTGCTGTTACCGGTGCTCGCACTTTAAATGCCATTGCCGACTTTGTAGCTGCCGATGATATAACTCGCATTCAGATTCGCAATAGCACCAATTCCAAAGAAGCGGTAATTGCCGATGGCCGGCTTGAAAACATAATCAAGCTAGCTGCGGTATCCCTCAAAAACAACGATTTTGAGATGCTTGCAGACAAGATTATCAATGACCCACAGACTTGGAAACCCCTTGCAGAAGTTATCTTTGATCTTGTGGATAATAAGAAACGTGTCGACATTCCGGAATTGATGGAGTATATGAAGAATAAGTAAGTCTGGACAGGCATTGGAGATCGCCGTTGGCTCCCCCGCCTTTATTCGTAGGAGGTTGCATGGATAACGCATTAGTGGCTTTATTTGGCATCAAGGATTGTGACCTTTTGAAAACAGAAGAAGCATCCGAAAATGGCAAAACATACAGACGAATATCCTTGACGTATTCTGGTTCAGTGGAGGAATTTTGCCCCAACTGCGGCAAGAAACTCTACAAGCACGGAACACGCCAGTTAAATATCGTGGATGCCCCAATGGGTGGTTTGCCTGTGAATATAGATATTACATTCCCAAGAAAGCGCTGCCTTGACTGCAAGACGATGTGGAAACCGACCTTCGAGAACATCGATGAAAACCACAAAATGACGAATCGTGCCTTTTTGGACATAACACAAAGGTCGCTGAGAACCACCTTTGAAGATGTTTCCAACGATTACATGCTCTCTCCTAACACAGTGAAGAATGTGTTTGTCGAGTTCTTGGAAGAAAACAAAGAAAACCTCCGTTTCCAAACGCCTGCATTTCTTGGCATTGATGAAATCAAAATCAAGAAGTTGGGTGAGGTAACGGTGATCACGGACCTTGAACATAGGACTCTTTTTGATATGCTGCTGGGGCGCAATCAGAGAACGCTAACCGAATATTTTATGAATCTCCCAGACCGTGAGAATGTTCTTTGGGTTTGTTCTGACATGTATCGGCCGTTCGAAAAAAGCATCAGCACAGCAATGCCAAATGCTCATTGGACTATTGACCACTTCCATGTTGTCATGAAAGCAAATGAGGCTGTAGATTCTGTGCGACGCAAAGTTCAAGATTCAATGAACAAGAAAGAGCGCATCCAGACAAAGCGTGGTATGGCTTACACACTCAAAACAAGGCGAAAGGGTTTAACCTTGCAAGAAGCAGAGTTAATTCGAAATGCAAGAGGCTCAGCAAAGTATCAACCGATGGCGATTGCCTATGACCTTAAAGAAGCGTTTTTCGATATATATGACGATAATCCATCTTCTAAGGACAATGCAATGCGGGCATTTGATGAATGGGTGCAGTCCATACCTAAAGACGAGATCTACGACAAATTCCGTGAATTAGCTGGTACGGTCTATAATTTCTACACGCAAATCTTTCAGTATTGGGATTGTCCCATTGCCATATCAAACGGTTATACAGAATGTATGAACCGTCTTATTCGAGAAAACAATCTGCGTGGCAGGGGCTATTCCTTTGAAGTGCTACGAGGCAGAACCCTTTATCGCAAATCTAACCTAAATGCCATCATAAAAAACGGCCTTGCCATTGGTCCTCAAATTGATGAATATGCCCCCGTTTTCCATTTTGATAGTACGAAGGAAGATGACGAAGCATACGAGGACGATGATTACGAACCGTTCCCTGAGCCGGAAAATGATGGCGATACGGAAACAAAAACAACCAGATAGCTAATAAATAAGACCACATCTTAGGATTGTCCTAAAGGTGTGGTCTTATCTGTTGATTGAGTTTCCAACCAAAATTTGCGATATATACCTTTGTCAATTCTTTGCGCAGTAAGGCCGCTTTTCAACCACTAATTACGCATACCCGTTTTTTCTTAATGGCACAAATATAGGGATCGCCCTGCTGTATAAGCAGAGCGATCCCCATCGCTTCTGACATTAAGTCTTTTTTTATAATCAAGGCGCTTAATTCGACACTACTCCCCAAGCGCACTGTGCAAAGCGTATGAGTCTTGCACAACAAAGGCGATGGCCTGAACTGCGGCTGGCTTCGCCGCATCATGGGAATTTCACCCCCGCCAGGATCTCTGCCGGTTGCTCTCATTGCGTGATCCCCCGGTCGCGGGGGGCTATGACGGAGCAAAAGTATCATTATAGGCTGACGGGATCATTGCGAGACAGGCCGCCACAGCCTGTTTTCCGGTCGGATGGGTACCGCTTTGCACCTTATTTGGCCGTCTTTGATAGGAGCAGGAAGAAACGAGCGAACAGAAAAATGAGTGATTTCACTTTTCTTGCTGCCTGCCTACAGGTGGTCTTGGCGCATCCTCCGAGGTCGCTTTACCCTTTCGGGGTCCGTCAGCTAACGTGTTCAGGTCATCGGATATTAAGTTTTCAAGGAACCATGGAGGGAATGAGAAAAACCCCCTCACTACTAATCCGGTTTCGTGAGGGGGTTGGACGGAAAAATTTTTACTTTTCCATAAGTTTTTTTAAAGTACGCAGAATTTTAACCTTTCGGTCGTGGATTGTCATGCGCGGGATACCAGTTTCCGCTGCCAGTTGATGCTCGCTTTTATTCTTAAAAAACAGAGTAAAAATCAGTTCCTGTTCCTCTTTGGCAAGCTGGGAAAGGCACAAGTGGAGTTTTTCGGCTATCAGCTTGTCCGTGACAATATCCTCCACACGGGGAGAAGAGAGATCTGAAATCGCATCCTCACCATTGGTTTCCTCCGTATCCAAGGCACTGTAATAAAACACACCATGTGCTGCGTCCTTTTCCTCCAGATGTAGTTCACGGCGTTTCATGCGGTAATATGTTAAATAGACTTCTTCGGTGACAGGGACGAGCTGCCCCTGAACTTTGATTTGATACTCTTTCTTTTCTGCCATATGGCTTGTCCTCCGTTTTCTGAAATTTTGATGGTGAGTCAAAATGTCAGAAGCGGAGGGGAGCGGCAGCGTGGAAACGACCTGCTTATATTAGAAACATGCCACATTTCCCCTGAATATGGTAAATATGGTCGGAGTATAGATTTTTTTGTCGAAAGAAAAAAGTCAGCACTGCGCCCATGGCGAAATGCTGACTTTTTCAAAATTACAATATGAGATTGTTTGGGTGGTGGGTAATATGTACGAGCTCTGTCTGCTCTATTGCCACCTCTTATAAGTATAAAACCCCATAGGATACCCCTCTCGCCGGAGCATGGCGAAAGCCGGTATCCCGATATCCTGTTTATCCGTCAAAAACCGACAGACAGATATAGAGCCTGCCCTTTGAATGAGGGCAGGCTCCGCATGGTTTTTGGCAGCCAGGCTATCATAGCGCAGTAAAGCACCTTAGACCCTATGGCTTTGCGTCCCCATCTTTTGATGGGTTTGCCCTTGGCTTTATTTTTATTTTTACTGGACTTTCTCTATGCATCGTTAAACTTCATGCATTGAACAGGTATTTTATAACACCTTCACTCTATTTCTTCCTTCTGCTTTTGCCATATACATAGCTTCAGTTCCTTAAAGCAATACTGATAGAACAGCTCTCTGTTCTTTTTTAAGCACTCCAATTCAGTCAAATAACGGTAATTACCTTTTATATCCGTCATTTTCGTGGATAGATACATTCCCTCGATTTCCGGCAAATTGGGATGAACTACGTCTTATAGATCCGTTGAAATTGCCAAGATGATAGGGACAACATGAGTGCTATTCTTTTGACTTCATAACAAATTAATCTCAAAAGAATACAGCAAACAATCTAAGGAACGATTGAACGCATTTTATGTGCCAGGGACGGCGACGCCATTCATCAAGACTTATTTCTTCACAAACATCAAATGTTTGCTGGAGGTCATTTTTTATGTCTTGGAGTACAGGCGATCCGCAAATCCACACACCGTTTTCAAAGTGGAGATAAAAGCTCCGGTAATCCATGTTAATGCTTCCGCAAATGGCATGATCATCATCGCTTATGATAGTCTTTGCATGGATGAACCCCGGGGTATATTCATAGATTCTAACACCCGATTCCAGCAGCTCTCCATAATTCGATTGCGTTACCATATGCACATACCAATGATCCCATATCTTTGGAGTAATAATCCTGACATCTGTACCTCCCTGTGCGGATGTACACAACGCTTCCTTCATGGAGTTGTCAATGACAAGATAGGGGGTAGATATATAAACATATTTCTTTGCATTATATATCATCGTGCGGTACATAACCTCGGCAGGGTTATCGGGATTATTTGAAGGCCCGTCTGAAAATGGTTGATAGAAGCCTTGACCCTCGTAGTTCACTACAGACCGGTAAGCTTCGTAATCTGTAGTTCCTCCACTTTCAGCATCCCACATCTGAAGAAATATTGAGGTCAGACCCCAAACCGCGTCGCCTTCAAGCCGGATTGCCGTGTCTTTCCAATGGCCGTGCTTTGGGTATATGTTGGCATATTCATCAGCAAGATTCGTTCCCCCTGTATACCCAACGCAGCCGTCTATGACCGTAATTTTCTGGTGATTACGGCAATTGAAGCAAAAGGATGAAATATACCGATGAACTGGATTAAAACGCAACACCTGAATATTGTGACTGTTAAGAGCCTTAATCAGATTATCTGGTGCTGTAACAATACTCCCAAAGTCATCGAACATCAGCCGTATTTCCACTCCTTGTTCGGCTTTGCGAATCAATACTTCTGAAATCCTGTCCCAAAGCTCCCCACTATCTAAAATAAAATATTCCAAGAAAACGTATCTTTCAGCGTTTTCAATATCCTTTATCATTGCTTCAAATTGATACTCGCCAAGCGAGAAATACTCACACGTTGTATTTTTATAAAGAGGGAATCCTTTCCTGCCTAAATATCCTGCTATTCTTTTTCTTGACGGATGGATTTGATCGAGTTCGGCGTAAACTTCCGGGTCCTTATATAAATACATGGAACCGTGCTGGATAGCCGCTCTTATTCGATTATTTCTTATACATCGTCCGAACACATCGGAACGACCCCATAAGAGATATAGGAAATAACCGAAAACCGGAAGGATAAATATTATAATAAGCCATACGATTATGTAAGATGTGTTTTTACTTTTGCTCACCATAATAAAGATGTTTATTACCGCTATAATTTGAATGAGTGCATAAAAATATACCGCATAGTTTTTGAGTATATTGATGATAAAATAGATAAATAAAAGTTGTAAAATCACAACAAGGGTGGCCAAACCGATACGAAATATGCCCGTCAAGTTTCTATTTTCTTTTCGCTTCACTGTGACCACCTCTCAATTGTGTTTATATATTTTATATTCTGGTATATTCAGACGTTGTGTTGGGAAGGAGTTTGCATCCGCTCCGAAACCATATAGCAAAAGCTATATCTTCTGTATTGAGATCGTTTGAATAAGACTTTTTTAGCTTTTTTTCATGCCGCCACGTCCAAATTAGAGCCAAAATCCATCCCGTGTTCAGAAATACGTCCTTTGTATCAAAAATAAACCAATTGAATAAACCAATAAAGTCAAGGCTGCCGCCCCAGAACACTACATCAATAAATGAACATAATATGCCAGCAGATGCAAAACAGAATGCTCCACTCAACAAGCGACTCTTTGCACCAACTTTATATGTTTGGAATCGATAGAATAAAAGCAATCCTGCTATAGCCGTTATCTGTAAAAAGATCATTCCGATTACAGGAGTCTTAAAATTAGCCATACTTGCAAACCAATTCAAATTTGTGTTCTGGAAAGGCTCAAAACGCAAAACACTCGGTATCCAGATAATCATCTTATCTATCGCAAAATGAGCTATCAGCAGTTTTATTGTTTGATCAACTGCTGCCAAGATTCCTGTGATAAGCCATTGCTTTTTCATGCCACACACCTTTCCATACAACATATTTTCTGTTTATGCTTTAATTCAATCGCGCTCAATAGCTCAACTGCTTTCACCAATAAACCGAATAAAATAATCTTCATATAATGATTCTCACTTTGCCCCTTATCTCAGTGAATAATGAGGATGCCGCCGGCCACCATCCACACATTTGATACCTCTAAAGTTTCCGGCATAAGCTCAAAGAACACAAGGCTCATCATTACGCCACCAGCGAAAACTAAAAGGCAATTCGCCATATTTTCAGAAAACTTCTTTTGTTATAATAGCAACTGCGCTACCAAAGCAAGTTCACAAAATCCCAACTAACAAGGCAATCAGGACAATTAACATTTTACTTATCGCTTCCGATACAACAGGCTTTTGACCTGATTATAATTTCTTTGTGTTTAAAGCACGGAAAGAGTTCAATACCGCTATAACCGTCACACCAACATCTGCAAACACAGCCTCCCACATGGTAGCAAAACCGAGTGCACTGAGTACAAGCACAATTGCTTTTATCGACAAAGCCAGCCATATATTCTGTTGTGCGATTCTTAGCGTTTTCTGTGAAATTTTCATACCTGTAGCTAGTTTGGACGGCTCATCGGTCATTATTACAACATCGGCGGCTTCTATAGCCGCGTCGGAACCCAAGCCACCCATCGCAATACCAATGTCGGCACGAGCTAAAACTGGTGCGTCATTAATCCCATCGCCTACAAAGGCCAGCTTGCCTTTAGCTGATTTTTGAGCCAGCAGTTCCTCTACTTTATCTACCTTGTCACCGGGAAGAAGCTCTGTGTAAACCTTATCTAACCCCAATTCCTTGGCAACTTTTTCTCCCACACTCTTGGCGTCGCCCGTCAGCATCACCGTTTGACGGATATTTGCCTTTTTTAGCAATCTAATCGCTTCCGCTGCATCTTCCTTAACCTCATCAGCAATTACAATATATCCCGCATATTTGCCATCAACAGCAACGTGTACGGCTGTTCCAATAATTTCGTCTTGAGAAAATTTAACGCCGATTTTTTGCATGAGTTTTGTATTTCCTGCGAAAACTTTACGACTATCAACCGTTGCGCTGACGCCGTGGCCTGCGATTTCCTCAACATCCGTAATCCTTTCGTTGTCAATATCTTTCCCATAAGCAGTTTTCAAAGAGAGTGAAATGGGGTGATTGGAATAACTCTCAACATGTGCGGTAAGTTCCAGCAGTTCTGCTTCGGAAATGCCGATAGCATTTACCTCTTGTACTTTAAATACGCCTTTTGTCAATGTCCCCGTCTTATCAAACACAACGATTTCAGTCTGCGCCAAAGCTTCTAAATAGTTGCTACCCTTAACAAGCACACCACGCCTTGACGCGCCGCCGATACCGCCAAAGAAGGAGAGTGGAATAGAAACAACCAGAGCGCAAGGGCAGGAAACCACTAAGAAAGTTAAAGCCCTGTAAATCCAGTCGCCCCAAGTACCACCAAAGAACAGAGGCGGGATAATTGCAAGCAACAGTGCGGCAGCCATAACAATCGGAGTATAAACTCGTGCAAATTTTGTAATGAAATTCTCGGTGTTCGCCTTTTTACTACTGGCGTTTTCCACGAGATCAAGGATTTTGCTGACCGTCGATTCCCCAAATTCTTTTGTGACCTCAATCGTCAGTACGCCGTTCACATTGATACAGCCGCTCAAAACATCAGAGCCAACACCAGCTTCGCGCGGAACAGATTCGCCGGTCAAAGCGGACGTATCAATCATTGAATTGCCGTCAAGCACCTTGCCGTCAAGCGGGATTTTTTCACCAGCACGGACAACGATGATATCGCCAATCGCAACTTCGTCAGGGTCGACTTTTACCAATTCATCGCCCCTCTTAACATTTGCGTAATCAGGACGTATATCCATTAAGCTTGCAATGGATTTCCGCGACTTCGCAACGGCATAACTTTGAAAATATTCGCCAACCTGATAAAACAGCATAACGGCAATGGCCTCTGGATATTCCCCAATGATAAGTGCGCCACCGGTCGCCACGGTCATTAAAAAGCTTTCCTGAAAAACTTGGCCTTGCATAATATTCTTGATGGCTTTTATTACGACTTCGCTGCCCACTACAATGTAGGCGGCAATGAAGATAGCGGGACTAAGCCAAACAATGTCGGTTTTTACTAGCAGCCCGATTACGAAAATAACCGCTGCTATGATAATTCTTACAAGCTTCTTGTTCATATTGAACTCCTTTCTTATCTTTGCTATAAGAGAATGACGAGTAACATTGAGTGAACGCTCAACTATTGTCGCAAAAAAATTTGAATTTTTTAAATTCCTTCGCTTTTGGCGTATCGCTTTGAAGTGTTACGCCAAAAGCTGGAATTATTGCCGGTAAATGTTTACGCCTTTTTTACGACAACATGAGGTTCATGCTTCTTGACGATTTTTTCAGCGGTCTTAATAATCTCGTCCATTTTGTCGTCGTCTGCCACAAGAACCATCTTAGTCGTCATAGCGTTTACGGTTACTTCGGTTACGCCGTCCAGCGCCTTGATGTCCTTTTCGATTTTCGCCGCACAGTTGGCGCAGTCCAGTCCTTCCAACCTAAATGACTTTTTCATGTTATTTTCCTCCTATAATTAAATTTTATTCAGTTACATGGCTTAAACTTTGTTCCAAAACGATTTTCACATGGTCATCCGCGAGAGAGTAATAAGCAATCTTACCATCTTTCCTAAATTTGACAAGATTTGCCTGTTTCAAAGTGCGTAGCTGGTGTGATATAGCGGATTTTGTCATACCAAGCAAGACTGCCAAATCACAGACACACATTTCACTGACATCCAGAGCCCATAAAATTCTGATCCTTGTACCATCTCCCACAGCTTTCAAAAATTCCGTCAAAATATTAAAAGTATCATCTGAAAGCATTTTTGTTTTTACTGCGGTGACGGTTTCTTCGTGTATAACATCACAATCGCAAACATCGCTTCTGACAGACATAATTAGTCCTCCTTCCGAAATTTTAATTGAGCAAACGCTCAACTGTATATAGTATAGTTGAATATATACTCAATTGTCAAGGGGTTTTTAGAATATTTTTTTAAAATCATCCCAACACGAGATCAGGCTGTGTAGTGGTTCGTAGCAGTTTATCTGCTGCGTGGAACGGAAGTCATGTGGCACGAAGTTTACAATCAATTAAGCAAAAAAAGTGCGGGATACCAATGCAAGTCTTTTCGATTGAGTGAGTGTAAATCTCTTAACTTTATATTCATCCAAAAGGAATTTGAATGGAAATTCTGTTTTGCTCTAAACAAAAAAGCCAATTAAAATCAATGACTTTAATTGGCTTTTTTGAATTTAGCATTTACAGCCAATGATTTTACTACTAAAGAACCCCCACAAAATTTTTTAGCTCAAGCATTTTTTGCTCAATCTGTTTTATAACCTGAATAAATTCCTCGTCGCTTTTGCCCGTTGGATCATCCAGCCTCCAATCTTCGCGGTGTTTACAGGGCAGATACGGACACTCGACATTGCAGCCCATTGTAACGACAATATCAACAGGCGGGATTTCGGACAAGAGTTTGCTGCGCTGTGTCGCTTCCATGTCAATGCCATAAAGTTGTTTCATCAGCCGCACGGCATCCTGATTGATTTGCAGCTTCGTTTCCGTTCCCGCCGAATAGCTTTCAAAAGCGTCGCCGGCAAGATGCCGTCCCAGCGCCTCTGCAATCTGGCTGCGACAAGAATTATGAACACAAATAAATGCAACTTTTATCATTTTTACCTCCTTACAGCGCCAGCAGACTGTCGCCCTTGATTTCCTCTGCGCTCCACGCGATCAGGGCAAATTTGCCACCGGCGTGTTCGTCGATGAGGTTGAGCCATTCCACTTCGCCAGCCGCCTTTGACACCAGCATAGGATTGGTGGTGTTCGTGCCATAAAGGGATTGATTGACCACCCACCATTTGGCGGCGATGCCCGCCCGTTTCAGATCGTCCTCCAAGCGGTGCGCCTCATAAACAGGGGTCGCTTCCGGCAGGGTCACAATCAGTACCTCGGTTTCCTCGGATTTCAGCCTCGGCAACAGCTGCGCCACCGATTCGGGGATTTCGCCCTTGGTACGCTGAATTTCATGGTTATAGCTTTGTGTGGATTCCAACAAAAGCAGGGTATGCCCTGTGGGGGCGGTGTCAATTACCACCACCTGATCGTCAGCTTTTTCGACGATCTCGGCGAAGGCGCGGAATACGGCGATCTCCTGTGTGCAGGGCGAACGTAGATCTTCCTCGACATAAGCAATATCCTCATCGCCCATGCCGGACGCGCGGGCTTTGAAAAGCACCTCGGACTGATACTTTTTCAATTCCTCGGCTTCGTCGATATGGCTCATGGACACGCCGCCAGTTTCATCCAGCACAAACTTCAGGTGCGCGGCGGGATCGGTGGTAGTGAGGTGGACTTTCTTTCCGCGCTTCGCAAGCCCCAGCGCAACGGCGGCGGCGACGGTGGTCTTACCCACACCACCTTTGCCCATCGTGAAAATAACACGTTTGCCCTCCATCGCTAACTCATCTATCACATCGTTCAGCGCAGGAATATGCGTGGCATTTAGCGTTTGCACGGGAGCAGTAAAATAATCGGTGTTCAGCAAGGCGCGGATATTTTCCAGCCCTGTGACATTGTAAGCTCGCAGAGGAACGCTATGGATTGGAAGCGCCCTCAGACTTTCCGGCATCGCGGCAAGTGCAGACTGCTGTTTTTCGTACAGACTGGAAGATAGATCATCGTTATGTTCCATCAATATTCCGTTGACAACCAGCATTTGATTGTCGACGCCCAGCGCGGACAATTCGCCGGAAGCACGTTCCGCTTCCTTGAACGGCGCGGTTTCCGAGCGGGTGACAAGGAGTAGCGTGGTCAGGCTTCCGTCGGCCAGTGTTTCCACGGCTTGCTTGTAAATGGCTTTCTTGCTCTCCAAGCCGGAGAGTTGACCGAGGCAAGATGCACCGTGGGTGCTTTCACTGATGAAATTACTCCAAGCGGACGGAAGCTGAAGCATCCGCAGGGTGTGTCCAGTAGGGGCGGTATCAAAAATAATATGGTCGTATTCCTGCTGAACCTTACCGTCCGTAATGAAATTGGAAAACTCATTGAATGCCGCAATTTCTATGGTGCAGGAGCCAGAAAGCTGCTCCTCCATATTCGTGATGACAGATGCGGGCAGCTTGCCGCGATAAGGCGCGATCACGCTTTCCCGGTACTCAGCCGCCGCTTGTATGGGGTCAAGGTTCGCTACCACTAAATTCGGCACATCGGAGATGGGCACTCCTTTGTTTGTCAGTTCCATCGAAAAGACATCCTGTAAATTGGAAGCAGGGTCGGTGCTGATAAGCAGCACCTTTTTCCCACTGTCCGCAAGGGAGACGGCGGTGGCACAGGCAACGCTGGTTTTACCAACGCCGCCCTTGCCGGTATAAAAAAGATACTTTGTCAGTTTGATACTGCCGGGATCGAATTGATTCATTTAACAGCAACCTCCCTTGCAACAGCCTCCGCCGGACTCGGATTTTTTCTGCTTGCCCAGCACATTTTCAGGAAGGTCGAGCAGCTTTGTGAATTCTTCATTGGTGGGATACCGACCTGTGATGACAATTTTGCCATCGAGCATCACAGCGGGCAGTCCCTCTGTGCCTTTCTCATTAATATAGGCATTGATGGTCTGGTCGGTGATAAACTCTGCCGGTGCGCTGCCCAAGTTAAAACGTTCAACAATAACGCCATGTTTTTTCAGTGTTTCCAGTACCGTGGACATACGCAGCAGTTCAGGGTCAACACCCAAGCCGCAAAGCCCGGTCGGGCAACACATGGCGGGTTCAAAGATTTTCATTTTTTTCATAATAATTTTCTCCCTATATTTATTAAAAGTTTTCACAATATCTGAGTAACAGCAAATTCCCTTCGGATTATTTACAGCGCAATTACTGTTTTGCATGGCTCCGGTAATCTTAATAACATCATCTACATTTTTTGCACCTTTTTCTGTAATTGCTTTCATGATATCTGCTTCTTTGACTTTGTTGCAATAGCATATATACACCATTTAAACCTCCTTTAGAAACCAGTGGTGGGTCTTATTAATAAAGCGTACTAGCAAAAGCATAACGGGGACTTCGGTCAATACGCCCACCGTACAAGCAAGCACAACCGGCGAATTTGGACCGAAAAGGGCAATTGCTACCGCTACAGAAAGTTCGAAGAAGTCCGAGGCTGCAATCAGAGAAGCCGGAGCCGCAATATTGTGTGGTTGCTTTGTCCACTTGCATATCAAGTAGGTAAAGTTGGCGGAGATTACGTTTTGCAGAACCAGCGGTACTGCGATCAGCAAAACGAACAGAGGCTGTTCCAAAATAATGTCACCTTGGAAGGAAAAAATGATAATCAAGGTGAGCAGCAACCCCAAGGTCGTGATGCCGTCAAACTTGGGGAGAAATCTTTCGTTGAAATACTCTATGCCTTTTTTCTGTATCATCAGAAAGCGCGTAAGTGCGCCGCCAGCCAGCGGAACGACAACGAATAATACGATGGAAAAGAAGAGCGTATCCCAAGGAATCGTAACGCCGTTTACTCCCAACAAGATTTGTACCAATGGCACAAACAATACGAGAATCAAGAGGTCATTGACCGAAACCTGTACAAGCGTATGCGCCGGATCGCCTTTGGTCAGATGACTCCATACAAACACCATCGCCGTGCAGGGTGCTACGCCCAGCAATACTGCGCCTGTTACGAAGTCCTGTGCCAAATCCGCTGGGATGAAGGCTTGAAAGATAACTTTGAAAAACAGGGTTGCTAACCCGAACATGAGGAAGGGCTTGATGAGCCAGCTGCTACCGCTGGAAATAAGGATGCCTGAAGGATTTTTCCTCACATTCTTGATAGACTGGAAATCAATCTTCATCATCATGGGGAAAATCATAATCCAAATGAGTACGGCAATCGGGAGGTTCTGCCCGGCGTATTGAAATCCTTCCAAGACATCTGGAATGCCGGGCAGGAATTTTCCGACAAGGATTCCAGCCGCCATGCACAGCAGCACCCACACGGTTAGATATTTTTCAAAAAAGCCAATACCTTTATTTTTTTCTTGGCTCATATCACATCACCGCCCTTTCCCTGACGTTCCGTTTCATCCTTGTGTGTCTTGGCTATAAAGTATGTTTCCAGATTTTCTGGAAGCCAATAGGCTTCACGCTCCGGCTCGCCCTGATTGGGGTTATACACTTCCCGTAGAATGGCATCCACGATCAATTCCTTCGGAGGGGATGTATATTCGACTCCGTTATATACCCATACACGGCAATCTACGGTATCACCGCAATGTTCTCCACAGTCCTCGCAGACTGATTCCCGCGATTCCACGGCAATATCGTTTCCGTTCACACGGATGGTCGGTGAGCTGACCAAATGATACTGTATCGCCAACTCTCTCGTTGTGATGTTCACTTCATTTACCTTGACTTCATATCCTGACGCATTCAGCACCACGGCTACGCCGGAAACTGCGTCGTCCAGAGCTTTTTCCGTATCCTGGCACCTGCCGCAAACGGTCGTGTCCAGATAAAGAAAATCAATGTTTATTGACTTTTTCGGCTCTGGCTGGCAGCAATTTTCAGAAGAACAACAACATTTACTCATTTTCGTTACACCCCTTACAACAATTTGTTTTATCTCTGCAAATACAATTTTCTTTATCGGATGTGATCGCCCAGAAAAACTGCTTTGTTTTGCCGATGGCATCATCATCCAAAGAATAATACGTCCATTTGCCTTCTGCCCGTGCCTTGACAAGTCCGCATTCGCAGAGGAGTTTCATGTGATGGGACAGCGTGGATTGGGACATTTCAAACTTCTCTAAAATCTCGCAGGCACAAAGTTCTCCACAGGAGAGCATATCCACAATCATGGCTCTTTTGGGATCGCCCAATGCTTTGAACACTTTTGTGTTCTCTAAGTAATAGTTCATACCAACACCTCAAATCTAAATACTTTGATATGTTATATTATATGTTTCAAATCGAAATTCGTCAATGTGAAGTCATGATTTTTTATAGAAAGTTTTTTCGCACATCAAGGATAGCTTTCAATCACTTTATCAATAGCAAAAGAGCCTCTGAGAGAGACTCTTATTCGTTTACTGCCATTTTTCTTTTGAGGTGGTGTGCTTTTTGATCATTTACCTCCACCATTTCGCTAATCATTTCAATCTGTTCCGGTATCAAATGTTTAAACTGCTTTCCGAGCTGCTCCACGCTGTCAGGTATCACGGGATGTTCCAGAAGATCTCCAAAATGTTACATAAAAACATAGTAAGATACACCTTGTTCTTTTTCTGTGATAATATCTTCTTAGAGTGAGAGATTCCGGTGGGTTCACCACGAACCGCACCTCGGTCCAGCAAAAAAACGGAGTACCCCCTTGGCGGGAACTCTGTCTTTTCGCTTTGCCGCATCCTGCTATTTTCTTAAAATAAGTCTGTTGCTGGTATTGCTCCCATTCTCCCGGAAGCGAGGCTCCTTTTCAATGAGTCCCGCCCTCACCAGATCATGTAAGGCACGCTTGACGGTGCTGCGGGAAAGCTGCAGATCGGAAGCAATGGTCTTTACCGCAGGCCAGCAGTCCTTTCCTTTTCCTGCCCGGTCACAAATATATATATAAACAGCCCTCGCCCGATGGGGAATCTCATCGGGCGAAGCGGTATAAATGTGGTTGAAGTAGCTCATGGGAACCTCCTTTACGTTTTGAGTACATTACGGCGGCGCATGGTGTTTTCAGATGGTTCTGCTACCGGGGTATGAAGGGTTCCTGTTCTGGACGGCGGCTCCAATATCTCCCCGGTTTCTTCGTCCACCATAAGGCAGGCCGTGTGCTTGCGGACGATATTTTCCTCCAGCATCTGCTTATCGGCATAGACCACTTTTCGATGAGCTTTTTCCTCCATGGTGTAAGCCTCTCCGAAACGGATGCCCCATTCAAGGAACAGCCGCAGCTTTGTCCTCATGGGATGGGTGCCGGTTTTCATCACGACAAAGCTGCCCTTTGGAATGGATTTCAATTCGTCCGGTGTCATGAGAGGGCGCTCCATCATCTGCAAGGATTGGCTGGGGTCATTCTTACCACGACTCACGCTGCCGCTCATGATCGTGCGGCTGCCCAATGCTTTACTCAGCACTTCGGCGGTCTGGCTGTTGGGGGCAAAGCCGCCAAAGATGGTGTCCTGGCAATTGTCCACGATTATTTCTGAACCCTCTTTGCCGTAATTCTTTTCGAGCTGGCCGAAGGACTGTATGATTGGTACCATAGAAAGCCGGCGAGAGCGTGAGGCGCTGAAAATTAATTCGAGCGATTCGATGGCTGGAAGCGTTCCGAGCTCATCGCAGTAAAACATTACTCGGTTTTTCAGCTTGCCTCCGTTTTCATCCGCAACCGCAAGGATTTCCCTGTAGAGCTGTTGGATCATAAGGCTGACCATAAAGTATTTGGTCAAATCTTCTTCTGGTAATACGATGAACAGAGCGGATTTTTCGTTACAGAATTTCTCCGCATCAATGGATGTTTCAAAACACAGAATCTGTTCCATTTCGGAGTCGAGAAAGGCATTCAAACGGGATAGCACAGTGGAAAGTACCGACGCCATAGCCTGCTCCGCGGAATTTAGGGCTGCTCCTGCAAACCAGCGGGCCTTGTGGTCGGATGGCAATTTATCCATTAATAGCTGAAACTGACTTTTCCCCTTTACCTTGCTGGGCACGAGTAAGTCCTGAACCAATTTGAACACGCTGATGATATGGCGGCAGTCCACCTTTTTCCCATCTACCTCAGTGGGGGGCAAATACTCGGCAATCAGCAGAATCACTGAGGACAGGAGTCCTTCTGCGGCATCATAAAAAAACTGATTCTGTCCGTAATTCTCGTTGCTGGCGTTGATGATGGTTTTGGAGATAATCTTGGCGTATTTTTCTGCTTTTGCCTTTGCCACAATGTTGTTTTCATCGGCAAGGTACTGATCCATGTAGGTGTTCACCAGATGGAGCATATTGTTGCCGTCCGAGCGGGTGGGGTTTCTTAGGTCGATGACCGCCACATGGTAGCCGTAGTGGTTGCGGGCGATAGTTCCATAGTTTCTATACAGGTCGCCCTTGGTGTCGGTGGTCAGGAAGCTCATGCCGGAGGCACAGGCATATTCCAGGTTGGGGTATAAAAAGTATGCAGTTTTCCCCACGCCAGAGGCACCGATCATGAGACAGTGGACATCGTCAGTATCCACCATTGCCGTAACTTTATTTTTTGCACCTACGCTTCCGAGAATGATTCCCTGCTCGGCGGCAGTAGGGAGGCATTGTCCTTGCCTCCACAGCTCCGGCTGAAAGGGGATGTGCTTATAGGTATTTTTGATTTCCTGTTTTGATGCGAACCGTGCCGTACCATGCTGGCCATCACCTACCGTGCGGGACTTGATTCCGTTTAGGGTATAATAGTGAGCCAAAAGGGAAAGACCGCCGATGACACAAAACATCACGGCGGCCGCTGCAATTAAAATATAGACCTGAGACGGCATAATAGTATCCTCCTTCTTCTGAATTCATTTAGAATGTCAGAAGCGGGGATGGAGTTATTGCCGGGATTACATAGACAGTTTCATTTCCTGGGTCTGCTCCATCTTTTGCCGGTATTTCTCCAGCAGGATCGCTCCTTTGAGGCCGTGGGAGGCAATGCGTTCATAGCACTCTGCCAGCTTTTCCTTTTCACCGGCGGTCACCACACGCTCAAAGCCCTGCAGAGCCATGATATCGGATTCCAGTAAATCCAGCCGGGTTTTCAGATGTCCGCGGTTTTCATAAGTCCTGAAACCACTATGCAGGCGGCTTTGCACCGTGGAGAGATTCCGGCTGTGATCCATCTGCCGATACTCCCTCGCAGCAGCAGCCATGGAGAGGCGACACATTTCCCTCAGACATTCATCCACCCCTGAAAATTGTCCCCAATGCAGATGGGATCGGGCTTTTACGAGCAGGGCTGACAGGGTGTTGGCGGAACAGTTGGATTTCACAGTCATTGACGTTTCGGTAAGCTCCCGGCATATTTCATCCCGGATTAAATGCTGGGGATGTTCCTCAGCAGGGATTGCCGGTAATCCGTGATTTGCCTTGATATCCTCGTTCCAGTCCTTGTGTATGGACAAATCCCTATCACATGAAACACACTTTTCTATGAGCAGATCGTGATATTTCTCCGAGGCTTCGATCCCCGCCTCGTCATGATCCAGACACAGAACCACATGGTTTAGGTTCGGATGCAGCTCCAGCATCTTCAGCATGGCGTATTCGGAAACACCGCAGAGCGCCACATAGCTGTGGTTCCGCCAGTCGTTGGGATGCAGGGTGATGTAAGACAGCAAGTCGATGGGAGCCTCAAACACATAGAGGTGGTTACTTGTGCCGATGTGGTGGAAGCTGTATGCCGGATCGCAGCTATCCACATTTCCTTTGAAGCCGGTTCCCTCGGTATAGAGCCCTCGTTTATGGGCATGGCGGGGAACTCCGTTTTCATCGTATCCCACAAAAACCGCATTGTGGTATTCCTTCATGCTGTCCTTAGATTTTTCACAGCTCTCATACAGGAGCTTCGCCTTGGCAAAGTAACTGACCACTTCACGGTCGATGAGCCGGGTTTTCACCAAGTACGCATAGACGCGGCGCATATCGCTGTGGGGATTCGGAAGGGCAAAGGGCTGTTTCGCCTCCTGTTTCTTTTGTGAGGCGGGTCGATAGACTTCGCCCTGCTCACCGCCCAGCAGCATGGTTACAGCCTCAGGAAAGGTGAGGCCATAGAACTGTCGCACGAAGTCAATGGCATACCCGCCGCTCTCTGCAGAGTGATCGTACCACTCGTTTCCCCGGACGGTAATGCTGTGGTCGGACGCCAACCGCTTATCCCGGCCGCTGGGGATTAGCTTCTCACCGCGCCGATGGAGAAAATCCACGAGGTCTACATTGTTGGCACGGTATTTCTGGTCATCTGTAAAATGCACATATACACCCATGATCCCCCTCCTATTTATGGCGAGTGCCGATTCTATGAAAAAAAGCCGCCCTTTTTACAGGACGGCAATAGGTCTGGAGCGATTTCTCTTTGATCGGCGGCTGCTCAATTTTCTTTTTCTGTTTCTTCACGGTTATCCTCCAATCGTTATAATGACATGGTCTGTTCGTGGTCATCCCTCGCATGGCCCTGCGCCTGCTTTTTCTCACGGAGCTTGCGGAGGAGCTTACGGTCGGTTCTCTGGCCGGGTGGTTTCAGCGGTGGGGCGTTGTCTGCAAAAACACGGCTCATGTGATGCAGGAGCCGTGTTCCCGCCAGCAGAACGGAGGGGTCTTTGAAATCATCTATATGGCCGAGGAAAAATTGGGCGTAAATGTTGCCCTGTGCTGCCGAGAGGGTAAACCAGCGGACGGCAGTTTCTTTGTCTTTGGGGACATCTTTTCCCATCAGATACAGCTTGCCGAGGGTGTACTGCGCATACTGATTTCCCTGTTCTGCGGCAGCCGTCAGAAATTGCAGGGCAGTCTGAATATCCTTTGGCACATCCTCGCCCATAAGGTAAATCTTGCCCAGCCGGTACTGTGCAAATTGATTGCCCTGACCGGCAGACCGTTTTAGGTATTCCAGAGCTTTGGGAACATCCTTCGGAACATCCTCCCCCTTGAAGTAGAGGACGCCGAGGGCATATTCAGCAAATTGGTTCTTTCTGTCGGCGGCAAAGGTCATCCAGCGAATGGCGGACTCCACATCCTTCAGTACGCCCTCACCGCCGAGGTACAGCTTGCCGAGCCGGTATGCGGCGAAGTCATTATCCTGTCCTGCGGAAAGGGTATAAAGCCGTATTGCCTCTGCGATATTCTGCGGAACGTGCTGTCCCTTTTCATAGAGCTTGCCGAGAAAATATGCGGCATAGGGATTCTCAGCCTCCACCGCTTTTTTGAGGTAGCCGAGGGCTTTCTCCACATCCTGCTGTGGTGCTTTTTCATCGGAGAGGATAAGCTTGGCAAGCTGGTGGTAGGCAAAGGGGTTTCCCACGAATGCCGCTTTTTCAAAGTATTCCTTTGCCCTGGCTTCATCCTTGTCGGTACCCACACCATTCAGAAGCATCCAGCCCAAACGGTACTGGAGCTTATCATCATGGCCCTGTTCCTCCAGGGAAACAAAACCGAGAAAGGCTTCCTTGAAACGACGGTCAGAGTCCTGCTGATTTTTTACACAGCCAATTCCGTCCCTCAGCATTTTACCAAGTTCAAAACTGGCATAGGGGAAGCTCTGGTCTGCCGAGCGGGTGTAGAGGGCAAAGGCAGATTCATGATCCTGATCCACACCTTTGCCATGGTAATACAGGCCGCCAAGAGAATACTGTGCGTACTTGTAATTCTCATCCGCAGACAGGGTGAGCCAATCCGCCGCCTGCAGATAGTCCTGCTCTGTGCCAAGTCCGGCGGCATACATTTTGCCGATACGGTACTCGGTGTACTTCCAAGGTTTTTCTTCCTCGGCAGCATGGAAAACAGCAAGGGCCTTTTCGTACCAGCGGTATGCTTCATCGGCGTCCGCTTCGCAGCCAAGACCATCCGCAGACATTCTGCCCAGGTCACATAAGGCGAGAGGGTTATCTGCCTCCGCTTCCATGAGGAAGAGTTCATGGGCTTTTTCAAAATCCTGCAAAATTCCGGCATCCTCATCGCCATATAAATATTGCTTTGCCTGTTTGTAGCCATCCGTCCACCATGAGTCGGAGGATTCCTTATCGGCAGAGGCTTCATCGCTGGAGGACCGTTCCCCGGAATCATCTGCCGGTTCCTGATCTTCTTCATCCGCCATGTCAGAGGAGGGCATCTCCAGATCATCCTCCGACTCCGGCAGGGCTGTTTCCACAGATGCCGGTTCCTCAAAGGTCATGCTCCCAATCAGCAATGCTTCTTGAATGACCATGTTGCGGATGGGCTTAAAATCATCACAGCGGGAAAGGGGCGGCGGCTCTGACGGTGTTTCGGTGTAGATGGATTCGATCCTGCCCCTGACCTCCCACCACAGGCGATAGGCTTCTGCGATACGGCTGTCCTTGGCAAGCTCATCCACGATTTCATCCACCACATTTTTCAGGTCTGCTTTGAGATAGCCATACTGTTTTTTACCGGAGGTGTTTTGCAGGCGCTCAGCAAGGTGTGTAATGAGCTGCTCCATGCGGCCGCTCTGTAAAACGCCGCCTTTCATCTGACGGATCATCTCCCTCATGGACTCGGCCGCCTGTTCCTTCAGGTCATCCCGCCGCTGCGTCTTTTCTCCGTAGAGCGGAATGAGCTCCTGACGAAAAATCTCATTTGCCAGAGAGGACTTCATTTTTTTGATGCCCTGTTTCGTAAGATAGCCCTCTCTTGGGTCGGTGCTATAGCAGACCATGTGAATATGCGGATGGTGCGATTCATTGTGAAAGGCGGCATACCATTTCAGATGGTCAGGATGGATTTTCATGTTCTCCGCAATTTCCACAGCCTTTTCAGAAAGCAGAGCCTTCCATGCAAGTACATTGTCATATCCCATCTGTGCGGCATCCTCACGCCGGAGAGAAATAATCGGAGTCCACACATTTCCGGTGTGGTTGGCTACTTCATCAGCGACCTGTGATAAAACTAGCGGATCGTCACCGGCTGTGAATAAGCCATGGCTGTCAAACTTTTCGACACGGGGACGGTTTGCGATGTAGTCCAGATATTTTTCCCGGCCGCTGATTTTATCAAGATGCCGTTCCAATGCGATGGTGATGAATTCGGAGGCGTTTCCCCGGTTGGAATTTTCGAGGTAATCCTCATATTCAAACAGTTCCTTGGCATCGGGAAACTCCCGGAGTATCTGTGCAATCAAATCCTTTTGTTTTTTGGTGGAGTGCCAGAGCTTATGACCACTTTCCATTTTTTCTACGCCGTCGCGGGTGGCAATGTATTTGACGAGGTTGCTTAAATGGGCAGCAGTCTTTTCCCCGCCTTTGAGGTAGGGGCACTTGAGAATGATGCGGGCCATTATTCTTCCGTCTCAGGGCTGCTCTGGAAATCCACCGCATCGTCCAGACGGATTTTCCCTCTGGTCCGTTTTACCTCGGCAACGCATCGGCCGCGGAGCCGGTGCAGTTCCTCATCGGTAATCTCCAGCGTAGTTGCCAGCAGATGCATCATCATGCTGATTTCCACAGAAAGCCGAAACAGATTGTTTGCCACCCGGTTTTCGGTCTTTTGCAATGTGCCCTGGATGGATACAAGCAGAGCCTTGGAGAGATAGGAGGAGATGTCCTCCGTCCCAAGGTAGCCCATGTAGAAGCTGAGTGCCTTTTCAATAAACTCGCTGCGGCTCTTGCAGTTATCCTTTGACAGCCAGCCGTCCAGCCGTTCCATTGTTTCGGGGTACAGCCAGACCGCTGTTCGTTCCTTGTTATTTTTCATGTGAAATCCGACCTTTCATGGGTGTCCACCTGTGAGGTGACCGTGTAAATTCCTTTGTTTTCTTGCCTTTTCTAAAATCCCGACCACCCTGACCGTGACAAATCCGGAATCCGACCACCTCATGGGAAAGTGCGAAAAACGCCCAGCACTGCTGGGCGAAATGGTTGGCAGGAGGGCGCTTGCGACCACCCGCCTTTATCCTGCTCTTTTTTCGACCGTAGAGGCCGCATGAGGGTTCTGTATGCTTTGGCTGAGAAGCGGGGTTCTTACAGCTCTGCACAAAGCCCTCAAAATCGGTTGTATTCGGTTTGGCGGGTAAACCTGTCACCCAGCCCCGCAAAAGCCCACACAGGGGCGAACAGGGGGCAACGCTGGGTGACGGGGGCAGTAGGGCGGTACGCTACTTCATCTCCATGCCAGAATAACCTTGGGTAGGCTCAGATTGGCAAAGTTCTGTTTCTCTTAGGCTGAAAGAGGAAAGCGGATAGAACTCCCGGTCAAACTCGCCCAAGCCGTGCTGTTTCAGAAATTCATCATTGCTGGCATTGATGCCGAGATCCTCTTTGCCGTATGAGTCAGTGCAGGCGTATATTTCCTCTATGCTGCCGTCCTCCATTCGGAGAAACATTCCGGCCTTAATCTCATTGCCGTGCTTATCAAAATACTGCATCATTGCTCATCCGCCTGCCTCGGCTCTGCGGTCTGCCTGATTTTTTCTTTCTGTTTTTTAGACAAAGTGCTTGCCGGGGTTTCGATATCGGCACTTTCATCGATGTATTCCCGCACATTGGCAGGGACGAATTTTTCATAAAGGCGCTGGAGCTGGTCGCAAAGCTCCTGCTCCAAGTCCGCATCTTTCTTCTCCATATAGCGTTTGACCGCTCGGAGTTTTTCGGCATCCATTTGTACGGTGATGGCTTCTTTTTTCATATTGAGTGTCCTCCCTTGAATTTTTTATTGGTATCAATGCCGCAAAACAGAAAGAAAAAACCAGCCTGTTTACGGCAAATAGTTTCTCGGATTCTTCTGCGCACCGTTCACTCTCACCTCAAAGTGCAGATGATTTCCGGTGCTTCGCCCTGTGGAACCTACCTTTGCAACGGTTTCTCCGGCCTTTACCGTCTGCCCCTCACGGACGAGGATTTGAGAGCAGTGTCCGTATAAAGTGACCATTCCATTCCCATGGTCAATGGTCAGATAGTAGCCGTAGCCGGTGTTTCCGTAGACCACAGTTTTCACTGTCCCCGCCTTTGCCGAGCGGATGGCAGTTCCTTTGGAGGCGCCAAGGTCAAGGCCGGTATGTCCCGCCCATTCCCCTGTGAGGGGGTCTGTCCTGCCACCAAATTCCGAGGTCACCATGGAACGCCAGCCGCTGCCGAGGGGAGAAATAAAGCCATCGGCAGAAGATTTTTGTGCCTCGGCGTAGGGTCTGCCGTACAGAACCTGATTGCCGGAATCGAATAAGTCCCGGTAGACGACCTGTCCTCTGGAGGAGGAAGCGTCAACCACTTTGCCGTCACCGGCGTAGATTCCCACATGGGTGATGTTCATGAAACGGCCGTTAGGTTTATGGCTCCAGAACACCAAATCACCGGGAGCAAGACTTGATTTTGGAATGGTCAGCCCATTGTCCACGCAGTATTTTCCCTGCGCCGCAGCCGTGCCGGGAAGATTTACCCCCAGCTTTTTGTACACCCACCGCACAAGATAGCTGCAGTCGGTGTAGCTTCCTTGTCCACGCAGCTCTTGGGAGTAGGGATCACCGAGGCGGGAAAGGCCGAGGCGGACAGCTTCAGCTCCCACCTCACCCACAGGCAAGTCAGAAAAGAAACCGTCAAGCTGGTCTGGAGTCCAACCCTCCCACATGGTGAAATCATCATCCTCGGCCGGAGCTCCGATACCGTATAAGGCACGGTAATAGATTTCATTGGCGTTTGCCTGATCCTCATAGGTAATAGCTCTGCCTAACAATGTCCTGATGTTGTTGTAGATGGCAGGCAGAGAGGTAATGGGAACAGCCACGGTATAAGTTTCCTCCGAGGTTGTTCCGTCATCATTTTCCACGGTGCGGGTGCGTTCCTCGTAGGTCACAAAACAGTCCACATATTTCCGGTGTTCCAGCCGGGAGGGGGACTCAGCGCCGAAAAACAGAGAATAAAAAATAGCCTTGACCCGGTAATCGTCAAGGCTGTTGCCGTCCTCCATCTGCGAATTCACTGTGGCGATGGCTCCGTCTATGAGGGTAAAGCTGCGACGCATATCCCCGATGTATTCCCTGTAATCCGCGGGCATACTCCCCGGTATCACACCGCCATGGAAGCACAGCTCCACGGCGGTGTTGTTGTGGTTGGTGGTTCCGGAGAGCAGGGAGCAGACCAGCACGATGATTAAAATAAGCGGCGACAGGATGGCGGCAATGGTCCAGCCGATGGTCTTTCGGGTGCGTTCATCCGAAAGAGCGGCAGCGGCGGCTTTTGCAACAGCCGTAATGGTAGCGGGATCTGCCATGCCATCACCACCATTTCTGGCTGCCAAAACCGAACAGGTTCTGCTGTTCCGGCTCCGGTTCGCTTTCCATGAGCTGCTCGGTATAATCTATCGCCTGCTCCAAAACAGCGGTATCAAAGCCCGCAGTTTTGTAACCGTCATGGATGGTATTGTAATAATAGTCGGAGGGATAGCCCAGGCGATGCCCCGGCGTCATAACGTAGACCATGGCTGAAACAGTCTTGCCGTCCAACGGGAGGTCCATGGTTTCCTTGTCGTAAAATCTGGGAAAGCCTTCATAAATATCGAGGGCAGTCTCATCTTTCGGCGTGATCTTCCACAGCAAAACAGGAACAGAAGAACCCTCGCAAGGCTCAATGGTAGCCACCGCACCGTGCCTGCCGCCCCGAAACACAAGGGCATAATCCTTTATCTCGGAAGCCCCGACCACCTTGGCGGTGGGGCATCTCCCAGCCATCTGCGGCAGATTGAGGTTGCTGCCATAGGCAATATACAGTTTGTTTTTCATACGATCTCCTTTACATTGACATAGTAAAAGCGGAGGACTGTTCATCCTCCGCTTCCAATACAGTTTCCGGCACAGCTTCTTCCGGCGGTGTCTGCTCCTGCGACCGCTCCGCTTCACGCTTTTGCCGCAGCCGTTCTTTTTGCCTTTCTGCCTGTGCCGGGTCTTTCCATGCGATGCAGCCCTCCAAGTGATCCAGCAGATGCTTACGGGCCGTTTTAAATTCATCCCCAATCATACCGAGGCGCAAAAGCCACACCCGAAAGGTATATTTTTCATTGGTGGACTGTGTTTTTGTCGGGCTTGCCGACCGCTGGTTGAGCGCCTGTGCGGTCATGGCGAGGCAGAACTGCACATATGCTTTGACTTTTCCGGCATGGAGGTCCCCATTGAAAGCACGGAATTCCACCGTGCCTTTCTGGAACACGCTGTGCAGATTGAGACAGTGGTAGCGGCTATCGTGATAATGCTCCCGGCTGCCATCGCTGCCGTTGTACCAGATACGCTTCAGTTGGTCGAGGGTAGTGGGTTTCTGCCGGTTGATCCGCTCTAAAAAGGCAGAGTCAATCTTTTGGCAGTAGTTGGTTTCCCTGCCTCTTGAAACCTTTAATGCCTTATAGATCATATCCTCCTTGGCCGCCATGATGTTGACCAAGTTGCGGAGTTTGGGGGCATCAAAGGGGGCGGCATTGATGTGGATATGGATACCGCAGGAGGAATTCACAAATGCCCCGGCTTCCCGGAGCTTGCGCATCAATTCCTGCACAGTTTCGATATCCTGGTACTGGCAGATGGGGCTGACCATCTCTACGCTGTAGCTCCTGTCGGCGCTTACTTTTCTGCGGCCGTCTTTCTTCTGACAGTCAATACTGCCGTCACTCATGACCCTCCATTTTCGCCGCTGGCTGTCACAGGCATAATAGGCATCGTAGAAGCTGCCTTCATATTCCTTTGTCGTGCCGAAATGTTCTGCAATCACCTCGGCGGCACGGCTTCGTGTAATCCCAGTCATTTCAATTTCAATCCCGAAATTCTGACCTTGTATCTCCATTTACCCACCGCCTTTACCACATCCTGTGCTGCAGGGTAAGGTCTTTTTCCTGTGACAGTCCCGCTGTTTCCGCAGCAGAGTTGATGAATCCGCACAGCCGTTCCCTGCGCCAGGTATCAATCAGGTACCGTCCGCATTCCTCATTGAGAGCATTGATTTTCAAGACTGTATCCCGCACACACTCCGAGATAGCGGCAGGATCACCCTCTGCGGATACGAGATCATCGATGTACTCATCCAGAATCTTTCCCATGAGGGACACATCATCCGGCGTATAATGGTAGCCCCCGGCGTAAGGGTTGGGGTATTCCTTTCCGTCCATGCAGCACCGGAGATGCTCCAAAATAGCAGGGCGTTCTTCGTGATCCGCTTTTTGGTACTTCTCCATAAAAGCTAATATATCCGCTTCCCGGTTCGGAGTGTAGCGGATAAAAGACAGCATATCATCGAGGATACCCGCCTTGTTTTCTTTCTGATTTTGAACTCTGTCCATGACTTTTTCTCCCTTCTTCATTATCTGCCACCCGCCTTTCCGAACAGCTTTTCCTTGTAGGCAGGGGCATGGACCGCAAGGTTATACCGCTCTATGCCGCATTTGTAGAGGCACACACCACGCTGGGGGAAGCGGATTAGGTTGTATTCGGATTCCTCTAACTGGAGGCTGTCGATATAAAACTGTTTGTCAATGTTCCCTGCATTAAAGAGGAAAGCGTGAGTAGGAATGGAGAACAGCGGTTTTGTCAGCTCCCTGATGCCCTCTATATTGAAGTCCTCCAAATTCTGAGAAGCCAGAATTATCGCCGACTCCTTTTTTCTGACACGCTTCATGAAATTTCGGATATACTCAATCGCAGTCAGATTGGTCAGGAACAGATACAGCTCATCAATTGATGCGGCGGTATTTCCCCCGGTCAAGAGCTTGTCGCTCATAAAGGAAAGCACATTGAACAGCAGGGCGTTTTTCACATTCCGGCTGGCTTGCAGCAATCCTTTTACTCCGAACACAATAAAGCGGTGGTCGGTCACGTTGGTGTGGCCGTTGAAGAATTTACTTTCGGCTCCCATACACATGGAGTGGAGCCCCAGCAGGATTTCCTGCAGCAATTCCTGCGGGTAGAGCTGATAGTTACTTTTGTCATATCCCCTAAACTCATCGTCAATGAGAGCATAAAGGTCAGATAAGACAGGATAGTCTGTGGTGGCAAGGCTTCTGAAATCAGTGCGGTCGCTGATGCCAAATTTTTCGTACAGCTTGCCCAGCATGATTTCTATGGCGTCGATGTGGCGGTCGGAAAAATCTTTATAACAGCGGAAAAAATCCTTAAGAAAGGAAATGTGTTGACTGAGCTTGGTGGACTGGCGGAATGCCTGGGGTGCGTCGGTGTCCTCCGGGCTGCCTCCTTCATCCCATGTTTTAGGCTCCAGAGGATTGATACGGTATTGCCCGCTCATCAAGTCGATGAAACAGCCGAGGTTCTCTGCGAGGTCAACATATTCATGTTCAGGATCAAGGCACAGGACGGACTTACCCGATTCGAGGATGTTACAGAGGATGAGCTTGAGGAGATAGCTCTTGCCCTGACCGGAGTTACCGAGGATTAAAATGTTCGCATTCGTCTTGTCATCGTCACGCTTATCGAAGTCCACAATGATATTTGAACCAAATTTATCACGGCCAAGATAGAAGCCGTGGGGATCGGTCTTGCCACTGTAATTGAACGGATAGAGGTTTGCCACCGAGCTGGCGGGTAAAACCCGTTCAAATTGGCTGCCGAACACATTCCGTCCCGCAGGGCCGACCGACAGAAAGCCCTCCCGCTGGCGCAGTATCAGCCGGTCTACATTGAGTTTTGAGCGGACCAGCTCAGTCAAGACGTCGGTCTGGAGGAGCTTTAAATCGTCCAAATTGTTCGCTGTCAGCTCAATAAAAACAGCGCAGTGGAGGAGCGGCTCACGGTTTCGGTGCATGGAGGACACCAGTGTGACCACATCCTGCAAATTGCTTTCGGCGGTGACTGTCTGCTGGAGATCGTTGGTGCTGCTCTTATCCATGCGGTTTTTATTGGCTGCGTTATGGATGATTCTCTTTTCCTCTGCCGCCGTTACCTGTCTGGTGTAGATACGCAGGGTCACACCGTCCTTTTCCCCAAGATGACGCAGGATGGCCTGCTCATCGGTTGCGGTAGGGTACTCACGGAGAGCCCAGACACACCGATAGGTGTTGCCGCATATAAAATGGTCCGTATTGAACTTGATGATGCCCGGTGCGATCATGTCAAGAAAATCCTTGATTTTCGACTCTGCCGCCCCAGCATCAGCCTTTGTTTTTTTGATTTTAGGCATGAAAAAATACCTCCTGTCCAGCCGTGGGAGGTTCCATGCCTTTTGGCCGCAAGGTACCTCCCTACGGCCTATTGAATTTTACTTATTCTCCGAGAATCACCCAGCGCTCGCCGTCATAATCCTCATACATCTTAGTAGTGACATTTTGCTCATAGTAGACTCCAAGCAGACGCTTGGTATCGGCTTCACCGGCTCTGCGCGCAGTAAAGCCCTGATCCTTGAGGCTCTTTTCGATACGGGAGAGGTAGGGGCCTACGTCCTTTTCTTTTTCTCCACGCAGGCGGATGATGATTAAAAATTCCCGCGCTGTTGCCATCTGCACTTGCATACGGTCAAGGGCGGTCATGTCCTGTGCCAGCAGCTTTCGGATGACAGGATTCTGCTCGGCATCCATCCTGGCTTTCAGATAGCTCTTGTTGCCCTCAAAGTTTTCACGGCTGTTAAGGCACAGCATTTCAATATCCGAGATGCCTTTCAGCACATTCATAAGAGCATAAATCCTTGCCCCGATGCTGGAATCGGACAGGACGCTGATGTTGGTGGGTTTAACCATAAAAAACACCAGCTCACCATGGGGAGTCACAAGGCTGTGGCCTGTGATGTCCTCGATGCCGATGAGCTGGCGGGTGGAGGCTTTCTCCCTTGCCTCCTGTTTCCTTTTTCTGTTCATATTCATGCCCTCCATTCATAGGATTGTTGCTTGCCGAAGAAGAAAGCGGCGGCATAGCGGATAAAATCGAGGATACTCACGTCCTCAAAACGTATGGATAAAAAGGCATAGAGCGCCGTCAGGACGATGGGCGGCAGCCAGCCGAGCTGGGAAAGGGCAAAGACAGAAATCAGACATCCGACGCCGATGATTCCAATATCCCGTAGCTCCCATAGCCACAGGGTAGCCTTTGACTTTAAGTTGTCGGGGTAGATATACATGGGGGTGATTCCTCCTGTTCCTCATGGATTATTCGCAAAAAATAAGCGATGCCACGGAGGACAAAGTCCACGCACGGTATCGCCACGCTGTTTCCAAGTGCCTTGTATCTGGCACTGTCCGATGCTCCCGGTATCAACGTCCAGCCATCAGGAAAGCCCTGGAGCCGCTCACATTCCAGAGGAGTAAGTCTGCGGATGAGGTTGCGTCCATTCTCTTTTACAAGATTTTCGCTTCCGCCTCCGTTGTCGCCACCCTGGGCACGCAGAGTGGTACAGCCCTCCGCATAGTTGCCATATTGTGATTGGCCGAATACTTCAGGCTGACAAATGAGATCGGTGGCATCCTTATGCTGCCTTGCACTTTGTGTGGCAACCACATCATTTTCGGAAAATTCATCGCTCCGCTGTCGGCTGAATACCGCATGGCGGTCGCTGGTGGTAATGGTATAGCTGATGTCCGGCTGACAGCCCAATCCGTTGCCGCCGTTCTCCGGCTCCCGGTCAATGGTGTTGCCAGCAATGCAGATGGTTTCCTGCAAAATAGCACTTCCCACGAGCGGTACATTATTGCCGCCGGTACCATAGGTCGAGGTGACGGTAGGGGCTACCTCCAACGGTCCGTTATATCTGCAATCCTTGGCATGGTTATCAAACAGCACCGGCTGGTTGTTTCCGCTCATGCCTGCGCTGGCAGTGATGGTTGGGCAGATGCCGACGCCGATTTCTGCGCCTCCCTGCTGGGTCGCCATGACCAGCGGCTGGTGACCATGCTCCTGGGCGCGGAGCGTACCTGTGATGTCCTCCGTGCAGTGCATCTGGCTGCCGCCTTGATCGTTTAAGCAAAGCACGGATGGAGCAGTACCGGTTTTAATAGTGGGCGAACACTCTGACTGATAACCGATTCCTCTGGCCTCTGCGCTGGCATTGCCGCAGAATCCTGCGGTAAGCACACAGGGATAGCCCTGTCCGGCCTGACCGCCGCCGCTGGTGATGGAGGTATGAACCTCCGGCGTGAGAAAACAATCGCCGTCACCTTTGCTGATAACTCCTGCCGCAAATAGAAGTCCTGCCGGGTTTCTTCCGCCGCCCCCGTCCGCTCCGGCAAGAGTGGGCGCCACACCCTCCGGCGTGAACACACGGCTTTGCTGGGTATCCCATCCGTTTAGACAGTTCGGCTGGGATATAAGGGGAGGATGACCTCCCATGTCTGCACGGAGCGTAGGGGTTACTTCCTCGGTGATATCCATTCGTTCTCCGCCATGGTCGTTTAAGCAGACCAATGGCTGCTGGGTGACAAAGGTCTGCATCTGCATATTGCGGGTTGCCAGCAGAGCGCCTGATATGCCGTCAAGATCAATCACCTCGTCCCGTTGGTTGACATGAAAAGCGCTGATTTTTTCAGCATCCGCCACAAAAGTCTGCTGTTTCATGCCGGGGCTGGCACCCAAGGCTCCGGCTACATCCTGGAGGTTCCGCACTTCATCACGCTGGTTGGCGGCAAAGGCTATCGCTGTTTTTTCCTCTGTCTGGATATACCCATGCCCGCCGCCTTCGCCGCCATAAAGAGAGGGCCATGTTCCAGTTTCCTCAAAGATGCGGCGGCTCTGCACATCCCATGGGGTCAGGCAAGCTCCGCCTGTATCGTCAGTGCCTCCTTGAGCTGGGGCGGCAGCTCCTTGCCCCTGGCTTCCGCTCTCCGCAATATCCCCAAACAGGCCGTCTTGCTTAAATAGTATTTCGGGTGCGGTTGTGCCTCCAAAATCTGCGACAAGGAAGATGCGACGGCGACGCTGGGCGACTCCCCAGAATTGAGCGTCCATGACACGCCAAGCCAAGCTGAATTCAGTTCCCAATATGACAGCCCCAGCAGATTCCCAGCGCCCGGACTCAGGTCGAGGCACATCACAGGCACTGTACTTAATGCGGACGATCTCCTCGATGACCGCCCTGAAATCCTCGCCGTCTGCGGAGCTAAAGGCTCCGGGGACATTCTCCCAAACGAGGTATCGAGGTCGAATAAAGTGAGCTGGTACGTTTCGCTGCTCATCGGCTTTTCTCATCTCCTTTGCAATCCGTGTCTGCTCCATAAATAGACCAGAGCGTTCTCCGGCAAGTCCGGCACGCTGCCCAGCCACACTCAGGTCCTGGCATGGGCTGCCCCCGCAGATCACATCCACAAGAGGCAATGCCGCTCCGTCAAGTTTTGTGATATCTCCGACATGGAGCATTTCAGGAAATCGGATTTTTGTCACTTCAATGGGAAAGGCTTCGATTTCACTTGCCCATGAGGGGGTGATTCCATTGCGGACAGCAACAAGCGGGAAGCCTCCGATCCCATCGAAGAGGCTCCCCATCGTCATCATCAGACCATCCTCATAGCCTGTTCGGGAGCCTCGGCCGGTACATTGTTTTTTACTCTGCCTATGGCAAAGCCGTTTTCCTGTTCCATTACCCGGCGTACCGGGATTCCGAGTCTGCCCGCTTCCTCGATTTCAAGGTGCATTCCGAGTGAGATATGGTCGCCGTAGCACCATAACTCATCACAACGGGACAACATGGCGATTCCCATGTCAAGCCCAAGCTGACGCTGTTCCGGCTGATGTTCGTCCAGAATGGTGGGGTATAGCAAATGGGGCGCAAAAAAAGCGTACCCCTCGTTCATTACATGATGGCACGCTTTCTTGGCAAACTCGGTATTCTTTTCGATGTCCCCGGCGTAGGGGGACGCCATATAAATCAATTTCATGGCCTTTTTCCTTTCTGCGTTATTTCGGTGCAACCGCCTGCACCACAGTTCGGGTGGTGTTCACAGCGGCCTGCGCCGTGTACACGGCACTCATCACATTAGCCTTTGTGCTGGTGTCCAGCCCAAAAGCTCCAGCGATTCTTGGCACTTCCCCTGCGGAAAGCATCAGCCCAAGCCCCAGCAGGGCGTGGGTTCTCAGGACCATAAGCCCTGCGGCAAGGATGGTTGCCTGCAAAAATGTGGTGAGGCACAGACCGATGATCTGCTTGCACCACTGTGTAAATCCGTCAATGTAACCGCGAGGAACGGAAAACATATACAGGCTGCCTACAGCAATCTGGATCAGCAAAATGCCCCCACGTTTTAAATTGGCAAAAAAAACTTTAATGACCGAGTATCCCATCATGATAATCAGGAAAAGCATCATGATGGGGTTTGTGATGCCCGACAGCCCTCCAAAGATACCGGAGCCCATAGCACCGCCCAGGTCTGACGAGCTGCCAAGCTCTGCTATGATGTTCCCCGCAAGGTCACCGAAGCTGCTTCCGTAGCCGGTGATTCCTGCCGTGAGGCTGCTCTGGAGATTGACCGAGAGCTTGAACAGCTCCACCGGTAAGATGGTAAAAAGGGACACCGCCATAAAGCCTTTGATGGCGTTTAAGGCGGCGTCTTTTATGCTGCCCCGGCCGTGCTGGTACTCGATTCCGGTTTCAAACACCGACACCACAAGCCCGGTCCCGTACAGCGCCCAAGCCAGATAAGAGAAAAACAGGACGATGGACTGTACCCATTCCATAGAGAACAGCTCCACGCCCATATTTCCCATTTGTGCAAAAAAGTCAGCAAGAAAGCCAACCACTTGTCCGTAGAGCCATTCGATGATCTGATCCATCACGGTTCCGAGGACAAAATCCCATATAAACATTTGGAAGTTCACCTCCTTCGAGACATAAAAAATCACACCGTAGCAAGGCACACGGTGTGTTCATTCATCTCGGTTAATAAATTTCGAGCAATGATTTTTATTTGAGTAAAGCTCAAAAACAACTTGACAATCAGCTCTTTCAGAGTTTCAATACCACACAACGGTGGCCGCCGAAATAATCTTAGGAGGTCAATTGCATGGCAGATTACAAAAAAATGTACGATTCGCTGTTCAATGATGTGACGGACGCGATATCGTTGCTTCAGCGCGCACAGCAAAAAACGGAGGAGCTTTTTATCTCTGGCGATGATGGCATCGTACTTGAGATTAGAAAAGAATCCGGGCCTGAGGGCGAAAAAGAATAGCGGAATCATTTTGTAAAGTAAGGAGAGTGGCACGAGCTGCTCTCCTTACTTTTCTGATGTAAACACCATCATGCATAATCGGAACACCTTACTACATCCCCAAAATCGTCCAGATGTAAGTCGGAGCCGTAAGGGTGAACACCAAACAGGCGAACAAAATCGCCGGAGCCGCCCACTCAAACTGACCATGCTTTCGATAATCAAAGTACGCCATCCCTAATTTTGCAAAGAAAAACACCGCCAGAATGAGGTCGATTGCGGGAAACACCACCTTGTTGACCACCGTCTTAATCTGCCCGGAGGCGTCATTCCATGTGCCCTCAATAGCTCCCGCAACATCGCCATTTGCCGCAAAAGCGGTTGTGCTGAAGAACATGGTTACCATGAGGACGAGGATAAGCATAAGAGCAATTTTCTTATACCTTTTCATAAAAACCACCTTTCTAAAAGTTAAGAAAAGGCCGCAGAATTGCTCCTGCAGCCTTGTTCTTTTTCTGTATTTATAGTTTCATTGTCATATCCATGCCCTGAGCCTGTTCTTCCAGGAGCGAGGACACTTCAATTACCTGGGGGTTCTGATAAAATTTCAGGTCACCGCGGAAGCCTTTCTTCAACAAGCTGAATTCTTCAGCCTCCGCAAGTATTTCGGGAGGACGCCGGGTGGCATCTCCTGATTCCATCTTACCCATTCCCCATTTTGATGCCGTTGCTCCAGCTTTAGGATGATGTAACCCTCTGGTACAAAAGCGGGGTATCTCTGTAAAAATCCCCGTGTATCAACATAGGGATGTCCTTCCTTCATGACGGTCATTTCCATAAGCTGCAGGGTGTCTGCGAGAGAAGTGCAGAACCAGCACTCACGATCTCCAAATCGCCGGATGCGCCCATCCTGCAATATTGCATCCAGCCGGTCCTTTTGCGTGTAGTGGTACAGGCTGCCTTTTGGCGCCTCAATTCGTTCATATGCCATTGTATCCTCCCTGCTATGGCTTCTTAGGAGCGACGTGCCAGTCCTGCCACAAGTTGCCCCTTATGGTCAGGCTGTCTGTAAGGTTGGCCGACAGCATTCCATCCGGAGTCCACCCATCAATGAGCCATGTGTTAACGGTATATGCTCCGTCCGGCATCCAGATCGGGCTGAAATGGGTGCGGTTTTTGTAGGTGGAGTAAGGGTTTTGCTGAAGCTCAAATCGCCCCGATCCCATGCGCTCCAAGAGCCGCCAATAGGTTTCATAGGCAAATTCGGGAAAATAGCTGACCGCATTCTGCGGCTGGGTAACCGCCGAGCTTTGGTTGGAGCTGATACTTCCGGTGACGGTCTGGTTGATGCCATATCCCGATTTCATCGTTCTTCCGCTGGCAGTCGGATTCATGCTGTCGCATTTGATGCTCATGGCGGCGGTCAGGCTGGCACTGTAACGGTTCAGGTCAAACTCCCACCATCCGTGATCGCACCAATATCCGTTATCGTTTCCTTCATCGTCATAATCACTGTGCCACACCCAATATTCCTGCCACCACGGCCGCCAGACACTCCAGCTTGCCGAGCTTTTTACCGCTCTGCTTGGTATGGCAGAAGCACGGAAGCTATCGTTGCGGTCATCGGCTACGGGATTGGGCGGAGGGTTCTTATCAAGGTCAAGGATTTTGACGTTGAGGGTCATTTTCGCCGTACTGCCGGGACCGGATACCGTCACCTGAATTGTCATGTTCTGCTCAGTATCGGGGGTTTTCCATTTTACCCACGCAAGCTGGCTATCGCCTTCGGGGTAGTAGACATTGCCCACACTGTAGGTTTGCCCACCGATATTAAAGCTGATGCGGGTGGGCCTGTCGGGATCGGACTGACCTCCGCTGATCCTCACCGCCGTGATGACATTGGTGTTTACCCGGTACTCATAATCGTAGGCGTCAATCTGAGGTTCCTCTGGTTTCTCCGTAAAACGGACAATGCCAAGTCCAAGGCTGGACTTGATATCCGCATTGGATGCGGCGCTGCTTTTGCTGCCTCCCCATGCGGGATAGCCGAGGTCGCCTACCTCCAAAAACATGGCGAGGGGCAGATTCTTGTGGGTAAGAGACACCATTCTTCTGCGGAGCAGACCGCTAACCTGTTCATCATACAGGGCGGCTTCGGTAGCGGTGGTGGCAATCATAACTCCCTCAAATTTGTAGTAGGCAATGGGCTCCAAGAGGATTTTATACTCACCGCCGATGAGAACATCGTAATTCATGCCTGTTACATCTGCAATGCGTTTGATGACATATTCCGAGCAGAAATACTTCTTGATGGCGGCAATATTGTTGCTTCCGTTGGTACTGATAATGCGGGGTATGGTTTGAGCTGGATTGATATAATGGTACACACTTGTGGTAGGGCTTAATTGCTGACCGGAGCTATAGGACAGTTTGCTTACCTTTCCAAAATGAACACGAATATTGTCCGGTTTCTTATTTGTAAAATCTACCGGCGTGGTGACCGTTGCGTGATCACTTGCCCGAACCACAGTAATACGCACACCCTCGTTACCGCCGCTCCATGTGTTGGTGCTGGTTCCGCTGCCCATGCCTCCACCGCCGCCATCGATATTTCCGCTGCCGCCGGTATCAGCAAATGCGGTTAGGGGGCAGAATAGGCAAAGCACCAGCATAAGACTGGCTATGCTCTTGAATAATTTCTTCATTGCGGCCTCCTTTTTGCAAAAGTAAAGGCACGGTCTGTTTCAACCGTGCCTTGTGAAAGTATTCTGTTATTCCCCCATATTGCCGACTTGTTTATTGATATCGCCGTCACCGTCTACAGTTGTGCCTTGACCGCCACCGCCGTTATCGTCAATCCACCCGAAACCCGGCACATAAATCTTGCCGTCCTTGGTTTCGCCGCCCTGCGGCTGATTGTCGTTTTTTGGGGTATCCTTGGGCTTTTCCACCTTATCATGGTCGACGGGCTTGGGAGGCTCCGTGACCTTTTCGCCGTCAGGTTTCTGCGTGGGGTCTTTGAGCTGTTCCTCAGTATATTCCGGCTTGGTTGCATCGCTTTGGATGGTCTGTTCCGTGCCGCTGGAAACTGCACCGTTGTCGATGTTTGTCGGTTGGGTGGTATCAGGCGGGGCTACGGTGCTCTCTTTTTCTTTCTCTGTGCTATCCGGCACCCTGGTGTCCACCGTCACATTGCTCACCTCGGAGCTTTGGGGCGAGGGTGGGGTATCCACCGGCTTTGGGGTTATGAATTGCTGTCCGATCAGTACCACAAGCACCGCACAGAGGGCGAGGCATCCGGTTACGGCCAGCCATTTCTTCGTTTTGGCATTCATATTTTTCATAAGAGTGTCCTCCTATTTGTTAAATTTTGATAGGTTCCTGTTAAGTCACACCCTACCACGAACTTTTCAAAAAGTCTATCATTATTCCAAGAAAACTTCTCCGCAGGGTTAAAACCTCGGTGTGTATCCGGCGCTGGTCTTGACTTTGATCGTCATGGGGGGCAGCAGTTTTCCGCCAAAAGACACGGGAACCTCCAGCATGATGGTGCTGTCAGCTTCAAAGCGGGAGGAGGCTTGGTCGCCCGATGCAAAGGGAGCGTTTCGGATATCCACCTCCAGATTCCACACCTTAAATTCCAACTTGCCGTCCGGAGTGCGTTTTTCATGATAGCCGCCGCTGTAGGAAAGACCGAGTACACCATCCAGCCTGTCATAGATATCGCCGTAATCAATGCTTTCCTCAAAATCCTCGGCAATGGGCTGGTAGGCTCCCGAATAACCCTCCCGCACGCCGTGGTACACATCGTCGTAGTTGTCGTTGACGGTGGAGATAACAGCGGTCTGCACCGCATCCCGCACGCCCTGCGCTACGATTACAAGCCGGAAATATTCTGAAATGCCGGTAAAGATAATCACCAGCGACAAGGCGATGGCAATGATGAGCGGGAAGCCTGAGCCGCTTTTCCCTTGTAGGATTTGCTTGATTTTTTCCGTCATTTCCAGTAGACCTCGCTTTTTCCCGCTGCATCTGCTCTCAGCGTAATGGGGAACGAGCCAAACCCGGCAAAAAGCCCGATGTTGGTCTTGTAGGTGACCGTCACCGTGACTTCTTCATTAAGCTGAATCCTGCCGGTCTTGGACCATGTCACGGTGGGGGTCAGTCCGGTCTTTTCCCGCAGGAATTGTTCACGGCGGCCGGTTTCGCTGCCGATCTGACCGGAGATTTCCGCCTCCCGAATGAGTTCCACGGCAAAGGTGTCAATCTGCTGTTTTTGGATATACACCGGGAACACCTTCACCGCAAGGGCGATAACCAGCATGGCACACAGCACCAGCACCGCCACATCAATGTAGCCTTCTCCGGCTTTGCTTTTCAGTATTTTCAGCACATGGTCACCCCCTGTTCAAAGGGGGCCTGCTCCTGTTCCGGCTCCCGGATGTAATCGCTTAATATGCGCCATGTACCCTTGCTGAAACTGGCCCTACGGACTTCTTGATTAAGCAGTTCCTCCGCGGTGATTTCCCTCCCATACTCAGGACTGCCAGGATGCCCCATTATGCTCTGCCCGGACAGCAGAAGCTGTGCTTTTTCCGGAGTCAGATACACACTACCACCGGGAGTCAACATGTCGAGATTGGCACAGGGATGGTGTTCAATGAATTCCCGCACAGTGTTTTTTTTGTCTGTTGCGGGACCCGGCGTATATTCCGGGTCAAGAGCATAATCCTGTTCTGCTGTACCCTTGTCCATCAGACTCCAGAGCGCATGATTGAGTTCTTCACTGAAATCCACCGATTGCTCCGATATCCACTGATCCCTTGCGACCTCCAGCGGGTTTTCAAAACACAGGAGGTATTCCATATAGTCCTCCGGGTACCCACCACCGTACAGCTCGTTATAGACAAAGCGGGCGGCAGTAATCTCATCGCTTTTTCCGATGAGAACACCTTTGGAAAGTCCGTCCAGTTCACGGAGGTAATCGTTCCAGTTGCGGTCGAGTTTTTCCCGAAATGCATCTATCATCTGTTCTCGCTGCATTTGCACACCTCCTTAAAACATCCCGCCGAGGGATGTGATGATTTCATAGACAATAATCGCCATGTAGGTCATGAGAAAGCACATCAGCATGGCAAAGGAAAATACTCGGATTTTGGGCGGAATCTTCATGGCCTGCGCTTTAAGCCGCTGGAGTTCCAGTTGCTTCATGTCGTGTGCCAGCATCTGAAAATACATCCCGCCGTCATCTCCGCGAAGTACGCCAATCAGCCCTCGCGTGATATCCGAGAGCATGGGCGAATTGAACCTTGACTCGAACCTCGTCAGTGCCGCCTCGTAGCTGGAGGAGCGCATATCTGCAGTGAGGATATCAAGCTCTGCGGAAAAATCTTCTCCCGCATTTCTCTTGAAATTCTCCAGCATGGACAGCACATCCCGGCTGGCTTTCAGCTCCTGGGTGATGGTTGCAACGAAGCGGGGCAGTTCCTGTTCGATTTTGCCTCGTTTAGCTGCCAGAGCCTCGTCCGCCTTGCGTATCTCTTTGAAATAGACCAGCACGGCAGCAAACAGTACAATGGGTGTCAGCAGCGGGAGGACGATAAGGCAGGGAATGATGCAAAGCGCAATACTCATTGCCTTGACGATTGCCATTGCCGTGAACAGCTCCGGCGAGTCGGAAAGTCCTGCCGCCGACAGCACATTTTCCATTCTGCTTTTCTTGTACTCATCCATGCGGAGGTAGCGGGAAAGCTGGACGGCGGCGTTTCGCAGCAGTGCATCGGTGGCTTTGGGTTTTGCCTTGGCCTGCTTACCCGCCGACAGCATCGCCTTTTGGGTGGCGAGAGTGGGCAGCCGCAGCAGATCGGCGGTAATGAAAAAGAGCCCTGCCGACAGGAGGACTCCAAATAAAAAGATGTAGATTGTCATGAGCGTCCTCCTATCTTCGATATTCGATGGGCTGCGTGAGCTTGATGACAAACGCCGTAGAAACGAAAATCACGGCGGCGCAAATGGTCAGAATAATCTGCCCCAGCGGTGTGTGCATCAGCGTGTGGTACCAATCCTTGTTCAAAAAATACATGAGCGGGATATTGCCGACGACGAGAACCTGCATGATGATGAATTCCTTTCTCGGCTCAAACACCATGTTTTCCAGCTCACCGTTAACCACCCGCATATCGGACAGCTTGCTGACGATAGGGGTCAAGGTGGTCTTGAGGCTGCGGTCGTGCTGGCAGGCAATGAGGGCATCACACCATTCGACATATACAGCGTTGTCGATGCGGTCTTTCAGGTCATGGAGCGCTGCCGTCACATCGGGGTCAACCAACCTGACACGGGACACAAACCCTTTGAAAACCGATAGCACGGGAGGGTTAAGATACGGCAGATTTTCGTCTACTGCCGTCAGGATGTCCTCGTTTCTGAGGTAGGCTGTGGTGATGATACTGAGCGCTGTTTCCAGCTCCGCCGCAATATCCCGCTTGAAGTGGCTGGCTGTGAGCTTTACCCACCAGAAAGGCAGGAACATACAGCCTACCGCCATCACAGGAACAAGGAAAAAGTTCGAGAGCATGATGGCGATGGATGCGCCCACGGCAAAGCACAGCAGAGACAGGGCACAGAGCATGGGAAAGCGTGCCGTCCTGCCTGTTACCTTGAGAATAGACTGCACCTCGGCAATTTCCCGGCGCAGATAGGACTGCTTTTTCCTGCGGGTGAATTCACCCACTTCGTCGCGGAGAGACTTGGGCCTGTCGGTGAGCTTTCCGAACACTGCCGTGGTGAACTCTATCGGAGTAAGGCCGAGTAAAATAAAAGAGCCTGCTATCATTCCGATGCAGGCGATTAAGAGTACCGTTGTCATGCGCTTTGCGCCTCCTTTCCCCGCAAGCTCTCGATGACCGCCTGGGGCATACCATTTTCCAGCAGCCGCTTGGCAAGGCTCTCCGAGATGGCATTGATCTGTTCGTGGTGTCCCTCGATGATGAATTTGCCGTCCTCCATGCGGTTTTCGGTAATGATATACTGGAACAATGGACGGTAGTTTCTTGTGCCGTCCGGGAGGATCTCGCACTCCTGAATCTCCATCATGCGGCGCTGCTTATTTTCAAGCTGCTTGCAGAACACCACAATGGGGTAGGCTTCGGTGACATAGTCCATAAGGGTCTGGTCGGACATATCCACCGCACGTTTGCACAGGGACACCATGCGGCGATAGGTAGCCTCGCAGGAATTGGAGTGGATGGTGGTCAGCACCGCAACTCCGGTTCGGGCGGCTTCCTGGGCGGCATTGGCCTCGGCGCCTCTCATTTCGCCCACTACGATAATATCCGGATTAAAACGGAGCGCATAGTCCAGGAGGTTGGTTTGATCGATGCGCTGGCGGTCATTGTCGCTGTCGCGGGTCAGGGTATGGATGACCGAATTGATCACCTTACCGTCCTTTTCCCGAACCAATGCCAGCTCACGGGAACCGTTTTCAATGGTATAGATTCTCTTATTGTCGGGGACGGTTGTCAGCACCCAGCCCGCCACGGTGGTTTTGCCGGAGCTGGTGGCGCCCGCCACGCAGACCGATATGCCGTAGCGGATACAGAGGGATAAAAAGTCCAGCATGGGGTCGGTCGCCGTACCGCTTTTGACAAAATCGTCTTTCTTCATGCTCTGCGGGTTGACGATACGGATGGAGGCGGCGACGCCCACATCTTCATCCACGATGGGACTTTTGAGAACGGCAATTCGGATGTTTTTAGAAAGATGCCCCAGCACGATGGGGCTGGCGTTGTCCAAGACCATGCCGCTGATGTGGAGCATCCTGCGGATTACATTGACAGCGTGCTGGGGGCTCTCAAAGCGTTCCTCCAGCTTGACCGTGCGGCCGTCCGAATATTGCACTTCAATGTCCCGCCACGAGTTGATGTCGATTTCCTCGATTCCGGTGCCGAAGATATATTTCGTCAGAAATCCGAACTCCGCCATTTCGGTGTAGAGAGCATCCGCCAGCTTGCCGCCGCTCATGCCGTTTACCGATACGCGACGGTCCTGAACGTACTTTGTGATGTAGCGTTTGAGCTGTGCCTTGGCATCCTCGCCGCCCGCAGTGATGAGGGTGCTGTAATGTTCGGAGATGTACTCCTGCACATCGGCAAGGACTGATGAGAAATCCTTACCCTCTGCTTCAGGTGTGAAGAACAGCGTATGGGTGCGGTTTACCCCTGAAAAATCCACAGTGCGGTTCACCGTAGACTCCTGATCCATGGTGTTGCTCAAAGCGGGAGCCGTCGCCGGGGGTGTGGATGGTTGGTTTTGTGTCTGTTTTTTCTGCTCCTGTTCGGCCTGTGCCTTATTTTTTCCCTTGGCAAATGCCGGGGTATTTCTCTTTTTCCCTAACATCCGAACACCTCCTTTGCAATTTTTTCAATCTCCCTGCGGAACAAGCGGCTGTCTTTTAGGGACAAATCAGCCAGCAGATTTCCTGCAAGGTACTGTTCCTCCAGCTCCTGAGAATGGATGATGGTAAAGGCTACCGAACCCAGCGCCTGACCGATCTGCTCCCTGGCCTGCTGGGGCTTTACGTTGCTGGCAACCTTGTATTGTTTATCAGCATCCCATTTGGAATCCCGAAGCAGAGGGAGCTGGCTGGAGAGATAACTCACAGACTTGAGGTCTGCATTGGCAAGGCGCAGGACGCTGTCTGCCTCCATGAGCGCCACGGCGGAGAGAATGTCGTTGGCGATATAGCTGCCGCAGTCCACCACAACGAATGGGGCGATTTCCCGTAGTCCGTCCATCAGCTCCTGTGCCTGTAGCTGCTCATAGGGCGGATAGGTGTACTCGTTCTCACCCTTTTTCATGCCGAGGATGGTCAGGTGGCTGTTTTTCTTGAGGGTCACCAGATTGTGCTTGATGAGGGCTTCGGTCACATGGGTAGCGGCAAGGATACTGCCCAGCGAATGCTCACTCTCCAGATCGGAGGGAGGGCAGACACAGGGCAGCATGGGTGCGGTCATATCACAGAGCAGAAGTACCACGTTTTTCTTCCGGTCCGCAAGATGCTTTGCAATCTTCACGGCGGTGACCGTCTTTCCGCTGCCGGGAGAGCCCCAAACGGCAAGAATGCCGCTCTGAGGCTCCTGCTCCGGTGGGGCATCTTCCCTGGCGGACTGGCGGGTGAAGATGCTCTTTTTCTTGAAATTCAGCATCACTGCACCTCGCTTTCCGCGGGTGTTTCGGATGCAGTGCTTTCCTCCGATTCCTGAGACTTGGGTTCAGATGAGCTGTCCTGTGGCACCTCCACAGGATACAGAGCGGCAATGACTTTGTCCTGCGCCTCTGTAAACTTTGCGGTGTTGGCAGGCGTGCCACGGTAAACGAGGGCGAGGTGGAGCTTGCCGTCAGCCTCCAGCTCCGCCAACACTTTGCTCTGTTCGGGAGATACCAGCAGGGTTACGGTGGAGGGCAGCTCACGCTCATCCTTCTCGGATTTGGCCTCACCGGTGTTGGCGTCATAGCCGGAGGAGGCAGTCACGCTGATGACCTCCACATATTTCAGCTCGGCGGGGATGACGGTGGAGCCCTGTTTTTTGTGGTCGGCGGCAATGACCGACACTATATCGCCGCTCTGGAGCTTGCCGGACAGACCGTTTGCAAAGCTCTTGATGGTCACCGACATGGCCTGCTTGGTGCCGTCCAAATTGTAAAGATAGGCATTCTCCGCAGCGGGGGTGTCGGACAGCTTGGTGTTCAAGATATAATCACCGATGGAGAGGTCGGATTTGGCATACTTGCCGATGACCATTTCGCTCTGGCGGATGACGTTGTCGGGCAGACCGAAGCCACCTACCTCCACGGTCTGGACCGTATCCTTTGTGATCTCATCGCCTGCTTTGATTTCCTTAACCACGCGGACGATCTCGGTTTTCTGGCTGACGGACTTGTTGAACAGCGGCGTTACGCCGAAGCAGATAAGCAGGGACAAAAGGATGCAGATTACACCGACAACAGTGCGATTCTTAAAAAGACTCATAGGATTTCCTCCTTTATTTCATTGTGATTTAGAAGCTGACGGAGCTGTATTTGCGGTATTTCGCTGCTTTCACAGCCCCCCGGAATAAGGGCGGCAGCCAGCGAAACGGCGGCGATACCGGCGATGAGAATGGTCTTTTTTCTGCTGATATGGATTCTTTTCATGAGATAACTCCTCCGATATTTAGAATGGTTATGGCAAGAAAGCCGAGGGACAAAAACGGCGCCATCGGCAGGGATGCCTGCGCCGCTTTCTGAGGCTCCAGTTTGCGGAGCCTTCTGATGGCTTGGGCCCAGAAATAAAAAAAGAGGGATGCCATCAGACCGAGTGTCAACCCGGCCGTGCATCCCCAAAATCCCAAAACAATGCCCGCGGTGGCAGTGAGCTTGATATCCCCGCCGCCAATGCTGTCCGGTTTGTATAGGGCGGCAATGAGTAGCGGCAGCGCCGCAAGCACTCCCAAGAAATTGGCGGGGCTGAAATCAATCAGCCCCGCCAGTGCAATCAGGAGGCAGATGCTGTCCGGGATGATCCGTTTGCGGAGGTCCCACACAGAAGCCGCCAGAAGCAGAGAAGAAAAAAGCGCCGCCTGTGCGATGCCATTAGCCTCCATAGTTGAACATTTCCTTGATTCTCTGTGTCAAGGTCGGCAGTACCGTTTCCCCAAACAGGGCATAAAGCCCTGCCAGAAGCAGAGCGCCGATGACAACCGCCAGCAGGATTTTAATGGCCGTATCAATGTAGCCCTCCCCGCGGTTTCCGGAAAGGGTGTTTCGGGTTCTGACTACGGCTGTGGCAGACTTGTTCTTCAGCTTGCAAATGAGAGATTTCATAGATTTTCCTCCTTACTCGAAATGATAGGTTACGGAATACGTGATGTTGCTCTTGTTATACATGCAGTCGTGATTGGTGTAATAATAGAATTCCAGCCTTGTGTATACGCCTGCGCCAAGGCTGCGAGTGAAAGTGATGCCGTTGGTGGTGGTACCGTAGTCAAGCTGATCCCACTGGCTGGTCAGCCTGTTGTATCCACGCACTCTGCCGAAGTCCGAGCCGCTGTGACCACTTACAGGAGGCACCGTAAAGGTATATTCTGTGATGGTGGCGCCTTCGAGCCCGTTTTCCATGATAACGGAGTCAGGCCCTGTTAAGACCATCCCACCACCGCCGTTTGAGTCCGCCACAAAGAAAACGATGGCAGCCCAAGGCGATTCAGCGCCTGCGGAGTCCACCGCTTTGACGCGGACCACGTTCTTTCCACGGGGATAGGTCTGTGTTTCAGCATTTCGGCCCTCCCAGACAAGGGTGACAGCATCGCCATCGGGGTCAGAGCTGGTTGCCTTAATGGTGACCGGCGTTCCCGGCGCTACGCTGTTGCCGTTTGGAGTTCGGCTGATGACCGGCGCAGTCGGTGCAGAGTTTACGATGCTGAATGTTTTGGACACCCACTCCGAATACAGCCCGGTAGCATCTTTGGCACGAACACGGATGGTGTGCGTGCCAACGGCATAGTAGTTGTCAGCCGCCTTGTTGTCCCACTCCAGAGTGGTGGCATCGCCGTCCGAGTCAGCGGCTGTTGCGCTGATATTGACAAGGAATTTGCCGTTATTCGCTGTTCGAGTGGGGGTTGCGGTCAGAGTTACAGTCGGTGCGGAGCTGGTGATGGTGAAAGTCTTTGATGCCCAAGGAGAATATGCTCCGGCAATATCTTTGGCACGGACGCGGATGGTGTGCGTGCCTGCGGCATAGTAGTTGTCAGCCGCCTTGTTGTCCCATTCCAGCGTGGTGGCATCGCCGTCCGCATCGGCGGCTGTCGCACTGATATTGACAAGGAACTTGCCGTCCTTGACAATGCGGGTTGGCTCGGCTGTCAGGGTAACAGTGGGGGCGGCATTGGTCACGGTGAAAGTTTTCTCGGTCCAGGTAGAGTAAGCCCCGGCAATATCCTTCGCCCTGACACGGATGGTGTGGGTACCCGGCGCATAGTAGCCGTCAGCCGCAGTGTCCGCATACTCCAAGGTCACCGCATCTCCATCGGGATCTGTGGCATTGGCGGTGATGTTGACGAGAAACTTTCCATCCTTGGCTGTACGGGTTGGAACGGCCTCTACCACAGGAGCATTCGGCGCCGTATTGGTTACCGTAATACTCTCCGCATGTGAGATTGCACGTCCTGCGCTGTCGGTGATGGAAGCGGTCAGGGTAAAAGTGCCGATGTCACGGATGGCAATTCTACCGCCGTCATTGCCCAGGGTACCCTGATACTGTGCGGTATTGCCATCCTTTTGCAGTGTCCAGACCACAGCATAGCTGCCGATATGCCGAACATCCCTTGCGGCAACCTCAAACTCCGTACTGTAGTGAACAGTCTGCGGCATGGTGAAAGCATACTGCACCACCGGCAGGATGCGGATGTTTTCGCTGTGGGAATAACTGCGTTTCAGATAGTCGGTCATGGCTGCGGTAAGAACATACTCGCCGCCGCCCTTAAAGGTAATCTTGCCGCCCTGGGGGGTGAGGCTGCCGTCAAACGCCTCGGAGAGCGGAATGCTCTTGCCGTCCTTGCTGACGGACCACTCCACAGGCAGAACATTATTATTGCCATGAGTTCTGAGGTCAATGGCGGTATCAGTGTAGGCAAAGGCAGGAAGTTCAAAGCCGATAGTCAGTACGGGAAGCACCTCGCACCTGTCCTTGCTTTCGTACAGAAAGACACGGCCGGTATCATCGGTGATTCTCGCTACCAGCTCATAGATGCCCGCTCTTTTGAAGCGGATGGTACCTCCGTCATTCGAGAGCTTTCCGTCCACATAAGTCGACCAATCTTGGAAACCGAATGTGTTATCCACCAGCCACTCAACGGCGAGACCGTCCAGATGGTTGGCTTCGGTTTTGACCACGATATCGGTGTCGGTATGGGCGTGTTTTGGCAGGCCGTAGGTAAGGTTGGGCACGGGATAAACCTTGAAGCCCTGCTCATAGCGGTAGCTCCTGCCGCCATCATCGGTGAACTCCGCTTTCAGGATATAGCTGCCTTTGGAGCGGAACTTCAGCTCACCGCCGTTGTTGCCCAGCGTACCCTCCGCCGCATTGGTGAGGGATACCTCCTTGCCGTCATGCAGCAGGGACCATTTGGCGGTATGGCTGCCGATCTCTCCGAACACCGCTTCCACCACAACCGCTTTGTCGGTATGGAAGACTTCGGGCAAGTAGAATCCCGCCGAGCCCACCGGGTAGACCGTGATGCCTGCGCTACCGGCAAACACTCTGCCGGTAGCATCGGTAACGGAAGCGGTCAGCGCATAGACACCTTTTTCCTTGAATCGGATGCTGCCATGGTCGGGATCTCCTTCAATCCATGTGTCGATGTCAGCGGATTCTCCGTTGCGGGTCAGGGTGTAGGTTAGCGTGAGCCCATCCGTTTCTTTTGTTTCTGTTTTTAGCTGGGCGGTTTTATCGGTATGGGTAACTGCCGGCAGGGTGAGATTCACCTCCGCCACAGGGTAGACGGTAATGCTGCTCTGTGCGGTGACAACCTTGCCCAGCTCGTCTGTGATGGAGGCCGTGAGCGTATAGCTGCCCTTATCCTTGAACAGCACCGTGCCGCCAGCAGCGGTCAGCTCTCCGGTGACGGCTTTCTCCATATCGGCGGCGGTTCCATCTTTTTGGAGGGACCACAGCACCGAATTGGAACCGAGATTCTCCGTGGAAAGCTCCACCGGCACGCCGGTATCGGCATGGGCGGTTTCGGGCAGTGTGAATGCCGCTGTCACCACCGGATAGATGCTGACCGTCTGCTCATGGGTCACCGTGGCGCCCCGGCTGTTTTTTGCCGTGGCAATGAGGGTGATGCTACCGGTATGCGTGAATTTCACCTTGCCGCCTGCAGCGGTCAGTTCGCCCTCTGTCAGCCCGGGAAGCTCGGCGGGCAGTCCGTTTTTAAGAATTGTCCATGTCACACCGCTCACATAGCGACTTTCCGGCTTAATCTCAATTTCATCGGCGGTGTAGGCGGTTTTGGGCAATGTGAAGCTGAACTGCGGAGCGGGAACATAAGAGGAACCACCACCGCCAGAACCGCCGCCACCGGAAGGCTTATCCTCCGGCTTGGGTGTTACGGGCGGCTTCGGAGGTTCTTCTTTTTTGATCTGTTCCTTTGCTTTCTCCGTATCCACCAGCATTTCAAAGGCTTCCGCACGGGTGGCTTTGCCTTCCGGCTTTACTGTACCGTCCGGGTAACCAGTCACAATGCCGTACTTTTTGCCTGTACAGATACAGGCTTTATCCCCATCAGCGAGTCCATCGTCATCGGAAAACCCGGTGACACAGGGGCAGGATACATCATGGTCGCCCTTGCCGATAGCCCTCACCAGCATTCGGATCATCTCCATGCGGGTGATTGGATCATTCGGCAGGAACTTCGTCCCGAAATCGTCCTTTTGGATAATTCCTGCAATGATGAGCGACTCTACATACTGCTCCGACCAGTGTCCGGCAATGTCAGTAAAGCGAATGGTGACTTCACTTTCATCCGGTTCCGGCAGTTCCATAGTCCTGGCAATCAGGGCGGCAAACTCGCCTCTTGTAATGATTGCGTCGGGATGTGCGAGACCATCGGGATAGCCGCTGATGACGCCCTTATCCGTGAGGATTTGGATGGCTTCCTCCGCCCAATGGCCTTTGGCATCCTCAAAATATCGGTTTACCGCATAGGCGCTGCCCGCAAGCAGGGCAACAACCATGCAGACCACGAGGAGGATGCTGAGAGGTCTTTTCATTTTCTCCTTCATCGTCTACCTCCTACATCCCACCCATGACAGGCTGGCTTTGCTCCTGCTGGGGTTCGGGAGATTCCTGTTTCTGTACGGCGGTCTGCCCTTGGGTGAGCGCCTGCTGGTAGGCACCGATGACCGCCTTGTCAAATTCTGCTTTGGCTTCTTTGGTGCAAGGGAAGCAGATATCCTTGTACTCACCGTTTCCGGCTTTATAGCTGGGCATGGAGACAAACAGCCCCTTGGAGCCGTCCATGATCTTGATGCCCCGCACGGCAAAATCACTGTAGATGTTAACCGAGGCGGTGGCCTTGCAGCTTCCCTCCGGGCGGATGGAATGGATTTTCACATCGTACTTGGGGACAGCCGGTGTTGTATTCTTAGGCATGGTTTTTCCTCCTTCTTAAAATTGCCGGTACTCTTAACCGGCGTAGTTGAACATCTCCTTGATACGCTGAGTCAGAGTCGGCAGCACGGTTTCGCCAAACAGTGCGTAGAGCCCTGCAAGGAGCAGGGCGCCAATGACAACGGCCAGCAGGATTTTAATGGCCGTGTCGATGTAGCCCTCCCCGGCACTCTCTGAGAGAATGCGCCTGCCGCGGAATGCAAGTCTGGCGGCGGTGTCCTTTGCCGCCGTCAGCTTATGAGAAACCGCAGCCTTTACTTTTTTGATAACATAAATCATATGGTTTTCCTCCGTTCTATTGATGGCGGGCATAAGAAAAGACAGCCCAAGGCTGCCTACATACTCATGTCCATGGTTTGGATGGGTTCGGGTGATTCAAATTCGATCTGCCGGAATACCTTACGGTCCGCATAGTAGAACTCGCTTCCGGCAGCGTTGTATAGCTCAATGATGTCTGACATGGAGAGTGGATTCCCTAAAAAGCCGGGAGGCTGCCGTATGCTGTACCGCTCGTAGATAGTTTCTGGATCATTGGTATCAAGCTGGCCGTCATAGGCGATACGGTAATTTCCGGGAGACGGTTCTCCGAACTTCCGCACCATTTCCTCATAGGAAATAAATTTCATGTGGATATCCACGTCGGGCTTGAGCTGCCAGATGCGAACATTTTTCAGCGGAGCAGCAGTTTCGATACCACCCAGCCGTTCCCCGGCAAGAAGCCGCTCCATCACGCCATCCGTCCACTGCGGTGTTAGGGAACGGCTTTTCAGCCAAGCAGACAGCTCATTGCTCTGAAAGATGTTGTCCACAACTGCATTTTCTTTTTCTGTATAACCGGCCGGGTTTCCGTAATAAGAAATGAGGCCGTTTTTCAGGGAAATCCCCGGCATATTCTCACCTCCCAAGCGGTGTTTTGGAGAGCGAATACGGGTTATTTGCCATAGATGATGCTTTCCTGCATAATCAGTTCATCCAATGCCGCAAGGCAGATGCCGCTCTGCGCCAGCATTGAAAGAATGCAGGGAGGCACATCGTTGATGTCCTGCTGGATGTCCGCCTCCACCACCGTGATTTCACCGCTGTCCCCATCGGTATAGGCTTCCAGCTTGGCACCCTCGGGAATACCCGCTTCCTCCAGCAGATAGTCGGGAATATGGATGCTCTGGCTCTCGTCCAGCAGATCATGGCAGAGGGAGCAGTTAGCCACCCACTCGGCGGGGTTGTTGCCACAGCCGCATTCCGTACCAGCTTCAGGATTTTCATCGCCGCAGTTATTGCAGAGGCCGCAGGCTTTGGCGAGATGGATCGTCATATCGCTTGCCAGTTCACTGAGTGCGGTGATAACACGGATAAGCTCCAGCGCCGTCATCTTACCCTTGTGGATAACGCATACACCATCGGCAGCCATCACTGCAAGGGTTTCGGCATCGGTAAACCCGCACCGCTGCTGAATAACAAGAGGGATTTGCAGGGTCTGCTCGGTTTTCTTCTGATGATTTTTCATGGTCTGTTCCTCCTTAAAATGTTTGCCCCTTGATATGGGGCGAATTTTGTTTTCTGCTTCCGGTCAGAGTTCAATCCCTCCGTCATCAAATAAGTTGAGCTGTGAAGGAGCCTCCCTCGTCCGTTCTCGCATATCGTAGTTGGCAATGAGGATTTCAGGGAACTGCGCCCCATTGTCATACCTTTGCTTGATGTTGTTGATTCGGGTATAGGAGTCGATTTGAATGCCCGGTGTATCATATAGCTCCCGGATAAATTCGCAGTCATTGTAGGACAGCAGGAATTTGCCCTCAATCCGCAGCAGTGCATCCCGCAGGCGGATATGGTCTTTTTCTGTAAAGCCATCCTCGCCTACGTTTTTGTAGTAGTTCTCTGTTTCAAAGTACGGCGGGTCACAGTAGAAGAAACTAACGGGGCGGTCATACTGCCCAATCAGCTTCTCAAAGTCCTTGTTTTCAACGACCACTTTGGCAAGCCGCCTGTGGGCCTGCTCAATCAGCGGAAAATTGGACCGAATATCATGTGGCTGGCTGCCGTAGCTCGTCAGCCCCGATGCGTAGCTGTAGCGGATGAGCTGATAAAACCAAGCGGCTTTCTGCACATCCGAGGCAGGGCTGTCACGGGCAAGGGTATTTTTGACATGGTCAAAATCTGCACGGGCATTGAGAACATAACGCAGTGCGTCCATGAGTTCCTCTGGCTTATCCCGCACACAGCGGTAAAGATTGACCAATAACCCATTAAAATCGTTGTACACCTCAAAGTCATTGCCGGGGAACTTATGAAAAAGAATCCAGCCGCCCCCGCCGAATACCTCGATGTATCTTTCATAGTAGAGGGGAAAAAGGGTGACGATCAGCTCACGCAGGGATTTCTTGCCACCGATCCAAGACATAAAGCTGTTCAGGAGTCATCACCTCCCTCCAGCGGCAGGCGTATCTGCGTATCGTCAAACGCCGTGAGGGAACGCTTGAGTCCGGTGATGGCGGCGCTGATTCCGCTGATACGGCTTTTCATGTGCCGGATGGTCAGGCGCACTTCAGCCTCGGTCTTTGCGTAGAAATAGCCGCTTTGATCACTGGCAATGGGGATACCCTCACGGCGCAGGGCATTGACAAGGTCACGCAGTTCCTTACCTGAAACGTGGAATGCGTATTCCATCATTTTGCTTGTGACGGCATTTTCGGCGCCGTGATGATAACGATGCAGATACTCCGCAAGCTGCTCCTTGAGCATCATTGCCTCCTTTCCGGTTGTTTCCCCGGAAAGGAAGTCAAGGCAAAAAGGGCATAAAAAAACAGGGCCGCCTCCTGTCGGGGAAACGGCCTTGTTTCTATATTGGGGGTCTAAAAAAGCACAGACATCATTGCCTGTGCTACTTGATTACGCCAAGCTCCCTTAAAACTGTCACACAGTCCTTGGCGCCCTGGATGTACATATGCTGACTGTATTCGCCTAATAAAAGCTGCATGGCTTCAAAGTATGAGTCTGCGATCTGTTTCAGCTCATCATCGTATTTGGGATGATCCTTTAACAGTATTGATGCCTCCAGTTGCTGTTTCATAGCATCTCGGACATCGGCGTTGGATTCCGCCAGCTCTGCAAATGCCGCATTGAGCCGATCATCCAGAGCAGTTTGCAGGGAGTCTTTCCATTGCTCCATTCCGCTCACCTCCTTCAAGCACAACACCATGCCACAGATTTATGAAAATAGCTATACCAAATGCAGACAAAGATTCTGCTATTTCATTTCCATGCCGTGGCTCTGGCTTGGACGGTTAAGGCATTGCTCCACCGTCCGACCATTTTGTTGTTCAAGCAGTCCATAAGGGGTTTCGGCAATGCCGTATTTCTCCATGAGATACCGCCCGTATCCTTCCAAGTTGCAGAATTGCTCCAAGCCATCGTCGCTTTCAAATGACATCATCCTCTGAACTTCCTTTTCAGCGTAATCGGCGGGAGAAGCAGTTTCGGACAGAATCTCAAATTCCCCCGTCAGAAAAGCAAGATCAAGCGCATCCTCTAACGAAATATCCGCAGGGGTTGTTTCCAGCATCGCTTTGTAGGTCAGGACACCATTTTCCTCTTTGATGTGGCGGAGCTGCTGTGCCAATTCATTGACCAAGCCGTATCTGTCGCCCTCCGATTCATATAGGGAATCTTCGATTTTTTCAGTAAGGGAGGGTATCATGCAGTCCGCAGCGGAGAATACACATTCCTCCGGTGATGCTGCTTTCACCGCTTCAACGGCTTGAGAGAGCATCTCATCATCCGCGGGGAGCTTCAGGAAAGCAACCAGATTGTTATCATATTGCGGATCGTTAAAATACCCTTTGGTGATACGGAGAAGCACGGTATAATCCGGTTTTTCCAAGGGGACGGCATCACCGCTATGGTAGGTCTGCGAAATCTCGCCATTTTGGACCACATAGCCATGTGGAGTGAATACGCCACCCTCGCCCTCACGCATCTCTTTGCCAATTTTACCGAAGTCCAGGCATTCGTAAATTTCATCCGGCACATTTTCGAGTTCCGGCACAAAGTCGTTATCCGCATAAAATTTACCGAGGGTGCTGTCGTTATGGGCTTCATAGACGACATGGCAGTCCTTCATGCTGTGGGTCATGTTGATGAGGCGGTCTATTGCGATGGGGGAGTATTGGGTCCGGATGGTATCCATCATGACCATCCCCTCGAAGCAGTCCAGCTCCCATTCGTTTAATGAGGACAAACGCTCGGTCAGATGATTCAGCTCATATAGGTTCGCATTCGTGCCGATAAACTGAGGCAGATAGTCCAGCTCGCAGCCTATGATTTTCGTAGAATAGATGACACGTTTATCGGTGATGCGGGCCTTGTCCAGCGCATCCAATATTTGGTATGGTGTAGCAGGGAGCTTGAGAGTGGAGGAAGTCTCCGCACCAAATGAACCGGGGCGGCTAATTTCCACTTCAAAAATACGGCCGCCTTCCATGCCGGAATGCTCTTGTTGGGAAAGCTGGGGAACATTCCAGCCAAACAGCGCCCCTTGATGCATGGTATCGACCTGTTCGGCTGTAATGCCGTGCTTCTCATTGTAGCTGTTGACAATTACCTGGTTTGCCTTTCTATTCTCCGTGTTGAGTTCGGAGCGGCTGAATCCTGGCTTCCCATATTCAATGCGCATAATTTCGCCATTCGCATTCATGAACAGGCACTGTTCGGGAAGCCTATTCCTTGATTGTTTATCCAAGATGCATTCCTCCCATTTGCTGGCTCATAGCCTCTAATTCATCCTTTGTCGTTATGCTCCAGTCCCTTGACGCCGTCCAAAGGCTGACATATAGTTCATCGCTGCCAATCTTAATCGGATGCTGCTCGAAGCCCTCACCGAAACCATCTGATGCCTGACCAGAAGCATAATCTTTGAGCTGCTCCAGCTCCGCATCATTCAAATCCCCTTGTACCCGGCATTCAGCCACACCCATCAGCTTGTTCCCAACTTGCTCCACTGTGAAAAAGAGGGACTTCACTTTCTGACTTACGCTGTCATCCCCGTGATAATATTCCATGAGTCCTCGTTCCGTTTCCTCCGGCATCCGCTCCTTGAGGATGGCGGCAAGGATTCGGTCGTGATAGGAAAGTATCGTTCCCTGGTCGAGTTCCGAGGGGTATTCCTCCAAAGAGCCCCATTCATCGCGTTCATACTGCATCACAGCCAGAGGCATATACAGCTTTAGCGTTTGGAGGGGCTGTGGGATAACCGAAAATTTATCTACGCCTGGGATGAGAGCGAGGGATCGGCCGTTATCCCATTTCATGTGGAACTGGCCTGCATCGTCAATAAAGTTAATTGTTCCCTCCATACCTGACGGCACAGGCGCATAGGGGTCTTGCATTTCTGTTAACCGAATGCGGGTGCCGGGCGGATACTGTTCTTTTATAAATTTCAGAAATTCTTGCTGATGTCTCATGTGAGTTCCTCCTTTTTCTGCTTATTTCTACTGTGAATCCTCTGCATATCTGTTCTTAGGCAGTCACCCTCGGAGCCGTAACAGATAAATCCATGCGAGGGATATGGGCAGTTGCCACAGCTCTTGAACGGGCCGTGGGGCCGCTCGTCAGGCGGTATTCTGCCTGTTGTTATGATGGAATCCGAATCATAACAAGCTGGTTTTTTATTTTTCTTGTAATGCACTAACATGATTTCCTCCCTTCTGAAAAACAAAAAAAGCCGGGGAATTGAAGCGCATTCTGCACTCCGATTCTCCGGCTCTTTAACTGGATAATTGATTATGAGGTTTTTCGACATTCAGTCGGTGTCTGTCCAACTTGGTACTGTTGTATCAAGTCCATATGCTTCTTTGATTTCTGAGTGATGCGGTGAGCTTTGGTTGCCATGTATTCTATCAGGCAGTCCTTTGGTATCAAGTATTTGTTGTAGTACCACACTCCGAATAATTTCTCTTTGGATATCCATTGTGATACTGCGGTTTGGCTGTAGCCCGTCATTTTTATGACATCGCCCACGGTAAGGGCATCCGGAAAGCTGCTCCACTTTTTCTTTAGCATCTCCATGAATTTACCCGCATCTATTTGAACCTCTGCCCGACGCTTGGGTCTATATTTTATTCCGCTTGAAAAAATTCCGGGAGGTGTCAGCAGGGACTCCGGAGAATCTTCTAAGCGGGTAAGGTATTCTACCACATCCGTTATCCGGATTTTGAACCTACGGGTCTTTTTCCCTGTATCCTCGCAGGGGATATACCCGTTCTCTAAAAGCCATGTGGCTTTTCGTTTGCTTATTCTGCAAATTCTGTAAAATTGGTCGTGACATATCTTTTCCGGGTATTCAGCCAGAAGGTGAGAGTAGTCAGTTGCCATGTCCATCCCTCCAATGCATTGATGGTGCAGACAGATATCAGCTCTGTCTGTTTTGCGTTATTCAGTTTTAATCAATGTCAATGGTAGGGTTCGCTGTGGTTTATGTTTTTATAAATGCCAGGAAACTAAAGTATCTTAAGGTTATTTCGCTGGTTGTTTTTCTACGCTTTTTCTACACTTTGCTCTGAAAACCGTAAAATTCGGGGGTTGAGCCGAAGCGTGGCAACTTCATGGTTTTCGCCCGAAAAGCCTTGATTCATGCGGGTTTGCTGGATTTCAAGGTGTCTCAAAGTCACCTTGATAATCTCATCGGAACTTGCCCTCAAATAACTCGAAATCAGTTTGGGAGCAATCCCACGCGGGTTCGAATCCCGCCCTCTCCGCCAAAAACCCGCACAGAAACTCTGTGCGGGTTTTCCTTTGCCTTTTTCACCGATTAGACAAGAGGGTAGGGCAGAGCCCTATGCTGTCCTTGCTGCCGGTGTAATCGTAATATTCAAAAGCGATTTTTTATAAAATGATAGTAGGAAAACGAAGGAATCCTGCTATAATATTAGATGGAGTTCGTTGCACTTTGTTCTCTGAGCAAAGTGCAGGAAAGATACGCCGCAAAAAGATATATGTACAAAAACCTTGCCATGAAATGAGGTCAGATTTATGAACGAAAACTACCAAGACGCGATGGCGGCACGCATTTCCCGCCGTTCCTTTTTAGATATGGAAATTGAGCCTCAAAAGCTGGAACTGCTGCAACATAAGATTGCTGAGGTCAATGCCGAAAGTGGCTTGCACGTCACCTGGTTGCCTGACGGTGCAGCGGCCATGGCAGGTGGAAAAAGTTATGGCATGTTCCACGGTGTGCGAGCCCTGCTCGTCCTAAAGGGCGATCGTAAGCTACCCCATTTGAGGGAAAAGATTGGTTACTTTGGTGAGATTTTAGTCCTGGAGGCCACGGCCCTTGGGCTTGGAACTTGCTGGGTGGGAGGAACCTTTGACCGAACACTCCTGTCTGTGCCAGAAGGGGAGGAGTTGGTTTGCGTGGTGCCGGTGGGCAAGGTGCGTACCGAAGCGACGTTAAAGGAGCGAATGATTCGTGGTGCGATTCATCGTAAGAGCAAACCCATCGATCAACTTCTGCAAACCGACGAGCCGATTGGTGAGCACTTGCGCCGTGCTATGGAACTGGTTCAGCGCGCTCCCACAGCCCGCAACCTTCAAAAAGTGAGCTTTATCCGGAAAGATGGACAAATCAGTGCCCACGTTCCCGACGACTACCCCATGGATTTGGTGGATTTGGGCATCTGCAAGCTGCATTTTGAATTGGGGTTTAGTGGTAAATTTGCATGGGGCAATGGTGGCAAGTTGGAGTCCATGATTCAAAGTTCTTAAGTAAGCTGATACTACGTGGCATTGATACCAGTGAAAACAAAAGCGATATGGGAGGGGACAAGTTATGTGGAAGTGTCCAAAGTGCGGGCGTGCCTTTCAAAACATGGGGCAACACCATTTCTGTGGGGAGTCTCCAAACACGATTGAGGATTATATTGCAGAGCAAAGCGAAGAAGTTCAGTTGCGCCTGAGACAGGTTTATGCTGCCATCAAAGCAGTGTTACCGGACGCAACGGAGAAAATCTCATGGCAGATGCCTACCTTCTGGAAGGGGCGCAATCTCATCCACTTCGCCGCGTCCAAACATCACATTGGACTGTACCCCGGTGGAAAAGCAACGACGGTATTTGCGGATCAGCTCACGGAGTATCCTACCAGCAAGGGAACGATTCGTTTTCCAAACCACCAGCCACTCCCCTTGGAGTTGATTGCAGAAATTGCACGCTGGTGCGGGCAGGAAAATGCGAAGTGAAGCGGACATTGCCCAAGTGCTCCCTCCTAGGAAGTGGGAACGCCCTCGACCAGGATGAGACATGCCGATGAGAGAAAGAAAAAGGTGAAACGATGATACAAGCGATTATAAAGGATGAGGATTTTTTGCGCCTTCCTTCAGAGCTCGCTACCCCAGAAGATTTGTCCATAGCGCAAGATTTGCAGGACACCCTTGCTGCCCACAGTGATCATTGTGTGGGACTGGCAGCCAATATGATTGGAGTTTCGAAACAAGTCATCGTGGTGAACGACGAGGGGACAGTTTTGGTTCTCTTTAATCCTGAAATCATAAAGTACAGTGGGCCCTACATAGCAGAGGAAGGCTGCTTATCCTTGACCGGAAGAAGAAAGACCAAACGATACCACTCCATCAAGGTGCGGTATCAGAACAGCAATTTTCAAGTGCGTTTAAAGACTTTTCAAGGTTGGACGGCGCAGATCATTCAGCATGAGATTGACCACTGCAAGGGCGTAATTATCTAACAAGGGGATCAACAGTCTAACCCTGACAGTTCAGTCAGGGTTTTGTGGTATCCGGAACAAAACTTGCATTGCGGGGAGGGGTTCAATGAAACATGACCGTCTGTTTCAGCTTCTTTATCTACTACTGGAGCATCAAAGTATGACTGCATCAGACCTCTCGCGTGCGTTAGAGGTTTCGGTGCGGACGGTATATCGGGACGTCGAAAGCTTATCCATGGCGGGCGTTCCCATTTTTGCCTTGCCTGGGAAGGGTGGTGGCATTTCGATACAGCCTGGCTATACCTTTGATAAAACCCTGCTCTCGGACGAGGAACAGCATCAGCTGCTCTTTGCCATACAAAGCCTAAAAGCGGTGGATCAAAAGGTAGAACCCCTGCTTCAGAAGATGGGAAACGCCTTTCAAAAAGCACCACGCAATTGGATTGAGGTCGATTTTTCACGTTGGGGCATGGCTCAGACGGATCCTGTGCGATTCGAAAGCCTTAAAACCGCAATTCTAGGCCAAACAGTAGGAATCCTTACTTACTGCAGTACATCCGGTGAAATCAGCCAGCGTAAGATTCATCCTCTAAAGCTGATCTATAAGGACAAGGCCTGGTATTTGCAAGCCTTTTGCTTGCGTGCCATGGATTTTCGCCTATTTAAACTGGGGCGCATCATAGAATTTCTGACCACGGAGGAGCGCTTTTCGGAGGACTATGAGGAGGACATTCCGCCTGTGGAGGGGCCAATTCCGCCCATTTTTACGGTGCACTTGAAACTGAGGATCGCCCAGCAGCTCGCCTTCCGTGTCTATGACGAGTTTGAGCGAAGCAGCATTACCCCTCAGACGGATGGAGGATTTCTCGTTGAACTAGATGTTCCGCTCAATACTTGGGTGCTATGGTATCTCGTTTCCTTCGGTACGGATGTTGAGATTCTTGAACCGGCTGACTTACGTCTAAAGGTGTGGGAATATGCAAAAAAGATTGCAGAGCACCACAAACCCTGACAGACAGTTGTCAGCTTTTCTCTGCTAGAATAAAGATACCAACAAGAAGGAGGTACGAAATGAATTTGGAAACACAAAGATTTTGCCAGAGCTGTGGCATGCCCATGGGCCAGAGTGACGAGATGTACGGCATAGAGGCCGATGGAACTACGAATTCCGATTACTGCAAATATTGCTATGGGAATGGAGCCTTTCTCTATGACGTCACTATGGAGGAAATGATGGCAATCTGTATTCCACACATGGTAGAGCAAAACCCTGGGATGACCGTGGACGCGGCCCGTCAGATGATGCAATCCTATTTCCCCCATCTAAAGCGCTGGAATCCCCAAAAAGATCGGTAATCAAAAGAATCGCCTGCCGGATCACATATGGGAAGGGAAGTGCTAACGGATGAATTGGAACGATCGATACCCGAAAGGCTGTCCGCCGGACTTGGAATCCGTGTCAAAGTACATAGAAAACCCATTGTGGGAGGAACTCTGTCAGTACATGGAGGACACGTACCATGTTATGCCAAAGGTGGAGCACAGTATCTGCTCAGGTGCCCCAGGCTGGAATCTAAAGTACAAAAAGAGTGGACGGGCCCTTTGCACACTGTATCCTGCCCAAGGTTTCTATACCTGCTTGCTTTCCATCGGCAGCAAAGAAGCGATGGAGGCGGAGGTGCTTCTTGGCACCTGCACGGAGTATCTTCAAACTCTGTATTGGAACACGAAACCCTTCCAAGGTGGACGCTGGCTGATGATTGAGGTAAGCTCTTCCGACATTCTTGAGGATGTGAAGGCACTCATTGCCTTGCGAGTTAAGAAAAAGAGGAATCCTGAATGAAGGGTCATAAGGACAGAAACCGAGGAAACAGGTTCCGGTTCTTTTCAGTAGGAATGAAAGCATGGGATCTGTGCACAGCAGACCGAACCTAGATCATAAATCGAACAAGATGATCGCAAAAGACTTCTGAGCACTTCGGTGTTTTGGAGGTCTTTTTCGCGGAACAGGATGGTTCCTGGACGTAGCTTCTTCGTGAAGAGAAAGCTTGCCAGTCTTGACTTCCTGGAAAGGCGGAGTAAACGTTGACTTTTCTCGCAAAGAAGAGCTATACTATGGATAATCTGAGCTAAAACATGGAAAAACCGTGTAATGAACGCCACAAGAAATGAGGTCACCCTATGACACGCATCGCCATCCTTTCTGATACCCATGGGCTGCTCCGAGAGCAGGGAACAGGGAACTAGCCGAAGCAGACTGCATCATCCACGCGGGAGATCTCAATACACCTGCCATCGTAGAAGCTTTACGGGCACAGGGAGAGGTCTTTTTGGTGCGTGGGAACAATGACAAAGAGTGGGCAGAGGGTCTTTCACACAGCTTGACCATCACCATTGAAGATGTACGGTTTTTCATCGTGCATCAAAAAAAGGATATTCCGAAGGATCTGACCGGCATTGATGTGGTGGTTTATGGTCATTCCCATCAATATAAGCAGGAAACTCGTGACGGGGTATTGTGGCTCAACCCTGGTAGCTGTGGAAAGCGTCGTTTTGACCTGGACATTACCTTGTGCCGCATGATGGTGGACAAGTCTCGTTATCAGGTAGAAAAAATCGTGATTCCGCAGGAAGGATGAAGGAAGGAGCAAGAATGGACGAGTTTCGATATTGTAAGATGGAAATATTCCTTCCGGAAACACACCTGGGTCCCTTGCGGGATGCGCTGCTAGAGGTAGATGCAGGACACATCGGAAACTACGATGCATGCCTGTCCTACAGTCGGGTCATGGGTTCTTGGCGACCGAGAGAAGGCAGTGTGCCCTATCTGGGTAAGGTGGGACAGCTGTGTGAAGAACCGGAACTGAAGGTGGAAGTCACTTGCCTGCGGGAACGGGTGGAAGAAACCATTGCTGCCATAAAGCGTGTGCATCCTTACGAGGAGCCGGTCATTAACGTTATTCCACTTTACCGCACCAGCTTTTGAAAGGAGCTTCTATGCGAATCATCCTATCCCCAGCCAAGAAAATGAAGCTTGATTTGGATAGCTTGGCGCCAAATAGCTTGCCGCAGTTTTTGCAGGAAGCAGAAAGGCTAAGCCTTGCCCTGCAAAGCCTGACGGAACAAGAACTGCAAGCGCTTTGGAAGTGCAATGATGCAATCGCCAAGGTCAATGTGGAACGAGTCCGCACCATGGATTTGCATCGGCGCTTGACTCCGGCTGTGTTTGCCTATGAGGGGATTCAATATCAGTACATGGCGCCCAATGTATTCGAGAAGAAGCAGTTTTCCTATGTCCAAGAGCACCTGCGCATCCTATCTGGATTTTATGGACTGCTGCGCCCATTTGATGGAGTCATTCCATACCGCCTAGAGATGCAGGCACGGCTATCCGTTGATGGGTTCAAAGACCTATATCAGTTTTGGGGCAGTAAGCTCGCCGATCAGCTCGCCGCAGAAACGGACTTTGTTGTAAACCTTGCGTCCAAGGAGTATAGCAAGGCCGTGCAGCGCCATCTACCGCCCAAAGTCCGCTTTTTGAGCATCACCTTTGGCGAGCGGAAGGAAGGAAAGATCCTAGAAAAGGGTACAATATGCAAGATGGCGAGAGGACAGATGGTTCGTTGGTTGGCAGAGAACCAGATGAATAGTGCAGAGGACATAAAATCCTTTTCTCAGTTGGACTACCAGTTTTCAAGCGCCGATTCCACCGAATATCATTTCGTATTTATCAAAGGAGGCTCCTAACCATGTTGGAAATTGGAAGCAAAGCGCCGGACTTTAGCTTGCCGGACAAAGACGGCAAGGTCGTTTCCCTCCGTGATTTTGCCGGGAAGAAAGTCGTACTATACTTTTATCCTAAGGACAATACCCCGGGTTGCACCAAGCAAGCATGCGCATTTGCGGGTGCCTATGAAGAGTTCAAACGAAAGGATGTTGTTGTGATTGGAATCAGCAAGGACAGCATCAGCTCCCACCAGAAGTTTGCCGAAAAGCACAATCTCCCCTTCCTTCTCCTGTCCGATCCGGAATTGAAGGCCATACAAGCCTATGGGGTTTGGCAGGAGAAAAAACTCTACGGCAAGGTAAGCATGGGCGTGGTACGAAGCACCTTTCTCATAGACGAGTTCGGTATGATTGAACGGGTGATGCCGAAGGTTAAGCCTGACAGCAATGCGGCAGAGATTCTGGCGTATCTAAATGCGTAACGGAACCCAAACCGCGGAACGTATGGATGAAACGGAGAAGGAGATCTTTCATGCGATTGTTCCTTGCCATTCAATTTGATGAAACTACGAAAAAATCCATGCTCACGGTGCAAGGCCGATTGCGTGAGTACGGCCGAGGCAATTTCTCGCGTCCAGAAAATCTGCATCTCACCCTTCATTTCTTGGGTGAAGTTGAAGAGTCACAAGTGAGTATGGTAAACGATGCGATGGATTCGGTGCTTGTTCCTTGCATGAAGCTTCGGTTTTCCCATATGGGCAGCTTTCAGCGACAAGGTGGGAACCTTTGGTGGTTGGGGATCGAGCCAAATCCAGCGTTAATCCGGCTGCAGAAAAGCCTAGGGGATCAGTTGCATCAAAGAGGGTTTCCAGTGGAGCAGCGCCGCTACTCCCCGCATATTACCTTGGCCAGACAGTTGGTTATGCAGGAAAAGCCAGATTACGAAGCACTCCTGGGAACGCCCTTTCACACTGAGGCTTATAGCATTAGCCTAATGCGTTCGGAACGGGTTCGAGGCGTGTTGACCTATACGGAGCAGTATCGAGTGAGTGCGAAGGAGTAAAGCGGAGAGAGGTAAACTCAAGTTCAGTAAGATTTGACAAACTTCTTTCCTTATGATAAAGTAACAAAAAACAATATCGTTCTGGGGAGCTAGTATTCTGGCTGAGAGGAAGTAATGGAGCTTCGACCCGTATAACCTGATTTGGGTAATGCCAACGTAGGGATCCACTCGTCTAACATCATTGGGTGAGGTATGTCTACTTGGCATACCTCACCTATTTTTTTATCTCCATATGCTTTGAGTAGAGAGGAAGAACGAAATGATGCAGGAAAACAAGATGTCAAACTTCAGTGCGTCCTTACTATGGTTTGGGGCAGCCATCTCCATCGCTGAAATCATGACGGGAGCCTTGCTTGCTCCCCTTGGCTTTGGAAAAGGCTTGCTAGCCATAGTACTCGGCCACCTCATCGGCGGAATCCTATTTTTCTTTGTAGGTCTTATGGGAGCGCAAAGCGGAATGGGCGCGATGGAAGGCACCTCGATTACCTTTGGACGCTACGGGTCCATGTTCTTTTCCGTCCTCAATCTTTTGCAGCTACTTGGTTGGACGGCGGTGATGATTCGAACTGGTGCGGATGCCATGCAAGGTGTGATGGGGTCAGAGCGTTCAAATGTTTGGTGTTTGTTAATTGGCGGATTCATTCTTTTATGGGTATTTGCCGGCTTAACACACGTTGGCAAGCTAAATGTTTTTGCAGTGGGGGCACTGTTTGTGCTTAGCGTGGCTCTTGCAGTCATGGTGTTTCAGGGTAAGTTTGTTGCTCCCCTTGGCGAAAGCATGCAGTTTGGGTTGGCCCTGGAACTTTCCATCGCGATGCCAATCTCTTGGCTCCCTTTGATTTCGGACTATACCAAGCGGGCGCAAAGACCGATGAAATGTACCTTAGTGAGCACGCTTTCTTACGGTTTGGGCAGTTCCTTGATGTATCTCATCGGGCTAGGAGCTGCCCTCACCACGGGCAATTCAGATGTGGTGGGCATCCTGATGTCTGCAGGGCTCGGTGTTGCTGCAGTTTTGATTGTGCTTCTGTCCACGGTAACGACAAGCTTTTTGGACGTCTATTCCGCCGGGGAAAGCATCTTAAATCTGGTTCGAAACTGGAATCGAACCTTGGTAGGGGCGTTGGTTTGTCTTCTTGGAACCGCAATTGCCCTCTGGATCCCCATTGAGCAGTACGAGAACTTTTTGTATCTCATCGGAACGGTGTTTGTGCCCATGGCAACCATCATGATTACGGATTACTTTCTCAATCGGAATCAGAAGGGCCAAGCGAAGCTAAACTGGACGAATGTTGGTGTATGGATGGTAGGTTTTGCCCTGTATCGAGTCTTTTTGGGCATGGATACCATGGTCGGAAGTACCATTCCCGTCGTGATTCTTGTGATGATTCTTTGTATAGCAACCAATCGGATAAAAAAAGGAGTATCGAAACATGTTTGAACAAATACTAGAAAACGTCCAAAAGAAGGTGCCATTGGTGCATTCGATTACAAACTATGTCACCGTAAATGATTGTGCAAACATCATATTGGCCAGTGGGGGGTCTCCCATTATGGCAGACGACATCAACGAGGTGGGAGATATTACGTCCCTTTGCTCCTCTTTGGTGATTAATATGGGAACCTTAAACGAAATGGTCATTCGGGCTATGATCGCAGCCGGGAAGAAGGCCAATGAGCTCGGGCATCCGGTTGTGTTGGATCCGGTTGGAGTTGGTGCTTCTAGGCTAAGAAACGAAACGGTACATACCCTCCTCCAGGAAGTCAAGTTCTCTGTGATTCGGGGTAACAGTTCAGAGATCAAGTTTCTCGCAACCGGAGTCGGGAATACGCAAGGGGTCGATGCCTCGGAAGAAGACAAAGTGACCGCAGATACGTTAGACGGAGTCGTTTCGTTTGCAAAAAAACTCTCCGCATCAACGGGAGCCATCATTGCGATAACCGGTGAAACTGATATCGTTGCCGATCAAGATACGGCGTATATCATTACCAACGGCCATCCAATGATGAGCCGAGTGACCGGGACGGGCTGCATGCTAAGCTCCGTGATTGGCAGCTATCTTGGTGCAAATCCCCATCGGCCTCTCTTAGCAACCGCAGCCGCAGTATGTGGGATGGGACTGTGTGGAGAGCTCGCTTTTCAGCGGCTTACTGAGATGGATGGAGGAACGAACACCTATCGTATGCTATTGATCGATTTCATGAGCAAATTACAAACAGTGATGCTAAAGGAAGGTGCAAAGTTTGCGGTGCGATAAAAAGGATCTGCTCTTGTATCTGGTTACGGATCGAAGCTGGCTTGGGAACAAGCAATTGGAGCAGCAAGTAGAGGAGAGTATCCAGGCGGGGGCAACGTTCGTCCAACTAAGGGAAAAAGAGCTGGATCAAGAACAATGTATTGAAGAGGCAAAACGCATCAAAGCGGTGACCGATCGTTATCAGGTTCCATTTGTGATCAATGATAACGTTGCGGTTGCTCTGGCGGTGGGCGCAGATGGGGTTCACGTTGGGCAAAGCGATGTCACCGCAAGTGAAGTGCGGCGGCTCATTGGAGCGAATAAAATTCTTGGAGTCTCGGCCCAGACGGTGGAGCAAGCGTTGCGTGCGCAACGTGATGGAGCGGATTACATTGGGGTTGGGGCGGTGTTTTCTACGGCTACTAAAAAGGACGCGGATACGGTGAGCCTAGAAACCCTGCGGCAGATTTGTCAGGCGGTTCGCATTCCGGTGGTTGCAATTGGAGGAATCGATGAGCAAACCATCCAAGCCCTTCGGGGAACTGGCATTGACGGGGTTGCAGTCATCTCGGCCATCTTCGCGGCACCGGATATCCGCAAAGCGACCCAAAGACTCTTGTCTTTTGCAAAGGGGTGTATCGAATGAAGAAAGCCTTTATTTTTGACCTAGATGGGACCCTGCTCGATTCAATGAGGGTTTGGGCCAATTTTGGGCCGGAATACCTGAAAAGCAAGGGGATTGAGCGGATACCTAAGCAGTTGAGAGAAACCCTGGCCCCACTTAGTCTTCTGGAAGCAGCGGAATATTTTAAAGTGCAGTTCGGTTTCTCGGAACCGGCCCAGAAGATTTGTGAGGAAATCAATGCCATGTTGGCGCATCGATACGAGCATGAGCTTATGCTCAAGGAAGATGCTCTGAAGTTTCTTCAAGCGCATGCCGACCATGCCATGTGTATTGCCACAGCGACGGATCGATTTTTGGTCGAGAAAGCGCTGAATCGACTGGGCATTGCGGAGTATTTTTCGTTTATCATCACGTCCTCAGACGTAGGAAATAGCAAGCAAAACCCGGATATTTTCCTGGAGGCTGCCAAGCGCTTAGGGGTAGATCGAGAAGATTGCATTGTCTTTGAGGATGCTCCCCATGCCATTCGATCCGCAAGCCAAGCTGGTTTCTATGTGGTCGGGGTCTATGAGAAGTCCTTTGAATCGGAGCTTGCTGCCATCCAAAGCAGTGCAAATTGCTTTATACAATCCTTAAAGGAGTTCACCCATGATTAAAGTACTCACCATTGCTGGTTCCGACTCCAGCGGTGGAGCCGGAATACAGGCAGATCTCAAAACCATGGCAGCCCATGGAGTTTATGGAATGAGTGTCATCACCGCCTTAACAGCGCAAAACACCACTGGAGTATACGGTGTGTTTGACGTTGATCCCACCTTTGTTGCCGCGCAGCTCGATGCCGTATTCTCTGACATCATCCCGGACGCCGTGAAAATTGGGATGGTATCCAACAGTCGGATCATTGAAGTAATCGTAGATAAGCTGCGAGAATACCGCATCTCAAACATTGTGGTGGATCCCGTGATGGTTTCAACCAGTGGGGGAAAACTGCTGAGCGACGAGGCCATGGAGGCTGTTATTACAAAGCTAATTCCCATCGCCGACCTCATTACCCCTAATATTCCGGAAGCGGAAGCTCTGACGCAAGGGTCGATTCACGGAAGCGATGCCATGCTGCTTGCTGCGAAGAAGATGGAATCCATGCTTTCTGGCGCCGTGCTTTTAAAGGGGGGTCATCGTTCCGACTCCTGTGACGACTTACTGCATCACCAAGGACAGTCTCTTTGGATCAAGGGGGTGCGCATCGACAATCCCAATACCCATGGGACAGGATGCACCCTCTCTTCCGCCATCGCCTGCAATATGGCGGCAGGCGATACCTTGGAAGAGAGCGTGAGGAAGGCAAAGGAATATTTAAACGGAGCCCTGCGGGCACAATTAAATTTAGGAAGGGGCAGGGGGCCACTCGATCATATGTGGGCGAATCAAAAGTGATGGTTGGGTCGTCCATGACCTTTTAAGAGATTCAGAAATGAAACAAGAGCCGCCTCACGACTTGCATCGGAAGACGGCTCTTAGTTTTGTATTATGGCTATTTGGAGGGAGAAGATTAGTCTTCTTCCATGATGTAGTACCGTGCTTGTCCCTTGGTTTTCGCCTTATATTCGATCGCCTCGGTGGGACAAGCACAAATACAGGTCATGCAGTGGGTGCAGTTTCCCTTCCAGACTGGTCTTTGCTCCTGCATTGCAATGTTTCCGAGCGGACATTTGCGATCACATTTGCCGCACCCGATGCAGGCATCGGTAACGGTAAAGCCCGTATCCTTGACAAAAAAGGAATAAAAGAGAGGATTGATCAGTCGGCTTTGCAGATTTCCAAGCAGGGAGGGCTTCGTTTCTGGAAACGTCTCCCCCTGGTGAATGTGTTCTGCAATGGATGCAACGTGAGGGTTTGAGGCTTCTAGGATGGCGTCAGCCTGTTCCTTGGATGGGGTGGGGAACATGGCGATGTAGTTTTCCGGCATGACAACCTGCGCCAGACCAGAAAACGAAAACCCTTTTTTCTGGCAAAGCCGCTGGACGTAGTGCGACGCGTTGCCCGCACTATCCCCACAGGTGAGGACAAAATATGCTTGCTGGCAACCATGAAATTGTGTGTCTAAAATCCACTGCTCCACCACCCTTGGAAGCCGCCAAGCATAGACAGGAGCTACGAAAACCAAGGGGCTTTCTGATTGCAAGCAGACAGGTGCTTTCCCTCTCAAACTGGAATTGATGGAAACTATGGTATCCTTGGTTTGCTCGGCAATCTGTTTCGCAACGCGCTGGCTGTTTCCGGTTCCACTAAAGTAACATATCATATTACGCTCTTGTTTCGGACAGCCAGAAGCTGATGGCGGGAAGGGGAACCTGCATGCGGAGGGCAATTTCCTCAATAGACATGCCTTGTGAATGGAATCGTTGCGCTACCATCGCCATGTCCTCTCCGACTTCGATGATGTGCCCGTCCGGATCGTAAAAACGAATGACACGCTGCCCCCAGCTATGTTCCTTTAACGGATGCACCAAATGGATCCCAGAACGGGCATGGAGCTTTTGCAAAAAGCCTTCCATGTCCGTTTCTTCAAAGTAAAGCTCCACAGCATGGTTCGGTAGGATAATATCCGAAGCATCCTTTTGAATGAATTCTTGCCACGTATCCAGCGTTTGTAAGGCAACGCAATCGGATAGCACGATGTTTGCCCCATAGTCCGCTGTCACGGTAAGGCCAAGGAGGGAGGAATAGAAGTCACGAGAAATGGTAATATCACGAACCGTTAAGAGCGTGCAGGTATACTTCATTCTTTATAGATCCTCCGGGGTGCTGATTTCCTTGCCGACAAGGTCAATGACCTTTAAGAACCCTTCCCGGTCGCGTAAGGTGCTGCCTAAGGAGGTGGGAATGGCAATGATGTTCGTTCGGCCAACCTCCTGTAAGAAGGTTCGAATTGCAGGGGGGAACTTGCCCGCCCAAACAGGAAAGACTAAGGCAATGGGCTCATCTGGGGTCGGAGGGAGGTAATTGGCAGGTAAGGACTTACCACTGGATGCATAGTATCCGGCCTTCATATAGTTGAATGCACCGCCCCAGTTCTTTCCATCCTCAATGCTTCGTTCGGTGCATCCGTGTTGCTTTGCTAATTCTTCTGCAATCTTCTTGCTGCGGCCTGTGCGAGAAAAGTAGTATATTTGCATCTAGCTAACCCCTTTCGTATGGTAGAAACTACCGCGAACATTAGTTTCCTTATTTTAACATATCCGTGGGGAGGATGCAATGGGAATCTACTTTGTGGAAGAAATGAACGGGGCATAGATTAACGCTTCCCAATTGGTTGATCCCATAGGGAACGGGCAAGAGAAGGCTCAAAACATCGTGCAAAAAGACGAAAAGGGAAAAAGCCTCGGAAATGTATTGCTTTATCTCGCTAACGTGATATAATGATATAGAAAAATAACATCATTGGAGGAAGAAACATGAAGAAGTTGCTCTCTTTGCTTCTGGCGCTGACCATGGCCCTGGCCTTGGCTGCGTGCGGTACGCCCAAGGATCAAACAAACGATACTCCACCGCAGGATCCCAACCAGTCTCAAGCCAGTGACCTTGACTATGTAAAAGGAAATGGTAAGATGGTCATTGGGTACACCCTGTACGCTCCCATGAACTATAACGATGCAAATGGTAATTTAACCGGTTTTGACACGGAGCTTGCAAAAGTAATCTGTGAGCGTCTCGGTGTCGAGCCCGTGTTCCAGATCATCAACTGGGATACGAAGGAAGTTGAACTGAATGCCAAAACTATTGACTGTATTTGGAATGGCCTGACCATCAACGACGAGCGCAAGGCAAACATGGAACTGACCCAGCCCTACGTGAAGAATGCACAGGTTGTTCTCATGAAGGATGGTGCAAGCTATCAGGATACCTCTTCCTTGATTGGTAAGACCGTGGTTGCAGAGCAGGGCTCCGCTGGCGAAGATACCATTAAGGCGGATGCAAACCTCAAGCAGGCTTCTTACATACCCAAGTCCGTACAGAGCGACTGCCTGATGGAAGTAAAAGCTGGCACCGCAGATGCTGCGATTTTGGACTTGACCTTGGCCAAGACCATGACCGGGGAAGGCACCAACTACGCAGATCTGAAGATCATGGATCGTTTGGGCGAGGAAGACTACGGCGTTGCCTTCCGTAAGGGCTCAGATCTTTGCGCAGAGGTCAACAAAATTTTTGACGAACTGCGTACCGATGGCACCTTGGCTACCCTGGCTGACAAGTATGGACTTGATCTGGCAGAGGCCGCACAGTAAGCCATCTGGATTTGCTGATACAATGTAAAACTGCGGGGCAGAGGGAATTCCTCTGCCCCACCACTTGTCTATTGAGGTAATAGATATGAATCATATTTCCGTCATTTTAGGACAGCTTTCGGATAGTTTTCTCATCAATATGAAGCTGTTTGGGGTAACCTTGCTGTTTTCTTTACCCCTTGGTCTACTTATTTCGTTTGGATCCATGAGCCGATTCCTACCACTGCGTTGGTTGGTTAGAACCTTTGTATGGATGATTCGCGGAACACCCTTGATGTTACAGCTGATCATCATCTTTTATGGGCCGGGGCTGCTGGAATTGGCCTTTGGTTGGCCCAGTGGGGACTCTGGACGTTTCGTCGCTGCGGCTGTGGCTTTTGTCATCAACTATGCCTGCTATTTCTCCGAAATTTTCCGCGGGGGCATTCAGAGTTTGCCAAAGGGACAGTACGAAGCGGGACAAGTCCTTGGCATGACAAAATCTCAGATCTTTTTCAAGGTGACTCTCCTTCAGCTGGTGAAGCGCATTATGCCTCCCGTTGGTAACGAGGTGATCACCTTGGTAAAGGATACTTCGCTAGCTAGAATCATTTCTGTTCAAGAGATTTTGATGCTGGCCAATCAGTATACCACCTCGGGCCTCATTTGGCCGCTCTTCTCCATCGGCATCTACTTCCTAGTCTTTGTCGGGGTATTGACCTTGTTCTTTGGATGGGTGGAACAAAAAATGAGCTATTTTAAAGCATAATAGGGAGGAGAACCTATGCCTATTTTAGAAGTAAAACAGATTGAAAAAAGCTTTGGAACTCTTTCCGTGCTACAGGGGATTGATTTTTCCTTGGAACAGGGAGAGGCCATTGCAATCATTGGTTCCTCCGGCAGTGGTAAGACCACCTTGTTGCGCTGCTTGAACTTTTTGGAGCGTCCCGATCAAGGTCAAATCATCGTAAAGGATGAAGTCATTTTTGATGCTGCAGATCCTGCAACCCAGCGGGAGAGTGAGGTGCGGAAGAAACGCCTTCATTTTGGACTGGTATTTCAAAACTTCAACCTATTTCCGCAGTATACCGCACTGCATAACGTTACCTTGGCAGCCGAACTCCTGGCAAAGGAGAAAGCGGATTTTAAGCAGAATCGGAAAGCGATCTTAGCAGAGATTCAAGAAAAGGGGAAAGGCCTTCTCAAGCAAGTGGGACTTTCCGAAAAGATGGATTATTACCCCCATCAGCTCTCCGGAGGGCAGCAACAGCGTGTTGCCATTGCAAGGGCGCTGGCCTTAGAGCCGGATATTCTCTGTTTCGATGAACCAACTAGCGCACTGGATCCCGAGCTGACCGGTGAGGTCTTAAAGGTCATCCGAAATCTGGCGGATGGCAACACTACCATGGTAATCGTCACCCATGAAATGGCCTTTGCCAGAGATGTTGCCGACCGGGTCATCTTCATGGATGGTGGGGTCATCGTGGAGCAGGGAAAACCGGCGGACGTCTTTGGCAATCCAAAAGAGGAGCGTACCAAGCAGTTTTTAGCGCGTTATAAAGAAGGATAACGAAGGTAAGTTATCCATTAAGAAAGCCTTAGGCTCCTGTAGCCTAAGGCTTTTTTCTGTGACTTTTTAGTCGAGCAAAAGCGTTCTATTCTTCGAACTCGGAGTAATCCGATTGAATGGAGGCTGCCAAGCTGGAGGCAACTTGCGCTGCTCGATCTACCTGATTGGTTCCCATAAACTCCATCACGAGGCAAAGAAGGATGCCGATAAGAAGGCCAATGGAGGGGTTGGAGAAGACGGCGATTGCCCCACCTGTAATCCCTGCCACACCCCGCTCCACATTGGTTCGGCACATATTCATGCCAATGTAAAAGCAGGCAAAGGCTTGAATCATCCAGGTCAGTTCCATGGCCAGCGATAAGACCGGGCGCACCAGGAAGATGATGGGAAGCAAGAAATGGCAAAGCAATTTCGTGGTATTAAAGGTGCAAACGCCTCCGAAAATGGAACTCATATTCTGTTCACCGGACTTGTAACGCTCAGCTACGGTGATGGTCATGGCGTTCCAAATGGGGCCAGACATGGTACAAGTTGGAGCAAACAAGCACTCTACCAGATTCCGAATTCCCGTACATACGTTGGTTCGGTTGGTGTTCATATCGATGTATTCATCGGGGCGGTAGGCTTGGGCTTCTTTGATAATCAGCGTACCATTCATGATGTCTCCGAAGGCAATGAGATAACAGGCAAGGGCGATGGGGATGGTGGAGACAAAAATGGAAAGGGGAGGAAAACCCAAGGCAAAAAAGCTGAAGTTATCGTATACCCAAGTGAGGCCAGGTAAGGGATTAAAGAAAATGTTTGAAAAATCTAAGATGGGAAGATCAATTTCTCCCACCATCATACCCACTAGGCCAGCGACGAGAAGGGCTGGGCTATGCGAATATAAGGTAAAAATTATAATAAAATTGCATGATCCTCATATTTAAAGGATTTGTCATATATTAAATATAATATATGACATAATATATCACAAAACTACAAAACAAAGAACACATCCGTTTTCAACCAGAGTATCTGGTTTCGAATAAACGGATGTGTTTTTTGCTGCTGAATTGTAAAAGCAAATTATTTGCCTACCATGTACCGCCCGTAAAAACCTGAGTCCCTTCGGAAATAGATAGAATTAGATTCAGATGGGAAGCTTCCTAAACTAATCGTTATTTACAAAAGTAGCACTAGAGTGTTATTTAAAAGGAATGGCTTTTTGTGTGATTAATTGCTTTAAGAACAAGTTAATCGCATCATTAAGAGTCAGGCCAAGTTTTTCACATACTATCTCAGCTGCTTCCTTGGCCTCCCGATCAACCGTGATGGTAAGCATTACTTCATCTTTTTGGGATTTTGTGTTCTCCAAGACAATCACGTCCTTAATATAACTTCTTGACTATATTATTATATATTAAATTCAACGTCAATAAAGTTGAAGGTAAGGCTGATACAAATATTAAATGAAAACTTTAGGGTTTAGTGTGGTTCCGGAAAGCAGGTATTCTTCTAGTTTGTCTTTACGGTTTTTCCTCATAGCTCTGTGTCTATTCATTAATGATCGAACACTTACGTTCCGAATCCGATGGAATTAAATAGACTTGCGCTCTGTAAATTCGACTTTTGGTACAAGCCCTAGATAATCAAAAGAGAAGATCTTGACAGCAACCATACATGAAATGCATTTAAATTCTATGAAACAATTTATTTACTAATCTAAGATCAATTACATAAACTTGTATAATTTTGGTCCAAATTTGACAAGTGACAACTTGTTTGGTATTATAAAGTTGTTACTTGGTTATCTCACAATAAATAACAATTTTTTAGAAAGGAAAGTTTTATGATTGAATTCAAAAACGTATACAAATCGTACGATGAAAAAACATATGTTATCGAAAATTTAAATTTCAAAATTGAAAGTGGACAACTTATTGTCTTGGTTGGTGAGAGCGGCTGCGGTAAATCAACAACTATGCAGATGGTAAATCGATTGATCGAGCCAACTCAGGGAACAATTTTTATTGGTGGGAAAGATATTAAGACGATAGATAAGAATGAACTACGTAGAAGCATAGGCTATGTTATTCAGGATGTTGGCTTGTTTCCTCACCAAACGATTGAAGAAAATATATCAACGGTTCCCTTACTTTGTAAGAAGGATAAAACCGAAGTACATAAGAAGGTTTTGTCGCTCATGGGCACTGTAGGCTTGCCCTATGATAAATACGCAAAGCGTTATCCAAAAGAATTATCTGGAGGTCAGCAGCAGCGCATTGGTGTGGCAAGAGCATTGGCAAATGACCCAGACATTATTTTAATGGATGAACCCTTTTCTGCACTTGATCCTATCACAAGAGAACAGCTTCAGGATGAGCTTTTAAGATTACATGATGAATTAGGAAAAACGATAATCTTCGTTACTCATGATGTTGACGAAGCGATCAAGTTGGGCGATAAGATAGCCGTTATGCAAAAGGGTAAAATAGTGCAGTTTGAGACGCCAGAAGAGCTGCTGAAAAATCCTGTCAACGAATTCGTTGAGCAATTTATTGGAAAAAACCGTCTTTGGAAAACGCCTGAAATGGTAAAAGCTGAGGATGTGATGAATTGTACTATTATCGAGGTAAATCCTAATCGCTCTGTTGCTCAAGCAATTGAAACCATGAAGAAGCATAACACCACGGTTTTGGCTGTCATCCTCAAGGAAGATGGTGTTAGCAACAAACTCATAGGAATTGTCGGGGCAAACAGATTTCATGGAATCACGGATAATACAATAAAAATGAAAGATATCATGAAGACAGACTTCATTAAAATTCCTAAAGATATGGCTTTGACCGAGGTGATCCGTATCAGAGAAGAAAACAACATTATGTATAGCCCCGTTTTCGATGAACACGATAATTTAATTGGAATTATTACAAATACGAGTATTCTTGGCGTTTTGAGTCAAATCATGCCGAAAAGCGAGGAATATTGAGATGGAACTACTTAATTTTATTTCGAACAATTGGTCAGAGATCGCAACTAAAACATTTGAGCATATTACGATATCGTTTACTGCCGTACTTTTGGCTTGCCTTGTCGGAATACCGATTGGTTTTTTGATTGCCAATCGTGAAACCCTATCCCGTATCGTTTTGAATATCGCTAATATCATTCAGACAATTCCTTCCTTAGCATTATTTGCATTCGCAATGCCTCTCTTTGGTATCGGCTCAAAGCCAGCTATTTTTGCGCTATTTTTGTACGCACTCTTGCCAATCATTAAAAACACTCTACTTGGAATTAAAAGCGTTAATCCTGCAACAAGAAAAGCGGCAAAGGGAATGGGGATGTCGCAGACTCAAATTATGTTTAAGGTTGAAGTTCCTCTTGCCATCTCTGTTATTATGGGTGGAGTTCGAATAGCAACTGTCACAAGCATTGGCATTACCACCATTGCAACTCTGATCGCAGCCGGTGGGTTGGGGGATTTTATTTACACTGGCTTAGGTATGTATAACCAACCTATGATTATGACCGGTGCTATTTTCTCTGCTCTTCTGGCGCTTCTAGCAGATTTTCTGCTCGGTCTGGTAGAGAAAAGACTCACGTCAGACGGGCTTGTTTAATAAGAACACAAAAATTATAACTTTGGGAGGAAAACATGAAAAAAACTATTCGAAGGATCTCAGCCGTTTTGGTAGCATGTCTTTTGTTAGCAATGGCAGGATGTTCCACATCTGGCGGCGACACGATAAAGATCGCTCATAAAAACTATACTGAACAGCGTATAACGGGTCAACTAATGGCCGTGTATTTGGAATCCAAAGGATTTAAGACCAAGGTATCCGAGCTTGCAGGAACCATGCTCTGCTTAAATGCTTTGAAAAGTGGGGACGTCGATGTTTATGCTGAATTCACGGGAACCGGTTATGGAACCATTCTAAAACAGACGGATATCCTAGGCGTTGATGAGACGTACGACTACGTCAAGAAACACTTTGAAGAAGAGTTCGGCATAACTTGGTTGTCCACCTTGGGCTGGAATAACACTTATGTGCTTTCTGTTACACCTGAAACCGCAGCGGAGTATAATCTTACAAAGATTTCCGACCTTGTCCCCATTTCCAGTAATATGGTATTAGGCAGTGACGCTGAATTTTCAAACAGAACAGATGGGCTTGCCTCTTTAGAAACTACCTATACCGGTCTGAAGTTTAAGGAAACAAAGAGTATGGATCAGGGGCTGACCTATCAGGCACTGGTCGACGGAAACTTAGATGTAAATGTTTCCTACTCGACGGATGGGCGCATTAGCAAGTTTGGATTAGTGAATCTTGAAGATGATCAAAGTTGTTTTCCCCCTTACTATGTAACCCCCATCCTTAAACTGGATTATGCAGAGAAAAATCCGGAAGTTGTGGCCGCTCTTGAAGAGCTTGCAAACCAATGGACCGCAGAAGAAATGCAGAAGTATAATCTGATGGCCGATGAGGGGGCAACTCCCAAAGACGTTGCAACATTGATGCTTAGAGACAAAGGACTTATCGACTAAGGCAAATTGTATTAAATTTCAGGTACTCAAAAGAAACAGTTGCACTAAGTGCAACTGTTTCTTCCTTTGTAATAACGCAGAAAAAAGATGACCCCAGGATTCCGCATAAGGCGTGGGTTTAGTCCTTGACTTGACCCCTCAAGTATATATGTTATAATTTTAGCCGAAGAAATACGAATTAATTGAATGAATGGGCGTTTGATAAATGATGAGCAGAACTAAGGTATATCAAATCTTGGCAGAAATGAATCGATTAAAATGGAACCTGGCTGCAAAAGCATGTTTAGTAGGACTTTTGTCTGGTTCTTTGGTTGTATTATATCGTTTGGGAATCGAATATGGCACTGAACAGGCTATTCGGGCATATGCATATTTGCACAATCACCCAATCTATATTCTCCCATGGACTTTTTTGGCCTTGGCTGTGGGTTTACTTATCTACCTGCTGATTAAGTGGGAGCCATACGCAAAAGGAAGCGGGATTCCTCAGGTTGAGGGAATTGTTTTACTTGGGATAAAAATGAAGTGGTATACTATACTCATGGTTCGATTCTTGGCGGGAATAACCGCATCTTTTTTTGGCTTGTCACTTGGAAGAGAAGGTCCATCCATCCAGATAGGAGCCTGTGCAAGTCAAGCCATAGCAGATGAAATTAGTAAACACAAGTTGGAAGAAAATTGCCTGATCACGGCTGGAGCTTCGGCGGGTCTTTCTGCCGCTTTTAATGCCCCACTGTCTGGCGTCATATTTGCCTTAGAAGAAATCCATCGTTCGTTTTCTCCCAATATACTCATTGCGGCTACCACGGCTGCCCTCACTGCAGATGTGGTCTCAAAATACGTATTTGGATTAAATACAGCGCTGAACTTTTTCAATGTTCCACAACTGCAATTTCGATACTACATCTGGTTACCGGTACTTGGCCTTGTTTCAGGGGTGATTGGAGCCATAGTCAATAAATTACTGCTTGGATTCAACAGTATGTTTGCGAAGCTACCCGCATTTTTACGACCACCACTCGCTCTGCTCATTGCTTTACCTGCTGGATTGCTGATTCCCGAGGTATTGGGCGGTGGACAAAGTCTCATTCAAATATCGGAGAAGGCGGAAGTCGGTCTTTCAACCATGTTTGTATTTCTCGTGGTGAAAATTATATTTACGTCCACCAGCTTTGGTAGTGGAGTTCCAGGTGGAATCTTTATGCCAATTCTTGCAATCGGTGCAGTTTCCGGAACAATGACTGGTATGGCTGCCGTACGGGTTGGTGTGCCGGCAGATTATATACCAGCATTCTGTATCTGTGCAATGGCAGGAGTTTTATCGGGGACCGTGAAAGCACCAGTTACTAGCATCTTACTGATGGCAGAAATGACCGGATCTTTGGTACACTTATTGCCAGTTGCTACGGTGGCTTTTATTGCACTCTTTATTTCCGATATGCTAAAAACATCACCAATTTACGAGGTGTTGCTAGACCGTATTACGTTTGAAAATACTATGGAGAAAAAACATCCTAAAAACTGCTCCATTATTGAGATCTCGGTGGAACTGGGTAGCACGGCAGACGGCAAGAAGATTAAAGACGTGGCCTGGCCGGAAGGGGCCTTGATTGTAGGATTGCGTCGTGGTGATAAAGAAGTGGTTCCAAATGGTAGTACACAGATCATTCACGGGGACTATTTGGTGGTGCTTTCCACCGAAAAACAATTTAATGAAATGAATTTGGAATTTATCGAGATTTGTCATTGTAATCATTATGACCTTGAGCACGTTTGACTAAGCTGGTCCTGTGATAAATATAACATAAACGAGCACTCTGCCTCTTTGCTATGGCAGAGTGCTCGTTTTGTTCCATAGACTACGAACCATTGGAGACCGCAAAAATTATAAGGGTTAGACCTTTTGGTACTAACCCGCATAATTTGGAGGTAAAAATGGCAGCTCTATTACAATATTCAAGATTGCTTAAGTTGTTCCAATTGAGTATAAAAAATTAAAAAGATAGAATAATATAAATACTTTAATTTCGGAGGTAAAAATGGGTATTATAACAAATATTACCGATAAGTATCAGAAATGTATTGATGCTTGTACCACCTGTGCTCAGGCTTGCGAAGAATGCTTTATGCTTTGTCTTAATGAACCAGATGTAGAGGCAAGAAAGATGTGCATTGCCGGTTTGGTCGAGTGTGCTTCAATCTGCAAGCTGGCTTCTTGCTCTATGTCTACGGATTCCAAGCATGCAAAGCAAATCTGTAATCTGTGTGCCACCATTTGTGAAGCCTGTGCCAAGGAATGCGGCATGTTTAAGGACGATCACTGCACCAAATGTTCGGATATCTGTAGAACTTGTGCTACTGAATGCAAAAGCATGTCTTAGGAACTTAACTTAACTTTAGCCACCCTGAAAATATCAGGGTGGCTTTTTTGAAAGATCATATTGCCATTAGAATTCTTTCAGAACCTTTTTAATAGCACTGACATATCCTGGCTTGTACACTTGAAAACTTTTTTCTTTGACTCTTCCATAATTGTCAACAGTCCAGCCACGATCCTTCATGAAGTCATCAGAGATTGCCTCTCTTAAGGCTTTCAATTCCGTATCTGTTAGATCATGTGAAGGGGATACTAAAACAACATTCTGACTGTTTCCAAGATCTTCGTTTTTTGGCTTGCGCATGTCTATTGTTAAAGTTGTTTGCTGCTTTAGTAAAGAATTCTCGTTCTTTAATTTTCTATTTTCCGCTAAAATCATTCCCACTAACGCTCTGGTTGTTGGGTCAGCCACATTTGCTAAGATTTCATCGTTTAGGCCTGTTGATTTTTGCTTTTTGACCTTCCTGCTTGAACCATCGGAATGGCCAGCCCATTGCTTGATTAATGCACGATAATCTTCGCCTTGTTTATTCCGAAGCGCTTGCTCACTTGGACCGCCATTATCGGCAATGAACTTGGCGATTGTACTAATTGAAAAGTCTTTGTTACCACTCTCGTATTGTTTCTTGCAAACCCCATGGATTATTTCTAATGTACGTTTTTTGCGAACCGATGCATTCTCTTGAAGTTGAACAAAAAGTTCATCAGGATGTATATTAATCATGTTATCAGCCTCCAATCATTACTTGTCTGCCGTTCGGAGCAGCGACCTGGAGGGCCAATACCGTCTCATTGAGTTTCATTGATTCGATCTCTTCTACAAACTCGTTTATAAGACCTATTTCTTCGAGCTTCTTTCTTCCAACGGCATAGGGAATAGCATCTTTCAGACTTCCTGCTCGTTGCATCAAAAGCCTCATAAATTGATTCCCCGCTATTAGCTGTTCTTCCTCTGTTAATAAGAACATGACAGGCTTCTTACCGTTATCAGCAAGAGTAAGGTCAATTATTTGTGACCTTTGTAGCACTGCTTTGCTTGCATCGGTTTCTGGCAAAAATTCTGCCCCATTGCATATAACTTGAAGTTGCTCGAATTCATGTTCAACGTTATCAAACGTCAAACGTATGTCATCAATCGAACCGACAGGGACTAATTGAACACTTTCTTCAGAAGTGCTGGTTTTTGTTAGCGCTATGCATTTATCAATAAGCCGAAGCGTTGCATTGTAATCGTTGGCGAGTTTGTCGTTCTTCTGCACCTCTTGCATATGTAACGTTTCAAATTTCAACAGCTTACTCTGCTCTGTAAATATCTGTTCGTTAACTTCGCATTCATACTTATGATTCTCAAGTGTTTTAATCTCGTTCTGATAACGAATTACCCTTTTTCCTGCTTCGCTCATGTTGTAACCAATGGTATTGAAATGGTGTACTAATCCTGGTAGGAAAGCAGGTCCTGTCAAAAACCATCGGCATCTTACGCAGTTATGCTCCGGGAATCCCGGTACAGGACCATAGGTGGTTCTGCCGGTGTCGTCATTAATAAAAACACCTCCAGACTCACATCCGAAGCAACCTTTTGGACAAATACCCTTGTCACCAATAATAATGCTTGCACCTGATTGTTGGGCATTGATAACTGCTTGATAGGCCATGGGGTCATTGATTGCGATGTTATTTTCAAGTTGTTCGTATTTTGCATCTTTTAGAAATCTCTCAAAAGATTTCTTGTCGTTCTCCAAAATATTATGTTCGGCTTGATTCATCATACCAGTCACATATGATATACCAGCCTTGGTGTAATACAACGTCATCACAAGCCTTGCGTGTCCGACAATTGCTTTAGAAAGAATGGGCATCGGTACACCACCTTCCAGGGCATATGCCGTTATCAAAGACACTCTTAAGGAGTGGAGAGGGTATAACGTAGTGTGTTTATTCTTGATGAAACGAATGGATGTCTCATCCTCCGAACCATGTGCTTTTAATCTATCTTCAAGTTCAGTAAGCACTTTATGCCATAGAGGTTCAAGTCCGAGTTCCCTTACTGGAAAGTGTTTTTCACCCGGAGAACTGGGATTCCTGAAAAGAAACGTTGTTGAACCCATTTGCTTAAGTATTTTTTTGTCCTTAACGTTACCCAAGTGATTTCTTTTCAAATTCACCCAAGGTGTAGGTTCGCTTACAATGTTATACTTCTGCTGCCAATCACGGAGTTTGGCAAGCCAGTATTGAACTTCCTCGTATTGCCAAGGAATTTCGTACCCTTTTTGGTCTTCCTCTTTATTGATGTCTGCTGTTTTGTTCGTGTTGATAAAAAAACCAGTCATCTCCATCTTGGATACAGGGTCGTAGAACTTTCTAAAGACACCCTTTTCAAACGGATTGTCCTTGTCGCCTTTACGTAGCGGTGAATCGTTCACAACCCAATGACCATACTTTGTTCTTGTCGGTTGAATATACTTAAACGTATCCAATTCACCACTGTCGAGCATTCTTACTTGGTATGTCCTTAAAGGCAATAAAAGTTTGGTTAACAGAGCCACAGATACGACAGGGGACCATAACTCGCAGACCGCATCAGGAAGACCTTTTGTGTTTTTTTCATACTTTGTCGTTTCCCTTTTTCTAAACACGCAATCAGGGTCATTTTCATTAAGAAGCGACTGTTCAACTACAAACCAATCTCCGCCAGGTCCTTTTGGATCCGTTGCTTCTTGGGCGAAATGCCAGTCTCTGAAATGAGTGGCATCAGGAGGAGATAAAATTGAACGCAAGTCCTTGATGTATCTGTAGGGCAGAACGTTTTTATCAGATTCATTAAGTTTAGAACCAACATAGGAATCAGGAATGTATTTTGCCAACGGATTATGAAACTCATGAGGTATCTGCTTGTTTCCTAAATCATCTTCAACCGAGAATTTCTCAAGAAGTATCCAATCGATAAAACGAACAATCTTTTTTGCAAAATTTATTGCATGGCCTGATGTGTAATGAGAAAAGCAGCTTTCAAAAAAATCTGGTGCGTAAAACTCTATCCGAAGAAACTCTTTAGGAGACCTTGGGATATCATGGTTGACAAGATATTTTTGAAAAAACCCCGACAGCACATTTAAGGTATTGGCTTTATCTCTGACTTGCGTCTTCATCCATTCTTCTGCAAGTGACCTCCATTCCTCTAATTCTTCATCCAATTCAAGTACCCACATAAGAGTGATATCTGATGATTGGCTCTTTTTTCTCATTTCAACTTCTTTACGGGTTGCATTTTCTCGTAGCTTCTCCAAATTCACCTTTTCATCTGGACTTAATTCGTTTTCACTGAATAATCCATCAAAAACAAAGATTCTTAACCATTTGATAATGATGTTAGAGCTTACACCATACTCTCTTTGAAGTTCTGATGCTGATTTTCCATCACAGAGTAAAGCAATCATCTTATACTTGAAATTATCATCATATTTTCCCATTTATTTTCCTCTAAACATATAACGTCTTTGTAGTTGTTTTTCCTCGTTGAGCCATTCATCTATTTCTGTCTTTATAGGAAGTTTAAATCCATTTTCTAAAGATACAGTTGCATTATTGAGCGAATTTGTGACATCAGAGACAGTCGGTTCAGTATATACTTTTTGTGATTCGATGGACTTGTGGTGCATTGCCACCTGTTTAATTCTGTCTTCTATATTTGCTGCTTTAAGACGTTGACCATAAGCATGTCTATGTCCATGCTCTGTTGTGCCATTATTTTTACTGACTACCAAACCAATCTTTTCAACGGCCTTTGCATGTGATTGTTTTTGCGTTCTTAGAGGGATCATTTCGCCTTTGTATTTTGGGAGATGATTCACAAAAGCAAAGGGGTGGGTATTCGGAATACCCTCACGAAGCCTTTGAGCCAGATACATTTTCCAAACGTACATAAAAATATAGCCCCATTCCTTTGAGAGCCAATAAACATGCATGTATTTATCCTTGTCATTGTCAAGTCTTGGTTCCTTCCAACCTGCAAACCGCTTATCATCTGCTGAATAGCGGTTGCGAGGTAGTAAACCATATTTCAGCAATAAGTAAGACGCTCTATCGGTTACATATTTGCCATTTTTGGGGTTTTTAAAATCCTCTGGTGCCTTTCCTTCGCTAGGATGATAAATCCGAACTACAGCCAAATCAGGGTCTTCTGGGTCTGCAAATACATCTTGTACCCATAAGTGAAAAACCTCACTATGTCTTAGACCGCCACCATGCATGAGTATTGTTATGGCAATATCTCTCCAATTGTAACGGTCAATGAGGTTTAGCTCCGCATTCTTCCTTGTTTTCTTAAAACCGTTCCAAAGCAAATTATGGATTTGGTCTTCTGGAAATGCTTTTGTACCTCCATGTGCGGAATAGGGTTTTCTGCGATTTTTGACATTACGGACTTGTTTTGCTGTCTCGGTCATTTCATGAATATCATTCAAATGACCGAGAAAGGAATGGTGGCTCTTGTTGATTTGAGCCATCCAGTTGAGCCTCTGTTCATAACTGGTTGCTTCTCGCCAAGGATTCAACTGTGCAGCCCCATATTCGTCATGCAACCAATCCGAAAAACCATTCAATACAGTTAAGAGCATATTTGCTGTTTCTGTTCTCTTTGGAATCCAATACAAACCAGAAGGGTCAAAACCATCCTCGTTGATTGTTCCTTCATAAATTGATTGGGTAAATATCTCAAAGAAAACTTTAGCAGAAGTATAGTTGTCTTGATTAGCCTCCATGTAGTCAAGCAACAAGCCTACCGCTTGAACCAACTTGTTATGCCAAGACCTGCTCTTTGATGTATACTTCAACTGATATTCGTGAAGTTGTTCCAACACCTGCACTTCGCCATTAGATTCAATCAATAGAGTTGGAAGGTTTATACTCCTTGCCGAATTATCCCTATAGGTTTCAGATTTTACTTTTACGTGTTTCATATCAACCTACTTAACAAAAAGATTTATTATATATTATAGATATTACCTTGGATAAATTAAGCAGTCAATCAAAAAAAGATGCTATATCGTTAGATATAGCATCTTTTTGCTTAGATATCTTATATAATTGTTACCTTATATAAGACAAACCCAGCTTTTGTCAACAGCTTGATGAGCGAATTGGTGCTGGTGTATTTTAGCTTTCCAAATCCATACGAAAAGAGAAGGTAAAGGGTGAGCAGTACGCCAACGGAAAAGCTAATGGGATTGGCCCAGAATCCGGCTTCCCCCCGATCAAGAGGCATAAAACCATACTTGCCCAAGCATGCGGTAAAACTGGAACCCACCAGAATGCCCGCTTTGAGAGAGCGTGGACATAATCGAACTAGTTTGGAGGCGAATCCCGTGATGCCTAAGGTAATGAATAGAATGGCGAGCAAAAGTTCCAAGGAAAGCAAGGCAAAAATACGATCCTGTCCTTGGTAACTCAGCAAGTACACCATGATCAGCGGGATGGCAGGGGTAATCCAGCCACCTACTAAGGGATCACCCAGCAGGTTGTTCACTAAGTAGAGGGCTTCATGCACGATGACTATGGAGAGAGCCACTTCAAACGAAAGCCCAAACAGATCTTGCAGGTAGGCAATGGCCGCGGTTCCGGTCACACAAACAACGAGTGCTTGCAGCATTTCAGGGATTTCCCACTCCCAGTGTAGAAAGGGGAGTCTTAGTTTAAATAGCCCCAAGGGAATGTAGGGTTGTTCTTCTCCCGTCTTCCGTTTGACGCGGTATAAGGTCATTGCAATCCGCCCTTTCGAATTTGTATCATCCGAGAAACGCTTCTTTTCATACAGTATATCTCATGATTATACTATAATTATAGACGGTTAATTAAGCTGCGTCAATTTAAGCATAAAATTATGAGATAAAACATTATGAAGTTAAAAATAAAATAATAAACAAGTATCAGGTTGAATATACAAATGAAAAAAATGATAAGAAGATTGACAGCGTATTTCATCTCCGATATAATTTTTATTATGAATACTATACGTATTTTTGAAAGGTGAAATGAAAAACTACAGAATGATTATTCATAAAATGTATTTTTCGTATTAATTTTGGTTGAATTAACAAGAGATAGAAGGATGGGAGGATGCAGATGATTGATCGTTATGAAGATGCGAATCTGCTGATCCTATCCACATCTCCAAAGTTTGAAGACAAAATTAAAGATATCTTTCAAAAGGAAGGGTTTTTACACCATCAGTGCGTGCAATCCATCCAGGAAGCAAAGCGGTTGATTATTGATTATGATGTAGAGCTAATGATAATTGATGCACCATTGCCATCGGAGGACGCCATGAGTTTGGCCCTTGAATTGGCCAGAAACAAGCTCTTTCATAATAGTATAATTATGCTTGTGAATGCAGAATTGTATGAGAAGAACTTATATCAGGCGGAGCGTTTGGGCATCGTGACCTTTAAAAAACCAATGGATCCTCGCTTGCTGCTGCAAACCACGCGATTGCTGCTATCCATGCGCTTAAAAATCAAAAAGCTGGAGAGCAAAGCGGATAAACTCAAGCAGAAGTTGGAAGACGATCGCTTGATCAACCGGGCTAAGATAGTGTTGGTGGCCAAGCTCAATATGAGTGAAGCGGCGGCACATCATTACATTGAAAAAAAGGCCATGGATCGCTGCGAGAAGAAAACAAAAGTAGCAAGTGAAATCATTGGGATGTATGAAACGTAACGCCACGTATTAATCATGCATTGGATTGTGTGGAGCAGCCCATCGGATCGTCCGATGGGCTGCTCCGTTTGATGCTTGGACAAATCTTACGATAAGGGAGGCAAGAGAAAAAGAGGCAACAGCGTGAGGAAGCTTATTTGGTAATCATTTGCTTGGTTTCCGTAGATTCCAATTCTTCCTTAATGGCCTCGCATTCTTGGATGGTGATGGTGACACCCTTCACCACTTCGTTGGTTCTTTGTTCGCTTCTGGTTCCAATGAACTGGCAAACAAAATACAGTAAGATGCCCATCAGGAGGCCATACGCGGGATTCGCACTAGCGGCGATGGCACCACCGGTGATTCCGGCTACACCGCGCTCGATGTTGGTGCGGCACATGGTCAAAGCAACATAAAAAGAGCCAAAGGCTTGAATCATGAGGGTCAGGGCCATCGCGAGGGGGAGGGCGGGCTTAATGATGGCCGTGAGAGGAATGATTAAGCAGCAAATTACCTTAGCGGTATTAAAAGTACAGGAGCCACCAAAGATGGAGTACATGTTTTCTTTGCCGCTCTTGTAACGCTCCGCAACGGTCACGGTCATCGCGGTCCAAAGGGGGCCGGACATGGTGCAGGTGGGTGCGAAGAAACATTCAATCAGGTTGCGAATGCCGCAACAAATATTGGTGCGATTTGGATTAATGTCCAAATGCTCATCGGAACGATACTTTTTCGTGTCATTTAAAAAGGCAGTGCCGCCCACAATGTCACCAAAGGCAATGACGTAAGCAATGATAGCCATAGGCAATGACTGCAAGAGGATGTCCAGTGGAGGAAGACCGAGGCCTAGGATGGAAAAGTTCTTGCCAACCCAAACCAACCCAGGCAACGGGTTAAAGATAATTCCATCAATGGAAGAGAAGTCAGGCAGGGCTATTTCCCCCAAAACCATGCCGAGAATGGCTGCGACGATGATGGCAGGGACGAAGCCGGCTTTGCTGAGTAGTTGTATGAGCTTGTTCTGATGATGGAATTTAATGTCTCCAAAACCATAAGAGAACAAGAGGAAGAGGGAGAGGAGTACGCCAATGGTCCAGCTGATGGGAGTCGCGTAAAAGCCAACGCCACCCTTTTGAACCGACAAAAAGCCGTATTTTCCGATGCACGCTGCGAAGCCTGCACCAATCAAGATACCGGCCTTAATGGACATGGGGCAGAAATTGACTAATTTTTCTGCGATCCCGGTCAAGCCAAAGAACACGTACATCACGCCAAGGCAAAGCTCAATGGAAAGCAGGGCATAAATGCGATCGGTCCCTTCAAATTGCACTAGGAAGGCTGTGATGAGAGGGACGGCAGGAGTAATCCATCCGCCAATCAAGGGGTCTCCTAAAATGTTATTCACTAAGTACAAAGCTTCGTGAACCACAACGATGGAGAGGGCCAGCTCGAAAGACAAGCCAAATATTTCTTTCAGGTATTCCGTTCCTGCGACCCCAGTCATAAAGACAACGATCGCCTGGATCATTTCAGGGAATTCCCATTCCCAGTGAATAAAGGGGAGTCTGAGGTGAAATAGGCCGCCAAATAGACTGATATGGGGTTGGACTTCGCCATCTCTTCTTTTTTGTAGTGATTGCATTTTTGTATCCTCCGTTATTGTTATTTATCAAAATTTACACATCGGGGCCCGTTTCCTAGGCTGTGTAAAGAGTGATCATACTAGAAAAAACAACAAAAAAGCGCTCACCAATTTAGTAGACCAAAGGTCTATAAATCGGTGAACGCCATTGCTCACACTTTGTGCCGACGAACGTCATTGCCCGCCTTAATAAACCCATGGTAACAAAGAAAAGAGGAAAAGTAAAGAGAAAGAGAAAGAAAAGAATATTTTTTGCGGAATTAACCATTGAATAGCTCGAAAATAACGAGATAAGGACAAAATATTGAGCACATTGCTTGAACTGACAGAAGATGATCCAACCTACAATACGACGAACACGTATCGGCTAAACTTAAGGATTGCCAGTCAAAGGGAAATGTGATATAGTTACAAGGAATTTTCCTCCGCAAACGCGTTGGAAAGACTCTTTTTTGCAGAGTAGAGATTTGTGCGTTAAGTGTTCTTTGGACGGGGAGTTGTCAAAGAAACGAAAGGCATGGCCTGCGGTATAAATCTCGCATCCCGCTGTTATGATCCATCGTAACATGTATTCACCAAAAGGTCATTTCGAGGCGTTCAAAGCTCGGAATTTGTTTCTTCTTTTGGTTCGTAAGCGGGGTAGGTGCACAGGCATCTATCCCAATTTTTATAAAGAGGCAGCCTATGGAACGAGTTAACAAGATCCTATATCATCCAATATTTCGAAGTACGCTGCGTCAGATTGAACGCTTGGAATCGGAACGAATCTTTTGCCTTCATAATCTCGACCATGTGTTGAGTGTGGCTCGCATCATGCTGCTCTGTGCCAGGGAAGAGGGCATCGAGATTGCGAAAGAGGTGCTTTACGCAACGGCACTCTTGCATGATCTTGGACGAGCCTACCAGGAAGAACAAGGAGGCAATCATGCCCGATTGGGACTGGCTTTGGCGAAGGATATTTTAACGGATTGTTCCTTCTCGGAAGAAGAACGAGAACACATTGTAACAGCCATTGCCAATCACAACCAAGCCGAAGCCTCGGATCCCTTAAGTGCCTTATTACAAAAAGCAGATAAACTCAGTCGTAATTGCTTCCTCTGTCCCGCATACCAGGAATGCTACTGGCCTGAACTACAAAAAAACCAAGGAGTCGTCTTATGATCATAGGTGGAAAACACTTTGACACCGAGCGCGGTGTGTATCTTATGGGTATACTCAATGTAACGCCGGATTCCTTTTCAGACGGAGGAAGGTACGACAACTTGGATCGGGCGCTGTTCCATGCAGAAGAGATGATTCGCCAAGGAGTCGATATCATTGATGTGGGTGGCGAATCCACACGCCCGAACCATGTCAAAATATCCGATCAGGAAGAGATTGACCGTGTGGCACCGGTGTTAGAAGCCCTCCGGAAACACGTTTCGATCCCCCTCTCCTTGGATAGCTATAAGAGTTCGGTGATTGCAGCAAATCTTCATCAGATTGACCTGATTAACGATGTGTGGGGACTAAAAATGGATCCCAACATGGCAAAGGTGATTGCGGATTCCGGGCTGCCTTGCTGTCTGATGCATAATCGTCGAGCCCCTGACTACACTTCATTTTGGGATGACCTTCTTCTGGATCTGAAAGAAACCTTGCACATTGCGGAGGAAGCGGGCATTTCGAAAGAGAAGATTATCCTGGATGGGGGCGTGGGGTTTCAGAAGAATACCGAGGAGAATTTAACCGTGATCAATCGTACGGATCAGCTGAGGAGTTTAGGGTGTCCGGTAATGGTGGCAGTGTCTCGAAAATCAGTCATTGGAAACGTGCTGAATCGAGAAGTGCAGGATCGACTGTTGGGAACCCTAGCCACTACGGCGGTTGGCGTGATGAAAGGGGCAAGCTTCCTTCGCGTTCACGATGTTTTCGAAAACGGGGAAGTCATTCGGATGACGAAATCAATCTTAGAGGAATCAATATGGACAAGATTCAAGTAAGCGGCATTGCCTTTTGGGCGAATCATGGGGTGTTAGAGAGTGAACAGCAGCAGGGGCAGCGTTTTATTGTGGACGCAAGCTTTTCTTTGGATACGTCCCATTGTGGGGATGTGATTGAACGTACCGTTCATTATGGTGAGTTCGCGCAGGACATTGTCACCTTTTGTCAGGGAAAAACCTATCGTTTGATAGAAACCTTGGTCAATGAACTGGCGACGCATCTTCTGTGCGCCTATCCGCTGATTCAGGAGCTGAGCCTTACCCTCCATAAGCCGAATGCACCGATTCCCCTGCATTTTTCTGATGTTTCCATTACGGTTAACAGAGGTAGAACGGTCTGTTATCTTGCCATTGGCTCTAATTTAGGAGATCGGGAATGTTATCTGAATTCCGTTTGTGAAGCGATCGAAACAGATCCACAGATGAAGCTCTTGGCACAATCAACCTATCTGGAAACGAAACCATATGGCATCACCGACCAACCCGATTTCCTCAACGGTGTGATGAAGGTCGAAACCATTTATACGCCTAGGCAGCTTTTGGCCTTTTGCCAAACACTTGAATCAAGGGCCGGCCGCAAGAAGACTCGCCATTGGGGCGAGCGCACCCTAGACGTTGATATCCTGCTCTATGGCAATCAAGTGATGGAGACCAAGGAATTGACCATCCCGCATCCCCAAATGCACCTGCGAAGCTTTGTGTTGCGCCCCCTTCATGAGATCGCCCCGAACCTAAGGCCTCCCATTCTTGGGAAGACCGTGAGCGAATTGCTCCAAGCACTTCGAGATGGGGAAGAGATGCCCCACCTTCCGAAGGAGGAGATGCAATGAATTATGAGGAAGCAATGCGCTATGTCCATGGTCTTTCTCGCTTTGGCATGAACCTAGGGCTCTCCCGCATGACGGCGCTCCTGGAGAAGCTGGGCAATCCACAAAATCAGCTGCGCTTTATCCACATTGCAGGCACCAATGGAAAAGGCTCCATTTCGACCATGCTTTCCAATATGCTGATTCACAGCGGATACTGCACAGGCTTGTTCATCAGTCCATATGTACTTTGTTTTCGCGAACGCATGCAAGTGAATGGGGAGATGATTTCCGAAGAGGAATTCTCAGAGTGTTTCTCGTTGGTTTGTCAGCACGCAGATGAGGTAGCTGCAGAATTCGAATCTCCCACCCAGTTTGAACTAGAAACGGCGATTGCTTTTGTGTGGTATCAGAAGAAACGCTGTGACCTTGTCTGCTTGGAGGTAGGGCTAGGGGGGCGTTTCGATGCAACCAATATAATTCCTTGTCCACTGATCCAGGTCATTACCTCCATTGGCTTGGATCATACCGCCATCCTAGGTGACCATCTTGCTCAAATTGCCTTCGAGAAAGCGGGCATTATCAAGGGGAGTACCACGGTGCTGTACCCCTTGCAAGATCCGGAGGTGGTTTCTGTGATCGAGAGGAAGTGCCGTGAGGTGGACAGTGGGTTGCAAATTCCGGACCTCAACCAGCTTCACATCCTTCGGGACGATTGGTTGGAGGGGGAGTTCTGCTATGATGGAATCAAGTACCGCAAATCCCTTCCTGGTAAGGTGCAGTTCTACAACTGCATAACCGCCATTGAGGCAGCCAAGCAGTTGCGGAAGCAAGGCCTTTCCATTGAGGATGGGGATATCCGCTACGGCATTGAACAAACAAGGATCCCGGCACGGATGGAGCTCATGGCCCGTTCCCCGTGGGTGATTTTGGATGGCTCACACAATCCAGATGGTGCCCGAGCCCTGGAAAGCACCTTGCAAGAACTCTCCACGCATCCGATTACCCTCCTCATGGGAGTACTGGATGACAAGGATTACTTGCAGATATTAAGGATCTTGGCGCCCTACGCCAAGCATTTGATCGCGGTGACGCCGGATAGTCCGAGGGCACTTGCCGCTAAGGATTTTGCAAAACAAGCGAAGAAGTTTTGCCCCAAGGTATCCTCTTTTGAGGATATCGCGGAAGCCATTCATGCTACGGTATCAGAGTTGAAAGAAGATGACGTATTGGTGATCTGCGGCTCTCTTTACTTGGCATCGGCAGCGCGCCCATTGCTGCTAAACGAGCTAGAATAAAAGGAGACAGGGTGCCATCGGGTACGCTTACGACCACGTAGAAAAGGGGAGTGAACATGAACGCATTAGAAGGGATTCCATTCTGGAGCAAACTAACCAAGGGGCAGCAAGACTTATTGACGGCGTCGGTTCAAGAGTTTCAATATGACAAAGGTACTATGGTGCACGGGGGCGGCTTAGATTGTGTGGGCCTGTTTTTGGTTCTCCGCGGACAACTGCGTGTCTATACCATTTCCGATGAAGGGCGAGAGCTAACCCTGTATCGCCTCTTTGATCGGGATATATGTTTGTTGTCGGCTTCCTGTATCCTCCGTGGCTTACAATTTGATGTGATGGTCTCGGCGGTGGAGGATACCAAGGTCTTGCACATCCCAACCCAAGTCTATCAAACCTTAATGCAGGAATCCATCTCGGTCACCTCCTACACCAATGAGCTGATGGCCTCTCACTTTTCCGAAGTGATGTGGCTCATGGATCAAATTATGAACAAAAAATTGGATGCACGCATTGCCGCGTTTTTGCTGGAGGAGTCTGAACTCAGGAATGCGACCAAACTTTCCATTACCCATGAGCAAATTGCCAATCATTTGGGAAGCGCTAGAGAGGTCGTAACTCGTATGCTAAAGCACTTTCAAACAGAAGGTATGCTTTCCTTAGGACGGGGAAGTATTGAACTTTTGAACCAAGAACTACTTCGAAAACTGGCCATTGGCAGTGAACGATAAAGGATCTCTACTTAGTACTTCCGCCTGTGTGGGCTGCACTTTTATTCTGGTAACGTTCACGCAACCGCTCTTTCAGGAGAAGATGCCTTATGAGTATAAAAAAATATGAAACGCTTCTGAGAACGGTTGATCTGGGAAGCTTAACTCGTGCTTCGGAAGAATTGGGCTATACCCAGTCTGCCATCAGCCAGATTATTAGCGGCTTGGAGGAGGAAATGGGCTTAAAGCTCTTAATCCGTGATCGTTCTGGGGTTCGGTTGACCGAGGTTGGTGCGCGCATTCTCCCTGCCATTCGAGCGGTCTGCGAGGCCAATGATGAAGTCCTTCGACGTGTGGCAGAGTTGCACAAGTTGGAGTTCGAACATTTAAGGATTGGCACCCAAAGCGGGGCACCCTCTCATTTGCTGGCAGCTTTACTGAAGCAGTTTCAACTCCAATGCCCTCAAGTCCACCTGGAATTGATGCAAGGAGAACCAACGGAGATGGAACGCATGGTGATGCTCGGAAATTTGGATTGCGCTCTTCTGTATGCGAAACAATCCGAGTCTCTGGAAAGCGTGTGTATTGCTGAAGAGACTTTGGTAGCCGTGTTTCCTGCTTCCCGGACAGAGGAACCACCGTCCTATTCTCTCGAGCGCCTATCAGATGATGTCTTGATCTTAAATCGAAATGACATTCCCGAGATGCTAAGGCCACTCTTAAAGAAAGCAAGGTCGGACGAGAGAATCTATTCCTTAGGACAGGATGACTCTGCGGTGCTCGCCATGGTAGCCGCCGGATTGGGGATGAGTATCCTACCGGAGAAGCAGGTGTTGCATAGTGGGGTGGCGGTGATTACCCGCAAGTGTAACCCACCCTTATCAAGACGAATCAACCTTGTGTTTCCAAAACGAAAAAACAATTCATCCGTTGCGCGTCTTTTTATTCAATTGGCCAAGGATGGCTGAAATTACTGCAAGGTCAAAGAAGCTGCCCTTTCTTAATTGTTAAGAAAAATTAATGATAAACTTTAAAATTTATAATTTTACGAAAAACGATTTTATTTGTATACTTCTATAAGTAATCGTATGTTCAGATTCCGATTTAATTTGTTTTGCATAACGAGAGGAGACGATTTAAATGGCACAGTTTGTTACTGCTCAAGAAGCGGTCAAGCACATCCCCAATGGTTCCAGAGTCGTTCTGGCACACAGCACCGGTGAGCCCAGAACTCTGGTCAAGGCTATGGTTGAAAACTATGAGCAATATAAAGATGTCGAAGTTTGCCACATGTTGGGCCTTGGTCCCTACGAATACACCAATCCCGAAATGAAGGGCCACCTGTGGCACAATTCCCTCTTCATGGGACCTGGTGGTCGTAAGGCCTTCAACGAGAACCGTCTGGACTTCACCCCCGGTTACTTCTGCGATTCCATCAAGTTTTTCCGTGAGGGTTACCTCCCGGTTGACGTCTTGATGATGACCGTTTCTCCCCCGGATAAGCACGGCTATGTCACCTGTGGTATCACCTGTGACTTCACCATGCCTGCTTTTGAGTGCGCCAAGATGGTCATTGTTCAGGTCAACAAGAACATGCCCAGAACCTTTGGTCAGACCGCCATTCACTTGGATGACATTGACTTCGCTGTGGAAGCAGACGATCCCCTGTACGGCAGCGTGCCCGGCGAGCTGACCGACATCGACCGTAAGATCGGTGAACACTGTGCCAGCCTGATTAACGATGGTGCTTGCCTGCAGCTGGGCATCGGCGGCATCCCCAACGCAGTTCTGACCTACCTGACTGAAAAGAACGACATGGGCATCCACTCCGAGATGCTGTCTGACGGCATCCTGCAGCTCATCAAGGCCGGTAACATCAACAACAGCAAGAAGCAGATTCACGTTGGTAAGTCTGCCGTTACCTTCCTGAATGGTTCTCAGGAACTGTATGACTACGTAGATGACAACCCCTCCGTTGAATTCTATCCCGTTGACTACATTAACGATCCCTACGTGATCGGCAAGAACGACAACATGGTTTCCGTGAACTCTGCTCTTTCCGTTGACCTGATGGGCCAGATTGTTGCCGATAACCTCAGCGCAACCCGTCAGATCAGTGGTGCAGGCGGCTTTGTCGACTTTGTCCGTGGTGCTACTATTTCTAAGGGTGGTATCTCCATCGTGGCCATGCCCTCCACCGCAGCAGGCGGAAAGGCTTCCCGTATCGAGATGATGTTCGATGCAGGTCGTCCCATCACCCTGACTCGTTTCGAGAGCTTCTATGTCGTCACTGAATACGGTATTGCAAAAATGCGTGGTAACTCTCTGCGTACCCGTGCTCGTCAGCTGATTGAGATTGCTCACCCCGATTTCCGCGACGAGATGAAGGAGTTCTACGAGAAGCGCTTTGGCGAGAAGTATTAAGTTCTCGTTCTACTAAACCAGAATTGTACATAAGCTGTGTGCCGGATGGTTTTTTCGGCACACAGTTTCTTTATATGCATCTCGTATGATGCCCGAAATAACAGGAGCTTTTGAATGACGACTCGATATCTCAAGCGATTTTCGCGCTTAATCCTAGGACTTTTTCTCTACGCAGTGGGAATCTATTTTTGCGTACAGGCAAACATCGGTCTCGCGCCGTGGGACGCCTTTAGCATGGGCTTTTCTCTCTTGACGGGCATGAGCTTTGGCAATATTGTTGTCTTATCTGGCATCGCCATCATTGGCATCGACTTTTTACTGAAAGAGAAGATTGGATTTGGCACGCTGCTCAATGCCATTCTCATCGGTAAGTTTATGGATCTCATTGCATGGTTTGATCTCATCCCTCGTTTGACCAGTTTTTGGGGCGGTTTACTGCTGCTCCTCCTCGGACAATTCATCATTTCGCTGGCCAGCTTTCTGTATATTGGTTCCGCTTTAGGCTGTGGGCCGCGGGATGCGCTCATGGTGGCACTGTGCAAGCGCTTTCCCAAGGCGTCCGTTGGGGTCATCCGTGCCGCACTGGAAGGCTCGGTTCTGCTCATCGGAGCCCTTTTGGGGGCGAAGGTTGGCATTGGTACGGTGATATCCTTGTTCGGAATCAGCGTGATGATTCAATGGACCTTTCGACTCTTGCACTTTGATGTCAAAGAAATTAAACATGAGAACTTTGCGGACACATGGAAAATTTGGCGTCCAGAAAAGGTTGAAGTATAAAATAAAACATTCCGGATTTCACCATGAGAAATCCGGAATGTTTTATTTAGAAAGTGATTGCTCTTCTGCAGCGATCTCCGCCAGCAGCTTCTGATCTTGTTTGGAGGAAAGATCGAGTGTTTCGTACATATCTGGGCGGCGCAGTTTGGTGCGGATGATAGACTGCTTGCGTCTCCACTTGGCAATGTTGGCATGGTGTCCAGAGAGCAAAATAGGGGGTACACGGCGGTCGTGCCACACCTCGGGCCTTGAGTAATGGGGATGCTCTAACAAACCATCCCAATGGCTTTCATTTACAAAGCATTCTTCGTCGGACAGCACGCCTGGAACTAGACGACAGACGGCATCGGCCACGGCAAGGGCAGGAATCTCGCCTCCGGTTAACACGAAGTCTCCGAGCGAAATTTCTTCGTCCACACATTCCTCGATAAAACGCTCATCAATTCCTTCATAATGACCGCAAACGAGAATCAGGCGGTTGTAGTCTGCCTTTAATCGTTTGGCATCCGCTTGCTTAAATACAGTTCCAACGGGGGAGAGGTAGATGGTGTGAATTCGCTCTCCCGCTTCCTGGCAGATGTGATTCCAACATTGATAGAGGGGATCTGCCTGCATGACCGCACCTTTTCCTCCACCGTAGGGATAATCATCCACTTGCTTTTGCTTGTTGAGCGTATAGCCTCGAATCTGGTGACATTCAATGCGAATGATGCCACGTTCCTGAGCACGGCCGAGAATGGATTCGCACAGCATGTCCCCCACGGTGTCGGGAAAGAGGGTCATAATGTCGATACGATACATGAAGGTCACATCCCTTCAATCAAACGGACCGAGAGATAGCCCTCTTCCACGTTGGTCTCCAGTACGAACGCATCCACAGCGGGAATCATATATTCACGCTCACCACCACGCACCACGTAGATGGTCTGAGCAGGCGGAGTCAAAACGTCATGTATATGGCCAATAACGGCACCGCTGTCCGCATCACGCACTTCAAGCCCAAAGAGATCGACGATAAAGTGACGACCTTCGGGAAGCTGCACGTCATCACGGTGAATGGATAAGACTTTATCCTTCAGTCGCATGGCATCGTTAATGTCCTCAATTCCTTCAAAAAAGATCAGGACATTCTGCTTGTGCACCCGGGAGGATAGAACTTCCATGGGTTTTCCGTCCACATAGAAGGCATCAAAATCAAGCAAAAACTCGGGATCGTCTGACCATGGGATGACTTTCACCTCTCCGTGAATGCCATGGGTGTTGACGATTTTTCCGGTTTCTAAAAACTGATTTTTCAAAGAGAAGCACGCTCCTTGTGTAAAAAATGGCGGAGGCTAATGTGCCCCGCCACTTTTTAGTCCATAATTTCAACGGAAACCTTGGTGCCCTGACGCTGTGCGACGGAACGCATCAAGGTGCGGATTTCCTTTGCGATTCGGCCTTGACGGCCAATCACTTTTCCCATATCGCCGGGATCAACACGGAGTTCCAAAAGAACCGCACCATCCTCAGATTTGCTCTCACTGACGCGAACCGCATCAGGATGCTCCACTAAGTTTTGGGCGATATAAGTGAGAAGATCCTTCATGAGCCCTCCCAATTAGATGGCGCCTGCTTTTTTCAGCAGAGCCTTGACCGTTTCGGTCGGCTGAGCGCCGTTTTTGATCCAAGACTGAATACGCTCTACATCAACGGTGATTTCAGCGGGAGCTACCAGGGGATTGTAAGTGCCAAGTTCCTCGATGAAACGGCCGTCACGGGGATAGCGAGAGTCGGCAGCAACAATACGGTAGAAAGGCTTTTTCTTAGCGCCCATTCTGCGAAGTCTGATCTTAACCATGTATTTTCACCTCCAAAATTGATTCATACTATGGAAACGTCAAATGACGATTGCCAACGGGATTTAAAAGGGGAGTCCGGGAATTTTACCGCCTTTGCCAAAGCGTGCAAACTTTTTCTTGCCGCCTGCCATTTGCTTGCTCATCTGCTTTGCCATTTGCTGCATCAGTTCAAACTGCTTTAGCATGCGGTTGATATCCACCACCTGCATACCACAACCGGCAGCAATTCGCTTTTTACGGCTGCTGTTCAGCAGCGAGGGATTTTCCCGCTCTTCGGGGGTCATGGAAAGGATGATGGCTTCCGTTCTGGTGAGCATGGCTCCGTCAAGCTCCGTATCTTCTAAGGCACTGGCATTGACTCCTGGCATCATGGCGGCAAGCTCGGACAAAGAACCCATACTTTTGACCTGAACCAACTGATCATAGTAGTCGGACAAGGTAAGGCGGTTTTTCTTTAGCTTTTCCTGAAGCGCCGCTGCCTTTTCCAGATCGAACTGCTGCTCGGCTTTTTCGATGAGTGATAATACATCGCCCATTCCGAGAATGCGGGAAGCCATACGATCCGGGTGGAAGACATCAATCTGATCTAACTTTTCGCCCATGCCCACGAACTTAATGGGCTTTCCGGTGACTGCCTTAATGGAAAGCGCGGCACCGCCGCGGGCGTCGCCATCTAGCTTAGACAGAAGAACACCATGGATATCCAAGGTTTCGTCAAAGGTTTTGGCCGCATTGACCGCATCTTGACCTGCCATGGCATCCACGACTAGAAGAATCTCCGTGGGATTCACCGCGTCTTTGACTGCGCAGAGCTCTTCCATCAGTGCCTCATCAATATGGAGGCGACCGGCGGTATCTAAGAATACCATGTCATTGCCATGCTCTTTCGCGTGTGCGATGGCGGCTTTGGCAATGGTCACCGGATTTTCCTGGCCCATTTGGAAGACCGGAATTCCCAACTGTCCACCAACCACTTCCAATTGCTTGATGGCGGCAGGACGATAAATGTCACAAGCCACCAGCAAGGGACGTTTTCCTTGCTTTTTCATGAGTCCGGCCAGCTTCGCGCCATTGGTGGTTTTACCGGCACCCTGCAAGCCAACCAACATCACAACGGTGGGAGGGGTAGATGAAATAGTCAGCTTACTGCTGCCACCGCCCATGAGTTCAACCAGCTGTTGATTGACAATCTTGATGATCATCTGTGCCGGTGTTAAACTTTCGAGTACATTGGAGCCAATGGCTTCCTGTGTGACCTTCTGCACAAAGTCCTTGACGACCTTATAACTGACATCGGCCTCAAGGAGAGCCAAACGAATCTCACGCATGGCTTCCTTAACGTCAGCTTCCGTGAGACGCCCTTTGTTTCGCATCCGCTTGAAGACGGAGGAAAGCTTTTCTGTTAAACCTTCAAATGCCATAGGCTCATTCCTTCCCCAGAAGCGAGAGCGCATTGTCTAGGCGCTGTGTCAGCGCGTTGAGCGCATTGCTTTGAATTACATCATGGTTGAGGGTTTTTACTTCGGAAATCGTTTCCCGCATGGAGTCCACCACGTTCTGAATGGTATGGTATCGTTCAATCAGTCCGGTTTTTTCTTCAATCTCCTGCAGGGCAGCTTCCGCACGGACGATGATATCCCGGACGCCCTGCCGGGTGATACCATAATGCTCTGCAATCTCAGCCAGGGAGAGATCTTCGTTGTAATATAGATCAAAAAACTCCCGTTGTCGATCGGTCAAGAGATCTCCATAGAAGTCATATAACATGGTCATGCGATAGGTTTGGCTCTTCACCAAATCCCTCCGATCTGCCTGATGTAAAGCGATATCCCTTTACAAGTCTTGTTCATTTTACAACACGTGATCCCTGATGTCAAGAAAAATAATTCAGATAAGATTTGTGAGGATATAAGGTGCAGTTTGCATCGTTTCGGCGGATGGGAGGAGATTCTATTCCTAGATGCATAGAATCCCGTGAATGTGGCAAGGATTCCAAAGGGGAGCGCACAAATCTTTACTTTCCCATAAAATATGGTACAATATTCCTCAATCAAACGATTCCAGTGTGCCAGGTATTCGGCACAAACCTGTTCCAGAAGGAGAGGAGTGGACCCGAAATGATGGAACTTTCGAAACGAGAGCTCAGCTCTCGCGTTAAGCTCATTGCAATTCAGACCGATAAATTCAAAACCTCCATGTTAGGCTTGACCTTTCTAGAGCCACTTTCCCAGAAAACAGCATCGGAAAATGCAATCTTACCTTCCTTGCTTCGTCGAGGCACACAAGAGCATCCTGATATGCTCGCCATGTCCGCCGCTTTGGATGACTTGTACGGGGGCGTCTTGGAGCCAATGGTTCGTAAAAAAGGAGAAACACAGTGCTTTGGATTTGTAGGTAGCTTTTTAGACGATGCCTACATTCAGGAAGACTCCAAGGTGCTTGAATCGGCCATTGATCTCATGGCAGAATTGGTGCTTCGTCCGGCCGGAGATGGAAAGGGCTTCATCGAAGCCTATCTCGACAGTGAAAAGGAGAACTTGATTCACCGAATTCGCGGCCGAATCAATGATAAGCAGCAGTACGCCGTTTATCGACTCACCAGCCAGATGTGCCAGAACGAAGCCTATGGCATCGATAAGTACGGGGAGGAAGCGCAGGTCAAAGAGATCACGAACCAAGGTCTTTGGTCGCACTATCAGTCCCTATTAGAAACCGCCCCTATCCTTCTTTATTACTGCGGCCCTGCCCCAATTTCCCGAGTGGAGGCAGCCGTGCGGGAGGCACTGGCTCCCTTGCTCTGCGGGGAAGGTTCGAAATCTCAGAAGGAAGTTGAACCGCGCAGTTCCAAGCCGCAGGAGCCCAGGTATTTTACGGACAATATGGATGTCATGCAAGGAAAACTGGTGCTAGGCTTTCGCTTGGATAGCCCAAAGCTGGCTCCGAGGGATGCCGCCGTGCTGCAAGTGTTCAATGCCCTCTACGGTGGTTCCAGCAATTCCAAGCTCTTTTTAAATGTTCGCGAACGGCTTTCCTTGTGCTACTATGCCAACAGCAATGTGGATAAGCAAAAGGGCATTCTATTGGTCTCCTCCGGCATTGCCTTTGATCAATACGAGAAAGCAAGGGATGAGATTCTTGCCCAGCTGGAGGATTGTCGCAAGGGGAACATCAGCGAGGAGGAGCTTCTAAGTGCTCGTTCGTTCGTGATGAACAACTTGCGGCTGACGGAGGATGCCCAAGGTCGCCTGGAAGACTTCTGGTTGGGTCAGTCGGTTGCTGGATGCGATGATGACCCTGCTGCCATTCTGAGCGCTACCGAATCGGTCACGAAAGAGGATGTTCAGAATTTGGCAAAGAATCTATGGCTTGATTCTGTATACTTTTTGCAAGGGAAGGAGGGAAAGACGCCTTGATTAGAACGCACTACGAACCCATTCAGGAAACCGTGTTAACCGAAACGCTGGAGAACGGGCTGAAAATCTTTATTTTTCCCAAAGAAGGGTATAGTAAGAACTTTGCTTTCTTTGCGACCAATTATGGTGGGATGGATACTCGTTTTTTCTATGATCGTGCCTGGCGCGACACCCCTATGGGCGTTGCTCACTTTTTAGAGCATAAAATGTTTGATACAAAGGATGGCAATGCACTGCAAATCTTAAGTGCCAATGGTGCTTCGCCCAACGCCTTTACCGGGGCCGCCATCACTGGATATTACTTTGAGGGTACCGAAGGGTTTCAGGAAAACTTAGAAACGCTTCTTTCCTTTGTATCCGAACCGTATTTCACAAAGGAAAGTGTGGATAAGGAGCAGGGGATCATCGGGCAGGAAATCCAGATGATTGAGGACAATCCCAACTGGCAGGTCTATATGAGACTCATGGCAGCCCTCTATCAGGAGTATCCGGTTCGCAATTCCGTGGCTGGCTCCCAGGAATCCATTGCACAAATTACGGAGGAAACCCTCTATCAGTGCCATGCTGCCTTTTATCATCCGTCCAACATGGTTCTCTGTGTGGCAGGGGATGTCAATCCGAAGCATGTGTTCGATGCTGCCAAGAAGATCTTACCCAAGGAAGGAAAGGGGCGAATCGCAAGAGATTATGGCAAACCGGAGCGCCCTCGGGTTCATGAGAAAGATACCACGCTGGCTATGGAAGTTTCCACTCCCATTTTCCAACTAGGGGTTAAGCTCATCCCACCAGAGGACGGACGAGAGCGCCTACGGCAGAAACTTTTAGGCGAATTGGTTTGCGAGACTTGGATGGGCACCTCATCACCTCTGTATGCCAAACTGTATGAAGAAGGGCTCATCAACCAAAGTTTCTTCTGTGGTTATGAGGCATATCCCGGCGCTTCCTTCCTCATTGCGGGAGGAGAAAGCCGTGACCCTGCCGCCCTGCGAGAAGCCATTCTAAGCGAAGCGGAGCGCCTGGCAAAAGAAGGCGTAGACGAGACGCTCTTCTCGCGACTAAAGAAAGCAGTCTATGGCAATCAGGTTCGTTCCCTAAATTCCTTTGAGTATCTTTGTGTCGAGCAGGCGAGGGCGTATTTTGCCGAAGAAGACCTCTGGATTTTTCCACAGATGTATGATACTATTCTAAAGGAAGATGTGGAAAAGGCTTTGCACGACTGGGTCGACCAAGAACGCACCGCGCTTTCGGTCATTACACCGAAGGGAGCCGGGGAATGAATCGTATCACCTTTCCTGGCCTGGGTCTACACTTCACCGTAGACCCCGTTGCCTTTACCGTCTTTGGCCATGAGATTTATTGGTACGGCATCATCATTGCCACCGGCTTTCTCCTGGCGGTCTTTTTCTGCCTGCACATTTGCGAAGAGTTTGGCCTGCGAAACGATGACGTTTTGGACATGCTTCTCTTCGCCACGCCCGGCGCCATTCTTGGCGCCCGGCTTTATTACATCATCTTTTACTTGGATTTGTTTCGAAATGCCGACGGGAGCTTAAACTTTGCCAAAATGCTCCGCATTCACGATGGAGGCATGGCGATTTATGGATCAATCCTAGCGGCCGTCCTTGTGGCTTATTTAGTGATGCGCCATAAAAAGATTCCGTTTTTAGCCATGGCGGATGTTGGCGCATTTGGCCTTTTGATCGGCCAAAGCATCGGACGTTGGGGTAACTTTGTAAATATGGAGGCCTTTGGTGGCGTAACCACCTTGCCTTGGCGCATGGGTGTTACCGAGGCAGGCAAGTATCTCGAGGTACATCCCACGTTTCTATATGAGTCTCTATGGAACGTATTGGGGTTTTGCCTCTTACTCATCCTGTTCCGACGCGGTTTGCGAAAATTTGACGGAATGCTCTTTTTTTCCTACATTGCTTGGTATGGGATTGGGCGAGGGATGATCGAAGGCCTGCGCACCGATAGTTTATACTTATTTGAAACGGGAATTCGGGTGTCCCAAATGCTGGGCTTTCTCAGTGCGGCAGCAGCGATTCTTTATTTGGTGTATCGCTTGCGGCAGCATCCCGAAGATACCGAGTTATACGTGAATCAACAAAAGAAAGAAAGTGAGGTGCCAAGCGATGCCGGCGACCATCCTTGACGGTAAAAAATTGGCGGCCAAATGTAAGGAACAGATCCGCCTCGAAGCTGCGGCTCTGCCGAGAAAACCGGGTTTGGCTGTGATCATTGTGGGAGATAACTCTGCTTCCCGGGTGTATGTTAACAGCAAGAAGGCAGATTGCGAAGAATGCGGCTTCCTCAGTGAGGAATATGCTTTGCCCGAAACCACAGCGCAACAGGAACTGATGGAACAGATTGAAGTGCTCAATGCAAGAGACGACATTGACGGCATCCTAGTTCAGCTCCCGCTCCCTAAGGGCATTGACGAAGAAGCGGTCTTACGGGCTATTTCCCCGGAAAAGGACGTGGATGGATTTCATCCCATGAATATGGGAGCCTTGCTGATTGGGAAAAATGCTTTTGTCCCTTGTACCCCGGCGGGAATTATGGAAATGCTGGAGGAATACCACATCGACCCTGCGGGAAAACACTGCGTGGTAGTGGGACGCTCGAATATTGTCGGAAAGCCAATGGCACTTCTCCTGATGCAGAAACATGGCACGGTCACCGTTTGTCACTCCAGGACCAAAAACTTGGAGGAGATCTGCCGCTCGGCGGATATTTTGGTGGCCGCGGTTGGCAAAGTTGGTCTCATCACCGCTGATATGGTTCAGCCGGGTGCCGTGGTCATAGACGTTGCCATGAATCGCAACGAACAGGGAAAGCTTTGCGGTGATGTCCTGTATGAGGAGGTTCTCGAAAAAGCTTCTGCGATCACCCCGGTTCCCGGTGGGGTTGGTCCCATGACCCGGGCTCTTCTGATGAAAAATACATTGGCTGCAGCAAGACAGCACTTAGGACTATAAGAAACGCATGGAATTCCATGAATGGAGGAATACGTATGAGTGAAAGCAGAGACTATATTGCACGTGCGGAAGAGAAGGGCGATATCTACATTTCGGAAGATGTCTTATCGATGATTGCAGGGGCAGCCGCCATGGAGATCGAAGGGGTGACCGGCCTTCCTGGAAGCAATCTGGGTGAGCAGCTGTTGGGAAAAAAGAGCTTTAACCGCGGCGTCGTGATTACCCGCGACGAAGATAGCCTTGTTGTGAATATTTCCATCACCATTCAGTATGGCTTTGCCGTTCCCGATTTGGCACGCAAGGTGCAGGAGTCTGTGATCTCGAGTTTAGAGGCAACCAGTGGGCTTACGGTGCGTGCAGTCAACATCCGTGTGGGCGGCGTTACCTTTGAAAAGTCCACAAAGCAATAAACCCGCTCAAGCAAGTCTGTAAAACGCGCCCGAAAGGTCAAATTTGGCCGTTTGGGCGTGTTTTTTTGAGAGAGAATTCATGAAATTCGTTCGAAACGCAAAGAAAGGGTTTATTTTTTCATCTTTGCTGTATATAATTAAGAGGACTATGTTTGGGCGAATTTCCAACCATTCTGCCCGTATCGGAGGAACAATATGACCAGATCTACCGCACGAGAATTAGCGATGCACTGCTCCTTCTCGCTTGGATTTACGACACAGGCTCCCACCAGTCTTTTGGAGGAGCGTTTAACGGAAGAGGCTTTTTCCCTTTGGAAGGATGAGGATTCACTGTATGAGGTGTTTCCGGACAAGAATATGCGAAGCTATATTGAGAAATTGGTTTGTGGCGTGGGTACGCATGGACCGGAGTTGGACGAGTATATCAGTCGTTACGCGATGAACTGGAAGTTTGAGCGAATTCCCCGAACGGCAACCGCAATCATGCGTGTGGCAATGTTTGAAATTTTGTATATGCCTCAGATCCCAAATGGGGCAGCCATCAACGAAGCGGTTGAGATTGCCAAGAAATATGAGGATCCGAAAACCGTTTCCTTTATTAATGGCATTCTGGGTAGTTTTGTACGGGCGGAATTTCCGGAGAACGAATAAGTATGCCGATTGGAATTGGATTTGATACCAGCAACTATACCACCTCGGTTGCGTACTTTGACGGTAAGACCGGGCGAAATGTCAGCCGCCTGCTTGATGTTCCCGAAGGTGGACTTGGCCTTCGGCAGAGTGATGCTCTCTTTCAACATGTCAAGCATCTGCCTGAATTAACGGAAACTCTGTTCGATGAAGATGCTCCAAGGGAGTTTCATGCTGTGGGAGCCAGCACGCGTCCACGTGAGGTGGAAGGGTCGTATATGCCCTGCTTTTTGGCGGGGGAATCGCAAGGAAGAAGTCTTTCCCATGTGTTACATCTGCCTTTTTTCTCAGTATCACACCAACAGGGGCACGTGGCTGCGGCCGCTTGGTCCGCAGGTCGGATGGATCTTTTGGATCAGCCCCATTTGGCCTGGCACCTTTCTGGGGGAACCACGGAACTTCTCTACATTGAGCCGGACGGGCCCCTAGTGAAGGCCGTGCAGATTGGAGGAACCAAGGATATTTCCGCCGGGCAACTCATTGACCGAACGGGCAAACGCCTTGGCCTTTCCTTCCCCGCGGGGAAGGCGGTCGATGCACTCTCCTTGGACGCACAGAAAGATGTATCATTTTCGGTGAAGGTAACGGATTCCACCTTCTCTCTTTCTGGATTGGAAAATAAGATGAATGCAATGGCAGAGCAAGGAGAAACCCCCGCTGACATTTGCCGCTTTATTTTACGATCCATTCTACATGCGGTGGATGTTGCCACGGCGCAAGCGTTTGAGAAGTATCAAGGTTTACCCCTTCTCTGTGCCGGAGGCGTTGCCTCCAACCGGCTCATCAGAGAGCACATGCGCACGATGCATGCCGCACTCTTTGCCGAACCGGTCTACTCGACGGATAATGCTATGGGGACGGCTATTTTAGTACATCGCATGTTGGAAAGGACAAGATGAAATGACGCAGGTACTTACCGTATCCGAGCTCAATCATCACATTAAATATCTTATGGATCAGGACTATGTCTTGAGCCACTTGATGGTGGAAGGAGAGCTTTCTAACTATAAAGCGTATCCATCCGGCCACCATTATTTTTCCTTGAAGGATGCGGAGGGAAGCATACGCTGTGTCATGTTCCGTCGGGAAGCCTCCGCCTTACGGTTTCGTCCGGAAAATGGCATGCGTGTTGTGGTCGGAGGTCGCGTAACCGTCTTTCCCCGGGATGGGCAGTATCAACTGTATTGCAACCAAATGCAACCCATTGGGTTGGGAGATCTTCATGTTGCCTTCGAGCAGATAAAGAAAAAGCTGGAAGGGGAGGGCCTCTTTGATCCAAGACATAAAAAACCGATTCCTGCCTTTCCAGAACGCATTGCCCTGATTACGTCTCCCGCAGGGGCTGCGGTGAGAGACATGATTCGAGTTCTAGGGATGCGGTATCCGGCAGCGAAGGTGTACGTCGTTCCCGTTCGGGTTCAGGGCGAGGAAGCAAAGTTTGAACTTTGCACGGCGCTCTCTCTGGTCAATCAACAAAATGCGGCGGATCTCATCCTCATTGGACGCGGGGGAGGTTCCATGGAGGATCTGTGGGCCTTTAACGAAGAAATGGTGGCACGAGCCATCTTTGCCTCCCAGATTCCGGTCATTTCAGCCGTTGGCCATGAACCAGATGTAACCATAGCCGACTATGTTTCCGACCTGCGCGCGGCAACGCCTTCCAATGCGGCGGAGTTAGCGGTACCCGATCAGCAGGAGCTTGCTCGCCACATCCACCAAAGGAAGCTTCGCTTGCAGCGTGCCATGCAGTATCAACTGGGAGAGTATCGCCGCAGTTTGGAAAGGGCGCAGCGTAGCCCATGGATGCAGGCCCCTCTTCCCATTCTTCAGGAATCGCGGCATTTGCTGGACTATCAACAGCAAAAGCTGGCAAGAGGACTGGAAACCAGTCTAGCTAAACAGAAAAAGCAGCTTGGTGCCTTGGCTGCGTCGTTGGATGCCCTCAGTCCTTTAAAGGTCTTGGGGCGAGGCTATTCGATTACGCAAGGAGCCGATGGCTCGGTCAAGCGATCCGTTTTGCAGGTAGAGGAAGACGAAGCGATCCAGATTCGACTTTGCGACGGCAAGCTTTTCTGCCGCGTGGAAAGAAAGGAGCCTTTCTGAAATGGCTGAACAAAAACTCAACTTTGAGCAATCCATGGGACGTTTGGAGCAAATTGTTTCCCTCCTGGAACGGGGAGATCGGCCTTTGGAAGAGGCACTTTCCTTATTTGAAGAGGGGACGAAGCTGATGAAACAATGCTCTTCCTTATTGGATAAAGCAGAGAAGAAGGTTTATAAACTGACCGCAAAGGCGGATGGAACCTTGGAAGAGTGTGAATTTTCTCCCTTGGAAAAGGACTAAGCTATGAGTTATGAACGAAGATTACAGGAAGACCAAGCATTGATCGAAGCCTACCTCGCGGATTACTTGGACACCTTGTGGCCTTTTGGGAAGCTCGTCGATGCGATGAGTTATAGTCTCCTAGGTGGAGGGAAGCGGATTCGTCCGGTTCTCACCCTTGAGGCTTGCCGCTTCTGTGGAGGCTTGGTGGAAGAAGCACTTCCCTTTGCCTGTGCACTGGAGATGGTGCATACCTATTCCCTCATACACGATGATCTCCCCTGCATGGATGACGACGATTTGCGTCGGGGCCGCCCCACCAACCATAAGGTGTTTGGGCAGGCCAACGCAGTCCTAGCAGGCGATGCCCTCTTAACCGCCGCCTTTGAAGTCATTGCCAAGGCGCCAAAGTTCAGTGCAGAGCAGCGCCTATCTGCCGTGCGCGTGCTTTCGGAAGCATCAGGGCCGAGTGGCATGGTGGCAGGGCAAGTCTTAGATATGGACGGGTCCTTCCAAATCCGGGAGCTGTCCCAGATTCAAGCTATCGAGTCCCTAAAAACAGGAAAGCTCATCATTGCAGCCGTGCAGCTTGGCTGTATTGCGGCAGGTGGCGATGAAAAGAACATGGAAGCCCTTAGCACCTATGCCGAAAAGCTTGGCCTAGCCTTTCAGATTCAAGATGATATCTTGGACTGTGAAGGAAATGAGGAGGAACTGGGTAAGCCAATCGGTTCCGATCAGGCCAATGGAAAGGTAACCTTTGTCACGCTGACAGATATCTCCTCCTGTCGGGACATGGTTCGTAGATTAACCAAGCAGGCACAGGCAGCCTTGGGAGATCAAGAATCCGATGGGTTTTTATCTTGGCTATCGGAGCGACTATCCGAGCGAAGGGCGTAGATCATACTACGTCAAAATCAGAAAGGAGAGGATTATGCGCAATCAGGAAGAGTTTTCCTCTCTGCACAAAATCAGCGACGCAGAAGCTGCCGCCCTTTGCGAAAAGTTGCGGTTTCGCTTGCTGGAAGTCGTTTCAAAAACGGGTGGGCACCTTGCCTCAAACCTGGGCGTTGTAGAGCTAACCGTTGCCATTCATCGTGTCTTTGATACGGAACGCGATCGTTTGCTTTTTGATGTAGGACATCAATGCTATATTCATAAAATGCTCACGGGACGCAATGGACAAATGGAGACCATTCGTACCTTTTGTGGCCTAGCCGGCTTTCCCAAACCAGTGGAATCCGCACACGATGCCTTTGTAGCTGGGCATGCTTCGGCTGCGGTGTCGGCTGCGCTCGGAATGGCCATTGCCAGAACCAATCTGGGTGAACACTATCATGTCCTTGCTCTTTTAGGGGACGGCGCGTTGACCGGTGGACTTGCTTATGAAGGCCTATCCACGGCCGGACAGAGCGGGGAACCAATGATCGTCATACTCAATGATAATGGCATGTCTATTACCAAAAACATATCTGGCGTTGCCAAGCATCTGGCGCGTCAACGGCTAAAGCCACAGTATTTCCGCATTAAAAAGGTGTATCGGAAGGTCATGGGTGCCACCTCACCCGGCCGCGCCATTTATCAGCTTACGCATAAGATGAAGGCTGGCATTAAGGCGGCGTTGCTACCCGGCAGCTTGTTTGAGGATATGGGCTTTCAATATATGGGGCCGGTGGATGGACATGATGTCAAAACCCTGACTCGGGTTTTACAGCAGGCAAAGGAAAGCCGCTGTCCAGTCCTTTTGCACGTGAAAACCATTAAGGGAAATGGTTACCTTCCGGCAGAGCGGAATCCCGATGCCTTTCATGGCATCGCGCCTTTTCAGTTGGAAAGCGGTAACCTCCTTCATCCCTCCGCAGGTCAAAGCTTTTCTACTGTGTTTGGCAAGACCCTTTGTGACTTGGCCCAAACAGAGAAGAAAATCTTTGCCATTACGGCTGCGATGGAGCCAGGAACCGGACTAACCCAATTTGCCAAAGAACATCCCGATCAATTTTTTGATGTTGGGATTGCGGAAGGCCATGCCGTTACCATGGCAGCCGGAATGGCTAAGCAGGGACTACTTCCCGTATTTGCGGTGTACTCCACCTTTTTTCAGCGGAGCTATGACATGCTCCTTCACGATGTGGCCATTCAACATTTGCCGGTGCTCTTCTGTGTGGATCGCGCCGGTCTGGTGGGGGACGATGGAGAAACGCATCATGGTTTGTTTGACCACGCCTTTCTGCGTACCGTTCCGGGAATGACGATTTTTGCCCCGGCCAGCCACCATGAACTGACTTCCATGATGCAGCGTGTGTTGAGGCAGTGCACGGGGCCTGTGGCCATTCGTTACCCCAGAGGCAGCGAAGGAGAATTCAAAGAGGATCTTAGCCTCTTGCCCGAGGTGCGAATTTGTGAAGGCTCCGATCTAACAATGGTAACCTATGGAACCATGATCAATTCCGTTCTTCATGCTGCGGAAGCCTTGCAGAAGCTAGGAATCTATGCCGAAGTCATAAAATTAAATCGAATTTCTCCTCTTGATGGTAGCCTCATTGTCAAATCGGTTGAAAAGACCAAGCGCTTGCTGGTCGCCGAAGAGGTTATCGCCATGGGATGCGTGGGAGAACAAATTTTAGGACATCTCATGCAACGGGGTATCACTCTAAAGGGCAGCGTACTTTGTAACTGCGGAACCGGCTTTGTGCCCCATGGAACGATTCAACAGCTGCAACGTCTTTGCGGGCTGGATGATTGTTCACTTGTAGAAAAAGCAAAGGAGCTGTTTGGACATGGCGGATAAAAAACGCTTGGACGTTCTGCTGTTTGAGCGCGGAATGGCAGAAAGCCGTCAAAGAGCACAGGCCATGATCATGGCAGGGCAGGTTTTGGTGGATGGGAAACGGGTGGACAAAGCCGGCGTAGCCCTGAAAGAGGATGTTGTGCTGACCATTAAAGGGCAAAGCCTTGCCTATGTCAGTCGAGGTGGCCTGAAGCTAGAAAAGGCCATTGATTGCTTTGGACTGGACTTAAGCCAGGTGTGTGCCATCGATGCCGGTGCTTCCACGGGAGGCTTTACGGATTGTATGCTACAGCGCGGAGCCAGCAAGGTCTATGCCGTGGATGTGGGCTATGGACAGCTTGCCTGGAGCTTGCGTAGCGATCCTCGGGTTATTTGCATGGAACGGACCAACGTGCGTTACTTAAGCAAGGAGGACATACCGGAACCTTTGGACTTTGGTACGATTGACGTCTCGTTTATTTCCTTGAAGCTCATTTTGCCTGCCATTTATCCATTGCTCAAAGAGACTGGTTTGGTGGTTGCTTTGGTCAAGCCCCAGTTTGAAGCAGGGAAGGAAAAGGTCGGCAAAAAGGGAGTCGTTCGAGATCCTGCTGTCCACTTGGAAGTCTTAGAGCAGTTTTTACACCATGCTGCCGAGAGCCAGTTCTTCGTAAAGGACATAACCTATTCTCCGGTTCGGGGCCCGGAGGGGAATATCGAGTATTTAGCCTTACTTTCTGTATCACCGGTGCTTTCCTATGCGGGAGATTTGAGGGCCTTGGTAGCAGAATCTCATGCAAGCTTAGGAGGAAACGCCACGTGAAAATTATTTTGTGTCCAAATCCATTCCGGGATAAAAAATTAAAAATTGCCCAAGAGGCTGGTCAGATTTTGCAACATGCGGGGGCACAGGTGGTATACTGTTTTCCATTCTTGGTTGACCGGTCGCTTCTCGTGGATTTACCTCCCGATATTCCCATTCGAGACCTAAAAACCGAGCTGGGAAATGCGGATCTCTTGGTCTGCTTTGGCGGAGACGGTACCATTCTGCATGCGGCCAAAGACGCCAGTGCCGTGGATGTTCCGGTACTCGGTGTTAACATGGGTAGCGTTGGTTTTATGGCAGAGGTGGAACAGGAAGATCTGAGCGTCCTCTCCCGAATGGTAAGGGGAGAATATAGCTTAGAGCAGCGTATGCTGGTGGATGTCAAGGTCATCCGGGATGGCAGAGTGCTCTTTCGCAGCATCGCGTTGAATGATGCGGTGATTACGAAGGGTGCGGTTGCACGGGTCATTGAACTAAATGTATTTGGGGACAAAGCGCTGATTTGCAATATGTATGGAGATGGTGTCATTGTCGCAACCCCAACAGGATCCACGGCCTATTCGCTCTCAGCGGGCGGCCCCATCGTCGAGCCAACCGCAGAGAACATCATTGTCACTCCCATTAGTGCTCATATGCTGCACGCAAAGGCCATGGTTTTGGATCGCAATCGTGTCATAGAGGTGACGGTGCCCAAGCAAAGTCGAAAAACCGCCTATCTTTCGGTCGACGGTGGCAAAGCGTTCAAGCTTTTTGCGGGAGATACCGTTGAAATACAGCGTTCCAAAAGACAGCTCCGTCTCATTAAACTCACCGATAAAAATTTCTATGAAATTATCAATCAAAAGTTGGAACGGAGGATCCGCTCATGAAGGGATTACGACAGGCAGAGATTCTACACATCATTCAGGAAAACGACATTGAAACCCAGGATCAGCTCTTAGAGGAGTTGGAAGCGAGGGGTCTTAAATCGACCCAGGCCACCATTTCCAGAGACATCAAAGAGCTTCACCTGATCAAGGAACTGACCGCACAGGGAGCGTATCGCTATGCAGTCAGTGAACGGAAAACATCGCTGAATATTGCAAATCGCCTTCATACCATATTCAAAGAGAGTGTCACCACCTTTGAAGCCGCTCAAAATATTGTAGTGATTAAGACCATGCCAGGGCTGGCTTCCGCCGCTTGCTCGGCGCTTGATGGAATGAAATTGCCGGACATGGTTGGTAGCTTAGCCGGAGATGATACCGCCCTTTTGATTATGCGCAGCAGCGAGACGGCGGAGTCCCTCTGCGAAGAAATCAAACGAATGCTGGATAAAGGCTGATGTAAGATAGGAAAGGGAGGATGACGCTTGCTTTCGTTATTGCATATCGAAAATATTGCCCTGATTGAGTCGGCTGACCTCTCTTTCGGCGATGGCCTGAATGTATTGACGGGCGAAACCGGAGCAGGTAAGTCCATCGTGTTGGACGCCATTGGGGCCCTGATGGGAGAGCGTGTCAGCCGTGATCTCATACGAACGGGGGAAAAATCCGCTTTGGTGAGTGGAGTGTTCTGCCAGCTTGCTCCCCTTCCTTGGTTTGAAGAAATGGGAATTTTCCCGGATGAGAATGGGGAACTGAGTATTACGAGACAGTTGACGGCGGATGGGAAAAATGTTTGCCGCGTGGGTGGTCGGCCTTGTACTACGGCTCAGCTGCGTTCGCTGGGTAGACAGCTCATTAATATTCACGGGCAACATGACAGCCAGCAACTTTTAGACGAACATACCCATTTATCCTACTTAGATAGCTTTGGTGAACTGGGGCCCTTGCTGACCAGGTTTCAAGAGGCGTATCAAAACTTGACTGCACTGCGTCGCCAAATGGACGCACTTAAGATGGATGAGGCGGAAAAATCACGCCGCATTGACACCTTGCAGTATCAAATTCAAGAGTTAGCGCGGGCAGAGCTTCGTCCCGGCGAGTTGGAAGAACTCAGCGATCGCCGCCAACTGTTGCGAAACAGCGGCAAGTTCATGGAAGCCTTGGAAGAGGCATACTTTGCCCTTTCCGGGAATGAAGATCAGTCTGGGGCGGTGGATTTGTTATCCGATGCAGAGCATGCCCTGGGCTCAGTATCGGCCTTGAGCGGTGAACTGGAGCAGACGGCAGAGCTTCTTTCCGAGCTGCGGTATTCTGCTTCGGATCTAGCGGAGCGAATCCGCGATCTGAAAGAGCAATTTGATTTTTCGCCCAGTGAACTCGATCGCTTGGAAGGTCGCTTAGATGTGCTATACCGTCTTCGAAAGAAGTATGGAGATACCACAGAGGACATGCTTGCTTACTTAGAACGCTGCCGAACCGAACTGGAAGAAATCCAGATGGCAGACGATACCTTGCTTCGCATGGAGAAAAGGTACGACTCACTTCTTCAGGAGGCAACGGAACAGGCCTTGGAGTTGCGCAAGGCAAGAATAGAAGCGGGGGAGCGCCTCCGCATTAAAATTGAAGAAGAACTGCGCCAGTTGGATATGCCCAAAGTACAGTTTTTTACCGAGTTGACGCCGAAGACCGGGGAGTTGCTGATGGATCAAACCGGCATGGACGATGTACAATTTCTCATGTCGGCCAATCTGGGAGAAAGTTTAAAACCCATTCAGAAAGTGGCCTCCGGGGGTGAGTTGGCGCGTATTATGCTGGCACTCAAAAATGTTCTAGCGGAAAATGATCCCATCTCCACCTTGATTTTTGATGAAGTAGATGCGGGTATTAGCGGACGGGCAGCGGAAAAGGTTGCTGCGAAGATGGCTAAGTTGGCCAAGCATCGCCAGCTCCTTTGCGTCACACACCTGGCTCAAATTGCGGCCATGGCTGATCTGCACTTCTTTGTCCAAAAAGGGGAGCGAAACATGCGTACCCACACGGAAGTCATTCCACTCTCCAAGGAGGAACGGATTGCCGAGTTAGCGCGATTAACGGGTGGCACGCTTATCTCCAAGGTCATCTTACAAGGGGCGCAAGAATTGCTGGAGCAGGCAGAGAACTATAAAGCAAAATAAAGGTTATAAATAGAAAAACAGCACTTCAGATTGAAGTGCTGTTTTTTGTCATTTTGCTTGGCTTGCAAAGTAGTCCCGTGTCTGCTGAGCGTTTTTCATTATCTCATCGCGCAAAGCATCAAGAGAGGGGAACTTCTTTTCCGGGCGAAGGAATTCAAAAAACTCCATCCGGATATGTTGACCATACAAATCGCCAGAAAAGTCAAGGATGAAGCCTTCGACGGTCAGGGTTTCCCCGTCATCTACCGTGGGGCGTTTACCAACATTGGTGACTGCAATATGACAGTCTCCGTTTTCCAGCCAGACTCGAGTGGCATAAACCCCTAGGGCAGGGGGGAGGACATTGGGTTTCAGCTTCAGGTTTACCGTCGGGAAGCCAAGCGAAGAGCCAAGCTTCTTTCCGTGAGATACGGTATCGCTCAAAGTATAGGGATGACCCAAGAACACATTGGCCCGTGCGATCTCTCCTTGTGCCACTAAGGTACGAATATAAGTAGACGAAATGGTAATGCCATCGCATTCCACTTTTTCAATGACATCCAAACCAATGCCAAGCTCCTGGCAAATGGAGGTCAATCGTTCCCGGTTGCCTTCGCCACGATACCCAAAGTGGTAGTCGTGTCCCACCACCAGATGGATGGCATTCAACTCATTCTGAAGGGTATCTCGTACAAAGGAGTCCCAAGGCTGCTTCATGCGCTCCTGGGTAAATGGTGTGACAATGACATCCTCAATTCCGTAGTAGCGACGCATCAAATCGGCGCGATCCTCCGGAGAGGTCAAGAGCTCAACCGGCTCCTTTAGAATAATACTTTGGGGATGGGGGTCAAAGGTAAAGGCGGAGGGGGTTGCGCCGAGCTCTTCGGCACGCTCAGTTACCTTACGCATGAGGGCACCATGGCCCCGATGCACCCCGTCAAAAAAACCCAATGCAATGACACGTTGTTTTTGTTCCAATTCCTTACACCTCAAAAAAACTTTTCACCGTTATCAGTTGATTTTGTTCTATCTTACCGAGCATTAAAAAGTCTTGGTTTTCATTATAGACGCGGTAAAAACCGTCGAATCCTTCGTAGGGAAAACTTGCACCATTTCGAATTTTACACTCCGCGGCCTTGTCCACACAAAGGGAGGGGTACTGCTTAAAATAGGAGTCTACTGGCATCAGCAGGCGTTCAGGGGACTCGGCATTCAGCACTTGATCTAAGGTGACCGATTCGCCCTCCGTAAATCCAGCTGCCATGGTGCGACGCAAGGAATAGAGGCAAGCGCCACAGCCCAGAGATACCCCGATATCGTGACATAAGGTGCGAATATAGGTTCCCTTGGAGCACGCAACGCGCAAGAGAAAGTCCGTTTCGGATACTTGCTCTAGGAGGGAAAGTGAAAAGATGGTAATCGGACGAGGGGTTCGTTCCACTTCTTTTCCGGCGCGAGCCAATTCATAGAGCTTCTTTCCCTGCAGTTTGATGGCAGAATACATGGGTGGAATTTGAAGAAGGTCTCCGCAATAGGAAGGAAGAACTTCCAGAACTTTCTCCTTGGAGACATGAACGGGATTTGAGGATAGGATCGTTCCTGTGATATCCTGCGTATCGGTTTCTAGGCCAAGGCGCAGACCCGCAATGTATTCCTTTTCACCTTCTGAGGCAAATTCAACGGCGCGGGTAGCTCGTCCCACAAACACCGGGAGGATGCCCGTAGCCATTGGGTCTAAGGTGCCAGCGTGCCCAATTCGGCGTTCTTTGAATCGACCACGGAGTTTGGCCACCACATCATGAGAGGTCCAATCCGTGGGCTTATCAATCACAATAATTCCGCTTGGCATAGTGTTTCTCCTGCTTTGCTATTTTATTACACGTTAGAGATGTTCTTGAACCTGCGCTATCGCACGCAGCATTGCGTCTTTCGCTTGCTCCAAGGTACCTAGGAAGGTACAACCAGCGGCAGATGGGTGTCCCCCACCGCCCAATAAAGCGCAAACAGCCGAGGCATTCAAAGAGCGTCCCGTGCGCAGAGAAATCTTATATTCTTCCGGACGCAACTCCCGCAAGGTAAGGGCATTCTCGACGCCTTTTAAGTGTTCTAGTACCGAAGCAATGTTCTCTAGATCTTCTTCGTTTGCTCCGGCTTGCGCAATCAGGTCTAAGGTGATCGCAACCATAACCGTGCGGCCCCCATCCAGGAGAACCATTTCCTGCGTAAGAAGACTCTCCAGCTGCAAACGAGCCAAGGACTTCGTCCGGAAATGGCGCTTATTGACCCACTCGTGCGCGCAGCCAATCTCCATGAGATCCGCTGCAATGCGATGGGTTTGGGGGGTGGTATTCGAAAAGACAAAGCAACCGGTATCCGTGGAGATCGCAACATATAAGAGCATAGCAATGGGTTCCGTAACCGGACCAAGCTCTTTTAGAATGTGATACATCAGCTCTCCACAGGCGGCACAGGAGGGGTCCACACAGTTTTCTTTTGCATAGCCCGTGTTGGAACCATGGTGGTCAATGGATAGGTCAATGTTCGTTGCCCAATGCTGTGCATTGTCCGGAATGAGGTCAATGGCAGCCGTATCCACAGTCACGACAAACTGCGGAGAAAAATCCTCCGGTGCCGTCAAACCCTCAAAGTAGGGAGTAAAGAGATCATGAGCATCGGAATTGAAGAGAACATAAGCACATTTTCCTAGATTTCTAAGACCATGGCAAAGTGCTGTCCCACAACCAATGGTGTCACCGTCTGGACGGCGGTGGGTCAATATTAAGATCTGATCCGTTACTCGCAAACGATCGGCGACCAGACGGTAATCCATGAAGATGCCCCCTTATTGCTTCTCTAAATCATTCAGTAGCTTTAGAATATGCGTACCCTTATTAATGGAATCATCTGCGCAAAAGATCAGCTCCGGGGTGTAGCGCAGGGAGAGTGCCTGGCTGAGTTCTCGACGAAGGTAACCGGAAGAAGATTTGAGTCCTCGGATGACCTCTTGTACATCACTCTGATCCAAAACACTAATATAAATCTTGGCAAACCGTAAATCTGGAGTGGTTTCCACGGCGGTAATGGAAACCAGGACTTGAACACGAGGATCCTTTAACGTGCGTAACAAATTTGCCAGTTCACGCTGGATTTCTTCATTGATGCGACCAATACGATTATTTGCCATAGTATCCTCCTGTAGCTCCCGCAGTTTCGGGAGTAACACTTTGATCAAGGTTGGTGGTTGGGAAAAACCGGAGACACCGTGGGGCGTCTCCGGTTGAAAGATCCGTTACACAGATGTGGAAAGACGCATGCGTTCAGAGTTAGACCTGAATCTGCTCCATGATAAAGGCTTCGATGACGTCGCCCACTTTCAGATCGCTATACTTATCAATGCTGATGCCGCACTCATAGCCATGGGCAACTTCCTTAACATCATCTTTGAAACGACGTAGGGAACCAATGGCGCCTTCGTGCACGACGATGCCATCGCGTACCAAACGGAGCTGCGCTCCACGGGTAACCTTGCCCTCAGTGACGTAGCAGCCGGCAATAATGCCTGCGCCCGTAATCTTATATACTTCACGAACCTCAACGCGGCCTAAGGCAACTTCCTTGAACTTCGGAGCAAGCATACCCTTCATGGCAGCTTCCATTTCATCGATGCAGTCGTAGATCACGCGGTACATCCGCATGTCGACGTTCATACGAAGGGCCGAATCTCTGGCATTGGTATCCGGGCGGACATTGAAGCCAACGATGATCGCGTTTGAAGTCGAAGCGAGCATGACATCAGACTCGTTGATGGCACCCACGGCACAGTGAATGACGCGCAGACGGACTTCTTCATTGGTGAGCTTTTCTAAGGAAGCACGTAAGGCCTCGGCAGAACCCTGCACATCGGCTTTGACGATGATATTGAGATCCTTCAGTTCGCCCAACTGAATCTGGGAGAAGAGATCTTCCAGGGTGACCTTTTGTGTTCCTTCGGTACCGGACATTTTGTTTTCGTGCTTGCGCTGTTCGGCCAGTTCACGAGCCATACGCTCATCGGCAACCGCATGGAACTCGTCGCCAGCACCGGGAACCTCTGCCATACCGATGATCTCCACAGGGACGGAGGGGCCGGCGGTCATGATCTTGTTGCCTCTTGCGTCGTTCATGGCACGAACACGGCCAACAGCGGTTCCGGCAATGATGACATCGCCCTGATTCAGGGTGCCCTTCTGAACCAGAAGTGTGGCAACCGGGCCACGTCCCTTGTCCAGACGAGCTTCAATGACAACACCATGTGCCGAACGCTTGGGATTGGCACGCAGCTCTTGCATCTCAGCGGTGAGAGCCACCATTTCCAAGAGGTGTGGAATACCATCGCCCGTTTTGGCTGAAATGGGGCAAAGGATGGTGTCGCCACCCCAGTCCTCAGAAATGAGGTTATATTCAGTGAGCTGTTGCTTAATGCGATCCGGATTGGCGGTTGGCTTATCCATCTTGTTGATGGCAACAATGATGGGGATTTCCGCCGCTCTGGCGTGGTTAATGGATTCAATGGTCTGAGGCATGATGCCATCGTCCGCAGCCACCACTAAGATGGCGATATCGGTGACCATGGCACCTCGAGCACGCATGGCGGTAAATGCCTCATGGCCAGGGGTATCCAAGAAGGTGATGGGGGAGCCATTGATCTCAACCTGGTAAGCACCAATGTGCTGCGTAATGCCGCCGGCCTCGCCTTCGACCACGTTGGCGCTACGGATTTTATCCAGGAGGGAGGTTTTACCATGGTCAACGTGACCCATGACCACCACAACGGGAGCGCGGGGGACAAGGTCTTCCTCTTTGTCTTCCGCGGTGTCAATGAGGCGTTCCTCAATGGTTACCACAACTTCACGTTCGACCTTACAACCAAGCTCCATTGCCACCAATGCAGCGGTATCATGGTCAATGATCTCAGGCAGGGAAGCCATAATACCCATCTTCATGAGCTGCTTCACCACATCGGCACCCGTCTTCTTCATGCGGGATGCCAATTCCCCAACGCTGATTTCATCCGGGATCTTTACGGTAAGAGGAGTCTTTTTCGCAATTTCCAACTGGAGACGGCGGATCTTTTCCTGCTCCTCTTGCTTACGTTTATTGCTAAAGGTTGCATTCTTGCGCTGGTTGTTCTTGTTCTGGATTTTTTGCTTACCAACTTGCATCTTATCGGCACGGTCAGGCGCTAAGTTTTCCAGACGTTCATCGTAACGTTCTAAGTTCACGTTACCAGCCTTACGGGTATCCACAATCTTCTTCTCGGGGACACGGGAGCCTGCATTGGCCGCCGCATTTGCTGCTGCATTCGCTTGGGGTGCAGGGGCAGGTCTCTTGTCACGATCATTTCTTGGGGGGAATTTATTCCCACCTTGATTCGGACGATCCTGGTTCGCAGGAGAACGCTGCTCAAACTGTGCCGGCCTTTGTGCCGGACGCACAGGGGGTTTATCCTGGGGCTTGCTCGGTGCAGGTGCCGGCTTTGCGGCATTGCCCTCGGCGTAAATCGACTCTAAGCTGTCGACCTGGTTGTGCTGTGTCAGGTATTCAAAGATCGCAGAAAGATCTCGATCTTCTAATACCTGCATATGGTTTTTGGGTGTGGAAGTATATGTGGTCAGGATCTGGGCGATATCCTTCGTCTGCAACCCAAAGTCCTTGGCTACTTCATGGACACGATATTTCATTAAACTCAAATAAGCCACCTCCGTATGAACGATCAGCGCAAGGAAACTCTCATGCGCTGAGGTATGCAATTACTTCTTCCGTTTGGTTTCGCTGGTCAGGTTTCTATTGGATGCTTTCCCACGAAGAAGGTTTCTTTCATGGGCTCTTTTTTCTTTGCGACGCTGCATCGCTTTCTGTGACTTTCGTTCCAAACACTCCAACAGGGCAGGATCTAAATCAGGGTTTAAGGCATACAGCTTCTTTGCCATGGCAGCGGCAAAGCCAATATCCGTGACCGCCAGCATGGCACAGGGAGGTCTGCCAATCGCAAGTCCCATTTGAACTTTATCCAAAGGAGCAGGAAGAATCAAAATTTCTCCTGCCTCGGCAAAGTGCGTTGCACGGCGAACGGAATTGGGAGCTGTATCGCTGGCAAGCATGACCAGGGAGGCTTTTTTAGAACGACAGGCAGCCCCGACAGGTTCTTCTCCCACTTCCAGCTTACCAGCTTTCTTGATTAGTCCCAAAAAAGCTGAAATGTTATCCACTCGAATCGCCCCCTTCCATTTGAGCTTCCAATGCATCATAGACCTCGTTTGGAATGGGCAGGGAAAAGGCGCGCTCCAAGGCTTTTGATTTACGAATGCGTTTTAAACATTGGGCATCGGGACAAAGGTAGGCGCCGCGACCCGGCTTTTTACCGTGAAAATCCAGACTAATGTCTCCTTCCGGAGAACGAACCACCCGGATTAGCTCCCGTTTTGCTTTCATTTCCCGACAACCCAAACATTGGCGCTGCGGTATTTTCTTGGGCACGTTGGCACCTCCTATCAAACGATGGTACTTACTTACTCCAAGTCTTCCGACTCAATGGCTAAGGTGGGTTCCTCAAAGGAATCGTCGTCCAAAGGCATGGCATCTTCGGATAAAGCTTCGGTTTTTTCAAAATCCACAGCAGCCGATTCTGGCTTAATATCAATTTTATATCCGGTCAGCTTGGCAGCCAGGCGTGCATTTTGTCCTTCTTTGCCGATGGCCAAGGAAAGTTGATGATCGGGTACCACTACTTGACAGCTCTTTTCCCCATCCATTGTCTTCACGGAGATGACCTCAGCAGGAGAGAGGGCAGCAGCTACGTATTCAGCGGGGTCGTCGCTGTACTTGATGATGTCAATCTTCTCATTGCGAAGCTCTTCCACCACGTTGTTAACACGAGATCCTTTGGGGCCAACACAGGCGCCGATGGGATCCACGTTTTCATCCGAGGACCAAACCGCCAGCTTGGCGCGGCTTCCGGCTTCTCGGGCGATGGACCGGATTTCCACCGTACCATCGTAAATTTCCGGTACTTCTAACTCAAACAAGCGCTTCACCAGTCCGGGATGGGTGCGAGAAATGAGAATCTGCGGGCCGCGATTGGTGCGACGCACCTCAACCACATACACCTTCAGACGATCGCCTTCGCGAATGACCTCACCGCGCACCTGTTCAGAGACGGCAAGATAGGAGTCCACAACTTCAGAACCGCTGCCAATGCGAATGGAAACAGCTCCCGTGCGAGGGTCAACCCGTATGACCGTGCCCACCAGCATTTCGTGCTCTTTCGAGGTGAATTCGTTGTACACCATGCTGTGCTCTGCTTCGCGCATGCCCTGAATGATAACCTGACGGGCGGTCTGGGCAGCAATTCGCCCAAAGTTACGGGGTTTGATTTCCATGCGGATGACATCCCCGATGTGTGCGGAAGGAAGGGTGCGGCGGGCTTCCTCCAACGAAATCTCCGTTGCGGGATTATCCACGGTTTCCACAACGTCTTTCTTCAGGAACATACGCACATCGCCGGTGACTTCGTTGGTATCCACAAAGATATTATCGTTTACGCCTTCATGATCGCGCTTATAGGCCGATACGAGTGCCTGTGTAATTTTATCGATCATATAGGACTTGGGAATGCCCTTTTCTTTCTCGATCATTGAAATTGCGGCGAAAAACTCTTTTCCGTCCAACTCATTGCTTTTGGTTACTTTGGAAGCTTTTTTAGCCATGACCAGTTACTCCTTTATTAAAAGCTCACGTGTAGACGAACCTGAGCCACATCTTGCTTTGAGAATTGTATGGTCTCCTGTCCGATGAGAAGGGAGACATCACCATCCTGATATCCTTGCAGGATACCGGTATGTGCCTTCGCTCCATTTTGTGCTTTATAGAGACGCACATCTACCATTTCGCCTAGAAAGGCTGCAAAATGCTCTGGCTTTTTCAGGGCACGATCCGCTCCCGCCGAGGAAACTTCAAAGGTGTAGGGATCTTGAATCGGATCGGCTTCATCCAATAGATCGGAAAGGGTACGACTGACGGCTTCACAGTCATCAATTGAAACTCCGTTCACCTTATCAATATAGACACGAAGATAATAGCTTCCGGCCTCTTTCACATATTCGACATCCCACAGCGTGCAGCCTTGTGCGGCAACCACCGGCTCTGCAAGCTTTGCGGTCATTTCAGTGACCTTAGACATGGAACACTCCTTCCTTGTGAGGGGGATCCTTTCCCGTTTCACAACAGTTCTTTCTGCATAAAAGAAAGAGCGGGGCTAACCCCACTCTCAGAAAACCTCTTCTTACTACATTAATAATATACCACGCTTTTTATTTTGATGCAAGTTATTTCTCAAAAAACTTTCCAGATTCCGTTTCTGAAAAATTTCTTTTGCTCCTTGTATTCTATATTATTTTGTGGGATAATAGTGGAAAATTAAAAATGAGGTGAAAATCATCGCCGTTCAGATTATCACAGACAGCACCTGTGACCTACTGCCAGAAGATATCGCACGCCTCGGAGTGACCGTGGTGCCCTTAACCGTGCATTTTGAGGATGTCAGCTATCAAGATGGAGTCGATATCACAAAGGAGCAGTTTTATGAAAAACTTGAGGCCTCTGCCCAATTACCCAGCACCTCCATGGTGCCGCCGGGGGAATTTGTGCAAGCCTTTGAACCATTTGTTGCGGCAGGGGATGAGGTCTTTGGCCTTTTCATTTCCAGTGACATCAGCGGGACCTATCATTCCGCCTGCATCGCGAAGGAGAACTTCCCGGAAGATAAGGTCTTTGTCATTGACTCTCGCAGCGCTTCGCTTAGCTTAGGCCTGCTGGTTTCGGAAGCTGTGCGGTTTCGAGATGCTGGACACAGCGCGGCAGACATTGCAAATCTGATGCAGCCACTCATTCAAAAAGTTCGCTTTTTTGCTGCGGTGAATACCTTGAAGTATTTGCGAAAGGGTGGTCGAATTTCAGCCACCAGTGCCATTGTGGGAGAAATGCTTGGCATTAAGCCGATTGTTTCAATCATCGACGGAACCATACATCCTGTGGGAAAGGCAAGGGGAATGGCCTCTGCCATAGATCACATGCTGCAAGAAGCAAAGAAGAACCTTCCAAACTTGAATTATGGTGTGGTCATTGGACATTCCGCTGCACCGGAGCTCAGAGATAAAGCCATAGCGGCAATGAAAACCCCGTTAAAATTGACATCTTGGATTTGTTGTGAGGTAGGAGCGACGATTGGCACGTATGGAGGCCGAGGTTGCGTAGGTCTTGCCTATATTGCAGAATAAGATACGAGCTGGATTCCGTAGAATCCAGCTCGTTTTTTGTGCAACGACGAGGGAATTAGTACTTCACCAAATAGTTCGCAACTTCCCAGCTGCTGACGCGGGTGCAGTATTCTTCCCATTCCTTTTCTTTGCCTGCCACATACTGAGAAAAGACGTGAGCACCGAGGGTGTCAATGATCAGCGGATCTTTCTTCAGTTCTTTCAGTGCATTCTTTAAGGAATTGGGCAAATCTTCAATGCCATGCTTTTCGCGGCTCTCTTCGTTCATGTCATAAATATTTTCCGTAATCTCTGCAGGGGGCATCAAATCACGCTCAATGCCGTCCAGACCAGCGGCTAAGCAGACCGCCAAGGAAAGATAGGGATTGCAGGAAGGATCGGGGGAGCGCAATTCCACGCGTGTGCTCTGTCCGCGAGCAGCAGGGATGCGGATGAGTGCACTTCGATTGGAAGCCGACCAAGCCAAATAGCAAGGAGCTTCATAGCCGGGCACCAGACGCTTGTAAGAGTTGACCAAGGGATTGGTAATGGCGGTGATTGCCTTCATATGCGTCAAAAGACCGGCAATGAAATTGTAAGCCTTGCGTGAAAGCTTTCGCTCATCCTGGGGATCATAGAATACATTGTTTCCCTGCTCATCGAAAAGAGACATGTTGGTGTGCATACCGGAACCGCTGACGCCGTAAATGGGCTTTGGCATAAAGGTTGCATGCATGCCATTTCGGTGTGCGATCGCTTTGACCGTCTGCTTAAAGGTCATAATGTTATCGGCAGATTTCAGAGCATCTGCATACTTGAAATCAATCTCATGTTGACCAGGGGCGCATTCGTGGTGAGAAGCTTCGATTTCAAAGCCCAAATCCTCGAGGGCGAGGCAAACCTCGCGGCGCGTGGCTTCACCGTGATCGGTGGGGCCTAGGTCGAAATAGCCTGCCTCATCTCTGGTGTCGGTTGTGGGGGCTCCGTCCTTATCCAAGTTAAACAGGAAAAATTCACATTCCGGGCCGACATTAAACGTAAAGCCTTTTTCCTTTGCTCGCTGTAAGGTTTGTTTTAATACGTAGCGAGGATCGCCCACAAAGGGAGAACCGTCCGGATTGTAAACATCGCAGAACATGCGTGCAACCTTTCCGTGTCCTGTACTCCAGGAAACGGGAGAAAAGCTATCAAGATCGGGATATAGGTATTGGTCGGACTCATGAATGCGAGTGAAGCCTTCAATGGAGCTTCCGTCAATGGTGAGCTTGTTGCTGAGGGCTTTTTCCATCTGGGAGCTGGTGATGGCGAGGTTCTTCATTTGACCGAAAATGTCAGTAAATTGCATCCGAATGAAATTCACATTTTGTTCGCTTACCATGCGAATGACATCTTCTTTTGAGTATTTGCTCATTGACGGCATCCCCTTTCGGACCTAAATTCATAAAAACAGGGCAAAGGAGCGATCCATTCCGAGCACTCATTTGACCATTTGTCTATTCGTTAGATTATAAAATCGAATCCTATCCATGTCAACCAAAACGAAAGGAAATTCCATCGACACGAGCATTTTCTTGCAATTTGTTGGGAAAAAGGCAATGATTTCGATCCACTTTTGACAAATGACATATATTAGTAGTATGAGCAGAAAAAGTCATCCTGTGAAATGTGCAATGAAGCATTGCAAAATCTTTCATTTTGTGGGAAAATGATTAAAACTTAATACTCAGGGGTATCTGCCCCAAAAAGGAAGTGCGTCAGATGGAAAAGAAAAGCATGCTCTACGAAGGAAAAGCGAAGCGGGTATATGAAACGGAACATCCCGACCAATATATCGTTTCCTACAAGGATGATGCGACTGCGTTTAATGGCTTAAAGAAGGGCACCATTGAGGGAAAAGGCGTGATTAACAATCAAATGTCTAACCTGATGATGCAGCTGCTCGAACGCAAGGGTGTGCCCACGCATTTTATTGAGGAGCTTTCCGAACGCGATACCTTAGTAAAAAAAGTGAGCATTGTTCCCTTAGAAGTCATTGTTCGCAATCTGGCTGCGGGTAGCTTTTCTGCTCGTTATGGCGTTGCCGAAGGCACCGTGTTTGACGAGCCAACCCTGGAGTTTTCTTATAAAAATGACGAACTTGGCGATCCGCTTCTCAACGATCGGCATGCCATTGCCATGAAACTGGCAACGCGAGAGGATATTGAACAAATCTCTGAGCTTGCCTTTCAAATCAACCAGATCATGAAAGAGTTTTTCCAAACCATTGGAATTACCTTGGTCGACTTTAAGTTGGAGTTCGGACGCACGGCGGACGGCTCCATTGTTTTGGCAGATGAAATTTCTCCCGACACGTGCCGTTTTTGGGATAGTAAGACCGGAGAACGACTGGACAAAGATCGTTTTCGTCGGGATCTTGGCAATGTTGAGGGAGCATATCAAGAGATGATTCGCCGGATTACGAGTGCAGAAGCGTAAGCTTCTGTGCTCCTTCTCTGTGCAACCATAGCTTTTATGCGCGTGCATACTAAAAAATAGGAGGAACCTTCGCATGTGTGGTATAGTTGGTTTTACTGGTCGCCGAGACGCGGCTCCGATTCTCTTGGACGGACTGTCCAAGTTGGAATATAGAGGATATGACTCTGCTGGAGTGGCCGTTGGCGGACAGTCTGGGATCCAAATGGTCAAGACCAGTGGTGTGATTAAAAATCTGAAGGAGAAAACCCATGACGGCATGGATCTCCCAGGGCATTCTGGTATTGGACACACTCGTTGGGCAACGCATGGTGCACCGACCGATCTCAATGCACACCCGCATATGAGCAACAATGAAAAGTTTGCGATTGTACATAATGGCATTATTGAAAACTACGCTGTTTTGCGCGAAGAATTGAAGGAAAAGGGTTTTATCTTTAAGAGTGAGACCGATACCGAAGTCATTGTACATTTGTTGGATTTCTACTATACCGGTGATTTTAAAACAACCGTGATGAAAACGGTAGCACGACTGGAGGGCTCCTATGCTCTGGGCGTGATTTGTGCGGATTTCCCCGGTCACTTGTTTGCGGTGCGAGAGGCAGGCCCTCTGATTTTAGGAGTGGGCGTGGATGAGCATTATTTTGCTTCCGACGTGACGGCTCTGATTTCCCATACTAAGAATGTAATTTACTTAGAGGATGGCCAGTTTGCGCAGCTAACGCCGGATGGAATTAGCTTGTATGATAGTACGGGCGCTGCAATAGAGGCACCCGTGACTCGCGTAGTTTGGGATATTGAGGCCGCGGAAAAGGGTGGCTATGAGCACTTTATGCTCAAAGAAATCATGGAGCAGCCAAGCGCATTGAAAGCAACCATCGAACCACGAATTAAGCAGGGAGAGATTGTTCTTGATGAGTTTTCCCTCAGCGAGGAAGACTTGCAGAATATCAATAAAATTATCATTACCGCTTGCGGTTCTGCTTACTATGCCGGATGTCAGGGAAAGTATGCGATTGAAGAGCTGTGCCGCATTCCGGTGGAAATTGACCTGGCCAGTGAGTTGCGCTATCGCAATCCTTTGGTGGATGACAAGACCCTGCTCATTGTCGTTTCCCAGTCCGGAGAGACGGCAGACACCATTGCAGCCATGAAGGAATGCAAAGACCGTGGCGCAAAAATCTTGGCCATCGTCAACGTGGTCGGTAGTACCATTTCCAAGTTGGCAGACCATGTGATTTACACTTGGGCTGGGCCTGAAATTGCGGTGGCAACCACAAAGGGATATTCTACCCAGGTGGCCGTGCTGGATCTGTTTGCGGTCTATCTTGCCAAGCGCCTCGGGCGCATTGATGATGCACGCTACCAAGAGCTCATGGACTGCATTCGTCAGTTCCCGGCCCTTGTACAGCGCGCCATTGACCTAAATCCGAACCTTATGCAGCTGGCCGAACAGTATCATAACAAAGAGAACGTATTCTTCATCGGTCGCTATAACGACTATGCAGCTTGCTTGGAAGGTTCCTTAAAGCTCAAGGAAATTTCCTACATTCACTCTGAGGCGTACGCAGCCGGAGAACTGAAGCATGGTACCATCGCGCTCATTGAAGAAGGACGATTAGTCATTGCACTTTGTTGCTATGAGCGGTTATTTGATAAAATGATGAGCAATATAAAGGAAGTGAAGGCGCGCGGAGCCTGTGTCCTTGGCGTTGCCTTAGAAGGAAACCGTGAAATCTTCAAGGAAGCGGATGATGTCATTGCGGTTCCGCGTACCGAACCCATCTTTAACGCCTTGGCAGAAATCATTCCTTTGCAGCTCTTCTCCTACTATGTGGCGAAAGAGAATGGCTGTGACATCGACAAACCGAAAAACCTGGCCAAATCGGTGACTGTGGAATAAGTACAGAAAGCAAAAGGAGACTCGGGATGAGAAATTATCAGGAAGAATTTGAAAATCGTGTAGCCTTTATTAAAACGTTATTGCAAGATGCGGGAGCATCCGGCATTGTGTATGGAAACAGCGGCGGGAAGGATTCTGCTCTTGTGGGTATCCTGTGTAAGGCAGCTTGTGACGACACCGTCGGGATTCTCATGCCCTGCAACTCCAAGCGGAATTTTGAAAGCGACATGGACGATGGAATGGCGGTTGCCAAACAGTTCGAGATTGCATCTCGCGTCATTGATTTAACCGCACAGAGAGAACTAGCCATTCAAAACTTAGAAGCAATTACCACGCCAAACAGCCAAGCGCTCAGTAACATTGCACCTCGTCTGCGTATGATCACCCTGTATGCCGTTGCCGCCAGTGAGAACCGCATGGTAGCGGGCACTGGCAACCGCAGCGAGCGCTATATGGGTTACTTCACCAAGTGGGGAGACGGCGCCTGCGACTTTAATCCCATCAGTGACCTAACGGTGACTGAGATTTTCGAATTTTTGCGGTATTTGAATGCACCGGCCAGCATTATCGAGAAAGCTCCCTCCGCCGGACTGTTTGAAGGGCAAACCGATGAGGATGAAATGGGAGTGACCTATCGCGCCATTGATGAGTATATGGAAACCGGAGTGGCGACCCAGCAAGATCGTGAAATCATTCAGCGTTACCATGCCCGCAGCGAACATAAGCGTCGGGGCGCAGCGTTTTACGCAGAATAACCTGTAACGAGAAACAATAGCGTTCCTTTTGATGGCGTATCATTCATGGGACAAAAAGAAGCACAGAGAGCAATGAACTGCTCTCTGTGCTTTTATTTTGTTTCGTTTGGAAAGAATTACTCTGTTAACCACGCTTCCAAGCGATGAATGGTTTCCTCTGAGCAATCCCTTGTCCCCTGTAAGAGAAAGGGAATGCCCAAAGCCTCATACTTTGTCGCACATAGTGTGCGAAAGGGAAGAAGCTCAATCTGTTCTAGGTTAGGGTACTGACGAGCTTGTTCCTTAAGTGAGAGAATACTCTCTTTCGTATCGTTAAGGCCGGGAACAATCACTTGCCGAATCCAGAGAGGAACGCCACGCTCAGCAGTGAGGGCAAGAAAGTCATAGACTTGACGAAGATCTCCATGGCACTGTTTGCGAAAGTCCTGCTCGTTGCAGAACTTTAGATCGCAAATTACCAAGTTGGTATGCTGCAGCACTTCGGATGCACCTTGTAAACTGCCAACTCCCGAGGTGTCAAGGGCGGTGTGAATGCCCCTATCCTGAAGGTTTGAAAACAGTTCGGCAACAAATTCCCATTGCAAGAGAGGCTCTCCACCCGAAACGGTGACGCCACCGCCTTGCTGAAGATAGGGGCGAAGTCGTTCAATCTTCGTAAGCAAGTCCGCAAGATCCATTTCCTCTCCACCTTCGATGGGCCAAGTTTCTGGGTTGTGACAATAGGCGCAGCGAAGGGGGCAACCTTGCAGAAATACCACACAACGAATTCCGGGTCCGTCGACGGCACCCATACTCTGGATGCTGCTAATTCGTCCCTGTTTCATATTACATGGCCTGATGGAAGGTGCGGGCAATGATTTCCTTTTGATGAGCCGGAGAAAGCTTCGTAAAGTTCACGGCATACCCAGACACACGAACCGTGAGATTGGGATAGTTTTCCGGGTGTTCCACAGCATCCAAGAGGGTTTCTCGATGCAAGACGTTGACGTTCAGATGGTGCGCCATTTGTCCAAAGTAACCATTTAAGATCGCGATGAGATTCCGATAGCGATCCTCTTCTTGATGACCCAGGGCTTCCGGAACGATAGTAAAGGTGTTGGAAATGCCATCCCTGCACACATCATAGGAGAGCTTCGCCACGGAGTTTAAGGAAGCCAGCGCGCCGTTCTTTTCCCGATTGTGCATGGGGTTAGCACCAGGGGCAAAGGGAGCACCGGCGGGTCTTCCGTCGGGGGTGGCACCGGTCTTTTTGCCGTAAACTACATTGGACGTAATGGTCAGAATGGAAAGGGTATGCTCCGCATCGCGATACGTAGGATGCTCACAAAGCGCTTTGTAAAATAGCTCCACCTGCTCCTTTGCGATGTTGTCTACGCGGTCGTCGTCATTTCCGAAGGCAGGGTACTCGCCTTCTGTCACAAAGTCGGTGATCAGACCGGTTTCGTTTCGAACCACGCGAACACGTGCATGTTTGATGGCTGATAGAGAATCGGCAAGAACGGACATGCCTGCAATGCCAAAGGCCATAAAGCGATGAACCTTGGTATCGTGTAATGCCATTTGTGTTTTCTCATAGGCATATTTATCATGCATGTAGTGAATGATGTTCATGGCGTTCACATAAGTCTTAGCAAGCCATGGACGATAGAAATCTAATAGTTCAATGACCTTATCATAGTCCAGAATATCGCCTTCATAGGGAGCGTGCTCGGGGCCAAGCTGGATGTCATAGCGTTCATCGCGGCCGCCATTCAAGCTCATGAGCAAGAGCTTTGCCAAATTCGCGCGAGCACCGAAGAACTGCATTTCTTTTCCGACTCGCATGGCGGAGACGCAGCAAGCAATGGCGTAATCATCCCCATACAGAGGGCGCATGAGATCGTCATTTTCATATTGCAGTGCGTCCGTATCACAGGAGACCTTTGCCGCATAGCGCTGAAAGCTTGCGGGAAGAGTTTGCGACCAAAGCACCGTCAAATTCGGTTCTGCAGAGGAACCAAGGTTATAAAGCGTATGCATCATGCGATAGGTGTTTTTTGTCACTAAGGTGCGTCCGTCTTCTCCGGTTCCGCCAAGACATTCCGTGATCCAGAGAGGGTCACCGGCAAACAGCTCGTTGTACTCCGGGGTGCGAAGGTGACGTGCCATGCGCAGTTTCATAACAAAGTCATCCATCAGCTCTTGGGCAGCTTCTTCGGTTAAGAGACCAGATTTTATATCGCGCTCCAGATAAATGTCTAAGAAGCTTGAGACGCGACCAAGGGACATGGCAGCACCGTTTTGCTCCTTGATGGCACCAAGGTATGCAAAGTAAAGCCACTGAATGGCCTCTCGGGCATTGGAGGCGGGCTCAGAAATATCATAACCATACAGAGCTGCCATTTCCTTTAGCTTCCCGAGGAAACTAATTTGCTGATACACTTCCTCAAGGAGCCGAATGTTGTCCTGCAACATGACATTCTCACCGAGACGCACCTTGTCAGCTTGCTTTTGCTGAATCAGGAAGTCGATGCCATACAGGGCAACGCGGCGGTAATCCCCAATAATACGGCCCCGCCCGTATGCATCGGGAAGACCCGTAATAATGCCGCAATGGCGGGCCCGCTTAATCTCATCGGTATACGCACGGAAGACCCCTTCGTTATGAGATGTGCGATATTGAAATTCATCCTTTATCTTGTCGGAGAGCGTGTATCCATATGCCTTGCAGGCATCGTTGGTCATTTTGAGTCCACCGAAGGGATTGACCCCACGTCGTAATGGGCGGCTCGTCTGAAGTCCGACGATTAGCTCGTCCTCTTGATCAAGATAGCCTGGTGCATAGTTGGTGAGAGAAGAGACGGTCATGGTGTCAATATCAAGAACTCCGCCAAACTGGCGTTCTAAATCCAAAAGGTGGTTGAGTTTTTGCATGAGACGAGTGGTTCGTGCGGTGGGACCACAAAGAAACGACTCGTCCCCTTCATAAGGCTGGTAATTCGTTTGAATGAAATCCCTGACGTCAATGGAAGTTTGCCAATTGCCAATCTGAAATCCAGTCCACTGTGTTTTCATAAGATAGTCCTCCTATTTCCTCTACACGGTTGGTGGTTGCTCCTTTTTGCGAACAAAAAAGAGCAACATTCGATCAAGAATGTTGCCCAGACGGTCGGCGATATACAATCAAAACCCCACTGTGGTGCTCCACATTTTTCCGTCAGGGATTAAGATCTCTTTCACTATATATCCAGAAGCGTGGATTGTCAAGAGTGATTCGAAAGATTCCCATATGGTGTGGACCGATTTGGCGAAATCGCATAATGATGTGGTTTGGAAGGGGGAAATCTGTGAAAAAAATCAAAAACTGGGTTGGGAGTAGGATGCCCACTCATGAAAGAAAAGGGATTGGGGCATACTGCTATGGAAGTCTTTGCAAAGAAATCTCCAGCTTGTGTTTGGTTCCCTTCAGGAGAAAGAGGATGCTATGCTTTACTTGCTGATTAGTTTGCTTGCCTGTTTGGTTGGGGCTATATCTGGGCTTGGTGGTGGCATGATCATTAAACCCATTCTGGATCTTGCAAGCGATTTCTCGGTTTCCACCATCAGTGTTTTGTCCTCTTTTACGGTGTTTACCATGGCGCTGACGTCCCTCGCAAAATACCTATACGACGATGCGAAGATCGAGATTCGACTGGGGATTCTAATTTCCCTCGGTGCAATGGTTGGTGGAAGCATTGGAAACGACCTGTTCGACTTCCTGTTAAATTATTGGGAAACGGCAGAGTTTGTTACACTCTTGCAAAACTTGATTCTGACCCTGTTGCTCCTAGGTGTCTTGTGGTATATGAATTGTTCTCGTGAAAAAGGGGGTCATAACTTAACAAACCCGGTGGCCATTGTTGGTACTGGCATAGGGTTAGGAACCATAGCTTCCTTTATTGGAATTGGGGGCGGACCAATTAACATGGTAGTTTTGACCCTCCTCTTTTCCATGGGAACGAAGGAAGCCACGGTGAACTCGTTGCTGCTGATTTTCTTTTCACAAGGTGGAAAACTGACCACGATTCTTATGACAAACGGTTTTTCAGACTATAATCTCTGGGCACTCTGGTTTATGATTCCTGCTGCTATCCTTGGTGGTTTGGTGGGAGCTTTGTTTCATAAAAAACTCACGGCGAAACAAGTGCTCATGGTGTTCAATGGGACGATTGTGAGCATCGTGGGAATTAGTCTGCTCAATTCCATTCAAATCCTGGATACATTATGGTAAGGACCAAGAGTGGATGCATTTGTTCTTCGAACCAAACATGGGAAGGGAGCATAGCAAAGACTCACAAAGAAAGGAAAAAATCTATGAACTATCACTTTACTGCGGAACCAAAAGAAGCCAGTGAACACACAAAACGAGCACATGCTGCCCTTCGAAGCTATCTAGACTTTGAGGACAAAGAGGACTTCGAACTGGCTCAGAAAGGGATGCTGCTTCAGAAAGAGAGCCTGACCATTCCCGGCAATGATCCAAGGCAACCGGTATGGGACTTAGAAAGCTATGGTTTTTTAAAGGGGGACTGCCCGGAAACAGTGAATCCAAGCTTATGGCGTATATCACAGTTAAATATTATACACGGGTTGTTTGAGGTCGTGCCGGGAATCTATCAGGTGCGTGGATATGATATTTCCTATATTACCTTTATCAAGGGCCAACGTGGTTGGATTTGCATGGACCCCATTACCTCCATGGAGACAGCACGTGCGGCAAAAGATCTTCTGGAAGAACACTTTGGATCTTGCGAAATAACTGCCGTCCTTTACACACATGGTCACAACGATCATTTTGCCGGTGCAAAAGGAATCATAAGGGAAGAGGATGTCTCGTCCGGGCGCATCAAAATTTATGCTCCTGAGCATTTCTTAGAAACTGCGGTAATTGAAAATGTGTATGCCGGACAAGCGATGGGGCGACGTGCCATGTATGTCTATGGCTCCTTCTTGCCACGCTCTCCGAAAGGCAACGTGGGAAACGGGATCGGCATGACCTCTCCGCTTGGGACAAGTTCACTCATTGCACCCACGAACTCCATTGCGGAAGATCAAACGGTGATGATTGATGGCGTAGAATTTCAGTTTATTATGGCTCCCGGAACGGAAGCACCGGCAGAATTTATGTTTTACTTGCCTCAGTTCAAAGCGCTCTGTACCGCAGAACTCACAAACGCCAGCCTTCACAATATTTATACGATTCGCGGAGCGGAAATTCGCGACGCAAAAGCTTGGGCTTATGGGATTGATGATTTGATCACACGCTTTGGGGATCGAACCGAGGTTGTCTTTATGACCCATCATTGGCCACGGTGGGGGAATTCCGTTTGTCGAGAATACCTTGAGAATCAAAGAGATTTGTATAAATATCTGCACGACCAAACGCTAAATTTGGCGAAACTCCTATTTGACCGGTGCGTTTGAATTGCGTCACCTATCTCCAAGCTATTTCCCCGAGCGTTATCCGCAGTTTAACTGCTTTACCGAACAGTCCATCAGCGGGTTAACCATCGTCATGATGTTGGAATACCTTTCAATCCGACTTGATATTGAGAAGGCTGCCGGAAAAGCGATCCACCTAAATCTAGAGATTACTGACCGAGGGGAACGGTATGAGATTGAAGTGAAGCATTGCGTGATGAACTTTAGAAGCGTGCAGGATCGTTGCTCTGACTGTACGACCGTATCCATGACCCACCATCAATTTGGACGATTAGCTCTACTGGCGCCGGATTGTAACCCCGAAATGCTCGAATGTAAGGTAAGCGGAAATGCAGACGAGGTACACCAATTCATTGCTTTGTTTGAGCAATTCCCATTCTGGTTTAACATCATCGAAGCATAACAAACAAAGACAAGCTCCCCAATTTGGAGAGCTTGTCTTTGTATTAATCATAATAAATATACAAATATTAATAACCAGGGAGTGAAAAAAGATTTTGCAAAGCGTTTTAGCTTAAAATTCCAAACAGGAGTCCCATAGTTTTATCTATTATCCTTAATTGATTTTTGTATAAACTTGTCTTATATTAAACATAAGTTAATGAATCATAATTCGATAAATTGTGTTGGAGGGCAAATCCATGAAGCGTCGATCGAGTTTAAAGGTAAAATTAGTGGCAAGTATTCTAATTCTGGTTGCATGTTCCTCGGTGACAACTGCATCCATTGGTTTAGTGGAATCCTTTCAATGTTCTAAGAAATTGATTCAAGAACAAGTCAATGGAAAACTAACCGGTGCCAATGCTATGCTGCAAAGCATCCTGAACAAGCAGTTTGGTGAATTGAGCTTACGTGAAGATGGGATCCTGATGGATCAAAATGGCCAGGCAATCAATGACCGCTTTGAGTCCATTGACGAGTTGTCATCAAATTTGAATGTGATTGCTACGGTGTTCTCCAAAACTGGAACGGACTACGTTAGAGTCTTAACAACCGTCCGAGATCAAGAGGGAAATCGAGCGGTCGGAACCAAATTAGATGCTTCTGGCACGGTATACCAAGAGATTTCAAAGGGGAATTCCTATTTTGGAGAAGCGAATATTCTTGGGGTGCCGTATATGACGGGGTATAGTCCCATTTATGATGCCGATCAGAACATCATAGGAATCAATTTTGTTGGAGTTCCGATGCAGTCGGTCAATGAGATCTTCCACGCTGGAATGGATGACTCCATTCGTCAGGTTGCCCTTCTGAGTATTCCGGTTCTGATCGTCAATGCTGTGCTGATCTACTTGCTTTCTGCATCCATTGCTAAGCCAATCCACTCCATCACACAAGCGGCCAAACAGATCTCAGAAGGTCATCTGGATGTGGAACTTACCGTTCGGAATAAGGACGAGGTTGGGCAGTTGGCACAGGCCTTCAATCTAACGGTACGGCAATTGGCAGAATATCAAATGTACATCGATGAAATCTCAGAGGCCTTATATAGCGTTTCGAACGGCGATCTAACCGTGACCCCCAAAAATGAATACTCAGGGCATTTCGCAAAGCTCAAGGAGAATATGCAAGCCTTGCTGGATCATTTGAATTCCATGCTCGTTCAGATTAATGCCTCATCCCATGAGGTGGATAGTAGTTCGCAAAGCGTTGCCAACGTGGCACAAACCCTTTCACAAGGTACGGCGGAGCAAGCCAGCACCATTGAAGAACTGTCTGCTTCCATGTCGGAAGTGTCCGACCAAATTCGAAGCACAGCCAATACGGCAAAGCTGGCTCGCGATAAGGCAGAATTTGCGGGGAATGAATTGCAGATCAGCAATTCTCATATGAACCAGATGATGGAAGCCATGAATGAGATTACCGCCAAATCGTCTGAGATTTCGAAGATCATCAAAATTATTGACGACATTGCGTTCCAAACTAACATTCTTGCCCTGAACGCCGCGGTAGAAGCGGCGCGCGCTGGGACAGCCGGTAAGGGATTTTCTGTGGTAGCCGATGAGGTGCGAAACCTTGCTGCCAAGTCGGCGGAAGCCGCTAAGAACACAACCGCCTTAATTGATCAAACCATTGCGGCGGTCCAATCCGGACAACAAATTGCAAACGAAACAGCCGATACATTACATCGAAGTGCGGGAATGGCTTTAGAATCGGTGGAACTAATCGATAAGATTGCCGAAGCCTCCACGGAGCAGGCCGCTGCTATCATGCAGATCGATCAGGGGGTAGAGCAAATCTCTTCCGTGATTCAAAATAATGCTGCCATCGCGCAGGAAGGGGCAGCAGCCAGCGAAGAACTATCCGCCCAGTCCAATGTGTTAAAAGAGCTCATTGTCCATTTCAAACTGAGATGATCAAAAACCACCCAGGGTAAAACCTTGGGTGGTTTTTTGCACGAAACCGTATCGTAAGTAGTTCTTATGGAAGGGCGCGGGGTAGATTCCAACGATAATACGTTGCTAAAAGACGAATGGTAACCGTAGTAAATATAGATAGAAGGGATGCGATCAATTCTCCAGGGACTATGCTTCGTACCCAGACATACACCAAACCACCTAAAATGGCAGCGACGGCATAGACTCGTTTTCGTAAGACAAAGGGGATTTCCATGACCATTAAGTCACGAATGAGGCCACCCCCCACTCCGGTGATGACACCAAGAAACACTAAAAAGAAAACGCTATCGGCAAAGCCGGAGGAAAGTCCAATTTGAATCCCTGTAACGGTAAACGCACCTAGGCCCAGTGCATCGAAAAAGTTATTGACTTGATCAACCATTCTCGCCTTTTTCACATAGATATCTCGAAAGAGGCGAGCCAGCAGAAACAGAAGGAGAGCCGACGTGGCCGCAACGGCCACATAAAGGCCATTGGAAAAGAGGCGAGGGGGAAGGGTTCCCAGAAGCATATCTCGCAGCATCCCGCCACCGGTTGCCGTAATGATGCCCAGCACCAGGACACCAAACACGTCTGCTTTCTTTTCAATGGCGACCATTGCACCAGACACGGCAAAGGCCACCGTTCCTAAGAGTTCAAAACAAAGAAATAAGTAAAGTGAAAGCTCCACATTGATTCCCACCTAACGAATGCATTCCAGTTCTCCCATTATAGCACAAGCGAGCCAAAATGCACCATAGGGAATTGAAAAAGGCCACGTAGAATCCGGAATTCACTCGAAGGAAACAGGATATGGGAGATCTGAATAAAGGGAAAAGAAATCCCCAAAACACAGAGGATGTGTCATGGGGATTCGATGCGATCAAGGTTCTTCTTTTTGTTCTGACTTAGGCTCTAGAAATTCCTCGGAAAATTCAGGCTGAAGCCGTTGCTCCTTCATGACCGTCCAAAGTACGTTTCTCTCCTTGCGGTGGTATGCCCGAATGGCCAGGTAACTGATGGAATACACGGAGAGGATAATGCCACCTGCGATGAGACCGGTGAGTTGCCCTTCCACAAAGGGCATACTTAGAATGACCGCAATAAGAGCAAGCAGGGTGAAGACAGAGGTATATGGGATCTTAGCATGTGTTGCCGTGCGGTTTGACCGAAAGCGAATGTGAGAGGCCATGATCATGATATAGCAGAATAGAATGGAAAACCCGCCCGCACTAATGAGAAATAAATAAACGCTGGGAAGGAACATTCCGAACCAGAGCGAGAAGAGCATGGATAAGCCAGAGAACAGGATCCCACGGAATGGAACCCCGTGCTTGTCTTTGAGCCAGCTAGGGGATAGTCCGTCTTCGGCTAGGGAACTCATCATTCTTCCCACGGCAAACATGGCAGCCAGCATCGTTGATAAGATGGCGGTAATTAGGACGATCGTTACCGCAGTGCCAGCCCAACTGAATCCATGGATATTTAAGGCCGCCACAAAGGGACTGACCGCTTCGCTAATTTGAGCCGTTGGGATAAGAGGTAGCAAAACTGCGTTTGCAATAATATAAAGTCCCACCAAGCCAAACACGGTATAGCGAATTGCCTTGGGGAAATTCTTTTTTGGAGTATCTACTTCCGATGCGGCCAAGCCGATCACTTCAAACCCGGCGTAGGTAAACATCACGATCAGCATACTACCAGCTAAGCTTTTCCATCCACCGGCGAAAAAGGGTTCCTGGGTTAACACGCCTAGGCCAATGGCAGGTCGATTGGTAAAGATTCCTGTGATTAGGGTAAGGGCTAATACGATGAAGAAAACAATGGCGGTGACTTTGATCAAGGCGAGAAGGCTTTCTAACCGACTCAGTTGCTTTGCCCCCAGTAGATTAATGAGCGTAACGCAGACAATCACCGCGCTTCCTAGTAGCCAAATCGATAGATTGGGAATCCAGTTGCGCAGTAGGATGGAGACCGCAGTCGCTTCGCTGGACATAGCAAGCACCATTCCGGTCCAGTATACCCATCCAACTACGAAACCAGAACCCGTTCCAAAGGCTTTTGCCGCAAAGGAACGAAAGGATCCGGAATATGGATTCGCCACCGTCATTTCGGAGAGCGCTTGTAAAATAAAATAGGACAAAACTCCGCCCAAAGCAAATGCGATGACAACGGAGGGGCCAGTGGCATGGATGGCGACGGCAGAACCAAGGAAAAAAGACCCTCCGATTACGGAACCCAATGCCATCGTGGTCAGCTGCCAAGCAGTAAGGCCATGTTCAGCTCGTTTCATAAATTGACTCCCTATATTTTTTCTTATTCTTTCCCTGGAAGGCCAGTAAAATTCGAACAAGTTTAGAGATCAAGATACTGAGGCGAACAAAATGCAAGGATAGGAACGATAAACAGCGCGGCTTTGGTGGTTTGCACCTTTTGGATAGCCGTATTTTTTATCATGCATCGTAAATACTAGGGAAGAGGTGATTACTATGTCAAACGCAAGCATGTATGTTAGCGTAGATCAGATCGATGGAAGACACGATGTAAAAGAGCTTAAGCGAGAACTTGACACATTCGCAGGGGTGACTTCCGTCAGTGTGAACGATAAGACCGATACCATCGCGGTTGATTTTGATACCACAGCGATTCAGCAAGAGAGACTTCAAAAGCGAATCGAACAGTTGGGATTCAAAATTATGCATACCCGCCTGGAGAACCCTGTGATGTAGGAGGAAGGCAAGATGAGCAAAAAGAAGAGTATACAAAGTTTGCAAGAGCCGAGCACGTTGGGAAGTACTCCTTTGAAAAACCACAACCCAAACCAAAATCATAATACAAAGAAAGAATCCCTTGGGGCCAACACCAAACGATAAGGAAGGCCTTTTTTGTTTTGGTCATATCCGGGAATGTCTTTCGGCGTAATGGAGGCAAAAACATGCTTTCAACTTGCCCGATGACCTTTTAATCAGATGAGGTTAGGATAAAACAGATAGAGAGAATTTCACGATCAAACCCATAATTGTAAATATAAAAAGACAACAAAAAATCCTGTAACCATTGAAGTTACAGGATTTTTGTTTGGCACGGCAGGAGGGACTCGAACCCCCGACCTACTGGTTCGTAGCCAGTTACTCTATCCAACTGAGCTACTGCCGCATGTCGTTTCGTTCTCTTGACGACTTGGTTATCTTACCACATATAGAAACTTAATGCAAGTGTTTTTTCGAAAAAAATTCATTTTTTTCATTTTTGAGAAGAAAGCTGCCGCACGGAAGATCCGTGCGGCAGCAAAGACGCTAGAGAAAAAGGATGGCTTAATAGTACATGTACTTGGAAGCATCCTTGCGCAGCTCTGCGCGGAAGTCGGGGTGAGCAACGGCAATCAGTTCCTCTACACGCTGCTTCACGGTGCGCTGACGCAGCTTTGCAACGCCGTATTCCGTGACGACCATGTCGGTCAGGTTACGGGACACACTGACCACGGAGCCGGGCTGCAGAACGGGCTGAATTCTGGAAATGGTGCCCTTTGCGGTGGTAGAAATCTGAGCCAGCATGGCGCGACCGCCCTTGGAGTGATAGGCGCCGTATGCGAAGTCGGTAGCACCACCGGTACCGGAGAACTGCTTAGGACCAATGGACTCAGCACAAACCTGACCAGTCAGGTCGATCTGTAGAGCAGCATTGATGGAAACCATGTTGTCCTGTTGTGCAATGATGAAAGGATCGTTGGTGTATGCACCACGCTTGAGGTTAATGCGGGGGTGACCGTCCACGAAATTGTACAGGAAGTCATCGCCGATGATGAAGGTACCAACGGTGATGCCGGTGTCGAGCTTCTTAAGGCGGTTGGTGACTGCGCCGCAGTCCATCAGCTTTGCCATGGAAGAACCGATCTGCTCGGTGTGAATGCCCAGATCAAGGCGATCCATCAGGGAAGCGCCGATGGCATTGGGGATACCACCAAAACCAAGCTGGATACAGTCGCCGTCCTTAACCATCTCTGCGCAGTACCCTGCTACCGCTTTTTCTGCCTCGCCCATGGCGGGGTCAGCCAGCTGATAGAGGGGCTGCTCTACTTCATAAATCACGTCTGCATAGAAGGCGGGGATCGCAGTTTCACCGCCAACCTTGGGAGCATAGCTATTGACTTCGAAGATGACCTTGTCAGCCTGATAGATGTTCTCTAGGGTGTGCTGCAGGTCGCAAGACATGTGGCAGTAGCCATACTGGTCCATGGAAGACACCTGAGCAACAAACACGTTAGGACGGATGGTCTTGCGGAGCTCCGTACCATAGTTGTGCAGGTTAACAGGGAAGAAGGTGTTCATCTCTCTGGGATGGGATTCACGCATCCATCCATCGCAGAAGAAGGAGTTCATGTGGAACTTGGAACAGATTTTGGGATCAGCGGAAGTGATCACCTCATACTTGTATCTATGTACCGTTCCCCACATTTCGATCGGCTTGTCAATGCGGTCAGCAATGGTATGTAAGTTCTCAAAAAATGCTTTGGGTTCGCTGCCGTGGGTAGAGAAGCAGATGCAGTCTCCGCCCTCAATGAGGTCAAGAGCATTCTGAAGGGTTCCTAACTTGGACTTATAAACTTCTTCGTGGGACATACCCTGATATTTTCTGGACAAGTATTCGTCGAGTTTCTTACTCATCTATATTTTCCTCCTATTTGTGCATAATCAACTGTGATACGTTGTTTGCTCAAAGCGTGCAATTTAATGCTATACTAAGTAGAGAAAAAAGTCAAGTTTACAATGGCAAAAACTCGCTCAGAATTGTGTTCTATTGAGAGAAATTTCTTGCTAGCAATTTACAGGGGATAAAAACGTGCTACAATATAATGTGGTTTGAAACGTTTTTATCGTTCAGGAGGTAAAAAATATGTTAGAAGTTGGAATCAAGGGTACAGCCTCTTTGCTTGTGGATGAAAGCAAGCTGGCCAAGAATGTCGGCAGCGGGAACGTCGCGCTGCTGTCGTCCCCTATTATGATTGCCTTAATGGAGGAAGCCTCTTGGAAGGGGCTCGTTCCGTATTTGGAACCCGGTTTTGGTACCGTTGGGATTTCGGTCAACGTGAAGCATACCAGACCTACCCCACTTGGTATGCGTGTTACAGCAGAAGCGGAGCTAATTGAGATCAAGGGTAAGAGATTGGCTTTCCGTGTGAGTGCTTCGGATGAACTTGGTGTAATTGGAGAAGGCCTGCACGAGAGGGTGATCGTAGAAGAAGCCCCCTTTGAAGCAAAGGCATATGGTCAATAAGAAAGGAATATTCGCATGAAAGAAGGCGGTTGCTCCGGAGCATGCCATGGTTGCGGCACCTCATCAGGCAAGGAAGCAGGATGCCAAGGGCATGGTTGCGGTGCCTGTTGCGGTAACGGCGAATTGATTCTTTGCCCGGAAGAAGTATTAATCTTGATAACCTTGGGGCAGTTTGCCTTTTTGCCGGTGATTACGAAATATGAAAACGGGGAGCCATACATGGTTCCTGTCCCTGAGGATGCTGCTCGCTTTTCGGAAAGTTTCTCGGACATAGTGTTAAGCTTAGAGCGTAAGCGTCTGATTACCATTGATTCCGATTTGCCCCTTCAAAACACCAACTATGGGGAAGCGGCGTCTGCAAGATTTCGTTGTGGCAGCTTAGCGCTTACCTTACAGGGGCAAGAGGTGCTTGACTGGATTTGTCCGGACGAAACGGTGTTCGAATAAAAAGAATGAGGCGGCAATAGCTAGAAGCTATTGCCGCCTGTTTATTCAATGGAAAAAGAGAGAGAGAAAAAAGAGAGAGATGTTGAAGCAGAGGTTGCAGCTCCTCTGTTCTGAACGTAGTATACCAAGGATTTATGAAAGAAGTATGGGTTTCCTATGGACAAATTATGAATTTCGTGTCTAAAATGTTAATTTATCCAATGACTCCTTGTTCCACGGCCCAGCTATATTGATTTAGAACCGTGAAGAGCTTAATGTTTGCCAACTTCAGGGCAGATTGCGCTGCCAAAAGTTCTTCGTTGGCAGCCTGTAGCTGATAACTAGAAATCTGGCCTTGCTCATATTTTACTTGAGCAGCGGCGTATACCTTTTCCTGATTGCGCAAGCCGAGCTCAGCCGTATTGTATCCAAGCTGGGCTTCCGAGATGGCTTGGTGGAGGGCTTGCAAGGAAAGCTCAAAATTCTTTAGGGAAGCATCGTGGGTATAGACGGCAGACTGATAGGTCTGCTCTGCCATCTTATACTTATAGCCGGACAGCCCATAGTCTTCTTTTGCATCCTCCCACACTTCCTTGGCATCCTTCAAGGTCATGTTTGCGGAGTAAATCGCGAAGCTGTTCTCTTTCGCCCGCTTGAGTGCCGTGGGATAATCCATAGAGAGCAAGGAATTGGTCTGCTTGTAATCTTGTTTCAAGCCGGTTAGCGTCAACGATGCATTCTGATTTTCTCCGAGGAGATAGGACAAGGAGCTTTTCATCTTAGCGATTGCAAGCTTCATGGACTCCGCTTGTGATTTGGTGTTTTGTTGCGTGGTTTTCAGTTGTAATAAAGTGAGTTCGGAAACTTGACCCAGCTGATACCGCGCCTCCATTTCTGTGACACTGCGCTGTAGGGCCGTGAGGGCACGTTCCATATCCGCCAAATTGACTTCATAGGTCAGGATCGATAGGTAAAGACTTTGCCCACCTAGAATGACCTGATCCATTGCATTGTCAATTTGCCGGGTTGCTCGTTCCAGGGTCTCCTGATACTCATCCTCTTTGATCGCATCCAATTGCTTTTTCAACGCGTCGATATTGGCATTGATGGAAGCGACAGCACCTGGAATGGCTTGCATCAACCAAGCAGAGTCCGCCAATTGATTAATTCCATCCACTAGCTCTTTCGAGGCTACATCACGATTAAAGGCCTTCTGTGCATCCAAACTCGCTTGCAGGGAGAGAACGGCGGGATTCCCTTTGCGAATCCGCGACTCTAAGTTATCAAAGGAGACGGTTCCAGCTTGATCCGGCACATTAGAATTGGGTTTTTGTATGGCAGCCGTGGCAGTTGAAACGATACTTTTCTTGGTGACTTGCAAGGACAGGGCGCTTACCGGCGTAGCTAGGGTGGTAAGGAAAAGACCAACCGCACAAAGCGCCAAAACTTCTTTTTTCATACGTTCTCTCCTAGTTGTCATATCTGGTATACAGTGGAACCTATTCCATTGGCTTATTATGACAGAATCCCAAGAAAACCGCAAGAAAGAAAATAAAAAGAAAAGACCTGCGCCTTTGGGCGAAAGTCTTTTCCAGAAGCTCACATTATGTATCGCTGGGGGCCTCTAAGGACATAATAGAAATTTCAAAAGCCGTATGTTCGGTAATTTCTTCGTTGAGGTTTTTGGTATACTGACGGCTTTGTAAGCGGCCATTCAAGACAATTTGGTCACCAACCTGAAGCTGCGAGCAATACATGGCAAGGGAACCCCAAGCAATGCAAGGCAGGTAATCCGCCCTGCGATAATTTCGGTTGACGGCAAGAAGTACATCGCAAATATCGCGCCCTAAAGGAGTTCTGCGCAAAATTGGTGGTTTGCAGATCACTCCTTGCAAGTACACTTGATTACAATAGGATTCCTGGGTAGGGGATAGACTCAGAGCGAACAAGGTGATGAGAAGCCGACTGCCAACCCCGCTACGATTGTTAAAGGAACGAATCTCCCCTGAAACCTCAACCTGCATTTGTAAGGAGAGGGGGCAGCGTTCCAAAAGATCTGAGGAGACTAAGACATTTAATACATCGTCCTTCCCGGAAAGACGTGGGACAGAAAGTGGGAAACGGTAAAAGGTGATTCCATGCACCTCATGGGAAATACTTGGAAGGTCGAGTACAATACCACGCAGGATGGCTTGATTGTTTTTCTGCTTCATTCTCATGTGAATAGCCTCCGTTTATTATTTTCATGGACATGTATATGCCGGATTGTCCGGAGGTATGCGGCGATCTCCTTCATTTATTTTCAAAGATTCCGTCGCTCTGAGATTGAAAAAAGCACCTCGTCGGCGTATAATAGGAAAGTTATTGAAACGATATTTTACCAATACAAGGGGGCCTTCACTATATGCAAACTATGAAGGACTATTTGTCTACTTTACAGAACAAACGCGTGGCCGTTGTTGGCATTGGCATTTCCAACACACCGCTCATTCAACTGTTAGTGCATGCTGGGATCGAGGTCACAGCCTGTGATAAAAAAGAGAAAGAGGAACTGGGAGATCTGGCGCTTTCCTTAGAGGCTTCTGGGGTTCATTTGTCTCTTGGAAGCCGCTATTTAGATGCGCTGGATCATGATGTGATCTTTCGTTCCCCCGGCATTCGTCCGGATATTCCGGCCTTTGTCTCCGCCAGAGAAAAGGGGAGCCGGATTACCTCGGAAATGGAGGTCTTTTTTGAGGTTTGCCCTTGTCCCATTATCGCGGTTACCGGAAGTGATGGGAAAACCACAACGACAACCCTCATTTCCGAAATGCTCAAAAATGCCGGATATACCGTGCACCTAGGCGGAAACATTGGAAAGCCGCTGCTTGCAGAGGTGGAACGCATGCAGAAGACGGACTTTGCAGTCTTAGAGCTTTCTTCCTTTCAACTCATGACACTGAACAAAAGCCCACATATTGCCGTCATGACCAACCTTTCTCCCAATCACCTGGATGTACATACGTCCATGGATGAATACCGAGAGGCAAAGGAGGCCATTTTCCGCTTCCAAGGCCCCGATGATATGGCCATTTTTAATCGTGACAACGAGGAGACCTTGACACTTTCTCAGAAAGCACCCGGAAAAACTATCCTCTTCAGCCGAACGACGCCCTTAGAGCATGGGGTATTTCTGAAGGACGGAGCTATTTGTGTGGCGGACGAACACGGCGAGCGGGTGATGTTTGACCGCAGTGCCATACTAATTCCGGGTGAGCACAACGTAGAAAACTATTTGGCGGCGATTGCTGCCGTACGTGACTATGTCAGCGAAGAGGTTATGGAGCAAACGGCACGAACTTTCCCCGGTGTAGCACATCGCATCGAGTTGGTGCGCACCTTGCAGGGTGTTCGATACTATAATGATTCCATTGCCTCCAGCCCGACGCGTACCATTGCCGGTTTGCGCTCTTTTTCAGAACCACTCATCCTCATTGCTGGGGGATATGATAAAAAAATCCCCTTTGATGAGCTGGGGGAAGAAATCTGCCATCGGGTCAAAACCGTAGTCTTAAATGGCTTAACTAGCCAGAAGATCAAGGAGTCAATCCAATCGGCTCCTACCTATCAAGAGGGGAAACCCCAGATCATTATGGCGACGGATTTTAAGAGCGCCGTTCAAAAGGCACATGCAGTGTCACAAGAAGGAGACATTGTGCTCATGTCTCCGGCCTGTGCCTCCTTTGACCAATTCCCGAACTTTGCGGTCAGAGGCAATACCTTTAAAGAAATCATTTGCGCGCTGTAGGAGGACTTTGCTTGGATACAAAGGCAGTAATCGCTGAGCTAACCAGAATCCCTGGGCCCTCTGGCTTTGAACAGCCCGTCGCGGCGAGAGTCGTCGACTTGCTCCGCACTTATATGGACGAGGCCTATCAGGATCGATATGGAAATGCCATTGGAATCCGACGCTGTGGCAAGGACGATGCCAAACGTCTCTTGTTGGATGCACACTTGGATGAGGTCGGATTTGTGGTGCTGGGTCAAAAGGATGGGTTTCTACGCTTTCGAAGCATTGGAGGAGTCGATCCTCGTGTTTTGTCCAATCAAAGTGTGCGTATCTTGACAGAGCCACCCATACTGGGGCTCATTACCTCCCTTCCTCCGCACCTGCAAGACGCCACATCGCAGAAGGATGCACCCACCTTTGAATCCCTTTGGATTGATACCGGTTTAGGGGCAGAAGAAGCGGATAGACGCATTCCCATTGGAACGCCAGTTGTCTTTGATAGTTCCTTTGTGGAGCTGCAAAACGACCATTGGGCCTCCAAGGCCCTGGATGACCGTGCCGGATTTGTTGCGCTGTTACGCGCGGCAGAGCTGTTGCAGGAGGAACCCTTAGATGTGGATCTGATTATCATGGGAAGCACTCGGGAGGAAGTTGGTGGCAGCGGGGCTACGGTTGGAACCTTTGCCTTAGCTCCAGATGCTTGCATTGCCGTGGATGTGACCCATGGGAGAACCCCGGATGCCCCACGGGAGGATGCCTTTCCCTTGGGGAAGGGGCCTGCCATCGGGATTGGACCCAATATGAATCGCCATATGACGCAGCTGATGATGCAGCAGGCAGAGCAGGCTTCCATTCCGTGGCAACGGGAAGTGATGGGGGGCTCTTCGGGCACCAATGCTTGGCATATGCAGATTTGCCGGGAAGGGGTTGCAACAGCAGTCCTCTCCATTCCTCTAAAATACATGCATACCCCCTATGAGGTGATGAAGGCTACGGACTTAGAGAATACAGCACAGCTGATTGCTGCCTTTGTGCGTGCCTTTTCGAAGGAAGGAGGGGACCTATGCAAGAACTGATCAGCACCCTTTGTTCCCTCGATGGTGCATCCAGTGCGGAAGAGGCGGTTCGCAAGTTCATTCGAGAACAAGCGGAACCCTTTGCCCAGTCCATTCGTACGGATGTCATGGGAAACCTCATTGTGTTCAAACAGGGAGCGAAACCAGCCCCCAATAAGCTAATGCTGGCCGCCCACATGGATGAAGTTGGTCTGATGGTCCGCAGCATTACCGAGGATGGGTATATCAAGTTTGTGACACTGGGTGGCATTGACCGCCGTGTGTTACTTGGCAAGCGGGTCTTTGTGGGAACTGAACGATACCCTGGCATTATCGGAATCAAGGCATTTCATCTAGCAACGGAGGATGAGCGAAAGAAAACACCGAAACTATCCGATTTATATATCGATATGGGTTGTGAATCGGCAGAAGATGCAAAGGCACTGGTGTCTGCTGGTGATATAATCGTATTCGATGGAAGTCCAAGGCCCTTTGGGAATGAATGTTTGCGGGCCAAAGCATTGGATGACCGAGTGGGCTGCGCCGTGATGCTCTCGTTACTCAAGAAGCCCCTACCATTGGATTGTACCTTTGTATTTACGGTACAGGAAGAGGTTGGAACCCGTGGGGCATTTGGAGCCGCGTTTTCCGTCAAACCAGAGATTGCCTTAGTACTGGAAGGCACCACTGCTGCCGATCTTCCGGATATGGAAGGGCAAAAAAAGGTTTGCATACCAGGTTGCGGTCCGGTCATTCCATTCATGGATGGAGCAACCATCTATGACCGAGCTTTGTTTGAATTGCTTCGGGAATTAGCGGAAAAGCATCAGATTCCTTGGCAGACAAAACACTATATCGCCGGCGGTACCGATGCCGGCGCCATTCAACGCAGTCGAGCGGGCGTGCGCGTGGCCGGGATTTCGGCAGCGGTTCGCTACCTTCACACCTCGGAGGGGGTGGTTTCCCGCTCGGATTGTGAAGCAATGGAGCGTCTATCTTATCTGTTTTTGGAAGCAATGGCACAACAAGTGGAATGAGGAGAATGGCCAGTGGAGTATTTCGCGTTATTACAAGAACTAAATGAGTGTCACGCCCCATCCGGAAACGAAGGGGAATTGGCAAACCGTCTGGCCGAATTGGCAAGACCTTATGCTGACGAGTGCTATACCGATACCTTAGGTAACCTGATTGTCCACAAAAAGGGAAGAGGGCCTAAGCTCTTATTTGCTGCCCATATGGATTCAATCGGTCTTGTCGTGACGCACATTGAACAAGACGGCTACCTTCGGATCGGAAAAATTGGAGGGCAAGCGCTGCATAGTATCCTACACACCCCCTTCCGCTTTCAAAACGGTACCATGGGAGTTTTGGTCCTCAGTGAGAAGGTTAAGGAAAAGGATCTTACGATGCAAGACCTCTATTTGGATATTGGAGCCAAAACCAAAGATGAGGCGGAAACAAGAGTACAAATCGGCGATACGGCGGTCTCCTCCATGCCAACCTTTTGTATGGGCAGCCGCATATCCGCGCCCTATATGGATAATCACATCTCCTGCTTGGTTCTCTTAGAAGCCATCAAGCGTCTGGGAACTACCGAGAATGATCTTTACTTTGTCTTCACGGTTCAGGAGGAAGTTGGCTTGCGGGGAGCAAAAACGGCAGCGTTTCAAATTGAACCGGATTACGCGGTGGCCGTAGATATCACATCTGCGCATGAGCCAGACAGCAAATTTCAATGCAGTAGCATTCTAGGAGGCGGCGCTGCCATCAAAGTGATGGACGCTTCGGTCATATGTCATCCCCAAATGGTAGAGCTGCTCACCCAGCTGGCTACGGAGCAGGGGATTCCACATCAGAAAGATGTCATTACCCTAGGGGGGACGGATGCAGGTGCCATCCATGTAAGCCGCCAAGGCGTTTTAACCGGAGGGATTTGTGTCCCGTGCCGCTATATTCACTCTCCCGTAGAGACGGTGGAGACCTCCGATGTGGAGTCCTGCATTCGTCTCGTGCATGCACTTGCAAAAGAACCCTTGCAAACCGTAGATAAAAGGAGTTAACAGTCATGGCATTAGAAATCAGCCAACGCGTCCTGGATCTTTCCCTTGAGGCACAGGCAGCCCTTTCGAATCAGTTCGCCCATATCGACCAGGTGGCGGAACGGAATACGCAAAAGGTGCTGTCTGCGTTTCAAACCCATCGGGTATCCGATCATTATTTTCATGGGACCACCGGCTATGGGTATAACGATGAGGGGCGCGATAAGCTGGATGATATTTACGCTGAAATCTTTGGAACACAGGATGCTTTGGTTCGTCTGGGCTTTGTGAACGGAACCCACGCCATTGGTTCTGCGCTTTTTGGCGTACTGCGTCCCGGGGACGTGTTATTGTCTGCCATTGGTGCGCCCTACGATACCCTCTTGGGGGTTATCGGGGTCACGGGGCATGGCTATGGTTCTTTACAGGAATTTGGAATTCAGTATCGCCAGGTTGAGTTGACCCCGGAAAACACGCCCGATCTGGATGCCATTGTTGCGGCAGTACAGGATACCAAAATCAAAGCCGTCCTCATCCAGCGTTCGCGCGGGTATGCTACCCGGGCCTCGCTCTCTGTCGCAGAAATTGAGGAAATTATTCATCGGATCCGAGCCGTCAATGATCGCGTGTACATTTTAGTTGATAACTGTTATGGGGAATTTGTGGATGTGGTGGAGCCCAGTGAAGTAGGAGCCGATCTCATCATGGGTTCCCTCATTAAAAACCCAGGAGGCGGGTTAGCGCCCAGCGGAGGCTACCTGGCGGGGCGGCATGATTTGGTGGAGCAATGTTCCATGCGTTTGACGATTCCTGGAATCGGCAGAAAGTGCGGATCCACCTTAGGGCATAACCGCGAACTGTATCAAGGTCTGTTTATGGCACCACATACGGTAGCGCAAGCCCTTAAAACGGCTACCTTTGCGGCAAAAATGGTGGAGCTTTTGGGGTATCAGACCGATCCTAGGTCGGACGCTCTCCGGCACGACATTGTACAAATGATTCACTTAGGATCAGGGGAACGAGTGGAGCGCTTCTGCCGTGGAATTCAGGCGGGCGCTCCGGTAGACTCCTTCGTTACCCCCATCCCTTGGGACATGCCTGGCTATGACTGCCCCGTGGTCATGGCGGCAGGCGCCTTTATTCAAGGGGCATCCATCGAGCTGACTGCCGATGCTCCCATTCGTCCACCTTACACGGTTTATATGCAAGGTGGCCTGACCTATGAATCCGGAAAACTGGGCATAATGCTTGCTGTAGAAGAGTTATTACGCGAAGGCCGATAACACGAGAATGAAGGCACGAGATGGAGATGTGTATGGATAAGAATCAAAGAATGCAAGAGCTTGTCGATATCTTAAATCGGGCCTCTGCAGATTACTATAGCGGCCGGGAAGAGAGCATGACGAACTTTGAATGGGATGCTCTATTTGATGAGCTGGCGCAATTGGAGGCCGAAATCGGTATCACACTTCCCAATAGTCCCACTCAAATGACGAGCGATGCTCCTATGGGTGAGGGGAAAGAAACCGGGGTCAAAGAACCACATGAGTTTCCTACGCTTTCTCTGGCAAAGACCAAAGTGGTGAAGGAACTGCAGGCCTGGGCTGGAGATCGCCCTATCTGGCTGACGTGGAAGTTAGATGGCCTAACCTTGGTCTTAACCTACGATCAAGGAAAGCTGTCGAAGATTATGACCCGTGGAAACGGCACCATCGGAACAAATATTACCTTTATGAAAGACGTCATTCGGGGATTCCCGCTTGAAATTTCGGAGCAAGGGCACATGGTGGTGCGTGGGGAAGCCACCATATCGTATTCTGACTTTACCATGATCAACGACACCATTGAGGACGAGGACGAGAAATATTCCAATCCACGTAACCTCGCATCCGGTACCTTAGCCTTGGATGTGTCCAACGTATCCAAAGTGCAAGAGCGTAAGGTCACGTTTTATGCCTTTGCCTTGGTCTACCTGGAACACGGGATGAACGAATGGGGGAAGCGGATTGCGTACCTGGATCAGCTAGGATTCCAAACCATCGAACGCGAAGCAACTAGGGCGGAAGACTTACCCGAAGCCATCCAACGCTGGACCAAGAAAGTCGAATCTGGAGATATGGATCTTCCTGTGGATGGTCTTGTGATTTGCTACGATGATATCGAGTACGCTGCAAGCGGAAGTGTGACGGGGCATCATGCGGCACGATCTGGCCTCGCCTTCAAATGGCAGGACGTTTCCGCGATCTCTCAACTTGATCATGTGGAATGGTCTTGCGCAGCCTCCGTCATTACCCCCGTTGCGGTATTTGAACCAATCCAGTTAGAGGGAACGATCGTTTCGAGGGCTTCTCTGTGCAATATCAGCGAGATGGAACGTCTTGGGATTGGAGAAGACCAGCGTACCACGCTGGAAATTATTAAGGCCAATAAGATCATTCCAAAGTGCATTGCCGTGAAGCAAGCAAGTGGCCAGTTTTCCATCCCAGAGTGTTGCCCGGTGTGCCAGCAAAAAACAGAGATACGGACGAGTGCGAATAGTGGAACTAAAACGCTTCGCTGCACCAATCCGGCTTGTCCGGCCAAGCACTTAAAGCGCTTTTCCCGCTTTGTCAGCAAACACGGTATGGATATCGATGGACTTTCCATTCAAACCCTTTTGGCCTTTGTGAACAAAGGATACATTAAGCACTTTGAAGATATCTATCACCTCTCGAAGTACAAAGAGGAGATTAAGTCCTTGGAAGGATTTGGAGAAAAATCCTGTGAAAATTTACTCAAAGCCATTGAACGCAGCAGGAAGGTTCATCCCGTCAATTTTATCTATGCCCTCTGCATCCCCTTGATTGGGGTGGATGCAGGGAAGAAAATCATTGGAAAGCTTGGCTCTAACGGCTTTCTTTCGCGGTTGCAAAGCGGGGAAGGGTTCCTTGATATCGAAGGCATTGGCCCCGAAAAATCCAGTGCCATCCTGCAATGGTATCAGGAGCCCGAACAGAACGCTTCCTTTCATGCTCTGTTGAGGGAACTTCACCTGGAGGAGGTCACAGCCAAACCCGATGACGGGGGAAAATGCGCTGGGTTGACCTTTGTAATCACCGGGGATGTCCACCACTTTTCCAACCGAGACGCCTTTCGAGCTTATGTGGAAGGCGAAGGTGGTTCGGTGACAGGAAGTGTTTCCAAAAAAACAAACTATCTCGTGAATAATGATGTGCAATCGACCTCTGCGAAAAATAAAAAGGCAATGGATTTGGGAATCCCCATCCTTTCTGAAGAGGATTTCCTCGCCATGTTCGGATAACTATACGAAAAACGGTGCTATCACAGTAAGGTGACAGCACCGTTTTGCATCTTATACTAAGAAGGTAAAGGGACGAACGATGATCCGAACAAGAGAGATAATTAGTTGCTTTGTGGTGGAGACGTCTTGAATCGCAAGGCCTTCCTTTGGAAGGTAATCTCCATTGACATCAACCTGCAAGGAGTCTTTTTGATACGTGCCGAGCACCTCTCGCATATAAGCTGCAAACTCTACACTGTCAATGGCAAGCATGAGTTCCGTGTCAATATAAGCACTTCTTGGATCTAGGTTATAGGAGCCTGCGATACATAAGCGATCATCAATCAAATAAGTTTTTGCATGAATGGCGTGCTTGCTTTGGTATTCCAACACCTCAGCGCCCGTTGCAAGGATCTCGTCCCGATCGTTGAGATAGGCACTGTAAGCAAGTACATTGGGAGAGGAAGCCAGTGAGTTGGTCAGAATTTCATAGCGGATGTCCTTTTGCCCAAGAGCCGTGAGCACATTCTTGCTGTTTGTATCTAAGACAAGGTAGGGGGATTGCAGGAATGCGCTTTCCTGAGCGGAAAGCAACAATTTTGCAATGACATAGCCAACCTTAGGGGCTTTCACGCCAATATCTGAATCATTATGCAAAAAGGCAATGTGATTTGTGGGAACGGTCGTTTCATAGTAGTTCTCCTCACGGTCAAAAAGGGCCGGTGTTTTCATACGAGCCTCTTGCAACATGGTATACAGATGCTGCCTGAGGACGGCACCCTTTTGCGTATCCGTGGAAAAAGGCTCCGTCACGGTATCGCTATTCCAAATTGCGTCCATATAGTCACGAACCTCAAAAAGTACGGAGGATCGATCCTCGGACTCAAAGGCCGTGTTAAAGACGAGAATGTCTCGATCAATGGATAGACTTTTTGAAAACCCTTCCGGATTGAAATACTTATCACCCAGATTTCTTCCGCCCAGCAGCAGGAGCTTATTGTCGACAATGATATACTTATCGTGCATGCGGGCATTAAAGGTCCAAGGCTTTAAGGGATTAGGGGTATTGTACAGACGAAGCTCGATATTCTTGTGCCCACCGAGGGCGCTTGCGTAGTCACGATTTTGTTTCGTAAGGCCCCCGGACATACCATCTAGCAGAATCCGAATCTTGACTCCGCGATCGGCGGCATCTAAGACAGCGCCAAAAAAGAAATCGGAGGTTCCACCCATATGGATAGCATAATACGAAATATCGATGGTGTCCTTTGCCTGCGAAATCAAATTCACCCGAGCTTTAAGGCTGGTCATTGGGTCTTCCACTAAGGCAACACGGTCGACGCTCGGTTCTTCCCGAAGAAAGTGGTACGAGTCTATCGATTCCTTATACTCTGCGGGCAAGTCTTTTCCATTGCGAAACGGAAGGACGCCAGCAATCAGAAAATAGAGCAGGTAAAGAAAGATTGCGAACAAAATAACGTATACCATTCGTTTTATCATCAGTTTCATTTCGTCATCTGCCCTTCCTGAAAAGCTTGTCCATTATCATAATTCCAAATGAAAGGTAGATAGCAGTGTCATTGGATCGTACTTAATATATTCAAAACAGAAAAATTTAAACATTCTTCTTATCTTGCCACCATAGCTTCCTTTGTTTTAAGAGATAAAACCTTAGTATTTTCAATTTAGGAAGAGAAAAGAGCGCGTTTCCGTCTTTTTTTAGAACTTGAAACCGGAGCAAACATTCTCTTGACAAATCGTTACAGATATATATAATAATAGTTGAACATATATTCAACTATAAGGAGGATTTGATGAAGGAGATAGCACCGATCTGTAACACCAAGCAGGACAGCTGTCCTGGAAAGCATCACGATCAGACGTTTTTGCCGGCATTAGCCGAAGGAATGCCAGCGGATGATCGACTCTATGAACTTGCGGATCTCTATAAAGTGTTTGGGGACAGTACACGCATTAAAATAATGTATACGCTCTTTGAAACCGAACTCTGTGTCTGTGACATTGCAGAACTTTTGGGGATGAGCATGTCCGCCATTTCACATCAGCTTCGCGTGTTAAAGCAATCCAAACTGGTCAAATTCCGCAAGGAAGGACGCTCGGTTTTATATTCCCTGGCAGACGATCACGTGAAAACCATCTTAGGTCAAGGAATGGAACATATTTTAGAGTAAAGAAAGGAAGACTTACGATGAAAAAGACTTATAAGTTGGAGAATTTAGATTGTGCCAATTGTGCCGCCAAGATGGAAAACGGGATTGCAAAGCTGCCTGGAGTGGAGCGAGCAACGGTTAGTTTTCTGACCCAGAGATTGAGCTTAGAAGTGGCGGAGAATGTAAATTTAGAATCCTTGCTGCAGGAAGTGAAATCGATATGCAAAAAAGTAGAACCATCCTGTACCGTGATCGTTTGAGTTAGGGGGGAGAGTATTGAGTCGTACGCAAAAACAAACCCTTTTCCGCATCATTCTCTCTGCTGTCCTTCTCCTTTGCATCGCCTTGCTGCCTGTGGAAGGAGCTCTTCGGCTCGGTCTGTTTCTGATTCCTTATTTAATCATTGGTTGGGATGTTTTATGGGAGGCGATCCAAAACATTCTGCGCGGACAATGGTTTGATGAGAACTTTCTCATGGCCATCGCCACAGTCGGTGCCTTTTGTATCGGAGAATACCCAGAAGGTGTATTTGTCATGCTGTTTTACCAGGTAGGGGAGCTCTTCCAAAGCCTTGCCGTGGAACGAAGCAGAAACTCCATCGCTGATCTGATGAACATGATGCCGGAGTATGCCAATTTAGAAGAGAATCAAAGCCTTCGTGAAGTGGATCCTTCCGAAGTGGAGATTGGTCAAATCATCGTAATTAAGCCGGGGGAAAAGGTTCCACTGGATGGAACGGTGGTGGAAGGGGAATCCAGCCTGAATACTATGGCCCTAACCGGGGAAGCGGTACCACGCGATGTTTTTTCTGGGGATGAGGTGATCAGTGGATGTGTCAATTTGACCGGATTGTTGCGGCTGCGGGTAAGCCGTCGCTTTGAAGATTCCACGGTTTCAAGAATTCTAGAGCTGGTTGAATCCTCTGCTGCCAATAAGGCAAAGACAGAGAATTTTATTACTCGGTTTGCGCGCTACTATACCCCGGTAGTTGTGTTGGCTGCCCTTGCCTTAGCGGTTATTCCTTCGCTTCTTTGGGGAGGATGGAGCACATGGGTGTATCGTGCTTTGAGTTTTTTAGTCATTTCTTGTCCATGTGCCTTAGTCCTATCCGTTCCGCTCTCCTTCTTTGGTGGAATTGGTGGGGCTTCCAAAAGAGGAATCTTAGTCAAGGGAGCAACCTATCTGGAAAGCCTGTCCAAAGCAGAGGTAGTTGCTTTTGACAAAACCGGCACACTGACCAAGGGAAGTTTTTCGGTTTCCGAAATTGTGCCGGAACCGTCTTTTTCCAAGGAGAAGCTGTTGGAATTTGCCGCCTTGGCAGAACTGTACAGTGACCATCCGATTGCGGTATCCCTGCGGGCAGCCGTTCCGGATACGCTGGAGAAAGAACGCGTTGGTTCCCTCCAGAACTTCCCGGGAAGGGGCGTGCTGGCCATTGTGGATGGAATGCCCATCCTGGCAGGAAACCAAAAGCTTATGTCTGGTGAGGGAATTTCGGTTCCCCAAATCCAAAACAGTAACACGGTGGTATATCTTGCGGTCAACCAGGAGTATGCAGGGTACATCCGATTGGCAGACGAGGTCAAAGAGCACGCGGCGCAAGCCTTACAACGGTTGCACCGAGTGGGCATTCAGAAAACCGTGATGTTAACGGGCGACAATTCGTATACCGCGCAAGAAATTGGCAATACCCTTGGGATTGACGCGGTGTATTCCCAGCTGCTCCCCCAGGATAAGGTATCCTGTTTGGAGAAACTGTTGAACGAGAGTGCGCCGAACCGAACGGTGGTCTTTGTTGGGGATGGAATCAACGATGCTCCCGTTCTTTCGCGGGCGGATGTGGGTATTGCCATGGGTGGTCTTGGTTCCGATGCGGCGATGGAAGCAGCAGATGTGGTCATTATGGATGACGATCCGCAAAAGGTAGCCACGGCCATTCTCATTGCGAAACGAACCATGCGCATTGCTCGTGAGAACATTGTCTTTTCACTGGCCATTAAAGGACTTGTCCTTGCCCTTAGCATGATTGGACTTTCCAACATGTGGGAGGCGGTTCTCGCAGATGTTGGGGTGAGTGTCGTTGCCATCTTAAATGCCACAAGAACCCTCTCTGCAAAGGAGAAATAACAAAAAGGGAGTTGATGCATAGACATCAACTCCCTTTTTCTATCATGGATGGGCCTTAGCGATCGAATGCAGGATTCATGAAATAAATATTTCTCTTTTCTTGCTGCATTTTCTCGCGAGCTTGCTGCAATGCCTCGCCAAAGCGTTGGAAGTGAACCACTTCTCGCTCTCTGAGGAAACGGATGGCATCATTTACATCTGGGTCATCCGAAAGTCGCAAAATATTATCATAGGTGACACGTGCTTTCTGCTCGGCAGCCAAATCTTCCGTCAGATCTGCAATGACATCACCCTTTACGCTCATTTCAGCGGCAGACCATGGGAATCCGCACGCAGCCGTGGGATAGATTCCCGTGGTGCGATCCACAAAGTACTGAGCAAACGCGGGGTTTTCCTGAATATCTTGATCCGTGAGATTGCGGGTTAACTGATGAACAATGGCAGCCACCATTTCCATATGTCCGAGTTCTTTGGAACCGTGAGACTATCCGTGAGAATTGGGCGCTCGAAAACGTGGGTACAGGATGAGCTGCAGATTACTCTCTTGGTATCGCCCCCCTGTGGTTTTGAGGTAGATAACACGAGAGAGCACGGATGTTAAGAGCCTTTTTTTTTCGGCAGCATCCTGAGCCATGGGATAGGAATCGAGTACGTGGTGCAACTTAGGGATTCCCTGCAGGTCGAAGGGGGTTTCTCTTTCTCGCGTTTGCAGTTCTAAACGGATGCGCTCTTGAGTCTGGAGCAGGGATTCTTTTTGCTTCTCAAGTTCAGTTGTGCGCTGGATAAACTGCTCTGGGCTATAGACCGCTTGCTCAACCAGCTCGAAGGCACGCGATTCCTGTTGCCGAAGAAGATCCAACTTCTTCTCCCCAAGTGCAAGAGCACGCTGCAAGGCATCCCGTTCAGGACTCCTGGTAGGGAGGCATTCTTCGTGCTTTGGAGCTTCTAAGTTGGAAAGCCAATCCGTCAAGGTGGACAGGAGAACCGTTTCTACGAGCATCAGATCAGATGACTTCGTAGGACAGGAGGGATATGGACAGAGCAGTGCATCCGGTCGTCCCGATGCATAGGGACGCCGAACCATGGAATGTCCGCAGGCTCCACAAAAGACCAGCCCGGCCAAAGGGTTTTGCGTCTTAGCCTGCTTGGGGCCGGGGCGGGAAGGGTAGTTTCCCAGTATGGTTTGCGCAAGATCGAAGGTCTCTTGTGGGATCAGTGGGGGATGTAAACCGGGAAACCGCTGGTAAGATCGCAGATCCGCTCGGGGACGACTCGTTACCACAGTACCATCGCACAGGGCCTTCTGTGTCGCACGCCGCCCCCAATGAATCCAACCGGCATAAGCGTCATTCCGCAGAATATCGCGCACGCTGTTTGCTCCCCACTCCCTTCCACTAGGGGATGGAATGCCAAGATGATTTAACCGGTGAGCAATTTGTGAAGTTCCAAGCGTTATGCAAGAGCCAGCCTCTTCATACCCTGAAGTTAACCATCGAAAAATATCGCAGACGATGGATGCTTGGGGATCCTGGACCTCTAAGGACCATCCCTTTTGCCCCTGCAGCTTGTTTCTGCGATACCCATAGGGGGCTTTGTTTGCAACCCATTTTCCTTCGCGGAGACTAGCAAGGCGGCCAGCCTGTTGGCGACGATTAATGGTTTTATATTCGCGTCGCGACATGAACAAACCAAATTCAAAATACTCCTCATCAAACTCATTGGAGGGGTCATAGGTCTTCTTAGGGGTGATGATCAGCGTTTTTGAATACAAAAATGTCTGGGAAACGATGCCCTGATCCAATGTGTCACCACGGGCTAATCGCTCTACCTCCATCACATGTACCGCATCCCACAAGCCCAGCTCAACATCACGAAGCAACTGCTGCATCTGTGGGCGAGCCGAAATGGTTTCACCACTGACAACTTCGCGGTAAATGTGGGTAATGGTTCGGCGCAGTTTTTTCGCCGTTTGCAGAAGTTCTTTCTCATGCCTTGCCAAGGTGTCTCCAGCACCATGCGCTTCTGCTTCCGCATCCACACGAGACTTTCGAAGATAGATACAATCCGCCATCGTTTCACTCCTTTCCGGAAAAATCTGAATGGATTTCGTTCGCAGTATCATATATATGAAGTGGAATTCGGAACCATTGCAGAATTGTCACCGTACAAACGGCTTCGCTCTTGTAGTTGTATTGTGTAAGACCTAGGAATAGTCCAAACCTCGCTCACCATACAGTACTACAAATGGAGGTGATTTCTTGCAGGAGTCAGAATACATCATAACCTTACGGTCTAAGGTGATGAACTCTCAAGATCTAGACTACGACGGTGAATTTGGGCATGTGGTAAGAGAGTATTTTCTTCAATTGCCTAATGGCTCGTCTTGTCAAAGCTTTATTTGCAGTGATGAGTATGCACCGATCCCGGAAGAAGAGCAGCATAGACAGCTAGACGAACTGTGGAAGCTTGCGCAGACTATGTATGGACGGAGCAACGCGTCCCAATAAAGAAGAAAAGCGCTGTGAGGACGGAAAGCTCCGACCACACAGCGCTAAATTTATATGTCATTTTAAAAAGAACCGGGCGATACTAGTAAATAGAATACAAGTTCCGACCCCCATGGCCGTGGGAATCAAAAACGCGAGAAGCGTCCATTTATAGCTTCCGGTTTCTTTTCGAATGGTGAGTAAGGTAGTGGAGCAAGGCCAGTGCATGAGAGAAAATAGCATGGTACTAATGGCGGTGACCCAGGTCCAGCCATTGGCCACGAACAAGTCTTTTAAGGCAAGCAGGCTATCAAGTTCCAAAAGGCTTCCTTGTGCCATGTACGCCATAATGATGATGGGGATGACAATTTCATTGGCCGGGAATCCGAGGATAAAGGCGATTAAAATCACTCCATCTAAGCCCATCCATCGAGCAAAGGGGTCTAAGAATTGGGCACAGTGATTTAATAAGCTTGTGTCACCAACCATAATATTTGCCATGAGCCAGATGACCATTCCAGCCGGCGCCGCCACCATAACCGCTCTTCCCAAGACAAACAGCGTTCGGTCAAAAATGGAACGAACAATCACCTTGCCGATTTGAGGTTTGCGGTAGGGTGGTAGTTCCAAGGTAAAGGAGGAAGGGACTCCTTTGAGTAATGTTTTGGAAAGTAGTTTAGTCACCAGAAAGGTGGTCAGGATGCCAAATACGATGACCCCAGTGAGCAGAACCGCACAGAGTACGGACGAGAAGATCCCTCCGGCACAGCCGACGAAAAACATCGTAAGGATCGTAATTAAGGTGGGGAACCGTCCATTACAAGGTACAAAATTGTTTGTTAGGATGGCCAGTAACCGCTCCCGAGGTGAGTCGATGATACGACAACCAACAATGCCGGCTGCGTTGCATCCGAATCCCATGCACATAGTAAGGGCCTGTTTTCCGCAAGCGCAGCAACGCTTAAATGGTTTATCTAGGTTATAGGCAATGCGGGGTAAGTATCCGACGTCCTCCAGAAGGGTAAAGAGCGGGAAGAAGATTGCCATGGGTGGAAGCATGACGGAAACAACCCATGCTAACACCCGATAGACCCCTAGAACCAGGACACCATACAACCAATCGGGTGCATGGATCAGAAGGAAAAAGTCGGTCAAACGATCCTCAATCCAAAAGAGTCCTGTGGACAGCAGTTGGGATGGATAGTTTGCTCCCGTAATGGTCAACCAGAAGACTACGCCAAGAAGGGCTAACATAATGGGGTATCCAGTTACCTTGCTGGTTAAGATATGGTCGATTTTCCGATCCGCAGCATGATAACCTTCCTTTTCGTATGTAACGGCACTGCAGCCGATATCCTCTGCAGTGCTCACTAGGGTGGAAACCACCATGTCTTTGAATCGATCTTGATGAATCTCCTGCTCTTCAAGGATCTGTTTTGCGCAAGTCATGGCGCGGGTTACTTCCTCGTTTTGCAGGAAGTCCTTGCCCAGGTAGGACTCCAGTTCCTCCATAAGGGACGGGTCTTGATCCAACAACTTAAGCGCAAGCCATCTGGCGTTGAGACGGCCTTCGCAGAGTTCTTCTAATTGAGGGGAAAGAATGGCAATGGCATCTTCGATTGGAGTCGGATAAGAAATTAATCGGGGAGCGCAAACCAAGGTTCCGTCGGTGACTTGATCCAAGGCCGTTAGGAGTTCATCTAGGGTCTTCTTTTTTTGGGCAATCGTCCCAACCACAGGAACCCCTAACTGTTTGGAAAGAAGCGGCAGATTAATCTTGATGTTCTTTCGTTTTGCTTCGTCCATAAGGTTGACGCATACAATGACTTGGGAAGTGATCTCAATCGTTTGTAGCACCAAGTTCAAGTTTCGTTCCAGGCAGGTTGCATCACATACCACGACAACAGCGTCCGGTTCACCAAAGCAGATAAAATTGCGGGCCACCTCTTCTTCGGCCGAATGTGCCATCAAAGAATAGGTGCCTGGAATGTCTACCAATACGTAGGAGTGCTGTTTTCCGGAGCAATACCCCTGTGCATTCGTAACCGTCTTACCTGGCCAGTTTCCGGTATGTTGGTTCATTCCGGTCAAGGCATTAAAGACGGTGCTTTTCCCGACGTTTGGGTTCCCTGCTAAGGCAATCACCCGATCTTCCGAAGTTTGCTTTTGAATTTCCAGTGCAGAAGCGATCGCCTTAACTCCAACTGAACTGTTTGTAAGTCCCACTGCTCAATCTCCTTTTCCTTATTGTCTAAGTAAAATATCTTCAGAATCTTCGGATCGGATGGCAATGACGGCACCACGAATCAGGTAGGCCGATGGGTCGCCACCAGGACTTCGTCCCAGACATTCTACAGGGGTATTTTCAATGAGACCAATGTCCAAAAAACGTCGGCGCATGCTTCCACTGGCCAAAAGTTCTTTGACCACGGCTTTTTCACCGGGCTTTAAATGATTTAGGGTAATGCTGGTATTCATATCATGAACCTCCACGGAATAAGTTTTAGTTTAGGGAAACTTTCTTGCTCATTGCTATACTATTCCAGAAATTCCGATCGGTTACTACCTTGTCGCTTATAGGGAGGTTGGGGGTTTTATGCAAAATCAAGATGATTTTTACACCTTGCGAGGGTATCAGGCAAATGAAACCGTAGAACTAACACCGGCGATGGAAGATTATCTTGAAATGATTTACCGACTTCTGCAGAGCAGGGATGTGGTCCGAATCGGTGAACTTTCGCAAATGTTGCATGTAAAACCATCGTCCGCCTCCAAAATGATTCAGCAACTAAAACATTTTGGTTTCGTTCTATCGGAGAAGTATGGGTATATCCAATTATCGGAAAAAGGTTACCTGGAAGGACGCTATCTTTTGTACCGCCATGAAGTAATCCAACGCTTTCTCTGTCTACTCAATGATAGTGAGAATGAACTGGAAGAGGTTGAGAAAATTGAACATTTTCTCTCCCCCAAAACGATTGAGAACCTAGCAAAGCTAAGCTCGCGATTGGAAAATAAGGAATGACTGCATACGAAATTCCCCCGTGGCATTTGCCTTGGGGGTTTTTTATTGCCTCGTTACATACCATTTGATGGTTCGGATTCTTCGGTACCAATATCCGTTAAGAGGGCCGAGATTTCCGGGTACGGCATACTATAGCGTTGGGAAAGATACCGCATGGAGGCACCTAACTCGCCGTCTGGGCCACCGTATTGCGAAATAATAACTGAGGCCAATCGTGGGTTTGGATTCGCGATTCTGACCGGATATTGAAGCTTTTTTTCATAGACAAACATACTGATCCTCCCTTAGTCCTTTAGATGCCAAGGCCACGGATCCTTGACCCAGTTGTAGGTATCAGACTGGGCAGAATCCATTTGAAACAAGGGGCCTTTGTTCGCAACATAGGCTTGTCGTGCATCTCTTTCTAACTCAACATATTGCTTATAAACATAAAAAGCCTCTTCATCATCGGGATGGGTGTCCAAATAGAGGCCGAGTTCTGCCACGACAAATTCCAATGCTTGCAGTTCATTGAGGGGAGTTTTAATGACATTATTGGCATCGACCGCCAGATGAAATGGCAGGTTTAAGGCAGGGAAGAGAGTGCCGTTATTCAGGGCATCCGTATAAGAATAGCGCTCCGGCAGCGGTTCCATCATAGGTACATACGGTGTTGCAAGATCTCCACAGGGAGGAAGGACTCCCTGAATGCCACCGTAAAAGCTTCGGTCATTGGGACATTTGTTTTCCATTTTACGCAACTCCTCCTTAAGAAGTAGAAAAGAAGACAGGGAATAACGCATTCCACCATCAGTCCATCCTATGCGACACGACAGGAATTGAGCCAGTCCGTCCTGATTTTCGATTCTTCCAAGGATTCCGCCTGTGTGCTATAATAGAGAAAAGTCCGTTCCTTACTTTAAAAAGGAGGTGTTTTTTTGCCTTTGTTAACCCTTTTGCTGGGACGTAGTCAGAGTGGAAAGTCCACAAAAGTACTCGAACAGATACAGGAAAGAGGTCGGATTCGGAAGCAAGTCCTTTTGGTTCCGGAACAGGCATCCTATGAAACGGAACGAAAGCTCTGTGAAATCAACGGGAATGCGGCGTCACAGTACGCAGAAGTGTTTTCCTTTACCAGTCTTGCTCATCGCGTAGAGGCTCTCTTTGGGGGCTTAGCTCGCCCTGTGTTGGATGAAGGGGGGCGCCTGTTGGTGATGTATCGGGCACTCAAAGCGGTCAGTAGCAAACTAAGTGTGTTTGGGCCTCCCTCCCAAAAACCGGAATTTTTAACACAGCTCCTGTCTGCAATCGATGAGCTAAAAAGCAGTTGTGTTACCGCTCCACAGCTTCAAGAAATAGCCGATCTAGCAGATGGATTAAGTGCAAAGAAATTGCAGGATATGGCACTCATCTATGGGGCTTATGATAGTATGACTACACATGGGGCCAGCGATCCTCGTGACCGGCTGACCAGGCTCTCTGAAAAGCTCGAAAGCTCCCTCTTCGCGGTAGGAAAGGATTGCTATTTCGATGGATTCACTGATTTTACGCCTCAGGAGGAACGCGTCATTCAAAATCTCCTCCTCCGCTCCGAATCGGTGACGATAGTCCTGACTTGCGACAGTCTAAACGAGGAGGAAGACCCGGAAGCCGTCTTTGCCAGTGCCAGGCATACGGCGCACACGCTCCTTCGCATGGCAAAGCAGAATCATATTCCCGTTGAGGTAAACCAGCTAAGCGTGCTAGAACAGGTTCGTCATCCGGCCCTGAATTATCTGGAGCAGCATTTATTTTCTCGAGAGCAATCCCCTTATCCGGGTGATACAACCAACCATCTTTCCGTATTCTCTGCACGAAACCGAAGGGAAGAGGTATCTTGGGCAGCCAACCAAATTCGAAGATTGCTTCGTTCTGGTGAGGTGCGCTGCCGTGATGTTGCGGTTGCAGCTCGTGACATGGAAGCTTATCGTGATTTGATTGCCAGTGAATTTGCACGCTATCGCATCCCTGTTTTTCAGTCGTCGATGCAATCCATTCTCCAAAAGCCGGTGTTTAGCGTCATCATTTCGGCCTTAGACGTACTGACTGGTAACTATGCGTATGAAGATATGTTTCGCTATCTGAAAACGGGACTTGCTAACTTAAGTCCAGAGGAGTGTGATTGCTTAGAGAACTATGCCTTGCTCTGGAACATCAGGGGGAAGCAGTGGACAAGCAAGACAGGGTTTCAGCAAAGTCCATCCGGGTATGGAAGCCGTCACCCAGAGCGGGACCAAACAGAACTTGACCTCCTCAATGAAATCAGGTGTAAAGCAGTTTTCCCTTTCGAGCAATATTTACACGAAATGAGTGATAGTGCGATCAGTAAAGTGACAGGACTTTACAACTTTCTAGAGAATATTCACTTAGCGGAGCACTTGGAAGAAAGAGCCAATGCCCTTCTTGCCCGAGGGGAACCAGAGCTAGCCTTAGAGTATCAACAACTCTGGGACATCCTTTGTTCTGCCCTACAGCAATGTGCCGAAACCTTGGGGGAACAAGCCATCTCTTTGGAGGAGTTTTCACGCCTACTTCGTCTCTTGTTCTCACAGTATACGGTAGGAGCTATTCCGGCTTCCCTCGATCGTGTCATCACGGGTGATCTCCCCAGACTGGCAAATCGCAGGGTAAAGGTCCTCATTTTGTTAGGGGCAGAAGAAAACTCCCTTCCCAAAGTCAGCGAAAAGCTCAGCCTGTGGAGCGAGGAAGAGCGCGAACTCTTCATTGATTATGGGATTACTCTCTCACCAGGATTGGAAGCACAAATGAACCGAGAAATGACCATTATCTATGAAGCTTGCGCGCAACCATCGGAGTACTTTTTGGTATCTTGGCCCATGAATGGGGATGGTGGTTCCGAGCGCTATCCATCCATACTGATTCAGCGCTTGCACACGCTCTTTCCAAACTTAGCAGAACGATCGCTACAAGCCGATCCGAACAGGAACGACCCAAGTTACTTAAAGCTTCTGGCGTTGGAAGAGGAAAGTTTATACCAGCGCATGTGCACTTTGGCTGAGTATCAGCCTTTTGTTGGTCGCATGGAAGCCGCGTCCCTATGGCGGCGCGGACAATTGTCGGCCAACTCGGTTGAAAACCTGTATGGGAAGACCATGGCGCTTTCCCCCTCGCGCTTGGATCAATACAAATCCTGCCGATTTGCTTATTTTTTGAAGTTTGGCATGCAGGCTAAGCCGCGAAAATCTGCGGGCTTTCATGCACCCGAATATGGTACCTTTGTGCACTATATCCTTGAGTTTGTATTGCGCGAAGCTAAGCGCAAGGGCCCCATCAAAGACCTGAATGAGGCGGAGCTAACTCAGTTGATTCAGACCGCGATTTCTCGTTATGCAAACGAACAGCTCGGAGGACTTGAAGGGCAGACCCCCCGGTTTCGTTACCTCTTTCAACGCTTACGCAGAAGTGTGACGATGGTGGTTCAAAATGTGGTAGATGAGCTCCGTTCGTCCGATTTTCAGCCCATCTTTTTTGAGTTGGGCTTTGGAACGGGTAAGGAGCTTCCCCCCGTGGAACTAAGGGAAGGGGATATCACGCTTAGCATTTCTGGATTTATCGATCGTGTCGACGGATGGGTCAAGGATGGGAAACTCTACTTAAAAATTGTGGACTATAAAACCGGTCGAAAGTCCTTTGATTTGACGGAAATATGGAATGGACTGGGACTTCAAATGCTTCTCTATCTATTTGCGTTAGAGGAACACGCTACCTTCTTTGAGGCAGAAGAAGTAATCCCGGCGGGGGTTCTTTATCTTCCTGCTCGGGATGTCCTCATTGCAGGCACCCGAACGATGCCCGATGCACAGCGCCGAAAGATGATTGAAAAGGAATTAACCCGAAGGGGTCTCATCTTGGATGATCCTGCTGTTTTGGAGGCATTAGAATTTCCGCAGGAAGCAGGCTATCGCTTCCTGCCTCTGCGTGTCGCTGCAAAAACCAAAACTTTGACCAGTGAGGCTCTTGTGAGTGCCGAAAAGCTTGGGCAGCTGAAGCAGCATATTCAAACGACTCTGCGTGAAATCTGCGTCGAGATGCGGCAGGGCGTCATTGGAGCGGATCCCTACTGGAGAGGTCCGAACAAAAATGCTTGTCTTTACTGCGACTATGCCCCTGCTTGCCATTTCGATGAAACGCTTGGGGAGGACCATAAGCGATGGTTGCCAACCATTCGCAACAGTGACTTTTGGCAACAGTTAGAAGGATACCAGGAAGGGGAGTCGGACGGATGGGAATAACACGAACTCCAGCGCAGCAGGCGGTGATTCAAAATCGTGGGGGAACTCTTTTAGTTTCTGCTGCCGCCGGCTCTGGCAAGACGAGCGTATTGGTGGATCGCCTCCTGGATCGGATTCTCAACGAAGGAAAGCGCATTGATCAGTTCCTTATCATCACCTTTACCAAGGCTGCTGCGGAAGAACTTCGCATTCGAATTGGACGCACCATCGCAGAACGGATTCGTGAGGATCCCCAAAATCGCCACTTGCGGCAGCAAAGCGTACTGCTTTACCATGCACAGATTTCCACGATCCATGCCCTTTGTACTGTCCTACTAAGAGAATGGGGGCATGTGTTAGATGTCCCGGTGGACTTTTCCCTGTGCGAGGAAGAGGACGCCCGGATTCTTATGCTACAAGCCCTCACGGATGTATTGGAAGAACGGTACGATTCCATTGATCCCGAGGGGAACTTTGCCAAGCTTCTCGATGTGTTAGCCTTCGGCCGGGATGACAGCCGCCTGATTGACATCGTACTCGATGTCTACGTTCGTATGCAAAGTCATGCAGACCCGATGGCTTGGTTGGAAGCGCAAAAGGAAATCCTAGCGCTTCATGGCGTTCAGGATGCCGGTGGTACGGTCTGGGGACGCCTACTCTTAGAGGATGCTCAGCAGGTGACAAGGTATTGGCAGGAAACCATCTTCCGCTCCATTGAGATGATTCAGGAGGAACCTTCTCTCTTGCCCTATGCAGAAAGCCTCACGGAAACGCAGGAAGCATTGCTTCGGTTTCAGCATGCCACCACCCAAAGTTGGGATCATGCTGCGGCAGCCTGTCAGATTCCCTTTCCCAAATTTAAAGCCGTTCGTAATTGCCCAAACCCTGGACTGCAAGAACGAATCAAGCTCCTCAGAGGACAATGCAAGGATGCCATGGAACGGTTGGCACAGCGCTTTTCGAGTTCCAGCGAAGCGCTCTTAGAAGATATCCGCATGTTGTATCCCGCAATGGTAGGCCTCTTGGATCTGGTAGAGGACTTTTCCCTGGGCTATGCTGCGCTAAAAACACGTAAAGGAATGCTAGATTTTTCGGATCTTGAACATAAAACCGTGGAACTCCTGATTGGCGAAAACGGAGAGCCAACGGACATGGCCCGTCAAATTGGAAGCCGGTTTGCGGAAATTATGGTGGATGAATATCAGGATACGAACCATGTGCAAAATACGATCTTTTCTGCCTTATCCCAGGACGAAAATAACTTGTTTTTCGTTGGAGATGTAAAACAGTCCATTTATCGCTTCCGCTTGGCGGATCCCACCATTTTTCTAGAAAAGTATCGCCGATTCGTTCCCTTTGACCAGGCAGCGGAAGGCCAAAGTCGCAAGATCTTGCTTTCACAGAACTTCCGTTCTCGACCCGAGGTCTTGGATGCGGTCAACTATGTATTTTCCAATATCATGTCGGAGCGACTTGGGGAAATGAACTATACCCCAGAGGAAGCGCTGTATCCAGGCGGAAGCTTTCCCCCAGGGGAGGGATACGAAACCGAACTCCATGTGCTTAACTTAGAAGGTCTATCGGAAGACGGAGAGGGAGTGAAACCAGGAAAACATGAGATGGAGGCGCGCTTTGTAGCCTCAAAGATCGCTCATCTTTTGAAGGAACCCTTCTACCTTTCGGATGGAGAGGGAGGAAAGCGTGCCATTACTCCCGACGACATCGCCATCCTTCTTCGCTCTCCCGGCAGTGTGCGACACCATTATATCAATGCCTTACGAGAGGCACAGATACCTTGGTCTTCCGAAGAGGAAGGTGATTTTTTTGAAAGCACGGAAGTATCGGTTTTGCTCTCATACCTTAAAATCATTGATAACCCAAGGCAGGATATTCCTCTGCTCTCAGTCCTTCATTCTCCTCTTTGTACCTTCGATGGAGAGCAGTTAGCAAAGCTTCGCCTTGCGGGGGATGGAGATATCTATGAGGCCCTGCAGGCGGCTGCACAGGCTGGTGATGAGCGCTGCAGACGCTTTCTTGAAGAACTGGAAACGCTCCGCTTTGAATCCATCGATGTCAGCAGCCATGAGCTGCTTTGGAGCCTATATGAGAAAACCGATGCCTTAGAGGTGTTCTCTCGTATGCCTGGAGGGGCACAACGAAAGGAAAACCTCATTGCGCTGTATGAACTGGCTTGCCGCTTTGAGCATTCCGGACATCGAGGTCTGTTTGGGTTTCTATTCCATCTGTCCAAAATCCAAGAACATGGCAGTCGCATCGCTAAAGGCAGCACGAGTGAAAGTGCAGGAGTCAAAATTCTGAGCATTCATCGCTCGAAGGGCTTGGAGTATCCAGTGGTGTTTCTTTGTGGATTGGGAAAGCGCTTCAATGCCAGCGACATGCAAACGCCGATGCTGTTTCACCCCCAACTCGGACTTGGTCCCCGCGGAATCGATGAGCAGTTTATGGTAGAGTTTCAGACCCTCCCTAGAGAAGCCATTGCGCTGCAATTAAAACGCGAGATGTTAGCAGAAGAAATGCGTCTTTTGTATGTTGCCATGACCAGAGCCAAAGAAAAGCTGATTCTAACGCACTCCCTTTCCTATGGTGAGGGAGACCTTCGCAAGCTTTCCACTTATGTTGCAAGCCCATTAGACCCCAATGTGCTCTCCAGCTGCTCCTGCACGGGACAATGGATTCTCTTGTCTGCCATGACAAGACCAGAGGGAGAGTTACTTCGCAAGCTGGCAGAGATCGAAGCCATCGACGGATCTGATTCAACGGACTTTCCATGGAGGATCGGTTATCATACGGGAGTCTCGGCACCGGAGAAGGGAGTGGATTGGATGACCAGAAGCCCCTTAACCGCTAAGCAAGAGGACGCAGATCCAGAAGACATTTGGGAGCGGCTTCATTGGCGCTATCCTTTTGAACCACTTTCTGAAATTCCTGCAAAAATGACAGCTACTTCGCTGGTGAAAACAACTACTTTGGCAAGGAAACAGGGGGACGTAGCGGAACACACCGGGGAAGCCGCAAGCTTTCCGCGCCCTCGCTTTGTGGCAGAGAAGCTTGGCCTAACTCCTGCGCAGCGCGGCAGTGCCCTCCATACGGTGATGCAGAACATTATCATTGCCAAGACGGGATCCATCGAAGAAATTCAGGAAGAAGTGCATCGGCTGACGAATGCCGAGTACTTGACACAGCAGGAAGCCGAATCGATTCAGGTGAAACAGGTGCATGCCTTTTTCTCCTCTTCCTTGGGGCAAAGCATCCAGTCTGCGGATGAACTCCACCGCGAATTCCCCTTTTCCATTCTGGTTCCAGCCCATTTGTATTATGAGGATGTACCCGAAGAGGAAAAGTTACTGTTGCAAGGTGTTGTTGATTGCTGGTTTGAAACAGAAGAGGGCATCACGATTGTAGATTTTAAAACCAACCATATTTCCGAAAGCCTTGCCGAACAAACAGCTCATACGTATCTGCAACAAATGAACACCTATGCGTATGCCTTGGAAGCGATCACAGGGAAGAAGATTGCTCACCGAATCCTTTGGTTTTTGACTCCGCAATGCGCCGTGGAACTCTAGCGAAGTAAGTTCTGGAAAAAAGAACGCATAAAAACAAAAAAAGAGTTGCAATTCCATTGAAAGAGTGGTAACATACTAGATGCGCTTACAATGCAATTGCGGCATTTCACCATGCTGGCAGTTAATTTTATTTCAGAAAGAGGTGACCACGCATGAAGGACGGTATCCATCCCAAGTACGAGCAGACAGCCATCAGATGTGCTTGCGGTAATGTTATTGAGACGAGATCCACACAGAAGGACATCAGAGTAGAAGTTTGCTCTAAGTGTCACCCCTTCTTCACCGGCAAGCAGAAGATGGTGGATACTGGCGGTCGTGTCAGCCGCTTCAATAAGAAGTTTGGTCTCGAAAACTAATTACCTCAAGTGTGAACCCGTGCTGTCATTGGCACGGGTTTTTCCTTGTTTTATTTCTCTTCAATCGGCATAAGATAAGGAAACGGCGGATTCAATTCGATTTGGGAGGTACGACATGTTTCAAACAATAGACCCAAAACAACTCAATAAGAACGTTTTTTCTCTCTTGGAAGAGCAGTGGATGCTAATTACTGCAGGAGAGGAAACTAAGTTTAACACCATGACGGCAAGCTGGGGCGGTCTTGGTGTCCTATTTCATAAAAATGTGGCCACCATTTACGTGCGTCCCCAGCGCTATACCTTTGAATTTTTAGAGCAGCAGTCAGAGTTTACGCTTTCCTTTTTTGATGTCTCCCATCGCCCCGCCCTTCAACTGTTAGGCAGTAAGAGTGGCCGCGATACGGATAAAATCAAGGAAAGTGGGTTAACGCCCATTACAACAGGAACAACGACTCCCTATTTTGAGGAGGCTGAGCTCGTTCTCGTTTGTCGTAAGCTCTATGCGCAGGATATATCGCCAGAAGGTTTTATCGATCCCTCACTGCATTCCTTTTATGAAAAAAAGGATTACCATCGCATGTATATTGGGGAAATCGTGCAAGCCTTCACAAAATAAACCATTTGTGAAACAGGAGCGGCTATGATAGAGCACAAAACAAAAGAAACCATCAACCGTGCCGTTTTGGTTGGTTTGAACGCAGGAAACTTGAAGGAAGAGTGGAACGCCAGTGATGCGACTATGGAGGAACTGGCGGCACTACTGGAAACGGCAGGCGGGATTTGTGTCGGTGTGGTGCTACAGAATCGTCAGAGTCCGGATCCACGCACCTTCATTGGAGAAGGAAAAGTGAGCGAGGTCAAAGAGCTTGCGATGGCACAAGAGGCGGATCTGGTGATTTTCGATAATGACCTATCCCCATCGCAAATTCGCGTCTTGACCGAAGAGATTGGCGTGCAAGTTATGGACCGCTCCGCTTTGATCTTGGATATCTTTGCACAACGAGCCAAAACCCGAGAAGGACGCCTGCAAGTGGAGTTGGCTCAGTATCAATATCTTTTACCACGTCTGACGGGTATGTGGGGGCACTTAGTTCGGCAAACAGCATCAGGAGGAAAGTCGCCCATCGGTACCCGCGGCCCTGGTGAAACACAGCTTGAAACGGACCGTAGACACATCCGAAGAAAGATTGCAAAGCTGAAAGAAGAACTGGAAGAAGTCCGGAGGGTGCGTGGAGTACAGCGGGAGCGCCGGATGAAAAACGAGGTTCCCGTTGTGGCCATCGTTGGGTACACCAATGCGGGAAAGTCCACCTTACTCAATGCGCTGACCGGGGCAGGAATCCCTGCCAACAATCGCCTGTTTGACACGCTGGATACCACCACCCGAACCCTTGAAATCTCCGACACCTGTACGGTGCTCATTTCAGACACCGTTGGATTCATCCGCAAGCTACCTCACCACTTGGTGGATGCCTTTAAAGCAACCCTGGAGGAATTGACCTTTGCGGATCTTCTGCTGCATGTCATCGATGCCTCGAATCCCGAGTGGAAAGAGCAAGCGGAGGTTGTGGATCGGCTGGTTATCGAGTTGGGTGCAGAGAAAACCGACCGCATTGAGGTGTTTAACAAGGCAGATATCTTTGTGGGGGATATTTACCCACATGGGGAGAGCATTGTTTCGATTTCTGCAAAAACAGGGGAAGGGATCGAAAAGCTGGTCGCCATGATCGGACAGCGTTTGGACAATGGCTATCACAAAGTGTTTCTTCACATTCCATATGACAATGCCTCTCTCGTCGATATGCTGTATCGCGAAGCAAAGGTCGAATCCGTTGCATACAGTGAGAGCATCGAAGTTGTGGCGGTTTGTACCGAAAAGGTCTTGGGACAGGTTGCGTCCTATCGTGTCGAGCCACCGAGCACCCTTTCCTAGGGGAGGATCGTCATGACAGAGTATTTTGTGCCCACCGCGGAAAGCGAAACCGAGTTTATCGAGAAACGCTCTCGATTCATCGGTCATGTTTGGCGGGTGGAATGCGAAGAAGAGGCCAAAGCTCACATTGCTGCCATGAAAAGCCAGTATCATGACGCCCGGCACAACTGTTGGTGTTACATTCTGCGTGAGGGAACTGTCATGCGGTATTCCGATGACGGAGAACCGCAAGGAACCGCCGGGCAGCCTATGCTCGAAGTATTCCGTCGAGAGGGCATTGAAAACGTGTGCTGCGTGGTTACCCGCTACTTTGGAGGTATACTCCTCGGGGCTGGTGGTTTGTTACGTGCCTATACGCGATCGGCCAAGGATGCACTGGATGCAGCTGGAATTTCGGTGGTGCGCCGTTTCGTTTTGTGTTCTCTGCAAGTACCTTATCATCTGTTTGATCGCATGAAACTTGAAGTCGAGGCTTGGAATGGTGTGATTCATGAAACGGACTATGGCGAGCAGGTGAGTTTACAGATTTTGCTTCCGGAAGCGATGGTAGATCCTTTTGCCAAGAATGTAACCGAACTGAGTGCTGGAGGCGTGTCCATTCAAACCTTGGGGGAGCGTTTTCAGGCGGTTCCTGTGACTTCTTCTTAAAATTTGAAAACATTTTTTAATATTTGAAGGATTTTTATTATTTTTTGCGTATCTATATATGAAACAAGTGAATACAGGGAGGAAGGAGTTGATGCCAGTGACGATTCGTGCACAAAGAGAGGCACGGGAGCAGCAAAGCCTTTCTCCTTTTGCTTGCCTCTCCGCGAATTCCAAGGGAAGGCGATTTCCCATTCAAGAATGCAGTGTTCGAACCTGTTTTCAACGTGATATCGATCGGATCATTCACTCGAAGGCATTTCGTCGCTTGATGCATAAAACACAGGTCTTTCTGCAACCAGAAGGGGATCACTACCGCACCAGAATGACACATACCTTGGAGGTAGCGCGCATTGCCAAAACCATCGCCAGCGGCCTTCAATTGAATGAGGACTTGACGGAAGCCATTGCACTGGGACATGATTTGGGACACACTCCCTTTGGTCACGCAGGAGAACGCGTGCTCAATGAGATTGTAACGGGCGGATTCTCCCACAATGAGCAGTCCCTGCGGGTGGTGGATTCCTTAGAGAATAATGGTGCTGGTCTTAACCTTTCTCAGGAAGTGCGCAATGGCATTCTCTGTCATACCGGTCCTCAAAGTGCAAATACCTCGGAAGGACAGATTGTGCGCTTGGCGGATCGCATTGCCTACATTAATCATGACATTGATGATGCCATTCGAGGGGAAATCATTTATCCGATGGACATTCCCTTGGAGATTTCACAACGGCTGGGATTTGATCACGGAAGCCGCATCAACTCCTTGGTGCTCGATATCATTGAAACCAGCGCGGGGAAACCTCAGGTTGCACAGTCCCCTCCCGTAGCGGAGGCAATGAACCAGCTCAGAGACTTCATGTTTCATGCAGTTTACCATAATCCACTGGCGAAAGGCGAGGAACATAAGGCCCAAAACATGATTGAACGTCTCTTTGTTTATTACCAGAAGCACCCGGATGTGCTCCCCCCCGATTTTCAGGAAATCCGTGAACGGGAGGGAATGGATCGGGCGGTTTGTGATTATATCGCGGGAATGACGGATAAGTATGCGTTAGAACAATACATAAATGTGTTTATCCCGAGTGCTTGGGGGGTAAAATAGTAGATTAACAGGAGTAATGTTGCACGAAAGGAGGCCGAACTTGGCGATTCCATCCACTTTTATTGATGATCTGCTCGGAAGATGTGATATTGTCGATGTGGTCTCGGACTATATCTCCCTGCAAAAAAAAGGCGGAAGCTATTGGGGTCTTTGCCCCTTTCACGGGGAACGAACCCCTTCCTTTCATGTGGTGCCAGATCGGCAAAGCTACCACTGTTTTGGCTGTGGAAAGGGTGGCGGTGCCATATCCTTTGTCATGGAAATGGAGCATCTTCCGTTTCCGGAAGCGGTGCGAGTCCTTTCCAAGCGTGCTGGATTAGAATTCCCAGAGGAAGCCGCCGATGGTCAGCTTCACAAAAAGCGGGAGCGACTTCTCACCCTAAATCGGGAAGCCGCAAGGTATTTTCATAGCACGCTCTTCGCTCCGGAGGGGAAATCGGCACTCTCTTACCTGCAAACGCGTGCACTCTCCAAAGGAACGATCACACGCTTTGGTCTTGGTTTTGCCCCGGATCAATGGGATCGCTTGCTCCTGGAGATGGGGAAGCTAGGCTATGAAAAACAAGAGCTCATTGAGGTTGGTCTTGCCGTGAGCGGACAAAAGGGAAGGATCTACGATCGCTTTCGCAATCGCGTCATCTTTCCCATTATTGATGTGCGCGGAAATGTGATTGGATTTGGGGGCCGTGTGTTGGATCATAGCGAACCAAAGTATTTGAATTCTCCCGATACCTTTCTCTTTAATAAAAGTCAAAACCTCTTTGCACTCAACTTGGCCAAAGGCACAAAGGGCGGACGCATGATTTTAACGGAAGGCTATATGGACACCATTGCGCTTTATCAAGCCGGTTTTGACTGCGCCATTGCCAGCCTTGGTACCGCCTTTACGCCCCAGCATGCGCAACTCTTGTCTCGCTATACGAAAGAAGTCATCATTGCTTATGACTCAGATGACGCAGGCGTTACTGCGGCAAAGCGTGCCATACCATACTTAGAAAAGGCTGGTCTGAAAGTAAAGGTATTGTCGATGCAGGGAGCGAAAGACCCGGATGAGTATATTAAGACCTTTGGACGCGAAAGCTTCCTTCAACTTTTAGATCGATCCCAGGAACATACCCAGTACATCCTTGCACAAATCGAACGAAAACATAACTTAAAGGATGATATGCAAAAAATTGATTTTGTCCGTGAAGCGGCTGAGGTCATTGCAAGTTTGGCAAGTCCTGTGGAACGGGAAGTGTACGCTGGACGTATTTCGGACACAACCGGGGTGCAGAAGGATGCCATCTTACAAGAAGTGACACGAGCGTTTAAGCGAACCCTGTCGAAGGCGAAGAAAAAACAGGAGCGACAGCATTTGTTGCCCCTTCAGCAGGCCCAACCACGAGCACGGGAACTTCGCTATGAAAATGTCCGATCGGCAATGGCGGAGGAAGGGATCCTTCGGTTGCTGATGTTAGATGAAACCCTTTTCCATGAAATCACGGAGTTATCTCCAGAGCGATTTTCTTCCCCTTTCTTGGGAAAAATCTTTTCGATTCTTCTGAAACGGCATGCAGAGAATGCCTCCATTCGCTTAGGAGCCTTAGCGGAGGAACTCTCTTCGGAAGAACTGTCGCATCTGGCTTCTATATTAGAAAAACCGGAAGCCTTATCCAATGGAAAACAGGCTATGGCAGACTATCGCGCCACCATAGAACAGGAACAAATGACAAAAGCGGGGGATTCAGACGAAATGCTTCTCCTGGCTGCACGAGAAACCTATCAGAAAAAAAAAGCATGGGAGATGTAGAACATGGCTGAAAAGAAAATTAAGGATGAAAAGCGTGAGAGCGAAACTCTTCCGCGTAACAATGAAGATAAAATGCAGGTGGGTAAGGTTGAGGTACTAAAACTTCTGTCCGGTATTCAGGGGGCAGAGAAGCTTGGGGATCTAATTGACCGTGGCAAGAAAAAAGGCAGCCTATCCGCCTCTGAACTCATGGATGTATTGGAAGAATTGGATCTTGAATCCGAGCAAATGGATAAGATCTATGATACATTAGAGAACCTTGGGATTGAAACGGTGGGGGAGGACTACCTGCCTGATTTAACCGAAGACTCCGTTCCGCCCATTGAGGAATTGGAGGAAATTCCGGAAGAGGAAATTGTTGACCCCAATACCTTGGTTGATTCCTTTGGCATCGACGATCCCGTTCGTATGTACCTGAAGGAGATCGGTAAGGTCAATCTATTAACCTCCGATGAGGAAATTAAACTCGCACGTGCCATGGTGCTTGGCGCTGATGCGAAGCAGCAATGGGATGAACTCCAGGAAACTCGAAAAGAGAATGAAGATACCTCTCCCTTAACGGAAACTGAGCAAGAGCTTCGCCAATTGATTCGAAAGGGCAATGCGGCCAAGCAGCGTTTGGCCGAAGCAAACCTTCGCTTGGTGGTATCCATTGCCAAACGATATGTGGGGCGTGGTATGCTCTTTTTAGACTTAATCCAGGAAGGAAATTTGGGACTCATCAAGGCGGTTGAGAAGTTTGACTACACCAAGGGCTACAAGTTTTCTACCTATGCCACATGGTGGATTCGCCAAGCCATTACCCGTGCCATAGCCGATCAGGCTCGTACCATCCGAATTCCCGTCCACATGGTGGAAACCATCAATAAAGTCATCCGGGTGTCTCGTCAACTCTTGCAGGAACTAGGTCATGATCCCTCCCCGGAAGAGATTTCCGAGGAAATGAATATGCCCGTCGATAAGGTTCGCGAAATTCTGAAAATTGCTCAGGAACCCGTCAGCTTGGAAACTCCGATTGGTGAGGAGGAAGACTCCCACTTGGGCGACTTTATTCCGGACGAAGACGCCTCCGAACCCTCCGAGGCTGCTTCCTTTACCTTGCTGAAGGAGCAGTTAGTGGATGTTCTTAGCACCCTGACCCCCAGGGAGGAACGTGTGTTAAAGCTTCGTTTTGGCATCGAGGATGGAAGAACCCGAACCTTAGAAGAGGTCGGCAAAGAGTTTAATGTCACCCGGGAACGCATTCGCCAGATTGAAGCTAAGGCTTTGCGGAAACTGCGTCACCCCAGCCGTTCTAAAAAATTAAAGGACTTTTTAAATTAATCCTAGACCTACCATAAGAGAAAAATTTTTTAAAACTGAAATTTTTTAGAGCGTAAAAAACCACTTTAAAAGTAAAACTATTTTCGTCAGGTTTTGTAACGAAATCAAAAATCACTCTAAATTCTCTTAATTCTTAGATTGACTCTTCAAAGCATAAATATAACAAAACCATACAAAAAGAGACAGGTAAGATACTATAAATCTTACCTGTCTCTTTGACTTTTTAATAAATTAAGTTTCTCGAAACAGAAGGTTTCATTCCTTTACAGATTGGGCAGCCACTACGCAACTACGACTTGCAACAGATACTTATCAACTTAAGGCTAAATCTTTGGAGGAGTTTTATCATGGATGCTCTTCAATATTTTCTACTATCCATTCTGCATTTACGTTGTTTAACGTCAAGCGTACTAAACATTCTCCCATTAAAGAGCCAGAGCCACTAATAGAACTGTGATTGTTGTCATATAGTCGATTATAATATGAGAACCAGAGATATCCGGTATTATTGTGAAATGATGACGCTATGAAATTAATCCTATGTTCCTCACATGCCACATTCGGATAACTCTCAATCAGTGCGCTATACCTGCTTAACTCCCCAAAACGTTTTTCTGCTTCAAAGCCGGTTCCGATGAAGGAAAACGCCTCATCAACTTGCTTCATAAGTTTAGAAGCAGTCTTAAATGTTGAAGGGTAAGTGATATGAAAGATCTCAGAATAAGTGTCATTTGCAAAGTAATCCTGATTTGGATACTTGTATTGAATATGCAAGAATGCATTTCTTGTGCCCCAAAGCAGCAGGATGGTTGCAACGGCTGCCAATACAGCAATAAACGCATATCTTATTTTTTTATGCCGTGTCGCTTGCATGTAATCACTCCGCATTTGAATGCTAATCCCAATTTACAGCTTTACTTCTTAATCATCTGTACAGGAAGAACCACTTCGTCCGATAGTTTCACAAAAGCAACTTCATCAAGCGAAATAGGGACTTTCAATTCATAAGCGGTCTTACAACTATCCATGCTGCCGCCGCCACCGTTACTTTCCATCAGAACGGTCCTTCCATCCTTCATAATTACCACTGGTCTCAGTCCGATCACGATTTCTTGAGAAATAGGCATTGGCTTGTACTCACAATAAGCTGAAAACTCTGTTAGGGCAAAGGACTTGATTTCTGCCTCAAAGTATTTGCCTTCCCAGAAGTCAAACCCCCTCACCACAACCGGCTCTTGAATCAGGTTTACGACTTTACCTTCATCGTTAAAAAGAATTCTGAAGTCCCATTGACCCTCAATGATATTAAGCTGCGTTCCGCTTTCATCCTTAATCTTTATGTTTTTCAGATGAAGAGTATGAACAATCCCATTGTTAAACGAATAATCTAATCCTTGATAATAATACAGTCTTTTTTCTATCAATAAAGAGAAGCGATTATCTGTGGGATTATCATCCTCTATCGTCTGATATCTAAGACTGCTTCCGCCAAAGCCGACTTCGTTAAATATCAAGTCACTTCGTTCAAAAACATGGAAGAGACAATAGCTGCACTATTATGAATGATTTCCTTTTGTTTCTCTGAAAGCCCCTTTGACTGATGCTTAGTAAAATAGGATTCTAACCATGCCGTATCATTATCTAAAGTAGGGACTTTTTGTGCTTCAATTAACATGATGGCAGCAAAGGAAGCGAGTGAAAATGTAAGAATCAATAGACCTGCAACTAAAAAAGTAGGAGAGCGTTTTTCAGGAGAAGCTATCATCGCACTGTGTTTCATCGCTTGTTAACTCCTTCTTTAAATTTTAATCATCACGAATCAGTAATATCAAAATGAAAACTATTATACTTACTATATTAGCACACTATGAAACTTGTTTCAATGAACTTTGAGAAATATAGGATATATGCTTGTTATGCTCTGAACAAAACCTCTCATTAGGTATTGTTTTTTCAAGATCTACATTAATAGGTTTTGACATATATAACAAAACATCCAAACCATTGATATAAAAGGGGATTAAGGTTTTGTCACAAAAGTTTCAGTTATCGTAATAACAGAAAAACGCAGAGTGTAATTTTGAAAAAATCACACTCTGCGTTATCTTATTATCAGTTCTCTTTGATTCAATACCAGAACTTTGAATACTGCATCTTCTGCAGACTCATTAAAGATCAAACAACTCACCTATTCCATTGAACAGCAGAATATTGTTTACATTCGTCTTATTTTGTGATAAGAACTTAATAGTTGCTTAGATTTTACTTATAAAATACTATGGGGAGTAGGAAGCTGAAATATGAGAAGTGCAATAATTGGTGTTGGATCCCTTGGCATTGTTACAGGTGCCCTCATTTCAAAAGCAGGGGAGGATTGTACATTAATTGTAAGAAACGAAGCCAACCTGCATGCATTGAACACAAAAGGTGCCACCATCACAGGTTTATATGACGCCACCATACCGGTTAAGGCTGTGAAACCGCAGGATGTAACGGGAATCTTTGATGTAATTTTCGTATTAACAAAGCAAATGGATATGATTAGTGCACTTAAGAGCATTAAGAAGAACATTGGCCCAGATACCGTTGTTGTGACCTTGCAAAATGGACTACCAGAAGACAAAGTAGCTGAGATGATTGGTCCGGATCATGTAATTGGCGGCAGTGTATTTCATGGGGCAAAATATATCGGGCCTGGAATCAGTGAACTTACAACTGAATTTGACGCCATGCATATATATCTTGGCGAATTAAACGGTGAAATTACGGAAAGAGTCAAAAATATTGCAAGAATATTGTCATACGCAAGTAAGGTATCTGTCGTTGATAACATCTTAAACATAAAATATACAAAGCTAGTCATGAACTCAGCACTTAGCGGTATGTCAGCTGCATTGGGCTGCACCTTTGGCGAAGCTTTGGAAAATAAAAGTAGTATGCAGTGTATGGCAAGCATTTCGCTTGAAGGTGCAAAAATTATGCAGGCAAAGGGATTAGTGCCAATTGAAATGGAGCATTTCTTACCAACTGTGGAGCGATTTACCTTCAACAACCAAAGTGAGCTTCAAAGAGTAGAAAAAGACCTACGTGCATTAATTGAAGTTAGCTACAATGAAATTGCAAGCATGCTTCAAGATATCCAAGCTGGTAAGACAAAATGTGAAATTGATGATATTAACGGGAAATTGGTATCCGACGGAAGAGAGCTTGGAATACCAACCCCTTTCTGTGGTACTGTCGTTGACATTGTAAATAAGATTCTCTTAAAAGAATTAGCACCCAGTTTTGATAATTTAAAGTATTTTACTATCCCAGCTCTAGAGGAAAAATAAGTTGACTTTTTAAGGATAACCTGTGCATATGCGCCCTTTGGTTTGATCACTTAGATTCCTCCACCTATGGGTCAACATCGAACCGCACGGAATGTCATGAAACATTGTGTCATTTCCCTTAACATGGACTCATACGGAAGGAGCGAAGCAATGGATTGGATCACAGGTATACAGAGAGCCGTGGACTATGTGGAAGCCCATATTACGGAACCCATCGACTATGAAGAAGTGGCGAAACAGGCCTATTCGTCCAGCTTTCATTTTCAGCGGGTGTTTAGCATTCTTTGTGGCTTCACCTTAGGTGACTACATCCGGTATCGGCGGCTCACCCTTGCAGGGAATGAGCTTGTATCATCAGGCATCCGGGTCATCGACGCTGGTCTCAAGTACGGATATGATACTCCCGAGAGTTTCAGTCGTGCGTTCACCCGATTCCACGGGGTATCTCCCTCACAAGCGAAGCAGGGCGGCGTTCCGCTCAAATCCTTTTCTCCGCTCTCAGTAAAACTGGTTTTAGACGGAGGAAACTTGATGAATTACAGAATTGAGACGAAGGACGCATTTCAGATTGTCTGCAAAAAGAAGCAGGTCTCTTGCAAGGCAGAACTGACGACGGAGGAAATCTCCCGCTTCTGGCAGGCATGTAGTATGGACGGCACCATTCCAGCGCTGTGTAAGTATATCCCAGAGGATAATATCTTTTCAAATTGTATCGTTGGTGCCAGCTTCGGAAAGGATGCCGACGACAAGGAGTTTCCCTATGCCATCGCTGCTCATTACAACGGAATGCCTGTCACCGATGACAGCTTAACTGTGGAGGAGATTCCTGCCCACACTTATGTGGTGTTTCCCTGTGTCGGCAAGATGCCGGAGGCGTTCCAGAAGCTTTATCAGCAGATCTACAGCGAGTTTTTCCCCACCAGTGAGTATCAGCCCTGTGGCGGCACGGATTTTGAGGCTTACCCCTCGGCCAATGTGACGGACCCCAGCTATACCTGTGAAATCTGGGTCGCAGTGGAAAAGAAATAGTCCAGCGGGAGAAGTGCCAGAAGGTACTTCTCCCATTTAATGGAATACTATGAAGGTTAAAAAACTGAACACCTTTACTTTTTGGAATGGTATTTCAGGGCGGAATTACAGCCGTGCTACAATTAGATTCTCCGGGAGCATAGTAATGAAGATTCGGGACAAATCTCCCGCCGCCATGGCAGCTGCCAAACGAGGCGCGAGCCCGTTTGTCAGCGTTGTAAGGTAGGCTCGGGTAAAGGCATCTTTTTTATCTAATTGGTTGCATACGGAATCGATTTGAACGCTAATAAACGCCTTCATTTCCTCTGTGCCCATGCCCACTAAGCTTGCCATCATTTGCCGGCGATCCTGCTCACTGATGTCCAATGGTAATGCGGATTTCCCGAGTATGGACAGACCAGACGCGTTGATGAGGGTCTGCTCACAGAGATTCAGATAAAGCTCATGGTAATCTGGGACTGTGCTTTCTAGCAGACGTATAATCAATTTGTAGTCAAACTGATTCATAAGGACGTTTTCTTCTAGTAGATTCTGAAGGTACACCTCCACGTAAGTGATACCACCTAAAGAATCCGGGGGTTGATTGATCAGGGGATAGGAGAAATCCAGCGGGCGCTGGTGCGCAAAATAGTAAATATCGTAGTGTTGAAAAAAACGCTCGATGCCTTGGATGGTCTCGAAATAAAAGCTGTTGGGAACCTTTGGCACCGTCTGGCAAACCTCATTCCACAGCTGCTTTGCCTGCTCCACTTTTCGCATAAGCAGCACTTGCCCCTGCTTGACCAGTGGCAAAAGATCGTCCGTCAACAATCGGTCATAGGTAAGGCCTGATTCCTCCACGCAAAGCATCAGTGTATAACAGAGGGAGGATAACAGCTCCTGTGCCGTTTCAGCGGTCACAGACGTGCTGTCTCCCATGGTGTATTTCCCTGTTTGCACTGCTAGCAAGCTCCATAGGCGCGAAAGCAGTAGTTGATATTCTGCTTCAGAATACTGCCTGCAGGGGATTAAATTGCTGATTCCAAATGGTTCAGTCAAAACAAATCACCGGAATCCTCCGCATCATATGGATCCCAACCCTCTCTTGCGTAACGGCACAGTGCCTCCAGGGATGTTCCTGTGAGATATTCCGCAGAACCCTGTGCGCGACCATTAAAAACCGTCACCATGAACTCAATAAGTTCGTCATCAGAAAATCGATCCATAGATTCATTCTTGAAATAGTAAAATGCATCCTGCAAATCCGCCAAGGTTTCTTCGTAAATGGACGACTCCATATATAGTGAGTCGCAAAACGCGAATACAAGCTTAGGGAGAATACCGCCTCCAAATTCAATTCGTCCGGTTGACTTGAGTGCCTGCATGCGGCAAGTAACAAGCTCCTCGATTTCGACTTCGGTTAATACCAAACCAAATTTTTGGCTAATCTCGTTGCACTCGCGCAATTCTTTCTTAGCCATAGCAATTTGCATTTGAATTTGTTGCGGGATCATATCAGTATTACCCATTTACTTCGCCTCCAATTGTGTCATTATATCTCGTGCTACGATTGATAACAAGCATTGTTCTTCCTGCGTTTTTATGGTATAATATAGTTGTAAAAAAAGGGGATTGTCTTAACATATCTTGCGCTGTGCTTTTTCAGCACCAGTCGAGGATAGGATGAGCGATTTTGTTCCATTTATGATCCTCCTAGATATTGAGTTGATCGGTAGGCAGAGATGACATCAAAAAGAACCCCCACCGCCCGGGTTACCGAGTGATGGGGGGTTATGTATTTTATGGTGTATATTTTGTCTGCATGGTGTTTTCAATGAATCTTTGCAGAGTGGCAACCTGCACTGGGAAAGATTTCGATAATCGACATAGGCTCTAGAATGCTGGTTACAGGGTAGGGAAGTAGTACTTACGAACCAGACAATTAAACCGCAACTACGAATGAAAATGAGAATTTGCAAGTTGCTTTTCAATAATAATATATTGATTTTCGATAAATACATGATATAATGGAGGCAATTAAATGAGGTGATTTTTATGAAATTTGGTTCAACACTCTTCTTGAAATTAGCTGTTATTCTTATGGGAATTCCTGTCCTCACTTTGTCTATATTGGGCTTACCTTGGTTAGCGAATCATCCAGCTAGTCCAGAGTATGCCCATGCTCTATACCCAATTATCATAGGCATGTATTTGTCAGTGATACCATTTTATGTTGCCTTGTTTCAGGCGTTTAGGCTTTTGATCTATATTGACAAGAACATCGCTTTTTCACATTTTTCAGTGAAATCTTTGATGCACATTAAATACTGTGCCTTCACAATGGGTAGCTTGTATGCGGTATTAATGCCATTTGTTTTCTTGGTAGCAGAGAAAGACGATGCACCAGGTCTTATCCTATTTGGCATGGTACCGATATTTGCGACTATGGTCATTGCATTCTTTTCCGCTGTTCTCCAAAAGCTGTTAAAAGAAGCCATAGATATTAAAACAGAACATGATTTAACCATATGAGGTGATACTATGGCAATTATCATTAATCTTGATGTAATGCTGGCTAAGAGAAAAATGCGCGTAACAGAGCTTGCAGATCAGGTTGGTATCACCATGGCAAACCTCTCTATATTGAAGAATGGTAAGGCAAAAGCCATTCGATTTTCAACCTTAGAATCAATATGCAAAGCGTTAGACTGTCAGCCAGGTGAAATTTTAGAATATAGAGAGGATTCAGACTAGAACCGATGGTTTCACAGAAAGCTTGCTCAGAGAATAACTAGGAACCTTGATTTCATACCGCCCTTGGTGTTACTCTTATGGGAGTGTTTGCATGGATGCTCCAGGATGTCTGCTGCAATCCATATGAAACCTCCCAAGAGCGGGCATAAAAGCAGGACGGTTCTAGGTATCGGCACATAATATTAAGGTTTCAAGGTAAGCCTATGCATGATCGAAAAACCGGGATACCACAGACACCTGTCTATGGGATCCCGGTTCTAGTGAGGGAGAGATGGTTAACATGGAAGATAAGCGAACGAAACTAAATGAACTAAATGAACATTTTTCGAAGGATCGCTTTGTGTATGAAAGCTTGGGCGCACGGATTACAGCCGTAGATGAAGGGTATGCAAAGTGCGAAATGAACATTCGTCCAGAGCACTGCAATGCCATTGGTATCCCCATGGGAGGGGTGCTCTTCACCTTAGCGGACTTTGCCTTTGCCGTTGCCGCAAATCAGGATGATAAAACCGTGGTGACGCAAGCTGCACAGATTACCTTTTTAACGCCTGCGCAGGGAGGGAACTTAGTCGCGGAAGCAAGGTTAATTCGGGATGGTTCACAAACCTCGTTTTATAAGGTTTTGCTGACGGATGCACAAGGAACCGAAGTTGCCTTTGCCACCGCCAACGGGTATCGAATTCGCGACGAGCATTAAGGATGTCCGGTATTGTTACCTTAGGTAAGAATACCGGACTTTTTCATCTCCTCGATTAATACCTGGCGCAACTTCGAATCCATCTCACACAAGGGGAGCCGCAGGTATCCGGAATCTAGCTCGAGGAGTTTCATAGCGGTTTTAATCGGAATGGGATTCACTTCGGAAAATAGGGCTGCGATAAGAGGAATCCATTCTATTTGCCTGGAAGCGGCTTGTTTGCTTCGGCCATTCATGAAATCATGGGTCATCGCTACCATCTCGTTGGGAATGAGATTCGAGGCAACTGAGATCAAGCCTTTGGCACCGAGGGCCATCATGGGAATGGTATGATCGTCATTTCCCGACCAAATGTTTAAGTCATCTCCGCAGAGGGCCAGCGTATTGGCAATGAGTGAAAAGTTGCCGGACGCCTCCTTCACGCCGTTGATATTGGGATGGGCACTTAATGTTTGGTAGGTCTTCGCTTGAAACGAAACTCCGGTTCTGGATGGTACGTTGTACAGAATTAGGGGACAATTGACGCGGTCTGCTACATAGGTGTAATGCCGCAATAAGCCTTCTTGTGTGGTTTTGTTGTAGTAAGGGGTGACCAGCAAGAGGGCATCCGCCCCCACCATGGCACCATGCAACGAAAGATGCAGTGCCGTCTTGGTATCATTGCTACCGGTACCGGCAATTACCCGGCAACGTCCTGCAACCGTTTCGACTCCAAAGGAGATAATCGCTTCATGCTCTTCCATGCTTAAGGTTGCGCTTTCACCGGTCGTACCACAAAAGCAGATCGCATCGATTCCTGCGGCAATCTGACGTTCAATCAGAGTGCCAAGCCTTGCAAAATCAATGCATCCGTCCGACTGAAACGGGGTAATCAAAGCAGTACAAGTCCCGGAAAAAATCGGCTCTTTCATTGAAAAATGCCTCCCGTAAAAATTAAACCCATGAAGGGCTTTCTCGGAACGTTCAGAAACCGTCTTCTGTAACGCAGGATAAGACCTTCACGGGTTATTTAAACTGTATGCTTTGTTGATCGGAATCAGTACTATCGAGCTGTGATGTAGCCCTCTGCACAAAGAAGCTCAGCCAGAAGGACACCACCACCTGCAGCGCCGCGCAAGGTATTATGTGCCAGACCAATGAACTTATAGTCATACTGGCTATCTGGACGAAGACGACCGAGGGTAACCGCCATTCCACCTTCTAAGTCACGATCCAAACGAGCCTGGGGACGGTCTGGCTCATCAAAATAACGCAGGAACTGCTTGGGAGCACTAGGCAGATTCAACTCTTGTGCACGGCCTTGGTACTTGTTCCAAATGTCCTTGATCTCTTCCAAGGTGGGCTTTTTCTCAAAGCGGACAAAAACCGCAGCCGTATGTCCGTCACTGACGGGAACCCGCAAGCATTGTGCGGTGATGGCAGGGGACGTCGCCGTCTCAATCACGCCATTTCGCACGATACCCCAGAGCTTTAATGGTTCACGCTCCGACTTTTCCTCCTCACCGCCGATGTAAGGAATGATGTTATCGATCATCTCAGGCCAAGTTTCAAAGGTTTTACCTGCGCCAGAAATGGCTTGATACGTGCAGACCAGAACCTGTTCAATGCCAAAGGAGCGCAGGGGGTGTAAGGCAGGGGCATAGCCTTGGATGGAGCAATTGGATTTAACCGCGATGAAGCCCTTTTCCGTTCCCAAACGCTTCCGCTGGGCAGGAATGACGTCCAAGTGCTCGGGGTTAATTTCAGGAATGACCATGGGGACATCCGGAGTCCAGCGATGAGCACTGTTGTTGGAGACCACAGGACACTCCAACTTTGCATATGACTCTTCAAGGGCTTGAATTTCTTCTTTTTTCATATCGACCGCAGAGAAGACAAAGTCCACTTGCTTGGCAATTTGTTCTTTGTCGGTTTCGGCGTTGAGAACGATCAGCCCTTTGACCGATTCTGGCATGGGGCAATCCATTGCCCAGCGCGCGCCGACCGCTTCTTCATAGGTTTTTCCGGCAGAGCGGGCACTGGCTGCAACGGTGGTCAACTGAAACCAAGGATGCCCCTCAAGCAAGCTGACAAACCGTTGGCCTACCATGCCGGTGCCGCCAATCACGCCCACGGAATACTTTTTCATGTAATCTCCTCCTGATCGATCTGAGTTATTTCGTTCCAAACCCCAAATTCGGAAACATGCCAATTGAAAATGGGTGGGATTCTGTACTATAATATAAAATGCTTGGTTTTTTTGACATGGAGAACCAACGCAAGTTTCTTGAAATCTGGTTTTCATCATACCATGTGGGGCAAAGGCTGTCAACGAAAGGCTGTTACGATATGATTGGAGTGCTCTATGAAAAAACTTGTTTCACTTCTGCTTTCCTTATGTATATTCCTTCCACTCTCTATTGTTCCAGGGGCCAAGGCCGCCGCGCAGGGAGATATGGTTCGTGTGGGTCTTTTTTACGGCAGCTCTGCGCTGGCAACGGCCAATTTAGAAAATAGCACGGGATCCGGTTATCGCTTTGGCTACTATGATGCGGCAGGCCAGTTTACCAATTTGGGCGATACGAGAGAAACACAGATCTCCATGCTCAAGACACAAACCATCTATCTGAAGGATAACCTGTATTTTGACGCAGATCCCGGCGGCAGCACTGCAGTAATAGGCTACTATCATCTGGAGCTTCCCAATACATACGCCTCCTTTTCCGAAGCACAGGCAGCAGCCGGGGGGTACGCAGATGGGTTTCCGGCATGGATTTCCGACCGGTACGTGGTTCGCATCGGAGCCTATACCAGCAAGGATGCCGCTCAGAACGCACAAAGCGAACTGGGTCTTTCCTCCACCACCATCGTAGGGACATCTTCCTCTGGTATTACGGTGACAAAAACGAAAACAGCAAAGGTATTGTTTCAATTCGATAGTGCAGGGACACAGATATTTGCCGTGAACCCAGGCTTAGACGATACAACCAAAACACAAACTTGGTTTAAGGGATATCGTTACTATGGTGCATTCCTCTATGAACGCATCAGTGGCTTGAATCTCACAGTGTCCAACTATTTAAGTATGGAAGATTATATCAAGGGTATCCTTCCTTATGAAATGAGTTCCTCTTGGCCCCTGGAAGCCCTGAAGGCGCAAGCCGTCTGTGCCCGAAACTATACCCTGGTTTCGACCGGAAATCGCCATACCAGCCAACACTTTGATATCTGCAACACGACGTGCTGCCAAGTCTATCGAGGCACGAACAGTGCGACAGCGAACACAGATCGAGCCGTTGAGGAAACCAAGGGAGTGTATGCCTATTATCAGGGCAAGCTAGCCCAGACGTACTACTATTCCTCCAACGGTGGTGCATCGGAAGATGTTCGGAACGTATGGGGCGGAAATTCCAATCTTCCATACCTTTCCGGGGTAAAGGATCCGTATGAAGCCACCATCGAAAGCACCATTCCAAACTATCGTTGGAGTGTCAGTTTCCTGAGTGATAATCTGACCTCCTTGCTTCAATCAAAAGGCTATCAGTGCAGTACCATTGTCGATCTAAAAGTAACCGAGTATACCCCCTTGGGCAATGTCCTTTCCATTGCATTTGTCGATAGCAATGGGGCAACCTTCCCCTTTAGTCGTGAGCGCGCTAGAACGATACTGGGTCTTAGATCCATGCGGTTTACCATCACCGGGGGAGGAAGCTCCTCTGGTACCGGAAGCTATTACGTCGATGAAACCGGTACTGTATCTGGGCTTTCCGGTCTTTGGAGTATTGGCGAAGGGGGAGCAAAGACCCAATTGTCATCCAGTGGTCTTTATGCCATAACGGCATCGGGATCAGAGGCGCTTGTTGCGGCAAGCACTGGCGGGAGCAGCTCAGGTAGTGGCCTCTTCACCATCAACGGAAGCGGAAACGGGCACCACGTTGGCCTGAGCCAGTGGGGAGCCTATGCCATGGCGAAGCAAGGAAAGACCTACCAGGATATCTTAACATTTTATTTTACGGGGATTGATGTCTATTAAAACTTCTGATTTTTACTTTGAGCTTCCACCAGAACTCATTGCACAGACTCCGATTGCGCAGCGGGATGCTTCTCGGCTGCTGGCCTTAAAGAAGGATAGCGGAGAAATTCGGCATATGCATTTTCATGACTTACCCACCTTGTTGCGTCCAGGGGATTGTCTGATTTTAAACGATTCCCGGGTTTTGCCCGCTCGTCTCATTGGGCAGCGTTTCCCTTCCGGAGGGGCAGCAGAAGTGGTGCTTTTGGTGGACAGAGGCGATAAGGTTTGGGAATGTATCGTACGTCCGGGCCGAAAATTGCGTGTGGGCGCGCAGATTACCTTTGGAAATGGGAAACTGAATGCAGAGGTAACCGAAGTGTTGGAAAACGGCAACCGGTTGCTTCGGTTTGACTATGATGGAATCTTTCTGGAGATTCTGGAGCGACTGGGAAAAATGCCCCTACCACCTTACATTAAGGAAGAACTAGAAGATGCGGAACGATATCAAACCGTGTATTCTAGGGAGGTTGGTTCTGCTGCGGCGCCCACGGCAGGTTTACACTTTACCAAAGAACTGCTTCAGGAGATTCAGGATATGGGAGTTTCCCTTGCTTATGTGACGCTTCATGTAGGTCTGGGAACCTTTCGACCAGTCAAAGCAGATGACCCCTTGGATCATGAAATGCACCATGAATATTGTGTCATCTCTCCCGAAACTGCCCAGATCGTGAATACGACTAAGCAGCAGGGAGGAAGGATCCTTTGCGTGGGTACGACATCTTGCCGAACGATTGAAAGCTTTGCTCGAGAGGATGGAACACTGGAATCGGGAGGGAAGTGGACCAACATCTTTATCTATCCTGGCTATCGGTTTAAAATTCTTGATGGTCTGATTACCAACTTTCATTTACCGGAATCCACTCTCATTATGCTGGTCTCTGCCCTATCTAGCCGCGAAAAGGTGATTGCCGCCTACGAGGAGGCCATTCGAGAGAGGTACCGCTTTTTTTCATTTGGCGACAGTATGATACTATATTAAACAACAACAAAGGAGCCATTCTGTGTTTGAATTACTAAAAACGGAAGATAGAGCAAGACGGGGGCGTTTTGTCTGTCCCCATGGTGAAGTCCAAACACCGGTCTTCATGAATGTCGGGACACAAGCTGCGATCAAGGGGGGCGTCTCTGCCATTGATTTAAAGGAAGTAGGTTGCCAGGTCGAACTGTCGAATACCTATCACCTTCATCTTCGACCCGGAGATGAGGTGGTGAAGACCATGGGGGGACTTCATCAATTTATGAACTGGGACGGCCCTATCTTAACCGACAGTGGTGGGTTTCAGGTATTTTCTCTTTCCGGACTTCGAAAGATTACAGAAGAGGGCGTCACCTTTGCCTCTCATCTGGATGGACGACGCATCTTTATGGGGCCGGAAGAAAGCATGCGCATCCAGGCAAACTTAGGTTCCGATATCGCCATGGCGTTTGATGAATGCGTGGAAAATCCAGCGCCCTATGAGTACGTAAAGCAATCCTGTGAGCGCACTTTGCGCTGGCTGGCCCGTTGCAAGGTAGAGCATGACCATCAAAAGACATTGCCGGATGCTGTGAATCCAAACCAGATGCTCTTTGGAATCAACCAAGGAGGAACCTATGCCGATTTGCGGGTTTGGCACATGAAGGAAACGGCTAACATTGAGTGCGATGGGTATGCCATTGGGGGCCTTGCCGTAGGAGAAGAAACGCAGGTCATGTACGACATTATTGACGCAGTGGAGCCTCACATGCCAAAGGAGAAACCCCGCTACCTCATGGGGGTAGGGACACCTTCGAATCTGATTGAAGCGGTGTTTCGAGGGGTGGACTTCTTTGATTGTGTCATGCCTGCCCGAAATGCCAGACATGGAAAGCTCTATACCTGGGAAGGTGCGTTAAACATCAAGAATGAGAAGTACAAAACGGATGGACGCCCCATTGATCCTGTCTGCCAATGTCCCGTTTGTAAAAGCTTTTCCCGATCCTATCTTCGTCATCTCTTTGCTTCGGGTGAAATGCTGGCCATGCGTCTTGCCGTTCTGCATAATTTGTATTTCTACAACTCTTTAATGCAACGCATACGCGACTCCTTGGACGAGGGTTCTTTCTCCGCTTTCCGAGCAGAATATTCACAAAAATTGGCACTCAAAATCTGAAAATCAAGAAAAAGGCTTGTCAAATCAATGGCAAACCTATATAATAATACAGATACTATTTTTGCACGGAGCCAATACTCCAGTCAAAACAACGGAGGGAATTACCCAATGGATTATACTTCTATCTTTTTAGTACTTGCGCTTGTTTATTTTGGACTGTTTTATTTTCTTAAAATTCGTCCAGATCGTCGACGCAGGAAAGAAAAACAGGATATGAAAAAGACCCTTGCTCCCGGCGACGAAGTAACCATGATTGATGGTATCGTTGGTACCGTTTGCGCCGTGAAGGAAGGCACCGTCGTTGTCGAAACCGGGGCAGACCGTGTTCGCTTGGAGTATGCCAAGTGGGGAATTCTCGAAAAGGGAATTACGGTAGTGGCGGATGCGGACGGCGAGCCTCGCTAACATACAAGTAGAATATTTAAAAACCTCTTAGCATAGAATTCATTAGAAATTCTTTGCCGGGAGGTTTTTTTATGCAAGATAAGGATGGGAGATCTGGCTCAACGATTCAAAAATTCCTGATTCCCGTGTTCTTTGGTGCTTTGTTGGCCCTGGGTTCCTGTTGCCTGCTGTTGCTGGCTTCGGCAGGATTTGTTTTTTCGGGCATCCTTCCAGAGAGCATCATGGTAAAGGTATGCATCGTGTTACTTGCACTTTGTGCCATGTTCGGAGGAAGATATGCGGTCAAACGAGGGGAAGGTGCGCCCATGCTGCTTGGAGCAGTCACGGGGATTATCCTTTGCATCCTGTTACTAGGCATTGCGTACATGGGATATGAACATCCTCAATGGCAGGGGAACGGACTTTGGTTGTTCTTAGCTGCCATGGTAGGGGCTTGTTTTTCCGGACTGACCAAACAGCCACGAAGAGCAAGAGCAAAGAAACGAAAAAAACACTAAAGCCATGTCCGGCTTGAGATGAGGTAAACATGAAACAGACTTATAAAAAACGGTTGTCGCAAGGAAAAGAACCCAATAAACCTGCCCTGATTCTCCTTGCTCTCGCCTTTCTGTTCGGTGGGATCTTTGCTGTGATCCTGGCTGCATCGGTGTCGGGCAGTGCAAGTGAATCACTCTCTGCGTACATAAGGGATTTTTTAGCTGCTCTTCGTGACCACACCATCCAAAAACCAAGCCTAATTTCGACCATTTGGTCCATCTTCCGTTGGCCTATCTTGGTGGTCCTATTTAGCTATACCTCCATTGGGCTTGTGGGCATTCCAGCAATCTTCTTTCTCCGCGGTTTCCTGTTCTCCTTTTGCATTTCTGCTTTTGTACAAGTTTTGGGACGAAAGGGCTTGCTCTTTGCGATGTTGCTTCTGGGCGTGGAGAGCCTCCTCACCATTCCGATTCTCTTCCTGTTGGGAACACAAGGAATCTCCATGGCAGCGCAGGCAAAGGGGAGAGGGCCGATGCTAAAGCCCAACCGGCAAAGCACCAACTCACCTGCCGTCCTTATAACCTATACCATATCCTTAGGGGTCTTATTGGCCTGTACTCTTTGGGAATTGATCTTTTTACCATGGCTCTTATCCGGCGCAGCACAGGCACTACCTTTGTCATAAACAGAGAAAAGGAGCGGAAAGGGATTCTCCCTTCCTGCTCCTTTATTGTTATGCAAAAATTTAGGCTCGTTTCCGTTTGCCGGAAAAGGATAGGTTTTGTCCCTTGCGCCGGGGAGCAAAGCGTGATTTGCTTGATCTGACTCGGTAAGGATCGGACAAGGGCATGGCCTTAACTGGTTTTCCGCAGATTTTGCAGCTTTGCAAGGCCAGTAAAATGTCATCCAATTGTTGCGCCGGAACACCCACGATGGTATGGTCTCCAGAAATATCAATGCGACCAATGCTTTTGGAGGAGATGCCGGTGTACTCGGTCAGCGCACCCACAATGTGGTTGGGGGAGACACGATTGGAGGAACCGATGTCCAGAACCAAGTCGGCAAGGGGAACTTGCTTTGCTGGACGAGCTTCCCCTTTTTGGTGCGTGTTGGTCGCCTCTTTCGAGTTAATCGTCTTTGTGCTTGCTTTCACGTTGACCAAACTACTTAGGTCGTGATGAAAGGTCAGATTCATTAACGTAGCCGCAATTTGCTCGGCTGGGTATCCCTCCGCCACCAGTTCCGTGATCATCTCCAAGTGTTTGGAAGAGGTGGGCTGTTCCATATTCTTTCGGAGAAGCTCCATGTCCCTTTGGTGATAGCTTTGTTCCACATCGGCAATCGTGGGCAATGGGATGTGGGTGATGTTCGACTTGATCCTACGACCCAATTGTTGAATCTGTGAAACCTCGCGCTTGCCACAGCAAAGCGTAATGGCAGTTCCGACGCGTCCTGCTCGTCCGGTTCTCCCGATGCGGTGAATATAGTACTCCGACATTTTCGGAATATCATAGTTAATGACATAATCCACGTCACTGACGTCAATTCCTCTGGCTGCCACATCGGTGGCAACGAGAATATTCACCTGTCCTTTTTTAAAGCCACGCATTACACTGCTTCTATGAAGCTGCTTCATGTCCCCGTGGAGTCCCTCCGTGGAGAAACCAGAGTTTTCGAGGAGCTCCACTAACTCATCAACCATGGTTTTGGTATTGGCAAAGATGATGCAGCGGTTTGGCTTGAAGGAATGAAGGAGAAGATTGAGGGCATCTTGCTTCCGATACATGGGAACTTCCACGTAAGTTTGTGCAATCTTCTCTAAGGTAGCTTGATCACGATTAATACTAAGGTGAATGGGGTTTCGTTGAAACTGTTTGGTGATGGCTAAAATCCCAGCGGGAACCGTGGCAGAGAACAGGACGATCTGGCGTTCCTCGGGAACATCTTGCAGGATGGTTTCAATGTCCTCCTTAAAGCCCATGTTGAGCATCTCATCGGCTTCATCCAACACGATCATCTTCACATGATCCAGCTTTAAGCTTTCCCTCCGCATGTGATCCATCACGCGTCCTGGGGTACCAATGACCAGGTTTGCCTTTTTCAGGGATTTAAACTGGGGGACAAAGTCCGCACCACCGTAAATGTCCGCAGTTTTGACATGGGACAGGTGACGTGCCAGTTTGCGAATTTCTTCCCCGCATTGTTGGGAGAGCTCTCGCGTTGGGGTTAAAATTAGAACCTGAACGAAATCCTCTTCCGCTGCGATACACTCCACAGCAGGGATACCGAACGCGAGGGTTTTTCCAGTGCCAGTCTGTGAGCAGGCCAACACATCAGCACCGGAGCGAATCAGCGGAATGGCTTCCGCTTGTACCTCGGTCGTTTCGGTAAATCCCATTTCATTTATGGCGGTTAACAAGTTAGTTGGCAGGGAGAGTTCTTCGAAGGTCAGGTTTGTCATAGCGTTCCTCATTTCATTCATCGGAAAAAATAATAAAAAAGGCGAGGGTTACCGTTACCTCGTCCTCTGCAGAATATTCATTTACATGATTCCACGCCTATTCGCGTTACAGAGTTTCCTTGGAATAGGTAAAATCAGAAAAACACAATCCCATAGATTATTAGAATACCATAGATGCACGAAGAAGTAAAGAATTATTTATTCTCGAAGGCATGAATTCCACCGTGACAAGAAAGAACCATGAGCAAAACTGCTCATGGTTCTTCCTTTTTGTTTTGGGGTTAAGAGGGGATTTCTTGATTCAGTTGATCGATGATATCCTCAACGGCCAGACCGTGTACCAAGCAGGCTTCTGCCAGGGATTCCGCTTGAGCAGAGGGACAGCCCAAGCAATGCATGCCACGCTGCATGAGGATCGAGGCAGCATTCGGGTGTTGCTTCAAAAGGTCTCCAATCAGCATGTTGGGATCAATCTTCTGATCTTCTTTGCCAAAAAAGAGCTTGATGTCATCCTCGACGGTGCCAATGCCTGCAATACCAAAGTTCTCGACCAGAACCTTTGCTACATTGGGGCTCAGGAAGGCAGGCAGTGTGGGGCCCAGGTGAATGTTCTTTACACCCAGATACAGCAGAGCCAGCAACACGATGACGGCCTTTTGCTCATACCACGCGATATTATAGGCGATGGGCAGGTCATTGATGTCCTCTAAGCCAAAGACTTCCTTTAATTTGAGAGCAATGACGGCAAGGGAATAGGAGTCATTACACTGACCGGCATCCAGTACGCGGGGAATCCCACCAATGTCCCCAAGATTCAGCTTGTTGTACTTGTACTTTGCACAGCCTGCGGTCAAGATAACTGCATCCTTCGGTAGAGCCGCGGCAAAATCGGTGTAGTAGTTACGAGATTTTGCACGTCCATCGCAACCAGCCATGACCACAAATTTCTTAATGGCACCGGATTTCACAGCCTCCACAATTTGGTCTGCCAGGGCCAGAACCTGATTGTGTGCAAAGCCACCGATAATTTCACCCTGCTCCAGTTCAATGGGGGGGGCACAACGCTTCGCATGCTCGACCAGAGCAGAAAAGTCCTTTTGCTCACCAATTTCACCAGGGATGTGCTTACAACCGGGAAAACCTGCTGCACCGGTGGTGTACAAACGATCCTTATAGCTTTCTTTCGGAGGTACGATGCAGTTGGTGGTCATGAGGATGGGGCCACGGAAACTCTCAAACTCTTCCTTCTGGGCCCACCAAGCGTTCCCGTAGTTGCCGACAAAGTGAGCATACTTCTTGAATGCGGGATAGTAATGGGCGGGCAGCATCTCAGAGTGTGTATAGACATCCACCCCGGTTCCTTCCGTCTGTTTCAGCAGCATCTCCATGTCCCGGAGATCATGGCCAGAGATGAGAATACCGGGGCGGGTGCCGACCCCAAGGTTCACCTTGGTAATTTCAGGATTACCATATGTACTGGTATTTGCTTGATCCAACAGTGCCATCCCATCCACACCGTACTTGCCCGTTTCCAGTGTCAGTGCAATGAGATCGTTCACTGCCAGGGAGTCATCCAGCGTAGCCGCCAATGCTCGTTGCAAGAACGCATCGACTTCTGTGTTGTCCTGCAAGAGGGCGTTGGCGTGTTTGCTGTAGGCGGATAGTCCCTTCAGACCATAGGTGATAAGCTCCCGCAAGCTACGGATATCTTCGTCCTTCGTAGATAGGACACCTACTTCAAGGGCCTTTGCTTCAAAGCTTGCCTCATCCTCTGTAAACCAATGTGCAGCGGTAGGCAATGCGCTGGGATTCTCCAGCTGATTCCGAAGTATCTGTGTTTCTGCCAAGGTTTCCTTTATAGCTAAGACAATGGCCTCCTTATCAAAGTTGGCATTGGTAATGGTGATAAATAAGTTTAATGTGACGCGATGATTGATCTGAGGCGATACCTCCTTACCTTCAGCTCGAAGCTGTGTGGTCACAGCAGAAAGGCCCTTGGTCACATAGACCAGCAAATCCTGCATGGCGGCAACATCCGGCTTTTTCCCGCAGACACCAACCTGAGTGCATCCGGCACATCCAGCCGTTTCCTGGCACTGGTAGCAAAACATTTTCTGTTCCATACTGATTCTCCTTGATTGTTTGATAAATTATATTGAAATTATGCTTCTAGGGGGAAGACAACGGTCAGCAACATGGTAAAGCCTTCCTTTGCGTAAACGGAATGCGGTTTTTTGGCTGGCATGACAAGGCTTTCTCCTGCGGATAGAACGTAATCTTTCCCGTCTACGGTAAACTGTCCGGTTCCATCCAGAACCTGAACCATGGCGTCCCCATTGGAATCATGCATGCCGATTTCTTCGCCTTTGGAAAAGGCAAATAAGGTGATGCTTACAAAGCGATTTTGCGCCAGTGTTTTGCTCACAATCTGACCGGGTTGTGCAACAACCTGATCGACCAGGCGGATGGCTTGTTCATGCTCAATATTTTTGATATACATCATGTCAATTGTCTCCTTTTAGTCCACACGTTCTATGGCAAGGACGGGGCAGACGTTACGGGCCTCTTCCGCACTGCTTTCACTTGCGGGGGAGAGCTCTACATCCAATGCTCTTGCAAGGCCCTCATCCGTCATTTCAAACACTTCTGGGCACATCGCTTCACATACGCCACAACCAATGCAATCTGAATTAACATAGTATTTCATGGATTTCTCCTCCTTATGTGTTTCAATTGATGTGCTTATCATAAACCATCCAAGGCAACATGTATGTTGTTAAAACAACAACTTGAGAAATTTCTTACATTTTTATTTAGTCCGATGGCATGTATGAGGTCACGACACTTAGCCCCTGGCAAGATATCAGAGAAGGTTGTCACTGAAGTCTTTTCCTGTCATATGATAGAGTTAGAAAGGGGGCAAAGTGATGCAAGATTTTAAGGATTTTGATTTTGACAAATTTATCTTAGATTCTTCGGTAGATGATATGAATGTATGGAAAAACTCAGAATATCATTCTCCGAATGGCCATAGAAACAACTCTTGTTGTCGATATTTCTGCTGTGTAGGCCCAACCGGCCCCACGGGACCCACTGGTCCTCGTGGCCCAAGTGGCCCGACCGGCCCTACTGGTCCTCGTGGTCCTTCTGGTCCTACTGGTCCCACCGGCCCTGCTGGCCCCAGTGGTCCTACTGGCCCTGCTGGTCCTAGTGGCCCGACTGGTCCTAGTGGCCCGACTGGTCCTACTGGCCCTGCTGGTCCTAGTGGCCCGACTGGTCCGACCGGCCCTGCTGGTCCTAGTGGTCCTACTGGCCCGATCGGTTTAACTGGTCCTACTGGCCCTGCTGGCCCAAGTGGCCCGACTGGTCCGACCGGCCCTGCTGGCCCGACTGGTCCGACCGGCCCTGCTGGTCCAAGTGGCCCGACTGGTCCGACCGGCCCTGCTGGTCCAAGCGGCCCGACTGGTCCTACCGGCCCTGCTGGCCCAAGTGGCCCTAGCGGCCCGACTGGTCCTAGCGGCCCGACTGGCCCAAGTGGTCCTACTGGTCCTAGCGGCCCGACTGGTCCTAGTGGCCCGACTGGTCCTAGTGGTCCAACTGGTCCTAGCGGCCCGACTGGTCCTAGTGGTCCAACTGGTCCTAGCGGTCCGACTGGTCCTAGTGGTCCAACTGGTCCTAGTGGCCCGACTGGTCCTAGTGGTCCTAGCGGCCCAACCGGCCCGACAGGAAATACCTTCTATTTAGCTACGGACCAAGGTGTCTCCAATGGTCAGTATTTGGGATTGGGGAATGCTTCTGCTGATTTTACACGTAATACAATTGTTGTTGGGCAGGATTCGAGAATTGTAGCCTTAACGTTTAGCATCCGAACGGAAGAATTAGCGGAAGGGGACACCGTATCCGCAGAAGTCGTACGCAGTACAACCTGCGGCGATGAGGTAATTGATACGGGAGTGATTGCAACGGTCACTGGTCCAAGTGCTGAAGGTGCTCGCAACTGCTGCGCCTCGGTTGCCGCAGACTATGAAGTTTCTACCTGTGATCTTCTCTCTGTCAGAATCACTCGCACCGGAGACACCGGATCATTAGAAGCAGGTGCTGCAGTCACTATTTCAATGAGTTCGGTTGATTAATCTGCAAATGATCGGTTAACGGACGTCTGTATCAGAGCTCTTATGGGCTCTGATACAGATTACATATGGCAAGTTAACTTGTCCACATGTCTAATTTTCGTCGGGGGGATACGATTGTGTCAAAATTACGGTTCCATCTCTTGGGTTTGGCAAATATCGAAACGCACAAGCGGAACTCAACCATACCCTTTATTCAAAAAATTGTAAACTTAGCCCGCATCTTAAAATCATATGGACATACGGTGTTCTTTTATGGAGTCGAGGGTTCAGAAGTGCCTTGCGATAAGTTTATTCCTGTTAGCACGCAAGCATTTCTCACACAAATATACGGGGTTGCAGACCGAAGCAAGCAGTTTATCACCTTCAATCCAAACGATATGGCACATCAAGTGTTCAACAAAAATGCCATTCAAGCGATTTTAGAAAATAAACAAGAAGAGGACATCTTATTGTGTCCCATGGGACTGTGCCACAAAGCCATTGCGGATGCCGTGAATCTCCTAACGATTGAACCTGGTATTGGGTATGAAGGAGTGTCTCCTTCTGCGTACCATGTCTTTGAATCGTATGCTTGGATGCATTTTATCTATGGACGGGATCATATCGAAAATGGAGTTTGGTATGATGCCGTTATCCCGAACTACTATGATCCGGATGAATTTCCCTTCCAAGAGAAAAAGGAGGATTACCTTCTTTATTTTGGACGAATCACCAGCCGAAAAGGGGTGGAGCTGGCCTCAGAAGTGGCCAAGGCAACTGGACATCCACTGTATATTGTTGGTCCAGGCTCCTTGGATAATCCTTTAGAGAACTTATCCTTAGGTTCGGAACCCCACATTCACTATCAACCTGCCGTTGGCCCGGAAGAACGAGCAGAACTCTTGCGCCATGCGAAAGCCGTCCTTATGCCCACGTACTATATTGAGCCCTTTGGCTCTGTGGCATTGGAAGCGCAGCTATGTGGTACCCCTGTGATTACAACGGACTGGGGAGCCTTTCCTGAAACCGTGGTACACGGAGTGACCGGGTATCGTTGCCGAGTGTTCGAAGAATTCTGCTGGGCGGTTAGGAATCTTGATCAGATTAAGCCGAAATTGTGTCGCGATTGGGTCATAAAGAACTATTCGATGGAACGCATTGGAAAAATGTATGAAGAGTATTTCCAAAGAATCAGTCAGCTCCATAAGTCTGGCTGGTATGGGCCGAAGGAAGATCGTACCGAACTGGATTGGTTGAAACGTTACTATTAAGTCGAAGAGCAAATGAAGCAGCTGCTTCCCAGGTAGGGGTGGCTGTTTCTGTTTGCATCATCCGTTTGGATCACTTCTCCGAAAAATGTTTAAGCTTTTAAAACTTGGAAAAGCTTACAGAAGTAGTTTGAACGGAAAAGAGGAGGATGACATGACTTCCTTTCAGGAATTATATGAACGGCTGGTTAAGGCATCGTTTGAGGAGAAGGGGTTGGACGAGCATCCAAGTACCAGAAAAGATCCATGGGAGCAGCATCAAGTAGACTGTTTAATGCACCCGGAACGTCATGCTCCGGTAATTCGCATCGGAGATTGTGTTTGTACTGAACAGGAAAAGAAGATCTGTGCGGGGCAATGTCAGTTTATGGCATTGTTTCAAGATTCCAAGGGAGATATCTCCATTGATCCAGAACGTTGCGCGGGCTGCGGGGACTGCATTGAACAATGCCGGGCGAAAAAACTCACCGAAAGCAAAGACATTTTGCCAGTCCTCCATGCGGTCTATCGTGCCGATGCGCCGGTGTATGCGATGATTGCACCGGCATTCGTCAACCAGTTTACCAGTGGGGTTGGATCAAGCCGATTGCGCTCTGCGTTTAAACATCTCGGATTTACGGAGATGGTGGAGGTAGCCCTGTTTGCAGATATTCTAACCTTAAAAGAAGCCTTGGAATTTGATAAAAATATTATTCATGAGGAGGATTTTCAGCTCACCAGTTGTTGCTGTCCCTTATGGATTGCCATGATTCGAAAGGTTTACCATGTCCTCATCCCACACGTTCCGGGGTCGGTTTCTCCCATGGTGGCCTGTGGCCGAGCCATCAAGGCGCTTCATCCGAAGGCCATCACTGTGTTTATTGGGCCATGCATCGCCAAAAAGGCAGAAGCAAGAGAAAAAGATATCGCGGATGCGGTTGACTTTGTGCTTACCTTTCAGGAGGCCCAGGATATGTTCCGATTTGCCCGAATTGACCCCGCGGCCTTGCCGGAGGACGAATGGGATCATTCCTCTCGATCGGGTCGAATCTACGCTGCCACGGGAGGTGTCAGTGAGGCGGTTCAACAAACGGTGGAGCGGCTCAATCCGAACCGCACCATTACCGTGCATACGGAACAAGCCGATGGAGTTCCCGCCTGCAAAGCGATGCTCAGCGATATTTTAAACGGGAAGATTACGAAGAATTTTTATGAAGGTATGGGCTGTGTAGGAGGCTGTGTGGGAGGGCCAAAGGTCTTAATTCCCATGGAGGAAGGACGGGAGAATGTCTATTCTTATGGAGCGGAGGCAATCTATCCCACGCCAATTGACAATCCCTTCGTCATTGAGCTATTGCACCAGCTTGGATTTGATACCGTGGAACAATTGCTGGAAGAGAGTGACATCTTTACACGGAAGTTTGAATGAGTACACTCAGCAAAATTTAGATGAGCGAAACCTAGATGTAAAAAACGCCACTGATTCATGGATTAGTGGCGTTTTCCTATGAACTCTCTCGGCCGGTAAAATCCATGGGGATGCCAAAGTAATCTTGTTCTAAATTGAGTCGGGATGTGGAGGTAATGTAACTCGCACTGGGAGCACGAATAGAGTGAAAAGCCCGAAAGGTAAAAGTGAGTAACCTTTCGGGCTTTCTCTTTTTATGTTCAAAGATGTATGAAGGGGTGAGCCTTGGAATAGGATAGAGCAGCTTGCAATGGTAAGGAAGGAGACTGTGCATGGGTCAGTTTTTGGAAGTGGTAAAGAACTTTTTCGGTCTATCCAGTACACAAGTAAGCAAGGAGACCGCTTTGGTTTTGCAACCGGAATCGCTGCTGCCGTATGCAAAGGAGATGTCCTTCCTGCTTCATTTTCAAGAGATTGGAACGGAACTGGAACAAGTGCTGTCCGGAATAGAGGTGCAAAAGCAAAGCATATTTGAGCTCTTGCAAAGAGGAGAGGACTTCTGTGATGCGTGGAAGGTACGTTTGGATGCCCTTGGCCAGTATTCCCAATACCCAAAACTCATCCATGAGATGTTGTCACTTCCAGCCCCTGACGCCTCGGCAGATCAGGACAGTCTCTCGAATGGTAAGGTAACTTTTACCTTGCAATCTTTAATTAAGCACTACAATATTTTAGAAACACTGGGAAGTAAGGTCCCCTGTTCGGAGCAAGTCAGCCAGAAGCTTCAGGACATAAGCGATGCGCTTGGCCAAAATATTAATGACTATCATAGCATTCTTCCTGTGTTTACCGCATTCAAACAGAAGGAAGCCGTTCTATCGGCAGAGATACCAAGTATTCGTGAACCCATTGCAACCTACAGGAATCAAAATCCGTTTTCTACGGACGATGATGGACACGCCGAGCTAATTAAGCAAAGGGAAGCCTTGCGAAAGGAAGAAGAGACCTTACACAAGATGATTGCGAATTTAATGCAATCCTTGTCAGAAACCCATGCTAGCTTTGCCGCCCTGCTACAAATGGAATTAAGCGAACTAAGCGAAACAGAGGATACCCTTCGTTCCCTAAAGCAGGAAGTAGATGCATTTTTGAGAATCCGTAACAGCATCTTGAAGGTGCTAAGCGGCGAGGAACACAAGTTCCCGTAGTAGGCTTATCATTCCGAGCATCTCTTTGGGTTGTTACATTTGGTACATCCAGCTCGAACCCATACTACGAGGAAGTTTGATGCAGGAAGAGGATGATTCCTTAAACAAGAAAAAGCGGTACGACCCATTTGGGGACGTACCGCTTTTGTAGTTGAATCAACCATTGGGAAAGTGTGGGGATTCATTTTGAGCATGGAAATCAATTAGTCGAGCTTTCCGCCTTCCACTACCAGATTGTCTGGGTCAACGCTGTCTCCATACACCGGGGCCAAGGTTGCTTCGAAGTTTCCGTGGAAGAACTGTTCCGAAGCCAAGGAAACGATCTCCTCATTCAGCCAACCTAAAAGCTCTGTGTTGCCCTTTTGCACCGCGGGTGCAATGATATCCAGATTGCCCAAGCGTTCAATGCCAACGGTATATCCTTGATTTTGCAAGGCCCAGGCCAAAACTTCGGTATTATCCGTGGAGAATGCATCGCCACGACCATCCAATAGAGCCTCATAGGCTTCCGTGTACTGATCAAACTTTAATAGCTTGACTTCGGGGTAGTTTTTCGTAAAGAACATCTCAGCCGTGGTACCTTTTGCCACGATTAAGGTCTTGCCACTTAGCTGTTCCGGCGCAGTAATCAAAGCATTGGTAGGGGAAACGACACCCAGAGCTACTTTCATGTAAGGTAGAGCAAAGTCGACCGCCTGCGCGCGCTCTTCGGTCACAGTAAAGTTCGCTAAAATAAGGTCTACTTTTCCGGTTACCAAATACTCAACGCGGCTGGCGGGCTCTACGGAAACGTATTCCGCTGCTACACCGAGGTCTTTTGCAATCCGATTTCCAAAGTATACATCATACCCTTGATAGGTGCCGTTGGAGTCCACATAGCCAAAGGGAGCCTTATCGCTGAATACGCCAATTATGATCTTACCGCTTTCTTTAATCTGGGACAAGGTTCGTGCGGGATTGCCGGATGGGGCCTGCGGGCTTCCTTCCGAAGCGGAAGGTTCCTTGCCTCCGCAGCTGGCAAGAAGTAGTAAAGTGAAGGATACGCTAAGGAGCAAGGTCAAGATTGTTTTTGCACGTTTCATGGTTGGAAACCTCTTTCTTCATTAAACTGGAAAACATTTAAAAATTGACGGGCACGCAGTGTGTTAGGATGGCTGAAAAATGCATGTGGAGAGTTTTCTTCGACGATTTCACCTCCATCCATAAAGATAACCCGATCAGAGATGGCACGGGCAAAGGCCATTTCGTGAGTAACGATCAGCATGGTCATGCCACCCTTGGCCAGCGTCAGCATGACATCCAAAACCTCCCGCACCATCTCTGGATCAAGTGCTGCGGTAACCTCATCGAAAAGCATGATTTCTGGTTCCATGATGAGGGCCCGAACCATAGCAACCCGTTGCTTTTCTCCGCCAGACAGTTCTCGTGGATAGGAGTTCTTTTTGTGGAGTAGTCCCACCCGTTCCAACAGGGCTTCTGCCGCCTTCTCCGATTCCGTTCGACTTCTTCGCTGTACTTTCCTCGGGCCAAGTAGGACATTGTCTATGACCTTCATGTGCGGGAACAAATCATAGCTTTGAAACACCATTCCGACCTTCTGGCGCACCTGACTCCATTGCGCTTTCTCTCTTGGCATCGGTTGACCATCCAGTAAAATCTCACCGGATTGGATGGGCTCCAAGCCATTGATACATCGCAATAAGGTGCTTTTCCCGCAACCAGAGGGGCCTACTAGGACGATAACCTCGCCCTTTCGGATGGTGAGGGAAAGATCCTTTAAAACAACCGTACTGCCATATGATTTTTGTAGATTCCGAATTTGTAAAACTTCATCGGTGTGTTGCATGAAAACTTACCTCAATCCTTTCCATAGCGCTCTGCCTGTTTGGCCAAGCGAGAAAACAAAAAGCAAACAAGAAAGTATAACAAAAATATGGTTCCATAGATCCCCATGGCGGCCGTGGGTGCATGAAAGCGATTGGCTTCTATGATTTGCTGACCGACCTTTAGAACTTCAACGACACCGATCAAAGCAACGAGTGAGGTGGTCTTGATCATGCGGGTCGTCAGATTGATGGCCAGGGGGAGCAACCTGCGAAGGGTCTGCGGCGCAATGATGTATCGATAGACCTGAGGAGTAGTCATCCCCAGAGCAGAGGCACTTTCGTATTGATGCTTCGGAATGGATATGAGTGCGCTGCGAACAAGATCTCCCATTTCAGCTGTACCCCACAAGACAAACACAAGGATCGCAGATGCTGTGCCCGATAGGTTCACATGAAAGGCTTTTGTCAGCCCAAAGTAAACCAGAAACAGAAGAACCAACTGGGGCATAATACGGACAAACTCCAGATATAGGGTGGATAGGATCCGGATCAGAGGATGCTTTCCCGTCATCAGAATTCCTAAAAAGAATCCCAGAATAATCGATAGAGAAACCGAAAGTAAGGATATCTTTACAGTGACCCAGAGCCCCAGGAGCAGTCGCAAAAAATTGCTCCCCTCGAACAGAACATTAAGTCCCAAATCCGGCATAGCGCAACCTCCTTTCCAAGTAAGATGCAAACAGGGAAATGGGCAAGAGGATGATCAAATAGGATATTACCAGCAAGAGCAGTGCCTCATTTGTCTTGTAGTAGAGACCGATTAAATCCTTTGCTACAAACATTAGGTCTGCCAGGGCCACGGCGCTAAATACGGAGGTTTCCTTAATCAAAAAGATCACGTTCGCACAGAGTGCGGGAATGGAAACGGATAGAGCCTGTGGGAGCACTACATATCCCATCACCTGTTTTTGGCTTAGACCAATACTGAGTCCAGTCTCCAATTGAATCTTCTCAACGGACTCCAGTCCACTGCGAAAGGCTTCCGCCATATAACTTCCCCCCAAGAAGGTGAGGCCTATGATGGCACAGCTTTGTGAACTCAGGGCGATTCCTATCTTTGGCAAGCCAAAATAGAGCAAGAATAACTGAACCAGAAGGGGAGTGTTGCGAGATAGTTCGATGTAACATCGACTGATCGTCCTAAGCACCGGAATTCGGTAATACTCGATCAGACTGCAAACTAAACCAATGAAGAAAGAAAGGAGAATCCCCCAAGAGGCCAGGTTCAAGGTAAGCTTTGCGGCTTCTAAGTACATGGGAATATGGGTTTTCAGAAACAAGAGATCCAAGGCATCCACTCCTTATTGTTGAAGTTTATGCTCACCAAACGCATAAACATATAAGCATATATGTATTGTATGTTTAGTGATTATAGATGGGAACGGAGCGCTTGTCAATACCAAAATGTTTTTTCTTTTGGGCCACAAATCAAAGGACATAAAAACACAAGCATGAAATAAGCCCTAGAAGCCTATCAATAGTAGGTTTCTTGGGGCTAAACATAGAATAGGACTATCGGGTTTTAAAACATATTGACTATATATGTTTATAGGAATATACTTAGATGAAGTAAACGAAAAACACTGAGGTAAGAACCATGAACGAAAACGCACTGATTGCTATGAGTGGCGGCGTGGATTCCAGCGTCGCCGCTCTGTTGATGAAAGAGAAGGGGTACCATTGCATCGGATCCATGATGAAGCTGTTTCACAACGAGCTAACCTGTGTACCCAACGAAAAAACCTGTTGCTCTCTTCGTGATGTTGAGGATGCTCGCAGCGTAGCGTATCGCCTCGGAATTCCGTTTTATGTCTTTAATTTTACGGATGCCTTTGAAGAGCAGGTAATCGACCGCTTTATATCTGCGTATGAAAACGAAGCCACGCCCAATCCCTGCATTGATTGCAATCGCTACATGAAGTTTGATAAGCTGTACCAGCGTGCCATACTGCTGCAATGCCAGTACGTTGTCACCGGGCATTATGCACGCATAGAGAACGTAAATGGACGATACCTACTCAAGAAAGCCTTGGATTCGGAAAAAGATCAAAGCTATGTTCTATACTTTTTGACGCAGGAGCAACTAGCACATACCAAGTTTCCCCTTGGTGAGATGTGTAAGCCAGAAATCCGAAGCATTGCAGAAGAGCATGGCTTTGTGAACGCACAGAAAAAGGAGAGTCAGGATATTTGCTTCGTACCCGATGGGGATTATGGTAAGGTCATTGAACGGAAGACGGATAAAACCTATCCTCATGGACCTTTTGTGGATCGAAGTGGAAGGATACTGGGGGAGCATAGGGGGATCATTCGCTATACGATTGGACAACGAAAGGGGATTGGGCTGTCTTTTCCTGAGCCCATCTATGTGTTTGAAAAAAGAGCGGAGGATAACACGATTGTGCTTGGCAAGCGGGAAGATCTGTATACAAGAGAGTTGGAAATTACGGATGTCAACTGGATAGCCTTTGAACAAGCGCCGAATCACCTACGTGTCAAAGTCAAGGTGCGTTACCGGCAGGTAGAGCAGTGGGCCAGCGTGACCCCTACGGGAGAACGTACCGCACACATTACCTTTGACGAGCCGCAGTTTGCCATAGCCAAAGGACAGGCTGCTGTGCTTTACGATGGCGATCTGGTCGTTGGTGGCGGAACCATTTGCTGAATGGTTTTGTACACAAAGGTCGCGAGCTTTATTTCGGCAAGCTGACGATAAAGCGGCTTCCATGTCCCACGCTACTTTCAGCTTTCACCGTTCCACCATGGGCCGACACAATGGACTTTACAATGGCTAATCCGATTCCCGCCCCACCGGTCAAACGGCTTCGAGAGTGATCGGTGCGGTAAAAGCGTTCAAAGATAAAGGGAAGGTCTTTCTCAGGTATCCCCATTCCATTATCCTCCACGGTCAAAATACCACGCTCTGGCGTATCGCTTACGGCCACCCGAATGGAGCAACCTTCTGCGGAGTACTTGATGGCATTGGAGAGCAGGTTGGCAAGCACCTGATGTAGTCTATCCTTGTCGGCAAGCACATGGGATTCTGCACCATCCACATGAAGAGAAATCCTCTTTTTTGCGCTTTCCATTTCGAAATTACCCACAACGGTATGGGCGAGCTCCAACAAGTCGACATCGGTTTTCTCCAGGTTGAGGTTGTCGTGCTCCACCTTAGCTAAGCGCTCCAAATCCGATACCAATCCGGAAAGTCTTCCTATCTCCTCATAACAGCTCTCCAAACGTTCCGGGGTTGGTTGCCATACCCCCTCCATCATGGCCTCCAAATGGGAGGATACCGCAGCAAGGGGCGTGCGCAGCTCGTGGGCAACATCGGTTGTTAAACGCTTTCGCAAGCCTTCTTGGCTATCCAAGGAGGCTGCCATGTCGTTCACTGCTGCAATCAACTGATCCAATTCAAAAATGTTGGTTTGTCCTTCTAATCGATTGGTATAGTTTCCTTCCGCAATTTGGGTGGCCATCTGTGCTGTGTTAATGACCGGACGGGATATTCGCTTTGCCAAGTAGCCTCCGGCTATTAAGGAGCAAAGTAATGATAAGCAGCCGATGACTGCCAGGACAAGATTCAGGGAATCCAGGAAATGATAGTCGCTCTCACTCAAAAAATAAGGGCCATAGTAGCGGAGGACAAGACTACCGATTTCTACTTGGTTCTCTTGCAAACGCACCTCTTGCGAGACAATCCCACCGTTTAGTCCAGGACGTTTCTGCTCCATGCGTTCAATAATGTCGTGCATCACCTGAGAACAGGCGGCCATATCATGGTGTTCTGCATCCCACACAAGCCCTCCATTGGAATCCTTTAGTTGAATGAGATAGCCGTCATACAGGGCGGACATTCCGATGCCATGAACATATTCCACATTCCAATTTCCAGTTTTTTCGTTGAATTGGTGGGTTAGGTTCGTGACCAGGTTATTCACATAGGACTTTTGTTGCTCCTTGGCGTATTCTTCAAATTCCAGATGGATGAAGAAGTTTGCCAGTAAACTAATGAGTGCAACGGTGGATAGTACGATGAAGGCAATCGTCATGGTGAGTTGTGTGCGAAACTTATAACTCATCTTAATCCCCTCCAAATTTATACCCCAGCCCACGTATCGTCTGTATATAAACCGGGGACTTAGTATCATCTTCGATCTTCTGTCGTAAATTCTTGATGTGATTGTCTATCACTCGGTCAAAGCTATCAAAGTCATCATCAAACACGAGGGAAATCAATTCTTCGCGAGTGAACACCCGGCCCGGGTATTTTAAGAGGGCAGAGAGAATTTTGTATTCACTGGGCGTTACACTCAGTTCGATGCCCTGTTTGAATACTGTTTTCTTCTCAAAATCAACCACTAAATCTCCATTCCGCCACGAGCTTCTGGGAACCAAAGGCACCAATTCATCAGCGCCCCGCCGGAGCACTGCTTCCACCCGCGCAGCCAATACCTTTAAACTAAAGGGTTTTGTGATGTAATCATCTGCGCCAAGATCCAATCCATTCAACTGGCTAGCTTCCTCGGATTTTGCCGTTAGCATGATGATGGGTACCCGTGATCGTTTGCGAATGGCCGTGCAAATGGCTTCTCCAGAACAATCGGGAAGCATGAGGTCTAATAAAATGAGTGAGATGTTGTTTTTTTCAAACAGCGCCATGGCGGAAGATCCAGTCTGGGCCGTCAAAACCTGATACCCTTTCTGTTCGAAAAAGGAGACAATCACCTCGAGGATCTTCGGCTCATCATCGATGGCTAAAATGGTTTTTGAAGCTTTGGACATGTTGGACACCTACTTTATCCGATTCTCATATTACGTATACAAGGGGAACCGCAAGTGCAGCGGTTCCCCTCGTTGAACATCAGGGGATAATATCATATCCCTGATCTTCAATTTCACTTTTGATTTTCTCCAAGCTAAGCTCGGCTCCGTGCTGCACGGTCACGGTTTTGGTTTTGAGGTCAACCGATACCTGGGACACATTAGGCAGGGCACCCACCGCGTTGGTGATTGCTTTGACGCAGTGTTCACAGGACATTCCATCCACCTTTAGAATTGACTGTTCCATCTTTATACCTCCGTTATTTTCTTAGTATTACATTATGCTAGGTTAAAGGGCTTGAGAAACTTCCATACCTGTGTGGTTTTTCCGTTTTCCTCAATTGGTACCTGCGTATAGACCCATCCTTCCACCTTGTCAGGGTCCACCCCTGCGGCGATCAGTGACTGGGGATTTAATACAAACACAATGTCCTTATCCTGGTTTTCGTTGTTATAGCCATTGGTGTTCATATCCTTTGCCCACTCAAACATATTACCATCGCCTAGCTTCACCCCATAATGATCAAGAGATGTGTGGTAGTTAATCACATCGCGGTAGTGGCTGACGATTTGCTCATAGGATGCCAATGGGGTGGGATCCCCTTGGTAGCTAAACGGGTCCTTGCCCAGTTTCTGCCCCACCATGAGCCTATCTTCATAGAATGCGTAGTTGTCTGGTAATTTCGTAGGGTCGAGTCCTGCATCCAAAAAGGGTGTTGCATCCAGATCCAGCATAACATCGTGAAGCGCAGATTTGCTGTAGTCTTCACTCCAAATAAAGCGTACAGACTGGTCCGGTGCTTCTAGGGACCAGCCGGCATTCATGTCATCGGCCTTCACCTGATCGGGGATAGTGGTTAGCACCTTATCAAATGAGGTAATGGATTCCTGACCGACCACATCTAGGCTCTTTAGTCCAGAGCAAGCGGCCAGCGATCCCAAGAGCACAAACCCTGCGGCAAGTGCCGTAACCTGCTTCCATCTTTCGTTCATTTTGTACACCGTTCCTTCTTTACCGTATTGGGCGAAATCGTTTTAAACGCAGGGCGTTTGCTAACACAGAAACCGAACTTAAACTCATGGCTGCCGCCGCAAAGATCGGATTCAGAAGGGGACCCCCAAAGAGATGCAAGACACCCGCTGCGATGGGAATTCCGATCACATTGTATCCAAAGGCCCAAAATAGGTTTTGCTTAATGTTCTGAATGGTTTTTTTGCTTAATTGAATGGCGGTTGGCACGTCTCTTAAATCACTTTTCATGAGTACGATATCCGCCGATTCCATAGCCACATCCGTACCAGAACCAATCGCGATCCCGATGTCCGCCTGTGCCAGTGCCGGGGCGTCATTGATACCGTCACCAACCATGGCCACCTTGCGTCCCTCGGCTTGTAGCTTCTTGACCTCGTTGGACTTATCCTGCGGCAGCACCTCCGCCAAGACCCGATCAATTCCGACCTGCTTTGCAATCGCATCTGCGGTCTTTTTATTGTCTCCTGTAATCATTGCCACTTTTATCCCTAGTTTGTGGAGCTGTTCCATGGCCAGTTTGCTGGAAGCCTTGACCACATCGGCCACAGCGATGATACCGGCCAACTGATCATTGATGGCAACATACATGGGCGTTTTTCCTTCGGTTGCCAGTCGATCTGAATCCGTTTCCAATGCGGATAGAGTGATTCCACGCTCCTCCATGAGTTTGCGGTTACCGGCTAAAACTTTTGTTCCTTGAATTTGGGCTTCAATGCCCCGTCCGGTTAGGGAGTTAAACTGCTCGGCTTTGAGAAGTTCCATCTTCCGATCCAGTGCACCCGTGACAATGGCTTGCCCAAGGGGGTGTTCCGATCCTGTTTCTGCAGAGGCGGTTAGTGTAAGGAGCCAGTCGGCTTCGATGGTCCCCTTCGTTAACACATCCGTCACGGTGGGTTTGCCTTCTGTAATCGTACCCGTCTTATCAAACACTATGGTATTGATCTTGTGCGCGGTTTCCAATGCTTCGCCGCCCTTAATCAGGATTCCATGCTCTGCACCTTTTCCGGTTGCGACCATGATGGCAGTGGGCGTTGCCAAGCCCAAGGCGCAAGGGCAAGCAATCACTAGCACAGAAATGAAGATCGTAAGGGCGAATTTCAGGTCGCCGCCACTGTAAAAGAACCAAAAGAGTCCAGACAGCAATGCAATTACGCACACCACGGGAACAAAGTAGCCGGATACAATGTCGGCCAGCTGTGCTATGGGAGCCTTAGAGCCTTGCGCGTCTTCGACCAACTTAATGATCTGCGCTAGGGCCGTGTCGCTTCCGATTTTCTCCGCCCGAAACTGAATGGTTCCTGTGGTATTGAGGGAAGCGGCATAGACCGGATCTCCTGCCCTTTTATCCACTGGCATGCTCTCACCGGTCAGCATGGATTCGTCTATGGCGGTATAGCCTTCCATTACCGTGCCATCCACGGGGATTTTTGAACCTGGCTTTACGATCAGGATGTTTCCAATTTCCACTTCTTCGATTGGTATTTCTTTCTCAACGCCATCCTCTAAGATAAAGGCTGTTTTAGGGGCTAAGCCCATGAGCTTTTTGATGGCTTCGCTGGTGCGGCCCTTGGAAACTGCCTCCAGTGATTTCCCCAAGAGAATCAGGGTGATGATCACGCCAGCTGTTTCATAGTAGAGGGATTCGACCGCTTTAAAGTGACCGTTAGCAATTTGAACCGTGTTGTAAATACTATATAACACGGCTGCCGAGGTGCCGATGGCAATCAGGGAATCCATGTTGGGGCTCCGATGGAGTAAAGCTGAAAAGCCAACGGTATAAAACCGATAACCAACTCCGATCACAGGAATGACCAAGAGAAGCTCCAGTAGTGCGTAGATAAGGGAGTAGTTCATGGGATCCAAACCTGCCGGATAGGGAAGACTGACCCACTTGGTCAGCATGGGGACCATTGCGATGTAAAGGAGGGGGAGAGAGAACACCGCCGCTACGATGAATTTTGTCCAAAGGATGTTGATTTCTTTTTGTTTGTTAGCTCTGTCCTGGTCCACAGCATTGGTTTTGTTGATTTCCAGCACCCGATATCCGGCCTTTTCAATCGTTTCCTGAATCCTTGACAAGCGCAGCTGATGGGGATCGTAGGTAACGGTGGCCTTCTCCGTGGCGAAATTCACCGAGACACTAACCGCACCATCCAGCTTTCCAATTGCCTTTTCAATGCGCTGTGCGCACGCGGCGCAGGTCATATCCCCGATGGGAATGGTCACCTTGCTGTGTTCGTTTTGCTCTTCCGCCTCATACCCAAGTTTGGTAACGGATTCTTTGATCTGGTGGAGGGATAAACTAGCTGGATCATATTCAATGAATAAGGTTTCGCTTGCTAGATTCACGCTTGCTTGCTGGATGCCCGAGAGCTTCCGCACTGTTTTTTCAATCCGCTGTGCGCACGCGGCGCAGGTCATTCCTCTGATGTTCAGAGTTTGTCTATCCATAATTGAGTCACCTCATTTGTTGTAGCTTCCTGTTTTCGTACGTACTGGTTTCGATTCTCACTTTTTGGGATTTGACACACCGGAATCTGCATGCTATTATCATAACAGTAATTTCACTTTAAGCAAGTACGCACTTTCTTGTGATATAGTACCCTAAAGGATACTATGAGGGGGAGGACCCAGAATGGACTGCAATCATGATTATCACTGCCCGGTTGGTGCAACACTGGAACTAATTGGTGGGAAGTATAAATCCCTCATTCTATGGCATTTGATTGATGGAACCCTACGCTTCGGGGAACTGCGCAAACTCATTCCACAGGCAACACCCAAAATGCTCACCCAACAACTGCGCGAATTGGAGGAGGCCTCTCTGATCATTCGCACCGTGTATCCCGTTGTGCCTCCCAAGGTGGAGTATCGCTTATCCGATTTAGGACGGAGCATTAAACCAATTTTGGAGGCCATGTATGTATGGGGAGCGGATTACCTGAGTGCAGGCGGTTTGGAAATCAACTGCTCCATGACCACCCACAAACCACCAAAGTAAGGTATCAGATCGTGATGGATTTCCCTATCACGATCTTTTTTTGCACTATCTCGAGTTCATAATGCCTTTTGCAAGTTGAGCTTTAGGAACAGTTTGTCCGAGAGTTCTTGGAATATTGCATGCTCGATTTATTCTTCTGTCGGGAAGTGTGAATCCCTTGGGCATTTTGCTTTTTGGGGTTTGTCTCTCAGGAAAAAGAGTGCAACCGCAATACCGATTAGTGGCACGATACAGTGCCAGTGGCTAATGAATACATTCATAGGGCGTAATCTACCTTTCTTATTGAACACTCATCCACCACAGCAAGCGGCTGCGGGAAGACTTGAGGTGCCATCCTCTTTGGTGGGGGCGATGGTTCCATCCTGACCCATCACTGAAATGCTGGAGCGTATCATCCCCATCCAGCAACTAAACACAAAGGTTCCGGATCGGTCGGGTGTAAATTCGATGAGGTTTTCCCCGGATTTCAGCTCGATTTCTAAATTGTATTCCGGGATGATCAGTTTGCTGTTACAACCATTCAGGGAGGAACTGGATGCATTCAGTGTCCACTTGACAGGGATGCCCTGCTGGACGAGGATGGGCTCATAGCCCCAATTGGTTACCTTGGATGTGACGTATTGGACTCCGTCCTTGACCGTTGCGGTGGGGACTGGAAGGTCAGAAGGATTTGGATCGGGCGCTTCCATTATTTCCTCTTTGTTGTAGTCAATGGGACTTGTTGTAATAGGGGTAGGGATAGAAGACTCTTCAGGTGCGTTAGTCGCTAAAGATTGTCCCACAAGCAATGCCGTCGCAATCAAGAGAACCAGGACCCCGGAGAGTAAAGTGGGGCGGCGTTTTAGAAACGAGAGAATTCCACTCACGTTTTTCGGCTCTTGTCGTTTTCTCATCACATTTATTCCTTTTTCTTTCAAAATGTATTGTAGTCTTTTAGAGCATACGGGGATTGTTAGCCTTGCGTTACAGTAATTGATCCACGGATCATTCCCATCCAACAGCTATACGGAAACGTACCAACTTTGTCAGGGGTAAACTCAATCACATTTTCCCCCGCTTGTAAGGAATACTCGTTGATGCCATATTCCGAAACATTCATGGTATTGTTGCACCCGTTGATCTGATCTTCCGAAGCATAGATGACCCATTTCACAGGAACTCCCGCCTGCACTGTGATCTTTGGGTAAGTGCGGGAGGAAAGGGTGCTGGTCACCAATTGTTTGCCATCTACTATGGTAGCCTGGCTAGTTACAGCCGGTATTTTGCCACCATCAGCTACATTGCTCCAGGTAACAAAAACGGTCAGTGCCACAAGCATGGTTGCGAGGAGAGAAACCGTCCGATGAGAAGGCTTGTGAAAAGGAATGCTGGAGAGGATAGCAAGTGCAGATAGCAAAAGAATGACCGCAAGTAATCGATCCGGTGGCAGTAGTCCGGACAGGCTCCCGCCCTGGGAAAGCATAGCCAGTCCAAGGACCACTACCAGGACGGCTCCAACATTCATTACGCTATGGGTAAATTTCTTCCCTAAGACGGACACCAACGTACCAAATCCAAACATCAGTGGAACGGTACCTAAGCTAAAGAGAAGCATGGAGAGGCCTCCCACCATCGGATTTCCGGAAGCCAGCGCCACAATCTGCATGGATTGCAAGGGGCCACATGGCATAAGTCCGTTTAGTAAACCAATAAACAAGGGACTCCTCCTGCTATGCTTTTCCTGTTCAATTTTTCGAGCAAAGAGAGCTGGCATTCTGGGTTGCAGAGCGCGAAGCCATGGGAACAGACCAAGCATGTTGATTCCCATGATTACCATAAAGACGCCTGCTACCAGCTTTAACATGCCTTGTACCATCACGGGCAATCCAGTGGATGAATCGCCGCCAAACAATAGGCCCACAAAACCCAAGAGAAAGCCAATGCTGGTGTAGGAAATGACGCGACCTAAGTTATACAAAACAGCAGCTGGGATGGATCCACGCTTTGTAGCAAGTTCATCCTGCTTCGGAATACATTGGGACAGGTTGATCCCACCACACATGGCGATGCAATGAATTGACGTGAGTAGTCCAATGAAGAACAGCATCCCATATCCCATATTGGAATCGGCTAATTGGCTTGGAACCAGTAAATTCAATACTCCAAATTGCTGCAACAATACATAGAGTGAAACCACAAGAATCAAAATCCCAGAGACACGACTGACGGGTGATTCCCGCGTTTTCTTGTGAAGTAATACGGAATACCCTAATTGTTCAATGATGGTAGAGATCTCCTTGTGGGAAATCTTTTCGGGTTCATAGGAAATGTGGGCGGTTCCATCCCGATATCCGACGGAAACTTGAAGCACACCATTTGTTTTATTTAACGTTCGTTCGATTTTATTCTGACAGCTGACGCAGGTCATTCCACCAATCGCAAGTTGTATCGTTTGGGATTCCATGTGTGAACGATCCTCCTTTGAGTTTTCACTTCCAGACGGGAGTGGAAACGTTTCATGTTTTCTTCTTTGTTTGCGTTTGCGAATTTAACTTGCAGCAATCTGGCCTACGATCCCCAAACATCTTTTTGTTCTCGATAGTCAATCGGTTCAGATAGGCGTCCAGAGCATCTTTGAGACTGTTCCAAAGTGACATGAAAAACGACCCCTTTCATTTTCTTGCAGTATAGCAGGCAAATGTATGATTTGTGTGTGGATTTGAAGGTGCAGGGGGAGTTACGTGAAAAACGAGCTATGCCTTTTCGGCATAGCTCGTTTTTCTCTGGTTTTTTTGTTATCGTTTCTCGAAGCAATCTTGGGAATTATAAGATATTGACATATCATCTATTCTATATTAGTTGTGTCTTGGAAATTATTAGCCGTGGAGAAACCTACGGTTACGAAATTACACGGCGACTATTAAAGCGAGCTTTTCTGCTGTTTTTTTGTAGAACCGTATGTAGAACCGTAACTTGTTTGATAAATAATAAGCGTTCTGTTCATACAATCACTCCTAAATTAAACTTGAGATTAGTAAATGAGCTATTCCACAAAGTAATTTACTACCTGCCATGGTAACATGTTATCACCATTTTCAATTATACTGCGCATATAGAATCCAAAATGAAAGATAATAAACCTATGTTTAAAAGGGGGTGAATTCAATGATTGATTACAACAATAATAACAATAACAGCATTAATATTAACAACAAGAATAGCAGCAACAACAAGAATAATACCAATAATAAAAGTAAGGTTAACAGTAACAGCAACAATATGGTCGATTACAGCGATCCTACTTCAGCGGCTAATATTGGCGGTTAAAGACTGTATACCTAGCAAAAGAATAAGCTGCTTTTGCAGCTTATTTTTTTACTTATTATTTCTTTCCCATTATTTGTATTTTTATCATATGCTATAAGATGCACGCATCCGGCATACGCAATTGGATGCCCATCTTGTCGTACAAGAAACGTCATGTACTAAAGGGTGCGGATTTCGAGGTGGAAAAAGGCAGTATTTTTACCCTACTTGGTCCCAAAGGCGCGGGCAAGACGACGATTGTCAGAATCCTACCACGCTACTGAGTGGGAGTAGACTAAAGCTTTGGTTTTCTTAGATAGCTACTAAGGAAACCAAGATCATTGCGGTATTTCGTGACAGTTCTCCGAGCAATGCTTATCCCCTGTCCTTCCAAATCCTTTCGTAGTTTTTCATCACTGAAGGGAATACGAGGATCCTCTTTAGAAATCAGTTGGGCAAGCCTTGCTTTAATTTCCATTTCAGAAAAGACCTCAGGAGTACAGCCAATTTTATTGGAAAAGAAAAAGGAAAGGGGAAAGGTTCCTTGTTGGCATTGTAAGTACTTATTTCGAATGGTGCGGCTCAGTGTGGATGGATGAACCCGAATGCGTTCTGCAATCTGCCATTGGTATAGTGGACGAATAATCGTTGATTGTGAAAGAAAAAAATCCTTTTGCCATGAAACAAGTGCAAGTAAACAGGCTTCCAAGGTATTTCGTCTTCGACTAACACACTGCAACAGCCATTGAGTATGTTGAATTTTTTCTCGAAGATAGTGTTCTGTTTCTCCATCTAGTGGCTGCCCCAGTAAATCAACATAGGTCTTTGAAAGGTGAAAGCTTGGTAAATCCCATTCATTTACTAGGACCTGGAGCGAGCCGTCCATCTCCGCAATAAATGCGTCCGGAGATACATAGGGAGTCGGTTCGGCATGATCGAATTCTTGAATCGGGTTATAGTTCAGTTCTTGTAGTTGCTTACGGATCCGTTCAATTTCCTCTTCGCGAACGTTAAGTTGCTGGGCAATGACGTGGTAATGACCTTTTGAAAGAGGCTCAAGGTACTCTGTTGCGACAATATCAGCCAGGGCATGGTCACCCTTTAGGCGACATAACTGCAGGTGTAGACATTCGGATAGGGATCTAGCGGCTAACCCAGCGGGTTCTAAAGATTGAAGTGTTTGCACGGCTTGAGTGAGCATGTCACTCGGAATTCCACTCTGTTCTAGATTTTTCAAGTCATCTACGTTTAGATACCCGCGCTCGTCCAACATTTCTGATAGATAGTTACATAGAGCTTCCATTGGTGCAGAAAGGTGTAGCCTCGCAAGCTGATCTCGAAGAAAGACAGAAAGAGTATCTAGGGTTGTGGTGGCCCCCCCTAACGTTGCCACATCGTAATGGGAATGCGGTTCATTCGCTTTCTTTGTGCTTACATTTAACCAAGGAACTTTAGAAACCAATTCCTTGTAACGCTGTTCCTGTATGTTGAAATCATCAAATTCTATCGTAGGATTCTCCAGGGCACTATCGTTAATGTACTCTGCTAACTGCCCTGTATTCATTTGGAGAAGTTTCATAGATTGCAATATGGAAGGTGACAGATGCAAGGCTTGTGACAGATGCAACATTTGTTCCACGTTTTGCATGATAAACAACCCTTTCCTGCATTTTAGAGCGAAATTAAGTGAAAGGCTTTTGAGAACAGCATATCATAAAAGAAAAGCAAAGACACTAGTATTTTTCCAAATTAAGACCTTAAAAGGTCAAAAACTTTTTTATCAAGTTCATGATTGAAACACCCCCACTATTCTTGACAAGAGAGAGAATCATTTGATATTCTATGGTAAAAGGGGGAGAATCATGAAACGGGATAGAGTTTTCTTGCCTGCTGCGGATAAAGTAAACTTTTTTCTGCAAGAAGAAGATCGCTTCCAACGTATGATGGCTGTGCTTGAAAGTTCCTTTGATGGAATCTATTTGGCAGATGCAACAGCCAAAACCATTTGGTGCAATCATTCCTATGAGCTAATTTCAGGGCTGTGTGCAGATCAACTGATTGGACGAACCATGCAGGAACTTGAAAATACGGGCGTCATTTCGAAATCATGCACCCTATTAGCCATGGAACGAGGTGAGGCGGTTACCATCGATCAAGAATTCCGCACCGGAAAGCATGCAGTAGTGACGAGTACCCCTATTTATGATGAGAATAATCAAATTACCATGGTGGTTACCAATGTTCGCGATATTTCTGAATTAATCGATTTAAAGGAAACGCTAAAGAAACAGCAAAGCATAGCAGAGCGCTACCAATCTGAGATTTCTGTTATACGAGAACAGTTGCTTCAATTGCCAGAGCTGGTGGCAGATGATCCCACGACGTTGAATTTGCTGCGGATTGTTGGACGAGCCGCAAACATGGAGACGGTTATGCTCATTCTTGGTGAAACCGGAGTGGGTAAGGAACGAATTGCCTCCTATATTCACCGAAAAAGTCCACGATGCAAACAAAACTTTATTCGTGTTAATTGTGGAGCCATCCCCGAGAATTTAGCCGAGAGCGAACTATTTGGCTACGAGCGAGGTGCGTTTACAGGGGCGAATCGGGAGGGGAAACCGGGACTATTTGAAGTTGCGGATTGCGGCACCATCTTTTTGGATGAGGTAGGCGAACTCTCGCTCAATTTGCAAACCAAGCTGCTTCGCGTTCTGCAGGAAAAAGAAATCACCCGAGTCGGAGGGAACAAACCAATTAAGGTTGACGTTCGAGTCATTGCGGCGACCAATAAAAACCTGGAGAACGAAGTGAAACTTGGCAAGTTTCGTCAGGATTTATACTACAGACTAAGTGTTTTCCCTGTGGTCGTTCCACCATTGAGAGAGCGTCGAGAGGATATTTCGAGATTAGCTTCCAATGCATTGCGCGAGCTGAACCAAAACTATGGGAAGCAAAAAGTAATCTCACCGGAAGCCTATGCTGAATTACGTAATTATCATTGGCCAGGAAATGTGCGAGAGTTGCGCAATGTCATTGAGCGTGCGTTCATCATGAGTGATGAAGCCGAAATTACGGTAGGTGATTTGGCTCTGTTTCAAGGTGGGGATAGGGCTAACACGGTTAGTACTTCGGGAAGCTTTCAAGATAGTGTGGAGCAGTTTGAAGCGAAATTGATTGCCGATGCACTAAAAGTGGAACCAAGCATTCGTGCTGCCGCGAGAAAGCTACAAATGGATCCTGCCACGCTGTTACGTAAAAAGAAAAAATATGAACACATAAAAGTGTTTTAAAAATGAACTGCGTTTTACATACAAAACAGCCAAATGATCGCTGGTTAACAGCGATTCTTTTGGCTGTTTTGCATTTTAGAGATCATTAGTGTCAGTAGGGTACGAAATTATGATCTACGTATAGTAAAGTCCCGGATTTTACTGCACCCAAAAGTTGGCATGAAAATTGCTGGTTAATAAAGCAGGCAGACATGGTAGCTTTGACCCATTGTAAGAATACAAAGTTTATGAGAAAGGAATGTTTGATATGGCACTAATGACTGGAGAGGAGTACATCGAGAGTATCCGAAGCATGGATATGAAGATCTATATGTTTGGAAAGCGGGTGGAGAATCCAGTAGATGATCCCATTTTGAGGCCTTCCCTGAATTCCGTTCGGATGACCTATGATATGGCGCAACTTGAGGAGTATCAAGAATTGATGACCGCAACGTCTCCCATCACAGGTGAACGTTGCAATCGATTTACATACATTCATATGTCAAATGAGGACCTAGTCAAAAAGGTGAAAATGCTCCGCCTTATGGGCCAGATGACAGCGGCTTGCTTTCAGCGTTGCGTTGGTTTAGATGCATTTAACGCCGTATTTAGCACGACCTTTGAAGTTGACAAAAAATATGGAACAAGCTACCACGAAAATTTCAAAAAATTTGCTGCACTTTGTCAGGATAAAGATTATACCACAGATGGAGCAATGACCGACCCCAAGGGAGATCGTAGCCTTCCTCCGCACAAACAGACTGATCCAGATATGTATCTGCGGGTGGTTGAGCGCCGTCCAGACGGTATAGTAGTGCGTGGTGCTAAGGCACATCAGACTGGAATGTGCAACTCGCACGAGGTGTTGGTTATGCCAACGGTTGCGATGTCTCCCGAAGACAAGGATTATGCTGTAGCCTTTGCGATTCAAGCGGACGCAGATGGCGTATTTATGATTATTGGTCGTCAGAGCTGCGATACACGCAAACTGGAAGGTTCCGAGATTGATGTTGGAAATTCAGAGTTTGGCGGCGTGGAGGCCTTGGTGGTATTTGATAATGTGTTTGTACCAAACGATAGGATTTTCTTAAATGGAGAAACAGACTTTGCCGGTATGCTGGTAGAACGTTTTGCTGGTTACCATCGCCAAAGCTATGGTGGATGCAAGGTCGGTGTTGGGGATGTTCTTATCGGAGCTTCCGCGGTAATTGCCGATTATAATGGTGCTGCGAAGGCAAGCCATGTAAAGGATAAGCTCATCGAAATGATGCATTTGAATGAGACTATGTACAGCTGCGGCATTGCATGCTCCGCGGAAGGAAGCAAAACCGAGTCCGGAAATCACTTAATTAACCTCTTGCTTGCGAATGTGTGTAAGCAGAATGTCACCCGATTCCCTTATGAAATTGCACGTTTGGCAGAAGACATTGCTGGCGGTGTTGTTGTTACAGCGCCCTCAGAGGCAGACCTTAGAGGAGAATTTACTGGGCATTATGTAGAGAAGTACCTAAGAGCAGCAAGCGGAGTGCCCACAGAAAATCGGATTCGCATCTTACGACTCATTGAAAATTTAGTAATGGGAGCTGGCGCTGTCGGATATCGCACGGAATCTCTACATGGCGCAGGTTCTCCTCAAGCGCAACGAGTCATGATTGCACGCCAAGGAAACTTGGAGGGCAAAAAACTGTTAGCAAAAACCATTGCTCATGTGAAGGAGTAAGTGTTAGAAGGGATGGTTACCATGAAGCAGTTTGTCATCAAACCTATTATTTACAAGTTTGAAACCTGCCGGGACTTTGTAGCCCAGTTCCATCTATCAGACGACGATTTGATCTTAACCAATGAATTTATATATGCCCCCTTCTTTGGAGACCTAGACCTCACTTGCGACACGATATTTCAAGAAAAGTATGGAGAGGGCGAACCCTCTGATGAGATGGTAGAAGCGATTTATGCGGATATCAAAAAAGAATATCAGCGAATTATCGCCATCGGTGGCGGTGCTGTCTTAGATATTGCGAAGGTTTTGGCATTGAAACATGTTTCTCCGGTCCTTGCTCTTTATGATGGAGAAAAAGAGATTATCAAAGAAAAGCATCTAATTTTGGTGCCAACCACCTGCGGTACTGGCAGTGAAGTAACGAACATTTCAATCTTGGCTTTAAATAGCAGAGGGACAAAAAAAGGCCTAGCGGCAGATGCTTTATTTGCAGATAGTGCCGTCCTGATTCCAGAACTCTTAGCAAGGCTCCCATTCCGCTTTTTTGCCACAAGCTCAATCGATGCCTTGATTCACGCAATTGAATCGACCCTTTCTCCGAAAGCCAGTGAAATAACCCAATTATTTAGCTATAAGGCGATTGAACTGATCCTAAATGGTTATCTTGAGATACGCGATCAGGGGCCTGAAGCAAGAATTTCACTTTTAGAGCAATTTTTAACCGCAAGCAACTATGCGGGAATTGCGTTTGGAAATGCCGGCTGTGCCGCAGTGCATGCACTCAGTTATCCTCTAGGTGCCACCTATCATGTCCCCCACGGTGAAGCAAACTATGCGATTTTTACCGGCGTGATGAATCAGTATATGTCCATCCGCTCGGATGGTGAAATTGCGAAGCTAAACTCATTCATTGCCGAGATTCTAGGCTGTGAAGTAAGTCATGTCTATGAAGAATTAGAAACCCTGTTAAATGTACTGCTACCCAAAAAACCACTCAACCAATACGGTGTAACCGAAGCGAATCTTATGGAATTTACGATTTCGGTTCGCCAAAATCAACAAAGATTGATGTCCAATAATTTTGTTCCCCTAGATGATGATGCCGTTTACAACATTTATCGGACCCTGTTCTAAATCGTTTAGAACAATATGATATAAGCGTAAAAAATGAAAGGAGCGATCACTATGTTAGGAAAAGCACTCCCGAGGATTATTACCGAAACTCTTCCTGGTCCAAAGGCAAAAGAAATCTTGAAACGCAGATCTCAGGTTATGCCAAATGCAATTGGCTGCATGTATCCAGCGGTCATCAAGCGTGGGGAAGGGGCCATGTTTGAGGATGTGGATGGCAATTATTTTTTAGACTGGATTGGCGGGGTCGGTGTTCTAAACATCGGATACTCACAACCTGAAGTAGTCGAAGCGGTAAAGGCACAAGCCGATTGCTTTTTCCATGGCATGCAAAACATCGTGACTCATGAAGGTTATATTGCCGTCTGTGAAAAAATCTGCTCGATCACTCCCGTTCGAGGAGAGAAGAAAAAGGCCTTTTTGGCTAACTCCGGTGCGGAAGCAAACGAAAATGCAGTAAAAATCGCAAAAGGATTTACAAAACGAGATAATATTATTGTATTCTCCGGGGCGTTCCACGGTCGCACATTACTCACCATGACCATGACCGCCAATAAAGCCTATGCAACGGGCATGGGACCAATGGCAAATGGCGTGTACCGTGCACAGTTCCCATATTTGTACCGTAAACCTGCCGGAATGCCGGAAGAGGACGCCATAGACTATTACATCAATAGTCTAAAAGAGGTCTTCACAGAAGGCATTGCACCCCAATACGTGGCAGCTATTGTCGTGGAACCGTTACAGGGAGAAGGAGGGTTTATTCCCGCTCCGATCGAATGGATCAAAGCCATCCGGAAGATTTGTGATGACTATGGAATTATGATGGTGGTCGACGAAGTGCAATCTGGATTCTGCCGCACCGGGAAGATGTTTGCCTCTGAGCATTGGAAAGATGCAGGTGTGCAGCCAGACATTTTGAGCACTGCCAAGTCTATTGCCGCGGGTGTACCACTATGTGCCATCGTTGCAAGTGCTGAAATTATGGATTCCGTTCCTGCTGGAACAGTAGGCGGAACCTTCGGCGGTAATGCTTTAGCTTGTGCCGCAGCTTTGAAAACCATTGAAATTATGGAGCGTGACCACTTGGCAGAGCGTTCGGCCGAAATTGGAGCTACCGTGATGGCCCGATACAATGAATGGAAGGAAAAGTACGAGTGTATTGGTGACGTCCGAGGATTGGGCGGAATGATTGGCTTGGAGTTTGTGAAGGACAAAAAATCAAAAGAACCAATTCCGGCAATGGTAAAAGCCATTGTTCTTGAGGCAGCTCAGAATGGACTTATGGTTGAAAATGCAGGTACATATGGCAATGTGATTCGATTCTTAGCACCGCTCGTCATCACCGACGAACAACTAGAGGAAGGCCTCACGATTCTAGAAGCTGCTATTCAGAAATGTATGGAGTAAACCCACGTCAAAGCGCAATCTCCCTTCGTGTTTCGTGTTTCCAAGCGATGCTTGACTGTGATTTTAGCTCAATTACCTGTGCTTTTGTAACATAACACGGCGCGTACGATAAGATATCAAAAATACGGGTGCTGCGATGCAGAATCGTCATGTTGACGTTGATTCTGGAGCATTGAATCAATAAGTCCCCCAATCACACCGCACAGTCAAACAAGAAAGCACTGCACAACAATCAATGAGAGAAAAGCAATTTAGGGAGGTAACCTCATGAGCAAACCAGAAACGAAAAAAGGCATTGGCGCATTTGACTTCTTTTGCATCGGTTTTGGCGCAATCGTTGGTGTAGGCTGGGCGGTATCCATTAACAAGTGGATGGCAAACAGCGGCGGTTCCTTGCCAGCATGCGCAGGCTATTTCATTGCACTTATCCTAGTGGTACCGGTTGCCCTGTGCTATTGTGAACTCACTCCCATGCTACCGGTGGCCGGTGGTGGCGCAGCATTTGCCTATAAGGCATTCGGTGAAAAAATCTCATTCCTATCTGGCTGGGCAGCCTTTGGCGCATTCGTAACACTAATTCCATGGGAAGCCATTTACATCTGCGACATCGCAAGCATTTTGTTCCCTGTTTTAAAATCAGGTGATCCACTTTACACCTTGGCTGGTGGCGACATCTACTTGGGTAATATTGTCTTAGGCACAATATGTACGGTGGTTTTCTTCTGGATTAACTGGAGAGGGGCCAGCGCATCGGCCAGTGTTCAGCGTATTCTTTGTATTATTCTTTTGGCTGCTGGTGGCATCGCCATTATTGCCAGCTTGGGCAAGTATGATGTTCATAACTTCCAACCAGTTTACGAGAACATCGGAAGAGGAACACACAACAGCTTCTTCACCGGTGCACTCTCCATTTTGGCTACAGCTCCATTCTTCCTCTGTGGCTTTGAAACCATTCCTCAGGCCGTAGAAGATGCCTCTGGGGATCTAGCATCCGTTGGTAAGACCGTGGTCCTCTCGGTAACATTGGCCTGCTTATTCTATGCTATTTTGCTCTTCTCATTGGGAAGCGCAATGCCCTGGCAGCAGTTCTTTAGCGACATGAAGAGCCCAGCTGCAGCTAACTTGTTGCAAACGGTATATCAGGGTGGCATTGGCAGCGCACTCTATTATCTGATTATGATCGGAGCTCTCTGCGGTTTACTTACCACATGGAACAGCTTCCTGATGGCATCTCCTCGTTTGATGATGAGCTTGGCAAGAGCCAACATGATTCCCAAAATCTTTGCGAAGCAGCACCCTGTTTACGGAACACCGACAACCGCAATGATTACCTGTGGTGTTCTGTCCCTTGCGGCTCCATTCCTGGGCATGGGACTCATTGACCCTCTCACTAGCTTTTCGGCAGCAGGCTACGTGCTTAGCTGGATGATTACGAGCTTCGCCTGCGCCCACTTGCGCAAAAAAGAGCCCAACATGCACAGACCATATCGTTTGCCAGGCGGATCAAAGACGGCTTGGTTTGGAGGCATTTTCTCCGCCGTCGTGCTGATCATGCTTCTGATTCCCGGATCACCTGCATATATGGGCAATCTGGCAGTGATCCTTTTTGCTGCTTGGTATATCTTGGGCCTTGTTCTGTACTTTGTCAGCGCAGGCGAGAGAAATGCTGTACCAATCGCCCAGCGTGAAGCAACTCTCTTTGCTAAAATGAGTGAAGCGCCGGTTAGCGCACCCAGCAAGTAATCTTTTCGGCAAGTAAATTGCAACGCTTACTCTACTCTTTTCATATTGCTCTTACTACATGCTATCCCCGTGGCAGACGAAAAACCATGGGGATAGCAGTATTTTTGTCTAATCATATTTAGGTAGATTGGACTACTTGGAGCAAACGGTGCCGGGAAAAGCACCGCAATTGAATGTATTCTAGGTACGAAGCCTTTAGACGATGGAAACGTTACGATTCTGGGATTGAACCCTCAATCGAAGAAACTACTATTTTATGGACCATTTAACAAAATTGAATAGCCTAACATTTTAATCAACACCTTTCAACTATTAGCAAACAAATAATTGCTTGTGTGTTTTTGATGCGCATCCAGTAACATGTGATTTTAGTTCATCACAGTTCAATTAACCAAGAAGTTATTAAGATGATTGGACGGAATAATGTCTGTGGAAGGAGTGTTAACCGAAGTTCTTAACGTTACTGATAATATTCATTGTAAGTACTCGAATAATTTGATTGACTTTAATAACCATTATCTGGTATGATCAACCATATTTGTCGTATTTTATGGAAATTTGTCAGGAGCGTGGACGATATGAAGAGCATACGTACTCAGATCGTTGTTGTACTTCTCGTAGTTATCTTGTTTATAATTGGTAGCTTAGGTTTGAGTAGTAGTTATCTAAACTACAAAACAGCTGAATCTACGTTAAAACTCACTTTAACAGAGACAGCAGATGTGGCTGCCCAACGAGTTTCGTCAGGAATAAGTAATTTAAAAAATATTGCAGTTGAAACTGGTTGTACAGGGGAGTTATCGAGTACTGAAGTGAATGCAAGCGTGAAACATCAACTCATTGCTCAGAAAGTTGAACGTTATAAATTTGAATCAGGAAATATAGTTAACCCAAACGGAATCGGTCTTTTTGACGGTCTTAGCTATTGGGATAAAGATTTTTTTCAGTCCGCTTTAAGAGGCGAAACCTTTATAAGTGATCCTATCCTATCTGATAATGGAAAAACACTTATGTTCGTTGTATCAGCACCACTTTGGAAAAATGGTATAACTGGATCGGAAATTGTTGGAGTTGTTTATTTTTGTCCAAACAAGGATTTTCTTAATCAGATGTTAGCAGATATTAAGGTTGGAGAAAGCGGAGACAGCTATATTATTAATAAAGCAGGAGTGAATGTTGCAGGAAGTACACCAGAAGCGATCGGCGTTGAAAATACAATTGAAGATGCAAAGACCGATAGAACATTGAAAGATTGTGCTGAAATAGAAAAAAGAATGTTAGCGGGTGAAAGTGGATATGGAAAGTATACTTATGATAATGAAGTTTGGCTTCAAGGCTATGCTCCAATCGAAAATACAGATCACTGGAGTATTGGAGTATCTTCAGAAATATCAGAATGTCTAAAGAATTTTTATATTGCTATCGAGGTTACCGTTATCATAGCTGTTATTTTTATTGTACTGGGAACGCTAATTTCGATAAGGTTTGCAAATGGGCTGACTAAGCCAATCAGGGCGTGCTGCGAGCGTTTACTAAAGCTTTCCAAGGGTGATTTGACCACCGAAGTAGCGATTACCAACAGAAAAGACGAAATTGGCTTGTTGAACAATGGGACCTCGATCTTAGTCAAACAATTAAATGACATTATTAGAGATATTACCTATGTACTAGGTGAAATGGCTAACAACAATTTTACAGTTCGAACACAAGCAGTTTACGAGGGAGATTTTGTTCCTATCCAGACGTCCACCGAGACCATTATAATGTCGATGAATCGTGTGTTAAGGCAAATTGATCAGGCCTCTGAACAAGTAGCCAGTGGTTCAGAGCAAGTCTCTAGCGGGGCTCAGGCGCTGTCTCAAGGTGCAACTGAACAGGCTAGTTCTATAGAGGAATTATCTTCATCAATAGCTAAAGTTACAGAACAAATCAAGCAAAATGCTGATAATGCCATACAAGCAAATGAAAGCGCTAAATTGGCAGGCAAAGAAATTTTCAAGAGTAATGACGAGATGAAACATTTGGTTGAAGCAATGAATCAAATCAACGCTAAGTCATCTGAAATCTCTAAAATCATTAAAGTAATTGAGGATATTGCTTTCCAAACAAATATCCTTGCCTTAAATGCAGCAGTAGAAGCAGCTAGAGCTGGAACAGCTGGGAAAGGCTTTGCCGTTGTCGCTGATGAAGTCAGAAATTTAGCAAGCAAGTCGGCAGATGCAGCCAAAAATACAACTACCCTCATCGGAGAAACTTTGGTAGCTGTAGAGGCTGGTTCTGAAATTGTAGACAACACAGCAAAATATTTAGATGTAAGCGAGAAGGTAACAAGGCAAGCTGTAACGTTGATTGAGAAAATCACGGAAGCTTCCGAGAGTCAAGCTGCTGCTGCATTACAAATTAATGTAGGAATTGAGCAAGTTGCAACCGTTGTTCATACCAATAGTGCGACAGCAGAAGAAAGTGCTGCTGCAAGCGAAGAATTAAATGCACAAGCAGAAATGCTGAATCGTTTAGTTAGTCAGTTCAGGCTCAAAGAATAAAATATTACGAGATGGGTCTGTCTCCAAAGGACAGACCTTTTTTATGCCCTCATCACGGAAGAACTTATGTATATAGTAAGTACCATAGTTGTGTAAAAGGGAGTAGCTGGAAAACCAGCAACTCCCTAATTTATATCCTCAAGCTTCACGAGCTTTTTTTGCAAACCCCGTCGGCATTCAAGATGATGTCATCAATGTCGAACGAGCCACGCATTGTCACCAACTGTGCGAGTTCCAGACAGATGAGTGCCAGCACTACGGTTATGTGCCCGCCAAGTATACGGGCAGTATCGTTACCGTCAAGAATAGAGCCTATAATTGTTAGGCATCCTCGCCCAGTACCATTACATAACCGCTGTTGCCATCCACCCGTATCTTCTGCCCTGTTTTTATAAGGGTTGTGGCATTTTCGGCGCCAACAACAGCAGGGATACCGTATTCTCGCGCCACCACTGTGCCGTGGGTAAGCATGCCCCCCACTTCGGTGACTACTGCCGCCGCATTGACAAAGAGAGTGGTCCAGCCTGGGTCGGTGTAGGGGGCGACTAGGATCTCTCCCTTATCTACTGTTGCCTTTGTGGGATCAAAGATGATCTTTGCCACCCCCTCTACCACGCCAGAGGATGCGGCAATGCCCACAATGGCGCCTGGTGGTAGATCTTTTATGGCATAGGTGGCGCGGATGATTTCCCCATCACTGGTGAGAACTCGCGGTGGAGTGAGTTTAGCGTATGCTATCATTTCCTCTTTTCGCTCGACCACCAGCTTTTTTAGTTCCACCCCCAGCTGCATCAGACGGTATAGCTCAAAGAAACCTATCATAAAAATGTCATTTCGCTGGGTTAGTTTGCCTGCCGCCACCAGCTCGTCTCCTACTTCTAGCAGGGCTGTTCGCGCCAGCTCAAAGTTTCTCATCATGATGTATTTTGGATGCTCACGGACGGGGAGGCAATTTCGTAGCTTGATAATGAGTTTTGTAGCTTCATTGGCTTTTGTTTTGCCCAGCTTTTCCCTTATGGCCTCGATAAAGACAGGGATGGCAGCTTTTGCTTCTTGTACCGTCTTGTCAAATTCTTTCCTGTGCTGTTTATAGCCTGTGGTATAAACCATGGACAGCACGGTTTTTGCAACTAGATCGGCTTGGTCCGAAAACCGTGGGGTTGCTACGTCGATTTCCCCTGCGGCGCGACACCCGTAGATGTCTAAAAACTTTTTCAGGAGCGCCTTGAAGGTGTCATGATCGGGGATAGCAGCAATGCGCTCATAAAAAGTGTCATAATTCTCATTCTCAAATTCCCTTCGGAGGGCTTGGGATGCTCGCACCTCATCCGCAAGATCGCCCACCCAGAGTCCCATCTCTGTAGTGATGTTGCCTTCTAGCCCCTTGAGAATTTGGGGGGTGTAGGTCACTTCACCGAAAGCCTCACGCTCCATGGCCTCCAGCTTTTTCATGCTAAGGATGCCTGGAGTGAGTAGGGGCAAAGCACTGGGGATGAGCACCTTGAAAAACGCCATTTTATCGTAGATAATTTCTAACTTTTCTAGGCCACTCTTGTCACTACTCATGGGTGATCCATGCTCCACCATGGATTTGACGAGGGAGTTCATCCGAACCAAAGTATCCGAAGTGTCCTCCAGCAAAAAGCGGTGTACCACCTTAATTGGAGTAGTTTTGACAAACTTGAGCGCGGTCTTGAAGGAGCCGTGCCTCCTATAATGGTGTGCCTTGAAATTGGGTCGCTTGACCAGATCTAAAAGTGCCATGGAGATGAGCGCGTCGGCATTGGCAGCAAAGGGCAGGGCATGACGTTGAAATTGGTCATATTGCAACCCTCCGCTGACGTCGATATACACCCGACCACCCGCCTGCCGCACAGCTGTTGACTGGTATTCAATAATGGGAACCTGGGAATTTCGGGTCATCAACGCTAGAAAGTCACGCCCCATGGGAGAGATGGGGGCTAACATCATCTGCACATGTCCAAAGGAAACATAGGTGTGAAGGCCATCCTCCTTGGGACGGGGGGTAACCAAGGGGAACAGGGAGGTAATGGGACGGGACTGAACGACATAAAGGATTCCATCCTCAAAGCACCACTCAATGTCTTGGGGCTTTTTGTAGTACTCTTCTATTTTTAGTCCGATTTGCGCTAGCTCCGTGATTTGCTGGTCTGATAAAGCCTGTGACTTTGCCTGCTCTGGAGGGAGGTCAACTGTTTTGGTGCCTCCTTCTGGAAGAGGGAGGATGGCTAGTTTTTTCTCGGAGATGTCTTTACTTAGAATTGCCCTCTCTCGCTTGCCATATTTGTAAATATCCGGGGAGACCAGGCCAGAGACCAGGGCTTCTCCCAGTCCATAGCCCGCATCAATGGAGATCACATTGCGACTCTCGGTAAGAGGGTCTGCGGTGAATAAGATGCCAGACAGATCAGAGTGTACCATCTTTTGTACCACAACGGACATGTGAACAGACTGGTGGGGAATGTGGTTTTTGTTCCGATACTGAATTGCGCGGTCGGTATACAGAGATGCCCAGCAATTGCGGACGGCGTGGAGCACATCTTGAGCTCTTACATTGAGGTAAGTGTCCTGCTGTCCTGCAAAAGAGGCCCCCTCTAGATCCTCTGCGGTGGCACTGGATCGTACGCCAAAAAAGGTATTCTTTGGAAACTTGGAAAGAGCACGAGTTACTTGGGCTTCTAAATAATCAGGAATAGGGGAGCTTATAAAGGCAGCACGAATTTCAGCCCCGTCACTGTGGGTACTGAGAAACTCGTTGAGGTTATTTTGCTCTAAAAAGTTGCAATAAGTCTCAGTAGTGATGCAAAAGCCGTTGGGGACGGGAAAACCAGCCTGGGTCATAATCCCAAGGTTTGTCCCTTTGCCCCCGACAAGGTGAGAATTTTCCTTGGTGATGTCCTTGAAAAATAGAATGGAGTGGTTCAAGACTCTTTCCTCCTCTTACTTACACCAAATAGGTAAAGCTCTAGAACCTTATTCTTTAAGGCATGTAGATCGTTTGAATCCCAAGCTGTTAGTCTGTTACTCACTACCATGAGTAACAGGAGCTCTAAATGCCGACCTCAAGGCGCATCTGAAATACCACCGGTGTTTTTATCATTTTGGTCTCTAGATAACTAACAATGAAATCTCATTGCGTAAAAAAACAAATATTGGTATATTATTATAAATGCTTGAATGCAGACTGACAGGGCATCTCTTTTTGTATCCTCAAGAAGTACAAGACGTGCTTCCTGCTATATAAACGGGAAAGACCAATTTGAACTCAATTAGGAAGGTGAATCCATGGGACATATTACAAGTAAAGATGCCTATAAGAATTTAGAACAAAGAATCAATTGGTTTACACAAGGGGCTCCACCATCAGACAGTCTATATAAAATATTGCAAGTTCTATTTACAGAAAATGAAGCTAAATGGGTAGCACTATTGCCGGTTCGTCCATTTACCGCAAAGAAAGCAGCAAAAATCTGGAGTATCAGTGAAGGGAAAGCAGAAGCGTTTTTAGAGCATCTTTGCGAGAAGGCGTTACTTGTGGATTCTTTTTATAATGGGGTGCGACAATTTGTAATGCCGCCGCCAATGGCAGGATTTATTGAATTTGCATTAATGCGTACAAGAGGCGACATTGATCAGAAATATTTAAGTGAATTGTATTATCAATATATGAATGTGGAAGAAGATTTTGTTAAGGATTTGTTTTTCGCAACAGAGACACGTCTTGGACGCGTGTATGTTCAGGAGCCAATTTTGACTAATAATAACACAATTCATATTTTGGATTATGAAAGAGCAAGCCATATTATTGAGGAAGAAACTCATATCGGTCTTGGAACTTGTTATTGCAGGCATAAGATGTTACATGCAGGCCACCCATGTGAAATTAATGCCCCATTGGATGTTTGTCTGACCTTTGGAAATATTGCCCGTTCTCTTGCAAAAAATGGACAGCATGCCAGATTAATTAATAAGAAAGAGGCAATGGATGTATTAGAACGTTCTTATGCAGCTAACCTGGTGCAAATGGGCGAAAATGTTCGTGAATCCCCTGCATTTATATGCAATTGCTGCGGTTGTTGTTGTGAAGCCTTGCAAGCAGCAAGAACATTTAGCCCAATGCAGCCAGTGGCTACTACAAATTATATCCCTAAGATTTTGAAAGAATGCGTAGGATGCGGTAAATGTGAAAAGGTGTGTCCGATATTGGCAATTTCTACGACAAAAAACAAAGAGGGTAGGGAGGTAGCTCAAGTAGATAATGAGGTATGCCTTGGTTGTGGTGTATGTGTACGAAGTTGTCCCAAAAATGCCATTGAATTAATGCGAAGAGAGGTTCAAGTCATTACACCGGTTAATAGCACCCATAGATTTGTACTGCAAGCAATCGAAAAAGGAACTCTCCAAAATCTCATATTTGATAACCAGGCATTTGCTAATCATCGTGCTATGGCGGCAGTACTTGGAGTTATTCTTAAATTACCGCCTTTAAAGCAGATGCTCGCTAGCAAGCAGTTTAAATCCATATATTTGGATAAATTGCTGTCAAATAAAAGTGCTGAGAGACTGTAATATCTCTTCAGATATGATCAGGAACCAGAGAAGCTGACTCTTCGGGTTGATGAAGTACACAAATTGGTGGCAGTGCCCAAAATGCAATCATACAACAAGCTCGTATTAAGGATCGTGTCTCCAGTCTGGTCCGTAACAAAGAGTCATGTCCTAACTGAAAGGGGTATCGTCGACAGAAACACCGTATACTATAAAAGCAGGGGGGAGTAGCAAAAGATTTATATTCCCTTAATAATAAGAATGGTTACCTCCAAATGGAGGTAGCCATTCTTATTAGCGACATTAAAACGTTCTTTTATGTTTTAAGTTATAACGAATTTTTGCTACTGAGCGACATTTTTTTTTTAGTTATTGAAATATCTATTTCCTTTTTCGTTTTCCCATGGGATTGGCTGCCGCAGCAATGCGAAGACCTTCTCCATCCACATGTGTATAAATCTGTGTCGTGTTTAAATTTTCATGCCCCAATACGTCTTGCAAAGTCCGAACATCCACGCCATTTTGAAGCATCAAGGTGGCTGCGGAATGACGCAGTTTATGCGGGGAGTATTTTTCTAGATCAAGACCAGCTTTTGTTAGCGCTTTGTCTACCAACAATTGGACACTCCTCACATGAATTCTTCGGAAATTTCGGCTAATAAAGAGGGCATCCTTATCCGGCTTCGCAACGCGCTCGGCTGGACGAATCAGGAGATAGTCTTCAATGGAGTCTTGACAAGCCTGATTTAAATACAAAATTCGTTCTTTATTGCCTTTCCCGCGAATGCGAAGACAATCCTCTCGTAGGTCAGAAATGTTAATCCCAACCAATTCAGAAACCCGTAAACCACAGCTTAAAAAGAGCAAAATAATACAATAATCGCGGACTTCAAATGGCCCACTGACGGCATCCAACAGGCGGTTGCATTCCGATTCAGTTAGGTATTGGGGGAGGGTTTTTCGTGCCTTAGGCGCATCGATGGAAAGCGCTGGATTGACCTCCAACAAGTGGATGGTTTTCGTTAAGTAAGTAAAGAAGGAGCGGATAGAAGCTTGCTTTCGGGCCTTGCTTTTCGCCGCGAGGCCACTATTTTTGATTCCATGCCGTAAGGCTCCGTCTCGTTTTTGCGAGAGGAAGGTCATAAAGGCCAAAATATCCGAAACAGAGATGGCCTGAACAAACGCAAGATTGATATCCAAAATATCAATCTCGTCAAAGTCAGTGGAGTCTAATAAGCTTGGCTCTTTTTGCAATTTCAGAAAGCGAAAAAACATGCGAAGATCTAAAAAATACTCCTCAACCGTTTTTTCAGAATGCATTTTAATATTTTGATGGTAAGAAAGAAAGTCGCGCAGAATAGGTGGAGCCAAGGTTAGGTAATCTGACGCCATAAGTGAGCCTCCAATCCAAGGAAAATCCTCCACAACTTCGCAAAACTGTTATTTTGCGAAGTTAGTTTTGGAGTAGTATACCATACTTTTCCGGGCATTGCAATGCATGCTAGCAAGCGGATCCGCTCATAATACGCTTTCCTTGCGTGAATAATAGACCATATTCTCTATGAATGGAAAGGATGTTCTTTATGAGTCTGATTGCCTGTACGGATCCATGTATCTATCAAAGTGATGGATACTGCACACTATCTCGGGCCGTTTCGGCAGGCTGTCCGTCTGAAGATCTATCATGCGTGCATTTTTTGCCGAGACACGGTGGTCCACTACAAGAGCACCGTCAGCGCCTCTCGGATGTTTCTCACCTCAATGAGCCGTAGCCCATCGGGTACCTGCAAAGGCTCCTTCGTTTCTCCCTTTGGGATCATGCAGCTTGAAAAACCCAAACGCTTTGCCTCGAGGATTCTATCCTGTAGTCGATTCACTGAACGAAGCTCACCCGTCAAGCCAACTTCCCCTATGGCGATAAAATCCTCAGGCAGAGGCTTGTCCCGAAAGCTGGATGCCATGGCAAGAACAATGGCCAAATCAGCGGCTGGCTCATTGAGAAATAGCCCGCCTATGACATTCAGGTATGCATCACAGTGAGAAATGAGTAAACCACCACGCTTTTCCAGAACCGCCTGTAAGAGTAAGGAGCGGTTATTATCCAAGCCATTGCTGGTTCTTCTTGGATTTCCAAAGCTGGTTGGGACTAAGAGAGCCTGAACCTCGGCCAATACCGGACGAACACCTTCGATCACACAGCAAACACAGGTTCCTGGTGCATCTTTGACCCGGCCAGAAAGAAGAATTTGGGATGGGTTCGTCAACTCACGCAATCCAAAATCATGCATCTCAAACATGCCCATTTCATTGGTTGCACCATAGCGGTTTTTGGCGGCGCGAAGAATTCGGTAGGAAGTTCGCTGCTCCCCTTCAAAATAAAGAACACAATCCACCATATGCTCTAAAACCTTTGGCCCGGCAATGGAGCCTTCCTTATTGACGTGGCTGATGATGAAGATCGTAATCCCCTCCCCCTTTGCCAATTGCATCAAACGCATGGTGCATTCTTTGATTTGAGAAATGCTTCCTGGCGAAGAGCTGGTTTCAGAATGGTACAGGGTTTGGATGGAATCCACGATCAAAATATCCGGTTTGAGTTGCTGCACGGCATCAAAGAGGTTTTCCAGGTTGTTTTCTGCCAAGATATAAAGTTCACCTGCGCCGACCGATAGACGATTGGCGCGCAGCTTCAGCTGTTGCTGCGACTCCTCTCCGGAGGCATACAGCACCTTTGCAGACTTGGCAAGATGCTCACAAATTTGAAGCATGAGCGTGGATTTTCCAATGCCCGGTTCTCCCCCTACTAAAATGAGAGAACCGCGCACCGCACCGCCCCCTAAGACGCGGTCAAGCTCCGAAATCTTGGTCTGAAAACGAACCTCTTCCTCAGACGAAATGTCAGAAACCTTGGAAGGACGAAGGGCACTCCCCACTTGCATCACAGCTGAGGTGACCGATGATTTCGCTTTTGTCAAGTTCTTTGGTTGTTCAACCACCGTGTTCCAAGCACCACAGGCAGAGCATTTCCCTTGCCACTTTGGCGTTTCGTTTCCACATTCCGTACAGTAAAAGACCGTTTTTGTTTTCATTAGTGACCACGCTCCTAAGTCTTTGGTTCAAGAAACAAGGCTGATGCAATGGTAATGGCAATCTTCTTTTGATAGGAATCACTTTGCAGAAGCTGTGCTTCCGTTGGATTGGAGAGAAACCCACACTCAGCCAAAACAGCAGGACAAGTGATGTGGTTGAGCAAATAAACCGAAGATTGCACCTTGAGTACTTGCCGCTTGTTTTCCGGGTCTAAAAAGATTCGGACATGATCCTGCATCCGCTTGGCCAAATCTTTGGAGGCGTCATTGGCATAGAAGACCTGCATTCCATGATACTTTGTTTCGGGAAACGAATTCTGATGGACGCTGATCAATAAGGCGTTGTCAATTCCATTTACCATAGCCACCCGGTTATGAATATCGGAGTTCTTCTTCTGCCGAATACTCTTAGCCCCGGAATCATGAACGGAGATATCCTCTTCCCTAGTCATCATGCTGTCGACTCCGTAAAAATGAAGTAAATCATCCAGTCTTTTGCTAATCTGCAAATTAACAACACTTTCTTTTTGGCCGGAGGCAGAGACCGTACCACCATCTTCCCCGCCATGCCCAGGATCAATGATGATGGTTTTTTCGGTCAGACGACAGGGCTTAAAGGCAGAGATTGGTACCCACTGATAAATCTCCCAAATCGTAATACATAAACCTAAAAGAAACAATGCGGTGATGGCAATGTAAGCTGCCTTTTTTCTCACCATTAGGATCATATAACCACCCCTCTTCCTTTGAAGGTATGTTAGATCGAGGTGGCTTATGAACATTTTAGAAAAATGCTAGAAAAGGCGGTACAGCTTACATGCTATACCGCCTTTTCGGTGCAAGGTTAAGCCTTTCCGTCTGAGCCGAGTACGTTCACAATCTTGTTTTTGACCAACTCATGAATCAGTTCGCGGCCGGGCTTTAGGTACTGTCTGGGATCAAAGTGCGCAGGGTTTGCCGTCAAATAGCTGCGAACACCTGCGGTCATAGCCAGGCGAAGATCCGAGTCGATGTTAATCTTACAAACAGACAGACGAGCCGCCTGGCGCAGCATATCTTCCGGAATGCCGATGGCATCTTCCAGTGCTCCCCCATTGGCGTTAATCAGATTGACGTATTCCGGAATGACCGAGGAAGCTCCATGTAGCACAATGGGGAACCCAGGCAAGCGGCGGGAAACCTCATCTAAAATATCAAAGCGAAGCTGGGGCTTCTGTCCGGGCTTAAACTTAAAGGCACCGTGGCTGGTTCCAATGGCAATGGCCAGACTATCGACCCCCGTTGCCTTCACAAACTCCTCAACTTGCTCGGGATCGGTGTAAGAAGAATCCTCCGCCGAAACATTAACGTCATCTTCTACGCCAGCCAGACGACCCAACTCTCCTTCGACCACCACACCGTGTGCATGGGCATACTCCACCACCTGACGGGTCACCTCAATATTCTTCTCAAAGGAATGGTGTGAGCCATCGATCATGACCGAGGTGAATCCACCGTCGATGCAGGCCTTGCAAATGTCAAAATTCTCACCATGATCTAAGTGCAGGCAAATGGGAAGACCAGTGTCTTCAATGGCAGCCTCGACTAACTTCATGAGGTAGGTATGCTTTGCATACTTTCTGGCTCCTGCGGAAACTTGCAGAATCAGCGGGGCATTCACTTCCTTAGCAGCCTCCGTAATTCCCTGAATAATTTCCATATTATTTACGTTGAAGGCTCCGATGGCATAACCACCCTCATAAGCCTTTTGAAACATTTCCTTCGATGTAACCAAGGGCATAAAGCTCAGCTTCCTTTCCTTTTATGCAGCAGATAGGACCTTCGATCCCCTATCTGTCCAATCTATTCACGACCACAATTTTACCAGTTAGAATTGATAAATGCAAGGGGGCGTGGTATGATTAACGAAAGTACACACTATTTTACGTAAGCTTTGGGAGGATATAATACTATGGAACTGTTGAAGGGAGCTTGTATCATCGGACAATCCGGCGGCCCCACCGCTGTGATTAATGCCAGTGCTCAGGGTGTCATTCAAACTGCACTGAAGAATCCGGCGATTACCCGCGTCCTCGGAGCGGCACACGGCATCAAAGGAGTGCTGGCCGATCAGCTTTATGATATGGCTTTGGAAGATTCGAACGAACTGGACTTACTGCAATATACCCCTTCGTCTGCACTGGGCTCCTGCCGCTATAAGCTGGCTGCTCCCGAGCAGGATGAAACGGATTATCAGCGGATTCTGGAGATTTTCCAAAAATATGACGTTCGCTACTTCTTCTATAATGGCGGAAACGACTCCATGGATACCTGCAATAAAATCAGTAAATATATGCAAAAAGTAGGCTATCCCTGCCATATCATCGGTGTTCCGAAAACCATTGATAATGACCTCTTTGGTACAGACCATTGCCCTGGCTTTGCCAGTGCGGCAAAGTACATTGCCACCTCTTGCATGGAACTGTATCACGACGCCAGAGTCTATGATACCGGCACGGTAGTTGTGGTGGAAATTATGGGCCGTCATGCCGGTTGGTTAGCCGGAGCTGCGGGCGTTGCCACTTGGGCCGGCGCCGGCCCCGACCTGGTCTACCTCCCCGAGGTGGACTTTGATCTGGATGCGTTCCTGCGCGATGTGGAACGGATTTACCGCGAAAAGGGAAACTGTTTGGTCGCCGTCTCCGAGGGCATTCACTATGCCGACGGCCGCTTCGTCTCTGAGGCAAGCACTTCCGCTACCGATGGCTTCGGCCATGCACAGCTGGGCGGCTTGGCGGTCATGCTGGCTGACCTGGTAAAGCAAAAGCTGGGCGTGAAAGTACGCGGCATTGAGCTGTCCCTCCTTCAGCGCTGCGCCTCTCACCTGGCTTCCCAAACGGACTTGAACGAGGCCTATCTTGCCGGCAAGGCAGCTGTGGAAGCGGCAACTTCGGGAATCACCGACAAAATGGTTGCCTTCGACTGCAGCCGCGAAGGTGGAACCTACCGCTGCGACGTGAAGCTGCTGGATCTCACTTCGGTAGCCAACGTGGAAAAGAAAGTTCCCCGTTCGTGGATCAATGCCGAAGGAAATGGCGTAACACAGGAATTTATTGATTACACCCTTCCCCTTCTCCAAGGTGAAGTCAACCGTCCGGTGGAAGATGCACTTCCCCGCTTTGCAAAGCTCAAAAAAGAATTGGCTCGCTAATAAACGAGAAAACCACCGCCGGATCCATTCCGGCGGTGGTTCTTTTTTTATGGGACTTCCATCACTTTCAAGATTTCCTTTTTCAGCCTGGCAATGATGCGTTTTTCCAAGCGGGAGATATAGGATTGGGAAATGCCCAAGTAGTCGGCCACTTCCTTTTGCGTATGTTCTGTAATGCCATTTAATCCGAAGCGCATGCTAATAATCTGTCTTTCTCGATCCGAAAGCTTGCTCATAGCATCGGCCAGGAGCTTTCGATCCACGTCCGCTTCGATGGGGCGGAGCACCAAATCGTTGTCAGTTCCTAAAATATCGGACAGGAGCAATTCGTTCCCATCCCAGTCAGTATTAAGTGGCTCATCGAAGGACACTTCGTTTTTGAGAGTCGACGTTTTGCGTAAATACATTAAGATTTCGTTTTCAATGCAACGGGAAGAGTACGTTGCCAGCTTGATGTTCTTGTCCGGTTTATACGTACCGACCGCTTTAATTAGCCCTATGGTGCCGATGGAAATCAAATCCTCAATGTAAATCCCGGTGTTTTCAAAGCGGCGAGAAATGTACACCACCAAGCGCAAATTCCGCTCGATGAGCTGAGCTGCCGCCTTTTCATCGCCTTCCTCTAAGCGCGCAATCAAGATTCCTTCCTCTTCTCGGGATAGCGGGGGCGGCAGTGTCTCGCTTCCCCCAATGTACATGACTTTGGCAGGCAATCGAATCTTCAGTTTGGATAGCCAAATTTGCAATCTTACATACAGATGAACTCGTTTCCATTTCCACTTCATACTTTCACCGGTTCCCCTTTCCTTGCCTTACTTTGCACCCCGATTAATACACTATAACTACCACCATCCGATACCGGAGTTGGTGAAAGTGCGACCAGTTGATTTCGCAGGCATTCTCCTTGCAACAGGACACGATCCATGCGCACCGCTAAGAGCATTCCACAATCCACGCCGACGGCACGATACGGTAACAGTCGAAACCGTATTCGATTGGATCGCCCCGACCATCTCTGTATCGTTTCAATCGGGTGTTCCAACGCTTCCCTCTGAATCGCAAACTCGGGGGGAAATAGCGGGGCCAAACACATTCCTTCTGCTACTGGAATGGACTGTCCACTGATTGGGTCTTGCAGGGTGTTTCCGCTGTCCTGCAATGCGGTCAGCTCAAGCGTTCTTCCGTCCAGCTCAAACTTCACACAAATCAGCTCCCCTTCCTGCAAATAATGGATGGCAGCTCTTCGGAAAAAGAGAGACAACACACCATAGCAAAAAACGGCAGACATCAAAAGCCCCTTCACATCCACGGAAGAATAAACGATGCCGTCGTTCATATAGGATGACCCCTTCAGCCATTCGATCCCTAAGATGGCACCACAGAAGGAACAAGAAATTGCGAGGAAGATAATCGAAATGCGCAGGAGACTTCTTGTCCTTCCAAACGAGATCAACAGCATAAATATTGCAACGCTAATTTTATAAAAGGGATGGACAGAAAAGCTCAACCCCGGAAAAAAGCTGCAGGCGGCATAGGATGCTCCAAAGGTGGCGGCCAACAAGATCCGCCAGATTCGAATTCGCTCTCCTGCCAGTTTACCGCTGGCCAATAAGAGCAAGAAATTCATAATGACATTGATCAATAAAAAGGTATCTAAATAGACAACCGTCAAGCCTTCTTCCCCCTTCTTCGCTCCTGCCCGTTTTCAAACAATGCCTTCCTCTACTAACTTACTTCTTTTCCTTTAGCTTGTTCGGTAGAGATAATTATAGGGGCTTGTGTCTCAAAAAAAAGTCTAAAGAAGGAAGCGCAAAAAATCGCCATAAAACAAAAAAATCCTGCCACAAACTCTGTTGTGACAGGATCGTTCATAGATTACAGTGCCCGAACAAATTCACTGCGAATGTGCCCATTTCCCCCCAAGGCATCGTCGATTTGCTTTAAAAATTTGGCGCGATCCTCGGGAAGACTTCCCTTGAGTGCCAAATAGTTGGAGGCATGATTGCTGGTAAAATGAAGAGGATCCACCGTCAGACCTTCAACCAAGCCTCGCGTCTCCAACAGGGATTCCTCTGCATTAATCAGCTGGAAGCGCCCTTCCTTGACATCCCGGTACAAGGGGGTATTCGGCTCTGGAATTAAGGTCAAGGCAGAAAGATGGCGCGGTTTCATCACGTTCATCATCTTGACCGTCTCTTCAATATGTCGGCGGGAAGGCTCTCCCGGCCCGGCAAGCCCCAATAGGATCATGACCCAAAGGTCAATTCCGGCCTCCCGCAAACGAATCCCAGCCTCCAGCATTTGATCTGCCGTACAACCCTTATTGACGGTTTGCAGAAGTTCATTCCAGCCACTTTCTACTCCGAGGTAGGCGCGAGTTAGCCCAGCTTCGCGCAGCTCCCGCAATTGCTCCGGGGTTTTTGTCATGGTGCTGCGCGGGCCTGCATACACCGTCACCTGGCGCAGCTTTGGAAAGGCCGCATAGAGAGCTTCTAAGATTTGCAGAAGCTGTTCTTGCCGCATGACGATGGCATCTCCATCGCAAAGGAATACCTTATCGACCTGGCCATCATAGTACACACGAGCCATTGCGATATCTTCCATGATTTCCTTCATGGAACGAATATGAAATCGTTTCTCCTTATACATGCCGCAAAACGTACATTTATTATGGGAACAGCCAACCGTCACTTGAAGCAGATAGCTTCTCCATTCTCCTGGCGGTCGATAAATATTGCCTTCATAGCGCATACAAGACTCCTCCTATCACCTATGTCAATCGTTCACTTCTTCTGAAATAATTCTCTTGATGCTCTTTTCTACCTTTTTTCTGGGAATCATAATTTCATGTCCGCACCCTTCGCACCGAAGACGAAAGTCCATCCCAACGCGGAGCACTTTCCATAATCTGCTTCCGCATGGGTGCTCTTTCTTCATTTCTACGATGCTGCCAAGCTTAACATCCAAGTCAATCCCTCCTGAATGTGTACTGAATTAAGTTTATGTCAATTTCTTGTCCAAGGAAGCATATAGTTCCCTAGATACTGTAAAACAGAAAGGAATGGTTCCTCATGTCCAATCGTATTTTACCGGAGGGGCAACTGATTCATACCACGGAAAATCAGGTGGCTTGCGCTTCCCTCACGGCACTCCAGCGTGCCATGGAATTGGAACTGATATTGGAAGGACACACAATTTTATGTACGGCCGAACATGATCTCATCGTTTCCGTTGGAACCTTTACCGGGCGGATTGCACGTGAGGAAGCTGCCCTTGGCATCCGAGAAGGAACCACCCGAGAAATTGCCATCTTGTCTCGTGTGGGGAAACCAATCTCCTTCACCGTCATTGGAATCGACCTACAAGGAGAAGCACCCATGCTGCACCTGTCCCGACGTCGGGCGCAAGAAATCGCACTTGCCCATCTCTTAAAACTGCCTCGTGGCAGCATTCTGCCCGCGGTTGTCACACATATGGAGCAGTTCGGGGCATTTGTTGACATCGGTTGTGGATTCATTTCCATGATTGGCATAGAGAACATTTCCGTCTCACGCATTTCCCATCCGAACCGTCGGTTTAGCTTGGGACAGGACATTCATGTTGTTATGACCGGAGCAGACCCACAACAAAAGCGCATCCTCCTGTCTCATAAAGAGCTGCTTGGAACCTGGGCCGAAAATGCTGCTCTCTTTACCCCTGGTATGACCGTTCCTGGTTATGTCCGCGGGATCAAGGAGTATGGGATCTTTGTTGAGTTAACCCCCAACCTCACAGGGCTTTCGGACTACACTCCGCAGCTGCGAGAGGACGATCGGGTTTCCGTATTCATTAAAGCCATTCTTCCGGAAAAGATGAAAGTCAAGTTAATGGTGATCCAGCGTCTGGATAGCAACCAATCCTTACCCAAGTTACACTATATGATCCATGATGAGCCGCTTTCAAATTGGTGCTATGCCCCCACGCCATGCCAAGTAAATGAGGGGATCAATTCCGAGTCTCCTCTGTGTTTTTAATCTCCTGCCAATATCGTTTGGCCGCCTGCTCGTTTTTATTATCCCCAAACTCGTAGTAAATGCGCCCAAACAGCTCATCCGGCAAATACTGCTGCTTGACATAGTGGTTGGGAAAATCGTGTGCGTATTGATACCGTATCCCTCGCCCCAGACTCTCGGCTCCTGGATAATGAGCATCTTTAAGATGTGGGGGTACTTCCCCACTCTTCCCGCGTTTGATATCCTGGGCGGCCGCATCGATCCCACAGATCGCTGAGTTTGATTTGGGCGCCGTAGCCAAGAGAATGACCGCTTGTGCCAAAGGAATCCTGGCTTCCGGGAGGCCTAACATATTGGCCGAGTCAATGCAAGCCTTCACCAAAGAGACCGCCTGTGGATAGGCAAGGCCAACGTCTTCGGAAGCAATGACCATCAGACGGCGACAGGCGGAAATTAAATCCCCTGCCTCTAGCAAGCGCGCCAAATAGTGAAGTCCCGCATCGGGGTCAGAGCCGCGGATCGACTTTTGGAGGGCAGACAGTATATCGTAGTGAGCATCTCCATCCCGATCATATCGCATGGAAGAACGTTGCGACACAAGCTTTGCATCTTTTAGGCTAACTTGATAGTCCTTTGCCTGCAAGGGCCGTGCGGAAACTAGCGTTTCTACCGCATTCATGGCCTTTCGAACATCGCCACCACAAGAAGAAGCAATGTGCTCCATGACCCCGTCCTCACAAGGAATGGGCATGCCATGCTTTTGCTCCAGATAGGCAAACGCGCGACGGATGGCAGGGAGCATTTCCTCTGGCAAAACCGGTTTAAATTCAAAGATGGTAGAGCGACTTAGCACGGCATTGTATACATAGAAGTAGGGATTTTCCGTTGTGGAAGCAATCAAGGTAACCTTCCCATTTTCCATGAATTCCAAGAGTGCTTGTTGTTGTTTCTTATTAAAGTACTGGATTTCATCCAGGTATATGACGACACCCTCCGGGGCAAGCAGGGTTCCCACGTCAGACAAAATCTCTTTGATATCCGAGATCGAGGCCGTGGTTGCATTCAATCGATGGATGGGGCGTTGAACCTTGCTGGCGATGATTTCCGCCACCGTAGTCTTGCCAATGCCAGATGGGCCATAAAACACCATGTTTGGAATTTCGCCTCGCTCAATGATGCGACGGAGCATGCCATGCGGACCTAGGATATGTGTTTGCCCCACAACATCTTGAATCTCATGCGGGCGCAATTCATCGGCTAATGGTCGTTGCATCTCAAACTCCCCTTCCCAATCCATAAAAGTAAGGAGGACGGCTTCCCGTCCTCCTTCTATTTTATCAGTTAGGCCATTAGTCGTAAAGGGGATATTTTTCACAAAGCGAAGCAACTGCATCGCGAATCTGGTTCTGCTTGCTGTCGAAAGCCGTGGCAGCATCCCAAATAAGGCCACCAATGATCTTCATATCGTCCTCACGGAAGCCGCGGGATGTGGCCGCAGGGGTTCCCACACGGATACCACTTGTTACGAAGGGAGACTGGGTTTCGTTGGGGACGGTATTCTTATTGACGGTAATGTGAACCTCATCCAGCTTCTTTTCCATCTCCTTGCCGGTGATGTTTGCACGGCGCAAATCCACCAGCATCAGGTGGTTATCCGTGCCGCCGGAAACAAGCTCAAACCCGCTATCCATTAAGCTGGTGGCAAGAGCCTGTGCGTTCTTCAGAATCTGCTCCTGATAGGTCTTAAACTCAGGCTTCAGTGCTTCCCCAAAGGCAACGGCCTTCGCCGCAATGATATGCAGCAGGGGGCCACCCTGCGAACCCGGGAAGATGGCCTTATCAATCTTCTGAGCTAGTTCTTCTCTGCATAGGATCACGCCGCCACGGGGGCCACGCAGGGTCTTATGGGTTGTGGTGGTCACGACATCGGCATAGGGGATGGGAGATGGGTGGAGTCCTGCCGCCACAAGACCGGCAATGTGTGCCATATCCACAAAGAGATAGGCGCCCACTTCTTTTGCGATCTCCGAGAAGGTTTTAAAATCGATGATACGGGAGTAGGCCGAGGCACCCGCAATAATCATCTTGGGCTTATGCTCTTTGGCCAGGGCCCGAACCTGATCGTAGTCAATGCGGTGGGTGACAGGGTCCACTCCATAGGAAACCATCTTATAGTTTCGACCGGAGAAGTTCACGGGACTGCCGTGGGTTAAGTGACCGCCGTTGGACAAATCCATACCAAGCACGGTATCTCCGACTTCACACAAGGCAGCATACACAGCATAGTTTGCCTGAGCACCACTGTGAGGCTGCACGTTTGCATGTTCTGCGCCAAAGATTTCCTTGACACGGGTTCTTGCCAGCTCTTCGATCACATCGACGCATTCACAACCACCATAGTAGCGCTTACCGGGGTATCCCTCCGCGTACTTGTTGGTTAAAATGGTGGATGCCGCAGCCAGAACGGCAGGGCTCACAAAGTTTTCCGAGGCAATCAGTTCGATATTTCTGCGTTGCCGGTCGTATTCCGCCTTGACAGCCTGTCCCAGAACCGGATCCTGTGCAATGAGAAAGTCCATAGTCTGCTTAACCACAATCCCAACTCCTTTATTGTTCCATTCTCTGATGTAAAATCAGCAGTATATGCTTGTTATTATACAGGAAGGAAAATATTTTTCAATTCATTTTTTTGAAAAGATGCACTAGCTGTAGTATAATGTTTCATAGGAGTTGATCAAAATGAAACAACCTGATGAAATTTTTTCCATTGTAACTGCACTGAAGGACGAGTATCCGGAGGGCATTTGTTCCTTACAGTATGATAAAGATTATGAGCTTCTCTTTGCCACTCGTCTTGCTGCACAATGCACGGACGAGCGGGTAAACCAGGTTACCCCGGCCCTTTTTGCTCGATTTCCAAGCCTTGATGCCTTAGCAGAGGCCGAGGTATCCGAGGTGGAACAGTACATTCATTCTTGTGGATTCTTTCGCACCAAAGCGAAAGACATTGTAGCTGCCTCCCAAATGCTTCTTTCCGAGTTTGAAGGACGTGTCCCCCATACGATGGAAGAACTGCTACGTCTTCCTGGTGTGGGACGCAAAACCGCAAACCTGATTCTAGGCGATATCTATCACGTTCCGGGCGTAGTGATTGTAGATACGCATTGCATCCGCATTTGTGCCCTTCTGGGACTGACCGACGGAACGAAAGACCCTGGCAAGGCGGAAACGCAGTTGCGTGCCATACTGCCTGCCGAGGAATCCAATGACTTTTGCCATCGATTGGTTCTCCATGGCCGCGCGGTCTGTCGCGCCAGACGACCGGATTGTGACAACTGCACCTTAAGACCGCACTGTGATTTCTTTCAGCGAGAGCACAGTCAAGATGACTCATAAGCAATAAAAGAGCAGAGGGACATACCCCTCTGCTCTTTTTATAGTTTTTCGTTCGATTTCAAGGCATGGTTTTGATACATGATGCGAAGTCCATCTAAAATTAAGCCATCGTCCACCACGTCAATTTCCGGAATGTGTGAAGCTACCAGGGGCGCTAGTCCACCGGTTGCGATCACCCTGATTGGCTTCTTCTGTCCCATTTCCTGTATGGTCTCCTGGATGAGATACCGAATTCCACCGATATAACCACTGACAGACCCGATTTGAATCTGTTCCACCGTATTTAAACCCAAAAAGGTGTTGGGGCGTTTTAGCTCAATTTGTGGGAGCAAAGCCGCCTTTCCGGCCAGCGCATCTGCACTTACCTGAACTCCGGCTAAAATACAGCCTCCCAGGTACCAGCCTGTGTCACTGACGGCATCAAAGGTCGTTGCCGTCCCTAGGTCAATCACCAGTAGGGGCGTGCCGTACTTATGAATCGCCGCATCACAGCAGACGGCACGGTCTGCTCCTAAACGGCCCTCCCCTTCATACTGAAGTGTGGGAATGATATCTCGATCAATGACCAATGTAGTCTGACCAAGATAGGTTTCGATGGCACGAAGCAAGCTCGGCATCACGGAAGGAACCACGGAGGCAATTACTACAGCCTCAATCTCATCCACGGAAGCTTGCATCCTTGAGAGGAATTGAAGAAGCGGTAGCCCCCATTCATCTGTGGTGCGTTTTTCCTTCGTCACGAGACGAAATGTCTCCATAAGCTTATCATTTTGAAAGAAACCGAATACTATATTAGTATTCCCAACATCTACGGTCAGCAACATACGTGCCGTCCTCCCCTGTGTGATCTGCCCTGCTACAAAAGTAAATTTTGCCCATTATAGCATAAATCAGTCGTTTTTACTAGACTTTCTTTTTGACTTTCACCATAATTGCATCGATTTTCAGTCACTGTCAGCGTATGCCTTACATATAATACCACAGTGGCTGCGTTTATCATAAGACAGGAGGAACACCATGAAACAATTTCCCGATGATATCAATCAAATGATGAATTCTCCCGAAGCTCTCAAGCTCCTAAAAAATAAAGAAGCCCTGATGGCCATTACCCAATCGCCTGAGGTTCAAAAAATGATGCAAATCCTAACCGAAAAGAGTGGTGGGAATTTGCAATCCGTTGCCGAGGCTGCCATGAATGGGGACCCGTCGAAATTAAGTCGCTTAGTTAGCGAAGCCTCGCAAAATCCAGAAGTTGCAAAAACGGTATCTAATTTAAGCAAGAACTTTCAAAAGTAACACGCTCAATGGACTGCTGATTAAGGAGGGGACTGTCTGTGGCTGAGTTTGAAAACACCTTAAATTCATTGCTCTCCAACCCTGAAGTGATGGGACAGATTATGTCCTTCGCCAAAACATTAAGTGGCGAGGAGCAGACGGATGCCCCTCCCTCTCAGCCCGAAGAGAAGGATTCCGAGCCCAAGACCGAGATTCCCGATTTAAGCAAGCTGATTTCCGGACTATCCGGTGGCATCGATCCTTCCATGCTCAGTATGCTAGGAAACCTCATGCAAGAGAATGGCCGCAGTGGACAAAGCGATAAGAATATGGCACTTCTTGCCGCTCTTCGACCCTTTTTAAAGGAAAAGCGTCAAGCGAAAATTGATCAAGCGATTCAACTGGCAAAGCTTTCTCGCCTTGCTCGCCTGGCATTTCAAAGTATGAAGGGCGGTGACGGGCTTGTATAACCATTACATACCAAGAGACACCGTTTATCAGCGCATCCCTGAAGCAGAAGCTTGGCGTGACGTTTTTCATGGACATCAGGAACGCACCCAAAAAAACATATTCCAGTCCCTCTTTTCGAATCAAGAGGAGGGCAAAAAAAATGCCGGGTTATCCGGCATTTTGAAGCGTTTTAAGTTAGATGACATCGACACGGGCGACATTTTACTCTTTTTAATCTTAATCTTTGTGTTGTTGGAGGATGAGAATTGGGAATTGGCCTTGATCTTGGGTTTGGTGTTATTCCTCAGCTTCCGGGACGACGACGACCCGGTGTAATACCGTCCCATCCGGGAGCGCGAAGGTGCCCTCTTCGCTATTGAGATGCGATAGAAGTTTTTCCGTCATGCTGTAGACCAAAATTCCACTTTCCGCCTTCACTGTTTCCGATGCCACCAAAAGACCCGTGTCAACCGATACCCAAAAGCGCTCTAAGTAACCCAATTCTTCCTGTTTCGCCTCGACGAAGATGCAGTTGCTTCCCAGCTTTGTGACATATCCTGCCCGTACAATGGATTGGCGATCCAAGGCAAGAACATCTTCATAGGTGGGAATATTTTGAATTAGATCGATATCCTCATCCGTGGCAGCAGACTCATACCAAGTCTTATCACTGCCATACCACAGATAAACTTTCCCATTTGCGATAATGCAGTTTTGGAGAGACCCTCGTGAATCCATGACCGCAACTTTGCTATACTCCCCATCGTTCCAGATCAGCGAGGTATAGATGGAGCTTTTTCGGTTCTCCTCATTGCCCCAACGCTCTACCTTCACTTCGCGATAGTACTGCTCTTTTCTTTTCAACGTGGCAATGACATCCTGCACGGTATCGGACGAAATGCTTACCAAGGTATAGTCTTCGTTGTCCCCTATGGTTCCCCCATGGTTTCCCGTATCGGTTGTCTCATCCAGAGTGGGAAGGTTAATTTCGGGATTGTTCAGGAAAAAGGGCAGTCCAAAACCGGATAGAACTCCGGCAATGATGGTGATTGCGATGGCAATGACCAATATGGTGCGTTTTCTTTGATCCATTCCCTGACTCCCCTTTCGACAAAGATCCTATGCGTTCGTCAAGCTTGAAATTCTTCTGGCTTTTGTTGAACGTCCCCGTGCCACCATAGAATGGCGTCGACAATTCGGCGGCAAGCAAAGCCGTCGCCATAAGGATTCACTGCCTTTTTCATTGTCTCATAGGCGGATTGATCCAGAATCAGGCGTTTGGCAGACTCATAGACGGCCTCTTCTTCAGTTCCTGCCAACTGCACTGTCCCAGCTGCAATGGCTTCGGGTCGTTCCGTTTCCCTCCGCAGGACTAGCACAGGGCGACCTAATGCCGGAGCTTCCTCCTGCAATCCGCCCGAGTCGGTCATCACCAGATACGATCTTGCCATCAGATTGTGCATCTCATCGGGCGTAAGGGGATCAATAAGGTGGATATGCGGATGCCCTGAAAGGTGTTTTGCCGCAACCTCACGCACCGCAGGTGATAAGTGAACCGGATAAACCAGGTCGATCTCCTGGAAGTCCTCCGCCAATTGACGAAGTGCCTTCATGATATTTTCCATGGGCTGTCCATAGTTCTCTCTCCGATGGCAAGTCACTAAGATGATCTTTCGAGCCTCATAGTCCAGCTGGTTGAGAAGATCCGTGCGAAACACAAAGTCATCCTGCACGGTGGTCTTAAGAGCATCAATCACCGTATTGCCAGTGATAAAGATACCGGACTGGATGCCCTCCCGATTCAGGTTTTCCCGGTTCGAAACGGTGGGACAAAAATGTAGTTCCGCAATATCCCCCACCATGGTTCGATTCATTTCCTCGGGAAAGGGAGAGTATTTATCCAAGGTACGAAGTCCCGCTTCCACATGACCAACGGGGATCTGCATATAGTAGGCAGCCAAGGCACTGGAAAAGGTCGTTGACGTATCCCCATGCACCAAAATGAGGTCTGGCTTGGCTTCTTCTAAGACCTCTTGCAAGCGCAAGAGGCACTTTGATGTAATGGTGAACAGGCTTTGCCGTTCCTCCATGATATCCAAATCATAATCCGGGGTGATTTGAAAGAGCGCTAACACATCGTCCAGCATCTCCCGATGCTGCGCTGTGATACAGCAAAGGCTTTCAATATCCGGACGACGTTCGAGCTCCTTTACCAAAGGGGCCATTTTGACTGCTTCCGGTCGCGTTCCGAAAATTGTCATAACCTTAAGCGACATGGGTAACCAATCCTTTCCTTTTGCAGAGATGACCTTGCATCACTCTTTCTCTACCTTCTGTTCCTTGGGCTGCTGCGAGTCTTCTCCTAAGTGATTAAACAGATAGATTCGTGAAGCAATGGCAGCGGCAATAAATAAAGCAATGAGAAGCACCATTGCCTTTAACTCGCCACTGGTGGTAAGAACCACCGCCGACAATCCCAGTATGGCACTGATGACGTATAACACTGCAACAGCCTGTTTCTGATTGCAGCCCATGTCAATGAGACGATGATGGACATGACTCCGGTCTGGGGCCATGGGATTCTGTCCTTTGGATAGGCGCCGGAAGACGGCAAAGCAGGTATCAAAGATGGGAAGTCCCAGCATCAGAAAGGGCACCGCAAAGGAGATAATGGTATAGAACTTAAATAACCCTTGAATCGACATGGTAGCTAGGATAAACCCTAAAAAGGTCGATCCCGTGTCCCCCATAAAGATTTTTGCAGGGTTTAAGTTATAGGGCATAAATCCAAGGCAGGAACCGGCTAAGGCGGCCATGATGAGAGCCACAACCCCATCGCTCACCAGCATGGCGATGACCAGCATCGTTAAGGAACTAATCGTCGCTACCCCGACGGCCAGCCCGTCTAAACCATCGATCAGGTTCACGGCATTGGTAATGGCAACGATCCAAATCACCGTCATGGGAATGGACCATGCCCCTAAGACCCAGTAAGGATCCGAGCTAAAGATGTTGGGATTAGAGAGAACTTGAATCACATTGCCATGATAGACGGCGATGAGGGCTGCAACGATTTGAACAAAGAATTTGGGAAGGGCGGGCAGGGCATAAATATCATCGAAGATACCAAGCACCACAATAATCGCTCCGCCAAGCAACATACCACGAATCTGAGAGCTGAGCTCAACGAAGAGGAGTGCACTTAAGATGAAACCCAAAAAAATGGCCAAGCCACCCATCCGGGGGATGGGGCGTTTGTGCATACGCCGCTCATCCTTGGGGACGTCCACGGCACCTACTTTATGGGCCAAGGCTTTAACTATCGGGGTCAGCAAAAAGGCAATCAAAAAGGCAACCATGAGTGCTGACACAATCTTAGCAAGGGTTGGAAGATTTTCGATCAGTGAAAACATGAAAAGAAGCTCCTTTGCGCTCGGTGCTACCCATCGGTTCGCTTGCGATGAGGATAGGCAGCTGTTTTGAACCGCTTACATCTGGACAAAGCCCACTTTCTTATATACCTTTCTCAGGGTTTTGTTTGCAATATAAGAGGCTCGTTCTGCACCTTCTCGGTACACCGTTTCCAAATACGCTTTATCCTCGAGTAGACGCTGGGTTTCCTCGCGGATGGGACGCAGACAATCCGCCACGACCTCTCCTACGGCAGGCTTGAAGACACCATAGCCCTTCCCCTCAAACTCGCGCTCGATTTCATCAAAGCTTTTGCCCGTGACGGCGGAATAAATCTGCATCAGGTTTGCAACTCCCGGTTTTTCCTTCGGTGCATAGCGGACGCAGTGTTCCATATCACTATCGGTTACGGCCTTTTTAAACTTGCGCAGAATGTCTTCCGGCTTTTCTAAGAGGTACACGCAGCCATTTTGGTCATGGTCCGACTTAGACATCTTGCTTGTGGGGGTCGTAAGGGACATTACCCGTGCCCCAACGGGGGGGATATAGGGTTCCGGAACTTTAAACACATCGCCATAAATGCTATTAAAACGGGTTGCTATATCACGGCAAATTTCAACATGCTGCTTTTGATCCTCCCCGACCGGCACATAGTCCGCCTGATAGAGTAAAATATCGGCTGCCATGAGTGCCGGATAGGTAAAAAGGCCTGCATTGATATTGTCGGCATTTTTAAGTGATTTATCCTTAAATTGGGTCATTCTTGAAAGTTCTCCATACATCGTATAGCAGTTCAATACCCAAGCCAGTTGCGCATGTGCCGGCACATGGGACTGAATAAAGAGAACATTTTGCTTGGGATCCAAGCCACAAGCCATATACGCTGCCAACTGGGTTAAGGTGCGGCGGCGCAGCTCGGCAGGGTTCTGCCGCACCGTAATGGTGTGCAAATCTGCCATAAAGTAGTAGCAATCAAACTCCTGCGCACGGGCAGGCCAATGTTTTATGGCTCCCAAATAAGAGCCTAAGGTCAACTCCCCGCTGGGTTGAATCCCGGAAAGCATCACTTTCTTGGTGTCCATCACTGTTTCGGCCATTGTACTGTACTCCTCAGTTTTTAGTAAAAGCCCCTTCGTATCGTCGTAAGGGCATTAAAATCCATACTAAAGAATTATATCACAATCATTTCACCTTGACAATCCTGAGTGGGAAAATATAGAATAGAGGAAAGAAGCATGGCAAACTATATCTTTATTAGTCGGTTCGGCTTCAAATTCGTTCCCATACACATAGGAGGTCCTGTCATGGATATGACTTGGTTCGATCAAATGGAAGCTAGTATTCCAACCACAGGCGTGCGTACACGCTTTGCCCCCTCCCCCACTGGATACATGCATGTGGGAAATCTGCGCACCGCCCTTTATACTTGGCTCATTGCAAAAAAAGCTGGCGGTCAGTTCATTCTTCGCATAGAGGATACCGACCAGGAACGCTTCATTGAAGGTGCGACTGAGATTATCTATAACACCCTGCGTAACTGCGGTCTTACCTGGGACGAGGGACCGGATCTTGGTGGCCCGGTTGGACCCTATGTTCAGACTGAGCGCCGCGACCTTTATGGAAAATATGCGGAGCTACTCATCGAAAAAGGCGGTGCCTATCGCTGCTTCTGCACCAAGGAGCGCCTGGAAAGCCTCCATCAAGCTGCGGAAGGAAAAGCCGTAGCCAAATACGATGGCCATTGTGCTACCCTTTCTCCCGAAGAAATTCAGGAGAAATTGGCTGCCGGGGTACCTTATGTCATTCGTCAAAAGATTCCTCGCAGTGGTTCGACCTCGTTTCAAGATGCCATCTTTGGAGAAATCAGCGTGGAAAACGAAACCTTGGATGATAACGTTCTCATTAAATCCGATGGTCTTCCCACCTATAACTTTGCCAACGTCATTGATGACCATCTGATGGGGATTACGCATGTGGTGCGCGGGTCTGAATATCTTTCTTCTGCGCCAAAGTATAACCTGTTGTACGAAGCATTCGGTTGGAATGTTCCAACCTATATCCACTGCTCTCCTGTGATGCGGGATGCACAGCATAAGATGTCTAAGCGCCACGGTGATCCCTCGTATGAAGATCTTTTGGCCCTTGGTTACCTCTCAGAAGCCGTGGTAAACTATGTGGCTCTTCTTGGCTGGAGCCCTGGAGGAGAGCAGGAAATCTTCTCCCTGAATGAATTGGCTGAAGTCTTTGACATCAAAGGCATTTCGAAATCCCCAGCCATTTTCGACGCGGACAAGCTGAAGTACTTCAATAGCACCTATATCAAGACACTCTCTCCGGAAGCGTTCTTTGCCCTTGCCGAGCCATATCTGCGACGTGGCGTCTCTAACCCTGCGACGGATGTCAGCCTCATTGCACCTTTGTTGCAAACCCGCCTTGACACCTTGGAAGACATTCCTGCTCTCGTTGACTTCTTCGACGAGCTCCCGGAATACTCCAATGAACTATACGTTCATAAGAAGATGAAAACCGACGAAGCCAATTCTTTGGAAGCCCTACAGGCTACCCTTCCCGTCTTGGAGTCTTTACCATCCTGGAGCTTTGATGCTATTCACAATGCACTCCTTGGCCTTGCCGAGACCTTAGGTGTAAAGAACGGCCGCATCATGTGGCCTGTTCGTGTGGCCGTTTCAGGAAAGCCGGCGACCCCAGGTGGTGCCGTGGAGCTTTGCCAAATTCTTGGGAAAGACGAAACCCTCCGTCGCATTCAAATTGGAATTGAGCAGCTCTCACGTGCCTAAGCTCACACAGAAAGGAGCCTTCTATGTTTCTTGCTAACTTGACCTATGTCAAACCTTTGTCAGAGGTGGATCGTTACCTAGAAGAACATGTTGCCTTCCTGGATCGCTACTATGCGACCGGCCAGTTTATCTGCTCTGGTAGAAAAACGCCTCGTGTTGGTGGGGTCATCCTCTGCCGAGCGAAAACTTTAGAAGAAATGCAAGGCATCATTCAGGAGGATCCCTTCCATCAGCATGAGATTGCGGACTATGAACTCATCGAATTTACCGCCAGCAAGTGTGCGGATGGCTTCCGCTGCTTTATGGAGGATACAAACTAAGAAAACGCGCATGGTAAGATTACCATGCGCGTTTTCTCTCTCTCTGAAAGAAAAAACCCGACCGAAGAAACCTTCGGTCGGGTTTTATTTTGAGCAAGTATCCGAACTACTGCGAAATTAGTTAGCCTTGCCGGACAGAACAGCGCCAGAGATGACGATCTTCTGAACCTGGGTGGTGCCTTCAAAGATGCAGTAAGCCTTGATGTCTCTCCACATCTTCTCAACGCAGTCTTCCTTCATGTAGCCCTTACCGCCCATCAGCTGGATAGCGTCGGTGCAGACTTCCATAGCAGACTCGGTTGCAAACAGCTTAGCCATAGCAGCTTCCTTGGAGAAGGGCAGGCCCTGCTTCTGCAGCTCGTTAGCGTGGATAACCATCTGGCGGGAAACTTCGATCTTGGTAGCCATTTCAGCGACCATCCACTGGATGCCCTGACGGGTGGAAACGGGCTTACCAAAGGTGACTCTCTCCTTGATGAAAGCAAGAGCTTCGTCAAGAGCACGGCGAGCGATGCCGACAGCCAGAGCGCCGACGCAAGCACGGGACTTGTCCAGGGTCTTCATTGCATAAGTAAAGCCCTTGCCCTCTTCGCCGACCAGGTTCCAAGCGGGAACGCGGACGTTTTCAAACTTCAGGGAGCAGGTGGAGATGGTGCGGAAACCGCTCTTGTCTTCATACTTGGTTACGCTGAAGCCGGGGGTGGTGGTGGGAACCATGAATGCGGACAGGCCCTTAGCTCCCTTAGAGGGATCGGTAGCTGCGAACACGCAAGCGATGTCAGCTTCGCCGCCGTTGGTGATGAAGCACTTCTCACCGTTGATGACCCACTCGTCGCCATCCTTAACAGCAGTGGTCAGAACGCTACCAGCGTCGGAACCGGACTGGGGCTCGGTCAGTGCGAAAGCAGCATAGCCCTTACCTTCCAGAATGTGCTTTGCGAAGTACTTGATCTGCTCGTCGGAGCCGCCGATCAGAACGGGCTTCAGAGCCAGGTTGGTGGTCTGCATGACGGAAGCGAAGTTGCCGTCATAGTAGCCCATCTCTTCGTACATAACAGCAGCGGTGTGCAGGTCAACCTTGTTGCCACCAGCATACTCGGGGATTTCGAAGGTGTTCAGGCCCAGCTTGAATGCCTTTGCATAAGCGTCAAAGGGAATTGCCTTGGAAGGATCAACAACCTTGTCCCACTCCAGCATGATGGGCTCGATCTCCTTCTTGCAGAACTCGCCAATCGTTTCACACCATTTTTTCTGTTCATCGGTCAGTAAACGCATAATACCTTACCTCCACAAAAAATTATTAATTGGACTCATGCGATCTATGTGCGTCTCTTTGCGCTTGCATTCTTCCTTGTTTGAAAGGTGCGGCAGAGAGACTAAACATTGCTTGTCTTGGTAGTCCAAGAGCTTTGCAATTGTTTACAAAGAGAAATGAATGGATTCTTGCAGTAGCAAAATCGTCAAAGAGCATAGTGAAAAGGGGCATACCGACCCCTTTTTCTTAGCAATTTACTACATGTTTATGATACTTCGTTATCACAACAAAATAAATCGGCATAATTGATTAAATTGACCATATGATTTCTAATTAATTACTAGTACATCCCAGAGATTCTTGTCGTGTATTGTGTATTTCACACTACATAATTGATGAGCGATGATTAGAATTACCCCGACAAACCGCGGATTATGGCACGTTTCCGATGCATTCAAGTTGAAAAACTCTGCTTGTTTGCAAGTCATTAATTTGTATGATTGATGAAAACTGCCCTCTCAACGCTGCGTGGCCACATCAACCGGCTTCCTCTGGCCGTGGGGTAAGCTTGTCCAGTGGGCTCTGGCCCTTCATCGGAAGTATCACCTTACGATAGAGCCGAACGAAATACACAAAGGCTAAAGCACCTGCCACCAACTCTGCACAGGGGAAGGAAAGCCAAACCAGATCCAACTTTCCGCTCAAGGCCAGCAGATACGCAACGGGAACTAAGACGACCAATTGACGAATCAGCGAGATAACCATGCTCGAAAAACCCCAGCCCATCGCTTGAAGAACGGAAGAGCAAACGATGACAAAACCTGCAATTAAGAAGCAGGGACTGATGAGTCGGAATGCAACGGTACCAATCGCCAGCATTTCCTCCGATGCTTGAAAGATTCCCAAGAGCTGCGCTGGAAAAAACTGAAAAATCAAGAATCCAAAGGTTAAAATCGCGACGGCGTAGATCAAGGATAACTTGGTGGTTTTAATAATACGATCAGGTTTCCGCGCTCCAAAGTTATATGCCACGATGGAGACAATGCCATTATTCAGTCCAAACACCGGCATAAAGAAAAAGCCTTGTATCTTAAAATAGGCATTAAACACGCCAACTGCGGTTGGGGTAAACCGGAGCAGCAAGCTGTTAAAGGCAAAAGACATGAGTGAAGCCGTGGTTTGCATGATAATGGACGGAACACCTACGCGATAGATCTGCTTGACAATGGATGCAATCGGCTTCATTTCATGGAAGGAAAGACGAATTTCCTTATTGTATTTTACGTTCAAATACCAGCCAAGCAACATCGCCAGCGTCTGCCCTATCACCGTTGCAATGGCAGCACCTTTCACGCCCATGGCCGGCAACCCAAAGTAACCAAAGATTAAGATGGGATCTAATACAATATTAATCACGGCACCAACCAATTGAATGATCATGCTCTGCATGGTTTTTCCGGTGGATTGCAGCAGTCTTGAGAACACAATTTGCCCAAAAGCGCCCAACGAAAATATACAGGTATAGAACATGTAGTCATAGCCGTACTGGATAATCACAGGTGATGCAACCTGCATCTCAAAGAACATACGGGAAAAAAAGAGACCAATGAGGGCAAAGACTACGGCGCTGATGAAATTGAGAAGAATGCCAATATTCGCGGTCTTATTGGCTGTTTCGAGGTCTTTTTCCCCCAAACTGCGCGAAAGGAGAGCGTTGATACCGATACCGGTACCAACACTCACCGCAATCATAAATATTTGAACGGGGTAGGTCAGAGAAACCGCAATGAAAGCGTCCTCCGAAACACGAGAAACAAACATGCTGTCGACGATATTATAGAGCGCCTGGACTAACATGGAGATCATCATGGGAACTGAAATGGACAGCAATAAGCGGTTTTCCGCCATTGTCCCCATTTTATTTTCGCTTGTAGAAGAATGGTTTTGACTCACGCTTTTTTTGCCTCCGAAAATACTTTAACGGCATCTTGAATAAGCTTTGCCGTTTGAGGAATGCCTAATGTACTATTGACTGCAAGATGATAATTCTTGGCACTGCCCCACTTGTTTTGTGAAAAATAGTTGTAGTACGAGGACCGCTTCTTATCCTGCTTTCGAACAAAATCCTCCATGTTAGCCGCCGTCTCTCCGTACTCCTCGGAGGCACGACGCATGCGTTCTTCCAAGGGTGCGTGGATGAAAATGTTCATACAGTTGGGATTGTTTCTTAACACATAGTCTGCACAGCGGCCAACAATCACACAAGGGCCCTCTTCAGCCAATTCTTGAATAATTTTGCTCTGCACCAAAAAGATTTGATCGGACATCGGTAGCACCTGACTGGTCATGTAAAGACTGTACAGAAAGCTGGCCGATTTAATTTGCTCCGTGCGGCGAATGTACTCTTCCGAAAATCCACTTTTCTTAGCCGCTAACAGAATGAGCTCCTTATCGTAGAATGGGATGCCAAGAGACTTTGCCAGTTCCTCGCCGATCAATCGACCTCCGGAACCATACTCTCTTGCAATGGTAATGACTGGAATGCCCATATTGTTCTCCTCCTTTTCGGTTTTATACTAAAAAAGGCTGCAGCAAGATGCTGTCAGCCCCTCTTATTGGTCGCAAGCAAGTCTGTAAGCCGGGTTCTGTTATAGACAGCCATCTATCTAGGCGCATTGTTGCCAATACGCTCAAGCCACCTCCACGGGGAGACCGGGTCAGTCATATTCCCCTCCACGGTGTTGCTCCGGATAGAGTTTACAGGACCGAGCCGTTCCCGGTCGGCCAGTGAGCTCTTACCTCACTTTTCCACCCTTACCTGACGAAAGTCAGGCGGTATATCTCTGTTGCACTTGTCCTGAAGTTGCCTTCGGCGGGCGTTACCCGTTATCCTTACCCTTTGGAGCCCGGACTTTCCTCACGAAGCAGCCTTTCGGCTTGCTTGCGCGGCTGTCCAACCTACTTGCTTGTTTAATCTTACAAGATTTAGCCCGGTTTGTCAATCAGCCACCCGAGGAAAAAGCCAATCCATTAGAGAAACAAGCGTTGGAAGGTACGAGGGGCTGGCACTTTAAAGGAGAGAGTTTCCCCGGTATCTGGGCGGCGGATGCGAAGCTCGGAGGCGTGCAGGGCTAACCGCCCCAAAGGGTTGGTGCGTGCGCCATACTTTTTGTCCCCTGCAACCGGACAAGACAAATCCTTCATGTGCACACGAATCTGGTTTTTCCTGCCCGTATCCAAATCAATCTGCAATAGGCTGTAGGTAGGATTCTCGTTCAGCACCTCATAGTTGGTCACTGCCTTCTTTCCTCCCTGCATCCCACCGGAATAGACAATGTGTTCCTTATTCTCATGGAGGTACGATTGAATGGTGCCAAGGTTCTGGGGAGGTTTCCCTTCCACCACGGCCACATAACCTCGACGCTCCACGATATCGTCCCAGTGTTCTTGCAAGCTTCGTTTCACGTCCTCCCTCTTTGCAAAGAGGAGCAGGCCCGAAGTATCTCGATCCAAGCGGTGAACGACAAAAATGCGAGCTTTTGGATCCTTGCTTTTCACATAGTCCGTCAGCTGATGGTAGGCTGTTTTGACCTTTTCCCCCTCGGTGGCGATACTAAGCAGTCCTGCCGGCTTGTCAATCACCAGAAGAGAGTCGTCTTCAAACAGAATGGGAAAGGGCGGTTTTACGGAGGTCGTGCCTACGGCAGCAATTTCAACTCTTTGACCTGGGACTAATGGATGGTCAAATTTTGTAATCACTTTTCCATTCACGGAAACCTGCTTTTTAGAGAGCAGTGACTTAATGCTATTCCGCGAAAGATTTTTAACATGGGAAAGCAGAAATGGGAGTAGGGTATCCTCCTCTAAGACGGTAAATTGCTTGGTCATGGCCCCTCCTTGCATATTGCACTTTTGTAAGGTCAATCCTTCTGGAAAACAAACGACAGGTTTCCAAGGAAACCTGTCGTTTGTTTTGGTCGGAGTGTGGGGATTCGAACCCCAGGCCTCTTGGACCCGAACCAAGCGCGATACCAAACTTCGCCACACCCCGAACTGTACGGCTTTTCATTATAAAGAAAGTCGTTTAAGATGTCAAGTCTAAACGAGAGAGGAAACCAAATTTTCTCACGGAGGGCAACAGGCAATGACACGGGTTGGGGCGCCATCGGAGTTTGCAAACTTCATAGGCAGTGCCACTAGGGTGAACAATTCCTCCCCCACTTGGTCTAAATTTGTGAGATTTTCAATGATCAGAGTGTTTGAACGGGACATGAGATGCTTATGCCTGGGTAAATTAGTCTCAGCAATGGGGTCAAGGCCAATGACATCCAAGCCAATCCCCTTTTTCCCTGCTTTGATGCAATACTCCAGTACCGAAAAGTCAAGAACGGGATACTCCCCAAAATAGGCATCACTTCCCCAGAACTTTGACCATCCGGTGTGAAAGAGCAGAAAGTCTGCCTTCTCAACCTTCTCCCACCTCGAAGAAAGATCCTCTAAGGTGATGAGGTCTCCTGCCTTCTTTGCAGTGAAGTCAAGGACAAGTCCCATCCCCACAAAGGCGTCGATCGGAAATTGATCTAAGGTTTTTTGCTCCGCGAAGATATGATTCGGAGCATCCATATGCGTCCCGGTATGGGAATAGAGACAAAGAAGGGTTTCCCGGAATCCATCCTTCTCATACGTACTCCCCTCCTGTAGTTCCGGTGGGGCAGTACCTGGATAGACTGGCATTCCTTCCCAAATGGTATGGGTTAAGTCTAGGATTTTCATCGTATCCCTCCTCCAGTATATTCACAGCATAGCATACCCTTGACATCATTTCCAGTCTTTCTTGCGCAGAAAAGATTACTTCCGCTCCGGCAACCATGCCCCGTATGAAAGAAGGTGGAGTTCTTTTTAAAACCAGCATTGTCGCCCACTTCCCTTTTGTGTTATACTCGTATCGCTAGAAGAGAAAGGAGCCAAACAAATATGGAAGATATGTTATATCGCCTGGATAATGGCATTGCCTATATAACCATCAATCGCCCTCAGGTGCTCAATGCGATGAGTGCGGATGCTCTTGTGGAGCTCACTCGCTTGCTCAAAGCGGCTGAAGAGGATCGTGATGTTCTTTGCGTCATCCTCAATGCAGCGGGAGAAAAAGCGTTTTGCGTGGGCGGTGACATCAAAGCAGAGGTTCATATGGACGGCTATACCTCCTATGACTTTAGTCTGTTGGGACAAAACTTAGTCCGAACCATTCGAAATGTGAGAATGCCCGTCATCAGCGCCATACACGGGTATGCCCTGGGAGCAGGAATGGAAATCTTACTGGCCAGCGACTTTGCATTCCTCTCAAAGGATGCTAAAATCGCCATTCCCTCCATCAACCTTGGCTCGATGGCAGGATTTTGCGGAACGCAGCTGCTCCCTCGTGTCGTTGGGGCCATGCGTGCGAAGGAACTCCTCATGAGCGGTCGACACATCGGGGCCGATGAGGCCGTTTCGCTGGGCCTTGCACTCAAGGCGGTGGAACGAGAAGATCTTCTGCCCGAGGCCGAGGCCTTCGCAAAAGAATTATGCCAAAAGGCACCCTTTGCCCTCCGTTGCATTAAAATGGCCGTGAACAAAGCGATGGAAACAGACCTGGAAACTGGATTCTTACTGGAATCTCAGCTGTTTTCCAGAGTACAAGCCTCGGAGGACAAAAAGGTCGGCATGGAAGCCTTTCTCGCGAAGGAACCCCCATCCACCTTTATCAATCGATGATCAACTCAATGTGAAAGCACCGCTTGAATTCCCGAGCGGTGCTTTCTTATGTTTTCTTTGTCTCTCTGTCCGATTCAGCGCAAGGGCATTTGCGGCGTGCTTCTTACCGGGTTTGTTTGCGTCATGTTCGTTCTCAAGGGTATCGTCTGCGTTGTGGGCGTGCGTGTTTGGATCATTTGACTGGACATACCTTGGGCCGGATTCACCGGGGTTGTTGTCTGCGTCTGAGTCGTTTGAGGCATGGTGCTTTGTGTGGTCGTCATATTCGTCGGGCTCATTGGGGTTTGAGTCGACTGCATAGGGGTTGTTTGCATCGGGGTCATAGGCATAGTGCTTCGGGTCGTGGTCATATCCGTCGGGGTTGTTTGCATTGGGGTTGTTTGCATTGGGGTTGTTTGCGTCGAGGTCATCTGTGTAGGAGCTGTTCTGGTTGGAGACATTTGTGTCGGGGTTGTTTGCATCGGGGTCATAGGCATAGTGCTTCGGGTCGTAGTCATATCAATCGGGCTCGTTGGCGTTGTGGTCGTCTGTGCAGGGGTTGTTTGTGTGGAGGTCATCTGCGTAGTAGGAGCCGTTCGGGTCGGCATCGTTCCGGTCGGACCTGCCTGCGTTTGCGTCGCTTGTGTGGTTTGGGTCGTCGTACGTGTCGGAGTGGTTTGGGTGGTGGTTCTCATCTGCGTTGGGGTCATTTCCGTCGGATTCATGGGCTCCAGATTGCTTCTAGTCGGAGTCATCTCCGTTGGGTTTGTTTGCTCCAGCGAAGTCATCCGAGTCGGGTTCGTCGTCATCATTGGGTTGGAGCCCGTGGTTCCACTTTGAGCCGGGCCTAACTCTCGATAGCACCAGAACCAATCTTCACAAGACAGGTTCAGTGCTCCCGGGTTATTTTGACGTTCTAATAGCTCGTCATACGTTTTCGGGGCTGGGACAAGTGCCGGTTCTCCAGGTTCCCAATCGGCCGGAGTTACCACATGGTATTTATCGGTGGTTTGTAGCGCAATCAAAAGACGTAGAATTTCTGGAATACTACGCCCGTTTGTGAGAGGATAGATTAAGATTGCGCGAACAATTTGATCCGGATCAATGAGGAATACATTGCGAACGGTTTCCTGCGTGCTAACATTCGGGGAAATCATCCCATAAAGCTCAGCAATATCCCCCATGCGGTCTGCGACGACGGGGAACGGTATCTGAACTCCTGATGTAACATAGATGGCATACGTCCAAGCTAAGTGAGAAGGATTGCTGTCGATGCTCAGGCCAAGCAACTGTGCATTTAGTGCAGCAAACTCAGGTTGTGCTTTGGCAAAGGCAACAAACTCAGTGGTACAAACCGGCGTAAAATCACCCGAAGCAAAAGACTAAATAGATTGACAAATGGTTCAAAGCTGGGGTATCATACAATCCGGAAGATATGCGTTTGAACACCTATCGCAAACAAGGTTACTTGTTTGCGCTTTTTATTTTAGGAGGACTACGATGCTGAACTATTTATGGCCCATACTTTTGGTTATTGCTGCAAACACGGTGTATCACCTTTGCGCAAAATCCATGCCATCCGGGATTCAGCCTTTTGCATCCCTGATTATCACCTATTCCGTGGCAGCCATTTCATCTCTTGTGCTATTTTTTATCACCAGTGAACAGAAAAGCTTAGTTCCTGAACTGCAAAAGGCAAATTGGTTGCCTTATTTGTTTGGCATTGCCATTGTCGGACTGGAATTGGGCTACCTGTATGTTTATAAAGTGGGTTGGAAAATCAGCACCGGTTCCTTAGTCGCGAATATTAGCGTTGCCTGTGTCCTGCTCGTGCTGGGAGCCATTCTTTATAAGGAAACCATTTCCGCAAAACAACTCCTTGGTGTTATCTTATGCTTGAGCGGAATCTTCTTCGTCACCAAATAAGCCGTTTTCCTCTGGAACATTAAAAGCACCGCCTACGTCATTTGGACGCAGGCGGTGCTTTTTGTTTTGCTCTCACTCAGGGACGACCAGCAAATCGGATTGCTCCGGATGTTCTTCAAACCACTTTATGGCATAGGTGCATGTGGCTCGGGCCTTCAAACCATCCGATCGAATTTGCGAAACCGCAGCGGAGAGCAGCTTGTCTGCAACCCCTTGGCCACGCAGCGAGGAATGAACATACGTGTGATTGATGTCCGTAATGCTCCCCGAACGCGGGAAGGTGACCTCCGCAAGAAGATCTCCAGTAGGATCACTGACATAAATGCGTCCTGGTTCATATTCAAATTTCAACCTTATCACCTCGAGGTCAGTATATCCAACGCAGAGAAAAAACACAAGCAAGAATGTATTCTATCTGAAAAATCATAATAGAATATTGCATACGGAAGGAGGCTTCTATGAATGACGAACTGCTTAACAATGCGTTGTTTGAACAGGTGAATCAACTGATGCAGCAAAACATGGATGTCATCATTCAAACCTTTAAAGGATCCTGTCCAGATTTAGATGAAGAAGCCCTGCACTCTGGAATTGCAGCCATTCGGATCTCGACGCAACTATCGCTCTACACCATGATCAAACTTTTCGAAACCATCGGCCTCTTGAAGCTACCGGATGACGGGCAGGCAATCTTAAATCCACTCGATTGAGTGTGCATTTTTCCCGTATGTGTTGCTCTGCCGTCCTTGTGAATCGGAATACGAGGGCGGCACTGTTTAATTGTGCTTTACCGAGCAAGATACACTTCCCCACACTCCCTATCTGGATCGTACTTACATCCCAGGTACCCTTTTAGCTGACTGGTCTTCGCTATGGTATCCACCAACCGTTCCATCCGTTTGGTTCGCTCGGCTGGTGGAAGCTCTGGGATCACCTGGATTGCCTGCAGGGGCAGCGCTTCCTTTCGTCTTGGCATGCGATCATCTCCTTGAGCTTATCGTATGCCAAGAAACTTGTCCAACTTGCCTGTTTCCCTCTCGCGCCTTTCTTCCGCAAAAGAATAGACCTGCCTCCCGATTTTCCCTCGCTTGTAAGTGCACGTTCAATTCTCTGACAGGTGGTAACTGTATGATTGCCATTTATGCAAGAAAATCCATAGATCGACCGGACAGTGTTTCGATCGACGCCCAGATCGACCAATGCCGAAACCTCACAAAGGGGGAGGTTCTCGTATATGCCGACTCTGGTTATTCCGGAAAGAACATCCGCCGCCCAGAATTTGAACGAATGATAGCGGACATAAAGGAGAAGAAAATTGAAACGGTGATTTCCTATCGCCTTGACCGTGTCAGCCGCAACATCATTGACTTTGCCAATCTATTGAAGCTATTTGAAGACCTCGGCGTTACATACATTTCGGCCACTGAACAGTTTGATACCTCATCGCCAATGGGGCGTGCCATGATTTATATCGTGATGGTGTTCGCCCAACTAGAGCGAGAAACGATTGCCACCAGAATTTCCGACAACTACCGGTTTCGAGCAAAACACGGTTTATTTATGGGAGGGAACACTCCCTTCGGCTACGACAGTCGACGCATAGTGAAGGACGGGAAAACCATCTCTGTCTTAGAGCCCAATCTACAAGCCAACACCTTGCAGAGCATCTTTGCGCAGTGTTCCTCCCTGGAAAGCTTATGGAGCATCAGTCACAACCTAAACGCAGCAGGTATTCGAACTGCTAAGGGAAACTTGTGGACTGGTAATTCCGTGAAGCGAGTGCTACAAAACATAAGCCCTTGCTGTGCGGACGAACGACTCTTCCACTATTTGGTCTCCTGTGGCTTTGCCATTTCCAATCCACTGGCAGACTTTGATGGTGAGCATGGAATGTGCCTCTTTTTTAAACAGAAGAATCGAAACAAAAATACAGAAATTGCGGAGCAAGTAGCCGTCATCGGCATGCATCTCCCTCTGATTTCTTCCGAACAATTCATTCGTGTACAAAAGATCTTACGTGAGAATACACCGAAACGCGGCAAACGATCCGCCCGCACCTTTCTTGCGGGTTTGGTTGCATGCAAAGAGTGCGGTCATAGTTTTGGGGTAAAGTATACCTCAAAAGGAGAACATCAGTATTCCTACTTCCGTTGCCGGGGGCGAGAAGGCCGTGGACTTTGTTGCAACGATCGTTACCTGAGCGCGGAAGAACTCGAGGATTTGATTCTGCAGCAATGTAAGGCCCGTTTTTCGGAATTCGTATTTTACGAAACGTACGTAGCCCCCCAAACCCGGCTTCCGCCTTCAGTTGAAGTGGAAGACATCAAGGGGCAGATTCAAAACCTCATCAATAATATCGGAAAAGGCACCGCCATGGTCGACGAACTACTCACGGAGAAAATCATAGATCTGCAAACGAAAATGCAAGCAATGATTGCAGAGAGCCAAGCAACCGAGCTGACGATTCCTCAGGGAGATAAAACAAGGTGGATAGCAAATAAGCTGGATACCTTTGACGGCTTGGATCTTCCGCAAAAAAGCGAAATCATACGCACCATGATTCACAGCATCCAAATTGACAAAGAGGGGACGGTTGAAATTACATACCTAGTTTAGCCTTTTCATCCCGGTGTAAAATCCCCTGGATGCGAAAAAAACACCACCCACTTGCCCTTATAATCCGACATCCTGATCGGACCAAAGGTTGTGGTTGCCAAAAAATCTGGGGCTTTCATTCCTATGGTTAAATGATTGTTCTCCACAATATCGTCCTCCATGTTTCGTTTCATTATTCTATGTATCTGGAATGGAACTCGTGAAAAAAAGAGCTCATTTTTCAATGCAGAGCCCCCTTTGTGCCAAAGCACATAGCGGTATGCGTTCAGCACAACAGGAATACAGTATGTATACAACAATTCGTATTGATTAATACAGATCAAACGCCTTGACTTCGAACGCAGCACCCGATAAAATGGAGTAATGCTCACACATTCGACAGAATCTTTTCTAAAGGGGGGATGCGCACGGTGGAGCAGCGACAACAGTACGGCTCCAAGCTCATTGGTTTTTTACTAACCTTAGCCGGCGGTCTGCTTTGGGCCATCGGTGGTGCTTGCGGTCAACGCATCTTTGAACTCTATCATGTCTCCTCTGACTGGTTGGTGCCCATTCGTTTGTTGATATCCAGCGCAATCCTGCTTTCCTTTTCGTTCTATAAGTATGGAACTCAGCAAGTCTTGCAGGTGTTCTCCCATCGGAAGGATCGAAAGGATTTGATTCTGTTTTCCCTCCTTGGAGCTGGCGCATCTCAATATACCTACTATACCTGCATTCAATACTCCAACGCAGCCTTTGCTACCGTAATCTCTTACATGTTCCCCGTGCTGATCTTGCTCTATGGCGTCGTGCTCACCAAGCGACTGCCGAAACCCTATGAGCTTGTTTCTGTCCTGTTGGTCACGGCGGGTGCCTTCATTTGTACCACCCACCTGGAGCTTGGCGTTTTGAGTGTGTCCCCCATTGCCATATTCTTTGGACTGCTCGCCGCCGCAACTTCCGCCTATAATACCATTAAGCCGCAAGGCTTACTTCGTACCTATCCCTTAATGGCTATTATGGGATTGAGTATGGGAATTAGCGGCATCGTTCTAACCATCCTCTGCCGCCCTTGGCGTAATCCCGTTCACCTAAGTTTTGAACTGATCCTATTGATGTCCGTTATCATCATTGGCGGAACCATCTTTGCCTTTTGTTTTTTCCAAGCCGGCGTTCGAATCGTCGGTGGTTTAGTCGGGGGTATCTTAGCCGCGGTGGAGCCGGTTGGTGCTGTTGTGATCGCGGTTCTCTTTCTCGGTGTTGCCTTTACTTCGGAGGACTTGATCGGGTTCCTGCTGATCCTCTCAACCATTCCGATCATCGCCCTCGGTCAATACAAAGAAGAAAAGAAGCAAGGAAGTCCAGAAGCTTCGTCGGAGGAAGCGCTTAGTAAATAAAAAAACGCTGCTGCGAAGGGGAATTCCCCGCTCGCAGCAGCGTTTCATTTTGGTTCTTATTCCGTAGGTTGAGGATCGGTTACGCTTTCCTTGATGACGTTGATCAAACTCGTCATGCTTTGAATTTCAGAAGGAATGATAATCTTGGTTGCCTTTCCGTCCGCGATGTCTTTAAAGGCTTCCAACGCTTTCAACTTAATGACCTGCTCATTGGGGGCTGCGTCATTTAGCAGCTTCAGGGCCTCTGCGACCGCTTGGTTCACCTGGCGAATGGCTTCCGCTTCACCCTGTGCGGAAAGAATGCGCGATTGCTTCTCGGCATCGGCGCGTAAGATTCTTGATTCCTTTTCACCCTCGGCCACCAGGATTTGGCTCTGCTTCTGCCCTTCTGCTTGCAAGATGGATTCGCGACGTTCACGCTCTGCACGCATCTGCTTTTCCATGGCATTTTGAATGTCCTTCGGTGGAACAATGTTCTTAAGCTCTACGCGGTTGACCTTGATTCCCCAAGGATCCGTTGCTTCATCCAAAATGCTGCGCATCTTTGCATTGATAATATCACGGGATGTTAAGGATTGGTCCAGCTCTAAATCACCAATGATATTACGAAGCGTGGTTGCGGTTAAGTTCTCAATGGCGTTCATTGGGTTTTCTACGCCATAGGCATATAGCTTAGGGTCGGTAATTTGAAAATACAACACGGTATCAATTTGAATGGTGACATTATCTTTCGTAATAACGGGCTGAGGCAAAAAGTCTGCTACCTGTTCCTTGAGGGAGACCACTTTTAGAACTCTCTCAAAAAACGGAATTTTAAAGTGAAGACCCACGCCCCACACCGCATGGAACGCGCCCAGGCGTTCAATCACGTATGCCTTTGACTGCTGAACGATGACAATATTTTTTACGAGAATAATTAGGAAAAATGCTATGATTGCAATCCAAATAATCAGAGATACCATACCATCCATATTTGCTTCTTCCTTTCTTTACTTCTGTTCCACAATTGCTTTAACTCCTTCAATGCGAAGGACACGAACCAGAGTCCCTTCGGAGAGTTCCATGTCCTGCTCCGTGCGAGCGGTCCAGTATTCACCCATCACACGAATCTGTCCTCTTGCCTCTCGGTTGCTGATGGGTTCCGTCACCACTGCTTCCGCACCCAAAATGCGATCGGCATTGGTTTTTTCATCTGCGGGCTTTAACACCGATTTTGTAAATGGACGAATGAGCGCAATGCATAGCACTGAGACCACGGCAAAAATTCCAATTTGCACCCCGATACTCGCTCCAAGAACCGTAGCGATTAGAGCGACCAGTGCAGCGATACAGAACCAAATGGATACTAAGCTTGCCGTCATGCCCTCTAGAATGCCAAACGCAATCAGCATCGCAACCCACGCTAAGGAATAGTACATACCAAAGACCCCCCTCCCTTTCTTTGTCGACAAGGATTCTTTGCGGATATGAATTATAGTATCATATTGCGCTTCATAAAACAACTGCATGAATGAACGAAATTTCCAAGCAAAGACCTACCGCATCAAAGGGCATCTTTTAAGCTCCTTCTCTCCCCTCTTTTCGAATCCACGCTCTTGCGTGCTCCTGGGAGCTTTGCTATACTAGTACTACTATAAGGCGCAGGAAAGGACGTGTTTTGCGTTGCCATCCTCCTATACCATCCTTCGCTCCTCTCGCAAAACCATGGCCTTAGAGGTAACGCGAACGCAAGAGGTTTTGGTGCGGGCACCCCGCTCGGTTCCCACCGATTGTATTGAACGCTTTGTGAAAAGCCATACTGCATGGATAGAGCGTCAGCTAAGCCGAATGCAAGAACGCACTGCTGCACATCCAGAACCCACCGAAGAACAAGCCAGACAGTATAAACAAGAAGCCAGGCTCTATTTACCTGAGCGCGTGAACTATTATAGCAAACGGATGAATCTGTTCCCCGCCGCAGTCACCATCACGGGCGCCAAAACACGCTTTGGCAGTTGCAGCGGGGGCAATCGTATTTGTTTTTCTTGGCGATTGATGGCTTACCGTAAGGAAGCCATTGACTACGTGGTGGTCCATGAACTGGCACACATTGCGCATAAAAATCATGGTCCTCATTTTTATGCCTTGATTGCCGAGTTTCTTCCTGACTGGAAGGAACGAAAACAACTTCTCACTTAGCTCCCTCTGATTGTTCACTCAAGAAAGAAGGCCTACCAATGAAAATGCCCTCCCAAAAATGGTTGCTTTACATTTGCCTACTACTATCCGGCTTTGCTTTAGCCGTCATCTTCTATTTGTTCACAAGTCAACTCAGTCACACAACGGATACCATAAAAGGCATTTTCACCGCTCTTCAGCCGATTTTTCTCGGTATCATTATGACCTATCTGCTTTATCCCCTCTCCAATAACTTCGAGCAAGTCATGTTGCGTTGGGGGATTCGCAAAAAGCTTGCCCGTCTGGTCTCCGTTCTGTCTTCCGCAATCTTTTTGGTGTTTCTATTCTTCCTCTTTGGATATCTCGTCCTGCCCGAATTGATATCCAGCATCACCGCACTGCTTGCAAATTTTAATGGCATGCTCAATGAGTTTCTCCAGCGCACCTCTGCAATCCTCGCAACCCTGGACTTACCGGCCGAAACGATTACCGAGCAATGGAAACTTGCCGCAGAAAAATTTACTGCTTGGTTACAAAATGATCTTATCAACACCTTACTATCGATCACATCCGGACTATTCAGCGTAGCAAAGGTCGCCATGAACCTTATCTTCGGCATCTTTGTGATGGTATACCTTTTACTAAGCCGGGATCAGTTCATTGGGCAAAGCAAAAAAACACTGTACGCCTTTTGCCGAAATCGGAAGGCTTGTAGCGTGGTGTTAGATAGCGTGCGTCAGATCAATCAAATCTTCGGGGGCTTTCTAACTGGAAAGGTAATTGACTCTCTGATTATCGGCGTCATTTGCTTTGTTTCGCTATCCCTTTTGAACATTCCCTACACTATGATTATCAGCGTGGTGGTGGGTGTCACGAATATTATTCCAGTTTTTGGCCCATTTATTGGTGCCATTCCTTGCGCCTTTCTTCTGTTGCTCACCGACCCTGCCAAATGTCTGGTATTCATTATCTTCATCATTATTTTACAGCAAATTGATGGTAACATCATCGGCCCCATGATTCTGGGGGACTCCACAGGTCTTCCTGCGTTTTGGGTCTTATTCTCACTCTTACTCTTCCAATACCTCCTGGGCTTCTGGGGTATGATTGTCGGGGTTCCTTTGTTCGCTTCCTTCTATTACCTCATCAAGCAGTTGGTCAATTATCTCCTCAAACAACGGGAACTTCCCGTTTCCTCCCTGGACTATACTTTCATCGATCGGGTAACGGAGGATGGAACTCCATTGTACCTTTCTCCAAAAACCAAAAAGTCCTTTGTTCATCTTTTTAAAAAGCATAAGAAAGAAGCGATCCCTGAAAAACCGGAGCAAGACCCAGACTCTCCTGCGGAACCATGAATCTGTTTCTTCCTTCGAAACGTGAGGTAGCCACGATGAAATTACAAAAAAGTATGTCCATCGCCTTTTGTGGGCTTCTTGCGTCATTGATGATCGTCACCATGCTGCTAGGAAACATCCTTCCCTTAACCTCAGTGCTCTGTCCTGCCATTGCCGGTTTCTTTTTGATTCCCGCCCTAAGGGAATGTGGACAGGGGTTTGCGTACCTGCTCTATCTTGCGGTCAGTCTCCTTAGCCTTATGTTGCTTCCCGACAAAGAGACGGCACTTTTATTTGGGCTGCTCTTAGGACTCTATCCACTATTTCGCTCGGGACTAAATCGAATCTCGCTCACTCTCCTTCGCGTGATCACCAAACTACTCTTTTGCAATCTCATGTTTGCTGCCATCTATGGTTTACTTCTCTTCGTATTTGCTCCCACTCTTGTAGCCGCAGAATTCTCTATGTACGGTACCCTGACCATAATGTTTCTGCTTCTATTGGGTAACATTGGTTTTTTCCTCTATGACCTATGCCTGGGACGAATCTCCTTCCTCTATGAATACAAGCTGCGCAATCGACTATTTCGCTCTCGCCAACCTTAAAAAAGAACCGCACTCGCACCGTGAAATCAAATTGTAATCCTTAAATTCGACAGATTACCTAGCCTTTTGATAAGATATCCTGTATACTTGCAGGAGTACTTGCAACAAAAAACGAGAATCTTTTCAAACGCGAGGTATCTTTTTATGCGAAAACGTATCATCTCTTTTCTACTAGCCCTAACCCTTATCTGCACCCTTTTTCCTCCCGCTCTTGCTGTGGGTACTTCCAACTTCGACCTAAGCCCTGAGGGCTTATCCTTCATTCTAAAGCATGAAACCTTCCGTTCTACGGCATATCAGGCAAATGGCACTTGGTATATCGGCTATGGTACCACCTGTGAGCAAAATGCTTATCCGAATGGGATCACGGAGGAGGAGGCGGCCAAGCTTCTGCGCGAAAAACTTCAATCCCAAGTTAAAACTGTCAATCAATATTTGGAGAAGTACAATATTACGGCCAACCAGCCTAAATTTGATGCCTTGGTTAGCTTTACCTATAGCCTTGGTTCTTCTTGGACCAACCCAACGTATCGGATTAGCAACTATTTAATCGATGGGCTGGAAAAGCAAACGGATGTGGAGATCGTGGATGCCATGGCAGTTTGGTGTCATAGCAATGGCAAAGTCAAAGACAACTATTTGCAGCGCCGCATTGATGAAGCCAGACTCTTGCTCTATGGTGACTATAGCTCCAAGGACTCCCCTTCCTTCGTTGCCTTAATCCTGGATAAAAATGGGGGAACCTTGGAAAATGATACGGTCTGCTACCCTGCGGATACCACATACGGATCTCTTCCCACCGTAACGAGAAGCGGGTATCGCTTCAACGGTTGGTTCACCCAAGATGGGAAAAAGCTGACCGAAGATCAGAAAGCCACACAGCACCTCAATGTCAAAGCGCAGTGGGTGTCAGATGACACTCTGGCGTTTGCCGATGTGAAGAGTGATGATTGGTTTTACCCTTATATCTTTGATTTAACCAAAAGCGGTGTCATTAACGGTCGCACCCCCACCAGCTTTGCCCCAAGTGGTACGTTGACCTTTGGGGAAGCGACCAAACTCATTCTACTGGCTGCGGGTTATGATGCACAAAAAGCCACCGGTCCCCATTGGGCCAGCGGCTACATTAGTTTTGCTGTCAAGTCAGGCTTTCTTTCCAGCAACCCTTCTAACTTCGATGCCTCCATTAACCGCTTGCAGATTGCCCAGCTTGCGGCAAAGGCGCTAAAGCTCGCTCCGCCCAGCAAACCATCTCCCTTTGCCGATACCACAGATTCCTCGGTTCTTTCTCTTTATGAGGCCGGCATTCTACAGGGCACCTATGAAAATAACCGTCTCCTGTACAAACCATCCAGCAATATCACACGCGCTGAAATCAGCGCCATCATCTGGCGTATGGAGCGGTATAAGCCAGAAACTCCAGATCCGAAACCCGGTCCCAAGCCTGATCCGGAACCCGATCACTCCAATCAGATCCTTTACAAAGACAAGTGGTTGGACATCCTTCCCAATGTCCCCAAGAACACCTATGACCCCAAGCTTTTTTATCAGTCCGATGGGTATACATACTATAAAAGCAACGCCTACCGCTATGAGACCGGTGTCGACGTCTCGGTCTATCAAGGGGAGATTGACTGGTATCAAGTAAAGGATGCCGGAATCGATTATGCCATCATTCGGGCCGGTGGCCGTGGTTGGAGTACGGAAGGAAACATTTATGCTGATAAAAACTTCCAAAAGAATATTGAGGGAGCTCTGAAAGCCGGATTAAAGGTCGGCGTATACTTCTTCTCCCAAGCCATCAGCGTGGAGGAAGCCATTGAAGAAGCACGTTTTACCCTCGATCAAATCAAAGGCTATGATGTCACCTATCCTGTCGTGTTTGACTGGGAAATCGTCAGCAACAAAGAGGCTCGGACGAGTAAGTTGGATGCAGCCACCCTTTCCGCTGCCGCAAACGCCTTCTGTCGCGAAGTGGAAAAGGCCGGACACCATCCCATGATTTATTTTAACTCACCCTGTGGATATTTGCGGTACGACCTCAGTAAAATTGTACAGTATGACTTCTGGTATGCCCAATATTACTCGGTTCCCACCTTCTACTACGGCTTCGACATGTGGCAATACACCTCATCCGGGCAAGTGCCTGGCATTCCAGGCAAAGTGGATTTAAACCTATACTGGCTCCCCAAATCATAATCATGGAGGCTTTTATGAAGCACATTCTTCTTCTTACAACCGGTGGTACCATTGCTTCGCAAAAGCATGCCAACGGCCTTGCTCCCGCCCTGCATGGCAAAGACATGGTTGCTCAGCTCGAACTCGGTTACCCTGACTACCACTTCGACTTTGAGGATCTTCTCGACCTAGATAGTTCCAACATTCAACCTGAAGAGTGGCGACTGATCGCCAGACGGGTGTATGATGCGCTCTCTGACTACGACGGCATCATTATCACCCATGGTACCGACACCATGGCATACACAGCTTCTGCACTAAGCTTTATGCTGCAGAATCTTTGCAAGAGTGTGGTGTTAACGGGCTCACAACTTCCCATTCAAAATCCATTGACGGATGGTGTCACGAATCTCTTTACCGCCGTAGAGGCCATTGCTCGCGGGATTGCAGGGGTATCGGTTGCCTTTGACCGTAAGATCATTCCCGGAACGCGGGCGGTCAAGGTGAGTACCATGGCATTTGATGCCTTTGAAAGCGTCAACGCCGATTACTTAGGACAGATTTTTGCCGATGGAACACGCATCTTTCATCCGCAACACATCTCTTGTGATCCCACGTCTCCCACTATCCTAAACGATGATTTTTGTACCGATGTGTTTTTGCTAAAGCTGCTCCCGGGTACCCGTCCAGAAATCTTTGACTCCTTAGCGGATATGGGCTATCGTGGGATTGTCTTAGAAGCTTTTGGTGCTGGCGGCCTCCATTATATCAATCGTGATTTACATAGCCGCCTTGCCATGCTTGCGGAGCGAAACATTGCCGTGGTCGTTTGCAGCCAATGCCTCTATGAACGCTGTGACCTTTCCATCTATGAAGTCGGCCATCGGATTTTGGAAAAGGGCGTCATTCCGGCGAGGGATATGACCACCGAAGCCGCTGCCACCAAACTGATGTGGGCACTCGGACAGACCACCCAGGTGGAAGAAGTCCGACGCATGTTTGACACCTGCTATGTCGGCGAGGTTACCCTTCTTTAGTCTCACTTAAATCAAAAACTCCTCCGTTCTCACCTGGATGAACGGAGGAGTTTTTTTGCGTTTGTTACTACAAATTCAAAGAGAAGTGCGACTACGATCGAGACCAAAATCGTAAGGACGCTCAGAAGCAGCATCCCACTTGTACCACGAAGCAAGTAGTGCTCCCGGAAATACTCCAGCACAAAAATATGGCAGAAAAAGATCGTCATGGAATGGTGGGCCAACCCATCGATTCCCCGGACAAGGAGAGCCACGCGGGATGCCATCTCCCCCAGCGCATATAGGGCAAAAAAAGTCAAGGGGACATAGAGGAATAGAATGGGTTTAACCGAGAGATCATAAGAACCCGTTGCAGCACTGTCTATGATATAAAAGAGGGCAAATACAACCGTAGATGAGATGAGGATCGTTTGATAGCGCAGTACTATGGGCCTCCAAATTTCGCGGGTTTTTGCCAAGTAGATTCCTAGTGCAAAGCAAAAGAGCCAAGGAAACAAGGTTTTTACCAGGTAAGGCCGAAGCTCTAAGGGCAAAAGGTTCACCTGAAATACCATCAAGTACATTGCCCACTGAAGAAAGAATGAGAGGATCAGACTGACACTCAGGGTAAGCATGGGTTTTTTCTCCAATGCCCGGTGAAGCGGAAGAAAGAGGAAGTACAGCTGCAAGAGGGCTACGATAAAATAAAGATGGGGTGCCGCCTTTCCTAATAGAACAGTCTTTAATAGTTCACCAAGGGAAAAGCTCTCCAAGCCGTGCCAATAGTAAAGCCCCGTCCAGAACAAATATGGCAAGATGATTTTGTTGGCTCGTTTCTTTAAAAAGCCTGCATAACTTTGGCCGCGGTAGGAAAGCTCCAGAGAAAGTCCGGAAACAAGGAAAAACAGGGGTACACAATAACGCACCCCTTGATTGATGGCAAAGGCGAAGGGTTGTCCAAAGAATGTAACCCTTGTATCCGAAAAAATATATGCACTGCTGGTATGCAATAAAATGACACTTAGCATGGAGACCACACGGACAAAATCCAATGCTAGGACACGTTCTCTCTGTTTGCTCATGACGATACTCTCTCTTAAGAAAATTTTAACACTTTTCCAGTAGGTGGAAGTCTGATTTTGCATCATCCACCCGACTAACGGTCATATTATTCTAGCAAAGCATAGAATGGCGCATGAAGATAAGTAAGGAGATTGTCATCTTGAAAAAACGTATTTGCGGCGTGATCGCACAACATTTTTGGGAACTGTCTCCCCTCACCTATCCCGAAGGCGGGGAGCAGACCGTGAGAGAGACACTCCTAAGCCGTTTGCAACCCCTGATTGAAGAAGAACAAGTGGAGCGGTTCCTGATTGCCATGGAACGTGGATTTCCCTTTGATGTCACTGCCTCCCTCTTGGAGCTGCGTGACACACTAGGTACGGAATTGGAATGTGTCATCCCCTATGAAGATCAGCACATCGCATGGCCGGAAGAGGTGCGTGATTGCTACTTCAACCTGGTCGCACGGTGCGACAAGGAATCCATGGTACAACGTCAATTTACCTTGGACTGCTATCATAAAACCATCAAATACATGCTTTCCCAATGTGATTGCTTTGTCATCATTTGGAATGGACGGGCGAGCGATGCCGGCGATGCGGTGCAACTGGTTCGCCGCAGACATCTCCCGCTTATGCTATTGGAACCATCCAGATTGCTGTCCTAAGCTTTTCACCGTGCGGCTTTCTGCAAAACCTTAGAAGCTACCGCACCGGCAACATTCGCTCCTGATCCTCCATTTTCCACTAACACAATAAACGCCAGCGGGTGATCCGCTTCATCCAGGAACCCAGAGAACCAAGCATGGGGAGCTTGCCCATTTCCCACTTCTGCGGTTCCCGATTTGGCACAAATCGTTAGGTCTCCAAAATTCTTCTGTCCGTACGTTTCCTGCACATTGTTTCGCATCATTTGCTTCAGCGCGTCACAGGTCGATCGACTCCAAATAGCATTCCCTTCACTTCGTTCCTTCAAGGAACTGGGGATGCTACTATCCGAAAAGCTCTCTTTCTTCAGGAGTACGGGCACTTGTGCTTTTCCCCCGTTTGCAATCCCACCCATAAGCATCAGGAAGGATGCAGGATTAATCATATCATGGTATTGGCCGGAACCCGACCAAGCCAAATCAATTGTTCCAGCAGCACCTACATCAAACTGCCCGGCAGCGGTAGTAACCCCACTAATATCATAGGAATTGAGAATTCCTCCTGACTGCGCGTAGGTGCGCAACACATCTCCCCCAAGCTCCAACGCCAACTGTCCAAATGCTCCGTTACAAGAGCGCGCAAACGCTTGCTGCAGGGTCAGATTGGAGCCATGGGCGCGCGGACAAGTAATCACCTGCCCGCCTACTTCAAATTTCCCATCACAATCAAACCGAAAGGATTGCCAGTCTGCCTTCTTTTCCAGGGTCGCTGCTGTGGTAATCACTTTGAAAATCGATCCAGGTGGAAATAGCGAGGAAAAGAAGCGATTCAAATAGACGCCTTCATATTGGCTCCCAGAGACATCGGTGGGTGGGTTTTCGGGGTCATAGGATGGTGCGCTCACCAGACACAGGATTTCCCCGGTTTTATAATTGTAAACTGCCACGACCCCTTTTTTCCCATTGAGTGCTTGGTACGCCACATCATTGAGCGAGGCATCAATGGTGAGGTAAATGTCATGGCTTCCAAATGCCGTGCCGGTAATCGGATGATAGCCCGATAAGCGATCAGAAAGCACGTTGCGCATGGAGGTTGCAATGTTGGAATCGCCTACCAAATGCATGGTTGCTTTTCGAACGGATTTCTGTTCTGCGTACTCTCCCGTCTTACCGTCATAGAGCAGTACTCCATTCCGGTCATAAATGGCACCGTTTCCAAAGAGGGAGGTATTGCCAAAGTAATTCACCCAGTCTCGTCCCTGCGTAGCCCAACGCACACAGAACCACAAGAGTCCTACGGCCAAGAAGGCTGCAATACATAGTAGGATCATGGTCCGGCGACGTACCTGTTTCATCGATCGTCCTCCCAGTGATAGTCATCCCAAAATTCTTCGTTCTCCTCCGGAGACCAGGCGGCATCCAACTCCTCCTGCTCGTCCGGATAGAAGCCTTCTTCCTCTTCCAACTCGTCTTCTTCCCAAGAGGCATCCTCCTGCACGCGATCCTTTCTCCAGGACCAGGTTCGAAGCTTCGGTCGCTTTACCGTAAAGCTTGCATTGAGCCTGGTGTCCGCCGCTTTGATAAAGGCAAGCAGACCCCAACAGGACATCATGCTTGAGCCACCAACGGATAAAAAGGGGAAGGTCACTCCCGTCAAGGGGAGAATATCCACAGATCCAAATACGTTAAGCGATGTTTGAAACGCTAACATAGCCGCAGCGGTACAAGATGCAATGGTGTAAAAACTGGAGCGTGCCGCTGCGGTACATTTGTAGGCAAGGACGGCAAAGGCCACAATGCAAACCACCGCAAAGAGGGCCAGAATGAGACCGAACTCTTCGCCCACTACACCAAAGACAAGGTCAGTATTCGCCGCGCCAACCTTCTTTAAAAATACATCATCCGGTGCCTTGCCAAAGAGACCACCACTGGCAAGCGCTGACATCGTTCGTGTCTGCTGATACCCTGTGGTGGAGGCAAACTCCCAGACATGTCGCCAAGCCTCAAATCGATTGGCAATATAGGGCTTAAAATGCAGAATGATTCCGGCGCCAAGGCCAGCTCCCGAAGCCATCATCACTAAAAAGCCCAGATTACCGGAGCGCAGGAAGGCAACCACTAAGAAGGCAACGAAGAAAACCAGCGCCGTACCGAAATCACTCATGAGAGCAAGGCAACCTCCACAAAAACCCGCAAACAGCGTGGTAAAAATGAGGTTTCGGTTATTAAACAAACGATCTAGTGTCGTAGCCGTTGCAATGATGAATGCAATTTTGATGAACTCAGAGGGTTGAAAACTAAACGGTCCAATGGCCATCCAGTTTTTCGCACCAAAGATGCGCTGTCCCAGCAGAAGGTTAAAGCTCAACAGAAGCCCAGCCATAGCGGCTACCGGCCAACGAAGAGACACTGCCATCTTCAAATCCCGCAAGGCTAGGCTTAGCATGAAGAAGATTCCAATGCCAATGATCAGGGCAAAGGTTTGCGTGGTCAAAGCCTTGGGAGAATACGCAGCGGTAACCCCAAAGGAGAGGGAGCAAAGAAACAAAGCAAGCGTCTCCACCTCAAAGGCTGTGCGTTTGAAGGTTCGATACACGGCATAGAGCCCCCACATGACACCAACAAGTGTGGCAAAGGAAACCACCACGCCAAAGGCTTGCTCCGGTTTGACGGTGATAAGGCTCTGCATCAACATAAGGATTTGAAAAAAGGTTAAGTACGCTAAGGTGGTATTGGGGCTAAGTTTCCGATGCTGCACGCCAAGACGGCGATTCTGATCGCGTTCTTCCTCTTCGCTCAAGGGATAAAAATAGAGCTCCATCCCACCTAGATTAATAACATCCCCGGGGTGGAGCGAAACAGACTCGCTGACCTCCTCCCCATTGTGCTGTGTGCCGTTTTTACTTTGCAGGGGAAAGAGAGTCCAATTGCCCTTATCGTCCCGTAAAATGGCGGCATGGTTGCGGGAAATGAAGGGAAAGTCTAAGATCACATCGGCGCTTCCCGCTCGTCCGATGACGTTTTCCCAGTGGTTAATCTCATATTGTGTTCCATTTGGAAGGCTCAGAGTGCCCCAAACTTCCTGATGGTTTTTCTCTCGAAACAGAGAGAACAAACAGCGCAGAACCACAATCACGCCCAAGGCGATCATGATCAGTCGAAGCACCCAAGAGGCAAGTGGCAAGGCCGCATCCAGAGCGGCTTGCATCCCGGCATCCAATGGAATCGCCTGGATTTTGTCTCCGATCGTTGCAAAAAAGTCTCCCATATTCGCCTCGCTTTACCGTTTTGTCACGTCAGAAGTGATTGCCCTTGGCAATTTTCGGGTTCAAATGGGCAGTATCTTCCTGTGGTCAGTATAGCATATTTCCCAAAAAACGCAAGGTCATTCTGTGCAGAACAAACACTGAGTAAGCAAGAACCTTGCTTACTCAGTGTTCACACAACAGCTATGCACACTCTTACATTGCAATGATTTCTTCTGTCTCTTTCATGGCGTTTAGTGTGGTTTCCAAAAGCTCGTCCAAGGACCAGTTGAGCATGTTTGCACCGGTTTGAATCACTTCACGGGAACAACCAGCGGCAAAGCTCTTGTCCTTAAACTTCTTTTTCAGCGATTTCAGCTCCATATCGGATACGCTCTTGGATGGACGCATCAGCGCAGCCGCGCCGATCAGCCCGGTAAGCTCGTCCACGGCAAAGAGCACCTTTTCCATCACATGTTCAGGCGCTACTTCCGAAACCATGCCATAGCCATGGCTGACGATTGCATGGATGAAACTCTCATCCATACCCCTCTCCCGCAAAATCTCTGCGGTCTTTTGACAGTGCTGCTCCGGATACTTCTCGAAATCCAAATCGTGAAGTAATCCGACCAGCTCCCAAAATTCAGCTTCCTCTGCATAGCCCAGCTTCTGAGCGAACCACTTCATGACGGCAGCTACCGTCTTAGCGTGTTGCAGATGAAAGGGTTCTTGGTTATATTCCGTGAGCAGTGCCCACGCTTCCTCTCGATTCATCGACACGTCTCCTCTTTCCATCGATCCTAAACTTATGCCTTCGGCTTAAAGCTATCCTTCAGATTTACGGTGCGGTTAAACACGGGGCCATCCTTCGTGCCATCCTTACGATCTGCGCAGAAATAACCCATACGCATAAACTGGAAGGATTCCTCCGGCTTTGCCTCCCGCAAACAGGCTTCCAGCTTGCAGTGGGTTAACACCTCCAAAGAATTGGGGTTTAAGCAGTCCAAGAAATTCTTATCTCCACTGTCGGGGTCTGGATCGGTAAAGAGATTATCATACAAACGCACCTCGGCATCCAAACAGTTGCGGCTGTCTACCCAATGAATGGTGCCTTTGATCTTTCTTCCATCGGCTGGATTTCCGCCACGAGAGTCCGGATCATACTCTGCAAGCACTTCGATCACAGTTCCCTGCTCGTCCTTCACGCAGCCAGTACACTTCACCACATAGGACCCCTTCAGGCGCACTTCATTCCCCGGGTAAAGGCGGTGATACTTACTCTGGGGCACTTCCATAAAGTCGTCCGACTCGATATAAAGATCCCGCGAGAAGGTCACGTCACGGAAGCCATCCTCCGGCTGGTTGGGGTTATTTTCTACGGGAAAGCTCTCTTGCATGTCTTCGGGATAATTGGTGATGGTAAGCTTAACCGGACGCAGTACTGCCATCACACGGCGAGCCGTGAGATTTAAGTCCTCTCGAATGCAATGCTCTAAGAACCCATACTCCACCGTGGAGGCTGCTTTGGAAACCCCGATCCGCTCACAAAAGTTGCGAATCGCAGAGGGAGTATAGCCACGACGGCGGAGTCCGCAAAGGGTGGGCATCCGAGGATCATCCCAGCCAGAGACCTTTCCCTCTTCCACCAATTGGCGCAGCTTTCTCTTGGAAAGAACGGTATAAGTGATGTTGAGGCGGGCAAACTCAATTTGACGTGGCTTGCTGGGTGCCGAAACGTTGGCAATGACCCAGTCATAGAGCGGACGATGGTCCTCAAACTCCAAGGAGCAAAGGGAATGGGTGATGCACTCCATGGCATCCTCTAGGGGATGGGCGTAATCGTACATGGGATAGATACACCACTCCGTTCCGGTTCGGTGGTGCTTCATGTGGCTAATGCGATAGATCACCGGATCGCGCATATTGAAGTTGCCGGATGCTAGGTCAATTTTTGCACGAAGAGTCATGGTACCATCCGGGAATTCACCGGCCCGCATTTTTCGAAATAGGGTAAGGCTTTCCTCGATTGGACGATCGCGGTAGGGGCTTTCCGCGGGTTTTCCCACATCGCCACGCTTTTCACGCATCTGTTCGGGGGTAAGCTCACACACGTAAGCCAATCCTTTTTGGATTAATTCCTCCGCAAAGGCATACATCTGCTCGAAATACTCCGAGGCAAAATAAAAGCGATCTTCCCAATCGTACCCGAGCCACTTGATGTCTTCCTGAATCGCTTCCACAAATGTGACATCTTCCTTGGTCGGATTGGTATCATCCATACGAAGGTTGCAAATGCCTTGATACTTTTCTGCCGTGCCGAAGTCAACATAAATTGCCTTGGCATGTCCAATATGCAGATATCCGTTCGGCTCGGGTGGGAACCGTGTGTGAACTCGTTCTCCCTCACAACGTCCACCCGGTGCAAGTTCTTCATCAATAAAATCGTGGATAAAATTCTGGCTCATACCTTCTCCTGCCATGCTCTTCTCTCCTTAACGTACCAAATCAAATATAGTACTATATTATACACTGGATTCAAAATAAATTGCAACTACTCTCTTGACGAAAGCAAGGAACTCTTCTACAATTACTGTTACATGCAGAAGGATAACAAACAAAAGCGGAAAGGATGTCATACTGTGGCTCTGGTTCAAATGAATAGCGAACAACTCGATGCGGCAATTGCCACCGGTCAGGTGGTTATGGTGTACTTTTGGACAGACTGGCATGAGGTCTGTACCGAAGCCACCGAAATTATGGAAAAAGTAGCAAAAAAGTACGAGGGACAGGCTGTGATTTGTTCTGTGAATGCAGATCAAGAGGGGTTCCGCGCCTTAGAGCTTGGTGTCTACTCGATTCCCACCGTCATTCTCTTTCAAAATTGTGAAGAAGTTGATCGAATTTCTGGTGTGCAGCCGGAAGGACTTTACGAAAGCCTCTTAGCGTCTTGTCTGCATCCGGAGGAAGTTAGCCCCTACGATCTCATTAACTCCATGGGCTACCAATAAGCTGGTAGCATTGAGAATGTCTAACGTGTTGCGTTAGGCATTCTTTTTTATTTTCGTTGCGACAAAGCTTCGGCTACTTTTATGCCATCCACGGCAGCCGATACAATGCCACCTGCATAACCGGCCCCTTCCCCACAGGGGTATAGACCTTGGATGGCAGATTCCAGGGTATCCGGATTGCGAACCATCCGTACCGGTGAGGAGGAACGCGTTTCCACTCCGGTCAAGACTGCATCAGGATGCGAGAATCCACGTACCTTACGATCAAAGAGGGGCAAGGCATCGCGCAGCGTCTGGATGATATAGTCCGGAAGGCAGGCCGAAAGATCGGTCCAAGTGACTCCGGGACGATACGTAGGTTGAATCGTTCCCGCCGCTTTGGAGGCCTTTCCCGCTAAAAAGTCACCGACTAACTGCGCTGGAGCATGAAAATTACGACCACCTAAGGCCCAAGCGGCCGCTTCCCACTGCTCTTGAAAGCGTACACCGGCCAGTGGATCGTCTCCCGGATAATCCGATGGCCCAACCCCGACTAAAAATCCTCCATTGATATTTTCGCCGTCTCGCGCACGGTTACTCATCCCGTTTGTCACCACTTGACCTTCGTTGGAACTGGCCGCCACCACTTCCCCGCCTGGGCAAACACAGAAGGTAAAGGCAGATCGTCCACTAGGTAGGTGGCAGGAGAGCTTATAGTCCGAGGGTGGCACTTTGTAAAATTGATCCCCAAACTGGGCCCGGCTCATCTCCTCTTGCTTGTGTTCGATGCGCACCCCTATGGCAAAGGGCTTTTGCTCCATGGGCACTCCCGTTTCATGCAGCATGTGGAAGGTATCCCTCGCGGAGTGACCGGGTGCTAAGATAAGTTCGTTGCAATCTAAGGGATAGGTATCCGATTCGGTTTTAACGGTTACGCCGCATAGAACCCCATCTTTTATGATTAAGGACTGTAATTGCTGCTCAAAGCGCACTTCACAACCCAGAGATAACAGCTCATCTCGGATGCTTTTCACCACGCTTCGAAGGACATCCGTTCCCACGTGCGGCTTGTGCGAATAGAGGATATCCTCCGGCGCCCCATGCTGCACTAAAGTCTTCATGACACTGCGGGCTCGAATATCCCGAATTCCAGTGGTCAGTTTCCCGTCCGAGAAAGTACCTGCTCCTCCCTCTCCAAACTGCACGTTCGAGGAGGAAGACAGTTCTCCCGTCTTCCAGAAATGCTCCACATCTTTGCTCCGATCTTCCACCCCGCGGCCTCGCTCCAATAAGATACTGGGAACTCCAGCACGTGCTAGAAAGAGCGCTGCAAACAGCCCTGCAGGTCCCATGCCAACGATGACCGGCTTTTTAAAAAAGGTCCGTAATACCGGCGGAAAGGAGTAGGGCAGTTCCTGTTTCGATAATGTAATATTGGGCGACTGAGCACGCTTTACCAGCTGCTCTTCCCGCTCCGCCCAAAGCTCAACGGTATAGACTGCTTGCAGCTGTGTTTTCTTTCTTGCATCAATGGACTGACGAACTATGGTAAAATCTAAGATTTCATCCGTTCCAATGCCAAGCTGCTTTGCTGCTTTCTTTTTTAAATCATCTTGCTTTCCGTCAATCGGAAGCGAAAGCTGTGCCATTCGAATCATGGTAATCATCCTTTTCTGCTGAGCTTAGAGCCTGGTATCCTCTAGTATACCCATAAAATCAATGGCAGACACCAAGTTGGTGTCTGCCATGTTTGCATGGAGCAAAATTAGACGGATTCGCCTCTGACCAGCTTAGCGGTGTCGAGTGCAATCATCAGCTCTTCGTTGGTGGGAACCACGAAGATATATCCGGGCGAATCGTCACGGGAAACAATGGCTTCCTCACGGGTATTGTTCTTCACAGGATCCATGTAGAGACCCAAGAAACCAAGATCCTCCATAATGCGAGCACGAATCATGGGAGAGTTTTCGCCAACGCCTGCGGTGAAGATGACACCGTCAATGCCGCCCATGGAAGCTGCACCGGAGCCGATACGCTTGGTTACTTTGTAGCAGAAGATGTCAATGGCGAGCTGTGCACGCTCGTTGCCCTCTGCAGCAGCCTTCTCCAGATCACGGAAGTCAGAGGAGACGCCAGACAGACCCAGCATGCCAGATTCCTTATTGAGGATGTTCTCCACGCGCTCAGGGCTGTAACCACGAACACGAGCAATATACTCAATGATGGAGGGGTCGATGGCGCCGGAACGGGTGCCCATGGGCAGACCGTCGGTGGGGGTGAGACCCATGGAGGTGTCAATGGACTTGCCAAACTTGATGGCACAGGTGGACGCACCGTTGCCCAAGTGGCAGGAAACCAGACGCAGCTCCTCTAAGGGGCGACCACACATAGCAGCAGCACGCTGGCTGACATAGTTATGAGAGGTGCCGTGGAAGCCATAGCGGCGAACCTTGTTCTCGGTGTAGTAACGATAGGGCAGTGCATACATAAAGCCCTTGGGGGGAATGGTCTGATGGAATGCGGTATCAAACACGGCGACCATGGGCTTACCGGGCAGCACATCCTCACAAGCCTTGATTCCGGTAATGTTGGCAGGGTTGTGGAGGGGTGCTAAGGGAATGCAGCTCTCAATGCCCTTAATCACCTTTCTGTCAATGATGACAGAGTGGGTAAAGTCTTCGCCGCCGTGAACGACACGGTGACCGACTGCGTCAATCTCGTTAATGTCCTTGATCACGCCATAGTGGTTATGCGTCAGCAGAGCCAGCACCTGCTGGATCGCTTCGTCATGATCGGGCAGATCCACGTCTGCATCGAAAACGTCCTTGCCGGTGGGGGTATGCTTCAGGTGACCATCGATCCCGATTCTCTCGCACAGGCCCTTTGCCAGAACTTCACGGGTATCGGGGTCCATCAGCTGATACTTGAGGGAAGAGCTTCCCGCATTGATAACCAAAACTTTCATCGCACTTATGCACTCCTTAATATTATCCATCATTCTATCCCTTGCAAGAAGTTCTCAAAGGGATTAAAATACTAATATATTTTAGACTACTTTTTCAGAAAGAACAACTATTTTTTCAGAAAATCCTGTTTTTTCTTTCCAGAGGGAGATTTTTTATGCGAGTAATTGGCATCATTTCCGAATACAACCCTTTTCACAGCGGACATCGGTATCAAATCGAAGAAAGCAAGCGAGTCCTTGGATCCGATAGTATGATTGTCTGTGTGATGAGCGGAAATTGGGTTCAGCGGGGGGATGCCGCCCTTTGCGACAAATGGACGCGGGCAGCCATGGCCCTGCGTGGAGGCGCCGATTTGATTCTCGAACTGCCCACGCCTTGGGCCGCTTCCTCTGCTGAAACCTTTGCAACGGGAGGCGTTTCTATCCTAGATGCCACGGGTTTCGTGGATACGCTATCGTTTGGTAGTGAATGTGGAGTGCTGGCTCCGCTCGAAGAGGCGGCCGCTCTTCTTTCCTCCCCCGACTATTCAGTCGTACTCCGAGAATACTTAAATAAGGGACTGTCCTTTCCCGTGGCACGTCAAAGTGCGGCAAGGAATCTCCTGGGAGAAACGGCACAGTGCTTAGAAACCCCCAATAACAATCTAGGCGTAGAATATCTCAGAGCCTTAGCTCGCGTGGGAAGCTCCATACAGCCCCATACCTTGCTGCGCCGAGGATCTGCCCATGACAGCGATACGATGGGACAAGGCTTTGCCTCTGCATCAAAGCTGCGAAAGGAACTGTTGTCGGGAGAGCGAAGGTCCCTTCTTCCTTACCTGAGTGCTTCTGACCTGGATGCCTTAAGCCAGGTGGGCCTTTCCAGTCTATCCTTTGCCGAACGGGCGGTATTTGCCCGTCTTCGCAGCATGTGTGCCGAAGACTTTTTATCGTTACCCGATTGCGGAGAAGGACTCCACCATCGACTGGCTCGTGCTGCCCTCGAACATCATACCCTTGATGAGCTTTATACCGCGGTCAAATCTCGCCGGTATACCCATGCCCGCATCCGGAGACTGGTGCTCTGGGCTTTCCTTTCCATTACTGCTAAAGATCGCCCGGCCTCTCCCCCCTACCTTCGTGTTCTGGGAATGAATCGTCGTGGACAAAGTATTCTCAAAGAAATGAAGCGGAATGCTCGCTTGCCGATTCTGACAAAACCAGCCCATGCAAAGCATCTATCCCAGGAAGCGAAGGCTCTGTTTGAGGTGGAAGCTAGGTGCACTGCCCTGTACGATCTCTGCCGCAGCGACTTCGGACAACGGAAAGGAAAACTAGAGTATACTGAAAACCCAGTGATTCTATAAAAGAAACCAAAACAGGGAACTTTTTCCGAAATTGATCGTCCTACTAGGCAACATTGAAAAAGGAGCGATCTCATTTTGAGAAAATTTGCATGGATCATGCTCGTTACCTTCCCTTTCTTGCTCACATCCTGTTCCACGAAGGCTGAGCCCCCAAAGCAAGCCTCTCCCCCTTCCGGCTATGAGACCTATGCATCCATTACCCTGGATATCATCGAACTGGCTCCTGACCATTTTAAGGGTAGACTGCCTTGGCCTTACCCTTGTGTTTACACCGTTCAATATTCCCTGGGCGAGGACTATTGCGTTGGCGACCGTGTCGAGGTCTATTACTCCGATTTAAAGGAGCTTGACCACAGCGAGAAGAGCACTGAATGGACAGCTCAAGTTACGGCCGTATATGTAGAGCCAAGTTCTTTTTCGTTAGACCCCAACCGTGTCTATAAGCCAGTTATCTATCTCTATCCGGAGCAAGCGACCAAGGTTTCTGTCCAGCTCGAATGCGAAGGAACCTTGACTCATACCTGGCCAAGGTATCAAAATGGTTGGCAGGTAACCGCTTATCCTGACGGGACCCTAATGGGGGAAACCGGAATCCAGTATCCCTACCTCTTTTGGGAGGGAGTTTTGGGTCTCCAATATGATATGCGCCAAGGATTTTGCATCAAGGGTTCCAACAGTGAAATGTTTTTACAAGAATCCCTTGCAAGGTTGGGACTCAACGAGGAAGAAAGTTCCGCCTTTATGGCATTCTGGCTTCCCTATTTGGTGCAAAATCCATACAATCTCATTAGCTTTCAGGGCAGCTCCTATGTCGACCATGTGAAGCTTTCCATCGATCCGATCCCCGATACGGTCATCCGTGTATTTATGGTATTTACTCCACTGCAAGAAGCCATTAACCTACCTCCGCAAGAACTAATCGCTCCTCTGCGAACTGGTTTTACTGTCGTGGAATGGGGCGGTGCCATCGCTATCCCAAAGCAGTAAACAAAAAAACACCGAAGGAATTCCTTCGGTGTTTTTCTTGTTTTACATTACTGCGGGATACCGGCAGGAAGCTCAAAGGGCTGCACTTGATTGTAGTTGGTAATGTCCATGGTGACCAATACCTTGCTGCAGTTTATGGTTCCTCCAGCGGCATCTTCACCCATCTGCTGAATCAACTTGGCATAGAGCTTATTCATCATTTCCGTCATGTCCATCTCGTAGCGAACAGGATAGCCTTCCTCATTCAACCAAAGCGAAATCGGGAGATTTCCCATGTCCTTGTATAAAGCATTCCAATCCATGCCGGGAAGGCCCAAGCCATTCATGCTATTGGGAATTCCGGTGGCTGACATGACCTCATTCATGGCCTCGTTGGTAATCACACCCGTATATTTCTTGGTTTTGACTCCGTTGATAGTCTCCTCGCCCTTGGCCTCAAAGGACTCCGCACTCTTCAAGTAAAGGCCCATGGTTGCCTGGGGATCAAACTGCTCAATGGAGGAAAGGTCCATGGTTTGACTGTTCCATTTCGTGCCATCATAGGTGTACATGGTATAGGTTCCATCCTTCTCTACCATATACATAGTCATGTTGATGGCTTCGGTGTCGCTTTGCTCCGTTGTTGCACTCATATCCAATTTCATCTTCATGGGATGATTGAACAAGAGCATGGTCATGTTGGTCTTTGTGTTCATGGGATGGCTTTGTCCATCTGCTTCCAGGGTCATGTCCATATTCATGACCAAATCTGCCTGCATGCTTTGCGCTTCTGCTACTTTCGTTTCCGCATCGGCTAAACGCTTGGCAATATCCTCTTTGCTCTCTTTGGCGCCACCGCAAGCAGACAAGGCCAGCATGAACGCCACTGCACAGATCAGGGCGATTCCTTGTCTCAATTTTTTCATCCGATTCAACCTTCCTTTCCATACCTCTTAACTCAAGCTTTTGAATGATACCATATAGTATCATATCATATATTCAACTTTTTGTCAGCCCCTAGTTTCCATCCTTTGGAAGAGGTTTGTGTTCTGGTGATAGTCTTCCCGTTCTGACGAAATTAAAACAAGCTCATTTGGCTGGTTTCGGGAAGATCGGAAAGGGCTCCGACCTGACGCAGTTGCTCTGCATGAGTTTTCGAGACCTTGGGGCAGGCATACAAGAATTCCTCCACGGAAATGAAGTTTTTCCCTTTTCGATTCTCCATGATCGACTGCGCTGCGGTCTCTCCCAGACCCGGCACCGAGACAAAGGGCGGAAGCAAGGTGTTCTTCTCTTCGTCCATTTGAAATAAGGTGGCATGGGAACGATAGATATCAATGGTCTCAAAGGTAAAGCCTCTACGATAAAACTCATAGCAGACTTCCATGGTCACGAGCATGTCCTCCTCAACGGCAGATGCATCCTTTTCCTTGGCCAGTATTTCGGTTCGTTTGCGTTGGAGCACCTCCATCCCACGGCACATGACGGTAGCATCAAAGGCTTTTGCGCGAATGGAGAAGTACGCCGCATAGAAGGCCAGGGGACGATGCACCTTAAACCAAGCAATTCGAAAGGCCATCATGACGTAGGCAACGGCATGCGCTTTCGGAAAGAGATAGGCAATCTTCTGACAGGATTCGATGTACCAAGTTGGAACTCCCAGTTGTTCCATTTCTTTCGCGGCACCGTCCGGAAGACCTTTTCCCTTTCTCACTGCCTCCATGATCTTAAAGGCACGTTTTTCCTCCATGCCACAGGAAATGAGATAGATCATAATGTCGTCGCGGCAGCCGATGGCTTGGTTGACGGTTGCCGTTCCGGACAGAATGAGGTCTCGCGCATTTCCCAACCACACATCGGTTCCGTGGGAGAAACCGGAAAGACGCACTAAGGTATCAAACTGATCTGGACAGGTATCGACCAGCATACCACGCACGAACCCGGTTCCAAATTCCGGGATGGCAACCGCTCCGGTCGGCCCTAGAATGTCATCGTTGGTAAAGCCGAGCTTTTCTGAACTAATGAAAAGACTCATGGTGTCCGGGTCGTCCAGCGGAATGGCGCGGGCATTTTCTCCCGTTAGATCCTCCAGCATACGGATCATGGATGGATCATCGTGCCCCAGAATATCAAGTTTTAACAGGTTGGACTCCATGGAGTGGTATTCAAAATGCGTGGTGATGATCTCCGTACCCGTGTCGTCCGCCGGATGCTGCACCGGACAAAAGTCATAGATTTCTTTATCTTGTGGGATAACCACCATGCCGCCTGGGTGCTGCCCCGTGGTTCGCTTGACCCCCGTGCACCCCTGCGATAAGCGATTTTCTTCCGCACGGGTCACCTGCAACCCTCGGGCTGCCAGGTATTTCTTGACATACCCAAAGGCCGTTTTCTCAGCCACCGTTCCAATGGTACCCGCTCGGAACACGTGATTTGAGCCAAAGAGCTCAAAGGTATACTTATGTGCATTGGCCTGATACTCTCCAGAGAAGTTTAGATCGATATCGGGCACCTTGTCACCGCCAAAGCCAAGGAAGGTTTCAAAGGGAATATTAAACCCATCCTTTTGATAGGGGGTTCCACAAACTGGGCAGTTTGCATTGGGCATATCTGCACCACAACCGTAACGCTCTCCGCTTTCAAAGTCAGAGTGCTTGCAGTTTGGGCAGCGATAATGCGGAGGCAAGGAGTTTACCTCGGTTATGCCAGACATAAAGGCCACAATGGACGATCCCACCGAGCCTCGTGAGCCAACTAAGTACCCGTGCTGCAAGGAATCTTGCACCAGCTTCTGGGCCGACATGTAGATGACGTCATACTTACAGCTGATAATATCATGGAGCTCGGTCTCCACGCGTTTGATGACGAGCTCCGGGGGCTGATCTCCATATAGCTCATGGGTCTTATCCCACACCAAGCGTTGCAGTTCTTCCGCCGAATTTTCTAGCTTGGGGGTAAAGAGCCCGTCGGGAAGCGGCTTGACTTCCTCGCACCAATCCGCCACCAAGTTGGTATTTTCCACGACAACCTGATAAGCCAATTCCTCTCCCAGATAGGAAAACTCCTTCAGCATCTCCTCCGTGGTTCGGAAATAGAGTGGATTGGGCGCATCGGCATCGTCAAAGCCCTTCGTATCCAGAAGAATCTTTCGATAGACCTCCTCCTCCGGATCCATGAAATGGACGTCGCCTGTGGCGCAAACTGGCTTACCAAGTTCCTTGCCTAAGCGGACAATGGTACGGTTCCATTCCCGGATCTGCTCTAGATTCCGAGCAATGGTTTTTCCGTTTTTGTCGGGACGCAGCATGAACGCATTGTTCGATAGTGGTTGAATTTCTAAGAAATCATACCAAGAAGCAATGCGGAGTAGTTCTTCCCAAGGTTTTCCCTTCATGACTGCCTGGTAGACTTCCCCTGCTTCACAACCGGAACCCAAAATAAGACCCGCTCGGTTTTCATTCACAATGCTTTTGGGCATGATGGGAACACGCTTGAAGTGATCCAAGTGGGACAAGGACACCAGCTTGTATAAATTGCGTAAGCCTTCCTTGTTCTTTACCAGGGCAATCATGTGCCGCGGCATGCGCTTTGCCTTGCCAATGACGTTTCGTTTCGCCATGGCGGCGTTGATCTCTCCTAAGTTTGAAAGTCCCTGCTCTCGCAGCATGCGAAATAAGGGAATCAACATATAGGCGACGGTTAGTGCGTCGTCTACGGCGCGGTGATGCTGAAAATCAGGCAGTTCCAAGTGCCGTGCCACCAAATTCAGTTTATAGCGTCCCAATTCCGGCAAGAGATTTTGTGCTAGGGGAAGCGTATCCAAGGAGGATAAGTCCGTGGGGATCTCATAACGCCGGCTAGCTTCTCGGATAAAGCCCATGTCAAACTCCGCATTGTGCGCAGCCAGAGGACGGTTCCCCACAAAGTCCAAGAAGGCACGAACGGCCTCCTCTTGGGAGGGTGCATCTTGTACCATGGCATCGGTAATGCCGGTGAGGCGAACGATCTCATCAGGAATTGGCATCCCTGGGTTGACAAAGGTCTGAAAGCGTTCCGTTACCTCCCCATGTTGGAGAACCACGGCACCAATTTCCGTCAGACGATCGCGCATCCGGTCAAGTCCGGTGGTTTCAATGTCAAAGGCAACGATGGGTGCGTCAAAGTCTTGGACAGCGCTCCCCTGCATTACCAACTTCTCATCCACGTTATTCAGAAAATAGGCTTCAATGCCCAGCAGCACCTTCACCTTTCCCTTTGCCGCTCCCCATGCATCCGGAAATGCCTGTACTACACCATGGTCGGTGATCGCGATGGCAGGGTGCCCCCATTCGATGGCTCGTCCTACAATTTTTTTCACATCACAAAGGGCGTCCATGGTGGAAAATCGAGTATGTAAATGGAGCTCCACGCGTTTTTTCGCGGCCTTGTCCTCTTTCTTGGGCTTCTCCGTTTGCCAAATGAGCTGCGGTTCTAATACCATATCATTATCAAAACGATTGATATTTAACTTGCCTTGAATCATCAGGCGCTGTCCTTTTTTCACCTGATCGACAATGACCTGCCCTTCCTCCTTCGGCATAAACTTCGTGACCCGAATGGAACCGGTGTAATCCGTAACATCAAAGGAAATCACCCAAGCGTTTCGTTTCTTGAGATCTCGATGTTCCACGAAAAAGACATCTCCCTCGACGACCACCAAGTCCATATCCAGTTGCAGGTTTGCCATCGGAACCGGTTTTCGTCGAATGGCACGCCCACCATAGATCGAGCGGGTCTTACTGCCCGTTTCTGCCTTTGGCTTTGCCGCTTCCGCCTTTTGTAAGGCTTCCCGGCGCAGACGTTCGGTCTGTAAGAATACGTCTTCCTCTGCGCCTTCCTCCTCCTGACTCGACGCTTCTGCAACGCAGCTGGTATCCTCTATGGACACTTCCTCTTCTCGTTGGATAGGAGGTTCCTCACCGGGGATGGGATCGATCCAGTTGTCGGACTCATCTTCCTCCCAAGCGAAGACCACCCGATCCAACTGATACAGATCGGCAATTGCCTTTTCCAGAATGCGCAGGCTTTCTTGCTCGGGCACCACTTCCCCAGCCAGTTCTGCTTCTAGGCTCCGTATACTCGGATCAATCACGGCACGCAGGACAAAGCAGCGTTCTAAGAACGCTTGATCCTGTGTGGGAGCATACGCAGAAAACATTTCTAAAAAAGGTAACTTCTGTTCGGTCATGCTAATTCCTCTTTCGTTTGCTCAATTCATGCCATGGATGAGTTCCATTAAGGCATCCACCAGTTCCTCTTGCGGCACCGTTCGAACGATTTCTCCCTTGCGGAAAAGAATCCCTATGCCATTGCCCCCTGCAATGCCAACGTCAGCAGCAGAAGCTTCTCCCGGCCCGTTGACCGAGCAGCCCATGACCGCCACTGTGATTGGTTTTTGCACGTCCTCCAGGCGACGCTCCACTTCCTGTGCCAGCGGAATGAGGTCAATATTGGTTCGGCCGCAGGTGGGGCATGAGATCAGTTCCGGCCCATCCCGCCGCAAGCCTGCTGCCTTTAGAATGTCACGGGCTAAATAGACTTCCTCCACCGGGTCTGCCGTCAGGGTAACGCGAAGCGTATCCCCAATCCCCATGGCTAAAAGACCCCCGATTCCCATGGCCGACTTGATGGTTCCCATATGTAGGGTGCCTGCCTCGGTGACGCCCAGGTGCAAGGGATACTGGGTACGTTCCCACATCAGACGATAAGCCGCCATGGTAAGCGGAACGTGTGAGGCCTTAAGTGAAACACAGATGTCATCAAAGTCGTATCGGTTCAAGAGTGCAATGTGTGAGAGCGCCGATTCCACCAGCGCTTCCGGGGTCACGCCTCCATAGCGTTGTAACAATGGCTTTTCCAAAGAACCTCCATTGACGCCTATCCGGATCGGTACTCCCTTTTGCGCGCAGGCCATTGCCACGGCCTTCACACGCTCTTCCCCTCCGATGTTGCCTGGATTCAGTCGAATCTTATCCGCACCGGCAGCCACCGACTCTAAAGCCAAACGGTAGTCAAAGTGAATGTCAGCAACAATAGGGCAATCCGTTTGCGCTTTGATGGCCCCAATGGCCTTGGCCGCTGCTTTGTTTGGAACGGCGACTCGAACGATATCACAACCAGCAGCGCAAAGGCGACGGATTTGTGCAACCGTCGCCTCGATGTCCTCTGTTTTGGTATTGGTCATCGACTGAATGGTGACGGGGGCGCCGCCACCAATGGCCAGTCCTGCTACCATAATTTGTTTGCTCATATCTTATTACCTCAAAATCTTAATGACATCTTGGAATGTCACCACAACCATCAGCATAATTAGGAGGGCAAATCCTCCCGCATGAATATAGGCTTCGTATTTTGGATTGATATTATGACGGGTCACCAGGTAGTATAGCTTATTGAGGAGCAAGAAGAAGATGCGTCCCCCATCCAGTGCTGGGATCGGTAACATGTTAACGATCGCCAGATTGACCGCAACCAAGGCGATGATATAGCAAACATTCTTTAATCCGAGCAGAATGTTTGGAGAGTTCGTACCAGATTCTCCGATCATGGAAACAATGCCAACCGGTCCTGCCAGGTCTTTCAAGCCAGCATCGCCCTGAAACAGCATTTGGAATCCGAGCCAAACGGAACGCGCGAAGTATAAAGCCGTATCCCACGTTTGCTGGAGGACAATCCCAGGGCTTGCCTGGACCGTATCAAAGTAAAGGCCATAGCGAGTTTGGGTTTCTCCATTCACCGTGTACTCACGGAGCGACAGGGGGAAATCCGGACGCTGAAGAATCTCGCCATTACGCTCGATCACCAAATCCATGGTATCGCCTTTGGAGATGGCAAAATACAACTGTGCGTCGTTTACAATATGGACGGTTCGGTCGTTGATCTTAACCAAGCGATCGCCCGGTAGCAGTCCCTCCGCACTTTCATAGGGAAAGCCCTCCATGAAATCCGCGATCACCGGAACGGCGAAGGTTTTTGTGGGTGCAAAGAGAATGAGAAGCAGCAGAAGCCCCGCCAAAAAGTTCATAAAGGAACCTGCCGCTAATATGATAAACTTCTTCCATGCCGGTTTGTTGGAAAAAGAGTCTGGAGAATCCACATCCTCATCCTCACCCTCCATGGAGCAGAATCCACCCATAGGGATGGCTCGTAAGGAATAGAGCGTATCACCTTTCTGCTTCGAATAAATGAGAGGGCCCATGCCAATCGAAAACTCGTTTACTCGGACACCTAAGAGCTTTGCGGCTGCAAAGTGTCCTCCCTCGTGAACGGCAATTAGGATTCCAAACAGTAAGATGGCCACTAATATATAGAATATCACGTACTCACCTCATAAAGCGGGCTATTTCCTTTGTGGCAATGCGACGAGCTTCCGCGTCTGCCTGAAAAACAGCCTCTAAATTCAAAGTGCCTCGGTTGCTAATCCTCGATAAGGCGGCACTCACAATGCGCGGGATATCCAAAAAGCCGATCTCTCCCCGCAGGAAGCTTGCCACCGCAACTTCATTCGCTCCATTTAAGACCGCCGGAGCGATCCCACCTTCTTTTGCTGCATTCATGGCCAGTGCTAAGCAAGGGAATGCCTCTAGGTCAGGCGCGGCAAAAGAGAGATTTTGGCATGCTAATAAGTTTAGCTCTGTGGCAGGTCCCGGCTGGCGATGGGGCCAAGTCAATGCATACTGAATTGGCAGTCGCATGTCCGGAGTTCCCATTTGTGCTAAAACCGCATTATCACAGTATTCCACCATCGAGTGAATGATACTCTCTCGATGCACTAAAACTGAAATTTTTTCTGGGGGCAAGGAAAAAAGAGCCATTGCCTCTAAAAACTCCAAGCCTTTGTTCATTAAACTTGCCGAGTCTATGGTGACTTTCGCTCCCATGGACCAATTGGGATGGCGAAGCGCCTGCTCCACGGTGACTCCTTCCAATTCTTCGCGCGTACGTCCAAAAAATGGGCCACCCGAAGCGGTCAGAATGATCCGTTTGATCTCCCTATGTTCCCGGCTCCCCTGCAAACATTGAAAAATGGCCGAATGCTCCGAATCCACCGGAAGCAAAGGAACGGAACACTCACGAGCGCGCTGCATCACTATCTCCCCCGCGCAAACGAGTGTTTCTTTGTTGGCAAGTGCAACGCGCTTTCTCGCCTCAATGGCAGCTAAGGTCGGCTTGAGGCCTGCAATGCCAACCACAGCTGCAACCACCGTGTCTGCATGGGAAATCGAGGCAGCCTCTAAAACCCCTTCTTCGCCTCCTACCACACGGATATCGGTATCTCGAAGCCGTAACTTTAAATCAGCGGCGGCAGTTTCATCCGCCGCCGCCACTAAGCTTGGTTTGCATTTTCTAGCCTGTTGTTCCAAACGAGTCACGTTACTCCCTGCCGCCAGGGCGGCAACGCGAAATCCACAGGTTTCTGCCACATCCAATGACTGAATCCCAATTGAGCCTGTCGAACCTAAAATGGACAGTGTTCGTTCCATCGGATTCGTCCCTCCCTATCCCATTTGAAATGCAGGGATTAAGATAATTAAAATTTCAATCACGGGTGCACAGAAAATCACGCTATCGAAGCGGTCCAGCACCCCACCATGGCCTGGGAAAATCGAACCAAAATCCTTGATCTTATTTTGCCGCTTGACATAGGAAAAAGACAAGTCACCAATTTGCGAGATGGCACTTCCCAACAATCCATAGATCGCTAGGAATGCATAATTGACTTCCGCTCCCAGAACGAGGTGAATGATGAAGCCATACAGAAGGATACCAAAGGTTCCTCCCAATAGCCCTCCTATGGATCCCTCTTTCGTTTTCTTCGGTGAAATATCCGGGGCCAGCTTATGCTTTCCGAATAGCATACCGGAGAACATGGCGCAGGCATCCGAAAGAAATGGAATGACCAAGGGCACTAAGATATAGCAATGCCGTAGTGGATTCAAGCCAATTCGAACAATGGAAGAAAGAAAGTACGGAGCAAAGACCGAAAAGAAAAATACGCCGCCAATGAGTCCTACCTCAATGGCATAGTGGCTTGGAAGCGCAGCTGCGAAGAGAAGAATCACGTAAAGCAGCAGCCCACACAGCGCCGGAAGAGGGCCTTCCCCATAATAGACCCAAAAGGGTACGGCACCCGCAAGAAGAATGGAGTATGCCTGCATGCGAATCTGCGTAACACCCAGGGCACGGCTCGTCTCAAAGGAGGCAACCATGGCAAGGGCGGAAATCAGAATTGGCGTATAGATGGGAGGTAACACCAAAAGGACCAGAAGCAAGATGGGAATTCCGGCAATGGATACTAAAATTCGATTCCTCACGTTACACGCCCCCAAATCTACGTTTTCGACCTTGGTACGCCTTTAAGATACGATCCAGCTCCCCCTCATCGAAGTCAGGCCATAAGACATCCGTGAAATAATATTCCGCATAGGCAGACTGCCAAAGCAAGAAGTTAGAGATTCGGATTTCTCCGCTGGGACGAATCACCAAATCAGGATCTGGAATCTCACTGGTATACAAGTGCTTTGCCATATCTTTTTCGGTGAAATGATCGGGATCCAGCTTTCCTCGCATGCAATCTAAGGCACAGGCCCTGGCAGCCCGAAGAATTTCATCCCGGCCTCCATAGTTGAGGCACACATTCACCTGTATCTCAGATTGGTAGGTCAGGCTGATGCGTTGAGTTTCTTCGCAAAGGCGACGTAAGCGATCCGAAAGCGGAGAAAGATCTCCAAAAAAGCGCAGGGAAATTTTATCCTGTGCCATCTTTTCAATGGCCTCCATTAGATACTTTTCCAACAGTTTCATAATGGAGGTAATCTCTTCTTCCGGCCGCTTCCAGTTTTCCGTGGAAAACGCATACACCGTTAGATATGGGATCCCTCGATCCTTACAATGCGTTGCAATCTTACGAAAGGTTTCTGCACCAGCGGCATGCCCTGCCGTTCTGGGCAGTCCCCTTTGCTTTGCCCATCGTCCATTGCCATCCATGATAATCGCCACATGCTTTGGAGGCGTTTCAGAAGTCTTCGAAGGGATGCTTTTCGTTAATTTCTTTCTCCAAAATGCCATCACAAATTACACGGCCATCAGTTCTGCTTCTTTTTTCGCAGTCAGATCGTCGATTTCCTTGCAGCGCTTATCGGTCATATCCTGAAGATCCTTTTCGATCTCTTTTAAATCGTCCTCTGTAATTTCAGACTTTTTCTTCATGGCCTTAAACTTATCCACTGCATCACGACGAATGTTACGAACCGCAACCTTTCCGCCTTCTGCATACTTTTTCACTTGTTTAATCAGGTCTTTGCGGCGTTCCTCCGTCAATTGGGGGAAGGTCAAACGAATGACCTTACCGTCATTCTGCGGATTGATGCCAAGATCAGAGGTTAAAATCGCCTTTTCAATCGCCTTTAAAAGCGAAGCATCCCAAGGCTGAATGACCAAAGAACGGGCATCCGGGGAAGAAATGCTGGCAACCTGCTGCAAAGGGGTTTCTGTCCCGTAGTACTCCACGGAAAGCTTATCCAAGACGGCGGGGTTGGCACGTCCAGCACGCACAGCGGCAAAATCACTTACCACTACCTCAATGGTTCTCTTCATTTTATGGTCATATTCCAGATAAATTTCTTTCATGATGTCACGTCCTCCTTTACAATGGTTCCGATCTGTTCTCCCATGACGGCACGCATAATATTCTCAGGGTCTTTCAGCGCAAAAAGCATCACTGGTATTTTGTTGTCCATGGACAGTGAGGTTGCGGTCGAATCCATCACCTGCAGTTGCTGCGCCAACACATCCCCATAGCTGATGCTGTCGTACTTGACTGCGTCCGGATTCCGCTTGGGATCGTCACTATAGACGCCATCCACATTCTTGGCAAGCAAAATCATATCTGCATTGATTTCCGCCGCACGAAGAACTGCTGCGGTATCGGTGGAGAAATAGGGATTTCCGGTGCCTGCGCCAAAGATCACCACGCGGCCTTTCTCCAAATGACGAATGGCCTTGGATCGGATGTAAGGTTCGGCAACAGAGCGCATTTCAATCGCGGTCTGAACGCGCACCTCAACCCCTTTTTGCTCTAACACATCGGCCATGGCCAAACAGTTGATCACCGTAGCAAGCATACCCATATGATCTGCACGGCTACGCTCCATACGATCCCCGCCGTCCTTGAGTCCTCGCCAAAAGTTGCCGCCGCCTACCACAACGCCAACCTGCACTCCGAGACGAATACAATCTCGAATGGCATCACATACTTCGCCGATGACACCAAAATCCAGTCCTCTGGATGCGTCACCCGCCAAAGCTTCTCCACTAATTTTCAACAAAACACGTTGATACTTCGGTTGATTCATAAAACCCTCCTGCAAAGTCATAGAAAGCTATCTAAGATATTTTAATATAGATTTGCATTTTTGCAAAGAGGATATTGAAAACTTTTTAAATTTATCCATTCATAGTCCTAGAAATAATTCTGGTCTTCTGAAGGAATCTATACTATAATGGATTGGACTTGCACGATTTATTCTAGCTTGAACAGGAGGTTTCTCATGCCCATTATTGTCACGGCAGACAGTAGCTGCGATTTGCCAAAACAGGCAATGGATCCCATTCCATTTGAAGTATTTCCATTAACCATTATTCAAAATGGAATTGAATATAAAGATGGACTTGAAATAACACCGGAGGATATTTATCGTCGTGTATCGAGCGGCGAACCGGTTCCAAGCACCAGTGCGGTAAATCTCATTGATTATCAAACTCGATTCGCTCAACTTTCCTCGCAATACGATGCGGTAATTCACATCAGCATCGGCTCGGACATTTCGTCCTGCCATGCCCATGCAACCCTTGCCGCCGAAGAATTTTCCAATGTATATATTGTCGACTCCAAAAACATTTCCGTGGGACACGGCCTTCTTGCCCTCGAAGCGCGCCGTATGATTGTGGAGAATAACCCTCCTCAGGAGATCGTTTCCTACCTCACAGATCTTGCCGACAAGATTGAGTTCATTTTTATTGTGGATCAGGTTACCTACCTACATAAAGGGGGACGTTGCTCCAACATTGCCGCCATTGGCGCCAATTTGTTAAAGCTAAAGCCTGTCATTGCCGTACAAGACGGCAAGCTTTCTATGGTGCGAAAGTATCGTGGTACCTTTGAAAAGGTATTGCCTGAGTTCTTTCGAGATCAATTGAAGGGGCGAAACGATTTAGACCCCAATAAGACGATGCTCGTAACCACGGACTGCCCCTCACACTGGATTACTCTAGCGGAAAATGAAATAGAGCACTATACGTCCTATCGGGTTCCCGAACTGTTCTATGCTGGCTGTACCATTTGCAGCCACTCGGGACCAAAGGCCCTTGGACTTGCGGTTGTTCGTAAATAAGAATACAAAATGCGGCTCGAACGAATTCGAGCCGCATTTTCATGTGTATAAATAAATTAGTTGCCACCAAGCTGCTTTGCAATCTCTTCCGCAAAGTTCTCCTGAACCTTCTCAATGCCCTCGCCCTTTTCAAAGCGAACAAAGCTCTTCACGGTGATGCTTCCAGCCAGTTCCTTCGCAACGGCAGCAACATGCTGCTCCACGGAGACCTTATTCTCCTTAACGAAAGCCTGCTGCAAGAGGCAGTTTTCCTCATAGTACTTGCTGATACGGCCTTCCACCATCTTAACAATAATGTTCTCGGGCTTCGGCTTTGCAGCCTGCTCATTCTCGGTCTTAGCCTGAACCATCAGGATTTCTCTTTCCTTCTCCAAGGTAGCAGAATCCACATTGGACTTGTCCAGGAATGCAGGGTTCATCGCTGCGATCTGCATGGCGATGTCCTTACCCAGTTCCACCAGAGTTGCATTGTCCGCTGCAATGGTGGACTCCAAATTCACGAGAACGCCAATGCGGCCGCCCATGTGATTGTAAGGAATGTTGATGCCGTCAGCAAAACGTGCGAAGCGACGGATCTTAATGTTCTCGCCGATGACAAGAACCTTCTCCTGCTGCTCTTCCTGCACGGTGCGACCAGTGCTGGGGTAGGTTTTGGTCATCAGCTCGTCGAGATCGGCAGGATTCTCCTTGGCAATGACTTCTGCTACGCCCTTGGTGAACTCCACAAACATCTCGTTCTGGCCAACAAAGTCGGTTTCTGCGTTGACTTCGACCACGACACCAACACCATCAACCACTGCGGCATAAGCCATACCTTCTGCAGCAATACGACCAGCCTTCTTCTGTGCAGCAGCCAGTCCCTTTTCACGCAGATACTCAACAGCCTTGTCCATATCGCCGTCGGTCTCTGCCAAAGCTTTTTTACAATCCAGCATACCTACGCCAGTCATCTCGCGCAGGTTCTTTACGTCAGTTGCGGTAAATCCCATGTTCCATACCTCCACTATATATTACAGTTTGAAAAGCGCCCGCCCTACCGGCGGGCGCCAAAACGCTTTCGTAATTGATTAGGCTTCTGCAGCCTCAGCGACGGGTGCCTGGTCAGCGTCCTGTCCCTGTCTGCCTTCCTGAATGGCATTGGCCATAACAGAAGAAATCAGACGGATGGCGCGGATAGCATCGTCGTTGCCGGGAATGACATAGTCAATTTCGTCCGGATCGCAGTTGGTGTCGACAATGGCGACAATGGGGATACCGAGCTTGCGGGCTTCGTTGATTGCGTTGCGCTCCTTGCGGGGGTCAACCACGAAGAGTGCGCCGGGCAGCTTCTTCATTTCTGTGACACCACCGAGGTACTTCTCAAGCTTTGCAATTTCGCCCAGGTGCTTTATGACTTCCTTCTTGGGAAGCATGTCAAAGGTGCCGTCTTCCTGCATCTTCTTCAGCTGATTCAGACGGTCAACACGACCACGCATGGTCTTAAAGTTGGTCAGCATACCGCCGAGCCAACGGGCGTTTACATAGTACATGCCACAGCGAGCAGCTTCCTCACGGATGGCATCCTGTGCCTGCTTCTTGGTGCCGACGAAGAGAAGGCTCTGGCCATTCTCTGCAATGCTACGGACGAAGCTATATGCTTCCTCCAGCTTTTTTACGGTCTTCTGCAGGTCAATGATATAGATGCCGTTACGCTCGGTGTAAATGTAGGTTGCCATTTTGGGGTTCCAGCGGCGGGTTTGGTGACCGAAGTGCACGCCTGCCTCCAGAAGCTGTTTCATAGATACGACTGCCATGGATAAGTTCCTCCTAAATTTAGTTTTTACCTCCGGGGAGTTCATCCGATGCAGCCAACTTCTTAAAAAGAAGCACAGACCCAAGGTCACTCCCTGTGTGTAATTACCGAAGTATTCTATCACATTATTTTGACATTTACAAGCTTAATTTTCCCTTTTTTCCAGAACGGTTGCCTGTTTCTTCAATGCTCAATGTTCTTTTTGATTTGTTTTAGAGCATTTTTCTCCAATCGAGAGATCTGTGCCTGGGAAATTCCTACCTCGCTGGAGACCTCCATTTGGGTCTTCCCTTCAAAAAAGCGCAAATTTAAAATGCGCTTTTCCCGCTCGCCAAGACGAGACATCGCTTCCTTCAGGGCAATTTGCTCCAGCCAACTGTCATCCGTATTCTTATTATCCTTGACCTGATCCATGACGCAAATGGTATCACCACCGTCTGAATACAGGGGCTCGTAGAGAGAAACCGGAGCGATGGTCGAATCCAAGGCAAAGACCACTTCTTCCCGTGGAAGATCCAAAAGCTTTGCAATCTCCTCAATCGTCGGTTCCTTTTGATGCTCATTTACATAGCTTTCTTTTGCTTGTAGCACCTTATAGGCAGTATCTCGCATGGAACGAGAGACTCTTACCGCGCTATTATCCCGCAGATAACGACGTATTTCACCAATAATCATCGGCACCAGATAGGTACTTGGAAATACGTCTAGCTCCACGTCAAAATTATCAATTCCTTTGATTAGTCCAACGCAGCCAACCTGAAATAAATCATCTGCATTTTCATTGCGTCCTTCAAATTTTTTCATGACGCTGAGAACCAAACGGAGATTCCCCTGAATCAGCTTATTGCGGGCACTTTCATCTCCATCTTTCATTCTTCGAAATAAGTCCTTCGCTTCCTCCCGGTTAAGGAGGGGCAGCTTTGCGGTATTGATGCCGCTGATTTCAACCTTATTGCTATGCCCCATAAGCGCTTACCACCTTATCAAAGATCTGAATTCAGTATCTCCGACCATGCTGCTTTCATGCAGGAATTGGTGGTTCAAATTTTTTATCGTAACACGAGATTCGATGGATTTTTCACTGGGGCAAAAAGGCGACAAAAAGCAGCCCTCGTTTTGTTCTCACAAGACGAGGGCTGCCTGTTCGCTCAAGCTAGCCTATTTCTGTAAGGATTCGTGAATCGCTTTTGCTGCTTTTTTTCCCGCTCCCAGAGCGGAAATGACGGTGGCAGCCCCGCTCACGGCATCCCCACCGGCATAGATATGGGGAATGGAGGTTTCCATGGTTTCCTCATTCACGATAATCCCACCCCAAGCGGTGGTCTCTAGGCCATCAGTGGTCTGCCGAATCAAAGGATTCGGCGTTGTTCCCACAGCGATGATAGCGCAGTCAAAGTCCTCGGTGATCAACTCACTGGAAGGCATGGGAGAACGTCTTCCCTTTTCGTCCGGCTCTCCCAGCTTCATAATTTCCAGCACCACCTTGGACACACGGTAATTCTCATCCGGAATGATCTCCACGGGATTACGCAGTAGATCGAACACAATACCCTCTTCCTTGGCATGCTCAATCTCTTCCCAACGAGCCGGCATTTCCTCAATGCTCCGGCGGTAAACGATGTGTACCTCGGCACCCATTCTGCGCATCACTCTTGCCGCATCCATGGCCACGTTGCCGCCTCCCACCACCATGACCTTTTTAAAGTCCGCAATGGGCGTATCATAGCGTTGATCAACGGCCTTCATGAGATTCACACGGGTCAGAATTTCGTTGGCACTGAACACTCCGTTGCAGTTTTCTCCCTTGATATTCATAAACTTCGGAAGCCCTGCACCACTCCCAATGAAAATCGCTTGGTAGCCCTGTTCCCAAAGCTGTTCGATGGTAATGGTTCGACCAATGAGCGTATTGAAGGAAAACTGCACCCCATTTTGTTTGAGCGCCTCAATCTCGCGTTTCACGATCTCCTTGGGCAGGCGGAAGGAGGGAATGCCATAGGTTAGAACACCCCCGGCTGCGTGAAGCACCTCGAAAATGGTCACCTCATAGCCAAGCTTAGAAAGATCGCTGGCACAGCCCAGTCCCACTGGGCCACTGCCAATGACCGCCACTTTGATGCCATTGGATTCCTTTCTTTCTTCCTGGGCCTTTCCTTGCTCTAAGAACCAATCGCCCACAAATCGCTCTAAGCGGCCGATGGCAACCGGCTCTCCCTTGATGCCCAACACACACTTTGCCTCGCACTGGGATTCTTGCGGACAAACGCGACCACAAACACTGGGAAACGCATTGGTTTCCTGAATGAGATCATAGGCCTCTTGCAGGTCACCTTCCCGAATGGCACGAATGAAATCGGCAATCTTGACATTGACCGGGCAGCCCTGGACACACTTGGGATTCTTGCAATCTAAGCAACGGGAGGCCTCTTCTACGGCCATTTCCTGGGTGTATCCCGTACAAACTTCTTTAAAATTCTGTATTCTCAGCTCCGGGGCAAGCTCGGGCATGCTGACTTTTTTCTTGCTCTTATTCATGGACACGATTCTCCTTGGTCAAGTGACAATAATGCTCGTATGCCCTTGCTTCCTGTTCTTTATAAAAGCGATTTCGAATGATCAGTTCATCAAAATCAACCTGATGTGCGTCAAAATCCGGACCATCCACGCAAGCAAATCGAACCTTGCCGCTGACGGTCAAGCGGCAGCCTCCACACATCCCACTGCCGTCAATCATGATGGGGTTTAAGCTTGCGATGGTTGGAATTCCGGCTTCCTTTGTTACTTCGGCCACCGACTTCATCATGGGAAGGGGGCCAATGGTGAGCACCAAGTCATATGGTTCCTTCTGGCAAAGCTCGCGCAACTTATCCGTCACAAAGCCATGAAACCCGGCCGTTCCATCATCCGTGCAAAGGTAAAGGTTCTGCGAATAGGCTCGCATTTCCTCTTCTAAAATCACCAATTCCTTGGTCTTAAATCCAGCCACCACATCCACCTGTGCCCCGCCTACGTGCATCTGTTTTGCTGACATAAATCCGATGGCGCTACCCAGGCCACCTACCACGACACAGACCCGACGATACTGTGTTAGTTCCGTTGGATGGCCCAAGGGACCCACCAGATCGGTCAGTGCGTCACCCACTTGCAAATTTCCTAGCTGTGTGGTGGATTTTCCTATGGTCTGAAAAACCAGACGAATGGTACCGCGCTCTGCATCGGCATCGCAGATGGTCAGCGGAACTCGCTCTCCAAATTCATTGATACGAAAGATGATAAACTGTCCGGCTTTGCAGCTTTTGGCAATCAAGGGAGCTTCAATATCCATCTGAACGGTCTGATGGTTTAGTACTTTTTTGTCTTTTATCTCAAACATGATGGTTCCTCAATTCTAATTCTATGGGTCTAGGTCAAAGCAAAGGCTGCCTTTTCATTATGGGACTAGTTTCGAAAAGCGCTGGATCATCGTGGCCGTTTCGGCACGGCTGGCAGAGTATCCCGGATATAGGGCGCCGCTGGGATCTCCATTGAGGATACTCTCACCCACGGCCCAAGAAAGTCCCTTCACAGCCCAACCGGAGATGCTCCCCTGGTCGGAAAAGCGGTCTAAGTCCCCAGTTGACTCAGTATTCAACTTCGCATAGCTTTCCGCATAGCGGTACAGCATGGACGCAAGCTGCTCACGGGTCACATTGCTGTCGGGGGCAAAGCTTCCGTCCCCCATTCCATTGACAATACCGACCGACGCGCTCCAAAGGATGCCCTTTTCATACCATGCACCGGACGCAACGTCCGAAAAACGAATCGACTGGCCACTGGGGGCCGGTTCTCCCGCCAGACGATACAGCACCGTGGCAAGCATGCCTCGCGTGACCGATCCGCTGGGGGCAAATTGGGTTTCGCTCACACCGTTAAACAGCTTTTTCTCATAGGCAAAGGAAATCGCCGAATAATACCACGCATCGCGAATAAGATCCGTAAACGGCAGGGCTGCCTGTCCTGATGCCGTCGTCTGCACCTGGCCCACAGGGGCAATCAAAGCAGCCTCAGATTGGACGTTGACCGTCACATTGGCCCCCTCGCCCACTAAATAGCGATTCCCAGCTTCCAATGACATGCTCGAGGAAGCCATTCCTTGCGTTACGTTAATGAGTTCTCCGTTTTGCGCCGTGGCTAGGGCAGTTCCTTCCAGAAAGAGAAAACCCGAACCCGTATGTAAACTTATCGTGTCTCCATAGCTTCGCTTTTGAAGCGTGAATTGATCCAAATTGTTCCCGGACGATACATTGGTCGAACCTCCCAGTTGGGTTCTCACCTTTTCCGCTTCGGCATCCAGACGAGCTTGCGCAGCTTGATAGCTTTCGGCATAGGCTGCATTCGCTTTCTTGCCAAATTCCGATGACATCGAGGGCTTAACGGTACCATTTAGATAGTCTAAGGAAACGAGAGGATCCTGCATGGAACCAGCCATGGCAAAGGCTGCGACTCCGCCAAGCATCACGGCCAGTACAGTCAGGATCAAAACAAACTTTTTCTTCATGATGTCACCTCTTTTCGTCAATAAAGTATAGTTTACTTGATCCCCAAGAAAAAGTCAATCGCATCATGATTCATGATTTGCGCAAAAAATGCAAGAAAAAGTCACGACTTTTTGCAAATCGTGACTTTTTATGTATCTTATGTGGATTCTTTGGTAAGGCACGATTCTTCTGCTTCTTCTGTTTTCGAGCTACGCTCCGGCAACTGCGCCAGAATGATGGCAAAAAACATAAGGGCCGCCCCAAAGATTTCTCGATTGGTCATGCTCTCTTGCAGAATCAGCCAGCCTGCAAGAACTGAAATGACCGCCTCCAGACTAAGGATCAAACAGGCTACGGTGGGGTTGATGTTTTTCTGTCCTACAATTTGGAAGGTGTACGCCACACCGCACGATAAAATGCCCGTATACAAAAGAGGAACGCGGGCCGCCCAAATCATGTCCCAAGCGGGCAGGGACTCCCATAGGAAGACGCACACAAACGAAAGGAGCCCTGCCACCAAAAACTGAATGCAAGACATCTTTACACTGTCTACCTTTGGAACAAAGTAGTCAATCACCATAATATGTAGGGAAAAGATAATCGCACAGAAGAAGACCAAGCTGTCTCCTAAGGCCAAAGAGAAACTGCCCTTCATACACAGTAAGTAGAGCCCCAGCATAGCAATGAACACGCTAATCCAAAGCTTCAGACCAGCTCTTCGTTTGAGGAAGATACCCAGCACCGGAACAATGACGATGTACAGCGCGGTAATGAAGCCCGCCTTCCCCACGGTCGTGTATTGTATTCCAATTTGCTGTAAATTCGCTGCAATGCAGAGCAGCACACCACAAAGGATCCCGCCCATCCAAGTGGTTCGATCTTGGATCTCGGCCTTCTGCTCTTCGGTTTTTTTGCGATTGATCAAATACACGGTAGGAGCTAAAACCAAAACTCCCAATAGGCTGCGGATACCGGTAAAGGCAAATGGTTCGATATAATCCATGCCCACCTGTTGTGCGACAAAGGCAATGCCCCAAATGAGGGCTGCCGTAAACAGAAAGAACATGTTTTTCATTGGTGTTTGTTTCATCATAATCGTTGAAGTAAGTCCTTCATTCCTTCTCTCTCTCGTCATGCTAACCATCACGTTTTTCTTTCACCACAATTTTGCGGCGACAAAGGCATCGCGCAAGGATTACTCCCTGCGCGGTAAGATTTCTGTTTTCGATTTAAAAATGTGCCGTTCCGGGATCACCCCACGGACACTGGAGGTGGGGTACACAATGCTTTCTCTTCCAATCACGGTACCGGGGTTTAAGACCGAGTTGCAGCCAATCTCAGCATAGTCACCCAAAATGGCTCCGAGCTTTTTCCGTCCGGTCTCGAAAATTCCATCCGTCTGCTTCACCACGACCAAGCTTTTGTCACTTTTCACGTTCGATGTGATGGAACCTGCCCCCATATGGGATCGATACCCTAAGATGGAGTCTCCCACATAATTATAGTGAGGAACTTGAACCTGATCAAACAGGACCACATTTTTCAATTCCACAGAGTTGCCGACCACTGCACCTTTACCTACAATCGCACTTCCCCGGATGAATGCACCGTGGCGCACCTCTGCTCCCCGATCAATAATGCAGGGGCCTCCAACATAGGCACTGGGAAACACCTTGGCGTCCTTGGCGATCCAGACATCCTCCCCTACTTGCGTAAACTCTTCGGGAGAAAGCGTGGGGCCCAGCGTTCGAATAAAGTCTGCAATGTGATCGAGCACCTCCCAAGGGTAGGTTTTCTGGAGAAACAGGTCACGTGCTATGGTGTGGGTCAGATCTAAAAGTGTTTCTATCCTTGGCATCCTTGCTTCCCTTCTAGTAACAAACCCTCTTCCTTCATCACAGAGATCACACGATCGACCAGGTCTTCGCACACATGACGGGTCGGCGCTTCTACCATAATGCGAAGGACAGGCTCGGTTCCGCTCTTACGGAGCAGAATTCTCCCTTCCGCACCAAGCTCCTGGGCCACTTCTTGTTCCACACGGCGCACGGCAGGGTGATGTAAAGCTTCATCCTTGTTGGTCACCTTCACATTTTTCAGCACCTGCGGGTACACCACCACATCACGCACTAGTTCCGAAAGGGTCTGCTTTTTTGCCAGCATCGCCTGCATAATTTTGATGGCGGTCAACATGCCATCGCCTGTGGTGGCGTACTTTGCAAAAATAATATGTCCCGACTGTTCCCCGCCAATCATATGCCCATGCTCACGCATGTTTTCATAGACATATTTATCGCCAACATCGGTCTTTTCATAGCGAATATCTGCGCGATCCAAGGCTTTGTACAAGCCAAAGTTTGACATCACCGTAGTTACCACTGTGTTGTTGGCAAGCTTGTCGCGTTCCTTCATGTAACAGCTGTAGAGATACAGTATCTTATCTCCATCTACCAATTCCCCGTTTTCATCCACGGCCAAACAACGATCGGCATCGCCATCAAAGGCAAAGCCCACGTCCATGTTATTCTCTTTTACATAGGTGCAAAGATGCTCCATATGGGTCGAACCACAAGCCTCATTGATGTTAATGCCTGTAGGGGAATTACCAATAACGTGGGTCTCTGCCCCCAGAGCATCAAAGACGCTTTTCGCAATCATCCAAGTGCTTCCGTTGGCACAGTCTAGCGCAACCTTCTTATTCTTATAGGAGTGGGTTGCCAAACTGATTAAATAGCCGACATAACGATTTCTTCCCGAAACATGGTCAATGACCTGGCCAATCTCGGCTCCTCGGGCAAAGGGCACTTCCGCAATGTCCCCATCCAGATACCGTTCGATTTCAGAAATGACTTGATCTTCCATCTTTTCCCCACGGGAATTGAGAAGTTTAATACCATTATCAAAGTAAGGATTGTGGCTGGCTGAGATCATAATGCCACAATCAAATTCATCAATCTTTGTGATGTAAGAAACGCTGGGCGTGGTGGTCACGTGCATCAAGTAAACATCGGCTCCGGATGCTGTGATTCCTGCGCTAAGGGCGCACTCAAACATGTAACTTGAGCGTCTAGTATCCTTACCAATGACGATATTTGCCTTCCCATTCTTACTATAATAATAACCTAAAAAGCGTCCAATCCGGTACGCGTGTTCCACCGTGAGATCCACATTGGCTTCCCCGCGAAACCCATCTGTTCCAAAGTATTTCGACATAAATTACTCTCCAGTCATCATTCCGTCCACTAAGAATACGTCTTGAAAAGCTAACTTAGCATATCAATAGATACTATGTATTCAAATTAAAAACAGAACCAAGTCGGTTCTCCAAAATACCACACGAAATGACATGATATCTTTACATTATAATCCGATCCATGTCATCTGTCAAAAGTTTTCCAGGGTGCCTAGATTGTTAGAAGATTTGCATTCTTCCTCTCCCCGTAAAAAAAATGGATTTTGATACGAAGGATTCGGATAGTAATAGAATCCCTTCCCGCTTTTCTCCCCTAAAAAACCTTGCTTCACCAATTCACTTAAGGCTTTCGGCGGCAAATCATCTTCCTTCCTGCTCTCGGAATAATAGCTCATTTCAATCTGCTCCACAACGTCCAGCCCAACCCGATCCATTAAGCCAAATGGACCATATGGAGTCCCCCATTCCAGCATCCACGCGCGGTCAAAGTCCTCCGGCGTAGTATATCCCTCTGCCCATAACTTCAAGGCCTCTTTTTTGATGGCCCGCCAAACACGGTTGAGGGAAAAGCCTTTGATCTCCTTTTTCGTGACGACAGGAACTTGATTTTGTTCCTTCAAAAAGTCTAACGCTAAGGCTTTTGTCTCGGTGCTGGTATGTACATTCCACATAACCTCTACCAAATCATCTTGTGTGGGTGTCATAAAGTTTAGATTGAAGGTTTTGTCCTTTCGACGAACCTCTTTCCCAATGGCAGTTGTTGTGAATGAAGAACTATTTGTGGTGAGTAGTGTTCGTTCCGGCGCCGCAGCATCTATTTGGCACCAAATCCGTTGTTTTAGTTCTAAATCCTCCGAAACATTCTCAATTACAAGATCTGCATCACGCACACTAGACTCTAAATCAGAAAATAAGGTCAAACGACGCATTGCCTCATCCGGAGTTATGTGCATGAGTTTTCCAGCTTGTTCCCAGTCAGAGAGCCAATGTCTAATTTTTAATAAAGCTCGATCCCGAGAATTCTGACTTCTGCTATATAGAAACACGTCTTTACCGTATGCCAAACTTCGGAAAGCAAGCATGGTTCCCTGTGTCCCTGCGCCAATGATACATACCGTTTGAATCCTATGCATTTTCATCCACTCCTTATTGATAGGGGAATCGTTTTGCTAGGTTAAATAGCTGCTTCTCATTGCAAAAACCACGGACAGTATAAAACAACCTCCCCACCGAATGGTGGGGAGGTTCCTTATGTTGGCACTACCTATTTTCCCGGGCCGTCTCCAGCCAAGTATCTTGGGCGCAAGCGAGCTTAACTTCCGTGTTCGGGATGGGAACGGGTGGACCCTCGCTGCAATCAGCACCAACTAACTTTTCCTGTTGAAGAAAAGTAAGCAAAAGAAAGTCTCTTTCTTCTCCTTACCGCTCTTCAAAAGCAATAAGATTATATTCTATTTTTTGCCGCATGTCAAGTCCCAAAAAGGAATGGTGACCCGTAGGAGAATCGAACTCCTGTTTGCGGCGTGAGAGGCCGCCGTCTTGACCGCTTGACCAACGGGCCTTTT